>NZ_JAFMSX010000008.1 GCF_017916425.1 Nocardioides sp. SYSU D00065 | reverse complement strand
CCGGTACTCCACCGCCGGGGTCGTGCCGGTGTAGCCCGGCGCCGGGGTGAACGTGACCGTGCCATTCGCGTTGACCTGCCACGTGCCCTGCGGCGTGACCAGCGTCTTGCCACCGTTGGTCGCAGCAGAGCTGGTGAACACCGTCGCACCCGGAACCAGCGGCGCCGTCGGGTCGCCCGCAGCGTCGTCGCCCACAGCCGGCAGCGTCACCGGCGTGTTGAACGGCGTGTTCGCCGAGTCGTCGTTCGCCACCGGCACGATCGGCGCCACGGTGATCTCGATCGTCGAGCGCACCGCGTTGCCGTTCGAGTCCGTGACCGCGTACGTCACCGTCGAGGCCTTGCCCGTGAACCGCGGCTCGGGGTCGAAGGTGACCTCACCGTCGGGCCGGATCGTGTACACACCCTCACCGGGCACGGTCAGCGTCTTGCCGTCGTCGGACACGGTGCCCGGGTTCGGACCGACCGGGAACACCACCGAGGACTCGTCCCA
>NZ_JAFMSX010000007.1 GCF_017916425.1 Nocardioides sp. SYSU D00065 | reverse complement strand
CCGGCTAGCTGTACTGATCGGTGAGGTTGGTCAACCGGGTGATCGGTGCTGACCCGCCGATTGCGGTGTGGGGCCGGTGGTGGTTGTACTCGTGCAGCCATGCTGGCAGAGCTGCTCGGCGGGCGGATTCGGAGTTGTAGAACTTCTTGAATGCCCAGCCGTCGGCCATGGTGCGGTGGAAGCGTTCGATCTTGCCGTTGGTCTGCGGTCGGTAAGGGCGGGTTTTCTTTACAGCGATGCCGAGGTCGGCGCAGGTGTCACGCCACAAGGAACTGCGGTAGGCACTGCCGTTGTCGGACAGGACCCGCTCGACGACGACGTCGCGTGCGGCGAACCACGCCACGGCGCGGTAGAGCACTCCGGCGGCGGTGGCGGCTGTCTCGTCGTCGTGGATCTCGGCGTAGGCGACGCGGGAGTGGTCGTCGATGACGGTGTGGACGAACGCGGTCCCGACCTTGGGTTGGCGGTAGGCGTTGCTGATCCCGGTGCGGTTGCGGGTGGCGATCCGATGCTGGTCGCCGCGCTGGCGTCCCAGGTAGCGCCAGCCGCCACCGTCGGGGATGTTGCCGAGCTTCTTCACATCGACGTGGATCAGTGAACCGGGGTGGTCGTGCTCGTAGCGGCGGATCGGCTCACCGGTGGCTCGATCGACGTGGGTGAGCCGGTTGAGCCGGCACCTGACCAGCACCTTGTGAACCGTCGAGGGTGCCAGGCCGACGCGGTCGGCGATCTGCACCGGACCGAGGCGGTGCTTCCACCGCAGGTGCACGATCTTGCGCACCACCGGCTGCGGCACCTTGTTTGGGGAGCGGTGGGGGCGTGACGATGCGTCGTTCATGCCAGTCGGTCCGAGGTGGCGGTACCTGTCGGCCCACCGCTTCGCGGTCGGCCATGACACGTCGTAGCGCTCGGCGGCTCGAGCGATGGGCCAGCCCTGCTCGACGATAAGGCGCGCCAACCTCAAGCGGGCGCGTGCGGTCAGTGCAGCGTTAGCGTGGGACACGAAGACCTCCAGGGTGTCGGAGCGGTTCCTTAGACAGCTCCACTCCACGCCCGGAGGTCTTCGCCTTCCAAGCTCATTCAGATCGTGTCGTCACACGATCTCGACCAACGTGCCCGATCAGTACAGCTAGCCGGGGATC
>NZ_JAFMSX010000006.1:2915-5555 GCF_017916425.1 Nocardioides sp. SYSU D00065 | reverse complement strand
AAGGTATGTCCGGCGGCGTCCTACTCTCCCACAACCTCTCGGTTGCAGTACCATCGGCGCTGAAAGGCTTAACTTCCGGGTTCGGTATGGGACCGGGTGTTTCCCGTTTCGCTATGGCCGCCGTAACTTTGTCAACCCTCACAAACCTGTGGGTTTGTTGGTTGGGAACTGCGTAGTGGACGCGAACATCTTGTGTTCGTTTGCGCGTGTGGCACAAGCCTGCACTCGTGTGTGTGGTCTTGTACGTGGTTGGGACAAGCCCTCGGCCTATTAGTACCGGTCGGCTGGGCATTACTGCTGTACACCTCCGGCCTATCAACCCCATGTTCTGTGGGGGGCCTTACCCCATTATTGGGTGGGAAACCTCATCTTGAAACGTGCTTCCCGCTTAGATGCATTCAGCGGTTATCACTTCCGAACGTAGCCAACCAGCCGTGCCCCTGGCGGGACAACTGGCACACCAGAGGTTCGTCCATCCCGGTCCTCTCGTACTAGGGACAGCCTTTCTCAAGTTTCCTGCGCGCGCGGCGGATAGGGACCGAACTGTCTCACGACGTTCTAAACCCAGCTCGCGTGCCGCTTTAATGGGCGAACAGCCCAACCCTTGGGACCTACTCCAGCCCCAGGATGCGACGAGCCGACATCGAGGTGCCAAACCATCCCGTCGATATGGACTCTTGGGGAAGATCAGCCTGTTATCCCCGGGGTACCTTTTATCCGTTGAGTGACCACGCTTCCACATGCCGTGGCCAGATCACTAGTTCCGACTTTCGTCCCTGCTCGACATGTCTGTCTCACAGTCAAGCTCCCTTGTGCACTTACACTCGCCACCTGATTGCCAACCAGGCTGAGGGAACCTTTGAGCGCCTCCGTTACATTTTAGGAGGCAACCGCCCCAGTTAAACTACCCATCAGGCACTGTCCCTGATCCGGATAACGGACCTAGGTTAGACATCTAGTACGACCAGAGTGGTATTTCAACGTTGACTCCACCCCCACTGGCGTGAGGGTTTCACAGTCTCCCACCTATCCTACACAAGCCGTACCAAACACCAATACCAAACTATAGTAAAGGTCCCGGGGTCTTTCCGTCCTGCCGCGCGTAACGAGCATCTTTACTCGTAGTGCAATTTCGCCGAGTCCATGGTTGAGACAGTGGGAAAGTCGTTACTCCATTCGTGCAGGTCGGAACTTACCCGACAAGGAATTTCGCTACCTTAGGATGGTTATAGTTACCACCGCCGTTTACTGGGGCTTAAATTCTCAGCTTCGACCACAAGTGGTCTAACCGGTCCTCTTAACCTTCCAGCACCGGGCAGGAGTCAGTCCGTATACATCGTCTTACAACTTCGCACGGACCTGTGTTTTTAGTAAACAGTCGCTTTCCCCTGGTCTCTGCGGCCATCACCGCTTCCCCCAGCAAGTGGGTTCACGGATCCGGCCCCCCTTCTCCCGAAGTTACGGGGGCATTTTGCCGAGTTCCTTAACCATGGTTGTCTCGATCGCCTTAGTATTCTCTACTTGATCACCTGAGTCGGTTTGGGGTACGGGCGGCTCGTTGCTCGCTAGAGGTTTTTCTCGACAGCATAGGATCACCCACTTCGCCAATAAGGCTCCGCGTCACGTCTCAGACTCCACACTGAAGTGGATGGTGCGGATTTGCCTACACCACGTCCTACACGCTTGCCCACAGACAACCATCGCTGTGGCTGGGCTACCTTCCTGTGTCACCCCATCGCTTGACTACTACCAGCTCGGGTCCCACGCTCCGCCCACCAGCCTCGCCCCGAAGGGTCCGGTCCGATGGGTTTCGGGTGGTTAGCATCACCGGGTTCGTCATGGGCGCAACTTCGCCGGTACGGGAATATCAACCCGTTGTCCATCGACTACGCCTGTCGGCCTCGCCTTAGGTCCCGACTTACCCAGGGCAGATTAGCTTGACCCTGGAACCCTTGATCATTCGGCGCACGGGTTTCTCACCCGTGATTCGCTACTCATGCCTGCATTCTCACTCGTGTGGCCTCCACGCCTGGATCACTCCGACGCTTCACTGCCCACACGACGCTCCCCTACCCATCCAGCGCACTGAACACCGATCAAGTCGATGCTGATGTATTCGCTGAATGCCATAGCTTCGGCGGATGACTTGAGCCCCGCTACATTGTCGGCGCGGAATCACTTGACCAGTGAGCTATTACGCACTCTTTCAAGGGTGGCTGCTTCCAAGCCAACCTCCTGGTTGTCAATGCGACTCCACATCCTTTTCCACTTAGTCACCGCTTAGGGGCCTTAGCTGATGGTCTGGGCTGTTTCCCTCTCGACTACGGAGCTTATCCCCCGCAGTCTCACTGCTGCGCTCTCACTTACCGGCATTCGGAGTTTGGCTAACGTCAGTAACCTGGTAGGGCCCATCGGCTATCCAGTGCTCTACCTCCGGCAAGAAACACGCAACGCTGCACCTAAATGCATTTCGGGGAGAACCAGCTATCACGAAGTTTGATTGGCCTTTCACCCCTATCCACAGGTCATCCCCTCAGTTTTCAACCTAAGTGGGTTCGGTCCTCCACGTCGTCTTACCGACGCTTCAACCTGCCCATGGATAGATCACTTCGCTTCGGGTCTTGAGCGCGCTACTGAATC
>NZ_JAFMSX010000006.1:0-2820 GCF_017916425.1 Nocardioides sp. SYSU D00065 | reverse complement strand
AAGCGCCCTGTTCGGACTCGCTTTCGCTACGGCTTCCCCACACGGGTTAACCTCGCAACACACCGCAAACTCGCAGGCTCATTCTTCAAAAGGCACGCCGTCACCCACCCACAAGGGGCAAGCTCCGACGGATTGTAGGCACACGGTTTCAGGTACTATTTCACTCCCCGCCAGGGGTACTTTTCACCTTTCCCTCACGGTACTTGTCCGCTATCGGTCATCAAGGAGTATTTAGGCTTAACGGGTGGTCCCGCCAGATTCACACGGAATTTCAGGGGTTCCGTGTTACTTGGGAACACGCTCCAGAGCCAGTGCATTACGTCTACGGGCCTATCACCCTCTACGGTACGGCTTTCCAACCGGCTTCGACTTCCACACTGGTTTCTTACTCTGTGCTGAGCCGGCAGACTCAACTGAACGGTCCCACGACCCCACGACTGCAACCCCTGCCGGGTATCACACAATCGCGGTTTAGCCTCATCCGATTTCGCTCGCCACTACTCTCGGAATCACTGTTGTTTTCTCTTCCTGTCGGTACTGAGATGTTTCACTTCCCGACGTTCCCTCCACACACCCTATGTGTTCAGATGCGGGTAACACGACATGACTCGTGCTGGGTTTCCCCATTCGGACACCCCCGGATCACAGCTTGGTTGCCAACTCCCCAGGGCTTATCGCAGGCTCCAACGTCCTTCATCGGCTCTTGATGCCAAGGCATCCACCATGTGCCCTTCATAGCTTGTCTCAACAACGTCAAAACAACACACACGAAGAAACACACCAGCCCACCCCCCAATCAAAGGAGCAGGCCAGCAAACACAATCACACACCACCAGCGAACCGATGCTGCGCGACTGCTAAAGATGCTCGCGTCCACTATGCAGATCTCAAACAACAACCCCACCAACACCCACCGACCCCGAAGAGCCAGCAGACAAAGGGAGGACCAGAAGCCCAACACACTCAACCCACCCCACACTCAGGGCAGACCTCGCGGCTGATCCTTCAGGACCCAACAGTGTGCTTGACCGTCCCCCCAACCAACGCTGGGCAGAACGAACCACAACCACCACCAGCATCACACCGGCAACAGTCACAGCATCGACGATTCCACTAGTGAACACCACCATGCGCCACCGGACATTCGCCAGCGGTCGGGGCGTGTGCTCCTTAGAAAGGAGGTGATCCAGCCGCACCTTCCGGTACGGCTACCTTGTTACGACTTCGTCCCAATCGCCAGCCCCACCTTCGACGGCTCCCTCCACAAGGGTTGGGCCACCGGCTTCGGGTGTTGCCGACTTTCGTGACGTGACGGGCGGTGTGTACAAGGCCCGGGAACGTATTCACCGCAGCGTTGCTGATCTGCGATTACTAGCGACTCCGACTTCATGGGGTCGAGTTGCAGACCCCAATCCGAACTGAGACCGGCTTTTTGGGATTCGCTCCCCCTTACGGGATCGCAGCCCTTTGTACCGGCCATTGTAGCATGCGTGAAGCCCTGGACATAAGGGGCATGATGACTTGACGTCATCCCCACCTTCCTCCGAGTTGACCCCGGCAGTCTCCTATGAGTCCCCACCATAACGTGCTGGCAACATAGAACGAGGGTTGCGCTCGTTGCGGGACTTAACCCAACATCTCACGACACGAGCTGACGACAGCCATGCACCACCTGTACACCCCCAAAAGAAGCCCCATCTCTGGAGCGGCAGGGTGTATGTCAAACCCAGGTAAGGTTCTTCGCGTTGCATCGAATTAATCCGCATGCTCCGCCGCTTGTGCGGGCCCCCGTCAATTCCTTTGAGTTTTAGCCTTGCGGCCGTACTCCCCAGGCGGGGCGCTTAATGCGTTAGCTGCGGCACGGAACCCGTGGAATGGATCCCACACCTAGCGCCCAACGTTTACGGTGTGGACTACCAGGGTATCTAATCCTGTTCGCTCCCCACACTTTCGCTCCTCAGCGTCAGGTAATGCCCAGAGAACCGCCTTCGCCACCGGTGTTCCTCCTGATATCTGCGCATTTCACCGCTACACCAGGAATTCCGTTCTCCCCTGCATACCTCCAGTCTGCCCGTATCGAAAGCAAGCGCCGTGTTAAGCACGGCGTTTTCACTCCCGACGCGACAAACCGCCTACGAGCCCTTTACGCCCAATAATTCCGGACAACGCTCGCACCCTACGTATTACCGCGGCTGCTGGCACGTAGTTGGCCGGTGCTTCTTCTGTACCTACCGTCACTTGCGCTTCGTCGGTACTGAAAGAGGTTTACAACCCGAAGGCCGTCATCCCTCACGCGGCGTTGCTGGATCAGGCTTCCGCCCATTGTCCAATATTCCCCACTGCTGCCTCCCGTAGGAGTCTGGGCCGTGTCTCAGTCCCAGTGTGACCGGTCACCCTCTCAGGCCGGCTACCCGTCGAAGCCATGGTGAGCCATTACCTCACCATCAAGCTGATAGGCCGCGAGCACATCCTGCGCCGAAAAACTTTCCACCAACCCCCATGCGAGAACTGGTCATATCCGGTATTAATCACCGTTTCCGGTGGCTATCCCGAAGCGCAGGGCAGATTACTCACGTGTTACTCACCCGTTCGCCGCTCGAGTACCCCCGAAGGGGCCTTTCCGCTCGACTTGCATGTGTTAAGCACGCCGCCAGCGTTCGTCCTGAGCCAGGATCAAACTCTCCATCGAAAACCATCAACCACCCACCAACAGGCAGGCAGCGACTATCAATAAGAGCCACATCCCCTGACTGAACAAAACTGACATCTGTCAGAATCATTGTCAAAGAAACCGCGACCATCACCAGCACCCACCCACAA
>NZ_JAFMSX010000005.1 GCF_017916425.1 Nocardioides sp. SYSU D00065 | reverse complement strand
CCCCGGCCCCGGGGGCGTCGCCCGCCCCGACACGGGGGCCGGGCCCCGGCACAGAGGCCGGCCGGGGGCGCCGGCTCCGTAGGAGTGATGCGACGTCAGCCGAACGTGCGTCGACCCAGCGGGTGGCGCGGGCCGGACTTCACGTCCGCGGGGTTGGACCGTGCCTTGACCTCGGCGCCGTCGGAGATGCCGCCCTGGTCGGTGTCGCACTTGCTCGGGTCGGTCTTCGCCTTCTTGAACCGCTTGTTGGCCTTGCCGGTCATCTCGACCTTGTCCTTGAGGCCGTCGCGGTCGGTGTCCTTCTTCGTGGGGTTGGACCGGGTCAGGCCGATGATGAACGTCCCCTTGCGGGTCTTCACCTTCTGCTTGATCTTGTAGCCCTTGACCTCCTTGCCGTCACGCAGGCCGTCCTTGTCGGTGTCCTTGCGCAGCGGGTCGGTCCGCACGGTGATCGACTTGCGGGCCTTCTGGCCGCAGATGCGGAACTTCTCGCGGATCTTGACGCCGTTGACCTCCGCGCCGTCGGTGAGGCCGTCGTTGTCGGTGTCGGCGTCGAGCGGGTCGGTGTGGTGCGTGTTGATCTCGGCGCCGTCGGTGAGGCCGTCGTTGTCGGTGTCGGCGTCGAGCGGGTCGGTGTGGTGCGTGTTGACCTCCGCGCCGTCGCTCAGCCCGTCGTCGTCACTGTCCGGGTCCTGCGGGCTGGTGCCGACCGGCCCTTCCTGCTGGTTGGGCAGGCCGTCGCCGTCCCCGTCGCCGGGACCGGCCACCACGGTGAACGTGACCGTGTCCGCGGGGCTCGTGTTGCCGTTGGCGTCACTCTGCGTGGCCGTGACGGTGTGCTGGCCCAGGGACAGGGCGGCGGTCGGCGTGCAGGACCACGTGCCGTCACCGCGCACCACGGCGGTGCAGTGCACCGAGGGGCCCTCGCTGACGCTCACAGTGGCACCCGTCTCGCCGGTGCCCGTGATCAGCGGCGTCGTGTCCTGGACCGAGGCGCCGTCCGAGGGGTTGGTGATGGTCGGAGCGCTCGGAGGTGCGGTGTCGCCGTTGCCGGGGACGACGGAGAAGGTCGTCGTGGCGGTGCCGGTGTTGCCCGCCGCGTCCCGCGCCGTGGCGGTGAACGTGTGCTCGCCGGGCAGCCGCGGCAGCGACGGCGTGCACGACCACATGCCCGAGACGGCGACCGTCGTGCTGCACACGGGGAGGGGACCCTCGGTGACCTCGATCGAGGCGCCCGGCTCGCCGGTGCCCGTGACCGCGGGGGTCGCGTCGGTGGTCGAGGAGCCGTCGGCCGGCGTCAGCACGGCGACGGCTGGGGCGGTCGTGTCCACCGTCAAGGTCGTCGTCGTACCGGGAGAGGTGTTGCCGGCCTCGTCGGTGGCCGTGGCGGTGAAGGGATCCGTCCCGTCCGGGAGTGGCTGCGACGGGGTGCAGCTCCAGGCGCCGTCCTGGTCCGCGACGTCGGAGCAGACCTCGGCGCCGTCCGAGTCGCGCACCACGACGGTCGAGCCGGGCTCGGCGTCGCCGCTGAAGGTCGGCGTCGGGTCGTTGGTCGTCGAGCCGTCGACCGGCGCGTCGATCGTGGGGGCGCTCGGAGCGGAGACGTCGGGCGCGCCGCACTCGACACCGCCGACGGGCGCGGTGGCCTCGACGGACATGGGCGCAACGGCCAGGGACACGTCGGCCGCGGGGGTCGCTCCCACGGCGAGGACCTCGAGGTCGATGCGCAGCAGCGCGTCGACGCTGGCCCGGCCGGTCGGGTCGGTGGACTGGTCCTGCGCGTCGTACGCCGTGATGGTCAGGTTGGCCAGGGGGTCGAGCAGCAGCGGCAGGCGGATGAGCTGCGGGTTGCCGTTGGCCGGGATGGTGATCTGCTGGCCGCCCACGGTGGCCACCACCGTCGGCGGGTTCACGTAGCCGGCGCTGCCGTCCGTGCCGTCCGAGCGCGCCTGGAGCACGACCGGGCTGGTGACGTCCACGTTCACCGCGCCGCCGAGCAGGCTGATGTCGCCGACGGTGGTCGTCGCCTGGGAGACGACGTCCGCCCCGCCGGCGCCGCGGTCGTCGAGGAAGGTGCGCGTCCGGGTCTCGGAGGCCTCGACGTCCGCCAGGGCGCCGAGCACGGGCAGGTCGGCCAGCGTGAGGCCGGCGAGCCTGGTGTGGGCGTCGGAGAGCAGGCGGGTCCCGTCCGCTGCGGCCGGGACGCAGGCGTTGGCGCCGGCCCAGGCGGCCTCGAGGTCGCCGGTGATGGCGCCGACCTGCGCCACGGGCGCCAACGGCACTGCGAGGAGCGTTGTCGGGCCGGGGTCCGCGGACGGCGGTGCGGTGATCGTCCTTGCGTCGACGTTCAGCGGGATGGTGCCGCCGAGCGCGCCGCCGAGGTTGGCGGAGGTCGCGGAGCTCTGGCCGTCCGCGGCTGTGCTGGTGACGGTGCTGCGGCTGTGTCCGACCGCCACCCCGGCCAGCTGGGCGCCGAGCAGATCGGCGTCCAGCTCGACGATGTCGGCGTTCGCGTCGGCGGAGTAGGCCGCCGGCAGCGGGGCCGCCGACGCGGGCGCCTGGCCCACGGCCAGGACGGAGCCCGGCAGGACGACGGCCATGGCGACGGCCGCCGTGCGTGAGAACCGGCTCGACCGCCGGTGGTGGTGCAGATGCATGTCGTTCCCCCCTCGTGAAAGTAGCGCTGATGCAGACCCACGAGACATCCACACAGCAGTGACGCCATCCTGCCAGAGCAACAAGATTGCGAGGCACTAGTAACACATTGTGGCCGAACTATGCGCGGTCCCCGCCCCTGCGGGCGGCATGAAAGCATCGGAGCCGTGACTGAGCTCGGCGCCTCCATGACGCCGCTCGCGGGCGGCTACTCCGGGCGTACGTTCCTCGGCGAGGCGGCCGGCGGGCGCGCGGTGGTGCGGGTCTACCCGCCCGGCGACGTCCGCGGTCCGGAGGCGCCGGAGGTCGATGGGGCAGTCCTGCGCCTGGTGCGTGGGCTGGTGCCGGTGCCGGAGGTGCTCGAGGTACGCCGTGCCCACGACGCGTCGGACCGTCCTGGGCTGCTCGTCACGTCCTGGATGGCGGGGGACCGGGGCGACCTCGTCGTCGCTCGGCTCACCGACGGGGACGACGGGCAGGGCCTGGCGGACCTGGGTCGTGCACTGGGCCACGCCGCCGCCGCTCTCGCCGGCATGCCGATGTTGCGTCCGGGCCCGTTCGTCGACGCCGAGCTGCGGATCGGGCGGTTTCCCGACGCGGACCTGCCGGAGTGGGTGGCCGCGCGGCTCGAGCGCTGGCCCGCCGCGCTGCGGGAGCGGCTGGAGGGCGTGGCCGGAGCCGCCGAGGAGGTCCTCGACGCGGTGGACCGGACGTGCCTGGTGCACGGTGACCTCAACCCCAAGAACGTGCTGGTCGACGCCCGGACGCTCGCCGTGACGGCGGTCCTCGACTGGGAGTACGCGCACGCCGGACACCCGTGGACCGACGTGGGCAACCTGCTGCGCTTCGAGCGTCACCCGGCGTACGTCGACGCGGTCGTCCGGGCGTGGACGCTGGTGCGTGGGGGAGACGCCGACGAGCTCCTCGACGGCGCCCGCGCGGCCGACCTATGGGCGCTGGTCGACCTCGCGTCGCGGGCCGGGACCAACCCGGTCGCGGACCGGGCCGAGGCCCTGCTCCGGGCGGTCGCCGACACCGGCGACCTCCACGCCTGGCCCTTCGACGGGCTGAGCGTGGCGTGAGCGTGCCTCCCGGTTGGACGGGTGCCCTCGCGGGCGCGTAGGCTCGGGTGTTGCGCCAGTCGTCTGCCCGGCTTCCATACCGAGCGAACCCGGGCTCGCCGTGTCCCGGTCAGTGACTCGTCACCGGCCGAGTCCAGTGAAACAGCCGGTTGCGTGCGTCCGCACGACTCCATCCATCCAAGGAATCACTTCCCATATGACGAGCACGCTCTCCACTCTTCCGGACTACGACGCCCCTCAGGTGGCTGTCAACGACATCGGGTCCGAAGAGGACTTCCTCGCCGCCATCGACGAGACCATCAAGTACT
This sequence comes from Nocardioides sp. SYSU D00065, assembly GCF_017916425.1. Taxonomy (GTDB): domain Bacteria; phylum Actinomycetota; class Actinomycetes; order Propionibacteriales; family Nocardioidaceae; genus Nocardioides. Next base: position 265,401 of record NZ_JAFMSX010000005.1, on the reverse strand, counting down.
TCAACGACGGTGACATCGTCGACGGCACCATCGTCAAGGTGGACCGCGACGAGGTCCTGCTCGACATCGGCTACAAGACCGAGGGCGTCATCCCCTCGCGCGAGCTGTCGATCAAGCACGACGTCGACCCCAACGAGGTCGTCACCGTCGGCGACAAGGTCGAGGCCCTTGTCCTCCAGAAGGAGGACAAGGAAGGCCGCCTGATCCTGTCCAAGAAGCGTGCTCAGTACGAGCGGGCCTGGGGCACCATCGAGCAGGTCAAGGAGGAGGACGGCGTCGTCGAGGGCACCGTCATCGAGGTCGTCAAGGGCGGCCTCATCCTCGACATCGGCCTGCGTGGCTTCCTGCCGGCCTCGCTGGTGGAGATGCGGCGCGTCCGCGACCTCCAGCCCTACGTCGGCCAGACGCTCGAGGCGAAGATCATCGAGCTCGACAAGAACCGCAACAACGTGGTCCTGTCGCGCCGTGCCTGGCTCGAGCAGACCCAGTCCGAGGTCCGCCACGGCTTCCTGACCCAGCTCCAGAAGGGCCAGATCCGCAAGGGCGTCGTCTCCTCGATCGTCAACTTCGGTGCGTTCGTGGACCTCGGCGGCGTCGACGGCCTCGTGCACGTCTCGGAGCTCTCCTGGAAGCACATCGACCACCCGTCCGAGGTCGTCGCCGTGGGCGACGAGGTCACCGTCGAGGTCCTCGACGTGGACATGGACCGCGAGCGTGTCTCCCTGTCGCTGAAGGCGACGCAGGAGGACCCGTGGCAGCACTTCGCCCGCACCCACCAGATCGGCCAGATCGTCCCCGGCAAGGTCACCAAGCTGGTGCCCTTCGGTTCGTTCGTCCGCGTCGAGGAGGGCATCGAGGGCCTGGTGCACATCTCCGAGCTCGCCGAGCGTCACGTCGAGATCCCCGAGCAGGTCGTCCAGGTCAACGACGACGTCATGGTCAAGATCATCGACATCGACCTCGAGCGTCGCCGGATCTCGCTGTCGCTCAAGCAGGCCAACGAGACCGCGGCCGCCGCTGACGTGGAGGAGTTCGACCCGACCCTCTACGGCATGACCGCGACCTACGACGAGCAGGGCAACTACGTCTACCCCGAGGGCTTCGACCCCGAGACGGGCGAGTGGCTCGAGGGCTACGACGAGCAGCGTGCGATCTGGGAGGACCAGTACGCCAAGGCGCACGCCCGCTGGGAGCAGCACGTCAAGCAGCAGGCCGAGGCCAAGGCCGCCGAGGCGGAGGCCGGCGAGGCCACCTCGTACTCCTCCGGTGGCGACGCTGCGGCGGAGACCGGTGGCGACACCGGCGGCTCGCTCGCCTCGGACGAGGCGCTGCAGGCGCTTCGCGAGAAGCTGACCGGCGGCTCCAACTGATCCGCTGATCGACCGATCACCACGACGGCCCGCCGGGGACTCCCGGCGGGCCGTCGTCGTCCGTGCCGACGTCAGGGCTGATCCGCTAGAACTGGCGCCATGACACGACAGGGCACGTCGGCACTGGTCCTCGGTGGCGGAGGCATCACCGGTATCGCCTGGGAGCTCGGCATCCTCACCGGTCTCGCCGAAGCGGGGGTGGACCTGACCGACGCCGACATCGTCGTGGGGACGTCCGCCGGCTCGGTGGTGGGCGCGCAGGTGACTAACGGGCTGTCGCTGCCCGAGCTCTACGCCACACAGCTCGGGCCCGCCGACGCCGAGCTCGGCGGCCGGCTCTCGCGCATCGCCGCGCTCAAGCTCGTGCCGCCGTACGCACTGCCCGGCAGCGGTCGGGCGAAGCTCGCTCGCGTCGGCCGGGTCGCTCGAGCCGCGCACGAGCCCGGGACCGTCGACCGTGAGGGCGTCATCCGCGCCCGGCTGCCGGTCCACGACTGGCCGAACCGGGACCTGCGGGTGACCGCCGTGGACACCGTCAGCGGCGAGTTCACGGTGTTCACACCCGAGTCCGGCGTCGACCTCGTCGCTGCCGTCGCGGCGAGCTGCGCGGTCCCGACCGTGTGGCCGCCGGTCGCGATCGGCGAGCGCACCTACATGGACGGCGGCATGCGGTCGACGGCCAACGTCGACGTCGCGCGTGGAGCGGAGCGTGTCGTCGTGCTCGCCCCGCTGCCGCGCGCGTTCAGCAAGAAGACGTCGATCCGCTCGCAGATCGAGCGCGTGGCGCCGCGGGCCTGGTCGGTGGTGACGCCGGACGCCGACGCGTTGGCGTCGTTCGGTCGCAACCTGCTGGACCCGGCCAAGCGGGCGGCAGCGGCCGAGGCGGGCCTGCGTCAGTCGCGTGGGCTGGTCGACCAGGTCCGCGCCGTCTGGGAGGCATAGGACCCCCGACGTCGCCGCACCCGCCGGGAGTCCCGGCGGGTGCGGCAGCGTGCTCGGTTCAGCGTGCTGGGCTCAGCGTGTTCGGCTCAGCGCAGGACGCGGACCCACCAGCGGACCGTCCTGACGTTGCCGGCCTCGTCGCGGAGCGTCACCACCACGCGGTGCCGCCCGGGGGCGAGTGACTTGGACGTCGCGGTCAGCATGCCCCGGCTCACCCGCACCTTCGCCGCGGACCTGCCGTCGAAGCGCACCTTCACGTCGGCCGCCCGCAGCCGGTCGAACCGGTCGCCGATCCGGACCCGCACGGTGGGCGTGCGGTCGCGGGTCGGGTCGTCGCCTGACACCACGCGCGCCGTCGGCTTGCCGCGGTCGACGGTCCAGCTGCGCACGGCGGGACTGGCGTCGACGTTGCCGGCCCGGTCCACCGCGCGGACCCTCAGCTCGTGCTCGCCCTGGGCGAGCCCGGTGAAGGTGGCCGGCGACGAGCAGGCCGCCCACGGCGCCCCGTCCAGGCTGCACTGGAAGGTGCCCGGCTCGGAGGAGGCGAAGGTGAACGTCGCCGCCGGGCCGCGTGCCGCGCCAGTCGGACCGCCGGTGACGGTGGTGTCCGGGGGAGTGGTGTCACCGGGCACCGGCGTCGGCGGGTCGGTCGGGTCGGTCGGGTCGGTCGGATCGGTCGGGTCGGTCGGGTCCGTCGGGTCGGTCGGGTCCGTCGGGTCCGTCGGGTCGGTCGGGTCGGTCGGGTCGGTCGGGTCGTCGCCGGTGACGACGATCTCGACGGTGTCGGTGACCTCGTCCGTGCCGTCCTGGCTGCCCACGGTCACCGTGGCCGTGTAGGTGCCCGGCTCGGTGTACGTGTGCGTCGGCTCGGCTCCCTCGGCGGTGCTGCCGTCGCCGAAGTCCCAGTCGTAGGTGAGCCCGGCGGTGCTCGGGTCGAGGTCGACGCACGCGATCCGCCTGGCCGGGTTGTCCGGGTCATGGACCACGATCGAGACAGCCTTGGCGCCGGCCCGCTGGGTGCTCGTGACCACGATCGGACCGCTGGCCCCGTCCGCGTCCGAGGTGAACGCGGGCCAGATCTCGTTCTCCTCGGAGAACGGCTTGCTCTCGTCGAAGCGGAAGTGCACCCCGCCGAGCTCGTCGCCGCACGCCTTCTCGTGCACGTGCACCATGTGCTCGGCGTTGGGCTTGACCCCGGTGACGTCGATCGTCGTGACCGTCCTGCCCGCAGACCTGATCATCGTGGCCGTGCCGGCCGCGTCCGGGTAGACGTGCGACCCGTGCGAGTAGGCGGAGAACTCGCCGGCGGTCTTCACCGTCGTGTCGAACTGCACGTCGAGCGGTGCGTCCCCGGTCGTCGGGGTCGCGGTCGCCTCGATCTCGGGCAGCGCCTCGACGTCGATGCGCACGGTGGCCGACCCCGTGTTGCCGTCGGGGTCCGTCGCGGTGAGCTTCGCCTGGTAGCTGCCCGGCTCGGTGTAGGTGTGCTGGGCGAGCGGCTTGGGGCCCTCCATCGACGTCGTGCCGTCACCGAAGTCCCACTGGTAGGTGATGGTGTTGCCCTGGTCGTCCTGGGCGTTCCCGGAGAAGGCGACCACCAGGGGAGCCCGCCCGCTCGTCGGGGTGGCCGTCGCGCTGACGCGCGGCGCCTCACCGGTGACGGTGATCGGGAACGACTTCTCATAGGTCCCGCCCTTGCCGTCTCGGACGGTCAGGGACGCGGTGTACGAGCCCGGCTCGGTGTAGTTGAAGTGGGCGTGGCTCGAGGTCGAGGTGTCGCCCTGTCCGAAGTCCCACAGGTAGGTGAGGTCGTCGCCGTCGGGGTCGGTGGCGTTGGCCTCGAAGTGGACGTAGAGGGGGGCGGCTCCGGTCCGCGGGTCGACCATGGGGTTGGCGGTCGGCGGACGGTTGTCCGGCGCGGGCTCCTCCACCACCACGGTGCCGCGCATGGTGGCGCCGTGGATGCTGCACCAGTACTCGTAGGTCCCGGGCTTGGTGAAGGTGTAGCGCACCGGCTCGCCGTTGGGGTTGCGGTACTCCTGGAGCTCGGGCTGCCACGTGCTGCCGGAGTTCAACGAGGTCAGGTCGTGGCCCATCGTGGCCTGGTCGAACTGCCACTCGACCGTGTCGCCGACCTCGACGGTGACCGTCGACGTCCCGGTGTCCGCCGAGCGCCAGTAGTTGCCTCGCGCCTCGTCGACCGCGTCGACGACCCAGGTCCGGCCCTGCGCCGGCTCCTCGACGACGACCTCGACGGTGTCCTCGGCGGTCTGCCCGTCCGGGTCGGTGACCGTGACCGTCGCGGTGTAGCTGCCCGGCTCGGTGTACGTCCAGGAGGCGTCGGCCGTGTCGGCGGTGTCGTCCTGCGTGCCGCTCACGCCGAAGTCCCAGGCGTAGTCGAGCTCTCCGCCCTCGGGGTCGGTCCCCTCGGCGCTGAAGTCGACGTCGAGCGGCGCGGTGCCGGAGGTGGGCTCGGCAGCCGCCGTCACGGTCGGGGCCTCGCCCTGCTGCTGGCCGGACCAGCGGAAGAAGTCGAAGCTCGCGACCGGGTCGCCCGGCGCTCCGCCCTTGAGTGCCATCACGCCGACCCGCGGGTTGGTGATGCCGGCGAGCGCGCGGGGGTCACCGACCTGGACGAACTCGTTCCCGTCGGTGGAGTAGTAGCCACGCAGCTGGGTGCCGTCCGAGGTCAGCCGCAGCCAGAAGGTGGTCGGGAAGTCGTCGGGCAGGAAGGGCCCGTCGAAGCTGCCGCCACCGGTGTTCCAGTTGCCGCCGAAGTCGAAGTTGTTGGCAGGTGTCGAGGACTTGAGGAACTCGATCCACTCGTTGTCGTCGCCCTTGTCGACGAAGGTGAGCTTCGCGAACCCGGAGCCGCCGCTCCCGGCGACCACGAGTCCGGCCTGCTGACCCGCCTCCGTGGGGTCCCACGTGAGCTTGGACGTCGCCGTCCACGCTCCGTCGGGTGCGTCCTGGGTGACGATGTTGCTGGTGTCGTTGTACTCGCCGGGTCGCGCGGTCAGGCGCAGGGCGCCGCCCGAGACGTCGTACGCCGTCTCGTCGGGGCGCCGAACCGTCCAGTGGCAGTTGTCGAGCAGCTCGGTGTCGTTGAACTCGTCGGACCGCTCGGGCTGCTCGCACGGGGGCGCGGGGTCCTCGGCGCGGGCGCCGGAGACTGCGAAGACGTGCAGCTTGGGGTTCGCGGGCAGGGTCAGCGTGTCGGCCTGCTTGCCCGCCTCGAGCGGGATCCGCTGGCTGAAGATCATGACCCGCGGCGAGGTGTCGCCGCCGCCGTTGTGGCGGTACGGCATGTCGATCGCGATCTCCTCGCCGAACTTCGGGGTGACGGCCCAGTCGGTGAACTGCAGCGGCACCTGGGCAGTGGTGCCGTCGGCGTAGGTCACCGTCCCCTCCTCCTGCACGTCGCCGTTGTGGGCGGTGGCGAGGACGGCCAGCTCGTCGTAGGTGCCGGTGGGCAGGTCGATGACCTGGCCGTCAGCCTCGACGTTGTTGAGCTGCCCGTCGGCGGGGCTGCCGAACTCGTAGTCCACCCCGTTGAGGCGCACCTGTCCGCCGTCGGGGAGCACGGCCTGGGGGAGGAGCTCCGCGGCGAAGCTCCAGCCTCCGCCGTCGAAGTTGCCGTCGCCGGGGTTGGCGTCGGTGGAGATGCCGTCGTTGTTGAACAGCTCCGAGAGGTCGGCCACCGGCCGGCACTCGCCGTCGGCGAGCACCTCGATGCGCACCGGGCTGGTGCCGGTGTTGCCGTCGGGGTCCGTCGCGGTGACGGTCGCGGTGTACTCGCCCGCCTGCGTGTAGGTCCACGACGGCGACTGCTCCGTCGAGGTGTCGTCGGTCGTGCCGTCGACGCCGAAGTCCCACTTCCAGGTGACCGCCTGGTCCTGCGGGTCGGTTGCGGACGCGTCGAACTCGACCTGCAGCGGAAGCACGCCGCAGCGGGGCGCGGCGGTCGCGGTGGCGACCGGGTCGACGAGGACGGTGATCTCCTCGGTCTCCCGGGTCAGCCCACGGTTGCCCGAGGCGTCCACCGGGGTGACGGACGCCGTGTACGTGCCGCCGTCGGTGTAGGTGTGGGACACCTCCGCACCGCCCGTGACGGGGGCGGAGCCGTCGCCGAAGTCCCACTCGTAGGTGATGTCGTCACCCTGCCGGTCCACGCCCTCGGCGGTGAAGTCGACGTTCAGCGGGGCACCGCCGCGCACGGGGTCGGCGGACACGGTGTTGACGAAGGGCTCCTCGACCTCGAGCTCCTTGATCTGGATGTTGCGGAAGCTCACCTCGTCGGCGTTGCCGTGGTTCTGCAGGCCGATGTAGCCGTCGGTGCCGCGGGAGCCGTCGGAGGTGTACTCGTTCACCACCTGGCCGTTGAGCGTCATCGTGTAGGTCTGGCCCCGCACGGTGATCTCGTAGTCGTTCCACTCACCGATCGGTCGGGCGTTGCGCGCGTCCTCGCGGTCGAAGTTGTAGACCGAGCCGGTCTTCTGCGGCTCGTCGCCGGGCTGGCCCTCCTTGATCTGGATCTCGTGACCGCCGTCGACCGCGACCCACGGGTCGGTGCCCGGGTCGGGGAACCGGGTGAAGACGCCGGAGTTGTCGCCGTCGTCGGACAGCTTGAACTGCAGCTTCACCGTGTAGTCGGCGAACGTGCGTTCGGAGTACCAGAGCAGTCCGAGCCCGCCGAAGCTGGTGAGCTGGCAGTTCTCGACCGTGAAGCCGCCGGGACCTGCCTGCTTCCACGAGCTCAGGTCGGTGCCGTCGAAGAGCAGCTCGTAGCCCGGGTCGGGCGTCGGCGCGCTCGCGCAGGGCTGACGGACGGTCACGGCGACCGCCTTGCTCGTGCTCTTGCCGGTCTCGTCCTCGACCGTGACGGTCGCGGTGTACTCCCCGGGCTCGGGGTAGGTCCACGACGCCGTGGCGGTCGTGGCCGTGTCGTCGTCGGTGCCCGCGACACCGAAGTCCCAGGTGTAGGTGATGTCGTCGCCGTCGGGGTCGCTGGCCTCCACCGCGAAGTCGACGTCGAGCGGCGCGAGGCCGTCACCGGGGGTGGCGGTGGCCGACTCGATCACCGGCGAGGTGTTGCCGGCGACACCCTTGCCCTCGACGCTGAACTCGTCGAAGTTCATCTCGCCGTTGCCGGAGTAGACGAAGTAGAGCGGGCGGCCGCCGGTGTCGGCGTCGCGGGCGCTGATGGGTGCGCTGACGGTCTTGTAGAAGTACTGCCCCTCGGTGCCGCCGGCGAGCGGCACCGTGGCCACCACCGGGCCGTCGGGAGCGCCGGCACGCAGCTGGATGGTCGCGCCGGACTGCGGCCCGCCGGAGTAGCGGATCGACACGTCGGTCATGTTGACCAGGCTCATCGGGTCGAACATCACCCAGTCGTTGTTGCCCATGCCGGTGATCAGGCCGCCGCCACCGGGACGGGTGCCGGACTTGTCGTCGTAGCCGGTGTAGCCCACGCCCTGGCGGTTGGTGGCGTGCTCGGCCTGGCGCAGCTTGGGCTGGAGGATGACGGTGTCGCTGCCCGTCAGGGGCGCGTTGGCACCGTCGTTGGCGCCGCCGTCGCGGTAGGTCGCGATCAGCACGCCGTAGGTGTTGGCGTCGGGACCGTGGTCGGCCGAGGCGGCAGTGCGGATCGTGCCCTCGCAGCCGTTGACCGACAGGTTGGGGTGGACGTGCAGGTCGTGGCCGAGGCCCTCCTGCACGACCACCTCCGAGCAGTCGACCGTCTCCTCCGCGTCCTGCACGTCGACGACGAACGGGATGTCGTCGCCGGAGGAGTAGAACCCGCCGTCGGCCGGCAGCTCGATCTCGACCCGGGGTGCGGTGTTGCCGACGTTGACCACGACCTGCGCGGTCGCGGACTTGCCGGTCGCGTCGGTCACGGTGAGCAGGGCGGTGTAGTCGCCGACGGTCTCGTAGGTGTAGGACGGGTTCGCCTCGGTCGAGTCGGTCTCGCCGTCACCGTCGAGGTCCCACGCGAAGGTCACGTCGTCACCGTCGGGGTCGCTGGTGCCTGCGCTCGTGAACTCCACCGACAGGGGCGCGTCGCCCTCCGTCACGTCGGCGTCGGCCCTGGCCACCGGGGCCGAGCCGTTGATGGCGTAGTCGATGCGGACGAGCTTGGTCTGCGGCGAGCCGGAGAAGAAGCCGGTGCCGTACTCCAGGACGTACATCGACCCGTCGGGGCCGAACTCGAGGTCGCCGGGGGCCACGAAGCCGCTCATGAAGTCGTTGATCGCCACGATGTTGCCCTCGGCGTCCATCCGGACTTCCTTGATCCAGCCGCGGCTCATCTCCGACATGAAGTACGAGCCCTCGTAGTGGGCCGGGAAGGCTGTCTCCTTCGCCGCGGTGTTCTGCGACTGGCGGTAGACCTGACCGCCGGTCGGGGTGGAGCCCTGGACGGCCGGGTACTTGTAGGGGGCGACGTCGGAGTAGGGGATCCACGCGTCCGTCATCGGCGGCAGCGACTGCAGCCCGGTGCTGTTGGGGGAGTCGTTGACGTTCGCCATCTCGTCGGGGTCGTTGCACGGGAAGCGCTTGGGCGTGCCGTCGGGGTTCGTGCGGTAGCGGTTGGCCACGAAGTCCCAGTCGACGTAGGCGCCGCCGAAGTCCATCTTCGTCAGGTCGGCTCCGACCTCGCCGCCGCAGTAGGGCCACCCGCCGTTCATCGGCACGTCGGTGCGGTTGAACTCCTCGAAGTGGCGCGGGCCGCGGTTGGGGCTGTTGACCCGCGAGTCCGGGCCGACCTCGCCCCAGTAGAGGACGTCGGTGTCGGCGTCCACCCCGAGGCGGTAGGGGTTGCGCACGCCCATCACGAAGATCTCGGGCCGCGTCTTCGCCGGGTCGGCGTCCGGGTAGAGCGCCGTCGGGTATGCGCCGCCCTCACCGAACAGGTTGCCCTCGGGGATGTCGTACGAGATGCCGTCGCCGGGGGTCGGGTCGACGTCGCCCGCGTCGTCGCCGCGGGGGATGACGCGCAGGATCTTGCCCCGGAGGTCGTTGGTGTTGGCCGAGGACTTCTGGGCGTCGTAGTCCGAGCGGCCCGGTCGCTCGTCGTGGGGGGAGTAGCCGTCGTTGTCGGAGGAGGAGGTGTTGTCGCCGGTGGCCAGGTGCAGGACGCCGCCGTCGCCGAACTGCAGCGACCCGGCGGAGTGGCAGCACACGTTGCGCTGGGTGCCGACCTCGAGGATGACCTTCTCGGAGTCCTTGTCGATGAAGGTCTCGCCGTCGCCGTCGGTCTCGACCGTGAGCCGGGAGAGCCGGTTGGCGTTGTGCGAGGCGGGCAGCGGTGCGTAGTAGACGTAGATCCAGTTGTTCGTGGCGAAGTCCGGGTCGAGCGTGATGCCCAAGCCGCCGTCCTCGAGGCCGCTCCACACGCCGAGGGCGGGGTTGTTCATGATGATCTCGATGCTGCCGTCGGCGGGGTCGTACATCGAGATGTCGCCGGCGCGGGTGATGAAGAAGACGCGACCGTCGGGGGCGACGGTGAGCTCCATGACCTCGCCCAGCCCGGTGCCCTGACCCAGGACGACCTTCTGGAACTTCGAGAGGTCCGGCGCGTCCGCGTCCGCGGCGGCGGCGCTCGTCGCGGGGGACTTCTGCGGGGCGTCCTTATCGCGCGACGCGTCAGCGCCCGGCGACGGCTCTGCGTCGGCGGGGCCGGACTCGACCGTTGGTGCGACCGGGTCGGGGACGGCAGCCGCGACGGGCGCGGTCAGGCCGAGGGCCAGCGCGAGGCCGGTCAGGAGGGCGAGCAGGGGGACGACGATCCGGCGAGACCGCAGGTGCATGGGAGGGGCCTTCCACAAGCCGAGTTCGAGTGGGCCACCACAGGCGTGCGGTCCTGTGACGGGCATCACGCTAGGGCTGACTTTTGCTTCAGGTCAAGCAAAAGTTGCACCGCAGGCGCCAGAACACGACTCCGGCCCGGTGTTCAGCCGCGGGGCACCAGGTGTCGCCGTACGTCGACCGGGCCGAGATCGTCGATCGGGTGACGGGTGGACGCAGGGCCGGCGAACCGGTCGTGGCGGACGTAGTCGACGAGCGAGGCGATGCCCGCGGTCAGGAGCAGGAGCAGGAGGATGGTGGTCATGGCAGTAAGTCTCCGCTCATGAACTTCCTGCCACGAGTGGCAGGAACGCCAGTTCTGGTTGATTTCCTGCCACCGGTGGTGCACCCTGGCGCGGTGAGGAAGGTCGCCGCAGTGGTGCAGGACGGCGCCGAGCCGTTCGGGCTCGGCTCGATCTGCGAGGTGTGGGGCGAGCCCTACCACCCGGAGGACGACAACCCCGTGTTCGACTTCGTCGTCGCCACTCCACGGCCCGGGCGCGTGCGGGGCGCCACCGGCTACGACCTCCACGTCGAGCACTCGCTGGCCGACGCAGCCGACGCGGACCTCGTCTGCCTGATCCCCAAGCGCGACTACCGCGAGCCGTCGCCGGAGGTGGTGGAACTGGTCCGGGCCGCCCACGACCGTGGCGCCCAGGTCTTCGCGCACTGCACCGCCGCCTTCATCCTCGGCGAGGCCGGCCTCCTCGACGGCCGGCGGGCCACCACGCACTGGCGCCACGTCGACGAGCTGGCCGCGCGGCACCCGGAGGCCGACATCGACGGCAACGTCCTCTACGTCCAGGACGGGCCGGTCGTGACCGGGGCGGGGTCGGCCGCCGGTCTCGACGCCGCGCTCCACGTGATGCGCCAGCACTTCGGCGCGCGCGTCGCCGCCACGACCGCGCGGCGGATGGTCGTGCCTCCGCACCGCGACGGCGGGCAGGCGCAGTTCATCGCCCGTCCGGTCCCGGTCTGCGAGTCCGAGGCGCTGGCGCCGCTGCTGGCGTGGATCAGCGCGAACCTGGCCGAGGACCTCGACGTCGAGACGCTGGCCCGGCAGGTGCACATGTCGGGCCGCACCTTCGCGCGGCGCTTCAAGGAGGAGACCGGCACGACGCCGTACAGCTGGATCCTGGGCGAGCGCGTGCGCGCCGCGCAGGAGCTGCTCGAGCAGACCGACCACTCCATCGACTGGGTGGCCGCCGAGGTCGGGTTCGGCAACGCCGCGACGCTGCGCCACCACTTCGGCCGGGCCCGCGGGGTCAGCCCGCAGGAGTACCGCCGCACGTTCCGGACGCCGGCGTGAGGCCGCCTCGACCCTCGGTAGCCTTGCGCGTGTGAACGCGACTGCGCTGGCCGACCTGTCCGCCGACGACCTCGCCGCCCTGCTCGAGGAGCAGCGGGCGGCGTACGCCGCGCTCCAGGCGCGCGGGCACAAGCTCGACCTGACCCGCGGCAAGCCGTCGTCCCAGCAGCTCGACCTGGCCGACGAGCTCCTGCGGCTGCCGACCAGCACCCGGGACTCCGCCGGCGTCGACGTGCGCAACTACGGCGGGCTCGCGGGGCTGCGCGAGCTGCGGGAGATGTTCGCCGAGCTGCTGTGGGTCGAGCCGGACCAGGTGGTGGCCGGCGGCAACTCCAGCCTGTCGATGATGCGCGACTGCCTCGTGTACCTGATGCTCTTCGGCGGCGTGGACTCCGAGCGCCCGTGGGGTCGCGAGGAGAGGGTGCGCTTCATCTGCCCGGTGCCCGGATACGACCGCCACTTCACCCTGCTCGAGAGCCTCGGCGTCGAGATGGTCACCGTCGCCATGCACGACGACGGTCCGGACGCCGACGCCGTCGCCGCGCTGGTGGCCGACGATCCGAGCATCAAGGGCATGTGGGTCGTGCCGACGTACGCCAACCCGACCGGTGCGGTGGTCAGCCAGGAGGTGGCGGCTCGCCTGGCCGCGATGCCGACCGCGGCGCCGGACTTCAAGATCTTCTGGGACAACGCCTACGCGCTGCACCACCTCACCGAGGACGAGGCCAAGAGCGCCGACATCCTCACGCTGGCCTCGGCCGCCGACCACCCGCACCGGCCGATCATGTTCGCGTCCACGTCGAAGATCACCTTCGCGGGAGCAGGCGTGGCCTTCCTGGCCGCCTCGACGGCGAACGTCGAGTGGTACCTCGGCCACCTCGGCAACGGCTCGATCGGGCCCGACAAGGTCAACCACCTGCGCCACGTGGAGTTCTTCGGGTCCGCGCAGGGCGTGCGCGAGCACATGGTCAAGCACCGCGAGATCATCGCGCCGAAGTTCGCCGAGGTGGACCGCGTGCTCAGCGAGCGGCTGGGCGGCCGCGGTGTCGCGACGTGGAACACGCCGGCCGGTGGGTACTTCGTGAACCTCGACGTCGTGCCCGGCACGGCGAGCCGGGTCGTCGCGCTGGCCCGCGAGGCCGGCATCGCGCTGACCCCAGCCGGGTCGTCGTTCCCCTACAAGCAGGACCCCCGCGACACCAACATCCGGCTGGCGCCGACGATGCCGCCGCTCGCCGAGGTGACCGAGGCGATGGAGGCAGTGGCGACGTGCGTGCTGCTCGCGGCACTCGAGCAGGCGGTCGGCGCGAACGCCTGACCCGATCGGCTCAGGCGGCGGCAGGCTCGGGACGGAGCCCGCTGCGCACCAGGTCGGCGTAGCGCCCGCCGTGGAGCAGCAGCTCCTCGTGGGTGCCGAGCTCGACCACGCGACCCCGGTGCAGGACGGCGATCTGGTCGGCCTCGCGCACCGTCGACAACCGGTGCGCGACGGTGATCGTGGTGCGAGTGCGGGTCACGTCGTCGAGCGCGGCCAGGACGGCCCGCTCGGTCTCGTTGTCGAGGGCGCTGGTCGCCTCGTCCAGGACCAGCACGGTCGGGTCGCGTAGCAGCGTCCGGGCGATCGCGAGGCGCTGCTGCTCCCCGCCGGAGAACCGGTGCCCGCGAGATCCCACGACCGTGTCGTAGCCCTCGGGCAGCGAGGTCACGACGTCGTGGATGCGCGCGGTGCGGCAGGCCTGCTCGATCTCGTCGTCGGTGGCGTCCGGGCGGGCGTGCCGGAGGTTGTCACGGACGCTGGCGTGCATGAGGTACGTCTCCTGGGTGACCACGCCGACGAGCGCGGCCAGGTCTGCCGCGGCCAGGTCGCGCACGTCGACGTCGTCGATGCTCACCGCGCCGCTGGTGACGTCGTGGAGCCGGGCGACCAGCGAGGCGAGCGTCGACTTGCCGCTTCCCGTCTCGCCGACGAGCGCCAGGGTCGTGCCGGCCGGGACCAGGAGGTCGATGCCGCCGAGCACCGGCCGGTCGGGGTCGTAGGCGAAGCCGACGTCTCGGAACCTGACCTCACCGCTCGCCGCGGCGCGGTCCAGCGCCACCGGCTCGGCGGGTTCGGCGATCTCCACCGGGAGGTCGGCGTACTCGAAGATGCGGCTGAACAGGGCGAGTGACGCGGTGACGTCGACCCCCACGTTGAGCAGGCCCATGAGCGGACGGAACACGCCACCCTGGAGCGCGACGAACGCCACCAGCGTGCCGATCGTCATCCCGCCGGACGTCGCGGGGAAGCCGGCGGCGAGGTAGATCGCGGCGGGCACGGCAGCGAAGACGACGGTCATCGTCGCCATCCGCCAGCGTCCGGCGAGGCGGGAGCGGATCTCCAGCCCGACCAGGTCCGCGGAGGTCTCCTCGAAGCGAGCGGTCAGCCGCGGCGCGGCTCCCAAGGTCTTGGTCAGGGCGACGCCGCTGACCGAGAGGCCCTCCTCGATCTGCCCGTGCAGGTCGGCCAGCCGACGCTGCCGCTCCGCGGTGATCCGGTGGCGCATGCGCGCGACCTGCCGGGTCAGCACGACGGCTGGGGGCAGGACCACCAGGGAGATGAGCGCCAGGCGCCAGCTCAGCGCGACCATGGCGACCGCCGTGCCGACGACGACGGTGAGGTTGGCCGCGATCGAGGTGGCGGTCTGCGTCACGACCCCCTGCATGCCGCCGATGTCGTTGACCAGCCGCGACTGCACCTCGCCGCCGCGGGTGCGGGTGAAGAAGCCGAGCGACTGTCGCTGCAGGTGGGCGAAGAGATCGCTGCGCAGTCGGTGCATGACCCGCTGGCCCACGGCCGTGGACAGCCAGGTCTGCACGACGCCAATGACGGCGGTCGCGATCGCGACGCCGAGCATGGCGGCCACGCAGAGCACCAGCAGGCCCACGTCCTGGCGGGGCAGGGCCTCGTCGATGACGTGGCGGACGAGGAAGGGCTGGGCGAGGGAGACCGTCGAGCTCACCACGATGAGCGCGACGACGACGGCGAGAGCGCCCCGGTGGGGCGCGAAGAGGCGTGCGACGCGGCGCAGCGACACCGGCGAGTCCGCCAGCTGGCGCAGGTCGGCGGGGTCCGGGCGGCCCGCGCGGCTGCGGCGGGGTGCACGGGAGTCAGAGTGGTCATCCATGCGACCAGCTCCTCTCTGGGTCGGAATAGTGAGGTAACCTCACCATCCGGTCAACTCGAGTCAGGGCGGAAATATTCCGTGGTCGTTCCCGGTCCCACCCCAGCACGCTCTCGGGCACCCTCGCCGTCACCGTCACCGGCCGACACGGGGGACCTGGTGCTGGCCGTGGCTCGCAGGGTCCGGCGCGCCTGGGCGGAGTCGCTGGCGCGCTGGGAGGTCACCCCGTCGCAGTCGCGCGCGCTCCGCGTGCTGGCGTCGAACGGGGAGGGCATCCGCCCGTCGGAGCTCGCCGAGACGCTGCACATCGCGCCCCGCTCGGCGACCGAGGTGGTCGAGGCGCTGGTCGAGCACGGATGGGTCCGGCGCGCACCGGACCCCAGCGACCGGCGCGCCACCACGCTCACCCTCACCGACGAGGGCCGAGACCTCGTCGTCCGGATCGAGGACGTGCGCCGGGACGCGTCCGCGCGGGTCCTGGACGTGCTGGCGCCGGCGCAGCGCCGTACGCTGCACGACATCTTGCTCGTCGTCGTGGGGGAGGACCGGTGACCGTTCGCGTCGGGTTGACCGGGGGCATCGCGTCGGGGAAGAGCACGGTGTCGTCGATCCTGGCCGACCTGGGCGCCGTGGTGGTCGACGCGGACGCGCTGGCCCGCGAGGTCGTCGCGCGCGGCACGCCGGGACTCGCGGCCGTCGTCGCGGAGTTCGGTCCCGACGTCCTGACCAGCGGGGGAGAGCTCGACCGTCCCGCCGTGGCACGCCTGGTCTTCGCCGACCCGGCAGCCCGACGGCGCCTCGAGGCGATCGTCCACCCGCTCGTCCACGAGCGCGGAGCGCAGCTCGAGGCCGCGGCCCCGGCCGGAGCAGTGGTCGTGCACGACATCCCGCTGCTCGCCGAGGGCGGGCGCGCCGGCTCCTTCGACGCGGTGGTCGTGGTCGACGCCCCGGTCGAGCTCCAGGTTGCCCGCATGGTCGAGGACCGGGGCTGGTCCCGCGCGGACGCCGAGTCCCGCATCGCCGCCCAGGCCAGCCGCGAGGACCGGCTGGCGATCGCCACGCACGTGGTCGACAACACCGGCACGCTGGCCGGGCTGCGTGCGCAGGTCGAGCGGATCTACGACGAGCTTGCCGCGCTGGCGGCGGACAGCGGCGGCGCGCCCTGACGCCGTACGTCGTCGCGGCGACGTTTCGGGGTCGGCGCGCCCCGGCCGGTAGCCTCCGGGCCGTGCTTCCGCTCCGATCCCGCCTCGCCGTGGTCGTGGCAGGCGCCCTGCTGGTGAGCGGGTGCGCCGGGCCCGGGACGGGGTCCGACGACCCCGCGCCCTCGGTCTCCACGACCTCCTCCTCGACGCCATCGCCGAGCACTGAGCCGAGCGCCACCGAGCCGCCGGTCGACCCTGAGACCCCGACCTCCTGGGGCCCGACGGTCGGCGAGCTCGAGGAGGCCCGCGACCTCGTCGCCACGTGGACGCCCGAGCAGCTGGCCGGGCAGGTGATCGTCGGCCGCTTCCACGGCACCGACCCCGCGATCCCGGCACGCATGGTGCGCGACCTCCACCTCGCCGGCGTCTCGGTGACCTCGGCCAACGTCGCCGACCGCGAGCAGGTGCTGGCGATGACGTCGGCGCTGACGCGTGCCGCTGCGGCAGACGGTCGCGACTTCCCGCCCGTCATCGGCGTCGACCAGGAGGGCGGCTACGTCTCTCACCTGCGCGGCATCGCGACCGAGTTCCCCCACTTCCAGTCCGCCGGCGCGGCGATCGCCGCCGATGCCCGCCTCGGCCGCCGGGTCACGCGGGCGGCGGCCCTGACCACCGGCCTCGAGCTGCGCGGTCTCGGGTTCACGTGGGTCTTCGCCCCGGTCGCCGACGTCACCATCGGCGCCGCGGACCCGACCATCGGTGCCCGGTCGCCGTCGCAGGACCCGCGGCTGGCGGCCCAGGCCGTCGGCGCCGCGATCAAGGGGTACGACGACGCGGGCATCGTGTCGACCGTCAAGCACTTCCCCGGTCACGGGGGTGCGACCAGCGACAGCCACGACGTGCTGCCGAAGCTCGACTCGACCCTCGCGCAGATCCGTGCGCACGACCTGCCGCCGTTCGAGTCCGCGATCCGGCAGCAGGCGCCGGCGGTGATGCTCAGCCATCTCGACCTGACCCACGTGGCGCCCGGTGTGCCGGCCAGCATGGCGCCCGAGGTCTACTCGCTGCTGCGCGACGACCTCGGCTTCGAGGGCGTCACCATCACCGACTCGCTGGGCATGGGCGCGGTCGGCGGCCGGCCCAAGCCAGCGTTGCAGGCCCTCAAGGCGGGTGCCGACCTGCTGCTCATGCCGGTCGACACCGCCACCACCCACCAGATCGTCGTGGACGCCATCGCCTCGGGCGAGGTCTCGCGCGAGCGCGTCGAGGAGGCCGCCGCCCGCGTGGTGGCCCTGCAGACCTGGCAGGCTCGGATCGCAGCACAGCGGCCCGTGCCTGCCGACGTCGTCGAGCGGGCACGGGCCGCGAGTGCGGACCTGCTGTCCGCGGCGTACTGAGGTCCGAGGACCTGCGGGCGAGGCCCGACCGGCTCAGGCCGCCAGGTCGGGGTCGCCGGCGCGGCGCAGCTTCTGCAGCGCCTCGCGCTCGAGCTGGCGCACCCGCTCGGCGGAGATGCCGTGCTTGGCGCCGATGTCGGCCAGCTTGTGCTGGCGGCCGTCGGCCAGTCCGTAGCGCGCGCGGACGATGTCGGCGGAGCGCTCGTCGAGGATGCCGACGAGGTCGTCGAGCCGCTGACGTGCTTCGGCGTCCAGGACGTTGAGGTCCGGCCCCGGAGCCGTCTCCTGCGCCATCAGGTCGCCCAGCGAGGTGTCGCCGTCCTCGTCCACCGGGGTGTCGAGGGACACGTGGTCGCGTCCCCAGCTCATCAGGTCGAGGACCCGGTCGAGGTCCATGCCGAGCTCGGTGGCGATCTCGTGCGGCTCGGGGTCGCGGCCGAGCTGGCGCTCGAGCGTGCGCCGGGCGCTGCCGACCTGGTTGAGCTCCTCCACGACGTGCACCGGGAGCCGTACGACGCGGGCCTGCTGCGCGATGCCGCGCGTGATGGCCTGCCGCACCCACCAGGTGGCGTAGGTCGAGAACTTGTAGCCCTTGGTGTAGTCGAACTTCTCGACCGCACGGATGAGGCCGGTGTTGCCCTCCTGGATCAGGTCGAGCATCGGCATCTGCGAGCGGCCGTACTTGCGGGCGATGGAGACCACCAGGCGCAGGTTGGCCTCGATGAAGCGGTCCACGGCCTGGCGGCCCTGCTCGGCGAGCCACTCGAGCTCGGCCTCGCTGGCGCTCATCGGGGCACCGCCCTTGCGGCGGCCCACGCGTCCGGTGTCGAGCAGGTGCTGGGCCAGCAGGCCTGCCTCGATCGTCTTGGAGAGCTCGACCTCGGTCTCGGCGTCGAGGAGCGGGGTGCGAGCGATCTCGTCGAGGTAGAGTCCGACGCTGTCGCGTCCCTCGATCTCGCGAGTGGTGGTGGTGCGCTTCGGCTGTGCGGTGCTCATCTCGTCCTCCTGCTCTCGTGCGACCACCCCGTGTCGCACATCTGTTCCAACGCCGGTGTCCGCTGCGGGATTCCCCATCGGATTGGTGCCTTCACCTGCCTTGACGAGTCGGTCGTCCCGGTAGTTGCACGATCGGCGAACTCTCAGGGACTTCTCAGGGGTTCCCCGTGGAGACTGGGACCATGCGGAGCGCGCCGAGCCACCGGGTCGACCTCAACGCCGACCTGGGCGAGGAGGTCACCGACGACGCCGGCCTGCTGGAGGTGGTGACCAGCGCCAACGTGGCCTGCGGCTTCCATGCCGGCGACGCCGCGACGATGCGCGCGGTCTGCGCGGAGGCCGTGCGCCGGGGCGTCGCGGTGGGAGCGCAGGTGTCCTACCTCGACCGCGAGCACTTCGGGCGCGTGGAGCGCGACGTGCCCGCCGACGTGCTGCGTGAGCAGGTGGCCGAGCAGGTCGGGGTGCTGACGGCCATCGCGGTCGCCGAGGGCGGGGACGTGGCGTACCTCAAGCCGCACGGTGCGCTCTACCACCGCGTGGCCGTCGACGAGGTGCAGGCGGCGGCCGTGCTCGACGGGTCCGGCACGCTGCCGGTGCTGGCCATGCCGGGCTCCCGGCTGCTGGCGATGGCGACGGGGCGGGGGCGCGACGGGCGGCTCGAGGGATTCCCCGACCGCGGCTACACCGCCGACGGGGGACTGGTGCCCCGCGACCAGCCGGGGGCGCTCGTCACCGACGCGAGGGCCGTCGCCGCGCGGGCGGTCGAGCTGGCCGGCGCCGTCGACTCGGTGTGCGTGCACGGCGATTCCCCGGGTGCTGTGGCCGCCGCTCGGGCCGTACGACGCGCGCTCGAGGCCGCCGGCTGGGAGGTCGCGACGTGCTGGTCCGCTGACTGAGGCCGGCCGCCGGGGCGGGCGCGACTGCCGCACAATGGCCGGGTGCGGGTGGTCACAGTGGGCCCACGGGCGTGCCTGGTCGAGCTGGAGGACGCCGTCGCGGCGGCCTCCCTCGCCGCCTGGGCACGCGCCGCCAGGCTGCCCGCGGAGGAGATCGTCCCGGCCGCCGCCACCGTGCTCTTCGACGGCGTGTACCCGGCGAGCGTCGAGGCCGCGCTGCCGCGCTGGCCCGCCGGAGGTGAGCCGGCGGCCGGACCGCTCGTGCGCGTCGCGGTGACCTACGACGGTCCCGATCTCGAGCGGGTCGCCGGGCACTGGGGCTGCAGCGCGGACGAGGTGGTCGAGCAGCACACCTCGACCGAGCTCGTCGCGCTCTTCACCGGGTTCGCCCCGGGGTTCAGCTACCTGGGCGGCCTGCCGGCGCACCGCAGCGTGCCCCGGCTGTCGTCGCCGCGTCCCCGGGTGGAGGCGGGCTCGGTCGCCCTGGCCGGCTCCTGGTGCGGCATCTATCCCGCGGCCTCGCCGGGCGGATGGCTCGTCATCGGCACCACCGAGGCCGTGCTCTGGGACCCCGCTCGCCGGCAGCCGGCCCTGCTGGCACCGGGCACGCGGGTGCGCTTCGAGGCTGTCGGATGAGCGGACGGGTCACCCTGGAGGTGCTCGACCCCGGCCCGCTGGCGACGCTGCAGGACCGCGGGCGGCGGGGATGGGCGCACCTCGGCGTCCCGCGCGCCGGCGCGCTGGACCGGGCCGCGGCGGGCCTGGCGCGGCGGCTCGTGGGCGGGACCGAGGACGACGCCGTCGTGGAGACGACGATGAGCGGCATCGTCCTGCGCACCCGCCGGGCGGTGACCCTCGCCGTGACCGGCGCGCCGTGCGAGGTGCGGCTCGGCCGCCGCCCGGTGGCTCACGCCGCTGCGGTGACGGTCCCGGCGGGCGTCGTGGTCACGGTGGGCCCGGCCATCACCGGCGTCCGCTCCTACGTCGCCGTCGCGGGCGGCATCGAGGTGCCGCCGGTCCTGGGCTCGCGCTCCACCGACACGCTCGCCTGGGTCGGCCCGCCGCGGCTGGCGCCCGGCACGGAGCTGGCGACGGGTGTGCCCGGCGCGGTGCCGGAACCACCCGCGGCGGTCGTCGTACGTCCGCGCGCCCCGGTGCTGCGCCTGCACCGCGGACCGCGCGCCGACTGGCTCGAGGACGGCGCGTGGGGGGCGCTCGACGGGGCGGCGTACGCCGTCGCCCCCGACAGCGACCGCATCGGCCTGCGCCTCGACGGCCCGCCGATCCGCAGGCGGGACGGCGAGCTCCCCAGCGAGGGGGTCGTGCTGGGCGCGGTGCAGGTGCCGCCGTCGGGACAACCCGTGGTGTTCCTCGCCGACCACCCCACGACCGGTGGCTACCCGGTGGTCGCGGTCGTCGCGGACGACGACCTCGACGTGTGCGCGCAGCTGCGACCCGGCGAGGAGGTCACCCTGCGGGTGCTGTGAGGCTCACTCCTCGGACGGCGGCTCCAGCCGTCGCAGTGCCGGGTCGTCGGTGCGGAAGGAGCGCACGGGGCCGGGCGGTGTCTCCGCGGTCTCGAAGCGGACCGTCACCACGCCGGCGCCGGAGCCCCACACCCAGCCGGGACCCATCTCGTCGTGGACCACGTCGGCGCCGGGCGGCCAGGTGCGTCGCGGCGGCTCCGGGAGCACGACCTCCTCGTCCTCCTCGTCCGCGACCTCGCCGAACAGGTCCTCCTGCACCCAGTCCGCGAGCCCCGAGACGCCGACACCGAGCAGGCGGACGCCGCCGGTGGTGTCGAGGTCGCCCAGCAGCGAACGGGCGATCCGGGCGATGGTGCCGCCGTCGTCGGTCGGGCTGGACAGCGTGCTCGAGCGACTCAGCGTGGTGAAGTCGTGCAGCCGCACCTTGATGGTCACCGTGCGCCCGGAGATCCCGCCCTTGCGCATGCGGGCGCCGACCTCCTTGGCCTGGCGGGTCAGCAGGCCCTCCATCAACCGGCGATCGGTGAGGTCGGAGTCGTAGGTCCCCTCCACGCTGATCGACTTGGCCTCCCGCTCGGCCACGACCGGTCGGTGGTCCTGGGCGCGCGCGAGCCGCCACAGCCCCTGGCCGTGGGCCTGGCCGAGCAGCCGGACGAGCTCCTCCTCGCTGACCAGCTCCAGCTCGCCGATCGTGTGGATCCCGGCGCGCCGCAGCCGCTCCGCCGTCGCGGGCCCGACGCCGGGGATGACCGTGACCCTCATCGGTCGCAGCAGGTCGAGCTCGGTGCCGGGCGGCACCACGGTCATCCCGTCCGGCTTGTCGAGCTCGCTGGCCACCTTGGCGAGGAACTTCGACGACGCGATGCCGACGGTGGCGGTGAGCCCACCGGTGACCTCGTGCACCCGCTGGCGCAGCCGCTCCCCGGCCGCCGTGACCGTGGCGACCTCCAGGTCCGGCAGGTCCGCGGCCGCCAGGTCGACGAACGCCTCGTCCAGGGAGAGCGGCTCCACCAGCGGCGACAGCTCGCGCAGGGCCTGCATGACCTTGGCGCTGGTCTCGCGGTAGGCGTGGAAGCGCCCGCTCAGGAAGGCCGCGTGCGGGCACCGGGCCCGGGCCTCCCGCGTCGACATCGCGGACCCGACGCCGTACCGGCGCGCCTCGTAGGAGGCGGTGGACACCACGCCGCGGCCACCGGTGCCGCCGACGATGACCGGCTTGCCCCGCAGCGACGGCTTGTCGCGCTGCTCGACGGCGGCGAAGAAGGCGTCCAGGTCCAGGTGCAGCACGGAGGCGGTGGTGCGCATCAGCCCGGGGCTCCGGGGCGGGCGCTCGGCGTCACGTGCGCATTGTCGCAGCCCACCAACCGTCCACAGGCGACCCCCACGGGGCGTCGTCCACAGGGTTCCGCCCGCGGCAGCATGCAGCGTCCGTGGATGCGGGGAACGTCGTCGGCATGGAACCCACACACCCCACCCCGCTCCCCGGGCACATCCCGGGGCACACGTCAGATCACACGTCCGCCGCCACGCCGCCTCCGAGGACCATGCGGGCGCGCACGCCCGGCGACATCGCGGCCCTCGTCCCCCTCGTCCTCGGCTTCGTCCCCGAGCGGTCGGTCGTCATGGTCAGCGTCAGCGCGTCGGGGGGCGGCATGCATGCCCGCGTCGACCTGCCCCACGACCCCGACGACGTCGACGACGTGTCCGCCTCGCTGCTGCGCGCGGCCCGGCGCAACGGCGTGCGCGACGTCGTGGTCGTGGTCTACGACGACGACACGACAGTCGCCGACGAGGCAGCGTGGTCGGTCCACGAGGAATTCACCGCCGCCGGCGTCGGCGTACGGGCGGTCCTGCGCGTGCACGACGACCACTGGTACGCGGTGCTCCCGGGGGCGCCGCTGGCGGCCTACCAGGGCGTGCCGTTCACCCTGGCCGAGCACCCCTTCACGGCTCAGGGCGTCTTCGACGGCCGAGTGACCCACGCGAGTCGCGAGGCGCTGCGCGCCACCATCGCCCCCGACCCCGGCTCCGCCCCGACTGCCGACCAGGTGGCCGTCGCGCCCGTCCTGCCCACAGGCGCGGTGACCGCGCTCGTGCGGCGCCACCTGGAGGCCGGCACCACCCTCGACCCGGCCGAGCTCGCGTCGGTCGCCGTCACGATCGGCGAGGGACGGGGGCGTGACGAGGCCTGGACGTGGCTCGCCCGGAGCCAGGCACGCGCGGCGGTCGACCTGTGGTCCGACGCCGTGCGGCGACTGCCGGACTCGCACGTCGCCGCTCCGGCCGCGGTCCTGGCGTTCTCGGCCTGGCTGCTCGGCGACGGGGCGCTGGCCTGGTGCGCGGTGGACCGCTGCCGCGAGGTCGCTCCTCAGCACTCGCTCGCCGACCTGGTGGCGCAGCTGCTCGAGTCGGCCACGTCGCCCGAGCGCTGGGAGGCGCTGCGCCCTGACGTCGCGGCCAGCGGCGACCCCGCCGCCTGAGCCGGGTGCGGCCGTGAAGACCAGCCGTCCGGGCGGTTCCCGCGAGGGCTCGGCCGTGACTAGGGTGCGGCCATGGGAGAAGAGGTCGCGCACCAGGAGTTCAGCCGGGCCGACCGGACGCGGCACCGGGAGAAGGTACGGCGCAACCTCGACGTCTTCGCCCGCATGCTGCGCGAGGCGCGCTTCGACACCGACGACCCGATGACGGGGCTCGAGATGGAGCTCAACCTCATCGACGAGGTGGGCGACCCGGCGCTGAAGAACGCCGAGGTGCTGGAGGCGATCGCCGACCCGGACTTCCAGACCGAGCTGGGCCAGTTCAACATCGAGATCAACCTGGCGCCCGCCAAGCTCCGCGAGGGCGCGCTGACGACCTTTGAGGAGAGCCTGCGTCGCTCGCTCAACGACGCCGAGGAGAAGGCTGCGAAGGTCGGCGCCCACCAGGTGATGATCGGGATCCTGCCGACCCTCGCCGAGGGCCACATGACCCCCGAGTCGCTCAGCTCCAACCCGCGCTACAAGCTGCTGTCCGAGCAGATCCTCGCCGCCCGCGGCGAGGACATCACCATCTCCATCTCCGGACGCGAGCGGCTCACCACGAGGGCCGACTCCATCGTCCCGGAGGCGGCATGCACGAGCACGCAGTTCCACGTGCAGACCTCGCCCGACCAGTTCGCTGCCTACTGGAACGCCGCTCAGGCCATCGCCGGGGTCCAGCTCGCTGTGTCGGCCAACTCGCCCTACCTGCTCGGCAAGGAGCTGTGGCGCGAGACGCGGATCCCGCTGTTCGAGCAGGCGACCGACACCCGCAGCGAGGAGCTCAAGGCGCAGGGGGTTCGCCCGCGGGTCTGGTTCGGCGAGCGGTGGATCACCTCTGTGTTCGACCTCTTCGAGGAGAACGTGCGCTACTTCCCCGCACTCCTGCCGGTCACCGACGAGGAGGACCCGCTCGACGTGCTGGAGTCCGACGGCACGCCAGCGCTGCACGAGCTCAAGCTGCACAACGGCACGATCTATCGCTGGAACCGCCCGGTCTACGACATCGCCGACGACATGCCGCACCTGCGGGTGGAGAACCGGCTGCTCGCCGCCGGCCCGACCGTGGCCGACACGATCGCCAACGCGGCGCTGTGGTTCGGCCTCATCCGCTACCTCGTCGACAGCGAGCGGCCGCTGTGGTCGCAGATGTCGTTCTCGGCGGCGGAGGAGAACTTCCACGTCGCGGCGCAGCTGGGGGTCGACGCGCAGGTCTACTGGCCCGGACTCGGCCAGGTCCGGGCGACGGAGCTGGTGCTGCGCCGGCTGCTGCCGATGGCACAGGCGGGCCTCGACGCGTGGGGCGTCCCGGCCGAGGAGAGCGACCGCTACCTCGGCATCATCGAGCAGCGCTGCCAGCGGGAGGCCAGCGGCGCCGGGTGGTTCGTCGAGCGCGTCCGCGAGCGCGGCAGCGCCGACCGCTACGACGCTCTGCGCGCGACCCTGCTGGACTACCGCGACCGCATGCACAGCAACGAGCCGGTGCACCTCTGGGACTGAGGCGCTAGGAGCCGGCCGGCCCCGCCGAGCGGCGACGCAGTCGTCGCCACTCGCGGCGCACGTCGCTGACCGGGTCGAACCAGCCGCGCCGCGTGACCACCACGAGACCCACGGGGGCGCCGAGCGAGGCACATGCCCAGGTGGCGGGACCGAGCCACCGCAGGTCGTCGTCGTGGGGGCTGAGCTCGCCGGGCCGGGTCAGCCACAGCAGCGGACGCGTCGTCAACCCACTCGCGCGCCGCAGCAGGGCCGAGACGACGTCTGCGCGGACGCCGGCGTCGCCGAGGGGCGGGTCGTCGACGTGCCGTAGCCCCAGCCCGGGGGCACCCGCGTGCACGGCGACGGGGAAGTGGCGTCTCGACTCGCCCTCGACCAGCTCGAGCGTGGCGGCGCGCAGCGCGAGGTGCGTGTGTCGGTCGATGGGCGCCTGGAGCGCCGGGTGGAATGCCACCTGCCCACCCTGCAGTAGGGGCACCGGTCCATGGCGCCCGTCCACAGGTGCCCAAGCCAGCCGGTTTCCGTTACGGTGCCCACAGGCCGACGGCGAGGCGCTGTGGGCCCCGAGAGGAGACACCATGGGCACCGTCGTCGTCGGATACGTCCCCAAGCCGGAGGGCGAAGCCGCCCTGAGCGCCGGCATCAGCGAGGCCAAGCTGCGGGGCAGCAAGCTGGTCGTGGTGAACTCGCACAGGGGCGGACAGGAGTTCGACGGTCCCAAGGCTCGCGCCGCCGAGGACGAGCTCGGTGCCATCCGGACCACCCTGGAGGAGTCCGGGGTCGAGCACGAGATCCGCCAGCTCGTGCGCGGCTTCGAGCCCGCCGAGGACCTCATCAGCATCGCCGAGGCCAACAACGCCGAGCTGCTCGTCATCGGCTTGCGCCGCCGCTCGCCCGTCGGCAAGCTGATCCTCGGCAGCAACGCCCAGCGCGTTCTGCTCGACGCCCCCTGCCCGGTCCTGGCGGTCAAGGCCCAGTAGGCACCGGCTCCGCGCCGGCGGGTGCCGACGCGGACGGCGTCGCCCGGAGCGTCGGGCAGGATGGGCCCATGGGCTTCCAGATCACCGGCGACCCCGCCGCAGACAAGGTTCTCGACGACTCGCCGTTCGCCCTGCTGGTCGGCATGATGCTGGACCAGCGCATTCGATAGCCATTAACAGGCGGCGCGCTCTCAGGTCGTGTGTCGGTCGATGTAGTCGCCGAGGGCGAGGACCACGTCCAAGCGCCATCGCAAATCGGTGTCCTCGATCGTTGCAGCCAGCGCCTCAGGACTGTCGAGTGCGGTATCGAGCAGAGCCGTCGGTGGTGTCAGTGCCTCGAACACCGCTCTCTTCTCTGGGTCGGCAAGTGCTGCCAGGTCTTCCTCGAAGACGCTCTCTTCTGCTCGCTCCAGGATCAGCAGAAGTGCTTCGCGATCGGCCGCGAGGATGGCGTCCAGGCTTGCTCTGAACTCGTCGGACATGACATCGGTCGGTTCAGGAAGAGCGACCGTGTGCGCAACACCCTGCTCATCGATCCACACGGGACCGGAGCGTAGTGCCCTGTGATCTGCGGCAAGATGAAGGCATGGGCTTCCACATCACCGGTGACCCGGCAGCCGACAAGGTGCTGGACGACTCGCCGTTCGCACTCCTAGCAGCGATGATGCTCGACCAGCAGAGTCGTTAACCATGGAGTGGACTGGCTATGACGCCGTTGTTCTGACTGCCGTCGCAATGGGTGGAGGTTCCCTTGACCGTCTGCTGGCTGACATAGATGCCTGCAACCACGACGTTCCCCCATTCGAGCTTGTTGGACCTGCACTCAGTCGGTTGGCGGGCGCGGGGTCATCGAGAAGAGTGCCGGTGGATATCGTCTGACGCGCTTGGGCAAGGGCGTGGTCAAGGGAACACGTGCGTCCACGATCTCGCGGGTCGCGACGGTCAAGGCTCGGCTGGAGACCGTGGAGCCCGGCCCTGAACTCGAGGTTCTGGACCAAGGCGATTGGCAGACGGCCATCGCGCGATATATCGGTAGCCACGACGGCTGAGAGCAAGGAGCGTGCGCTAATGGGCTTCAACATCACGGGCATCCCCAAGGCGGACAGGATCCTCGATGAGTCACCGTTTGCTCTCGTCTGCGCGATGATGCTCGATCAGCAGTACCCCATGGAGCACGCGTTCCGGGGCCCGGCCAAGGTGCTGGAGAGGTTCGGCACGCTCGAGCCCGGAAGCATCGCGGCCGCGGATCCCGAGGAGTTCGCGGCCATGGCATCCACGCCGCCGGCGATCCACCGGTTCCCCGGCTCGATGGCGGCTCGACTCCAGGAGCTGGCCCGCATCGTGGAGGACACGTACGGCGGGGACGCCGCGCGGCTGTGGACCGAGGCGGAGGACGGCAAGGACCTGCTGAAGCGGGTGATGGCGCTGCCGGGCTTCGGCAAGCAGAAGGCACAGATCTTCGTGGCGCTGCTGGCCAAGCAGCTCGGCGTACGACCCCTGGGCTGGGAGGCGGTCGTGGGGGACTACGCCCTCGACGGACACCGCTCGGTGGCTGACGTCGTCGACGCCGACTCGCTCCAGAAGGTCCGGGACTTCAAGAAGGCCAAGAAGGCCAAGAAGGCCAAGGCGGCCGAGCAGTCCTGAGCCGCGCCGTCGGCCGGTCGATGCCCGCCCATGCCGGGGGCCGTGGCAGAATGACGATGCGGCTCTTGACGTCACCGGGCCTCGCCGCGCCCCGAAGTTGTTCGACGAGAGGTGTTCGTGTCCTCACACGCACGCAAGTTGCTTCCCGCAGAGGTGCTGTCGCACCCCTCCATCGCTGCCCTGGTCGCCGGTGGCACGCCCACCGGCATGGTGTCGCCAGAGGACGTACGCCGCGCCAGTGACGAGGCCGGTGTCGAGCCCAAGCACCTCAAGGCCCTGCTGGTGCACCTGAGCGGCCTCGGGATCTCGGTGCAGGTCGACGCGACCAGCCTGCGCGCGGTCGCCGCGACCAGCAAGCGCTCGGCGACCTCGGCCGCCGCCAAGAAGGCGCCGGCCAAGAAGGCGCCCGCGAAGGCCGCTGCGACCAAGGCCGCCCCGGCGAAGAAGACGGCCGCCAAGGCCGTCGCCGCGACCGGCGAGGCGGCCGGCGACGAGGTCGTGGACCTCGGCGTCGTCGAGGCGCCGGTGGTCGGCCCGGACGGCAAGAAGGTCCTGCCGGACATCCCCGACGAGGAGTTCGAGAAGGACGTCGCCGCCGACCCGACGATCAAGGAGGACGAGAAGCAGGCCTTCACCGTCTCCGCGGCCGACGAGACCGACGAGCCCGAGCAGCAGGTCATGGTGGCCGGCGCCACCGCCGACCCGGTCAAGGACTACCTCAAGCAGATCGGCAAGGTCCCCCTCCTCAACGCCGAGATGGAGGTCGAGCTCGCCAAGCGCATCGAGGCCGGCCTGTTCTCGGAGGAGAAGCTGGCCAAGGGCGGTCGGATCAGCCCGAAGATGCTCGAGGAGTACGAGTGGATCGCCGAGGACGGGCGGCGCGCCAAGAACCACCTCCTCGAGGCCAACCTGCGCCTCGTGGTCTCGCTGGCCAAGCGCTACACCGGTCGCGGCATGCTCTTCCTCGACCTCATCCAGGAGGGCAACCTCGGCCTGATCCGCGCGGTCGAGAAGTTCGACTACACCAAGGGCTACAAGTTCTCGACGTACGCCACGTGGTGGATCCGGCAGGCGATCACCCGCGCCATGGCCGACCAGGCGCGCACCATCCGCATCCCGGTGCACATGGTCGAGGTCATCAACAAGCTCGCCCGCGTGCAGCGCCAGATGCTGCAGGACCTGGGCCGCGAGCCCACTCCGGAGGAGCTGGCCAAGGAGCTCGACATGACCCCGGAGAAGGTCATCGAGGTCCAGAAGTACGGACGTGAGCCCATCTCGCTGCACACCCCGCTGGGCGAGGACGGGGACTCGGAGTTCGGCGACCTGATCGAGGACTCCGAAGCCATCGTCCCGGCCGACGCGGTCTCGTTCACGCTGCTGCAGGAGCAGCTGCACGCGGTGCTCGACACCCTGTCCGAGCGCGAGGCCGGCGTGGTGTCGATGCGCTTCGGCCTCACCGACGGCCAGCCGAAGACGCTCGACGAGATCGGCAAGGTCTACGGCGTGACGCGCGAGCGGATCCGCCAGATCGAGTCCAAGACGATGTCCAAGCTGCGCCACCCGAGCCGTTCGCAGGTCCTGCGCGACTACTTGGACTGACGTCCGCTGCGCCGGTCGGGTCTGGCCGGGAACGCGCGCTGCTCGCTAGGGTCGAGGATCCCCGACCCCAGGAGGCGTTCGTGTCCGACCAGGCTCGCCCGGCGACGTACCGCACCCTGGACGAGGTCGACGAGACGCTCAGCCCGGCCGAGCAGCGCTTCGAGCGACTGCGGCGGACGTCCGGGCTGGTGGCAGGTCCGGTGGCCGCCGTCCTGGTGTACCTGCTCTGCTCCGGGCTCGATGACCCCGCGCAGAAGCTCGCGGGCATCCTCAGCCTGGTCATCGTCTGGTGGATGACCGAGGCGATCCCCATCCCGGTCACCGCCATGCTGGCGATGGGGCTGTGCGTGCTGCTCGGGGTCGCGCCGGCCGAGGAGGTCTTCGCGCTCTTCGGCAACTCGACGATCTTCGTCTTCATCGGCGGCTTCGTGCTGGCCGAGGCGATGCGCAAGCACGGACTCGACCAGCGCTTCGCCTACCGGGTGCTCAGCATCCCCGGCGTGGCCTCGTCCACGGTGCGGGTGGTCGTGGCGTTCGGGCTCATCAGCGCCGGACTGAGCGCGTTCGTGTCCAACACCGCGAGCGCGGCGATGCTGATGCCGATCGCCATGGGCATCATCGGCTTCCTGGCTGGCCGGGTGTCCGCGCAGTCGCAGGAGGAGACGGACCCCGAGGACGTACGGCGGCTGCGCTTCTCCACGGCACTGCTGCTGATGGTGGCGTACGGCGCCAGCGTCGGCGGCCTGCTGACCCCGGTGGGCAGCCCGCCGAACCTCATCGGCCGCGAGCTGATCACCCAAGAGACGGGGGAGGAGATTCCGTTCTTCACGTGGATGCTCCTGGCGTTCCCGGTCGTCGCACTGATGTTCGTCGCGCTGTGCGTGGTCCTGCTGCGGCTGAACCGGCCCGAGACCAAGCGGATCGAGGGCGCCGAGGAGTTCATCCGCCAGCAGCGAGGTAAGCTGGGGCCGATGGGGCGCGGCGGGCGCAACACCCTGATCGCCTTCGCCGTCACCGTCGCCCTCTGGGTCTTTCCCGGCGCCGTCGCTCTCGCCACGGGCGGCGAGGGCGCGTTCTACGACAGCGTGGCCGCGCACCTGCAGGAGGGGGCCGTCGCGATCCTCGGGGCGAGCCTGCTCTTCCTGCTGCCGATCGACTGGTCGCGCCGGCAGTTCACCATCACCTGGAACGACGCGGCACGCATCGACTGGGGCACGATCGTGCTGTTCGGCTCCGGCATCGCGCTCGGTGGCCTGTTGGGCTCCACCGGGCTCGCCGAGACGATGGGGGTCGCGCTCAGCGACCTGCTCGGCGTGAGCTCGCTGGTGTCGATCACGCTCCTGGCGACCGTGATCGCCGTGGTCATCAGCGAGACCACGAGCAACACCGCGAGCGTGGGCGTCGTGGCGCCGATCGCGATCCAGCTCGCCGTCGCCGCGGACGTCAACCCCGCGATCCCCGCCCTGGCGGCGGTGTTCGGCGCCTCGTACGGCTTCATGCTCCCGGTCTCGACGCCGCCCAACGCGATCGTCTACGGCACCGGCCTGGTCCCCATCACCCGCATGCTGCGCTCGGGGGTCGTCTTCGACCTCATCGGGATCGTCATCATCGTCGCGGGCGTGACCACCATGGCCAACGTGCTCGGCATCGGCTGACGCGACGATTGTCCGTCCTCGACCCGCGGCACCGACCGCGTGCCGCGGCTACGGTGACCTGCATGTCCGACACGGGTGGCGGGTCTCGCGATGGTCGTCTGGTGCGCTGCGGGACGGTCGCCGCGTCCCTGGCTGCCGCCGTCCTGCTCGCCTCGTGCTCGGCCGGCCCGGCGGACGGCCCGGACGAGTCACCGACGCGGGGCCGGTCCAGCGAGCCGTCCACGCCGCCCGAGTCGGAACGCGGCGTCGAGGGAGAGTCCCCGACCGCTCCCGAGCCGGCACCGACGCCCCCGCCGGTGTCGGTCGACGACCTCAATCGGGCCACGGCGGTCGGAGCCGTGCAGCACCTCGCCGGACGCATCGGACCGCGCGAGACCACGAGCCCTGCCTACGCCCGCGCTGCCGCATGGGTGAGCCGCGAGCTGCGGGCGATGGGCTACGAGGTCGAGCGGCAGCCGGTCGACGTACCCGCGGGCGTCTCCTGGTGGGGCGACCCCGTCGCTGCGGGGCGCTCGCACAACCTGGTCGCCACGACGCCCGGTTTCGACCGCACGCGCCCGCACCTCGTGGTGGGAGCGCACTTGGACACGGTCGCGCGGGCCCCGGGCGCGGAGGACAACGCCTCCGGAGTGGCGGTGATGCTCGCGGTCGCCGAGGCCGCCGCGCAGGCACGCACCCGCCTGCCCGTCGTGTTCGTGGCCTTCGGGGCGGAGGAGCCGCGAGGGCCGAGCGACGACGACCACCACTACGGCTCGCGACGCTACGTCGCGCTCCTCACGCCGCCGGAGCGCCGCGCCCTGCGTGCGATGGTGTCGCTCGACCGGGTGGGCGTGGGGGACCGGGTGCCGGTCGCCTCAGCCGGGGACGGCGACCCGGCGCAGCGCTCCCTGCTGACCGCGGCCCGCCGCGCGGGCATCCCGGTCGTCGCCGAGACGCAGCAGCGTAGCAGCGACCACTGGTCGTTCGTGCGCGACGGGCTGCCGGCCGCGCGGCTCGGCTCCACGTCGTACGCGGCGTACCACTCGCCGGCCGACGTGCCGTCGGTCGTGTCGGGTGCCCAGCTCGAGCGCGTCGGGCGCCTGGTCCTGGAGTGGCTGGCGCCGCAGTGAGGTGAGCGGAGGGTGCGGTCAGCGGCGCAGGCCGGCGCAGGCCCGCAGCGAGCTCAGGTCCGCTGCGAACTCCGCCACAGCGGGGCCGCGCAGCGGAGCGGCGAGACCGTCGACACCGATCGCGGCCGGCCACCACGAGGACCGGACGACCCTGGCGCGGTCCGCCTCCGGCCCCGGCGGTCGCACGGTGAGCGTGAGGACGCCGGTCCGGCCGGGGGAGTACCAGGCGAAGTTGCCGAGACCGTAGGCCACGTAGCCGGGGCCCAGCCGACCGTCGCCCTGCAGCACGTGGGCGTGGGCGCCGACGACCACGTCCGCGCCGGCCTCGACCAGGCGGGACGCTAGCGTGCGCTGCTGCGCACTCGGGCAGCTCTCGCCCTGGATTCCCCAGTGGAGGTACGTCACGACCACGCCGGCGTCCCGATCGGCGTGACGCACCGCCGCGAGCAGCCGTGCCGGGTCCATCGCGTCGGCGATCCCGGACCGGTGATCACCCGCCGCCCACCGACTCGTCGGGTCGGCCGTCGGGTCCTGGTCGGCGACGGACGCGGCGAGGGTGGCGACGGTCGCGGATCCCGTCTCCGACAGGGCCGGCCGGAACGCCTCGGCGGCGTTCCTCCCGATGCCGACCACCGCCAGCGGCGGGTCGGCGGACGCGGCCTGACGGGCGGCGCGCAGCGTGCTGGGCAGGCGGTCGCGGCCGAAGTCGAGCGCGTGGTTGTTGGCCATGACGGCGACGTCGACGCCCGCAGCGGCCAGCGCGTCGAGGGCGGCGGGGCCGGCCGAGAAGGTGAAGCGCTTGCCGGGCTCGGGTCGGCCGCCGGTGCCGACGGAGGTCTCGAGGTTCACCACGGCGACGTCGGCGCGCCGCAGCGGTCCGGCGGCGGGCGCCAGCGCCGTGGCGGGCTCGCGCAGCCGCTGCGCCAGCGCACCCTCGAAGTGCACGTCACCGGCGAAGGCGATGCTGATCGGTGGTGCCCGGTGCTCCGGATCGCTCGAGGAGGTGCGCTCCGTGGCGGCGGGCGGGGTGGCGGACGCCCCATCGTGTCGCGCCGGGTCCGCGGAAGGACCGGCCGGGGCGGTGCAGCCCGCGCCGCACGCGGCGAGCAGCAGCGCCGCAACCGCACGGCTGCGGCGTACGCGCACCACCCGCGCCCCCGTCACGCCGCCATGGTGCCACTGCGGGCAGCCCGCCGCCCGCGGGCACCCGCAGGTAGGTGGACGCGGCAGTGGTCCGGGGTGACACACTCGGGGCCATGAGGACTCGGATCCCCCTGGCCGCCCTGACCGCGTCGGCGCTCGCCGTGCTCGTCGGTGCCCCTGCGCACGCGGAGCTGTACGCCATCGACGACCCGGCGGACGCTCAGGCCTCGCTCAGCGACATCCGGGGCCTGCAGGTCAACCACGGGTCGGCCAACGTGCTGGTCAAGGTGCGCTTCGCCGAGCTCGTGCGGTCGAGCGCGGCCGGCGTGTCGGTCTACCTCGACACCGACCGCGACGCGAAGGGACCGGAGTACGTCCTCAGCAGCGGCCTGGGGGACGGCACCGACTACGTCCTGACGGAGGCCGACGGGTGGCAGGGCAGCGACCAGCGGATCGACTGCGACTACTCCGCCCGGCCGAAGTGGGGCAAGGACGTGTTCCGCGCGGTGCTGAGCCGCGACTGCCTCGACGACGCCGCCGCCGTACGGGTGTCGGTCAAGATGGTCGACCAGGCCGACGGGTCGCACCCGGTCATGGACTGGGCCCCCCGGCGCTACCGGTGGACCATGCCGATCGCCTCCGGCCTCGGGGTCTGACCACGGCTGGTCGCGAGCGGGACCGCCGTCAGGTGAGGGTCACGTGACGACGACGCCGACGACCCAGGTCACCGCTGCGAGGAACGCCGCCAGCAGCTCGATGAGGATCGACACGCCGACCGCCTTGAGGGCGCTCGTCGTGGACGGCCACGCCCGGGCCGCGCCGACCCGGCCCCGCTCGGCCACGTAGACGCCGAGGACGAAGCCGATGAACATGCCGACCACGGGGACGACGAAGAAGCCGACGAAGGCCAGGAGGGCCCCCACGAGCAGGGTCCGGTTGGGGACGCCGGACGCCTTGAGCCGGCGACCGGGGACGAGGTACTTCACCACTGAGCCGCCGACGAGCAGGATCGCGCACGCGGCGAAGACCACCCACGCCGTCGTCGTGCCGATCTCCAGCGCCCACACCAGGATCGCGCCGAGCACGAGCAGCGTGCCGGGCAGGACGGGGACGATGATGCCCGCGATGCCGACGGCGATCGCCAGGGCGACGAGGAACTCAGTGGCGCTCACGCGCCCAGCCTCCCAGACCCGGCCGTGAACGCAGCACGGCCCCGGAGAGCGTGTCCGGGGCCGTGCTGGAAGTAGGTGGGTGTCGGGGGTGCTGCTCAGGCCTCGCTGTCGGCGGCCGGCGTCGCCGGCGTGCCCAGCTTGTGGGTCTCGTCGTGGACGGTGGCCGCGACCTCGCGGAGCTTCTCGCCGTGCTCGCGAGCGTGGTGGGCGCAGAAGAGCAGCTCGCCGCCGGTCTGGAGCTCCACTCGGAGGTAGGCCTGGGCGCCGCAGCGGTCGCAGCGGTCACCGGCCGTGAGGACGGCCTGGGTGGGTGCGGTGGCAGTGGTCACGTCAGCCTCATTTCTGTTCATCGGTGTCTGGCCCAACGTAGCCAGTGGGACAAACATTCCCGCCGGCCCATCTCGCTCGGGAGCCATCTGCAGTCAATCACGTCCCCCTGTTCCCCGCTGGCGTTGTCCGCAACGCTGGACGAGCCGTCGAGGTGCGACGCCTTCGGGGAGGCCCACGCTAGCCCCGCCCGGTCCCGGCCCCGCGCAGGCGTGCCTGCGGCGTCGTACGGCGTGTCGCGGGTAGGGTCGGACGGTCAGGCAACGCTCGTAGGAGCGCCCGTTCCACCATGACAGGACGTCCGTGGCAGCACCGGCAGACAACACCTACAACGCAGCACACCTCCTGGTCCTCGAGGGCCTCGACGCCGTGCGCAAGCGGCCGGGCATGTACATCGGCTCGACCGACACGCGCGGGCTCATGCACTGCCTGTGGGAGATCATCGACAACGGCGTCGACGAGGCCCTCGCCGGCGTCGCGCACCGGGTCGAGGTGACGCTGCACGACGACGGCTCCGTCGAGGTGTTCGACGACGGGCGCGGCATCCCGACCGACAAGGAGCCCAAGACGGGGCTCTCGGGCGTGGAGGTGGTGGCGACCAAGCTGCACGCCGGCGGCAAGTTCGGCGGTGGCTCGTACGTCGCCACCGGCGGCCTGCACGGCGTCGGGCTCTCCGTGGTCAACGCGCTGTCGTCGCGGATGGACATCGACGTCGACCGCTCGCCGCACCAGCAGGGACTGTCCTTCCAGCGCGGCGTGCCGGGCGTCTTCGACGGCGACGGACCGGGCGCGCCGTTCACCCCCAGGTCGGGGCTGACGCGCAAGGGCAAGCGCGTCGCCAAGGGCAGGACGGGCACGCGGATCCGGTTCTGGCCCGACCGGCAGATCTTCACCAAGGACGCGCGCTTCGAGATGGAGGGCCTGATCGGGCGCGCGCGCCAGACGTCGTACATCGTGCCGGGCCTCGAGCTGGTCATCCGCGACCAGCGCGCCTCGGAGATGGTCGAGGAGAAGTTCCGTCACGACGGCGGCATCGCCGAGTTCGTCGAGTTCCTCTCCCACGGGGAGCCGGTCACCGACATCCTGCGCCTGCAGGGCACCGACACGTTCACCGAGACCGTGCCGCTGCTCGACGACAAGGGCCACATGACGCCGCAGGAGGTCGAGCGCGAGCTCGCCGTGGACGTCGCGGTGCGGTGGGACACCGCCTACGACACCGAGCTGCGCTCCTTCGTCAACGTCATCGCCACGCCGAAGGGCGGCACGCACGTCAGCGGCTTCGAGGCGGCCCTGACCAAGACGTTCAACGACGCCATGCGCGCGGCCAAGGTGCTCAAGGCCGCCGACGCCGACGTCATCAAGGACGACGTGCTGGAGGGCCTCACCGCCGTGGTGACCGTGCGCCTGGCCGAGCCGCAGTTCGAGGGCCAGACCAAGGAGATCCTGGGCACGCCCGCCGCGCGCAGCGTCGTACGCAAGGTCGTCGCCGCGGAGCTCAAAGCGTTCCTCACCTCGACCAAGCGGGCCGAGAAGGCGCAGGCCAAGCTCCTGATGGAGAAGGTCGCCGGGGCGTCCAAGACGCGGCTGGCGGCGCGCCAGCACAAGGAGAACCAGCGCCGCAAGAACGCGCTGGAGTCCTCGGCGCTGCCCGCCAAGCTGTTCGACTGCCGCAGCACGGACACCGAGCGCACCGAGCTGTTCATCGTCGAGGGCGACTCGGCCATGGGCACCGCCAAGGCCGCGCGGAGCAGCGAGTTCCAGGCGTTGCTGCCGATCCGCGGCAAGATCCTCAACGTCCAGAAGGCGTCGGTCGGCGACATGCTCAAGAACGCCGAGTGCGCCTCGATCATCCAGGTGGTCGGCGCCGGGTCGGGGCGTACGTTCGACCTCGAGCAGGCCCGCTACGGGCGGATCATCCTGATGGCCGACGCCGACTCCGACGGCGCGCACATCCGGTGCCTGCTCGCGACGCTGTTCTTCAAGTACATGCCCGACCTGGTGCGCGACGGGCGGCTCTTCTCCGCCGTACCGCCGCTGCACCGCATCGAGCTGTCCAATCCCAGGAAGGGGATGGACAAGTACATCTACACCTACTCCGACGACGAGCTGCAGCGGAAGCTGGCCGAACTGAAGAAGAAGAACCTGCGCTGGAAGGACCCGGTCCAGCGCTACAAGGGTCTCGGCGAGATGGACGCCGACCAGCTGGCCGAGACCACGATGGATCCGCGCTACCGCACGCTGCGCAAGCTGACGATCGACGACGTCGACGAGGCCAGCCGGGTCTTCGACCTCCTGATGGGCTCCGACGTCGCGCCGCGCAAGGAGTTCATCGTGCAGGGCGCCTACGAGGTGGACGTCGAGGCGCTGGACGCCTGAACCGGGGCTCCGGCGCCTGACGCTTCATCACGGTATGTCGCCGAACGGGCACTTCCCGCGGTGAACTGACCCAGGGGAGTGCCGGTTCACCGACATACCGTGATGAAGCAGCAGCAGGCGAGCGGGCGGAGGCTCACACGTGCTGGGTGAGCAGGCCAGTGTCGACGTCGTACAGGAAGCCGCCGACGGCTGCGCGGTCACCGATGAGCGGGTGGGTGCGCACCTTGGCGACGTCCTGGCGCAGCTGGTCGAGCTGGTCGGTGACGACGCCGAACGACTGCCAGCTGGCGTCGACGCCGGCGGACTCGCCGACCTTGGCGCGCAGCTCCTGCTCGGACGCCGAGGCCATCGCGCAGCGGGTGTGCGGGACCACGAGGATCCGCTGCACGTTGAGCAGGTGCACGCCGAGCACCAGCGCCTCGAGGGCCTGGGGCGTCACCCGGCCACCCGGGTTGCGGAAGATCTTCGCGTCGCCGTGCCGCAGGCCGAGCATGCGCAAGGGGTCGATGCGCGAGTCCATGCAGGTCACCAGCGCGATGCCCGCGTGGGCCTTGCCGTCGAAACCGCCGAGGTCGAAGTTCTCCGCGAAGGCGCGGTTGGCCTGCATCAGGTCGTCGAAGTCGCTCACGACCCGCAGGGTAGCGCTCCTCAGGCGCCGCCCGAGAACACCTCCCGTGTGCCGACACGGGTGGGACCGACCTGGCGGAACAGCACGAGAGCCAGGACGGCCGCCACGGCTGCGCACCCCGCCGCACCCCAGAACACCGCGTGCTCCTGGGCGATGCCGGCCACGCGGAGCAGGTCGGAGAACTCCTGGCACCGGCTCGCGCCGTCGCAGACCTCCTGCACGGGGGGGACGTCCCGCTGCTCGGCGTAGTAGCGGCGCAGGCCGACCGTGGTGAGGGCCGAGATGCCGACCAGCATGCCGACCATGCGCGCCACCACGACGAAGGCGCTGGCGACCCCGTGCGCGTGGTCGTCGGTGGACGCGAGCAGCGCGGCGTTGACCGGCGCCAGCGCGAGGCCGAACCCGAGCCCGCCGGTCACGAGCGCGAGGTTGGCGACCGGCTCCTCGATCGTGGTGAGCCCCCACCGGGTCATCAGCACGAAGGCGGCGGCCGCCATCAGCATCCCGGCGGCGGTGACGAGCCCAGGGGAGAGGAACCGGATCACGTAGCCCCCGGCGACGGCGCCGACGGGCAGGGCCACCAGGAAGCGGACCAGCACGAGCGCCGCGGGCAGCTGGTCGTCGGGGTAGACCGTGGTGCGGGCGAACAGGGGGATGTCGATGAGCGCGGCGATCAGCGCGGCGCCGACGAAGAAGCTCACCAGCAGCGCCCCCCACGCCGGCGTACGACGCAGGGCGCCGCGCGGCACGAGCGGATCGGCGGCGCGGCGCACGTGCCAGCCGAAGGCGACGGCGGCGACCGCCCCGCCGAGGAGGTACCACCGCCCGCGCGGGGAGAACACCTCCACCTTGGGGTCGGCCGTGGCGAAGGCGAGGATGACCCCGCCGAGGGCGGCGGCCAGCAGCAGCGCGCCGGCGAGGTCGGCCTCCACCAGCACTCGCGCCCAGCCACGCAGGTCCAGGAGCGGTCGCGCGGACCACCAGCACCAGGCGAGGAGCAGCACGAGCGCGACGACGGTGGCGACGCCGATCGGCGTCAGCCAGCGGCCCTCGCCGGCGAACGGGATGAACAGCTGACCCCAGGTCAGGTCGCGCATCAGCGCGGAGGGGCGCAGGAACACCACCGCGCCGCCGGCGAAGGTCGCGAGCAGCAGGAGGAGACCGACCGCGTCGACCCGACGCCGCTCGGGACGCCCGCGCGGGGCGAGGGCCTGGATGGCTGCGGCCAGGACGAGGCCGACCGCCAGGTTGATTGCGAAGATCGCCCGCCAGTCCGACACCGCCAGCACGGCGGCGCCGAAGAGCGGACCGAGGACCGAGCCGATCTCCTGCACCGCCGAGACCACGCCCAGCGGGACCCCGCGGCGCTGCACCGGGTAGAGGTCGGCGACCAGGGCGAGCGTCGCCGGGACCAGCCCGCCACCGCCGACTCCCTGGAGGAACCGCCCGGCGACGATGCTCGGCATGTCGTAGGCCAGTGTGGTGACCAGCGAGCCGAGCGCGAACAGCACGAGGGCCATGACCAGGACCGGCACCCGGCCGCGCAGGTCGGCGATGCGACCGATGAGTGGGAGCATGGCGACGTAGCCGAGCAGGAACCCGCTGACGATCGGCGCCGCCCGCTGCAGCTGATCGATCGGGACGCCGACCCCGGTCATCATGTCGGGCAGCGCCAGCACCACGACGTACGTGTCGGCGGCCGCGAACGCGACAGCGACCGCCGCCATCGCGAGCAGGAGCCGCGAGGTGCGCGAGACCGGCCCCGCCCCCGTGCCGGTCGCGGTGCCGCTCACGGCGCGGTGATGTCCTTCTCGGTGCCGTAGCCGGCGAACTCGACGGTGTACGTCATCGGGTCGGCCTGGGGGTAGAAGACGCCGGTGAGGGTCGCGCTGCGCAGCTCCCCCTCGTCGGTGATCTGCCACTCGACGTCGAAGGAGTCGCCCGACGAGGAGGGGATCACGGCGTCCATGGCGTCGCCCGGCACGGTGCCCGAGTACGTCGTGAGCACCTCGGAGTTGTCCGACCCGCCGCGCACGCTCTCGCCCGCTTCCGGGGACTCCGTGAGCTCGAGCAGGCCGGCGAAGCCGTCCTCGCCGACGAGACCGGAGGGATCCGGCGCGCCGTACTCCTTCGGGTTGACCTCGTTCCAGCCCGGGGTGAACGGCAGCTGGGCGTAGACGGTGTCGTCGACCGCGATCACCGGTACGTCGACCGTCTGTCCGGCGAAGACGACGGTGATGGAGCCGTCGAAGGCCGGCGCGCTCGTCACGGTGCCGACGGCCCGGGTAATGCCGGTGACGCCGTCCGGCAGCGCGTCGGTCGACAGCGTCACGTCGACGCCGCTCGTCTCGGCGAGCGTGGCCGACGCCTCGGCCAGCACCTTCTCGGGCGACTCGCCCTCCTCGGCCGGGGTGTCGTCGCCGGAGCAGGCGGCGAGGGCGGGCAGGGCCAGCAGGACCGCGGCCGCGGTGGCGGCGAGACGTCCGGAGGTCCGGGCACGAGCGAGCATGGGCTCAGCCTTCCACAGGAGCGGAAGCCGCACCGTCGACGTCGGAGGCGACCTGGGATGCGACCTGGGATGCGACCTGGGATGCGACCTGGGATGCGACGGGCGAGGCCACCGCTGCGATCGGCTGGGCGGCGGGGATGCCGGACCCGTCGCGCCGGCCGGTGGCCTCGGGCAGGTCGACGGGGGCACCGCTGGACGCGGCCGCGCGCGCCGGCCCTCGTCCGGCCCAGGCCGTGACCAGCGTGTCCTCGCCCTTGAGGAACCGGTGGCTGCGGACGCCGCCGGTGGCCCGGCCCTTGCCGGGGTACTCGCTGAACGGCGTGACCTTGACCGACCCCGCCTCGGTGCCCGGCAGGGCCGTCGACGAGCCGGAGGCGGTGACCACGACGGCGCCGGCGGGGTCGAAGGCGCCGAAGAAGGCCACGTGCTGACCGGCGCCGAGCTTGATCCCCGTGATGCCGCCGCCAGCGCGGCCCTGCGGGCGGACGCCGGAGGCGGGGAAGTGGAGAAGCTGCGCGTCGGTGGAGATGAAGCACAGCTCCTCCTCGCCCGTGGTGAGCTCGACCGCGCCGACGACCTCGTCGCCGTCGCGCAGGCCGATGACCTCCCACTCGTCGCGTGCGAGGACTTCCGGATTGACCCGCTTGACCACGCCGTCGCGGGTGCCCAGGGCGAGGCCGGGTCCCTCGGTGGTCAGCGACGTCAGCGCCAGGGCGCGCTCGCCGGGCGCGAGCGGGAGCATCTCGCTGAGGGGGTAGCCGCCCTGGAGGTTGGGGTCGTTGGCGGAGTCGGGCAGTTCGGGCATGTCGAGCACGCCGACCTTGACCAGCCGTCCGCGGTTGGTGACGACCCCGACCTCGCCCCGCGCGGTGGTGCGCACCGCGCTCACCACCACGTCGTGGTTGGCGCGGCCCTCGCCGTGCCCGGGCGCGGTCGCGGACGTCGTACGGGCCAGGAGCCCGGTCGACGACAGCAGCGCGAAGCACGGGTCGTCGGCCACCTCGACCGGCGTCGCGGCGGTGACGGCCGTCCCGGCCGAGGCCAGCAGGACCGTACGTCGCGGCGTGCCGTGCTCCTTGGCGACGTCGGTGAGCTCGTCGGACACGACCCTGCGGAGCAGCTGCTCGTCGGCGAGGATCGCGTCGAGGTGCTCGATGGTGCGCTCGAGCTCGTTCTTCTCCTTCTCCAGCTCGAGCTTGGAGAAGCGGGTCAGCCGGCGCAGCGGCATGTCGAGGATGTAGTCGGCCTGGACCTCGGACAGGTCGAAGACCGAGATGAGGCGCTCCTTGGCGGCGGCGGCGTTGTCGGAGGAGCGGATCACCTGGATGACCTCGTCGATGTCGAGGATCGCGATGAGCAGCCCCTCGACGAGGTGCAGCCGGTCGGCGGCCTTGGCCCGGCGGAACGCGGAGCGGCGGCGTACGACGTCGAAGCGGTGCTCGAGGAAGACCTCGAGCAGCTGCTTGAGCCCGAGGGTGCGCGGCTGGCCGTCGACGAGCGCGACGGCGTTGATGCCGAAGGAGTCCTCCATCGGGGTCTGGCGGTAGAGCTGCTCGAGGAGCGCCTCGGGGACGAAGCCGTTCTTGACCTCGATGACCAGCCGGAGCCCGTTGTCGCGGTCGCTGAGGTCCTTGATGTCGGCGATGCCCTGCAGCTTCTTGGCCAGCACGAGCTTCTTGATCTGCTCCATGACGCGCTCGGTCCCGACGCCGTAGGGCAGCTCGGTGACCACGATGCCCTTGCGGCGCGCGGTCACCGCCTCCACGCGCGCGGTGGCGCGCATCCGGAACGTGCCGCGGCCGGACTCGTAGGCGTCGCGGATCCCGTCGAGCCCGACGATCTTGCCGCCCGTGGGCAGGTCCGGACCGGGGATGAAGCGCATCAGGTCGTCCAGCGAGGCCTGCGGGTGGGTGATGAGGTGCTTGAGGGCCTGGACGACCTCGACGAGGTTGTGCGGCGCGATGTTGGTGGCCATGCCGACCGCGATGCCCGCCGAGCCGTTGACCAGGAGGTGCGGGATCGCGGCGGGGAGGACGACCGGCTCCATCTCCCGCGAGTCGTAGTTGGGCTTGAAGTCGACGGTGTCCTCGTCGATGGAGGCCGTCATCGCCACCGCGGCCGGCGCCATCCGGCACTCGGTGTAGCGCATCGCGGCGGGGGCGTCGTCGGGGGAGCCGAAGTTGCCGTGGCCGTCGACGGTCGGCAGCCGCATCGACCAGTGCTGCGCCATCCGGACGAGGGCGTCGTAGATCGCGCCGTCGCCGTGCGGGTGCAGCCGGCCCATCACCTCGCCGACGACGCGGGCGCTCTTCACGTGCCCGCGGTCGGGGCGCAGGGACATCTCGTCCATCGTGTAGAGGATGCGGCGCTGGACCGGCTTGAGGCCGTCGCGCGCGTCGGGCAGGGCACGCGAGTAG
Source organism: Nocardioides sp. SYSU D00065 (assembly GCF_017916425.1). GTDB lineage: Bacteria > Actinomycetota > Actinomycetes > Propionibacteriales > Nocardioidaceae > Nocardioides. Next base: position 223,281 of record NZ_JAFMSX010000005.1, on the reverse strand, counting down.
ATGACCGAGTAGGCGTACTCCAGGAACGACGTCTGCATCTCGTCGCGGATGTCGGTGTCGAGGATGTGCTCCTCGAAGTCGTCCGGGAGGGGCTGCTTCGTCGTACGTCGTGCCATGCGCGCCATTCTTCCCGGTGCTCCCGCGTCTCGGGCCCGGGGCTCGCCGGTACGCCCCGAGCAGTCCTGCGGCGCGGCTCCGCTCCGCGGGCCGGCGGGGTGCGGGCGCCGGTGCCGGGCTCGGGGCGAGGTGGGGTTCCCCGGCTAGCCGGGGATCCCTGCAGGATCGTGGAGGATCCGAGTCACCCAGCGACACGGATCCTCCACGATGAGCGTTCGAGCCGATCGGGGCGCAGGAGGCGGCGCGGCGTACGGGCGACCGGTTGGTCGCTGCTCGGGCTTCGGGTGTGCGTTCCGGATAGATTGCAGCCGTGACCGAAGCGGACGCCCTGCCGACGACGCCGCCCCCGCCGCGCCACTGGGAGGCGGACGTCCTGCTGCGCGACGGCCGCACCGCGCACATCCGGCCGATCCAGCCGGAGGACCGCGAGCTGCTCGTCGAGTTCTACAGCCGGGTCTCCGACCAGTCGAAGTACTACCGGTTCTTCTCCCCGATGCCCGAGCTGTCCGACCGCGACCTCGACCGCTTCACCCGCGTCGACCACCGCGAGCGGGTCGCGATGATCCTGCTGGTCGCGGGCCAGATGATCGCCGTCGGCCGCTACGACACCATCCGCCCCGGCTACGCCGAGGTGGCGTTCCTGGTCGAGGACAAGCACCAGGGTCGCGGGATCGGCCAGCTCCTGCTCGAGCACCTCGCGCAAGCGGGTCGCGAGCGCGGGATCGAGGAGTTTGTCGCGGAGGTGCTTCCCGACAACCAGGCGATGATCCACACGTTCAAGGACGCCGGCTACCAGGTCAAGAGCGCGTTCGAGGACGGCGTGATGGAGCTGGTGTTCCGCATCGACCCGACCGACACCGCGATCGGGGTGATGGAGCAGCGCGAGCACCGGGCCGAGTACGCCTCGATCGAGCGCTTCTTCGCGCCCCGGTCCGTGGCGATCATCGGCGCCAGCCGGCGCCAGGACACCATCGGTCGTGCGCTCGTGCGCCACCTCGTGCTCGGCAACTTCTCCGGCCGTATCCACGTGGTCAACCCGAGCGCCGACTCGGTCGCGGGGATGCCGGCGTGGAAGTCGGTGGGGGAGATCCCCGGTGACGTCGACGTCGCGATCGTCGCCGTCCCCGCCGACGCGGTGCAGGACGTCGTCCTCGACTGCGCCGCCAAGGGCGTCCACGGCCTGGTCGTGATCTCCTCCGGCTTCGCCGAGACCGGCGAGGAGGGCCGGCTACGCCAGCGCCGCCTGGTCGGGCTGTCGCGATCGTACGGCCTGCGGCTCATCGGCCCGAACGCCCTGGGCATCATCAACACCGACCCCGACGTCTCGCTCAACGCGTCCCTGTCCTCCGTCATGCCGCCGCGAGGTCGCGCCGGGTTCTTCTGCCAGTCCGGCGCGCTGGGCTCGGCGATCCTGGAGAAGGTGCAGAACCGCGGTCTCGGCCTCACCACGTTCGTCAGCGCCGGCAACCGCGCCGACGTGTCGGGCAACGACCTCCTGCAGTACTGGGAGGAGGACGACGCGACCGAGGTCGTGCTGCTCTACCTGGAGTCGATCGGCAACCCGCGCAAGTTCTCCCGCATCGCCCGCCGGGTCAGCCGCCGCAAGCCGATCGTGGCGGTGCGCTCGGGCCGCAGCTCCCAGGGCGTGCCGATGGGACACGCGGTCCGCAAGATCGGTGCGCCGCCCGAGGCCGTGGACGCGATGTTCCGCCAGGCCGGCATCATCCAGGTCGAGTCGCTGGAGGAGATGTTCGACGTCGCCCAGCTGCTGGCCCACCAGCCGCTGCCACGCGGTCGGCGGGTGGCGATCGTGGGCAACTCCGACGCGTTGGGGCTGCTCGCGACCGACGCGGCCAACGCGGTCGGGCTGGTCGTCAACAAGCAGGTGGCACTCGGCGCCGACGCCACGGCCGAGGACTTCGAGGACGCCCTCGACGCCGCCATCGACGACCCCGAGGTGGACGCGGTGGTCGCGATCTTCATCCCGCCGCTCAACGTCGACGGCGCTCGCGAGGACGTGGCCAACGTGCTGGCCGCCGTCGGCGAGCAGTCCGACAAGCCGATCGTCTCGACCTTCCTCGGGACCGAGGGCGTCCCGGAGCTGCTGCGGGTCCCCGACGTCGCCGGCTCGAGCGCCGGGCGCGGGTCCGTGCCGTCGTACCCCGCCGTGGAGGCCGCCGTCCGCGCCCTCGCCCGCGTCGTGGACTACGCGGTGTGGGTGCGGGTGCCGCAGTCGCCGGCGGTGGAGGTCGCCAGCAACGATCGCGACGCCGCGCGCCACCTCGTCAACGAGGTCCTGATGAACCATCCCGAGGGGCGCGACCTCGACTTCGAGGAGCAGCGCCGCCTGCTGCGGGCCTACCACATCGACCTGTGGGAGACGTACGCCGTGGAGTCGCTCGACGAGGCGACGGCGGCGGGGGAGGCGCTGGGCTGGGACGTGGTGCTCAAGGCCACCGCCGACCACCTGCGCGACCGGCCCGACCTCGCCCACGTGTGGCGCAACATCGACAACCAAGCCGAGATGGCCGTCGCCTGGCGCTCCCTGAACTCGCTCATCACCGACCCCGAGCGCGCCGGCTTCGTCGTCCAGCGCAACGCGCCGCCGGGCGTCCCGGTCACCATCGCCACGATGGAGGACCCGCTGTTCGGGCCCGTGCTGTCGTTCGGCATCGGCGGGCCGCTGACGGAGCTGCTCGGCGACCGGTCGTTCCGGATCCCGCCGCTCGCCGACCACGACGCGCAGGACATGGTGCGCGAGATCAAGGCCTCGCCGCTGCTGTTCGGCTACCGGGGCAGCGAGATCGTCGACGTGGCCGAGATCGAGCGCCTGCTCCGGCAGGTCGCTGCGCTCCAGCACGACCTGCCGCAGGTGCGCGCGCTCCAGCTGCCGCTGGTGCTGGCCGGCGCCGCGGGCGCCACCGTGCTGGGCGCCAACGTGCGGGTCGAGCCGGTGAAGGACTCCCGTTCCGACTGGTTCGTGCGGCGGCTCAGCACGATGCCGGGGGACACTCTTCCCGACTGACGCGCGCGAGCGTGACAGACTGCGACCATGCCCCGCTCCACCCGTGACGCGGACGTCTCCTCCGAGCTCCGCCAGGCGATCCACCGCACCGGCTACTACCCCGAGGTCGTCACCGACGGCGTCTTCTCCGCCGCAGGCGGCGAGGAGGTGCTGTCGTACTTCGTGCACCACGAGACGACGTTCGACCACGAGGAGGTACGCCGCCACCTGACGGCGCTGCTGCTCACCCCGACGCGCTTGGTGATCGCCCACACCGACGAGCACCCCGGCGACGACATGCTCCCCGAGCCCTACACGTCCACCACGACCGAGGCGGTCACGCTCACTTCGATCCGCACCGTCGTGGTGACCCGGATGGTGGCCAACCCGACGGCCGGCGTCGCGCCGCCGGCCGAGGCCGTGCTGACCATCGGCTGGGGCGGCGTCGGGCGACTCGACCTCGAGCCGGCCGCCTGCTCGGACCCCAACTGCGACGCCGACCACGGCTACACCGGCACGCTCGCCGGTGACGACTACACGCTGCGCGTCTCCGCCGCGGCGGAGGGCGCCGACGCCGTGGCCGGTCTCCTCGCCTTCTCCGACGCGCTCTCCTCGCGCACGCGCGGGTGACCACGGCGCCCGACCGGCCGGGGTTCACGCCGCCGGCCTACGGTGACCGCTCGCTCGCCGACGTGGTCCCGTCGGTCGCACGCGCCCTCGGCGTCGCGCTCGACGCTCACCCCGACGGCCTCGAGCTGCCGCCCGCGCCGTCGTACGTGCTGTTCCTCGTCGACGGCATGGGCGCCGAGCTCCTCGCCCGGCACGCCCACGCTGCGCCGTACCTGTCCTCGCTGCTGGGCGAGGACTCCACCGGCACGGCGGGAGTGCCGTCGACGACGGCGACCTCGCTGACGTCCCTCGGGACCGGGCTGCCACCGGGCGCCCACGGGCTGGTCGGGTTCACCGCCCGGATCCCCGGCACCGACCGCCTGCTCAACCACCTCGGGTGGGACAAGTCCATCGACCCCCTCGAGTGGCAGCCGCACCCGACGGCGCTCGGCCGGCTCGCGCACGCCGGCGTGCACGTCACCTCGGTCAACAAGCGCGAGTTCGCGGGAACGGGGCTGACGCTCGCCTCGCAGCGCGGGGCGTCGTACGTCGGCGCCGACCGCGTCGGCGAGCGCATCGCCGCGACCGTGAGCGCCTCGGGCCACGAGCCGTCCCTGACCTACGTCTACGACTCCGACCTCGACTGGACCGGGCACAAGTTCGGCGTGGCCTCGACGCAGTGGCTGCAGCAGCTGGCCATGGTCGACGCCGAGGCCGAGCAGCTGCGCGAGGCGCTGCCTCCGCAGACCCGGCTGCTCGTGGTGGCCGACCACGGCATGGTCGACAGCCCCCGCGAGGCGCGCGTCGACGTCGACGAGGTCGACGGGATGCGCGACGGCGTGGCGCTGCTCGGGGGCGAGGCCCGGTTCCGCCACCTCTACTGCTCGGCCGGGGCGGTCACCGACGTGGTGGCCGCCTGGCGCGAGGTGCTCGGGGACGCCGCGACGGTGCTGGCGCGCGAGGAGGCGGTCGAGCGGGGATGGTTCGGCGCGGTCGCACCGGGCGTGCTGCCGCGCCTCGGTGACGTCATGGTCGCCTGCCACGGCGACACCGCGGTCGTCTCGACGCGCGACTTCGCCTACGAGGACACCCTGGTCGGGCTGCACGGCTCCCTGACGTCGGCCGAGATGCTCATCCCGATCCTGGTCGGCTGAGCCGGGCGCGCCGGCCAGCACGACGTCGCGACCGCGACCGGTGAGCGCTCAGCCGAAGGGCAGCGGCTCGGGGGCCAGGCTGACGGCCTTGGCGCGCGCCGCGGTGAGGCGGCGCCGGTGGTGCTGGCGGCACAGCACCTCGTAGGCGACGTCGGCGGCGGGCTCGTCGACCTGGTCGACGTCGCCCACGACGATCACCTCGCCTTCGACGACCATCGCGCCGTTCTCGGTGCGGGCGTTGTGGGTGGCCCGCTTGCCGCACCAGCACAGCGCCTCGACCTGCAGGACGTTCATCCGGTCCGCCAGCTCGACGAGGCGGGCGCTGCCGGGGAACAGCACGGTGCGGAAGTCGGTGAGGATCCCGAAGGCGAACACGTCGATCTGCAGCTCGTCGACGACCTTGGCGAGCTGGTCGATCTGGGCGGCGGAGTAGAACTGGGCCTCGTCGCAGATCAGGTAGTCGATGCGTCCTCCGCGCGTCAGCGTGTCGACGACGTAGCTCCAGAAGTCGAACGCCGCGTCGACCTCGAGCGCCTCGTGGGTGAGCCCCAGCCGGCTGGACAGCACGGCCTGGCCGGCTCGGTCGTGGGTGGTGAAGATGCGGCCGACGCGTCCGCGGGCGGCGTGGTTGTGGTTGGTCTGGAGCGCCAGCGTGGACTTGCCGGAGTCCATCGTGCCCGTGAAGAAGTGCAGTTCAGCCATGTCCCGGGGATCTTGTCACAGCGACCGCCCGCCGCGACGGCTACCGTGCCGCGCATGGACCAGGACTTCGCCGGGACCGCCGGATCCGGACCGCTGATCACCACCGACGAGCTCGCGGCCCGCCTCGGGGACGTGACCGTCCTCGACGTCCGCTACGCCATGGGCGGCCCGCCGGGCCGCGACGAGCACGCGGCCGGCCACGTGCCGGGCGCCGCGTACGTCGACCTCGACCGCGACCTGGCCGATCCGCCGGGCGCCGACGGGCGCCACCCGCTGCCGGACGAGGCGCGGTTCGAGGCGGCGATGCGCCGCTCGGGCGTCTGCGGCGACCGGACCGTCGTCGTGTACGACGACTGGCAGGGGCGAGCGGCGGCCCGGGCGTGGTGGCTGCTGCGCCACCACGGCCACCGCGACGTACGCGTGCTCGACGGCGGCTGGACCGCGTGGCTCGAGGACGGGCACCCGGTCGAGTCGGGGGAGAGCGCGCCGGAGCCGGGTGACTTCACCGTCTCGACGATCAAGCACATGCCCGTCGTGGAGGCCGAGACCCTGGGCGACGTGGACGTGCTCGTGGACGCCCGAGCGCCCGAGCGGTACGCCGGGGAGACCGAGCCGGTCGACGCCGTCGCCGGGCACATCCCCGGCGCGGCCAACGTGCCCACGACCGAGAACCTCGACGAACGTGGCCGGTTCCGGTCCCGCGCGCAGCTGCGCGAGGCGTACGCCCGCGTCGGCGCGCACGCCGCCGGGTCGGTCGCCGCCTACTGCGGGTCCGGCGTCACCGCGGCCCACGACGTGCTGGCGATGGAGCTGGCGGGGATCGAGGCGGCGCTCTACCCCGGCAGCTGGAGCGGCTGGATCACCGACCCGGACCGGCCCGTCGCCACCGGCCGCTGAGGTGTTGGCGCGGGCAGGCTGACGGGCTCACGAGGCGCGGACGGCGTCGCCGACCTGGATGCGGCCGCCCGCCTCGGGGACCAGGTGGACGGCGAACATCGTCTTGCCGCCGACCCGCCGGTGTCGCGCCAGCGTGCGGATCGGCTCCCGGGCCGTGGTGAGGGTGGCGGGGTCGATGGTCGTCATCACGCAGCGGCTCGTCGGCTTCGCGACGCGGAACCGCACGGCGCCCACCTGCAGTCCCGTCCAGTCGTCCTCGGCGAAGGGCTCCTCGCCGTCGACCACCAGGTTGGCGCGGAACCGCTCGACCGGCAGCGGCCCCGGTTGCTCCTCGCCCAGCTCGAGGGCCCGCTCGGCGATCCAGTCGTCGAGCCGCCGGAGAGAGGAGAGCGAGGCGAGGGTGACGGGGAAGGAGTCGGCGAAGGACGTGTGGTCGCCCGGCTGCGAGTAGCCCGGTTGCAGCACCCGTCGCGCCGGGTCGTGGCACCACACGAGCCGTACGTCCGGGCGCCCCAGCACGGCGGCGATCCAGGCGTCCGCCTCGGGCACGGGGATGGCGCGCAGGTCCAGGGAGAAGAGCCGGACGGGCACCGGATGGCCGTCGGGCCGGCCCAGCAGCAGGTCCTCCACCCCCGGCGCCCGCAGGCGAAGCGCATGACTCACCCTCGGGTCGGTCGCCGGGGTGTCCGCGACGATCCGGAACGTCGCGTGGGCCTCACGGGCCGAGACCAAGCGGCCGTCACCGTCGACGAGCATCCACGACCGGTCGTCCTGGAGGCCACCGGGGAGCACCGTGGCGGCCTCCACCGGGCGTACGGCGCCGGACTTGAGGGGGTGGACGTTGAGCCCGACCAGCCGCACGGTCAGTCGTTCTTGCCGCCGCCGAACATGATCTCGTCCCAGCTCGGCACGGATGCGCGACCGCGCTTCCTCGCCGGGCGGGAGCGGGGCTCGGCAGGAGCCTCGGCGGCGGGCTCCTGCGCGGCCGGGGCGGGCTGCGACGGGGCGGGCTCGTCGCCTCTCTCGTCGAGGGCCTCGACGGGCCGCTCGGCGCCGAGCTCGGTCAGGTCCATGGTGGTCTCGTTGGCGGTCGGGTCGGCGGTCTCGTCACCGGGGTCGCTGCCGGTCCTGTCGCCGGCCACCAGCTCGATCGCGTCCGCACCGAGGTCGTCGCCCCCGACCGCGCTCAGCCGCCGCTGGCGAGCGGCGGCGAGGTCGTCGGCGGCGGGACCCGCGGGCTCGGCGGGCGCGCTGTCGCCGACCAGCCAGCGGGCGTCCTCGTCGTCGACGGTGACGAAGCTGCCGCGCGGGTCGTGGGAGAAGGTCGCGATCCCGGAGCGGCCGGCGACGTCGTACATCGCGGTCAGGGTCCAGCGGCCGTCCTCGCGGCGCCAGGCGTCCCACTCGATCGAGTCCGGGTCGGTGTTGTGCGCGCGCAGGTGCGCGCTCACCGCGTCGCCGAGGGTGCGGGCGCCGGACTCGGTGGCGCGGCGACGCAACGAGGCGAGCTGGGCGCGCTGCGCGACGTGTGCGCGCTCGGCCAGAACGGGGGCGGCGAACGGCATGATCTTCTCGACCGACGTGCCGGCGGCGTGCGCGACCGACTCGGCGCTCTCGCCGGCACGGATGCGCGCCTGGATGTCGCGGGGGCGGAGGCTTGATTCCATCGGGATCTCCAACTGGCCGTTGCTGTCGGGCACGCCGGTGATGGCGCGGCGGAGGCGGGCGTCGACGACCAGGAAGTGCTCCTGTCCCGACCCGTCCACCAGCAGCAGGCGCTTGCCGTCCCGGCTGCGTCCGGTGAACGTCAGCTTGGCCATGGACGGCGGGCTCCTGCCTGCGTTGATGGTGGTCGTCGATGCGCCGGGCATCCGTTCCGGCGAGCCTACGCCAGCGGCGCCCGCGCGAGGGGCAGGCCCGCGGCGCGCCGGACCCCCACCCGCCCGGGGACGCCGGCCGCACGATGGCCGGCTTGGGCCGGTGCCGTCCCGCGTCCTAGCCTTCGGCACGTGCCTGACACCGAGCTCGCCACGACCCTCGTCGTGCTCGACCTCGTGGGCATCTTCGTCTTCGCCGTGACCGGTGGCCTCGTCGCGGTGCGCAAGAACCTCGACCTGTTCGCGGCCACGGTCCTCGCCGGCGTCACCGGACTCGGCGGGGGCTTCGTGCGCGACGTGCTGATCGGCGCCACGCCGCCGGCCGCGCTCGCGGACTGGCGCTACCTCCTCGTGCCGGTGGCCGCCGGGCTGCTGACCTTCTTCTTCCACCCCGCCATCGGGCGGCTCGAGCGGCTCGTGACCCTCTTCGACGCCTGCGGGCTCGCGCTGTTCTGCGTCACCGGGGCGCTCAAGGCCCTCGATCACGGGCTCGGCCCGCTGCCGGCCGCGCTGATGGGGATGGTGACCGGCATCGGGGGCGGCATCCTGCGCGACGTCCTCGCCGGCCGGGTGCCGGTGATCTTCGAGGGCGTGCTGTACGCCACGCCCGCGCTCGCCGGCGCCGGCGTCGCGGTCCTGCTCGACCGCAGCGGCGTACCTCTCGGCGTGGTGGCCGCGGCCGGCTTCACGACGTGCCTCGGGTGGCGGCTGCTCGCGCTCGTACGGGGTTGGCAGGCGCCGCTGCCTCGGGGGCCGGCCAACGTCTGAGCTCGCCGCCTCGGCGGGCGGTGTGTGAGCCACGTTCCGGGGCGCCGCGATGTGGGTGGCTCACCGCCGCCGCGGCGGGCGGTGTGTGAGCCACATTCTCGGGCGCTGCGATGTGGGTGGCTCACCGCTGGGCGCGGCGGGCGGTGCGTGAGCCACATTCCGGGGCGCTGCGATGTGGGTGGCTCACCGCTGGGGCGCCGGGCGGTGCGTGAGCCACATTCCGGGGCGCTGCGATGTGGGTGGCTCACCGCTGGGGCGGCGGGCGGTGTGTGAGCCACATTCCGGGGCGCTGCGATGTGGGTGGCTCACCGCTGGGGCGGCGGGCGGTGTGTGAGCCACGTTCCGGGGCGTCGCGATGTGGGTGGCTCACCGCTGGGCCGGGACCAGCCAGCGGGCCCCAGCCAGCGGGCGCAAGGACGTCAGTCGCCGAGCACCCGACGCAGGTACGCGTTGGCGAAGACGCGGTCGGGGTCGAGGCGCTCGCGCATCGCAAGGAAGTCGTCGAACCGGCTGTACGCCGGCGCGAGGTCGGCCGCCGTGCGCGTGTGCACCTTGCCCCAGTGCGGGCGGCCACCGGCCTCGCGCAGGACCGGTTCCAGGCCACCGAAGTACGCCGTGTGGTCGGTGTCGTGGGGCACGTGGAAGGCGAGGTAGAGGCTGTCGCGCCCGTGCGCGGTCGACAGCGGGACGTCGTCGGCCGGCGCGGTGCGGACCTCGACCGGGAAGGCGATGCGCCAGTCGCTGGCGTCGATCACCCGCCGGCACTCGCGCAGCACGTCGAGGCCGACCTCGCGGGGGACGGCGTACTCCATCTCGCGGAAGCGCACCCGCCTCGGCGACACGAAGACCCGGTGCGCGAGGTCGCTGTAGCGGCGCTCGGACAGCGCGCGCCCGGCCAGCCGGTTGATGCGGGGGACCAGGCCCGGCGCCCGCGAGCCCACCCGGCACAGCGCACCGAAGACGGTGTTGGAGACCAGCTCGTCCTCCCACCAGGCCGCGAGCCGCGAGGGCGGTTCCTGCTCGCCGGGCTCGAGGTCGGTGCGCACGTTCTGCTTGACCACCAGCCGGTCGGTGTGCGGGAACCAGTACATGTCGACGTGATGAGCCTGCGCGGTCATCTCGTCGAAGGAGCCGAGCGCCCGGTCCCAGGTCATCGGCTGCTCGTGGGCCTCGAGGACGAAGAGCGGCTCGACGTGGAAGGTGAGGCTGGTCAGGATCCCCAGTGCGCCGAGACCGACGCGAGCCACGTCGAAGACGTCCGGGTTCTCGGTGGCGGAGGCCCGCAGCACCTCGCCGGTCCCGGTGACGAGCTCGAGCGCGGCCAGCTGGGCGGACAGTCCCGCGGCCGTGCCCCCGGTCCCGTGGGTGCCGGTGGAGGTGGCGCCGGCCAGGGTCTGCTCGGCGATGTCGCCCATGTTGTGCAGGCAGAGGCCGAGCCGCTCCAGGGCGAGGTTGAGCTCCTTCAGCGGCGTGCCGGCGCGAGCCGTCACCGTCATCGCCCGGCGGTCCACCTCGAGGACCCCGGTGAGTGCCTCGGGCCGCAGCAGCGTGTCCTCGGGCGCCGCGATGGCGGTGAAGCTGTGCCCCGCGCCCGCCATCTTCACCGTGCCGCCGGCCACGCGCGCTCGCCGTACGGCGGCGACCACGGCCTCGACCGACCCGGGAGTCTCGACGTGGCGCGCGTCGGCCTCCTCGAGACCCGACCAGTTGCTCCAGTGGGCGCCGAGGCTCGGTCGGACAAAGGTCGTCATGCTCGCACGGTAGGGGATCGGGGCGCGGTCTGGGCCGCGAGCGCACCGAGGACGCCGCCGGCCAGCGCGACGACGTACGCCGCCGAGGCGCCGCTGTGGTCGACGACGAAGCCCGCGATGCTCGCGCCGGGCGCCACGCCGGCGACGATGCCGGTGTGCAGGATCGCCATCCCCTCGGTGAGCCGGCCGGACGGCACGCCCTGCTCCACCATCGTCATCGCGCTGATCATCGTGGGCGCGATGGCGAGGCCGCCGACCAGCAGCACGACGGCCATCAGCGGGACCGAGGAGATGAAGGCCAGCGGCGCCATGGCCAGCGCCATGGCGGCTGAGCCCCACCGCAGTCGGACGTCGGGGCCGCGGCGCCAGACGATCGCCCCGGTGACGAGGCCGGCGACGAGGCTGCCCAGCGACCACACGGCCAGCAGCCAACCGGCCACCCACCGCTGTCCTGCCTCCTCGGCGAACGCCACGGTCGTGACCTCCGCAGCGCCGAAGAGCGCCCCCAGGGTGAGGCAGACCAGCGCCAGCGGGAGGACCAGTCGCCACGGCATCGGGGCGCGCACGGCTGCCGCGGTGGCGCGCCCGGCGGGCGGCTCGGTGGCCCGCTGCGCGGCGAAGGCGAAGGTCCCCACCACCCCCGACAGCAGGGCGAACGTCAGACCAGCGACCGGGTGCCAGCTGGTGGCCAGCAGCGTCACGACGACCGGCCCGACCACGAACACGACCTCGTCGAGCACCGCCTCGAGGGCGAAGGCGGTCTGCTTCTCGCCGTCGTCGTCGAGCAGGTGCGACCAGCGGGTGCGCACGCTCGCGCCCACCTGCGGCAGCGCCGCCCCGGCGACGGCCGCGAAGACGTAGGTCCACACCCGCGGCCAGTCCTGCTCGACCGCGAGCATCATCAGGGCGAGCCCGGCGCCGAAGACCGAGATCGCGAGGGGCAGCACGCGCGACTGCCCGAAGTGGTCGACCCACCGACCGTGCAGCACCGCGAAGGCGGCCTCGGCCAGCACGAACACCGCGGAGACGGTGCCGGCCAGGCCGTAGGAGCCGGTGCGCTGCTCGACGAGCAGCACGATGCCCAGCCCCACCATGGAGATGGGCAGCCGCGCCACGAGGGCGGCGCTGCTGAAGGCGAGCGCGCCCGGGCGCGCCAGCACCCGGCGGTAGGAGTCGAGCATCGCGGCGATGGTAGGGCCGCCTACGCTGGCGGCATGAATCCTGCGGGTCACCCCGACGTGAAGCCGTACGACGCGCTGCTGGTGCTCTCCTTCGGAGGTCCCGAGCGGCCCGAGGACGTGGTGCCGTTCCTCGAGAACGTGACACGGGGGCGGGGGATCCCCCGCGAGAGACTGGCGCAAGTGGGGGAGCACTACTTCCTCTTCGGGGGCAAGAGCCCGATCAACGACCAGAACCGGGCACTGATCGCGGCCCTGGAGCAGGACCTCGCCGAGCAGGGCATCGACCTGCCAATCTACTTCGGCAACCGCAACTGGGACCCCTACCTCGCCGACACCCTCGCCCAGATGGTGGCCGACGGTGTGTCCCGCGCCGCGGTGTTCACCACCTCGGCGTACTCGTCGTGGTCCTCGTGCCGGCAGTACCGCGAGAACCTGTGGGACGCGGTCGAGCAGACCCCGGGCGCCCCGCAGCTGGACAAACTGCGGCAGTACTACAACCACCCCGGCTTCGTGGAGCCGGTCGTCGACGCGTGCCTCGCTGCGCTGGCGGAGCTGTCCGACGACGAGGCCGCCCGGCTCGTCTTCGTGACGCACTCGATCCCCACCGAGATGGCGGAGACCAGCGGCGCGCCGCCCGAGTCCGACGCCCAGCCGCGGGGAGCGTACGTCCTGCAGCACCGCAGTGCGGTCGAGGAGGTGGCGCGCCGGGTGCGCGAGGCGACCGGCCGCGACCACGAGCACGACCTGGTCTACTGCTCGCGATCCGGCGCCCCGTCGACGCCGTGGCTCGAGCCGGACGTCAACGACCACCTGGCCGCGCTGGCCGCGGAGGGGGTGAGGCAGGTGGTGATGGTGCCCATCGGCTTCGTCTCCGACCACATGGAGGTCATCTACGACCTCGACACCGAGGCGATGGCCACCGCCGAGGAGCTCGGCCTGCGGGCCGTCCGGGCGGCCACGCCCGGCGTCGACCACCGCTTCGTCGCCATGGTCCGCGACCTGCTGCTCGAGCGGGCGGCCGCCGAGCGCGGCGAGCACCCGGAGCGCCCCGCGCTCGGGTCGCTGCCGGCCGGCCCCGACCTGTGCGGCGCCGGGTGCTGCCCCAACCCCCGCGGCCCTCGGCCGGCCCTCTGCGGGCGCGACGCGTGACGCGCCCCGCCGACCCGGCCGAGCTGCGCGACGTCGCGCTCACCGTGGCCCGTGAGGCGGCCGCGCTCGCCCGGCGGATGCGCGAGGAGGGCGTGGACGTCGCCGACACCAAGTCCAGCGACACCGACGTGGTGACGCGTGCCGACCGTGCCGTGGAGGACCTGCTGCGCCGACGGCTGCTCGAGCTCCGGCCCGACGACGCCATCCTCGGCGAGGAGGGCGACGACCACGCGGGCACCAGCGGTGTGCGCTGGGTCGTCGACCCGATCGACGGGACGGTCAACTATCTCTACGGCATCCGGGACTGCGCGGTGTCCGTGGCGGCCGAGCAGGGTGGCGAGCCGGTCGCCGGCGCGGTGGTCGGCATCGGCGTCGACGTCGAGTACGTCGCCGCGCTCGGCCACGGCGCCACCCGCGACGGACGTCCGATCAGGGTCCGGCCGAGCCCCCCGCTCGCCCAGCGGCTGGTCATGACCGGGTTCGGCTACCGACCGGAGGTCCGCACCCACCAGGCCCGGTGCCTGGCCGCGTTGCTCCCGGTGGTCCGCGACATCCGCCGGATCGGGACCAGCTCCCTGGACATCTGCCACGTCGCCGACGGGTCCGCGGACGCCTACGTCGAGGAGGGTCCCCACCCGTGGGACTACAGCGCCGCGGCGGTGGTGCTCCGGGAGGCGGGCGGTCGGTTCGGCGTGCTGCCGGGCACCTTGGACCTCGACGACTGGCCCCACGACGGCGTGGTCGTGGCGACGCCGGCCGACGGGTGGGACGCCTTCGTCGAGGCTCTCAGGACGGCCCGGTTCCTCGCCTGAACACCCGCTGGAGACGGCCGCTCGACGGGTCTGGACAAACATTGACCAACACGCGCGAGGGCGGGGAATAGCGGGCAGTCGGGCACTGTTCAGGCGACACGTCGCGGACCGGCTCACCAAGGAGCCGGTTCATGGTGCACACTTTGGCGCCGACGACGCGCACAACTGGTTCGGCCCGAGCCGCGATCCGGCGGGTACGAGCCACTGCATGGGGAGAGGGAATCGATGGCCACCGACTACGACGCACCACGCAAGTCCGAGGAGGACCAGAGCGAGGAGAGCATCGAGGAGCTCAAGGCCCGGCGCCACGACAAGAACTCCGGCAAGGTCGACGAGGACGAGACCGAGGCGGCCGAGTCGTTCGAGCTCCCCGGTGCCGACCTGTCGCACGAGGAGCTCGCGGTCGAGGTCATGCCGCGCCAGGACGACGAGTTCACCTGCATGAGCTGCTTCCTGGTCCACCACCGCTCGCAGCTGGCGGACGAGAAGAAGCTCATCTGCCGCGACTGCATCTGAGCCGCGGCCGTTCCCGGACGGCGACGAGGCCCCGACGCTCCTGAGCAGGAGCGTCGGGGCCTCGCGCGTTCGGACTGGAGGTCTAGGCCTTGTCGCCGGCGCGCAGGCCGGGCGGGCGGTGCCCGGTGGACCTGGTGTAGTAGCCCGCGGCGCGCCGCTGGGCGAACATCCGTGCCAGCGCGACGAGGGCGCCCGTCACGGCGGCCCAGGCCACAGCCTCACCGACCGAGACGTCGGGGTCGGCGGGGTTCTCCGGGGGGTTCTTGCCGGTGGCCATCCGCCAGCCCTTGTCGATCGCCTTGCGGGCGACGCTGGCGGCGCCGAGGGCGCTCACCAGGGAGAAGACGGACCAGACCTTCGAGCTCTCCGCTGCCATGGCGGCAACCTTACCCAGCGGACTTCCGCGCGCGGGTCGCCTCTAGGGCTGAGACCAGGTCGTGGGGGCGCCGGCAGCTCACCAGCCAGTAGGGCGTGGGGTCGGCGGGGTCGGTGATCTCCACGCGTACGCCGCGCTTGAGGTAGGGACGGAGCAGGAGGTAGGCGCGCGCGTCGGCCTCGACCCCGGCCAGCCGGCGTACGGCGTCGGCGTCGAGCGCCGTGACCTCGCCGACGTGGCGCAGCGGGACGTGCGCGCGCCCCGCGCGGAGCGTGCCGTCGCTGACGACCACGCGGGGGCTGCCGTAGCCGACCAGCAGGGCGACCAAGACGGCGATCGCAACCGCGGTCACCGTCCAGGCGATCGCCTCGGCCTCCGGCGTGGCGGCGAGGACCGCCAGCCACAGGGACGCCACGAACATCGTGCCCTGCGCCCACCAGCGCAGCGGGACGGTGAGGCGTTCGGCGTAGTCCACGGCGCAGAGCCTATAGATTGCCTCCTCGTGCCCGACCACGACCTCGACATCGCCGTCGTCCGCCTCGACCCGGACCTGCCGCTGCCGTCGTACGCCCACCCCGGCGACGCGGGCGCCGACCTGCACACGACCGTCGACCTGACGCTGGCCCCCGGCGAGCGGGCCCTGGTCCCGACGGGCATCGCCATCGCGCTGCCGGACGGCTACGTCGCCCTGGTGCACCCCCGCTCGGGGCTCGCGGCGCGGCACGGGCTCTCGATCGTCAACGCCCCGGGCACCGTCGATGCGGGCTACCGCGGCGAGGTCAAGGTGCTGCTCGTCAACCACGACCCGGTCGAGCCGGTCACGCTGTCGCGCGGGGACCGGATCGCCCAGCTGGTCGTCCAGCGGTTCGAGCGCGCCCGGTTCGTGGAGGTGGGGGTGCTGCCAGCCTCGGCGCGCGGCGCCGGGGGTTACGGTTCTACGGGTACCGGTTCGCGTCCGTGAGCCGGGACGCCTCGCACGCAGGGTGACGAGACGGAGTGCTGACCAGACGGTGTGTGACGAAGGAGTGCTGACGTGAAGTTCCGCCGCAGGGCAGAGACCACCGAGACGTCCGCGGAGGCGTCCGCGGCGGCTGGGGACCGCCCCGGGTCGACCGAGCCCGTGGCGCCGAGCACCGGCCCCTTCGACGTGCGGCAGGTCGAGGGCGACGGCACCGACCGCGCCGACCTCGGCTCGCTGCTCGTGCCCCCGATCGCCGACCGGGAGCTGCGCCTGCAGGTCGACGAGGCGAGCGGCCAGGTCCGCGCGGTGATGCTCGCCGGCTCCGACGGCGCCTGCGAGTTCCAGGCCTTCGCCGCGCCTCGCAACGGCGACCTCTGGTCCGAGGTGCGGCCCCAGATCGCCCAGGACATGGTCCGCCGCGGTGGTCAGGTCACCGAGCGGGAGGGCCGCTGGGGCACCGAGCTGGTGTGCCAGGTGCCGGTGCGGCGTCCCGACGGCACCACCGCCACGCAGCCGTCGCGGATCCTCGGCATCAACGGCGACCGCTGGATGCTGCGCGCCTCGTTCCTCGGTCGCCCCGCCCTCGAGCCGGACGCCACGGGCGAGTGGGAGGACGCGCTCGCCCAGGTCGTCGTACGTCGCGGCGACACCGCCATGCCGGTCGGCGAGCCGCTGCCGGTCAAGCTCCCGGACGACGCACGACGGGTGCGGTAGCGGTGGGCGAGAAGAGCCGACTGCGGCAGGCCCTGTCGAGGTGGGCCGACAGCTCGGAGGCGCACCAGCGCGACCTGCGCCAGAGCCACGCGACCGGTGAGGCGGTGGCGATCGCCGACGCTCCCGAGCGCGAGCACGTCGTCGTCAACGGCGTGCTGCGCACCGTCACGCTCCGTCCCCGCGGGGGCGTGCCGGCGCTGGAGGCCGAGCTCGACGACGGCTCCGGGGTCATCACCATCGTGTGGCTCGGTCGTCGCCGGATCAGCGGCGTCGATCCCGGTCGGTCCGTGACGGTCGCCGGGTGCATCGGCAAGCAGAGCGGCGTGCCCATCATGTTCAACCCGCGCTACGAGCTGCGCCCATGACGACGACCGCAGACACCGACACCGTCGAGGCGGTGGTGCGCCAGCAGCTCTCGAAGGCCCTGGGCGGGCGCCGCGGCATGGCGGAGGCGGCCGTCCCCACGATCCTGTTCACCCTCACCTGGCTGACGATGCGCGAGCTCGAGCTGGCCCTGGGGGTCAGCATCGGTGCCGCGCTGGTGCTGCTCGCGATCCGTCTGGTGCAGCGCTCGACGGTGCAGTTCGTCGTCAACGCGCTGATCGGCATCGGCATCGGCTGGTTCTTCGTGCAGCGCTCGGCCGCCTCCGGCGGATCCGAGCAGGACCAGGCCCTGGCCTACTTCCTGCCGGGCATCCTCTACAACGGCGGGTACGCCGTCGTGCTGGCGTTCACCTGCCTCATCGGCTGGCCGCTCGTGGGCTTCATGGTCGGCAGCATCACCGGCGACCCGACGGCCTGGCACGCCGACCGCCAGGTCGTACGGCTGTGCAGCCGGCTCACGTGGCTGCTGGTGCTGCCGTGCCTGGTGCGCGTCGCGGTCCAGGCCCCGATCTGGCTGGCGGGGCACTCCGGGTCGATGGATCCCGACGCCGCCGTGGCGGCGCTCGGGGTGCTGAAGATCGTCCTCGGCTGGCCGCTGCAGCTGGCTGCGCTGGGCACGATGGTGTGGCTGCTCTCGCGCAACCGTACGCCGGTCTCGCCCGACGCCGCGCCCGCCTGAGGCGCAGCTCGCGGAGCCCGGCCGGCGGGTGTCAGCCCGGGTGGCTGCCGGGGGAGAGCAGACGCTCCAGCTCGGCCTCGATCTCGGCCGGCACCACGAACAGCAGCTCGTCACCGGACTCCAGCGGCTGCTCGGCGTCGGGGGTGTAGACCTGGCCGTCGCGCAGGATCGTGACGAGCGCGCAGTTGTCGGGGAAGGGCACCAGGCCACTGGGGGTGCCGACGTAGGGCGAGTCGGCGGACAGGGTCAGCTCGACGAGGTTGGCGTTGCCCTGCCGGAAGGTGAACAGGCGGACCAGGTCGCCCACCGAGACCGCCTCCTCCACCAGGGCCGACATGATCCGCGGCGTGGAGACGTTGACGTCGACGCCCCAGGCCTCGGTGAAGAGCCACTCGTTGTTGGGGTGGTTGACCCGGGCCACCGTGCGCGGCACGCCGAACTCGGTCTTGGCCAGCAGGGAGGTGACCAGGTTGACCTTGTCGTCGCCGGTGGCGGCGATGACCACGTCGCACTTGCCCAGCTGCGCCTCGGCGAGGGAGGACAGCTCGCAGGAGTCGGCGAGCAGCCACTCGGCGTCGGGGACGCGCTCGGGACGGATCGCACCGGGGTTCTTGTCGACGAGCAGGACCTGGTGACCGTTCTCGATCAGCTCGCGGGCGATCGAGCGACCCACGGCTCCGGCTCCGGCGATGGCGACGCGCATGTGTTCGGTGCTCCTGGCTGGCAGTTCGAGTGCGGTTCGGGGAGGGGCGGGTCTGGCTCGGGTCAGTCGTTGTCGGGGCCGGCCTCGAGCACGGCGTAGGCGTGCGCGGCGTGCTCCTCGCGGATCACCAGGTGCAGCATGTCGCCCTCCTGCAGCACGGACTCGCGGGTCGGCAGCATGCCCTCGCCCAACCGGTCGATCCACGCGATCCGGCTGCGCGACTGCATCTGCAGCTCGACCGTCCGGTTCCCGATCCACGACTCCGGGACTTGGACGTGGTCGACGCGGATGGTGCCCGAGGGGTCGCGGAAGTCGGGCTCGGCGCCGGCGGGCAGGATGCGCCGCAGCACCTGGTCGGCCGTCCACTTGACGGTGGCGACCGTGGTGATGCCGAGGCGCTGGTAGACCTCGGCGCGACCGGGGTCGTAGATGCGGGCGACGACCTGCTGGAGGCCGAAGGTCTCCCGCGCGACCCGGGCCGCGATGATGTTGGAGTTGTCGCCACTGGAGACCGCGGCGAACGCGTCGGCGCGGCGGATGCCCGCCTTCTCGAGGACCTGCTGGTCGAAGCCGTAGCCGGTGATTTTGTCACCGTTGAACTCCGGGCCGAGCCGACGGAACGAGTCGGGCTCGCTGTCGATGACGGACACCGTGTGGTTGCGGTCCTCGAGGCTGCGCGCGAGCGTCGATCCGACGCGGCCGCAGCCCATGATCACGACGTGCACCCCAGCACCGTACCGTGCTGCGTCTAGGCTGCGGCTCGTGAGTGTCGGCGACGTCTCGAAGCGCATCCTGCTGGGGCGCAAGCTGCGGAGCAGCCAGCTGGGGGAGACCCTCCTCCCGAAGCGGATCGCCCTCCCGGTCTTCGCCAGCGACGCGCTCTCCTCCGTGGCGTACGCGCCTGACGAGGTCTTCATCATGCTGGCCGTCGCGGGAGCGTCGACGTACGTGTGGTCGTGGAAGGTCGGCCTGGCGGTCGCCCTCGTGATGTTCACGGTCGTCGCCAGCTACCGCCAGACCGTGCACGCCTATCCCTCCGGCGGCGGGGACTACGAGGTGGCCACGGTCAACCTCGGCCGCAACGCCGGGGTCACCGTTGCGAGCGCGCTGCTCGTCGACTACGTCCTGACCGTCGCGGTGTCGATCTCCTCAGCCGCGCAGTACGCCGCCGGCGCTGTGCCGCCGCTCATCGGGCACGAGGCGACCGTCGGGGTGGTGGCGGTGGCCCTGCTGACCGCGATGAACCTGCGCGGGGTGCGCGAGTCGGGCTCGTTCTTCGCGGTGCCGACCTACCTGTTCATGATCGCCATCCTCGGCATGTGCGCCTACGGCCTGCTCCGGCTGCTGGCCGGCGACCTGCCGGCGGCCGAGAGCGCGGGTCTCGTCATCGAGCCGCAGGAGGGCTGGGAGGAGCCGCTGACCCAGGTGGGGCTGATGTTCCTGCTCGCCCGCGCGTTCTCCTCCGGCTGTGCCGCCCTGACCGGGGTCGAGGCGATCAGCAACGGCGTCCCCGCCTTCCGCAGGCCCAAGAGCCGCAACGCGGCCACCACGCTGCTCCTGCTCGGGATGATCGCGATCTCGATGATGATGAGCGTCATCGTGCTGGCCAAGCAGATGGCGATCCGCTACGTCGACCCGCACGAGCTCGACCGGCTGCGGACGGCGTCCGGCGCGGCGCTGCCCGCCGACTACGAGCAGCACCCGGTGATCTCCCAGATCGCGGCAGGCGTCTTCGACCACTTCCCGCCCGGCTTCTACTTCGTCGTCACGGTGACCGGCGTCATCCTCGTGCTGGCGGCCAACACCGCCTTCAACGGCTTCCCGGTGCTCGGCTCGATCCTCGCCCAGGACGGGCTGGCGCCCCGGTCGCTGGGCTCGCGGGGGGACCGGTTGGCCTACAGCAACGGGATCGTGTTCCTGGCCGCGATGTCGATGCTGCTCATCTGGATCTTCGACGCCGAGACCACCAAGCTCATCCAGCTCTACATCGTCGGTGTCTTCGTCTCCTTCAACCTCAGCCAGCTCGGGATGATCCGGCACTGGACCCGGCACCTGCGCACCGAGCAGGACCCGGCCGCACGTCGCCGGATGCTGCGCTCGCGGGCCATCAACACCTTCGGTCTCGGCATGACCGCCGTGGTGCTGGTGATCGTCCTCCTCACCAAGTTCCTCGCCGGCGCCTGGATCACGATCCTGGCGATGGGCTTCTTCTTCCTCCTGATGAAGGCGATCGGGCGGCACTACGCCCGCGTCGAGCTCGAGCTGGCCGCGGACGAGCAGGACAAGGTGATGCCGACGCGCGTGCACGCGATCGTGCTCGCCGCAAAGCTCCACAAGCCGACGCTGCGCGCGCTGGCCTTCGCGCGCGCCACCCGCCCCAACGTCCTGGAGGCGATCTACGTCAGCATCGACCCCCAGGCCACCAGCCGGCTGCTGGAGGAGTGGGACGAGCGCCACCTCGACATCCCGCTCAAGGTGCTGCACTCGCCCTACCGCGAGGTGGTGCGCCCGATCGTCGAGTACACCCAGGAGATCCGCCGGGCGAGCCCGCGCGGGGTCGTCGCGGTCTACATCCCGGAGTACGTCGTGGGCCGGTGGTGGGAGCAGCTGCTCCACAACCAGACCGCCCTGCGGCTCAAGGGCCGCCTGCTGTTCACGCCCGGCGTCATGGTCATCTCGGTGCCCTACCAGCTGCGCTCGTCCCAGGTCGCCCGGGAGCGCGACCTGCGCGACGAGGTGCGGGTGCACGCCGGCGACCTGCGTCGCGGCCGGGTCGGCTCGCGCAGCAGCTCCAGCGGGGCCGGCGACGACGCATGAGCCGCACCAATCGGCCCCGGAGGGCGCGCGGCCGCTCCCGCGTGGGGGAGCGCTTCGAGGTCGAGGTGGGCCCGGTCGCCCACGGCGGCCACTGCGTGGCCCGGCTGCCCGAGCCTGAGTCCCGGGTGGTGTTCGTGCGCCACGCGCTGCCCGGCGAGCGGGTCGAGGTGGAGGTCACCGACGGGACCGACGGCGACCGCTTCTGGCGCGGCGACGCCGTGTCGGTGCTCGTCCCCTCGCCGGACCGGGTGGAGCCGCCGTGCCCCGTCGCGCGTCCGGGCCTGTGCGGAGGCTGCGACTTCCAGCACGTGGCGCTCGACGCCCAGCGCGACCTCAAGACGGCGGTGGTGCGCGAGCAGCTCGTACGGCTCGGCCGCCTCGACCCGGACTCGGAGCTGGTGGCCGCGCTGCACGTCGAGGCCGTCCCGGTCCCCGGGCGCCCCGACGACGGGCTGCGCTGGCGCACGCGCCAGCGCTACGCGGTCACGCCCGACGGGCGTCCGGCGATGCGGGCGCACCGCTCCCACCGGCTGGTCCCGATCGAGGACTGCCCCATCGCCGTCGAGGAGGCCAGGCCCGTGCCGGGCGCCGAGGCGGGACAGCACGGCGGGTGGTCGCCGGGCCAGCCGGAGGCCGTCACGTCCTCGCACGACGTCACCGTGGGCAGCGCGACGCATCCGTTCAGCGTCGCGGTCGACGGGTTCTGGCAGGTCCACCCCGAGGCGCCCCGCGTGCTGGTCGAGTCCGTCATGGAGCTGCTCGCTCCGGCGCCGGGCGAGCGGGCGCTCGACCTCTACGCCGGCGTGGGTCTCTTCGCGCGGTTCATCGGCGAGGCCACGGGCGCGCGGGTCGTCGCAATCGAGGCCGACCGCACCGCCTGTCAGCACGCCCGCGCCAACCTCTCGGCCCTCGAGGGAGCCGCGGTCACGTGCGGTCCGACCGAGCGGGTGCTCGCCTCGGACCTCGACGAGCCCTTCGACCTGGTCGTCCTCGACCCGCCCCGGGAGGGTGCCAAGCGCGCCGTGGTGGAGCAGGTCGTCGACCGCCGGCCCCGCGCGGTGGCGTACGTCGCCTGCGACCCGGCGGCGCTCGGGCGCGATGTCGCGATCTTCGCCGAGCACGGCTACTCCCTGACCGCGGTCCGCGCCTTCGACCTGTTCCCGATGACGCACCACGTCGAATGCGTCGCGCTGCTGGAGACCACCGGGCCCGACCTGCGGCGCGGCGACCCGAGCTGAACCCGTACTAGCGGACAGCTCCTGCACGGCGCGTCCGCCCCGCGTGGGTCGCGTGGTTCAGGCTGCGCCGCGGATGTCGCCGAGCCAGGGCTCGAGGCCGTCCTCGAGCACGTCCCAGCGGCGCGGGTCGCGGTTGAGCTCATCGGGGGAGAGGAGCAGGTCGTCGAAGGCGGCGGCGAGCTCGGTCGGGGCTGTGCCGACGCCGGTGAAGATGAGCCGGGTCAGGGGCGTGCGGCGGCCCCAGCTGCTGTGGCTGCCGATGCTCAGCTGGCCGCCGGCCCCGGACCACTCCAGCGCGACGCCGGGTCGCGTCGGCACCCAGAAGCAGCCGCGGGAGCGGTGCGCGCCGGTGCCGAGCCGCTCGATCTGGTCGAGCAGCCGTTCGGGGTGGAACGGGCGGTCGGAGGTGAGGTGGAGCCGCCAGGCCCGGCTCTCTCCGAGCGTCGGGAGCTCTGCCGTCACGGCGGGGGAGCGCCAGGCGTCGGCCGGCCTGTGCTGGTGCCGGTGTGCTGCCAGCGCTGCGCCCTCGAGTCGGTCGAAACCTGGGACGACCGCGACCTCGGGCCGGGCGAGGGCGCGGAGCAGGTCGCGTGCCTGGCGAGTCGGGTCGCGGTCGACGACCACCAGGTCGGCGTACTCCACCTGGGCGCAGGCGACCTCGCCGACCCCGCGGTCGTCCCAGGGGTTGCTGTGCCAACCGCGCTCGCGGAGCAGGTCGTCGGCGAGCAGGTCGTGGACCAGGTGCTCCCCGCCGAGGGCGCTGACGACGGTGCTGAGCCGGATGTGCCGCGCCAGCCTGCTGTTGGTGGCCAGGACGCTGCCGAGCTGGGCGGCCTCGGTGCCGGCCGGCAGGGCGGCCACGATCGTGCTCCACCGCCGGTCGCGAGCGACTCGCTCCAGTGTGGGGAGGATGTCCTCGCGCAGGGCGCAGGAGACACACGCGTGCTCGAGCGGGATGTCCTCACGCTCCACGATGCCCTGGGCGTCGCTGACCGTCCGGGTGAGGACCTGTGACTCGGGGTCGATCACGTGCCGTACGGCGACGGCTCGGGGCAGGTCCCACGACAGGCTCAGCATCGCAGCGTCGATGGCTGCCGGGTCGACGCCGGTGACCACGACGAGCGGGACCCTCATGACGTCCTCCCGTAGCGGCGCTGGAACTTCTCCACCCGACCTTCGCTGTCCAGGGTGCGGGCGGTACCGGTCCAGAAGGGGTGGCTGTCGCTGGTGACGTCGACGTCGACGACGGGGTAGGTCTCGCCATCGATGTCGACCGTCCTGTCGATGTCGCTGCCGGCCAGCGTGGAGCGGGTCGCGAAGACCCGCCCCGTGGCCCGGTCCCGGAACGCCACCGGTCCGTAGGGGGGATGGATGTCTCGCTTCACAGCTTCCTCCTCTTAACAAGAATCATTCTCAGTATGGCATAGTCCGGGTTCCGGGCGACCAGCCCCGGGTCCACTGACAGCAAGGAGCACGTGCATGAATCGCAAGGACCTCGTCGAGACCATGGCGCGGGAGACAGGCTTGACCGCGGGGCAGGCGGACGCGGCACTGACCGCGGCGCTCGACGGTGTCGCGGCAGCCGTGGCCGCGGGGGAGCGGGTCACGCTGCCGGGCTTCGGCACCTTCGAGCGGCGCAGTCGCGCCGCGCGCACGGGACGCAACCCGCAGACCGGCGAGGTGCTGGAGATCGAGGCCAGCCAGGCGCCGGCGTTCAAGCCGGCGGCCGCCTTCAAGCAGGCGGTCGCCGGACGGTGAGCCGGCTCGGGTGGCCGCCGCTCCGGCGGCGGTCCACCCGGGGCTTGCCAGCACCCGGGTCGCCGGGTTGGCTGGTCCGGTGGCAACCTACGCCGTCAACGACGACGCCGTCACCCACGCCCGACGGCTGATCGACGCCCGCCAGTACGTGCTGGACAGCGACTGGGGGCAGGCGCAGCCGGGCGCCGCGGCGGAGAACGCCTACCTCGAGCGCCACTCGTGGCAGGACTACGCCGCCTGGCACCTCGGGCTGACCGAAGGCGCCAACGACGGGACGAAGGCGAGGTACGCGTTCGTCTACGGCGACCTGCGGCGGGTGCACCGCAGCGGGCTCATCGCCTGCGTCTACCGGGCGGCGGAGTGGCGCCACAAGCGGGTCGAGCTGGCCGCGCACGAGCTGTTGCAGCACCTGGACCGGGTCGCGGGCATCGGCGACTGACGCTCGCCTGTCGTCCGTGTGGTATCTTGACGTCAAGATAATGCGAGCCCGACTTAGGGTCGCCTGCCTTCCGGTCCCTCCGGGTACGACGGCAAGATGGGCGTGAACCCGCGAACTCCCGAGGAGATGTGGCTGATGGCCAGTCAGGACAGCTTCGGTGCCAAGGGCACCCTGGACGTGGACGGACAGTCCTACGAGATCTATCGCCTCGACAAGGTGGTGGGCGAGGGGCTCGACGTCGACAGCCTGCCCTTCTCGCTCAAGGTGCTGCTGGAGAACCTGCTCCGCACCGAGGACGGCGCCGACATCACCGCCGACCACGTCAAGGCGATCGCCGGGTGGGACGCCAGCGCGCAGCCCGACCAGGAGATCCAGTTCACGCCGGCGCGCGTGATCATGCAGGACTTCACCGGCGTCCCGTGCGTCGTCGACCTCGCCACCATGCGCGAGGCGATGGCGGACCTCGGCGGCGACCCGACGAGGATCAACCCGCTCGCGCCCGCCGAGATGGTCATCGACCACTCCGTCATCGCCGACGTCTTCGGCACGCCGGAGGCGTTCGAGCGCAACGTCGAGATCGAGTACGAGCGCAACCGCGAGCGCTACCAGTTCCTGCGCTGGGGCCAGGGCGCCTTCGACGACTTCAAGGTCGTCCCGCCGGGCACCGGCATCGTCCACCAGGTCAACATCGAGCACCTCGCCCGCGTGGTCATGGTGCGCGACGGCGTCGCCTACCCCGACACGTGCGTCGGCACCGACTCCCACACCACGATGGTCAACGGCATCGGCGTGGTCGGCTGGGGCGTCGGCGGCATCGAGGCCGAGGCCGCGATGCTCGGCCAGCCGGTCAGCATGCTCATCCCGCGCGTCGTCGGCTTCAAGCTCAACGGCGACCTGCCCGAGGGTGCCACCGCCACCGACCTGGTCCTCACGATCACGGAGATGCTGCGCGAGCACGGCGTCGTCGGCAAGTTCGTCGAGTTCTACGGTCCCGGCGTCTCGGTGCTGCCCCTGGCCAACCGCGCCACGATCGGCAACATGAGCCCGGAGTTCGGCTCGACCATCGCGGTCTTCCCCATCGACGACCAGACGATCGACTACCTGCGCCTGACCGGTCGCGACGAGCAGCAGCTCAAGCTCGTCGAGGCGTACGCCAAGGAGCAGGGCCTCTGGCACGACCCGGACGCCGAGCCCCGCTACTCCGAGCGTCTCGAGCTCGACCTCGCCACCGTGGTGCCGTCCCTCGCCGGCCCGAAGCGTCCGCAGGACCGCGTCGCACTGTCGGAGGCCAAGGACGCGTTCCGCACCGCGCTGGCCGACTACGTGAGCGCCGACGAGACCGGCGGCGAGTCCCGCAAGCCCGGGGTCCCGCAGAACGACAAGCCGTTCGGCGTGCAGTCGACGGTCGACGAGGCCTCGGCCGAGTCGTTCCCCTCCAGCGACTCGCCTGCCTCGAACGGCAGTGGCGGCGCGTCGGGGAGCAACGGCGCCGGTGCGCCCGACGACTGGCACGACCACGCGGTCGCCGCCTCCGAGGGCCGGCCGAGCAACAAGGCGTCGGTCCGGCTGGGCGACGGGACCGAGTTCGAGATCGACCACGGCGCCGTCGCGATCGCGGCGATCACGTCGTGCACCAA
This sequence comes from Nocardioides sp. SYSU D00065, assembly GCF_017916425.1. GTDB lineage: Bacteria > Actinomycetota > Actinomycetes > Propionibacteriales > Nocardioidaceae > Nocardioides. Next base: position 197,038 of record NZ_JAFMSX010000005.1, on the reverse strand, counting down.
CACGTCCAACCCGTCGGTGATGATCGGCGCCGCGCTGGTGGCCAAGAAGGCGGTCGAGAAGGGCCTGCAGCGCAAGCCGTGGGTCAAGACCACGCTGGCCCCGGGCTCGAAGGTCGTCTCGGACTACTACGAGCGCGCCGGCCTCACGCCGTACCTCGACAAGCTCGGTTTCAACCTCGTCGGCTACGGCTGCACCACCTGCATCGGCAACTCCGGCCCGCTCATCCCCGAGGTCAGCCAGGCCGTCAACGAGAACGACCTCGCCGTCGTCTCGGTGCTGTCGGGCAACCGCAACTTCGAGGGCCGGATCAACCCGGACATCAAGATGAACTACCTGGCGTCCCCGCCGCTGGTCGTCGCATACGCCCTCGCGGGGTCGATGGACGTCGACCTGTTCAACGACCCGCTGGGCCAGGACGCCGACGGCAACGACGTGTTCATGCGCGACATCTGGCCGACGGCCAAGGAGATCGAGGACGTGATCGCGCAGGCGATCAACTCCGACATGTTCGACTCCAGCTACGAGGACGTCTTCGCCGGCGACGAGCAGTGGCGCTCGCTGCCCACCCCCGAGGGCAACACCTTCGAGTGGGACCCCGAGTCGACCTACGTGCGCAAGCCCCCGTACTTCGACGGGATGCCGGACGAGCCCGAGCCGGTCATTGACATCGTCGGCGCGCGGGTGCTGCTCAAGCTGGGCGACTCGGTGACGACCGACCACATCAGCCCGGCCGGTGCCATCAAGAAGGACAGCCCCGCCGGCAAGTACCTCGCCGAGCACGGCGTCGAGCAGCGTGACTTCAACTCCTACGGCTCGCGCCGCGGCAACCACGAGGTCATGATCCGCGGCACGTTCGCCAACATCCGCCTGCGCAACCAGCTCGCGCCGGGCACCGAGGGCGGCGTGACCAAGGACTTCACCCGCGACGGCGAGGTCACCAGCGTCTTCGAGGCCAGCCAGAACTACCAGGAGGCCGGCACGCCGCTGGTCGTGCTCGCCGGCAAGGAGTACGGCTCCGGCTCCTCGCGTGACTGGGCCGCCAAGGGCACCGCGCTGCTGGGTGTGAAGGCCGTCATCGCCGAGTCCTACGAGCGGATCCACCGCTCGAACCTGATCGGCATGGGCGTCATCCCGCTGCAGTTCCCGCAGGGCAAGACCGCCGACGACCTCGGCCTGACCGGTGCCGAGATCATCAGCATCAGCGGGATCACCGAGCTCAACGACGGCACGACGCCCAAGACGGTCACCGTCAAGGTCGAGCCGGCCCCCGGCACCGACCAGGCGCACGGCGAGACCAGCGAGTTCGAGGCCGTGGTGCGCATCGACACCCCCGGCGAGGCGAACTACTACCGCAACGGCGGGATCATGCAGTACGTCCTGCGCAGCCTGCTCAAGGGCTGAGGTGCAGGAGTTCCTCGACCGGGCGCAGGCGGCCGTCGGTGACGACGGCCGCCTGCGGCTCGGCCGCATGCCGGAGTGGGAGGTGTTCCCCTTCGAGCGCGACGGGCTGCGGGCCAGGCCGCTGACCGAGTACGCCGACCCGGAGCCGGACCGTCGCCGGGATCCCGCCGACTGCCGGACGTGCCGAGCGCTGTCCAGCGCAGCGCAGGTGCTGCACACCGGCGACCGGCTCGCAGTCATCCGGCCCGGGGCCACCAGCCTGCCGTTCGTCGCCAACGTCGTGGCGCGCGAGCACGAGCTGCTCGACGACGTCGACGACGACGCCCACGCCGAGCTCGGCCGCCTGCTCGCACGCACCTACCTCGCGGTGCAGGCGCTCGACGGCGTCGGCAACGTGCACATCACCAAGTGGGAGAACGGCAGCGGGCACCTGTCGGTCAACGTCATGGCCCGACCCCGCGGCGTCCTCCAGCTCCGGGGCTCGAACCTGCCCGTGTGGGCCGACATGCTGCCCGACATCCCGCAGGACGAGTACGACGCGCGCGCCGAGGCCGTGCGAGCCGCGCTGGCCTGAGCCGCCACGGTCGCGGCGTGCTCCAACCTTTCCGCTCTGTCGAGGCGTAGGTGTCTGTGAGGATGCCGAGGGCGAGGGGGACCAGTGGATCTGCGCGAGGGCTTCGCGGTGCTCGACCGAGACGCCGGTGCGGTTGTCGAGGCGACGGTCGCGCCGCCAGCCGGCGACCTCTGGACGCGCGGTGAGCGTTGGCGGCGCCGCCGTCGGCGCGGGTCGGTGGCCGCGGCCGCGCTCGGCGCGGTCCTTCTGGCCTCACTGTCCGTGCTGTGGTGGCAGCGCGCGGCACCTGTCGCCCCCGTGGTCAGTCCCGGCAGCCGGCCGACGCTGCCGGACCGGGTCTACGACGTCTCACCGTGGCTTCCCGTCGGGATGCCCCGGGAGCCGGTGGTGGCGGCACGCCTCGCCGAGCGCCGCACGTGGACGGGGTCTGTCCCGGCGATCGCTGTCATCACAGGCTCTGGGCGCTACCTACACCTGGGTGCGCCGGACCTCGCCGGCCAGGGCGCCGTCGCGCTGTCGTCCGACGGGCGGCGGCTCGCGTACTGGCGTGGCGGCACCCCGAACGGGTCGCCGCGTACGAGTCAGGGCCGGTCGACGCCAGTGACCGGGGTGACCGTGATCGACCTCGTGACGGGCGGCGTCGACAGTCAACACTTCTCGACCGAGCACGGCCTCTCGCCGGATGCGTTGCTGTGGGCCGACCAGGACACGCTGCTCCTGGCCTACGGCCAGTGGCGCGCCGGCGACGACGGCGACCCGTTGCTCCATGGGTCGGCGGCGGGTGGCCCAGCCTTGCGCTGGGACGTGGGTGGTTCGCAAGGCCCGATCGAGCTGAGCCGGGTGCCGCTCGACGGCTTCAGCGAGTCGGCGGAAGGACGGCTGCTGGTCGGTCGTCGGTTGCACAACTTGGCCACCGGCGACGTAGAACGGCTGCCAGTCCGCAGTGGGAGCGGGGCGGTCGGGTCAACCGGGTCCAGCGCATTCCTCCGACCAGACGGCGTGCTGGCACAGCTGGGCGGACGTGGTCGGCCGGACGCCGTTCCCAACGTGGTGACGGTCTCGGACCTCGACGCTCCGGCGGCCGGGCAACGGGTGGTGCCGGGCGTTGCCGAGGCCTGGCAGGTGCTCGGATGGCGAGGCGGGGACCTGCTCGTGACCCACCGCCGGAGCGGATCCCGGGATCTCCCAGAGACGCAGCCCTGGCAGCTGCTGGCCGTGGACACCACCACGGGCGAGTCCAGTGTCGTTCTGCGCGGCGCGGACTCTCTGCTCGGCTGGAGCTGGGCGGAGGATCTCCTGGGGAACGCACCAGTCGTCGACGCGGTCGAGCCGCCCGATCCGCTTGACCCGCGGAGCGTCGTCGCCCTCGCGACCGCGATTGTGACCGGGACGGTGGCCGGCGTTGTGATCTGGAGGCGCCGTGCCCGCCCGTGACGACTTCGAGGACTTCGTCGCAGCCCGCTACGGGGCTCTGCTGCGGACGTCGTACCTCCTCACTGGGCACCGCGCCGACGCCGAGGATCTCCTGCAGACCGCACTCGCGCGCTGCGTCCCCGTCTGGCACCGCATCAGCGGTGACCCGGAGCCCTACGTCCGTACGGTGCTGGTGCGGGAGAACGTCACTCGATGGAGGCGGCGCCGCTGGCGCGAGCTCGCCACCGACCCGGTGGACCACTCGTTGGAGAGGAGCGTCGAGGATCCGTCGGTCGCTGACCGGGTGGTACTCCTCCAAGCTCTCGCACGCCTGCCTCCCCGACAGCGGGCGGCCGTGGTGCTCCGCCACGTCGAGGGTCGACCGGAGCGGGAGGTCGCTGCCGCCATGGGTTGCTCCGTCGGCACGGTGAAGTCCCAGACGCACGCCGGGCTGGCCCGGCTGCGCCTGCTGCTCGGCGATACCGGTTCGTCGTTACAGGCACCGGCTGCGGCAAGCGGGCGTGCCGCTCGCCAGTAGCCTGACGCGGTGGACGACACGGTGATCCCCGCGCCCGATCGAGCGCCTGCCGACCCGGCGACGAGACCCGCCCCGGCATACCCAGAGGAGCCGCCGCGCCCGAGCCGGCTCCCGCTCCTGCTCGCGACAGGCGCAGCGATGCTCGTCCTCGGTGCCGCTCTCGCGGCGCCGCTCGTCGACCGGGCGCTGCGCGGCGAGGAGCAGGTGCAGAGGGCGCTCGACCTGAGCCTGGTCGAGACTTGGGAGATCACCGACCGGCTGCACACCGACGGCGACGTCACCTACCCGCAGGACCCGCCCGCGGGCGGTGCCCATGCGCCGGTCTGGCTGGCGTGCGGGGTCTACGACGAGCCCGTGCGCGAGGAGAACGCCGTGCACGACCTCGAGCACGGCACAGTGTGGATCACCCACGACCCGGACCTGTCGGCAGACGACGTGGAGGAGCTGGCAGCCCAGCTGCCCGACAACGGCATCCTGTCGCCCCGCGAGGGGCTGCCCTCGCCGGTGGTGGTCACCGTCTGGGGTGCCCAGCTGCAGCTCGACGGCGCGCACGACGCCCGTCTGGGGTTGTTCCTGGAGGAGTACGGCGACGGCCACACCGCCCCCGAGCTGGGCGTCACGTGCCACGGCGGGACGCCCGACCCGCAGGGCCGCGTGCCGGGGGAGGGCGTCGACGCCTGAGCCGCTCCGCCACCGGGCTCAGCGCTCGAGGAAGTGCAGGAGCGTCCGGTTGAACTCAGCCGCATGGCTCACGTTGAAGCCGTGCGGGGCGTCCTCGACGATCACCAGGTCGGAGGAGGCGATCGCCTCGTGCGTGCGCCGACCGGAGCCCTCCACGGGAACGGTCGCGTCGCTGTCGCCGTGGATGACCAGCGTGGGCACGGTGACCTTGCCGAGGTCCTCGCGGAAGTCGGTGGTGCCGAAGGCGGCCATGCAGGCCAGGGCCGCCTTCTGGTCGCTCTGGTGGCACAGCGCCAACGCCTCCTGCCGCTGCTCCTCGCTGACCTTGAGGACACCGTTCGCCGAGAAGAAGTCGCGCATGAAGTCGTCGAAGAACGCGATGCGGTCCGCTTCCAGCGCGGCCGTCATCTCGGCGGCCGCCTCCTTCGTGAGGGGCCCCTCCGGGTTGTCGTCGGTCTTCAGGAGGTACGGCGGGACGGCGGCGGCGAACACGACGGAGCGGATGCGGTCCTCGCCGTGCCGGGCGACGTAGCGAGCCACCTCGCCGCCGCCCATCGAGAAGCCGACGAGCGTGACGTCGGTGAGGTCGAGCTCGGAGAGGACGCCGTCGAGGTCGTCGGCGAGGGTGTCGTAGTCGTAGCCCTTGGCCGGCTTGTCGCTGCGGCCGAACCCGCGGCGGTCGTAGGCGACCACGCGGTAGCCCGCGGCGTGCAGCGGGCGGACCTGCTCGTTCCAGGACTCGGCCGAGAGCGGCCAGCCGTGGATCAGCACGACCGGCCGGCCGGGCCCGCCGGAGTCCTCGACGTGGACCTTGGTCCTGCTCAGCAGTCCGGAGCTGGCGGTGATGTCAGGCACGTGGTGTCCGTTCCTTCGTTGGGGGCCCTCGCCGACGGGCCGTTCGCGGGTACTTCGAACGTAGGCACGCGCGCGGATGGGTCGTACCACCCCGGCGGGTGGTCACACCCGTGCCCTAGCGTGGCCACGTGCTCGTCTCCTCCTGGCTGCCGCCGATGCGCAGCGAGGGCTGATGGTCGCTCAGGAACATGACGTCACTTCCACCGAAGGAGTTTCCGATGCTCGTAGCGTTCTCGGTCGCACCCAGCGGGACAGGGCGGGAGGACGCCTCCGTGGCCGACGCTGTCGCGGCGGCGGTGCGGGTCGTGCGCGAGTCGGGGTTGCCGAACCGGACCGACGCGATGTTCACGACGGTCGAGGGGGACTGGGACTCGGTCTTCGACGTCGTGAAGCGCGCGACGGAGGCGGTCGCGCCGTACGGGTCCAGGGTGTCGTTGGTGCTGAAGGCCGACATCCGGCCGGGGTTCGAGGGCGAGATCGACGCGAAGGTCAGCCGACTCGAGGCCGCGCTCACCGACGACGGGCAGTCTGACTAGGTCCGTGAACGCGGTCGCGGACCGCGGGAGTGCGCACGGACACTAGCCTTCGCTCGTGCACCCGACCTCCAGTCTCGAAGAGCCCGCTACGCAGCAGCAACCGCGACTCAGCAGGATGTTCCTCGCCGTCGCACTCGGTATCGCCGTGGGCGTTCTCACCTCACTCCTGCAGAAGTACCTCGACTACCCCTGGCTGGCACTGGTCAACGCCGCGAGCCCGTGGCTCACCACCGCCTTCGTCGCAGGAGCGCTCCAGTCGCGACTCTCCATCGCGGTGGTGGTGGGGGTGGCTGCGACGATGATGCAGGTCGTCGCCTACTACGTCACCGCGGACCTGCGCGGCTTCGGCGTCTCGATGACCTACGTCGTGGTGTGGACGGTGTGCGCGGTGGTGGGTGGCCCGATCTTCGGAGCCGCAGGCCACGCATGGCGGCGCGCGGCTCCCGCCGGCGTGGGAGCCGCCCTCCTGGTCGCGGCGTACGCGAGCGAGGCCGTGGTCCTCTACCACTTCGAGCTCGGCTACACCGCCACCGCGTGGTTCTTCGGCGCCATCGGCCTCGCCCTGGCGCTCGGCCTCGGTCGGCATCGACGCCAGTACCCCGCGCTCGCGCGCTGGCTGGTCCCGGCGTTCATCGCGGGGGTAGCAGGACACGTGGTCCTGGGACTGGTGCTGGCGTGACTCCGACACGTTCGCGAGCCGCCGCGCCCGTAGACTCCGCTCCAGGAGTCCGCCTGCCGTGCCCGTGGCGCCCAGGCGGCGGTCCGGGTGACGGCGGCGGAGCGGATCGAGGAGGCCTGCGCCATGCACAGTGAGACCCGCACCTACCGCACCGGCGGCGAGGAGGTCGTGCTCGACCTGACCGACGACGCCGCCGCGATCGTGGCCGGGCGCGGCGACGGCTTGCTGCAGGTCTTCGTGCCGCACGCCACCGCCGGCCTGGCGATCATCGAGACCGGCTCCGGCTCCGACGACGACCTGCTGGCCGCACTGGGGGACCTGCTGCCGGCCGACGACCGGTGGCGGCACCGCCACGGGTCTCCCGGCCACGGCCGCTCGCACGTGATGCCGGCGATCGTGCCTCCCCACTGCACCGTCCCGGTCCTGGGCGGCCGCCTGGCGCTCGGCACCTGGCAGAGCATCTGCCTGGTGGACCTCAACGTCGACAACGCCCGGCGCGAGGTGCGCTGGTCGTTCCTGGCGGGCTGAGGGCGCCGGGCTGCGGCGCGGGGCTGCGGCACTGGGCTGGGGCACTGGGCTGCGGCGTCACTATCGAACGGGTGTTCGATAACCTGGGGACGTGTTCGGTCCTCCTCCGCCCCGGCAGCGGCCCACGCCGCCTCCCGGGCATCGCGGCGTCGCTCCTCCCGGGTGGCCGCGCCAGGTGCGGCCGCCGGACGCGCCGGACTGGGAGGTGACGGCCGCCAACTGGCTGCTCGACCTGTGTCCGCCGGACTACCGCCGGTTCTCGGGACTGCGCCGGCACGTCGTGGTGCTGGCCCGGTTCGCGGTGCTGCACGTCGAGGCCCAGCAGCTGGCCACCCGTCGGGGCCTGAGCGAGATCCGCGGCGACCTCAAGGACGTCGCCAACGAGGCGGTCGTCGAGGCAGCCGTCCAGACCTTCCGGCTGGAGGACGCACGCCTGCTCGCCGTGCGTCGCGAGGTCGGGCTCGTCGAGGACGCGCTGCGGGGGCGTCGCTACCGGGTCCGGATGTGAGCGCTGGCTAAGGTCGGGCGATGCACCGTTTCGCCGCCGTCGCGGTCGTCGACGCCCACGGCCGGCTGCTCCTGCAGGAGCGCGACGAGCGTGCGCTCCACGATCCGGAGCGCTGGGGCTACCCCGGCGGCGACCTCGAGCCCGGGGAGGACTTCCTCGCTGCCGCCGTGCGTGAGCTGCAGGGGGAGACCGGGCTCGCGGTCGAGCCGGAGCGCCTGGAGTCGCTCGGCGTACGACGCTTCCGGAGCCGGTCCTGCGGCGAGGACGACGAGTTCGAGCTCTTCGCGGTCCGGCTGGCGATCACCGATCAGGACGTGGTCTGCGGCGAGGGGCGTCAGATGCGGTTCGTCGACCCGTCGGACCTCGGCGGCCGCGACCTGCACCAGGCCACGGCGCTGACCCTCGACCGGGTGCGCGCGTGGCAGGCGCGAGCCGTGCGCACAGACTTCGTACAGGTCACGCTGGTCGACCCACGAGGACGGGTGCTGATGCAGGAACGCGACGAGCACGCCCCCGTGTGGCCGGACATGTGGTGCTTCCCCGGCGGCGGGCTCGAGGAGGGCGAGGCGCCGGCGGCCGGGGCCGTGCGCGAGCTGGCCGAGGAGACCGGCGTCGCCCTCGCAGTGGACGACCTCGCCGACCTCGGCCGCTTCGAGCTCGTCACCGACGACCGCGGCACCTTCCAGTTCCACGCCTTCGTCGCACGCACGACGCTCAGCAGCCGCGACGTGGAGTGCCACGAGGGTCGGCAGATGGTCTTCGTCGACCCCGACTCGCTGGCCGGGCTCGACCTCGTCCCATCGACCGCGCTGGTCGCGCCCGCGCTGTCGGCATGGGTCGCGGACCACCCCTACGTCCCGGTCTCGGAGCCCAGACGCTTCGCGGGCGTGCTCCTCGTCGATGCCCGGGGCTGGATCCTGCTGCAGGAGCGCGACGAGCACCCGAGGATCGACCCGGAGAAGTGGGGGCTGGCCGGCGGCCACGTCGACCCCGGCGAGGACTTCGAGGCGGCCGCGTACCGCGAGCTCGAGGAGGAGACCGGCGTGCGGCTGCCGGCCGGTGGGCTCGACCTGTTCAGGGAGTTCGTCGTCGACCACCGCCAGGCCTACGGCACCTGGGACGCCATGCAGGTCTTCGTCGCGGCCACCGACCTCACGGACGCCGACATCGACTGCCGCGAGGGCCGCCAGATCGTCTTCGTGGATCCCGCGGTGGCGCGAGGCCTCGACCTCACCGCGGCCGCCACGGACATCGTCCCGGCCTTCCTCGACAGTGACCTCTACGCCAGCATGGCGCCATGAGTCAGCGCCCCACCTTCACCGTGCATCCCGTCCCGGCCATGGGCGCGGAGGACGTGCTCGTCGGCCCGGACGGCACCGTGTACACCGGCACCGAGGACGGCGCGCTGTGGGCGCTGGACCCCCCGAGCGGCAGCACCCGACGCGTCGCGGACACCGGCGGCCGGCCGCTGGGCATCGAGCTGCTCCCCGACGGCGCCTTGCTCGTGTGCGACGCCCACCGCGGCCTGCTGCGGGTGGACCCCGGCTCCGGAGCGGTCGAGGTGCTTCTGGACCGGGTCGAGGGCCGGCCCATGGCGTTCTGCAACAACGCGGCCGTCGCGGCCGACGGCACCATCTGGTTCAGCGATTCCTCGCTCCGCTTCGGCATCGAGCGGTGGAAGGACGACTTCGTCCAGGACACCCGCACCGGCCGCCTGCTGCGCCGCGACCCGGACGGCGCCGTCACCGTCGTCCTCACCGGACTCGCCTTCGCCAACGGGGTCGCCCTCGCCACCGACGAGTCCTACGTGAGCGTGGCCGAGACGCGCGGGCGCACCGTCGTACGCCTGTGGCTGACCGGGCCGCGAGCCGGCGAGCGCGACCACCTCGCCGCCGACCTGCCGGGCTACCCCGACAACATCAGCCGCGGCAGCGACGGGCTCGTCTGGGTCACCATCGCCAGCCCGATCGACGGCCTGGTCGAGCGGCTCGGCGCCGCCCCGATGGTGCTGCGCCGGGCGATCACCAAGATCCCCGAGGGGCTGCAACCCGCGCCGGCGCGGACGATCCGGGTCCAGGCCTACGCCGACGACGGGCGGCTCGTCCACGACATCGCCCTCGACGAGCCCGGGTTCCACATGGTCACCGGCGTCCGCGAGCACCGCGGCAGGGTCTGGATGGGGAGTCTCCACGAGCCGTCGGTGGCCGTCCACGACCTGGCATGAAATAGACTCGGCCGACATGGCACTCCTCGACTCGATCGCGTCGCCGCGCGACCTCCGTGGACTCTCGGCGGAGCAGCTCGACGAGCTCGCGGTCGAGATCCGCGACGTGATGATCCGCACGGTCGCGACCAACTCGGGGCACCTCGGTCCCAACCTCGGAGTCGTCGAGCTGACCCTGGCGATCCACCGGGTCTTCGACTCCCCGCGCGACCGCGTCGTCTTCGACACCGGCCACCAGTCCTACGTGCACAAGCTCGTCACCGGCCGCCACGCCGCGTTCGGCACGCTGCGCAAGGAGGGTGGCGTCAGCGGCTACCCCAGCCAGGCCGAGTCCGAGCACGACATCGTGGAGAACTCGCACGCCTCGACGTCGCTGTCGTACGCCGACGGCCTCGCGAAGGCCTACGCGATCCGCGGCGAGGACCGCCACGTCGTCGCCGTCATCGGTGACGGTGCCCTCACCGGCGGCATGGCCTGGGAGGCCCTCAACAACATCGCGATCGCCAAGAACAGCCGGCTGGTCATCGTCGTCAACGACAACGAGCGCTCCTACACCCCCACCATCGGCGGCCTGGCTACCGCGCTGACCTCGCTGCGCACGAACCCGCGCTACGAGCAGGTGCTCGATCTCGTCAAGAAGCGTCTCAACGCCGTGCCCGGGGTCGGCCACGCCGCCTACGACGCGCTGCACGCGGTCAAGAAGGGCATGAAGGACGCCATCGCGCCCCAGGGCCTGTTCGAGGACCTCGGCCTCAAGTACGTCGGCCCCGTCGACGGGCACGACCGCGCCGCGATGGAGCAGGCGCTGACCAACGCCAAGCGCTTCAACGGTCCCGTCATCGTCCACGCCATCACCCGCAAGGGACAGGGCTACGACCCGGCGCTGCGCCACGAGGCCGACCAGTTCCACGCGCCCGGCCCCTTCGACGTGCAGACCGGCGCGGAGAAGCCGAAGGGCAAGATCTGGACCGACCACTTCTCCGAGGCGATCGTCGACCTGGGCGAGCGGCGCGAGGACGTCGTGGCCATCACCGCGGCGATGATGCACCCGGTCGGCCTCGACGCGTTCGCCGCGAAGTACCCCGAGCGCACCTTCGATGTCGGCATCGCCGAGCAGCACGCCGTGACGTCGGCCGCCGGCTTGGCCATGGGCGGCCTGCACCCCGTCTTCGCCGTCTACGCCACCTTCCTCAACCGTGCCTTCGACCAGGTGCTGATGGACGTGGCCCTGCACCGGTGCGGCGTCACCTTCGTCCTCGACCGCTCGGGCGTGACCGGTGACGACGGCGCCAGCCACAACGGCATGTGGGACATGTCGATCCTGCAGGTCGTGCCGGGCCTTCGCCTCGCCGCGCCGCGCGACGTGACCCGGCTGCGCGAGCTGCTCGACGAGGCCGTGGAGGTCGACGACGCCCCGACCGTCGTGCGCTTCCCCAAGGGCCCCCCGCCGGCCGACGTGCCCGCGATCGACCGCGCGGGCGGTGCCGACGTCCTGGTCCGCGAGGGCGCGCCGGACGTGCTCGTCGTGGCGGTCGGCGCGATGGCCACCACCGCCGTCGAGGTCGCGCAGCGGCTGACCGCCCAGGGCATCGGCGTGACCGTCGTGGACCCGCGCTGGGTCAAGCCGGTCGATCCCGTGATCGTCCAGCTGGCGCGCGAGCACCGGCTCGTGATCAGCGTCGAGGACAACGGGCGCGTCGGCGGCTGCGGCGCCGCGCTGCTCCAGACCCTCAACGAGGCGGACGTGCGTACGCCGTTCCGACTCCACGGCATCCCGCAGGAGTTCCTCGACCACGCCAAGCGCGACGCGATCCTGGCGCGGATCGGCCTCGACGCGCAGACCATCGCCCGCGCGATCGTGGAGGACGTCACCGCGCTGGACGAGGGCCTGACCCTGGTCGAGCACCCCGCCTGACCACGAGGTGGGCCCGACTAGCCGGTAACCGAGGCGGCGGCCTAGGTTGCTGCGATGAGCGTCTTCCGCACCAAGTCCGTCGAGCAGTCGATCGCCGAGACCGAGCACCCCGAGCATCGACTGAAGAAGAACCTCGGCGCGCTCGACCTCACGATCTTCGGGGTCGGGGTCATCATCGGCGCCGGCATCTTCGTCTACACCGGCCAGGTCGCCGCGACCAACGCCGGTCCCGCGATCGCGCTCTCGTTCCTCATCGCCGGCCTCGCCTGCGCCCTCGCGGCGCTGTGCTACGCCGAGTTCGCGTCCACCGTCCCGGTGGCCGGCAGCGCCTACACGTTCTCCTACGCCACCTTCGGCGAGCTGATCGCGTGGATCATCGGCTGGGACCTCGTGCTCGAGTTCACCGTCGGTGCCTCGGCGCTGGCCGCCGGGTTCTCCGGCTACCTCCAGAACGTGCTGGACGGCACGCCGCTGGAGGTGCCGGCCTCGCTCGCCTCGGCGAGCGACGGCGTCGTCAACCTGCCGGCCGTGGTCATCTCCCTGCTCGTCGCCGCCGTGCTCATCGGCGGCATCAAGCTGTCCAGCCGCGTCAACCAGCTCGTCGTCGCGATCAAGCTGGCCGTCGTCGGCCTGGTGATCGTGATGGGCATCGGCTACATCAAGGTCGCCAACTACACGCCGTTCGTCCCGCCCAGCCAGCCCGCCGGCGACTCCGAGGGCACGTTCTGGTCCCTGCCGCTGGTCACGTCGATCTTCGGCCTCGAGCCCGCGGTGTTCGGCATCGCCGGCGTCATCGCGGGGGCGGCGATCGTCTTCTTCGCCTTCATCGGCTTCGACGTGGTCGCCACGACCGCCGAGGAGACCCGCAACCCCCAGCGCGACGTACCGATCGGCGTGCTCGGGTCCCTGGCCATCGTCACCGTGCTCTACATCGCCGTGTGCTTCGTGGTCACCGGGATGCAGGACTACTCCACGATCGATCCCTCGGACGCGGCGCCGCTGGCGACCGCCTTCGACGCGGCGGGGGTCGAGTGGATCGGCAACGTCATCGCCGTGGGCGCCACCATCGGCCTCACGGTCGTGGTGCTGATCTTGATGATGGGCCAGACGCGGGTCGCCTTCGCGATGGCGCGCGACGGGCTGCTGCCGACCTCGCTGGCCAAGGTCCACCCGCGCTTCGGCACCCCGTACCGGCTCACCGCGATCACCGGCATCGGCGTCGCCCTGCTGTCCGGCTTCGTCGACTTCGAGACGCTGGGCCACCTGGTCTCGATCGGCACGCTGTTCGCCTTCGTGCTCGTCTCCATCGGCGTCGTCGTGCTACGCCGGACCCGCCCGGAGCTGCCGCGCGCGTTCCGTACGCCGGCGGTGACCGTGGTGGCGTCGCTGTCGGTGCTGCTGTGCTTCTACCTGATGCTCAACCTGACCGGCGAGACCTGGGTGCGGTTCCTGGTGTGGATGGCGATCGGCCTGGCCGTGTACTTCCTCTACGGCCGCTCCCACAGTCGGCTGGGGCGCGGCGAGCTCGCCGGCACCGCGCGGACGGACGCCGACTGAGGCTGCGGGCGGCGTACTTGCCCCAACGCGCCGAGGGGCGGTGCCCCAGCCACGATCCGTACCTACGGGATGTGGCTGGGACACCGCCCCAGCGGGTCAGCCGGTCAGCCGGTCAGTGGAAGCGGCGCCCCGTGACCTTCTCCGAGATGCCCCGGACGTCGAGCATGAAGGTCAGGCCGCCGTTCCAGAAGGAGAAGCCGGCGCCGGTGATCATCGCCAGGTCGATGTCCTGCGGGGCGGCGACGACCCCGTCGTCGAGCATCAGGCGCGCCTCCTCGGCCAGACCGGCCAGCGTCCGCTCGCGCACCTCCTCAGCGGTCAGGACGACGGGCGACGCGGGCTTCTCGAGCAGGGCCTCGACCTCGGGGTCGAGAGCGCCGTCGGGACCGTAGTACGACGCCTTCCCGGCCGCCACCAGCCGCTCGAGGGCGGGGGAGACGTAGAAGCGGTCGGGGAAGGCGGCCTTCAGCGTCTCGTTGTTGTGCAGCGCGATCGCGGGACCCACCAGCGAGAGCAGCACGAACGGCGGCATCGGGGCGATGCCCGCGAACGCGCCGTCGGCCACGGAGACCGGCGTGCCCTCGTCGACGATGCGTCCGACCTCGCTCATGAAGCGGCCGAGCAACCGGTTGACGATGAACGACGGGCTGTCCGTGACCAGGATCGTCGTCTTCTTCAGCGCCTTGCCCGTCGCGAAGGCGGTGGCCAGGGTCGCGTCGTCGGTGGCCTGACCGCGGACGATCTCCAGCAGTGGCATGACGGCGACCGGGTTGAAGAAGTGGAACCCCACGACCCGCTCTGGGTGCTGGAGGTCGGCGGCCATCTCGGTGATCGACAACGACGACGTGTTGGTCGCCAGCACGCACTCGCTGCTGACGACCTTCTCCACGTCGGCGAAGACCGACTTCTTGACCGCCATCTCCTCGAAGACCGCCTCGATCACGAAGTCGGCGTCGCCGAAGGCGACCTGCTTGTCGGTCTCGCCGGAGACCAGCGCCTTGTGCCGGTTGGCCTTGTCCTGGTTGATCCGGCCCTTCGCGAGCAGCTTGTCGATCTCCGCGTGGACGTAGGCGACGCCCTTGTCGGCGCGCTCCTGGTCGAGGTCGGTGAGCACGACCGGCACCTCGAGGCGGCGTACGAGCAGCAGCGCCAGCTGGCTGGCCATCAGTCCGGCACCCACGATGCCGACCTTGGTCACCGGCCGGGCGAGGGACTTGTCCGGCGCGCCCGCCGGGCGCTTGGCCCGCTTCTGCACCAGGTCGAAGGAGTAGAGGGAGGCCAGCAGCTCGGGGGTCTGCGAGAGCGCGTGGAGGGCCTCGTCCTCGGCCGCGAAGCCGGCGTCACGGTCGGTGTCCCGCGCGGCGGCGATGAGCTCGACGGCCTTGGCGGCCGCAGGCGAGGCTCCGCCGGTCCGGCTCGCCACGACGCCTCGGGCGCGCTCGAGGGCTGCGTCCCAGGCCGCACCGCGGTCGACGTCGGGCCGCTCGACGACGGTCTCACCGCGCAGCACGGACGCCGCCCAGAGCAGGGACTGCTCGATGAAGTCGGCGCCGCCGAAGACCGCGTCGGCCAGGCCGAAGTCGTACGCCGCCTGCCCGCCGAGCGTCCTGCCCTGGTTGAGCGGGTTCTCGAGAATGAGCGTGACCGCCTTGTCGGCGCCCAGCAGGTTGGGCACGAGCCATGCCCCGCCCCATCCGGGGACGAGACCGAGCATGACCTCGGGCAGGCCCAGCGCCGGCGCGGAGTCGATCACGGTGCGGTAGGTGCAGTGCAGCGCCACCTCCAGCCCGCCGCCGAGGGCGAGCCCGTTGATGAAGCCGAACGACGGCTTGCCGCCGTCCTGGAGCTTGCGGAAGGTCGCGTGCCCGAGCTCGGCCACGATCCGCACGGCCTCGGGCCCGCCGCCCCGGATCGAGGTGAGGTCCGCTCCGGCGGCGAGGATGAACGGCTTGCCGGTCACCGCGAGGGCGTCGACCGAGTCGTCGGCCAGTGCCTCGTCGATGGCGGCGTTCAGGGCGAGCAGGGAGGCGGGGCCGAACGTGTTGGGCTTCGTGTGGTCCTCGCCGTTGTCCAGCGTGATCAGGCCGATGGTCGCCCCGGGCAGCGCGATCCGGCGCAGGTGTGCTCGGGTGACCCGCTCCGCGTCGGAGACGATCGCCTCGGCGCGCTCGAAGATGTCGGTGCTCACTTCGCTTCTCCGTTCGACGTGTGGCCCTGCCAGTGGGGGTTCTCCCAGATCACGGTGCCGCCCATGCCGATCCCGATGCACATCGTGGTCAGGCCGTAGCGGACCTCCGGGCGCTCCTCGAACGCGACGGCGAGCTGGGTCATCAGGCGTACGCCGGAGGAGGCCAGCGGGTGGCCCACCGCGATCGCGCCGCCGTAGGGGTTCACGCGGGCGTCGTCGTCGGCGATGCCGAAGTGCTCGAGGAACGCCAGCACCTGGACGGCGAACGCCTCGTTGACCTCGAACGCGCCGATGTCGTCGATGCTCAGGCCGGCCAGGCGCAGCGCCTTCTCGGTGGCCGGGATCGGGCCCGCGCCCATCACCTCGGGATCGACGCCGACGAAGGCGTAGGTGACCAGCCGCATCCGCACCGGCAGGCCGAGCTCGCGGGCGGTCTCCTCGTTCGCGAGCAGTGCGGCGGTGGCGCCGTCGTTGAGGCCGGCGGCGTTGCCCGCCGTCACGTTGCCGTGGGCGCGGAACGGCGTCTTGAGCCCGGCGAGCGACTCGAGCGTCGTGTCGGGACGCATCGGCTCGTCGACCGTGGCCAGGCCCCAGCCGGCGTCCGCGGAGCGGGTGGCGACCGGGACGAGGTCGGGCTGGATGCGGCCGGCGTCATAGGCGGCCCGGGTCCTCTGCTGGCTGCGCACGGCGTAGGCGTCGACGCGCTGCTTGGTGATGGTCGGGTAGCGGTCGTGCAGGTTCTCGGCCGTCTTGCCCATCACGAGGGCGTCGGGGTCGACGATCCGCTCGGACAGGATCCGCGGGTTGGGGTCGACGCCCTCGCCCATCGGGTGGCGTCCCATGTGCTCGACCCCGCCGGCGATGGCGACGTCGTAGGCCCCGAACGCGATGCCGCTCGCGGTCGTGGTCACCGCGGTCATGGCGCCGGCGCACATGCGGTCGATCGAGTAGCCCGGCACGCTCTTCGGCAGGCCGGACAGCAGGGCGGCGGTGCGGCCCAGGGTCAGCCCCTGGTCGCCGATCTGCGTGGTGGCGGCGACCGCCACCTCGTCGACGCGCTCGGGCGGCAGGGCCGGGTTGCGGCGCATCAGCTCGCGGATGCACTTGATGACGAGGTCGTCGGCACGCGTCTCGGCGTACTGGCCCTTGGCCTTGCCGAACGGGGTGCGCACGCCGTCGACGAAGACGACTTCACGCTGTGGACGGGACACGGGTACTCCCAGGCTCGGGGACGGGGGACGGGCGGGCCACACGTTACCTCCCGGTAACAACGCCCGCGCGGCGGGCGGGTGTGTGTCAGGTCACTCGACGACTGTCACTAGGCTGGGGCCATGGCCGAACGTCTCGTGCACATCGTCGACGACGCCGAGGTGCTGGCCGACGCCGGCGACCTGACGATGGTCGTCGTCCTCACCGGGTTCCTCGACGCCGGCAAGTCCGCCGAGCTCGCGGCCACCCACCTCGCGGACCTGTCCGACGGCAAGGTCGTGGCGACCTTCGACGTCGACTCGTTGCACGACTACCGGGCGCGCCGGCCGCCCGTGTCGTTCGTGCGCGACCACTACGCCGACTACGAGGCGCCGCGCCTGGTCGTCCGCGCCCTGCGCGACACCGGCGGTACGCCCTTCCTGCTGCTGGCCGGACCCGAGCCCGACATCCGCTGGGAGGCGTTCGCGCGCGCCGTGCGCGAGGTCGTCGAGCACTTCGGTGTGTCGCGGGTCGTGGGCCTCGGCGCCGTGCCGATGGCCGTCCCGCACACGCGACCCATCGCCATCACGCCCCATGCCAACCGCCCCGACCTGGTCCCGGGCAAGAGCCCCTGGCAGGGCGAGCTCCGCGTCCCCGCGAGCGCCCAGGCGCTGCTCGAGGTGCGCCTGGGGGAGTGGGGCCTCGACGCCCTGGGCTTCGTAGCCCACATCCCGCACTACCTGGCGCAGATGGAGTACCCGCAGGCTGCGCTCGTGCTGCTGGAGCACCTCGAGATCGGCGGACGCCTGACCATCGACCTGACCCGACTGCGCGAGGCAGCCGAGATCACCGAGACCGAGGTCGACCGCTACCTGTCCGCGCACGACGAGGTGAGCGAGGTGGTCCGGGGCCTGGAGCAGCAGTACGACGCGTTCCGCGAGGCCGAGGCCGCCGGGTCCTCCCTGCTGGCCGGGGACGAGCCGCTGCCCACGGGCGAGGAGATCGGCAGCGCCTTCGAGGCGTTCCTCGCCGAGCTCGACGACCCGTCGAAGGACGGCGACGGCCAGGGCTGGGAGGAGCGCTGATGGCCAGCAGTGCCGAGGAGCTCTCCGGCCTGCTCGACCTCGACCGGCTCGAGGTGGACCTCTTCCGGGGCGCACAGGCGGCCACGACGCGACAGCGGGTCTTCGGCGGCCAGGTCGCCGCGCAGGCCGTCGTCGCGGCGACGCGCAGCGTGGACGGCGACTTCGCGCTGCACTCGCTGCACTCCTACTTCCTGCGTCCGGGCGACACCTCGGTGCCGATCGTCTACGACGTCGAGCGCATCCGCGACGGGCGCTCCTTCGTGACCCGCCGCGTGTCCGCACGCCAGCACGGGCGCCCGATCTTCTTCATGACGGCGAACTTCCAGATCCCCGAGCCCGGCCTCGAGCACCAGGACGCGATGCCGGAGGTGGTGCCGCCCGAGCAGGGGCTGCCCCTGGTCGAGCTGGCGCGGGCGCAGGGGCCGGAGACCGCCGCGGACTGGGAGCGCGAGTGGTCCGCGCTCGACGTGCGTCACATCGGGATCACCGGACAGGGGATCGCCGAGGACGAGGAGCACGCCGCGCGGGCGCGACTGTGGATCAAGGTCAACGGCACGCTCTCCGACGACCCGACCGTGCAGGCCGCGGCGTTCACCTACGCCAGCGACCTCACGCTGCTCGGCGCCGCGCTGGTCCCGCACGGGATGCACATCGCCTCGCCGCGCCTGCAGCCGGCGTCGCTGGACCACACGATCTGGTTCCACCGGCCGTTCCGCGCCGACGAGTGGTGGCTCTACGACCAGTTCTCGCCGTTCGCCGGCGGTGCCCGCGGTCTCGCCCTCGCCCGGGTGTTCACGCAGTCGGGCGACCTCGTCGCGACCGTGGCGCAGGAGGGCCTGATCCGCCTGCGTGAGCAGCGCCCTTAGCACTACATCGGTGTAGTTCACGGCATTTGCTGACGGGCGTGTCGTGAAGCCGTAACCTGTGAGCGCTCGTGAGGCGCATGTGGTTGTCGAGGCCGGCGTTACCAGGTCCGGGCACCGGCGCCTCTCCGTTCGCTCCCCGACGAGGACGCTCACCATGGGCCCCACCCCGCGTACGACCGCGCGCGCGATGACGCTGGCCAGCGCGGCGCTCGTGCTGGTCGCCGCGGCCGCGCCAGCCTCGTCGGCCCCGCCCGCGACGCCGTACCAGATGCCCTTCCCGTGCGGCGAGACCTGGACCGGGTCCACCCGGCCCGGCCACAGCCCCAGCGTCCACGCCATCGACTGGAACCGGAACCCGGACCTGGGGGCGCCGGTCGTGGCCGCAGCCTCCGGTGTGGTGACGACCGCGCAGGCCACGCCGAGAGGCGGCTACGGGCGGTGGGTGGTCATCGACCACGGCAACGGCGAGTCGTCGCTGTACGCCCACCTGGCCAGCGTGGTGGTAGGCGTCGGTCAGCGCGTCGACCAGGGCGCGATGATCGGCACCCTCGGCGACAGCGGCAACTCCTCGGGATCGCACCTGCACTTCGAGGAGAAGGTGGGCCGCAGCGTCGTGCCGGCCTGGCTCGACGACAGCCAGTGGCGCAGCGGCGCGCAGACCTCCCGCAACTGCGTCGACGTGCCGCTCGCAGGCAACTTCACCGGCGACCGCGTCTCGGAGGTCGCGGTCTTCCGCCGGGCGAGGAAGTCGTCGTTCGTCGTGAACCTCGGTGCGGCACCGCCGCTGACCGTGCGGTTCGGCAAGGCGTACGACGAGCCGCTGCTCGGCGACTGGAACGGCGACGGCCGCGTCGACGTCGGGGTGCGCACGCCGAAGAAGAGCATGTTCAAGCTCAAGACCCCGACCGGGATCGTCCGGCTCCGATTCGGAGTCACCTCCGACATGCCGATCAGCGGCGACTGGGACGGCGACGGCACCACCGAGATCGGCGTCCGACGTGCCGCCGAGGGCACCTTCTGGCAGCGGATGCCCGACGGCTCGTCCTCGCCGGTCTGGCTCGGCGACGCCGACGACCTGCCGGTCACCGGCGACTGGGACGGCAGCGGCACGACGGACCTCGGGGTCTTCGACCAGGCCACGGCGACCTTCACGCTGCGCAGCGTCGACGGCGCCGGCCTGTCCGTCCTCGAGGTCGTGCCGTTCGGCGCGTCCGGGGACCTGCCCGTCACCGGCGACTGGAACGGCGACGGCGTCACGGACCTCGGCGTGTGGTCACCGGCGACCGCCACCTTCACCCAGGGTGTGGCCCGCACGCCCACCGCGGCGCGCGCGGTCGTGCGCACGGTCCGCTTCGGCACCCCGCGGCGCTGACGGCTCAGGCTGGACGCGTCCGGCCGAGGAGGTGGGGCGCCCCGTCCTTCGGACTCGTCAGCGCGAACGACCAGCCGTCCTCGTCGCGCCGCGCGGCGTACGCCACGGTGCCCGGCAGGAAGACCGGCTTCTTGAACGCCACCTCGACCCTCACCGCCTCGGGCAGCCGGTTCTCGATCGCCGCCACCGAGCGGGCCTTGGTCCACATGCCGTGCGCGATCTGGCGGCGGAAGCCGAGCGCCCGCGCGGTCAGCGGGTAGAGGTGGATGGGGTTGGCGTCGCCCGAGACCGACGCGTAGGTCCGGCCCAGGTCCGCCGGCAGGCGCCACTGCACGCCTCCGGACGGCGGGTCCGGCACGGCAATGCCGGGGACGGCGTCGCCGCCGACCGTGCGGCCGCGCCGCAGGTAGGTCGAGGTGGACTCCCATGCGGTCGCGCCGTCGCCGGAGACCACGGTGACGAAGTCGAGCAGCACGCCTCTGGCGTGCGGACGGGGCGCGCCGACCTCGGTGGTGACGTCCACGGTCTCGCCGACGGCGATCGCGCGGTGCGCCGTGATCGTGTTCTCGACGTGCACCATGCCGATAGCCGGGTAGGGGAACGCCTGGTCGCCCATGATCGCCATGTGGAGGGGGAAGGCCAGCAGGTGTGGATAGGTCAGCGGCACCGTGTCCTTGCGCGGGAACCCGCACACGGCGGCGTACGCCTCGACGCGCGAGCGCTCGGCGACGACCTGTTCGCGACGGTAGGCCAGGCCGGCGACGTCGCCCGCCGACCCCTTGCGCACGCCCGGCAGCCGGTTGACGCCCGGTACGGCGGGCAGCGCCGCCCGCAGCAGCGTGCTCACCCCGCCCGGCTCGCCGCGCAGGAGCTTCGGCGTCGACATCAGGCGCCCAGCATCATCTGGCCGCACACGCGCACGACGTTGCCGTTGACGGCGCCGGAGCCCGCGCTGGCGAGCCAGGCGATGGTCTCCGCAACGTCCACGGGCAGGCCGCCCTGAGCCATCGCGTTGAGCCGCTGGCCGACCTCGCGGGTGGCGAACGGGACGGCGGCGGTCATCTGGGTGATGATGAAGCCCGGGGCCACGGCGTTGACGGTGATGCCGTCGCCGACCTCGTCGCGCAGGCTCTCCACGAACCCGATGACGCCGGCCTTGGAGGCGGCGTAGTTGGTCTGGCCGACGTTGCCGGCGATGCCGGCGATCGAGGCGACGCCGACGATCCTGCCCCCGGCGTTGACGACGCCGGAGTCGAGGAGCTCGCGGGTGATGCGCTCTGGCGCGGTGAGGTTGACGGCGATGACGCTGTTCCAGCGGTCCGCGTCCATGTTGGCGAGCTTCCTGTCGCGGGTGATCCCGGCGTTGTGGACCACGACGTCGACCCCGCCGTGGTGCTCGCGCAGGTGATGGGCGATGCGCTGCGGCGCGTCCTTGGCGGTGATGTCGAGGACGACGTGGTCGCCGTCGAGCTCGGCCATCAGCGTCTGCAGCTCACCGGCCGCCTGCGGCACGTCGAGCCCCACCACGGTCGCACCGTCACGGTGCAGCACGCGCGCGATCTCCGCGCCGATGCCGCGGCTCGCGCCGGTGACGAGGGCGACCTTGCCGGCCAGGGGACGCGTCCAGTCGGCCACCTGGTCGGTCGTCGTGGCCCCGTGCGCGCCGATGCGCACGACCTGCCCGGAGACGTAGGCCGACTTGGGGGACAGGAAGAAGGCGAGCGTGGAGTCGAGGGCGGCATCGGCGGCAGGGGAGACGTAGAGCAGCTGCACGGTGCCGCCGCGGCCGACCTCCTTGCCCAGCGAGCGGGTGAAGCCCTCGAGCGCGCGCTGGACGATGCGCTGCGAGCCCGACGTCAGCTCCGGCGGCGTACCGATCACCAGCACGCGATGGCACGTCTCGAGGCGGCGCATCAACGGCGTGAAGAACTGCTGGAGCTCGACGAGGGCGGCCGTGTCCACGAGGCCGGTGGCGTCGAAGACCAGCGCCTTGGCCCGGGCGTCGTCGGCGAGCCCGGTCGCCGAGGTGATCCCCAGGCGGTCGAGGGTCTGCGGCAGGGAGCCGGCCAGGCGCCCGGAGCCGCCCAGCACGACGAGGCCGTCGACGAGGGGCGCGTCACCGGACCACCGCTCGAGCGCGGTCGGGTTCGGCAGGCCGAGGTTCTTGACCAGCAGCCGGCCGACGGGGGTGGACACGAAGCCTTGGTAGCGGTCGCTCATCGGTGGGGCTCCCTCTGCGGTGACGGACGGGGAAGGCGGACGGGGTGGACGGACGGGTGGTCGACGGACGGGCCCGACGGGATCATGTAACTGGGAGTGCAACTCGGCGTCCACATTTCGTGACGTCCCCCTCAGGCCGTTGGCCGGGGGTGCGGCACCCGCAAGGATAGGAGTCGAGCCACCTCGACCAACCGGACCGACCCGACCGTCCCAGGAGCCCGACATGCAGTCCAGCACCCGCCCCGTCGCCGTCGTCGGCGGCAACCGCATCCCGTTCGCCCGGTCCAACACGGTCTACGCGGAGGCCACCAACCAGGAGATGCTGACCGCCGCGATCGACGGCCTGGTCGCCCGGTTCGGCCTGCAGGGCGAGCGCCTCGGCGAGGTGGTCGCCGGCGCCGTGCTCAAGCACGCGCGCGACTTCAACCTGACCCGCGAGTGCGTGCTGGGCTCGACCCTGGCCCCCGAGACGCCGGCGGTCGACATCCAGCAGGCGTGCGGGACCGGTCTGCAGGCCGCCATCCAGGTCGCCAACAAGATCGCGCTCGGCGTCATCGACGCCGGCATCGCCGGCGGCACCGACACCACCTCGGACGCGCCCGTCGCGATCAGCGACAAGCTCCGTCGCAAGCTGATGAAGGTCAGCTCGGCCAAGGACACCGCGGGCCGGCTCAAGGCACTCGGCTCGATCCGCCCCGGCGACATCGGCCTCGACATCCCGCAGAACGGCGAGCCCCGCACCCGCCTCTCGATGGGCGAGCACGCGGCCCTCACCGCGGTCGAGTGGCGCATCACCCGCGAGGCGCAGGACGAGCTGGCGGCCCGCTCGCACCGCAACCTGGCCCGCTCCTACGAGGAGGGCTTCCAGGACGACCTCGTCACGCCGTTCCGCGGCGTCGAGCGCGACAACAACATGCGGCCGGACTCCACCGTGGAGAAGCTGGCCACCCTCAAGCCGGTCTTCGGCAAGGGGGCGGCGGCGACCATGACCGCCGGCAACAGCACCCCGCTCTCGGACGGCGCGTCCGCGGTCCTGCTCGCCAGCGACGAGTGGGCCGAGGAGCGCGGGCTGCCGGTGCTGGCGCACCTCGTCGACGCCGAGACCACGGCGGTCGACTACGTCAACGGTCACGAGGGCCTGCTGATGGCGCCGGCGTACGCCGTCCCGCGGATGCTGGAGCGCAACGGCCTGACCCTGCAGGACTTCGACTACTACGAGATCCACGAGGCGTTCGCCTCACAGGTCCTCGCCACGCTGGCCGCCTGGGAGGACCCGGTGTTCTGCAAGGAGCGCCTCGGCCTCGACGGACCGCTGGGCTCGATCGACCGCGACAGGCTGAACGTCAACGGCTCCTCGCTGGCCGCGGCGCACCCCTTCGCGGCCACCGGCGGCCGCATCCTCGCGGTCGCCGCCAAGCTGCTCGCGCAGAAGGGCGAGGGCCGCGCCCTCATCTCGATCTGCGCGGCCGGCGGCCAGGGGGTCGTCGCGATCCTGGAGCGCTGAGGCGGTCCGGCGCAGTCCGCAATCGGCTTCATGCGCCGGACCGGCCGCCGGGTCGGCGACCAAGCCGCGCGTTGGTAGGGTCGACCCCGATCGACATCCTTTAACGAGCCGTCCCGTGAGGCGGAGAAGGAGGTCCGGAGCGCAGATGCCTGCCCCCGACAACGCCAGCGAGCCCGGTCCCGGCCGGGGCGACCGCACCGTCCTCGACGCCCGCGACATCTCGCGGGCGCTCACCCGGATCTCCCACGAGCTGCTCGAGCGCAACAAGGGCGCGACCGACCTGGTCCTCTTGGGCCTGCACACGCGCGGCGTGCCCCTCGCGAGGCGCATCGCCGAGAGGATCGCGGCCGTCGAGGGCGCGCCCGTCGCCGTCGGGGAGCTCGACGTGACGATGTACCGCGACGACCTCCGGAGCCAGCCCACGCGACGCGCGCACAAGACGGCCCTGCCGGCGGGCGGGATCGACCGCAAGGTCGTGGTGCTCGTGGACGACGTGCTCTTCTCCGGCCGCACCATCCGCGCGGCCCTCGACGCGCTCGCCGACCTCGGCCGCCCCGCCGCCGTACGCCTCGCGGTGCTCGTGGACCGCGGCCACCGCCAGCTGCCGATCCGCGCCGACCACGTCGGCAAGAACCTCCCCAGCGCCCTCGCCGAGCGGGTCAGCGTGCGGCTCAGCGAGATCGACGGCACCGACGAGGTGACGATCTCGTGAAGCACCTGCTCTCCGTCGACGACCTCACCACCGACCAGGTCCTCGAGCTGTTCGAGACCGCCGCCGACATGCACGACGTGCAGAGCCGCGAGGTCAAGAAGCTGCCGGCCCTGCGCGGGCGCACCGTTGTCAACATGTTCTTCGAGGACTCCACGCGCACCCGGTCCTCGTTCGAGATCGCCGGGAAGTGGCTCTCGGCCGACGTCATCAACGTCAGCGCCAAGGGCTCGAGCACCTCCAAGGGCGAGAGCCTGCGCGACACGGTGCTCACCGTCTGCGCGATGGGCGTCGACGGGCTCGTGCTGCGCCACCCCGCCAGCGGGGCGGCCCTCCAGGTCAGCCAGTGGGTCGACGCCTCGGTGGTCAACGCCGGCGACGGCACCCACGAGCACCCCACCCAGGCCCTGCTCGACGCCTACACCCTCCAGCGGCGCCTGGGCTCGCTCGAGGGCCGGCACGTCGTGATCGTCGGCGACCTCACCCACAGCCGGGTGTTCCGGTCCAACATCCAGTGCCTGACCCGCCTCGGTGCGCAGGTCACCGTCGTGGCTCCACCCACGCTGATGCCGAGCGGGATCGGCGCGTGGTCGGCGTCGGCCGGGTTCGAGACGTCGTACGACGTCGACGCGGTGCTGCCGCACGCCGACGCGGTGATGATGCTGCGCGTCCAGCGCGAGCGGATGACGGGGGCCTTCTTCCCCACCGCGCGCGAGTACACCGTCGGCTACGGCCTGACCCGTGACCGGCTGGCCCTGCTCGGCCCGGACGTGCCGATCTGCCACCCGGGCCCGATGAACCGCGGCCTCGAGATCGCCGCGGACGCAGCCGACGCCGCGCAGTCGCTCGTGCTGGAGCAGGTGTCCAGCGGGCTCGCGATCCGGATGGCCGTGCTCTACCACCTGCTCGCCGGAGAGTCCCAAGGAGGGATGGCCTGATGTCGCTGGTGATCACCGGAGCCTCGCTGCTCGGCGAGAGGACCGCCGACCTGTACGTCGACGACGCGGGGATGCTCGTCGACGCCCCGGTGCCGGGAGCGGAGACGATCGACGCCGACGGACTCGTCGCCCTCCCCGGACTGGTCGACCTGCACACCCACCTGCGCGAGCCGGGCCGCGAGGACGCGGAGACGATCCGTTCCGGGTCGCAGGCCGCGGCGCTGGGCGGCTACACGGCAGTCCTGGCGATGGCCAACACCAGCCCGGTGACCGACACCGCGGAGGCGGCGACGCGCGTGTGGGAGCTCGGCCGCGAGGCGGGGCTGGTGCACGTGCAGCCGGTCGGGGCGGTGACGCGGGGACTGGGCGGCGAGGAGCTCGCCGAGCTCGCGCTCATGCACCGCTCGCGCGCGGCGGTGCGCGTCTTCTCCGACGACGGGCGGTGCGTCCACGACGCCCGGGTGATGCGACGCGCGCTGGAGTACGTCAAGGCGTTCGGGGGAGTCGTGTCGCAGCACGCCCAGGACCCCGCCCTCGCCGGGCCGACGGCCTGCTGCCACGAGGGCGAGCTCTCCGGGCGGCTCGGCCTGCCCGGCTGGCCCGGCATCGCCGAGGAGGTGATCGTCGCGCGCGACGTGATGCTGGCGCGGCACACCGGCTCGCGCGTCCACGTCGCGCACGTGTCGACGGCCGGCTCCGTCGAGGTGCTGAGGTGGGCCAAGGCGCAGGCCGCGCGGGACGGGGGCTGGAGCGTCACCGCCGAGGTCACCCCGCACCACCTGCTGCTGACGACCGACCTGCTCGCCGGCTACGACCCGACCTTCAAGGTGAACCCGCCGCTGCGTCCGCAGGAGGACGTCGACGCGCTGCGCGAGGCGCTGGCCGACGGCACCATCGACGCCGTCGCGACCGACCACGCGCCGCACGCCCGGCACGACAAGGAGCACGCCTTCGTCGACGCCGCCTTCGGGATGCTGGGGCTCGAGACCGCCCTCGGCGTGGTCCGCACCGCGATGCCGGGGCTGTCCTGGTCCGACGTCGCGCGGGTCATGTCGATCGCGCCCGCGCGGATCGCCGGTCTCGGCGACCAGGGACGGTCGCTGGCGCCGGGATCGCCGGCCCACGTCGTGCTCGTGGACCCGGACGCCGACGTGACCGTCGATCGGGACGCCTCCGCCTCGCTCTCGCGCAACAACCCCTGGCACGGCCGGCGGTTGAGCTCACGAGTGGTGCACACGGTGTACGCCGGCCGGGTGACCGTCCGCGACGGCTCGCTGGTCTGACGCCGACGGCGCCGCCCGGCGTACACCCCGTCGTGGTGCTGGCCTCATGGTGGGCCGCTTGACGATGGGCGTGGCGGACGGGTGCTGGTGTGGGCCTTGTGGTGCTGTGCGCTGAACCCCCTGGGCGGTGCGTGAGCCACATTCGGGGGCGCGGGGATGTGGCTGGCTCACCGCCCGGCCGGGCGGGCGGTGCGTGAGCCACATTCGGGGGCGCTGGGGTGTGGCTGGCTCACCGCTAGGCCGGGCGGACGTAGCGTCGAAACCGCCGGGCCTCCTCGCCCAGGCGTAGCGTGCGGGGCCATGAGGACCGACACGAGCGAGATCACCACTGTCCAGGAGCTCGAGGCCCTGGTCGGCGCGCCGGGGGAGCGCGCGCGGACCAAGGAGCGCTCCCGGCTGACCGACATCGACCGCGCCTGGCTGGCCGCCTCACCGTTCTGCGTGCTGTCGACCTCCGACGCCTCCGGCCGGTGCGATGCGAGCCCCAAGGGCGATCCGGTCGGCTCGCTGGTGCACGTCCTGGACGACACGACCATCGCGCTCGCCGAGCGCCCCGGCAACCGGCGGGTCGACGGCTACCGCAACGTGCTGCAGAACCCCTTCGTCGGGCTGGTCTTCGTCATCCCGGGTCGTGGGGACACGCTGCGGATCAACGGTCGAGCCCGGCTCCTGAGCGACGCTCCGTTCTTCGACGCCATGGCGGTGCGGGGCAAGCGACCGATCCTCGCCCTGCTGGTCGAGGTGGAGACGGTGTTCTTCCACTGCGCGAAGGCGTTCCGGCGCTCGCAGCTGTGGGAGCCCGAGACCTGGGACCCCGAGCGGGTGCCCTCGCGCGCGGCGATCGCCCACGAGCTCGAGCCGGTCGCCGGACAGGGGCTGGCCGAGCTCGAGGACTACTACCGGCCGGAGAACTACGACCGCGGCCTCTACTGACGACCGGGCGCGCGCCTAGGCGAGACCGAGGCCGCGTGCCTCCTCGCGCAGGTCGTCACGGACGCTCGGGTGGGCTGCGTGGTCGATCAGGTTGCGCGCCTGTTCCCGCTCGTCGCGCCCCCACATCCAGGCCACCCCCTGCTCGGTGACGACCGCACCGTGCTGGAAGGACGTCACCGGCTCGTCGACCAGCGGCACGATGGTGGACACGTTCGCCTTGGGGTGCCAGCTGCGCAGCGCCATGAACGCGCGACCGCCAGGGGAGTGGCTGGCGCCCACGGTGAAGTCCGTCTGGCCGCCGAAGCCGCTGTGGATCCTGGCCTTGATCCGTGACGCGTTGGCCTGGTCGAACAGGTCGACCTGGAGGGCGGTGTTGATCGAGGTCATCGAGGGTTGCGCGGCGATGCGGGACGGGGCGTTCGTCGTCTCCGTGCGCAGCATCTGCACGCGCGGGTTGTCGTCGACCCAGTCGTAGAGCTCCTGGCTGCCGAACACGAACGACGTACGCACCGGCGTGCCCCGGTCGAGCGCACCGGCCTTCTCGAGCGTCAGCACGCCGTCGCTGAACATCTCCGTCCAGATCCGCAGTCCTCGTCGCTCCAGGACGCCGGCGATCGTGGCATCGGGCACCTCGCCGATGCCCGCCTGCAGGGTCGCGCCGTCGCCGATCTCGGCGGCGACCCGCGAGCCGATGAGGCGTGCGTCGTCGCCCGGGACGCCGGCGGTGTGTGTGGTGAGGGCGGCGTCGACCTCGACGCCGAGGTCGATGTCCTCGACCTGCAGCACGGCGTCGCCGAAGGTCCACGGCATCCGCGGGTTGAGCTGCGCGAGGACGAGCGCGCCGCGGGCTCGGGCCGCCTCGATCGCCGCCGGGAGCACGTTGACCTCCAGACCGAGCGAGACCTGCCCGTCCCGGGGCAGCGTGGTGTGCACGACCACCACGTCGGGTGCCAGCGGGCCGTGGAAGAGGCGCGGCACCATCGACAACCGGCTCGGCACGTACGACAGGCGCGGGTGCCGGCGGAAGCCCGGCCCCACGAACGTCGTCTCCGGCACGACGCCCTCGTGCAGTCGCAGGTCGGGCTGGGCGTTCAGCGCGTGGAGCCGCACCGACGGCAGCTCGGCCAGCAGCGCGTGCAGCAGCGCCACCGGCGAGGCGAAGTTGCCGCTCGCGACGACGCGTGGCACGCCCTCGACGCCACCGCAGTGGTCGCGGACGGTCCGAACGGCTCGCTCCAGGTCGACGACGCGCATGACCCCAGCGTGCCAGTGCGCGCCACGGTGCGCCCGCGCGTCGGCTGCAGCTCGCGGCTCGGCGGAAAAGCGGTTGGCGCGGGCCGCGGCGCCGCCTAGGCTCGCTCGCACCATGTGGATCCAGGACTGACCCGACTCGCGTCCGCGGCGGCGCCCCCGCGCGCCCCTCCTGCCCGGCGAGTCTCATCCGCCGTCCCTGCGGCCAGCTCCTGAGGACTCCACGTGCCCGAGACCATCACCTCCATCGCCCCGCTCGTCGTCAGCGGCCTGTCGGTGACCTACCCCGACCGTACGGTCCTGAGCGGCGTCGACCTGCTCGCCCAGCCCGGCCGGCGCATCGGCCTCGTCGGCGAGAACGGCGTCGGCAAGTCGACGCTGCTGCGCGCCGTGGCCGGGCGCCTCCCTGCGCGCGCACAGGTCTCGGGCACGGTCTCGGCGCCCCGGGACCTGGTGCTGTTGGGTCAGGAGCCCCCGTTCAGCGACGCCGCCACGGTGGCGGAGGTGCTCGCCATGACGCTCGCGCCCTTGCGGGAGGCCGTCGCGGACGTTGAGCGGCTGGCGGCAGGGGTCGGCACGCCGGCGGGCGACGCGGCGTACGCGCTGGCCCTCGAGCAGGCGCTGGCGCACGACGCGTGGGACGCAGACCGGCGCGCGTCGCTGGCCGCCGCCCGCCTCGGGCTCGACGCCCTGGACCGCGAGCGGGTCGTCGGCACGCTGTCCGGCGGGCAGCGCACCCGGCTGGCGCTCGCCACCATCATGACCTCGCGGCCGACCTGCCTGCTGCTCGACGAGCCGACCAACCACCTCGACGACGACGCCGTCGACGTGCTCACCGCCTTCCTGCGCGACCTGCCCGGTGTGGTGGTCCTGGCCAGCCACGACCGCGTGCTGCTCGACGACGTCTGCACCGACCTCGTCGATCTCGACGCCGGCGAGCTCGGCACCGACGGCAGGGGTGGTCGGCGCTTCGGCGGCGGGTGGAGCGCCTACGAGAAGGCTCGAGCGGACGCCCGGCGACGCTGGGAGGAGGCGTACGCCGCCCAACAGGAGGAGCTCGCCCGGCTGCGCGAGGCGACCCGGATCGGCACGGGCGCGATCGCGCACGGCCGTGGCCCGACCGACGGCGACAAGTTCATCCACGCGTTCAAGGGTGCACGGGTCGAGCAGACGCTCGCTCGGCGCAAGAAGGACGCGCAGCGCCGGCTCGAGGTCGTCGAGCGGGAGCAGCTGCCCAAGCCCCCGGCGCGCCTGGTCTTCCGCGGCGACCTCACCGCACCGTCCACCGGAGCGCTGGTGCTGGTCCGCGACGTGGAGGTGGCCGGGCGGATGCGCTGCGAGCGGCTCGACCTGGCAGCGGGGGAGCACCTGCTGCTCACCGGCGGCAACGGCTCGGGCAAGTCCACGCTGCTGGGTGTGCTCGCCGGCCGGGTGGCGGCGACGAGCGGCACGCTCGCGGTGTCCGCGCGGACCGTGCGGGAGCTGACCCAGGACCCGGCGGTCACCGACCCGAGGCGCTCGGCCGCGGCGACGTACGACGCCGCGGTCCGCGGTCTCCCCGACCCGCCGGCCCTGCGCGACCTCGGCCTGCTGCACCCGCGCGACCACCGCACGCCCGTGGGCGGCCTGTCGACCGGGCAGCGCCGCCGGCTCGGGCTCGCCGTCGCCATCGCGGCCGCACCCGACCTCCTCCTGCTCGACGAGCCGACCAACCACGTGTCGCTCGCCCTCGCCGGCGAGCTGGAGGAGGCGCTGGCCACGGCTCCCGGCGGGGTCGTGCTCGCCTCGCACGACCGGTGGCTGCGGCGCCGCTGGCAGGGGCCCGAGCTGACGCTCGCTCTTTGGACCGCTGCCGGGTGAGGGACAGCGGCACGCGTCGGGGCGTCGTGGACACGATGGCGGGCGGGCCGGGCTGCGCTGGTAGGCTCGGCGACGGCTCGAACATCCTTTAACGATCCGTCCCGTGAGGCGGAGAAGGAGGTACGGCGTGGCTCCGCCTGTCCGGACACTGCCTGTCCCAGCGCTCATGGTCCTCGAGGACGGACGCACCTTCCGCGGTGAGTCCTTCGGCGCCGAGGGCGAGACCTTCGGCGAAGCGGTCTTCTCCACCGGCATGTCCGGCTACCAGGAGACGCTCACCGATCCCAGCTACCACCGCCAGATCGTCGTGATGACGGCCCCGCACGTCGGCAACACCGGCATGAACGACGAGGACCTCGAGTCCTCGCGCATCTGGGTCGCCGGCTACGTCGTGCGCGACCCCGCCCGGGTGCCGTCGAACTGGCGCAGCGTCCGCACGCTGTCCGACGACCTGCGTGAGCAGGGTGTCGTCGGCATCAGCGGCGTCGACACCCGCGCCCTGACCCGCCACCTGCGCGAGCGCGGCGCCATGCGCGTGGGCATCTCCACCACGGAGACCGACCCCGAGCGCCTGCTGGCGCGAGTCCGCGAGTCCGCGGAGATGACGGGCGCGGACCTCAGCGCGGCGGTCAGCACCCCGGAGGCCTACGTCGTCCCGGCGCAGGGGACGCGGCGCTTCACCGTCGCCGCGCTCGACCTCGGCATCAAGGCCAACACCCCGCGCATGCTGAGCGAGCGTGGCATCGAGGTGCACGTCCTGCCCGCCACCGCGACGCTCGAGGGGGTGCAGGCGGTCGCGCCCGATGGACTGTTCTTCTCCAACGGCCCCGGTGACCCGGCCGCCACCACCCGCCAGGTCGAGCTGCTGCAGGGCGCGCTGGGCGCCGGCATCCCCTACTTCGGCATCTGCTTCGGCAACCAGCTCTTCGGGCGCGCGCTCGGGTTCGACACCTACAAGCTGAAGTACGGCCACCGCGGCATCAACCAGCCGGTGATGGACCGCACGACCGGCAAGGTCGAGGTGACCGCCCACAACCACGGCTTCGCCGTCGACGCCCCGCTCGAAGGCAGCACCGCGACCGAGTTCGGCGAGGCCACGGTCAGCCACGTCTGCCTCAACGACGACGTCGTCGAGGGGCTCGAGCTGCGCGGCCCCGACGGGGCGCTGACCGCCTTCTCCGTGCAGTACCACCCCGAGGCCGCCGCCGGCCCGCACGACGCGGCGTACCTCTTCGACCGCTTCACCGACCTGATGGGGGGCACCCTCTGATGCCCAAGCGCACCGACATCGAGAGTGTCCTGGTCATCGGCTCGGGGCCGATCATCATCGGCCAGGCGGCCGAGTTCGACTACTCCGGCACCCAGGCCTGCCGCGTGCTGCGTCAGGAGGGCCTGCGGGTCGTCCTGGTCAACTCCAACCCGGCGACGATCATGACCGACCCGGAGTTCGCCGACGCCACCTACGTCGAGCCGATCACGCCCGACTACGTCGAGAAGGTGATCGCCAAGGAGCGCCCCGACGCGCTGCTGGCCACCCTCGGCGGCCAGACCGCGCTCAACTGCGCCATGGCTCTCGACAAGGCGGGCGTGCTGGAGAAGTACGGCGTCGAGCTGATCGGCGCCTCGATCGACGCGATCGAGCGCGGCGAGAACCGCCAGCAGTTCAAGAAGATCGTCGAGCAGCTCGGCGGGGAGTCCGCCCGCAGCACGATCTGCCACTCCATGGACGACCTGCTCGCCGCGGCCGAGGACCTCGGCTACCCGATGGTCGTGCGGCCCTCCTTCACCATGGGCGGCACCGGCTCCGGGATGGCCTACGACGAGGCCGACCTGCGCCGCATCGGTGGCGCCGGCCTCGCCGCCAGCCCGACCACCGAGGTGCTCCTCGAGGAGTCGATCCTCGGCTGGAAGGAGTACGAGCTGGAGGTCATGCGCGACGGCGCCGACAACACGGTGATCGTGTGCTCCATCGAGAACCTCGACCCGATGGGCGTGCACACCGGCGACTCGATCACCGTCGCGCCGGCGATGACGCTCACCGACCGCGAGTACCAGAAGATGCGCGACCTCGCGATCGGCATCATCCGCGCGGTCGGCGTCGACACCGGCGGCTGCAACATCCAGTACGCCGTCAACCCGGCCGACGGCCGGCTGATCGTCATCGAGATGAACCCGCGCGTCTCGCGCTCATCGGCGCTGGCCTCCAAGGCCACCGGCTTCCCGATCGCCAAGATCGCCGCCAAGGTCGCGATCGGCTACACGCTCGACGAGATCCGCAACGACATCACCGAGGAGACCCCGGCGTCCTTCGAGCCGGCGCTGGACTACGTCGTGGTGAAGGTCCCGCGCTTCGCCTTCGAGAAATTCCCCGAGGCCGACCCGACCCTGACCACCCACATGAAGTCGGTGGGCGAGGCGATGGCCATCGGCCGCAACTTCACCGAGGCCCTGCAGAAGGCGCTGCGCTCGCTGGAGAGCAAGCACGCCCCCTTCGACTGGCACAAGCACTTCGACGACGACCTCGCCTCGGCCGAGTCCAAGGCCGCGCTCCTCGAGGAGATCAAGGTCCCGCACGACGGGCGCCTGAGGAAGGTCATGGACGCAATCTGCGCCGGCGCGACGCCGCAGGAGATCTTCGACGCCACGGCGATCGACCCCTGGTTCGTCGACCAGCTGGCCCTCATCAACGAGGTCGCCGTCCAGCTCATCGAGGCGCCCGAGCTCACCCCCGACCTGCTGCGGCTGGCCAAGCGCCACGGCTTCTCCGACGAGCAGATCGGCAGGATCCGCGGGCTCAGCGCCGACGTCGTGCGAGGAGTACGCCACGCCCTGGGGATCCGGCCGGTCTTCAAGACCGTCGACACCTGCGCCGCCGAGTTCGCCGCGCGCACGCCCTACCACTACTCCTCCTACGACGAGGAGACCGAGGTGCAGCCCCGTGCCGAGGGCAAGGAGGCGGTGATCATCCTCGGCTCCGGGCCTAACCGCATCGGGCAGGGCATCGAGTTCGACTACAGCTGCGTGCACGCCTCGCTCGCGCTGGCCGAGGCCGGCTACGAGACGATCATGGTCAACTGCAACCCCGAGACGGTGAGCACCGACTACGACACCTCCGACCGGCTCTACTTCGAGCCGCTCACGCTCGAGGACGTGCTCGAGATCGTCCACGCCGAGCAGCAGGCCGGTCCCGTCGCGGGGGTCGTGTGCCAGCTCGGCGGGCAGACGCCGCTCGGCCTGGCGCAGGGGCTCGCCGACGCGGGCGTCCCGATCGTCGGCACCACGCCCGAGGCGATCCACCTGGCCGAGGACCGCGGCGCCTTCGGCCGGGTCTTGGCCGACGCGGGCCTGCCGGCGCCCAAGCACGGCACGGCGACGTCGTACCCGCAGGCGCAGCGCATCGCGCACGAGATCGGCTACCCCGTCCTCGTGCGGCCGTCGTACGTCCTGGGCGGGCGCGGCATGGAGATCGTCTACGACGACACCGCGCTGGAGGCCTACCTCGAGAAGTACGTCGCCAACGGGCTCATCAACGAGCGGCAGCCGGTGCTGGTCGACCGGTTCCTCGACGACGCGGTGGAGATCGACGTGGACGCGCTCTTCGACGGCGAGGAGCTCTTCCTCGGCGGCGTGATGGAGCACATCGAGGAGGCCGGGATCCACTCCGGCGACTCCTCCTGCGCCCTGCCGCCGATCACCCTGGGCCGCGAGGAGATCGAGCGGATCCGCCGCTCGACCGAGGCGATCGCCCGCGGGCTCGACGTCCGCGGCCTGCTCAACATCCAGTACGCCCTGGCCTCCGACGTGCTCTACGTCCTCGAGGCCAACCCGCGTGCCTCGCGCACCGTGCCGTTCGTCTCCAAGGCGACCGCCACGCCGCTGGCCAAGGCGGCGGCGCGGGTCATGCTGGGCGAGTCGATCGCCGAGCTGCGCACCGCCGGCGTGCTGCCGGCGGAGGGCGACGGCGGCCACCTGGCCGACGGCTCGCCGATCGCGGTCAAGGAGGCGGTCATGCCCTTCGATCGCTTCCGGACCGCCGACGGTCGCACCGTCGACGCGCTCCTCGGCCCCGAGATGCGCTCGACGGGCGAGGTGATGGGCTTCGACGCGTTCTTCGGCACCGCGTTCGCCAAGGCGCAGGCCGCGGCGTACGGATCGCTGCCGCTGTCGGGCCGGGTGTTCGTCTCGGTCGCCAACCGCGACAAGCGGCACATGATCTTCCCGGTCAAGCAGATCGCCGACATGGGCTTCGAGATCCTTGCGACGGCGGGCACCGCGGAGGTGCTGCGGCGCAACGGCGTGCAGGCACGGGTCGTGCGCAAGCAGTCGGAGGGCGAGGGGCCCGACGGGGAGCCGACCATCGTGGGGCTGATCCGCGGCCGCGAGGTGGACCTGGTCATCAACACCCCGCACGGGGCGACCAGCGGCGGCTCACCGCGAGCCGACGGCTACGACATCCGCACGGCCGCGGTGATCACCGACATCCCGTGCATCACCACCATCCAAGGGCTCGGCGCCGCCGTGCAGGGCCTGGAGGCGATGCGCCGCGGCGACATCGGCGTGCGCTCGCTGCAGGACTGGGCGGCGCTGACCACGGCCGGTCGGGCCCGGTGACCCGGTGCGGCCCTACGACGTCCTCTTCGAGCGCGGGCTGACGCGGGTCGACCCCGAGCGCGCCCACCACGCGGCCTTCCGCGCGATCCGGGCCGCGAGCCCGGTGACCCGGCGGGCCCTCCGGGTGCCGAGCGCGCCGGTGCGCGCGCTGGGGCTCACCTTCGCGCACCCGCTCGGCCTGGCCGCCGGCTTCGACAAGAACGCCCTCGGCGTCGACGCCCTGGCGGCGCTCGGGTTCGGGCACGTCGAGGTGGGCACCGTCACGGGTGAGCCGCAGTCGGGCAACCCCCGGCCGCGGCTGTTCCGGCTCACCGCCGACCGCGCCATCGTGAACCGGATGGGGTTCAACAACGACGGCGCCGAGGTGGTGGCCCGCCGGCTGGCCGATCGCGCACGCCGCCTGGCCAGGGCCCGCGCGGTCCACGAGCAGGAGGGCTCCACCTCGTTCGCGGGTGGGCCCGTCCTGGGAGTCAACATCGGCAAGACCAAGGTCGTGGCGGAGGAGGACGCGGCCCGCGACTACGAGAAGTCGGCCGGCCTGCTGGCCCCCTACGCCGACTACCTGGTGGTCAACGTCTCCTCGCCCAACACCCCCGGCCTGCGCGACCTGCAGGCCGTGGAGCGGCTCGAGCCCCTGCTCGCCGCCGTACGCCGACGCGCCGACGAGGCCAGCCCGGGCCGCCGGGTGCCGCTGCTGGTGAAGATCGCGCCCGACCTCAGCGACGACGACGTGATCGCGGTCGCCGACCTGGCCCTCGCCAGCGGGCTGGACGGCATCATCGCCACCAACACCACCATCTCCCGAGACGGCCTCGCCACACCGGCCGGAGTCGTCGCGGACGTCGGCGCCGGCGGCCTGAGCGGTCGCCCGCTCACCCAGCGGGCCGAGGACGTCGTACGCCTGCTGCGCGGCCGCGTCGGCTCGGACCTCACCCTTGTCGGCGTCGGCGGGATCACGACCGTGGCGGACGCGCGGCGCCGGCTGGCGGCCGGCGCCGACCTGATCCAGGCCTACACCGCCTTCGTCTACGAGGGCCCGCTGTGGCCGCGGCGCATCGCCCGGGGACTCGCCACGCATGGCTGACGCGCCCGCACGGGGCCCGGTCCACGTCGACGGAGAGGTGGTCGCCACCAAGAAGGTCGGCGGCTACCGCCACCTGACGCTGGCGGCACCGGGCGTTCCCGAGCGGTTCCGTCCCGGCACGTTCGTGTCGGTGAGCGTCGCCGGTCACGTGACCCGGCGCGCGCTGTGGGTGCACAAGGTGCGCGCCTCCAGCGCCTTCGGGCCGACCCTCGACGTGGTCGTCGAGTCGCGCGGCAGTGGCACCGCGTGGTTGAGCGCCCAGCCGGTCGGGACGCGCGTCGCCGTGACCGGCCCGCTCGGCCGGCCCTTCGCACTTCCCAAACAGGCGGTGTCCTGCCTGCTCATCGGGGAGGGCTACGCCGCGGCGCCGCTGTTCCCGCTGGCCGAGCGGTTGCGCGAGCGGGGCTGCGCCGTGTCGCTCGTCGTGTCGGCGCCCGACGAGGCGCGCCTGCTCTCCGCTCTGGAGGCGCGGCGCTCGGCCCGCTCGGTGACCGTCCTCACCGCCGACGGCTCGGTGGGGCAGCGCGGGCAGGTCGCCGACCACGCCGAGGACCTCGTACGCCGCAGCGGCGCCGACGTCGTCTACGCCGCCGGCCCCGCCGACGTCCTCCGGTCGGCGGCGGTCGCCGCCGAGCGCACCGGCGCGTGGAGCCAGGTCGCGGTGGAGGTCCCGACCCCATGCGGCACCGGTCTCTGCCACGGCTGCCCGCTACCGGTCGTCGGCGAGGACGGCGTCGACCGCGTCGTGCGGGCCTGCACCGAGGGCCCCGTCGTCCGCGGCGACCGCGTCAGGTGGGACGCGCTGTGAGCGGGCGCATACCGGGACCGGTGATGGTGGCGTCCGGCTGTGGCGGCACGGGCCGCGAGCTGTCGGCGTACGCCGGACCCGAGGGGCTCGACGGGCTGGACTTCGTCACCCGGTCCATCACCCTCGACGCCCGCTCCGGCGCCCGCGGGCCGCGGGTCGCGGAGGTGCCGGGCGGGCTGGTCAGCGCCGTCGGCCTGCCCAACCCCGGCCTCGAGCACTTCCTGGCGACCGAGCTGCCGTGGCTGGTGCGGGCCGGCGTGCGGGTCGTGGTGTCGATCGCCGGGGCGACGATGGGGGAGTACGCCGACCTTGCCGGCCGGCTCGGCCGGGCACCGGGCGTGGTGGGGCTGGAGGTCAACGTCGGCGCGCCGGACGAGACGAGCGACGGGCTCTACGAGGTCCGCGAGCCCTACCACGCAGCGAGCGTCGTCGCCGCCGTACGGCGCGAGTTCGCCTCGGACCGGCCCGTGCTGGCCAAGCTCCGCCCCGACGTGTCGCGCGTCGTGGAGGGTGCCCGCGCCTGCCACGAGGCCGGTGCCACCGCGGTGGTGGTCGGCAACGCCGTACCCGCCGCTCTGCCCGACGGCCGCCCCGGCGGCCTGAGCGGACCGGCGCTCGCCCCGATCGCGCTGCGGTGCGTCGCCGCGGTCAGCCGGGCGCTGCCCGCCGTGCCGGTCATCGGCTGCGGCGGCGTGCACGACGTCGACTCCGCGCGCGCCTACCTGGCGGCCGGTGCCACGTCGGTCCAGGTCGGCACCGCGATGCTGCACGACCCCACCACGGTGGCCCGGCTCCGGGCCTCCCTCGACCAGCCACCCCACCAGGAGGACGCATGACATCGACCCCCTTCGGCGCCCGCCTCGCCGCAGCCATCGAGGAGCGCGGCCGCTTCTGCGTCGGCATCGACCCGCACGCCGCGCTGCTGCGCGAGTGGGGCCTGGCCGACGACGTCGCGTCGCTCGAGCGCTTCGCGCTGACCGTCGTCGAGGCGGTCGCGCCGGTCGTCAGCGTGGTCAAGCCGCAGAGCGCGTTCTACGAGCGGTTCGGCAGCCGCGGGATCGCCGTGCTCGAGCGCGTGGTCGAGGAGTCCCGCGCCGCGGGCGCGCTCGTCCTGCTCGACGTCAAGCGCGGCGACATCGGCTCGACCAGCCAGGCCTACGCCGACGCCTACCTCGATCCTTCGTCCCCGCTCGGAGTGGACGCCGTCACGGCCAGCCCGTTCCTCGGGTTCGGCTCCCTCGACCCGATGGTCGAGGCATGTCGCCGTCACGGCGGCGGGCTGTTCGTGCTCGCGCTCACGTCCAACAAGGAGGGTCCGGAGGTCCAGCACGCCCGCGCCGACAGCGGCACGGTCGCCGGCACCGTGCTCGGTCACCTGCGCACCCTGAACGCCGGCGCTGCGCCAGTGGGCTCCTTCGGCGCCGTGGTCGGAGCCACCATCGGGTCCACCCAGGAGGACCTCGACATCAACGGACCGTTCCTCGTTCCCGGCTACGGGGCACAGGGCGGGACGGTCGACGACCTCACGCGGATCTTCGGCGGCTCCGCCCGGTGGGCCCTGCCGAGCTCCTCGCGCGAGGTGCTGGGCGCCGGCCCGGACGTGGCGGCGCTGCGCGAGGCAGCGCGGCGCGGCAACGACGCGGTGCGAGGCTTGGCCGAGTGACCCGTGCCCGTCTCGCCGTGGCCGCGCCGCTGGTGGCGTGCCTGCTGGCGACGGGCTGCTCGGACGACCCGCAGGCCGCCTACTGCCAGGCGGTCGAGGAGCACCAGGCCGAGCTGGGCGAGGCGGCCGCGTCGCAGGACACCGGCGCGATGTTCGACGTCCTCGACGCCTACGACCACCTGAGCCGCGAGGCGCCGCGCGACATCACCGACGACTGGGACGCCGTGCTCGACCCGCTGCACGCCCTCGAGGACGTCCTCGCCGAGCACGGCGTGGACCCCTCGGCGTACTCCGCGAGCAAGCCCCCGGCCGGCGTCGACGACGAGGCACGAGCCGCCATCGAGTCGGCCGCGCGCGAGGTGGGCTCGGAGCGCACGGTGACGGCGATGGCGGCCCTCGAGCAGCACGCGCTCGACGTGTGCGGCACCCCGCTGTCGCGCTAGCACCGGCCCCGACATGGCGAACGTCACGACCAGCGGCGGATGTCGGGGCTCCGATTGCCTGCCTCGTCGCGCTCTGACTAGATTGACCCGCACCAGCCGGACCCCACCCTAAGGAAC
Source organism: Nocardioides sp. SYSU D00065 (assembly GCF_017916425.1). Classification (GTDB taxonomy): domain Bacteria; phylum Actinomycetota; class Actinomycetes; order Propionibacteriales; family Nocardioidaceae; genus Nocardioides. The sequence goes on along the minus strand of NZ_JAFMSX010000005.1, from coordinate 157,505 downwards.
GCCTCCGTGGCCTTGCCCCCTCTGACGCCCGAGCAGCGCCAGGCAGCCCTCGACAAGGCTGCAGCGTCCCGCCGCGAGCGGGCGGAGGTGAAGAACCGCTTGAAGAACTCAGGCGGCTCGATCCTCGATGTGCTCGAGGAGGGCCGCACCAACGAGGTCATCGGCAAGATGCGCGTCGTCGAGCTGCTCCAGTCGGTCCCGGGCCTGGGTCGCGTGCGTGCGCGCCAGGTCATGCAGCGTCTCGGGATCGCCGAGAGCCGCCGGGTCCGCGGGCTGGGCGTCAAGCAGGTCGCCGCGCTCGAGCGTGAGTTCGGCCCCGACGCGTCGTGACCGGAGCAGCGCACGACGAGGCAGCGCACGACGAGGCAGCGCACGGGACCGCCGGTCAGCCCTCGCGTCGCTCGCGGCTCATCGTCCTGGCCGGTCCGACGGCCGTCGGCAAGGGCACTGTCGCCGCCGCGGTGCGCGAGACGCACCCCGAGGTCTGGATCTCCGTCTCCGCGACGACGCGGCCGCCCCGCCCGGGCGAGGAGAACGGCGTGCACTACTGGTTCGTCTCCGACGAGGAGTTCGACGCCATGATCGACAAGGGCGACCTGCTCGAGTGGGCGGTGGTCCACAAGGCCGCCCGCTACGGCACTCCCCGCGGTCCGGTCGACCTCGCCCTCGCCTCCGGGCATCCCGCGATGCTCGAGATCGACCTCCAGGGCGCGCGCCAGGTGCGCGAGTCGATGCCCGAGGCGCTGTTCGTCTTCCTCAAGCCGCCGTCGTGGGAGGAGCTCGTACGCCGGCTGGTGGGCCGCGGCACCGAGAGCGAGGCCGAGCGTGAGCGGCGCCTCGACACCGCCCGCGCGGAGCTGGCCGCGGAGAGCGAGTTCGACGTCACCATCGTCAACCACGAAGTTCACGCTGCCGCCGACGAGTTGGTAGCCTTGATGGTCGGACCCGTTCCACCCACCTCTGACTAGCGAGGCACCCACACCGTGGCTTCTCCCACCATCGCCGCCGAGGGCGTCACCAACCCCTCGATCGACGACCTGCTCAGCAAGACCGACAGCAAGTACAAGCTGGTGCTCTACAGCGCCCAGCGTGCCCGTCAGATCAACGCCTACTACTCGCAGCTCGGCGAGGGGCTCCTGGAGTACGTCGGCCCGCTGGTCGACACCCACGTGCAGGAGAAGCCGCTGTCCATCGCGCTGCGCGAGATCAACGAGGACCTCCTCACCTGCGAGGACATCGACCCCGCCGCCGAGGCCGCCGCTGCCGAGGCCGCAGCCGGCGACACCACGGAGTGACGCGAGCCGCGCGATGACCTCGCGGGTCGTCCTGGGGGTCTCGGGCGGCATCGCGGCCTACAAGGCCTGCGAGCTGCTGCGCCGGTTCACCGAGTCGGGGCACGACGTGACGGTCGTGCCCACGGCCGCGGCACTGGAGTTCGTCGGCGCGCCGACCTGGGCCGCCCTGTCCGGCAAGCCCGTCGCGACCGACGTGTGGACCGACGTCCACGCCGTGCCGCACGTGCACATCGGGCAGGAGGCCGACCTGGTGGTCGTCGCCCCGGCCACCGCAGACCTGCTCGCGCGGGCCGCGCACGGCCTGGCCGACGACCTGCTGACCAGCACGCTGCTCACCGCCCGCTGTCCGGTCGTGTTCGCCCCGGCCATGCACACCGAGATGTGGGAGCACCCCGCCACCCAGGCCAACGTGGCCACCCTGCGCAGCCGTGGCGCGGTGGTGGTCGAGCCGGCCGAGGGCCGCCTCACCGGCGCCGACACCGGCAAGGGCCGGCTGCCGGACCCGGCCGAGATCTTCGAGCTCGCCGTGGGTGTGCTGCACCGTGGCGCGGCCCCTCAGGACCTCGCCGGCCGCAAGGTCGTGGTCTCGGCGGGCGGCACTCGCGAGTACCTCGACCCGGTGCGCTTCCTCGGCAACCGGTCCTCGGGCCTGCAGGGCCACGCCCTGGCCCGGGCCGCCGCCTCGCGCGGCGCGCACGTCACCCTGGTCAGCGCCAATGTCTCGCTGCCCGACCCGGCCGGCGTCAGCGTCGTACGGGTCGAGACCACCGAGCAGCTGCGCGAGGCCGTCGTGGCCGCCACCGCGACCGCCGACGCCGTCGTCATGGCCGCCGCCCCGGCGGACTTCCGGCCGAGCGCGGTCAGCGACGCCAAGATCAAGAAGGCCGACGACGGGTCGGCGCCGGCGATCGAGCTGGTGCAGAACCCCGACGTCCTCGCCGAGATCTCCCACCACCGGGCGCGCGAGGACGCCGTCATCGTCGGCTTCGCCGCCGAGACCGGCGACGCCACCGGCTCCGTGCTCGATCTCGGCCGCGCCAAGCTCGCCCGCAAGGGCTGCGACCTGCTCGTGGTCAACGACGTGAGCGGAGGAGCGGTCTTCGGCAGCGCGGACAACGAGGCGGTCGTGCTGGCCGCCGACGGCGCGGTCGTCGAGGTCCCCCGCGGGAGCAAGAGCGCGCTCGCGCACGTGATCTGGGACGAGGTCGCCCGGCGATTCGCCGACTGAGACCGGGGTCCCGGATGCTGGGCAGCAGGTACCTTTCCTCCGACCGTTCCACACAAGAATCGAGAGTCACCGTGGCTGGACGCCTGTTCACCTCCGAGTCCGTGACCGAGGGGCACCCCGACAAGATCGCCGACCGGATCAGCGACTCGGTCCTCGACCACCTCATGGCCGAGGACCCCGACCGCGCCAACCTGCGCGTGGCCGTCGAGACGCTGCTCACCACCGGCCTCGTCGTGGTCGCGGGCGAGGTGCGCACCGGTGCCTACGCCCCGGTCGCCGACATCGTCCGCAAGGCGATCCTCGAGATCGGCTACGACTCCTCGGAGAAGGGCTTCGACGGCCACACGTGCGGCGTCCAGGTCGCGATCGGTGCCCAGTCGAGCGACATCGCGGCCGGTGTCGACGCCGGCCACGAGTCCCGCGTCGGCGACAGCGAGGACCAGCTCGACAAGCGCGGCGCCGGTGACCAGGGCCTGATGTTCGGCTACGCGTGCGACGACACCCCCGAGCTGATGCCGCTGCCGATCACGATCGCGCAGCGCCTCGCCCAGCGGCTGACGCAGGTCCGCAAGGACGGCGTCCTCGCCTACCTGCGTCCCGACGGCAAGACCCAGGTGACCATCGAGTACGACGCCGACGACCGGCCGGTGCGCATCGACACCGTCGTGCTCTCCACCCAGCACGACCCCGACATCGAGCACGCCCGGCTCGAGGCCGACATCCAGCAGCACGTCATCGATCCCGTGCTCGCCGGCTTCGACCTGCCCTCGGAGGGCTACCGGATGCTCGTCAACCCGACGGGGACCTTCGTCATCGGCGGCCCGATGGGCGACGCCGGCCTCACCGGGCGCAAGATCATCGTCGACACCTACGGCGGCATGGCCCGCCACGGCGGCGGCGCCTTCTCCGGCAAGGACCCCTCCAAGGTGGACCGCTCCGCCGCTTACGCGATGCGCTGGGTCGCCAAGAACGTCGTGGCCTCGGGCCTGGCCCGCCGCTGCGAGGCGCAGGTGGCGTACGCCATCGGCAAGGCCGCCCCGGTGGGCATCTTCATCGAGACCTTCGGCACCGGCGTCGTGTCGGACGAGAAGATCCAGGACGCCGTGCTCGAGGTGTTCGACCTCCGTCCGGCCGCCATCATCCGCGACCTCGACCTGCTGCGCCCGATCTACGCGCAGACCTCCGCCTACGGTCACTTCGGCCGCGAGCTGCCCGACTTCACGTGGGAGACCACGGACCGGGCCGAGAAGCTCAGGGCCGCTGCCGGCGTCTGAGCGCTGCCGGACACAGCCGGAGGTACGCGGACGCGGACGACGTCCGGTCCGTCGGTGGCCGCTGACACAATCGGCCGCATGACGTCCCGCGAAGCCCCGGAAGCCGACATGCTTCCGGGGCTTCGCGCTGCGGTGGACGATGCGCGCGCCAAGGCGGCAGCGACCCGGCGGCGCCGGGCCGCTGCCTGGGAGCCCGCGGAGACCGACCCCGTCGCCCGCGTGCTGGTCGACATCGCGCTCGCCCACCTCGACCGGCCCTTCGACTACGCCGTGCCCCGCGCCATGGCCGACACGGCCGTCCCGGGCGCCCGCGTCAAGGTGCGGTTCGCCGGCCAGGACGTGGACGGCTTCGTCGTGGAGCGGGCCGGCGAGACCGACCACACCGGCACGCTGCAGCCCCTGCGCCGCGTCGTCAGCCCGGAGCCCGTGCTGGCACCGGAGATCGCCCGGCTCAGCGAGACCCTCGCCCGGAGGTACGCCGGCGCCCGGTCCGACGTGCTCCGGCTGGCGGTGCCCCCGCGTCACGCCACCGCTGAGAAGGCCGCGTCCGAGCCTGCGCCGGCGCCGCCCGTGAGACGCGACCCGACCGCGTGGTCCGACGTGGCGCACGCTCCTGCCTTCCTGCACCACCTCGCCTCGGGCGGGTCGCCGCGAGCGGTGTGGTCCGCGGCTCCGGGCGACGACTGGCCGGTGATGCTCGCCGAGGCGGTCGCCGCGACGTACGCCGCGGGGCGGGGCGCGATCGTGTGCGTGCCCGACCGGCGCGACGTGTCGCGGGTCGACGCTGCCCTCACCGACCTGCTGGGGGAGGGCCACCACGTCTGCCTGACCGCCGACGGCGGTCCGGCGGCGCGCTACCGCGACTTCCTGGCGGTGTCCCGCGGTGCTCGCCGGGTGGTGGTCGGCACTCGCTCCGCCGCATTCGCGCCCGTCCACGACCTCGGGCTCGTCGTGGTGTGGGACGACGGGGACGACCTCCACGCCGAGCCGCGCGCGCCCTATCCCCACGTCCGCGAGGTGCTGGTGACGCGCGCCGAGCAGCAGGGGACCGCCGCGATCGTGGGTGCCGTGGCCCGCACGCCCGAGGCCGCACAGCTCCTCGCGACCGGGTGGGCCCACGAGCTCGCCGTGCCGCGCGAGGTGCTGCGCCGCCGGGTGCGGGTGGAGGCGGTGCCCGCGCAGGACCGGTCGGTGGCCACCCGCATCCCGCGGGCGGCCTACGACGCGATCCGCACCGGGCTGGCCTCCGGTCCCGTGCTGGTGCAGACGCCCCGGGCCGGCTATGCCGTCTCGCTCGCCTGCGACACGTGCCGGGCGCCCGCCCGCTGCGGCGTCTGCACCGGCCCGCTGACGGTGCCCGGACCCGCTCAGCCGCCCCGGTGCCGCTGGTGCGGCCACGTGGAGGCGGCGTGGGCGTGCCCCACCTGCGGTGGTCGCGGGCTGCGGGCGCCCGTGCGTGGCGAGGCCCGCACCGCCGAGGAGCTGGGTCGGACCTTCGCCGGCACCACGGTGCGCAGCTCGAGCGGGGAGCACGTCGTCGAGCGGGTGGGCACGTCGCGGGACCTGGTGGTGGCCACGGTCGGGGCCGAGCCGGTGGCTGCCGAGGGCTATGCGGCGGTCGTGGTGCTCGACACCTGGCTGACGCTGGCCCGCGACGACCTGCGGGCGTCCGAGGAGGCGTTGCGGCGCTGGCTCAACGCCGCAGCGCTCGTGCGCCCCGGCGGGCACGTGGTCGCCGTCGGCGATCCTGCCCACCCGGCCGTCCAGGCGCTCGTGCGGTGGGACCCGGCCGGGTTCGCCCGGCGGGAGGCGGAGGAGCGCTCCCAGGCGCACCTGCCGCCGGCCGCCCGCGTCGCCACCGTCACCGGCGAGCTCGGCGCGCTGGACGACGTGCTGCACCTCCTCGACCTGCCCGAGGCAGCCGAGGTGCTCGGGCCGGTTCCCGTCGAGGACGAGCACCGGGTGGTGCTCCGGGTGCCGTCGTGGCAGGGGACTGCGCTGTCCGCAGCACTCGGCGACCTCCAGCGGATCCGGTCGGCCCGCAAGCTCGACCCCGTGCGCGTCCAGGTCGACCCTCTTTCCATCTAGCGCCGGTTCGGCGGGTGCGGGAGCCGTCCCTAGACTTGGTCACCGCGGTCCGTCCGCGCGTCGTTCCCCCGTCCCGTCCGTCGAGGAGTTCCGTGGCCGTCCAGCCCATCCGCCTGTTCGGCGATCCCGTGCTGCGCCAGCGGGCGATCGAGGTCGACAGCTTCGACAAGGAGCTGCGCCAACTGGTCACCGACCTCACCGACACCATGCTCGCGGCGCCCGGTGCGGGACTCGCGGCGCCGCAGATCGGCGTCGGGCTGCGGGTGTTCACCTGGAACGTCCACGGCGAGATCGGGCACCTGGTCAATCCCTCGCTGGAGCTCTCCGACGAGACGCAGGACGGCGCCGAGGGGTGCCTGTCCCTGCCGGAGCTGACCTACGACTGCCTCCGGGCCCTGTCGGTGGTCGCCACCGGGTTCGACATGCACGGCGAGCCGCAGCGCATCGAGGCCTCCGAGCTCCTCGCCCGCGCGATGCAGCACGAGACCGACCACCTCGACGGCATCTTGTTCATCGACAAGCTCGACACGGCGGCCCGCAAGGCGGCGATGAAGGAGATCCGCGAGTCGGAGTGGTTCGGTCTGGAGAAGCCCACCGTGCGGGTCAGCCCGCACGCCACCCACGGGTTCGCCCGATGAAGGAGCACAGCTGATGCGCGTCGTCTTCGCCGGCACCCCCGAGGTGGCCGTGCCCGCACTCGACGCGATCGCGGCCAGTCGTCACGAGCTCGTCGGCGTGGTGACGCGCCCCGACGCACCGAGCGGCCGCGGCCGCAGGCTGGTGGCCAGCCCGGTGGCGCAGCGCGCGGAGGAGATCGGCGTACCGGTGCTCAAGCCCGAGCATCCGCGCGACCCCGAGTTCCAGGCGGCGCTGGCACAGCTGCGGCCTGACGCCTGCCCGGTCGTGGCCTACGGCGCGCTGCTGCCCCAGTCGGCGCTCGACCTCGTGCCGCACGGCTGGATCAACCTGCACTTCTCGGTGCTCCCGTCCTGGCGCGGTGCAGCGCCCGTGCAGCACGCGCTCTGGGCGGGCGACGAGGTCACCGGCGCCACGACGTTCCGCATCGTCAAGGAGCTCGACGCCGGCCCGGTCTTCGGGGTGATGACCGAGCGGATCCGCCCCGACGACACCGCCGGTGACCTGCTCGCCCGGCTCGCCGACGGCGGCGCGGGACTGCTCGTGCAGACCCTCGACGGGATCGCGGACGGCACGCTCGAGGCGCGGGAGCAGCCCGAGGACGGGGTGTCCTTCGCGCCGAAGATCGCCGTCGACGACGCACGGATCGACTGGGCGCGGCCGGCGGCCGCCATCGACCGCCAGGTCCGGGCCTGCACGCCCGCCCCGGGCGCCTGGAGCACCTTCGGCGGCGAGCGCATCAAGGTCGGGCCCGTCCGTGCGACCGATGGCGCGACGCTGGCCCCCGGGGTCCTCGAGGTCACCAAGAACGCCGTGCTCGTCGGCACGTCGACCACTGCGGTCGAGCTCGGCGAGGTCAAGGCGTTCGGCAAGAAGCAGATGCCCGCCGCCGACTGGGCCCGGGGCGTACGCCTCCAGTCGGGTGTCCGCTTCGGCGACTAGTGTCGAACCGGTGAGCACCTCCACGACGCGCCCGGCACGTCCCGAGGACGTGGACGAGATCTGCGGCGGCCTGCCGGAGACCGAGCTCGGCACCTCCTGGGGCGACCGTCCCACCTGGAAGGTCCCGCGCGGGCCCAAGGGCAAGGGCTTCGTCCTCTACCGTGCGCCGCACCGGAGCGCGGTCGACCCCTCCACGGGCGAGATGTACGACGACCTGGTCGTGATCACGACCCCGACCGAGGTGGAGAAGCAGGCACTGGTGGAGGACGCGTCCACGCCGTTCTTCACCATCGACCACTTCACCGGCCACGCCGCCGTGCTGGTCCAGCTCTCCCGGCTCGGCGAGATCAGCCGCGACGAGCTGGCCGAGGTGATCACCGAGGCGTGGGCGGCGAAAGCGCCGAAGCGACTGGTCCGGGAGCTGTTCGGTGAGTGAGCGCCGCCGGCGCGTCGACCGTCCCCGCCGTGCGGCCCTCGACGTCCTCACCGCCGTGCGCACCGAGGATGCCTACGCCAACCTCGTGCTGCCCCAGGTGCTGCGCAAGCACCGGCTCGAAGGTCGCGACGCCGCGCTGGCCACCGAGCTGGCCTCCGGTGCGATCCGCATGCACGGGCTCTACGACCCGGTCATCGACGCCTGCCTCACCAAGCCGCGGCTCCAGCCCGAGGTGCGTGACGTGCTCCGTCTGGGGGTGCACCAGCTGCTGTCCATGCGGGTGCCCGACCACGCTGCCATCTCGACCAGCGTCGACCTGGTCCGGGCGAGCGTGGGCCGCGGGCCGGCCGGGCTGGTCAACGCAGTCCTGCGCACGATCAGCCGGCGCTCGCTCGCGGAGTGGGTCGGCGAGGTGGCTCCCGACCCTGCGCTCGACCGCACCGGCCACCTCGCGGTGGCCCACTCCCACCCCCGCTGGGTGGTCGAGGACCTGGCCGACGCGCTGAGCGACGACGACGAGCTGGCGGCGCTCCTGGCCGCCGACAACGAGGCGCCGCGAGTCACCCTGGTCGCCCGTCCCGGGCTGTCGACGGTCGAGGAGCTCGAGTCGGCCGGCGGCACCCGCACCGGGCTGTCGCCGTACGGCGTGGTGCTGACCGGCGGCGACCCCGCCGCCGTGCCGGCGGTGGCAGAAGGCCGCGCCGGGGTGCAGGACGAGGGCTCGCAGCTGGTCGCACTCACCCTGGCCAAGGCGCCGCTCGACGGGCGCGACGAGCGCTGGCTCGACCTGTGCGCCGGTCCCGGGGGCAAGGCCGCACTGCTGGGTGCGCTGGCGGCGCAGCGCGGCGCGCACCTCGTCGCCCACGAGCGCCAGCCGCACCGCGCAGCGCTGGTCGCTGCAGCCGTCCGGGCGGTGCCGTCCGGGACGGTGCACGTTCTGGCCGGTGACGGCGCGCGGCCGGCGTGGGTCCCCGGCAGCTTCGACCGGGTGCTCGTGGACGCGCCCTGCTCCGGGCTGGGCGCGCTGCGCCGCCGCCCGGAGTCGCGGTGGCGCCGCAGCCCCGACGACCTGGGCGTGCTGGTGGCCCTGCAGCAGGTGCTGCTCGACGTGGCTCTGGAGTCGGTGCGGCCGGGAGGGGTCGTGGTCTACGCGACGTGCTCGCCGGTGCTGGCGGAGACCACCGAGGTGGTGGCCGCCGTGGTGGGGCGGCGCGACGACACCGAGGAGCTCGACCGGTTCCAGCTCTGGCCCCACCGCGAGGGCACCGACGCGATGTTCGCCGCCACGCTGCGGCGGCGCTGAGCCCTGCGCTGAGCAGCGGCGTCAGTCGTCCTCGAGGTGGCGCAGGTAGGCCCACGGGTCCGCGAGGTACCGACGCCAGTGGTCGACCAGGTCGAGCTCGGCCCACGACGTCTCGCGCAGGCCCCAGGGCCCCGTCTCGAGGATCCGGGCGCCCGGCATCGCGGCCAGCACGGGGGAGTGGGTGGCGCACAGGACCTGACCGCGGCGGGCCACGACCCGCTGCAGGGCTGCCACCAGCCCCAGCGTGGACGAGAACGACAACGCGGCCTCGGGCTCGTCGAGGCAGAAGAAGCCCTCGCCGGTGAACCTCGACTCGAGCACCGCGAGGAACGACTCGCCGTGGCTCATCTCGTGGAACGCGGGATCCGCGCCGCCGTGCTCCTCCATGTAGGTGTACCAGCCGTGCATCGTCTCGGCGCGCAGGAAGAAGCCCCACCTGCTGGCACCGGCCCCGCGCACGAGCCGCAGCGCCTCGCCGAGCGGGGACTCCGTCGGTCGGGTCGAGTGCCTGCTGTGGGTGCTGCCGCCCTCGGGCGACAGGCCGTACGCCGTGGCGACCGCCTCGACGAGGGTCGACTTGCCCGAGCCGTTCTCGCCGACGAGGAAGGTCACTCCGGGTGCCAGGTCCAGCCCGTCGGCCAGCACCTGTGCCACGGCCGGGATGGCGGCCGGGTAGCTGGTCGTCGGAAGCGGGTGGTCGGGGTGCGCCTCGATCCTGCGGACGGGATGGCGCGGGAAGTCGTACCCCCTCGGCGACATGGCGCCAACCTATCGGGCTCCCCCGGAGGGGCGAAGTCGCCCGACATTGCGCGGTTCACCTGCGCGTCACCTGTTCACAACCGAGGCGTACCCGCGCATGATGGACTCCACACGCGCGACGCCGAAGGGGTGTGCGCGTCAGGGGAAGTGGGACGGATGCGGCGCAACACCACGATGGTCTTGGCAGTGACGACGATGCTGGCGGCACTGGGCGCGAGCCCGGCGCAGGCGCAGGAAGCGCGCACCGTCACCGGCCCGGCCACGGGCGACGCCGATGTCTTCTTGACCTACGTCAGCTGCGACGGACTCTTCGACGCGGGCAGCGCACCGCAGTCGCGCCTCAACCTCGGCCCCTACACGGCGCCCCTCGGCCGGCGCTCGCTGGGTCTCGTCCCGTCCGGGAGCGGCACCGCCTCGGGGCCCTATGCCCGCTTCGACTCGCTCGCCGGCGTCGACTCCTCGCTGTCGGTCGCCGCGACCGGCGGCAGCCAGGGTGTCTCGCTCATCATGGCCGTCACGCCGTCCAACCCGCCCGGCACGGCGTGGGCCGGCCGCGCGAGCCTGAGCGCACCAGCCGGTTCCTGGACGCAGGTGTCCGCGGCGTCCTCGACCTACGACTGGTCCCTGGTCGACCTGGCCACCCGCGCCCCGGTCGCTCGGGCCGGCTCGGCCACTCCCGCCGCGTTCGCTGCCGAGCACGGCGACGGCGAGGGCTTCGTGGTGACCGGCTTCGGCTGCGACGGCCAGCCCTTCAACCTCGACGCGGTGCGCGCCTCGGGCTCGACGTTCGACTTCGAGGGCATCGCTCTGAGCACGGTCGCCTCCGTCGACCGCCAGCAGGCCGCCGCGGGCGACCAGGTGACCGTCACGGGCAAGGTCTCCGACGCCGCCGGCCGGGTCACCGGCGACCCGCTGGTGCTCGAGTCGCGCGCCCCGGGTGGTGCCTGGGCTCCGGTCGGCGGGACCGTCCTGGCCGACCGGGACGGCCTCGCCCGCGCCGTCGTACCCGTCACGAGGACCACCGAGTTCCGTTGGCACCGGCCCGAGAGCCAGTACGCCGACCAGGGCTGGTCGGAGCCGGTGACCGTCACGGTCGCCGAGCAAGCGCCGGCGCAGAACGCGCCCGAGCAGAACGCGCCCGAGCAGAACGCGCCCGGGGACAACGCGCCCGGGGACAACGCGCCCGGGGACAACGCGCCCGAGCAGAACGCGCCCGAGCAGAACGCGCCCGAGCAGAACGCGCCCGAGCAGAACGCGCCCGGGGACAAGGCGCCGGGGCAGAAAGCCTCCGGGGACGCGAAGGGACAGCAGGGCTCCGGTCCCGTGAAGCGCTGACCGGCGCCGCGAGGGTCGCCTCGTGGCATCGCCCTTCATCGAGATCGAGGTCGAGGACCGCGTCGTCAAGGTGACCAACCCCGACCGCGTGTACTTCCCCTCGACCGGTCAGGGACGTCCCGGGGCGACCAAGCTCGACCTCGTCGAGTACTACCTCGCCGTCGGCGACGGGATCGTCAACGCGCTCTTCGAGCGACCCTGCATGCTGCACCGCTTCCCGAAGGGTCTGGCGGGCGAGAAGGTGCACCAGAAACGCCTGCCCGCCGGGGCCCCGGAGTGGGTGGAGACCGTCCAACTGTTCTTCCCGCGGTGGAAGCGCACCGCCGACGAGCTCTGCGTGACCGAGCTGGGCAGCGTCATCTGGGCCGTGCAGATGTCGACGGTCGAGTTCCACCCGTGGAACAGCCGCCGCGACGACACCGAGAAGCCCGACGAGTGGCGCATCGACCTCGACCCCGGCCCCGAGTGCGACTGGGCGACCGTGCAGCGCGTGGCCCGCGTGACCCGTGAGGTCCTCGACGAGCTCGGCGCGGTCGGCTTCCCCAAGACCAGCGGAGGCTCCGGGCTCCACGTCTACGTCCGGATCCCGCCCGATCACGGGTTCCAGGACGTACGCCGCGCCGCGCTGGCGTTCGCGCGCGAGGTGGAGCGCCGGGCCGGGGGAGACGTGACCACCGCGTGGTGGCGCAAGGACCGCGACCCCGCGCAGCTGTTCGTCGACTACAACCAGAACGCCCGCGACCACACCATCGCAGCCGCCTACTCGGTGCGCGGGGTGCCCAGCGCCCGCGTCTCCGCGCCGGTCAGGTGGGACGAGGTCGACGCGTGCGAGCCGGACGACTTCACGATGTTCACGATGCCGCAGCGGTACGCCGAGATCGGCGACCTCCACGCCGACATCGACGCCCACCCCTTCGACATCGCGCCGCTGCTGGAGTGGGCCGAGCGCGATGAGGCGGACGGTGCCGCGGTGCCGCCGGAGGACGACCAGGGGTAGCGCGCGCTCACAGCACGAGCACAGGTCGGGCTCATCGTCCTCTCACCCCACGCACCTACCGTGGGGTCATGCCGCCCACGCCCACCCAGCCCGCGGAGCCCACGGACCCCTCGAGCCGGCGCACCGACCGGATCGCCGTCGTCGTCAACACCGCCTCGCGCACCGGCGCCCGCGCCCTTCCGTACGTCGTGGCCGCCCTGCAACGCGCCGCGCGGCAGGTCGACGTGCACCCGGCCCACGGCGGCGCGGGGCTCGCGGGCGCACTGGACGACGCACTGGTCAGCGAGCCGAACCTGCTCGTGGTTGGCGGCGGGGACGGGACGATCGGAGCGGCGGCGGACCGCGTGGCCCACACGGGCACCGCGCTCGGGGTGCTGCCGCTGGGCACCGCCAACGACTTCGCGCGCACGCTGCAGATCCCGGCGTCCCTCGACGCGGCCGTCGACACCGTGCTGCGCGGCCCCGTGGTCGACGTGGACCTGGGCCGCGTCGATGGCCGCGCCTACCTCAACGTCGCCTCGCTGGGCCTTTCGGTCGCGGTCACGCGGCGTCTGACGCCCGGCCTGAAGCGCCGCCTCGGCCGGTTCGCCTACCCCGCGGCGACCTTGGCGGCGTACTCCCGGCATCGGCCCTTCGCCGCGCGCATCGAGCTGAGCGACGGGACCGTCCTCGAGCTCGAGGACCTCATGCAGGTCGCCGTCGGCAACGGCCGCCACTACGGCGGCGGCCTCACCGTCTCGCCGGGCGCGTCGATCGACGATCACCTGCTCGACGTCTACGCCGTCGAGCAGGGGCGTCACCGCGACCACGTCTCGGTCGCCCGGCTGCTGCGCACCGGTCACCTCGTCGACCACGACCGGGTCCACCACCTCACGACGCGGAGGTTGCGCCTGGTCACCGACGAGCCGATGGAGGTCAACCTCGACGGCGAGATCGCCGCCACCACGCCGGCGACGTTCGAGGTGGACCGCAACGCCCTCCACGTCGTCGTACCGGCCGACAGCCGCGCCGCGCGGATGGACGGTCGCGTCAGTCCCTAGGATCGGGGCGTGGGTATCCAGATCACGCCGAGCATCCTCAACGCCGACCTCTCGCGCCTCGCTGACGAGGTGGCGCGGATCCCCAGCGCGGACTGGGTCCACGTCGACGTGATGGACAACCACTTCGTGCCCAACCTGACCCTCGGGCTTCCGGTCGTCGAGGCGCTCGCCCGGCACGCCTCCCAGCCGCTCGACGCGCACCTGATGATCGAGGACGCCGACCGGTGGGCGCCGGCGTACGCCGAGGCGGGTTGCGGGTCGGTGACCTTCCACGCCGAGGCGGCCCGCGCACCGGTCCGGCTGGCCCGGGAGATCCGGGCCCAGGGCGCGCGGGCGTCGATGGCCCTCAAGCCGGCCACCCCCATCGAGCCCTACGAGGCGCTGCTGCCCGAGCTGGACATGGTCCTGCTGATGACCGTCGAGCCCGGCTTCGGCGGCCAGAAGTTCCTCGACCTGTGCCTGCCGAAGATCCGCACGGCCCGTGAGCTGATGCGCAAGCACGGCGTGGAGACGTGGCTGCAGGTGGACGGCGGCATCTCCCTCGAGACGATCGAGCGCTGTGCCGAGGCCGGGGCCGACGTGTTCGTGGCCGGATCCGCGGTGTACTCCGCCGACGACCCGGACGCGATGGTGTCCGCGCTGCGCGAGAAGGCCGAGAAGGCGCGCGTCTGATGCGGTTGGAACACCGCTACGACCGACTGTGGGAGCGCCTGCTCGCGCTGCTGGACACGCTGGGGCAGGTCGACGCCGGCACGCCGGGTCGGCTGCGGCTCCAGGTGGAGAAGCACGACATCGAGATCATGATGAGCGAGAGGGACTGGAGTGAGCTGGTCGGGATCCCGCACGGCTCGTTCGTGAGTGCGGCCGCTGAGCTGCTGCTATCGATCAAGCGCGCGCAGATGGACGGTCACTCCTTCCTCGTCTACGACGACTACACGCTTCACCCGAGCAGGACGACCGTCTCGCCGGTTCGCTTCGAGGCCGAGGACCAACCGCGCCAGCACCCGGGCGTTCAGGGTGAATGGCGCGCGTACCCGCCCGGTACGGAGCCGACGTGAGTCCTCGGGCCACGGTCGACGACATCCACACCACCGCGCGCGCGATGCCGCACGTGAGCGTCCTCCGTCCGGAGCGGAACCCCGTCTACCAGGTCGGCGGCAAGTCGTTCGTCTTCTTCCGCACGCCCCGGCCCGATGCCGTCGACCCGGACACCGGCGAGCGCTACGACGACGTCATCGTCATCTGGGTGGCGTCCGAGGGCGACAAGCAGGCCCTGCTGCAGGACGAGCGCCTGCCGTTCTTCACCACGCCGCACTTCGACGGCCACGCATCGGTGCTGCTGCGCGCGTCCCGGATCGGCGAGATGGCCCGCGACGAGCTCGTCGAGATCGTGCAGGAAGCCTGGCTCGCCCAGGCCTCGGCCCGCCGCCGCCGGGCGTGGCTCGACGCGCGCGGGCTCGCGGACTAGCCCCGTACGACGGCCTTCGACCCGCCGTCGGGCGGCTGCTGGATCGCCTCGTCGTGATCCGGTCGATCGGGAGCACGTCCCGGCCTGTCGGGTTCGGGACCAGCATCGTGGAGGATCCGAGTCACCAGGTGGCACGGAACTTCCACGATCCTGCAGGGATCCCCGGCTAGCCGGGGATTCCCACACGGTCCTGCAGGGATCCACAGCTAGCCGGGGATCCCCACACCCCCGCCCCGCCCCGCCGGATCAGCCGGCGAACAGCGTCAGCCGCTGCCGGATGATCTTGCGGCGCAGGACGACGCGGCGCTTGCCGTCGTTGCCGATGCGGAGCCGGTCGAGCTCCCAGCCGCCGTGCTCGGCGCGCTCGACCAGCATCCGGGTGACCACGTTGCGGGAGAAGTCCTTGGGGAGCACGAGCGTCTCGAACTCCCACTCCACACCCCGCCCCGGGGGACGGCGCTGCGTCCTGGCCATGCGTTCCTCCTCGCTCGGTCGGTTCAGTCCGTGGAGACGTCGTCGAGCGCCTCGACGATCTCGGCGGGCAGGGCCAGCTCCTCGACGCCGAGGGCGCCCTCGAGCTGGGCGGCGGTGCGGGCGCCCACGATGGGGGCGCTCACGCCGGGCCGGTCGCGCACCCACACCAGCGCCACCTCGAGGGGCGACCAGCCCAAACCGTCCGCGGCCCGCGCCACGGCCTCAACGATGCCACGGGCACGGTCGTCGAGGTAGGCGGACACGAAGCGGGCGAAGTGCTCGCTCGCCCCGCGCGAGCCCGACGGCGTACCGGTGCGGTACTTCCCGGTGAGCACGCCCCGGCCCAGCGGGGACCACGGCAGGACGCCGAGTCCCAGTGCCTGCGCCGCGGGCACGACCTCGTGCTCGACCTGGCGGTTGAGCAGGGAGTACTCCACCTGGGTCGAGGCGAGGGGGATGCGCCCCGCGGCCGCGCGCTGCCACGTGGCGGCCTGGGCGGTCTGCCAGCCGGTGTAGTTCGAGATGCCGACGTAGGAGGCCCGGCCGGAGGTCACCGCGAGGTCCAGCGCCGACAGCGTCTCCTCCACCGGCGTCTCGTCGGTCCACACGTGCACCTGCCACAGGTCGACGTGGTCGACGCCGAGCCGCTTCAGCGACGCGTCGAGCGTGGTCAGCAGCGTGCCGCGGGAGGTGTCGGTGACGCGCTCGCCCGTACGCCGGGAGATGCCCGCCTTGGTGGCCAGGACCACCTCGTCGCGGGCGACGACGTCGCCGACGAGCGTGCCGATGAGCTCCTCGCTCGCGCCGTCGCCGTAGCCCGCCGCCGTGTCGAGGAGGGTGCCGCCGGCCTCGGCGAAGGCGATCAGCTGGTCGCGCGCCTCGTGCTCGTCGGTGTCCCGGCCCCAGGTCATGGTGCCGAGCCCCAGGCGGGAGACCTTGAGCCCGGTGGCACCGAGGGAACGCTGCTGCATGGAGGTGAGGGTAGCCACGGGTCCTGCGCGGACGAGCACGGACTCGCCCGTAGGCTCCTGCCCCGTGATCGATCTCCTCAAGGCCGTCGTCCTCGGCATCATCCAGGGACTGACGGAGTTCCTGCCGATCTCCAGCAGCGCCCACCTGCGGATCTTCCCCGAGCTCTTCGGCTGGGGCGATCCCGGCGCCGCCTTCACCGCCGTGATCCAGATCGGCACCGAGCTCGCCGTCCTGATCTACTTCCGTCACGACATCTGGCGCATCGGCACCGCCTGGGTGCGCTCGCTGTTCGGGCCGGAGCACCGCGGCACGCCGGATGCGCGGATGGGCTGGTTCATCATCGTCGGCTCGCTGCCGATCGTCGTGCTCGGCGTGCTGCTCAAGGACCTCATCGAGCGCGACTTCCGCAACCTGTGGATCATCGGCTGCACGCTGATCGTGCTCGGCGTCGTGCTCGGCGTCGCCGACCGCATCGGCAGGACCGACCGCGCACTCTCCGCGATCACCCTCAAGGATGCCCTGTTGATGGGCGCCGCCCAGGCGATGGCCCTGATCCCGGGCGTCTCGCGCTCGGGCGCCACGATCTCGATGGGCCGCTTCCTCGGCTTCGAGCGGGAGGCCGCCACCCGGTTCGCGTTCCTGCTGGCGATCCCCGCGGTCGTCGGGGCCGGGCTCTTCGAGCTCAAGGAGATCCCGCACGGTCACAACGACTTCGGCTGGGGCCCCACCATCACCGCGACCGTGGTGTCCTTCGTCGTCGGGTACGCCGCCATCGCCTGGCTGCTGCGCTACGTCAGCACCCGGTCCTACACGCCGTTCGTCGTCTACCGCATCCTGCTCGGCGCGGGCACGCTCATCCTGCTCGGCGCGGGCGTGCTGAGCGCCTGAACGTGTCGACCAGCAGCGCCAGCGCCACCGCCTGGGTGAGAGCCACCACCACGACCAGGACCAGCAACGAGCGCTCGTAGAGCCACCCGGCGCCCACGCCGCCGAGCACCGCCAGCAGTCCCTGGACGCCGGCGAAGACGCCGTACGCCGTGGCCCGCCGCGGTGCCTCGACGAGGTCGGCGACCACGGCCTTGACGGTGGAGTCCTGGACGCCCTGCGCGAAGCCCCATGCCACCACTCCGGCCAGGACGGCCGCGAGCGTCGAGCCAAGGGCGAGGGCCGGGACGAGGGCCACGAGCACCGGCACGACGAGGAGCACGCGGGTGCCGGCACGGTCGTAGACCGAGCCCACGACCACGGCGGCGACCGCCTCGACGGCCATCGAAGCGGCGTACAGGATGGGCACGGCCGCCACGGGCAGCACACCGTCGACCGTCACGTGGTAGCCGATGATGCCGAAGGTGACGAGCCCGCCCGTCGTCAGCGACGCCGCGACGGCGTAGCGGAAGAAGTCGCCGGAGAGCCCGGCACCGACCGCCTCGGCCCACCAGCCGCGGCGCTCCGCGTCGGCGGCGGCCGGCGGGGACGCGTCGTACGCGCTCGGGTCCGGCACACGCCGACGGAGGGCGAGCAGCAGCACCATCGCGACGGCGCCCGGCACCGCCAGGACCGCCAGTCCCGCCCAGAGCGAGGCGACGGCGACGGCGCCGGCGACCACCAGGGGACCGGCGAGGGCGCCCACCTGGTCCAGCGCCTTGTGCACCCCGAAGCCCCGACCGCGGCCGACCGCCGCCGCCGCGTGCGCCAGCAGCGCGGACTTCGACGGCGACCGGACGGCCTTCCCGAGCCGCTCGAGCAGGATCAGGGTGGCGGCGAACGCCAGCCCGGCGGCACCCAGCCTCGGCGCCAGGGCGAGCAGCGGCACGCAGACCGCGGTCAGGCCGTAGCCGAGGATCGTCAGGGACCAGTAGCGGCCGGTGCGGTCCGCGATCGGTCCGAACGCCAGCCGCAGGACGAGCGCGACGGCCTCGCCCGCGCCGGTCACCAGGCCGACGACCACCGCCGAGGCCCCGAGAGCGGCGAGCACCGGGCCGTGCACCGAGCGCGCGCCCTCGTAGACCATGTCGGCGGCGAGGCTGACGAAGCCGAACCACCACACCACCCGCCAGGCGGTCGGCGCCCCGGCAGGGGCGCTCACAACCACCCGGACTTCTTGAACCAGGCGAAGAGCCCGACGGACACGCCCACCATGAGCGCCAGGGCGAAGGGGTAGCCGTAGGTCCAGTGCAGCTCGGGCATGTGGTCGAAGTTCATGCCGTAGATGCCGGCGATCAAGGTCGGCACGACGACCAGCGCGGCGCCCGCGGAGATCTTGCGCATGTCCTCGTTCTGCTGGACCGAGATCCTGGCCAGGTGCGCGTCGAAGGCCGTCGAGAGCAGCGTGTCGAGGTTGTCGACGACCTCGGAGACGCGCTGCAGGTGGTCGGCGACGTCGCGGAAGTACGTGGCGGTGCGGTCGCTGGTCAGCTCGCCGCCGGGCGTCGCGAACCGCCGCATCGGCTCGCGCAGCGGCATGACGGCCCGGCGGACCTCGGCGATCTCGCGCTTGAGCACGTAGATCCGCGACGAGTCGTCGGTGCGAGCGGGGGAGAAGACCGACTCCTCCACCTCGTCGACGTCGACCTCCAGCGCTGCCCCCACCCGCTCGTACTCGTCGACGACGCGGTCGCACACCGCGTAGAGCACGGCCATCGGACCGTGCTCCAGCACCTGGGCGCGGTGCTCGAGGTCGCGCCGGGAGTCGGCGAGGTCGATCCCCTCGCCGTGCCGGACGGTCACGACGAAGTCGCGCCCGACGAACATGTTGATCTCACCGGTCTCGACGGCGTCCTCCTCGTCGACGTACCAGAGGGTCTTCAGGACGAGGAACAACGTGTCGCCGTAGTGCTCGAGCTTGGGCCGCTGGTGGGAGTCGCCGGCGTCCTCGACCGCGAGCGGGTGCAGCCCGAAGGTCTCGGCGATCAGGCGCAGCTCGTCAGGGCTGGGGTCGTGGACGCCGATCCACTGGAAGTCGCCCGCGTCGCACGGCACCCGTGCGCTGCCCAGGCTCTGGTCGTGGCCCTCGCCGACCGGGACCCGCCTGCCCTGGCGGTAGAGCGCGTTGTCGACGATCACGGCGCTCAGGCTAGTCGCACTAGTGTCTCGACGTGCCCACCGTCATCCTCGTCCGACACGGCCGCTCGACGGCCAACGCCACCGGTGTCCTGGCCGGGCGGCTGCCGGGCGTCCACCTCGACGACGCCGGCGTGCAGCAGGCCGCCGCGGTCGGGGAGCGGCTGGCCGGCGTACGCCTCGCCGCGGCCGTGACCAGCCCGCTCGAGCGGTGCCGCGAGACCGCCCGGGAGATCCTGCGCCGCCAGTCGACGCCGCTGCGGGCGAGCACCGACAAGCAGCTGTCCGAGTGCGACTACGGCGAGTGGCAGGGCCGCCAGCTCAAGGAGCTGGCGCGCGAGAAGCTGTGGAGGACCGTTCAGGCACAGCCCTCGGCGGTCACCTTTCCCGGCGGTGAGTCCATGCGGGGGATGCAGGACCGGGCGGTCGCGGCGGTCCGGCGCCACGACGCCCGGGTCGCGGCCGAGCACGGCGACGACGCGGTGTGGCTGGCGGTCAGCCACGGCGACGTCATCAAGTCGGTGCTCGCCGACGCGCTCGGCACCCACCTCGACCTCTTCCAGCGCATCCACGTCGACC
Organism: Nocardioides sp. SYSU D00065; assembly: GCF_017916425.1. Lineage (GTDB taxonomy): Bacteria > Actinomycetota > Actinomycetes > Propionibacteriales > Nocardioidaceae > Nocardioides. The sequence goes on along the minus strand of NZ_JAFMSX010000005.1, from coordinate 137,619 downwards.
CCGCGTCGGTCTCGATCGTGCGCTACACCGAGTCCCGTCCGTACGTCGTCGGGACCAACACCCACGGTGGCGACCTCGCGTGGCTGACGCCGCTCAGGAGGTCGCGACGGCGCAGCTCGCGCCCGACCCGCGCCGATGCCGAGGTCGGCGGGGGAGCGGGGCCCGGGACCGGGACCGACCCGCAGACAGCCACGCCCTAGGGTGAGTGACATGCCCGTCGTGCACCGCTTCGACCCGCCCGATCGATTCGTCGCCGGCACCGTCGGCGAGCCCGGCCAGCGCACCTTCTTCCTCCAGGCGCGCGAGGGCACCCGGCTGGTCAGCGTCTCGCTGGAGAAGCAGCAGGTACAGGCGCTCGCCGAGCGCATCGACGAGCTGCTCGACGAGCTCATGGACGCCTCGAGCGACGAGGTCGTGATCCCGGCCATCGCGCCCCGCGACCTCGTCGACGGCCAGCCGCTGGACCAGCCGATCGAGGAGGAGTTCCGCGCCGGCACCATGACGCTGTCCTGGGACGCCGCCGAGGAGCGCGTGGTCATCGAGGTCTTCCCGTGGACCGAGGCGGCGGTCGTCTCGCCGGAGCAGCTCCAGGAGGACCTGGAGGACCTGCTCGAGCCGGAGCCCGAGGAGATCTTCCTGGTCCGGATCACCGCCGCCGCGGCGCGTTCCTTCGTCGAGCGCGCCCGCACCGTCATCGGTGCGGGCCGCCCGGACTGCCCGTTCTGCGGGGAGCCGATCGACCCGGACGGCCACCTCTGCGTGCGCGCCAACGGCTTCCGGCGCCGTGATCCCTGACACCAGCTCGCCGGGAGGTCCTCCCGGCGGCTTCCCGACCGGCGAGCTCGTCCTCCACGGCCGGGTGCTGCCCGCCTCCAACGCCACCTTCGTCGGCGAGCTCGGCGGCGTACGCGTCGTCTACAAGCCGATCGCGGGCGAGCGGCCGCTGTGGGACTTCCCCGACGGCACCCTCGCCGCCCGCGAGGTCGGTGCGTACGCCGTGTCCGAGGCGCTGGGCTGGGACATCGTGCCGCCCACCGTCCTCGGCGACGGACCGCACGGCCCCGGCATGGTGCAGCTGTGGCGCGACGAGGTCGAGGACCAGGCGCCCGTCGACATCGTCGCCGAGGGCGAGGTGCCGGCCGGGTTCCGCCACGTCTTCGACGGCCTGGACGCCCACGACCGACCCGTCTCGCTCGTGCACGAGGACTCTGCGCCACTGCGCCGGATGGCGCTGTTCGACGTCGTGGTCAACAACGCCGACCGCAAGGGCGGTCACGTGCTCCCGATGGCGGACGGTCACCGGCACGGCGTCGACCACGGACTGACCTTCCACGTCGAGCACAAGCTCCGCACGGTGCTGTGGGGCTTCGTGGAGGAGCCGCTCGACGAGGAGGAGGCCGAGGGCCTGCGGGGCCTCGCGGCGGCCCTCGACGGCGACCTGGGTCGCCGGCTCGCCGACCTGCTGACCGAGGACGAGCTGGCCACCACCGTGCGTCGCGTCGCGCGGCTCCTCGACCGGGGACGGTTCCCCGCACCGGCCTCGTCGGCGTACCCCGTCATCCCCTGGCCGCCCTTCTGACCGGAGCGCTGCCGAGCGGCCGATAGGCTGCGCGACATGCGTGCCTGGACGTCTCCCGAGGTTCCCTCACTGCCCGTGACGGGCCCCGCCGTGCGGGTGCACGACACCGCGACCGGGGCGCTGGTCGAGACGCGTCCCGAGGGGCCCGCGCGCATGTACGTGTGCGGCATCACGCCGTACGACGCCACCCACATGGGCCACGCCGCGACGTACGTCGCCTTCGACCTGCTCAACCGCGCCTGGCGCAACGCCGGCCACGAGGTCACCTACGTCCAGAACGTCACCGACGTCGACGACCCGCTGCTCGAGCGGGCCACCAGGGTCGGTGTCGACTGGGCGGAGCTGGCCCTGCGCGAGACGCAGCTGTTCCGCGACGACATGGAGGCGCTGCGCGTCCTCCCGCCGGCGCACTACGTCGGCGCCGTCGAGTCGATCCCGCTGGCCGTGGCCGTCATCGAGCGGCTCCAGGCCGCCGGGGCGATCTACCAGGTCGACACGGACCTCTACTACTCGGTCACCGCCGACCACGCCTTCGGCGACGTGTCCGGGTGGGACCGCGACCGGATGCTCGAGATCTTCGGCGAGCGCGGCGGCGACCCGGACCGCGAGGGCAAGAAGGATCCGCTCGACTGCGTCGTGTGGCGCGGCGAGCGGGAGGGAGAGCCGTCCTGGCCGAGCCCCTTCGGCCCCGGCCGGCCCGGCTGGCACGTCGAGTGCACCGCCATCGCGCTGGAGCACCTCGGCGCGGGCTTCGACGTCCAAGGCGGTGGCAGCGACCTTGTGTTCCCGCACCACGAGATGGGCGCCGGGCACGCGCAGGTCGCCGAGCCGGGCGTGTCCTTCGCCCGTGCGTACGCCCACGCGGGCATGGTCGCCTACGACGGCGAGAAGATGTCGAAGTCCAAGGGAAACCTCGTCTTCGTGTCCGCGCTGCGCCGCAGCGAGGTCGACCCGATGGCGATCCGGCTCGTGCTGCTGCGTCACCACTACCGCAGCGACTGGGAGTGGACCGACGACCAGCTGTGGGACGCCGTCGACACGCTCGCGACCTGGCGCCGTGCGCTCGCGCTGGGCGCGGGGGCCGACTCCGCCCCCGTCGTCGAGCGCGTCCTCGCGGCGCTGGCCACCGACCTCGACGCGCCCGCGGCCGTGCAGGCGGTGCAGGACTGGGTCGAGGCGACCCTCGGCACCACCGGGCTCGCCGACACGTCGGACCCCGATGCCGCGGCGACCGTCCACCGGCTGCTCGACGCGGCCCTCGGCCTGTCGCTCTGACGTACGGCGCGCGCTCGGGCGTCGGTCGGGCCAGCGGTGCGTGGGCTACATCGGAGAGCTCCGGGATGTGGCTGGGCCACCGCCCGCCAGCGCCAGCGGTGCGTGAGCCACATCCGCGAGCTCCGGGATGTGGGTGGGCCACCGCCGCCCGCGTCAGCGGTGTGTGAGCCACATCTGAGAGCTCCGGGATGTGGCTGGGCCACCGCCCGCCGCACCAGCGGTGCGTGAGCCACATCGGAGAGCTCCGGGATGTGGCTGGGCCACCGCCCGCCGGCGCCAGCCACCGCCCGCCAGCGCCGGCGGTGCGTGAGCCACATCCGCGAGTTCCGGGATGTGGGTGGGCCACCGCTCGACCGCACCAGCGGTGCGTGAGCCACATCCGAGACCCGCGGAATGTGGCTAGGCCACCGCTCCGACCAGAACGCTCAGTCGGTGTCGCGGCGCTTGAGGTACCGCTCGAACTCCCGGGCGATGGCCTCGCCGCTCGCCTCGGGGAGGTCGGCGGTGTCGCGGGTCTCCTCGAGGGCGCGGACGTAGTCGGCGACGTCCTCGTCCTCGGCGGCGAGCTCGTCGACGCCGCGCTCCCACGCCTTGGCGTCCTCGGGCAGCTCGCCCAGCGGCATCGGCGCCTGGAGCAGCTCCTCGAGCTGGCCGAGCAGGGCGAGCGTCGCCTTGGGACACGGCGGCTGCGCGACGTAGTGGGGCACGGCGGCCCAGTAGGACACCGCCGGGATGTCGAGCTGGGTGCAGGCGTCGTTGAAGACCCCGACGATGCCGGTCGGCCCCTCGTAGGTCGACTGCTCGAGGGCGAGCCGGTCGACGAGCTCGGGCTCGCTCGCGGTGCCGGTGACCGGGATCGGTCGGGTGTGCGGCGTGTCGGCGAGCAGCGCCCCGAGCGTCACCACGAGCTCGGCGCCGAGGTCGTCGCACGCGGCCAGCAGCTCGGCGCAGAACTGGCGCCACTTCATGTTGGGCTCGATCCCGCGCACGAGGATCACGTCGCGGTCCAGCTCGGCGGGACGCGCGACGGCGATGCGGGTCGTGGGCCAGGTGAGGCGGCGGTGGCCGTTGTGGTCGGTCGCGATGACGGGCCGGTTGACCTGGAAGTCGTAGAACTCTTCGGGATCGATCGCGCCGATCACCTCGGCCTTCCACTGGTCCATCAGGTGGTCGACGAGGCCGGAGGCCGCGTCGGCGGCGTCGTTCCACCCCTCGAACGCCGCGATCACCACGGGGGAGACGAGGTCCTGCACGTCGTCGAACTCGATCACCTGCCCAGCCTAGGGCGGATTCCCCAACGCCACCCGGTGACACGGCTGCGGTGATTTCGCGGCCCGTGGCGGCGGTGCCACCATGTGGGAACCGTATCCGCGTCCCGGACCCCGTTCCTAGGCTGGCTGTACGCCGCGCACGGCGTGCGCCCCAGAGGAAGGCCGAGCCCTGTGAGTCCGCAGCACCGCCCCGACGCCACCGACGCCCTCACGGCGATCATGAGCGAGCGGATCATGGTGCTGGACGGAGCCATGGGCACGGCGATCCAGCGCGACCGACCCGACGAGGCGGGCTACCGCGGCGAGCGGTTCGCCGACCACCCGAGCGACCTGGTCGGCAACAACGACCTGCTCTCCCTCACCCAGCCCCAGCTCATCCGGGCCATCCACGAGGACTACCTCAACGCCGGCGCGGACATCATCGAGACCAATACCTTCAACGCCAACGCGATCTCGCTGTCCGACTACGGCCTCGAGAACCTCGCCTACGAGCTGAACCTGGAGTCGGCACGGCTGGCGCGCGCCGCCGCGGACGCGGTGGCCACCGAGGAGCGGCCGCGCTGGGTGGCCGGTGCGCTCGGCCCGACGACCCGGACCGCCTCGATCTCGCCGGACGTCAACGACCCCGGCGCCCGCAACGTCTCCTTCGACCAGCTCGCCGAGGCGTACCTGGTCGCGGCCCGTGGCCTGGTCGACGGCGGGGCCGACCTGCTGATGATCGAGACCATCTTCGACACCCTCAACGCCAAGGCCGCGATCTTCGCCGTCGAGACCCTCTTCGAGGAGCAGGGCCGACGCTGGCCGGTCATCGTCTCCGGCACCATCACCGACGCCTCGGGCCGCACGCTCTCCGGCCAGGTGACCGAGGCCTTCTGGGACTCGATCCGCCACGCCCGCCCCCTCGCGGTCGGCCTCAACTGCGCCCTCGGCGCGCGCGACATGCGCCCGTACGTCGCCGAGCTCTCCCGGCTCGCCGACTCGTTCGTGTCGGTCTACCCCAACGCCGGCCTGCCCAACGCCTTCGGCGAGTACGACGAGACGCCCGACCAGACGGCCGCGGTGCTGGCCGAGTTCGCCGACGCCGGGTTCCTCAACCTGGTGGGCGGCTGCTGCGGCACCACCCCGGACCACATCGCCGCGATCGCCACTGCGGTCGAGGGCAAGGCGCGGCGCGAGCCGGCGGCCGCCACGCCCGTGATGCGGCTCTCCGGGCTGGAGCCGCTGACGATCACCGACGAGAGCCTGTTCGTCAACGTCGGCGAGCGCACCAACATCACCGGCTCGGCGCGCTTCCGCAAGCTCATCAAGGACGGCGACTACGACACCGCCCTCAGCGTCGCCGCGCAGCAGGTCGAGGCCGGTGCGCAGGTCATCGACGTCAACATGGACGAGGGCATGATCGACGGCGTCGCGGCGATGGACCGCTTCCTCAAGCTCATCGCCGCCGAGCCCGACATCAGCCGCGTGCCGGTGATGGTCGACTCCTCCAAGTGGGAGGTCATCGAGGCCGGCCTCAAGTGCGTGCAGGGCAAGTCGATCGTCAACTCCATCTCCATGAAGGAGGGGGAGGAGTCGTTCCGCGAGCACGCCCGCCTGTGCCGCAAGTACGGCGCGGCCGTGGTCGTGATGGCCTTCGACGAGGACGGCCAGGCCGACAACCTCGAGCGGCGCAAGGCGATCTGCGAGCGTGCCTACCGGATCCTCGTCGACGAGGTGGGCTTCCCGCCCGAGGACATCATCTTCGACCCCAACGTGTTCGCGGTCGCGACGGGCATCGAGGAGCACGCGACCTACGGCGAGGACTTCATCGAGGCCACCCGCTGGATCAAGCAGAACCTGCCCGGCGCCAAGGTGAGCGGCGGCATCTCCAACGTCTCGTTCTCCTTCCGCGGCAACAACCCGGTCCGCGAGGCGATCCACGCGGTGTTCCTGTTCCACGCCATCCGCGCCGGCCTCGACATGGGCATCGTCAACGCCGGGGCGCTCGTCGTCTACGACGAGGTCGACCCCGAGCTGCGCGAGCGCATCGAGGACGTCGTCCTCAACCGCCGTCCCGACGCCGCCGAGCGGCTCCTCGAGATCGCCGAGCGATTCAACGTGGCAGCGGACCAGGTCGAGCAGGCGCAGGACGAGTGGCGCGAGCTGCCGCTGCGCGAGCGGATCACCCACGCCCTGGTCAAGGGCATCGACTCCCACGTCGAGGCAGACACCGAGGCGTTGCGCGCCGAGATCGAAGCGTCGGGCGGCCGGCCCATCGAGGTGATCGAGGGGCCGCTGATGGACGGCATGAACGTCGTCGGCGACCTGTTCGGCGCCGGCAAGATGTTCCTGCCGCAGGTCGTCAAGAGCGCGCGCGTGATGAAGAAGGCGGTGGCCTACCTCATCCCGTACATCGAGGCCGAGAAGGCCAAGGACCCGGCGATCGCGGCGCAGAAGGACACCAACGGCACCATCGTCATGGCGACGGTGAAGGGCGACGTCCACGACATCGGCAAGAACATCGTCGGCGTGGTCCTGCAGTGCAACAACTACGAGGTCATCGACCTCGGCGTGATGGTCCCGGCGCAGAAGATCCTGGACACCGCCGCCGAGGTGGGCGCCGACATCATCGGCCTCTCCGGCCTCATCACGCCCTCCCTCGACGAGATGGTCACCTTCGCCTCCGAGATGCAGCGCTTGGGGCTCGACATCCCGCTCCTCATCGGCGGGGCGACGACCTCGCGCGCCCACACCGCGGTGAAGATCGACCAGAAGTACGACGGCCCGGTGGTCTGGGTCAAGGACGCCTCCCGATCGGTCCCCACCGCGGCGGCCCTCCTGCACGCGGACCAGCGCGAGCGGCTGCTGGCAGACGTGCAGGCCGACTTCGAGGCCCTGCGCGCACGCCACGCGGCCAAGCACGACCGGCCGCTGGTGACCCTGGAGCAGGCGCGGGCCAACGCGACCCCGATCGACTGGTCGGGCTACCACCCGCCCAAGCCGCACATGCTGCTGCAGCAGGACCACGCCGTGTCGACCGTCGTCGAGACGCCGGTGACCCAGCACGTCCGGGTGCTGCGCGACTACGACCTGTCGGTCCTGCGCCGCTACATCGACTGGCAGCCGTTCTTCAACGCCTGGGAGATGAAGGGGGCGTTCCCCGACATCCTGAACAACCCCAGCTCCGGCCCGGCGGCGCGCAAGCTCTACGACGACGCGCAGGCGATGCTCGACCGGCTGATCGAGGAGAAGTGGATCCGCGCCCACGGCGTGGTCGGGTTCTTCCCGGCCAACTCGGTCGGCGACGACGTCGAGCTGTACGTCGACGGCGACCGCAGCCAGGTGCGCGCCACCCTCCACCAGCTGCGCCAGCAGGGGCAGCACCGCAACGGCATCCCCAACCGCTCGCTCGCCGACTTCGTGGCACCGCGCGAGACCGGCCTGCCCGACCACGTGGGCGCCTTCGCCGTGACGGCGGGCGACGGGCTCTCCGAGCGAGTCGCGGCGTTCCGTGCCGAGCTCGACGACTACAGCGCGATCCTGCTGGAGTCGCTGGGCGACCGCCTCGCCGAGGCCTTCGCGGAGCGGCTGCACGAGCGGGTGCGCAAGGAGCTGTGGGGCTACGCGCCCGACGAGCAGCTCGACAACGTAGGCCTGATCAAGGAGCAGTACGACGGGATCCGCCCGGCGCCGGGCTATCCCGCGTGCCCCGAGCACACCGAGAAGCAGACTCTGTGGGAGCTGCTCGACGTCGAAGAGCACACCGGCATCACGCTCACCGAGTCGATGGCGATGTGGCCGGGGGCCTCGGTCAGCGGCTTCTACTACTCCCACCCGCAGTCGCAGTACTTCGTGGTGGGCCGCCTGGCCCGCGACCAGGTCGCCGACTACGCCGAGCGCAAGGGCTGGACCCTGGCCGAGGCCGAGCGGTGGCTCTCGCCCAACCTGGGCTACGACCCCGAGGACTGACCCCCGAGGCCCGACCCCGAGGGGGCCCGGCCGTCCGGCTGGGCCGGCTCTCAGAGGGCGAGCGCTGCCAGCATCACCAGCGGCAGCGACACCACCGACGCCACCGAGGTGACCAGCGTGAGCGTCTTCAGCGTGCCCTTGGTCGAGAGCCCGAGCAGCGACTTGAACATCCAGAAGAAGTTGCTGTTGACCTGCAGCGCGAACATGGCGCCCGACGCGATGGCGAGGCCGATCACAAGCGGGGAGATGGTCAGCGAGTCGAGGATCGGCGCGATGATCCCGGCGGCGGTGATGGCCGCGACCGACACCGAACCGATCGCCAGGTGCAGCACGGCGGCGATGAACCAGGCGAGCAGGATGCTCAGCACCACCGGCGCCCCCTCGTCGGCCTGGAACAGATCGCCGAGGACCTTGTCGAGCCCGGTCGCCTCGATGACGGCGCCGAGCGAGCCGCCGACGCCGGTGATGAGCAGGATCTCGCCGGTGGTGTGGAACCCGTCCTCCATCGCCTCGTTCGTCCGCTCGGAGCCGGCGGAGGCGCGCGAGAGCGCGTACGCGCCGACGAGGCCGATGAACAGTGCGATGTTGGCGTCGCCGAGGAACGCGATGAACTCGTTGGACCAGTCGCCCAGCTCGGCGAACGCGCCGAAGGCGATGAGCAGCAGCGGGACCAGGATCGGCAGCATGAGGACCAGCAGCGGCAGGCGTCGTACGCCGCTGCCGGCCTCGGCGTCGGTGCGCCGGATCGCCTCCTCGGAGGAGGACGCCTCCCCGGTCAGGTACGCGCGGTCGGCAGCCTCCTGCTCGACCATCGCCTCGTCGACCTCCTCGTCGGTCTCGGGGTTCCAGAAGCCGCCCGCGTGGAACAGCAGCCGCATGAGCAGTGTCGACACGACCGCCGTCACCAGCCCGATGACCACGCCCCAGACGAGCCAGTCGCCCAGCCGGATGTCCAGGAGCCCGGCGATGGAGATCGCGGCCAGGCCGGGGATCACGAAGACGTAGCCCGCGAAGATCCCGCAGCCGAGCGCCGAGGCGAGCACCGGCAGGCCCACCTTGCCGATGAACGGCGAGGCCGAGCGCGCGACCGGCGCGGCCAGCACGACCTGCACGTCGACGTAGATCGACGGCATCACGACCGCCAGCATCGAGGTGAGCGCGTACGGCAGCCGGCCGGGGCCCACCCGCTGCACGAGCAGGCTCACCAGGCGCCGGAACGCACCGGTGGAGTGGAGCAGCGAGCCGATCAGCACTCCGAAGCCGATCAGGAGCCCGACCTCCGCCATGATCCCGCCGAAGCCCGTGGTGATCGCCTCGACGGTGCCGGCGAATCCGACGCCGGCGGCGAGGCCCAGGTAGAGAGAGCCGACGATCAGCGAGATGACCGGGTCGATGCGCACCCGGATGATGAGCGCGATGACCAGGAGGATCGCGATGGCGGTGTGGACGGCGACCATGGTGTGCTCCTAGCTCCCGGGGTCTCCGGGTCGGCCTCTGTCTACCGGTGTGCGCGCGCGTTGGCCAGCCGGCGTGCCGGGTCGTGGGCACGGTCGGGGGACCGGCTCGGCGGTCGATAGGGTCGTGGGGTGACTGCTCCGGCGATGTCGACCCACCTGCCCGCCGCGGTCCTGTGGGACATGGACGGCACCCTCGTCGACACCGAGCCCTACTGGATCGACACCGAGTACGCGATGGCCGAGAAGTACGGCGGCACGTGGTCGCACGAGCACGCGATGAACCTCGTCGGCAACGCGCTGCTCGAGTCCGGCGAGTACATCCGCAGGCACATGGGCATCGACCGCAGCCCGCAGCAGATCGTCGACGAGCTGCTCGACGGCGTGGTGGCCCGCGTCGAGGTCGAGGTGCCGTGGCGACCCGGTGCGCTCGAGCTGCTCTCGGACCTGCGCGAGCACGACGTGCCCTGCGCGCTGGTCACGATGTCGTGGCAGCGGTTCGTCGACCCGATCCTGGCGCGCCTGCCCGCCGCCACGTTCGCCACCGTGGTCACCGGGGACCGCGTCGAGTTCGGCAAGCCGCACCCCGAGCCCTACCTGACGGCGGCAGCGGAGCTCGGACTCGCCGCCCAGCACTGCGTGGCGATCGAGGACTCCAACACCGGTGCACGGTCCGCCGTCGCTGCCGGCTGCACGGTGCTGTGCGTCCCGCACCACGTGCCGATCCTCGAGGGGCCCGGGCGGGTGTTCGCGGACACCCTCGACGGCATCGATGCCGCCGCCCTCGGCCGGCTCACGGCGGCGTACACCCCCGCGGGGAGCGTGCCGCAGGAGTGACCAGGCCGGCCCGGTGTGTGGGTCAGCCCGCCGACTCGTCGACCGACGCGTCGACGGCTGGTGGGGCGTGCTCGGGCAGCGGGGGCACGGTGCCGCCCTTGGTCGGGCAGAACCGGTGGAACGAGCACCAGTCGCACACGCGCGACGGCCGCGGCCGCCAGTCGCCGGTCTCCTGCGCGAGCCGGATCGCGGCCCAGAGCGCCTCGACCTTGCGCTCGGTGGCGAGCAGGTCGGCCTCGTCGGGCTCGTAGCGCAGGATCTCCCCGTTGCCGAGGTAGATCAGCTGGAGCACCGCGGGCACCACTCCGCGCAGGCGCCAGATGACCAGGGCGTAGAACCGCATCTGGAACAGCGCCTTGGCCTCGTAGTCCTCGTGCGGCGACCTCGACGTCTTGTAGTCGACGATGCGGATCCGCCCGTCCGCGGCGACGTCCACGCGGTCGACGAAGCCGCGCAGGAGCAGCCGCGAGTCGAGCAGCGCCTCGACGTAGAGCTCGCGCTCGGCGGGCTCGAGGCGGCGCGGGTCCTCGAGCTCGAAGTAGCGCTGGAGCACGGTGCGGCACGAGGCGAGCCACGTCGCCAGGTCGGGCCCGGCGTCGCCGAACATCTCGGCCAGCGCGGGCTCGGCCTCCAGCAGCACGTCCCACGCCGGGACGAGCATGTCGCCCGCGCGCTCCGGCGTGCGCTCGGCGGCCGGCAGGTCGAAGAGGTCCTCGAGCACCTTGTGCACCACCGTGCCGCGCACGGCGTCGGGCGAGGGCGTCTCCGGCAGTCGGTCGATGGTGCGGAAGCGATACATCAGCGGACAGCTCATGAAGTCGGCCGCCCGGCTCGGGGACAGCGCGCCGAGCACGTCGACGCCGTCGACCGGGGTCGAGACCCGCTCGGCGGGGGAGCGGGGCGGCGCGCTGGGGGCGGAGGACTGGACTGACATGACGCCGTCACCCTAGGCGGGGGGTACGACAGCCGCCCGCGCGGGCGCAGCCGCTGTGGGCGGCATTGGCTAGGGTCGAGACGTGTCCGGTCCCGCCGATCCAGCGCCCACCCCGGGTCCCTCGCCCGTGCCGCGCGCGCCGGGCACGCTGCGCGTCGGGTCCATCGCCGGCATCGACGTGCTGATCACGCGCTCGTGGCTCCTCGTCGCGCTGCTGATCTCGCTGGCGTTCGCCCCGCGCATCGAGCTCGAGGAGCCGGGCCTGGGCTTCTGGAAGTACGTCGCCGGCTTCGCCTTCGCCGTGGTGCTCTACCTCTCGGTGCTGCTGCACGAGGCCTCCCACGCCGTCACCGCCCAGCGCCTCGGCTACGGCGTCAGCTCGATCACGCTGCACTTCCTGGGCGGCATGACCGAGGTGGACGGCGTCTCGCGCCGTCCGCGCCACGAGTTCTGGATCGCCGTGGTGGGGCCGCTGACCTCGATCGCCGTCGGCGCGGTGGCGTTCGGCGGCTCGTTCCTGGTCCCCGAAGGGCTTCTGCGGGTGGCCGTGGAGGGGCTCGGCGGCGCCAACCTGGTGATCGGCGTGCTCAACCTCGTGCCGGGTCTGCCGCTCGACGGCGGTCGCGTGCTGAAGGCCGCGGTCTGGGGCGCCTCGGGCAACCAGCACAAGGCCACCATCGTCGCCGCCTGGGGCGGCCGACTGGCCGCGCTCGCCCTGCTGGCGTGGCCGCTGGTCCAGGAGCCGCTGACGGGCGTCGCGACGACGGTGCTCGACCTGGTCCTGGTCTTCGTCCTGGGCCTGTTCCTCTGGACGGCGGCGACCGCTGCGATCGCCCACGCCCGGGTCCGTGAGCGGCTGCCCGCGCTGGTGGCGCGTCCCCTGGCCCGGCGCACGCTCACCGTCCCGGGCGACCTGCCGCTCGCCGAGGCGGTACGTCGGGCGCAGGAGGCGCAGGCCGGCAGCATCGTGACGGTCGCACCCGACGGGACCCCGCTGGGGATCGTCAGCGAGGCCGCGGTCGTCGCCATGCCGGCAGAACGGCGCCCGTGGGTGGCCGTGTCGACGGTGACGCGGGCGGTGGAGGAGGGGCTGACCCTGCCGGCCACAGTGGCAGGGGAGGAGCTGATCCTCGCGATCAGCCGGCGCCCGGCCGACGAGTACCTCCTCGTCGAGGAGGACGGGCGGATCTACGGCGTGCTGACCACCGCCGACGTCGACCGAGCCTTCCGGCACAACGCCGCCGGCTGAGTGGATCGGCCCCCGGAGCACTAGTCTTCCGGCCATGTCCGAGCCCTCTCCCGACGTTCCGCCCGAGGCCTGGTCGGGGGTGCACCGCGGCCCCCTGCGCGAGGGAGAGTGGGTGCGGCTGACCGACCAGAAGGGGCGCAAGCACAACTTCGAGCTGGTCGCCGGCAAGCGCTTCTTCTCCAACAAGGGACACCTCGACCACGACGAGCTGATCGGCCGGGACGAGGGGTTCACCGTCACCTCGTCCGCCGGCGGGCAGTACCTCGTGTTCCGCCCGCTGCTCAGCGAGTTCGTCGTGTCGATGCCGCGCGGCGCGGCCGTCGTCTACCCCAAGGACGCCGCCCAGATCGTGGCGCTCGCCGACATCTACCCTGGCGCGCGCGTGGTCGAGGCCGGCGCCGGGTCGGGCGCCCTCACCTGCTCGTTGCTTCGGGCCGTCGGTCCGTGGGGCAAGGTGACGTCGTTCGAGCTGCGCGAGGAGTTCGCCGACGTCGCCCGGCGCAACGTCGACCAGTTCTTCTCCGCCCCCGCGGGCCAGACGCACCCCGCGTGGGACCTGCGCCTGGGCGACCTCAAGGACGGCCTGCCCACTCTGGGGACGGTCGACCGGATCATCCTCGACATGCTCGACCCGTGGAGCTGCATCGACGTGGTCGCCGACGCGCTGGTGCCGGGCGGCATCGTGTGCGCCTACGTCGCCACCACCACCCAGCTGTCCCGGGTCGTGGAGACGCTGCGCGTGCACGGCGGCTTCACCGAGCCGCAGCCGTGGGAGTCCCTCGTGCGCGACTGGCACGTCGAGGGGCTGGCCGTGCGGCCGGGGCACAAGATGATCGGCCACACCGCCTTCCTCGTCACCGCCCGCCGGATGGCGCCGGGGGAGAAGGCTCCCCGCAAGACGCGCCGACCCGCTCCCGGGGCCTACGGCCGCGACTACACCGGTCCCCGTCCGGCGGACGTCCCGCCGCTCGAGCTCGGGCCCGAGGTCGAGTGAGCGCCACCGCATGAGCCTGTCCGCATGAGCACGATCGAGGTCGTCGCCTGGTCGCCCGGTTGGGCGGCGCAGTTCGAGGACGTGGCCGCCGTCCTGCGGGCCGCCCTGGCCGGCGTGGCCTCGGCCTCGGTCGAGCACGTCGGATCGACGTCCGTCCCCGGCCTGGCCGCCAAGCCGATCCTCGACATCGACGTGATCGTGGAGGCCGGCGACGTCGACGCGGCGATCACGGCGCTGGGGACGGCGGGCTACGTGCACCGCGGCGACCTCGGAGTGCCGGGCCGGGAGGCCTTCCACGCGCCCGGGCCGCCCCGCCGCCACGTCTACGTGTGCACGGCGGGCACCACCCACGTGCGCAACCACCTCGCCGTGCGCGACGTCCTGCGCAGCCGCGACGACCTGCGCGAGGCGTACGCCGCGGTGAAGCTCGCCCTGGCGGCCGAGCCCGGAATGGACATCGACACCTACGTCGCCGGCAAGTCGGCCGTGCTGCAGCAGGTCCTGGCGGTCTCCGGCGCCTTCGACCCGGTCGAGCTGGACGCGATCCGCCGCCTCAACGCCGGCTGAGCGCCGTCCGACCGCAGGCGCGTCCCGGGCGACCGGCGGGTGTCGGCGCCGTGGCGAAACGGTGACCGACTCAGGCGCGTGTCCGTGTCCGTCCCATCGGTCTGTGGGTAGTGTCACTGACCAGGAGGTGCGAGATGTCTGAGCCGACACGCGAGCAACTGACCACCCAGGTGCGCTACCTGGAGGCCGAGGTGAGCGACCTGCGCCGCCGCCTCGACGACGTCCCCGGGCAGTCCCGCGGCCTGGAGAGCCGCCTGGCCGACGCCCAACGGTCCCTGGCGGCCGTCTCCAGCCAGAACGAGCGCCTCGCGCAGACCCTGCGTGACGCGCGCGACCAGATCACCACGCTCAAGGAGGAGGTCGACCGGCTGGCGCAGCCGCCCGCCGGGTTCGGCACCTTCCTGGGGCGCAACGACGACGACTCCGTCGACGTCTTCACCGGCGGCCGCAAGCTGCGGGTGAGCGTGAGCCCCGCCGTCGAGCTCGACTCGCTCGTACGCGGGCAGGAGGTCATGCTCAACGAGGCGCTCAACGTCGTCGCCGCCCTCGACTTCGAGCAGGTCGGTGAGGTGGTGATGCTCAAGGAGGTCCTCGCCGACGGCGAGCGGGCCCTGGTCATCGCCAACGCCGACGAGGAGCGCGTCGTCCGCCTCGCGGAGCCGCTGCGCGCCGAGGGCGTCACCATCCGCGCCGGCGACTCGCTGCTGCTGGACACCCGCGCGGGCTACGTCTACGAGGTCGTGCCCAAGTCCGAGGTGGAGGAGCTCGTCCTGGAGGAGGTGCCCGACATCGACTACACGCAGATCGGCGGGCTCGCCACCCAGATCGACGCGATCCGCGACGCCGTCGAGCTTCCCTACCTCCACCCGGAGCTGTTCCGCGACCACGAGCTCAAGCCGCCCAAGGGCGTGCTGCTCTACGGTCCGCCGGGCTGCGGCAAGACGCTGATCGCCAAGGCGGTCGCCAACTCGCTGGCCAAGAAGGTCGCCGAGCGTACGGGGGCGTCCGGGAAGTCCTACTTCCTCAACATCAAGGGCCCCGAGCTGCTCAACAAGTACGTCGGCGAGACCGAGCGCCACATCCGACTGGTCTTCCAGCGGGCACGTGAGAAGGCCTCGCTGGGCACCCCGGTCATCGTGTTCTTCGACGAGATGGACTCCCTGTTCCGCACCCGCGGATCCGGTGTCTCGTCCGACGTCGAGAACACGATCGTGCCCCAGCTGCTCAGCGAGATCGACGGCGTCGAGGCGCTGGAGAACGTGCTCGTGATCGGTGCCTCCAACCGCGAGGACATGATCGACCCGGCGATCCTGCGACCGGGCCGCCTGGACGTGAAGATCAAGATCGAGCGCCCCGACGCCGAGTCGGCGCGCGACATTTTCTCCAAGTACCTCACCCCGACGCTGCCGCTGCACGCCGACGACCTCGCCGAGTTCGGCCAGGACCGTGCGGCGACGGTCAACGCGATGATCCGCGCGACCGTGGAGCGGATGTACACCGAGTCGGAGGAGAACCGCTTCCTCGAGGTGACCTACGCCAACGGCGACAAGGAGGTCCTCTACTTCAAGGACTTCAACTCCGGCGCGATGATCCAGAACATCGTCGACCGCGCCAAGAAGATGGCGATCAAGGACTTCCTCGACAGTGGCCTCAACCCTGCCCAGCGCGGGCTGCGCGTGCAGCACATGCTCCAGGCGTGCGTCGACGAGTTCAAGGAGAACGAGGACCTGCCCAACACCACGAACCCGGACGACTGGGCGCGGATCTCCGGCAAGAAGGGCGAGCGCATCGTCTTCATCCGCACCCTCATCACCGGCAAGCAGGGCACCGAGCCGGGCCGCTCGATCGACACCGTGGCCAACACCGGGCAGTACCTGTGAGCCTCCGGTGAACCAGCACGACGAGCTCGGCCACGGCGACATCGAGGCCGCGCTGGCGACCCGTCGCGAGCTCGGCGCCCGCTACGACGCCGAGCTCGTCGACGGGTTCGCCGAGCGGATCGAGCGGGCGGTGGAGCGGCGCGTCGCCGATCAGGTGGCGCTGCAGCAGCGCCGTACGGCGGCGGTCGCAGGCGCCGGCGGCCGCCAGCTCGCACTCGGGATCGTCTCGCTGGTCGCCTTCATCCCGATCAGCATCGCGCTGGGGGTCAACGGCCAGTTCCTGGCGCTCCTGGTCACGCTCGCAGGCATCGTCGCGGTGAACCTCGCCCACGCGTGGCAGTCCCGTCCGTGAGCGACACACCCCCTCAGGAAGGTGGCCCCGGCGCGTCGCGCCGCTAGGTTGAACAGATGAAGACCATCCTGATCATCGTCGTCGTCGTGCTCATCGTGCTCTTCCTCATGGGTTACCTGCGCCGCGGACGCTGATGCCCGCGACGGCCCTTCATGCCGCGAGGAGCCGGTAGCAGCACGCCCAGGGGCGGCTCATCGCCGGTCCCGGCAGGTAGGACCGCTCGACATCGATCGTCTCCCAGCCCGCGTCCCGCACGATCGCGGGGATGTCGCGGGTGAGGTGGCACCCGCCCGCGAGTGCGCGCTGCGCCGGTTCCAGCCGGCGCTGCCAGCGGCGTACGGACGCATCGGGAGCCAGACCGTGCTCCAACGCGTGGAGGTGGCCGTCGTCGCGCACCACCCGCCGCGCCTCGCGCAACGCCAGCACCGCGTCCGGGATGGTGCACAGGCTGAACGTGACCAGGGCGCAGTCGTGCGAGGCGTCCGCCAGGTCCAGGCGCTGCCCGTCGAGGCCCGCGCGCTCGACCGGCACCGTGGTGAGCGCGCGCCTGCTCGCCGAGAGCCGCCAGCCGACGTCGGACGGCTCGATCGCGGTCACGGAGGTCACCGCGGGCGGGTACCACGGCACGTTGAGGCCGCTGCCGAAGCCGATCTCGAGCACCCGTCCGGTGAGCCCGGCGCACACCGCCTCCCGCAGCTCGACGACCTCGTGCCCGCGCAGGCTCAGGTCCGTCAGTCGAGGCACGACGTGCTCGTCCCACACCCGTAGGCTCACCGTATGAGCGTACGACGCGTGATGGGCACGGAGGTGGAGTACGGCATCTCGGTGCAAGGCCAGCCCTCGGCGAACCCGATGGTGGCCTCCTCGCAGATCGTCAACGCCTACGCCACCTCGACGGTGCGGGCCCGCCGGGCGCGCTGGGACTTCGAGGAGGAGTCGCCCCTGCGCGACGCACGCGGCTTCGACATGTCGCGCCAGCTGGCCGACCCGACGCAGCTGACCGACGAGGACCTGGGCCTGGCCAACGTCATCCTCACCAACGGTGCCCGCCTCTACGTCGACCACGCCCACCCCGAGTACTCCTCGCCGGAGGTGACCACGCCGCTCGACGTCGTGCGGTGGGAGAAGGCGGGGGAGCAGGTGATGCTCGACGCCTCCCGGATGGCCGCGCAGGTGCCGGGCAGCGCACCGATCGTGCTCTACAAGAACAACACCGACAACAAAGGCGCGTCCTACGGCGCCCACGAGAACTACCTGATGCGCCGCTCGACGCCCTTCGCCGAGATCGTGCGCCACCTGACGCCGTTCTTCGTCTCCCGGCAGGTCGTCACCGGCGCCGGCCGGGTGGGGATCGGCCAGGACGGCCGCGACACCACGCCCGAGCGGGGCTTCCAGATCAGCCAGCGCGCGGACTACTTCGAGGTCGAGGTCGGCCTCGAGACGACGCTCAAGCGGCCGATCATCAACACCCGCGACGAGCCGCACGCCGATCCCGCGGTCTACCGTCGCCTCCACGTGATCATCGGCGACGCCAACCTCGCCGAGACCTCGATCTACCTCAAGTCCGGCACGACCTCGCTCGTCCTCGCCATGATCGAGGACGGCTACATCGACCGCGACCTCAGCGTCGAGGGCGCGGTCCGTGCGCTGCGCGACGTGTCCCACGACCCCACGCTGCGCCAGCTCGTCACGCTGCGCGACGGGCGCCGGCTCACCGCCGTACAGCTGCAGCTGGAGTACCTCGAGCTGGCGCGCAAGTACGTCGAGGACCGCTACGGCGCCGACGCCGACGAGCAGACCGTCGACGTGCTGGCCCGGTGGGAGTCGGTGCTCACGCGCCTCGAGCGCGACCCGATGGAGTGTGCCGCCGAGCTGGACTGGGTGGCCAAGCTCAAGCTGCTCAACCAGTACCGCGACCGCGACGGGCTCGCCTGGGACGACGCCAAGCTGCACCTCATCGACCTGCAGTACGCCGACGTGCGCCCCGACAAGGGCCTCTACCACCGCCTCGCCGCCGCCGGTCGGGTCACCCGGCTGCTCGACGACGCCACCATCGAGGCGGCGATGCACGACCCGCCGGTCGACACCCGCGCCTACTTCCGGGGTCGCTGCCTCGACAAGTACGCCGACTCGGTGGCCGCTGCGTCGTGGGACTCGGTCATCTTCGACCTCCCCGGGCGCGAGTCGCTCCAGCGGGTGCCGACCATCGACCCGCTGCGCGGGACCCGCGCGCACGTCGGCGAGCTGATCGACCGCAGCGACTCCGCCCAGGCGTTGGTCGCCGCCATCACCCGCTGACCTGTCGCGGCGCCCGGTCGGCCGCGCCCGGCAGGGTGAACCTCCTTGTCGCGTCAGTGGGAGTGGATAGGGTCGAGCCATGGCACAGGAGCAGAAGCAGCCGCGCAGGTCCTCCGAGACCGAGGAGGTGACCGAGGAGGTCACCGAGACCGACGTCGCCGAGCGCAAGGAGATGATCGACGAGGACGTCGACGCGATCCTCGACGAGATCGACGAGGTCCTCGAGACCAACGCCGAGGACTTCGTGAAGTCGTTCATCCAGAAGGGCGGTCAGTGACCGCATGACCGACTCCCGCCTGCCGGCGTCCTTCATGGCGCCCGGCACCTCGAGCTTCGCCGACTTCCTCGGCACCGAGGCGCCCGACCTGCTGCCCTCGCGTCGCGCCGTGCCCGCAGGCGCTGCCGGCGACCTCGCCCCGCACGGCACCACGATCGTGGCCGCGACGTTCCCCGGAGGGGTGGTGATGGCCGGCGACCGGCGCGCCACGATGGGCAACATCATCGCCCAGCGCGACATCCAGAAGGTCTTCCCCGCCGACGAGTACTCCGTCGTCGGCATCGCCGGCACCGCCGGCCTCGCCGTGGAGATGGTGCGGCTGTTCCAGACCGAGCTCGAGCACTACGAGAAGATCGAGGGCACGACGCTGTCCATGGACGGCAAGGCCAACCGGCTCGCTGCCCTGATCCGGGCCAACCTCGGCCTGGCCATGCAGGGCCTCGCGGTGGTCCCCCTCTTCGCCGGGTTCGACCTCGACGCCGGCCAGGGTCGGATCTTCAGCTACGACGTCACCGGCGGGCGCTACGAGGAGACCGCGTTCCACTCGGTCGGGTCCGGGTCGCTGTTCGCCCGCGGGTCGCTGAAGAAGCTCTACCGCGACGACCTCGACGCCGGTGGTGCCGTGACCGCCGTCGTCCAGGCGCTCTACGACGCCGCCGACGACGACTCGGCCACCGGGGGGCCCGACATCACCCGCCGGATCTTCCCTGTCGTCCACGTCATCACCGCCGACGGCGGCCGACGCATGCCCGACGAGGAGGTCTCCGTCATCGCCGACCGGATGATCGCCGCCCGCATGCAGCGTCCCGACGGTCCCGCCGCCGAGCTGGTCTAGGAGACCCGACACATGAGCATGCCGTTCTACGTCTCGCCCGAGCAGCTGATGAAGGACCGGGCCGACTTCGCGCGCAAAGGCATCGCCCGCGGGCGCTCGGTCGTCGCCGTCCAGTACGCCGACGGGGTCCTGTTCGTCTCCGAGAACCCCTCGCAGGCGCTGCACAAGGTCAGCGAGATCTACGACCGGATCGCCTTCGCGGCGGTCGGGCGCTACAACGAGTTCGAGAACCTGCGCATCGCCGGCGTGCGCCTGGCCGACATGCGCGGCTACGCCTACGACCGGCGCGACGTCACCGGGCGCGGGCTGGCCAACGCGTACGCCCAGACGCTCGGCACGATCTTCTCCTCCGGCGGCGAGAAGCCCTACGAGGTCGAGATCTTCGTCGCCGAGATCGGTGACAGTGCCGCCGACGACCAGCTCTACCGGCTCACCTACGACGGCCAGGTCGCCGACGAGCACGGCTATGCGGTGATGGGCGGCGCGGCCGACGTCGTCGCGGGACACCTGGCCCGGCACTACGTCGAGGGCGCCTCGCTGCCCGACACGCTGCGAGTGGCCGTGGCCGCGCTGGGGCACACCGAGACCGAGGACCGGGTCATCCCGGTCCGCGACCTCGAGGTGGCGGTGCTCGACCGCACCCGGTCGCAGCCCCGCAAGTTCCTGCGGCTGCGCGAGGCGCGGCTGGCTGAGCTCCTCGGCCAGCGCGGTGCGGAGGAGCCCGCAGCGCCCACCGCAGAGGACGCGCTCGCCGGCTCCGGTCCGCGACAGTCGGGCATCGACGACCCCGCCGACCCGACCGACCAGGTCTCCGGCGCGACGCCGCCGCTGGAGGACCCGGTGACCGGGGAGCCCCCGGTCGCGCCGCCGATCGCTCCTCCCTCGCGGCCCGCCGGCCAGACGCCCACCGACCCTGCGGCGCCGGGCGAGGCCACGCCTCCGGCCCCGCAGCCGCCGGCCCCGGAGCCGGGTAAGCCCTAGCCGCTCAGTCCCCGACGCTCGCGCGGGTCGCGGCCCGGCGGCGGTCCACGGCGCTCATCGCCAGCGACACGCCGCCCGCCGCGATGCCCATCCACAGCCGCGGGCGGCGTACGCCGCGGTCCGCCAGTCGGCGCTCCACCCACGTGTCGGCTGCCTCGCCGCCGCGGCTCAGCCCGACAGTGGCGGCACCGGCCAGCACCGCGAGCGCTGCGACCCGCGCGCCGCCGGGGCTGGCCGGCGGCGCGTCGGGGTCCTCCGGATCCGCGAGCGCACCGGCGCGAGTCACGGACCAGCCGGTCGCGACGCCGGTCAGCGCGCCCATCCCGCCGTGCGTCGCCCACCGCGCGGTCCGCGACCAGCGCTGCATCGGGAACCTCGCCGTGACGACGCCGGTGACGAGTGCCGTCGCGATGTCGACGGCCCACGACGGCGCGGTCGGGGCAGCGCCGGTGTGTGCAGCGCCGGGCGAGGAGGCGGGCGGGGGAGTGGGTGCGCTGTGGTCGTCCATGCCCGCACCGTAGGCGAGCCGGTCAAGCCGGCACGCGACGCGGCGCCGTCCACGTGCGGGTCCCCTGACCGTGACCTCCTCGCGACTAGGGTGGGCGTGTGGACCGGCGGATCTTCGGCATCGAGAACGAGTACGGCGTGACGTGCACGTTCAAGGGCCAGCGCCGCCTGAGCCCCGACGAGGTCGCGCGCTACCTGTTCCGCAAGGTGGTCAGCTGGGGCCGGTCGTCCAACGTCTTCCTCCGCAACGGCGCGCGGCTCTACCTCGACGTCGGCAGCCACCCGGAGTACGCCACCCCCGAGTGCGACGACATCGTCGAGCTCGTCACGCACGACAAGGCCGGCGAGCGGATCCTCGAGGGACTCCTGCTCGACGCCGAGAACCGCCTCCACGAGGAGGGGATCGCCGGCGACATCTACCTGTTCAAGAACAACACCGACTCCGCCGGGAACTCCTACGGCTGCCACGAGAACTACCTCGTCGGCCGGGCGGGCGAGTTCAGCCGGCTCGCCGACATCCTCATCCCGTTCCTCGTGACCCGCCAGATCGTGGTCGGCGCGGGCAAGGTGGTGATGACCCCGCGCGGGGCGTCGTACAGCGTGAGTCAGCGCGCCGAGCACATCTGGGAGGGCGTCAGCAGCGCCACGACGCGCAGCCGCCCGATCATCAACACGCGCGACGAGCCGCACGCCGACGCCGAGCGGTTCCGCCGGCTGCACGTGATCGTCGGGGACTCCAACATGAGCGAGACGACCACGATGCTCAAGCTCGCGTCGTGCGACCTGGTGCTGCGGATGATCGAGGAGGGCGTGGTGATGCGCGACCTCACGATGGAGAACCCGATTCGCGCGATCCGCGAGATCAGCCACGACCCCACCGGGCAGCGCAAGGTGCGCCTGGCCAACGGTCGTGAGGCCAGTGCCCTGGACATCCAGTCCGAGTACCTCGCCAAGGCCCGCGACTTCGTCGACCGGCGCCAGATCTCGACGCCGACGATCGAGCGAGCGCTCGACCTGTGGGAGCGCGGCCTCAAGGCGGTCGAGTCCGACGACCTCGGCCTGGTGGACCGTGAGATCGACTGGGTCATCAAGCTCAAGCTCATCGAGCGCTACCGCGCCAAGCACGGTCTCTCGCTCGGCGACGCGAGGATCGCCCAGCTCGACCTCGCCTACCACGACATCCACCGCGGTCGTGGCCTCTACTACCTGCTGGAGAAGCGCGGCGCGGTCGCCCGCGTGGCCAGCGACCTGAAGATCTTCGAGGCCAAGAGCGTGCCGCCGCAGAACACCCGCGCACGGCTGCGCGGCGAGTTCATCCGCAAGGCCCAGGAGCGGCGCCGTGACTTCACCGTCGACTGGGTGCACCTCAAGCTCAACGACCAGGCGCAGCGCACCGTGCTGTGCAAGGACCCGTTCAAGGCGTACGACGAGCGGGTGCAGAGGCTCATCGACGGGATGTGACCGGCCTGTGACCGACTCGTGCCGGTGTCGCGACGCGGCGGGTGGGGGCGGCTGGATAGGGTGACCCGGCAACGCCGACCGACTCGAACAAGGTGAACCTGTGTCCCGTGTACGTTCCGCCGCCCTCAGCGGTGTCCTCGCCCTCAGCCTGCTCGGCCTGGCCGCCTGCGGCTCCGGCTCCAGCGAGTCCGACGAGGCCGGCGGCAAGCCGCTGAACTCGGTCACGATCGAGGGCAAGCAGGGCAAGGAGCCCAAGGTGACCTTCGACGGCCGCCTCGACGGCTCCCAGGAGGAGATCGAGGTCCTCGTCGAGGGCGACGGCGAGACCGTCGCCGACGGCGACACCGTCTCCGCCAACTGGTGGATCGGCAACGGGTTCACCGAAGAGGAGGCTCAGAGCACCTACGAGTCGGGCCCGCAGTCCCTCGAGGTCGCCGACGACATCCTCCCGTTCCTGCGCGAGGCCCTGATCGGCCACCAGGTCGGTGACCGCGTGGTGATGCTGACCTCGGCGGAGGAGGCGTACGGCGAGGCCGGCAACCCCAGCATCGGGATCGGCAACAAGGACGCGGTTCTCGCGATCGTCGACATCCTCGACCGCTCGGAGACCGTGCCGCCGCTCGACGGCCCGCAGGGCGAGAAGAAGAAGCCCGCCGGGTGGGCCCCCAGCCTCATCGAGGAGGACGGCGTCATCACCGGGCTCGACTTCACCGACGCCCACGAGCCCAGTGGCGAGCTCATCGCCACGACCCTCGTCAAGGGCGACGGCGCCAAGGTGAAGTCCGGCCAGACCCTCACCGTCGACTACCTCGGGCAGGTCTACAACGCCGAGGAGCCGTTCGACGAGTCCTACAGCAAGGAGCCGGCCGAGTTCCCGATCGGTGTCGGCCAGGTCATCGCCGGCTGGGACGAGCGGCTGGTCGGGCGCACCGTGGGCTCGCGGGTGATCCTCGAGATCCCGCCGGCCAAGGGCTACGGCAAGAAGGGCAACGAGCAGGCCGGCATCAAGGGCACCGACACCTTGTTCTTCGTCGTCGACATCCTCGCCGCGTCCTAGGCGACAGCACTCACGAGCGGCACGACGGGTAGGGGAGCGGCGGTGGCACAGCCTCGGGCGGAGCGCCTGATGAACCTGCACATCCTGCTGCTCGGCGCCAAGCGGTTCATCGGCAAGGACGCGATCCGCGCGGCCTGCTACGCCGACCACCCGCGCGGGCCGGCGGGCGACGAGGCGTTCGAGCGTGCCTTCGAGCGCGACAAGGACGCCCTGCGACAGATCGGCGCCGTCATCGAGGTCGGCAGCGCCGACGCCTTCTTCGACGACGAGATCGGCTACCGCATCCCCACCGAGCAGACCTCGCTGCCCGAGATCCGGTTCGAGTCCGACGAGGCGGCCGTGCTCGGGCTCGCCGCACAGGTCTGGCAGCAGGCCACCCTCGCCAAGGCGACGGGGCGCGCCCTGGCCAAGCTCAAGGGCCAGGGCGTCGAGATCGACCCCACGCGCCTCCAGGTGGTCGCACCGGCCATCAGTGCTGACGAGCCGGCGTTCGAGCCGCTGTGGGACGCCGTCGGCAAGCGCCGCCAGGTCAGCTTTCCCTACCAGCGCCCCAGCGAGGCCCAGCCGACCACGCGCCGGCTGCAGCCGTGGGGCCTGGTGCGGTCCTCGGGACGCTGGTACGTCGTCGGCTTCGACGTCGACCGCGGCGCCGAGCGCGTCTTCCGGCTCTCCCGCATCGTCGGGCCCGTGCGCGCGAGCGGCAAGTCCGGCGCGTACGACGTCCCGGCTGGCACCGACGTGCGCGCGGTCGCCCGCCGGCTCTCGCCGTCGGCGCCGTCGGTGCGTGCCGAGGTGCGCGTGCGGCAGGGCACGGGCCTGGGGCTGCGCCGGCGCGCGGAGTCGGTGACACCGGTGCCCGACCGGCCCGGCTGGGACGCCGTCGTCGTCGAGGGTCCGGTCCACGAGCTCTCCGACGAGGTGCTCACCTACGGCGCCGACGTCGTGGTCGAGCGGCCGCAGTCCCTGCGTGACGACGTGGTCTCCCGCCTCCGTGCCGTCGCCGGTCTCGAGGAGGTCGGCCGATGAGCACGCACGCCGGCGACACCGCCCCGGACCAGGTGGCGCGACTGCTGGCCCTTGTCCCGTACCTGCTCGCTCGCGGTGAGGTGCGCCTCGACGAGGCCGCCGCACACTTCGGCACCGACGCCGACACGATCGAGCGCGACCTGCGGCTGCTGTTCATGACCGGCCTCTCGCCGGGCCTCCCCGGCGACCTGATCGAGGTCGACCTCGAGGCGCTCGAGGGCGAGCGCGTCATCCGCGTCGACAACGCCGACTACCTCGCCCGGCCCGTGCGGTTCTCCCCGGCGGAGGCCACCTCGCTCGTGGTCGCGCTGCGCACCATGGTCGAGACAGCGCCCGCGGAGGCTCGCGACGTCATCCAGCGCACGCTGGCCAAGCTCGAGGAGGCCGCCGGCCAGGACGGCGAGGGCCTGCTGCGGCTGCACGTCGCGCCCACGCCGCTGGAGGGCAGCGCCATCGTGCCGGTGCTGGAGTCGGCGATCGCGCACGGACACCAGGTGCAGATGACCTACTACGTCCCGTCACGTGACGAGGAGTCGCAACGGCTCGTCGACCCCCGTGGCCTGGCCCGGGTGGAGGACCTGCTCTACCTCGACGCGTGGTGCCACACCGCGCAGGGCGACCGGGCGTTCCGCGTGGACCGCATCGTGGCCGCCACCGAGCTGGACAGCCCCGTGGCCGATCCCGGCGCCCGGGCGCGCGACCTCACCAAGGGCTGGTTCAGCGACGCCGAGACGACCACGGTCACCCTGCGGCTCGCCCCGCCGGCACGCTGGGTGATGGAGTACTACGAGATCAGCGCCCAGCGGCCCGGACCCGACGACACCGTCGAGGTCGACCTGCAGGTCGCCAGCGAGGAGTGGGTGCGCTCGCTCCTCCTGCGGCTCGCCCCGCATGCCACCATCGTGGCGCCGGCCTCCTTCGCGGAGTCGTTCACAGCCGCGGCACGGGCGGCGCTCAGCCTCTACGAGGTCGACCGCGTAGACTCGGGCACGAACCCGCAGGACCCCTCGCACACAACCTCAGCGCCCCTCGGAAGTGACGGAGTTACCTCATGACCAACCCCTTGATCGGCATGCCGCAGGGTCTGGAGTGGCTGGTGATCCTCGCGATCGTCGTGCTCGTCTTCGGTGCCGCCAAGCTTCCCGACCTGGCCCGGAGCTCCGGCCAGGCCCTCCGCATCTTCAAGACCGAGACCAAGGGTCTGCGCGACGAGGACGACGGCACCAAGACGCCGGAGCAGCGCGAGATCGAGGCTCGCAACGACGCAGCCCAGGACGTCTCCCGGGACCCCTCGGGCGAGGTGCTGCGCCAGCGGCGCGACGACACCACCGCCTGACCCGCAGTCGCGACGCGCGTGAGGATCGCCGGACTCGTCGGCCTGTTCAGCGGCCGGCCCCGCCACGAGGTCGGCCCGGACGGCCGGATGGCGCTCTCGGACCACTTCCGCGAGTTCCGCGCGCGCCTGCTGCGCTGCCTGATGGTCTTCCTGCTGGCCTTCGCGCTGGCCATCGTCTTCCGCCACGCCCTCTACGACGCGGTCTACGGCCCCTACTCCGACGCCCAGGCCAAGCTGCCCGAGGGCAAGACGGTCGCCACCACGAGCGGCGCCGGGGCGGGTCTCCTCCTCTGGCTGACGTTGGGCGGCTTCGCCGCCGCCGTCGTCACCGCGCCCTACTGGCTCTACCAGATCTGGGCCTTCGTGCTCCCCGGGCTCTACGCCCAGGAGCGCAAGATGAGCCGGATCTTCGCGGCGATCGCCGGACCGCTGTTCATCGCGGGCGTCGCCCTCGGCTACCTGACGCTGCCCATGGCGCTCGAGGTGCTGATCGGCTTCAACCCCGAGGGCGTCACCAACCTCACCGACTTCAACGACTACCTCCAGTTCTTCACCCGCACGCTCCTGGTGTTCGGCCTAGCCTTCAACATCCCGGTGTTCGTGGTCCTGCTCAACCTGGCCGGAGTGGTCAAGGGGTCCTCCCTCAAGGCGTACCGGCCGTGGATCATCATCGGCACCTTCGTCTTCGCCGCGGTCGCCACGCCGTCGGCCGACCCGTTCTCGATGGTCCTGATGGCCGGACCGATGGTGCTGCTGTTCTTCGTCTCGGAGGCGATCGCCCGGCTCAACGACCGCCGCCGGGCCCGGACCTCACCCAACCGGGGCCTCTCGCCGGACGAGCTCTCGCCCCTCTGACAGGCTGGGTCCATGCAGGCCCCGATCACCGACATCGATCCGTTCGACCTGCCGGAGTGGCTCGGCACCGCTGACGTGGTGTGGTGCGCCGACGGCGGCCTGCGGTCCGGGCACCTGGCCCGCGGGCGACTGAGCGCGGACGGCGAGAGCGACCTGGTGTGCGACCTGCTCGCCGTCGACGAGGCCTACCCGGCCCCCGTCGTCGACGACGCCAGCCGCTCGCGGGTGCACCAGGCGTGGCGCCACGGGCAGGTCGTCATCGGCGAGGTCGACGGACGCATGGTGCTCGCTGTGCCCGGCACGCGCCTGGACCCCGACCTCGTGCTCGACGCCCTGGGACGGCTGGCCCGGGCGGTCGGCGCCCACGCTTGGAGCTACGCCGCCCTCCTGCGCCTCAGCGAGTCACGAGCCGGGGGATAGGGTCGCGCCATGCACCACCCGGCTGCGTCCGACCTCCGCGCGCGGGGACGCGAGATCGCGCTGCTGACCAATCCCACAGCAGGCCGCGGCAGGGGCGCGCGGCACCGCGACGCGGCTCTCACCCGGCTGCGCGAGAGCGGATTCGTCGTGCGCAACATCGCGGGGCGCGACGCGGACGAGGCTGCCGACCTGGCCCGGGCCTGCGTCGCCGACAGCGTCGAGGCGCTGGTGGTGTGCGGCGGCGACGGCTTGGTGCACCTCGGGGTGCAGGCGGTGGCCGGCAGCGGGGTACCGCTCGGCCTGATCCCCGCCGGCACCGGCAACGACGTCGCCCGCTACCTCGACCTGCCGCGCCGGGACCCGGTCGCGGCGGCGGACCGGGTGATCGCGTCGCGCCGCCGCCGGATCGACCTGGCGCGCAGCGGCGACCGGTACTTCGTCAGCGTGCTGGCGGCCGGCTTCGACGCCGTCGTCAACGAACGCGCCAACACGATGACCTGGCCGAGGGGGCCCTTGCGCTACAGCCTCGCGACGCTGGCCGAGCTGCGCACCTTCCGCCCGATCTCCTACGTGCTGCAGCTCGACGACGAGACCGTCGAGCACGAGGCGATGCTCGTGGCGGTCGGCAACGGGCCGTCGTTCGGGGGCGGCCTGCGGATCGCCGAGGGCGCGCTGCTCGACGACGGGCTGCTCGACGTCGTCGTGATCACCCGGATGACCAAGCGCAAGCTGGTCCGCTCCTACCCGCGCCTCTACACCGGCCGCATCGACGGTGTGGGGGAGTACGTCCACCGGCGGGTGCGGTCGGTGACCGTCGCCGCCCCCGGCATCGTGTCGTACGCAGACGGCGAGCGCTTCGGCGCGCTCCCGCTCACAGTCGAGTGCGCGCCCGGCGCGCTGGAGGTGTTCGCATGAGTGACGAAAGTCCCGCGGAGCTCGGCCCGGCCGCCCGCTACGCGGCGTTCCAGCGCGAGAAGCCCTACCCGATGCTCAAGGACTTCGCCGGCCTCTACGGCTTCGAGCTCGACGACTTCCAGGTCCGCGCCTGCCAGGAGATCGAGAACGGCCGCGGCGTCCTGGTCGCCGCGCCCACCGGCTCGGGCAAGACCATCGTCGGCGAGTTCGCCATCCACCTGGCCCTGCAGACCGGGCGCAAGGCGTTCTACACCACGCCGATCAAGGCGCTGTCGAACCAGAAGTACCACGACCTGGTCAAGCGCTACGGCGCCGACAACGTCGGGCTTCTCACCGGCGACAACGTCGTCAACAGCGAGGCCCCCGTGGTCGTGATGACCACCGAAGTGCTCCGCAACATGCTCTACGCCGGCTCTCGCACGCTGCTGGGGCTGGGCTACGTCGTGATGGACGAGGTGCACTACCTCGCCGACCGGATGCGTGGCGCGGTGTGGGAGGAGGTGATCATCCACCTGCCCGAGTCGGTGACGCTGGTGTCGCTGTCCGCGACCGTGTCGAACGCCGAGGAGTTCGGCGAGTGGCTGGCCACCGTGCGCGGCGAGACGACGACCATCGTGGAGGAGAAGCGGCCCGTGCCGCTGTTCCAGCACGTGATGGTCGGTCGCCGGCTGCTCGACCTCTTCGCCTCCTCCGACGTCGACGCCAGCGCCGGGTTCGTCAAGGAGGGCGCCCCGGTCAACGACGAGCTGACCCGCATCGCCCGCGACGACTGGGCCAGCTCGCGTCTGATGCGCGACCGGCGCTCGCCGCGCAAGGGCGGCGCGGGGTCCTCGAAGTCGCGCCCCGTCGGCAATGGGCGTCGCGTGTGGATCCCGAGCCGGGTCGACGTGGTCGAGCGGCTGGACCGCGAGGGCCTCCTGCCCGCGATCGTCTTCATCTTCAGCCGCGCCGGGTGCGACGCCGCGGTCACCCAGCTGCTCCAGGCCAACACGCGCCTGACCACCGCGGCGGAGCGCGACGAGATCTTCGCGCGTGTGGAGGAAGCCGCCCGCGCGCTCCCCGAGGAGGACCTCCACGTCCTGGGCTACCACGAGTTCCTCGACGGCCTCACCCGCGGCATCGCCGCGCACCACGCCGGCCTGCTCCCGGCGTTCAAGCAGGTGGTGGAGGAGCTGTTCCAGGAGGGGCTGGTCAAGGTCGTCTTCGCGACCGAGACCCTCGCGCTCGGCATCAACATGCCGGCGCGGACCGTCGTGATCGAGAAGCTCTCGAAGTGGAACGGCGAGACGCACGCGAACCTCACGCCGGGGGAGTACACCCAGCTCACCGGTCGGGCCGGCCGGCGCGGGCTCGACATCGAGGGCCACGGCGTGGTGCTCTACCAGCCCGGGATGAACCCGGGTGAGGTCGCCGGCCTGGCCTCCACCCGCACCTACCCGCTGCGCTCGTCCTTCCGGCCGTCCTACAACATGGCGGTCAACCTCGTGCACCAGTTCGGCCGCGCGCGCTCGCGCGAGCTGCTGGAGCAGTCCTTCGCCCAGTTCCAGGCCGACAAGGCCGTCGTCGGGCTCGCCCGGCAGGTGCACAAGGCGGAAGAGGCGCTGGCGGGCTACCAGGAGGCGGCGACGTGTCACCTCGGCGACTTCATGGAGTACGCCGGCCTGCGGCGCCGCATCTCCGACCTCGAGAAGGGCGCCGCTCGCGAGCGCCGCCAGGACTCGCGTGCGGAGGCGATGGCCTCCCTCGGCCGGCTGCGTCCCGGTGACGTGATCCGCGTGCCCGCGGGCAAGTTCAGCGGCCTGGCCGTCGTGATCGATCCCGGTCACTCCGGCGACGAGCCGCGGCCCTACGTCCTCACCGCCGACCGGCAGGCGCGCCGGCTCGCGCCGATGGACTTCCCCGTCCCCGTGGAGTCGATCGCGCGGCTGCGGATCCCGAAGTCGTTCAACGGCCGCAACCCGGCCATGCGACGCGACCTCGCCACGGCGCTGCGGGCCAAGGCCCAGGGCCTCGACGGCCCGGAGCCGCGGCGTACCAAGCAGCGCGAGTCCTTCAGCGACACCCCGACCGACCGGGAGATCGGGCGCCTGCGCGCCGAGCTCAAGTCCCATCCGTGCCACCAGTGCCCCGAGCGCGAGGACCACGCCCGGTGGGCGGAGCGCTGGTTCAAGCTCGAGCGCGACACCGAGACGCTCAAGCGGCGGGTGGAGAACCGCACCAACACCGTGGCTCGCACCTTCGACCGGGTCTGCGACGTGCTCACCGCGCTGGACTACCTCGAGGGTGACACGGTCACCGAGCAGGGTGCGCACCTGCGCCGCATCTACACCGACATGGACCTCGTCGCCGCCGAGGCGATCCGCGAGGGGCTCCTCGACGAGCTGGCGCCGTCAGAGCTGGCGGCGGTGCTCTCGGCCCTGGTGTTCGAGGCGCGGCGCGCCGACGACGCCTCCTCCCCGAAGATGCCGGGTGGCCAGGTGCGACCGGTGCTGGGGGAGCTGGTGCGCATCTGGGGCCGGCTCGACGCGCTGGAGCGCGAGCACAAGCTCGACTTCCTGCGCGAGCCCGACGTGGGCTTCGCGTGGGCGGCCTGGCGCTGGGCGGAGGGCGACGACCTCGACGACGTGCTGATGGCGACCGGTCTCTCGGCCGGCGACTTCGTGCGCTGGATGAAGCAGCTGCTGGACCTGTGCGGCCAGGTGGCCGATGCGGCCGGCGACGGCCCGCTGCGCAGCACCGCACGCGCCGCGGCCAAGTCGCTCAAGCGAGGTGTGATCGCCTACTCGGTGCTCGCCGAGTAGCGTGCCCACTGATGTGCCGCCACTGGCAACCAGACGCGGCGAGCGCGCGTCTCCACCCGCGTGAAGACACCACATCCAGGGGGCACCATGCGTCGGATCATCGTCAGTGTCACGGCTGCGGCGATGCTGCCGCTCCTGGTCGGCACCGGCGGCGCGCCCGCCACCGGTGCGTCCGTCCTCGCCGTGAAGAAGGTGGTGCGGGCCTACGGCGGCGCGCCGGTGCTGCTCGAGGCGCGCCAGGGAGTCGACGTCGCGTTCCGCGCCCGCCGCGGCGACCGGGTGCTGCTCGAGGTGCGCAGCCGCACGTCCGCCATCGCGCCGTGCTTCGGCACGCAGACGCTCGCCGACGGGAGGGGTCGCCGGACCGCGCGGATCGACGGCTCCGGCTCGGCGAGCATCATGCGGGTGCGCACGACCGGTCGCGTCGTCCTGCGGTTCCGGGGCGTGTGCTCCACCAACCGCGGCCAGACGCCCCACGACGTACGCGTGCAGCTGACCAAGGTCCGGCTGCGTGAGGTGGAGCGCGACGGGCGTACGTCGGTCCGCGGAGCCCGTCGCGGGTTCCTCGACGTCGCCTACGTCCGGGTCGGCAGCGACGGGCGCGACACGCTGACGCTCCGCAGCAGGGACGGCTCCGCCCAGCAGCCGTCCCGGGGCGCCACCGTCCTGGGCGACCGGATCGATGCCAGCTCCGGTGGCGGGTCGATCTCGGTCGAGGCCGGTCAGCGGTACGCGCTTGACCACTCGATCCCGCGACCCCGCCGCGGGCCGCGGCTGGCCCCGGGCACTCGGGTCGGACTGGTCGTCGAGGAGTCGGGCTACGCGGAGTCGCTGCGAGCGCGCGAGCACCGGGTCGAGCTGGACGACCCTGCCATCACGCTGCCGGCCGAGCCGGGCCGCGAGCACGTGCTCTCCTACGCCGCCACGGCGGAGGACCGTCCCTACGTCATCCCGGTGGGCACTCCGGTGGGCCAGGGGTCGGACCTGGACGACCCGTGGTGGTCGCCCTGGCAGACCTACTCCGGTTTCGCGGACCCCGACGACCCGGCCCGTCGCCGCACCGTCTTCGCCAGCGACCCCGACGGCGGTGGTCCTGAGGACCTGCGGGTCCGCGTGCGGCGTACGGTGCGGGTGCCGGACCTCGTCGTGGGCGGGGAGCCCGTCACCTTCGCCTCGACGGATCCCGGCACCCGGTTCGTCACGACCATCCCGGCTCACGCGGTCGGCCCCGTCCGCCTGAGCGCGAGCGACGTCTCGACGACAGGGCGGTGGCAGACGTGGTCGCCACCGGTCGTCTGCTCGCGCGACTGCTCGTACCCGGGGCTGTCGGTGGGCTCCGACGATCTCGTCGCCGACGGGTACCTCTTCCGCGCCGAGCCGCACGAGCTGCAGTTCACCTTCGAGCCCGGTGCCACGGGCAGCGTCACCCTGACCCTCACTGACGTCCCGTAGGGGCGCCGGCCGTCGGACGCATGTGGTTGGCTCTCGCCATGGCCACCGGCGACCGCCTCCTGCTGCTCGACACCGCTTCGCTGTACTTCCGCGCGTTCTTCGGTGTGCCCGACTCGATCAAGGCCCCCGACGGCACCCCGGTCAACGCCGTGCGGGGGCTGATGGACTTCATCAGCCGGCTGGTCGGGGAGTACGACCCGACTCACCTCGCCTGCTGCTGGGACGACGACTGGCGCCCCCAGTGGCGCGTCGACCTCATCCCCTCCTACAAGGCGCACCGCGTCGTGCGCGAGGTCCCCGGTCCGCGGCCGGACGTCGAGGAGGTGCCCGATCCGCTGGAGGCGCAGGTCCCGATCATCCTCTCGGTGCTCGAGGCCTTCGGGATCCCCGTCGTCGGCCACGCCGAGATGGAGGCCGACGACGTGATCGGCACCCTGGCCACCGGCGCCGGGATGCCGGTCGACATCGTCACCGGCGACCGCGACCTGTTCCAGCTCGTCGACGACGAGGCCGGGGTGCGCGTCCTCTACGTCGCCCGCGGCGTCAGCAAGCACGAGCGCGTCGACAACGCCTGGGTCCGCGCCAAGTACGGCGTCGACGCCCACCAGTACGCCGACCTCGCCACCCTGCGCGGCGACACCTCCGACGGCCTGCCGGGGGTCGCGGGCGTGGGGGACAAGACCGCGGCCACCCTCCTCTCGCGCTTCGGCTCGGTCGCCGCGATCGTCGAGGCGGCGGGCGACCCCGACTCCGACATGGGCCCCGGTCCGCGAGGCAAGATCAAGGCCGCCGCCGACTACCTCGCCGTCGCGCCGCGCGTGGTCGCCGTACGACGCGACCTCGACCTCGGCTCGCCCGACCTGACTCGCCCGCGCACGCCCGCGGACCACGAGGCCGTCCTGGCGCTGGACGAACGCTGGGGCCTCGGCTCGTCTGCCGTGCGCCTCGTCGAGGCACTGTCCGGTTCGCACTAGTCTGACGCCGTGAGCTCCTCCGAGGTCGAGTCCAAGGACCGGCAGATCCTCGCCCTGCTGGCCGCCGACGGCCGGATGTCGTTCACCGACCTCGGCAAGGCGACGGAGCTCTCGACGTCCGCGGTGCATCAGCGGGTCAAGCGGCTCGAGCAGCGCGGCCTGATCAAGGGCTACGGCGCCACCATCGACCACGACCAGCTCGGCCGGCCGCTGACGGCGTTCATCTCGATCACTCCGATCGACCCGTCGCAGCCCGACGACTACCCCGACCGGCTCGCCGGCATCCGGGAGATCGAGTCGTGCTGGTCCGTGGCCGGCGAGGAGTCCTACATCCTGAAGATCCGCGTCGCCACGCCTCGCGACCTCGAGGACCTGCTCGCCCGCGTCCGCGGCGCCGCCGGGGTCTCCACGCGGACCACCATCGTGCTGTCGACGCCCTACGAGAACCGCCCCGTCGACTGACCGCCGTTGGCCGGGGGTGCTGCGGCCGCTCGTGAGGAATCCCCGGCCGGCCGGGGATTCCTCACGTTGTCGGCCCATGCAAGGGCCGACAACCTCAGGAAGAACCGGACAACCCTCAGGCGGCAGGCGTACGGAACAGGCTGCGGATCCGGGACGCCACCTGCTCGGGCCGGTAGAGGTCCGCCCACGTCAACCGGATGCAGCGCCAGCCGGTGAGCTCGCAGATCAGCGACTCGCGCTGCTTCTCGCGGATCACGCAGTCCGAGACCGTCTCGCCCTCGCGCCGGTGCCTCTCGTACTTCACCTTGCCGTCGAACTCGAGGAACACGCCGAGTGCCGGCCAGGCGAGGTCGACCCGCGCGACTTCCACGCCGGCCGCATCTCGGACGCAGTAGTTCGGGACGGGCGCGGGAAGGTGCTGGCTCCAGCAGAGGAACCGAGCACGCGTCTCGCCGACCGACTCCGAGCGGCCATCGGCGAGCCTGAGGACGAGATCGGTCGCCAGTGTCCTCGGCCAGAAGACCATGGACTCGTATCGCGACCAGAGCTCGGCCATCGTGGTGTGTCCGTGGTGGAGCAGGTGGTCGATCTCCACCAGAGCGTGCTCGACGTCGAGCACAGTGGTGAGCTCCAGCGCAGTCCGCGTGGCGCTCATGACCGCGACGTTCTCGCGCAGCACCACGTCGCCCTCGACGACGACCCCTCGGTGCTGGACGATGCCGGCTTCGGCTCGCCCAGCGCGCTCGTCGAGCCGCGTGAGGTGCACCCTCGTCAGGTCGCAGTCCCACAGCGGCGACTGGTACGCGTTCGCCGCGCTGAGATGGCTCAGCACGACCTTCGCTCGAGCCTGGCGTACGGCGGCCCGGCACAGGACGCCGTACCGCTCGTTCGTGCTCATCTGCGCCCATGCAGCGCCGAACACGTACGCCCCTCGGCGCACGCGGACCCACTGGCCGTCACGGACCAGTGCAGCGATCGCCGTGTCGTGGTAGCCGACGGCGATCGCGTCCTTGCGCGTGAAGACGCCATGCTGTGCGATGAGGGCGCGAAGCTGAGCATCCATGCGGAGCATCCTCGGCACGGCACGACGTCATGTGCTCCTGCCGCCCTCCGAGTTTGTGGATGAGGGACGCCGAGCCAACCCTGTGGAAGCTTGGCGACCCACACCGCAGATCCGTTCGCCGGCGACTTCCGCGGGTTGTCAGGCCGTTGCGCAGGTTGTCAGGCCTTGCAAGGGCCGACAACGTGAGGGATCCCCGGCCGGCCGGGGATCCCTCAGCAAGACTCCCACGTTGACCGGGGATTCCTCATCAAGCGCCAGCGCGAAGCGCGCGGGGGGGCGAGGCTCACCAGGCCTGGAGGGCGGCGGTACGCCGCGAGGCCTCGGCCATCTCGGCGGCCTTGAGCGAGGCCTCGTCGAGGCGCCCGTGCTCCTCCCACCACCGCTGGCCGGACTCGGGCAGCGTGTGGATCGGGTCGTAGTACTCGTAGTGGCGCGAGAGGGCCTCGGCGTCGTCGGCCTCGATCGAGGTGCGGTAGTTCTTGGTCCAGTAGGAGATGCCGTGCTCGACGTCGTAGTCGGCGAGCTGGTGGACCCAACGCTTGCCGACGAACGGCACGTCGCACACGATGCGCGGCGTCGCGAAGCCCGGCAGGTAGCCCATGATGTGGTGCTGCAGGCGCTGCGCGTCGGCGACCGAGACCCGCCAGTGCTCCGAGAACGGGATCATGTCGCACATGTAGAAGTAGTAGGGCATGATTTGCGCGCCGTCGAGCAGGTTGAAGCACAGGTCGAGCAGGGCGTGCGGGTCGGCGTTCACGCCGTTGAGCAGCACGCCCTGGTTGCGTACGTCTCGCAGGCCGGCGTCGAGCATCGCCCGCGCCGCGTCGGCGACGAGCGGCGTGACGGAGTTCGCGTGGTTGGCGTGGGTGTGCATCGCGAGCGAGACCCCACGCGAGCGGGCGAGTGCCGCCACCCGGGCCACGCCGTCGACGACGTCGGGCTGCAGCCAGTGCTGGGGCAGCCCGATGAGCGCCTTCGTGGCGAGGCGGATGTCACGGATGTTCTCGACCTCGAGCACCGACGTCAGGAACGCCTCGAGGCGCGGCCACGGCATGTTGGCCACGTCGCCGCCCGAGACGACGACGTCGCGCACCGACGGCGTTCGACGCAGGTAGTCGAGCATGTCGCCGAGCCGGTCGTTGGGCTTCGCCGCGAACTTCAGCTTGTCGATGACCGGCGTCGAGTTGCCGACGAGGTCCATGCGGGTGCAGTGGCCGCAGTACTGCGGGCAGGTGGGGAGCAGCTCGGCGAGCACCTTGGTGGGGTAGCGGTGGGTGAGCCCCTCGGTGGCCCACATGTCGTGCTCGTGCAGCGAGTCGCGCGCCGCGTGGGGGTGCGAGGGCCAGTCGGTGCGCCGGTCGCTGAACACCGGCACCATGTAGTGGCGGATCGGGTCGGCGTAGAACGCCTCGGTCATCGACCCGGCGCCGGCCGGCTCGAAGGTCGGCACCATGGTGTTCATCATCTGCGGCGGCACCAGCATGGACATGGTCGCCCGCTCGGCCTGGTCGCGCTCGAGGTCGGCGTAGAACCGCTCGTCGAGGAGGTCGCCCATGAGCTCGCGCAGCTGCTTGACGTTCTTGATGCAGTGGGCACGCTGCCACTGGACCGAGGCCCAGTCCTCGGCGGTGACGTCCGACCACCCGGGGAAGCGCGTCCAGTCGGGCTCGACGAGCTCGACCCGGCGGTAGGGGTAGGGCTGTCCAGTGGCGAGCCCGATGGCGGTCTCGACAATCATGAGGTCTCCTCGCAGTGGCCCCGGTGCTCGGGGTCGGCCGACACGGCGCGCCGGTTGTGTGGGCGGCGCCACATCTGCGAGAGTACGTGGAGAACA
Organism: Nocardioides sp. SYSU D00065; assembly: GCF_017916425.1. Taxonomy (GTDB): domain Bacteria; phylum Actinomycetota; class Actinomycetes; order Propionibacteriales; family Nocardioidaceae; genus Nocardioides. The sequence goes on along the minus strand of NZ_JAFMSX010000005.1, from coordinate 100,725 downwards.
TGCGGCGCGTCCAATGCCACGCCGCAAGATTTACGGTTCGACGGCATGAGACTAGAAGGATGCCCTGCATGATGCTCTCCTCGGACACCACGGCGGAGCTCCGCGCCGGCGACCCGACCGGCCTGCACCGCGTGCTCGACGAGCGCCGGGTGCTGCCGCAGGCCGCGGACCGGCTGGACACCCGCAAGGACCTGTGGCCCGACGAGGTCCGCGTGCGGGTGGAGCGCCTCAACCTCGACGCGGCGTCGTTCCGCCAGCTCGAGCGCAAGCACAGCCGCGACGGCGAGCCCGACGGCGACGCCGTGCGCGCCGAGGTGCTCGACATCGTCGCCTCGCGCGGCAAGATGCAGAACCCCGAGACCGGGTCGGGCGGCATGCTCGTCGGCACCGTCGAGGAGGTCGGCCCCGACTCGCCCCTGGGCCTCGCGGTGGGCGACCGCGTCGCGACGCTGGTCAGCCTCACCTTGACTCCTCTCGTCATCGAGGACGGCCTCGCCGCCTGGGACGGGCGCAGCGAGCAGGTCCCGTGCGACGGCTACGCGGTGCTGTTCGGCCGCTCGATCGCCGCGGTGATCCCCGAGGACCTCGACCCGGCGCTGTCGCTGAGCGTGATGGACGTCTGCGGCGCCCCGGCGCTGACCGCCCGGATCGTGGGGGAGTACGTCGCCCGCGGCGCCGCGCCGTCGGTCGTCGTCATCGGCGGTGCCGGCAAGTCCGGCTCCCTCAGCCTCGCCGCCGCCCGCGCGGCGGGTGCCTCGCGGACCATCGGCGTCGTCCCGCACCGGGGCGAGCACGACCTGCTGGCCGGCACCGGCCTCGCCGATGCCGTGGCGATCGCCGACGCCCGCGACCCCATCGCGCTGCGCGACGCCGTGACGGCCGCCGGAGGACCGGCCGACGTGACCGTGGTGTGCGTCGACGTCCCCGGCTGCGAGGGCGGCGCGATCCTCGCCACGGCCGGGGGCGGCACGGTGATCTTCTTCTCCATGGCCACCAGCTTCAGCGCGGCGGCGCTCGGCGCGGAGGGGCTGGCGGCCGACGTGCGGATGCTCGTCGGCAACGGCTACGTCCCCGGCCACGCGGCGTACGCGATGGAGCTGCTGCGCGCCGACGCCGGCGTGCGCGGGCTCTTCGAGCGGAGGCTGTGATGGCCGCAACCGGCGGGACCACCAGCCAGCTCGGGATCGACCGCGCCGACGTACGGCGCGCGCGCACGCTCGCGCGCGAGGTCGGCAAGCCGATCGTCGACCTGGCCCAGCGCCACACGACCGTCTCGGTCGAGCGCGCCACCCTCCGCCTGGCCGGCCTCGGCGGAGCGGACCCGGACGGCACGCCGTGGGTCAACCGGCTCGCCGACGTCGTACGCGCCGACACCGGGCTCGAGCACGGCGTGAGCCTGCCGGTGTGGGACGCCCTCCTGCGCGGCGAGGCGGAGGACCTGCTGACGCTGGCCCAGAAGGCCGCGGCCGGGTCGGTCACGTTCCGACTCCCCGAAGGGCGGGACGCGACCCGGGCGAGGACCGCTGCCCGCAGGGCGGTCGCCGCAGGTGTGCGCACCATCGACCGGCAGCGCACCGCTCGCGAGAGGATGATCGCGAAGGTCGGCGACGCTCCCAGCAAGCCGTGGATCTACCTCATCGTCGCCACCGGCGACATCCACGAGGACATCCCGCAGGCGCAGGCCGCGGCCCGGGAAGGCGCCGACGTCATCGCCGTGATCCGCTCGACCGGCCAGTCGCTCCTCGACTTCGTCCCCGAGGGCGCCACCCGCGAGGGGTTCGCGGGCACCTACGCCACCCAGGAGAACTTCCGGCTCATGCGGGCCGCCCTCGACGAGACGTCGCGGGAGCTGGGTCGCTACGTCCGCCTCACCAACTACGCCTCCGGGTTGTGCATGCCCGAGATCGCGACGCTGGCCGGGCTCGAGCGGCTCGACATGATGCTCAACGACTCGATGTACGGGATCCTGTTCCGCGACATCAACCCGATCCGCACCTTCGTGGACCAGCGCTTCAGCCGCCAGATCCACGCCCGCGCCGGCATCATCATCAACACCGGCGAGGACAACTACCTCACCACGGCCGACGCGATCGAGGCAGCGCACACGGTCACCACGAGCCAGCTGCTCAACGAGTACTTCGCCAAGGAGGCCGGGCTCGAGGACTGGCAGCTCGGGCTGGGGCACGCCTTCGAGATCGACCCCGACGTGCCCGACTCGTTCCGGCTCGAGCTGGCCCACGCGATGCTCGCGCGCGAGCTGTTCCCCGACGCCCCGCTCAAGTGGATGCCTCCGACCCGTCACATGACCGGTGACATCTTCAAGGGCTACCTCCTCGACGGGTTCTTCAACCTGGTCGGCGCCCTGACCGGGCAGGGCATCCTGCTCGTCGGGATGATGACCGAGGCGGTGGTGACGCCGTGGATCTCCGACCGCGACCTCGCGCTGCAGAACGTCCGCTACGTCATGAACGCCGCCGGCAGGCTGCACGAGGACTTCCGCCCCGCGCCGGACGGCTTCATCGCCGGTCGCGCTCGCGAGGTGCTCGGCGAGGCGATCGGCCTGCTGGAGGAGATCAAGGCCGATCGCAGCGTGCCCGGCGAGCCGCCGCTGCTCTCCGCCATCGCCGACGGCACCTTCGGGCTGATGAAGCGCCCGGCCGACAAGGGCAAGGGGCTCGACGGCGTGGCGCCGAAGGCGCCCGACTACTACAACCCGGCGACCGAGATCCTGGAGGGGCGCGCATGAGCCTGATCCGCCCCTACGGCGACACCACCGGCGACGGGATGGTGCAGCTGTCCTTCACCCTGCCCATCCAGCACTCCAAGGTCGCCGAGGGCGCCGCGGTGCAGCTCGCCAACAAGATGGGCATGGACCCCGCCCTGGTCGTGCACGCCAAGCCGATGGGGGAGGGGTTCACCTTCTTCGTCGTCTACGGGCGCGTCAACCACCTCGTCGACCCCAGCACGGTCGAGGTCGTCGAGCGCGACTACCCGCTGCTGACGCCCAAGGAGGCCAACGCGGCGATCAAGCGGTCGCTGCGACGCCGGCTGGTCGTGGTGGGCGGCTGCATCGGCACCGACGCCCACACGGTCGGCATCGACGCGATCCTCAACATCAAGGGGTTCGCGGGGGAGAAGGGCCTGGAGTACTACCGCGAGCTCAAGGTGGTCAACCTCGGCGCCCAGGTCTCCGTGCCCCAGCTCGTCGAGGCGGCGCGCGAGGAGAAGGCCGACGCCGTGCTGGTCTCCCAGGTCGTCACCCAGCGCGACGCCCACCTGCTCAACACCCGGGAGATGTCGGCGGCCTTCCGCGAGGCCTACCCGGCCGCGAAGCGACCGCTGCTCGTCGTCGGGGGACCCCGCTTCGACGAGACCATGGCCGACGAGCTGGGTGTCGACCGCGTCTTCAGCCGCGGCACGACTCCCGGCGAGGTCGCCTCGTTCATCGTCCACCGGCTCACCCAGCCGCGTCCCACGAGCCAGGAGGCCTCATGACCGCGTCCCGCGAGGGCACCGCCGTCACCCACCGGCGCTACGTCCCCTACTCCCACGCCCACTACGCGGGCAACCTGGTGGACGGCGCCTACAGCCTGGGGCTGTTCGGCGACGTCGCCACCGAGATGTGCATCCTGCTCGACGGTGACGAGGGGCTGTTCGCGTCCTACTCCGACGTCCAGTTCCGGGCACCGGTGCGCGCCGGTGACGTCCTGGAGGTCACCGCGACGCTGGTCCGGGAGGGCACGCGCAGCCGGGTGATGGACTTCGTCGTGCGCGTGGTGGCGCGCGGAGCCGCGACCTCGCAGGCGCCCGGCGCGGCGACGGTCCTCGACCCGCCGCTGGTGGCCACGACCGCGACCGGCACCGTCGTCGTACCGCCCGCCCAGGCCTGAGCCGGTCGCCTCGGCGTGTCTCGGCGCGACACGCCGTGACGGCGTGAATTGCGTCGGTGGAGTTCTCGCTCGAGGACGCCTCGTTGACCTGCGAGAACGTGCGTCTGCGCAGGTCAGCGGCGTGTTGACAGCACCCGCCGGGGGAGGGAGGGTTCCGAGGTCCGCCTGTGCAGCCCGCGGGTGGCGCCTTCGGCACCGGGATGTCGAACGGGGTACGTGAAGCCAGCGATGCCCTCCGTCCGCCGACCCGCCGATCGCGCCCCGCGGGGGCCGGATGCGGGAGGAGCCTCGGGGCCGTAGACAACTTCACGCGATCGTCAGCCAGGCGGGTCGCGCGTCGGTCCGAAGCCCCCGGGTTCCTCCCGCACCGCTGCAGGCGATCCGTCCCGGCGTGCACTCGTCGGCTACCGTCTGGGCGTGTTGCTCCGCTGCCTGCTCGCCCTCGCCGGCGGCCTCGTGCTGGCGGGAGCCTTCGAGCCGGTGGGCCACGCATGGCTGATGCCGCCGGCCATCGCCGCGCTGGTGTTCTCGGTGCGCGGCCTTGCGCCCCGGCGCGCCTGGCTCCCGAGCCTGCTGTTCGGGATCACGTTCATCTACGCCGTCATGGTGTGGATGCGTGCCGTCGGCACCGACGCGTGGCTGGCCATGTGCGCGCTGGAGGCGGCGTTCTTCGTACCTCTCGGGCTGGGCCTGACGTGGAGCCTGCGGCTGCGTGCCTGGCCCGTCTGGGCCGCCCTGTGGTGGGTCGGTATCGAGACCTGGCGCAGCGGCTTCCCGTTCAGCGGCATGCCGTTCGGCCGCCTGGTGTACGCCACCGCCGACACGCCCTGGGCGGACGCGCTGCCCTGGATCGGGATGACCGGGGTGAGCTTCCTGGTCGCCCTCACCGGCACGACGCTCGCGTGGCTGCTGCTGCAGGTGCGCACGCCGACGCGGACGACGTACGCCGCCGTCGGCGGGCTCGCCGTCGTCACGCTCGCCCCGGCACTGCTGTCCTTCCCGGTGACGCAGACGGGGACAGCGACGGTGGCCGCAGTCCAGGGGGACGTGCCGGGGACCGGGCTCGACGTCCCGGCCGTGCACCGCGAGGTCACCGCCAACCACGTGCGGCTGACCCGCGAGCTGGCCCAGGCCGTGGACGCGGGCGAGCGACCCCGGCCCGACTTCGTGCTCTGGCCGGAGAACTCCACCGCCGTCGACCCCTTCCTCGATCCCGGCGTCCACGAGGGGATCATCGCCGCGACCGACGCCATCGACGTGCCCGTGATCATCGGCGGGATGTCCAACGACCCGCTCGACGAGGGGCAGGTGCTCAACCAGGGCATCGTCTACCAGCCCGGCCTCGGCAGCGGCGACCGCTACACCAAGCGGCACCCGGTGCCCTACGGCGAGTACATCCCGTTCCGCGGCAGCCTCATCCCCTCGACGTACGGCAAGCTGCGGATGGTGCCCCGCGACATGGTCCGGGGCACGGGGCTCGAGCCCCTGCGCGTCGGTGACCTGCGCGTCGCGGACGCGATCTGCTTCGACGTGGCCTACGACGAGGGCATCTCGGGCCAGGTGGCTCGGGGTGCGGAGCTGGTGGCGGTGCAGACGAGCAACGCGATGTTCAGCCGCACCGACCAGCTCGCGCAGCAGTTCGAGATCAGCCGGCTGCGGGCGCAGGAGACCGGGCGGTGGGTGGTCGTCGCGGCGATCAACGGGATCTCCGGCGTCGTACGACCCGACGGCACCGTGGTCGCCTCGGTCCCCGCCCGCGGCCAGCAGGTGCTGGTCGAGGAGGTCGGGCTGAGCACGACGATCACCCCGGCGGTCCGGCTCGGGGTCTGGCCCGCACGGCTCACCTTGGCTTTCCTCGTCTGCCACTCGGCGTTCGTCCTGGTCACCTATCGTCGTCGCCGACGAGGCGGCCGCCTCGTCGAGCAGACCGACGGAGCGAGGTAGCAGCAGGTGGCGGTGGAGGGCCTCGGCCGTTGTGTGATGGTCATCCCGACCTACAACGAGTCGGAGAACATCGAGTGGATCGTGGGCCGGCTCCGCGCCGCGCAGCCGGGCGTCGACGTGCTGGTGGTCGACGACAACAGTCCCGACGGCACCGGTGCGATCGCCGACCGGATGGCGGCCGCCGACGACGCGGTGAGCGTCGTCCACCGCACGCAGAAGGCCGGTCTGGGCGCGGCGTACCTGCACGGCTTCGACGTCGCCCTGCGCCGGGGCTACGACGTGATCGGGGAGATGGACGCCGACGGCTCGCACCAGCCCGAGCAGCTGCACCGACTGCTCGACGCGCTCCGCACGGCAGACCTGGTGATCGGCTCGCGCTACGTGCCGGGCGGATCGGTCGTGAACTGGCCGGTCCAGCGACTGGCGCTCTCGCGCGGCGGCAACCTCTACGTCCGGCTGCTGCTGGGCATCAAGGTCAAGGACGCCACGGCGGGCTACCGCCTGTTCCGGCGCTCCACGCTGGAGGCGATCGACCTTGGCAGCGTGATGTCTACTGGCTACGTGTTCCAGACCGACCTGGCCTACCGCACCGTGAGCCGTGGGCTCCGCCTGACCGAGGTGCCCATCGACTTCGTCGAGCGCGAGCGCGGCGACTCCAAGATGAGTGGCCAGGTGGCCACCGAGTCGTTGAGGAAGATCACCCGGTGGGGCCTGTCCGAGCGCCGCGCCCAGCTGCGCAGGCGTGTGAGCCGGGCGTGAGCCACCCGCAGGCTCCTCGCACCGCCGGCCGACGGCGGCGACCCTGGCTGCGCCCGGTGCTGGCGGCGGCGTTCGTGCTGGTCCCGCTCGCCGAGATCTGGGTGATCCTCCAGGTCGGGCAGCTCGTCGGTCCCTGGTGGACGATCGTGCTCCTGGTGCTCGACAGCCTGGTCGGCGCCTGGCTGATCAAGCGCGAGGGCGCTCGCGCCTGGCAGGCGCTGCGCACGGCGCTCCAGCACGGCCGGATGCCGGCGCGCGAGATCGCCGACGGAGCCCTCATCCTCATCGGCGGCACTCTGATGCTGAGCCCGGGGTTCGTGCTTGACGTCGCGGGGATCCTGCTGATCCTGCCGTTCACCCGGCCGGTCGCGCGCCGGCTGCTGACCTCGGTGGTGGAGCGACGCCTGCTCGTCGTGCCCGGCGCCGGGACGGGCCGCGCAGGGTTCGCACCCGGCTTCGGCCCGGGCTTCGGGCCGGGTTTCGGACCCGGCTTCGGTCCGGGCTCCACGCCCGGAGATGACCGACGCCCCGGACCGGGGGGCGATGGGCCCGTGGTCCGGGGCGACGTGATCGAGTAGCGCGCGACCGGGTCGAGTGATCGACTAGGACACGCGCTTCTTCTTGTTCGCGCGGTGCAGGTGCGCGGGACCGATCTCGCCGCCGCGCAGCAGCTCCAGGCGCTCCTTGAGGATGTCCTCGAGCTCCTTCTCCGAGCGACGCTCCAAGAGCATGTCCCAGTGCGTGCGAGCCGGCTTCTCCACCTTCTCCTCCGGGAGGATGCCCGCCGTGCTCAACGCCTCGGCGCCGCAGCGCGGGCACTCCCACACGGCCGGGATGTCGGCCTCGACCGACATCGTGACCTCGAAGTCGTGGCCCTGCTTGCACCGATAGCCGACCTGCTGCCGAGCGGCGAACTCGATGCCCCGCTCGTCCTCAAAGCTCTGGCCGCCGAGCCTCGCGCCGCGCAGTGTGCGCTCCGCCACCGTGCCCACCTCCAGTTGGGTTGCTGACACCCGTCGTGTGTGTACCGGGCTGTTGGTGGGACGAGCCGAACCGGGGTTCATGACGCCGCTCGGGGCGACGTGGCTCGTCCTCTGTGATCTTTCAACGGTAGCGGGGCGGGCAAGATTCCGCGGATCGCCGGTGTGCGGATCGCTCGGTACGAGACGTACGTCACCCCGCGCGCGCCGGGCGGGCGCTCAGATGACGGCGGGGACCTCGTTGCCGGCCTCGCGGATCCCGCGTGCGGTGTCGACCTTCATCAGCAGCAGCCCGCCGACGACGAAGAAGACGATGAGGGCGAAGATCGCCGGGCGGTAGGAGTCGGTGAAGGTGTAGACGAGGCCGAAGACCAGCGTGCCGAACCACGACGTACCGCGCTCCATGGCGTGGTAGAAGCTGAAGAACTCCGCCTCCTTGCCGCGCGGGATCAGCAGCGAGAAGTACGACCGCGCCAGCGCCTGCGTGCCGCCGAGCACCAGCCCGATCGCCGCGCCGAGGACGAGCAGCGGGACGAGCGACTTCTCCGGGATCACCAGCCCGGCGGTCACGATCAGCATCCACACGACCAGACCGCCGAGGATGGTCCTCTTGGCGCCCCGGGTGGCGGCGATGCGGCCGAACAGCAGCGCTCCGCCGACGGCGACGAACTGCACGAGCAGGTAGACGCCGAGCATCGTGCCCTGCGCGAAGCCGAGCTCCTCCACGCCGTAGACCGACGCCTGGCTGATCACCGTCTGGATGCCGTCGTTGAAGAACAGGTAGGCGAGCAGGAACGTGAGCGCCACCGGGTAGTTGCGCAGCTCCTTGAGGGTGATCCACAGCTGCCCGAAGCTGCGCTGCAGGACGCCGCCCTCGATGTGCTCGACGTCGGCCGGCGGGTGGTCGCGCAGGCCACGGAACGGGATGAACGTGAACGCCGCCCACCACACCGCCGCCGACAGCAGCGAGATCCGCACGGCCATGCCCTCGGTGAGCCCGAAGCTGTCGTGGAAGCTGACCAGCACGAAGTTGAGCGCGAGCAGCAGCCCGCCGCCGGCGTAGCCGTAGGCCCACCCGCGCGAGGACACCCGGTCGCGGTCGGACTCCGAGGAGATCAGCGGCAGGATCGCGTCGTTGAACACCGCCGACGCCCCGAAGCACAGGTTGGCCAGGACGAAGGTGACCGCCCCGAGCTGCCAGTTGTCGCCGGTCATGAAGAACAGCAGCGCCGCGAAGAACGAGCCGGCCCAGGCGAACCCGGCGAGCAGGTCCTTCTTGCGCGAGGTGCGGTCGGCCACGGCCCCGAGGAGGGGCAGCAGCAGCGCCGAGATGAGCGTCGAGAAGGTGATGACGTACGCCGGCAGTGCTCCGGGGGCGAGCGAGAGGCCGAGCACGGAGACGCGGTCGTCGACCGCCGCCTCCTCGGCGATGGCGATGAGGTAGGGCCCGAACAGCACTCCGGAGACAGTGGTGGCGAAGGCACTGTTGGCCCAGTCGTAGAAGTACCAGGCCTTCTGCTCCCGGGCCTGCGCCAACGGCCTCAGGTCGGCGATCCCACCCGGTGCCTCGCTCATGCGTTCTCCTCCACGGTGCCGTTCCACTGTCCGCGGGCGCGGAGCACGTCCCTGAGTATGTCCGTGCGGTCGGTCATGATGCCGTCGACACCACGGTCGAGGAGAGTGTTCATCTCGGCGGCGTCGTCGATCGTCCACGCGTGCACCTGGACGCCCGCCGCGTGGGCACGCCGCACCAGTCCGCGCGTCACGACGACGAGGCGGCCGCGCCGGTGCGGCACCTGCAGCGCCGCGGGCCTGCCCCGCGTGACGAGGCGGGCGAGACGACCGCTGGGGGACAGGACGTAGGCGACGACCTCCAGCGGGTGGGCCGAGGTCGCCACGCGTCCTCGCGTCCGGCGCCGGAACGCCCGCATCCGACGAGGCGAGAAGGAGCCGACCAGCACCCGGTCCCACGCCTCGCGGTGCTCGACGAACGCCGCCAGGGCCTCGACGGCGCCGTCGGACTTGAGGTCGATGTTGAACCGCGCCCGCGGGAAGGCGTCGAAGAGCTGCGCGAGGGTCGGCACCCTCTCGGTGCCCCCGATCTGCGCCCGCAGCACCTCGGCCCACGTGCTGTCCGCGATGCTCCCGGTGCGGTCGGTGACCCGGTCCAGCACGGCGTCGTGGAATGCCAGCAGGACGCCGTCGCTGGTCACGTGCACGTCGGTCTCGAGGTAGGTGTAGCCGAGGTCCACCGCGTGCCGGAAGGCCGACAGGGTGTTCTCCAGGCCCTCGATGTCGGGGTGGTAGGCGCCGCCGCGGTGGGCGAAGGCCAGCGGGCGGGGTGAGTCGAGGTAGCGCGGGACGGGGGAGCGCGGCGCGGTCACGCGAGAAAGTATGGGGGCCGGCGGTACCGTCGGAGGATGGAGAGCATGACGTGTCCCCGGTGCGGCGTCGAGATGGTCGAGCGCGACCTCGGTCAGGCCACGGTCGCCCAGTGCCCCGAGGGGCACGGCGTGTTCCTCTCCCGAGCCGACCTGGGCCAGCTCGTCGAGGCCGAGAACGACTGGCACCGCAACGCCGGCCAGCACACCGCCCCGCTGCCGCGGATCACCGCCGACATGACGGCCCCGCCCTCGACCGGCAAGGTGTCGCGCGCGTGGGTGGAGACCCTCTTCGGCTGAGCCGGGAGCGGGCGGCCGGCCCCGTCGCGCGCGACACCCGCCTCAGATGTCGCGGAACGTCTCGATGTTGGCGCCCAGCTCGTTGAGGCGCTCGGCGAGGTCCTCGTAGCCGCGGTGGATGACGTACGTCGAGCGCAGCACGCTGCGGCCCTTGGACGCCAGCATCGCGATCAGGAGGACGACGGCCGGGCGCAGCGCCGGCGGGCACACGATCTCGGCGCCGGAGAAGTGCGTCGGCCCCTCGACGAGCACCCGGTGCGGGTCGAGCAGCTTGACCTGGGCGCCGAGCTTGTTGAGCTCGGTGAGGTAGATGGCGCGGTTCTCGTAGACCCAGTCGTGCAGCAGGGTCTGGCCCTCGGCGACCGCGGCGATCACCGCGAAGAAGGGCAGGTTGTCGATGTTGAGGCCGGGGAACGGCATCGGGTGGATCTTGTCCAGCGGCGCCCGCAGCTCCGAGGGGTGCGTGGTGATGTCGACCAGCCGGGTCTCGCCGTTGCTGGCGACGTACTCGGGGGAGCGGTCGTAGCGGAAGCCCATCTCCTCGAGGGTGGCCAGCTCGATCTCGAGGAACTCGATCGGCACCCGGCGGATGGTGATCGAGGACTTCGTCACGATGGCGGCCGCGAGCAGCGACATCGCCTCGATGGGGTCCTCGGACGGGGCGTAGTCGACGTCGACGTCGATCGAGGTCCTGCCCGTGACGCGCAGGGTGGTCGTGCCGATGCCCTCGACGCCCACGCCGAGGCGCTGGAGGTAGAAGCAGAGGTCCTGGACCATGTAGTTGGACGAGGCGTTGCGGATGACCGTCGTGCCCGGGTGCAGGGCGGCGGCCATCAGCGCGTTCTCGGTGACGGTGTCGCCGCGCTCGGTGAGCACGATCGGGCGCTCCGGCTCCAGGGCCCGGTTGACGCTCGCGTGGTAGGCGCCGTCGGTGGCCTTGACCTCGAGGCCGAAGGGCCGCAGGGCCGCCATGTGCGGCTCCACCGTGCGGGTGCCGAGGTTGCAGCCGCCGGCGTAGGGCAGCTCGAACTCGTCGACGCGGTGCAGCAGCGGGCCGAGGAACATGATCACCGAGCGCGTACGCCGCGCGGCGCCCTCGTCGATCTGGGACAGGTCGAGCTCGGCGGGCGGGATGATCTCCAGGTCGTTGTCGTCGCCGACCCAGCGGGTGGCGACACCGAGGGAGTTGAGGACCTCGAGCAGGCGGTTGACCTCCTCGATCCGCGCGACCTTGCGCAGCGTCGTACGTCCCTTGTTGAGCAGCGAGGCGCACAGGAGCGCGACGCCGGCGTTCTTCGAGGTCTTCACGTCGATGGAACCGGACAGCGTGGTGGGGCCGTCGACCCGCAGGTGCGTGGGGCCCGCGCCGAGCGCGACGATCTCGGAGTCGAGGGCCGCGCCGATGCGGGCGAGCATCTCGAGCGAGAGGTTCTGGTGGCCCTTCTCGATGCGGTTGATCGCGCTCTGGCTCGTGCCGAGCAGCTCCGCGAGCTGGTGCTGGGTGAGTCCGCGGTGCTTGCGAGCGTCGCGGATGAGGTTGCCGATGCGGCCCTTGTAGTCAGCCATGCCCCCACGGTATCTCAGATATGAGATAACGCCACTCCGGCGCGCGCGGTGCCTGATGCGCCGCCGACCGACCGCCCCTAGGGCGGGAGGAGGCGTCCGCGTGCGTGCGAGGATCTGGGCATGCGTGCAACCACCATCCACGGTCCGGGCGACATCCGCTTCGAGGACGTCCCCGACCCGGTGATCGAGCAGCCCACGGACGCGATCGTCAAGGTCGTGGCCGGCTGCATCTGCGGCTCCGACCTGTGGCCCTACCGTGGCGAGAACCCGGTCAAGGCCGGGAGCACCATCGGCCACGAGTGCGTCGGCGTGGTCGAGGAGGTCGGCTCCGCCGTCCGGCAGGCCAAGGTGGGCGACTTCGTCCTCGTGCCGTTCTGCCACTGCGACAACACCTGCGCGCACTGCGCGGCGGGGGTGCAGTCCGCGTGCGTGAACCTCGGGATCACGCAGAGCGGGCAGGGCGAGTACGCCCGGGTGACCCAGGCCGACGGCAGTCTGGTCGCGACCGACGGCATGCCGGACGAGCACCTGATCCCCTCGCTGCTCGCGCTGACCGACGTGATGGCCACCGGCTGGCACGCCGCCGTGGCGGCCGGCGTCGAGCCCGGCCACACGGCCGTCGTGGTCGGGGACGGGGCGGTGGGCCTCAGCGGGGTCCTGGCCGCGGCCCAGATGGGCGCCGAGCGGGTGATCGCCATGTCGCGGCACGAGCCGCGCCAGGAGATCGCGCGTGCGTTCGGCGCCACCGACGTCGTCGCGGAGCGGGGCGAGGAGGGCGAGGCGCGGATCGCGGAGCTGACGGACGGCGTCGGCGCCGACGCGGTGCTGGAGTGCGTCGGCACCGACACGGCGATGCGCACCGCCTTCGCGGTGGCCCGACCCGGCTCCACCGTCGGGTTCGTCGGCGTACCGCACGGTGTGGAGCTGCCGGTGCGGCGGATGTTCCAGAAGAACGTCGGTCTGGCCGGCGGGATGGCGCCCGTGCGCCGCTACCTGCCCGACCTGCTCGAGCGGGTGCTGTCGGGTGCCATCGACCCCGGCCGGGTGTTCGACCTCACCCTGCCGATGTCGCAGTCGCCGGAGGGCTACCGGGCGATGGACGAGCGACGCGCGATCAAGGTCCTGCTCCGACCGTGACCGACACCGACCGCGCGCTCGTGCTCGGCCCGCTGCTGCGCTACGTCGACGAGACGTCCGCGGCCGTGTGGGTCGAGACCCGCGACCGTGCCACGGTCACCGTCACCCGCGGCGACGCCTCGGCCAGTGCCCCCACCTTCGCCGTGCACGGGCACCACTACGCCCTCGTGGAGCTCGGCGGCCTGGCGCCTGGCACCACCGAGCCCTACACGGTCGAGGTCGATGGCCAGACGGTCTGGCCGGAGGCAGGCTCGGCCTTCCCGGCCCCGCGGATCGCGACGCTCGAGCCCGGTCGACCCCTGCACCTCGCCTTCGGCTCGTGCCGCACCTCGGTCTCCCACGACCGCGGCGGCAACAGCTCGCACGGCGTGGACGCCCTGCGGACCTGGGCGCTCCGGCTGGCCGACCACGCACCTCCGGTGGATCCCGACGACGCCGACCTCGTCGAGGGCCGGCTGCCCGATCTCCTGCTGTTCCTCGGCGACCAGGTCTACGCCGACGAGACGACCGAGGAGATGAAGGCGTTCATCGAGTCGCGCCGCGACATCGACGAGCCGCCGTGGACCGAGCTCAAGGACTACGAGGAGTACGCCCACCTCTACGGCCTGGCCTGGTCGGACGACGCCATCCGGTGGCTGCTGTCGACGGTGCCCAGCGCGATGATCTTCGACGACCACGACATCCGCGACGACTGGAACACCTCGCTCGACTGGCGCCGGGAGATGGAGGCCACGTCGTGGTGGCACGACCGCATCGTCGCGGGTCTGGCGTCGTACTGGGTCTACCAGCACCTTGGCAACCTCTCGCCGACCGCGCGTGCCGCGGACGAGCTGTACGCCGAGGTGCTCGCGCACCGCGGCGACGGCGAGCTCGACCTCAGCGACCGGCTCGATGCCTTCGCCGCGCGGGTCGACCAGGAGCCGTCGGCGTACCGGTGGAGCTACACGCGCGACTTCGACACGCAGGCCCGGCTCGTCGTCGTGGACTCCCGTGCCGCGCGCGACCTCCGTCCGGAGTCGCGCGCCATGCTCGACGCGGAGGAGGCCGCCTGGCTCGACGACCAGCTGCGCGGCGACGTCGACCACCTGCTCGTCGGCACGTCACTGCCGTTCCTGCTGGCCCGGGGACTGCACCACCTCGAGGCTTTCGGCGAGGCACTGGCCGGGGGAGCGTGGGGCGAACGAGCGGGTCGCGTGGGCGAGCAGCTGCGCACCACCGTCGACCTCGAGCACTGGGGCGCCTTCCAGCGCAGCTTCCACGAGGTCTCGCAGCAGACCGTCGAGGTCGCGGCGGGGAAGCGCGGTCGGGCGCCGTCGACGGTGACGTTCCTGTCCGGCGACGTGCACCACAGCTACGTCAGCGAAGCGTGGCCGGCCGACGGCCGCCGTCTCGACGCCACGATCCTGCAGGCGGTCTGCTCACCGATCCGCAACCCGCTCTCGCGCGCCACCCGGTTCGCCACCGCCGTGCTGTCGTACGGCGTGGCCGGCCCCGCCGGACGGCTGGCCGCCCGCTCGGCGCGCGTGCCCGACGCGCCCCTGCGGTGGCGCTACGCCGAGGGCCCCTGGTTCGACAACAACCTCGCCTTCCTCCGGCTGGGCGGGCCGAGCCTGCGGATGTGGTGGGTCACCGGCACCGTCGTCGACGACCACCACGAGCGCCCCCGGCTCGCGAAGGTCCAGGCGTACGCGCTCGACGAGCACGGCAGGCCGCCGGCGCGCGAGCGCCTCATCGACCGCGTGCGGCAGCGCGTCAGACGGCGCTGAAGGCCCGGTCGCGCCCGTGGGCGCAGTCGCAGGTGTCCGAGCACGGCAGGTAGGTGTGCGGACCGTGCCCGCACGCGGTGCACGGCAGGTCGTGCGACAGGTGGACCGGGTTCGTCTCGACGGTGTCCCACATGGTGGTGCCCCCACGGCAGCTGGTGTTCGTAGTCGGTCGCCCGGACGGCGTCGCGAGGCTGGTCCCGCCTGCCGCCGGCGACCTCCACGGTGACACCGGCGCGAACACCAGGTGTTCAGAACGCGGCGGAATGCCTGATCTTGGGGGACAGATGACCCGATCGGGCCATGTCTCCGTGACCCGTTCGTGCGGCGGCGACCCGACAGGTCAGCCCTAGGATCGGTCCATGTCCGCCCGCTCCGGCCACGATCTGACCCGGCAGCAGGCGCGGCGGGTCGCCGTGCACGCTCAGCTGCTGACAGCCCGTCGTCCCACCGACGTGCTCGAGGTGGTGCGCCACCTCGGCTTCCTGCAGGTCGACCTGACCCGGGTGGTCGCCCACCACGCCGACCTGGCGCTGTGGACGCGTCTGGGCGCGGGCTACGCACCCGATGACCTCGAGGCGCTCGTCGGCGACGGCGCGGTCGTCGAGCTGCAGGGCATGCTGCGGCCCAGCGAGGACGTCGCGCTGTTCCGTGCCGACATGGAGTCGTGGCCCGGCGAGCCGCCCCTGGCAGCGTGGCAGGAGGACCTGCGAGACTGGGTGGCCGCCAACGACGGCTGCCGCCGCGACATCCTGGCGCTGCTCCGGTCCGAGGGCCCGACCGCCGCCCGCGACCTGCCCGACACGTGCGAGGTGCCGTGGCGCTCGACCGGGTGGACCAACGACAAGAACGTCATGAAGCTGCTGGAGTGCATGGAGGCACGCGGCGAGGTCGCCGTCGCCTCGCGCGAGGGCCGCGAGCGGCACTGGGACCTGGCCGAGCGCGTGCACCCGGGGGAGCCCGCCGTCCCGGCCGAGGTGGCGCACCGGACGCTGGCCGAGCGACGGCTGCGGGCCCTCGGCATCGCGCGCCCGCGCGCGCTGGAGGCATGGCACGAGCGCTACGACGTGCGCGACACCGGAGAGCCGGCGCGGGTCGAGGGCGTACGCGGTCTGTGGCGGGTGGACCCGGAGCTGCTCGACCACGCCTTCGAGGCCCGGACGGCGATCCTGTCGCCGCTCGACCGGCTGGTCTTCGACCGCAAGCGGATGACGGACCTGTTCGAGTTCGACTATCAGCTGGAGATGTACAAGCCGGCGGCCGCTCGCCGGTGGGGCTATTGGGCGATGCCGGTGCTCGACGGCGACGAGCTGGTGGGCAAGGTCGACGCGACCGCCGAACGCGACGCCGGGGTCCTGGTCGTCGACGCCGTCCACGAGGACGGCGACTGGTCGGCGGCGCGGCGGCGGCGGGTGGCCGCGGAGCTCGACGCGCTGGCCGGCTGGCTCGGGCTGGAGGTCGTCCGTCCCTGAGCCGGCCGGCGCAGCGCGGCGCGTCACTCGCCCGCGTCGCAGACCAGCTGCTCCACGGTGCGGCTGACGTCGGCGAGCATGTCGAGGCCGGTCGGCAGGGCGGTCACCGCCACGACCGCCCACCGGCCGTCGTCCGTGACGAGGTTGCGCGTCTCGAAGCCCTGGATGTCGCCGCCGTGGCCCCAGCCGACCACCCCGCAGTCGAGGCGGTACCGAGCCAGACCGAGGCCGTAGCGCCAGCCGGGCTCGGCGTCGAAGCCGGGCGCCTTGACGGTGCGGCGCATCTCGGCGAGCTCGCGGGGGGCGAGGAGCTCCCCACCCACCAGCGCGGCCATGAACCGGCCGAGGTCTGCGGGCGTCGACACCAGCTGTCCGGCGGCCCATCCCAGTGAGGGGTCCATCCGGGTGATGTCCTGCCACGGGGCGCCGGGTGCGTCGGCGACGTAGCCGTGGGGGTGGGTGCCCCGGATGCGCTGCTCACCGACACGCGGCCAGTACGTGTCGCGCAGCCCGAGCGGTTCGACCACGCGCCGGGCGATCACCTCGCCGATGGGACGGCCGGTGACCCGCTGCACGAGCAGGCCGAGCAGCACGTAGTTGGTGTTGGAGTACCCCCAACCGGTGCCCGGCGCGAACTCGGACTTCCCGGCCAGGGCGGCGTCGAGGAGGTCGTGCGGCTCGAAGTACGTGTGGGCGACCGCGCTGAGAGAGCCGCCGGCCTCGATCACCACGGAGTCGTAGTCGGGCAGGCCGCTGGTCTGCTGCAGCAGCTGCCGCACCGTGATCCGGCGGCCGTCGTTGCCGCCGCCGCGCACGACACCGGGGAGGTATCGCTCGATCGGGGCGTCGAGGTCGACGAGTCCCTCGCCGACCAGCTGCAGCACGACCGTGGCGGTGAACATCTTGGTGTTGCTGGCGATGCGCACGCGTGAGTCCGGGTCCACCGGACGCCCCGTGGTCGTGTCGCTGGTGCCGGCGGTGAAGGTACGGACGCGGCCGTCCGCGTCGCGCACGGTCGCGACGACGCCCGGGAAGCCGGTGCGCTCGACCAGCCGGTCCAGCAGCTGCTGCGGGTCGGCGGCCCGGTCGGCGGCCCGGTCGGCGGCGCGGTTGGCGGCGCGGTTGGCGGCGCGGTCGGCGGCCGGGTCGGCTGGCGGGGATGCCGGTCGCTCGGGGAGCACCGCGCTGGCGGGGCCGGCGAGGCTGAGGGACAGGGCGGCGGCCGCGAGGGACGCGGTGGTGCGGGACAGGACGGGCATCTGAGCTCCTTCGGTGGCATTTCCAGGTGCCTCCAGCCTCGTCCCGGGAGCGACCCGGATCGATCCCGTGGCCTGCCGTCCCGTGGTACAGCAGGCACTACTCTTCGCGCTTCCACGCCCGGCACGGGCGCCGCCGCCCCTACGCTGCCAGGCCTGGGACCGACCGGTGATGGGGCGGTGCATCGACAGGCGAGCGGCAGGAGCAGCGAGTGACGGGGCAGGAGGTCCGGGTGTCGACGTCGTCGAGGCCCCGGCCGCGAGGGGTGCCGGCCGAGCGCGTGATGTCGCTGCTGCGCACGAGCGGGCGAGCCCTGGAGCAGCTGCTGGGCGGCTTCGGGACCGCGCTGCTGGCCCTCGGACTGCTGATCTGGGCGCTGGTGGTCGGCGTGCTGACAGCGCGCCCGACTCTGCAGGCGCTGCACGCGCTGGCCGACCGCGAGCGTGCCCGGCTCGGTCGCTGGGGGCTCGAGGTACCGGTCCCGCCGCGCCGCGCAGCGGGCCTGCGCGAGGCGTGGCGCGATCCCGCCACCCGCGCCGAGGCCGCCTGGCTGGCGCGGCACGGCGTCGGCGGCACGGTGGTCGGCTTCCTGGCGGTGCTGGCACCGTTGTCGGCGGTCCAGGACCTGACCTTCCCCCTGTGGTGGTGGACCCTGCCGGACGGATGGGCGTCGCCCTCGCCGGCCCTGTGGGTGGTGCGGGACTGGTCAGGGGTGCCGGCGGTGGTCCTGCTCGGCGCCGCGTGGGCGGCCGCGACGGTGGTGCTCGGCCCGGTGCTCGCACGCCGGCAGCTGCGCCTGGGACGCCGGCTGCTGGGCCGGTCCGACGGTGACCTGGAGCTGCGGGTCGTCGAGCTCGCCCGCACCCGCGCGGCGGCACTGGACGCCCACGTGGCGGAGCTGCGCCGGATCGAGCGCTCGCTCCACGACGGAGCGCAGAACCGCATCGTCGCCACGACCGTGCTGATGGGCGCAGCCCGCCGCAGCCTCGCGGGCGACCCCGACACCACCGCGCGCCTGCTCGACCAGGCGCAGGACGCCGCCGAGCTCGCCCTGGCAGAGCTCCGCGCGGTCGTGCGGAGCATCCTGCCGCCCGTGCTGAGCGACCGCGGGCTGGCGGGGGCGGTGCACGGACTGGCCGCCGCCTCAGCCGTGCCGTGCACGGTGGAGGTCGACGTCCCCGTCCGCAGCCCGGCCTCGGTGGAGGCGACGGTGTACTCGATGGTGGCCGAGGCGCTGACCAACGTGGCGCGGCACAGCGGCGCGACGAGCGTGCACGTCGTGGTGCGCCGGCACCCCGACCGTGTGCACGCGCTCGTGCGCGACGACGGTCGCGGTGGGGCCGACGAGGCCGGGGGAACAGGGCTGGCCGGGATCAGGAGGAGGGTGGAGGCGATGGACGGGACCTGGACGCTGCGGAGCCCGGCCGGTGGGCCGACCGAGGTGGAGGTGGTCGTGCCGTGCGGATCGTGATCGCCGAGGACGACCCGTTGCTGCGCGAGGGCATCGCCGCTGTCCTCACCGCCGAGGGGCACGACGTCGTGGCCTCCGTCGGCGACGGTGAGGAGCTCCTGGCCGCCGTGGAGCAGTACGTCCCCGACGTGGCCGTCGTCGACGTACGCATGCCGCCGACCCACACCGACGAGGGCGTGCGCGCCGCGGTCGAGGCCCGGCGGCGCGTGCCGGGCCTTCCCGTGCTGGTGCTCTCGGCCTACGTGGAGCAGACCTTCGCGACCGAGCTGCTGGCGCAGGGCGGGCGAGGGCTGGGCTACCTGCTCAAGGAGCGGGTCGGCCGGGTCGAGACGTTCGTCCGAGCGCTTCAGCACGTGGCCGACGGCGGCACGGCGATCGACCCGGAGGTCGTCGCCCAGCTCGTCGCCCGTCCAGACGAGCGGCTCTCGCGACTGACGTCGCGAGAGCGGGAGGTGCTGGCGCTGATGGCCGAGGGCCGCGGCAACGCCGCCATCGCCGAGCAGCTGGTCGTGACCGAGGGAGCGGTGCACAAGCACATCCGCTCGATCTTCGCCAAGCTCGACCTGCCGCCCTCGGACGACGCCGACCGCCGGGTCACCGCGGTCCTGCACTACCTCGAGTGTGGCCGGCGGTGAGTCGCCGCAGGTCAGACGCGTAGGCCCAGTGCCTCGGCCAGGAGCTCGGGCTCGGCCACCGACAGGGTGGCGCTGGGATGCGTGACAGTCGCCGTCGGGTCGATGGCGGGAACCGGCTCGTGGAAGGTCAGGCAGAGCGCCGCGTCGCCGTTGGTGGTGAACGAGACGCCGCGGTCGCTGAACGACAGGTGCGGCGGCCCGGCGGTCTTGGCCCAGGCGAACCCACCGGTCACCTCTGCCGAGGCCACGTTGCTGCGCGGCGTGGCCAACCGCCACGGCCCGTAACGCACGAACAGCCACTGCGGGCCGACCTCGACGGCCGCGGTGCGCGGCGTGATGCCGAAGGCGCGGGCGGCGGCGGCGTACGAGGGGGCGAAGGCGAAGCCGAAGGACCGGACCGGCTCCTCGGCGGCGCCATCGGGGGACGGAGCCACCAGCCGGCGCAGCGCGGCCCCGGCTGGGAGGCGGTAGGGCTGCAGCAGCGCGGCCGCCCGTCCGGGCACCCGGAGCAGCGCTCGGCTGCCGCCGCCGGGAGCGGGCAGGACGTGGTGGTCCATGTCCACAGCCGCGCGGGCGCGTCCCGCCCTCCACGACCAGGTCCGCAGCACCGGGTCCACGCGCGTGACCTCGAAGTCGACCGCCACCCCGGGCGGTCCGTGCACCCGGCCCGTGGTGCCCGCCTCGAGCACAGGCGTCGCGACGTCGACGTCACGGATCAGGTGGGCCCACTCCGGCCAGGTCGCCGGCGTGATGAAGCGACGCCACACCGACTCGGCGTGGTCCGGTCCGTGCGCGTCGACGAGCACTGGTCGCGTGGCCTCGTCAGAGCGCGACGGTGTCGTTGTCGCCGATGTCGGGCTGCTTGTCGCTGACGAGACCCTTGACGAGCTCGACGGCGGCGGTGACCTTGCCGGGCGACTCCCAGTACTCCGCCGTGGCGCCGTCGATGCGCAGCGCCACGTTGCCGGGGTCCTGCGGGCCGCCGGTCATCCACGTGTCCGCCGAGGCGTCCCACAGCTCCTCGAGCTTGGCGCGGTCGTCGCTGACGTGGGCGGTCCCCGAGAGGGACACCCAGCCGGAGTCGCCGTGGTACGACACGTTGACGCGGGGGTCCGCCTCGATCGCACGCACCTTGTCGCTGCTGCGCTCGGTCAGGAACCACGTCGTGCCCGGGTCCGCGAAGTCCCGGGTGGCCATGGGCGTGGACACCAGGGCCCCGTCGAGCGAGACGTAGGTCAGCACGGCGATGTCGGTCTGGCGCATCAGCTCGGCAACGGTGGTGATCTGGTCGTCGTGGGTCGTCATGCTTCGACCATGGCACGGTGGACGCACGCCGGCCTCATCCCCCGGGGCGGGGATGTCACAGACCTCCCCGCGGAGGCGTCGTACTGGCAGGATGGCCGGCAGCCACCGGGCGGGGAGGCGCCGGGGGAGCAGACAGGGGAGACGCACAGCCATGACCACGCACCCGGCAGACCAGCACGACCTGATCCGTGTCGAGGGCGCCCGCGAGAACAACCTGAAGAACGTCGACGTCGAGCTGCCGAAGCGCCGGCTCACGGTGTTCACGGGCGTCTCCGGCTCCGGCAAGAGCTCGCTGGTCTTCGCGACCATCGCCGCGGAGTCGCAGCGGATGATCAACGAGACCTACAGCGCCTTCGTGCAGGGGTTCATGCCCTCGCTGGCCCGCCCGGACGTCGACCACCTCGAGGGCCTGACCACCGCGATCATCGTCGACCAGGAGCGGATGGGCGCCAACCCGCGCTCGACGGTCGGCACCGCGACGGACGCCAACGCGATGCTGCGGATCCTCTTCAGCCGCCTCGGCGACCCCTACGTCGGTCCGCCGACGGCGTACTCCTTCAACGTCCCCACCCGTCGCGCCAGCGGGGTGATGACGACCGACAAGGGCGGGCGCACCGAGCGCAGCGTCGTCAAGGGGGAGGTGTACCTCGGCGGGATGTGCCCGCGGTGCGAGGGCATGGGCAAGGTCAACGACATCGACCTCACCGCGCTCTACGACGCGGACAAGTCGCTCTCCGACGGCGCGCTCACGGTGCCCGGCTACTCGATGGACGGCTGGTACGGCCGGTTGTTCGAGGGGATGGGCCTGCCGATGGACAAGCCGATCAGGTCGTTCACCAAGAAGCAGCTCGAGACCATGCTCTACTCGGAGCCGACCAAGCTCAAGGTCGAGGGCGTCAACCTCACCTTCACCGGCATCATCCCGCAGATCCAGAAGTCGCTGCTGTCCAAGGACCCCGAGGCCATGCAGCCGCACGTGCGCCGCTTCGTCGACCGGGCGGTGACCTTCCAGACCTGTCCCGACTGCGACGGGACGCGGCTCACCCCCGAGGCCCGTGCGTCGAAGATCCGCGGCAAGTCGATCGCCGACCTGTGCCAGATGCAGATCAGCGACCTCGCCGACTGGGTGCGCGAGCTTGACGAGCCGTCGGTCGCGCCGCTGCTCAAGGGCCTGCAGCACCTGCTCGACTCGTTCTCCGAGATCGGTCTGGGCTACCTGTCGCTCGACCGGCCGGCCGGCACGCTGTCGGGCGGCGAGGCGCAGCGCACGAAGATGATCCGCCACCTCGGCTCGTCGCTGACCGACGTGACCTACGTCTTCGACGAGCCCACCATCGGCCTGCACCCCCACGACATCGAGCGGATGAACCGCCTGCTCCTCCAGCTGCGCGACAAGGGCAACACGGTCCTCGTGGTCGAGCACAAGCCGGAGACCATCGCCATCGCCGACCACGTCGTCGACATCGGGCCCGCAGCCGGCGCGGCGGGCGGCACCGTCTGCTTCGAGGGTGACGTGGACGGGCTGCGCACGAGCGGAACGATCACCGGCAAGCACCTCGACGACCGGGCCCGGCTCAAGGACACGGTGCGCGAGGCGACCGGCACGATGGAGGTACGCGGCGCCTCGACGCACAACCTGCGCGACGTGGACGTCGACGTCCCTCTGGGGCTGCTCACCGTCGTCACCGGCGTCGCCGGCTCGGGCAAGAGCTCGCTGATCCACGGCTCGCTGGCCGGCCGCGACGAGGTCATCGTGATCGACCAGGGCGCGATCAAGGGCTCGCGCCGCAGCAACCCGGCGACGTACACGGGGCTGCTCGACCCGATCCGCAAGGCGTTCGCCAAGGCCAACGGGGTCAAGCCGGCGCTGTTCAGCGCCAACTCCGAAGGGGCCTGCCCGACGTGCAACGGCGCCGGAGTGATCTTCACCGAGCTCGGCCCGATGGCGACGGTGGAGTCCCCCTGCGAGGAGTGCGAGGGCCGCCGGTTCAAGGCCGAGGTCCTCGAGCACACGCTCGGCGGCAAGGACATCGCCGAGGTCCACGAGATGTCCGTGGTCGACGCGCTCGAGCTGTTCGGCGACGGCGAGGCGAAGATCCCCGCCGCGGTGAAGATCCTCGAGCGGCTCGTCGACGTCGGCCTGGGCTACCTGTCGCTGGGCCAGCCGCTGACGACGCTGTCGGGCGGTGAGCGGCAACGGCTCAAGCTCGCCACGCAGATGGGGGAGAAGGGCGACGTCTACATCCTCGACGAGCCCACGACCGGCCTGCACCTCGCCGACGTGCAGAACCTGCTGTCCCTGCTCGACCGGCTCGTCGACTCCGGCAAGTCCGTCATCGTCATCGAGCACCACCAGGCGGTGATGGCGCACGCGGACTGGATCATCGACCTCGGACCCGGCGCCGGCCACGACGGCGGCCGGGTGGTGTTCGAGGGGACGCCGGCCGAGATGGTGGCAGCACCCGAGCCGACGCTCACCGGCAAGCACCTCAAGGCGTACGTCGGCGCCTGAGGGTCGAGGCTCAGGCCTGGCAGACCGGGCACCAGTACAGGCGCCGGGCGGCGATCTCGGCGTCCTGCACCGGCGTGCTGCAGATCCGGCACGGCAGGCCGGTGCGTCGGTAGACGTAGTGCGCGTCCTCCCGGCGCGGGCGGCCCGACGGGCGCTCGCGGTCGGCGGGCAGAGTGGTGACGATGCGACCGGCGCGCACCCCGGCCCGCAGGAGCACGACGAGGTCGTCCCACAGCGCGTGCAGCACCGCCGCGTCGTGGTCGCGCCCGGGCCGGAACGGGTCGAGGCGGTGGCGGTAGAGGACCTCGGCGCGGTAGACGTTGCCGATGCCAGCGACGACCGACTGGTCCATCAGCAGCGTGGCGATGGGCGCCCTGCTGGCGAGCACGCGGGTGACGAACGCCGTCACGTCGGGGCGGCGGCGCAGGGGATCCGGTCCGAGCCGATCGAGGATCCGCTTGCGCTCCGCGTCGGTGAGCATCTCGCACGCCGTCGGCCCCCGCAGCTCCAGCCAGTGGCCGCCAGCGATCAGGCGGAGCCGGAGGGCGCCGCGGGCCGGGGGAGCGGGCAGCACGCCGTCGGCGAACGTGCCGTACAGGCCCAGGTGGACGTGCAGCCACAGGTCGTCGTAGCGGTGGAACAGGTGCTTGCCCCAGGCGTCGGTGGCGCCGAGCGTCCGGCCGTCGATCAGGCGCGCACCCTCCTCGAACCGGCCCTGCGGGCTGTCGGCGGTCACCGCGTGGCCGAGCAGGAGCCGCGCGTGACGGCGGGCGAGTCGGTGGATGGTGTGTCCCTCTGGCACCCGCCGATCGTCGCCCATCGCGGGCAGGACCGGGCACACCCCTCGGGTGCCGGCCCCCGCTGGACGTCATGGGAATCCTCGGTGCGAACCGCGCGATCTCATGACGTCAGCACGACGAGGCGCTGCGTGGCCCGCGTCATCGCCACGTAGCGGTCGACCGCGCCGGTGATGCCCTCGCCGAGCGAGTCGGGGTCCACCAGCAGGACCAGGTCGAACTCCAGGCCCTTGGCGAGCTCGGCAGTGAGGCTGCGGACGCGATCTCCCCAGCCCGGTCGCCGCGGGACGTCGTGGGACGCGATCACGGCGGCCGTGCCCTCGGGGTGCCCGGCCAGCCAGCTCCGGATGACGGAGTCCAGCTCGGCGAGGGGCGCGTGGTGGACGGGGACGCCGCTCTCGCGGATCGAGGTGGGGACGTTGGCCTCCGGGAGCGCCGCCCGGATCACCGGCTCGGCCTCGGCCATCACCTCCGCGGGCGTGCGGTAGTTGATGGTCAGGGGAGCGACGGTCGCGTCCGGCAGGCCGACCCGCGCGAG
The DNA here is from genome assembly GCF_017916425.1 of Nocardioides sp. SYSU D00065. Lineage (GTDB taxonomy): Bacteria > Actinomycetota > Actinomycetes > Propionibacteriales > Nocardioidaceae > Nocardioides. The sequence goes on along the minus strand of NZ_JAFMSX010000005.1, from coordinate 76,018 downwards.
CCGCTCGGTCCACGACTCGGTGAACCCGCGACGAGCCTGCGCACGGTCCCCGACGATCGTGAAGCTGCGCGACGGGCAGCGGCGCAGGAGCATCTGCCACTCGGCGTCGGTGAGCTCCTGCGCCTCGTCGACCACCACGTGCGCGAACGGCCCGGCCAGCAGGTCGGCGTCGGCGCCCGGCAGCGCCGCGTCGTCCACCAGCGCCGTCCGCAGGTCGTCGTGCACGAGCATGGACACCAGCCCGTCGCCGTACTCGTCGGCTCCCGACTCGCGTGCGGTGGTGCGCAGGTCGTCGATCACCGCGCTCATCCGGGCACGCTCGCGTGCCTCGGCGCTCTGCGTACGTCGTCGGCGACGCGAGGCCTCGGGGTCGCCCAGCCGGAGCCGCGCGGCGTCGAGCAGGGGCAGGTCGGCGTACGTCCATGCCTCGGGCTCCCGGCGCCGCAGCAGCCGCACCTCCTCCGGGTCCAGCCACGGCGCGCAGTGGCGCAGGTACGCCGGGACGGTCCAGAGGTCGCCCACGACGTCGGTGTGCTCGAGCAGGGGCCAGGCCCGGTCGAAGGCGTCGCGCAGCGCGCGGTGGCGGTCCAGGGCGCGCCGCGCCTGGTCGCGGGAGACGTCGTCGACGGGGAGCCGGTCGACGACGATCGTGAGGAGCTCGTCCCACACGTCGTCGCGGGCCAGGTTGTGCGGCGTGCCGGGGTCGGGGGAGTCGAAGGCCTCCGCCCAGTCGGCCGCGGTGACGCGTACGTCGCCCCACGGGGTCTCGACGAGGAGGGACTCGGTCGGCGGTTCCTCGTAGAGCGCGACCGCCGGCTCGATGGCGGCGACCATGCGCAGGTCGGCCTTGAGTGCGGCGACCCGCTCGTCGGTCTCGGGTCCTGCGTCGCCGGTCCCGGGCACGAGGTCGCGGAGCGTGCAGGTCTGCACACCTTCCTCGCCGAGGCTCGGCAGGACGTCGCCGACGTAGGCGAGGTAGGGCTGGTGCGGGCCGACGAACAGGACCCCGCCGCGTCGGTGCCCCAGGCGGGGGTCGGCGTACAGCAGGTAGGCCGTGCGGTGCAGCGCGACGACCGTCTTGCCGGTGCCGGGACCTCCGTCCACCACCAGTGCGTTGCGCGAGCCGGCGCGGACGATGGCGTCCTGGTCGGCCTGGATGGTGCCGAGCACGTCGCGCATCCGCGGGGTGCGGCTGGCGCCCAACGTGGCGAGGAACGCCGACTGGTCGTCGAGGGCGGCGGGATGGCTCAATCCCTCCTCGGTGAACGCCTCGTCCCAGAAGTCGACGATCCTGCCGCCCACCCAGCGGTAGCGGCGCCGGCTGGCGAGGCCCATCGGCCGGGCGTGGGTGGCTGCGAAGAACGGCTCGGCCGCGGGGGAGCGCCAGTCCACGAGCAGTCGCCGACCGTCGGTGTCGGCGAGCCCGAGGCGTCCGACGTACGTCGCCTCGCCGGTGCCCTCGTGGACCATCCGGCCCAGGCACAGGTCGAGGTCGTAGCGGCGCAGGGTGCGCAGGCGCGCGGTGAGGCGGTGGACCTCCTGGTCGCGCTCGAGTGCGGCTGTGCCGGAGCGGGCCGGCGTACGCCTGGCCTCGGCGAGGGTCTCCTCGAGCTGGCTGATCGTGTGCTCGAGGCTCGCGGCGACGGCGCGGAAGTGCCGCCTGTCGGTGTCGATCAGGTCGGGGTCGGTCTTGGCAGCGAGGGTGTCGGGGAGGGCGAACGGCGCGGTGTCTGGCTGGGTCTCCTGCGGCATCACGGCGAGCAGTGTGCGGGCGCGGTGGGGCCTTGCGGCAAGCCCCCTGCTGGGCTATACGTTGAGAGTGGAGGCGGTCCGGGCCGACTCGACGAAGCCCGGCGCCGGACGGTTTGACCCTCGTGCGGGTGCCCGCCATGATCCGCCCATGACAGTCATCCGAGGACTTGCGACGCTCGTTGCCGGCGCCGTGGTCGCCACCACCGTGTCCATCGCTCCCGCCCAGGCCGCGCGCGGCTGGGAGACGGCGTTGACGTGGCAGGGCGCTCGCGCACAGGTCTGTGCCCAGGTCCACCCCGACGGCACGGCAACCGTGCGCGTGCGGATGAACAACGTGCGGGGCGAGGCCAAGGTGAGCGCAGGGATCGCCAGCGTCCGGGGGAACGGCCGGCCCGATCGCACGCTGGTCACCACCAAGTACGTCGGCGCCGGGAAGATCAGCTCCGTCGTCGAACACGACGAGCTGCCGGCCGACGGCCTGTTCTACGTGGACATCGCCCACATGACCGACGAGGGCGCAGGCGTCGTCAAGACGTCGGCGAAGCCGTTCGTGGTCAGCGCCCAGACCGCCTGCTGAGCCCGGGTCGGCGCTCAACAGGCGGTTGACTACCGTTGAACGTCAAGTATGATTGACGTCATGGACACCGCACTGGACGCCGAGGAACCGTCGAGCCGGGACCCGCTGGGGGAGCTCGTCCGCATCGCCGAGGCCAAGCGCGAGCTGGCGGCGGCCGAGGCGGCAGCCGTACGGCGTGCCCGGGTGCACGGCTTCAGCTGGGCCGAGATCGGCACGCTGCTCGGCGTCAGCAAGCAAGCCATGCACCAGAAGTACGGCAAGTCCGCCTGACTCGGCGGGATCATGGAGGATCCGAGTCACCAGGAGGCACGGATCTTCCACGATGTGCGAACGTGGGACATGGGGTCGTTCCGTGACCTGAGCGTTGGACAGGCCAAGTGATTGAGTCTGATCGCCTGTGAGACGCGACGAAGAGTTGTACCGTCCGGCGGCATGAGCCTTGACGATTTGAACGACCGAGGGTGGATGCAGACCCTTACGGAGTCTCTTGCTGTCTGCCGTCACTGCGGCTCGGTAGTCGCCTCGTCTGAGGGCGACTACGACGAGTGGACTGAGCGCCACGTCGCGTGGCACATGGGTCTCGACGAGTTCTAGAGCAGACACCCTGCATCTGGCTGCGCCCGCCCGCACCGGCAGGACTCTGCCCAAAGCGCCGATAACTGACATTATGTCATTCAGCGTCGGTTCTCCCACCCCCTGCGCCTGCCGCGGTGACGCCCCCCTCGTTTGGCAAGACCTGTTCTGCTGATCCCCATGACGACGCGGATGGCACTGCTCGGTGACTCCATCGCCTGGGGCCAGGGCGCGGCGCACGAGCACGAGCGGCTCGGGCCGCGCCTTGTGCGCGGGCTCGGCCTGCGCGACGTCGACGTCGAGCTGGAGACGTACGCCGTCCCGGGCGCCCGCAGCTCGGGCCTCGCCGTGCAGGTGGACGCGGCCCTGCGGCGGCCCCCAGCGGTCGGCGTCATCGTCATCGGCGCCAACGACCTCACCCACCGCGAGCCGGTGGACCGGGCGGTGCACGCGCTCGCGGACGCCGTACGCCGCCTGCGCGCCGCCGGTTGCGAGGTGGTGGTCGCGCCGGCGCCGGACCTCAGCGCGGTCCCGCACGTCCCGCTGGCCATGCGCGCCGTCGTCCGCGCCGCCGGCGACGCCTTCCGCGAACGCCAGGTGGCGGCCGTCTCGGCGGAGGGCGCCCACGTCGCCGACCCCGACCAGCGCGCGTCGCGGGCGTTCGCGACGGACCCCTCGCTGTTCTCCGCCGACCGGTTCCACCCCTCGAGCGCCGGCTACGCGGTCATCGCCGACGCGCTGCTCCCGGCCGTCGAGGCGGCCGTGCGCACGGCTCACGTCCAGTAGAGCACCCGGCACTGCGGCAACCGCTGAGCGAGCTCGTCCTCGAACCACCGCCGCAGCTCCCCCATCACCTCACGCGGATAGACGTGCTTGCTGGTGCCGAACTTGCCGCGCTTGACCGACCGCCGCGCCTCGTCCATCTCCAGAGTGGTGCGCGGGTACCACCCGAGCAGCACCTCCTTGCTGCCGGCGGTGAAGCGATGGGTGATCAGCTCGGCCGTCAGGTCCAGCCCCGGCACTCCGTCGACGGCGCTCTCGGCCAGGTCGAGCAGGTGCCCGTAGTGCTCGCGCCAGCCCTCCAGCGGCATGATCGGCGCGATCGTCAGGCCGACCGGATACCCGGCCAGGGCGAGCCGGCGCAACGCGTCCAGCCGCTGCTCGAGCGTGCTGGTCCCGCCCTCCCACCGCCGCGTGACGGGCAGGCAGTTGACGCTGAACCGGACCCGCGTACGACGCGCGTGCGGGAGGTCGAGGAAGCGGTCGACGTCGCCGTACTTCGTCGTCCAGCGCAGCTGCACGGGCGCGTCCCACGCCCCGAAGTGCTCGATCGCCCGCTGCCAGCTGCCGGTGAGGTGGTCGAGGGCGAGCGGATCGGTGTAGCACGACGCCTCGAAGGTGGTCCCCTCCTCGCTGCGCGACGCGGACCGGCTGGTCACCGTCCCGGTGCCGACGTAGTCGGCGAGGCCGTCGAGGATGGCGTCGAGGTCCGCGTACACCCGGGTCACCGGCGGTCCGCTCAGCGAGCCGGCGAGGTAGCAGTACTGGCAGTGCGCCGGACAGCCCTCAGCCAGGTCGACGCGCCAGTCCGCACTCGGGGCGATCGGCTGGAGGCGTCGGCGGCTCGGCGGGCTGACCACGATGGCCATCGTGGACTTGGCCCGGGCGTACGTCTCCCGATCCGTCTCCCCGCGTACGCCCGTCAGCCTGTTGGCGCGCAGCCGCTCGACCTCGATGCCGAGCGCCTCCACCCGGTCCACGATGCGGCGCCCGTGCGGCTCCTCGAGGGCCGCGGGCGTCACCACGACACGCCTCGGCACCCAGCGGCGCGCCGGCCGGCTCGGCGGCGCCAGCGCCGACAGGTCGGCCTCCTCCGTCTCCTCGCCGCTCGCGCTGTGCTGCAGCGAGACGTCCTCGAGGGCGAGCGGCTCCGCGAGGTCCACGTCGGGACCGGCGGCCGCGGTCGCGGGGTCGTCGGGCATCACCGGGAGTTCCCATCCCGGCGGCGCCGCATGCGCTCGCCGCACGTCCCGTGTGATCGCGGCGGCACGGGGTACCGGGTTGCATGTCGAAGCTCGTGATGATGCTGCTCGTGGTGCAGGTGGTCGTCGGTTCGTACCTCTTCATGTCTGTCGCCTCGTCGAACTCGCGGCACAGCACCGCGCGGGCCACCCGCCTGCCGTCGCTGGTGGTCTTCGCCCACTCGCTGCTGGGCATCGTGGCTCCGACGTGGTGGATCGCCTGGCTGCTCACCGACCTGAAGATGTGGGTGTGGGTGACGCTCGGCTCCCTGCTCGCGAGCGTGGCCGGCGGCCTGGTCCTGCTGGCGCGCACCGCCGGCCACTCCGACACCCTGCACGAGCCGGCGGCCGACCCGGCCGACGTGCACGTGGTCGAGAAGCAGATCCCCAAGCCGGTGCTGCTCGGCCACGGGCTCGGCGCCGCGGCCCTCATCGGGCTGGTCCTCATCGTCGGCCTCACCGCCTGACCGACGGGCCTGCCGGCCCCGCCGGCCGCTCCCCTACGGTGGGCACATGGCACAGATCCCGACGTACGCGCTCAACGACGGCACCACCCTGCCCGCCATCGGCTTCGGCACCTATCCCCTGCGCGGCGAGGAGGGGACCGCCGCGATCGTCAGCGCGCTCGAGGTGGGCTACCGCCTCCTCGACACGGCCGTGAACTACGAGAACGAGACCGAGGTCGGCGAGGCCATCCGCCGCTCGGGGATCCCCCGCGACGAGGTGCTCGTCGCCAGCAAGATCCCCGGGCGCCACCACGCCTACGACGACGCCATCGCGTCGGTGCGCGGGTCTCTCGAGCGGCTCGGGCTCGAGCGCACCGACCTGCACCTCATCCACTGGCCCAACCCCGGGCAGGGCCGGTACGTCGAGGCGTGGCGGGCCCTGGTCCAGCTGCAGCAGGACGGACTCGTCCGCACCATCGGCGTCTCCAACTTCACCGAGGAGCACCTGCTCCGCATCATCGACGACACCGGCGTCACGCCGGCGGTCAACCAGATCGAGCTTCACCCGCGCTTCCCCCAGGCGCGCATGCGCGAGGTCCACGACCGCCTCGGCGTCCGCACCGAGGCATGGAGCCCGATGGGCAAGCGGCGCGCCCCGCTGGAGGAGGACGCGGTGACGGCGGCGGCGCGGACCCACGGCGTCTCCCCCGGTCAGGTCATCCTGCGCTGGCACGTGCAGCTCGGTTCGCTGCCCATCCCCAAGTCGGCCGACCCGACCCGGCAGGCGCAGAACCTCGACGTGTTCGACTTCGAGCTGAGCGACGAGGAGATGTCGGCCGTCTCCGGCCTCGCCGAGGACGACGGCCGGCTCTTCGGCGGCGATCCCGACACCCACGAGGAGATGTGACGGCGCGCTGGCTACGATCGGCGCCATGCCCCACGTCTCTGCGCTGAAGCGCCCCGCTGCCGCCCTGGCCTGCCTGTCCGTCCTCCTCCTCGCCGGCTGCGGCAGCGAGGACGACGGGGTGGAGACCGCGACGGACCAGTCGAGCGAGTCGACCTCCGAGTCGCCCTCCGAGTCGCCCTCGGAGTCGCCCGCCGGCGAGACGACGACCTGCGAGTACCCCGCCGACGGCCAGGAGCCGGCGCGCGAGGTGGAGGCGCCGGACACCGAGGCGCCGGCCGAGGGCACCGTCGCTGCGACCATCACCACGAACTTCGGCGACATCGGGCTCACCCTCGACGCGGCGAAGACGCCGTGCACCGTGAACTCGTTCGTCTCCCTCGCCGAGCAGGGTTTCTACGACGACACGCCGTGCCCCCGCATCGGTGACCAGGAGGGCTTCGGCATCCTCCAGTGCGGCGACCCGACCGGGACCGGCACGGGCGGCGCGGGCTACTCCTTCGCCGACGAGCTGACCGGCGACGAGACCTACCCGGCCGGCACGCTCGCCATGGCCAACGCGGGTCCGGACACCAACGGCTCGCAGTTCTTCCTGGTGTTCCGCGACTCGCAGTTCCCCCCGAGCTACACCGCGTTCGGCACCATCGACGAGGCCGGCCTGGCGGTCATCGAGGAGATCGCCGCCGAGGGCAACGACGCGTCCAACCCGGCGGGTGGCGGAAAGCCCAACAAGGAGGTCACCATCGAGTCGGTCACGGTCGGCTGACCGGCTCGTACACCACCGGCTCGCCGAGCTGGACGGTGCGTGAGACCGTGCACAGCCGGTCGCGCGACATCTCGATCGCGGCCTGGACGCGCGCGCGCGCGGCGTCGCCCTCCGGGCCGTCGGGGAACGCGACGTCGAACGAGACGCGCAGCCCGGTCAGGTGATTGCCGTCCTCGTCACGCACCTTGCGGCCCTCGGCACGCACTCCGAACGTCGTGCTGGACACCCGCTTGTGGGTGATCGCCTCGACGTCGAGCGCGCTGCACCCCGCGATGGCGGCCAGGAGCAGCTCCACCGGCGTGAAGTCGGGGTCCTCTCCCCCGGTGCCGAAGAACGTCTCGCCGCCGCGTGCGTTGGTGGCCTTGAAGCGAGCCGGCCCGATCCGGGTGAGCTCGACGCTGCGCAGGGTCTCGTCGGTCATGGACGTCACCCTGCCAGAGCGGCGTACCCGGCCGACGTCCCGGCCGCGTCCACCCGCAAGGGTCAGCGGTGCGTGCGCCGGGCCGCGCGGCGGGCGCGGCGCTCCTCGCGGCGGGCGATCTCGACGTCACGCAGGAGCGCACGGTCCTCGGCCGAGTGAGCCCGCGCGTCGACGAGGCTGAAGGCGAGGTGCAGCTGCGTGGTCATGGGAGTCGTGTCCTTCCGAGGGCCGTGGACCCTGCGCGAGTGTAAGAGGTAGCCGCCCCGTTGCGGCTCTTACAGTTTAGGTAACGATCCGGTCACGACCCTCATCCGCGCGCGCGTGATCTCGGCCACCCGCTGACCCAGTCCGGGCCACCACCGCCGGACTAAGGTCGAGGAGTGACCAGCGAACGTGTGCGTCGTCCCGGGCCATCGGTCCGGACCCGCGTCGTCGAGCACACCATCGACGATGAGACAGCTCGCGAGGACCGGCTGATCACCGAGGAGCCGCTCGAGATCCGGGTTCGCGCCGGGATCCTCGAGCCGCGACGCGCCTGGGTGACGATGCGCACGCCGGGACACGACTTCGAGCTCGCGGCCGGCTGGCTGGTGAACGAGGGCATCGCCTCACCCGGGTCCATCGCGCAGGTCGCCTACTGCACCGACGAGGACCTGGCGCCCGATCAGGAGTTCAACGTCGTGACGGTGTCGTTGAGCGACGTCGCCGACGTCCCCCACCGCCACGTCGCCGCGTCCGCGGGATCGTCGGCGTGCGGGGTGTGCGGCAAGGACAGCGTTGCCGACGCGCTCCAGACCCGGGCCGCCTCTCCGTGGACCGGCGAGCGTCCCGGCGCGGACGTCGTACGACGGCTGCCCGAGGCGCTGCGCGCACGCCAGACGCTCTTCGCCAAGACCGGCGGCGTCCACGCCGCCGGGCTCGCCGACGCCGGCGGCGACCTGCTCGTCGTGCGGGAGGACGTGGGCCGGCACAACGCCGTCGACAAGGTGGTCGGCGCCCGGGTGCTGGCGGGCGACTCCCCCGCCTCGGCGTGCCTGGTGCTCAGCGGCCGGGTCGGGTTCGAGCTGGTCCAGAAGGCCGCTGCGAGCGGCATCGGGTCGATCGTCGCCGTCGGCGCCCCGACCAGCCTGGCAGCGCGGCTGGCAAGCGAGGCCGAGATCGAGCTGTGGGGCTTCACCTCCCCGCGCCGCACCGTCCGCTACACCTGAGGACGCCCGGCCGCGGCTGGCACGGCGTGGTGACCGGCCAGTGTCGGTACGTCGTCCTACGGTCCTCGGGTGCGCATCCTCCACACCTCCGACTGGCACCTGGGGAGGTCCTTCCACCGCGAGGACCTGCTGGGCCATCAGGCGGCGTTCGTGGACCACCTCCTCGACGTGGTCGAGCAGGAGGACGTCGACGTCGTGGTGGTCTCCGGTGACGTCTACGATCGTGCGCTCCCCCACGTCGACGCGGTGGCCCTCGCCGACGAGGCGTTCGCCCGGCTGGCCGCCTCGCGGGCGCGCGTCGTCGTCAGCAGCGGCAACCACGACAGCGCGCAGCGGCTGGGGTTCGGGTCGCGACTGATGGACGCGGCCGGTGTCTTCGTGCGCACCGACGCCGCCACGGTCGGCAGCGCCGTCGTGCTGGGCGACCGACACGGCGACGTCGCCATCCACGCCATCCCCTACCTCGACCCCTCCGCACTGCTCGAGCCGTGGCGCCTGGGACGTCGCAGCCACGAGGCCGCGCTGGTCGAGGCCATGAAGCGGGTGCGTCGCGACCTGGCCGCGCGCCCGGCGGGCACCCGCTCCGTCGTCCTGGCCCACGCCTTCGTCGCCGGCGCGACACCGTCGGAGTCCGAGCGCGACATCAGCGTGGGCGGGGTCTCGCGGGTCGCGACCAGCGTCTTCGACGGCATCGACTACACCGCGCTCGGCCACCTGCACGGTCCCCACGTGCTCACCGACTCCCTGCGCTACTCCGGGTCCCCGCTCGCCTACTCGTTCTCCGAGGCCGACCAGGTCAAGGGCTCCTGGCTGGTCGACCTCGACGCGACCGGCTTCGCCGGCGCCCGGTGGGTCGACGCGCCGGTCCCGCGACGCCTGTCGCGGATCGCCGGGTCGCTCGCCGAGCTCCTCGCCGACCCCTCCCTCACCGACCGTGAGCACGACTGGGTGCAGGTGACCCTCACCGACGTGCCGCGACCGGCGCGCGCCATGGAGCAGCTGCGGCGGCGCTTCCCGCACACCCTGGTGCTGCAGTTCGCGGCTCCGGTCACCGAGCACCCGGTGCCGGCACGCCCGGCGAGCGGCACCAGCGACCACACCATCGCGCTCGACTTCGTGCGCCACGTGCGCGGCGCAGCGGCCACCCAGGGCGAGTCGGCCCTGCTCCGCGAGGCGATCGACGCCTGCTGCCACGACCCGGACCGGGACGTCCTGGTCGGCGGGCCGTCCCGGGCCGCGGCGGACGGTGACGCCCGGTGAGGCTGCACCACCTCGAGGTCGTCGCCTTCGGCCCGTTCGCCGATCCGGTGCGCATCGACTTCGACGCGCTCTCCGAGGCCGGCCTGTTCCTGCTCAGCGGCCCCACCGGAGCCGGCAAGTCCAGCGTCCTCGACGCGGTGTGCTTCGCGCTCTACGGCGACGTGCCGGGCGACCGGTCCGCCGCCAAACGCCTGCGCTCGGACCACGCCGCCGACGACGTGGCACCGCGCGTAGTGCTCGAGGCGACCCTGTCCGGACGACGCTTCCGCATCGACCGCTCGCCGGCCTGGATCCGGCCCAAGAAGCGCGGGTCCGGGACGACGACCGAGCAGGCCAGGGTGGCGATCTCGGAGCGCCGCCCCACCGCTGACGGGCCCGACGCCTGGCACCCGCTCAGCACCCGCCTCGACGAGACGGGCCACCTGGTGACCCGGCTGGTGGGCATGACGCTTCCGCAGTTCTGCCAGGTCGCGATGCTGCCGCAGGGCCGGTTCCAGGCCTTCCTGCGGGCGCGCTCATACGAACGGCACACCCTGCTCCAGCAGGTCTTCCAGACCGAGCGGTTCGACCGCGCCGAGCGGTGGCTGCGCGACCGGAGGGTCGAGCTGCGTCGCTCGGCACAGGCGCACCAGCACGCCGTCTCCGACCTGGTCAGCAGGGTCAGCGAGGTGGCCGGCGACCCCGCGCCCCACGACTGGGCGAGCGACCCGGACGCTCTTCACGAGTGGCTCGCCGAGCTCCTCGCGGCGACCGACCGGGCAGCGACGGCGCAGGCTGCCGAGGTCTCGGCCGCGACGACGGCCGAGGAGGCGGCCGAGCAGGCGTCGACCGACGGCATCGCGCTCGCCGGGCTACGAGCCACCTACGCCGCCGCCCGTCGCGACCGCGACACCCTCGAGGCCGGCGCCCGCGACCATCAGGCCCGGCGCGAGCGCGTCGAGACCGCTCGCCGTGCCGCCGCCGTACGCCCCCTCCACGACCTGGCCGTCGAGGCGGAGGCACACGCCGACGCGCTGGCCGTGCGCAGCGACGCGACCTGCGACGCCCTCGGCCGACTGCTGGGCGAGGACGCGCTCGACGACCAGCAGATCGCCGAGCACGGCCGCACCGCCACCCGGACGTTGGGCGAGCTCGCCAGGGTCCGCCCCCTGCGACAGCAGGTCCACGACCTCGAGCGCCAGCTGTCCCGGGCCGCTCGCGCGCAGGAGGAGGCGGCCGGCGAGGTGTCGCGCAGCGAGGCGCGGGCCGCGGAGATCCCGGCCCTCCTCGAACAGCTCGCTCCGGAGCTGGCGTCCGCCCGCGAGGCCGCCGCGCAGGCGCAGGCGCTCCAGGGCGACCTGGTGGTGCTGGACACGCGTCTGCGCGCCGCCCGCTCCGCGGACACGCTCGCCGACCGGGTCCTCGCCGCCGAGCGAGCGCTCGCCGAGGCCGTCGAGGCCCGCCTCGTCGCGCGCGAGGCGCTGGTGCAGATCCGCGAGCAGCGACTCGACGGGATGGCTGCCGAGATCGCGGGACGGCTCGCCGTCGGAGGGTGCTGCCCCGTCTGCGGCTCAGCCGAGCACCCCTCTCCCGCGTCGGCCGCGCCGGGCGCCCCGGACGAGGCCGCCGAGCGGGACGCACGGCGCGAGGTCGACGACCTCGAGGTCGTCGTCGAGGCCCACGGCCAGCAGCTGCGCGGTCTCGAGGCACAGCTGGCGGCCGCCCGGACCGAGGCCGGCGCCCCCGTGGACCGCCTCCTGGACGCCCAGGAGGACACCCGGGCACGCCTCGAGGCGGCGGCCGCCGAGGCTGCGACGCTCGAGGTTCGCGCCGCGCGGGTCGACGCCCTGCGGGCCGAGCTCGACGAGGTGTCCCGGCTGCGCGAGACCCTCGCCGCCACCGCGGCCCAGCACGCCACCGAGGCCGCCGTGCTGGCCTCGCGTCTCGACGACGTGCGCGAGCAGGTGGCGGCCGTGGTGCCCCCGGACGCCGACCCGGAGGCCCTGACCGCGTTCCACCAGCAGGTCGAGCGTCTCGCCGAGCAGCACGCCACCGTCACCGCCGACCTCGACCGGGCACGCACGACTGCCGCAAGCACGCGGCAGGCCGCCGACGACGTGGCGGCGGGCGCGGGCTTCGCCTCCTCCGCGGACGCCGCGTCGGCGTGGTTGCCGGCCGACGATGTCGAGGCGCTGCGGCAGGAGGTGGAGCGCCACGAGCGCGAGCTCGCCCGGTTGGACGAGCTGCTCGCCGACCCGGCCCTGGTCCACGCCGCCGCCACCGAGGCGCCCGATCTCGAAGCCCTCGCGCGAGCACACCACCGCGCCCGGGCGGACGCAGCCGCGGCGCGACAGGCCGACGCGCGGCTGCGCGAGCGCGTACGCCGCCTGCGCGGCCTCACGCAGGAGGTCGAGCAGGCGCTGGCCCAGTGGCTGCCCGCGCGCGCCGAGCTCGACCTGGTCGCCGACCTGTCGTCCCTCGTGGAGGGCAAGCATCCCGACAACCGGTTCCAGATGCGCCTGTCGGCCTACGTCCTCGCCCACCGCCTCGGCCAGGTCGTCGAGGCGGCCAACGTGCGCCTGTCGACGATGAGCGACCAGCGCTACTCCCTCGTGCACACGGGCCGCCGCGGGGCCGGCGAGACCCGCGGGGGCCTCAGCCTCCTGGTACGCGACGACTGGACCGGGGACACCCGCGACCCCGCCACGCTGTCGGGGGGCGAGACGTTCGTGGTGTCCCTGGCGCTGGCGCTGGGACTGGCCGACGTGATCACCCAGGAGGTCGGCGGCACCGACCTCGACACGCTGTTCGTCGACGAGGGCTTCGGCTCGCTGGACTCGGAGACCCTCGAGGACGTCATGGACACGCTCGACACGCTGCGCGACGGCGGGCGGGTGGTGGGCGTCGTGAGCCACGTGCCCGAGCTGCAGACCCGCATCCCGGCCCAGCTGCGGGTGCACCGCGGTCGTCAGGGCAGCAGCGCGACGCTGCGACTGGGCTGAACCGCTAGGTTCGTCCCATGAGTGCGCCCGGGCTCGACCCGTCCTTCCACGACCTGCCGCACCGGCGGCTCGGCGAGGTGGCCCTCGCCCGGGCCGAGGAGCTCGGCGCCAGTCACGCCGACTTCCGGTTCGAGCGCAACCGCTACCAATACCTCGGGGCGCGCGACGGTGTCCTCCAGACGGCCAGCGACGCCGAGGACCTCGGCTTCGCGGTACGGGTGGTGCACCAGGGGGCGTGGGGCTTCGCGTCCGGCGTGGTCCTGACCGACGCCGAGGCCCGCCGGGTCGCGGAGACCGCCGTGTCGGTGGCCCGGGTGGCCGCGGCGATGACGACGACGCCGGTTGAGCTCGCCCCCGAGCAGACCTATGACGACGTCACCTGGATCTCCGACTACGAGACCAACCCGCTCGACGTGCCGACACCGGAGAAGGCGGCGCTGCTGGTCGACTGGACCGAGCGGCTGCGCGCGGGCGCGGCCGTCGCGCACGCCACCGCCTTCCTGCAGCAGGTGCAGGAGAACAAGTACTACGCCGACCTCGCCGGCACCCGCACCACCCAGCAGCGCGTCCGCCTCCAGCCGGGCTTCGAGGCGACCGGGGAGGACGCCCAGAGCGGCATCTTCGACTCGATGGCCTCGATCGCACCTCCTGTCGGGCGCGGGTGGGAGTACCTCACCGGCTCGCACTGGGACTGGGACGCCGAGCTCGCCGAGGTGCCGGAGCTGCTCGCCGAGAAGCTCAAGGCGCCGAGCGTCGAGGCCGGCTCGTACGACCTCGTCGTTCACCCTTCCAACCTCTGGCTCACGATCCACGAGTCGATCGGGCACGCCACCGAGCTGGACCGGGCACTCGGCTACGAGGCCAACTACGCCGGCACCTCCTTCGCGACGTACGACAAGCTCGGCACCCTGCGCTACGGCTCGCCGGTGATGAACGTCCGTGGCGACCGCACCCAGGAGCACGGCCTGGCGACCGTCGGCTACGACGACGAGGGCGTGCAGACCCAGAGCTGGGACATCGTGCGCGACGGCGTGCTCGTCGGCTACCAGCTCGACCGGTCGATGGGCCACCTCAAGCCCGAGCTCAACGACGGGCGCTCCAACGGCTGCGCGTACGCCGACTCCCCAGGGCACATCCCCATCCAGCGGATGGCCAACGTGTCGCTCATGCCCGGCACCGACGGGCTCACCACCGACGACCTGATCTCTCGCGTCGAGCGCGGCATCTATGTCGTCGGCGACAAGTCGTGGTCGATCGACATGCAGCGCTTCAACTTCCAGTTCACCGGCCAGCGGTTCTACAAGATCACCGACGGCAAGCTGGACGGGATGCTGCGCGACGTCGCCTACCAGGCGACCACCACCGACTTCTGGGGCTCCATGGAGGCCGTCGGCGGCCCGGACACCTGGGTCCTGGGCGGTGCGTTCAACTGCGGCAAGGCCCAGCCGGGCCAGGTCGCCGCGGTCAGCCACGGCTGCCCGAGCGCGCTGTTCCGCGGCGTCAACATCCTCAACACCATCGACGAGGCAGGCCACTGATGACGTCCATGCGCAGCACCGCACAGCAGCTGGTCGAGCACGCCCTGGCGACCTCGACGGCGGACGACTGCATCGCGATCGTCCGCGACGTCACCAGCGCCAATCTGCGCTGGGCCAACAACACCCTGACCACCAACGGCGTGATGACCGAGCTCTCGGTCACCGTCATCAGCTTCGCGTCCGTCGCCGGGGGCGTCGCCACCGGCTCGGTGTCGGGCAGCGCGTCCACGACCGACCAGGTCGGCGCGCTCGTCGCGGCCGCCGACGCCGCCGCCCGCGCGGGCTCACCGGCCGAGGACGCCGCCGAGCTGGTCGGCGCCGCCACCTCCCCGGACTGGGACACCGAGCCGGCGACCACCGACATCGGCGTCTACGACGCCTTCGCCCCCGCCCTCGGCGAGGCGTTCCGCCAGGCCGGCGCCGAGGACCGGCTCCTCTACGGCTTCGTCAACCACGACGTCACCACCACCTACCTCGGCTCGACCCGCGGCCTGCGCCTGCGGCACGTGCAGCCGACCGGCCACTACGCGTGCACCGGCAAGGACACCTCGCTGACGCGCAGCGCCTGGACGGGCGGGGCCACCCGCGACTTTCGCGACGTCGACGCCGCTGCGATGGCGGCCACCGTCGCGCAGCGGCTCGCCTGGGCCGAGCGCCGGGTCGACCTGCCCGCCGGCCGCTACGACACGATCCTGCCGCCGTCGTCGGTCGCGGACCTGATGATCGACGCCTACTGGGGCGCCGGCGCCCGTGTGGCCCACGAGGGCGAGTCGGTCTACAGCCGCCGCGGCGGCGGGACCAGGATCGGCGACAAGGTCGCCGCACCCGGCGTCAGCCTCTTCAGCGACCCGGCCCATCCCGGTCTGGAGTGCGCCCCGTTCGTGATCGCCGGCGCGTCCGACAACACCGACTCGGTCTTCGACAACGGCCTCGGGCTCGAGCGCACCGACTGGATCCGCGACGGCCTGCTCACCGGACTGCTGCAGACCCGCCACTCGGCCGGCCTGACCGGGCAGCCGGTCACCCCGATGATCGACAACCTCGTCCTGGAGGTCGGTGACGGCGCCGGCACGATCGACGAGCTGGTCGCCGGCACCCAGCGCGGGCTGCTGTTGACCTGCCTGTGGTACATCCGCGAGGTCGACCCGCAGACGATGCTGCTCACCGGGCTCACCCGCGACGGCGTCTACGTCGTCGAGGACGGCGAGATCGTCGGGGCGGCGAACAACTTCCGCTGGAACGAGAGCCCGATCGACCTGCTCAACCGGTTCAGCGCCGCCACCGAGTCGGTGCCGAGCTTCAGCCGGGAGTGGGGCGACGACTACTTCTCCCGCACCGCCACCCCGGCGCTGCGGATCCCCGACTTCAACATGTCGAGCGTGTCGCAGGGCGTCTGAGTCCGGCAGCGCGTCAGCGCGGGTGTCCCCCGGGGATCTCGACGTCGGGGTCGTAGGGGATGCGTGTGTAGACGAACGTCGCGCACTCGAGGTTGCGGACCGACCCGTCGGGGCGGTGCACGACCTCGAGCCGCTCACCGCGGTGGTAGCCGGCGACGCCGAGCAGGGTGCCGTCGACGACCTCGAAGCGGTCGGTGACCACGCCGCAGCGGCCGGCCATCGGCCGCAGCTCGAGGCCGTCGTTGTGCCAGCGCACGTCGTAGGCGGAGTTGCCCCAGAACCACACGCCGGGCACGCCGCGCGCCTGCGTCGGCAGCACGGTCGTGGGCGTCCACGGTGCGGGCCGCTCGTCCGCGGCGTCGGGGTCGCCGTCGATCAGGGACACGGCGAGAGCGCGGGGGTCGACGCCGGTCGTGGCGTTGGTCAGCACCACGGCGCCGATGCCGCTGTCCGGGTCGACGTGGAGCGCGGCCAGGAAGCCGGGCATCGACCCGATGTGGCCGACGAGCCGTCCGCCGGGGTGCACGCCCAGCATCAGCCCCAGTCCGTAGTCCGGGGTGACCGGGCGCTGCATCTCCTCCAGCGTGGTGGGAGCCAGGATCTCCGGGTGTCCGCCGCCGAGCAACCGGCCCCAGGTCACGAGGTCGGCCAGGGTCGACCACAGCTGCCCCGCCGGAGCCATCGCGCCGGTGTCGGTGAGCGGCTCGTGCACCCGGATCCCGGTGAAGTGGTCGACGCTCCAGCCGGGCTGGGCTCCCGGGCGCGGGAGGTACGACGTCGTGCGCATGCCCAGCGGCCGCAGCAGCCGCGCCGCCACGAGGTCTCGCCACGGCGCGCCCAGCCGCCGCGCCGCCACCTCGCCCAGCAGGCCGTAGCCCAGGTTGGAGTAGTGGAACCACTGCCCCGCCCCCGCGACGCGCCCGCTGCCGTCGTTGGCGGCCACGAGCGCCTCGAAGCCGCCGCCGCGGGTGCGCTCCCACCACGGTCCCCGGGGCTCGCTCTGCATCCCGGAGGCGTGCGCGAGCGCGTCGCGGATCGTCACCTCGCCGTAGCCGACGTCGCCGAGGTGCGCGGAGAGGGGATCGGCGAGGTCGAGCAGGCCGGCGTCGCGCGCCTGCATGACCAGGACGGCGGTGATCGTCTTGGTGATGGAGCCGATCCGGTACTGGCCGTCGAGCCCGGGAGCGTCGCCGGCCCCGCCGGCCCACACCGCGCCGTAGCGGTCGAAGACCGCGCCGACCACGGACGTCAGCCGGCCCTCGGCCTGGGCCACGTCGAGCAGGCGCTGCCGCTGGTCGCTCACGGGAACGACCCTACGGGTCTCCCCCGGCGCCGGTCAGTCCTGGGCGAACGCCTCCGGCGGGGGGCACGCGCACACCAGGTTGCGGTCGCCGTAGGCCTGGTCGATCCGCGCCACCGGCGGCCAGTACTTGTCGGGGTCGATCCCGCTCGGGAACACCGCCAGCTCGCGCGAGTAGGACCGGTCCCACTCCCCCACCAGCGCGCGGGCCGTGTGCGGCGCGTGCCGCAGCGGCGAGTCCTCGGGCGTCCACTCGCCGGCCTCGACCCGGGCGATCTCGGCGCGGATGGCGATCATCGCGTCGCAGAACCGGTCGATCTCGGCGAGGTCCTCGGACTCGGTCGGCTCGACCATCAAGGTGCCCGCCACCGGGAACGACATGGTGGGGGCGTGGAAGCCGTAGTCGACGAGCCGCTTGGCGACGTCGTCGACGCTCACGCCGCTGGCCTTGGTGATGCCGCGCAGGTCGAGGATGCACTCGTGCGCGACGAGGTCGCCGTGCCCGCGGTAGAGCACCGGGAAGTGCTCCTCGAGGCGGTGCGCGATGTAGTTGGCGGAGAGCACGGCGACCGCGGTGGCGCGGGTCAGGCCCTGGGCGCCCATCATCCGGATGTAGGCCCAGGTGATGGGCAGGATGCCGGCCGAGCCGTACGGCGCGGCGCTGATGGGGCCGATGCCCTGGCGCTTCGCGGTCTCGGGGTGCGAGGCGTGCGAGGGCAGGTACGGCGCGAGGTGGGCGCGTACGGCGACGGGGCCGACGCCGGGACCGCCGCCACCGTGCGGGATGCAGAACGTCTTGTGCAGGTTGAGGTGGGAGACGTCCCCGCCGAACTCCCCCGGCCGGGCGTAGCCGAGCAGGGCGTTGAGGTTGGCCCCGTCCACGTAGACCTGGCCGCCGTGGTCGTGGACGATCTTGCAGAGGTCGGTGATCGTGTCCTCGTAGGCCCCGTGGGTCGAGGGGTAGGTCACCATGATCGCGGCGAGGGTCTCGGCGTGCTGGTCGCACTTGGCCAGCAGGTCGTCGAGGTCGACCGATCCGTCGTCGGAGGCCTTGACCACGACCACCTTCATGCCGGCCATCACCGCCGAGGCGGCGTTCGTGCCGTGCGCGGACGACGGGATCAGGCACACGTTGCGCCCGGTGTCGCCGTTGGCCAGGTGGTAGCCGCGGATCGCGAGCAGTCCCGCCAGCTCGCCCTGCGAGCCGGCGTTGGGCTGCACCGAGACCGTGTCGTAGCCCGTCACCTCGGCCAGCCAGCGCTCGACGTCGTCGACGAGCTCGCGGTAGCCGGTCGCGTCCTGGGCCGGCGCGAACGGGTGGAGGTCGGCGAAGCCGGGCAGGCTGACCGGCTCCATCTCCGTGGTGGCGTTGAGCTTCATCGTGCACGAGCCCAGCGGGATCATGCCGCGGTCGAGCGCGTAGTCGCGGCCCGAGAGCCGGGCGAGGTAGCGCAGCATCTGGGTCTCGCTGTGGTGGGAGTTGAACACCTCGTGGGTGAGGAAGTCCGTGGTGCGTCGCAGCGCGTCCGGCAGCCCGGACGCGGCCTCGTCGCCGGCGGCCGCGGCCACGCCGAAGGAGCGCAGGACGGCGGCGACCGTCGAGGGACTGGTGCGTTCGGAGGTGGACAGCCCGACGTGGTCCTCGTCGATGAGGCGCAGGTGCAGCCCGACGGCGCGCGCGGCGCCGACCACCTCGGTGGCGCGTCCGGGGACGGACACCGTGAGGGTGTCGAACCAGGTGTCGTTGGCGACGCGCACTCCCCCGGCGCGCAGGGCCGCGGCGATCCGGCTGGCGTGGTCGTGGGTGCGCTGGGCGATGCGGCGCAGGCCGTCGGGGCCGTGGTAGACGGCGTACATGGAGGCCACCACGGCGAGCAGCACCTGTGCGGTGCAGATGTTGGAGGTCGCCTTGTCGCGGCGGATGTGCTGCTCGCGCGTCTGCAACGCCAAGCGGTACGCCGGGCGGCCCTCGGCGTCGACGGAGACGCCGACCAGGCGCCCGGGCAGGTGCCGCTCGAGGCCCGCCGAGACCGACATGAACCCGGCGTGCGGCCCGCCGTAGAAGAGGGGTACGCCGAAGCGCTGGGAGGAGCCGACGACCACGTCGGCCCCGAACGTGCCCGGCGCCTCGAGGAGGGCGAGGGCGAGGATGTCCGCGGCCACCACGGCCAGCGCACCCCGCTCGTGGGCGGCGTCGATGACCGGGCGCGGGTCGCTCACGGCGCCGGAGGCGCCGGGGTACTGCACGAGCACGCCGCACAGGTCCCCGTCGGGCAGCCCGTCGGCGAGGTCGGCGACGACCACCTCGATGCCCAGCCCCTCGGCGCGGGTGCGCACGACGTCGATCGTCTGGGGCAGCGCGTCGGCGTCGACCACGAAGGGACCGTTCGCGTTGCGCTGGGCGCGACGTACGAGCGTCATCGTCTCGGCTGCGGCGGTGCCCTCGTCGAGCAGTGAGGCGTTGGCGGTCGGCAGCCCGGTGAGGTCGGCCACGACGGTCTGGAAGTTGAGCAGCGCCTCCAGGCGACCCTGCGAGATCTCCGGCTGGTACGGCGTGTAGGCGGTGTACCAGGACGGGTCCTCGAGGACGTTGCGGCGGATCACCGGCGGGGTGATCGTCGCGTGGTAGCCCAGACCGATCATCGCCTCCGCGGGGCGGTTCTGCGAGGCGAGCGTGCGCAGCGCCCGGGCGGTCGCCTCCTCGTCCAACGGGTCCGGCAGGTCCAGGGCGGCGGCCGTGCGGATCCCGCCGGGCACCGCGGCTGCCATCAGCGACTCGAGCGACTCGTGGCCGATCACCTGGAGCATGTGGGCGACGGCGGCGTCGTCGGGGCCGATGTGGCGCGCGACGAACTCACCCGCCCGCGCGCCGTCGCCGGTCGGGTCGCTGGTGGGGATGTCGGTCGAGGCGGCGTCCGGCACGAGGGCTCCTGAGGTCACAACGCTGGACCTCCCCCTCTGTCGGTCCGGTGACCTCCAGAGTGCCAGCCCGTGCGGTCCGGGTGCCTGAGAGGTTCCGGGGAGGAATTGCCCCTTCGGCGCATCACGACCGGTCGCGGGACCGGACGAGGTGACTCTCCCGCACGGGATGTCGGCGTGGCGAGTCTAGCGTCCCGGACCGCAGATGAGCGAAGCCGCCCGTCGCCGGGCGGCTTCGTCGCAGATCGGGTCGACTCCTCAGACGGGGAGCCGCTTGCTCGGGGTGCTCAGCCGGTCCGACGCGCGGCGCGACGCGCCGCCAGCTCGTCGCCGGGGACCGGCGCGGCCGCGTCGCCCGCGGTGCGCTCGCTGGGCAGCTCGGCCAGCGTGCCCTCGATCTCGCGCCAGACGCCCCCGATGGCGATGCCGAACACGCCCTGGCCGCCCTGGAGCAGGTCGATGACCTCGTCGTTGCTGGTGCACTCGTAGACCGAGGCGCCGTCGCTCATCAAGGTCACGCGGGTCAGGTCGTCGGTGCCGCGCTCGCGCAGGTGCGCGGTGGCGGTGCGGATCTGCTGGAGCGAGATCCCCGCGTCGAGCAGCCGCTTGACGACCTTGAGGATCAAGATGTCGCGGAAGGAGTACAGACGCTGCGACCCCGACCCGGCGGCACCGCGCACGCTCGGCTCCACCAAACCGGTGCGGGCCCAGTAGTCGAGCTGGCGGTAGGTGATCCCGGCCGCGTTGCACGCCGTCGGCCCGCGGTAGCCGGTGTCGCTGGGCAGCGGGGAGACGTCGTCGTCGAAGAGCAGTCCCTGCTCCTCGGCGAGCTCTGCCGCGTCGGCCGCGGCCTGCCGGCCGGCGGCGTCCGTGCCCGGTTCGTTCTCGTTGCTACCCACTGCGACCCTCCAGGTCAGTTCCTCCGCTGTGCGGTAACTCCTGGGGGAAGGGCCCGCCCTGGACGCCGGTGCGACCGACAACCACAGCGGTGGAGTTACAACGAAGACAGTTCACCGTAAGCCCGGAGACCGGGGTTGTCCATCCACGGGACGGCGTGTCGCGAACCCTCAACCTTCACTTGAGGGTGAGGGATGCTGGACAGGGGTCAGTGCGACTCGAAGTCGTCCGGCGAGACGTGGTCGAGGAACTCACGGAACCGCTCGACCTCGTCCTCCTGCTCGGCAGGCACGGCGAGCCCCGCCTCCTCGAGGACCGCCTCGGCGCACACGATGCGAGAGCCGGTGCGCAGCGCCAGTGCGATCGAGTCCGAGGGGCGCGCGCTCACCTCCACGCCGCCGTCGAAGACCAGCTGGGCGAAGAAGATGCCGTCCTGCATGTCGATGATGCGCACCTCGTCGAGGCGCTGGCCGGTGGCGACCAGCACGTCGCGCATGAGGTCGTGGGTCAGCGGCCGCGGCGGGGTGACACCCTGCTGCGCGAAGGCGATGGCGGTGGCCTCGACGGCGCCGATCCAGATCGGGAGGTAGCGCTCCCCGGTCACCTCGCGCAGCAGCACGATGGGCTGGTTCGAGGGCATCTCGACGCGGACTCCGACGACGTCCATTTCGCGCATGCCCCCACCCTACTCACGACCCCTGATCGCCGACCGGGCGCCGGTGCGGCGTGCCGGGAGCGCGCCGGACGACGCCTGCGGCGAGACCCGAGGACGGTCAGCCGCGCTCGAGCCCCACCTTGACCAGCGTCGCGTGCAGCCGCACCGACAATGCGGCGATCTCGGACGTGGCGTCCTCGGCGCGTCCCCGCGCGGCGGCGTCGCGGCCGCGGGCGAGGGGGGCGACGACCTGCTGCACCAGGCCCACCTCGCGGTCGGCCGCGGTCTTGAAGGCCCGCAGGTGTCGTGGCTCGAAGCCGTAGTCGGCCAGCTCGCGAGCGGTGCGCGCCACCACGAGCGCGTCGCTGTCGAAGTGCCCCGTCCCGGTGCGGGCGCTGACCAGCCCGTACTGCTCGAGCTGGGCGAGCAGCTCCTCGGAGATCTCGGCGACCTTGAGCAGCTCACGGCGGGAGAGCCGCAGGTCGCTGCTGCGCCGGAACGACTCGGGGCTGGGCAGGCCGTCGGAGCTCAGGGCCACCTTCGGGACGGTCGGCACGACCGAGTCGATCGGCGGCGGCTCGAGGCCGCGGTCGATGGCGTCGAGGTGGTCGCCGATGACCTTGAGCGGGAGGTAGTGGTCGCGCTGCATCAGCAGGATGTAGCGCAGCCGTGCGACGTCGTCGCCGGAGAACTTGCGGTATCCGGCGGCGGTGCGCTCGGGCTTGACCAGGCCCTTGTCCTCCAGGAAGCGGATCTTGGGGATCGTCACGCCCGGGAAGTCGGGTCGGAGCTGGTCGAGCACTTGCCCGATGTTGTAGCGGGCGCCGCGACCCGATGCCGAGGACGCCGACGACGTCGAGGCACTCACGGATCAGCTGTCCGGGTGGGAGGAGAAGAACACCAGGCGGTACTTGCCGATCTGGACCTCGTCGCCGTCGTTGAGCTCGACGGAGTCGATGCGGTCGCGGTTGACGTAGGTCCCGTTGAGGCTGCCCACGTCGCTCACGCTGTACCCCTGGCCGGAGCGGCGGAACTCGGCGTGCCGTCGCGAGACGGTCACGTCGTCGAGGAAGATCTCGCTGTCGGGGTGGCGCCCGGCGCCGACCACGTCGGTGTCGAGCAGGAACCGGCTGCCGGCACTGGGACCGCGCTGCACGACCAGCAGCGCGTGGCCCTCGGGCAGCGCGTCCACCGCCGCCGCGTCGACCGCGCTGAGCTGGCGGTCGGAGGACTCGCGCTGGTCCGGGGCGCCGAACGTGATGGTCGCAGTGGTCTCGACCGGACTCGCACCGGCGTCCTCCCCGCTGAGCAGCTTCGTGCCGCACTGGGCACAGAAGCGGGCATCGTCAGGGTTCTGCTTGCCACAGGCTGTGCAGAACGGCATGGGAACTCCTCGACGGATCGACACCCAACCCTCAGCCGAGGGTTGAGGTTGACGGTTGTCTCGAACCTACCAGCACCTCGATCGGGCCGGGCGGCGAACTCGGTGCGGGACCAGGGTGGCGGCCGGGTGGCGGCCGGGTGGCGGCCGGGTGGCGGCCGGGTCGGATCAGCCCTGCAGGCCGGCCTCGTAGGCGGCGGCGTCCATGAGCCCGTCGACCTGCGCGGGGTCGGCGACGCTGACCTCGAAGAGCCAGCCGGCCTCGTAGGGGTCGCTGTTGACCAGCTCCGGCGTCGAGTCGAGCGCGGCGTTCGTGGCAACCACCTCCCCGGTCACGGGCGCGTAGATGTCGCTGACCGACTTGGTGGACTCCAGCTCGCCGCAGGTCTCCCCCGCCGTGACCGCGTCGCCGACCTGCGGCAGGGAGACGTACACGATGTCGCCGAGCGCGTCCTGGGCGAAGTCGGTGATGCCGACCCGCACGGAGCCCTCGGCCTCGCCGGGGGTCCGCACCCACTCGTGCTCGCTGGTGTACTTCAGGTTCTCGGGATACACGGGGGCTCCTCACAAGGTGGCGACGGGGTGCGACCGGGCCGGTGTGGCACTGCCGGGCAGGCTACTGGCCCGTGCCGTGCTCCGCATACTCAGGTCGCGGCGCCTCGCGCACGCTGGTGATCTCCACCGAGTCCAGCTCCTCGATCGTGACGGTCGCGCCGTCGAGGGTCTGCATCGTCTCGACCGGTCCGGTGGAGAAGGTCAGCGCGGTGCGCAGGTTGTGCTGGTCGCCGATCACGTCGAGGACGTACGGCGGCTCCAGCAGCTGGTCGTCGAGCTCGATGCCGCCGACGGCGTTCTCGAACGAGCTCTGCGCCCCGAGGCGGATGGAGTCGTTGAACTCCATCGCCTCCGCACCGGCGGTGCGCAGCTCCTGGATCATGTCGAGGAGGGAGCCGACGCTGACGCGGCTGGCGGACTCCGTGATCGTCACCCGCAGCCCCGGCCCGGAGACCGGCACCAGCCCGGCGATGATGTTGAGGGTGCGCACGCGCTGCTCGGCCTCGTCGAGGGCGGCCGAGCGGGCCTGGTTCTCGTCGCTCAGCTCGTCGCGGCGTGCCTCGAGGCGATCGACCTCGCGACGAGCCCGCTCGGCGGTGCCGGTGAGGCCGTTGAGCACCTGGATCAGGTCGCTCTCGCGCAGCCCCGAGTAGGTGTCGTTGGCGTCGGTGTTGCGCACCTGTACGACGAAGGCGAAGCCCAGCACGGCGAGCAGGACCGCGACCACCACCTGGCGTCGTGTCGGCTTGACGAAGGCGTCGCGCAGGCGGTCCCGCCCCCGCTCGCCCACCGGCGGTGCACCCCCGGTGCGGGCGGGCGTGCGGGACGTGGAGTCGGGACCGGGGTCAGGCATGGAAGACGTGCCTGCGGATGGCTGCCACGTTGGAGAAGATCCGGATGCCGAGCACGACGACGACCCCCGTGGTCAGCTGCGCCCCGACCCCGAGCTGGTCGCCGAGGTAGACGATGGCCGCCGCGACGACCACGTTGCTCACGAAGGAGACGACGAAGACCTTGTCGTCGAAGATGCCGTCGAGGTAGGCGCGCAGTCCGCCGAACGCTGCGTCGAGGGCGGCCACCACGGCGATCGGCAGGTAGTTCTGCAGACTCAGCGGCACCTCGGGCGCGAAGACGAGGCCGGCCAGGATTCCGATGAGCAGTCCCAGGGCGGCGATCACGGTGTGCTCCCCTCTCCCTCCGTCGCGCCGTTGGGTTCGGCGTCGACCTCGATCACATCACGCAGCGGCCGCTCAGGCGCGGCCGGCAGGCGGATGTCGTCGAGGTTCTCAGGGGTGACGACGAAACCCAAGACGTCGACGAGGGCGAACCACTCCTGGCCCTGGCTGGTCTGGAGCAGTCGCGCCTGCAGCGTGCGCGGGTCGCCGATGGCCGACACGGCGTAGGGGGCGTTGACCGGCCGCCCGTTGACGTGGACGGCGCGGTTGGTGTTGCGGATGCCGCCGAGGGCGTTGATCCGCTGGTCGTTGATCGCGACGGCCTCGGCCCCCGCCTCGAACAGCCCGTCCACCAAGATGGCGAGGTCCTCGTCGCGGATCTCGCTGTCGACGTCCGCGCCGGGCGGGTTGGCGACCGTGAATCGGACGCCGGGGCCGTGCGCGGGCGCGAAGCCGGTGAGGAGCTCGGCGCGGCGCACCCGGTTGTCGATGTCCTCGAGCAGCTCCTGCAGCCGGGCGTTGCTGCTCACCGCAGCGGCGTTGGAGCGGGTGAGCTCGCCGACGGTGCGCTGGAGGGAGCGGACCTCGTCACGTCGCGACTCGATCTGGTCGACCAGCGCGGCCCGGCTGAGCTCGTCGACCTCGGCCTGACGGTCGGTCTGCGCCGCGACGATCGCCGCCATCACGCCGAGCACTGCGATCGCCGCCAGGCTCATCCAGTGGGGCCGCGTGGCCGCGGGGGGCTCCTGGCCCGCAGCCGCCCGCTGCCGGGCGACGTGCGCATAGTCCTCGTCCATCGACCGGGTGGTGATCAACGTGAGCAGAGGCGTGGTGACGTGCTCGGGGAGCCGGCGCTCGGTGTCCTGGTGCATCCGCGGCTCACCCATGGTCGCTCGCCGTCGTCGTACGCCGCGGGGTGTCGCGCAGGAGCGTGCGCACCTGCCAGGCGTAGAGCAGCCCCGCCCACCAGTAGAGGCCGATGCCCCACCAGGCGAAGGCCCACCCGAAGTTGCGCGCCAGCGTGGCGACGATGCCGTCACCCTCGCCGAGGAGCAGCAGCGGGAACGCGTACAGGAGGTTGAAGGTGGCGGCCTTGCCGAGGAAGTGGACCGGCAGCGCGGAGAACCCGCGGGTGCGCAGGATGGGCACCAGGCCCCACAGGAACAGGTCGCGCAGCGGCAGCGCGATGGCCACCCACCACGGGATGATGTCGCGCAGGTAGAGGCCCACCACGACGGCCAGGATGTAGAGGCGGTCGGCGACGGGGTCGAGGATCTCGCCGAGCTGCGAGTACTGGTCGAGCCGTCGCGCCAGCCAGCCGTCGAGGAAGTCGGTGAAGCCCGCGACCATGAGCACCACGAGGGCGACCGCGTCCCACTCCGGGCCGAGGACCAGCCAGAGGAACAGCGGCACGCCGGCGAGCCGCACCACACTGATGATGTTCGGCACGGTCCAGACGCGGGTCGCTTCCTCGGACACGAGCGCACCCTATCCAGCGGTCGCGTCGATGCCCGACACGTCGTGGTGCGCCGCGTCGCGGATCTCGCCCACCAGCTCCTCCAGCACGTCCTCGAGCGTCACCAACCCGACCACCGTGCCGTCGCGCTGCACGACTCGGGCCATGTGGGCGCCCTTGACCTGCAGGCTCTCGAGCGCGTCGTGGAGCAGGTCGTCGGGGTGGACCGTGGCGAACGGGCGGATCCACTTGTCCTCGATGACCCGGGACCGCTTCGCGTCGTCGGACTCCAGCGCGTCCTTGATGTGGAGGTAGCCCAGCAGGGTGCCGTCGGGCGCCGCCACGGGGAACCGGCTGAACCCGGTGGCCGCGCAGACCGCCTCCACGTCCGCCACGGTGGACCCCGGGGCCACGGTCGCCAGCCCGTCGGGACGCATGACGATGGAGGCCACCGACTTCTCGGTGAAGCCGAGCGCGCCGGAGAGGCGGTCGTACTCCTCGGCCTCGATCAGCCCCTCGCCCCGCGACTCCTTCACCAGCGCGGCGACCTCCTCGCGCGTGAAGCTCGAGGACACCTCGTCCCGCGGCTCGACGCGCAGCAGTCGCAGCACCCCGTTGGCGGCCATGTTGAGGCAGGCGATCACCGGGCGCAGCACGGTGACGATGACCATCATCGGCGGGCTGAGCACCAGGGCGGCACGGTCGGCCCCGGCGAGCGCGATGTTCTTGGGCACCATCTCTCCCAGGACGACGTGCAGGTAGACCACGATGGACATCGCCACCACGAAGGAGACGGGGTGGAGCAGGTCCTCGGGCAGGTGGGCCCGGTGGAACAGCGGCTCCAGCAGGTGGGCGACGGCGGGCTCGCCGACGGCGCCGAGCCCGAGCGAGCAGACGGTGATGCCCAGCTGGGCCCCCGCCATCACCAGCGAGATGTTCTCCATCGCGCGCAGCGTCGTGCGCGCCGCCCGGGACCCGTCCTGGGCCCGCGGCTCGATCTGGCTGCGCCGCGCGGCCAGCAGGGCGAACTCCGCGCCCACGAAGAACGCGTTGAGGACCAGCAGGACGACGGCGACGCCGACGCCGAGGACGTCACTCATCGCGGGCCTCCGCAGGCTCGTCGGTCACCAGGCGCAGGTCGAGCCGGTCGATGCGGAGGCCGTCCATCCGCTCGACGGTCAACGTCACCAGCCGCTCACGGAGCTCGAGCGGGTCACTGCGGTCGGGCACCGCCACCTCGATGCAGTCCCCGGGCTCCGGCACCTTGCCCAGCGTGCGCAGGACGAGCCCGGCGACCGTGTCGTAGTCCTCGTGGTGGGGCAGCTCGATGTCGGTGGCGTCCTCGACCTCGTCGGGGCGCAGCAGGCCCGACAGCGTCCAGCTGCCGTCCCGGCGCTGGCGGATCCGCGCACCGAGCCGGTCGTGCTCGTCGGAGATGTCGCCGACGATCTCCTCGACCACGTCCTCGAGCGTCACGATGCCCGCGTGCCCGCCGTACTCGTCGAGCACGACCGCCATCTGGAAGCCGTCCTGGCGCAGCAGGGCCAGGAGCGGGTCGAGCCGCAGGCTGTCCGGCACCACCACGGGCCGGACCATGACGTGCTTGACGCGCGTCGTCGCGCGCTCGTGGACGGGCACCGCGACGGCGTGCTTGACGTGGACGGTGCCGACGACGGTGTCCTCGGCGTCGAGCACCGGGAAGCGCGAGTGGCCGGTCTGGCGGGCCAGCTCGATGACCGTCGAGACGCGGTCGCCCTCCTCGAGGGTCGTCGTGCGCACCCGCGGCGTCATGATCTCGCCGGCGGTGCGGGTGCCGAACTCCACCGAGCGCTCGACGAGCTCGGCGGTCTCGGCGTCGAGGGTGCCCTGGTCGGCGGAGCGCTGCACCAGCGAGGCCAGCTCCTGGGAGCTGCGCGCCGAGCGCAGCTCCTCCTGCGGCTCGATGCCGAGCCGGCGCACGATCGCGTTGGCCGAGCCGTTGAGGGCACGGATCGGCACCCTGGTCAGCGCGGTGAAGCCGCGCATGAAGCCCTGCGTGGTGCGAGCGGTCTCCAGAGGGCGCGCGATCGCGAGGTTCTTGGGCACCATCTCCCCGAAGATCATCGTGACCACGGTGCCGACCACGAGGCCGAGCGTCACGGCGAGCGGCGTGACCGCGCGCTCGGCGACCCCGGCATCGGCGAGCGGGCCGTCGATGAGGTCGGCGACGGCGGGCTCGGCGAGGAAGCCGATGGCGAGATTCGTCACGGTGATCCCGACCTGCGCGCCGGAGAGCTGGGTCGAGAGGGAGCGGAGCGCGAGCTGTACGCCGCGGGCACCGTCGTCACCCTCGGCGGCGGCGCGCTCGACGCTGGGCCGGTCGACGGTGACGAACGAGAACTCGGCTGCGACGAAGAGGCCGCAGGCGACCACCAGCGCGAGGGAGACGAGCAACAACAGGAGGGGGGTCACGACACGCACCCGATGGTCGGTGCGGTCGTGCGGGGACTTCGGCTCTCGTCCATGGCGGGCGCTGAGGGTTCCTTCGGGTCGGGGTGCCGGAGCGTCGGCGAAGCCACAGGGTAGCCGTCCGGACCGGCTTGCCCACAGTCGTCGTGTCGCTTTGGGGCGCCGCCCCCGCCCCCTCTACTCTGGCGCGCAGCACAGGGGCGAGAGCGTGGACCGCAGGGTCTCGGGGGGACGTAGATGCGAGCGTGGGCACAGTCGATCACGGCTGCGCTCCTCGGCGTCCTGCTCGTCACCCTCGCCACCGTCACCGCCAACGAGGGGACCGGCCGGGCGGGGTCGGTGCGCATGGCGCAGGGCAGCCCGGGCTCAGGCACCGGCGCTGACGCGGCCGAGCAGGACCGCCCCAACCTCGTCTTCGTCCTCACCGACGACATGCGCGACGACGACCTCGACCACATGCCGATCACCCGGCGCCTCATCGCCGAGCAGGGCATGGAGTTCACCGACGCCGTCTCGCCCCATCCCCTGTGCTGCCCGGCGCGCGCCCAGCTGGTGACCGGGCAGTACGCCCAGAACAACGGCGTGCAGCACAACCGCGGCGTGCACGGGGGCTTCGAGGCGCTCGACCCCACCCAGGAGGCGAGCTCGTGGTTCCGCGACAGCGGCTTCCGGACCGGGTTCGTCGGGAAGTTCCTCAACGGCTACGGTCCCCGCGACGTACGCCCCGCCGGCTGGTCGCGCTGGGACGCCCTGACCGAGGGCGTCTACGACTACGTCGACTTCTCGATGACCGGGGACGGCAACCCTCAGCACTACACGGACAGCTACGTGACCTCGGTGATCGAGGACCACACCAACCGCGCGGTCCGCGACTTCGCCGCCAGCGGCGACCCGTTCGTGGTGTACGCCTGGCACCTGGCGCCGCACTACCGGATCACGCCCGAGGGTGGCCGCGGACTGCCGCCGGCCGCACCGCAGGACCGGGACCTGTTCGTCGACCAGCGGCCGGACGCCTTCGACGACCCGGCGTTCGACGAGGCCGACGTCACCGACCAGCCGGCGTACCTGCGCCGCCTCCCCCGGGTCTCCCGGGCCGAGGTCCGCGCCGAGAACACCGCGCGGCTGCAGTCGCTGCAGGCCGTGGACAGGGCGGTCGGTTCCCTCGTGGAGACGTTGGACGAGCAGGGTGTCCTCGACGAGACGTACCTCGTCTTCAGCTCCGACAACGGCTACTCCCTCGGGGAGCACCGGTTCGTCGGCAAGGACGTGCTGACCGACGAGGCGCTGCAGGTCCCGCTCCTGGTGCGCGGGCCGGGCATCGCCCCGGGCAGCCGCTCGGACCTGCCGGTCTCGCTCGTCGACCTGCCGGTCACGTTCGCCGCGCTGACGGGCGTCGACCCCGCCTGGCAGGTCGACGGCACGTCGCTGCTGCCGACGCTGATGGGCGCCGACCAGCCGTTCCGCGACACCACGCTCATCCAGACCGGCCGCACCCTCGGGACCGGCTGGTCCCACCGGGGCGTGCGCACCGACCGCTACCTCTACGGGACCGACGGCACCGACACCTTCCTCTACGACCGGCTCGTCGACCCCGACGAGATGGTCAACCTGGCCGACGACCCGCGCTACGCGGCGGTCCGCTCCGCGCTCGACCTGCGCCGCAGCGAGCTCGTGGACTGTGCGGGCTGGACGTGCAACCAGGTCTTCGGACCGCTGCCCGAGCCGGCGCCGGGCGCGGCCGGGCGGATACTGGCTCCGTGATCACGCGCGACGACGTACTGGCCGCCCGCGAGCGGATCGAGAGCCGCGTGCGCCGCACTCCCCTGCTCGCCCCGGTCGGTGCCGACGGGGTCTGGCTCAAGTGCGAGCACCTCCAGCACTGCGGGGTGTTCAAGACCCGCGGCGCCTTCAACCGTCAGCTCGCCGCCATCGAGTGCGGCGAGCTGGGAGACGCGGGCATCGTCGTCGCGTCCGGCGGCAACGCCGGCCTCGCGCAGGCCTTCGCGGCCGGGGAGCTCGGGGTGCGCGCGACCGTGTTCGTGCCCGAGACCGCGCCCGAGGTCAAGGTGCAGCGCATCCGGGGCTACGGGGCCGAGGTGGTGCGCGTCGGGACGCAGTACGCCGACGCGTACCAGGCGGCGCTCGACTTCGGCGCCGAGACCGGCGCCGCCTTCGCCCACGCATACGACCAGCCCGAGGTCGCCGCCGGGGCCGGGACGCTCGCGGAGGAGATCGTGGAGGACGAGCCCGGGATCGACACGATCGTGGTCGCCGTCGGCGGCGGTGGACTGTACGCCGGCGTGGCCGCCGCGGTCCGGGGTCGGGCGCGGGTGGTCGCCGTCGAGCCCGAGCTCTGCCCGACGCTGCACAGCGCCGTCGCAGCAGGTGCGCCGGTGG
The DNA here is from genome assembly GCF_017916425.1 of Nocardioides sp. SYSU D00065. Taxonomy (GTDB): domain Bacteria; phylum Actinomycetota; class Actinomycetes; order Propionibacteriales; family Nocardioidaceae; genus Nocardioides. Next base: position 44,991 of record NZ_JAFMSX010000005.1, on the reverse strand, counting down.
ACGTCGCGGTGTCCGGGGTCGCGGCCGACTCCCTCGGAGCGCGCCGCGTCGGCGACCTGGCGTTCGCCGCCGCCGGCGCGGAGCCACCCGTGTCCGTGCTGGTCGGCGACGCCGACATCGTCACCGCCCGCCAGCACCTGTGGGACGAGTACCGCATCGTCGCCGAGCACGGCGCCGCCACGGCCATGGCCGGCCTCCTCGCAGGGGCGTACGTCCCTCAGGACGGGGAGCGCGTCGCGGTGGTGGTGTGCGGCGCGAACACCGACCCGGGCACGCTGGCGTAGCGCCGCCGCGTCGCCCGTCCTGCAAGGGCCGGCTCAGGCGGTGATGGCGGCGCCGGCCCCCTCCCCGAGGAGGCGGTCGCGGAGCGCGACCAGCTCGGAGACCGAGGCGAGGAAGCGGACGGTGCTGTCGCCGACGTGCAGGTCGTCGAAGTAGTGGTGGCGCATGGCGGTGCGCGCGAGCCGGTGCTCGTCGCGCTCGAGGCGGTCCGGCAGCAGACGCGTCAGCCGCTCGACGCCGTCCCGGTCCACGACGTCGGCGCAGCGGCTGAGCGGGACGTGCTCGTGCAGCCGGTCGAGATCGCCGTGCCGGTCGGTGAGCACGATCGGCTTGTCGGTGTGGAGGTAGAGCCAGTCGAGCCCGACGGACGAGACGTCGGTGACGATCGCGTCGCACACCGGCATGACCGCGAGGATGTCGCCCTCGAGCACCGCGGCGTGGCCGGCCCCGGGCTCGTGGAGGGCCGCTTCGGCGACCAGCGAGACGATGGCCTGGTGCGCCTGCGCGACGGCAGGCGTACGGCTGGTCGTGACCTTCGGGTGTGGCTTGTAGACGAGCCGGAGTCCGGGCGCGGCGAGCACGGCCCGCACGAGCGCCGGGCCCATGACGTCGACCGAGGTGTAGTCGTTGTAGTCCGCGTCGCCCTCCCACGTGGGCGCGTAGAGCACGGTCGGCCGCTCGCTCGCCGCCAGCACGGGCGCGGGGTGCAGGTCCAGCTGCGGTCGCCCGACGCGCACCAGCTTGCGGGCGTCGAACTCGAGCAGCTCGGTGACGTAGCGCTGGACGGCCGCCTCCCCAGCCACGAAGACCCGGTCGTAGGCCTTGGCGTTGTTGCTGGCCATCGACTGCTTGTCGCTCTCGCCGTGGTTGATGTGCACGTGCAGGCGCCGGCTGTCGAGCAGCGAGTCGAAGTTCTGCAGCGAGTTGTTGCAGTACAGCACCACCTTGGCGTCGAGCTCGGCGTAGAGCTCGGCCAGGTCCGCCAGGGTCAGCGCCGTGAAGACCGGGAGGTCGGTCCGCTGCTCGATCACGGCCGCGGACTCGGGATCGCGCAGGACCAGCCCGACCGGGTGCACCTCGTCCAGCACGTCCAGCACCTCCAGCCACTGGATGAGCTGATACGTCCTGGTGGGGTCGCCCGCGAAGTAGGCGATGACGGAGACGGCGTTCACGACGAGATCGTAGTCGTGCGGGGGGTCGCGCCCGGCAGCACCCACAGACCGCCGGGATGGCTCAGCCGACGTGCCAGTGCCGACGCACCAGCTCGGCGCGTGCGGCGTCGTCCTGGTCCAGGTCCTCGAGCAGGCCGGCGTCATCGTCCGAGCGGAGCCGATCGAGCACCGCGTCGACCAGCTCCGCGGGGAACACCCCGTCGGCCTCGAACAGCGCCCGCGCCTCCTCGAGGGCGTCGGCGGACTCCGAGCATGAGGCCGGCAGCTGGTCGAAGTCGTCGTGGCCGGCCGTGCTGAGCCGGTCCGCGAGGGCCAGGCTGTCGGGGTCCTCCAGCCCACGCCGGGCGGCGACCGCCATCCCAGCCAGCAGCAGGTGCACGTCGGCGGAGCCGTCCGCGAGCCGCAGCTCCACCGTCTGTGGGTCGATGTCAGGCTCGGCGACCGGCTCCACGTTGCCGGGGTTCGCGTCGGCGACCATGCCGGCAAGCACGTCACCGCCCCACGCCAGGGGCACACGCACGAGTCCGGTGCGGTCGGTCTCGCCCCAGCAGATGCCCTCGGGCGACTCGTCGCCCTCGGTGAAGCGCAGGTACGACGTCGGCACAGTGTTCCCGAAGGCGGTGAGGGCCTTGGCAGCCGACAGATAGCCGGCGATCAGCCGGCGTCCGGTGTCGTTGAGGCCGTCGGGTCCCACGATGGCGTTGCGGCCCTCGCGCACGAGCCGGCTGTGCACGTGCAGTCCACTGCCCGCCCCGTCGCTGCTGACTGACGGCGCGAACGTCACCTCCAGGCCATGAGCGTGGGCGACCTCGCGCACCACCCACTTGGCCAGCACGAGGACGTCCGCGGCCTCCTGCACGGGCACGGGCGCGAACTCGATCTCGTGCTGCACGAGCTGGCGATCATCCTCCTTGATGTTCCCGACCTCGCCGTGCGCGTACTTCAGCTGCACTCCCATGGCGGAGAGGTGGCCCAGCACCTGCTCTCGCACCTGCTGGCCCTTGGAGAACGGCGCCGACTCCTGGTAGCCGCGCTCCTCCTCTACCGGGAACAGGTGCTCGAGCGGCCCCACGAGGTAGTACTCGAGCTCCCCGAACGCCTCGAGGACCATCCCCGTATCCCGGGTCAGCGCCTCGGCGGCCCGGCGCACCACCTGCTCGCTCGCGTACGGCAGCGGCGTGCCGTCCTCACCGTAGAACGAGCAGAGCAGGTCGAGGGAGGGGCGCTCGCCGAACGGGTTGACGAAGGCCGTGCGTCGGCGCGGCACGATGTAGACGTCGCTGCTGGCGGCCTCGGTGCCCTCGAAGATGCTCGAGCCGTCGACCCGCTCGCCTCTGGTCAGGACCTCCACCACGTGCTGGCGCGAGTTGATCACGAAGGCCAGTGTCTTCAACCGGCCGTCGCCGCCGACGTAGCGCAGGTTCACCTGGCGCAGCTCGAGCTCCTCGACCGCCCGGACGAGGTCGCTGGTGGTGAAGTCAGCCGCGGGCTTGCCGAGCAGACGCACGATCGGGTGCGGTTCGAGGACGTCGATGGTCATGCTCCGTTGTATCAACCTCGACGACTTCGGGCGCCAGGAAGCTCGCCGCCTGTCGTCGCGCTCACCTGCGCGAGAGTTTCCGGCGGCCAGCCGCGTCGCGGATCGGGCGCTGCCCAGCAAGACGAGAGGCGAGTGCACGGGCGAGTTGAAGACAGTGACACCGTCGCGTTGGTATTGTTACACAATCGCTCAGAACGTCTCGGCGACATCGGAAGAAGGAACGGGCCCGTGTCTTCAGATCAGCTGGCGCAAGCCGTCGACACGAGTCGGGCGTGGTACACCGACATCCACGCCCTCCATGGCATCCCGACCCTCGAGCGCGACGGGCTCTGGCGCGCCCTTGGACCCGCCCTCCCCTGGCACTCCGCAGTCAAGACGTTGCGACCCGACGTCGACGTCGCCGCCGTCATGGCCGTCCTATCCGACGCGGCCGGCGGGACGGTCGCGGACTCCTACGGCTCACTCGACCTCTGCGGGCACGGATACAGCGTGCTCCTCGAAGCACAGTGGCTGCGTCTCGCACCCGAAACTGCAGTCCAGACCCGGCCCAGCAGGTACCTGCGCTGGGCCCCCATCAGCACCAGCGACGAGCTTGCCGTGTGGTCCCGCGCGCACGACTACGCCGACGTCTTGGTCCCCGGCATCCTGGAGCAGCCCCGGTTCACGGTGCTGGGCTGCTACGCCGGGGCGGAGCTGGTCGGTGGAGCCGTCCTTCACGACGCTGGGTCGGCCATGGGGCTGTCCAACGTCTGGTGGACCGAGCGGCGCGGTCTCCAGCTCCACGAAGTCGTCGAGCACGCCCGCCGGCAGCGGCCGGGACGAGCGATCTGCGGCTACGCCTCGAGCGACCAGGCGACCGTGTGGACCGACGTGGGGTTCGTACCCCTCGGGCCGCACCGCGTCTGGACACGCGAAGCGGACTGACCCCGCCCACGCACCTCCCGCGTCGACCCGGTCCCCCGTCCGAGGAGCCTGCGTGGCTCACGAGTTCTGGAACACTCGAACTGGACAACCGGGCCCGAGCGACGACTCCCGCGCACAAGGCCGATCCCGGGGCCAGCAGCGTTCGCCCTTCGAACGGTCGGCTCGACCGTCAAGCCAACCCGGGCGCCACGATGTGGAGCTCGACCGCGACGCCAGGTCGGCGTCGAGGTCGCGGTCGTTGCCAGTTGCGCGTAGGACACGTGAGCGCGCTGATGGTTCCAGGCGTCGAGCACCACTTGGCGCTCGGCGGGACCGACACCGGCTGGCTCGACCAACGCTTCCGGCAGCGCTTGCAGCGAGGCGACGTGCGGATGGGTGCGGCCTCGCACGAGGCGCTCGATGCCGTGGACGTCGGGTCTAAGAGATCGAGCCCGAGTCAGCGACCTGCCGGCGCCACCAGCCCGGCAGCGGCGTGATCGATCTTGCCGCTCGGTTGCCGGGTCCTTGCCGTTTCATCGCAGCACTTCGCGGCAAGGCTCTGCACTGTTCACCCCCCGACGCGAAGCGAGGTAGCATGCCCGAGTCGACGCCGCCCGAGCCGGGCACCGACCACCGCCGGATCATCCCTCCGGTCGTCTACCTGCCCGTGCACGAGCAGCGCGAGGACGGGGCCGTGCGTTACGTCGTCCGAGGGATGCGCGACGGCCGCGACGCCTTGCTGGCCTACACGGCGCTGGATCGGCTCGCCGACGGCTGCGGGCCCCATCAGCCTTGGCAGGTCCACGCCACCGAGAGCCTGGGCCAGGTGCGGGAGCGCCAGCCCTACGACGTGATCCTGTTCGACATAGAGGTTCCTGACCATGCCCGGGACGGGGGGCGGATTCGATGAGGCTCGACCCCGCCACGCTGACGCAGCTGGGCAACGTGCACCGTCAGGCGGCCGACTCCCTCGAGGACATGCTCGGGCAGGCACCCGGTGCCTCCGACCTCGGCCCCATGGCGACGCGGGTCTTCGAGGCCCTGAAGGTCGCCGGCGATGCCACGCGTGACGCCGCGCTCGTGCACCGGCACACGACGGCCGCCCTCGACGCCCTGGTCGCCGACGTCCAACAGACCGAGGACCAGGTCGCCGACAGGTTCAGGGGGACGCCGTGATCGACACCTACGTTCCGGGGGACGTCGACGCGATCCGGGCGGTCGCACGCTGGCTCCGAGACGACGCCGATTACCTCGAGACCGCCGCCTCCACCAGCTCGGGGCACGCGAAGAACGCCTCGATCACCGGTTTCGAGGGCGAGGCGGCGACGGCCTTCACCTCCCTGATGACCGAGCTCGGCAACGGGACCGCGCAGGCCAAGGCCGGCGCTGCTCACTGGAGCGAGAAGGTGATGGCCTACGCCGGCCAGATCGACCGCATCCAGTCCGACTTCGGCCGCAAGCTCGAGTGGGCGCGTGGCCAGTCCCTCCGCGTCGACGGCATGGTCGTGCACCCGCCCGACCCCGTACCGCAACCGGCTGACGACGAGACGGACCCGCAGGTGCTCGCGACCTACCGCGAGTACGTCACGGCGCAGTTCGCCTACAACGACCTCGACGAGCACGTGGGGACCGAGCTCGGCGAGCTCATGGTCTGGATGGAGGCCAACATGAGTGAGGCGCCCGAGCCGTCGCGGCTCGCGAAGCTGGTCACCGACCTGGGCAGCATGGCGGTCGCGTCGCCGACGACCTGGGCGGGCGAGGAGTGGAACCGGCACGTCGCGAGGTTGGACTCGAACGTCCGCGATGCCCAGCAGACGGCCAACATCTACAGCAGTGCGTGGGGCGAGCACCCCGTCGCCCGGAGGATGGTCGACGACGCATGGAACAAGATGGTCGCGAAGGAGGAGGCTGCGGCGCGGGCCGGCGAGGCGCTGCCGGTGGGCAGCATCCTCCGGCACACGGGTCCGATCGGGGACGTCATCGGCGGCATCTACGCGCTCGCCACCGGCAGTGGCGTCGGTGAGACTGGCGTGAGCACCGTCGGCGGCTGGCTCGGATCGGCGATCGGCGGCGCCGCGATGGTCGGGAGCGGTCTCGGCGCGGTCGTGGGCGGAACCGTGTTCGGCGGTTTCGTCGGGGGGCTGCTCGCGGTGGAGGGCTACGAGGCGCTGGTGCCTCAGGACATCCGCGAGGCAATCGACTCGGGGCCGATCGGCCTCTGGGACACGATCTTCTGAGCCCGCGGCGGCCTAGCGTGGGTCGGTGGCCCAGCAGGCGCTGGCGTACGCCGGGCGCGCCAAGCACGTGCCCGCATCGGTGCGCACGGTGTGATCGGCATTCGCATAGCTCCCGTTGGGCATCGTGCCGCTCGCCGAGATTCGATTCCCCTAGACGGGCACGCTGCTCACGACCCGGTCGGGGGTAGCGATGGACTGGACCCGAGATAGGTGAGGGCCCGTGGGAGGCCAGGACGGCGCAGACGATCCACCGCGTCTCTTCAGCTGCGCCCGACCAGACGAGGTCGTCGAGCACGTGGTGGACGAGGTCGGACACCCGGACATGGAGCGGGCCGTGTCTCAGCCCGGCGGCGCTACTGATGGAGTGCGACCAAGTTGTTGACTCTGAAGCGCTATTGCCCGCGGAGCCCGATACTTTGCGCGCCGCTCCGGCGCCTCAGCTGCCCTGACCCGCGACTCGACGCAGTGGCGACGGGTCCGGGCATGCCCGTGACGGGCGCAGGTCAGGTTCTCGGATGGAGCGCGGCCGGCCGGCGCTCGGCCTCCTCGCGGTCGAGCCGACGCCGGCGCGCGGGGTGGTCCGGCGGCACCTCCCGACCGTGCGCGACCAACGCGCCGGCGTCGACGCCGTGGACGACGTCGAGCACGACCTGCCAGACACGGCGGGCGATGCTGCGGTCGACGGTCACCGGTGCGGCGCTGCCGGCAGCTGGGGGCTGGACGTGGTGGATATCTGGTGTGTGGTCATGCCCTCAACGATCCCGCCGATCGATGCGCGCGAAGTAGTGGCAAGAATGACATCCACTGCTAGTTTCTTGCCATGCCATCGCAACAGTCGATCGCCATCCCGATCGTCGACGGCATGACGCTCTTCGAGATCGGCATGCCACTCGAGGCGCTGGGCTACGACTGGGACCGCAACGCCAGTCCGTTGTACGACGTCGCCCTGTACGGCGACCTCCGCGGCGTGCGCGTCCACGGCGGGCCTCGACTCGTGCCGCACCGACCGCTCGCCGCGCTCGCTGAAGCCGACACCGTCCTCGTGCCCGCGATCCGCCCCGAGGAGCCCGTGAACGCGGCACTGGTCCGCGCGTTGCGCCGGGCCGCGGCCGCCAACGTACGCATGGTCTCGCTCTGCACCGGCGCCTTCGCGCTGGCCGAGGCGGACCTCCTCGACGGCCACCGAGCCACGACGCACTGGCGCTGGGCCGACCTGCTGCAGCGCAGCTACCCGGCAGTCGACGTGGATGCGCGCGCGATCTACGTCGACGACGGGGTGCTCACCAGCGCCGGATCGGCGGCCGGCCTCGACCTCTGCCTCCACCTGATCCGCACCGACCACGGCCAGCAGGCCGCCAACACGATCGCCCGCAACCTGGTGATCGCCGCACACCGCGACGGCGACCAAGCGCAGTACGTCGCAGCGGACCCGCTGACCGAGCACGCCCACTGGCTCGACGAGCTCCGCACCTGGCTGCACGCACACCTGCACGAGGACGTCACCCTCGTGCGGCTCGCCCACGCGGCAGCGGCGTCACCCCGAACCCTCGCGCGCCGCTTCCAGCACGACCTCGGAACGACACCGATGCGCTGGGTGGCGGCCGAACGGATCGCGATCGCCAAGACCCTGCTCGAGCGGACCGACCTGTCGCTCGACCGGATCAGCCACGAGGCGGGCTACTACTCGCCCGCGACCTTCCGGGCGAGCTTCACCACGCAGGTCGGAGTCACTCCGGGGCGGTACCGGCTTCGCTTCGCGAGTGCCACCGCCTGACAGACCGGGACCCGGTTGGCCGGACGGGCGGGCCGCGCCAGCGCTGGGTCATGCGCATCCCCGAGGACGTGCCTGCACGCCTGGCACCACCGCGGCCAGGGGGTCGCGCCGAGGCGCCGCTACTCGCGCGGATGCTCGACGCGGGCGCTGACGTCAACGAGGTCATCAAGAAGTTCGGCACCCCGCTAGAGACCATCGCCGCGACGTTCACGTTCAGCGACGTCGACCTGGAGCCGTTTTACGACGTGCTCCTCGCACGTCCTGACCTTGACCTGCTGCAGCAGAGCATCGACGGGCGCACGGTGCTGGCCAACCTGCGGAAGTGGTCGGGCGGGCGTGGCGAGCTCGTCATCCGCGCCGAACAGACGCTGAGCGACCGCGGCATCCCCGTCCCGGCACCCGAGCACTAGCCCAACCGCCCGTGGGCAGTCGAGCCGAGGTGACCCCGGCGACGAGAAGGAGCTGAACCCATGGCGATCGAGTTCACCCCAGCAGCGGGCGCGTGCCTGGTCTCGAAGCACGTGCGCTGCGAACAACCTCGTCATCACGGACGTCAACTCAGTGTGCGAGCTTGAGCCGGCGCCGATCGGCATCTGGGACCTACCTGTGGGGTCGGACCTGCAGGTAGGGCGCCCCCAGCGCCCGGCGCCTCAGCCGCCCTGCCCCGCGACTCCACGCGCATGACGGGGTACGTGCCGCGGCCTGCGCCGCTTGTGCGGTCGAGGTCAACGTTCGTATCGGCGACCGGCAGCCGGACAGAGAACGTCGACCCCTCGGACACCGTGCTCGTGACGGCGACCGACCCACCGTGCGCCTCGGTCAGCTGACGCACGATGGCCAAGCCGAGGCCACTTCCGCCGCTGGCTCGCGTTCGAGACGGATCGGCGCGCCAGAACCGGTCGAACACGTGTGGCAGTTGTGACGCGGGGATGCCCTCACCGGTGTCGCGGACATCAACGGTCACCCAACCATCGGTGAGGGTCGCACTGACGCGGACGGAGCCGCCCGGCGGTGTGTGTCGCACCGCATTGGTGACGAGGTTGCCGAGCAGTTGGCGGACGCGCAACCCGTCCGCTGCAACCACCAAGCTCGCCGCGACTTCGTTGACGAGACGGACCCCGCCATCCGCTGCGTCCTGAGCGTGGGCGGCCAGGACCTGGTCGACCACCGCGGCCACAGGCAACGGCCGGATCGTGAGCCGCAGGTCGCCTGCGTCGGCGGCAGCCAGGTCGCGCAGGTCTTCCACCACGTGCTGCAGCAGCAGCGTCTCCTCGAGAAGGGAGTCCACCAACTGCGAGTCGGTGTCGAGGAGACCGTCCTGCGCGCCCTCGAGCGCCCCGCGGATGGTGCTCAGCGGGTTGCGCAGCTCGTGGGCGACGTCAGCGACCATCGCCTTGCGCAGCATCTCGTCGCGCTCGCGGCTCTCGGCCATAGCGTTGAACGCCGCCGCCAGTCCGCCGACCTCGTCGCGCCGACGTACCTCGGCCCGCGCCGACAGGTCGCCGCCTCGCATCTGCCGGACCGCGGTGGTCAGAGCGGCCAACGGACCGACCAGCTGGCGTCCGGCCACCGCAGCGAAACCGAGGCTGATCACCAGCACCAGCGTCGACAGACCCAGGATCCGCCACCAGTTCCCGGTCGACAGGTCGAGGAAGACGGCCGCCTGTTGGCGAGGGCGAGTGACGAACAGCAACGCCGGCGGGGCCACGTGCGCGGTGAGCAGTTCGCGCCGGGCGTCAGTCAAGCAGGTCTGCACCACAGCATCCGACGCCGTCGTCCGCGGCAGCCGCTGGGTCCAGCCGAGATCTGGAGTCAGGTCCACCTTCGGACCGTCTTGGCGGCGGGTGCAGGCGTTGGTCGCTGAGTTCAACAGCGCCAGGGGTCCGATCTCGGAGGGCAGCGGCGCGGCGGCCCTGGTCAGGTCGCACGACGTCGGCACCGCCGGGACCGCACCTGAGATCCGAACGACCGACCGGCCAGTAGCGGTGGTCTCCACCTGGACGTCAGATCGGGTCGTGGCGCGCAGACACGCAGCGAGCCGGTCTGCTCGGCGCCGAGACGTCTCGCGCTCGGCAGCGTTCAGTGCCAGCGGGCCCGTCGCCCGGGGATCGATGGGCGACCCGTCCGGCGGCCCTGCGGCGTAGGGGCCTCCGCTCACCGCGCACTGCCCCTGGTCGGTTGTCCCGTCAGGGCACGGTGTCGCGGCATCCGTCGCTGCCGTCGGTGTCTCGCCCCCGGTCGGGTAGGTGTTGAGCACGTCGATCCGTGCCGACGGACGGTCAGGGAGCGGCGCGCCGCTCGTCGTGGAATCGACCAGCACCGTGCCTTGAACGTCGGTGACGGTGATGCGTTGTCCGGTGCCTTCGGCAAGGCGCTGCACGAGGGGTTGCGCACCGGACCAGTCCGAGTGGGTCGACGCGTACTCACTCAGCGCGTCGGCGACCCGGTCGCTTGCTTCCAGCACGTCGCCCTGCGTCTCGCGCAGGCCCGCGATGGTGACCTGCGCGGTGAGCCATGCCGTGGCAAGAACCGAGCACAAGGCGACGACCGCGACCAGGGCGAAGAGCCGCAGCACGAGGCTGCGACGCAGAGGGACCGCACTCGACACCACCTGTGCGTCCGACCCCGAAGCCTGGCTCGAGCCGGCGCTGGGCCGCGCACTGCTTGGAGGACTGGAGTCACCCATGGGCGCCGACCAGCTTGTAACCGACGCCGTACACGGTCACAAGCCGCCGGGGCCGCCTCGGATCCGATTCGATCTTGCGTCGCAGGTTCATCACGTGAACGTCGACGGTGCGCGCGGTCAGGTAGCCGTCCACGCCGTGCACGTGCCTGATGACCTGGTCCCGGGTGAACACTCGCCCGGGCTCGCTGGCGAACAGCCTGAGCACCGCGAACTCGCCCGGAGTGAGGGGCACCAGCTCGCCCGTGACGTGGACCTCGTGGCGCCGGGGGTCGACCTCGACGTCGCCGACACGGAGCACCTCGTCCCCCGTCGCTGGAGTGCGACCGGCGCCCGAGCGGCGAAGCAAGGTACGAACCCGTGCGGCCAGCTCGCGAGGACTATAGGGCTTGGTGAGGTAGTCGTCGGCCCCCACATCGAGGCCGTGCAGGAGGTCGTCCTCGCCGATCCGCGCCGTCAGCATAAGGATGGCTACCTCCGACTCCGCTCGCAGCCGCCGGCACACGGCGAAGCCGTCGGGCGCCGGCATCATCACGTCCAGCACGACGAGATCAGGCTCGACCTGCCGCGCAGCCTCGAGAGCGGCCGCGCCGTCGTGCACGACGGTCACGTCGTGACCGTCGTGCTGCAAGTACCGCCTGACCAGATCGGCCTGCTTGACATCGTCCTCGGCTACAACTACACGGGCACCCACACCAGGATTGTGCAGCAGCGACCTCAGCGCCGACAGGATGACGACAACTCCCTGACAAGTTCACAACATCGCGTCCCTAACTTCGTGTCATGACCACCACCCAGCGCGCAGGACGCGCACCAGCCCTCGCCCTCACCGTGACGATCCTGACGATCGTCGCCGCCTTCCTCGCCCTCAGCACGACCGGCAGCAGCAAGGCCGTCACGTCCCCAAGCCCCGCGAGCGGCGCCGCCGACGCAACCGTGCCTTCGATCAGCGCGACGCCGACGAACGCCGCCTCGGGCGGCGCCGACAGCCGGAGCGAGGACTCTGCGGGGCAGATGTACCTGGACGACACCGAGGCGCGCCGCGGCGAGATGGCCCACGCCTACAACACGTGTCTGCTCGACAACGGAGCGGCTCGAGACAACGCCGCCGAGATGGCCGTGTTCCAAGGTGACCACAACCCGGTCGTCATCGCTGAGCCGGTCCCGAGCGAGGCCCTCTCGGCGTGCGCCGACCTCGAGATGAAGCAGCCCCGCGAACTGGACCCGGCCACTAACCCCGACTATCACGCCGAGGCTCAGGCCAACGTCGACTGCCTGCGCGAGCACGGCATCGCGGTCCACCTGCCCACCACAGGCGACGACGTCCCCAGCGGCCTGCTCTGGACCTACGACTCCGCGTCGACGCCTGTTCCCGACGACGCTGCCCAGATCGAGGCAACCTGCCTCATGTCGACCTTCGGACGCTGACCGCTCGCCCCCCGACCCAACACATGCATCCCCGTGCTGCCGGCACTCTCCCGAGTGCCGGCAGCACGGCTCTGCCTTAGCGCCCATGAGCGGGCCGCCGCCCTGGCGGCGGTCGCGGCGAGCTGCCTCCGCCACACGGGCGTCAGTTCGCCGCGTAACGGCTCATGAAGCGCGCGGCCGCCAAGGCCATGCTGGGGGGTTCAGCCAGACGTCGTGGGTCGCACGGGGAGAGCTAGCGTGCTCGCTCCCGTTCAGGTGCCGGCCTACCAGGACAGCGGTGGTCATGAGCGGGCTCCACAGATCGCCGCCGCCTGCCACGACCGGTTGGTTTTCGTAGGCGAATCCTGCGGTCGGGCCGTGGCCCACCTGCCAGGCCCACCCGTGTTCGACTGCGAGAACGTTGCCTAGGTGGCGGGCGACGCCGTCGATGACCCACAGGGTCGTGGGAGAGAACCGTTGCAGTCCGTGGCCGCCGTCCGCGGTGAACCAAGACGGCAGAGCATCGAGGTCGCCCAACCCGTCGAGTGGGGATACGGCAGCCGGCCTGTGCGGCGGTTGAGGAGCCTGATAACGCCCCTGCCACTCGAGCAGCGGGATCAGCGGCGCCCAGATGGCGTCGAGCGAGCCGGGGGTGAAGTCGCGTGCCAGCGCCGGATCAACGCCTTGACGCTCGAGCGCGTCAGCAAGCCGTTGCCGGCTCGCGTCCATCTCGGCCATGAACCGGGCGATGTAGGCGTCTGCCTGCTCGGGGGTGAGGCTGGCGTAGTCGGGCACCGCGGTCCTTGGTCCTAGTCGGCCGGCATGTGGTTCGTGTAGTTGACCTCGTACAGGTCGAGGAAGTCGAACAACTCCGGTGCTCCTCCGAGCGGGTGGTAGCCCCCGTGCGCGACGAATTGCCAGTGCACCGCAGAGCATCGCGTTCGCGCCCAGATGCGGAACCGGCCCTGACTCAGCGTTTCCGCTGGTCAGAGCCGGTTTCTCGGTCGGGCTGACAGGATTTGAACCTGCGACCCCTTGACCCCCAGTCAAGTGCGCTACCAAGCTGCGCCACAGCCCGAATGCTCCCGGCACGAGGCCCGCGGAGCGAGGGGAACACTACCGTAGGGTCGGCGCAGCAGCGGAATCGACCCGCCCGGTGTCGTCGCCACGGCGTGAGCGGGCCCCAGCCGTCAGCGCTTGCGCTTCTCGCGCGGCTTCTGGTTGATGACGATCGGCGTGCCGACGAACCCGAACTCCTCGCGGAGCCGGCGCTCGACGAAGCGCTCGTAGGCGGCGTCCAGCTTGCCGCTGGTGAACAGCACGAACGTCGGCGGCGACGTCGACGGCTGCGTGGCGAACAGGATCTTGGGCTGCTTGCCGCTGCGCACGGGGTGCGGGTGCTCGGCCACCAGCCGGCCGAGGAAGGTGTTGAGCGCGCCGGTGCCCACGCGCGTCTCCCAACCCTCCAGCGCGCGGTCGATGGCCGGAACGAGCCGGTCGACGTGCCATCCGGTGCGGGCGGTGAAGTTGATGCGCGGCGCCCAGCGCACCTGCACCAGGTCGCGCTCGACCTCCCGCTCGAGGTAGTGCCGGCGCTCCTCGTCGACGAGGTCCCACTTGTTGAACGCGATCACCATCGCGCGCCCGGCGTCGCGGATCGTCTGGATGATGCGCATGTCCTGCTCGGAGACCGTCTGGCTGGCGTCCAGCACCAGCACGGCCACCTCGGCGCGGTCGATGGCGGTGGTGGTGCGCAGCGAGGCGTAGTACTCGTGGCCCGAGGCCTGGTTGACCCGCTTGCGGATGCCCGCGGTGTCGATGAAGCGCCAGGTCCGGTCGCCGAGGGTGATCAGCTCGTCGACCGGGTCGACCGTCGTGCCGGCGGCGTTGTCGACGACGACGCGGTCCTCCTTGGCCAGCATGTTGAGCAGGGACGACTTGCCGACGTTGGGCTTGCCGACGATCGCGATGCGGCGCGGGCCGCCGACCTCGTCGAAGGACTCCGCGGGCGTCTCGGGCAGGGCCGCGAGGATCGCGTCGAGCATGTCGCCGGACCCGCGGCCGTGCAGTGCGGAGACGGGCCAGGGCTCCCCCAGCCCGAGGTTCCACAGCCCGTAGGCCTCGGCCTCGGTGCGCTGGTCGTCGACCTTGTTGGCGGCCAGCACCACCGGCTTGCCGGACGCGCGCAGGATGCGTACGACGGCCTCGTCGGCGTCGGTGATGCCGACGGTGGCGTCGACCACGAAGAGCACGGCGTCGGCCAGCGAGACCGCCACCTCGGCCTGCCCGGCGATGCGCTCGGCCAGGCCGCGCGCGTCGGGGTCCCAGCCGCCGGTGTCGACCACGGTGAAGGCGCGGCCGTTCCAGTTGGCGTCGTAGGACACGCGGTCCCGCGTCACGCCGGGCCGGTCCTCGACCACGGCCTCGCGGCGCCCGATGATCCGGTTGACCAGCGTCGACTTGCCCACGTTGGGGCGGCCGACCACGGCCAGCACCGGCGTCGGACCGGACTCGGTCTCGACGGCGACGGCGTCGTACTCACTCATGGGCGCTCACAGCTCTCTGTCATGCTCGACGAGCCCGGTGTCGGGGTCGTCCTCGGATTGTCCCGCAGGAAGTGGTCCCGGCAAGGATCGGCGCGTCAGCGCCAGGGCGCTGTCCAACTCGGACAGCATGTGCCCCTTGAGCAACACCGACGTGGCGGCCACCTGTTCCCGGGTGCGCGGCCAGTCGGTCTGTGTCGTCTGCCACGGTCGGCCGAAGACGATGTCGACCGGGGTGCCGCGGGCCGGCAGCGCGTTGATGCCGCCGCCGGGCGGTCGGGTCCCGATGATCGTGACCGGCACGACCGGCGCGCCCGTGACGAGCGCGAGGTACGCCGCTCCGTGGTGGAACCGGCGCAGCTCGCCGTCGCCTCGGGCGCCCTCGGGGAAGATGCCCACCGCCCCGCCGTCGCGGACCACCCGCAGGCAGGACCGGATCGCTCCGGGGTCCGGCCGATAGCGGTCCAGGGGGATCTGCCCGGTGCGTCGCAGGAAGCCGCTGAGCGGCCCGGCGAACATCTCCTGCTTCGTCAGGGCGTGCACCGGGCGAGGGGCGTAGGTCGCCAGCAGCGGACCGTCCAGCAGCCCGATGTGGTTGGCGGCCAGGATGGTGCCGCCGGCCGTCGGGACGCGATCCGCGCCGTGCACGGTGACGGGCCAGCGGCGGCGGACCAGCCACGCCGCGACCGGCCGTACGGCGCGCAGCAGCCCGGTGGGCGGGTGCACGTCGCTGCTGGTGGGCAGGTGGGTCCCGCTCACGAGCTCTCCCGGACCTCCGGGCTGGACTGGACGGCGAGGTCGACGATCCGGTCGATCACCTCGGCCAGCGTGAGGTGCGTGCTGTCGACGTGCACCGCGCCGTCGGCGATCTTCAGCGGGGCGGTGGCTCGGCCCGAGTCGATGCGGTCGCGCTCGAGGAGCGACTGCTGGGTGCTCGCCACGTCGGTGCCGCCCTGTTCGGCCGTACGCCGCTCGGCGCGGGCGTCGGGGTCGGCACTGAGGTAGACCTTGACCTCGGCCTGGGGCCACACCACGGAGCCGATGTCGCGACCCTCGACCACGATGCCGCCGGCGCCGATGGCCTCGCGCTGGAGCTCCAGGAGCCGCGCGCGCACCTCGGGGACGGCGCTCACCGGGCTCACCGCCGACGTGACCTCCTCGCCGCGGATCTCGACCGACACGTCGACGCCGTCGACGGTGATGGTGGGCGCGAGCGGGTCCGTCCCGGACTCGATGGTCGGACGCCCGGCCGCCGCGGCCACCGCGGCCTCGTCACGTACGTCGACGCCCTCGCGCAGCAGCCACCAGGTCATCGCCCGGAACATCGCGCCGGTGTCCAGGTAGCGCAGCCCGAGCCGCTCGGCGACGCCGCGCGAGGTGCTCGACTTCCCGGATCCGGAGGTGCCGTCGACGGCGACGACGAGGGACGGGGTGGCGGCGGGGTTCACGGGCGGGAGGTTACCGGTGCGTGGTCCAGCCGCGGGATTCGAGAGCGGTGAGGAGCCGGTCGGCACTGCCACGCTCGACCACCAGCTCGGTCAGGCCGACGGGCCGGGCGGGGTCGTGGTCGATGCGCACGTCCTCGATGTTGACGCCGATCTCGCCGGCGTCGCCGAACAGGCGGGCCAGCTCGCCGGGATGGTCAGGGACGGCCACGAACACGGAGCGCGTCGGGCGCGCGGGTCCGCCGTGCTTGCCGGGGATGGCCGCGGTGCCGGCGTTGCCGCGCGACAGGATCTCCACGAGGCCCCGACCGGGGTCCTGCTCGACCGCGGTCATCAGGTCGTCGAGGTCGCTGCGCACCTCTGCCAGCAGGTCCAGCACGGCAGTGGCGTTGGCCGCGAGGATCTGCTGCCACAGCGCCGGGTCGCTCGCGGCGACGCGGGTGACGTCGCGCACGCCTTGGCCCGACAGCGCGAGGTGCTCGGCCGGCGCCGCGGCGAGCCGTCCGGCGACGAGCACGGCGGCGAGGTGCGGCAGGTGCGAGATCCGGGCCACCGCACGGTCGTGCTCGTCAGGGTCCATCCGGATCGGCGCGGCCCCGCACTCCAGCACCAGCGACTCGACGAGGCCGACCGCCTCGGGATGCGCTCCGGGGTGCGGCGTGACCGCCCACGGACGTCCGTCGAACAGCGCGGCGCTCGCGGCGAGCGGGCCGGATCGCTCGCTGCCGGCCATCGGGTGCGAGCCGACGTACCTCGCGAGGTCCGCGCCGGACACCCGGGCCGACACCGCTGCCAGCGGGGCCGCCTTCACGCTGCCCACGTCGGTCACCACGGCGTCCGAGCGACGCAGCGCGTCGACGATGGCGTCGCCGATCGCAGCGGGCGGCACCGCCACCACCACGAGCTGCGGCCGGTCGCCGGGCGCGACCGGCCTGCCTGCGCCCAGCCCCGAGGCGGTGCGGACGTGCTCGACAGCGGTGTCGCGCAGGACGACGTCGAGGCCGAGCCGGCGGCACACGAGCGCGATGGACGTGCCCACCAGGCCGGACCCGACGACCTCGACCGGCCCGACGAGACCCGGCAGGGCGTCCTCAGTCATGGCTGGTGGTCCGGGCCAGGTCCCGGCGCAGGTTGGCGGCGCCGTGCAGGTAGACGTGGGTGATCTCGGCGCGGGGCAGCTCGGTCTCGACGTGCGCCATCAGCCGCACCACCCGCGGCATCGAGCCCTCGATCTCCAGCTCGCGTGCGCAGACCAGGGGGACGTCGGAGAACCCGAGCTGCCGTGCGGCGTACGCCGGGAACTCGCTGGTCAGGTCGCTCGTCGCGGTGAAGATGATCGAGATGAAGTCGTCGACGACGAGGGAGTTGGCCTCCATCACGTCGCCGACCAGCTCCGCGACCCGGGCGAGCATGTGCTCGCGCGAGTCCTCCTCCAGCTGGGTCGCGCCCCGCACTGCTCGTACTGCCATGGCCGAACCCTAGCCAGCGCGCGGGCCCGCCCCGCCGCCGTCTCGCCACCCGGGTGCGGCGACGACGCCGGCTCAGAGCTGCGCGCTGTCCATCAGCTCGCCCAGCTCGGCGACGGTCAGCTCGCGCATCTCACCGGACCGGAGACGGGCGAGGGTCACCGGACCGATCTGGGTCCGGGTGAGGCGGCGGACCGGGTGCCCGACGTGCTCCAGGAGCCGCCGCACGATGCGGTTGCGGCCCTCGTGGATGGTGAGCTCGACGATCGAGCGGTTGCTGCCCTCGCGGCGCGGGTCGCCGCCGACCACCCGGGCGTGCGTGACGCTCACGGGGCCGTCGTCGAGCTCGACGCCCGCCAGGAGGGCGCGCACGGTGCGGACGTGCACCTCCCCCTCGACCTCGGCGACGTACGTCTTGTCGACCTCGTGGGAGGGGTGCGCGAGGTGCTGCGCGAAGTCGCCGTCGTTGGTGAGGATGATCAGGCCCTCGGTGTCGGTGTCGAGCCTGCCCACGTGGAACAGCCGCTCGGGGCGGTCCGCCACCAGGTCACCGAGCGTGCGGCGGCCCTCGGGGTCGCTCATCGTCGACACGACGCCGCGCGGCTTGTTGAGCACGAGGTAGACCTTGTCGCTGATCGGCGGCAGCCGCTTGCCGTCGACGCGGATCACGGCCGTGCGCGGGTCCACCTTCGTGCCGAGGCGGGTGACCACCTCGCCGTCGACCTCGACCAGGCCGTCGAGCATCAGCTCCTCGCACTTGCGCCGGCTGGCCACCCCGGACTGGGCGAGCAGCTTCTGCAGTCGGATCAGCCCGTCCTCGTCGGTGGCGGGGCGCTGCGAGGCGGGCTGGTCGTTGTCGGGGGCGTCGTGCGGCTTCATGCGATCTCCGTCCCGCCGTCGGGCTCGGTGCCGGCGCCGCTGTGCGGGGACGGGTGCGGGGACGGGTGCGGGGACGGGTGCACGGTTGGACCAGGCGCGGCAGGATCAGGCACGGCGGCAGGTTCGGAGTCCGGCTCGAGCTGCGGGTCAGGAGACGGCTCGGGGGCGGGCGCGTCCAGGCCGGCGACGCTGGCCAGCTCGTCCTCGAGGTCGTCCATGTCGGGGAGGTACGGCGCGAGCTCGGGCAGGTCCTCGAGCGAGGTGATGCCGATGCGCTCGAGGAAGTAGGAGGTGGTGCGGTACAGGTTGGCACCGCTCTGCTCGTCCTGGCCCGCCTCCTCGACCAGGCCGCGGTTGAGCAGGGTGCGCATCACGCCGTCGACGTTGACGCCGCGGATCGCCGAGACCCGGGCGCGGGAGACGGGCTGCTTGTAGGCCACGACCGACAGCGTCTCGAGCGCGGCCTGGGTGAGCCGCGCCTGCTGCCCGTCGAGGACGAAGGACTCCACCACCCCGGCGAACTCCGGCCGGGAGTAGAAGCGCCAGCCGCCGGCGACGGCGCGCAGGTCGAAGCCGCGACCCTGCTCGGTGTACTCCGCGGCCAAGGCGTGCAACGCGGACTCCACCTCGGCGACCGGGTGGCCCACCACGCTGGCGAGGCGGACCTTGTCCAGCGGCTCGTCCGAGACCATCAAGATGGCCTCCAACGCCGGCCGCAGCTCCGCGATCGCGACGGCCAGGGTGTCGACGTCCGGCTCCGCGCCCTCGTCGCGGGCATCGGGCTGGTCGCTCACTGGTCCTCCTCGGGCGCGTCGGCGGGCGCCGACGGCGCAGGTCCATTCTCGTCGGGCGGTGGCGCTCCGTCGAACTCGTCCTGGATGTCCACCTCGCCGTCCTCCGCCCCGGTCCACCGGACCGTCAGCTCGCCGAGGGGCGTCACCTGGTCGAAGCCGACGGCGCCCTCCCGGAACAGCTCGAGGAGCGAGAGGAACCGCGCGACGGTGGTGAGCCGGTCGGGCGAGTCGCCGCACAGCGCGCGGAACGTCATCGTGCCGCTGCGGCGCAGCCGGTCGGCGACCAGCTGGGCCTGCTCGCGGACGCTCACCTTGGCGGCGTGGATGTGCTGCAGCGAGACCTCGAGGACCGGCTTGGGCTCCATCGCCTTCGCGGCCAGCCGCGCGAACTGGTCCAGGCCGATGCCGATGAGCACCTCCGGCAGCAGAGTGGCGAACCGTTCCTCCAGGCCGACGGCGCGCGGGTGGCTGCGGGCCTCTGCGGCCAGCCGCTCCGCGAGCACCGAGGCCACCTGCTTGAACGCGCGGTACTGCATGAGCCGGGCGAAGAGCAGGTCGCGTGCCTCGAGCAGCGCGAGGTCCTCCTCGTCCTCGACGTCGCCCTGCGGCAGCAGCCGCGCCGCCTTGAGGTCGAGCAGGGTCGCGGCCACCACGAGGAACGAGGTCGTCTGCTCGAGGTCCCAGGCGTCGCCGAGGTTCTTGACGTGCGCGATGAACTCGTCGGTCACCTGGGACAGCGCGACCTCGGTGATGTCGAGCTTGTGCTTGGCGATGAGTCCCAGCAGCAGGTCGAAGGGACCCTCGAAGTTGTCGAGGCGTACGGCGAACGCCGGGGCCTCGCCGCCCGGCTCGAGCGCGGTGCCCGGCGCGAGGTCGCTGGCGCCGCTCACTCGTCGAGCAGCCGCTGCACCAGCGCGCTGTCGGCGCCCTGCGCGTCGAGGTCGGCCAGGACGAGGGCGAGCGCCTCGCGCACCAGCCGCCCGCGGTCGACCGCGAGCCCGTGCTCACGCCGCAGGGCGAGTCGGGCGTGCTCGATGTCGAGCAGCTCGTCGGCGGTGACGTACACGGTCATCTTCTCGTCGTGCCGGACGCGGCCGCTGGGGCGCCGGGGACCGGCCGCCGCGGAGTCGTCGGCGACGGCACGCACCCGGCGCGGCCGCTGCTCCTGCTGCTCGCGCTGCTCGGTGTCGGAGGTCGGCCGGAACAGGTCGTCCGCGGCCGGCATGCTCACTCGGCGGGCCACCGGGTCAGCACCTCCTTGGCGAGCTGGCGGTAGGCGTCGGCCCCGGTCGAGGACGACGCGTAGGAGGTGATCGGCTCGCCGGCGACCGTGGCGTCGGAGAACTTCACCGTGCGGCGGATGACGGTGTGGAACACCTTGTCGCCCCACGCCGAGACCAGGCGCTCCATCACCTCGCGGCTGTGGAGCGTGCGGCCGTCGAACATCGTGCCGAGGACGCCGTCGATCTCCAGCTTGGGGTTGAGGCGCTCGCGCACCTTGTCGATGGTGGTCTTGAGCAGCGCGACCCCGCGGAGCGCGAAGTACTCGCACTCGAGCGGGACGATCACGCCGTCGGAGGCGGTCAGCGCGTTCACCGTCAGCAGGCCGAGCGAGGGCTGGCAGTCGATGAGGACGACGTCGTAGTGCTCGAGCGCCGGGGCGAGCACCCGCTGCAGGGTCTGCTCGCGAGCCACCTCGTGCACCAGCTGGACC
This sequence comes from Nocardioides sp. SYSU D00065, assembly GCF_017916425.1. Lineage (GTDB taxonomy): Bacteria > Actinomycetota > Actinomycetes > Propionibacteriales > Nocardioidaceae > Nocardioides. Next base: position 24,152 of record NZ_JAFMSX010000005.1, on the reverse strand, counting down.
TCCGCCGCCGAGAGGTCGATGTTGGAGGGCAGCAGGTCCATGCCCGCGATGCCCGAGGGCACCACGACCTCGTCGAGGCCGACCTCACGGTCCATGAGCAGGTTGTAGACGGTGAGGTCCATCTCGTGCGGGTTGAGGCCCAGGCCCACGGACAGCGAGCCCTGCGGGTCGAAGTCGACGAGCAGCACCTTGCGACCGAGCTCGGCCAGCGAGGCGCCGAGGTTGATCGTGGTGGTGGTCTTGCCCACTCCGCCCTTCTGGTTGCACATCGAGATCACCCGCGCGCCGCCGTGCTCGGTGAGCGGCGTGGGCTCGGGGAAGACCGGCATCGGCCGTCCGGTCGGGCCGAGGGTCGCTTCGGCCGCGACCTCCACGAGAGGCTCGGCCGCCGCGGGGACGGGGCGTTCGAAGGGCAGCGGCTGGGTCACGGTGTGCTCGTCTCGAGGGGTCGGGCGGGGCTCGGGGTGCTGCTGGGGGCGGGGTGGTCGGACGAGGGGTGGCATCTCGGAGGCACTGCTGCCGCCGCCGTGACCGGGTCCCGCAACGCTCATGTCCGCTCCTTCGCGCATCGTCTGGGAGCTTGATTGGACCATGCCGAGCACGCTGGAGTTTGTCGACACGTCGACAGTTCCGCCAGCACTTTCACCACTGTGCCGGCACCGGCGAGTGGCTCAGGTGTCGCCGAGGCGCCGCATCGACACCGTCGCGAGCACCAGCTCGCCGGCCTCGTCCGTCGCGTCGCAGTCGACGACCGCCTCGATCACCCAGTCGTGGTCGCCGGCGGGGTCGTGGATGGTCTGGCGCACGTCGCGCAGCCGGGCGGTCGTGCCCTCCTCGGCGCCGACCGGCTCGCCGGTGCGCTCCTCCCCCACCGCCAGCAGGTCGGGTCCGCGGGCGTCGGCATCGGTCAGCACCGAGTCGTGGTCGGCGTAGTAGCCCTCCATCGCGGCGTCCCACACCGACCGGCCGACGACGACCTGCCGCGGGGGGTCGGTGCGGTCCGCGGCGGAGCGCTCGAGCCGTACGAGCGTGTCGAGGTCGTCGCGGGCGACGGCCTCCACCCGGGCCCACATGGCGTTGCGCACCATCACCCGGAACGGCCGCTCCTGGCGCGAGAGCGGCCGCGGGGGCGGCGGCGGCTCGTGGTGGGCGACCGCGCTGGACAGCCGGTCGGGGTCCGACAGCGCCTCCCACTCGTCGAGCAGGGAGGAGTCGGTCTGGCGCACGGTCTCCCCCAGCCACTCGATGACGTCCTCGACCTCGGGCGAGCGGTGCGCCTCCGGCACGGTCTGCCGCAGCGTGCGGTAGGCGTCGGTGAGGTAGCGCAGCACCAGCCCCTCGGAGCGAGCGAGCTGGTAGCGGCCGACGAAGTCGGTGAACCCCATCCCGTTCTCCCACATCTCCCGCACGATCGACTTCGGCGCCAAGGCGTCGTCGCGGAGCCAGGGATGGGTCTGGCGATAGGTCTCGTACAGCGCCTCGAGGAGCTCGCGCAGCGGCTGGGGCCAGGTGATCTGCTCCAGCAGCGCCATCCGCTCGTCGTACTCGAGGCCGTCGGCCTTCATCTCGCCGATGGCCTCGCCCCGGGCGGCGTGCTGCTGGGCCATCAGGATCTGGCGGGGAGCCTCGAGGACCGCCTCGACCACCGAGACGACGTCGAGGCCGTAGGTCTCCGACTCCGGGTCGAGGACGTCGAAGGCGGCGAGCGCGAAGTGGGCCAGCGGCTGGTTGAGTGCGAAGTCCACGGGCAGGTCCACGGTGAGCACGAAGCGTCGGCCGTGCTCGTCGACCTCGGGCAGCCGCGTGAGGATGCCGGTGCGCTCCAGCGAGCGCGCCAGTCGCAGCGCCCGGCGCGCCAGCCGGAGCCGCCCGCGCTGGTCCTCGTGGTTGTCGGTCGTCAGCCGCCGCATGACCGCGAAGGCGTCCTCCTCGCGGGACACGACGTTGACCAGCATCGCGTTGTCGACCTTCATCCGGCTGGTGAGTCGCTCGGGGACGCCGGCGACGAGCTTGTCGAAGGTCTGCTCGGTCCACACCACGGTGCCCTCGGGCGCCTTCTTCAGCTGCGCCTTGGACTTCTTGCGCCCCGCCGCGACCCGGGCGGCGGCCTTGGCCTTCGCCTGCTCGTTCTCGATGACGTGCTCGGGCGCCTGCACGACGACGTAGCCGGCCGTGTCGTAGCCCGCGCGACCGGCGCGCCCGGCGATCTGCTGGAACTCCCGCGTGCGGAGCACCCGCTGCCGGTTGCCGTCGAACTTGGCCAGGCCGGTGAACAGGACCGTGCGGATCGGCACGTTGATGCCGACGCCGAGGGTGTCGGTGCCGCAGATGACGCGCAGCAGCCCGGCCTGGGCGAGCGTCTCGACCAGGCGGCGGTACTTGGGGAGCATCCCCGCGTGGTGGACGCCGATGCCGTTGCGGACCAGGCGCGAGAGGGTCTTGCCGAAGCCGGCGCCGAAGCGGAACGCCCCGATCCGCTCGGCGATCGCCTCCTTGTCGACCTGCTGGGGCGGGTGCCGCAGGAGGTTCGTCGCGTGCTCGACGGCCGCTGCCTGCGTGAAGTGGACGACGTACACCGGGTCCTGGCCGGTGGTGACGAGCTCCTCCAGCGTGTCGTCGAGGGGCTCCATCGACCAGCGGAAGTCCAGCGGCACCGGACGCTCGGCGTTGTCGACGACCGCGGTGTCGCGACCGGTGCGCCGCGCGAGGTCCTCGACGAAGAACGAGACGTCGCCGAGGGTCGCCGACATCAGCAGGAACTGGGCGTCGACGAGCTCGAGCAGCGGCACCTGCCATGCCCAGCCGCGGTCGTGCTCGGAGTAGAAGTGGAACTCGTCCATCACCACCAGGCCGACGTCGGCGGCACGGCCCTCGCGCAGCGCGATGTTGGCCAGCACCTCCGCCGTGCAGCAGATGATCGGCGCATCCGGGTTGACCGCCGCGTCGCCGGTCAGCATGCCGACGTTCTCCGCGCCGAACACCTCGATGAGGGAGAAGAACTTCTCGCTGACCAGGGCCTTGATGGGAGCGGTGTAGAAGCTCACCTCGTCGCGGGCCAGGGCCGCGACGTGGGCGCCGAGCGCCACCAGTGACTTCCCGGACCCGGTCGGGGTGGCCAGCACGACGTGGTTGCCCCCGAGCAGCTCGATGACCGCCTCGTCCTGATGCGGGTAGAGCTCGAGCCCCTGGTCGGCCACCCAGCCGGTGAAGGCGTCGTAGACCGCGTCGGGATCCGCGCCGGTCGGGACCCGGGTGTCGAGGCGGGCGGGACGGTCGGGCATGCCCCGATCCAACCACCCGCCGGTTTCACGCCCTCATCCGGCGCGCAACCGCGGTGAAACCGACCGGGCCCACGCTGCTGCCATGACCACACGACACGACCGAGAGAACCAACGGGAGCTGGCCGTCGCCGCCACGGGTCTCGTCAAGCGGTTCGGCGACCACCGCGCCGTCGACGGGATCGACCTGGAGGTGCGCCGCGGCGAGGTGTTCGGCGTCCTGGGCCCCAACGGGGCCGGCAAGACCACCATGATGCGGATGCTCGCCACGCTGCTGCACATCGACGAGGGCCGGGCCAGCATCTTCGGCCACGACGTGCGCGCCGAGCCGCACGCCGTACGCCGCCTCCTCGGCGTCACGGGGCAGTACGCATCCGTCGACGAGAACCTCACCGCCACCGAGAACCTCTGGCTCTTCGCCCGGCTGCAGGGACTGAGCCGCACCGAGTCGCGGGCCCGGAGCGCGGAGCTGCTCGAGCAGTTCGACCTCACCGAGGCGGCCAAGAAGCCCATCGCCGCCTTCTCCGGCGGGATGCGCCGCCGGCTCGACCTGGCGGCGAGCCTGCTCACCCGGCCGCCGCTGATCTTCCTCGACGAGCCGACCACCGGTCTGGACCCCCGCACGCGCGGCCAGATGTGGGACACCATCCGCGACCTCGTCCGCAGCGGCTGCACCGTCCTGCTCACGACGCAGTACCTCGACGAGGCCGACCAGCTCGCTGACCGGATCGCGGTCATCGACCGCGGCCGCAAGGTGGCCGAGGGCACCGCCGACGAGCTGAAGTCCTCGGTGGGCCAGTCCACGCTCCAGCTGCAGCTGGCCGACAGCGCGCTCCTGCCGCTCGTCGCCGAGCAGGCCCGGCGCCTGCTGGGCGAGGAGGCGGTGCTGACCCCGGAGTCGCGCCGCGTCAACGTCCCGCTGACACGCACCGACCAGGCGGTCGAGGTACTCCTCGCGCTGCGCGAGCGCGACGTCACCATCGAGTCGGTGACGGTGCAGAAGCCCTCGCTCGACGAGGTCTTCCTGGCCCTCACCGGACACGACACCCAGGACCCGCAGGACGGCCCGGAGGGCCAGGACGGTCCCGCCAGCGCCGCCGACTCCCGCTCGGCCGACACCGACCGCACCCACCGGATGGAGACCTCCCGATGAGCACGATGCCCGCGACGAGCACGATGACCGACCCCGCCAGCGTGAACGACGACACGCGTGTCGGCCTGGGCGACACCGTCGGGCAGGTGCTGACCCTGGCCTGGCGAGCCACCATGAAGATGCGGCGCAGCCTCGAGGTGATGTTCGACGTCACCATCCAGCCGCTGGTGTTCACCGGCATGTTCGCCTACATCTTCGGCGGCGCGATCTCCGGCGACGTGCAGAGCTACCTGCCGCTGATCATCCCCGGGCTGATCGGGCAGACGGTCCTCACCGCTTGCGTGGCGACCGGCGTGCAGCTGCGGCAGGACATGGACACCGGGGTGTTCGACCGCTTCAAGGTGCTGCCGATCGCGCGCATCGCGCCGCTCGCCGGACCGATGGTGGCGGACCTGCTGCGCTACTTCATCGCCTCGGTGCTGACCTTCGCGGTCGGCATCGCGATCGGCTACCGGCCCGGCGGCGGGGTGCTGGGCGTCACCGGCGCCGTGCTCCTCGCGATGCTCGCGGGCTGGTCGCTCGCCTGGATCTTCACGCTGTTCGGGATCGTCGGGCGCAACGCCGCCGGCGTGCAGGGCATCTCGTTGCTGGTGATGTTCCCGCTGACGTTCCTGTCCAACGCCTTCGTCCCCACCGACACCATGCCGGGACCGCTGCGCGCCTTCGCCGAGGTCAACCCGGTGTCGCTGGTGATCACCGCGATCCGCGACCTCGCCAACGAGGGCGCCGTGACCTCCGACGTGGGGTGGGCGCTGATCGGGTGCGCGGTGGTGATCGCCGTCTTCGCGCCGCTGTCGGTGCGGGCGTTCAACCGGAAGATGTGACCGCCCCGACGTGCCACGCGGTCCGCAGCCGTCCCACGATCGCCACGGCGTCCGGCAGCAGCTCGGGTCCGGGCCGGGCGGCCAGCTCCTCGACGAGCTGGCCGACCCGCCCCGGCAGCTTCTCGTCGGCGAGCGCCGCCATCGGCGCCCACGCCAGGACGGGGATGCTGCGGTTGTAGGCCCACCGGTGGGCGATCGCCAGCAGTCGTACGGCGTCGTCGTGCAGGTCGGCTTGCCCGAACCGCAGCAGCCACGCTGCCAGCGCCACGAGCATCACCCCGTTGAGCGGCAGGTCCGTGAACCACAGCGTGTCCGCCGGCGCACCCTCGCCGGTGCCGATGACGAGGTCGCGCAGCTCCGCGACCCGCGCGTCCGGTGGCACGGGTGCGTAGTGCACCCGGCTCACGAGCGCCGCCGAGGCGGCCAGCACCAGCCACGGCGTCGCGCCGGCCCCTGGCGCGGACTCCAGGGCCAGGTCGACGATGGCGTCGTAGCGAAGGATCGCGCCGGCATGGTCGCCGCGCGCGATGTCGAGCTCCGCGTGCGCCGTGAGCCACACCATTCGGGCGCCCATCTGCGCGTGCTCGCCGTCGGGAGGACCGAACTCCTCGAGCAGGGCCTGTGCGGTGTCGACGTCTCCGTCGATGAGGGGCGCGATGGCGGTCGCCACCTTGAGGCTGTAGGCGTCGGTCTCGGAGTGCACCTGCGCGAGCAGCGGCCACGCGATCGCGGCGTGGTGTGCCGCCCGGTGGTGCTCGCCGACGGCCATGGCCAGCTGGCTGAGCTCGGCGTGCACGGACGCGGTCAGGTACGGCGGCAGCCCTCCGACGGCGAGCGCGTCCTCGGCGTGAGTGCGCGCTGAAGCGACGTCGCCGAAGTTCTCCGCCACGATCGCGGCCCACAGCAGCAGCGCGCCGGCCAGCGCCGGGTCGGCCTGGGTCGCTGCGACCCGAGCCAGGCGCGCGGTGACGTCGGCGGGCTCCTCCGCGACGTAGACGGTGTGGGCGATCAGCCCCCAGGCCGTGTCCGGGCGATCGCCGTGCAGCAGCAGGGCGCGCAACCCGTCGAGGTCGACACCGGGCATCCAGCTCAGGTGGATCATCAGGACTCCCGCCGCCTCCTGGGCGTGCCGGTGGAGTGGGTCGGGCACGTCCCAGCCGGCGAGCAGGTCGGACGCGGCATCGCAGACCGCGAAGATCCTCGGCTGGTCGCCGGTGATGGTCCAGAGGCTGCCCAGCAGCGCCACCAGGCGCGCCACCAGCGCCCGGTCGCCGCCCGCCAGCGCCTGGCGCAGCACGTCGGTGAGGTTGTTCTGCTCACGGACCAGGAGCTCGACGAGTCGGACCTGGTCGGGCGAGACGACGAGGTCCTCGGACCGGTCCGCGAGGTCGCCGGCCCACCTCCGCTGCGCCGCGGCCGCTGCCTCCTGCTCCCCCGCCAGCACCAGCTGGGCCGCAGCGAACTCGCGGATCGTCTCCAAGGCACGGAACCGGGCACTCCCGCCGGTCTCCGTCATCACCAGCAGCGACTGCTCGACGAGCACGTCGAGCAGGTCCGGGCCGTTTGGGCCGAGCACGGCGCGCGTGGTGGGCCGGTCGAACCCGTCCTGGAAGACCGACAGCCATGCCAGGGCACGCTGCTGCTCGGGAGCGAGCAGCTCCCACGACCAGGCGATCACCGCCTCGAGCGTGCGGTGCCGGTCGGGAGTGGTGCGGTCACGGCTGCGCAAGGCGGAGAACCGGTCGTCCAGCGCAGTCGCGACCTCGGCCACGGTCATCGTGCGCACCCGGGCGGCGGCCAGCTCCACCGCGAGAGGCAGCCCGTCGAGGCGCTGCACCACCTCGCGGACCGCGTCCGGGTCGAGCACCGCGTCGGGCCGGGTCGCCGAGGCCCGCCGCACGAACAGGGCCTCCGCGTCGGCCGGCGAGAGCTGGCTGAGGGGGACGGCGCGCTCCGCGGCCAGGCGCAGCGGCGCCCGGCTGGTCGCGAGGACCTGCAGGTCGCGGGTCGTCGCGAGGAGGAACGCGACCAGCGCGGCGACCGGCTCCAGGACGTGCTCGCAGTTGTCGAGCACCAGCAGCGTCGGGGCGGCGTCGAGCTCCTGCGCGAGCCGACTGCGCACGTCGGCCTGCTGCGCGGGCGTGAGCGCCTGCCGGGTGGTCACCGACCCGCGTACGCCGAGCCGCGCGCCGACCGCGACCACCACGTCGTCGCCCGCGCCGACGCCGACGAGCTCCACCACGTGGACCTGGGGCAGCGTCGACTCGCGAGCCAGCACCTGGGCGACGCTGGTCTTGCCGATGCCGCCCGGTCCGAGCACCGTGACGAGTCGCGAGGAGGCGAGCGCGGAGCGGAGGCGGGCCAGGTCCTGGTCGCGGCCGAGAAGGCCCGCGCCGTCGAACCGCAGCCCCGTGCGCACCGGGTCGTCGGCCGCCAGCAGCTCGGCGTGCACGCGCTGGAGCGCCGGGTCGGGGTCGACCCCGAGCCGGTCCGCGAGGTCTGCGCGGTAGGCCTCGTAGCGGTTCAGCGCGGTCGCCGGTCCGGCGGTCGCCGCCTCCGCGCGCAGCAGCGCGACCAGCGTCTCGGTGTCGTCGGGCCGGCGCTCGTGGGCGGCCACCAGCGCGTCGCGGGCCTCGGCGTGCCGGCCCAGCCGGGCCGCGGCCAGCGCGGCGACCTCCTGCGCGGTCGTACGACGCTCGGCGCCCGCGCGCCGCAGCGCCGCCAGCGCTCCCGCCTCGCCCGGCACCGACACCTCGTGGGCAGCTGCGGCCGCGGCGAGACGGAACGCCTCGGCGGCGTCACCACCGGCGAGCGCCGTGCGCGCTGCGACGAGCTGTGCCGCCTGCGCACGGGCATCGACATCCTCGTCCCGCAGGCCGAGGCGGTAGCCGCCCTCCAGGCGCTGGATCGTCTCGGGCGCCGTGGCGGACCGGGTGCGCGAGACCAGCACCTGGAGCGCCTTGGCGGGATGGACCGGCTCGGCGTCGGGCCAGATCTCGTGCACCAGGCGCGCGTCCGCGACCCCGGCCGGCTCCTCCACCAGCACGGCGAGCAGCGCGCCGACGCGCTCGCCGGGGAGCGCGACGCCGTCCCAGGTGACGCCGTCGAGCAGCCGCAGCCTCGTCATCGACGATCCTCGGACGCGGCCGTGCGCAGCGGACGTCCGTGCGCGGTCATGCGCGGGCCCGGGGGTGGGCGACGGCGAAGACCTCGCGCAGGTTGTCCACGGTGACGAGCGTGTAGACCTGTGTCGTCGTGACGGACGCGTGTCCCAGCAGCTCCTGCACCACCCGCACGTCGGCACCGCCGTCGAGGAGGTGGGTCGCGAAGGAGTGGCGCAGCGTGTGCGGCGAGACCGACGCCGTCACCCCGGCCCGCTCCGCCGCCTTGACCAGCACCGTCCAGGCGCTCTGCCGGGACAGCCGGCCGCCGCGCGAGTTGAGGAACATCGCCGGGCCGCCCCGGCCGCTGCCCACCAGCTCGGGTCGCGCACGCGTCAGGTAGGCCGCCACCGCGTCCCGGGCGTACCCGCCCACCGGCACCAGCCGCTCCTTGCCGCCCTTGCCGCGCAGCAGCACCGTGCCGTCGACCTGGTCGAGGTCGTCGATGTCGAGACCCACGGCCTCCGAGATGCGGGCGCCGGTGCCGTAGAGCACCTCCAGCAGCGCGCGGTCGCGCAGCGCCAGCACCGTGTCGGGGGCGCCGGCCGCCTCCAGGATCGCCTCGACGTCGGAGAGCGGAAGAGCCTTAGGCAGCCGCTTGGCCGGGGTGGGCGGCTTCACCGCGGCTGCCGGGTCAGCCGTCGCGAGGCCGTCGGCGACCGCGAACTTGTGGAACCCGCGCACGGCCACGACCGTGCGGGCGGCCGAGGTGGAGCTCAGCGGGGGGTGTGCCTGGCTCCCCTCGCGCAGGCTGACCAGGAACGCGGTAACGGTCGACTCGGTGACCGCGTCCAGGTCGTCGATGTCCTGCGCGGCGAGGAACTCCTCGTAGCGGAGCAGGTCGCGTCGGTAGGAGCTGAGCGTGTTCGCCGCGAGGCCGCGCTCGACCGCGAGGTGGTCGAGATAGGTGCGCAGGGCGCGGCTGAGCGTCACGCCACCAGTCAACCGCCTCTCACCCCAGGATGCTGTCGAGTCCCACCGACTCGAGGCCGACGGCCTCTCCCACCGGCGCGTTGGTGAGCTGGCCGGCGTGGGTGTTGAGGCCGAGGGCGAGGCTGCGGTCCTCCCGCAGTGCCCGCTCCCAGCCCTTGTCGGCCAGCGCGACGGCGTACGGCAGCGTCGCGTTGGTGAGGGCGTACGTCGACGTGTTCGGCACCGCGCCCGGCATGTTGGCAACGCAGTAGAAGACCGAGTCGTGGACCGGGTAGGTCGGGTCGTCGTGCGTGGTGGCGTGCGAGTCCTCGAAGCACCCGCCCTGGTCGATGGCGATGTCGACGAGCACCGAGCCCGGCTTCATCCGCGACACCAGGTCGTTGCTGACCAGCTTGGGAGCAGCGGCACCCGGGATGAGGACCGCGCCGATCACCATGTCGGCCTCCATCACCTGCTGCTCGATGGCGAGCTTGGACGAGGCCAGGCCGTGGACGCGGTTGTTGTAGCGCCAGAACGACATCCGCAGCTTGTCCAGGTCCGTGTCGAGCAGCGTCACGTCGGCACCCATCCCGAGGGCGATGTTGGCGGCGTTCTGGCCCGACACGCCGGCGCCGATGATCACGACCTTGGCGTTGGCCACGCCGCCGACGCCCCCCATCAGCACCCCGCGACCGCCGTTGGCCTTGAGCAGGGCGTGGGCGCCGACCTGCGGCGCCAGACAGCCGGCCACCTCGGACATCGGGTAGAGCAGCGGCAGCGCGCCGGAGGGCAGCTGCACCGTCTCGTAGGCGATCGCGGTGACCTTGCGGGCCATCAGCTCCTCGGTCAGCGGCTTGTCCGCGGCGAGGTGCAGGTAGGTGAAGAGGGTCTGTCCCTCCCGCATCCGCGCGTACTCCTCGGCGACCGGCTCCTTGACCTTGAGGACCATGTCGGCGCTGCCCCACACGTCGTCGGCCGTGTCGAGCATCGTGGCGCCGGCGGCGACGTACTCCTCGTCGGGGATCAGCGAACCCTGGCCGGCGGCCTTCTCGACCACGACCTCGTGGCCGTGCTGGACCAGCTCGTGCACGCCGATGGGGGTCAGGGCCACGCGGTACTCGCGGTTCTTGACTTCCTTGGGTACGCCGACCTTCATGCCTCGCTCCTCAGGGGTCCGGGCGGCCACGACGGTGTGGCTCGCCTCACAGCGCAGCGAGACTACTCCGGGAACCGCTCAGTCGGAGTCCAGGGTCCCGCGCTGGCGGAGCACCTCGTACGCCAGCACGGCCAGCGCCAGCGGGCCCTCGCGCACCCGGCCGTCGAGCACCGCGTCGAGGAGCTCGGGCATCGGCACCCAGAAGCGCTCCATCTCCGCCTCCTCGTGCCGCATCTCGAAGTCGCCCCGCGGCGCGTGGGACAGCCCTCGCGCCAGGAAGATCTCGTGGACCTCGTCGCTGATTCCCGCGCTGGCGTACGTGCTCAGCAGCTGGCGCCAGTGCCGCGCCTCGAGCTCGACCTCCTCGCGCAGCTCGCGCTTGGCGGTCTCCACCGCCGGCTCGTCGCCGGCGTCGCGCAGGCCGGCGGGCAGCTCCACGAACTCCTGCCCGCTGGTGTGCCGGTACTGCCGCAGGCACACCACGCGCTCGTCGTCGTCCACCGCCAGCACCACGACCGCGCCGGGGTGCTCGAGGCTGATGCGGGTGAACTCCTCGGCGTGCCCGGGCCGGGTGATGACGTCCTCGCGCAGCGCCACGACCCAGTCGTCGCGGTGCAGGTCGCGGCTCGAGACGACGGGCCAGGCAGCCGGCCGGTCGGCGATGGGTGCGGGTGCGGCCTCTCCGGGCAGGTCGGACATGCCCAGACGCTAGCGCGGATGGACACGGTGAGTACGGTCACCCCCATGACGTTGTCGACCCTCACCCAGTCCGAAGCAGCGCGCCGCTCGGCCCTCGTCGAGGTGCAGCGCTACGACATCGCGGTGGACATGACAGGCCTGCTCGAGGGCGACCGCTTCGCCTCCGTCAGCACCGTCACCTTCACCTGCGCCGAGCCCGGCGCGAGCACGTTCGTGGACGTCGCGATGGACGTCAGCAGGGCCACGCTCAACGGTGCGGAGCTCGACGTCTCGACCGCCGCCGACGGGCGCCTCCCCCTGCCTGCGTTGGCGGCGGAGAACGTCCTGGTCGTCGAGGCCAGCACCACCAACACCGGCACGGGCGAGGGCATCCTGCGCACCGTCGACCCGACCGACGACCTGGTCTACGTCTGGACCAGCCTCGAGCCCGACGAGGCACGGCGGGTCTGGGCGTGCTTCGACCAGCCCGACCTCAAGGCGCCGCACCGCTTCGTGGTGACGGCACCCTCGTCGTGGCTGGTCACCTCCAACGGCGCGCCCGAGTCGGTCGTGGACGCCGAGGCCGCGGACGCCCGCGTGTGGACCTTCCCCGACACGCCCCGCCTGTCGACGTACGTCGTCGTGGTCAACGCCGGGCCGTTCCACGAGGTGCGCCGCCGCCACGACGGCTACGACCTCGGGTTCTACTGCCGCCAGTCCCTGGTCGCGGTGCTGGAGCGCGACCTCGACGAGCTGGTGACGCTGACCAGGCAGGGGCTGGCGTTCTTCGGCGAGCGGTTCGGCTACCCGTTCCCGCAGGAGCGCTACGACCAGGTCTTCGTGCCCAACCTCGGCGGCGCGATGGAGAACTGGGGCTGCGTCACGTACGGCGACGGCCAGCTGTTCCGCACTCCCCCGACCCACGCCCAGCGGGCGCTGCGTGCGGAGTTCGTCCTGCACGAGATGGCGCACATGTGGTTCGGCGACCTGGTGACCATGCAGTGGTGGGACGACCTGTGGCTCAACGAGGCGTTCGCGTCCTGGGCCGCCAACTGGGGCATGGTGGGCGCGACCGCGTTCACCGAGCAGTGGGCCACGTTCCTCGCCGCCGCCAAGCGCAGCGCCTACGAGATGGACATGAGCCCGGCTCGGCACCCGATCCGCAGCGACGTCCCCGACGTCTCGACCGCGATGTCCAACTTCGACGCGATCACCTACGTCAAGGGCCAGAGCGTGCTCCACCAGCTCGTCGCCTACATCGGCGAGGACGCCTTCGTCAAGGGGTTGCGCGACTACTTCAGCCGCTACGCCTTCACCAACACGCGGCTCGACGACCTCATGGACTGCTACTCGCGTGCCTCGGGTCGCGACCTGTCGGCGTGGACCGCCGCGTGGCTCGACGAGGCCGGCACCGACGTGATCTCGCTCGAGGGCGACGAGCTGGTGGTGGAGACCACCGACGGCCAGGAGCCTCGTCCGCACCGCCTCGACATCGCGGTGTTCGACACCACCGGCGACGACCTCGTGCCGGTCGCCCGCTCGTCCCACGAGGTCGGCGGGCGACGCACACCGGTCGACCTGCCGGACGGCGAGCTGCGACTGCTCAACGCCGGTGACCACACGTTCGCCGCGGTCAAGCCCGATCCCGCCTCCCTGGAGCTGATGCTCGCCCGCATCCAGCAGCTCGAGGACCCCCTCGACCGCGCGCTGGTCAGCGCCACGGCCGGCCAGCTCCTGCTGCTCGGCGACGTCGCGCCCCGCGACGTCGCCGCCGCGCTCACCCGCGCCCTGGCGACCGAGACCAGCCCGGCGCTCATCGAGCCGTTCCTCGGCCAGGCGCTCCAGGTCGCGGACCGCTGGGCGCCGGCCGAGGAGTCTCCCGGCTTGCTGCGCGAGCTGGCCGACGCCGTGACCGGACTCGTCGAGCTGCCCGACGCCCGGCAGGCCGCCCTGCGGACCCTCGCGGCCTCGGCGTCCACCGACGAGCACTGGGCGGTCCTGGAGGCCGCCGCCGACCAGGCCACCGACCTCGACCTCGCCTGGCGGATGGCCGTGCGCCGCGCCGAGCTCGGCGACTACGACGAGGACCGGGTGGCGCGGCTGCTGGAGGCCGACCCCGACCCCGACGCCGGGATGCGCCGGCTCGCCGTGCTCGCCGCGCGCCCCGACCGCGAGGCCAAGGAGGAGGTGTGGAAGGCGTTCTTCGTCGACTACGCCGTCCCGGCCAGCCGGGAGACCCTGGTCCTGGGCTCGACGTTCTGGCGGCCGGGGCAGGCCGAGCTGCTCGCGCCGTTCACCCACCGCTACCTCGAGGAGCTGCACACGCTCAAGGGCGGTCTGCTCAACCAGGGCCTCACCATCCGGGCGATGTACCCGCTCGGCGCCGGGGACGAGACGTTCCTCGCCGCCGCCGAGGAGGCGGCCGACGACCCGAGCCTGATGGCCTACGCCCGCAACCAGCTGCGCGCGAACTCGTTCGTGCTCGGCCGGATCCTGCAGGCCCGCCGGCTCTGATCAGGCCTCGGGGCTGTCGTCCTTGCGGCGCAGCCCCGACTCGTCGAGCGGGAAGCGCTCCGAGCGCTGACGCGCGATGGCGGCACCGATGAGCCCGGCGAACAGCGGGTGCGGCCGCGTGGGGCGCGAGCGCAGCTCGGGGTGCGCCTGGGTGGCGACGTAGTAGGGGTGCACGTCGGCGGGCAGCTCGACGAACTCGACCAGGCCGAGGTCGGGGTTGATACCGGAGAAGACCAGGCCGGCGTCGGCGAGCGTCTGGCGGTAGGCGTCGTTGAACTCGTAGCGGTGCCGGTGGCGCTCCTCGATGACGCCCGTGCCGTACGCCTGGCGCACCACGCTGCCCGCGGCGAGCTCGGCCTGCTGGAGCCCCAGGCGCATCGTGCCGCCGAGGTCGCCGGCGCCGTCGACGTACTTCTTCTGCTCCTCGATGGTGGAGATGACCGGCTCGACCGTCTCGGGGTCGAACTCCGTCGACCCGGCCTTCTCGAGCCCGGCGACGTTGCGGGCGTACTCGATCACCATGCACTGCAGGCCCAGGCACAGTCCGAGGGTGGGGATGCCATGGGTGCGGGTGTAGCGCAGCGCGCCGAGCTTGCCCTCGATCCCGCGTACGCCGAAGCCGCCGGGCACCAGGACCGCGTCGACGTCGGAGAGGTGGCGAGCGGCGCCGGCCTCGGTCCGGCACTCGTCGGAGGCCACCCAGCGGATGTTGACCTTCGCCTCGTGGGCGAAGCCGCCCGCGCGCAGCGCCTCGGCCGGCGACAGGTAGGCGTCGGGCAGGTCGACGTACTTGCCGACCAGCGCGACCGTGACCTCCTCGGACGGGTGGTGCACCCGCCGCAGCAGGTCGTCCCACGTCGTCCAGTTGACGTCGCGGAACGGGAGGTCGAGGCGGCGCACGACGTAGGCGTCGAGGCCCTCGCGGTGCAGCACCTTGGGGATGTCGTAGATCGACGGCGCGTCGGCGGCGGTGACCACGGCCTCGTCGTCGACGTCGCACATCAGCGCGATCTTGCGCTTGATCCCGTCGGGCAGCTCCCGGTCGGCGCGGCACACGATGGCGTCGGGCTGGATGCCGATCGAGCGCAGCGCGGCCACCGAGTGCTGGGTCGGCTTGGTCTTGAGCTCGCCGGACGGGCCGATGTAGGGCACCAGCGAGACGTGGATGAAGAAGCAGTGGTCGCGCCCGATCTCGTGGCGCGTCTGGCGTGCCGCCTCGAGGAACGGCAGCGACTCGATGTCGCCGACCGTGCCACCGACCTCGGTGATCACCACGTCGACGTCCGGGCCGCCCATCGCGAGGATGCGGTCCTTGATCTCGTTGGTGATGTGCGGGATGACCTGGACGGTGTCGCCGAGGTAGTCGCCGCGGCGCTCCTTGGCGATCACCGTCGAGTAGACCTGCCCGGTCGTCACGTTCGCGATCTGGTTGAGGTCGGTGTCGAGGAACCGCTCGTAGTGACCGATGTCGAGGTCGGTCTCGGCGCCGTCGTTGGTCACGAAGACCTCACCGTGCTGGAACGGGTTCATCGTGCCCGGGTCCACGTTGAGGTAGGGGTCGAGCTTCTGCATCGTCACGCGCAGGCCGCGCGCCTTCAACAGGTTGCCCAGGCTGGAGGCCGTGAGGCCCTTGCCGAGGGAGGAGGCGACGCCTCCGGTCACGAACACGTGCTTGGTCGGCGTGGGGCTCTTCACGGGCTTCGATCCTACCCGAGGGGGACGGCGCCGTCAGAACCCGACGCACCGAACGACCCGCCCGGGGTGGTGAGCGAGCGCTGCAGGGCGAAGACGGTCGCCACCCGGCCCGCCTCGGTGTCGATGCCGTCGACGCTCGCCACGGTCGCCGACGCGGGGTCGCCGCGCAGGCGCCCGAGCTGGCCCGCCTCGCCGTCCGCCGTGACGCCGGCCACCACGACACCGACGGACTGTGCCGCCAGGCCGCCGGCCAGACCGGCCAGCACCGCGTCGGCGCCCTCGTCGTGCGCGTCCTCGCCGAGGACGAGCAGCACCAGCGGCGAGCGCTGGGAGACCTCGCTGGGAAGCGCCATCAGGCCGGCGCCGGCGATGGCGTCGGCCACGGCGCGCGACCTGCCGGTGACGTCCTGCCCGGCCTCGTCCTTGCTCGCCACGGCGAGGCCGAGCAGCTGACCCATCCGGTCGTACGTCGGCGCGTCGGCGGCGACGACACCCTCGGCCTGCTGCGTCAGCAGTTGGCTGCCCAGCGTGTCGACCAGCGACTTCTGGCTCGGGTCGACCAGGTCGGCGCCCAGGTCGTAGCGGGCGCTGACGGACCCGCCGGCGGCCTCGACCAGCGCCGTGAGCGCGCTGACGTGCTGCTCGTCGGCTCCCGGAACGGTGACCACGGCGACCGACCGGTCCTCGAGGCGGCCCGCGACGATCGGCGGGCCCACCACGGACACGAACTCCTCGGTGTAGGCGGCCTGCGCCGGGTCCGCCGCAGCGGGGGCCTCCTCCGCTGAGCGACCGGCCGTCGCGACGGTCGGGCCCACGTCGGAGAGCGGGCCTCCGCCCAGGACGATGCCGGCGGCCAGGGCCAGGAACACGGCGACGATGGTGAGCAGGTGGTGACGCAGGGTGATCACGGGAGGAGTCCTCGTACGTTGTCGATCAGGTCGGAGGTGGTGCGGGAGACGGCCGGGGAGACGTCGTCGACCCATTCCTGGCCGACCGGCGTGACGCTGACGGCCGCGGCCAGGGCCAGCACCCCGGCGGCGAGAGCGCCGACGAGGTGCCGGGGCCGCACCGCGCCGTCGTAGAGCCGGGGCAGGGCGGCGGCGTCGACGAGGTCCGGGCCGAGCTTGAGCCGGGTGAGGAAGGTGCTGGCGAGGCCGGCGCGACGACGGTCGAGGAACTCGTCGAGCGTCGCGTGCATCCCCACGCCCACGATGAGCGAGGCCTGGTGAGCGGAGGCGAGGAGCAGGGCGGCGTCCTCGGTCGTCGCCGAGGTCTCGAAGCGCAGCGGGCGGATGCCCAGCCGCTCGAGGTGCTCGGTGGCGCTGCGCGGCGCCCCGCGCTCCACCAGGACGACGACGTCGCGTGCCTTGCGCAGGACCGCGGCGCTGGGTTGGTCGTCGCCGTCCCCGGTCACGACGACGACGTCGGGACGGTGCCCTGCGCTCGCCAGGGCGTCGGCGCCGCGGTCCACGCCCACCAGAACGGGACGCTGCTCGCGCACGAACGGCTTGATCCCCCGCAGCTCGTCCTCCCAGCCGTGCGAGCGCACGGCGACCACGACGGGACGCCCGGCCATCTCGGTCGCGGTGCTGGGCACGCCGTGCCCGTGCAGGAGCAGGTCCTGCTCACGTCGCAGGAACTCGGTGCTGTTGTGGGTGAAGCTCTCCAGCTGCGCTGCCAGGCCGCTGCGCGCCTTGGCCATCTCCGAGCGCACCAAGTCGGGGGTCAGCTCGCGGGCTGCCGCGACCAGGTCGTCGCCGGCGTAGACCACTCCCCCGTCGATGCGGACCTCGGTGCCGTCCTTGAGCCGGTCGAACACCTCGGGGCCGGCGCTGTCGACCACCAGGACACCGGCCTCGACGAGCCGCTCAGGACCCAGGTTGGGATAGCGGCCCGAGATCATCGGACCGGCGTTGACGACCGCGACGACACCGGCGTCCACGAGGGACTGCGCCGTCTCGCGGTCCATGTCGACGTGGTCCAGCACGGCGACGTCGCCGACTCGCAGCCGGCCGAGCAGGCTGGCTGTGCGTCGGTGGACGCGCGCGGGGCCGTGCACACCGGGACGGCTGGGGGCGGGGCGGGAGCGGACTGCGAACTTCATGGCCCCGTCATCGTCTCAGCCGCCCTGCCGCCCTTCCGGGAGGCACGCCCGCTCGGGCGCGGCGGCGGCGAGCAGCTCGCGCGCGTGGGCGCGGGCGCTGTCCGAGTCCTCCACCCCGGCGAGCATCCGCGACAGCTCACGCTCGCGCTCGGCCTCGTCGAGGGAGACCAGCCCCGAGGTGGTGACCGAGCCGTCGCTGGACTTGTGCACCACGACGTGACGGTCGGCGTACGCGGCCACCTGGGGCAGGTGGGTCACGACGAGCACCTGCGAGCTGCGGGCGAGCGCGGCGAGGCGGCGTCCGACCTCGATCGCGGCTCGTCCGCCCACGCCGGCGTCCACCTCGTCGAACACGAAGGTGGGCACGGACCCGGTCTCGGCCAGCGACACCTCGAGCGCGAGCATCACCCGGGACAGCTCGCCGCCGGAGGCGCCCTTGTGCAGCGGCCGCGCCTCGGCACCGCTGTTGGCGGCGAGCAGGAACTCCACCTCGTCCACGCCGGCCGAGCCGGCGCGCAGCCAGCGCCCGTCGACGTGCAGCACCGCTCCCGCGGGCGACTCGGGCGCCGGGACCTCGTGCTGGCTGACCGCGATGGTCACGGTGGCGTGCGGCATGGCGAGCGAGGTCAGCTCGTCGGTGACCGCCGCCGCGAGCCGGCTCGCGGCGGCGGCACGCTGGTGGCTGAGGGTGGCGGCCAGCGCGCCGAGCTCCTCGCGCAGGCGGTCGCGCCGCGAGGCGAGCTCGCTGATGCGGCTGTCGGTGTCCTCGAGGTCGAGGAGCCGCTTGGCACCGTCCTCGGCCCAGGCCAGCACCTCGTCGATGGTCTCGCCGTACTTGCGCGTGAGGGCCGTCAGAGCGGCGCGGCGCTCCGAGACGCTCGCCAGGCGGGCCGGGTCGGTCTCCAGGCTGGCGGCGTAGGAGGCGACATCCGCGGCGACGTCCACCAGCAGGTGGCCGAGCTCGGCGATGCGGTCGGCGAGCTCGCCGGCGGTCGCGTCGTGCTCGCGGACCCCCTCGAGGGCCTGGCGGGCGGCGCTGGTCGTCGCAAGGGCGTCGACTGCGCCCTCGTCGCTGGACAGGGCCTCACGCGCCGTCTCCGCAGCGGTCCGCAGCGTGTCGGCGAAGCCGAGCCGGGTCTCCTCGGCGGCCAGCTCGACGTCCTCACCCGGCCTGGGGTCGACGGCCTCCACCTCCCCGAGCCCGAAGCGCAGCTGGTCGGCCTCGCGCGCTCGCTCGCGGGCGGAGCCGACCACCTCGGCCAGCGTCCGCTCGGTCGCCGCCAGCTCTGCCCACAGACCGGCGTACGCCGCTGCGGTGCGCGCCAGCGCCTCCCCTCCGAAGCGGTCGAGCGCCGCCCGTTGCGCGCCCGCCCGCAGCAGCCGGTGCTGGTCGGACTGGCCGTGGACGGCCACGAGCGGCTCGGCGACCTCGGCGAGGGCGGTCACCGGCACAGAGGCTCCGCCCACCCAGGCGCGCGAACGGCCCTGGGCGGCCACGTTGCGCGCGAGCACCACCCGGTCCTCCTCGACCTCGCCCCCGTGCTCCTCGACCGCCTCACGGAAGCCCGCCAGCGCAGCCGTCGCGACGACTCCCTCGACCCGCGCCTGCCGGGCGCCGGTGCGTACGGCGCCGGAGTCCGCTCGGCCGCCGAGGAGCAGGCCCAGCGCGGTCACCACCATGGTCTTGCCGGCACCGGTCTCGCCGGTGATCACCGTCAGGCCCGGGCCGAGCTCCAGTGTCGAGGACTCGATCACGCCCAGCTGGGTGATCCGCAGCTCCTCAAGCATCCTCGCCTCCTTCCCGGCGGCGCCGCTCGGCTGCACCGCGCCAACCCTCGACCGGCAGGCCGAACTTGGCGACCAGGCGGTCGGTGAACGGCGCCTGGTGCAGTCGGACCAGGCGTACGGGCCGGTCGCCGCGGCGCACCTCGATGCGCGCCCCCGGAGGCAGGTCGACGGTGCGGCGACCGTCGCACCACAGCACGCCGAAGCCCTCGGTGTTGGCGAGCACCTCGACGGCAAGCACGGAGGTCGGCGCCACCACCATCGGGCGGGCGAAGAGCGCGTGCGCACTGAGCGGGACCATGAGCAGCGCCTCGACCTCCGGCCACACCACGGGGCCGCCGGCGCTGAAGTTGTAGGCGGTCGAGCCGGTGGGCGTTGCGCACACCACGCCGTCGCAGCCCCAGCGCGACAGCGGACGACCGTCGACCTCGACGACCACCTCGAGCATGCGCTCGCGAGCGGCCTTTTCGACGCTCGCCTCGTTGAGGGCGAACGTGGAGAACAGCACCTCCTTGCCGACCAGCACCTGCACACCGAGCGTGAGGCGGTCCTCGGCGGTGTAGTTCCGCGCGACGATCGAGGCGATCGTCGAGTCGAGGTCGTCGGGCTCGGCCTCGGCCAGGAACCCGACGTGGCCCAGGTTGATCCCCAGCAGCGGGGTGCAGGTCTCGTGGGTCAGCTCGGCGGCGCGCAGGATGGACCCGTCGCCACCGATCACCAGGACGAGCTCGCAGCCCTCGCCCGGCAGGTCGGGCAGCGTCGTCTCGACGAGCCCGTCGGCGTCCTCGAGACCCAGGTCGGCGGCCTCGTCCGCCAGCAGGCGCACGGCGATCCCGTGCTGGTTGAGCGCCGTGACGCACGCACGCGCCACCTCCCGCACCTCGGACCGGCCGGTGTGCGCGAGCAGCAGCACGCGGCGCTCGGGGGTCTGGTGGCTCACGGCTCCACCCTCTCACCCGCCACCCCCAGCGAGGCGGCGCGATCCACCTCGGCACGGATGTCGTCGGCGCCGATGGCCGGCGCTCCGGCGCGCAGCAGCAGGAAGAACTCGACGTTGCCCGACGGGCCCGGCAACGGGCTCACCGTCACCGCGACCGCGCCCCACCCGCGAGCGGCCGCGAGGTCGGCGATCGTGGTGACGGCCTCGGCGCGCAGTCCGAGGTCGCGCACCACCCCGCCCTTGCCGACGCGCTCCTTGCCCACCTCGAACTGGGGCTTGACCATCAGCGCGAGCTCGCCGTCGGGCCGTGTCACCGACAGCAGCGGATCGAGGACGAGGGCGAGGGAGATGAACGACAGGTCGCCGACGACGAGATCCACCGGCTCCCCCACCACGTCGAGGGTGAGGTCGCGGATGTTGGTGCGGTCGTGGACCTGCACCCGCTCGTCGCTCTGCAGGGACCAAGCGAGCTGACCGTAACCGACGTCGACCGCGACCACCTCCCGAGCACCGGCGCGCAGCAGCACGTCGGTGAACCCGCCGGTGGACGCGCCGGCGTCGAGGCACCGCTTGCCGCGCACCGTCAGTCCGTGAGCCGCGAACGCCTCGAGCGCGCCCGCCAGCTTGTGTCCGCCGCGGGACACGTAGTCGACCGTCGTCGGGTCCTCGCGCACCACGATCGCCACATCGGTCGTCACGCCCGTCGCGGGCTTGGTCGCCACGGCGCCCGACACGGAGACCCGTCCGGCCGCCACCAGCTCGCTGGCGTGCTCGCGGGAGCGGGCCAGGCCGCGACGGACGAGCTCCTGGTCGAGGCGAAGTCGTCGTGGAGGCACGGTCCGTCAGGCGCCCTGCACGCCGTCGCGCGGGGAGTCCGGCTGGGCGTCGAGCGCGCGGCGCAGCTGCTCGTGGGCCCGTTCGAACACCGCCACGTGATCAGCCACGGGTGCATCGGCGAGAGCAGCCACCTCAGCGAGGACGGCGTCCACGGCCGTCACGCCGGTCCGCTCCACGTCCGAGACCTGATCCATGGCCGCGAGCCTACTCGGAGCCCGGCGTCCGGACCGGTCCGGGCGGCGTCGTGTCGGATACGTCCGCCGCGGCGCCGGTCGTGTCGAGGTGGTGCCAGCAGGCGCTCGCCGCGACCCGCCACCAGTCGGCGTGTGCACCCTCTCCCGACACCACGAGCCGGCCCTCGGAGACCGTCGCGGCCCACCCACCGAGCGCAGCACCGGCGCCGCTCAGCACGGGGACCGGGTGCGGCTCGAACAGGCCGGCGAGCGTGGGCGAGAGGTACGTCGGCCGCAGCTCGGGCGTGGCCGTGGCCAGGTCCTCGAGCCACGTCACGCCGGTGAGGACGAGCAAGGACGGCACGGCGATCGCGTGCGCGCCCTCGATGTCGGTGTCGAGCCGGTCGCCCACCATGATCGGCCGGTCCCCGCCCACCCGTCGTACGGTCTCCGCCATCAGCGGCCGCCGCGGCTTACCCGCGACCGTGGCCTCGACGCCCGCGAAGCCGGTGATCGTCCGCACGAGGACTCCGTGTCCCGGCGCGAGGCCGTAGGGCGTGGGGACCGTCATGTCGGTGTTGCTCGCCACGTAGGGCAGGCCGTCCCGGACGAGGCTGGCGGCTCGCATGATGTCGCGCCACCGCACGTCGGGGCCGTAGCCGCTCGCGACCGCCACTGCGCCGGCGGGGTCGTCGACCGGCTCCAACCCCTCATCGAGGAGCGCGACGCGCAGGCCCTCCCCACCCAGGAGCAGCACCTTGGCACCCGTGCCGTGCTCGGCGGCGAGGAGCCGGGCGGCCGCCTGGGCGGAGGTGACGACATCGGCCGCAGTCGCACCGACGCCCAGGCCCACGAGCTTCGCGGCCACCTGCGCGGGCGTGAGCGAGGCGTTGTTGGTGACGAATGCGACGTGTCGACCGGTGTGCCTGAGTCGCTCGATGTACGCCGCGACGTCGGGTATCGCCTCACCGCCCACGTAGACGACGCCGTCGAGGTCGAACATGACCAGGTCGTGCGCGTCCACCAGCGGCGTTGCCGACTCCTCGAGCATGCTCGACCCCTTCCCGGACTGTGACGAGAGTCCCTCTACGATGCTCCGATGGACTTCGCCACCGACGTGCCGCCGTACGTCGCGAAGCCCCTCGAGCTCCGCCCGTTCCGGGCGGTCATGCTCGCCCCGGCGCGCGTCGGGGATCCCGCTTCCGCCCGGGCACTGGCGCGACCCTATCGCGATGTCGCGGACCGGTTGATGCAGTGGATCGACCAGGGACGCGCCGTCGCCGACACCGCGCCGGCCGTCTACGTCCACGAGTACACCGCGGACGGTCTCACCGTCCGCGGACTGGTCGGTGCGCTCGCGGTCTCGAAGCGCGCCGAGGCGCTGGCCGACCGCGCCGTCTGGCCCCACGAGGCCATCCATCCCGAGCAGGCCGGCGAGCTTGCCGATCGGATGCTGCAGATGGACCTGAACCCCGCACCGATCCTGTTGGTGCACCACGGTCGCGCTGAGCTTCGAGACCTCGTCGCCGGCGTCGTCCGCACACCTCCCGAGTGGAGCTACCTCGATCGCACCGGCCAGCGCCAACGCATCTGGGCCATCCGCGACCGCGAACAGCTGGCCACGCTCGCCGACCTGGTCGCCGACACCCGGTGCCTGCTCGCCGACGGGCACCATCGCTACGCCGCGTACCTGCGACTCCAGCAGGAGCACCCCGGCACCGCGTGGGACGCGGGCCTGGCGATGCTCGTGGACCAGCACGACACTCCCCTGTTCCTCGGAGCCATCCACCGGACGCTGCCCGGTGCGACGCTCGAATCCCTCCTGCACGCCGCTCGAGCCGCCGACGCCGACGTGGTCGAGCGCGACCGGCAGCAGGCGCTCCGAGCTCTGGACGGGGCCCACCTCGTCCTCACGGACGGAACGTCGTGGCACACGGTCGAGCCACGCGGCCTGGAGCGGCAGGCCGTCGTGGCGTGGCTGCACGAGCGCGTGGTCGATCGGGTGACAACGCCGGCGCTTCGGGTGACCCATCACCACACCGTCGACGAGACGCTCGCAGCCGCGAGCCCCGCCGCACCGGCGGTGCTGTTGCCCAGCCCCGACGTCGAGCAGGTGCAGGCCCTCGTCGAATCGGGAGGCCTGCTCCCGGAGAAGGCCACCTCGTTCCAGCCGAAGCCGAGCCTGGGGGTGCTCATGCGCCCGGTGAGCGACGGATGATCCGCGCACTCGAGGCCTCCACCTCGACGCGCGACCGGGTCGCCCCTCCCGCCTGGAAGAAGCGGCAGCGTACGGCGCCGACCACCTCCACGAGGTCGCCCGCGCGCCACGTCACGATGGTGCGCCGCAACCGGGGCTGCCAGGCGGTGCAGGGCACGGAGTCCACCCGCTGACCGACGGCTGGCCGGGACCCTCCCGCTGCCGGCACCGGCACCCGCGGCACCGAGATCCGGAAGGTCACGAGCGCGTCGCCGCTCGGCAGCTCGATCAGGCTCGGCTCGCCGCTGAGCCGGCCGACAAGGCGCACGTCGTTGATGGCGCCCGCTGCCTCGTCCTGGTCTGCGCGCCGATGCGCCTTCTGCTTGGGCGGCGGCCCGGCGGGGACCGTCTCGCGGGCGTTGGCGCTGGACGTCGTGCTGACTGTCTTGGTGCTCGGGTTGCTGGATGTCTTGGTCACGGTTGCACCTCCTGCGACCGAGCCTGCTGACACCCACCGACACCTCGGCCGGCCCTCGAGCCACCCTGTGGACGAGACGCGAGTCAGGAACACTGTGGACGGAAAACGGCCCGCGCGAGCCGGCTGCAAGGAGCCCACATGCAGAAGTGGGGCCACCCGAAGGTGACCCCACTTCCACAAGGTATGTCCGGCGGCGTCCTACTCTCCCACAACCTCTCGGTTGCAGTACCATCGGCGCTGAAAGGCTTAACTTCCGGGTTCGGTATG
>NZ_JAFMSX010000004.1 GCF_017916425.1 Nocardioides sp. SYSU D00065 | reverse complement strand
CATACCGAACCCGGAAGTTAAGCCTTTCAGCGCCGATGGTACTGCAACCGAGAGGTTGTGGGAGAGTAGGACGCCGCCGGACATACCTTTGGCAGAGGCCACCAGTGATCTGGTGGCCTCTGCGTCATTTCATGGCAAGAGTGAGTACGGTGGCACCGGGAGCGGGCCAACGCGAAGAAGGAGAGTGCGGCTGTGGCCGAGGACCGTCGAGGACAGCGTCCGTCTCGAGGTGGGTCGAGCTCCGGTCGGGGCGGCTCCGCCGGGGGGCGTGGCGGGTCGCCACGTGGCGGCCAGCGTGGTGATGCGCGAGGCGACTCGCGGGGAGACTCGCGCAGCGGCTCCGGTCGGTCGGCCGGGGACTCTCGCGGCAGGGGGTCGCGTGACGACCAGGCCCGCGGCAAGAGCGGCTCGTCGCGCGGCGGCTACCAGGGCGGCTCGAAGCCTGCCGGCTCGCAGCAGCGCAGCCCCCGCGGTCGCGTCGAGGACAAGGGCCGCACGCCTGACCAGGCGACGTACGACGGCCCAGACCTGCCCGAGCACATCACGGGCGCGGAGCTCGACCGCGGCGTGCGCGCCCAGCTGAAGGGGCTTCCCGAGAAGCTCGCGGCGCGGGTGGCTCGCCACCTGGCCGCCGCCGGCGCGCTCATCGACGAGGACCCGGAGACGGCCTACCAGCACACGCTGGCCGCCCGTGCCCGCGCGTCCCGGCTCGCCGTGGTGCGCGAGGCGACCGGCGAGGCGGCGTACGCTGCCGGCCACTACGCAGAGGCGCTGGCCGAGCTCCGCGCCGCCAAGCGGATGAACGGCGCGACCGACTACCTGCCCATCATGGCGGACTGCCACCGCGCTCTCGGCAACCCCGAGCAGGCCATCAAGCTGGCCAAGAGCCCGTCGGTCGCCAACTTCAGCTCCGAGGCCAAGGCCGAGATGACGCTGGTGGAGGCCGGGGCGCGTCGCGACATGGGGCAGCTCGACGCCGCGCTGCGTACGCTGGAGCTGGCGCCGCTGACGTCGAAAAGCCGGTCCGCCTGGGTCGTCCGCTTGCGCTACGCCTACGCCGACACCCTCGAGGCGGCCGGCCGCGAGTCCGACGCATTGGCCTGGTTCCACCGCACGCACGCGATCGACTCCGAGGAGCTCACCGACGCGGCGGCCCGCGCGGACGCGCTCGAGCGCAAGCAGTCCTGACGACACCTGTCCTTGCCGGGCTCGAACACTGGCGTCGCAGCCCGGCATGGGCCACAATAGGTGTCCTAATCACATAGGTGTCACTCGACTCTCGTTGAGCACGGACGACAGACCGCTGGGGAAGGCGCATCTGGAGCGTCGGAACTCAAGGAGGTCACGGTGACCACACGCATTGCTTCCCGCCCGGACGGTCCGGGGACGAGGGGCATCCTTTACGTGCACTCTGCACCCTCCGCGCTCTGCCCGCACATCGAGTGGGCAGTCGCCGGGGTGCTGGGCTCTGCCGTCTCGCTGGACTGGACGCCCCAGCCTGCCCAGCCGGGGACCTACCGTGCCGAGCTCTCGTGGACCGGCGCCGCGGGCACCGCTGCAGCCGTCGCGTCGGCGCTGCGTGGCTGGAACCACCTGCGCTTCGAGATCACCGAGGAGCCGACCAGCTCCACGGAGGGCACGCGCTTCTCCTGCACGCCCGACCTCGGCATCTTCCACGCCATCACCGGTCCGCACGGGGACATCCTGATCCCGGAGGACCGTCTCAAGGCCGCCGTGGTGAAGGCCGCGCTCGGCGACACGACGCTGCTGCTCGAGATCGACCACCTGCTCGGCAAGCCGTGGGACGACGAGCTCGAGACGTTCCGGCACGCGGGCGAAGGGGCCCCCGTGCGCTGGCTGCACCAGGTCGTCTGAGCGCTCCTGCCGGCGCGGCGGCCACGCCGCGCGACGGCGCGGATCCGGCGCTCGGGACCGCGGGCTCTCACCCGCGCCGGGGGTCAGAGGGGGATGTTGCCGTGTCGGCCGCGGCGTACGCCGGCGGTGTCGATCTCGTGGCGGATCGCCGCGGCGATCGCGCTGCGGGTGCGCGTCGGCTCGACCACCTCGTCGACGACGCCGATCTCGACCGCCTTGTCGACGCCGCCGGCGATGCGCTCGTGCTCGGCCGCCAGCTCCGCCTCGACCTGCGGGCGGATCTCGGGGGAGACCTCCGCCAGCTTGCGGCGGTGCAGGATGCGGATCGCGGCCACCGCCCCCATGACGGCCACCTCGGCGCCGGGCCAGGCGAAGACACGCGTGGCGCCGAGCGAGCGCGCGTTCATGGCGATGTAGGCGCCGCCGTAGGTCTTGCGGGTCACCAGCGTCACCCGCGGCACCAGGCACTCGCCGAACGCGTGCAGCAGCTTGGCGCCGCGCCGTACGACCCCGTCCCACTCCTGGCCGACGCCGGGCAGGTAGCCGGGGACGTCGACGAGGACGACGAGCGGCACCCCGAACGCGTCGCACATGCGCACGAAGCGTGAGGCCTTCTCCGCCGACAGCGAGTCGAGGCAGCCGCCGAGGCGCAGCGGGTTGTTGGCGACGACGCCGACCGTGCGTCCGCCGAAGCGGCCGAGGGCCGTCACGATGTTGGGCGCCCACCGGGCGTGCAGCTCCTGCATCGTGCCTTCGTCGAGCAGGCCGTCGACGAGCGGGTGTACGTCGTAGGCGCGCTTCTTCGACTCCGGCAGCAGCGCTCCGAGGTCGCGGTCGTCGACGGAGTCGACGGCGAGGCTGCCCTGCGCGCCGAGCAGAGAGGCGACGGTGCGTGCCTTGTCGAGGGCCTCGCGCTCGGAGTCGGTGAGGATGTGAACCACGCCGGAGCGTCGGCCGTGCGGCTCGGGGCCGCCCAGGCGCAGCATGTCGACGTCCTCGCCGGTCACCGAGCGCACCACGTCGGGGCCGGTCACGAAGATGCGCCCCTCGGGGCCCAGGATGACCACGTCGGTGAGGGCCGGACCGTAGGCGGCCCCGCCGGCGGCCGGGCCGAGCACCACGGACACCTGCGGGATCACGCCGGACGCCTGGGTCATGACCTGGAAGATGCGCCCCACGGCGTGGAGGGACAGCACGCCCTCGGCCAGGCGCGCGCCACCGGAGTGCCAGAGCCCGATGATCGGGACGCCGTCGGTGATCGCGCGGTGATAGGCGTCCACGACGACCCGGCAGCCCACGTCGCCCATCGCGCCGCCCATCACGGTGGCATCGCTGCAGAAGGCGACCACGGGGGTGCCGTCGACGCGGCCGACGGCCGCCAGCATGCCGGACTCGTCGTCAGGGGTGATCAGCTCGAGGGTGCCCTCATCGAGCAGGGCGGCGAGACGGTGGACCGGGTTGCGGGGGTCCTCCTCACGCGGCGGCTTCACCTTGGCGGCGGCGGCGGCGGTGGTGGTGGCGGCGCTGGGGGCGGCGGTCACGGGTGTTCCTTCCGGGGCAGAGGCGGGTCGAACCGTGGATCAGGCGCTGCCGAAGGCCACCGCGACGTTGGCGCCGCCGAAGCCGAAGGAGTTGTTGAGCGCCACCACGTCGCCCTCGGGCAGGTCGCGCCGCGAGGTCGGGATGTCGAGGTCGACCTCGGGATCCAGGTCGTCGAGGTTGATGGTGGGCGGGCTGACCCGGTCGTGGAGCGCCATCACGGTCGCGACGGCCTCCAGCGCGCCGGCGCCACCGAGCAGGTGTCCGGTCATCGACTTGGTGCTCGTGACGACGCAGCGGTCGACGTGCTCGCCGAGGACGGCGTGGAGCATCAGCCCCTCGGCGATGTCGCCCTTGGGCGTGGAGGTGGCGTGCGCGTTGACGTGCACGACGGTGGCGGGGTCGACGTCGCCCTCACGCAGCGCCATCTGGATGGCGCGGGTGCCGCCACGACCCTCGGGGTCGGGCTGTGCGATGTCGTGGGCGTCGTTGCTGATGCCCGCGCCGCGGACCTCGGCGTAGATCCGCGCGCCGCGGGCGCGCGCGTGCTCCTCGGACTCGAGGACCAGCACGGCGCCGCCCTCGCCGAGGACGAAGCCGTCGCGAGCGCTGTCCCAGGGGCGCGAGACCGTCGTCGGGTCGCGCCCGTCGTCGCCGCTCGCGGTCTTCGACAGCGCCATCATGTTCGCGAAGGCGGCCATGGGCAGCGGGTGGATCGCCGCCTCGGTGCCGCCGGCGAGGACGACGTCGGCGCGACCGAGGCGGATCAGGTCGAGGGCCATCGCGATGGCCTCGTTGCCGGAGGCGCAGGCGGACGTGGGAGCGTGCACCGCGGCGCGGGCGCCGTAGGCGAGGCTGACGTTGGCGGCCGGGGCGTTGGGCATGAGCATTGGCACCGCGAGCGGCGAGACGCGACGAGCACCCTTCTCGAGGAGGGTGTCGTAGTTCGCGAGGAGGGTGGTGACGCCGCCGATGCCGGAGGCCACGGCCACGCCGAGGCGCTCGGGCTCGAGCCCGGATCCCTCGAGACCGGCGTCGGCCCACGCCTGGCCGGCCGCGACCATGGCGAACTGCGTGGACCGGTCGAGGCGGCGTGCCTTGACCCGCTCGAGGACCTCGGAGGGCTCCACGGCCACGCGGCCGCCGATCCTGACCGGCAGCTGGTCGATCCACTCGTCGTCGAGGCGTGCGATGCCGGATGTTCCGGAGAGCAGCGCCTCCCAGGTGGAGGCGACGTCTCCGCCGACGGGGGAGGTGGCGCCGAGGCCGGTGACGACTACGCGGGTCGAGGGCATCAGAGGTTCCGTTTCTCGCTGGGGTGGAGGAGGTCCTGGAGGTCACGGGGGCCGGTCGGGCCGGCCACCCGTGACCGGGTGCCAGGGCGTCAGCCCTGGGCGCGCTCGATGTAGGCCACGGCGTCGCCCACGGTCTTGAGGTTCTTCACCTCGTCGTCGGGGATGGTCACGCCGAACTTCTCCTCGGCGGCCACGACGACCTCGACCATGGAGAGCGAGTCGACGTCGAGGTCGTCCACGAAGGACTTGTCCAGCTGGACGTCGTCGGCGTCCACGCCGGCGACCTCGTTGACGATGTCGGCGAGGTCGGCGCGGATTTCTTCGGTGGTGGCCATGGGCCTTCCCTTCTTGTTGGTGGTGCTTCGGGTGGTCTGGGTGGTGGTCGGCGCGGGCCGGCGGTCGGCGGTCAGGGGACCGTGACGACCTGGGCGGCGTACGCCAGCCCGGCGCCGAAGGCGATGAGCAGCGCGGTGTCGCCGCTGCGGGCGTCGCCCTCCTCGATCATCCGGTCGAGCGCGAGCGGTACCGACGCCGCCGAGGTGTTTCCCTGCTCGGCGACGTCGCGGGCGATGCGGACGTGCTCGGGCAGCTTCATCGAACGAGCCATCGCGTCGATGATGCGCATGTTGGCCTGGTGAGGCACGAACACGTCCAGGTCCGCCGCGGTGACACCGGCGGCGTCCAGCGCCTCGAGGGCCACCTTGGCCATGGTGAAGGACGCCCAGCGGAACACCGGGTTGCCCTGCATCGTCAGGTGCGGCATGACGCCGGAGCCGGGCGAGTCGTCCGACCCCACGACGTCGCGCCAGTCCTCGCGCTGCCGGATGAGGTCGTACTGCTCGCCGTCGGAGCCCCACACCACGGGGCCGATGCCGGGGGTCTGGCTCGGGCCGATCACGACCGCGCCCGCGCCGTCCGCGAAGATGAAGGCGGTGCCGCGGTCCGTCATGTCCGTGATGTCGGAGAGCCGCTCGACGCCGATCACCAACACGTGGCGGGCGCTTCCGCCGCGCACCATGTCCGACCCGAGGGCCACGCCGTGGCAGAACCCGGCGCAGGCCGCCGAGATGTCGAACGCCGCAGCGTGCTCGGTGCCGAGCTCGGTGGCGATCGCCGGGGCGATGGCCGGCGTCTGCAGCAGGTGGCTGACCGTGGCGACCAGGACGCAGTCGATCTGGTCGGGCGTGATCCCGGCGCGCTCGATGGCGATGCGCGAGGAGGCCACGCTCATCATCTGGATGGTCTCCTCGTCGGTGGCGAAGCGACGCTGCTTGATGCCCGAGCGCTGCTGGATCCACTCGTCGCTGGAGTCGATCGCGTCGACGACCTCGGAGTTGGGGACGATGCGCGAGGGACGGTAGGCGCCCACGCCCATGATGCGGCTGTGCGGAGCACCGGCGCCTGCGCCGATCGGCGCCATCAGAAGCCCGCCTCGGGGTGCAGCCGCAGCAGGGGCTGTCCGGGGGAGACGAGGTCGCCGTCCTCGACGAGCCACTCGACCACGGAGCCGCCGTGGGCGGCGGTGATCTCGGTGCGCTGGCGCAGGCTGGCGACCGTGCCGATGGTGGCACCGGGCGCCAGGAGGTGCAGCTGGGCGGCTTCGGGGGAGAGGTGGAAGGTGCCCTTGGCCGGCGAGACGACCATCCGCCAGGTGGGGGTCGTCTCGATCATCGAGGCCTCCCCGTGCTTGTCGCAGAACTCGCGGGCCGCGTCGAGCTGGTCGGGGGTCTTGAGGGCGAAGGTCTCCACCCCCTTGAGGGCGCGCTTGGCGATGCCCGTGAGCGTGCCGGCCGGCGGCATCTCCAGGACGCCCGTGACGCCCAGGTCGCTCATCGTCTCCAGGCAGAGGTCCCAGCGGACGGGGTTGGCGATCTGGCCGACGATGCGGCGCAGCACCTCGCGCCCGTCGTGGACCACCTGGCCGTCGCGGTTGGAGATCACCGGCGTGCGCGGGTCGTGGGTCGAGACCGAGCGCGCCAGCGACGCGAGGCGGTCGACCGCCGGCGCCATGTGGGTGGTGTGGAACGCGCCGGCCACGCTGAGCGGCATCAACCGCGCCCTGGCGGGCGGCTCGGCCGCGAACGCCGCCAGCTGCTCCATGGTGCCGGCCGCGACCACCTGACCGGGACCGTTGTCGTTGGCCGCGGTCAGGCCGTGGTGCTCGATCGCCGCGAGGACCTCCTCGCGGTCGCCGCCCAGGACGGCGGTCATGCCGGTGGCGGTGGTCGCGGCGGCGTCGGCCATCGCCTTGCCGCGCTCGCGGACCAGCACCATGGCCTGCTCGGCCGTGATCGCACGGGCGCCGGCTGCCGCGGTCAGCTCACCGACGCTGTGGCCCGCCACGGCGCCGATCCGTGCGAACGCGTCCGCCGGGTGCGGGAAGAGGTCCAGGGCGGCGATGAGACCTGTGGCGACGAGGAGCGGCTGGGCGATCTTCGTGTCCCGGATCGTCTCGGCGTCAGCCTCGGTGCCGTAGTGGGCGAGGTCGAGGCCGGCGACCGTGGCCAGCCAGTCGAACCGCGCGGCGAAGGTGGGGTCCTCCAGCCAGGGGGAGAGGAAACCGGGAGTCTGGGCCCCTTGACCGGGCGCGACGATGACGAGCACAGGACCACTGTGCCGGGTCACGGGTTCCGGACGCGGGTCCGACGCCCACGAATCTCCACCCCCGATCTCTGTAGGGTTCCTACAATTGCGTCCGGCCGGACTGGCGCCCGAGGATCAGCGCCAGCTGGAGGGCGAACGCCTCGCGTGGGCGCGTCGGCGACCAGCCGGTGACGTCGGCGATCTGGCGCAGGCGGTAACGCACGGTGTTGGGGTGCACGAAGAGCGCGCGGGCCGTGGCCTCGATGGACGAGCCGTGCTCGAACCAGGCGCCCAGCGTCTCCAGGTGGGTGCCGCGGGCGGCCAGCAGCGGCAGGTAGACCTCGTCGACCAGGTGCCGCCGCGCGTGACCGTCCCCGGCCAGGGCGCGCTCGGGGAGGAGGTCGCGGCTCGCCACCGGGCGGGGCGCGTCCGGCCACCCGCTCGCCGCCCGGTGGGCCGACAGCGCCGCTCGCGCGGACGCGTTGGCGTGGGCCAGGTCGGCGGTCACCGGGCCGACCACGACCGGGCCTGCGCCGAAGTGGTCCTGCAGTCGTGTGGCCGCCGCGAGCGGGTCGGTCACGCCGCCGAGCACGACCACCAGCCGGTCGCCCTGGATGGCGCAGAGGGCGTCCATGCCGCCGGCGCGCGCGGAGCGGCGTACGGACTCGAACACGTCGAGCTCGGCACGGTGGGGGGGCACGGCGCCCAGCACCACCGCGACGTCACCGTGGGCGCCCCAGCCGAGGGCGCTGGCGCGGGAGAGCACCGTCTCGTCGGCCTCGGCGCGCACCACTGCGTCGACGACCAGCGCCTCGAGGCGGGCGTCCCACGCGCCGCGGGACTCCGCAGCGCGCGCGTAGACCGCTGCGGTCGCGAAGGCGACCTCGCGGGCATAGAGCAGGACCGCGTCGTGCACCTCGCCGGCGTCCTCCGGATCGAGCAGCGCGTCGATGGTGGTCTCCACCACGCGGATGCTCAACCGGACCAGCTCCACGGTCTGCTGCAGGGAGATGACCCCGGTCAGCTCACGCGGGGCGGCGCCGAAGACCACCACGTCGAGGGGATCGTTCGACGAGGCCTCGACCTCGCGGTCGTACCAGTCGACGAACCCCCGGATGCCGGCCTGCACGATCAGGCCGACCCACGAGCGGTCCTCAGCGCTCAGGTCGTCGAACCAGGGCAGGTCCGACGACATCCGTCCCGTCGCGGCCGTGCTGAGCGCCCCGGCCGAGTTGCGCAGCGCCTCGGCTGCGCGACGTCGGGACGGTGGCATGGCCCTGACTGTAGTGCGACCGCGCGCGTAGTGGGATTCCCACCAACGCGTGGCGTCAGGCGTCGCCGCCCTCCTGCTTGATGTCACGGGTCGCGGTGGGGTCGTCGATCCGGTATCGCGCGGCCGCCTCCACGACCTTCTCCACCGGCATCTCGCCGGCGTCGGCCAGCGCCTGCAGCGCCTGGACGACCACGTTGACGGCGTCGATGTGGAAGAAGCGGCGAGCGGCCGGCCGGGTGTCGGCGAAGCCGAAGCCGTCGGCCCCGAGGACGCGGTAGTCGCCCGGCACCCAGCGCGCGATCTGCAGCGGGACGGCCCGCATGTAGTCGGACACCGCGACGACCGGCCCCTGCACGCCGGCCAGCTTGTCGCTGACGTAGGCGGTGCGGCGCTGCTCGCCCGGGTGCAGCAGGTTCCACTGCTCGGCGGCCGCCGCGTCGCGGGCCAGCTCGTTCCAGGAGGTGACCGACCACAGGTCGGACTGCACGCCCCAGTCCTCGGCGAGCATCCGCGCCGCGTCCTGGATCCACGGGAGGCCGACGCCCGAGGCCAGCAGCTGGACCCGGGGGCCCTCGCCCTCGGCGGTCGCGATCTTGTGGATGCCGCGCAGGATCCCGTCGACGTCGACGTCGGAGGGCTCCGCCGGCTGCGACACCGGCTCGTTGTAGACGGTCAGGTAGAAGATGACGTCCTCGCCCTGGCCCTCGGGCCCACCCGAGCCGTACATCCGCTCGAGACCGCTCTGCATGATGTGCGCGATCTCGTAGCCGAACGCCGGGTCGTAGTGCACCACCGCGGGGTTGGTGGCCGCGAGGAGCGGCGAGTGACCGTCGGCGTGCTGGAGGCCCTCGCCGGTGAGCGTGGTGCGGCCGGCCGTGGCGCCGATGAGGAAGCCGCGCGCGAGCTGGTCGGCCATCGCCCAGATGGAGTCGCCGGTGCGCTGGAAGCCGAACATCGAGTAGAAGATGTAGAACGGGATCATGTGCTCGCCGTGCGTGGCGTACGCCGAGCCGGCGGCGGTGGCCGACGCCATCGCGCCCGCCTCGGAGATGCCCTCGTGGAGCATCTGGCCCTGAGCGGACTCCTTGTAGGACAGGAGCATCTTGCGGTCGACCGACTCGTACTGCTGGCCGGCGGGGTTGTAGACCTTGGCGCTCGGGAACATCGAGTCCATGCCGAAGGTGCGGTATTCATCAGGCGCGATCGGGACGACGCGGTCGCCGATCTCGGGGTCCTTCATCCAGTCGCGCAGGAGGCGGACCACGGCCATCGTCGTGGCGAACTTGTTCTTGCCGGAGCCCTGCTTGAGCTCGGCGTAGAGCTCGTCGCCGGGCAGCTTGAGCGCCGTGGCGCGGTTGATGCGGCGCGGGATCGAGCCGCCGAGGGCCCTGCGGCGCTCGAGCATGTACTCGATCTCGGGCGCGTCGGCGCCGGGGTGGTAGAACGGCGCGCCGCCGGTCTTCTCGTAGGACTCCTCGAGGTCACGGTCGCTGATCGGGAGGTAGAGCCGGTCGCGGAACTTCTTGAGGTCCGGGAGGGTCAGCTTCTTCATCTGGTGCGTGGCGTTCTTGCCCTCGAGGGCGTCGATCGTCCAGCCCTTGATGGTGTGGGCCAGGATC
Organism: Nocardioides sp. SYSU D00065; assembly: GCF_017916425.1. Taxonomy (GTDB): domain Bacteria; phylum Actinomycetota; class Actinomycetes; order Propionibacteriales; family Nocardioidaceae; genus Nocardioides. The sequence goes on along the minus strand of NZ_JAFMSX010000004.1, from coordinate 318,110 downwards.
ACCGTCGGCTGGCCGGTGTGCTTGGTGGCGGCGTCGAACGCGGCGTACACCTTGCGGTAGTCGTGGCCGCCGCGGGGCAGCTTCTCGATCTGCGCGTCGGACATGTGCTCGACCATCTTGCGCAGCCGCGGGTCGCCACCGAAGAAGTGCTCACGGACGTAGGCGCCGTCCTCGGTGGAGTAGGTCTGGAACTGGCCGTCGGGCGTGGAGTTCATCTGGTTGACCAGCACGCCGTCGACGTCGCGGGCCAGCAGGGCGTCCCACTCGCGACCCCAAACGACCTTGATGACGTTCCAGCCGGCGCCGCGGAAGTTGGCCTCGAGCTCCTGGATGATCTTGCCGTTGCCGGTGACCGGGCCGTCGAGCTGCTGGAGGTTGCAGTTGATGACCCAGGTGAGGTTGTCGAGCTCCTCGCGGGCGGCGACGCGGATCGCGCCGAGCGACTCGGGCTCGGCCATCTCGCCGTCACCCATGAACGCCCACACGCGCTGCTGGCCGGTGTCCTTGATGCCGCGGTTGTCGAGGTAGCGGTTGAACCGGGCCTGGTAGATCGAGCCGATGGCCGTGAGGCCCATCGACACCGTCGGGAACTCCCAGAAGTCGGGCATCAGGCGCGGGTGCGGGTACGACGGGAGGCCGGCGCCCTTGCCGTGCTGGACCTCCTGGCGGAAGCGGTAGAGCTGGTCCTCGCCGAGACGGCCCTCGAGGAACGCGCGGGCGTAGACGCCCGGGGAGCCGTGGCCCTGGATGTAGATCTGGTCGCCGCCCCCCTCGTGGTCCTTGCCGCGGAAGAAGTGGTTGAAGCCGACCTCGTAGAGGCTGGCCGAGGACTGGTAGGTGGCGATGTGGCCGCCGACCTCGAGGCCCTTGCGGTTCGCCGAGGACACCATCACCGCGGCGTTCCAGCGGATGAACGCGCGGATGCGGCGCTCGACCTCCTCGTCGCCGGGGAACCACGGCTCGCGCTCGGGCGGGATCGTGTTGATGTAGTCGGTCGAGCGCAGGGCCGGGACGCCGACCTGCTTCTCGCGAGCGCGCTCGAGCAGGCGCAGCATCACGTAGCGGGCCCGGTCGCGACCCCGGTCGTCGAGCATCGCGTCGAAGGACGCGAGCCACTCCTGGGTCTCGTCGGGGTCGATGTCGGGCAGCTGGGTGGGGAGTCCCTCGTGGATCACAGAGGCGATGGGCTGGCCCTTGCCGGTGATGGAGCTGGACTTCTCGGCGTCACTCACCCGCTCATCGTGTCACGCGTCCGCCCGCCACGAAATCTACCCACCAGTAAAGCGCACCAGCCGCCCGAACGGCGTCCTCCCGCCCGCCGGGGCGGGGCGGGGTTGCGGCTGCTGCCGTCTTTCGGGTGGACTATGCGTGACCAGCCCTACCCCTTGGACATTGGAGGCACTGCGTGAGCTCGACGGTGGGCGACTCTGCCCCGGCGACAGGCATAGGGGACCGGCTGGGGCTCAAGCCCGGCATGGTCGTCCAGGAACTCGGCTGGGACAACGACACCGATGACGAGCTCCGCGTCGCGGTGGAGGACTGCATCGATGCCGACATGGTCGACGGCGACTACGGCAACGTGGTCGACGCGGTCGTGCTCTGGTGGCGCGCCGACGACGGCGACCTCGTCGACGGGCTCGTCGACGCCCTCACCGACCTGGTGGGCGGCGGCTCGATCTGGCTGCTGACGCCCAAGGTGGGCCGCTCGGGCACGGTCGACCCGGCGGACATCGCCGAGGCCGCGCCGATCGCGGGCCTGTCCCAGACCACCACCGCCGCTGTGAGCAAGGACTGGCAGGCCACCCGCCTGGTCGCGCCGAAGACCCCCGCGTGACCCACCGCACCCTGACGGGCGTGCTGTCGGGGTGTGCTGCGACCGTGGGCGTGCTGGGTCGCGCCGGGGTGATCCGGCCCTACGGACCGCGCACCCTCGCGCGGATCGGCCGGGTGGTGCTGCGCTGGGGGACCGGCCCGGCCGGCGGCTTCGCGACGCTCGCGGCCCGCTCGCCGCACCGGGTGGGGCTCGTCGACGAGCTCGGCGAGCTGACCTGGGACGAGCTGCACCGCCGGTCCAACGCGCTGGCCCGCGCCCTCGCCGAGCGCGGCGTGCGAGAGGGCGACACGGTGGCGGTGATGTGCCGCAACCACCGCGGCTTCGTCGATGCCACGATCGCCGTCGCCAAGCTAGGGGCCGACCTCCTCTACCTCAACACCTCCTTCGCCGGCCCGCAGCTGCGCGACGTCCTGGAGCGGGAGGCGCCGAGCATGGTGGTCCACGACGAGGAGTTCACCGCCCTGCTCGCCGACGCCCCGGTCGGGCGCCGGGTCCTGGCCTGGACCGACGGCGACAGCGGCGGCGCGGAGACGCTCGAGCAGCTGCTGTCGGCGTACGACGAGGGCGACCTGCAGCCGCCCACGCGCCACGCCCGGGTCGTCATCCTCACCTCCGGCACGACCGGGACCCCCAAGGGTGCGCCGCGCAAGGAGGCCGGCATCCCGGCCGCCGTCTCCCTGCTCTCGCGGATGCCGCTGAAGGCCGGATGGCGCACGCACATCGCGGCCCCGCTGTTCCACACCTGGGGCTTCGCCCACCTCGCGCTCGCCATGCTGCTGGGGTCGACCGTCGTGCTGCGGCGCTCGTTCGACCCGGCCGCCGCGCTGCGGACCGTGCAGGAGCAGCGCTGCCAGTCGATGGTCGTCATCCCGGTGATGCTGCAGCGCATCCTGGCCCTCGACGCCGAGCAGCTCCGCGCCGTCGACCTGGGGCGCGTCGAGGTGGTCGCGTCGTCCGGCTCGGCCCTGCCGGCCACGCTCGCGCAGGCGTGGATGGACCGCTTCGGCGACAACCTCTACAACATCTACGGCTCGACCGAGGTGGCCTACGCCTCGATCGCGACGCCGGCGGACCTGCGCGCCGACCCGACGTCGGCGGGGAGGCCACCGCACGGCACGGTGGTGCGGATCCTCGACGACGCGGGACGCGAGGTGCCGCGGGGGGAGACCGGCCGGATCTTCGTGGGCAACGGGCTGCTCTTCGAGGGCTACACCCACGGCGGGTCCAAGGAGGTCGTCGACGGCCTGATGTCGTCGGGCGACCTCGGTTGGTTCGACGCCGACGGCCGGCTGCACGTGGCAGGTCGCGACGACGACATGATCGTCTCCGGCGGTGAGAACGTCTTCCCCCAAGAGGTGGAGGACTGCCTGGTCGCCCACGAGCGGGTGCGGGAGGTCGCTGCGGTCGGAGTCGTCGACGACGACTATGGTCAGCGCCTGCGTGCCTTCGTGGTGCGCAGCGGCGACGTCTCGGCGGACGAGCTGCGCGACCACGTCCGGGCCAACCTGGCCCGGTTCAAGGTGCCGCGGGAGATCGTGTTCGTCGACGAGCTGCCGCGCAACGCCACCGGCAAGGTCCTCAGGCGAGAGCTCGCCCAGCAGGACCAGGCACGGTGGGAGGACCAGGACGGCGAGGAGTGAGACGTGGGCTGCGACGGGCTGTGCATCGGCGACGAGGCACCTGACTTCACGCTGCGCGACCAGTTCGGGCAGGACGTGCGGCTCAGCGACTTCCGCGGGCGCAAGGCGGTGGCGCTGATGTTCTTCCCGTTCGCGTTCACCGGCGTCTGCACCGGCGAGCTGTCGGGGGTGCGCGACCGCCTCGACGAGTTCCTCACCTTCGACACCGAGGTGCTGGCCATCTCGTGCGACTCGGTGTACGCCCTGCGCACGTTCGCGGAGACCGAGGGGCTCAACTTCCCGATGCTGTCGGACTACTGGCCCCACGGCGAGGTGTCGTCGGCCTACGAGGTGTTCGACCCGGTCAAGGGCGCGCCGCGCCGGTCGTCGTACGTCGTGGACCGCGAGGGTCGGCTGCGGTGGGCGGTGCACAACGCGAACCCCGACGGACGCGACCTCGACGAGCACCTCCGCGAGCTCCACGCAGCGGTGGTCTAGACATCTCGTTGCCAATTTCTGGTTTCCCGAGACGCCGTTGGCGACTGGTGTAATCTTCTTCTTGTTGAGCCGCTGGTGACCCGAGACGCCAGCGGCTCAACTCATTTCCTCCCGCGTGGCCCGGGCAGGCCGAGCAGTCCCGTAGTCTGTGCGGCGCGCGTCGGTAGCTCAGCGGTAGAGCACTCGGTTTACACCCGAGCGGTCGGCGGTTCGAAACCGTCCCGACGCACCACGTCCGCCCTCGTGCCCACGGCATGAGAGCCCTCTCATCGGCGCCTCACGGACGGCTCACGCCGCGTCGCCAGGGTTGCTCCTGCAACCGGGCCACTCGGCCCCCGACGAGAGGAACCACCATGCGCAAGCTTCTTCCCACCACCTTGCTGGGAGTCGCCGGACTGACCGCCGTCGGCCTCATCGGCATGTCGTCGCCGACCATCGCCTCGGCCGCCGACGAGGCGGCCAAGCGCGAGGACGACGCTCCGGCGCTGGTGCTCGTCGCCGACGATGACGACGACGACACCAACGACGACGACGGCGACGACGAGACCCGCACGCGCACCGGGGCGAGCCGCAACACCAACGACAACACCGCGAGCAACGCCACCGACGTGAGCCGGGACCGCGACCGGAGCCGCGCGGACAAGACCCGCGACTGGACCCGTGACGGCGGCGACCGCACCCGCGACCGGTCGGCGCACCAGACCAACGACCGCAGCCGCAACGACACCCGCGGGTGACGGTCGACCTGGGAGGAGCGGACATGGGTACGCGTGACGACGGCTGGCCCCTGGCCGAGGGCGACCTGCTCGCGCCGGGACTCAGCGCGCTGCGCCGCCTCGGCGGAGGGTCCGCGTACGAGGCGTGGCTGTGCTTCGACGAGGTGACGTGGTCCGCGGTCGTCGTCAAGGTGCTGCGCCCCTCCCAGGTCGGGGACGAGCACGCCCGGCGCGGCCTGCGCCGGGAGGTGCTCGCCCTCGCGACCGTCAACCACCCCGTCGTGGTCCGGGGACTGCGCGACGGCCAGGACGGCGACCGTCCCCACGTCGTGCTGGAGCACGTCGACGGGCCGCGGCTCTCCAGCCTGGTCCGCCGCTACGGGCGGCTGCAGGAGCAGCAGTACCTCCCCCTCGCCATCGACGTTGCCTCCGCGCTGCACTACTTCCGCCACATCGGCTGGACTCACCTGGACATCAAGCCCAGCAACGTGATCATGGGCGCCCCGGCGCGGCTCATCGACCTCTCGGTCGCCCGCTCCGTGGAGGACGCCGCCCGGCTGCGCCACCCCATCGGCACGGACGCCTACATGGCCCCTGAGCAGTGCGACCCGGGCGAGCAGGTGCCCTCGCACGCCTCCGACGTGTGGGGACTGGGCGCCACGCTGTTCCACGCCGTCGCCGGCGTGCGGCCCTTCGCCCACGGCGACCCCGACGCGGACGACGTACGCCTGCGGTTCCCGCAGCTGGTCGACGACCCCGCCCCGCTGCCCGACGACGTGCCGAGCGAGGTGGCGGCGGTCGTGGCGGCCTGCCTGCGCCGGGATCCTGCGGACCGGCCGCTGCCCCACGAGGTAGCCGAGGCGCTCGAGCCGGTGCTGGCAGGGCTGCCGCGCGGCTCGCTCGCGGGGTTCCGGATCAGGGGTTGAGCCGGTAGCCCACGCCGCGCACGGTCGAGATCGCCGCCCCGCCGAGCTTCTTGCGGAGGTAGCCGACGTAGACGTCGACGACGTTGGAGCCGGGGTCGAAGTCGTAGCCCCACACCAGGTCGAGCAGCTGCTCGCGGGTGAGGACCTGACCGGGGTTGAGCAGGAAGATCTCGGCGAGCGCGAACTCGCGCGCCGACAGCTCCGACTCGCCGTGCGGGGCGGTGATGCGGCGGGTGCGCCGATCCAGGCGCAGCCCGCCGACCACGAGCTCGTCGCCGCCTGCGGGCGCCTCAGCGGGCGCCAGCGACCTGAGCCGCAGCCGGATCCGCGCCATCAGCTCCGCGAAGCGGAAGGGCTTGGCCATGTAGTCGTCGGCCCCGCTGTCGAGCGCGGCCACCGTGTCGGTGACCGAGTCCCGTGCGGTCAGCACGATGACCGGGATCCGGCTGCCCTGGGAGCGGAGCTGGTCGAGCACCTCGAAGCCGTCCATGCCGGGCAGGCCGATGTCGAGCACCACGAGGTCGTAGCGACCGGACATGGCCTCGTCGAGGCCGCTGTGGCCGTCGGCCGCGACGGTGGGCTGGTGCCCCTCGGCGCGCAGCCCCTTGGCCACGAACGAGGCGATGCGCTGCTCGTCCTCCACGATCAGGATCTGGGCCATGGCGTCTCCTCGGTCATGCGGTCGTCTCCCCGGCCCGTCGGTCGGGAATGGTGATCTCCACGCGGGCGCCGTGGGGCTCCGCGTCGGTGATGCGTACGTCGCCGCCGTGGGCGTCGGCGATCGCGCTGACGATGCTGAGGCCGAGCCCGAACCCGTCGTCGCCCGGGCGGACCTGGCCGCGGCCGAAGCGCTCCAGCACCGCCTCCCGATCGTCCGGGGGGATGCCGTCGCCCACGTCGCGCACCCACAGCCTGACCCGGCCGTCGCCGCGCGCCGAGCCGATGGCGACGACCGTTCCGGGATCGGTGTGCTTCACGGCGTTGTCGGCGAGCTGGAGCAGCGCCTGGGTGACCCGCTGCTCGTCCAGCACGGCCGTGCCGTCGGCCGTCGCGTCGAGCTCCCAGTCGCGGTCGCCGAGCGCCCGGGCCTTGGCCAGCACCGACTGGGTCAGCGCGTCGAGGTCGACCTCGTCGAGGACCAGGAAGTCGGGCCGCCTGCTCTTGGCGAGCAGGATCAGGTCGCCGACCAGGCGCGACATCCGGTCGACCTCGTCGAGGAGCAGCTCGCGGGTCTCGGCCAGCTCGGCCGGGTCGTCGCCGTGGTCGAGCAGCTCGAGGTGTCCGCGCAGCACGGTGAGCGGTGTCTTGAGCTCGTGGCCGGCGTCGTCCAGGAACTGCCGCTGGGCCGCGAAGCCGCCGTCGAGACGCTCCAGCATGCCGTTGATGGTGCGGGTGAGCGCGGTGATGTCGTCGTTGCCTTGCTCGGGGATGCGTCGCGAGAGGTCGGTGGCGGTGATCTCGCGGGCGGTCTCCTCCAGGGTGCGCAGCGGCGCGAGCAGGCGGCCGGACTGGAACGCCGCGACGGTGGTGATCAGGCCGAGCGACAGCAGGGCCACGATCGTGTAGGTCCGTAGCGTGCGGTCGAGCTCGTCGTGCTCGTCGGCGAGGAAGTTGACGATCACCAGCGCCCCGTTGCCCAGCGTGCCGACGACCGGCACGACGCTGACCCACGTCTCGCCGAACGCGGGGGAGTCGATCACCCGGGTGCCGCCGGTGTCCGCGAGGTCGCTGACGGCTGCGCGGAAGGCAGGCTCGTCGAGGACCTCCTGGCCGTAGCGGTTGCGCGTGCGCTCAGGTACCTCGCCCTTCACGTAGCCCACGAGCATCTCGTCGTCGTCGGGCACGTTGCGGGTGAGGAAGACGTGCAGCAGGCTGCCCACGTCGTCGAACGGGCGACCCGTGTTGGGGTCGCGCTTGAGGTTCCTGAACTCGGCGATCTCCTGGTCGATCTGCGCGTTGACCGCGCGCTCGATCCGCGCCGACTCGAGCGTGTAGACGAGCACTCCCGCGCCGGCCATGGCCAGGGCCGTCAGCAGGGCGATGAGCACCGCGATACGGGTGCGGACCGAGACCTGCGCGAACCGCCGGGTGGCGCGCTCAGTCGTCCCCGCCCTCGTCGTCACCGGCGTCGTCGTCCCCGCCGTCGTCGGTCTCGTCATCCTCAGGCCCGTCGTCCTCCCACTCGTCGTCGTCATCCTCCCCGACCGGCGTGGGCTGCGGGGTCACGACCCGGGCCTCGTCGTCCTGGTCCTGTGCCTGCCCCTGATCCGGGTCCGGGCTCGGGTCCCGGCTCGGCTCCGGACCCGGGTCCTCGCGCGACGCGTCGTCGCCGCCGTCCGGGGCGGTCGGGCGGGGGCTCGAGGAGGGCTGGGACGGCGACGGGCCGGGGGAGGAGGGGTCGCTGCGGCCCGGGCTGCGACTGGGAGCATCGTCTCGCTCGCGGTCGACGTCGGCTCCGGCGCCCGGTCCGGCGGGCCCGGCCGGGCTGTCCGGCGCGTCCCGGAGGATCACCGGACTGTGGTCGCCGGGCTCCGGCCCGCCCGGCGAGGCGAGCGACGCAGTGACGTACGCCGTGACCGGAACGACGAACACCAGCAGCAGCACCGCCTTGGTCACCTGTCCCATGCGCGACAGCGTCGCTGCCGATCGTGGCGCCCGCATGAGACGCACGTGAGAACACCCTCATGCTCCGCTCACCGAGCGTGGCGTGCCGCTCGTCGCTCGGCGGGCGCGACGCCTCGCCGGGCGACGTGACGCATGCCACAGTGGGCGCATGATCGTCCCGTTCAGCGTCAACGACTTTCTCGAGCGTGCCGCCGCCGTCTACGGCTCCCGGGTCGGCGTCGTCGACGAGCCCGACCAGCCGGCCGCGTCCCTCGGCTCCCTCAGCTACGCGGAGACGTACGACCTCGCGCGCCGGCAGGCGGCGAGGCTGGACGAGCTCGGCATCGGGGTCGGCGAACGGGTCGCGATCGTCAGCCACAACTCGGCGCGCCTGCTGACGTCCTTCTTCGGCGTGAGCGGCTCGGGTCGGGTCCTCGTGCCGATCAACTTCCGTCTGCGGCCCGACGAGATCTCCTACATCGTGTCGCACTCCGGGGCGCGCGTGCTCTTCGTGGATCCCGAGCTGGTCGAGGCGCTGAAGGGCGTCGACGTCGAGCACACCTTCGTGCTCGGGGAGGACGAGTCGATGTACGCCGCTCCCGGCAGCGCGCCGCGCGTGTGGGAGCCCGACGAGAACGCCACGGCGACCATCAACTACACCTCCGGCACCACCGCGCGGCCCAAGGGGGTGCAGCTCACCCACCGCAACCTCTGGACCAACGCGGTCACGTTCGGCCTGCACGCCGGCGTGAGCGACCGCGACGTCTACCTCCACACGCTGCCGATGTTCCACGCCAACGGCTGGGGGATGCCGTTCGCCGTGGCCGGCATGGGCGTGCCCCAGATCGTGCTGCGCAAGGTCGACGGCGCCGAGATCCTGCGGCGGGTCGAGCGGCACGGGGTGACGCTGATGTGCGCCGCCCCGGCTGTCGCGGCGGCGGTGCTGGACGCCGCCCAGGACTGGGAGGGCGAGATCCCCGGCCGGGACCGGGTGCGGATCGTGATGGCCGGCGCGCCACCGCCGACGCGGACCGTCGTCCGGGTCGAGGAGGAGCTCGGGTGGGAGTTCATGCAGATCTACGGGCTCACCGAGACCTCGCCGCTGCTGACCGTCAACCGCTCGCGCGCCGAGTGGGACGACCTGCCCGCCGAGGAGCGTGCTGCCAAGCTGGTGCGCGCCGGCGCGCCGGCGATCGGCGTACGGCTGCGCACCGACGACCAGGGCGAGGTGCTGGCGCGTTCCAACGTCGTCCTCGACGGCTACTGGGAGCGGCCCGACGAGACGGAGAAGGCACTGGTCGACGGCTGGTTCCACACCGGGGACGGGGGCGTCGTCGGCGACGACGGCTACCTCACGATCAGCGACCGCAAGAAGGACGTGATCATCACCGGCGGGGAGAACGTCTCCTCGATCGAGGTCGAGGACGTGCTGTTCTCCCACCCGGCGGTGGCCGAGGTGGCGGTGATCGGGGTGCCGAGCGAGAAGTGGGGGGAGACCATCAAGGCGCTCGTCGTGCTGGCCGAGGGGGCGAGCGCCGACGAGGCCGAGCTGATCGCGTGGTGCAAGGAGCGCGCGGCCGGCTACAAGGCCCCCACGTCGGTGGAGTTCCGCGACTCGCTCGCCCGCACCGCGACCGGCAAGCTGCAGAAGTTCAAGCTGCGCCAGCCCTACTGGGAGGGGCAGGAGCGGCAGGTCAACTGACCCGCGGCCCATCCTCGATACTGGCGCCATGCCGACCCTCGCCGACGTCGTCGCCCTGCTGCACGACTGGTACCCACCCCGCACCGCCGACTCCTGGGACGCGGTGGGGCTGGTGGCCGGCGACCCGGCCGCCGAGGCCTCCCGCGTCATGTTCGCCGTCGACCCGACCGTCGAGGTCGCGCGCGAGGCTGTGGAGTGGGGAGCGGACCTGCTCGTCGTGCACCACCCGTTGTTCCTGACCCCGGTGAGCTCCGTGGCCGCGACCACGCCCAAGGGACGCACGTTGCACACGCTGACGGCCGGAGGCTGCGCGCTGCTGACCGCGCACACCAACGCCGACCAGGCCGCCTCCGGCGTGTCGGAGTCGCTGGCGCTGGCGCTCGGTCTGACCGACCTCGCGCCGATCAGGCCGACGCCGGCCCAGCCGCTGGACAAGATCGTCGTCTTCGCCCCGGAGTCCGCGGCCGACGCCGTCCGCACCGCGCTCACCGACGCAGGCGCGGGACGACTCGGCGACTACGACTCGTGCACCTACTCGATGGCGGGGCAGGGCCGGTTCCGGCCGCTCGACGGCGCCTCGCCGGCCATCGGACGCGTCGGCGAGCTCGAGGTCGTCGACGAGGCCCGGATCGAGGCCGTGGTGCCGCGCGGTCGGCGTACGGCGGTGGTGCGGGCGCTGCTCGACGCCCACCCCTACGAGGAACCGGCCTTCGACGTCCTGCCGCTCGCCGACCCCGGCGTGTCCGCCACGGGCACCGGCCGCATCGGCACGGTGGAGGAGACGACGCTGGCAGCGTTCGCGGCACGGGTGGCGTCGAGCCTGCCGCCGACCGCGCACGGCGTACGGGTCGCCGGGGACCCACAGCGGCCGGTGCGTCGCGTCGCGGTCTGCGGCGGGGCGGGCGACTTCCTGCTCGACGAGCTGGCGCACAGCGACGTCGACGTCTACGTCACCAGCGACCTGCGGCACCACCGGGCGGGGGAGTTCCTCGAGCACGGGGGCCCGGCCCTGGTCGACGTCGCGCACTGGTCGGCGGAGTGGACGTGGTTGCCGGTGGTGGAGGCTCGGCTGCGCGCGGCCACGGGCGATAGGGTCGAGACCCGGGTCAGCACGCGGTGCACCGACCCGTGGACGTTCCGTCCCTGAACCCACGCCCGTTCGCAGAAGCAGGAGGGCCGTTGAAGGCCGATCCCACCCACCAGCTGCAGCTCCTCCGGGTCGCCGAGCTCGACTCGCGCGCCGCCCAGCTGCGGCACCAGCGATCGCACCTGCCGGAGCTGGCCGAGATCAGCGCGCTCGAGGCGGAGCGCACGGCGCTCACCGACCAGGTGCGCGACGCGCGGATCGTCGTCGACGACCTGACGGTGGAGCAGGCGCGAGCCGACCGGGAGGTCGAGCAGGTCAAGGCGCGGCGCGAGCGCGACCGGACCCGCATGGACACCGGCCAGGTGACCAACCCCAAGGACCTCGAACGGATGCAGCACGAGCTGGTCTCCCTCGAGCGGCGCATCGCCACGCTGGAGGACGCCGAGCTCGAGGTGATGGAGAAGCTCGAGGAGGCCCAGCAGGTGCTCGACGGCCTGGGCATCCGCGCCGAGGACCTCGACGCCCGGCTGGCCGAGCTCGTGGCGGCCCGCGACGAGAAGCAGGCCGAGATCGACGCCGAGCTGGCCCGGGTGGCCGGCGACCGCGGACCGGCCATCGAGTCGATGCCGCAGGACCTGATGGCCCTCTACGAGCGGCTGCGCGAGCAGAAGGGTGTCGGGGCGGCGCTGCTGCGCGCGCGCCAGTGCGGCGGCTGCCACATGAGCCTCGACGCGTCCGAGCTCTCGCGGATCCGCTCCGCGCCGGCCGACGAGGTGGTCAGGTGCGAGGAGTGCCAGCGCATCCTCGTGCGCACCGACGAGTCGGGACTCTGAGAGCGCGACCCCGATGCGCATCGACTCCGAGCTGATGGCGGCTCGCGGTCGTACGTCGCTGCGCACGCGCGTCGCGCGGCTGCGGGCCAAGGGCTGGGTCATCGGCCAGTGCGCCGTCGCCGCCGGCGTGGCGTGGTGGCTCGCCGCCGACGTCCTCGGGCACCGGCTGCCGTTCTTCGCGCCCATCGCGGCGGTCGTCTCCCTCGGGATGTCCTACGGCCAGCGCCAGCGCCGGGTCGCCGAAGTGACCGTCGGCGTGGCGCTGGGCGTCCTGCTCGGGGACGTGACCACCCACCTGATCGGCTCCGGAGGCCTCCAGATCGCCTTCATCGTGGCGGCGGGCATGTCGATCGCCCTGCTGCTCGACGCCGGGCAGCTGCTCCTCATCCAGGCGGCCGTCCAGGGCATCGTCGTGGCGGCGCTGGCGCCGGCGCCGGGCGACGCGTTCCTGCGCTGGACCGACGCCCTCGTCGGCGGCGCGGTCGCCCTCGCGGCGGCGACGGTCGTGCCCCGCGCGCCGCTGCGGCGCCCGCGCGACCAGGCCGCGGTCGTCGTTCGCACGATCGCCGACCTGCTGCGCTCGTCTGCGGACCGGCTCGGGGACGGCGACGTGGAGCGCGCCCTGGCGGTGCTGCGCGACGCGCGATCCACCGACGTGCTGATCGCGGAGCTGCGCGCCGCCTCCTCCGAGGGCCTCTCGGTGGTCAGCTCCTCTCCCTTCCGCAGACGGCACGGCGAGCACCAGCGCCGCCTCGCCGACCTCGTGGAGCCGCTCGACGTCGCGCTGCGCAACACCCGCGTGGTGGTGCGCCGGGTGGCGGTGGCCTGCTACCGCCGCGAGCCCGTGCCGGCGTCGTACGCCTCCCTGATGCGCGACCTGGCCGGGCTCGCCGACCGGGTCGCCGACGAGCTCGTGGCCGACCGGATGGCGACAGCCGTCATCGACGACCTGGTCGCGCTCGGCCGGGCCACCGCGACCGTCGAGCACAGCGAGGAGCTCTCCGCCGAGGTGATCCTGGCCCAGGTGCGCTCGATCATCGCCGACCTGCTCGCCCTGTGCGGCATGGACCCGCTCGAGGCGACCGACGTGATCCCGCTGCGCTGAGCGGGCTCGGGCGGGTCAGACCTCGCTGACGACCACGTCGAGCTGGGTGCCGCGCGGGGTCGCAGCGCCCACCTCGACGGTCCAGCCCAGGCGCGTGAGGGTGTCGGCGAGCGCCGTCGGCGTGCGGGGGTCGGCGCCGTCCTCGAGCAGCGCGCGGACGATGCGTCCCTTGGTGGCCTTGTTGAAGTGGCTCACTACGGTGCGCCGGCCGCCGGACTCGTGGAGCACGCGCACGGTCGCCACCCGGCGGCCGAGGTCCGGTGTGGGCCGCCAGAAGGCGGCGTACGTGCTCGAGCGGAGGTCGACGAGCAGTCCGTTGCGCATCGCGTCGGTGATCGCGTCGCCGAGGACCTCGCGCCAGGCGCCGGCGACCGAGCCCACCTCGGGCAGGACGGCGTCGCCGGAGAGGCGGTAGGCGGGGATGCGGTCACCGGGACGCACGATCCCGAACAGCGCGCTGGTGACGGCCAGGCGCGTGGTCGCGCGGCGGCGCGCCGCGGCCGAGAGCGTCCGCGGGTCGAGCGCGTCGTAGAGCACGCCGGTGTAGATCGCGTCCGCGCGGGCGGTCGGCGCGCCCGCCAGCGCCGCATTGCGCTGCACGAGCTCGCGCTGCGCCGGGCCGAGGCCGAGGACGGCGGCGGCCTTGTCGGGATCGTCCCGGCACAGGGTGGTGAGCGCCTCGAGCAGCGCCGCGCGCGTCGGGGTCAGGGTCGGCGACGACAGCGAGGGGAGGTCGAGGGACTTGCCGCGGCGGGGGGCGGTCTTGCCCTCGCTGGGCGGCAGCAGGATCAGCACGCCGGCAAGCGTAGGGAGCGCCTCCGCGTCCCGCCCGGCTAGGGTCGGGACATGCCGAGCAACCGCGTGGTCAGCGTCCGCACGAGTGCCGACAGCGTCCCGGGCCGGGCGTTGCGCGAGGGGATCGCGAAGATCCAGGCCGAGCTGGAGGTCACCGCGGAGTTCCCCGCGGCCGTCGAGGAGGCGGCGCGAGCCGCGGCCGCCGCGCCACGGCTGCCGGACCTGGACCGCACCGACATCCCGTTCGTGACGATCGACCCCGAGTCCTCGATGGACCTCGACCAGGCGGTGCACATCCAGCGCGACGCCGACCGCACCGGGGGCTACGTCGTCCACTACGCGATCGCCGACGTGGCGGCGTTCGTCTCCGCCGGCGACCCGGTCGACGTGGAGGCCAACCGCCGTGGCGAGACGCTCTACGGCGCTGACTCCAAGATCCCGCTGCACCCCAAGGTGCTGAGCGAGGACGCCGCGTCGCTGCTGCCCGACCAGGTGCGACCCGCGCTGCTGTGGACCATCCGCGTCGACGAGACCGGGGAGGGCACCGACGTCGTCGTCGAGCGCGCGCTGGTCCGCTCGCGCGCCAAGCTGTCGTACGCCGGCGTGCAGGCCGACCTCGACGCCGGCACGGCCGACGAGATGTTCCTGCTGCTCAAGGAGCTGGGGCAGCTGCGACTGCAACGCGAGGCCGCCCGCGGTGGTGTCTCCCTGCCGCTGCCGGAGCAGGAGCTGGTCGAGGAGGACGGGCGGTGGCGCCTGGAGTTCCGCGAGCTGCTGCCGGTGGAGGAGTGGAACGCCCAGGTCTCCCTCCTCACCGGGATGGGCGCCGCCTCCCTGATGGTCTACGCCCGCACCGGCATCTTGCGGATCCTGCCCCAGGCCGACCCGCGAGACGTGCAGCGCTTGCACCGCACCGCGCGGGCGCTGGGCATCGACTGGCCGGCCGAGCAGCTCTACCCCGACTTCATCCGCTCGCTCGACCCCTCGAAGCCCGCGCACGCCGCCATGGTCGTCGCCTGCACCCGACTGCTGCGCGGCTCCGGCTACGTGTCGTTCCACGGCGAGCTGCCCGAGTATGCCCAGCACTCGGCGCTCGCCTCGGAGTACGCCCACGTCACCGCGCCGCTGCGCCGGCTCGTCGACCGCTACGCCCTCGAGATCTGCGTGGCTCTGTGCGCGGGCACCGACGTGCCGGACTGGGTCATCCAGGGCATGCACCGGCTGCCCGACACCATGCGTGAGTCGAGCCGGCGCGCCAACCAGTACGAGAACGCCGTGCTGGACCTGTGTGAGGCGATGCTGCTCGAGGACCGGGTCGGCGAGACGTTCACCGGCGTCGTGGTCGAGATCGACGAGAAGGACGGGTCCCGGGGCGACGTCACCGTGCAGGATCCCGCCGTCGAGGCCCGGGTGGCGGCCGACGGCGACCTGCCGCTCGGCGAGGAGGTCGCGGTCGAGCTGGTGCAGGCCGACCCGGGCTCGCGCGCGGTGTCCTTCCGCCTGGCGTGAGGCGTACGGCGCGGCTGCGCGCCGGGGCCGCCCACGGCCGTTCCGCGGACGGTCCCGGCACACAGCGTCGGCCCACCTGACAGCCGGCTCGTCAGGGAGCCGGCGAGCTCAGTGGTGCGAGCTGTAGATGCGCGGCTTCATGACCCGGACCCAGCCGGCGAACGCCTCGCGGGTCGGCGGGGTCGTCGCCGGGTCGGCGCCCTCGGGGACCGAGAAGACGACGAACTGGGCGAAGGCCTTGCCCCGCCACAGCCGTTCCCAGGCGTCCGGGTGGGTCTCCGAGCCCGTGGTGGCGCGCGAGACGGTGTAGTGGAAGGTGTGGTAGGTGCCGTCGCAGGTCGGCACCACACCCTCTGGCGTCTCGTACCAGGCGCGGGAGACGTCGGACGGCGGGTACGGGCGCTCGGCGGTGGGCTCGTAGGACCGGACGCCCGGCCCTTGCTTCAACGAGGCCCACAGGTGGACGCCCACGCCTTCGCACTTGTACCGGACGCTGACGACGGCCTCGTCGGGCCGGTGCGCCTTGACGTGCGCCTTGTCCCCGAACCACGCGATGCCGGCGGTCTGCTCCAGCGGCTCAGGCAGGTCGTGGGCCGAGGCCGTGGACGTGCCCACGCCCAGCATGGCGGTGGCGATGGCCGCGACGGAGGCCGCAGCGAGTCCCTTCTTCACAGTTCCTCCTCAGGACGAGAGGCCGAGATCCCCTCACGGGTGACGGACGCGACCGACGTTTCCACCCGCCTCCGGGGCGCACATCACCGATTGTCGGGATGACGGCGCGCGTGCGGGGGGAGGCGAGGCGGGCTGCGGGGGAGTGGGTCGGCCTGTAGGCCGGGTTCTGTCCCGCAACAGCGGGGGCGACCATCCATCTGCGACGACCGTTGCCGGCCGCCTGGTGCGATCTACCCGGATGCTCGGGCGGGCCGCCCTCGGACGCATCCTGTCTGATCTTGCTCCGGGTGGGGTTTGCCTAGCTGCGCCAGTCGCCTGGCGCACTGGTGGTCTCTTGCACCACCGTTTCACCCTTACCGCCCGACGCCGGAGCGCCGGGAGGCGGTCTGTTCTCTGTGGCACTGATCCCGCGGGTTGCCCCGGGTGGCTGTTGGCCACCACCCTGCCCTGTGGAGCCCGGACCTTCCTCGACCCACCACCCGGAGGTGGCGGACCGCGGCCGCCCGGCCGACCCACTCGCGCAGGAGTCTAGGGGTGGGTCAGCACCTCGGCGCCATCGTCGGTGACCAGCAGGGTGTGCTCGAACTGCGCCGAGCGGCGCCGGTCCCGCGTGACGACGGTCCAGCCGTCGTCCCACATGTCGTAGTCGGGGGTGCCGAGGTTGAGCATCGGCTCGATGGTGAAGGTCATCCCCACGCGGATCTCGTCGTCGTAACGGGGGTCGTCGTAGTGGGGGATGATCAGCCCCGAGTGGAACGCGGTGCCGATGCCGTGACCGGTGAAGTCGCGGACCACGCCGTAGCCGAACCGCCGCGCGTAGGCCTCGATCACGCGACCGATGACGTTGACCCGCCGACCCGGCTTGACCGCCCTGATGGCCCGGTCGAGAGCCTCCCGGGTGCGCTCGACGAGCAGCCGTGACTCCTCGTCGACGTCGCCCGCGAGGAAGGTGGCGTTCGTGTCGCCGTGGACGCCGCCGATGTAGGCGGTGATGTCGATGTTGACGATGTCGCCGTCCTCGACGACGCGCGAGTCGGGGATGCCGTGGCAGATGACCTCGTTGACGCTGGAGCACAGCGACTTGGGAAAGCCCCGGTAGCCGAGCGTGGAGGGGTACGCGCCGTGGTCGCACAGGAACTCGTGCCCGATGCGGTCGAGCTCGTCGGTGGTCACACCCGGCACCACGTGGGAGCCCACCAGGTCGCGTGCCTGGGCGGCGAGGCGGCCGGCGACCCGCATGCGCTCGATGGTCTCGGCGTCCTTGACCTCCTCGCCGGTGAAGCGCTGCGGTGCGGGCCGGTCGACGTACTCGGGGCGGGCGATCTGCGGGGGCACGGCCCGACGCGGCGAGATGACGGCTGGGGCTACGGCGGGCACGAGCGCGAGTGTAGTTTCGGCCCATGAGCGAGGACGAATACTGGTTCTGCCTGAAGCACCACACGGTCGAGGGGCGCGACGGGTGCAAGAACGCTGACCGCCTCGGTCCCTACCCCTCCGCGGCAGCGGCCTCCCGAGCGCTGGAGACGGTGCAGGAGCGCAACGAGGAGTGGGACAACGACCCGGCGTGGAACGACGACGATCCCGACTCCAGCGACGGCCCGGTCGACGGCACCCGGAGCAGCTGACTGCAGCCGGAGCGGCTGAGCACGCCCCGGGGCGTCAGAAGGTGTGCTCGGGACCGGGGAAGGTGCCGCCCCGTACGTCGTCGGCGTAGGCACGGGCGGCCTCGAGCAGCACCCCGTGCACGTCGGCGTACTGCTTGACGAACCGCGCCATCTTGCCGGTACGCAGCCCGAAGGCGTCCTGCCAGACCAGCACCTGCCCGTCGCAGCCGGGGCCGGCGCCGATGCCGATGGTGGGGATCTCGAGCTCCTTGCTGACCTGCTCGGCGACGTCGCCGGGCACCATCTCCATCACGACGGCGAACGCGCCGGCGTCCTGCATGGCTCGCGCGTCGCGCAGGATGCGCTCGGCCGTCTCGCCGCGACCCTGGACGCGGTAGCCGCCGAGGGCGTGCTCGCTCTGCGGGGTGAAGCCGATGTGCGCCATCACGGGGATGCCGTTGGTCGCGAGCTTCTCCACCTGCGGCGCCACCTCGATGCCGCCCTCGAGCTTGACCGCGTGCGCCTCGGCCTCCTTCATGAACCGCACGGCGGTGTGGAACGCCTGCTCGGGGGAGGCCTGGTAGCTGCCGAACGGCAGGTCGGCCAGCACGAGGCCACGCCGCACGCTGCGCGCGACGGCCCGGGCGAGCGGGATGAGCTCGTCGACCGTGACCGGCAGCGTGGTGTCGTAGCCGAGCACGTTGTTCGCTGCCGAGTCGCCGATGAACAAGATGTCGATGCCGGCCTCGTCGAACACCGCCGCGGTGTGCATGTCGTAGACGGTCAGCATGGTGATCTTCTCGCCGCGCTGCTTCATCTCCCGCAGGTGGTGGGTGCGCACCCGCCGGACCGGCTGGGAGGCGGCTGCGGCCGGACCGGCGCCGTAGGGGGCGGTCTCTTCGCTCTGTGCGGACATGGCTCGCTCCTCGTCATCTCGCGGCTCCCTCGTGGAGTCCACGGACCACTCGTCAGGCTAGTCGTGCCTCACTGGTAGGGCGCTGTGGTGGCGCTCACACGCCGCTGATCTCGCGAGGCTCGTCGTTCTCCACCCGCTCGAGGTCGTCACCGTCGTAGTCGGCGCAGCTCGATGTCACCGACACCGTCCAGGCGCGGCGACCGCGGGCGGGGGTGGGCTGGACGTCGACGGTGGTGTCGTCGCGCTCGACGGTCACGTGCCCCTCGACCTGGGTCGCGTCCGCCCAGCCGGCGTCGACCAGGGCGCTGCGCACCTGCTCGAGCTGCGCCGCCGTCTCTCCGGCCGCGGCCTCGACGGTGGCGAAGGCCTCGTAGCGCCAGCTGATGGCCATGCAGCTCTGCCACTGACCGTGCGCCTGCACCGCCGTGGCCCCGAGGGCCTCGGCGACGAGCGGGATCGCCTGCTGCGCGCGCTCGGTCGTGGCGGCGCGTACGGCGTCGACCGGATCGGGGCCGGCGTCGGCGCCTCCCGTCGACCCACCGCTGTCCGCGCACGCGGACAGCACGGTCGCCAGGACGGCCGGGAGGACGAGGAGCATCAGGGCGCTGCGCACGCGACCCACGGTAGTGCTCACGGCCACCGGTCCGGCCACAGGTCGTCCCAGGCCTCCTGGGCGCCGTCGACCGCGTCCCCGACACCGTCGCGGACCCCCTCGTAGGTGTCGACCACGCCGTCGCGCACGCCCTCGTAGGTGTCGACCACCCCGTCGCGCACGCCCTCGTAGGTGTCGACCACCCCGTCGCGGACCCCCTCGTAGGTCTCGACGATCGGCTCGACGACGTGGTGCTGCACCTCCTCGCCCGCCCAGTCGTAGAGGTAGTCGTGCGCCTCCTGGGTGCGGCCGCCGGTGTCGGCGACGTCGTCGGAGTTGCCCGAGACGACGTCTGCCATGTTGGCCAGCGCGGGGTTGCCGTCGTCGAAGTAGTTGACGTGGTTCTGCATGAAGCCGGTGTCGACCAGACCGCCCGGACCGTGGAACTCCTGTCCGTTGTCGACGCCGAACACGTGGGCGCCGAAGTCGCTCTGCGCGGGGTCCTGACCGAGCCCGAGGCTGTCGTCCCACGATCCGCCGAACAGCCCGTCCTCGCCACCGAGCCACGTGACCGGGTCGTTGTCAGCCGCCCCGACGAAGACCTGGCCCGCCGGCATGTTGAGGTCGGACGCGTGGTGGACGCCCTCGCTGGCGCCGGGGCTGCCGATCAGGACGAGCGAGTCCGCGTCCATCCCGTGGGCGGCGGCGGACGCCGACGTGGTGGAGCCGTAGCTGTGGCCGATGACGGTCAGGTGCGGCTGGTCGCCGCCGGCGTGGGTGCTGTTGAGCCCGTCGACGAACTGCGAGAGCGCCAGGCCGCCGGCCTGCGCGTTGGCCTCGGTCACGGTGTGTCCGACGTCGCCCGCGGAGTCGCCGAGGTCCCAGGGCCACATCGACTCGGGATTGAAGTTGGGGGAGTCGTAGCCGATCCACGCGATGGTGGACACCGATCCGGCGCGCGGCGGGTCCTCCGAGAGCATGCTGTTGACGGTCTCCTCGTAGAGGTTGAGCGCCTGCGAGCCGTTCTCGTCGATGTAGGTGCCGTCCTGCATGATGCCCGGCACGTAGACGGCGGTGTGGTCGGCGGTGTCCGGGTCGCCGTAGGCGACGGCGGCGATGCCGTCGCCGCCGAAGGCGTGCGGCTGGTAGGCCATCACGAACGCGTCGACGTCGAGACCGGCCCACTTCGGGTCGTCCGCCTGCTGCAGCGCCTTCTCGATGGATTGGGCGTTCTCCAGCCACCGCTGCTCGCTGGCGCTGAGGTCGTCACCCGCGGCCTGCCGGGCGAGGAGGTACTCGATGTCGCGCTGCACCGCCGAGGTGTTGGCCTCGTGGCGGTCGCGCGTGGGGATCCCGTTGGTGTTGCCGACGAGGTCGGGGTCGGAGATGAGCAGCGCGTTGCGCTCGGCCTCGCTCAGCCCGGTCCACCAGGAGTGCACCGCGTCCGTGTCGGTGCCGAGGCGGCGCAGCTCGGCCGCAAGCGCGGCCGTGTCGGCGCGTGAGGGGTCCGCCGCGGCGGCCACGCCCTCGGCGAGCTGGTCGACCGCGGCCAGGGCGCGCACGCACGCCTGCTCGTCGCTGTCCACGCGGTCGCGCCACGCCTGGAGGTCTTGGTGGTAGCGTTCGAAACGCTGCCTCACCTCGGCCGCATCGGCCTGCAGCGCCTCGACCTGGTCCTCGGTGGCGTTCTCGATGCGGGCCAGCAGCGCCTCGCGGTCGTCGTTGAGCCGCTGGCGCCGGTCCATCAGCTCGGCGTGCTCGGTGCGGCGCTGCCGCATGGCGGACAGGAAGGTGTCGATGGCCAGGGCACCGCGCTCGAGCGCGGCGCTCACCGCGTCGGTGTCGGTGCCGAACCGGGTCACCGCGTGCGAGGCGGCCTCGGCCGCGTCGCCGCTGAAGTCGGCGGGCGCGCCGTTGGCGCGCGCCCAGTCGGCGACGTCGCTGACCCCGGTGGCCGCGGCGCGTACGTCGGTGAGCACGGCGCTGGAGGACTCCTGCACCTCGAGCTCGGGCTCGCGCGGGAGCCAGGCGGGGACGGCGATCGTCGTCACGGTCCCACCGCCGTGACGGGCGGGGTGTCCCGGTCCTCCCACAGCAGGAGGTCCTGGGTCGCGCGAACGCTGGCCTGGTCGGTGACGAGCAGGTCGTACATCGTCTGGGCCAGGGCGTCCGCGTGGCCGGAGGCACGCTCGCGCAAGGCCAGGACGCGCTGCTCCCACGTGGTCAGGAACGCGTCGGCGGCACCCTGGACGGCGTCGCCGAGCAGCGCCGGATCGGCCTGCGCGAGGTTCTTGCGGGGCCCGTCGAGCGCCTCGGCCTGCTCCTCCCAGGCGTCGCGTGCCTTGGCGAGCGTGGCGGTCCACATCTGCAGCGTCATGACGCGACCTCCTGGGCGGCCCGGACCTTGGCGGTCCGGAGGGTGAGGACCAGGGAGTCGGGACGCACGGTGGCTGCGGCGTCGAGGCCGCCGCGCCGGCGGCCCACCAGCCGGGGCCGGTCGCCGGGGACGGGTCGCGCCTGCCACCCGAGACCCACCAGGGCGTGTCCGGTCGCTCGGAGCAGCGCGATGTTGCCGCCCTCGGGCAGCGGGCCGACCACTGCGGTGCACTCGTACCAGGTGAGGCCCCACTCGTCGGTGTGCCAGCGGGACCCGCGCACGGTCTCGGCGGGGGCCGGGTCGGCGACCCGCGCGAGCAGGTCGTCGAGGGACCGTTCGAGGGTGGTCGCCAGCGCCTCGCGCTGGGGCAGCGTCAGCTCCGCCGCCGCAGGGACGGGCGCGGGCTGGGGCAGGACGACGACGTCGACCTCGGGATGCCGCTCGCGCAGCACCCGCAGCATCGGGTCGGCCATCGCCGGGTCGGCCCTGGACGGGTCAGGAGGAGGCGCGTCGCTCGGAGGGGGCGTCATGGCCTTCTTCTTCCGCGGCCGACGCCGCCTCAAACCCGTCCGGGGCGACTGTGGACAGTCGGGCGGGCACTCAGCGCGGCGACACCCGCAGCACCCGGTCGCCGGTGCCGTTGTCGGTGGTCACCAGGAGGTCGCCGTCGGCGGCCGACGTGATCGAGCGCAGCCGCCCGAACCGCTGGAGGCGCGCGGGTCGGGTGACGGAGACGAGCCCGCCGGCGTCATCGAAGCGGAGGAAGAGCACCTCGGAGCCCTTGAGCGCGGCGACCGCCAACGTGCCCTCCAGCGAGCCCCACTGCCGGCCGGTGACCCAGGCAGCGCCCGAGGTGGCGACGGTGGGCTCGCCCGATGACCAGGCGGCCTCCTGCTGCGCGCCCGGCAGCGACTGGTCCGTCATCGGGACCGACTCGTCGTAGCCGGGCACCGGGTTCCACCCGTAGTCGCCGCCGGGCACGAGCAGGTTGACCTCGTCGTCGCGGAAGCTGCCGTGCTCGACCGACCACAGCGACCCGTCCGCGCGCTGGGCCAGGCCCTGCACGTTGCGGTGGCCGTAGGTCCACACGAGGCGGCGGTCGGTGTCGGCGCCGGCCCAGGGGTTGTCCGGCATCGGTGCGCCCGTACGCCGGTGCACGCGGAGCACCTTGCCGGCCAGGGAGTCGAGGTCGCGCGGGTTGGTGCCGACCGCGGCGTCTCCGGTGCCCACGAGGAGCCCGTCGCCCTCACGCTCGAGCAGCAGCCGGCAGCCGCCGTGGCGACCCGAGGTGGCGGGGATGCCGGTGACCACCACCTGGCGCTGCGCGAGCCGGCGCCAGCGCCGGTCGACCCGCCAGCGCGTGACCCGGACCTCGGGGCCGGCGCCGGTGCGGGCGCCGTGGCAGGCCCACAGCGTCCGGGACGCGGGATCGACCGCCAAGGACAGCAGGCCCGTCTCACCGGACACCCACACCCTGCCGGCCAGGCGGGCGAGCGTGCGGCGCCTGCCGTCGCGCACGACGCTCACCCGGGCGCGGTCGCGCTCGGACACGACCAGCCGGCCGCCCGGCGCCTGCTGGACGTCCCACGCGTGCTGCAGCCCGCGGGCCAGGGTCCGCACCCGCAGGGCGGGGGCGCGGGCCGCAGTGGTGGAGGCCGCCTGCGGCGCGCCGGCCCGGGCCGGTCCCTCGGCTGCGGAGGGGGCTGAGCCGGCGATCGGGCCGGCGAGCAGCGCGGTGAGCAGTCCGGCGACGGAGACCGACAGCGAGGTGCTGCGAGGAGTGGGGCGCACGGTGAGGACGCTACGCGCCCGCCTCGGCGTTGGGAACGCGTCCGCCGGCGATCCCCTGCCGAGCCGGAGGCGCGCCCGGGAGAGGTCGCCCCAACCATTTCGGGGTCGCGGGGGGTTGAGTAGGCACCACACCTGAGAGGGGCACCGGTGGACGAGCAGGGCTTCACCGACTGGGCGGTCGGGCGGCAACGCCAGCTGCTGCGCTCGGCGTACCTGCTCACCGGTGACGTGCACCGCGCCGAGGACCTCGTGCAGGAGGCGCTGACCAAGGTCGCGCTCCGGTGGTCCAGGCTCGCGGCGGGCAACCCGACGGCGTACGCGCTGCGCATCATCGCCCGCGACAACATCAGCTGGTGGCGCCGCCGCCGGGACGTGCCGACGGCCGTGCTCCACGACGACGGCGCCGCGAGCGACGAGCCGGAGATCGCGCTGGTCGTACGTCGCGCGCTCGGGCGGCTCAGCCCGGGCCAGCGCGCGGTGCTCGTGCTGCGGCACTTCGAGGACCTGACCGAGCGGGAGACCGCCGAGGTGCTGGGTGTGTCGGTCGGCACGGTCAAGAGCCAGAACGCGGCTGCCCTGAGCCGCCTCCGCACCGGGGCGCCCGAGCTCCTCAGCCTCATCGGGAGGACCTCGTGAACGAGCTCCACCAGGCGCTGCAGCGCGCCACCGAGCACCTTCCCGCCCCGCACCTGGCTCAGCGCGCCCTCGCCTCGGCGCACCGGACGAGGCTCCGACGAGCGGCGGTGGGCGCGCTCGCGGCAGTCGTGGTGCTGGGTGGGGGCGTGACGTGGGCCGTGCAGGACCGGGTGCCGCGCGCCGACGTCGTGGACACGGCGCCCCCGAACCCCACCGCCACGGCGACTCCGTCACTGCCGGACACCGACCCGGCGACGCAGCCGATCTGGGACCCGTTCACGGTGGTCGACGCGCCTCGCGTCGCGAGCGTCCTGCCCGCCCGGGTCGATCCGCCGCCCGACCCGCCGGGACTCTCGACGCAGCCCCTGCCCGACGTCGCCCTGGCCTGGCCGGAGGAGGGTGTCGACCTGCGCGTCCTCGGGACGAACGGGGAGTGGCGCCGCGTGGAGGGCACGGCGCACGCGATCCGCGGGACGTTCTACGACGTCGTCGTCCCGGTGATCACCCCCGAGGGCGACCGGGTGGCGATGTCGACCGACGCCGGCGTCCTGGTGGTGGACGTGACGACAGGTGCACAGCAGGTGCTGCCGTGGCCGCCGGAGCTGGTCGGGCCTTTCGACGGACGGCCCAGGCTCCTGTGGCTGCCGGATGACGAGGGCTTCCTCGTGCTGCACTTCGAGCAACCCTGGCTGATGGACTTCGACGGGGGCGCCCGCCCGGCGCCGTACGGCGGGAGGCACAGCAGCGGACTGATGGTCGACCCCGACACCGGCACCGTCCGCGAGCGACGCTGGCCCAACGGCACGATCCGGACCTGGGACGGCGACGAGGTCGCCTCGACCGTCCGCATCGCCGGCTACGGCGAGCGGTTCGTGACCCGGTTCTCGCGGGTGGCCTACGTCGGCAACCCCGGCCCCAACAGGGGAGTGATGAAGAGCGGACCGGTCGTGGTCGACCTCGCCGACGCACGGATCGCGGCGTTCGCCCCCATCCGCGACCCGGACGGGGTCTACAGCGACAACGTGAACCTCACACCGCTCGGCTTCCTCGACGAAACCACTGTGGTGCTGCTCGTGTCGCCGATGGACTACCGGACGATGGGGGTGGACGACGGCGAGACTCACCTGGCGACGTGGGACTCGGCCACCGGCGACTTCGGACTCCTCGCGACCGGGGACTCCCGGATGCGCACGGTCGCCGTCGCTCCCGACCTGCTGCTGGACTGACCGCCCGGAGGGAGGCGCACAGCCACAGGTCGCGATCCCTAGAGTGACGCCGTGGACTTCTACTCGGCCTACGCCCAAGGATTCGCCCGCATCGCGGCCTGCACCCTGCCGGTGCACCTCGCCGATCCGGCGGCCAACGCCGCGGCCGTGATCGAGCAGGCGCGCGCCTGCCACGACGACGGCGTCGCCGTGGCGGTGTTCCCCGAGCTCGGCCTCACCGGCTACTCCGTCGACGACCTGTTCCTGCAGGACACGCTCCTGGCCGGTGTCGACGAGGCGATCGCGGAGATCGTCGCGGCGAGCGCCGACCTGATGACCGCGCTGGTCGTCGGCGCCCCGATCGCGCAGGGCAACCGGGTCTACAACTGCGCCGTGGTGGTGCACCGGGGGTCGATCCTCGGCGTGGCGCCGAAGTCGTACCTGCCCAACTACCGCGAGTTCTACGAGCGTCGCTGGTTCGCGCCGGGGGACGACCGGGAGCTCGAGTGGGCGACCGTGGCCGGGCAGGAGGTGCGGTTCGGTCCGGACCTCATCTTCCGCTGCCTCGACGTCCCGGGCCTCGACATGCACGTCGAGGTCTGCGAGGACCTGTGGGTGCCGGTGCCGCCGAGCGCCGAGGCCGCCCTCGCCGGGGCGACCGTGCTCGTCAACCTCAGCGGCTCCCCGATCACGGTCGCGAGGGCCGAGGACCGCCGGTTGCTGGTCCGCAGCGCCAGCTCGCGGTGCGCGGCGGCGTACGTCTATGCGGCGGCCGGCCAGGGGGAGTCGACGACCGACCTGAGCTGGGACGGCCAGACGATGGTGTACGAGTGCGGCCGGCTGCTCGGCGAGAGCGAGCGGTTCCCCGACGGTCCGCGCCGCACCGTCGTCGACGTCGACCTCGACCTCGTGCGACAGGAGCGGCTGCGCCAGGTGACCTTCGACGACAACCGCCGCACCCACGCCGAGCGCGTGCAGCGCTTCCGCACCGTCGAGTGGGAGCTGGACCCGCCGGCAGGCGACATCGGGCTGATGCGCAAGGTCGACCGCTACCCGTTCGTGCCCGACGACCCCGAGCGGCTCGAGCTCGACTGCTACGAGGCCTACAACATCCAGGTCTCCGGCCTCGAGCAGCGGCTCAACGCGATCGGCTCGCCCAAGGCGGTCATCGGGGTCAGCGGCGGACTCGACTCCACCCACGCGCTGATCGTGGCGTGCAAGGCGATGGACCGGCTCGGCCGCCCGCGCAGCGACGTCCTCGGCTTCACCATGCCCGGCTTCGCCACCGGCGCGACCACCAAGGGCTACGCCACCCGGCTCTCGCAGGCCCTCGGGATCACCTTCGAGGAGCTCGACATCCGCCCGGCCGCCGAGCAGATGCTGCGCGACCTCGGGCATCCCTACGGACGCGGCGAGAAGGTCTACGACATCACCTTCGAGAACGTCCAGGCCGGCCTGCGCTACGACTACCTCTTCCGCCTCGCCAACCAGCGCGGCGGCATCGTGGTGGGGACTGGTGACCTCTCCGAGCTCGCGCTCGGCTGGTGCACGTACGGCGTCGGCGACCAGATGTCGCACTACACGGTCAACGCCGGCGTTCCCAAGACACTCGTGCAGCACCTGATCCGCTGGGTCATCGGCAACGGCGAGTTCGACGAGCCGGTCAACGAGGTGCTGCGCGAGATCCTCCAGCAGGAGATCACCCCGGAGCTGATCCCGACCGAGGAGGGTACGAAGCCGCAGGCGACCGAGGACTCGGTCGGTCCCTACAACCTGCAGGACTTCACCCTCGCGCTCGTCGTGCGGCACGGCTTCCGTCCCCGCAAGATCGCGTTCCTGGCCTGGCACGCGTGGAAGGACATCGACGAGGGCGAGTGGCCCCCGGGCTTCCCGGAGGACGCGCGGGTGGCGTACGGGCTGGAGGACATCCGGACCTGGCTGCAGGTGTTCGTGAAGCGGTTCTTCGCCAACCAGTTCAAGCGCTCGGCGCTGCCCAACGGCCCCAAGGTCAGTCCGAGCGGCACCATGAGCCCGCGCGGCGACTGGCGGATGCCCAGCGACGCCAAGGGCACCGCCTGGCTGGCGGAGATCGAGCGGGACGTGCCGGTCTCCTGACGCGACCGCCGCGGCCTTTGCCGGCCCTTAGCGCTCGGCTGCAGCGCGGTTAGCGGCGTTGCGGCGAGCCTCGTGGTCGAGACGCCACCTCGGCGTCGGACGACGAGGAGGAACAGTGCAGAAGAAGGCAGTCATCGGCAGCGTCGCCGCCGTCGCGGTCCTGGCCGGCGCAGGCACCTGGTACGCCGTGGACCGCTCGGTGGAGGAGCAGACGACCGAGCGCGGGACGTGCGGGGGCGCCACGTGGGAGCTCAGCGCGGAGGCGGAGGACGGCGGCACCGAGGTCAGCGCCGAGCTGCAGTCGGCCGGCCCCGGCGAGACCTGGGACGTGGAGCTGACCCGCGGCGACAGCACGCTGCTGACGGGGACCCGCACCACCGACGAGGACGGCGAGATCGACGTCGACGCCCACGCCTCCGGCAATCCCGGCGACGCGACGTACGCCGTCACCTTCACCCCGGCCGAGGGCGAGCCCTGCTCCGCCACGCTCGGCTCCTGACCCCACTTCCGTAGGAGACATCGCATGAACACCACCATGAGCAAGACCGTCGCCGCCACCGCCCTGCTCGCGACCGTCGGCGGCAGCGCCGTCCTGGTCGCCGGACCCGCCGCCGCCGACGTGGACCGCGCCGGGACGTGCGCCGGCGCGACGTACGAGCTGGGCGTCGACCGTGAGCGCCGCGGCTTCGACGTCGACGCCGACCTCGACGGGGCCCGTCCCGGCAGCGAGTGGCGGGTCACGCTGCGCCACGACGGCGCGCTCGCGGCCTCGCGGGTCCTGCGTGCCGACGCCGAGGGCGAGCTCGACCTCAGCACGTGGCGGCGCGACACCGCCGGCAGCGACACGTTCCGGCTGACGGTGACGCCCGAGACCGGCCGTGCCTGCTCGGTGAAGGTCACCGTGCGCTGAGCGACGCAGGGGAGCCCGGGTCAGGCCGTCCGCAACGTCACGGCGACCCGGGCTCCGCCCATGTCCGAGCCGCCCGTGACGAGTGTGCCGCCCGAGTCAGCCGCCGTCCGGGCAGCGATGGAGAGCCCCAGCCCGGTCGAGCCGGCTCCGCTCTCGCCCCGGCCGGTCGCGTCCAGGTCGGCGGGGAGGCCGGGGCCGGCGTCCTCCACCACGAGCTCGACGTGGTCGTCGTCGGCGGTCAGCGTGACGCGTACGCCGGCCTCGTCGGGCGTGTGGGAGAAGACGTTGTCGAGCAGCACGTCGACCAGCGCCTCCAGGTCGGCCCGGCTGGCACGCAGCAGCGGTCCTCGCGGGGCGAGGTCGGTGTCCCAGGGACGGCCCTGGTCCTCCGCGAGCGGCTCCCAGTGGCGGACCCGGTCGGTGATGACGGCGACCGCGTCGGTGCGCGGGTCGAGCCCCTCGCGCTCGGAGCGCCGCGCCTCGCGGACGATCTGGTCCACCGTGGCCTGGAGGGCGTCGAGGTCGGACCCGAGCCGCTCGCGCAGGGCGGGGTCCGCGACGGTCTCCACGCGCAGCCGCAGCGCCGTCACCGGGGTGCGCAGGCGGTGGGAGAGGTCGGCGACGTGCTCCCGCTCGCGGGCCAGCAGCAGCTGGATGCGACCGACGAGCCGGTCGACGGCGCCGGCCAGCTCCTGCACCTCGGGCGGGCCCTCCAACGTCGCCACGGACGCGATGGCGCCGGGGCGGCCCAGCGCCTGCGTGTGCTCGGCGAGCCGGCGGATCGGCTGCACGAACGAGCGGCCCAGGCGGTCGACGACCACGAGCGAGCCCGCGAGCAGCGCGAGCGCCAGCAGCGCGAGCAGGCCCCAGGCGAGCCCGACGACCGAGTCCAGGCCGGGTTCCTCGACGACGACCCGGATGACCGGGGTCTGCGACGGCAGGGCGGAGTTCCCGCCCCGGGAGACCGGCACGAGCACCTGTGAGCCGCCAGGCACGTCGTCCACGCGTGCTCGACCCGTGTTGCGCGCGTCGAGCACCTTGTCGTCCTGGCCCGGGTCGGGTCCGACCTCCGTGCCGTCGGGGTACAGCACGGTGATCCGGCTGTGCGCGTCGGCGTCGTTCAGCCGGTCGAGGTAGACCGCCACCGAGCCCTTGTCGTCGTGGCGTGTCACCACGGTCTCGACGGCCTGCACCTCCAGCGAGGCTCGGGCCAGCCGGTCCTCGAGCGCATAGCTGCGGACCAGGATGGCCATCGGCACCAGCATGGCGAGGAGCACCATCGAGATCGCCGCGGCGGCGGTGACCAGCAGGCTCCGGCGCACGTCAGCCGTCCCCGTCGGAGGTGAGGTCGTCGGGCGCCGCGAGCCGTACGCCGACGCCGCGGACGGTGGTGAGGTAGCGAGGAGCGGCGGCCGTCTCGCCCAGCTTGCGGCGCAGCCACGACAGGTGGACGTCGACGGTCTTGTCCGAGCCGCCCCACGGCTGGCGCCACACCTCGACCAGCAGGTCGCGCTTGGTGACCACCTCGCCGGGTCGCTCGGCGAGGTGGGCGAGCAGGTCGAACTCGCGCGGGGTCAGGTCCACCTCGCGCCCGTCGAGATGGACCCGGCGGCCCGCCAGGTCGACCGCAAGGCCGCCGACCGTCAGGGTGCTCGGACGCCGGCGGCCGTGCTCGACCCGCCGCAGCACCGCGCGGACGCGCGCGTCGAGCTGGGCGCTGGTGAAGGGCTTCACGACGTAGTCGTCGGCGCCGGCGTCGAGCGCGCCGACCAGCGACGGGTCGTCGGCACGGGCGCTGGCGATGATCACCGGCACCGCGCTGACCGCGCGCAGCATGGACAGCACCTGCGTGCCGTCGACGTCCGGCAGCCCGAGGTCGAGCACCACCAGGTCGGGCGTGGAGTCGACAGCCAGCTGAAGGCCGGCCATGCCCGTGGGTGCCGAGGTCACGGTGTGGCCGCACTCGCGCAGGCCGCGCACCAGCAAGGGCCGGATCCGGTCGTCGTCCTCGATGATCAGCACCTGCGCCACGCCGTGACCGTACCTTCCGGGCGACGCCGCACCGTCACCGTTAGCCGTGCCTTAACCACGCCCTGTCGTCGCGCTGACCCGGCGCCGGGCACGATGGGCGGGTGCGACGTCGGATGCTGCTCGTGGGCCTGTGGGCTGCCACCACGGCCGTCGCCGTCATGGCCGGCGTCTTCGCCGTCTCGACCGTGGGCGCCACGATCCGCGACCGCGGTCCGGTGGGCGACGAGGTGCTCCGCGGCGACGTCGTGGACGCGTCGGTCCCCTCGCCGACGGGCCCGCGGGTGCGCGACGAGGTCGCCGGGGAGTGGGGGGCGTTCGTGGTGGAGTGTCGTGACACCTGGGCGTACGGCGTCGGCGTGCGACCCGACCGGCCGGGCGGGTGGCGGGTCGTCAGCTGGGAGAAGGGACCCGACGACGACGTCGACGCCGTCTTCAGCGACGGGCGGAACTCGGTGGACCTCGAGGTCTTCTGCAACCGCGGCCGACCGACCCTGGCGGAGGTGGAGCGGAACACGTTGGGCGACGACTGAGAAGTCGTTGCAACCCGCGGACGGTGGTTCGCGTCCAGAGGGGGACAGAACACACCACAGGAGACACCATGAACAACCGAACCACCGTCCTCGTGAGCGCCGTCGCCAGCGCCCTGCTCGCCACCGTGCTCGCGCCCATGGGCGCGGCGGGCGCGGCCTTCACCGAGGAGCGCGCCGCCGAGCAGCGCACCCGCCTGACGTTCACCGTCGAGGACTGCGAGGGCTGCGAGATCCAGCTCGTCAACGCCCGGGGCACCCTGGACGCCGACGTGGTGCACGTGTGGGAGTCCCGCACCCGTGAGGTCGAGGACGGGAAGGTCACCTTCCGCGTGCCGACCAAGCGCACCTGGGGGATGTCCGTCACGGTGCGCGCGCCGTGGGAGGGCCACACCGGCTACGTCACCACCGTCGCCTGGCGCTACAACGGCGAGCGCGTGGGCGACCCCGTCACCCTCGAGGAGGCGGTGACGAAGAAGAAGGCCTCCGCCTGCTGGGAGGGCGTCCGACGCCGCGCGGTCACCGTCCCGCTCGTCGTCGAGGAGGTCGAGGTGGACGGCGTGCACGGGAAGGTGCCCGGCAGCATCGCGTTCGTGCCGACCACCGAGAGCTGGGTCGGGCCGATGCGCGAGGTCTGGGACGGCGTCCTCGGCTCCCAGGACGTCAACGTCTGCCGCTGACCGCGCGCCCGTCTCCGAGACGCGCAGGCTGCCGCGCGACTACCCGCCCTTCCCGGGGCCGACCGGCTCGACGCTGACCACCCCGCCGCGCGCCGTGCGCTCTCGAACTGGGGAGGAGGAGGGTCCCGCCCAGGCGATCACCTCCAACGCGGTCCCGGCGATCGCGTCCATCGCCGCGGGCGCCGCCTCAGGTGCCTACATCGGCGGCGTCGTCGGCAGCTTCGTGCCGATCCCCGGCGTCGGCACGGCGGCCGGCGTGATCGTCGGCGCCGCCGTCGGTACGGTGGTGGGTGCCTTCACCTCGGGCGCGATCGACAGCCTCTTCGACTCCGGCGCCGACACCCTCGGCGACTGGGGCGGGGCCGTCGTCGACGGCGTCGAGGAGATCGGCGAGACGTTCGGCGCGATCGGCGAGGGAGTGGGAGACGTCTTTGACTCGATCTTCTGAGCGGGTGGCGGGGCGCAACGCCTTCACCTCCCGTCCCGTCGGGATCTTCACCGTCCTCATCACCGGTGTCATCGGTGTCGGCGCCCTCTGGTTGGCCGGGACCCGGGACGACCAGCGCCTCCTCAACGGCGTCGTCGGCGCGTTCATGCTGTCCGTGGCAGTGTTGGTCGCGCTCGGGCAGCGGCGCAGCGTGTCCACGTGGCGCCGCACCGAGCTGCGCGGCCGGCCGGCCTGGGCGCTCGGGCTCGGTGAGCGCGGGCAGGTCCCGGCCGTCGCCGTGGTCCTCACGGTGCTCGGCGCCGGGCTCGCCCTCGCCGCGGTCCTCGACGACCGGGCCGGCGTGCGCGTGGTGGCCGGTCTGCCGGCGGTGTTCTTGCTGGTCCTGGCCGCCGAGATGTGGCGCGCGTGGGCGAGGCGTCCCGAGCTGCGGATCTCCGCCGACCTCGTCGAGCTGCACGGCGCAGGCATCGACAGCGAGCTGGCGTGGGACGACGTCGGTGCCGTGGTGCACGAGAACCTCGGGACGCGCTGGGCAGCCCTCGTCCTCACCGCGGTCGCCGGCGCGCCGTCGTACCGCTGGCGACTCAGCCGGCTGCTGCTGCCGATGGACCGCGAGCCGGACCCCCCGGGCATCCACCTGCGCTTCGGCCTGGTGCCCGACGAGGCCCAGCTGCGGCGCGTGCTGCGCGACCTGCACGTCGCCGACCGGGCGCGTCGCGAGGCCGTCATCAGCAGCCGCCTGCCCTCGGACGGCGAGCACTGACCGCTGACCGGGACCGGTGACCGCGGCCCGTCGGGCCCACACCGCAGCCACCGGGCGGGATGCCAGCCGACGCCCCCTAGGCTGGTGCCATGGGCAAGCAAGAGGACTTCGTACTGCGCGCGCTCGAGGAGCGCGACGTCCGGTTCGTCCGGCTGTGGTTCACCGACGTGCTCGGCTTTCTCAAGAGCGTGAGCGTGGCGCCGGCCGAGCTGGAGAACGCCTTCGAGGAGGGCATCGGCTTCGACGGCTCGGCCATCGAGGGCTTCGCCCGCGTCTACGAGTCCGACATGCTCGCCCACCCCGATGCCTCGACGTTCCAGATCCTGCCCTGGCGCACCGGCGACGACGGCGGACCGGCCACGGCTCGCATGTTCTGCGACATCGTGATGCCCGACGGCAGCCCCTCGTACGCCGACCCGCGCCACGTGCTGAAGCGCACCCTGGGGGCAGCGGCGGACAAGGGCTTCACGTTCTACACCCACCCCGAGATCGAGTTCTACCTGTTCAAGGACGTGCCCGGGAAGGGTGACGAGCCGCAGCCCGTCGACCGCAGCGGGTTCTTCGACCACACCGCGCAGTCCCGGGGTGCGGACTTCCGCCGCGAGGCGATCACGATGCTCGAGGCGATGGGCATCTCGGTGGAGTTCAGCCACCACGAGGGCGGCCCGGGCCAGCAGGAGATCGACCTGAGGTACGCCGACGCGCTCACCACGGCCGACAACATCATGACCTTCCGCACCGTCATCCGCGAGGTCGCGCTCGGCCAGGACATCTGGGCCTCCTTCATGCCCAAGCCGTTCACCACCCACCCCGGCTCGGGCATGCACACGCACGTCTCGCTGTTCGAGGGCGACCGCAACGCCTTCTTCGAGGCCGGCGCCCAGTACCAGCTGTCGCGGACCGGTCAGCAGTTCATCGCCGGGATCCTGCGCCACGCCAGCGAGATCAGCGTGGTGACCAACCAGTGGGTCAACTCCTACAAGCGGCTGCTCGGCGGCGGCGAGGCGCCCTCGTCGATCTGCTGGGGCCACAACAACCGCTCCGCGATGATCCGCGTGCCGATGTACAAGCCCAACAAGGGCCAGTCGACCCGCATCGAGCTGCGCACCGTCGACGCCGCCTGCAACCCCTACCTCGCCTTCGCCGTGGTCCTGGCCGCCGGCATGAAGGGGATCGAGGAGGGCTACGAGCTGCCGCGCGAGGCCGAGGACGACGTGTGGTCCCTCACCGAGCGCGAGCGCAAGGCGCTGGGGATCGCGCCGCTGCCCAAGAGCCTGCACGACGCGATCGGCATCGCCGAGGACTCCGAGCTGCTCGCCGAGACCCTGGGCGAGCACGTCTTCGACTTCTTCCTCCGCAACAAGCGCGCGGAGTGGGAGGAGTACCGGGGCCAGGTCACCGCCTACGAGCGCGACCGGATGCTCCCGGTCCTCTAGCCCGAGCGTCACCGGCTGGAGCGGGCGCTCCCCACGGGACCGTGCGTCCCGGGCATAGGATCGGCGACGTGATCGACGAGCACGAGCCGTCCGGCGTCGGCGCCACGTCGCGCCGGGGCTGAGCGCGACCGTGGCGCAGGACGTGACGGCCGGCCAGCTCGTGCGGCGCGGGTTCCGCGACGGGACGGGGGCGCTGCGCGACCTCGCGCTGCTCGGCGGGTGCGGCCCGGAGCTGGTCGGACCGCTGTCGGCGTCGGCCGACCCCGACTCCGCCCTGGCCGCCCTCCTGCGCCTCACCGAGGCGGTCGCAGACGGCGGGGGCGACCCCGGGACCGTCCTGCGGGCGATCGCCGACGACGAGGGCACGGCCATGCGCCTGTGCGCGGTGCTCGGGGCCAGCGAGGCGCTCGCCCACCACCTCTCGCGGCACCCCGACCACTGGCGCGAGCTGACCGACCCGACGCTCGGCAGCACCCGCCCGGCGGCGTACGCCGTGCGCGAGGCGCTGCTGACCGCGGTCGGGGCCGACCCCCACGACGCCGAGCCGGTGGCGCGGATGCCCGACGCGGAGGCGGTCGACGCGCTGCGCGTGGAGCACCGGCGGATCCTGCTGCGGCTCGCCGCCCGCGACCTGGCCCACCACGTGGGCGTCGACGACGTGGCGGCCGAGCTGTCCGACCTCGCCGCGGCCACTCTCGACGCGGCCCTGGCGGTGGCCCGGGCGCGCCTGGGGGAGGCGGCGCACGCGGTCCGGCTCGCGGTGGTCGCGATGGGCAAGTGCGGAGGGCACGAGCTCAACTACGTCTCCGACGTCGACGTGGTCTTCGTCCACGAGCCGGCCGAGGGCGCCGACGAGCAGGCGGCCCTGCGGACCGCCACCCAGCTCGCCTCGCACCTGATGCGGATCTGCTCCGACCACACGCGCGAGGGCACCATCTGGCCCGTCGACGCCAACTTGCGTCCCGAGGGCAGCCAGGGGCCACTGGTGCGCACCCTCGCCAGCCACCGCGGCTACTACGAGAAGTGGGCCAAGACCTGGGAGTTCCAGGCGCTGCTCAAGGCCCGGCCGGTGGCCGGCGACCTGGCCCTGGGCCGGGACTACCTCGAGATGATCGAGCCGATGGTGTGGACCGCCGCCGAGCGCGACGGCTTCGTCACCGAGGTCCAGGGGATGCGTCGCCGGGTGATCGAGCACATCCCCGCCCACGAGGCCGAGCGTCAGCTCAAGCTCGGCTCGGGAGGACTGCGCGACGTCGAGTTCGCGGTCCAGCTCCTGCAGCTGGTCCACGGCCGGGTGGACCCCTCGCTGCGCGACGCGGCCACGCTCAGTGCGCTGGCGCGACTGACGGAGGGCGGCTACGTCGGTCGTGAGGACGGCGAGAGGCTGCACGAGGCCTACTCGTTCCTCCGCACGCTCGAGCACCGCATCCAGCTGCACCAGCTGCGTCGTACGCACGTCCTGCCCGAGGACGAGTCGTCGCTGCGCCGGCTGGGCCGCTCGCTGGGCTACTTCTCCGAGCCGGCCGAGCAGATCGAGCGGCAGTGGCGCCACCACCGCCGCGAGGTGCGGCGGCTGCACGAGAAGCTGTTCTACCGCCCGCTGCTCGGGGCCGTGGCCAAGCTGGCCGGGGACGAGGCTCGGCTCTCGCTCGACGCGGCCGAGGCGCGGCTGTCGGCACTCGGGTACGCCGACCCCAAGGCAGCGCTGCGCCACCTCGAGGCGCTCACCCGCGGCGTGTCCCGCACCTCCGACATCCAGCGCACGCTGCTGCCGGTGCTGCTGGAGTGGTTCGCGGACTCGCCCGACCCCGACGCCGGGCTGTTCGGGTTCCGCCGGATCAGCGAGAGCCTGGGGCGGACGCCGTGGTACCTGACGATGCTGCGCGACGAGGGTGAGGTCGCCCAGCGGCTCGCGCACGTCCTGGGCACCTCCCGCTATGCCACCGACCTGCTCGAGCGCGAGCCCCAGGGCGTGAAGATGCTGGGGGAGCCGCTGGAGCCGCTGACCGCCGAGGCGGTGCTGGCCGAGATGCGGGCGCTGGTCGAGCGAGCCGAGTCACCGGAGGCGGCGATCGTCGCCGTCCGGGCCGTACGCCGGCGCGAGCTGCTGCGCATCGCGTGCGGCGAGCTGGTGGCCGGGACGGACGTGGCGCTGGTCGGCCAGGGCCTGAGCCGGCTCACCGACGCCACCCTGCAGGCCGCCTTCGACATCGCCACGGAGTCGGTGCGCCGCCAGCGCGGCCTGCCGGACGCGCCCAGCCGGCTGGCGGTGATCGCGATGGGCCGCTACGGCGGCTTCGAGCTGTCCTACGGCAGCGACGCCGACGTGATGTTCGTGCACGAGCCCGTCGACGGCGCCGATCCGCAGGTCGCCTCGTCGTTCGCCCAGGCGGTGGTCGCAGAGGTGCGACGGCTGCTCGCGCTGCCCGCCAGCGACCCGCCGCTGGAGGTCGACCCCGACCTCCGGCCCGAGGGCAGGAACGGCCCGATGGTGCGCACGGTGGAGTCCTACGCGGCCTACTACGCGAAGTGGTCGCACGTGTGGGAGTTCCAGGCCCTGCTGCGCGCCGACCCGGTCGCCGGCGACGAAGGCCTGCGGCGGCGGTTCACCGAGCTCGTCGACCCGCTGCGCTTCCCCGAGGCGGGGATATCGGAGGCGGACGTGGTCGAGGTGCGCCGGATCAAGGCGCGGGTGGACGAGGAGCGCCTGCCGCGCGGAGCCGATCGCCAGACGCACCTCAAGCTCGGGCGCGGCGGGCTCGCCGACGTCGAGTGGACGGTCCAGCTGTTGCAGATGCGCCACGCGGGGACGGTCGAGGCGCTGCGGACGCCGCAGACCCTGCCGGCGCTGGCCGCCGCCGTGGAGGCCGGACTGATCGCCGAGTCCGACGCAGCGAGGCTGGCGGAGGCGTGGCGGCTGGTGAGCCGGGTGCGCAACGCGGTGACGCTGGTGCGCGGGCGGCCGTCGGACCAGCTGCCCCGCGACGCCCGCGAACGGGCCGCGGTGGCCGGCGTGCTGGGCTACCCGCCGGGCTCGTCCGACGAGCTGCTCAACGACTACCTCCGCACCACGCGCCGGGCGCACGCCGTGGTCGAGCGCGTGTTCTGGGAGTGAAGTCGAACGCTTCATCTCTAGACAGATGAAGCAATCACCTTCACCATTGGGCCATGACGTCCGTGGCGACCGTGATCGGTGACCTCGTGGGCTCCCGGTCCTCGCGCGACCGGGCCGAGCTGCACCGGCGCCTCGACGCCGCGCTGCAGGAGGTCAACGAGCTGCTGCGACCGGTGCGGCCATTGTGGATCACCGCCGGCGACGAGCACCAGGGGACCTTCGGCACGGTCGGGGAGGCGGTTCAGGCCTCCCTGCTGGTGCGCCTGCGGCTCCTGCCCGACCACGACGTGCGGCACGGCATCGGCTGGGGGACCACGACCGTCCTGGACGACGGCGGCATCGAGGACGGTCCCGGGTGGTGGGCCGCTCGCGCCGCCATCGACGCCGCCGCCCGTGCCGGGCGCACGGCAGCATCTCGCTGGCTGCGCACGGCGTACGTCGCGGCCGACGGCGCCACCGACGGACCGCACGCCGGGCTCGTCAACGCCGGTCTGGTCCTGCGCGACGAGCGGGTCAGCCGGCTGTCCGAACGCTCGCTGTCGGTGCTGCGTGGTCTGCTGTCGCAGCATACGCAGCGCGAGCTCGCCGAGCAGCTCGGCATCAGTGCCTCCGCGGTGTCGCAACGGGTGCGCGCCGACGGGTTGGGGGCGATCGTCGCAGCCCACGACATGCTGGGGCCGCAGAAGGGAGATGGTCAGCGATGAGCTGGATCGCGATCATGCTGATCGGCTTCGCCGCCACGGACCTCACCCACTCCGTGCGCAAGGTGCGTTACCTGCCCGAGTGCGTGGGGGCACTCGTTGCCCTCGTCGTCGGCCTGTTGGCGGGGCTGACCGGTGGTCGCGACGTCGTCGCCCTGTTCGCGATCGTCGCAGCGGTGCTCGTGTGGGGAGTGACGGTGACGTGGGGCTTCGGGCACCCGGGACCCGCATGGCTGCCGCTCGGCGTCTTCCTGCTGGCGCTCGCCGTGTCGGTGGCCTGCTCCGGACTCGCGCCCGGGGCGGACAGGCTGCTGGGGCGCTGGTTGGACTCGGTCGCCCTGCCCGCACTCGAAGGCATGGACCCCGACCGTTTCCTGCTGCTGCTCGGCGCGTTCGGCGTCCAGCTCTCCACCGGCAACGTGCTGGTCCGCCTGGTCCTCAAGTCGACCGGCACCATCCACCCTCTCGCCGACGGCCGGATGCCTCCCACGCGCCTCAAGGGCGGCCGCCTGCTCGGACCGCTGGAGCGGATCTTCATCCTGGGCCTCGCCCTGGCCGGCCAGGTGACGGCGGCCAGCGTGGTCGTCGCTGCCAAGGGACTGCTGCGCTTCCCCGAGCTGTCGTCGCGACGCGAGCAGGAGCGCGTCCACCAGATGACGGAGTACTTCCTGCTCGGCTCGTTCGTGTCGTGGCTGGTGGCGCTCGGCGGGGTCGTCCTGCTGTCCTGACGGGTCTGCGCGCGGCTCGTCAGAGGCGCAGGACGCGCCCGGCCACCACCAGGTGGACCTCGTCGCAGGCCGCGGCGACCCGCATGTTCACCACGCCGAGCAGGTCGCGGAAGAGGCGCCCCGAGCGGTGCTCGGGCACGACGCCGAGCCCGACCTCGTTGGTGACGACCACGACGTCCTGCTCGCAGACCCGCAGCGCGGCCGCGAACTCGTCGGCGCGGGCGCTCACCAGGTCGTGGACGGTCGCGGAGTCCTGCTCCCACGCGTCCGCAGCGTCGACCACGGCGGCCAGCCAGGTGCCGAGGCAGTCGACGAGCACGGGATCGGCGCCGCCCTGGAGCGCCTGCACCAGGTCCTGCGTCTCCAGGGTCTCCCACGACGCGGGCCGCCGCGCCTGGTGGGCGGCGATCCGCGCGCCCCAGTCGGGGTCGGTGTCGACGTCCGGCGAAGGCCCGGCCGCGACGTAGACCGCGGGCCCGTCGCCCACCAGCGCCTCGGCATGGGTGGACTTGCCGGACCGCACGCCGCCGGTGACCAGGATCCGCATGGCGCGCATCCTGTCAGAGCCTTCTCCCGCGCGCCTTCGGCGGGCATCGCTCAGACGGTGGCCGCCGCCAGGAGCAGCACCGCGAGCGATACCTCCACGGCGGCTCCGAGCACGTCTCCGGTGATCCCGCCGAGCCGGCGTACGCAGCGCAGGGCCAGCGCGAGGACCGCCGCCACCATCAGCAGCAGTCCCGCCAGCAGCGGCCACGGCGACCCGAGCCCGTGTCCGGCCGCTGCCACGGCGGCGGCGGCCACGAGCAGCGAGACGACCGCGCCGAGCGCCGGGACCGCGCCGACGTGGACCACGCCCAGCCCCTCGGCTCGGGCGGCCGGCACGCCGCGAAGGCACGCCACGGCCAGGCAGGCACGCGAGGCGCAGACGAGCAGGGCGACGACCCACCACCCGTGCTCGTGCCGCAGGAGGGACGTCAGCGCCGTGGCCTGCAGCCCGGCGACGAGGACCAACGCCACCACGCCTGCGGGGCCGACGGGCCCGGTGCGCATGACCTCGAGCGAGCGCGCGGGGGAGTACGACGCGGTCAGGCCGTCGGCGGTGTCCGCCAGGCCGTCCCAGTGGAAGGCACGGGTGCCCAGCGCCAGCACGAGCAGCACGGCGTACGCCGCCGCGGGTGCGGGCAGATCGACCCAGCGGGCGACGAGGGCGACGACCGCCGCTGCGGCGCCGAGGGGGACCACGGCCACCGGTGCCAGCACCATGGCGAGGCCGGCGACGGACCGGTCCACCCGGCTCGGAGGCGGGACCCGCACCGCGGTGAGGGTCCCCGTGGCCAACAGCCAGGCATCCCGCACGATCACGCCGGCAGGACCTCGGACAGGAGGGCGACGTCGCGCAGCACCGCGATGCCCGAGCGCAGGACCGGCAGCGCGGCGACGGCACCGGAGCCCTCACCGAGGCGCATGCCGAGGTCGAGGAGCGGCTCGAGGCCGAGCGCGTCGAGCGCGTGGCCCTGAGCCGGCTCGGTGGAGCGGTGCCCCGCGACCCACCAGGTCCGGGCGCCCGGCGCGAGCGCCTCGGCCACCAGGGCGCAGGCCACCGAGATGAGCCCGTCGAGCACGACCGGGACGCCGAGGCGCGACGCCTCGGCGAGGAAGCCGGTCGTGGCCGCGAGGTCGGCGCTGCCGAGCGCTGTCAGCAGCCCTACAGGATCGAGGTCCCGGCCGGCGACGCGCTTCAGGGCCGTGGCGACGACGTCGCGCTTGCGGGTCCACCCGGCGTCGTCGACGCCGGTGCCCCGGCCGGTCACCTCGTCGGCGGGGAGGTGCAGCACGGCGGCGACGAGTGCGGCAGCGGGCGTGGTGTTGCCGATCCCGAGGTCGCCGGTCATCAGCAGCTGCGCGCCGCCGTCGACGAGCTCGCGCGCCACCTCGGCGCCGAGCGCGACGGCGCGTCCGGCCTCTTCGGCGGTGAGCGCGTCGGCCAGGTGGATGGCGCCGGACCCGCGCCGGACCTTGCGCGCGGTGACCTCCGCGGGCAGGTCGGCGAGGTCGGCGTCCACGGCGACGTCGACCACGCTCACCTCGACGCCGTGCGCGCGGGCCAACGCGCTCACGCCGGCCCGCCCGGAGACGATCGTGCGGACCATCGCCTCGGTGACCGCGGGCGGATAGGCCGAGACGCCGTGCGCGGCGACCCCGTGGTCGCCGGCGAACACCACCAGGCGCACGTCCGTCACCGGGCGCGGGCGCACCTCGCCCTGCGCGGCGGCCAGCCACGCGCCGAGCTCGCCCACTCGGCCGAGGGCGCCGGACGGGGTGGCGAGGCCGGCCAGGCGCTCGCGAGCTGCCGCGTGAGTCTCGGGTGAGGGTGGGGCGATGCGCGTCTGGTCCATGGCGCGGTCAGCCTAGGGCGTGCGGCACCTCGGGTACGTGCCAGTCTGGTGCCGTGCCCGGCCACTCCGTCCTCCAGCTGCCGGTCCCGCCGCTGGAGGCGTGGGTCCGGGCTCGCACCGCCCACTACGACCCCGGCTTCGTGTCGACGGACCCCCGGTTCGGGCACGCCCACATCACGGCCCTCGGGCCGTTCGACCCGGCGCCGGACGCCGCCACGCTCGCGACGGTCGGCGGCCTCGCCGCGGCCACCCCGCCGATCCGGGTGCGGCTCGCGGACCTCGCGCAGTTTCCCGACGGCATCCTCCACCTCGTGCCCGATCCGGACGACCTGCTGCGCGACCTGACCGGCCGGCTGGTGGCGGCGTTCCCGGCGTGGACGCCGTACGGCGGTCGGTTCGGCGACGACGTACGACCCCACCTGACCGTCGACGCCGTGTCGGACGAGGTCGACCTGGCGTCGACGGCGGCGCTGCTCGCCGGGACCGTGCCGGTCGACGTGGTGCTCGACCGGCTCCAGCTCGCGTGGTGGGAGTCGGGCGACTGCCGCGTGCTGCGTGAGTGGCCGCTCGCCGGCCCGGACGCGTAGTCCGATCGAGCCATTTCCCGCCGAGTCGCACGAGGGGGCGATCGCGCCGGGTGAAGGTGGCGCCATGCGTCGCTTCGTCCTGCTCCTGCTCGCCACCGTGCTGACGGCGGTCTGCACGTCGCTGGCGGCCGACCCGGCCGAGGCGGCCGACATGGACTGCGGCGACTTCGCGACCCAGGCCGCCGCGCAGGCGTTCTTCGCCAGCGCCGGGCCCGGTGACCCGCACCAGCTCGAATCCGACGGGGACGGCGTCGCCTGCGAGTCGAACCCCTGCCCGTGCTCGACCACCGTCACGCCGGTCGTCACGACGCCCATCTCGACTCCGACCTCGACGCCCACCTCGACTCCGACGTCGACTCCGACGTCGACTCCGACGCCGGTCCCGAGCGCGACACCGACGCCGGCGGCGCCGACCACGTCCACCACCGACCCGGGTGGCTCCGGCAGCGGCCACATCCGCCGCGATCGTGCGCGGGTCGTCCGGGTGACCGACGGCGACACGCTCCTGGTGCGGATGCCGGACGGCGACGAGGAGTACGTGCGCCTCCTCGGCATCGACACCCCGGAGGTGCACGGCCGCACCGAGTGCGGCGGCTCCGAGGCCAGCCGCTCGCTGCGACGGCTCACGCCGGTCGGCTCCCGGGTGCTCCTCGTCTCGGATCCCTCGCAGGCCGACCGCGACCGCTACGACCGGCTGCTGCGCTACGTGCACCGTCGCGGCACGGACGTCGGACGCGCCCAGCTCGCCGCGGGCCGCGCCCGGGTGTACGTCCACCGCAACGACCCCTTCCGCCGTGCCGCGTCCTACCAGCGCGCCGAGCGGCGCGCAGCGCAACAGGAGCGCGGGTCGTGGATGCGCTGCTGGGACTGAGCCCCCGCGGCGACCGGAGACGTGGCAGGATCGCGGCATGGCTGCTTGGGCACATCTCGAGATCACTGTGGACGACGAGGGCAACGTGGAGGTCGGCGGCTACAACGCGGACCCGGAGGCGCTCGTCGAGGGCACCGAGTCGTGGGAGGACCTGCTCTCCACGCTGGGCGTCAACGGCTGGGAGCTCGTGCAGGTGATCCCCGGATCCGACACGACGTACTGGTTCAAGCGCCAGGCCTGAGCCGGCCCGACCGGGATGTCCTCGACGAGCGACCTCCGCGACCGGCTCCGCGCGGCGTCGGCCTCGGCCGAGCCGATCTTCTGGCGCGCGCCGTCGTCCCCGGCGGCGATGTTCCGCGAGCTCGCCTCCTTCGCCGACGAGCACGGCGTCGAGTGGGACCGCTACGGCGAGGCCGGCGCGGTCGCCCAGCTGGAGGCCGAGGTCGCCGAGCTGCTCGGCAAGCCGGCTGCCGTCATGTTTCCGAGCGGCGTGATGGCCCAGCAGGCCACCCTCCGCGCCTGGTGCGACCGCTCGGGATCGCGCCGGGTCGCACTGCCCGACCTGTCCCACCTCGTGCGACACGAGCAGGACGGGCCGCGCCGGGTCCTCGGGCTCGAGCTCGAGTGGCTGACCACCGGGCGCGAGACGCCCACCGCGGGCGCGTTGGCCGGGGTCGGCGGTCGCCTGGGCGCGGCGCTGGTGGAGCTGCCGCTGCGCGATGCCGGGTGCCTGCTCCCGTCGTGGGACGAGCTCGTCGACCTGTCCGCGGCGGCCCGCCGACGCGGCGTGCCGCTGCACGCGGACGGTGCCCGGATTTGGGAGTCGGTGCCGCACTGGGACCGCACCCTGGCCGAGGCGGGCGAGCTGTTCGACTCGATGTACGTCTCGCTCTACAAGGGGCTCGGCAGCTCGAGCGGCGCGCTCGTCGTGTGCCCCGAGGACCTCGCCGGGGAGCTGCGCTCCTGGCGGACGCGCATGGGCGGCACCCTCTACTCCATGACTGCGGCCGCGGTCGGCGGCCTGGGGGGCCTGCGTGAGCAGCTCACGAGGTTCGGCGAGCACCGGGCGTGGGCGATCGAGCTCGCTGCCGCCCTGCACGCGCGGGGCTTCGCGACGTTCCCCGAGGTGCCGCACATCTCGACCTTTCTCGCCTACGCCCCCGGCACGGCCGAGGAGGTCAACGAGCGGGTGATCGGCTGGGCCGAGGAGCACGGCGTCGTGCCGTCCGGGCTCTGGCACGCCGCGGACGTGCCGGGCTGGGTGGAGACCGAGCTGGCCTGCTACGACGCGGCCGTGACCCACGATCCCGGCGAGGTGGCAGACCTCCTCGCGGCCGTCGTCCTGGCGGGTCGGACGGCGACGTAGCCAGCGGTTCACCAAGGACGTGCCCGGTGGCCTACATTCCTCCCGTGAGTG
The DNA here is from genome assembly GCF_017916425.1 of Nocardioides sp. SYSU D00065. Classification (GTDB taxonomy): domain Bacteria; phylum Actinomycetota; class Actinomycetes; order Propionibacteriales; family Nocardioidaceae; genus Nocardioides. The sequence goes on along the minus strand of NZ_JAFMSX010000004.1, from coordinate 274,364 downwards.
CCCAGGCCCCCTCTGCCGTGATCCTCGTCCGCGCCACCCACTACGTCCCCAACCCGGCGACGGCGGCCGACAACGCGTTCCAGTCCGACGCCCCCGCCGGACAGTCCGACGACACCACCTCGGCCATGGCGCTGGCGGAGATGGACGCGCTCGCGGCGGCCCTGCGCGCCGCCGGCGTACGCGTCCACGTCTTCGACGACGACGACCACACCCGCCCCGACAGCGTGTTCCCGAACAACTGGCTCTCGACCCACGCCGGCGGCACCGTCGCGGTCTACCCGATGTACGCCTCCAACCGGCGCCACGAGCGGCGCGCCGACGTGCTGGAGATGCTCAAGTCCGAGTACCGCGTGCAGGCGATCATCGACTACTCCGGCCTCGAGCCGGACGGCGTCTTCCTCGAGGGCACCGGAGCGATGGTGCTCGACCACGTCTCGCGGGTGGCGTACACCGCGCGCAGCCACCGCGCCGACGTGACCGTGCTGGAGCGGTTCTGCACCGACTTCAACTACGAGCCGATGGCCTTCGACGCGGTCGACTCCGACGGCGTGCCGGTCTACCACACCAACGTCATCGCCTGCGTGGGCACCGAGGTCGCACTGATCGCGCTGGAGATGATCCCCGACGAGCACCGCCGCGAGCAGGTGCGCGAGCGGCTCGCGGTGACCGGACGGACCATCGTCGAGCTGACCGAGCAGCAGGTGCGGGAGTTCGCCGGCAACGCGGTGGAGCTCTGCGGTCGCGGACCCGACGGCAAGCGGCGCTACATCATGGCCATGTCGGGCCGCGCCTGCCGCTCGCTGCGTCCCGACCAGGTCGCGGCGATCGAGGAGTCCTGCGAGATCGTCGCCGTCGACATCCCCACCATCGAGCTCGCCGGCGGGTCGGTGCGCTGCATGATCGCCGGCATCCACCTCGACCGGCGCCCGCCGCTGGCCGAGGCCGAGATCACCGAGGCGGTGGAGGCCATCAACGAGGACAACCCCACCACCCCCGACGGTCGCTACGTCGACGGCAACGCCTGATCGCCACGCTCAGGCGGCCAGCTGCACCAGCAGCACGACGTTGAGGACGACGATCGCCGCCGCGACCAGCACCCCGGCGCCCGTCGTGACCTTGCGGTTGACCAGCGTGCCCATCACGTCGCGACGCGCGGTGAACCACACCAGCGGCACCAGCGCGAAGGGGATGCCGAAGGACAGCACGACCTGGGAGGCGACGAGTGCCTGGGTCGGGTCGACGCCGATCGCCAGCACCACGACGGCCGGGAGCAGGGTGACCAGCCGCCGGGCCGCCAGCGGGACGCGACGTCGCACGAACCCCTCCATGATGACCTGCCCCGACAGCGTCCCGACGCTGCTGGACGCGAACCCCGACGCCAGCAGCCCGAGCGCGAACAACAGCGCGGACGCCTGGCCGAGGGACGCGCCGAGCCCGGCGTGCGCGCCCTCGATGGTGTCGATGCCCTGACCCGACAGGGCCGCCGCGGCCACGAGGAGGAGGGAGAGGTTCATCAGGCCCGCCACGGTCATGGCGCCGACGACGTCCACGCGCTGGCTTCGCATGACCGTGCGGCGCTCGGCGTCGCTGCGCGGGCGCAGCCGCTCGCTGGTGAGGGCGCTGTGGAGGTAGATCGCGTGCGGCATGACCGTGGCGCCCAGCATCCCGGCCGCCAGCATCACGCTGTCGGCGTCGGCGAAGCGCGGCAGGGTGCCGTCCAGCACCGCCACCGAGTCGACGCCGCTGACGGCCACGTCGTACACGAAGCCCACCAGGATCACCCCCAGCAGGCCGGTGATCACGGTCTCGAAGTGCCGGTGGTCGCGACCCTTGAGGCCGAGCAGGGCGAAGGCCACCGCGGCGGTGATGGCGCCGCCGGCGAGCAGCGGGAGGTCGAAGAGCAGCTTGAGCGCGAGTGCACCGCCGACGACCTCGGCCAGGTCGGTGGCGATCGCCACCAGCTCGGCCTGGCCCCACAGCCCGCGCACGACCGGGCGCGGCAGGTGGGCCCGGCACAGGGCGGGCAGGCTCATCCCGGTCGCCACGCCCGCCTTCGCCGACAGGTACTGGATGAGCATCGCCATCACGTTGCTGACCACCACCACCCACACCAGCAGGTAGCCGTAGCCCGACCCGGCGGCGATGTTGGTCGCGAAGTTGCCCGGGTCGACGTACGCCACCGCGGTCACGAACGCGGGGCCCAGCAGCGGCCACGTCCGGGCGCGGCGTGACACTCCCGGCCCGCCCGAGCCGCCCGGACCCACCGGCACGTCGGCGGTGAGGTCCGGGATCGCGCCGGTGAGCGGGCGGCGCGGCGGGGGAGCGGCGAAGCGCTTGGACTGGAACACCCTCAGACCTCCGAGATGCCCAGGTCTCGCGGGAGCGCGCGGCGCGCCCGTTGCCGGTCCACGGTGCGGGTGACGACCTCTGCGAGCCCGAACAGCACCATCATCGGCACGGCGAGCATCAGCATGCTGAACGGGTCGGTGGACGGCGTCGCGATCGCGGCGAACACGACGGTCGCCATCAGGATGATCGTGCGGTGCCGTCCGAGCTGCGCGCCGGTCACGGCGCCGGCGAGGTTGAGCAGCACCAGGAAGAACGGCAGCTCTACCGCGACGCCGAAGACCAGGAGCATCCGGCTGAAGAACGAGAAGTACTCGCCGAACTCGACGAGGTTCTCCATGCCGTCGGGCGTGAAGCCGATGAGCACGCCCAGCCCCTTGGGCAGCACGTAGTAGCCCAGCGCCACGCCGCCGATGAACAGCGGGCCGGCGACCGCGGCGAAGACCCGCGACCACCGTCGCTCGCGGGGCAGCAGGCCCGGGACCACGAACGCCCAGGCCTGGTAGAGCCAGTAGGGGCTGGACGCGATCACTGCCGCCGTCCCGCAGAGCTTCAGGTGCAGCATGAGGGGACCGGTGGCGCCGGCGACGTACGCCGTGGTCCGGGTGTCGGCTCCGACGAGGTCGCGGGCCTGGTTGTACGGTCCCAGCACCAGCGCCAGCAGCGGGTCGAAGAACAGCAGGGCGACGCCGAAGGCGACCACCAGGACCAGCGCCGAGCGGATCAGCCTGGCGCGCAGCTCGCGGAGGTGGTCGGCCAGCGACATCCGGCCCGGGACGACTCCCGGCCCGGCGGCCGGGCCCCGCAGGACGTCGACGACGGTGGCGATGGACATGGCCGTCCCCCTCAGCCGCGCGCGGCGTCCCGGTCGTGCGGCGCCTCCACGACGGGCTGCGCGACGGGCGGGGCGACGGGCTGCGCGACGGGCTGGGCTGCGCCCGCGGCCGGCGCGGGCCGGTCGTCGTCGCTCAGGGCCTTGGTCTCGGCCTTGAAGATGCGCAGCGCCTGGCCGGTGCCACGGGCCAGCTCGGGCAGCTTGGTGGCCCCGAAGAGCAGGACCAGCACGGCCAGGATGATGAGCAGCTCCATGCCGCCCAACCCGCCGATCAGCAGGGATGTGGTGGTGGTCATGCGGTCTTCCTCTCGTCGCGGAGCGGGACCGCTCCTGCGTCTCCGACGCCGGCGGCGGCGGGGTCGTGCCGTGCTGCGGTGACGTGGAGCCCGTCGACCTCGTCGACCTCGTCCTCGTCGTCCTCGTCGTCCTCGAGCTCCTCGTGCGCGAGGTCGCCGTCCGCGTCGGTGCCCTCCGCGTCGCGCTCGTCGAGCGCCTCGCGGACCTGGCGCCGCACGAGCTCGCGCGGGTGGAGGTCGCGCAGCTCGAGGTCGGCGTACTCCTCGCCGAGCGAGGTGCGGAGGTCGTCGCGCACGGAGTCACCCATGCGCTTGGCCGCCTTGATGCCGTGGGCTAGCTGCTTGGCCAGCCCGGGGAGCTTGTCAGGCCCGAGCAGCACCACGCCGAAGAAGGCGATGACGGCGAGCTCGGGCAGTCCGATGCCGAACATGGGGTTCTCCTCTCAGCCGGTCCGAGGTGGCCCGGACACCACGGGGGTGTCCAGGCCACCTGGAGCGGTCACGCCCGGTGCTGCGGGTGGTGTCCGTGCAGCACGCGGTCGACCTCGCGCGACCAGCGAGCCGGCCGCAGCGCGGCGTGGTGCACGGCCGGGTGCGTCGCCAGCCACGCGGCGCGGAGCACCACGAGGCCGAGCAGCAGCATCCCGACCAGCTCGATCGTCGGCACGACGATCACGCGCTCTTGCGGATGACGCCGTTGACGCCCTGGGGGAAGAAGCCGCCCTTGGTGACCGACTTCGGGTTGAGGTAGACCACGTTGAGCACCTCACCGGCCGAGCGGCTGAAGGCGATGCCGTTGCCGTCGACGGGCGTGATGTTGGCGGAGGTCGCGTTGCCGATGGGCTGGTCCCGGTTGCCCGTGCCGTCCAGGCTGTCGCGGGCGTTCGAGATGGCCCGCGCCGCGTCCTGCAGGTCCTTGGAGTAGAGGGCCGAGCGGACGAGACCGGCGTGGTACGCCTCGACGGCCAGGATGCCGGCGGCCGCCTCGAGGTAGGTCTTGTTGGAGATGAGCGGGGCCGCGCCCTTGTAGGCCGTGACGCCGACGTCCTCGAACAGGTACGCCGCCAGCAGGAAGTTGTTCTCGTTGGCGAACGGGTCGAAGGTCTGGCCGGGCTGGATCAGTCCGGCCGCCGTCGCCGCGGCGGTGAAGCTGCTCTGCAGGTCGATCGCCGGTCGGGCGACCTTGGCGCCGCCGAGCGCCTTGCGGAGGAACTGCACGTGGTGCAGCTCGTCCCACGCGATCTCCTTGGCGTAGTTGTAGATCGCCGGCGTCTGGAACGGGACCTTCTTGCCGCCGACCACGCCGCCCTTCTTGCCCTTGCCCGACGTCAGCTTGTCGTCGATGCCGCGGCCGTAGAACGCGTAGGAGTAGAACTCCGCCTCGAGGTACTCGAGGTTCAGCGCGAAGTTGAGGACGGCGCCGTCGCTGATCGCCGCCGCCTGCGCGGGAGCGGCGCTCATGGTGCCGAGCGCTCCGGCGCCGACGACGCCGAGACCGGCGACACCGGCCGACTTGAGGAACAAGCGGCGGTCCGTCTCGTTCTCCGCGCTGCGGTTGATCATGTCTGTGACTACTGCCTTGCCGAACATGCGTACTCCATCCGGGTGTCGCTGTGCGTTCAAGGTCGCCCAGCCTCTGGCGGCCCCGCCGAGGCTCTGGCTCGACTGGTGTGACCTAGGCCATTCGGCGCGCGGCGGGTCCCGGATTGGAGGGACGTCCCGATCACACCCCTGGGGGTAAGGGGGTCGGCGTGTGCCAGGAGCGGCGGAGGGACAGCACGAGGCCGGCCGGCACCCGGAGGTGCCGGCCGGCCGGTGGTGCTGCGTCGATCAGCGGCGGTGACGTGCAGGCGTCCGCACGTCGAGCCACACCAGGCGGTGGTCGCTGACCGGGAACGGGTAGACGCCCACCAGGCGCGCGAACAGCGGGTGGCGCGTCGGAAGCCAGAAGACGCCGGTGTCGCGCACCTTCAGCGTCCGGCTCGGCAGCACGTAGTCCACCCGCAGGTTGCCGGGGGTGGTGTCGGCGAAGTCGGCGGTGTCCTCCGCGTCCGGACCGGAGTGCGTGAGGTTGGCGCCGCCCTGCAGGTCGGCCTGCTCGACCGCGCCGGTGGACCGCGGGTGCGGGTCCTGGATGCGCGGGTAATCGATCAGCTGGGTGATCGCCGCGTCCACGGAGTCGCCGTCGTAGGGGTCGGCGTTCTGGTCGCCGGCGACGACGAAGTGCTCGCCCCGGTCGAGGCCGCCGCGCTCGCCGGCGTCGTCGTAGATGTACGACGCCGCGCGGCCTCCGGTGACGTAGTCGGCCCAGAACCGGATCTCGTCGTGGTTGCGGGTGCCGTTGCGGTCCTCCGCGCCGTCGAAGCTGGGCGGCGTGGGGTGCGAGACGAGGAAGTGCACCGGCTTGCGGCCCGGCACGTCGATCGGCACGTCCCAGTGCGACTTCGACGAGAGCCGGAGCACGTCGAGCTCCTCGGGCGAGTACCAGTCGGCCGGCGCGTCGGTCGCCGGGTCGTCGGGGAGCAGGGCGCCGGGCATGTCCTTCCACAGGAAGTGCTGGAAGGTGCGGACGTCCCGGGTCAGGATCGGGTACTTGGAGTAGACGACCATGCCGTACTGGCCCGGGAACAGGCCGAAGCCGAGCGAGTCGTCGCCACCGGCCTGGGTGCCGGGCTCGCCCACCACCCCGTTGTTGTTCAGGTCGAACCCACTGGGCACGCCGGTGTTGGCCGGCGCGACGAAGTAGTACGGGTAGTCGACCGGGTCGGCGCCGTGCTGGCCGACCTCGAGGTAGTTGTCGCGGAACAGCTCGGCCGCCCGGCCACCCTCGACGTAGTCGAACTCGTTGATCAGCAGCACGTCGGGCTCCGTGCGCTGGATGGTCTCCGCGACCGCCGCGGCCTGGACGTCGTCGGGGGTGGACAGGTCGCTGACCAGCTCGCCCTCGGTGGCGCGGTTCAGCGAGGCGTTGAAGGTGGCGAACCGGATCTCGCCGCCCTGGGAGCCGTGGCCGGGTCCGTGGCCGTGGCCGTGGCCGTGTCCGTGCCCGTGCCCGTGGCCGGGTCCGTGGCCCCCGGCGGAGACGGCGGCCGGAGCGGCGAGGCTGGCGGCTGCCAGGGTGGCGGTGAGCGTGGTGCCGAGCAGCAGCGCCACGCGGGTCGGGGTGGTGCGCAGGCGTGAGGTCATGGGGAGGCCTTTCCGAGAGGGTCTGGACAACCTACGACGAGCGGCGCGGGTGGGTCGCCGCGGAGGCGGCCACCGCGGCGCCGACGTCGGGGTTGTCGGTGAAGAAGTCGTCCATGCCCGCTCGCAGGAACGTGCGGATCTCGCCGGCCAGGTCGCCGATGCCGGCCGGGTCGGTGGAGGAGCGGAACTGCAACGGCAGGAAGGAGTTCTCCCGGCGGAAGGTCCAGCCGGTCACCGTCAGGCCGGCGCGGTGCGCGTTGCCGATGGCCTCCGTCGGCCGTCCCAGGCTGCCGTCGGGCAGGCGCGGGATCATCACGTCCTTGCACATGCCGACGACGTCGGCGTAGCGAGCCACCTGCCGCATGCCGCGACGGGTCACCAGGTCGGCGTACGTCACTCCGGTGCCGGCCGCCACCTGGTCGTAGGGGGCGCCGGCGCAGTCGACGAGCTGGACCAGCTCGAAGCGGGTCATCGGGTCCAGGCGGCGCAGGTTGGTGACCTCGAAGCTCTGGATCATCGCCGGCGTGCGACCGGGACGCACGCCGTTGCGCTCCAGCGCCTCCAGCAGCGGGCGCTCGGCGGCCAGCCCGGCCTGCGCGAGGTAGGTGCTGTGCTTGATCTCCGGGATCACGCCGAGGGGCTCGCCGTCGCAGGTCTCGGTGCGCCGGGCGAAGGTCAGCACCTCGTCGAGGGTCGGGACCTGGTAGAGACCGTCCCAGGCGGTGTTGGCGGAACGCAGCTGCGGCAGCCGCTCCTTGGCCCGCAGCGTCTTGAGCTCGGCCAGGGTGAAGTCCTCGACGAACCATCCGGTCACCGGGCGACCGTCGACCTGCTTGGTGGTCTGCCGGCCCGCGAACTCCGGCCGGGCCGACACGTCGGTGGTGCCGCCGATCTCGGGCTCGTGCCGGGCGACGAGGATGCCGTCCTTGGTCATCACCAGGTCGGGCTCGACGTAGTCGGCGCATTGCTGGGCGGCGAGCTGGTAGGCCGCGATGGTGTGCTCCGGGCGGTAGCCGGAGGCCCCGCGGTGGGCGAAGACGGTGGGACCGCCGGTGCGCACCCGCTCGCGGCGCAGCTCGACGCGGATGATCTCGATGTCGTCGGGCTCGCCCTCGACGCGGGCGTCGTCGCCGGGGAAGTTGTTGTCGTTGGTGAACACGAAGCTGCCGTCGCGCAGCTGCACCACCGTCTCGTCGGAGACGAAGGGGAACGAGAAGGGGTCCCCGGTGCCGTAGCCGCCGCCCGCGCCGATGCCGTCGGGGTTGGCGATGTCGAGCAGGTCGAGCACGGGCTCGGCGACGAGGTGGCCGCCCGGCTCGGTCCGGTCGAGGTCGACCTCGACGATGCGCTTGGTCACCGCCTGGGCGCCGCCGAAGTTGTCGCGCTCGAGGACCAGCATGCTGTCGCGGCCGGTCATGAACGCGTCGCCGACGACGTTGCCGGCCTCCACGGTGCGGTAGACCCAGGTGCGGCCGGTGTAGCGCATCGTCCTGGTGTCGAGCTGGTGGATCCGGCGTACGCGCTGGTCGGTCTCCGCGGTCAGGGCACCCTCGAGGATCGGGTAGGCGTAGCGCGAGCCGTCGAAGGCCATCGCCTCGAACCCCTTGCTGGCCGGCAGCGTCGGCTGCGCGCCGTCGAGGTAGGGGTTCTGCGGCGACTGCACGCCAGGCAGGGGCACAGGGGCATCGAGCAGCTTGCCGCTGCGGTCGACGTGCAGCACGAAGGGGCCGAACTCCTCGCCGATCAGGAAGCTGCCGTCGCGCAGCCGGACGATCGACTCGATGTCGAAGTCCGCGCCGGTCAGCAGCCGCTCGGCGGTGTCCTCGTGGACGATCGGGAACGGCACCTTGTGGTCGGGGTCGCGGAACGACAGGAAGCGCGGCATGTCGACCGAGCCGTCCCCGCCGTCGTCGCCCTCGAAGTCGGGGCGCACCTCGTACATCCGCAGCAGGAAGTCGGCCGAGTTGGCCTTGGTGCCGAAGCCGTTGTCGGGCATCGCCCAGAACGTGCCGTCGCCGTTGTCCAGCATGGCGGAGAAGCCCGGCACGACCTGGCCGGGGAACGGGCCGGTACGCCCGTTGGCGGGCGTCATCTGCGCACCGGACGGGGGGCCCGGCGCGAGGTGGTCGGCGTCGATCGTGGCGCGACCGACGAGGGTCGGCACCTCGACCCAGCGGTTGCGGTCACGGTCGCTGCCGTGGCCGTCGGGCCGGTCGGCGTGGCTGGGAGTGGCGAGGAGGAGGGGGCTGACGAGCGCGGCGATGCTGGCCAGCGCCGTACGACGGACGGGAAGGGGCATGGCAGGTCCTTGGCTGGTTCCGAGTGGTCCGGGCAGGGAGAGGTCCCGGTGCGAGCCGCCGCAAGGGCGGCCCGCACCGGTTCGTGCGGGATGAGCGGACGTACGGGGTGGTGCCGGGTGAAGGAGTGCTGCGGGGTCAGTCGCGGGTGACCTGGACGACCGACGGACGCGGTCCGGCGAACTGTCCGGGGATCGGAGCGGTGCCGGCAGGGACGAAGTCCGGGAACCGGGACTGCGGCGCGTCCCAGGTGCCGTCCTCGCCGGGGTGCTGGACCGCCACGAACACGGAGCCGTCCTGGTCGTGGATCACCGGACCGCACGTCTCGGCGCCCGAGGGCACCGCGAGGAACTGCTGGACGCGACCGCGCTCGGGGCCCTCCACCGGCACCTTGAACAGGCCGTCGCTGACCTTGATCGCGCTGGGCTGGCCGTCGGTGGAGACCCACAGGTTGCCGCGACTGTCGAACGCCACGTTGTCGGGGCAGGAGATCGGGGAGACCGGGCCGGTCCAGCCGCCGAAGTAGGTGCCGGCGGAGGCGGCGTCGCCGCAAATGAGGAACAGGTTCCAGGTGAACGTCGACCGGGTGTGGTCGCCGTACGTCGGCAGGATCTCGACGACGTGACCGTCCTTGTTCGCCGCGCGCGGGTTGGGCTCGGTCGGCCCCTCCTTGCCCACCTTGCCGCGGTCGGTGTTGTTGGTGCACGCGACGTAGACGCGGCCGTTGTGCGTGCTGGGCTGCACGTCCTCGGGGCGGTCCATCTTGGTCGGCATCACGGCGTCGGCGGCGAGGCGGGTGAAGACGAGCACCTCCTCGATGCTGAACCCCGGCACCATCGACTGCCCGTCGCGGGTGAGCGGGATCCACTCGCCGGTGCCGTCGCTGACGCCGTCCTCGAGGCCGTCACCGCTGAAGCGTGCGACGGACAGATCGCCCTCGCTGAGCAGGGTCTTGTTGTGCCGGCGGTCCCACCAGCTGTCGCCGCGGCGGATGCGGTCGCGGGAGACGAACCGGTAGAGGTAGTCGAAGCGCTCGTCGTCTCCCATGTAGGCCACGACGTGCCCGTCGCGGTTGACGATGACGTTGGCGCCCTCGTGCTTGAAGCGACCCATCGCGGTGTGCTTGACCGGCGTGGACCGCGGGTCGCTCGGGTCGACCTCGACGATCCAGCCGAACCGGTTGGGCTCGTTGGCGTAGTCGGGGTTCGTGGCGTCCCACCGGGGGTCGATCGAGCGCCAGTTGCGCGCGTCCTGCGTGGCGGACAGGCCGTAGCGCGCCTCGCGGGGGTCGGTGCCGGTGGCCTTGAAGTACTGGTTGAAGTTCTCCTCGCCCGAGAGCACGGTGCCCCACGGCGTCGTCCCGCCGGCGCAGTTGTTCATGGTGCCCAGCACGCGGGTGCCGGTGGGGTCGGCCGCGGTCTTGAGCAGGTCGGAGCCGGCGGCCGGGCCGTCGACGGCGAACGGGGTGTCGAGGGTGATCCGGCGGTTGAGCCGGGCACCGGGGACGTACGTCCACTTCTCGCCGCGTCGGCGCCGCTTGAGCTCGACGACCGACATGCCGTGGGCGGCCCACGCGGTGCGGATCAGCGTCTCCGGGTCGGTCCCCGGGGGGAACATGATGCCCTCGTTGGTGTACTCGTGGTTGCACACCAGCAGCGCCCGGGTGCCCTGGCGGTTGGTCTCGATGATGTCGAGGTAGTCGTTGTTGTAGCCGAACTGGCCGGCCTGGGCCTCCGGCGTCTGGTTCGCCGGGTCGAACGTCGGCGCACCGCGCAGGATCGGGTCGCCCCAGCGGATGATCGTGTCCCACTCGTAGCCGGCCGGGACCGTGACGTCGTCCACCGTCACCGCGGCCGGGGCGATCGCCTCGAAGGCCAGGTCCTGGTGGTGGCCGTGGCCGTGGCCGTGCCCGTTGCCGTGTCCGTGGCCGTGGCCGCGACCCGCTGCTGCGGGGGAGGCGGACACCACGCCGAGGGCGGTGGCGGTGAGGCCGGCGCCGACGACGGTACGACGGCGCAGCGCCTGTGTCGCCACGTCGCGGAAGTAGGAGGTCTCGGTGGTGTTCGGGGCGGTGACGAAGCAGGCGTCGCCACACCGAAGGTGGCACGTCACCGCGCTCCGGTTGCCGTGGGTGCGGCCCGCCATCGGCAGGAGGGGGAGCAGGGGCCGCGGGGTCGTGTCGGTCATCGTTTCTCCGAGTAGAGGGGGTGCGGGGGCAGGTGCGACCAGCGGTGCTGATCGCCGGATGCGCAGCCCACTCTCGTACGCCGCTCGACCCCGTTGGAGGCCAGCAGGTGGACATCCAGTGAACGACTCGACAATCGTGCTGCGGACGCGGGTCGTCCGCGTTAGGCGCCGCGCGGCGCTTCGACCCCGGCGGCCCTGACATGCTGTGGGCCGTGATCCCCAGTCCCCGCCGTACGGCCCTGCTCCTCGTTGGCTGCCTCGTGCTCGGCAGCGGGGTGGCGCTGCTCCTGGCGGCGGACCTGGGCTCGGACGGCTACTCCACCTTCGTCAACGGGCTCTCGATGGCGACCGGGATCGACTTCTGGGTGGTCAACCTCGCCGTGGGCGTCGTCCTGGTGGCCCTGGCGGCACTGCGCCGGGTCCGCCCGGGCGTGGGCACGGTCGTGCAGGTCCTGCTGGTGGGTGTCACCGTCTCGGTGGTGCTCGGCCTGCTGGGCACCCCGGACGGGCTCGGTGTGCGGCTCGCCCTGCTCGCCGCCGCCTTCCCGGTCCTGGCCGCGGGCATCGCGATGTACCTGGGGAGCCGCACCGGTGCCGGTCCCGCCGAGGCGGCAGCGCTGGCCTGGGACCCGCCCGTGCCCTTCCGGTGGAGCTACAACCTGGTGCAGGGCGCCGGCGCGCTGGGGGGCTGGCTGCTCGGGGCGACCGTCGGGTTCGGCACGCTGGCCGTCGTCCTGCTGCTGGGGCCGGCCGTCGCCCTGGCCGGGCGGCTGCTCTCCCTCGACCTTCGCCAGGGCGATCCTGTCTAGGCTGGCGGCATGCTGATCGCGGAGTCCCTGTTCCTGCTGCTGCGGCGCGATGACGGCAAGCCCGAGAGTGCGATGGCCCAGCGCGGCTACGGTCTCGCCGCCGCGCTGGTCACCGACCTCGTGCTCGCCGAGCGGATCACGTTGAGCGACGACAAGGACCCGCGGATGACGGTCCTGGCTGCTGACCGGACCGGGCACCCGGCGCTCGACGCCGCGCTCGCCCGCCTGCAGGAGCGGGACGGCAAGCGGCTCTCGTCGCTGGTGACGGACGGCAAGGTGGCGGCCGAGTCGCGACTCGCGGAGGCGCTCGCCGCGGCCGGGGTGATCGAGGTCGAGGAGAAGCGAGCGCTCGGCCTGGTGCCGGCGAAGTATCCGGTGCGCGACCCGGAGCTCGAGCGCCGGGTGCGCGAGCAGCTGCGGGTGGTGCTGCAGGGCGGTACGCCGCGACCGGAGGACAGCACGCTGCTGGCGATCCTGCAGGGACTGGGGGTCGCGCCCAAGGTGCTGGCCGAGGAGAAGGGCACGTTGGGCAACCGCGACCTGAAGCGGCGCATCGAGCAGGTCTCGCAGGACGTCACGGCCGGCGAGGCGGTGGCCAAGGCGGTCGCCGCGATGAACACCGCGATCATGACGGCGGCGATCCTGCCGGCGATCGCCGCCGGCGGCGCCGCGTCGGGGTGAGCCCGATCGGCACCCGCTGGGTGCGGGTGGGCGCAAGGAAGGGCCGTGGGGGCCGCAGCTCACTGCGCAAGGGCTGCGGCCACCACGGCCAGGGTGGACGGGTCGGTCGGTAGCTGGGCGATCAGGCGGTGAGCTCGGCCGGCTCGCCGGACCGGCTTGAGCCGCCCTGGGCGATCTCGATCTTGCGGGGCTTCGCCTTCTCCGCGACGGGCACGACCAGCCGCAGGACACCGTCGGCGTAGGCGGCCTCGATGCGGTCGAGGTCGAGGTTGTCGCCCAGCACGAGCTGGCGGCTGAAGGCGCCGCGAGGCCGCTCGGAGGCCAGTGCCTCCCAGTCGCCGTTGCGAGCCACGCGCTCGGCACGCACGGTCAGGACGTTGCGCTCGACGTCGAGGTCGATGCTGTCCGGGCTCACGCCCGGCAGGTCGAACTCGATGACGAAGCGGTCGCCCTCGCGCCAGGCGTCCATCGGCATCACCGCGGGACGGTTGGTCGTGCCGAGCAGCTGTTGGGTGAGGCGGTCGAGATCACGGAACGGGTCCGTCGTGCGAAGCAGCATCGTCTCCTCCTGGTTCTGCCGGGTGGGCCTGTGGCCCACGACCTGTACTTGCTGTTACAGGTTTCTTATAGTCAACGCTTCAGGCAGAATCAAGGCTTCCAGCAGGGAAATTTCACGAAGAGGAGGACCGGGCATGACGCGGAGCGACCACGGCGTGTACGCCATCTCGGTGGCAGCCTCCATGGTGTCCATGGAGATCCAGAACCTCCGGGTCTACGAGCGCCGTGGGCTGCTGCGTCCCGACCGCACCGCCGGAGGCACGCGCCTGTACAGCGCCGACGACGTGGCGCGGCTCGAGCGGATCCGCGACCTGCTCGCCGACGGGCTCAACCTCGCCGGCGTCGCTCGAGTGCTCGAGCTGGAGGACGAGCTGGCCGAGCTGCGCGAGCGGGTGGCGGACGAGTCTGGCGCCGGGGGAACCCGGCGGGCCGAGTCAGCCTGACGCCGGCCGGCCGGTCAGCACGCGCACCGCGAAGTCCGTGGTGAAGTCGTTGTCGAGGAACCCGACCACCTTCGTCACCCGGTCCAGGTCGAGTGGCAGCAGGCCGCGGGAGCCCGGCACGTCGGGGGTGAGCCCCAGGTCGAGGTCGTCGCGACCGGACATCATCTCGACGTTGAAGTCGTAGCGCTCGCGCGCACCGGGCGCGCACAGTCGTCGTACGACGGTGGCGCCGATGCGGCGCCCGCCCGTCTCCGCCGACCAGTCGTCCATGGCGGCGAGGAGGGAGCGGCCCTCGTCGTGGTCGATGTCGGCCCACGCCGCGTCCATCGAGCCCGCCACGTCGAGCAGGATCGCGGCCGTCTTCTCCCCGATGCCCTGCACGCCGGGGAGGTTGTCGCTGGCGTCGCCGCGCAGCGCGGCGAACGCGAGGTAGTTGGCCGGGCGGACGCCGTACATGTTGAACAGCCGGGCCGGGTCGAGCAGGGGCGAGCCGTGGATGCCGCCGTCGATGAGCCGCAGCACCCGGGTGTGGCGGCTGATGTGGGCGAACGCGTCGCGGTCGGAGGTGATGATCACGCAGTCCCAGCCGTGGCGAGCGGCCCACGTGGCGCCGGACGCGTTGACGTCGTCGGCCTCGAGCCCGGCCGGCGTCAGCGTGGCCAGCCCGAGCGCGTCGAGCAGGGCCGCGGCTCGGTCCAGCTGGTCGACGAGCTGCGGGTCCTTCTCGGCCCGGCCGGCCTTGTAGTCCGGGTAGGCCTGGCGCCGCAGCGACGCGGTGCGGTCGTCCAGCCCGAACAGCACGGCGTCCGGTGCGAACGAGTCGATGGACTCCAGGATCTGCCGGAGCATCCCGTGCAGGGCCCAGATCGGGCGGCCCTGCCGATCCCGCAGGCCGGTGTGGGCGCGCGCGTGGTGGTTGCGGTGCAGCAGCGACGGCGCGTCCACCACGAGCAGCAGCCGGCGGTCACGTGGGGCGGTGGGAGTCATGAGGATCGGCCCCAGCCTAGTGTCCCGCGCACAGGGTGCTCGTAAGGTCTGACTGCCCGTCCCGTCCGTGCCTGACCCCCGAGGAGACGCCTTGATCTTCATCACCGCCAAGTTCGCCGTCCGCCCCGAGCACGCCGAGGCGTGGCCCGAGATCACCCGCGCGTTCACCGAGGCCACGCGGGCGGAGGAGGGCTGCCTGTGGTTCGACTGGTCGCGCAGCCTCGACGACCCCAACGAGTACGTCCTCGTCGAGGCCTTCCGCGACGGCGACGCGGGCGCCGCGCACGTCGGGTCCGAGCACTTCAGGGCTGCCCAGGCGGAGCTTCCGCAGTACCTCGCCGCGACGCCGCGCATCGTCAGCCAGACGGTCGAGCAGTCGGACTGGTCCGAGCTCGGCGAGATGGCGGTCGACTGAGCCCTCAGGGGCGCAGCAGGACCTTGCCGCGTCGCCCGGGCGCCTGGTTGGCCCGGACGGCGTCGGCGATCTCGTCCAGGGCGTAGACCCGCTCGACCGGCAGCGTCAGGGCCCCGGAGGCGAGGCCGTCGGCGAGCTCGCCCATCAGCCTCGAGCGCTTGTCGCGGTCCATCGCCGCGAAGACCTTGCTTCCCCAGAAGCCCTTGACGACGACCTGCTTGAAGATGACGTCGCCCGAGGCGATCTCGAGGGTGGGGGAGGCCATCGCGCCGAAGACGACCAGCACCCCGTCCTCGGCGAGCAGCGACACGACGTCGCCGGCGGCCGCGCCCCCGACGGAGTCGACCCCGGCGACGAGCGGGGCGTCGCCGACGATCTCACGAACTCGGTCGCGCCAGGCGTCGTCGTCGGTCGCCACGACGTCCCGGATGCCGTGCTCGGCCAGCTCGTCGACACCCTCGGCGCGGCGGACGAGACCCAGGACGTGGACACCGCGGGCGCGTGCCAGCTGGGCGACCAGGCGGCCGACCGCTCCGTTGGCGGCGTTCTGCACGCACCAGTCGCCCTCGGAGAGTCCGAGGAAGTCCAGCAGCGCGATGGCGCTGAACGGCATGGACACCAGCTGCGCGGCCGCCTCGTCCGCCATGCCGTCGGGCACCGGCACCAGGGCGGCGGCCGGCGCGACGATGAGCTCGGCCCAGGCGCCGAAGGTGCCACCCGTCGCCACCCGCTGACCCACCTGCAGGTGGTCGACGCCGTCGCCGAGCCTCTCGACCACGCCGACCGCCTCGGTGCCGGCGCGGGCCGGCATCTCCGGCTTGAAGCCGTAGCTGCCGCGCGCGGTCCAGAGGTCGTGGTTGTGGATGGGGGAGAGCAGGACCCGCACCAGAACCTGGCCGGGACCGGGCTCGGGGTCGGGGACCTCCTGGACGCTGAGGACCTCGGCGGGGTCGCCGAAACGGGGCTGGACGAGTGCGCGCACGGACTGCCTTTCGTCGGGGCTGGTGAGCCCAGTGAAACAGGGCCGTCCCACGCTCGGTGCGGCAGACTGGACAGATGGACCCAGGTTCGCCCGGCGTGGGACAGCAGCTGGAGGAGGCCATCCTCGAGCTGCTGGAGCATCGCGCACCCAGCGCCACCATCTGCCCCTCCGAGGCCGCTCGAACGGTGGCCCAGGCGGGCGGGACCGGCGGGGAGGAGGGCGACGGCGACGCCTGGCGCGACCTCATGCCGGCGGCCCGTGCCGCAGCCGGTCGACTGGTCGAGCGCGGCGAGGTCGAGGTGACGCAGCGCGGCCGGGTGGTCGACGTCGCCACGGCTCGGGGACCGGTGCGGATCCGCCGGCGATGAGGCGGCGACGCCCGCTCAGAACCCGCCCCAACCCCGCTGCCTATCCCGCTGCCTGTCCCGCTGCCTATCCATCACGGTATGTAGGCGAATGGGCACTTCCCCAGCGCAACTCGCCTGGGGAAGTGCCCATCGGCCGACATACCGTGATGAAGCACCAGGCGAGTGTCGGCGCCCCGGCTCGCGGGCAGGGGCTGCGGGACCGGTTCCCACGAGCAGGGCGGCGCATCGTCGACGGGCTGCTGGTCCACCTCGGCGCGTGAAGGTCCCCGCAGCGGTGTGTGAGCGGCCCCGGATGGGGTACTGCCGAGAACGACGTTGAGCAAGGGCGTCGTCCTCCTCTCTGCCAAGGGGATCGCCATGAGGCGTGCTGCACCCGACCCGACACCAGACCCTGTGCCGGGCTACGGGCCCATGGCGCTGTCTCCCGACGAGCACTGCGCCGTCCACCACTTCATCCGCCGCCACGGCCGCCGCCCGACCGCGGACGAGCTGGCGCTCGAGCTGCAGGGCCCCGGTGCCGGCGAGCGGTCGGCCGCGCCGCGGCCGGCGCTCCTGACCCGGATGCTGCGCCGCGACGTCGCCCGTCTGGTCAGCCGGCTGTGACGACCGACGGGGGAGCAGGCGGTGGCCAGCCGAGCGACCCCACTGCGCGCCCCGGCCGGGCCCGCGCCATCGTCGACGAGCTGGAGACGAAGGTGGCCCGGCCCCAGGACGCGGACGACCCGGACGAGACGGATCCCTGGCGCGGCGACGATCCCCACGCCGACGTCACGAACGCGAGCGGGCAGGGACCGGACGAGCCGCCGGACTGACGTCCGGTAGGCAGGAGCCGGGCAGCGTCAGGCCGGGGCCAGCATGGCGCCGTCGACCCACATCTCGACGAGCGCCCAGCCGTCCCCGTCCGGCGCCGCGACGCAGATCCGCCCGTCGTAGTGACCCTCGATGTTGCGCCACTCGAGCAGCAGGGCCGGCTGCCGCCCGTGCGGACCGTCGTACCACGCGTGCTTGAGCGGGGGCGGTGGTGACGCCGGGCCGGGCGGAGCCGGGTCCGGTGTGACCGCGCTCGGCGCGCCGGCCGACCGGGCCCGGGTGTTGGCGACGCGCTGCGCCAGGGTCTCGCCACGCCCTCGCCCCATGCCGCCCGCCATGCCCGGCACGCTACGCCCCAGGTGGGACACCGGCCTCGGAGTCAGGTGCCGCAGAACGTGCGGTAGGTGCCGAAGGACTCGGGCGCCGGGTCCGCGTAGCGGTCCAGTCCGGGGCGCTCGTCGTAGGGAGCGGCCACCACCTCGAGGAGCCGCTCGAACGGACCGAGGTCGCCCGCGGTGGCCGAGGTGAGGGCCTCCTCGACGAGGTGGTTGCGCGGGACGTACACGGGGTTCACGCGGTCCATCGCCGTGGCGTCCGGTCCGAGCGAGCGCCAGCGCTGCGTCCACGCATCGAAGCCGGCGAGGTCGAGGAACAGCCCGCGCGCCGGCTCGGCGTCACCGCGTGCCGCGGCGCCGAGGCTGCGGAACAGGGAGGTGTGATCCACGCGGTTGTCCTGGGCGAGCGTGACGAGGTCTCCCACGACGGTCGAGACGGCGGCGTCGTCCGCGTGGCCCGCCAGGCCCAGCTTGGCGCGCATGCCCGCCGACCAGGCGGCCGAGTAGCGTGGCCGGAAACCCTCCAGCGCCTCCGTGGCCACCGCGATCGCCGTCTCCTGGTCCTCGGCCAGCAGCGGCAGCAGCGCCTCCGCGAACCGGGCCAGGTTCCACTCCGCGACGACGGGCTGGTTGCCGTAGGCGTACCGGCCGCCGGTGTCGATGGAGCTGTAGACGGTGGCCGGGTCGAAGGCGTCGAGAAACGCGCACGGGCCGTAGTCGATCGTCTCGCCCGAGATCGTCACGTTGTCGGTGTTCATCACGCCGTGGACGAACCCGACCAGCATCCACTGCGCGACCAGCGAGGCCTGTGCTGCCACGACCGCCTCGAACAGCGCGAGGTACGGCTGCTCGGCGTCGGCGGCTCCCGGGTGGTGCCGCGCGATCGCGTGGTCCGCGACCCGGCGCAGGAGCTCGACGTCACCGGTGGCCCGGGCGAACTGGAAGGTGCCGACGCGCAGGTGGCTGCTCGCCACCCGTGCCAGCACCGCGCCGGGCAGGGCCTCCTCGCGGTAGACGGTCTGTCCGGTCGCGACGACGGCGAGCGAGCGGGTCGTGGGGATCCCGAGGGCGTGCATGGCCTCGCTGATGACGTACTCGCGCAGCATGGGTCCGACCGCCGCGAAGCCGTCGCCGCCGCGGGAGAACGGAGTGCGTCCCGAACCCTTGAGGTGCAGGTCGCGCAGCCGGCCGCCGTCGTCGACCAGCTCGCCGAGCAGCAGCGCGCGCCCGTCGCCGAGGCGGGGGGAGTAGCCGCCGAACTGGTGCCCGGCGTAGGCCTGGGCGACCGGCGTGGCGCCCTCCGGTACGACCTTCCCGCTCAGCAGGCCCGTCCCCTCCTCGCTCCGCAGCCACGCCGGGTCGAGCCCGAGCTCCGCCGCGAGGGACTCGTTGAGGGCGAGCAGGCGCGGAGCGGGGAACTGGTGCGCCTTCCACGCGAGGGCCATCTCCGGCAGCTCGCGCGCGAATCGGTTGTCGAGGGTGAGGGTGGGGGCCTGGGCCGGGGTCACCCTTCGACGATACGTCGGTGCCGGGTATCCGCCCGCGGGCGCCGGGTACGGACGAGGTCCGGCTCCCTCACCGGACGGAGCCCCACAGGGAGGGACACCGCCATGGCACGGCCCAAGACGACTCCGGAGACCGGATCCGGCATCCGGATGACCGACGACAGCCTGCGGGTGCGTCAGCTGACCCACTACCAGTTCTCGTGGACCGCCGGGGAGGGCGGCCGCGAAGGGGTGTGGACGCTCCAGCTCGTCCTCGACGAGGGAGCGTGGGAGGAGGTGCTGACGGTGACCGCGGAGGACGCCGACAACCTCCAGGACACCCTGCGCAACACTCGGACGGTGTACTACGACGTCGACCGCCGGGTGCTGATGTTCGGGGTGACGCGGACCGGCGAGTAGCCCCGGCGACCGGGCGCTACGGTGTGAGCACACGCTCGTGGGGAAGTGGTGAGGACCCGTGGTGGAGGACTACCCGGACGCCGACAGCGCCGGCAGCGACGACGAGACGGGCAGCGATCCGGCGCCGTCACGTGAGCCGCTCACCCGGGAGCGGATCGTCGCGGCGGCGCTCGACTTCATCGACGCCCACGGGTTGCCCGGGCTGACCATGCGCCGGCTCGGTGAGCGGCTCGGCGTGGAGGCGATGGCGCTCTACCGCTACGTCCCCAGCAAGGAGGAGCTGCTGGACGCGGTGGTGGACACGCTGGTCGCCGACGTCCGCTCGGACGCGGTCGTGCTGGACGTCCCGCGCGACGGCTGGCAGGACTTCCTCCAGCGCCTGGCCCACGGAGTCCGGCGCATGGCGCTGGCCCACCCGAAGGCGTTCCCGCTGGTGGCGTCCCGGCCTGCCGAGGCTCCGTGGCTGCGCCCGCCGCTGCGCAGCCTCGAGTGGGTCGAGACGTTCCTGTCCGCGCTGCTCGACGAAGGCTTCAGCGAGGACGCCGCCGTCGAGGGATACCGCGCCTACACCAGCTTCCTGCTCGGGCACCTGCTGCTCGAGGTCGCTGCGCACGGCGCCGACGTGGGACCGCTGGACGTGCTCGACGACCGGGCGAGCGACCCCGGCCTCGAGTCGTACCCGACCGTGCACCGGCTGCGGGCCTCGCTGTCCGAGGACCGGTCGGCCGTGGAGTTCGAGGAGGCGCTCGAGGCGCTGCTGGACCGGATGACGGTCGCGCGCAACCTGCCGCTCGACTGAGCTTCCTTCCGCTCGCGCGCTCCATCCTTCGGGGTGAGGTACCCGTCGTGCTCCTGCGTCATGGTTTACAACGTAAGACGCCTACTGGGGAGCACGGTGAGCGCGCTTCCCCGGGACGGAAGGAGCACCACCGTGGGTCCAGCACCGGTCGTCCACGAGCGCCCCGCCCGATCCGCCGGGCACCCGCCCGAGGACCTCATCACCGCCCATCTGGCGGCGGCACGGTCGATGGCCGCCCGCTACCGCAACCGCGGCATCGAGCTCGACGACCTGGAGCAGGTCGCGCTGCTGGGCCTCACCAAGGCCGCCCACCGCTTCGATCCCGACATCGGCCACGACTTCATGTCCTACGCCGCTCCCACCATCCGCGGCGAGATCCGCCGGCACTTCCGCGACGCCGGCTGGACGATCCGCCCGCCGCGCCGGGTGCAGGAGCTGCAGGCCCGCATCACGACCGCCTCCGACGACCTGGCCCTCACCCTCGGTCGCTCGCCGCGTCCCAGCGAGGTCGCGGCACACCTCGGCGCGGAGCTGACTGACGTGGTCGAGGCGCTGGCGGCGGACGGGTGCTTCACCCCGACGTCGTTGGACGCCACTGTCGGGGAGGACACGACGTCGCTCGGTGACTTCCTGGGCGAGCACGACCGGGAGTTCCAGAGGGCGGAGGCGCAGGTCGTGCTGCATCCTCTCGTGCGCCGGCTGTCCCCACGTGATCGCCGCATCGTGCACCTCCGCTTCTACGAGGACCGCACCCAGCAGGAGATCGCTCAGGCCGTCGGGCTGACCCAGGCACAGGTGTCCCGGCTGCTCACGCGGATCCTGGCCGAGCTGCGCGCCGAGCTGGCCGACCCGCCCTCGGCGGCCTGAAGGCGATCCGCCGGCGCGGCGTCGGTGCGCTCGCCCGAGCGGCGACAACCAACGTGCAGGTGGCTGCGTCACATGACTCGTACGACTCAGCCCCCGGCCGAGTGTCCACCTCACCCGGCACGAACGAAGGTCCTCCATGTCAGCCTCACGCCTCGTCGCGGCCAGCCTCTTCGCGCTGCTCGTGCCCATCACCCTCGTCGGCTGGGCCGGTCCCGGCTCCGCCACTGGCTCAGGCGCCGATCCCGGTAGCAGCTCTGCCGCTGACGCGGACGCCGGCTCCGTCGACGAGCCGGCGGCGAGCGTCTCGGTGCTGGTCGGCTCCGGGCAGCGGATCAGGCTCCAGGCGCTTCCTCAGATCGTGCAGCACGGGCGGGGGGTGGCCAGTCCCGACGCCGCGAGGGCGGCCATCACAGCCACGATCCGGCCGGCGCGGGCCGGCCGCCGCGTCCAGCTGCAGGTGCAGCAGGGCGAGGCCTGGGCGGTCGTGGCCACCACCGAGCAGGACGGCCGGGGGCGAGCCGAGTTCGCCTCGACGGCGGCGGTCGGGGGACAGGCCCAGATTTACCGGGTGCGGGCGATGGGCGCGCGGGGGCTCGCGCCGCTGACGAGCGGCACCGTGAGCACCGCCCGGTGGCTCGACGCGACCTGGACCGACGAGTTCTCCGGCTCGCACCTGCACCCGGTGTGGAACCACCGGGGCCGGGACTACGTGCATGGCAGTCGCCGCTCGTGCTCCAAGGGAGATCCGAGCGCGGTGCGCGTCGGTGGCGGCACCGTGCGGCTCAGCGTCGTCCAGGACCCGAGCGCGACCTCACGGTGCCGGATCCGGGGCCGCGACGCGGTCTCGGGCAGGTTCGCCTACCGCCTCAACGGCCACATCGGCACGGAGGGGTCGTACGCCTTCCGCTACGGCGTCGCGGCCGCGCGCGTGAAGTTCCACCGCCTGCGCGGTCAACACGGCGCCTTCTGGCTGCAGCCGGCCGGCGGCATGTACCCCGGTGCCCTGGGCAGCGAGATCGACGTCGTCGAGTACTTCGGCGACGACCATCCCCAGGGCGGCCTGGCCACGTTCGTGCACCGCTACGACGGCAGGCGGCGCATCTCCTCCGGCGGCTGGGTCCCGCGCCAGTCGTCGTTCCTGGCGAGCCGGCGCGACGGCTGGTCGAAGAGGTACCACGTCTTCTCCGTGGAGTGGACGCCGCGCACGCTCGTCTTCCGCATCGACGGCCAGGAGTCGGCGCGGATGAGCAGGGGCGTCTCCGACGTGCGCCAGTTCCCGATCCTCAGCCTGATCGCCGCCGACTACGAGATCCCGAAGATCAAGGCGCGACACCTGCCCCAGCACATGTACGTCGACTGGGTCCGCGTGTGGGAGACCGGGGCCGACGCGGAGCACCGGTCGTCTCCGGACTGATCGGCGAGTCCGATCCCCGGTTGATGCGCGATTCGGGTGCGTAGATCCGCGGTGGGCTGATCCGCCGTGGGCCGATCCGCGGCGCGCAGAACGCCCTGTGGTCGCGGGCGCCGCGCGGCCACGATGGCTGCATGAGCACCGTCACCACATCCGAACGCATCGAGGACGAGCTGGTCCGCCGCCTGATGCACCAACGCATCGTCGTGCTGGGGGAGGAGCTGCGCGAGGACAACGGCAACCGTCTGATGCACCAGCTGCTGCTGCTCTCGGCGGAGGACCCGCGCGCCGACATCAGTCTCTGGATCAACTCGCCCGGCGGGTCCGTCTCCTCCATGCTGGCCATCCACGACGTCATCCGACTGATCCCCAACGACGTGAGCACCCTGGCCATGGGCATGGCGGCGAGCGCGGGACAGTTCCTCCTCTCGGCCGGCACGCCCGGCAAGCGCTACGCCCTGCCGCACGCCCGAGTCCTGCTGCACCAGGGCTCGGCGGGGATCGGGGGGACCGCGGTGGACATCGAGATCCAGGCCGAGGACCTGCGGCACACCCGCGACACCGTGCTCGGGCTCATCTCCGAGCACACCGGCCAGAGCCGCGAGACCGTGGAGCGGGACTCCCGTCGCGACCGCTGGTTCAGCGCCGAGCAGGCGCTCGCCTACGGCTTCGTCGACCACGTGATCAGCAGCCTCGACCACGTGACCCCGGAGCGGCAGCGGACCATCGGCCTGGCGGGTGCGCGATGAGCGGCTACCCGATCCCCTACGTCGTGCAGCAGACGCCGCGGGGTGAGCGGACGCTCGACCTCTACTCGCGACTGCTGTCGGAGCGCATCGTCTACCTCGGCACGGAGATCGACGACGGGGTCGCGAACGCCGTGATCGCGCAGATGCTCCACCTCGCCTCGGAGAACCCGGAGCTGCCCGTCAACCTCTACATCAACTCCCCGGGCGGCTCCATCACGGCCATGCTGGCCATCTACGACGCGATGCAGTTCGTGAGACCTGCGGTCGAGACGGTGTGTGTGGGGCAGGCGGCCTGGACCGCCGCGGTCCTGCTGGCCGGGGGAGCACCGGGCAGACGGGCGATCCTGCCGCACGGACGCGTCGTGCTGCACCAGCCGGCGACGCAGGGTCGGGGCACCATCCCCGACCTGATCCTGGAGGCCGACGAGGTGGCCCGGGTGCGGCTGCTGCTCGAGGAGGTGCTGGCCCGGCACACCGGGCGTACGGCCGAGCAGATCCGGCAGGACACGGACCGGACGCTGGTGCTGCCGGGGTCGGCAGCCGTCGACTACGGCCTGGTCGACACCGTGCTGACCGAGCAGGGCCCCGCCCTGGTGTGAGTCGGCCCGGTTCAGGCGGGCGCGGTCAGGCGGCCGGGGTCAGGCGGCCGAGGTCAGGCGGCCAGGGCGAGCACGTCGCCCCTGGCCGCGCGGCCAGCCAGCTCGCGCACGCTCAGCCCGAGGGCGCCCGAGATGGCGTGGAGCATCTCCGACGAGGGGTCCTTGAGGCCGCGCTCGACCTCGGAGAGGTACTGCATCGAGACGCCCGCGCGCTGCGCGACGTCGACGAGGCGTTCGCCGCGGCCCAGGCGCTGGCGGTGCAGCTCGCGGCCGACCAGCTCGCGCCACAGCGGCTCGGTCGCCGGCTCGCTCGCACCGGCGTCGGGCGCGGAGTCGTGAGCGGACTGGTGTGCGGGGAACCGCAGGATGTCACCCATGGACCGAACCTAGCCCTCCCGCGCCGCGATGCGACGCCGTTCTGCTCAGGGCGGAACCGCTCGGGGCGCGGGCGAAGGGCTCGGGCGAAGGCTCGGGCGGACGCCCGGCGGGCGTGACGTCAGCCCTCGAGCCGCCGCGCGACGGTGAGGACGCGGGTGACGAGGTGGTCGAGGGCCGTGGCCGCGGTGTCGTCGATCCCGTCGGGGCCGGCGGTGACGCTGACGCCGTAGGGGTTGCCGTCGGTGAACTTCGTCTGGTCGGTGTAGCCGGGCGGCACGATGATCCCGCCGAAGTGGCAGAAGGTCGTGTGCATGGCCAGGATCGTCGACTCCTGCCCGCCGTGCAGCGTCGAGGCGGAGGTGAAGGACGAGTACACCTTGTCGGCCAGGTCGCCCTGCTGCCACAGCGGGCCGAGCGTGTCGATGAAAGCCTGGAGCTGGCTGGTGACGTGGCCGTAGCGGGTGCCGCTGCCCATGATGACCGCGTCGGCCCACGCGAGGTCGTCGGGCTCCGCGACGGGCTGGTCGGCCACGGACGCGGCATGGGCGGCCCATGCCTCGACGCCCTGCACCACCTCGTCCGGGGCGGTCTCCCGCACGCGGCGCAGCCGCACCTCGGCGCCCTGGGCCTGCGCGGTCTCGGCGAGGCGCGAGGCCATGGCGTGCGCGGTGCCGTAGCTGGAGTAGTAGACGATCGCGAGCTTGGTCATGACGTCGACGCTAGCAACGCCACCGGCGGTGCACCCCGTCCGCGAGGGTGGGCATCCGGCCGACGTCGGCCAGCCCGGGATGCCCGGCGTGGTTCGGGGTACGGGCCTGACCATGGACATCGAGATCGACCTGGTGGTCGACGGCACCACGCACTCGCTCTCCGTCGACACGCGCACCACGCTGCTCGATGCGCTGCGTGAGCGCCTGCAGGTCATCTCGCCCAAGAAGGGGTGCGACCACGGCCAGTGCGGGACCTGCACGGTGCTCCTCGACGGGCGGCGGCACCTCACCTGCCTCGCGCTGGCGGTGGCGCACGACGGCGCGGAGGTCGTCACCGCGGCCGGGCTCGGCAGCGACGGACTGCACCCCGTGCAGCGGTCGTTCCTGACGCACGACGGCTACCAGTGCGGGTACTGCACGCCCGGCCAGGTGTGCTCGGCGGTGGGCATGCTCGACGAGGTCGCGCAGGGACACCCCAGCCACGTCACCGAGGACCTCACCGCCGAGGTGGACCTCGACGACGCGGAGATCCGTGAGCGGATGAGCGGGAACCTCTGCCGGTGCGGTGCCTATCCCGGCATCCTTGCCGCCGTCCGAGAGGCGGCGCGCGGATGAGGGCGCTGGACTACCGGCGTCCCGAGTCCGCGCAGGAGGCCGTCGAGCTGGTGTCGAGCCACCCCGGGGCGAGGTACCTGGCCGGTGGCAGCAACCTCGTCGACCACCTCAAGCTGGGCGTCGCTGCCCCGGACGTGCTGGTCGACGTCAGCCGGCTGCCGCTCGACGACGTCGAGGAGGTGGAGGGCGAGGACGGAGCCGTGCTGCGCATCGGAGCCAACGTCCGCAACAGCGACCTCGCGGCGCACCCCGTGGTCCGCTCGCGCTTCCCGGTGGTCGCCCGGGCCACGCTGGCCGGCGCCTCGGGCCAGATCCGCAACCAGGCGACCACGGCCGGCAACCTGCTCCAGCGCACCCGCTGCGTCTATTTCCAGGACGTCACCACCGCGTGCAACAAGCGGAAGCCGGGCACCGGCTGCTCCGCGCTCGGCGGCTACGCCCGCTACAACGCGATCCTGGGCGCGAGCGCCCACTGCGTGACGACCCACCCCTCGGACCTGGCTGTCGGCCTCGCTGCCGTGGACGCGACCGTCGTCGTGCTCGGCGTCGAGGGTGAGCGGCGGATCCGGCTCGAGGACCTGCATCGCCTGCCCGGCGACCGCCCGGAGGCCGACACCACCCTCGCGGCCAGCGACCTCATCACCGCGGTCGAGCTGCCGATGGTCGACACCGACACCCGGTCGACGTACGCCAAGGTGCGCGACCGCGCCTCGTTCGCCTTCGCGCTCGTCTCCGTCGCCGCGACGCTGCGCATGGAGGGGGACCGGGTGGGGGAGGTACGGATCGCCTGGGGCGGGGTCGCCCACAAGCCGTGGCGCGCGCGCCGGGCCGAGGCGGCGCTGACCGGCGGCGGCATCGAGGAGGACGCGGTCCGCGCGGCCGTGGACGAGGAGCTCGCCACCGCCACGACCGACGACGGGACCGCCTACAAGGTGGCGATGGTGCGCAACACGACGACCATGACGCTGCTGCGCCTGGCCGGGGAGGTGCGGCGATGACCGAGCAGCGCACGCGCGGCATCGCCCCGCGCTCCATCGGCACCTCGCTCGACCGGGTGGACGGGCCGGAGAAGGTCACGGGGCTGGCGGCGTACGCCGTCGAGCACGGTGCGGACGAGGGGGTGAGCGCGCCGTTGAGCGTGTGGCTGGTGACCTCGACGATCGCCAAGGGCCGGGTGAGCCGGGTGGACCCGTCGCGAGCGCTGGCCCATCCCGGCGTCACCGCCGTGCTCGACCACACGAACGCGCCTCGCCTCGAGCAGACCGACAACGGCGAGCTGGCGATCCTGCAGGACGATCGGGTGGGCTTCCGCGGCCAGGTGGTCGCGCTGGTCCTGGCCGAGACGTCCGAGGCGGCCCGCGAAGGTGCGGCGCTGGTGGAGGTGTCCTACGAGCCGGAGCCGCACGAGGCCGAGCTGCGCGAGGACAACGCGACGTACAAGCCGGACAAGGTCAACCCGGCGATGGAGACCGACACCGACGAGGGGGACGTGGACGCGGCCCTCGCGTCGGCGCCGGTCCTGGTCGAGCAGACGTACCGCACGCCCTACGAGCACAACAACCCGCTGGAGCCGCACGCCACCGTGGCCTGGTGGGCCGAGCACGAGGGCCGCGAGGTCCTCTCGATGTTCGACTCGACCCAGGGAGTGCACGGCGTCGTCCAGGCGCTGGCGCCGATGCTCGGGCTCGAGCCCGACCAGGTGCGGGTCCGCGCGCCCTACGTCGGGGGCGGGTTCGGCAGCAAGGGCGAGGCGCACGCCCACGTCATGGCCACGGTGCTCGCCGCCCAAACAACCGGGGGACGCCCGGTCCGGCTGGCGGTCACCCGCCAGCAGATGTTCTCCCTCACCGGCTACCGCACCGCCACGATCTCCCACATGCGCCTCGGGGCCGGCGCCGACGGCAGGCTGACCGCGATCGAGCACGCGGTGCAGGAGCAGACGTCGGTGGTGCGCGAGTTCGCGGAGCAGACCGCGTCGCCGACCCGGATGCTGTACGCCGCGCCGCACCGACGCACCAGCCACCGGCTCGCCCGCCTCGACGTCGCCGTCCCGTCGTGGATGCGAGCCCCGGGCGAGATGCCGGGCATGTTCGCCCACGAGGTGGCGATGGACGAGCTCGCTGTCGCCTGCGGTCTGGACCCGATCGTGCTGCGCGAGCGCAACGAGCCCGACCTCGACCCGGAGACCGGCAAGCCGTTCAACGACCGGCGACTGGTCGAGTGCCTGCGCCGCGGGGCGGAGCGGTTCGGCTGGGCCGACCGTCCGCCCGAGCCGCGGGCCAGGCTGGACGGGGACTGGTGGATCGGCACCGGCGTCGCGTCCGCGACGTACCCCGCCATGAAGCAGCCCGGCAACACCGCCCGGGTGACCTCGCTGGAGGGCGGCCGCTACGAGGTGGCGATCGGCTCGGTCGACATCGGCACCGGCGCCCGTACGGTGCTGACCCAGATCGCGGCGGACGCGCTCGACGTGGCCCCGACGGACGTGGAGCTGGCCATCGCCGACAGCCTCCTGCCCTCCGCGTCGGTCGCCGGCGGGTCGTCCGGGACGAGCTCCTGGGGCAGCGCGATCGTCGCGGCCGCGCAGCTGTTCCGGGCCGACCACGGCGCCGTACCCGCCCCGGGGCTGCACACCACGGCCTCCGCCGCCGACGACCCTGCATCCGAGGCCTACGCCTTCCACTCCTTCGGCGCCGTCTTCGCTGAGGCGCGCGTCAACCGCTGGACCGGCGAGGTGCGGGTGCCGAGGCTGCACGGCGTGTACTCCGTGGGCCGGGTGATCAACCCGAGGACGGCTCGCTCCCAGCTCGTCGGGGGACTGGTCATGGGGCTCTCCGCGGCGCTGTTCGAGGAGTCGCACCGCGACCCCCGCTTCGGGCACGTCGTGACCCAGGACCTCGCGACCTATCACGTCGCCTCGCACGCCGACGTGCTCGACGTCGACGCCGAGTGGCTCGAGGAGTCCGACGAGGCCTTCACGCCGATGGGGTCGCGCGGCATCGGCGAGATCGGCATCGTGGGCACGGCGGCCGCGGTCGCCAACGCCACCTTCCACGCAACGGGCACGCGGGTGCGCTCGCTGCCGCTCACCGCCGACCACTTCCTGGAGTAGAAACGTCCGGACGGCCCGGACGATGGGTGCCCGCCCGCCCGGCCCTCCGGGCGTCAGGAGCGACGGGTGGCTCGGTCGGGTCCCGGGAGCAGCCCGGCGCGTCGTCGGGTCGCCGCGCTCGCGTGCACGCTGAACTGCGGCACCCACCGGCCCAGCGCCGCCGCCACCCACGCGACGGCCCCGAAATCCGCTGGCGACGCCCTGCCCGCGTCCCGTACGGTCCGGCCCATGACTTTCTGCGCGAAGCCCTGGTTCGTCCGCTGACGGCGGCCGAACCCGACTGAACCTCTCGTCCGCCGTCCCGGCCCTGCGCCGGGCGGCCGCGCGTGCTGCCCGGCTCCCTGACGAGCTGAGAGAACACGCATGCTTCGTGATGACCCTTCCCTGCCCTCGCAGTCTTCCGCCGCGCTGCCGCGCGGGCCGGCGGGCGCCGCGGCGCACGTGCGCGCCGAGGGCGTGACGCTGTCCCTGGGTGAGCGCACCGTCCTGTCCGGCGTCGACGTGACGGTCTCGGCCGGCTCGCGGTTGGCCGTGGTCGGCGAGAACGGGCGCGGCAAGACGACCCTGCTGCACGTCCTGGCCGGAGACCTGAACCCGGACGAGGGCGTGGTGTCGCGCACCGGCACGCTCGCCCTGGTCGAGCAGACCCTCGAGATCGCGGACGACCGGACCGTGGGGGACCTGGTCAGGGACGCCGTCGGCGACTCCCTGGCCGCCCTCGAACGACTGGACGCGGCGACCGTGGCGTTGGCGGCCGGCGAGCCCGGAGCCGAGGACGCCTACGCCGAGGCTCTGGAGGTCGCCACCGTCCTCGACGCCTGGGACGCCGAACGGCGCATCGACCTCGCCCTCGACGGGCTGGGCGCGTGCACCGACCGGAGTCGACGCCTGGCCACGCTCTCGGTCGGGCAGCGCTACCGGGTGCGCCTGGCCGTCGTGCTCGGCGCCAGCACCGACCTGCTCCTGCTGGACGAACCGACCAACCACCTGGACGCCGACGCGCTCGACTTCCTGACCCGGCGCCTCCGCGAGCGTCCCGGCGGCTTGGCCGTGGTGAGCCACGACAGGGCGCTGCTGCGCGAGGTCGCCACGACCTTCCTCGACCTCGACCCGAGCCGCGACGGTCTGCCGCGCCACTACGCCGGCGGGTACGACGGCTGGGTCGAGGGGCGTCGCCGCGAGCGCGAGCGGTGGCAGCAGGAGCATGACGCCCAGCTGGCGGAGCGCGCCCAGCTCGAGCAGGCTGCCGCCGACGCCCGAGCGCGCCTGCTGACCGGATGGCGCCCGGACAAGGGGACCGGCAAGCACCAGCGCGCCACCCGCACGGCGGGGGTGGTGCAGGCGTTCAACCGGCGGGTGGAGGAGCTGGAGCGGCACCGCATCACCGTGCCCGAGCCGCCGCGGCGCCTGTCCTGGCCGGACGCGGCGACCCGGACCGGCCGACCGGTGCTCCACGGCCGCGGCCTGACCGTGGCCGGTCGCCTCGAGCGTGCGGTGGACGTGTCCCTCACCGGCGGTGACCGCCTGCTGATCACCGGACCCAACGGCGCCGGCAAGTCGACGCTGTTGGCCGTGCTCGCCGGCCAGCTGGAGCCGACACACGGACAGCTCCGAGTGCACCGGGAAGCCCGAGTGGTGCTGCTGTCGCAGGAGGTGCCGCCCTGGAACCCCGACCGCACCGCGCACGAGACCTACCGAGCGCACGTGGACCGGCTGCTGGCGTCCGGCGGCCCGGGACAGCCTCCGTCACTGTCCGGCATGGGCCTGCTGGACGCGGCCACCCTGCGCACCCCGGTCGGACGCCTGTCCCAGGGCCAGCAGCGACGTCTGCACCTGGCGATGTGCCTCTCCTCCAGGCCCGACCTCCTCATGCTGGACGAGCCGACCAACCATCTCTCGATCGCCCTGGTCGACGAGCTCACCCAGGCGCTGATGACGACCTCGTCTGCCGTCGTGGTGGCGACGCACGACC
Source organism: Nocardioides sp. SYSU D00065 (assembly GCF_017916425.1). Classification (GTDB taxonomy): domain Bacteria; phylum Actinomycetota; class Actinomycetes; order Propionibacteriales; family Nocardioidaceae; genus Nocardioides. The sequence goes on along the minus strand of NZ_JAFMSX010000004.1, from coordinate 243,713 downwards.
GGCAGATGCTCGCCGACCTGGGCGGGTGGCCGCGTCTCGAGCTGGGCGCCTCCCTCGGCGAGGGTCCGCCTCATCGATGATCAGCATGTCTACGCCGCGTGAGGTTGTGAGGAGATGGTGACCACGAGGTGACCACGTCTGGCGCAGGACGACACACGCCGGGCGGACGCTCCTCGCATGAGCACGCGAAACCCTTCCCGTCGCACCCGCCGCTGGATCGAGGACTGGCGTCCCGAGGACCCCGAGTTCTGGGAGAGCACCGGCCGCAGCGTGGCGCGGCGCAACCTCGTGTGGTCGGTGTTCGCCGAGCACGTCGGCTTCTCGGTGTGGCTGATCTGGAGCGTGTCGTCGGCGTTCCTGCTGGCGCAGGGCTTCGAGTTCAGCGCCCAGCAGCTCTTCCTGCTCGTCGCGGTGCCCAACCTGGTCGGCTCGGTGCTTCGGCTGCCCTACACCTTCGCGGTGCCGCGGTTCGGCGGGCGCAACTGGACCATCGTCAGCGGGCTGCTGCTGCTCGTCCCGACGCTGCTGTTCGCGGTCGCGGTCCAGAACCCCGCCACCCCGTTCTGGGTGTTCTGCGTGATCGCGGCGACCGCGGGCGTCGGCGGGGGAAACTTCGCCTCGTCCATGGCCAACATCAACTTCTTCTACCCCTCGGACAAGAAGGGCGCGGCGCTCGGGCTCAACGCGGCGGGCGGCAACCTCGGCGTCTCGCTCATCCAGCTGCTGCTCCCGGTCATGGTCGGCGGCGCCGGGATCTTCGGCCTGGTCCAGGCCTCGGGCAGCGGGATCCACCTCGAGCGGGCGGCGTACGTCTATGCCGGGCTGGCGCTGCTCGCGACGGCCGCGGCGTGGCTGTGGATGGACAACCTCAGCACGGTCACGTCGTCGCCGCGCGAGCAGATGCAGGTCGTCAAGCAGCGGCAGACGTGGTTGCTGTCGATGCTCTACATCGGCACGTTCGGCTCCTTCATCGGCTACTCGGCCGCGATGCCGCTGCTCATCAAGCTCAACTTCTGGGTGCCGGAGCCGGCGCCGCTGGGCACCGGCATCTACTTCGCGTTCTACGCCTTCCTCGGCGCCGGCGTCGGCTCGCTCACGCGACCCCTCGGCGGCTGGCTCGCCGACAGGTGGGGCGGTGCCCGGGTGACCCTCGCGGCGTTCGGCGCGATGACCGGCTTCACCCTCGGCGTGCTGTGGACCGTCTCCCAGCTCACCGCCAACCCGGGCGCGGACCCGGCCGTCGCGCACCGCAACGCCGAGTGGTTCCCGCTGTTCCTCGGCTTCTTCCTCTGCATCTTCGCCGCGACCGGCATCGGCAACGGCTCGGTCTACAAGATGATCCCGTCGCTGTGGCGTGCAGCGGCGGAGCGGTCCACGCGACCCGGTACGCCGGAGCGTGCGGCAGCCCTCGTCACCGCCACTCGGCAGTCGTCCTCCGCGCTCGGCGTCATCGGCGCGGTCGGAGCCGTCGGCGGCTTCCTGGTGCCGTTGGCGTTCTCCGCCCCCTGGGTGGCCGACCCGCTGTCGGCGACCCGCGGCGCGTTCGCCGTCTTCACCGCCTACTACCTGTTGTGCGCGCTGATGACGTGGGCCCTCTACCTGCGTCGGCCCGTGCGGGCGCACGGCCTCGCCGCAGCGGAGATCTGATGGGCGCCGCGGTCGAGACCCACTGCCCCTACTGCTCGCTGCAGTGCGGCATGCGGCTGGAGGGCCGCCGGGTGCCTGAGGTCTCGGCGTGGGAGGAGTTCCCGGTCAACCGGGGAGCGCTGTGCCGCAAGGGCTGGTCGGCGGCCGGGCTGTACGGCGGTCGTGACCGGCTGACCTCCCCGCTGGTCCGCGACCGGGAGACCGGCGAGTGGTCGGCGGTGTCCTGGGACGACGCGCTGGACCGGGTCGCCGCGGGTTTCCGGGCCGCCCGGGCCGATCGGGGGCCGGACGGCGTCGCGGTCTTCGGCGGCGGCGGCCTCACCAACGAGAAGGCGTACTCGCTCGGCAAGCTCGCCCGTGCCGCGCTCGGCACCTCCCAGATCGACTACAACGGCCGGTGGTGCATGTCGTCGGCCGCCTCGGCCGGCATCCGCGCCTTCGGGCTGGACCGCGGGCTGCCGTTCCCGCTCGCCGACGTCGAGGAGGCCGACGTGCTGGTGCTCGTCGGGTCGAACCTCGCCGAGACGATGCCGCCGGCCGCCCGCCACCTCGACCGGCTCCGCGAGCGGGGCGGTCGCGTCGTCGTCGTCGACCCGCGCCGTACGCCGACCGCGGACCGCGCCGACCTCACCCTGCAGCCGGTCCCCGGGACCGACCTGGCGCTCGCCCTCGGGGTGCTGCACCTGCTCGTGGCCGGCGGCGCCGTCGAGGAGGACTACCTCGCCGCGCGGACGACCGGCTGGCCGGAGGTGCGGGAGTCGGTCGCCGCGTGGTGGCCCGAGCGCGTCGAGCGGGTGACCGGGATCGAGGCGCACGAGCTGCGTGCCTTCGCGGCGATGCTCGCCGGATCGCCGCGGGTCATGGTGCTCACGGCCCGCGGCGCCGAGCAGCACTCCACCGGCTCCGACACCGTCCTCGCGTGGATCAACGTGGCGCTCGCGCTGGGCATGGTCGGCAAGCGCGGTGCCGGCTACGGCTGCCTCACCGGCCAGGGCAACGGCCAGGGCGGGCGCGAGCACGGGCAGAAGGCCGACCAGCTGCCGGGCTACCGCCGCATCGACGACCCCGCCGCCCGCGCCCACGTGGCCGGTGTGTGGGGCGTCGACCCCGACACGCTGCCGGGCCCCGGGCGGTCGGCGTACGAGCTGCTCGACGCGCTCGGCACCCCCGGCGGGCCGTCCGCGCTGCTGGTGATGGGGTCCAACATCGTGGTCAGCGCGCCCCGCGCCACCCACGTGACCGAGCGCCTCGAGTCGCTGGACCTGCTCGTGGTCTGCGACGTGGTGATGTCGGAGACCGCGGCGTTGGCGGACGTCGTGCTGCCCGTCACCCAGTGGGCCGAGGAGACCGGGACCATGACGAACCTCGAAGGTCGCGTCGTGCTGCGCCAGCGGGCGATCACCCCGCCTCCGGGCGTGCGCTCGGACCTCGACGTCATCGCCGGCCTCGCCTCCCGGCTGTCGTCGGTGCCGTTCTCCACGGACCCCGAGGAGGTGTTCGCCGAGCTCGGGCGCGCGTCGGCGGGCGGGCCGGCCGACTACTCCGCGATCACCTACGACCGGATCCGCGACGAGGGCGGCGTGTTCTGGGGCGGCGAGCGCCTCTTCGCCGAGTCCTTCGCGCACCCGGACGGCCGAGCCCGGATGTACGCCGTCGAGCACCGCGGCGCCGCCGAGCAGCCCTGCGCCGACTACCCGGTCCACCTCACGACCGGCCGCGTGCTCGCGCAGTACCAGTCCGGGGCCCAGACCCGCCGCGTCCGGTCGCTCCCCGACGACGGCCCGTTCATCGAGGTGCACCCGCTGCTGGCCGCACGCCTCGGTGTCGACAGCGGTGACCCGCTCCGGGTGTCGACGCGCCGCGGCACGATGAGCGCGCCGGCGCGCGTGGTGCCGACGATCCGCCCCGACACCGTCTTCGTCCCGTTCCACTGGGTCGGCGCCAACCGGCTGACCAACGACGCGCTGGACCCGGCCTCGCGGATGCCGGAGTTCAAGGTGTGCGCGGCCCGCCTCGCGCGCGTCGAGGAGGTCGCGCAGCGACCCTCACCAGACCCGGTCGCCCGTGCCTGAGCGCGTCGTCGTGGTCGGCGGTGGCATGGCGGCCGCCCGGCTGGCCGAGTCGCTGGTCGGCGCCGACGTCCGACTGACCGTGCTCGCCGACGAGCACCACGCGCCGTACAACCGGATCCTGCTCTCGGCCGTGCTCGAGGGGACGCACCCCGCGGACGCGCTGACCCTCCGCTCGCCCGCCTGGTTCGCGGCGCAGGGCTTCGAACTCCGCCTCGGGGCGCGGGTGCTCGAGATCGACCGGACGGCCTCGGAGGTCGTCCTCGTCGACGGGGAGCGGATCGCCTTCGACCGGCTCGTGCTGGCCTGCGGTTCGATCCCCAGCCTCCCGCCGGTGCGCGGCCTGGTCCGTCGCGACGGCACGCTCGACCCGCGGGTCCACCCCTTCCGGAGCCTCGGCGACTGCCACCGGCTCGACGCGGCGCTGGGTCCGCTGGTCGAGCACGGGTTGTCCGCCGGAAACGCACCGAGAGCCGTCGTCGTGGGCGGTGGCCTGCTCGGCCTCCAGGTCGCCCGCGCGCTGTCCGTGCGCGGGGTGTCGACCGAGGTCGTCGAGGGCGCCGACCACCTCCTGGCCCGCCAGCTGGGACCGCGCGCGGGCGCCGTCCTCGCCCGCGACCTGCGCCGGCTCGGGACCGCTGTCTACACCGGCGCGCGCGCCGTCCGGCTGACGGACGCCGGGCTCCACCTCGACAACGGTGCGGTGCTGTCGACCGACCTCGTCGTGCTGACCGCCGGAGGCCGTCCGTCGACCGCGCTGGCCCGCCGCGCCGGCCTGATGGTCGGTCGCGGCGTCGTGGTCGACCGCACGCTCGCGAGCGTCACCGACGACCGCATCCACGCCATCGGCGACTGCGCCGAGCACCGCCGTCGTACGACCGGGTTCGTGGCACCCGCCTGGGAGCAGGCCGAGGTGCTCGCCCGGGTGCTGCGCGGCGAGGACGCGGAGTACGACGGCCGGCGCAGCGTCGCGCGGCTGCGCGCCACGGGACTCGACGTCGCCGTCCTGGGCGACGCCGAGGGCGCGGACGGCGACGTCGTCGAGGTGACCAACCCGATCGCCGGCTCGCACCGCCGCCTCGTCCTGCACGGCGGCCGGGTGGTGGCGGCGGCGCTCGTCGGAAACCTGTCCCGCGTCGGGCTGATCACCCAGCTCTACGATCGCGGCACCCTGCTCGGTCCGGACGAGCCGGGCCGGCTCCTGCTCCCCGAACCCGCCGACGCTCCCGCGCCCCTGCCCGACGACGCCGAGGTCTGCGCCTGCGCAGGCGTCACTGCCGGCGAGATCCGGGCGTGCAGCTCGATGGGGGAGTGCGCCGACGTCACTCGCGCGACCACCGGCTGCGGGGGCTGCGCGGACGTCGTACGCCGGCTCGTGGGCACCCTGTCCGCTGCGACCTGACCCGGGCCGCTGACCGACACCCCCGGACTCACGGGAGGCGTCCGTGAGGCCGTGCCGGCCAGTTTTCCTCCCCGAAACATTGGGCGAGGCCGCCGACAACATCGACTTCCTACCGTCCTCGACATGGGCAAGGGCAAGGGCAAGGGCATGGGCAAGGACATGAGCACGGCCGCACGCAAGCGGATCGTCGTCGTCGGGCACGGCATGGTGGGGCACCGGTTCGCCCAGGCGGCGATCGAGCGCGGCCTCACCGAGACCCACGACGTCGTGATCTTCGGCGAGGAGCCGCGCGCGGCGTACGACCGGGTCGCGCTGACCAGCTGGTTCGGCCAGGGGGCCGAGGCGCTGTCGCTGCTGCCGGGCGGCGAGTACGACGATCCGCGGGTGCGCCTGGTGCTGGACAGCGTGGTGACCGAGATCGACCGCGTGGCACGCACGGTGACCGTGGTCTCGCCGCCGTCGGCCGTCGGTGACCTCCTCGCGAACCCGGGTGCCGTCACCGTCCACGACTACGACGTCCTGGTCCTCGCGACAGGCGCGGCGCCGTTCGTCCCGCCGGTCGAGGGCCGCGGCAAGGACGGCTGCTTCGTCTACCGCACCATCGAGGACCTCGAGGCGATCCGGGCCGCCGGCGTGGCCGCGACGAGCGGGGTCGTGATCGGTGGCGGCCTGCTCGGTCTGGAGGCCGCCAACGCGCTCGTGCAGCTCGGCCTGGAGACCCACGTCGTCGAGATGGCCCCTCGCCTGATGCCCGTCCAGCTCGACGGTGCGGCCGGCTCGACGCTGGTCCGGCACGTCGAGAGGCTCGGCGTCACCGTGCACACCGGCGTGGTGACCGAGGAGATCGAGGGCGCGGAGTCCGTCACCGGGCTCCGGATGCGGCAGGCGGGGACCGAGGCGGGCGCGCCCACCGAGGTCGTCGACGCGCAGGTCGTCGTGTTCTCCGCCGGCATCCGGCCGCGCGACGCGCTGGCCCGCGAGTGCGACCTCCGGGTCGCCGAGCGTGGCGGGATCCTCGTCGACGCGCAGTGCCGCACGGCCGATCCCGCGATCTTCGCGGTCGGCGAGTGCGCCGCGCCCGGTGGCAGGATGTACGGCCTGGTCGCCCCCGGCTACGCCATGGCCGAGGTCGTCGTCGACGCCCTCCTCGACGGCCCCGGCACCTTCACCGGCGCCGACATGTCCACCAAGCTGAAGCTCCTCGGTGTCGACGTCGCGAGCTTCGGCGACGCGTTCGCCACGACCGACGGCGCGCTCGAGCTGACGTACGCCGACGCGGTGGCCGGCGTCTACAAGAAGCTCGTGGTCAGCGAGGACGGCACCCGGCTGCTCGGGGGGATCCTGGTCGGCGACGCGTCGGCGTACGGCGTCCTCCGGCCGATGGTGAGCAGCGGGATCGCGCTGCCCGACAACCCCGAGCAGCTGATCCTGCCGGTCGGCGGCGGGGTCCGGCTCGGCATGCCGGACGAGGCCCAGGTCTGCTCGTGCAACGACGTGTCGAAGGGCGACATCCTCCACGCGGTGGCAGAGCAGGGCTGCGAGGACGTCGCGGCGGTCAAGCAGTGCACCCGCGCGGGCAGCACCTGCGGGTCGTGCGTGCCGACGGTGAAGAGCATCATCGAGGACCACTTCGCGAGTGTCGGCAAGGTCGTGGAGAAGGGGCTGTGCGAGCACTTCCGGCTCACCCGGCAGGAGCTCTTCGACGTGGTGGCGGTGCACGGCTACCGGCGCTTCGACGACATCGTCGAGGCGCACGGCACCGGTCGCGGCTGCGACGTCTGCAAGCCGGCGATCGCGAGCATCCTGGCCAGCCAGACCAGCACGCACATCCTGGAGCCGGCGACGGCCGGCCTGCAGGACACCAACGACGCCTACCTCGCCAACATCCAGCGCAACGGCACCTACTCGGTGGTGCCGCGCATCCCCGGCGGCGAGATCACGCCCGAGAAGCTCATCGTCATCGGCGAGGTCGCCCGCGACCACGGGCTCTACACGAAGATCACCGGCGGTCAGCGGATCGACCTCTTCGGCGCCCGGATGGAGCAGCTGCCCGCGATCTGGCGGCGGCTGGTCGACGCCGGCTTCGAGTCCGGCCACGCCTACGGCAAGTCGCTGCGCACGGTGAAGTCGTGCGTCGGGTCGACGTGGTGCCGCTTCGGGGTGCAGGACTCGGTCGGCCTCGCGATCGCGCTGGAGCTGCGCTACCGCGGCCTGCGCAGCCCCCACAAGCTCAAGGGCGGCGTCAGCGGCTGCGCCCGCGAGTGCGCCGAGGCCCGCGGCAAGGACTTCGGCGTCATCGCGACGGAGAAGGGCTGGAACCTCTACGTCGGCGGCAACGGCGGCGCCACGCCGGCCCACGCGCGGCTGCTCGCCGGTGACCTCGACACCCCCACGCTGGTGTCGTACCTCGACCGCTTCCTCATGTACTACGTCCGCACCGCCGACCGGCTCCAGCGCACCTCCACCTGGATCGAGCACCTCGACGGCGGGCTCGACCGGGTGCGCTCGGTCGTGGTCGACGACTCGCTCGGCCTGGGCGCCGAGCTCGAGGCCGAGATGGCGCGGCACGTGGGCGGCTACGAGGACGAGTGGCGAGCGACACTGGAGGACCCGGCCAAGCTGGAGCGCTTCGTCTCGTTCGTCAACGCGCCGGACACCCCCGACCCGTCGATCGCCTTCACGACCGAGCGCGACCAGATCCAGCCGGTCCTGCCCGCGCGGATCCCGGTCGGAGCGCCGGCATGAGGACCTCCGTGGACGCCGAGCAGCCGACCGCGACCCCGGTGTGCCGGGTCGACGCCATCCCGCTCGAGGGCGGCGTCGCGGTGCTGGTCGGCGGGGAGCCGGTCGCGGTCTTCCGGACCTACGACGGAGAGGTGCTCGCCCTCGGCAACATCGACCCGTTCAGCGGGGCGTCGGTGCTCGCGCGCGGCATCGTCGGCAGCCGCGGCGACGTCCCGGTGGTGAGCTCGCCGATGTACAAGCAGGCCTTCGACCTGCGCACCGGCCGGTGCCTCGACGATGAGTCGGTGGGCGTGCCGGCGTACGCCGTCTCGGTGGTCGACGGCACGGTGCTGGTCGGCCCCGTGCTGGTCGGCCCCGTGCTGGCCGACGCGGCACGGGAGGGCGCGTGAGCGCGGCCCGACCGCTCGCGGGGTTCCGGATCGGGGTCACCGCCGCCCGGAAGGCCGACGAGCAGGTGGCCCTGCTGAGGCGCCGGGGCGCGGAGGTGGAGTGGGCGGCCGCGTTGTCCCTCGAGCCCAACCACGTCGACCTCGACGAGTTGCTGGCCGCCACCAGGGAGGTCATGGCGGGTCCGGTGGACCTGTTCCTGGCCACCACCGGGATCGGCATGCGCACCTGGCTGGAGGCGGCCACCGACGCCGGGATGTACGACGAGCTGGTGGCCTCGCTCGGCCGGGCCGAGATCCTCGCCCGCGGTCCGAAGAGCGTCGGCGTGCTGCGGCGCCACGGGTTGCGCGAGCTGTGGGCGCCGGAGTCCGAGTGCTTCGAGGACGTGCTGGCCCACCTGCGGGGCCGCGACCTCACCGGCAAGCGCATCGTCGTGCAGGAGCACGGCCAGTCGCTGTCGATGGCCGCGCACGCGCTGCGCCGCCTGGGCGCGTCGGTGGTGACCGTGCCGATCTACCGTGTCGCCTCGGCCGACGACCCGGAGCCGATGTTCGCCATGATCGACCTCATCGCCGACCGCCGGCTGGACGCCGTCACCTTCACCTCCGCGCCGGCCGTCGCGGCGCTGATGGAGGCCGCCTACTCGGTCGGCCGGCGCGACGACACCATCTCGGCCTTCCAGTCCGACGTCGTCGCCTCGTGCGTCGGCCCGGTGACCGCGGCGGCCTTCGAGATGTGGGGCGTGCCCACGATCTTCCCCGACCGCTCGCGCCTGGCCGGGATGGTCAAGCAGCTCGAGGTCGAGCTGCCCACCCGCCGCGACGGAGTCGACGTACGCCTCGCCGACGGCCGGACGCTCATCGTCCACACCGACTCGCTGCTGCTCGACGGTGTGCCGGTCGAGCTCTCCGCCGCGCCGCTCGCCGTGCTCAACGCCCTGCTGGTGAACCCCGGGTTCGTCGTCTCGCGGCGCGCCCTGCTGGCGGCGCTGCCGAGCGGGCAGGCGGGGTCCGAGCACGCCGTCGAGATGGCGGTGGCCCGGCTCCGGGCGGCCATCGGCACCAAGGCGGTCGTGACGGTCGTGAAGCGCGGCTATCGCCTGGCGGTGGAGCCGGCCGTGCGGACCCCCGGAGAGTAGGACTCGCGCGCATGGGTGCGGACCTCACCCGCCCGATCAGAGGGCGCCGCCGCACCGGCAGGCCTGGTGTCACGTCGAAGGAAGCGAGAAGCGCTGGCGGTAGGAGGTGGGGGTCGTGGCGTAGGTCGCGACGAAGTTCTGCCGGAACGTCACCACGCTCGTGAACCCGCAGGCCGTGGCGATGCGGGCTACCGGCCAGGTCGTCGTCTCGAGGAGGCGTCGCGCCTCGTCCAGGCGCCGGCCCATCACCCAACGCGCCGGGGTGGTCCCTGTGACCTCGGCGAAACGGCGGGTGAAGTGACGCCTGCTCATCCGAGCGTGGTGTGCGAGGTCGTCGACCGTGAGTTGTCGATCGAGGTGGGCCAGCGCCCAGTCGATGGTCGGCCCCAGGTGCCCGACGCCGCCGGGCAGGGGCATCGGGCGGTCGACGTACTGCGCTTGGTCGCCTTCGCGGTGTGGAGCCACGACGAGGTTGCGGGCGACGGTTGCGGCGGCGGCAGATCCCAGCTGCGAGCGAACGATGTGCAAGCAGGCGTCGATCGCGGAGGCGGTGCCCGCTGAGGTGAGGACGTCGCCGTGGTCGAGGTACAGCGCTGCTGGGTCGACCCGGACCTGGGGGCGGCGTCGTGCGAGCTCCTCGGCGGCGCCCCAGTGGGTGACGACCTCGCGGCCGTCGAGCACGCCGCTGTCCACCACGGGGAAGGCGCCCAGGCACAAGCCTGCTACGCGGCTGCCTCGGGCCTGCGCGGCACGGATCCTGCCGGCCAGAGCCGCGTCAGCGGCAGGTAGATCGGTCGGCCAGGACGGCAGCACCACCAGGTCGGCCTCATCGACCGCCGCAGGCCCCTTCACATTCTCCACCCGGGGACCTTCGACGGTCCGGATGCCACGGCCGTCCCGGGTCCACACGACCGGGTCCCACCCCTCGGCGAGGCCCTGGCGACCCACCTCGCCGAAGACCAGCAGCGGCGCGGCGAGGTGGAACATGGTGATGCCGTCGAAGGCGTAGACAGCGATCCGCATCCTGGCCCGATCTCATCGAATGTCGTCGTGCATGCCACTCACGCTACCGCGGCCGCTGAGCCATCGTGGAGTGCGCACTCATCCGTCAGGCACCAAGGAGCACCGAATGACCGCCCCACGCCGAGCACTCATCGTCGTCGACGTCCAGCAGGAGTACTTCAACGGGATCCTCCAGATCCAGGCCCCGTCACGCGACACGTCGCTCGCCAACATCGTTGCCGCACTCGAGGTCGCCCAGCAGCAGGACCTGCCCGTCGTGGTCGTGCAGCACGAGCTGCCGCAGGGGGCGCCGGTCTTCGCGCTGGACAGCGAGAGCTGGTCCCTGCACCCCCAGGTCGAGCAGCGCCTGAGCCCCGCCTGGAAGCGCGTCACGAAGTCCAAGGGCAGCGTCTTCGCCGGCACCGATGTTGCCGAGTGGTTGACCGAGCAGGGCGTCGACACCATCACGATCGTCGGGTACATGACGAACAACTGCGACATCGCCACGGCCGTGGGTGCCGAGGAGCTCGGGCTGGCCGCCGAGATCCTGTCTGACGCGACGGGCGCCATCCACCTGGCGAACGAGGCCGGCAAGGTTTCCGCGGACCAGCTGCACGAGACGCTCCTGGTGCTCCTGCACTCCAACTTCGCGGCCGTCGCACCCACTGACGCATGGGTTGCGGCCGTCACCGCCGGTAGGGCTCTGCCCAAGAGCGACCTCGGTACGTCCGCCACGCAGGGCCGCGCCGCCTTCGGCGGCTGACCGACCCGCCGACGCCACAGCGGGCAGGAGGCCGACGCCTCCTGCCCGCTGTGGGTCTGCCCGCCTGCTGCTACTTCAGGCGCACCGTCCTGGCGGGGGACGTGCTCGAGGCGTAGCTGCCGGTCGCTCGGTAGGTCGCCCGGACGACGACCTTCCTGGCCTTGAGCTGCTTGGCCTTCTTCGTCGGCACCGAGAGCACCACCTTGCCCGAGCTCGGCACGGTCACCGTCCGGGTCACCTTGACCGCGCCGCGCAACGTCACCCGGACCGTGCCGGTGGCCGGCACGCCGGCCACGGCGCCGGCGACGGTCACGGTGACTCGGACCTGCTTGCCGCGCTTCTTGGACACGGCCTTCACCCGGGTGGCCGTCGCCTTCGGCGAGACGGCGTACGCCGCCGAGCTCACCGCGGACGGCTCGGCGTCGGCCGAGCCCAGGTAGCGGGCCGAGACGACGTACGAGCCGGCGGGGAGCATGCCCGGCAGGGCGTACGACGCACGCCCGGCGCCGTCGAGCGGCAGCGAGACGGTCGTCGTACCGACGGTGACCTCCACGTCGCCGCCACCCACGGCGCCCCCGACGACGACGGCGGCCGTGGCCGACGGCGAGCCGAAGACGGACGAGGCGCTGCTCAGGGTCACGACCGTGGTGGGCGTCGCCTTGGCGAGGGTGAACGCGACCGGGGCGGACTCCGACGCCTCGGTCACCGCGGACCGCCCGAAGGCGGCCGTGAGGGCGTGGGCGCCCGCTCCGAGACCGGCCGGCACCGTCAAGGTGGCGACGCCGTCGACGGTCGGACTCGTGCCGAGCACGGTCGTGCCGTCGAAGAAGGTCACCGTGCCGTCGGTGTCGCCACCGGCGACGGTGGCCGTCAGCGTGACCGCTTGGCGAAGGGCAGGCGCCTCGGGCGAGATCGCCAGGGTCGTCGTGCTGGTGTCGCGGATGCCGAGGTCACCCGAGGCGACCCGGCCCGTGGCCGCCGCGGTCGCGGTGACCGTGAGCGCACCGCGCGGCGTCGCGGCCGGCACCGCCAGGTCGGCGGTCGCGGTCCCGGCGCCGTCGGCGAGAGAGGTCACCGACGCCAGCCCGGGGGCCGTGAAGGTGACCGCCTCGCCGGCCCGGAAGCCGGCCGAGGAGACGCTGGCCGTCGTGTCCGGGGCCGTGGTGGCCGGGACGGTCACCGTTCCGCCGTCGAGCACGCTGTCCAGCTCCGCGCAGACCGAGCCCGGGGTGCCGAACGGCGGCAGCGCGGTCGGGGTGGTCGGGGGGTTGCCGCTCGGGAGCAGGCCGTCGTCCTCACGGATGCGGGTGAACACGATCGCCTGCTTGCCCTGCACCGCGCCCGAGACGTTGATGATGCTCGCCTTGACGCTGGTCGACGCGGTCGTGCTGTCGGCCTTGTCGCCCTGCACGGCCGCGGTGACGACCTGGCAGGTCTCGCCCGGCGCGAAGGTGACCTTCTCCATGGTCGCGCCGGCGCGGGACGTGGTCGACCCGAGGAGGGAGACCCAGCCGGTCACGGGGACCGTCGCGGGCCTGTCGAGGTAGGCAGCCAGCTCGACGGTGCCCGGGGCCGACCCCTCGTCGACGCTCGGGGCGAAGACGTTCACGACCGGCTCGGTCCGGTTGTTCGCCGTGCCGACCGACGAGGACTCGAAGGCCAGGTCGGAGAGGTAGGCACCGCCGGTGGCGACGGCGTCCGCGCCCTGCGCGGCCGTGAACTGGACCTCGCGGATGTCGCTGGTGTCGAGGCCTGCGGTCGCGAGGTCGGCCACCGGCACGTTGACCTGGTGGAGGACGACCTTCTTCAGCGTGCTCGTCGCAGCGGTGCTCGCGGAGGTCGGCATCCGCACCAGGGCGTACGGGTTGAGCGCGGACACCAGGGAGCTCCAGGTCTCACCCTGTCCGTCGACGACGGTGAGGGTGAGGTCGGTGCCCGTCACGACGGACTCGTCGGCTGCCATCTTGACCGAGAGCCGCTCGAAGCCGGTCGCGTCGCGCTTGCCGGCGGGCACGGAGACCCGGATCGCGCCGGTGGCGCTGGTCCACACCAGCCGGGTGACCGGAGTGGCCGGCACGTTGCCGCCGTTGGACGCCGGGGTCCAGTGCGGCAGCTGGGAGCTCGCCATCGTGGTGCTGCACGCCGCGAGGTCCTGCGGGGTGGTGCGGCCGCTCATGCTGGCGCACGGGTTGGCGGTGGCCGTCCCGAAGGTCCGCACGAGGGACGACGCCTTCTCGAACGTCGCGATCGTGGCGCGCGAGCTGGACGGAGCCGTCGCGGTCGTGCGCACGTCCTCACCGTCCAGCGCCGCGGGAACCGCGCCGGTGCCGTCGAACATCGGCAGGAACCGGTCCTCGCCGCCGAGGGTCAGCCGGAACCACGCGGTCATGTACGACGTGCCCTGGGCGTACTGCTCGGCCGGGGTCATCCGGATGGAGGTCGCCGACACGGTCGGGTCGGTGCCGCACGTGGGCTCGGTTCGTCGAGCGGCGCTGTTGCTCCAGTCGTCGCTCACGCTGTAGGCGTACTCGCCCGGCGTCCAGACCGTGTTGTAGAAGTTGTGGTTCGCGCCCATCACCCACGTGCCGGACCGCAGCACGTCGTCGCCGTAGGCGTAGCGCGAGTCGTCGAGCATGTGCTGGCCCTGCTGGTTGGAGACGTCGCCGTCGCAGTAGGGGAGGATCACGTTCATCGGCACGTTGGGCACGGTCATCCGGCCGAAGTCGACCGGTGCGAGGGGCAGGATCGACTCGATCGCCCACGGGTCCGCCAGCGCCTGGTTGAGTGTCGCCGCCGAGGTGACGCCCTCACCGCCCCGCGAGTGGCCCATCATGCCGATCGTGCTGAGGTCGAAGCGGCCGACCAGGGTCTCCGGGGTGATCGTGTCGAGCTCCGGGGCACCGTTGACGAAGCCGGGCGCGCGCAGGGCGTACGAGGCGGATCCCTCGGTGAGCGCCCGGGCCAGGGAGACGTCGCGGTCGGTGAACGCGTCGTAGTAGCTGACCGGCTCGCCCGCGTTGGCCTTCTCGAGCATCGTCAGGGTGTCGAGCAGCAGCTGGCCGCGCGCCTGTGCGCCCTGGTCGGCGGCGAGCTCGTTGTCGTTGGAGTTGACCGCGTTGGCCGAGATCGAGACGACGGCGTAGCCGCGGCTCGCCAGCGCCCGGGCGGTGCCGTCGTAGCCGGCGTAGCTCGGGATCGACATGCGGCCGGTGTCGTACGGCGCGTCCGCGGGACCGGGCGCGGCGGTGCAGGGCCACCGGGCCGGGTTCGCCGGGGTGCCGGGGACGGCGGTGTAGCAGGAGGTGTGGCGCCCGTGCAGCAGGATCACGGTCGGGCGGGCCCCGCCGGTCGTCGGCAGGTAGACCTTGCCCTCGAGCTCGCCGCGGACCCCGCCGATGGCGGACAGCGGGATCGCCTGGTCGCCGAACTTGTAGATCGACTCGGTCCACTCGAAGTCGCCGGGTGCGCTCGGGTCGGCCTCGAGCGGGGCCACAGCGGCGGCTCCTGCCTCGGGCACCGCGACGGAGCGGGACGGCGTCCCGTCGCCGACCGGAGCCTGGCTGGCCCACCCGGCCTCGGCGGAGGTCGCGTCGAGCACCGCCGGGTCGGTCGTGAAGGTGCTGAGTGAGCGGCCGTCGGGCGACTGGGTCGCGAGGCCGATCGGCTCGCCGTCGACGACGACGGTCGGCGCGTCCGACTTCATGGGCAGCGGACCGTCGAGGTCCACGGTGACGAGATAGCCGCCGGGTGCCCGGGTGACGGCCCAGCCGTCTCCGGAGGCGGAGGTCTCGGTGGGTTCGGCAGATGCCGGTGCCGCGGCGAGCGCGGCGAGGGGGGCGACGAGGAGGGCGGCTGAGAGGCCGACTCCTGCTCGACGTCGGAGGGTGAGGCGCACGTACAACTCCTGGGGAGTTCGGTCGCACGCGGCTCGCGGCAGCGTCGACGCGAGCTGCTGGCGAGACTGAGCAGCGAGCTTGAAACGTTAAAATCGTCCGTTTACGGGCGCGTTTCGTCGCGTTGACGGTGGGGTCACGTTGCGGTCGCTCGTGTGACGATCTGGGTCCTGGGGGGTGTGCGCTGTCCTGCCTGTCATCGACTCGGAGCGCCTTCGAGCCGGCGGCCGGTCATCGGTCAGGCGGGTGACGTCCCGCCGGGGAGTGGGACTGGCGATTCGGGCGCTCGTGACGAGGGTCGCCAGATCGGGATGCCCTAGAGGCCGCCGAAGGCAAAGCTGTTAGAGGCGCGGAGCCCGGCATGTTGGGACGTGAGGGACCCTTGCCGGACGTCATGGCCAGTGGCTGTCCCGGCGCCCCTCCATGACGTCATGAGAACTACCGGTTCGAACCGCTCGAGCTCATGACGCCCTGCACGCTTCAGCCCGACGACGTTTCCGATCGCGGCACATCCCACCGAGGACGGCAGAGCGCGGCGAGCGTGGCCGCCCTCAACGCGGCATGAGCGGACGCTTTGGAAGAGCCGTCCTCCGTCTTCTATCGAGGTCGTTGCTTTCTCCGCGCGGTCAGACGGTGGACGGGCCGCCGGGCCGTCCCGGGGAGGGGTACGGCCCGGCTGCTACCTGACCCGCTGCGGGGCACACGAGACGCGCCTATCGCTGGGTCAGATGCGCTTCTCGCAGTTCCGAAGCTTCTCGCCCTGACAGACGTCGCGCTGGAGTCCACCGCTGACGCGGTCCTTTCCGGGGCCGCCGATGAGGCGGTCCCTTCCGGGGCCGCCCGCGATGGTGTCGCGGCCACGGCCGCCAACAAGGCGGTCATCGCCGCTGCTCCCTTCGATGAAGTCAATGCTAGGGCCGCCGTCGATCGTGGCCTCGTAGTTGGAGCACCGAGGCCTGACCCAATGGTCTGCGAGATCTCTGTACCTGGCCTCAGCGGAGAGGATGTCCCGGCCCTTCATTCCCTTGATTGTCGTCCGGCACGCGGCGACGGTGATGTGGTTCGCGCGGTCGGTGCCGATGACGTCGGCGCGCTTCGCGGCCGCGGTGAGGTCAGGGAAGCCGCGGACGCGGATCGAGTCCGTGACGCCCGCCTTGGTGGCCGTCACCCGGGAACGGCTCAGGTCGGCGCGCACCCGGTCGTGGCTCTCGAGGTCGAGCAGCAGTGTGTTGCGCCCGTCGCCGCCCTTGATGCGCGTCGCCTTTCCGCCCAGGTTGTTCGACTCGTAGGAGTCGTGCCCGCCGCCGAGCGCGATGTCGCGGTCATACGTCGTCGGCGCGTTGACCTTGACGCGCTCAATGCCGTCGGTGCCGCGGAACGTGAACCGTCCGTACTCGGCCGACGTAGTGAAACCGAGCTGGACGAACCGGCCCGTCCAGGTGAGCGCCGTGTCGGCGCCCGTCACCGTGTCGCTGGCGTCCATCGTGACGTCGCCGTTGGCGGATCGAACGCTCAAGATGCCGATGCCGTTACTGTCCGCGGACACCGCGCCCGGGGCCGTTTGGATGCCGCTCCAACTGACTTCGCCGGCGGCGACGACGAGGTCGATGATGTCGGCGTTCGGCCGGCCTGCCATGCCGGAGATGACGAGGCCTTCACCGCTGACGCGGACGACGTCGGCTTCGGTGTCGGTGCCGTCGACGGTGCCCGCGTAGATCGTGGAATTGTCGCGCTCGGAGGGGATGAACGTGTCGGCCCCCGCGCCGAGGACGACGATGACGCCGATAGCGTAGGTCACGCCGCCGTTCTCGCCGGTCGAGCACACCAGGTCATCGCCGCCGAGCGCGTCGACACGTATCGCGTCGTTCGTCACGATGACGTCCGCGCCCTCCGTTCCGGTGATCTGATCCCCAGGCGTCCCGACGATGGTCGCCGCCTGCCCCTGACATGTCTCGCCCGCTGCGGTGGCCGTGCCCACTGGCGCGAGCAGCGCCGCGCCTAGAAGCGCGACGGCGGCCAACCTGATCATCCTCATGAGTCCCCTTGATCGTTGACGAACCCGTATGACCACGCATCGGACCAAAAGGTTGTCACGATCCGCTGACGGAGACTGGCCCCCTGCTTGCCCTCGCTCGCTCGTCGTCAGCGGCGCACCTCGCACTGGCGTCGCTGCTCACCGCCGATGCACCGGTCCCGTCCGGAACCACCGACGAGCTGGTCGCGACCGGGACCACCGTCGAGGAGGTCGTTGCGCGAACCGCCCACGAGGATGTCGGCCCCACGGCGCCCGTACGCCGTCACCTGCATGCCGCCGCTCACCGACAGGCGGTCGCGCCCGGGACCGCCTAGGTAGGTCAGGCTGCCAGGACGCCCGGAGAACCTGACGTCCTCGACGCCCTCGTAGCGCGCACGTGTCGCGTCGTCGATCGTCACGCGCTTGCGGGGCACGTCGATGACGTACCTGGTGCCCCGCGGGAACTCCGACTTCGGCGCCCGCAGCAGGACGACGTCGCGTCGTCCGTCGCCTGCGTCCACCTCGCTCCGGGTCCTGCGGGTCAGCTCCGCCCAGATCTCGTCGTCGCCTGCTCCGCCGTGAACCGTGGCGCCGAAATGGGCGGCGAGGTGGTCGTCGCCGCCACCACCGCCGATGGCGCTCCCACGCCCGCGAGCCTCCACGTAATCCACACCGTCGTCGCCGTAGAACCGGTCCCGTCCCTTGTCCGGCGAGACGATGATGTCCTCACCGTCACCTCCGCGTACGACGTCGTCGCCCGTCCCGGACTCCATGTCGTCGTCGCCGTCCAGCGCGTGGATGCGGTCGTCGCCGGCGCCGCCGACGATGCGGTCCGGTCCGTCCGTCCCCGTCAGCACGTCGTCGTACGACGAGCCCACGATGCCGCCGGAGTAGGTCGGCACCACGATCGTGTCCGTCCCCTCGCCCGTCGCCGTGCCCGCCGAGAGGTCCACGTCGACCGGACCCGGCGCGTCCTCGTACATGATCCTGTCGTAGTCCGCCAGCCGGTCGACGTAGTCGACGGTGGCCGACGCCGGGTCGTCGCCCAGGTCGATGAAGTCGTTCCCCGGGCCCGGCACGAGCGTGTCGCCGGCGTAGCCGTCGTCGGGGGCGTAGTAGTCGTCGAGGCCGCCGAACAGCCGGTCGTCGCCCGGCCCGCCGACCAGCGTGTCGGCGTTGCCGAGCCCGCAGATCGTGTCGTTGCCCGCACCCCCGTCGATCCGGTCCTGGGCGTACGTGCCGAGGATGACGTCGTCACCCGGCGTGCCGGTGGTCGGCGTACCGGGGACGACGAGGATCGTGGGCACCTTGCCGTCACACGTCGTCTCGGCGGTCGCGGGACCAGCGGCCAGGCCCACGACGCCGAGCGGCGCCAAGGCGATCAACGAGACAGTGATGGGCATGCGTCGCATGGCTCTCCTCCAGGTGCGCCGGCCTCCGTCTGCGGGCCGTCTCGAGTGTGACGCACGTACCCGCCCGGGAGTTGTCGGCCGACGTCCTTCGCGCGGAGGCTCGACCGGATGATCATCGCGAGCAGGACTGGTGTCACTCGAGCCAGGCCACGCAGGAGCCGGTGGCAGCCTAGGCGTGCGCTTTGCCGCGCTGGCGCAGTCAGCATCGACGGGTACGGCCCCGAGCCGCACACCCTCTCGGCGTATGCGGGTTTGACGCACGGGTACTCTTCGACGGACTCCGCAGCAACCGCGGCAGAGGGCGCGGCAGGAGACGACATGAACCGGAACTCGACCCGTCGTTACGACCGCACCGTCGTCTTGGGCGTCGAGCGGGTGGAGGCCCCCGAGGTCGTCACGTCCGCCCAGCTCGACGAGCGACTCGGCGAGGTCTACCGCCGTACCCGCATGCGCCCCGGGCTCCTCGAGGGACTCGTCGGCATCCGTGAGCGGCGCTGGTGGGGCGAGGACCAGGACTTCACCGACGGCGCGGTCGAGGCCGGCCGGGCCGCCCTGGCCGCCAGCGGCATCGAGCCCGGGCAGGTCGACCTGCTGGTCAACACCTCGCTCAGCCGCCACTGGCTGGAGCCGTCCACCGCCGTCGTCATCCACGACGCCCTGGGCCTGTCGCCCGGGTGCCAGAACTTCGACGTCACCAACGCCTGCCTCGGCTTCATGAACGGCATGGAGATCGCCGCCGCGATGATCGAGGCCGGGCTCATCGACGTCGCGCTCGTGGTCGACAGCGAGGATTCCCGGCCGGTCCAGGAGTCGACGATCCGTCGCCTGTCCGAGGCCGGCGTCAGCTCGCGCGACCTGATGTCCGAGTTCGCCGCCCTCACGCTGGGGTCCGGCGCCGTGGCCATGGTGCTGGCCCGGGCCGACCAGCACCCCGAGGGACACCGGCTGGTGGCCGGCGTGAGCCGGGCCGCCACCGAGCACCACGAGCTCTGCGTGGGCGACAACGACGTCATGAGGACCGACCTCAAGGGGCTGCTCGCGGCCGGGCTCGACCTGTCCACCGGGCTGTGGGACGGCGCGGCCAGCGAGTTCGGCTGGGACGACGACATCACCCGCTTCTTCGTGCACCAGGTCTCCCAGGTGCACACCGACTCCATCTGCGAGCGGCTCAAGATTGACCCGGACCTCGTCCCGCGCAGCTTCCCCGCCTTCGGCAACATCGGGCCCGCGTCCGTGGCGTACACCCTCGCCGGCGACCAGCACTCGCTGACCCGCGGCGACCGCGTGCTGCTCATGGGGATCGGGTCGGGCCTCAACGCCAGCTGCCTCGAGGTTCGTTGGTGAGTCCGCGCGCGACGTCCGGCCGGGCCGCGGCGACGCTCCCGGATCCGGTGCTGGACCTGCCGGGCCTCGACCCGGCGTGGTCGAGGATGCTGTCGGCCCCGGACGCCGAGGGACGCATGCGCCGGTGGCACGTGCTCGACAACGGCGTGGAGCCCACCGAGGGCACCCTGCTGTGCGTGCACGGCAACCCGACGTGGTCCTACCTCTGGCGCCGGCTCCTCGCCGCCGCGCCGCCCGGCTGGCGCGTCGTCGCCCCCGACCACCTCGGCATGGGATTCTCCGAACGCCCCGACGCCGACCGCACGGTGGCGCAGCGCGTCGCCGACCTGGGTGGGCTCACCGACGCCCTGGGCGTCACCGGGCCCGTCGTCACGGTGGGCCACGACTGGGGCGGCATCCTCTCGCTGGGCTGGGCGCTGGCCCACCGCGACCAGCTGCGCGGGGTCGTCCTTGGCAACACCGCGGTGGCCCAGCCGCCCGGCGACCTCGGCCCGCCGCTGATCCGCCTGGCCCACCTGCCGGGCGTGCGCCCGCTCGGCTGCGTGGTGACCCCCACCTTCGTGCGCGCCACCTCGGCGCTGTCCCGGCCGCCGTTGCCCCGCAAGGTCCGCGACGCGCTCGCGGCGCCGTACGCCACCGCGGAACGCCGACGTGCCGTGGGCGCCTTCGTCGCCGACATCCCCTTCTCGGCCGGCCACCCGTCGTACGACGTCGTGGCCGAGCTCGCGGAGGGGGTGCGCACCCTCGACGTACCGGCCCTGCTGTTCTGGGGACCACGCGACCCCGTCTTCGGCGAGCGCTACCTGAGGGACCTGCGCGAGCGGCTGCCGCACGCCCGGGTGCACCGGTTCGAGGGTGCCTCGCACCTCGTGACGGAGGACGCGCCGGAGT
Source organism: Nocardioides sp. SYSU D00065 (assembly GCF_017916425.1). Classification (GTDB taxonomy): domain Bacteria; phylum Actinomycetota; class Actinomycetes; order Propionibacteriales; family Nocardioidaceae; genus Nocardioides. Next base: position 223,006 of record NZ_JAFMSX010000004.1, on the reverse strand, counting down.
ACGCCGAGGTGGTGACCACCTGGGTGCAGGAGCTCGACCAGCCACCGGGTCCCCCGGGGCCGACCCCCACCGCCTCGGCGAGCCGTCCGCACGAGCCGCTGTGGGCCCCGCTCGAACGGCGCTCGGACGACACCAGCCCCGTCTTCTCGGCGCACGGCACCACGGTGAGCTGGGCCGCGCTCGCCCAGCGCGTCGACGAGCTGGCCGCCGGGTTCGCCTCGGCGGGCGTACGCCCCGGCGACCGGGTCGGCTTGTTGGTCGAGCCGTCCGCTGCCCTGACCTCGGTGGTCTACGCCGTGTGGAGGGCCGGGGGCGTGGTGGTGGTCGCCGACAAGGGACTCGGCTTCGCCGGGATGCGCCGCGCGCTGCGCGGGGCTGCCGTCGACCACGTCGTGGGCAGCCGGGCCGGCCTCGCCGCCGCCCGCGCGATGGGGCTGCCGGGATCGCGGATCGCGGCCCAGCCGGTGCCCGCGGCGGCCCGTCGGCTCCTCGGCGTCGACCACGACCTCGACGAGCTCGCGCGCCTCGGTCGGACCGCGGCGTCGCCGACGCCCCCCGACCCCGACGCGGACTGCGCCGTCGTCTTCACCTCCGGGGCCACCGGGCCGTCCAAGGGGGTCGTCTACCGCCACCGCCAGGTGCGCGCCCAGGTCGACCTCGTCCGGGCGACGTACGGCCTGCAGCCCGACGACACGTTCGTCGCCGCCTTCGCGCCGTTCTCCATCCTCGGACCCGCGTTGGGACTCGGATCGGCGGTGCCCGACATCGACGTCACCGCGCCGGACACTCTCACCGCCCCGCTCCTCGCCGACGCGGCGAGCACCGTCGACGCGCGCATCGTCTTCGCCTCCCCGGCAGCCCTGCGCCGCGTGGTCGCGACGCAGGACGACCTGACCGTCGCCCAGCGCGAGGCGTTGTCCGGCGTCCGACTGCTGATGTCGGCCGGGGCGCCCGTACCCGCCGCTCTCCTCGGCGCCGTGGCGGACGTGCTGCCGAACGCGAGCCTCCACACGCCGTACGGCATGACCGAGGTGCTCCCCGTCACCGACGTCTCTTTCGACGAGATCACGAAGGCCGGTGCGGGCGAGGGCGTCTGCGTCGGCCGGCCGCTGCCGGGCGTCGAGGTCGCCGTGGAGCCGCTCGGCCACCCCGACAGCGCCACCGCGCTGGTCGGCACGCCGGGCGTCACGGGCGAGATCTGCGTCCGCGCCGCGCACGTCAAGGACCGCTACGACTCGCTGTGGGGGACCGAGCGCACCGCCAGCCGCCACGCCGGCTGGCACGCCACCGGCGACGTCGGGCACCTCGACGACGAGGGCCGGCTGTGGGTGGAGGGCCGCGCGGTGCACGTCATCAGCACGGCCGACGCCCTGGTCACGCCGGTGGCCATCGAGCAGCGGCTGGAGTCGCTCGAGGAGGTGGCCGCCGCGGCCGTCGTCGGGGTCGGGCCCGAGGGCGCGCAGGTCGTGGTGGCCGTCGTCGTCCCTGCGGACGCCCCGGACCGCTCGCGCGCCGGTGGTCGGGGCGCGATGGACCTCGGGGTGGCCCCGCACGACCTCGCCGAGGCCGTGCGCGCAGCCGCCGGCACCCCGCTGGCGGCGGTGCTGCGCAGCGACCGGCTGCCTCTCGACATCCGCCACGCCTCCAAGGTCGACCGCCTCGAGGTGGCGCGGCAGGCCGGCCGTGCGCTGGCCGGTCGCGGAGGCGCGTGAGCGCATGAAGGTCCTGGTCACCGGCGCCTCCGGGCTCCTGGGACGCACCGCCGCCGGGCTGCTCCTCGAGCGCGGCGACGACGTCACGGTGATGCAGCGCCGCAGCGCGGGGATGGACTGCCGCGAGGTGCTCGGCGACGTCGCCGACCACGAGCCGGTCGCCCGCGCCGTCCGGGGCCAGGACGCCGTCCTCCACCTCGCGGCCAAGGTGGACGTCGTCGGGCCGCGCGAGGCGTACGAGCGCGCCAACGTGACCGGCACCGCCACCCTCGTCTCCGCGGCCCGGGCAGCCGGCGTGGGCCGGTTCGTGCAGGTGTCGTCGCCGTCGGTGGCGCACACCGGCCGGCCGATCGTCGGCGACGGGGCGCAGCCGGCCGACCCGGAGCACGCCCGCGGACACTACTCGCGCAGCAAGGCGGCCGCCGAGGTGCTCGCCCTGGCCGCCGACGGGCCCGACCTCGCGGTGCTGGCCGTGCGGCCGCACCTCGTCTGGGGCCCCGGCGACACCCAGCTGGTCGCCCGGCTCGTGTCCCGCGCGCGCAGCGGGCGCCTGCCGCTGATCGGCGGCGGCACCGCGCTGATCGACACCACGTACGTCGACGACGCCGCCGCCGCGCTCGTGGCCGCGGTCGACGCCTGCGGACCGGGCGCCCACGGCGAGGCGCTCGTCGTGAGCGGGGGAGAGCCCCGACCGGTCGCCGAGATCCTCGACCGGGTGTGCCGGGCAGCCGGCGTGCCTCCTCCGCGCCGGGACGTCCCGGTGCCCCTGGCCGTGGCTGCCGGCACGGTCGCCGACCGGGTCTGGGCGGTCACGGGGCGTACATCCGTCCCGCCGATCACCCGCTTCCTCGCCGAGCAGCTGACGACGGCGCACTGGTTCGACCAGCGCCGTACCCGCGAGCTGCTGCGGTGGGCCCCGACCGTCGGGCTCGAAGCGGGATTCGAGGCCCTATCGGCGTGGTACGCCGGGACTCCGGTCACCCGCGCCTAAGCCGGCCACCACTGCGAGCGTTGAGCGAATCGACGAGGTTGCGAGGACGACACCGGGCAGAGCGTTGCTTGTGGCGCTACCTCTCTAAGTCGAGTCGCGGGGGAGAGGAGGACTTGCGTCCGATCCTGGTGCGGGACGGACACCTCGTTCTTGACGGGAAGGCGGCGGCCGGGCCCACGCCGGCCTCCGTCTGCAGGCCGTAGATGTGTGACGCGCGTACCAGCCCGCGAGTTGCGGGTCGATCCGTTCTAGGTTCCGCTTGCGGGCGGCTCGATGCACGTCACCGCATGCGGTACATGTCGAGGTACGCCGCCACGCCGCGGCTCGGGCTGCTCATCGTTGTGCACATGCGGACTCGAGGGTCCTGGCACGGCGTCCATTCAGGTGGTCGGCACCGTGGATCCGCGCGTGAGCCGCATCAATGGACGCACCGGTTCGGCCCCCGAGCGTCCCAGCTCGACCTCGAAGCGGCTGCTGTCGCCACGGTGGAAGGCCACGAAGGTCTCCACGGGCCGATCCCGCTCGTCCACGCTGATGCTGCGGAGCACCAGTACTGGGGCACCCACCGGGATCCCGAGCTCCTCGGAGAGGTGCAGGTTGGCGGTGCTGGCTTCGACGGAGCGACGGCCTCGGGCGAGCCGGACCTGGTACTCGTCCTCGAGCAGCCGGTAGAGCGACTGCTCGGAGAGGTCCTCGTTGAGCAGGCCCGGCGCAAGATCGTAGGGGAGGTGGGTGATCGTGTAGACCCACGGCTTGTCGTCGACGAGTCGCAGGCGCTCGATCGCGATGACGGGGGTGCCAGGCGCCAGGTCCAGGTCGCGGCTGATCGGGTCGCTGGCCGGAACCAGGTCGAGCCGGTGGACGACGCTGCGCAGGTGACCGCCACGCGCCGCCACGTCCTCGTAGAGGCCGGTGAGCGACTGCACGAGTCCCTCTGCTGTCTTCGGCGAGGCGACGAAGGTGCCACGGCCCTTGATCCGCTCGATGAGCCCCTCGAGCTCCAGCTCGGAGAGCGCTTGGCGCACGACGGTTCGCGACAGGCCGTACGTCTCGCAGAGCTCCCGGTCTCCTGGCAGGCGGGACCCCGCCGGCAGGGCGCTGTGCCGGATCTCCGCTGCGAGGAGTTCCTTCAGTTGGTAGTAGAACGGCAACGGAGACGTGCGATCAATACCTGTTCCCATGTCATGAGAACCTAACAGGCTTTCGTGTCCAGCCCGGTTGTCCGCGCACGATCACAAGAGATCCACGGTGGCGCGCCCGTTGTACGCCTAGGGTGGCGATCGGATTGGCAAAGTTCCGCCAGTCCTGTTGACATCCTGTACGTACAACCTGTGTGATGGTCGACACGGGCAGTCGTCACGTTCGTCCTCGCCCACCCACCCATTCGTTCGACGCCGTGGAGGTAGCCGTGCTCGCGAATCTGACGCTTCGAGGTAGGACCGCCGTGATCACCGGTGGAGCTCAGGGGATCGGACTCGCTGTGACGCGCGAGCTGGCGTCCCTGGGGGCGCGGTGCGTGATCTGGGACGTTCGCGAGCAGGCCGGGGCCGAGGCGGTCGAGTCGCTGGCAGCCGGTGGGGTCGAAGCCGAGTTCATGCAGGTGGACGTCACTGACGTCGACGCGGTGTCCGCGGCCTTCGACGTCGTCCTGACCGGCTCAGGCTCCCTGGACGTGCTGGTCACCTCGGCGGGCGTGGCCCTGCACGGCTCGTCCCTCGAGGTCGCTCCCGACGACTGGCAACGGGTGCTCGACGTCAACACCAACGGCACGTTCTGGTGTGCGCGTGAGGCGGCCAAGCGGATGGCTCCGGGCAGTACCATCGTCGCGGTCGGCTCGATCAGCGGGGAGATCGCCAACACACCTCAGGCACAGACCGCCTACAACGCGTCCAAGGGTGCCGTTCACCTGATCGTCCGCTGCCTCGCCGTCGAGCTCGCCGGAGCAGGCGTGCGCGTGAACGCCGTCGCCCCCGGATTCGTGGACACCGATCTGCTCGGGGGCCTTCCCCCGGACTGGCGCGAGCGCTGGACCGCGATGACCCCGATGGGCCGCCTGGCCCGGGTCGAGGAGGTGGCCTCCGTGATCGGGTTCCTGGCCACCGACGCCGCGTCCTACATGACCGGCGCCGTCGTTCCCGTCGACGGCGGCTACCTCGCATGGTGACGAGCGCCACGGCGCCGGCCAGACCACACGTCGTGGTCGACGTCCGCGACCTGACCAAGTCCTTCGGTGGCGTCCCGGTTCTGCGCGGGGTCTCCCTGGGCCTGCGTCGCGGGGAGGTGACCGCCCTCGCTGGGGAGAATGGTGCCGGGAAGTCGACGCTGATCAAGATCATCGCCGGACAGCTCCGCGCCGACGGCGGCTACGTCGAGGTCGAAGGGGGCGCCCGCCCCACGTCGGTGCGCGCCGCGCACGCCGCCGGAGTGGCGATCGTGCCGCAGGAGCTGGCGCCGGTGCTGGACATGACCGTCTACGAGAACATCTTCCTCGGTCGCGAGCTCACGTCGCGTGTCGGCACGCTCGACCGGCGGTCGATGCGCTCGCGGGCCCGCGGACTGCTGGAGGAGTTCGGGGTCGACATCGACCCCGGCATCCCGATGCGACGTCTGAGCGTCGCGCTGCAGCAGATCGTCGAGATCGTCAAGAACTCCTCCTCCGGCAGCAAGGTGCTGTTGCTGGACGAGCCCACGTCGGCGATCTCCGAGCGTGAGGTCGAGCGGCTCTACGACGTCGTCGAACGCCTCAAGCAGAAAGGTGTCGCGATGGTCTACACGACGCACAAGATGGCCGAGATCCGGGCCCTCGCCGACCGGGTGGTGGTGCTGCGTGACGGGGTGCTGACCCGTGATGAGGCGCTCGACGACATCACCGACGACGGGATCGTCTCGGCGATGATCGGACGCGAGCTCGGCGAGCTCTTCCCCGAGCGCGGCACGCCCCAGGACGAGCCGGTGCTCCGCGTCACCGGACTGCGCCTGGACAAGGACGAGCCCCCCGTCGACCTCGAGGCCCGCCCTGGCGAGATCGTCGCGCTGGCCGGCCTCGTGGGTGCCGGGCGCACCGAGCTGCTCGAGGCTCTGATGGGTGTCCGACGGCCCGCGAGCGGCACCGTCACCGTGGCTGGTCACGACGTGCGCGGGTCCGGTCCCAAGGCCGCCATCGCCCGCGGCATGGCACTCGTGCCCGAGGACCGCAAGGTCGGCGGCGTCGTGCTGGGCATGAGCGTCGTCGAGAACGTCGTCCTTCCCCATCTTGCGACGTTCTCCACGCTGGGCTGGCTCCACCGGCGCAAGGCTCGGGGCGCCGCCCATGACGCGATGAGCACTGTCCGGCTCCGCTCAGCCAGCGACAACCCCGCCGTGCGCAACCTCTCGGGCGGCAACCAGCAGAAGGTCGTCCTGGGCAAGTGGCTCACCGGCGACGTCAAGGTCCTGCTGCTCGACGAGCCCACCCGAGGTGTCGACGTGGGCGCTCGCGGCGAGATATACCGCGCGATCACTGAGCTCGCCTCGCGGGGGATGGCGGTGCTGATGGCCTCCTCCGACATGACAGAGGTCCTCGGGCTGGCGCACCGGGTCCTCGTCGTGCGCGACGGGCAGATCGCCGGCGAGCTCAGCGGCGCCGCGCTGCGCCATCCCGATGTCCAGGACCACATCTTCCGCCTCGCCTCCGGCATGACTACGAGGAGCTTCGCATGAACACGGCCGTGATCGACGAGCAACCGGTGACCCCCGCGCCCGGGGAGGCCCGGGTGCCGCGCAGCGCACACCTGAAGGCGTTCCTGGTGCGCAACTCGATGGTGGTGATCGTGCTGCTCTCGGCGCTGTACTTCTACTCCGAGAACGCCCGCTTCGGGACCACGGCGAACCTGCAGACGATCCTCATCGCCGCGGCGCCGTTCGCGCTGATCGCGTTCGGCCAGACGCTCGTGATCCTCACCGGCGGCATCGACCTCTCGGTCGGCTCCACCATCGCGCTCAGTGCGATGTCGGCCTCCTGGATGATCATGGACAACGGCTCTTCGGCGGCCACGGCCGTCGCGGTCGCCCTGGTGGTCGGACTCGCTGTCGGATCGGTCAACGGGCTTCTGGTCGCGATGCTCAACGTGCCGCCGTTCGTCGCCACCTTGGCCACCCTGACGGCGGCCTCAGGTCTGGCGTACGCCGTCGGCGACGGTGCGCCCATCACGGGTCTGCCGTCGAGCTACGGCGACCTGGCCAACACCAAGTGGTTGGGCTTCCAGCTCCCGGTGTGGTTCGCGATCGCCGGCTTCGTGGTGCTCACGATCATCATCCGGCGCACGACGTACGGCACCCGCATCTATGCGGTCGGCGGCAACCGGGTGGCCGCGCAGATCGCGGGGATCAACGTGCGAAGCGTCCTCTTCAGCGTCTACGCCATCTCCGGCCTGCTGGCGGGGCTCTCCGGCGTGCTGCTGTCCTCGCGGGTCCAGAGCGGGGCACCGACGCTGGGATCGGGCTACGAGCTCGACGCCATCGCCGCGGTGGTGATTGGGGGAGCGAGCCTGATGGGCGGCCGCGGCACCATGTGGGGCACCGCGGTCGGCCTGCTGCTGATCCAGATGCTCAACAACGGCTTGGACATCCTCCTCGTCCCCTCCTACTGGCAGGACGTCATCGTCGGCGCGCTGATCGCGATGGCCGTGGCCATCGACGTCTTCGTCACGCGCAAGCTGCCCTGATTCCGCGGCGCCCTCGAGCGCCGCCCAGTCTGCTCACCCCTCTCACTCCTCCGAAGGTTCTCGAAAGGAATCGTCATGCCCAAAACCCAGCGACTAGCGGCCGCAATCGCCGCATCTGGTCTCCTCCTCGGCGCCGCAGCCTGCGGGGCGAGCGGCTCCGAGAGCTCCGACGGCGGGTACCGCGTGGGTGTCACCGTCTACGGCGAGGGCAACTTCATCAACCAGGGTCGTGAAGGGATGGAGGCGTACGCCGACGCCCGCGGCATCGACCTGCTCTGGAACTCCGCCGACGGCGACGTGAACACCCAGGCCAACCAGGTCGAGCAGATGATCACCGCGGGTGTCGACGCGATCATCATCGTGCCGGTCCAGTACGACTCGCTCTCCCCGCAGCTCGCGCAGGCGCAGGCAGCCGACATCCCGGTAGTCGCGGTCAACACCACGATCAAGGAGACCGACCTGCTGGCCTCCTCCGTCGTGCCCGACGACGAGGCTGCCGGGGCCGGCAACGCCCGCATGCTCGCCGAGCACCTCGGGGGCAAGGGAGATGTCGTGATCCTGCAGTGCGTGCTGGGCAGCTCCTACGAGCTGGCGCGCACCGCCGGCATGGAGAAGGTCTTCGCGGAGTACCCCGACATCGAGGTGATCGCCAAGGGTGAGGCCGCGAACAACGGCCGTCCCGAAGGCGCCGCCCGGATGAAGAACTGGCTGACCGCCTTCGACCAGATCGACGGCGTCGCCTCCTGCGGCGACGACCCGGGGCTCGGGGCGCTCCAGGCCATGACCGAGGCCGGCGAGTCGATCCCGATCACCGGCGTCGACGGCGTGGCTGACGGTCTCCAGGCCGTCAAGGACGGCGACTTCGTCGGCACGATGCTCCAGCACGGGCGCGTCGAGCTCGCCACCGGCCTCGCGGTGACCCTGCGCCTGCTCGAGGGCGAGGACGTGATGCCTGAGTACCCGTACACGATGCGCGAGGTGACGAAGGAGAACGTCGACGCCTACATGAAGCACGTGATGACCGAGTCCGACGCCTTCGTCGAGACGCTGCCCGACCTCGTGGACGACAACCTCGACGCCTGCACGTCGGTCGAGGAGTGCGACCTGTCCAACGAGAACCTTCCCGGCGAGTGACCTCCCGGGGGCCCGGGAGACACACCGGGCCCCCGGTCAGCCAGCACCCACCGACCCACCGAGAAAGAGAAGGACATGGCCGCTCCCACCCGACGACGCGTGGTCGTCACCGCCCCCGGCGCCATAGACGTCGTCGACGCGCCGCGCGCGCCGCGCAGCAGCGGCGAGGCATCGGTCAGTCTCCTCGTGGCCGGCGTCTGCGGCTCCGACACGGCCGGCGTGCGTGGCACCCATGCCTTCTTCGCCCCGCCCTACCACCCGGGCCACGAGGTGGTGGGGGTCGTCGACGAGATCGACCCCGACAACGGCGTTCTCCGCCCCGGCGATCGGGTGGTGGTGGAGCCGACACTGCCCTGCGGCGACTGCAAGACCTGCCGTGGCGGGCGGGAGAACGTGTGCGAGCGACTCGACTTCTTCGGCTGCGGCTTCACGGAGGGCGGCATGGCCGACCAGTTCGTGGTGCCCGTCGACCGCCTGCACCGCGTGCCCGCGTCGGTGTCAGACCTGGACGCAGCGCTGATCGAGCCGCTGGCCACTGCCTGCCACGCCGTACGACTGGCCGGCCCACTGGCCGGGCGCAGCGTAGTGGTCGTCGGAGCTGGCACCATCGGGCTACTGACGCTCGCCGTGGCGCGTAGCCACGGCCCGCGACAGGTCGTCGTGGTCGACCCGCTTGCTCCCAAGCGGAGCCTCGCGGTGCGTCTCGGCGCCGACGCGGTGCTGGACGCCGACGGCGACGTGGCCACGGCCGCCCGCGACGCGCTCGGAGAGAGCGCGGACGTGGTCTTCGACTGCGTCGCCGGGGCGGCCACCGTCGCGGCATCGATCACGATGGCGCTCAAGGGCGGCACGGTCGTCGTCGTCGGCGGTGCCCGGAGGCCGGTCGAGGTTGACCTGCCGCGACTGCAGGAGTACGAGGTCCGGCTGCAGGGGGCGATCACTTACACGCGCGCCGACTTCGAAGCCGCGATTGCGCACGTCGCCGCCGGGCTCGTCTCCGCAGAGGACCTCGTCACCGGCCGCTTTCCCCTGCATGAGGCGGCACGCGCCTTCGCTGCGGTCGGTGCCGCGGATCAGGTCAAGGTCCTCGTCGTCGGGGACCGGGCGCCGGCGATGACCGAGCACCGGAGCGTCTCGTGAGCGCCCGTACGACCGTGCTGGTCACCAGCCGGTCGTTCTCGTCGGGCGACTGGGACGGCCGGGCAGCCCTCGAGCAGGCTGGCGTCCGGATCCTCACCGGGAGCCCCGACCACGACCTCGCCCGGCTCGGCCCCGAGCTTGCTGAGGTCGAGGCGTGGATCGCCGGCACCGGGCCGGTCACCGCGGCCCACCTGGACGCGGCGCCCCTACTGCGTCTCGTGGCTCGCTACGGCGTGGGCGTCGACGCTGTCGATCTGGAAGCGGCCCGCACGCACGGGGTCGCAGTCACCAACACCCCGGGTGCCAACAGCGCGGCTGTCGCCGACCACGCGCTCGGGCTCCTGCTCGCCGCCCTGCGGAGCGTGGCGCAGGGCGACCGGCGGGTCCGCAGCGGCGACTGGCGGGTCGACCGCACCCGAGAGATCTCCTCCCTGTGCGTCGGCATCGTCGGCGCCGGGCGGATCGGGCGCGGGTTCGCCGAGCGGCTGATGCGGCTGGGAGCCACCGTCCTGGCGCACGACCCGTGGGTGGATCCCGTGTCTCTGCGTGCCGCCGGGATGGAGCCCGCGGCATTGTGGGAGCTTGCCGAACGCTGCGACGCGGTCTCGCTGCACGCTCCAGGAGACGACGTCGTCGTGGACGCTGCCTGGTTGGCAGCCGTCCGGCGCCGTCCGATCGTGGTCAACACCGCCCGTGCGCGCCTCGTCGACGAGGCAGCCATGGCCGCTGCACTGACCGAGGGACGGGTGCGAGCCTTCGCAGCCGACACCCTCGCCACCGAGTCCGGGGGCAGCGCGTCGCCGCTGCTGGACCCGTCCCTGACCGACCGCACCGTCTTCACCCCCCACGCCGCAGCCCAGACCGTCGAGGCCGTCGACGCGATGACGCGCGGAGTCGTCGACGCGGTTCTCGCCTGGGTGCAGGACGTCGAACTCCCTCATGTGGTCGTCGCGCCACCGAACAAGACAGGCCTTCCCTGATGAACTCATCCACCACCGTCAACAGAATGCGCGACGCCGGTGTCGTCGCCGTGCTGCGCGCCCCTTCCGCGGGCGTGGCCGTCTCTGCCGTCGACGCGCTCGTCGCGGGCGGGGTGACCGGCATCGAGATCACCTTCAGCACACCCGACGCGCCGGCCGCCATCCGGGAGGTCGCGCGCCGTTACGGCGACGCCGTCGTGCTCGGCGCGGGCACGGTCCGCAGCGAGGTCCAGGCGCAGGAAGCCGCGGAGGCCGGGGCACAGTTCCTCGTCTGTCCCGGCACGGACGAGAGCCTGGCTTCCGCGATGATCGCGACCGGGGCCGCCGTCTGCCTCGGCGCGCTCACCCCCAGCGAGGTGATGACCGCCGCGCGGCTGGGAGCCCACGTCGTCAAGGTCTTTCCCGCCTCCGTGGGCGGGCCATCCTACCTCAAGGCGCTACGCGCTCCGTTCCCCGACGTGGCGATGATGCCGACCGGTGGCGTCAATGCGGGCAACGTCGCCCAGTGGCTCGACGCGGGCGCGGTCGCCGTCGGCGCCGGAGGCGAGCTGTGTCCTCTGGATGCCATGGTGGCCGGGCGGTGGGACGAGATCGAGGCGCAGGCACGGCGCTTCGCGGCAGCGTACGACGCGGCTCGGGCGGCAGCGTGAGCGCCCGGGACGACGGTTCCTACATGGGTTTCGTCGGCGTCACGACCGGCTCATCCTCGATCATGGAGGTCTTCCCTCGGTGGGCGGTCGCCCTGGGGCTGCCGACCACGCGGCTGGTCGGGCACGACGTGCTCCCCGGCTCTCCGGGTGCCGTCTACCACGATCTCGTCTCGGGCATCGCGAAGGACCCCCAGCACCACGGCGCGCTTGTCACCACGCACAAGATCGCCGTGTACGACCACTGTCGTGACCTGTTCGACGAGCTCGATGCGCTGGCGACGACCTTCGGGGAGGTGTCCTCGATCGCCAAGCGCGACGGGCGCTTGGTCGGAGCGGCGAAGGACCCCGTCACCGTGCGGCTGGCGCTCGAGGAGTTCCTGGCACCGGACCACTTCGCTACCGGCGGCGCAGCGCTGGTGCTCGGCTCGGGCGGTGCCGGATGTGCGCTGACGTACACGCTCGGCACGCGTCAGGACCTGCCGGAGCAGATCATCTGCACGGCGATCGACGAGAAGAGCCTGCGACACCACCGCGCGCTGCATGAGCGCGGAGGCCTGGACACCGCGCGGATCCGCTACGTGCTCACGCGAGGACCGGACGAGGTGGACGCGCTGCTCAGGGCGCTGCCGGAGCGCAGCCTGGTGGTGAATGCCACCGGCATGGGCAAGGACCTGCCGGGCTCGCCGCTGGGTCCGGACGCACTCTTCCCCCGCCGGGGTGTGGTCTGGGAGTTCAACTACCGCGGCTCCCTCGAGCTGCTGCACCAGGCGGAGGCCCAGCGTGACGTGCGGGATCTGGAGGTCATCGACGGATGGCGCTACTTCATCCATGGCTGGACTCAGGTGATCGCTGACGTCTTCCAGGTGCCGATGACCCCGGAGGTGCTCGACAACCTGTCGGCACTCGCCGGCCGAGGCCGATGATGCTGGTCCGCACAGTGCTGGGAGACCTCGACGCCGATGCCCTGGGTCGCGTCGACTACCACGAGCACCTGTTCCAGGTCTCGCCGCTGCTTCCGGGCGACGAGCTCGATGACGAGAGTGCCAGCGGGCGGGAGGCGCTCGCCCTACGGGACTCTGGCTTCTCGGCCATGGTCGACGCGACCCCCACCGGTCTGGGCCGGCAGCCCGCGGCTCTGGCACGCATCAGCGCCTCGACCGGCCTCACGGTGATCGCCACCACGGGCGCCCACCGCGAGGCGCACTACCCGGCTGGACACTGGCTGACCAGCCTCGGCGTCGATCGGCTCGCCGCGCTGTTCGTGCGTGACATCACCTCCGGGATGCCCCGTCTCGACGGACCAGGCGCGCCGGACGGCGCGTCCGGTCCCGACGGCCGCTCGGTGCGAGCAGGGATGCTCAAGGCGGGCATCGGCTACTGGAGCATCACGCAGTTCGAGCACCGGGTGCTGCATGCGGTCGGGCTCGCGCACGCCCGCACGAACGCCCCCGTGATGGTGCACCTCGAGCACGGAAGCGCGCCCTTCGAGGTTCTCGACGTGCTGGCCGGTCACGGGGTGGCCCCCGACGCTGTCGTGCTGGCCCACGTGGATCGCAACCCCGACCCTGGGCTGCATCGCGAGCTCGCCGCGGCGGGGGCATACCTCGGCTACGACGGGTTCGCCCGCACCCGAACCTGGCCGGACTCCACCCTGATAGGCCTGATCGGCGAGGTGGCCGACCTCGGGGGAGCCGACCGCATCCTCCTCGGAGGCGATGTCGCGCGTCGCAGCCGCTACACCGCATACGGAGGCATGCCGGGTCTGGCCTATCTCGGCGCGCGCGTCGTACCCCGTCTCGTCGCGGAGGGCCGCGGCGACCTCGTCACCACCGCCCTCGTGCACAACCCCGCGCGCCTCCTGGCGCGCCACCTCGACAGCAACCAGAGCAGGAGCAATTCGTGACCACACCCCCCGGCGCCCCGGTGCCCCCCGTCAAGCTGACCGCCGACCCCGTGGCCGGCAGGCTGTCCGGCTCCAACGGTCGCTACGAGAAGCACCTCGCCGACCTCAATGGGATCTACCGCGACGCAGCCGCGTACGACCGCCTCCTGGCAGCAGACGACGGCGCACCCGTCTACTGGGTCGAGGCCAGCGAGACCGAGGACGGACCAGGCGGGCTGATCACCGGCATCAGCGTCCTGGAGCCGGGCAGGGTCGGCGACGAGTTCTTCATGACCCGCGGCCACCTGCACGCCCGTGCCGACCGATCCGAGGTCTACACCTGCCTCGCCGGGCAGGGAGTCATGCTGCTCGAGACCGTGGACGGACGGAGCGAGGCGATCGAGATGTCGGTGGGCGACACGGTCTACGTCCCGGGACACTGGGTGCACCGCAGCGTCAATGTGGGCAGCACGCGGTTCGTCACGATGTTCATCTACCCTGCCGACGCGGGACAGGACTACGGCCTGATCCACGACGCCGGCGGCATGAAGAACCTCGTCGTGAGCTCCGGCGATGGCTGGACCACCCGCGCCAACACCGACCATGAGGGATACCGTGCCTGAGCCCACCACTGTCGACATCCGCCAGCTGCCGCAGCACGTCGACATCAGCTGTGTGCAGGCCTTCCACACCCGCGCCGATCTCGCCGCGCTCGCCGAGGTCGCCACGGAGCGCGGCTTCGTCAGCGCGCACGTGCTTCCGCACTGGGTGCCGGTGATGCGCGAGCTGTTGGCCGGGTCCACCACGCTGGTGGGCGCCCCAGTCGGGTTCCCAGCTGGCGGCAATGCCACCGCGACGAAGGTGTTCGAGGCCCGCTCGCTGCTCGACGCCGGGGTGCAGGAGCTCGATGTGGTCGTCAACGTCGGGCGGCTGCGCTCGGGGGAGGTCGACTTCGTCCGTGACGAGCTGGCGCAGATCGTGGCGCTGGTGGCTGGGCGACTCCCGTTGCGCGCCATCTTGGAGGTCGGTCACCTCGACGACGACCAGATCCGGCTGGGCTGTCGCGCTGCCGTCGAGGCGGGAGTCCCGTGGGTCAAGTCCGGCACCGGGTGGTCCGGGGTGCCCACCTCGGTGCACCACGTGGAGGTGATGGCGCAGGCCGTTGCCGGTGCCGCCGAGCTGAAGGCCGCGGGGGGCGTGCGTGACCTCGCGACGGTGCGGGCGATGGTCGCTCTCGGGGTGACCCGCTTCGGCATGAACGCCGCTGTGGCCGCCGAGCTCGCAGCGGAGGCTGCCCAGGACCCCTCCGTTGCTGGGGAGGCCTCGCGTGCCTGAGCAGCCGGGCACGCTCGTCCTCGCGCTCGACCTGGGCACCGGCGGCTGCAAGTCGTCGCTGTGGAACACCGCAGGTGCGTGCGTGGCCCAGGCGGTGGTCGACTATGCCACCACCCACCCCAGGCCCGGCTGGAACGAGCAGCGGCCTCAGGACTGGTGGGACGCCGTCGTCACCTCGGTCCGGACCCTGCTGGCCGAGCTCCCGACGGCGCGGGGCGCCGTTGCGGCGGTGTCGGTGTCCGGACACAGCCTGGGCGCGGTGCTGCTCGACGCCAGTCGCGAGGTGGTGGGAGACACGACGCCCATCTGGTCGGACACCCGCGCGCACGTCGAGGCTGCCGAGTTCTTCACGCGGGTGGACCCGCAGAAGTGGTACGAGACGACCGGCAACGGGTTCGCGCCGGAGATGTACCCGGCTTTCAAGGCCATGTGGTTCCAGCGCCACGAGCCCGAGCGCTGGGCGGCCACCCGGTGGTTGCTCGGGTCCAAGGACTGGATCAACCTCCGCTTGACGGGCCAGCTGGCCACCGACCACTCCTACGCCTCCGGCAGTGGCGTCTACAACCTGCACGCCCGCACCTACGACGAGGAGCTGATGGTCAGCGCTGGACTGGACTTTCGGCTGCTCCCGCCGGTGCGCGAGGCCACGGACCGGGTCGGAGTCCTGACCGGCGAGGCCGGTGACGCGTTGGGCCTCCCTCCGGGCGTTCCCGTCGTCGCTGGGGGCGTGGACAACGCCTGTATGGCGCTCGGGTCGCGGGGCACGCGCACTGGACGGGTCTACGCGTCACTCGGCTCGTCCAGCTGGATCACGTCGACGGGGGAGAAGCCGGTGCTCGACGCCGCGAGCAGGCCCTTCGTCTTCGCTCACGTGGTCCCGGGGCTCTTCATCAGCGCCCTCTCGACGTTCAGCACTGGGACGACCATCACCTGGCTGCGCGATGTGCTCGCCCCAGACTCCGATGTCAGCGACCTCCTCACTGAGGGCTGCCTCGCACCGCCCGGCGCCGACGGACTGCTCTTCTTGCCGATGCTCAGCGGCGGCACGCCGCTGGAGGGGGGTGGCTCGGTGCGGGGCGGACTGACCGGCCTGGACCTGATGCACACCCGAGCGCACGTGGTGCGCGCCGCGATGGAGGGCGTGGCCCTCTCGCTGCGACGCGGCCTGGATCTCCTAGCCGAGCACGTTGATCCTCCGGAGGAGGTGCTGCTGTCGGGAGGGGGTTCGCGGCATCCGGGCTGGAACCAGATGTACGCCGACATCTTCGACGTGCCGGTCGTGCGCACCACCGTGAACCAGCAGGCCGCTGCCTTGGGCGCGGCAACCCTCGCGCTGGTGGGCGTCGGCGCGTGGGACGGCTTCGCCGCCGCCGAGGAAGCCCACCGGGTCGAGGAACGGCACGAGCCGCACCCCGGCCGGGCGGAGCTCTACAACGGCGTCGCGGTTCGGTTCGAGGAGGCGGTGCGGCGCAACGCCTCGGCCGCTCGGAGCTGACCGGCGGTACGCCGATGAGGCCCCTGACAGGTCCACATCCTTAAGCTGCGCGACACGTCGGCGGTGACCTTCGTGCCGCAGTCGACGTCGCCGGAGCCGTCGCCGACGCACCACTCGCAACCGTTGTTGTGGACGCGCCTGACGACACGTCCAGCGTGGCTGGGGCCGGCAAGACCACCACGATGAGAGCGCTCCGCGCGGCCTGGATCCAGGAGAAGGGGCGGGGGAGCGTGGTGGGGCTGGCCCCGCCCGCCGCGGCGGCCCAGGCGCTGGCCGACGACCTCGGTGTCGCATGCGAGAACACCTCGAAGAGGCTCCACGAGTACGACCGCGGCCGCACCGAGCTGCGGCGCGGTCAGCTGGTGATCGTCGACGAGGCGACTCTGGCCGACACGGTGACGCTCGATCGGCTCACGGGGATCGCCGCAGGCGCGGGCGCCAAGATCCTGCTCGTCGGCGACCCCCACCAACTCCAGTCCGTCGACGCCGGCGGAGCCTTCGCGCTCCTCGTCGGCCGGCGTGCGGACGCACCGGCGCTGAATGAGATCCACCGGTTCGCCAACGAATGGGAGAAGGAGGCCTCGCTCGCGCTGAGCCGCGGTGACGTCCAGGTCATCTCGACGTACGGCCGCCACAAGCGGATCCGCGAGGGTCTCACCGACGAGATGGTTGACGCCGCGTACGTCGCCTGGCGCGCTGATTGCGGGGCTGGACGCGCGAGCATCCTCGTGACGGAGTCGGCGCGGGACGTCCGCGCGCTCAACGAACGCGCCCGGGCCGAGCGGCTGCTCCTGGATGGTGCGGTCGACCACCGCGAGGTCGACCTGCTCGACGGCTGTCGAGCCTCGGTGGGCGACGTTGTGATCACGCGCCAGAACGACCGCCGGATCCGGACGATGCGCGGCGGGTGGGTGAAGAACGGCGACCGCTGGCTAGTCACCGACATTCGGCGTGACGGTTCAGTCCTGGTCAAGCGCCTCGACGCCCGCGGTGGGCGAACGGTCCTGCCGCCGGAGTACGTCGCCGAGCACGTCTACCTCGGCTACGCGGTCACCGCGCATCGCGCGCAGGGCGTCACCGTCGATACGGCGCACATCGTCGTGACCGCATCCACGACCCGAGAGAATCTCTACGTCTCGATGACCCGCGGCCGCGAGTCGAACATCGCGTACGTCGCCCTCGACCAGCCCGACGACAGCCACTCCACGCCGGAGACGGATGACGTGACGGCCAGGACAGTTCTGTACGGCGTCCTCCAGCACAGCGGCGCCGACCTATCAGCGACGCAGACCATCGAGGGTGAGTGCGAACTGCACGGCGGCATCGACCGGCTCGCGGCCGAACTCGAGACGATCGCCGCCGACGCTCAGCACGACCGCTTCGTCGACCTCCTCAGCCGCTCCGGGCTGACTACCGAGCAGCACGCCGCGGTCGTCGAGTCGACGGCCTTCGGCCCGCTCACGGCGGCACTACGACGCGCCGAGGCGTACCACCACGATCTCGAACGTCTTCTGCCGCGGGTCATCGGGCGGCACGGTCTCGACGACGCCGACGACATCGCCGCTGTTCTCCGCTACCAGGTCGACAAACTCGCAGCGACCCCGCCGCGTGGTTGCCGTCTCCGTCCGCGACTCATCGCCGGCCTGATCCCCGAGCCGCTCGGCCCGATGTCTGCCGAGGACCGGCAGGCGATCGACCAACGGAAGGAACTGATCGAGTCGCGGGCACGCGCACTTGCCGAAGAAGCGGTCGCGAGCCGCAGGCCCTGGGTCCGGCGACTCGAACCGCGTTCAGTCGGCGCGGGCTTTGACGATGCCTGGCTCGACGCGGCGACGACGGTCGCGGTGTACCGCGATCGTTACAAGATCGCGTCCAACCTGCTCGTCGGGGCGGCGCCGACAACGACGCCCAGCGTGCAGATCGTCAGCGCGTGCTCGCAGCCGTACGCACGGTCCTAGCAGCGGACGCGTTCGAACCCCATGCGGTTGCATCGGCTGTGCACCTCGTCGCCATTTCGCCGCCATAGACGGCCGTGAGCACTGCTCTTCCACCGTTCACCCCGTGGCCGTTGGCGATCGGCAACTGCACGGCGTATCGAGGGGGACCGACCCACCGGAGGCGCTCGTGCTCATTCTGCTCGCCTTGCCAGTCGTCGTCGCCGTTGGGGCGGCGCACCGCTACCTTCAGTTCTACGCACCATCGAATCTGCTCGTGCGTCGAGTGCGCGCTCATGAGCCACGCTGGCGGACGATCGTTGCGCTGGCCGGCGCCGTTGGGCTCGTCGTCTTGACGATGCACGCTGTTGCCGTCGCTGTCGCCGAGGGCGCCCCGGGGTGGTTGAACCTTGCTGTTCTCGTCCTTGCGTGGGACTCAATCAAGCTCGTGGTCCTGGTGGCCATCACCTCGGGCAGGTGCGCGATCCGCAGCATGAGCCGCGGGAGGTCGGGGCTGCCGAGGACCTACTAGCTGTCATGCCTGGGCATCACAGCTAGATCCTGAGCACTGATCCCTCAGGTCCGGAGCGCGCGGGCAGGCATCGACCACGGGTCATGGAGTCAAAGTCCACCAAGTGTCGGCCCAGATCGTTAACCTACTGGCATGGGTCGGGGGACAACTTGTGATGCCTGGGATGCCCGCACTAGAGGAGTCTCGCAGGGGTCGAACGAATGAGTGGCGGGCCAATGATGCCTGCTTCCCACTTCGTCGGCAGATGGCTGCGCGCCACGTCTCGACCGGAGTTGGGGCTGGGCTACTGCAAGGGTGTGAGTGACGGCCAGTTGGTCCTGGCCTTCGTCGATGTTCCTGAGGTTGCTGAGCACGAGATCCGCGTTGCGCGTGATCACGTCATCGACAAGCCAATCCCGGTCGGCACCCGTGTGTGGGTGCGCGGTAAGCCGTACGGCTGGCATGCCGGCGTCATCGACGCGGCCGCATCGGCCGGCCGCTATCACGTCTCGTTGGTCGGCCACGCCCAGAGCCTGCTCCTCTACCAAGACCAGTTCACTATTCGTTGGGCGCAGCCGCTGCACAATCCCGCGGAAGCGATCGCCCACGGCCTCGCGGAGACGCCGCAGTTCTACGACGCCCGATCGGCTTTGCTGTCCGAGTTGGTGCAGCAGCGGCGCGTTGCGCGCGGTCTCACGGCCGCGATCTCAGCTCCGATTCACCTCTTCCAGCATCAGGTCGACACGGCCGCGAGGATCCTCGCCGATCCGGTCATGCGCTACTTGCTGGCGGACGAGGTGGGACTCGGCAAGACAATCGAAGCCGGAATCGTCATTCGCCAATTGCTCATTGACGACCCGCATGCGCGCGTCCTAGTTCTCTGCCCAGACACGCTGCAGGGCCAATGGATCTCGGAATTGAGGGATCGCCTTGGGCTGGGGGAGGCGCTCCACGGGCCGCAACTTACCGTCGTGCCGCACGGCTCCATCCAGGCCGTCGCGATCCGTAGTCGGGGCGGCCTAACCGACTACGACCTAGTAGTGCTAGACGAGGCCCACCACATCTTCAGGCACGTCGCCGTGGGCTCAACGCTGGAGAAGGAGTTGCAGCAGGTCGACGGGCTTCTGGCGTTGTCCGCCACGCCGATGCGTGGCGACGCCGAAACCTTCAGGCGACTGCTGGCATTGGTCGACCCGGTGGCATTTGCTGGCACCTCCACCAATTCGTTCCGCGCAAGGCTCGACGAACGCGAGCGCAGCGCGGGAGACGTTCAGGTGCTGGCCACACGCAGGGCGAGTCTTCGCCAGAAAACGATGGTGCTTGGCAGCGTCGAGACCGACTTTCCGGACGATGAAAACGTTCAGAGGCTGACTGCTGCCTGCCGCGCCTCGGACGACCCGCAAGCTCCGGTGTGGGGTGAGTTGGCGGACTACGTCCGCGAGATCTACCGGATTAGCCGGCGCATGATCCGGCACCGCCGCACCAGCGAACTTACCGATGCCTACGCTGTCGCCGGCCGGGTGCCAACCTTTGTCGAGGTCGACGACCCAGCCCGCCAGGTTGTCGACGAGTTCTTGGAGACCTACCGCCTACGCCTGAGTGATTCGGGCGCTGGCGCTATGTTCGCGATGGCAGTGCTCCATGGGTTGGCAGGCCCCAGCGCGCTGCGCGACTACTTGCGCCGCCCCCAATCGCCCGATGACAGAGCGCTCTTTGAAATGACCGCGGCCCGCCTCGAGATGGCCGGGTTGGGGCAACGCACCCGCGTCGCCGTTGACATCGCTTGGGAGCGAGTCAATGCCGGTCAACGAGTCATCGTGGCCTCGAGTTTTCCGCACTTGCTCGACCAGTTCGATGAGGTGTTCACGAACGACTACGACGCCGAGATCCACCACCATTATCGATCCATGTCTCCCGAGGAGCGCGACGAGGCCGTCACTGACTTCCTTGGCGACTACGGCGGCGGCTTGCTGCTTGCCGACACCACAATGGAGGAAGGACGGAACCTTCAGGAAGCCGAAGTCCTCATCAATCTCGATCTGCCGCTCGACGTCAACCGCCTCGATCAGCGCATCGGACGGCTCGACCGGTACGCCGTGCGCCCCGAACCCGCCGAGATCGTCGTACTGACCGAACCTTCAAGTGAGTGGGTTTCAGCTCACATCGACCTTCTGAGTAGTGGAGTGGGTGTACTCGACAGTTCGGTCTCGACGGTGCAACGACTCCTGTCGCGCGTCCTGGGCGATGTGCTCGAGAACCTGCTCAAGTTGGGCAGCGATGCGCTCCGGGTTGACGTTGCCGACCTGCGCGATGAACTGGAGGATGAGCGGGACAACATCGACCTGCTCGAGGAGTTGGAGTCGGTCGAGGCAGCGACGGTCTTCGCAGACGAACCCTTCGGGGACCTCCTCGACTACGAGCGTGACCTCCACGGTCTGCGGTCGGCCCTCCGACGACTAACGAGCGGGACGGGTTCGCTAGCGCTTCGTCCGACGGAGTCATCCGGCGGAGTGCTCCGCTTCGGCGGTGGGCGTTCAATTGGCTTGTCGAATTACGAGTCCGCTGAGCTAGAAAGGCTGCTGAAGCCGAAGGCGTTGGACCGCGATGCCGCTCTCGAGCATTCGGGCGTCTCACCGTTTCGAATCGGCGACCCCCTCGTTGATTGGCTCCAAGACTACCTAGTGTCCGACGAGCGCGGCCGCGCGTCTGCCATCGTCCGGCCGGTGCCAGGTCTCGCCGCCCCGGCCCTTTGGCTTCACTGCGAGTTTCTCGTCGAATTCGACGCGGGCGACTTCGCACCGGTTGACGCCGCCGCGCGCCGAAGGCTCACCCGCCGCGGGGAGTCTCACCTTCAGCCACTGCGCATCCAGGTATGGAGTGACGCCTCCGGTTTGGCGCCGCAATCGCTTCAGGACTCAGTGTTGGATCTTCCGTACGACGCTCGGCGCGACGAGGTACTGCGAGGGAAGATCTGGGCACCAGTGCTTGAAGAACTGCCGACGTGGACCCAACTGTGTCGCGAGAGTGCGGGTGTCGCCTGGGGGGAGGTCCGCGGATCCGACCGCCTCGCGACGGCCGTGCAAAAGGCTCTCGAATCTGCTGAGCAGGAGACGGGACGCCGCATGGCCATTCTTGAGGCGCGAGCGTTGCGGCTTCCAAGTGGGGCTGAGCGTAAGGCTGCATATGAGGAACTCAGCATTGAGCGTACGGCGGCCGGGGCCCTTGCTTGCGGCATTGAGAACCCGTCAATCCGCATGGTCGCCAGTGGGGCGTGCGTCCTCTGGCCGGAGGACAACTTCTGATGGGCGAAGAACAGAGGTTGATCGAGTACCTGCGGACCGGCGAGGAGGTGCCTGCGGTTAGCGACGATCTTCATTCGCGGATCGTCAACTGCCTCAGTGACCCAGGCGCGACGGAACTCGATTGCGCCGTGCTTTTGCGTCAACTCCTGCGCCGGTGGTCACTGCGGGACTCACGCGAGGTGCCGATCGAACTGTGCGACGAGTTCACGGGCACACTGACGACGACCGCGGAACTCGTTGGGATTCGTCGTCGCCCGGATGGCATGTGGGCAGCGACTCCTTGGACACCTGACTGGCTCGAGCCAGACGGCGGCACGCCGGACGCAGCAGCCCTGGCCGGCACCGCAGAGGGCGATCGCTTCCACACCGAACCTCTGCAGGCCGATCCGTTCTTCAAGGCGAGCACCGACTTTGACACCTACCGCACCCCAGGGCAGCGCGCGGCGTGCCGAGCAGTAGTGTCCGCGCCGCAGGGGTCGACGGTGATCGCGATGCTGCCGACGGGGTCAGGAAAGACAGAGATCGCGCTGTGTTTGTCGGACAGGGCCAAGACAGGTCTCACCGTTATCGTTGTTCCGACGGTTGCGCTCGCCTACGACTTCGAACGTCGGTTTCGGGATCACTTTGCGCGCCGCAACAGACGCGTGAAGCCCGAGTCGCTGCACTTCGCGTGGACTGCGAGCACAGACGAGATGACTCGGCAGGCCATCAAGACCAGGATCGCTAACGGGCAGCAACCTCTTCTGGTGACCTCACCCGAATCGATGACCCGCGCTCTTCGACAGACCCTGCAGGACGCCGCCGCGATCGGACGCCTGCAAGGGTTTGTTATTGACGAAGCCCACCTTGTTACCCAATGGGGACGGTTCTTCCGGCCGGAGTTCAGAACGCTCGCCGACCTTCGACGCGACCTCATGAATCTCGCCGAGCGGCGAGGTCACCAGAGAGTCGTGACCCTGCTTCTCAGCGCGACGCTCGGAAACGCCGAGATGACCGACCTCATCAATCTATTCGGCGGCACCGAGGCGTGTAGTCCCGTGGTGGCGAATGCGTTGCGCGGCGAGCCTGACATCTGGATTTCGCATGCGGCGGGTCCTGACGAGCGTGTCGACCGGGTGCTCGACACCCTCGCCCACTGCGCACGCCCAGCGGTCCTCTATGTGACCAAGCCCGACGCAGCCGAGCAATGGGCAAATCGACTCCGTGACGAGGGATACGGGCGAGTGGCCGTCGTGACCGGGCGAAGTTCGGCCGCGGAGCGGGCCCAGATTCTGCAGGGCATTCGTGCCAACCCCGGGACGGCAGGTGGTATCGACCTTGTTGTCGCCACGTCAGCTTTCGGCCTTGGCATCGACTACCCGCACATTCGCGCAGTCGTGCATGCTTGCCTGCCGGAGACGGTCGATCGTTGGTACCAGGAGTTGGGTCGAGGCGGCCGCGATGGATTCGCGTGTGCGGCCTACCTGTTGGCTGCTCCTGGGGATGACGCCGAGGCAGACAGCCTCGGCGTCAAGGTTCTGTCTCCTGAGACCGCCAGGAAGCGTTGGGAGGATCTCTGGAATCATCGAAAGGATCTCAACGGGCGTACATTCCTTGACCTCGAAGGCGCCCGTGGCTCTGTGGGCAGGGGCGATTTCAACCGCCGCTGGAACGCTCAGGTTGTTCAGGGGCTAATCGAGTTGGGCGAACTGAAACGTGAACAGTTTGATGTCGAGGACATCCGCGAGCTGGTCAACAAGGAAGACGTCGAGATATCCGACTGGACGGCCGTAAGTCGCATTGCGGCGCGGCTCGGCACGCCAGCGTTCTGGGACGACGTTTGGCGTCCGTGGCAACTGGACGAGATGTCTCACTCGGCCGATTCTTTGGCTCGCATCCGCGACGTGTCGCGCCTGAAGTTGGGTGCATGCCGTGGGATCTCGGAGGCCTACGCGCCCAGCGAGGAACTCGTACGCCAATGGGGAAGTCGGTTGGAGTTCATGCAACCTATTGGCGACTGCGGACGATGCCCGGCGTGCCGTTACCTAGGTCTCCCAGTGTTCGACGACCCGGCACCCGCGCCGGTGCAGGCCTGGGCCGTGGAAACGCCAGACCTTAGTGAACTGGAGAGGTTCGCCGCTTCCTGCCGCGGACAGAACGGATGCGCGGTGCTCACCTATGAGGACGAGGATGACGCCGTCGTTGCGAGCTTGGCCGCAGGCCTGATGCAACTTGGCGTTGGCCACGTTGCCGGGCTGTCGTCGTCCGCCGGGAGGCGATCATCCGCCGAGGTGTTCACAGACGCGTTGCCACTGTCGCCAGTAGACCTGTCCCCAATCTCGAGCTTCTCTTACTTCGCGCCTGGGCAACACGTATCGCGTCGATGGCTCGCTCGACGGGAGGCCGTGCGCAAGGACCAGTGCGGCAGAGTTCTTGTTGACATACTGCTCATGCCCGAGGCGCAGAAGATAGGCGGCCGTTCGGTAGGGAAGGACATTCCTTCCCTCCCCGCTGCGACGGCGCTCGAACTACTGCCCAGGAGTTGAGATGGACTTCTTCCGCGGACATGCGACGGCGAGCGCCTTGGGCCTCTTCGTCATCGCCCGATACCTAAGTGACTTCCCTGAGGGACGCACAGAGGAGTCGCTGAGGGAATCCCTCCAGATGCTCAAGCCGCGAGGGGCTGGATCTGACGACTCGGGCCCGGTGCTGTCTGCTTCGCTGGCCGTCGGACAGGGAGTGCGGATCCTCGAGCGTGACCAAGCGTCCGGGAGGTGGCGACTGACCCCCGACCTTTGTGGCGTCGTCGCTGGCGATGGTGATCGATGGTCAACGTTCCGGGGGGAACTCCTGCGACGCATCGCTGCGCACGGAGTGGAGGAAGTCGAGTTGGGGCGGAAGAGTCCCGACCTTGTTGTCGCGCTGACGTGGTTCCTTCAACAGGATCCGCTCAAGCCGATCCCAACGACGTGGAACGCGCCGACTGAGCCACTCGTCCGGTCTGGCACGCTTGGTGCCGTCGACCGTAGCGAGCAGTGGCGACCGTTTCAGCGGTGGGCCGTTGCGCTCGGACTCGCGAGGCGTGCGGATACTGGTAGCGCCAAGGTGCTGATTCCTGATGCCACGACTGCGATCGCAGACCAGTTGACGTCGATGCCGGCGTACGGCAGCGCAAAGGAGTGGCTGAGTCGTCTGCAGGACCGCTTGCCGATCCTCGGCTCGGCAACGCTCCTGTCCGCGCTGCCGACAGGCGGGCCTGATTGGTCAGAATTGCCGCCCGGACTGATGTTGGGTCTTCGCAAGTTGGAGAGCCTGGGCGCTCTCAAACTTGAGGCTTCTGACGACGCCTCTGACGTCGTGACGGTCGGGCTGGCTTCGTCCGCAAGGCAGATTGGCTGTATCACAGTTCTGAGGGGTGCAGATGTCTGACGCGTCGTTTGAGGGATTCCGTTGCTGGTCCGCCGAAGGCGTCGCACGCACTGTCTTCTCCGATATCGGCGCGCTCGCGAGCGATGCCGACGCGGTCTTCCTCGCCGCCCACACTCCGGTTGAACTCGACCACCCGAAGGGGGCCGAGATTGGCTCGGCGCTCGCGGGCGAGGCCCAAGTCCTCGACGCGCTCACGAGCCGCGTCGGTGACCTGGAACGCAACACACTGGTTGCCGTCACGGGCGGCTCAGGCAGCGGCAAGAGCCATGTGGTCCGTTGGGTGCACTCACATCTGCCCGATGACGATCCGCGATTCCGCGTCCTGTACGTGCCACGGGCGGTTCAGACGCTTCGTGAATTGCTGCGGCGAATCATCGAAGGCCTGCCAGGTGTCCAGGGTGACGAACTGATGAGCCGGGTGGATGCTGCGATTTCCAACGTCCGCCCCGGAGAACTTCAGGAACGACTCGTCGGCGAAATGAAGATCGCCCTCAATTGGCGACTCGAGGACCGCCCTCCCTTCGACGGTGAAACCCAAGCCGAGGCCGAGGCTCGTGAGGACCGCAACAGCATGTTGGGTCTGAAGGACAACGAGACAGGCGGCCGGACCGATGGACTGGCTGAACTGCTCGAGATTCCGGCCTTCAAGGAAGCACTTCTCCGTCCGGATGGACGTCTGGCCCAGTTGGTCCGGTCCTATTTTGACGAGACCTCCCGGCGGGACGACAGTGACCAGATTTTCACGCGCGATGACCTTCCACTGAAGGCGAGGGGAATTCGATCCGCACTGGCCGGCCGCCGAGAACTCTCCGACTTGTGGCAGATCATCTCTCGAGAACCGGACGATGCCATCGAGTTGCTGGACGAGGCGTTGAGGAACGCCCTTCCTATAACGATGGGCCTTCGCACGGATGGCGGTGAGACTCTGGACTCGCTGTTTCGCGAGTCACGCAAAGCCCTACGGTCCGCCGGGCAGGACCTCATACTTGTCTTCGAAGATCTTGCCCAGTTCGGCCTCGTCGACGGCGAACTGTATGACCAGTTTGTGACACAGCCCGGCGACGACTTGGCGCCCCTGCGTGTGGTCTTTGCCGTGACCGACGGCGCCTACGCTCGTATGGAGCGGACAGTGCGAACTCGTGTCGAGCACGAGTTCCGGGTAGGGGGGTCGGCGCTCAGCGACGCTGCCAGCTTTGTCGGCCGCTACCTGAACCTGGTACGCGTCGGCAGAGACGAGACACAGAAGCTCCGGGCCGGTGCCCGCGATCGAGTCGGATCGACCTGGATGTCCAACGCTTGCGACACCCGGGAAGAGGGCCAACCCTGTCGCGTGCGGGATACCTGTCATGCAGCCTTCGGAACGGTTGAGATCGAGGATCTTGGCAGCGTCGGACTGTATCCCTACAACTCGTCAGCGCTGCGTCGAGCTGTCGCTCGGCTAGGGGAAGCGCCGACGCCGCGTGACGTCCTCGACGAGTGCATTTCAACCAACCTCATGGAGGCAGATCAGCACATCGGCGCTGGGGACTACCCCCACGACCGCACACGCCAGCAGTTCGACTTCCAAGTTCGTAAGGCGAAGCAGGCGCTTCTCGACGGGAACCCCTCCTCCGACCCAGAACGCACCTACCGCGCGTTGGTCATCTGGGGTGACGAGGCGCAGGTGGCCAAGGGCATAGCCGAGGCCTTCAAGCTCGGAACCTCGGGGCCGGCCGTCGACGTTCCGCCTCCGCCTCCTCCTACGCCACCCGCGGAGGAGGAACTCGCGAACCCGCTGCTTCCACTGTTCCAGTGGCAGGTCGGGGACGACCTGCCGGAGGACGACGTCAACCTCTACAGAACCATTTTGCGCGAACTCACGGTCGATCGCCTTCAGTTGGACGAGTCGCTCATCCATGTCCACCGTGGCCGGGGCAAGGAGATGCTGGATCGGCTGTTCGGCGTCACGTCGTTCGCAATCGAGGGAGCACGTGGCCGTGTGGCCGCCGCATCAGACGCTGTCCGAATCGAACTCGGTCGCAACGACGCCGACATGCGCGTGATGGCCGCTGCCCGTTGGTTCCGGGATCACGGTCACTTTGATCCTCATCGGGCCAAGTGGCTTTGGCCCGAGGGTTTCGATCCTGGACAATTGATGGTCGAACTCGAGTGCCGGCTCGACCAGTGGGCTCGAGACGTGAAGACCCAGTTCATCGAAAGCACCGGAGGCGTTCGGCTCGCGCGCCAAGCTGTGGGTCTGCGTGCCGTTGCGCTGGCCGCCGCCGGTGGTAGTCATGCGGTGTTGGCGACGTCCTCCTCGGTGGTCAACGCTGTCGGCGAACAGCGGCCGCGACCAAGTGAAGCGTGGCTTTCTGCGGACCAGGCCGCTGCGGAGATCCTTTCGACCTTGCGTGTCGCCGAGTACGTCGGGGAGTTCGCAGCGGTTCGACAGGGTGAGAGCGGTCAGCCGCAGCTGGTCGACCCTCGTGAACTTGATGCGGCGATCGCGTCTTTCCTCGCGGTCCCGGAGGCGGCGCTGAGTGAAGTCGTGTCCGCGAAGGCTGATCCTGTTCTTGCCCAGGGCGCCCAGAAGTTGCTGTCCGCGATGAGTGCAGTTTCCGCTGACACGGCCGCTTCAGCTCGGGCGGCGAAAGCCTTCGTCGAGAGCCTCCTCGAGGGTCACACGCCCGCCGAGGTCGCGAGGGCTGCCGAAGAGGTTGGCGTCGTGGCCAGAGACGCCGGCTTCTTCCGGCCAGCAGAGGCAAGTAGTTGGGCGGACTTCCGCTCCGCCGTGGACGCTCTCGCGGCCGCGCCCGATCTGGAGTCCCTGGGTACGGTCGGTGATGACCTTGGCGATGTACTGAAAAACCAGCGCGCGATACGTGAGCTCGAAAGTGTCGGACAGGCACTCGGATTCGTAAAGCGTGCCATGGACGAGACCAAGCGGGAGTCCGAGCGCGGTGGTGGCCACGCCGGCGACGTGGCGACTTTGCGCGCTGAGGTCACGAAGCAACTAGGTGAGGTCGCGGACCTTGCCAAGTCGTTCGGTCGGGAGGGGAAGTGACTACGTTGAGTGGGTCCCGGGTCTCCTGGATCGATGCTGCTGGGGAAGCCGTTGCGCTTGCAAAGGACGCGGATGAAGCCCAGCGACAGTTCGCGATCCTGGACGACGCGAGGGCCGACCTGTCGCAACTCACGGCGGAGTTTCGCCGGTTAGCTGAGGCTATGGCCGTTGTCCGACCTCTGGGTTGGGAGGGACGATCCCCGAATCCTGATCTTGTTCAGGACCTCGCCGAGGCCGGGGTGACTTTGGGCGAGCGCCCGCTTGCTCGTGCCATGAAGGGTCTCGAGCGGTTCCGAGGTGACGTTGACGCAGCGGTTAAGGCGCGGTGGGGCGCGCATGCCTCGCAGCAGCTCGGTGATGTTTCCGACCTCCTGAGCCTGTCTGAGACGTTGTCCGAGGTCGAAGGCATTTCCGGCCTCTCGGAGAGCCTGCGTAACGCTTTGGCTGATCTTGCTCGGACTCAGGGTTCGCTGCCGTCGGCGGCGTCCGTTGCGCTACTGACCACTGCTCGCACGGCGCTCCAGCAACTGGAGGACTCTCTTCAACCGGAAAGCGTCCGGCTCTTCCTGTCCGCTGTCGCCCGTGGAGGCGCATCTATCGAGAACCTGACCTCGGATGTCCTCGACTGGTTGCGCTCGCATGGCGCGCTCGGCAGGTTCAGGATTGTCGCTGGACCGCCGGTGGGTGCTCATGACTGATCAACTTCAGATGGCCCTCACCGCCGTCGAACTCCGTGAGGGCGAACTCCTCGCATGGGGAGCGGTGGGCGCCGACTGGCGCCGAGAGGAACTCATCGAACTGCTCGCCGCCCACGGCGACGGTGAACAACTTCTTGACGAGATGGTCGACCTCGGCCTCATCGTCGAGGCCCCGACAGGTAAGTATCGATCGCGGAGCGCCGAAACGGTTCGTCTTCTTGCGACACTGCGGCAGGCGTTTCGGACCGAGGCGATCCTGTCCGGGCGACCGCTTGTCCTCGACTATCGCTTCATCCAGCGACCTCGGCGTCGCCCACGACGAGACATTGCGGCCAAGCAGTTCATGGCGGCGGTCGGTGGTTCGCTCGGCAAGGCAGGCAACGCGGCGCTCCAGACCCTGGCCCCCACTCATCTTTCCGCCTTCCAAGAGCGGTCGACCCGTCATGTGCTTGCGGCGCTCGCGACAACTGACGCCGCAGGCGTTGTAGTCACCGCCGGTACGGGTAGTGGCAAGACCCTTGCCTTCTACATGCCGATGCTCGCGTGGATCTGCGACAACCACACTCGGCCGCAGGGCGTCCTTGCGCTCGCCCTGTACCCGCGAAACGAACTACTAAAGGACCAGTTGCGAGCCCTGGTCGCATTCGCATTGCGTCTACAGGGAACGGGCCGAATCGCGACTCCAATCACCCTCGGTACCTGGTTCGGCTCGACTCCGTCGTCGGCAAGGCTGGTACGTGAGGGCCAGGCGGACTCATGGCGCAGAGTGTCCGACGGGTTCGTCTGTCCGTTCCTCCAATGCCCCAATGACGACTGCGAGAACGGCGTCCTCGTCTGGCCCAACAACGAGCTCCGCGCAGACGTCGAGTTGCTGCGTTGCACGGGATGCGGGACGGAGGTCCCAGGCTCCCTCCTGCGACTTACTCGTGACTCAGTTCGTGCCAATCCGCCTCGAGTCATGCTCAGCACGACGGAATCGCTGAACCGTCAACTCTCGTCCCCAGGAAATCTCCGCGCTTTCGGGGTCACCCAGAACGGCCTCCGCGCCGTACTGCTCGACGAGGTTCATACGTACGAAGGGACAACTGGGGCTCAGAACGCATACCTCTTCCGACGTCTCCGCAAGGCGCTCGGTTATGACCCGTTGTGGGCTGGGCTATCGGCAACCCTCGCGGACGCCGAGGGATTCTTCGCTCGGCTCGTCGATCTGGATGCAGGGCGGGTCACCGTGGTCGAACCGGAGGCCTCGGAACTGGAGGAGTCTGGCGCCGAGTACTTGGTGGCTCTCCGGCACAACCCACATGGCAGCACGGGAACCTTGTCGACCACCATTCAAACCGCGATGGTCCTGTCGCGGACGTTGGACCCCATGGTGGGCAATCCGTTCAACCCGCCGGTCGACTCCAACGGGATCTTCGGTAGCCGCTTGTTCGCCTTCACTGACAAACTCGATACGACCAATCGCCTTTACTGGGACCTGCTCGACGCCGAGGGGTGGGCTTGGCCGGGGAGGGCAAGCCAGATCGCGAGCCCGTTGACGCTCGCGCACCTCCGCTCGTCGGCGCAGAGTGCGCTACCGGCTGGCAGGCGGGAAGACGTGTCGTTGCGTGACCATGACGGCCAGTATTGGTGGCTCCCCGAGCTACTCGGTCACGAGATCGACGGTGACGTGCAGAAGCACGTTGGCCGCACGAGCTCTCAGGACAGTGGTGTTGCAGCGGACGCGGAGGTCGTGGTTGCTACTGCCAGCCTCGAGGTTGGCTTCGACGACGATCGTGTGGGCGCCGTTCTGCAGCACAAGGCCCCCCACGATGTCGCGCAGTTCCTCCAACGAAAGGGACGCGCCGGGCGAAACGCCGCAACGCGGCCGTGGACGGTGGTCGTCCTCAGCGACTGGGGTCGTGATCGGGAGGCATGGGATGCGTACGACGCGCTCTTTAGTCCTGTTGTACCCCCGCGATCCCTACCGCTCGAGAACCTCTACGTTCAGCGCATCCAAGCCGTCTATAGCCTCCTGGACTGGTTGGCTGAACGCCTGAACTATCGGCGCGACTCGACATGGGGTGACAGCGCCGGGCCGGCGGACATGCTCGCAAGGGACCCAAGGTGGCTCTCGAGAACGGAGGAACGTCAAGCTCGCTTGGCTAGCCTTCTCGACGCTCTGCTGCGGGATGGTCCGGAGCGAGGTGCTCTCATCCGCCACCTGCGACGAGGCTTATCGCTCGGCAATGGTCCCGTTGCAGACGTGACTCTGGACAAGATTCTCTGGGAGTCACCGCGGCCGCTTCTTGCGGTTGTTGTTCCTACACTCCGGCGACGCCTCAGGGACCAATGGGCGAGCGAGCGTCCTGCCTCCGACGATGCTGGGGTTCGTACGCGCACGCCGCTTCGTGACTTCGTGCCAGGGAACTTGTTCGACGACCTGCTCGTGCCCGACGTCGAGTTCCAAGTGCCGTGGGCGAGGGGAGAGGTAGTCGTCGAGCACCTTCCGGCGTTGCGGGCTATTCGCGAGTTCCTGCCGGGCAACGTGTCGCGCCACTTCGGCGTCTGGGCGACGAACAAGCGGCACTGGGTAGCGCTGCCGTCGACCTTGGCCACTGATGGTTCGCACCTTGTTGATGTCGAGACTTTCGGTGGCGTCCCACTGGATGACGTCGTCGTCAACGGGCGTACCACTAGGGTCTTCGCGCCGAGTCGCGTTTCGTTGGACCCGGTCGACCTTGCTATCAGTGACGCATCGTCCATGCGTGCAGACTGGATCTTCCATGCCACTCCGCTCGGAGTCGGCACCCACTTGCCGCTCACCGGTGCGGTGGGGAGCTTCTTCGTTGAGGCGACGGCCCACCTGCACAGTCAGGGCGGCGGCGTGCGTGTGGTTCGCTTCGCAGAATCCGGGCACGGGGTCCTATGGATGAACGGGCAGGCCTCGCCGAGGCGCATTCGGTTCGACTCCGCCGGGGCGGATCCATCGGGAGGGACGGCGGTTGGCGTCGAGATTCACGCCGATGCGCTGCGGTGCCGGGTCCGACTTCCACGCATGGAGGGGCCGCCCACGCCAGTCGAACGAACAGAATGGATGCGTGAGTTGATCGCGTCGGACGGAGGTTTTCCCGAAGGGCTGACCGAGTTCGACCGCACCAGTCTCGCCGACGCAACGGAGGTTGTGGCTGCAGGTTGGGAGTGGCAGGCCGGGGAGCCGGACAGTCGACTCTTTGCCTCCGAGTTGCGGGAAGCCGCGACGACAATCGGGGTTCTCGACCCTATAAACCCGGGCACCTTGTCAATCTGGCTCGACGACGCGGCGATCACCGACGTGCTTCGAGACCATCTCCATGCTTCCCGGTCGGCGGAGCGTTCAGAGGAATGGATGGCCTGGAGTCAGCGCCGCTTCACCCTCGCTACCGCCCACGTCCTGCTCGATGCGCTCGCCGGATCAAGCGGTGGAGTCGATGCCGACGACCTTCTGGTTGATCTCGACCCGGAGGAGGACGGCGGCTTCTACATTTCGGAGCAATCGCCCGGCGGGACCGGACAGATTGAGGCGCTTACGCTCGGATTGATCGAGGAGCCGGAACGGTTGCCAATGGCCGTTGCGGACGCACTCCGGGTGACTGACGTCGAACTTCTTGACGAGCAACTTCGGTCCGTCATCGACTCCGACGCTCCGAACGTTCGTGCGGCCGTCGCAGGATTGGCAGGGGCATGGGCGGAAGGTCACGACGCCGTTCGCCAGGCCACAACCGCTCTGGATGCGGCGATCACCGACGCCGGCCTCGTGCTCGAACATCCGGCGCGAGTCGCCCTCTCCACTCGACTCGCGGGGCCAGGGGCGGACGCAGACTTCCTCTTGGAACTGCGCGAGTGGCTGCTCGCACGCGACGCTGCGGAGGATCGCAGCGGGCTCGCGGTTGAGCCTCGGACCCTGGCAGCGTTGCTGTGTCGGCGTACCGAAGCTGACTCGTTCCTGCACCTTGACACACCCGAGGAAGCCCGCCGTGCGCGAGCCGTAGCAAACGTCTTGTGGCCATGGGGGCGGGCAGCACGTTCACGACGCGCGTTCAATCCGTACTCGGACCACCTGGACGGCTCGATTGAGCTACTGCGGGAGCACTGGCACTCGCCGGTCGAGACCCTTGAGATGGAGGATTGGAACTCTGAGATCAGAGCCGGCGCCCATGCGCGCCTGCGTACTCACGGCGAACTGCTCGTCCGCGTGCCTGCAGCCCATAAACGAGTCCTACGAACGGCACTGATCGACCTGCATACGGTCCCCGTGGAAGTGGGACCGCTGTGGTGCTATCCGGAGGTGCTGGGCGTTCACGATCGTGGCCCGGCAGTCGAGGCGCGACTCATGCTCCGGGAGTCGTGGTGAATCGCGTGATCCGCAAGTCGCAAGGCGCTAGCGCGACCGAAGCGGCGGATCTGTTGGCTGGCCTGTTCAGCGCCGAACTTGCTTGCCCAAGCAAGTGTCTTTGGCTGGTCTCGCCGTGGGTGTCGGATGTCGAACTCCTCGACAACTCGGCTGGGAACTTCGATGTGCTGGCTCGTTATGGCAAGCGGAAGGTCCGGTTGGCCGAGATTCTCGTGGCACTTGCCGGCGCCGGTGCGCACGTCGTCATCGGGACGACGACAGATCCCCACAACACTCGCTTTCTCGAGCGACTTCGCCTGCTGTCTGACGACTTCAGGGTCAGCGACAGGGTCGCCATCGCAGTCGACACGTCCAATCAACTCCACACCAAGGCGCTCACGGGCGACGACTTTGCCCTTGCCGGCAGCATGAACATCACCTTCAACGGCATCCAGGTCCGAGAAGAGTTCATCGACCTCCGGACCGATTCCGCGTACGTCGCACAGGCCCGCATGGATGCCTTCGATCGGTTCGGGGGAGTGTTGTGAGAGTCGACGAGGCCATTGGCGAACTGGTCGGCGACCTTGGTCGCTTCGGCGCCTTCACTGATCGAGTTGAGGGTCTGGTTGACGCCCAGGTCAAGGCCTTCCGTCCGGCATCGAACGACTGGATTGTGGTTCCTTGGGCGTCGGGCTTCCACCTCTTCAGCGACAGCAGCGAGGGCCAGCGACGAGGCCGAGAAGTAGTGTTCGCATTTCTCGGTCCAGCCGTCGCCTCGCTGGAGACTGTTCCTGAAGCTCGACTGCGGGGCGAGTTGCCGTCCAATTGGCAGGCAACCGGTCTGACACGCGCCTCCTACATCCGTCGGACTGACCAAGGACCGCCGGCAGCCGAGCGACTCCTGAGCCGGCTCGAGGACTTGGTTGCCTCCGTTGTCGGCAGGGAGGCGGTCGCATTGCATATCAATCCCACAAGTGCCGACCTGCTACGAGACTTTCGATTGGCACTCCTTGCGCGAGATGACGTTACGGCGCGACAACTGATAGATCGGATCGCGCTTGACGGACGCGTCAGCGCTGAAAACCTTCGATACCTACGCATCGAGTACTTCGCTGCCTTCGGCCGTTGGGCGGACATGCGAGCGATGCCGCATATCGGCGCTCTGCTCCAGGCTCGCAGGCCGCGTGCCATCTCGGAGACATTGATTCGGATGATCTGGTGGGCGGAACTCGCCGGACCCGAGTACCAAAGCGCGAAGGCAGCCTTCGCGGCGCGCGGAGTACTTGATGAGTTCGGTCCGTTGCTGCGGTCGGTGCGCCTGCCGTCGACTCCGGAGGGCCGCGCAGTGTGCTCGCTTGCTGCAGAAGCAGACAGCGACACTGACTGGCTGCAGGAACTCCTGGATAGCGCAGGTGACGCGGAGGAACGGCACCGCCTGGAAGGTCTGGTCGCCGCCCCGGAAGTCGAGGGCGGCGAGATAGCCGCCGTTGGCCCTGATGAGCCTCCGGCTTCAGAAGCCGTGGACCCAGTCGCCGCCGCATTTCGCGATGGTCGCCACGCTGACGTGACAGCGCACTTCGTCGAGCAGCCATCGGCCGAGCATGCTGAACTGGCTCTGCAGGCCGTCCTCGACTCTGGAATCTCCACGTCGGCGCCAACCGTGCTCGCGCTTGTCGGCGAACTCGTCGACCGCGGCGAGCTCGCGCTCAGCCGACACGGGCGCAGGGACTTCGCAGAACTCCAGCAGTTGGTTGACGACGCCTGTCCAGGCTGGGTCGAGTGGGCGTCACGGCTTGCTGCCGACACGCGCTGGTCGGACGCCGGTGCCGTTGCTCGCAACAGTGCCGATTCCTGGGCTCCAGTTGCGAGCCTGGAGGCGGGGAAAGTTGCCGAACTCTGCGACGCACTGCTCGAAGCGTCGGACGGAGTCAACGCTGATCAACTTCGGGCATCAACCGACCTCCTCTGTAAGGAGACCGCCCGCTCCCTGGCAGCGGGCTCCACGAACGACTTCTGTCAGGCCGTGCTCGTGCTGTTGTCGGCCCAGGAGAACTTCAGTGAGATGGTGCGTCTGGCGTACCTGGACCTGTTCGCCGCGTGGCTTGACGTGGGACCAACGGCCTCGGAGTACGGCGACATCCTGACCCTGACGACCGAAATCTGGGTGCGGATCGCTTCCCCCAAGGCGATTACGTGGTGCGTCAGCGTGTTGGAAGGTCTCGCAGACTCGCCGTGTCCAGATGACGCGAAGCGAACGGCGTCGGCAGCCACGATCATCAACAGCGCTCGACAGCACGTTGGACGCTTGAGTTTCCGCGAGCGCATTGAGGTGGAGGGGCTTGCTGCGGACCTGGGCCTGCCGGCGCTCGATGTTGAGCCTCCCAGCGAGGAGCGAGACGTGTGGGCAGCCCTCGACGGAAAACTCATTGGCGTCTACTCCCTGCTGCCCAGGGCCGCTGCTGCACTGGAGAGCCGTCTGAGGAAGCTCTGCCAGCCGCGGGAGGTACGCGGAAACAGCGACACGGTCGCGACCCAAGCGCTTCGATCACTCGCCGAGCGAGCGGACGAACTGGTCGTCGACACGTGGCACGCCGCCCATCAGGCGACGGGGGCAATCGACGCCGTGCGGCCGAAGGACCGTCAGGTGCTTCCCCGCCAACGAGGCGTCAGTGGCTTTCTCCGCGCACTCGAGGAAGTTCTGGAGCCTTAGCGCAGCGCGCGGAGCAGGTGGCTGGTAAGGAGTTTGATGTCGTTCGGGGTGTTCTGAATGCCGTTCCACCGCCTGGGCTGGTCCCCGCCGAACTCCCACGAACCGCTTGTCCACGCGCAGACCTCACCGAGACGTCGCAGCGTCAACTCGAGATGCATCCCTGCCAGTTCGGCCGTTGGCACTCCGTCCGTGAGCGCGTCCATCACGTAGCCCATCGCCTGGATGCCCGCACCGTGCGTCAGCCGTGACTTAACCGGGGAGAGCTCCCACGCCTCCGGGAAGGTCAACTGGACGATGGTCCAGAAGTAGTTGAGGTGAAGCACCATCTGGTCGACATCGCCCGTGCCGTCGTCGGGGTCGCGGTACTGGTAGAGCGCGCCGTCGTACAGGCTGTTCTCGATCATCTTGAGGACGCTGTTGTCCTTGATGTAACCGTCAGCCATCGTCGGCGTTGCGATCCGTCCGGCAAAGGGTGCGCCCGCCGATCGATTGCCGAAGTTGAGGCGTGTCAAGACCTCTGCGGGCAACTGCTTGCGTGCGTAACTGGCCGGGAGGTGGCCCGTGGTGTCTGGGAGCAGTTCGTGGATCAGGCCCTTGGGGAGCGGTTTGGTGTTGTTGACGAGGATGAACTGGCTGCGCTGCTCGGCCTCGCCGTGCGCGATGAAACCAACAGCGGCTACCGCGAACTCTGCAAGGTCGGCATCGCGGATGGCCGCACTGCGCTGCTGGCCGTCCACCAGCCAGGCCGGCTTCTGGTCTTCGGGAAGCGATTCGTCTACGGGGATCACGAGCTCGCCTGCGCTCACGTAATCAACCGTGCTTGCCGACTCGCTCGTAACGAAGGTGACGCGTTCATCGAAGGCGACGACCACGGCGTTCGGGAGCATCGCACCGTCGGACTCTAGGTAGCGACGGATCGCCTTGATGTGGCTGAGGACCTCGGGACGTTGGTAGCCCTGCAGGGTGATGTCTTCTCGATGTACCCGACTGACGGTCGCGAAGTCGTGGATCCGCTTGCCATCTACTCCGAAGGTGTAGATGAACTGCGTCCCTTGCCTGATGCGCAAGGCGGGCAGTCGAAGTTCGTAGCGGTCAGCCATTGGTGCTCCTGTGAGACTTCAATTGCGCCATCTTTGTGGCTAGCACGGACATGTTGTGGAACCCGCGACGCTTGTTGCGTTCGGTCCCACGGAAGATCGCAATCTCGATCCCGTGGTCGCGGCAGATCTTGCAGGCGCAGCGGGTCCAGGGCGCGGCGGTGAGTGTCTCCTCATACGCATCGCGGTACGACTTCTTGGTGCCGCAGATGACTCGATACTCGTCGAGTCGGTCGAGGCACGCCCTCCGGGACGCGACAGATCCGTCGTAGACCCGCAGCGCCTTAAGCGCTTCGCGCTCGGCGATGATCGCTTCCTTCTGACTGACGTTGCCGGCAAGGATCGCGCGCTTTAGCGTCGGGTTGCCGTCGACCTGCGGTACGCGAATCGCGACGTAGGCACGATCAGCGGTGTGGAAGTTCTTGCGGTCGTCCATGAAGGCCTGTCGGAACGCTGACGTGCTGTCGAAGCTGGTTACGCCGAGGG
This sequence comes from Nocardioides sp. SYSU D00065, assembly GCF_017916425.1. Lineage (GTDB taxonomy): Bacteria > Actinomycetota > Actinomycetes > Propionibacteriales > Nocardioidaceae > Nocardioides. Next base: position 185,444 of record NZ_JAFMSX010000004.1, on the reverse strand, counting down.
CCGCGAAATCATCCATGGAATCGACGCGTGTGATGCCGAGAAGGTGCAGATGGGTGCCGGCCTTGAGCACGGCACCGATCTCTTGCAGGCTGGCAAGGATCTCCCGCGTCTTGAGCGGCACCATGCCTCCGAGAGCGATGCGTCGGTAGCCCATGTCTTGCAGGGCTCGAACGCTGTCAGCGTAGGTCGCCGGGCTCCATCCTTGGGCCGCGCCCACAGGTTCGACTTCACTGGCGCGGTCGCGGCACAGCGAAATGAACTCTTCGGCGAGTCGGAGCGTCAGCCTGCGTCGGTCTTCCCAGTCGGGATTAGCGTCTTCTCCATCGGTGCTTTCGGTGAAACCGAAAACCACATGGTCGGTGCTAACGCCAGCGTCGAATCCGCACTCTTCGTAGAAACTGAGGGTCTGCGCCGGGGTGACCGGGGGAGTCGGTTCGTCGATGTAGTTGAACGCGCCGTTGTCGCCTAACGCCTCTACACCGGGTGGGAGCCGGAAGAACTTGTGAACCCCCATCCGATGCATCCTGGCGCGTTGGGCGGTGGTGTACTTGCCAGCTCCCTTGATGGATCCGTCCACGATGGACTTGCTGACCAAGATGCCGTGATAGGGCGCATGGTCGAGAACCTCGTGCGCGTACCGGTCGTCGCGCTGACGGACGCGGTGCGCCGGGTACTCGTCGCGCATGAAGTCGTATGCCGGGCTGACCAAATCTTGGCTGTCGGGAAAGAAGAACTTCACTTGCGCTGGGTCCGTTCCGCGAGGTACGTCCGCACAAGGAAGTTCGAAAGTGCGCTGATGTGACGTGGGGTGTTCTGCAGGTCGTTCCACGCAAGCCCGAGCGCTTCCCAGGACCCCTCGGTCCAAGCGCAATGACTGACGATGAGGGTGAGTTCCGCCGCTGCAGCCGACCTGGCGTTGGGGTCGTCGTCGCGCACGTGTGTCATGACCCGGTCCATGAGCCGACCCATCGCTCTGATCCCTACGCCGTGCATCAGGCGACTTTCAGTTGCGGGTTTCGCCCATGCGTCGTGGAAGACATCGTGAACGGCTCCCCAGTAGGCGATTAGCGAGCGCCGGATGCCCTCCGTGTCGGTGGTACCGGTGGCGATGTTGCGATAGGGGAAGAGGACGCCAGAGGGCGACTCGATGGATTCGCGGATTGCTTCGATCAGGCTGGTATCGGTGACAAACGTCGACTTCTTGTCGTCGGGAGCGGTGGACGCTCGCCGGATGATTCCTTGAAACGGCGACTCGCTGTCCTGGTTCAGCATGTCGACGAGGGCGGATGGGAGTTGCCGCGTTGCCATGCGAGCCGACGGCACCCGAGCAATCTCAGGCAGGAGTTCCGTGACCAGCCCGGTCGGTAGGGGTTGCACAGTGTTCACCCGTAGGAACTGCTCGCGCTGCAGTTCCAGTGTCGGTGCAACGAACCCAGCTACAGGGACTGGAAGCCGGCGATTCCTGGTTCGCGCGAGCGCCAGGCTGCGTTGCTGGCCGTCGACGATCCAGGCAGGACGCGGACCGTCAACGTCTGCTGCGATCGGAATCTCCAGCGTGCCGGACACAGCAAGACCGTCGCTCGTGGAGGGCCCGCGACTTGACTTCCACCGGACCTCTGGTGGCAATGCAAGGATCAGCCCGTTCGGGAACAAGGGGTCTTCCGAGTCCAGATACTCCTGAATCTGCTTCACGTGCTTCTGCTTCTCCGGCCGCTGGTAGCCAATCAGCTTCCCAGCCTCATCGCGCCCGATCCGAGCAACGTCGGCAACTAGGTCGATCTCTTCGGCAGCAAGCGTGAACAGGTACAGCGGCATGTCTCCGCCCTGGAGCACCTTCAGCGCTCGCCGTTCAAGCCACTTCAGTTCACTCATGCTGTGAAAACTTCCTCGAACAGTCCGGAGAATCTGCGCTGCTCGCATGCGATGCCGGATGCACGCAGGTCCCTCAGCGCGCCGGACTTCGACAAACGGGGGTGCTGAGCGAGCATGTCGCGAATCAGAACGCGGATGGCGTCGTCCGAGACAGGACGGCGGTCGTAGCGCTCGACCTGGCTTGCGTCCTGAGCCCAGTTTGCCCAAGTCTGACGCACCACATGGGAAGTGACCGATTGGCCGTCGGCCAACTCCAACCATCGGATGGCCATCCGGGTGTTCAAGCTAGATACGGTGCCACCGAGCGCTGCGCGCAGGTTGCGATCGGAGGCCACGCGCAGAGTATCCGGTGTGTCGGTCGCTCCGCCGATCACCACTGCAAGTTCGGGGTCGAGCGATTGCAGGTGCTGCGACATGGCTGATGCGTAAGTCTCGGAGAGAACCCAGATCGCCGGACGGCCGACGGCGGGTTCGCTGCCGTGAGGGAGGAGATCCCACCAAACCCTGGCATCGCTGGTCCGCGTGGCGACCGAGTCCGACTGACGTCGAGCAAAGGTCGCCGCGTAACTCGGGGCAGTGTCTTCCGCATAGCGCAAGCCGAGGCCCGCGGACGCCACGAAAACGTCGGGCTCCCAGCCCGTGGACCGAGCGGTTGCTGCCAGGCGCTTTGCCTGGGTCCAGGTTTCGCCCTTGTAGAGATCGAGCAGGCGGCCGACCGGCGGTTCGGCCTCCAGGCGTGCTCGCCACTCCGCAGCCCTCTCGCCGACAGTGCCGGCGGGTAGGGTCCTGGCCCTCAGCGTCTCGGGCGGTGCAACCGCTTTTCGGTCTGTGCACGTGACCACGATCGTCAGTTTTCGATGCGACATGACCCCTCGATGGTGAAACTGCGGTTCGGTTGCGGCTACTCTACCTTGCAGTTTCCGCGTTCGGAGCTCACATGGCCAGCGCGTAGTGGAGAGGTGGAGAAATGGGCCGCAAGGCAGTAGTGCTGCTCAGTGGAGGTCTGGACTCGACAACAGTCCTGGCCGTCGCGAAGGACCAGGGCTTCGAGCCGTATGCGATCAGCTTCCGCTACGGCCAGCGGCACGTGGTTGAACTTGAGTCAGCACGCCGGGTTGCTGCTGGAGCAGGCGCCGCGGGGCATGTGGTCTGTGACATCGACCTCCGAGTCTTTGGCGGATCCGCGCTCACCGCCGACGTAGACGTGCCGAAGCACGGGTCGGCCGACGAACTCTCGGACAGCGAGATCCCCATCACGTACGTCCCGGCGCGTAACACCGTGTTCCTGTCATTCGCGCTCGCCTACGCCGAGGTCATCGGCTCGACGGACATCTTCATCGGTGTCAGCGCCTTGGACTACTCGGGTTACCCGGACTGCCGCCCGGAGTACATCGCGGCATATGAGCAGATGGCGAACTTGGCGACTCGAGCGGGCGTGGAGGGTAACGCGGTCAAGATCCACACGCCGCTCATCAACCTGACCAAGGCGCAGACGGTCGAACTCGGGACGCGTCTCGGCGTCGACTACTCGCTCACACTGTCGTGCTACGACCCCGACGCGGACGGGCGCGCATGTGGTCACTGCGACTCATGCCTCCTGCGACTGCGCGGTTTCGCGGACGCGGGCCTCGCTGACCCAGTCCGATATCAGGAGGCGACTGAGTGACGTACAAGGTCAAGGAGATCTTCTACACGCTGCAGGGCGAAGGCACCCACGCCGGTCGCCCGGCCGTGTTCTGCCGCTTCAGCTCGTGCAACCTGTGGACTGGCAGGGAAGCCGATCGCTCGCGCGCCATCTGCAAGTTCTGCGATACCGACTTCGTCGGGACTGATGGGGAAGGCGGAGGCAAGTTTGCGGACGCTCACGAACTTGCTGCGGCAATCGCGGCCAAGTGGCCGGCCGGCGGTGGCGGCCGGCCTATGGTCGTGTGCACCGGTGGAGAGCCGCTTCTTCAGTTGGATGCGCCGGCCGTGGATGCGCTCCACGAACTCGGCTTCTACATTGCAGTCGAAACGAACGGGACAATCTCCCCGCCAGCGGGCATCGACTGGCTCTGCGTGAGTCCCAAGATCGGATCGCAACTCGTCGTTGAACAGGGCCACGAGCTCAAGTTTGTCGTGCCTCAGGGAGGTGTTGACCCGACTGCCTTCGAGCACCTTGATTTCGAGAGCTTTCGCGTTCAGCCGATGGATGGCCCAGACGTTGTCGCAAACACGGAACTCGCCGTGAAGTTCTGCCTTGACCACCCCCTCTGGCAGCTCAGCCTGCAGACCCATAAGCACCTAGGAATCCCGTGAGCTACGAATCTGAGATCTTCCGCGAGTTCACCTTTGAGGCTGCGCATCGACTGCCACACGTGCCGAAAGGGCACAAGTGTGCTCGACTGCACGGCCACTCCTACCTCGCTGCCGTCCACGTCTCGGGGCCGGTGGGGGAGCAGACCGGGTGGGTCCAGGATTTTGGGGACATCAAAGCCGCCTTCAAGCCGCTTGAGGAACAACTCGATCACCACTACCTGAACGATGTAGCCGGCCTCGAAAACCCGACGAGCGAGGTGCTCGCCAAGTGGATCTGGGATCGCCTCGTGACAGTGCTTCCCAACCTCAAGGAGGTTCGGGTGCGTGAGACCTGCACCTCCGGATGCACTTACCGCGGAGGAGACCAGTGAGTACGCACCTGGAGCGCGAAGCGCTGGTAGAGGACGAAGCAAAGCGATCCGGGCTCGCTCTCGGTGTCTCTGTTGCCGGTTACGTCACGGCCGTAGTTCTGGCCAACATCGTCACGGAGCAATTCGGGCTCGTGTCCGTTGGCTTCGGGTTGCTTGTCACAGCAGGTACGTACGCCGCTGGCTTTGCACTCTTGGCGCGCGATTTCGTCCACCGATTCGGTGGCCGAGGCTGGGCGATCGCCGCCATCACACTCGGTGGGGCCATCTCGTGGGCTTTCTCGTCGCCCGCCCTCGCGGTGGCCTCGACCGTCGCGTTTGTCAGCGCCGAACTGGTTGACCTGATCGTCTACGAGCCGATCAGGCGCACCAAGGGCTTTATCAGCGGCGCCCTCGTTTCCAATGTGGTCTCGGCGCCAATCGACACCTTCGTCTTCTTGTCCCTGGCGGGGTTCCCGTTGACTCTTGAGACCGTGGGCGGCCAGTTCGTCGGCAAGGTCCTCTGGGCCACCGCTCTTCCGTTGGCGATCTACTGGCTGGGGCGACGGTGGGTACTCGCCCGGAGATCTTCCTCGCACACGTACAACTAGATCGACGCGGAAGCTGGTGCCCGCTTACCCACGGGGACGCGCGCGGCGAGCGCGGCGTCGCCCACGCGGTGAGCGTCCGCAACCTCGAAAGCATCCACAGCCACGACGCTGTTGCTGATGTGCGGTGGCGGCCGTGACGGGACTGGTGCCTTGGCGCTGTGCGAGCTTGATGGTGGTCCGATTGGTCGGCGCCCGCTTGGGGGGACACGGCGCTTTGACCGATCCAGTGGCGGGGCAAGCCATGGTCGGCCCTTGAAATCTCTACGAGTCGGATGGCAACTCGCTAGGGTTCTGAGGTCCAATACACCCGATCCCGCAAGGGACCGAGAGGAATGCCATGCGCGACTTCTTGATGAGCAGCCTGACCGATGAGGAGCGCGGCTACGCAGCTACTCTGCGAGAAGATTCTGCGCTGACGGCGGGTGACTTCATCCGATCTGTCTTCACTGAGTTCGGTGACCCGCTGCTCTCGGCCGACGATCTCGCGGACTTGTGGGGCGATGGCGCCGAGGCGCACACATTCTCCGATGCACTTGATGTCCTGGTCGGCGAAAGCTTCCTTGAAGCCTCAGAGAAGACGCAGCGGCCGTTTGATGCTCCCGGCGTTAAGCTCTTCCGTCGCGCTGAGGCGAGTGCCAGTCGGTTGACGATGACCGCACTGCAATCGGAAGACCTCAACGGCAGCAGTCGGTATCAGTTCTCCATCGAGGGACGACTGGTACGCGGGTTGGCCCGTATCGATCGGCTCGATGCCTTAGCTGGCACTGGGCAGCAACGTGATGAGATCAAGGCGCACGTAGGGCGAATCCGCGAGGGCGTTGCCTCCGGAACTCACGTGCCCAACCCGGTCCTTCTCGTCATGCTCGAGGAGAGCACCCAGATCCTCGATGTACTCGAGGAAGTTGGCGACGACACGCCCAATTCGTTTGTGGTGATTCGTCCACTCGAGGAGTTTCAGGAAGTTGTGCGCGACAACGGGGCGGTCGTTCAGCGGTCAAGGATCGTGGAGATGTCGTTCCCGTGGCGTCGGGCGGCATTCGACGAGGAGAAGTCCGTCTTGCTGGTGGACGGTCAGCAACGGACGGCGGCCCTGAGTTTGATTGGCGTCGAGGACCTCGCGTTCATCGATCTCGGCGTGAGCGCCGTGGTCGCGAATGACGAGGAGGCGAAGCGTGTCTTTCAGGTGGCGAACGACTCCGTCAAGATCTCGACGGACTTCTCGAAGGCTCTGCTCGCTTCCATGGAGGAGGCTCCCGGCTATCTCAAGGACGAGCAGATTACCGCTGAGGTGGTGCGACTCCTGGCGCTTGACGACACCGACTCGCCGTTCTACGACATCGTGAAGTACCCCGGGTCGAAGGCCGCGGGAACGGTAGTGGTTTACAACAGCGTCTTCGGGATCGTTGCCTCCTTCCGCCGCGGCCTACCCGAGGACCTGACCGGCGATGCGGCGACCCTGTCCGCGATCGTGGCTGACGGGTTCCGCGCGGTTCGCGATACGTGGCCTGACGCTTGGGGCCTTAAGCCGTCGGAGTCCAAGTTGATGCATGGAGCGGGGCTCCGCGCAGTCACCCAGGTGCTGGTGGAGAAGATGCAGGGCTATCTGACCAACGGGGAGGACCTCGGCGCAGACGAGACGAAGGCAAAGTTGCTTGCGAGCCTGGGCCGGCTCTCCACGAAGGTGGTGTGGACAGACGCCGCAGCCGCCGCGGGGACAGCAACCCAGAAGAAGCACTGGCGGGAGGACATCTCCGGCAGGCAGAACACGAACCAAGACATCACTGCGCTCTCTGGGTTCCTGGCTCGGGAGAGCGTCGCTCTCGACATGAAGGCTGCGCGGGGCAAGTGACCGCCAAAAACGACACGATGGAGCGACTAGCGCTCGCGTGTCGCGACCTTGGTTATGAGGTGGGCGATTTCCTCGCCGAGAAGTTGGCCGAGGCACAGGCGCGGGCCTACCTCCGAGCGAAGCCGAACGGCCTGCTGTCGGACCGACAAGTCGCTGAGTTCCTCCGCGACATCCTCGGTCGAACGCCGACGGCGGAAGAGGTGGACAGAACGACGCGCTCTGGGCGCGCGCGGCGCATCACGGAGGCCGAGCGGATCGATCTCGAACGCAAGCAGAATGATCGATGCGCGACATGCGGCCGCTTTCTGGACCAGGCCAGTAAGCCACATGTTGACCACATCGAGCCGCTGGCCTTGGGCGGCGCCGACGAACTGGGGAACCTCCAGTTGCTTTGCGGGGACTGCAACCTCGGAAAGGGCCAACTACCATGCTGGCAGGTCGGCGTGCCATTTCTCGCGAAGCGACTGACCACACGACTTCGGTACTGCGTTCTCGCCCGCGCGGACGGTCACTGCCAGGTGGATGGGTGTGACCGGGGTGCACGCGTTTCGGAATTGACACCATTGCTACGGGTTGCTGCCGCGCGAGGTGGTGCGTACCGCTTCGACAATCTGATCGCGGCTTGTGCGGAGCACGCAAACTCGATCCATGATCGGCGGACTCGGGAATCCGTGACCAGCCTGCGGCGCGGTGGTGACAGTTCGCGCTCCCGCGTCGCCGGCGTGCGCTCCCGGCGTGGAAGGTAGTCGGCTGACCCGTCGACGACTGAGTTCGGACTTGACACCCTTCTGGGTCACAGTGACCCGCGCTCTGCCCGGGCCACACACGGGCCACGCGCGAGCGAAAAACAACCCCCGACAATGGAAGACGTTGGAAGACGTCTTCGCAGGTCAGGGGTTGTTTTTGGCACTCAGCCGCTGGGTGTCACTCACCCGGGATCAGATGTCGTAGTACAGCTCGAACTCGTGCGGGTGCGGCCGCAGCTGCACCGGGGCGATCTCCTGGGTCCGCTTGAAGTGGATCCAGGTCTCGATCAGGTCGTCGGTGAAGACGCCGCCGGCGGTGAGGTACTCGTGGTCGGCCTCCAGCGCGTCCAGCACGGCACCGAGCGAGGTCGGGACCTGGTCGATGTCGGCCATCTCGTCCGGCGGCAGCTCGTAGATGTCCTTGTCGATCGGGGCGGCGGGCTCCGTCTTGTTCTGGACGCCGTCCAGGCCGGCCAGCATCAGCGCGGCGAAGGCGAGGTAGGGGTTCGCCGACGGGTCGGGGAAGCGGGTCTCGACGCGCTTGGCCTTCGGGTTCGCGCCCGTGATCGGGATGCGGACCGACGCGGAGCGGTTGCGCGAGGAGTAGACCAGCGAGATCGGAGCCTCGAAGCCCGGCACCAGGCGGTGGTAGGAGTTCACCGTCGGGTTGGTGAAGGCCAGCAGCGAGGGCGCGTGCTTGAGGATGCCGCCGATGTACCACCGGGCCGTGTCGGACAGGCCGGCGTACCCGGTCTCGTCGAAGAACAGCGGCTCGCCGTTCTTCCACAGCGACTGGTGCACGTGCATGCCCGAGCCGTTGTCGCCGAAGATCGGCTTCGGCATGAAGGTGACCGACTTGCCCTGCTCCCACGCGGTGTTCTTGATGAGGTACTTGAACTTCATCACGTCGTCGGCGGCCTTGAGCAGCGTGTCGAAGCGGTAGTTGATCTCCGCCTGGCCGGCGGTGCCGACCTCGTGGTGCGCGCGCTCGACCTGGAGACCGCAGGCCTCCAGGTTCTTGACCATGTCCGCGCGCAGGTCGCTGTAGTGGTCGTAGGGCTCGACGGGGAAGTAGCCGCCCTTGAGGCGCGTCTTGTAGCCCTTGTTGTCGCCGTCGTCCTTGCCGGAGTTCCACCAGCCCTCGACCGAGTCGATGTGGTAGTAGCCCTCGTTGACGCCGGTGCTGTAGCGGACGTTGTCGAAGATGTAGAACTCCGCCTCCGGGGCGAAGTACGCGGTGTCCGCGATGCCGGTGGAGTCGAGGTAGGCCAGCGCCTTGCGCGCGATGTTGCGCGGGTCGCGGCTGTAGGCCTCGCCGGTGATCGGGTCGTGGATGAAGAAATTGACGTTGAGCGTCTTGGAGCGGCGGAAGGGGTCGATGTACGCCGTCGTGGGGTCCGGGAACAGCGACATGTCGGACTCGTTGATGGCCTGGAAGCCGCGGATCGAGGAGCCGTCGAAGCCGAGGCCGTCGTCGAAGACGCTCTGGTCGAACGAGGACACCGGCACCGTGAAGTGCTGCATCACCCCGGGCAGGTCGCAGAAGCGGACGTCGACCATCTCCACGCCCTCGTCCTTGATGAACTTCAAGAGCTCATCGGAGTTGTTGAACATTCGGGTTCCTCCTTGACGGCGGCGAGCGCACGTCGAGTTGCAGCGTCACGGAACGGGGCCTCGTTGCACCGTGGCCGCCACGCTAGGCGCGAGCAGTTTCCTGACCGTATCCCGTTTGTTTCGGGCGTGTTACGGGTGGCCGAGTGCTGGCCACGATCTGCGCCCCTCCTAGGCTGGCCGCGTGTCGAACGCCGTAACACCCGAGCTCCGCGAGCCCACCTGGGCGCGGCGCATCCTGGCCCTGTTCGTGGACTGGGTGACGTGCCTGGCCGTTGTGGAGGGGCTTGTCGCGACCGGCGTCGTCGCGGGCAACCCCAACGGTCTCGGCACGCTCGGCCTCTTCGTCGTCGAGTCGGCCTTGTTCACGGCCGTCGCCGGCGGCTCGTTCGGCAAGCTCGCCACTCGGTTGCGCGTCGTCCGCTACGACGGCAGCCCGCGGCCGGTGTCGCTGCTGCAGGCGCTGCTGCGACAGGTCCTGGTCGGCCTGCTCGTCCCGCCGCTGCTCACCTTCGGCGGCCGGGGACTCCACGACCTCGCTGCGGGGACGCGGACCGTCACCCTCTGAGGGCGACGCCGGCAGGCCCGCTCAGCGGCCGCGCTGCTGCGAGCGCATCCCCTTCATGGAGGTCGGGATCGGCCCCTTGGGCAGCGGCAGCTTGCCGCGCTGGGCGTCGAGGGCCTTGAGGCGCTGCAGGATGTCGGTCATCTCGGCGGGCTTGACCGAGCGGCCGAGCTTCTGCACGTGGCGCACCAGCTGCGGCAGCGGCACCTCGCCCTCGCCACGACCGCACACGACCTCGTGGATCGGCACCCCGTAGGCGACGCGCTCGTGCTTGCGGCGCTCGGTGACGAGCAGCTGCTTCACGCGGGTCGCGCTGGTCCCCTCACCGACCAGGACGATGCCGGGCGGGCCGACGACGCGGTGCACCACGTCCTGCTGCTTGGTGAAGCCGACGACCGGGTCGACCTTCCAGCCGCGGCGCAGCATCTGCAGCGCGCCGGCGGCGGCGGCCGGCTGGCCCTCCATCTGGGTGTACGCCGCCTTCTGGGCGCGGCGGCCGAAGACCAGCAGCGCGAACAGCATGCCGATCAGCAGCGCGCCGACGACCGCCATGATCCAGCCGACGAGGCCGTCGCCCGGCAGCACCCACATGACGCCGAAGCCGAGTGCGGCCCCGACGAGGAACGTGCCCACGATGATCCAGCCCAGGCGCGGGTCGCTGCGCTTGGCCATCTCGTAGGTCTGCATGATCTGCCCACGGCGCGAGGAGGGCGTGGAGGCGGGGGTCGACATGTCGGTGCCTTGTCCGGTCAGGTGGCGTGGTGGAACGAAGCGGGAGGACTCAGACGGCCGCGGCGGCGCGGGCGTCCATCGCCTGACCGTACAGCCGGCCGGCGCGGTAGGACGAGCGGACCAGCGGCCCGGACAGGGCGCCCGCGAAGCCGATCTCGTCGGCCTCGGCCTTGAGCTCGACGAACTCCTCGGGCTTGACCCAGCGCTCCACGGGGTGGTGGCGCGGCGAGGGGCGGAGATACTGGGTGATGGTGATCAGCTCGCAGCCGGCCTCGTGCAGGTCGCGCAGCGCCTGGCTGACCTCCTCGCGCGTCTCGCCCATGCCGAGGATGAGGTTGGACTTGGTGACCAGGCCGAAGTCGCGCGCCTGGGTGATCACGTCGAGCGAGCGGTCGTAGCGGAAGGCCGGGCGGATGCGCTTGAAGATCCGCGGCACGGTCTCCACGTTGTGCGCCAGGACCTCCGGACGCGACTCGAAGACCTCGGCCAGCAGGTCGGGCTTGCCGTTGAAGTCGGGGATGAGGTTCTCCACGCCGGTGCCCGGGTTGAGCTCGTGGATGGCGCGCACCGTCTCGGCGTACAGCCACGCGCCGCCGTCGGGGAGGTCGTCGCGGGCGACGCCGGTGATGGTGGCGTACTTGAGCTGCATCTTCTGCACCGACTCCGCGACCCGGCGCGGCTCGTCGCGGTCGAGGGCCTGCGGCTTGCCGGTGTCGATCTGGCAGAAGTCGCAGCGGCGGGTGCACTGGTCGCCGCCGATGAGGAACGTGGCCTCCCGGTCCTCCCAGCACTCGTAGATGTTGGGGCAGCCCGCCTCCTGGCAGACCGTGTGGAGGCCCTCGGACTTCACGAGGCTCTGCAGGGACGTGTACTCCGGTCCCATCTTCGCCCGGGTCTTGATCCACTCCGGCTTGCGTTCGATCGGGGTCTCCGCGTTGCGGATCTCCAGTCGGAGCAGCTTGCGTCCTTCGGGGGCGGGAGCGGTCGTCACACGCCTCACTCTACGACGGTGGTCAGACGCTCCCAACTCACGGTCGGACGAGCTCGATGCGCGGACCGCGGCCGGGCTCGGGGCGCGGCTCGTAGTCCGGGGTGGGGACGTAGGGCTGCCAGCCGAGGTACGTCGACAGGTGCCGGCGCACGCTCGGCAGCACGTCGCCGATGGTGACGGGCCGGTCGAGCTCCTGCGACAGCGAGGTGACCCCGGCGTCGGCGATCCCGCACGGCACGAACCGGTCGTACCAGCCCAGGTCGACGTCGCAGTTGAGGGCGAAGCCGTGCATGGTGACGCCGCGGCTGACGCGGATGCCGATCGCGGCGATCTTGCGCTCCGGTCCCCGCTCGTCGGCGCGCAGCCAGACGCCGCTGCGCCCGGGCACGCGGGCGGTGGGCACCCCTTGGTCGGCGCAGACCGCGATCAGCGCCTCCTCGAGCCGGCGCACGTAGTCGACGACCTTGACGTGCTCGGGCAGCGTCACGATGGGGTAGCCGACGAGCTGGCCGGGGCCGTGGAAGGTGATCTTGCCGCCGCGGTCGACGTCGATGACGGCGGCGCCGCCGGGGTCCAGCGGCCGCTCGTGCGGGTCGGTGCGCTTGCCGGCGGTGAAGACGGGCGGGTGCTCGAGCAGCAGCACGGTGTCGGGTCGCGCTCGGGCGGCCACGTCCTCGTGCACCCGGCGCTGCAGGTCCCAGGCGGCGGAGTAGTCGACGGCGTCGTCGCCCAGACCGGCGACCTCGAAGTCCAGCGGCATGGCGCGAGCCTACGCCCCCGCCTCGCGCGGCCGGGCTGTGGATGAGCACCGACACGGTCGGCGCGGATCGGCGAAGGTGGCGAGGTGGACCCGCGACGCCTGCTGCCCGCCCTCACCGCGGCCGCCTGTGCCTGCGTGGCGGCGACCCTCGTGGTCGCGCTCGCGGGAGCGGACCCGAGCGTCCCGCGCCAGGAAGCGCCCGCGCGGCCGCCGGCGGCGCAGTCGCGCCCGAGCGCCTCGGGACCCGCGGCGGTCCTCGCGGCGTGGGACGCGCGACGTGCGGCCGCGTGGGCGGCGGGTGACGCCGCCGCGCTGCGCGAGCTGTACGCCGACGGCTCGAGGACGGGTGCCGCCGACGTGCGCCTGCTCGAGCGGTACCGCCGGCGCGGGCTCACCGTGCAGGGGCTCACCACGCAGCTGCTGGCGCTGCGGGTCGTCGAGCGCTCGGCGGCGCGCCTGGTGCTGGTGGTCACCGACCGGGTGGTCGGGGGACGCGCGGTCGGCGGGCCGGCCCCGGTGGCGCTGCCGGCCGACCGGGCGTCCACGCGCCGGGTCGTGCTGGTGCGCGCGGGCGACGGGTGGCAAGTCTTGGAGGCGCGCGATCAGGCGAGCGCGGCGGCGAGGACCTCGCGCACGTCCTCGTCCTCGAAGTCGTAGCCGGCGCGCTCCAGCGCTGCCGGGCGGGCGTTGACCGATCCGAGCAGCTCGGGGGCCAGGTCGCCGGCCGCGGCTCGCATGAAGGCGGCGGGCACGGCGAGGAAGGCCTTGCGGTGCACCGCCGCGGCGAGGGCCTGGGTGAACTCGGCGTTGGTCGGGGTGCGGGGGCAGCACAGGTTGAACGCGCCGGAGACGTCGCGCGACTCCAGGAGGTAGCTCACCGCGCCGACCCAGTCGCGCAGCGACACCATCGGCATGTACTGCCGTCCCGACCCCAGCCTGGCGCCGCCGCCGGCCTTGAAGAGCAGGCGCAGCTGCTTGAGCGGGGGAGAGGTGCGATCCATGACCGGTGCGGTGCGCAGCACGCAGACGCGCGCGCCGGCCTCGCGGGCCGCGTCGGTCGCTGCAGCCCACTGGCGGGTGACCCGGGTGAGGAAGGCGTCGCCCAGGCTGGCGGAGTCCTCGGTGACCACCGCGTCGCCGTGGTCGCCGTACCAGCCGATGCCGTTGCCGGCCAGGAAGGCGGGCGGACGCTCGCTGGCGGCGATGGTGGTGGCCAGCAGCCGGGTGGTGGCAACCCGCGACTCCAGCACCTCGGTGGTCCAGCGGCGCGAGTGCGGGTTGCCGGCGATGCTCGCTCCGGCCAGGTTCACCACGGCGTCGGCCCGGGCGACGACCGCGGCGTCGAGGGTGCCTGCTCCGGGGTCCCAGCGCGACTCGTGCGGTGAGGTCGGCTCGCGCCGGACGAGGGCGGTCACCTGGTGCCCGTGCACCCGCAGGTGCTCGGACAGGTGGGTGCCGAGGAAGCCCGACGCTCCGGCGATGACGACGCGCATGCCACCACCCAACCATGCGCGCCAAGCAGCCTGAGCGCCCTGCGAAGGGCGGTCAGCCGGCCAGGTGCGCCCACCGGGTCGCGAGGTCGCGCCACGGGCCCTCGTCGACGACCCGGCCGGAGTCGAGCACCACGACGCGGTCCGCCTGCGCCAGCGCGGCGGTCTTGCTGGTGGCGCCGACGACGGCCGCTCCGCGGGCGCGGAGCGCCTTCCAGAGCTCGATCTCGGTGGTCGCGTCGAGCGCCGAGGACACGTCGTCGGCGAGCAGCACGTCGGACTCGGTCGCCAGCGCGCGGGCCAGGGCCAGGCGCTGCACCTGGCCGCCGGACAGGCGTACGCCGCGGTGCCCGACGAGGGAGTCCGGGCCGCCGGCCTCGGCCACGTCGCGCCCCATCCGTGCCGCCTCGAGCGCGGGCAGCACCGCGCGGTCGGGGTGGTCGAGCGCGACGTTGCCGGTGAAGGTGCCCGACAGGACCCGCGGCACCTGTGCGACGTGAGCGACGCGGCCGGGTCGCAGCGTGGTCTGGGGATCGCTGACGACGCGGTCGTTCCAGCGGATCTCGCCGGTGGTCGAGACCAGGCCGGCGAGCGCGCTCAGCAGGCTGGACTTGCCCGAGCCGACCTGGCCCAGCAGCAGCACGAGCTCCCCGGCGCGCACCTCGAGGTCGACGCCCTGGACGCCCAGGGTGCCGTCGTCGTGCACCGCGGACAGGTCGCGGACGGTGAGCGTGCGCAGCGGCTCGCGCTCGCCGGCGGCGGGCGTGGGGCCGGTGCCACGGACGAGGTCGACGCCCGGCGGAAGGTCCATCAGGTCGCCGCCGCCCGCGAGCTCGCTGGTGGCGTTCATCCAGGCGCGGACGCCCGGTGCCTCCGTGACCACCGAGCCGGCCACCCGGCCGAACCAGTCGAACCCGCTCACGGCGTTGGCGATCAGTAGCGCCGTGGCCAGCTCCCAGTGTCCGGTGAGCAGCCCGGCCCAAGCGGCGACGACGCCGCACTGGACCATCACGATGGGCACCCCGTCGAGCAGGGCCTGCACGCGGTGCTCACGCACGGCGGCGTCGACCCGCCCGCCGTCGACGTCGCGCAGGTGCTGGTGCACCTGGGGCGTGGCGGCGGCCAGCTTGACCGTGCGCACCGACTCCAGCGCGGACACCAGGGACTGCCCGAACCGGGCGCGCGCCGTCGAGGCGGCGGCCGCGGACCGACCGGCCACGCGGCGCCCGAGCGTCGAGGCCAGCGCCGAGACGACCATGACGGTCAGCAGGACCGCGCCGGCGACCCAGGTCTGCGCGATGAGAGCGGTGATCAGGGCCACGAGCAGGCCGTTGACGAAGTCGACCCAGCGGTCGGTGTAGCGGGCCAGCCGGTCGGCGTCCATCGTGCGGGCGACGACCTCCCCGGGCGGGGTGCGGACCAGCCGGCGCTGGGAGGTCTGGCCGTGCAGCACCGCCGCACGCACCCGCAGCCGGACCTCGACCCACCAGTGCGGGTAGGTGCGGAAGGCCTGCGACAGCAGGAACGGCGCGACGACGAGGGAGGCAACCAGGGCCAGGACCAGGAGTCCGGGACGCTGGCCTTCCTGCAGCTCGGTGACGATGTGGCCCCAGACCCAGCCGGTGACGGCGCCGAACGCCCCGGTCAGGGACGCGGCCAGGAACAGCAGAGCGCCCAGCAACCCCCACTGGGGCTGGATGCTGATCGTGTGGAGGACGGCCCGGGCCAGGCTCGGCGTCGGCGCCAGCTCGGGCCGCGGCGGGGGAGTGGTGCTGCGCCGCACGGACCCGATGACCGTGTCGTCGTGGTGGTGCTCCTCCACGACGGCCTCGTGGGCGGCGGCCTCGAGCAGCTCGCGGAAGGGCCCCGGCTCGGCGGCGAGACGGGCCCGCGGGCCCTGCTGGACGACCCGGCCCGACTCCAGCACCGCGACCTGCTCGGCGCGCTCGGTCGTGGAGAGGCGGTGGGCGACCAGGATCCCCGTGCGTCCGGAGATGAGCCGGTCGGCGGCGCGGACCACGCGCGCCTCGGTCACCGGGTCCATGCGCGCGGTGGCCTCGTCAAGGACGACCACGCTGACGTCGCGCACGAGCAGGCGTGCGAAGGCGACCAGCTGCTCCTCACCGGCCGACAGGCTCGTGCCGCCAGGGCCTAGCACGGTGTCGAGGCCCTCGGGCAGCCCGGCCACCCAGTCGGTCAGGCCGAGCTCGGCGACGGCCGCCTCGACGGTGCTGCGCGGCACGTCGTCGAACAGGGTGATGTTCTCGGCGAGCGTGCCGGCCAGCACCTCGGTGCGCTGCGTGACGACACCGACGGCCGCGCGCAGCTGCTGCAGGTCGAGGTCGCGCACGTCGACGCCGCCGAGGAACACCGAGCCGCGTGGCGGCTCGACGGCCCGCGACAGGAGCGAGGCCAGCGTCGACTTGCCGGAGCCGGTGCGCCCGACGAGGGCGCACGTGTGCCCGGCGCTCAGCAGCAGGTCGACGTCGCGCAGCGCGAACGTGCCCGTGCCGTAGTCGAAGGCGAGGTGGCGGAACTCCACGTCGAGCGGACCTTCGGGCACCGAGAGGCCGCCGGTCGGCTCGGCCGGCGAGGCCAGCATCGCGCGCAGCCGCAGGACTGCGCCGAAGCCCTCCTGCAGGTCGGGCAGGTGGCGGGCGAGCATGTCGACGCCGCCCACGAACATCGTGGTGACCAGGAACAGGGTGACCAGCCGCGCGGTGGACAGGTCGCCGGCGAGGACGAGCGCGACCCCGCCGACGCCCACCGCGGCCAGGGCGCCGTGCAGCAGCCCGCCGCTGCGGCGGGTGATGCGCACCTCGACCGCCAGCACGGCGTCGAGGGTGCGGTGCACCACCGACGCCAGGTGGGCGTTGCGGCGCAGCACGTGGGCCTGGCCCAGCGACGTGCGGAGGTCGTCGCGCGCGGCCACGCCCTCCTCCGTGGAGGCGGCGTGGTCGGTCCAGGCCGCTTCCTCGACGACCTTCTTGAGCGCGACCTGCGGCAGCAGCCGGCGGATGAACAGGAACGTGGCGAGCGCGGTGAGTGGGAACAGGAAAGCGGCGGGCCACCAGGTGAGCGACGCGACCACCCACAGCGGACCGGACGCCAGCAGCGTGCGCGCGGCCTGCCACACGCCCCAGCGCATGAGCTGGCCCACCTCCCACGTGTCGTCGTCGATGCGGTCGAGCACCTCGCCCACCGCCTGCTCGGAGAGCTCGGACAGCGGCTGGGCCATGGCGGCGTCGAGGAGGTCGGAGCGCAGCTGGCCCTCGGCCCGGTCGCAGACGGTGGCCCACATGGTCTTGGCCACGGTGTCGATGACGGCGCCCCCGACGACGCACAGCGCCAGCAGCGCCAGCAGCGTCCCGGTGGCGTCCTCGGCGAGCCGGCCGGCGACCATCGAGCCCAGCGAGGCCGCGACGGCACCCAGCAGGGACAGGGTGAAGCAGAGGTAGGTCAGCGGACGGCGCACCCGTCGCCAGTCCACGGGGGCGCGACCGGCGGCCAGCGCGCCTGCGGCGGTCGTGGTGGGCGGTGCCGTCGGGGTCTTCGTCTCGGTCACCGTCACAAGCACCAGACGTTACGTGCTGTCACCGACATCGCGCTCCAGGTTTTCGGGTGACGCTCCCCTCGTCCGCGTACGACGACGCCCCGCCCGCACGTGGCGGACGGGGCGTCGTGGGACGGGACTCAGATCTCGAACTGGCCCGACTCGAGGCGCTTCTTGACCTCCTGGAGGAAGCGGCCCGCGTCGGCGCCGTCGACCAGCCGGTGGTCGTAGGTCAGCGACAGGTAGACCATGTGCCGCACCGCGATCGTCTCGCCCAGGTTGGGGTCGTCGATCACGACCGGGCGCTTCACCACGGCACCCGGACCGAGGATGGCCACCTGCGGCTTGTTGATGATCGGGGTGTCGAACAGGGCCCCGAAGCTGCCGAGGTTGGTGATGGTGAAGGTGCCGCCGGACAGCTCGTCGGGCGTGATCTTGTTGGTGCGGGTGCGACCGGCGACGTCGGCGATCTTCTTCGCCAGGCCGGCGATCGAGAGGTCACCCGCCTCCTTCACGACCGGCGTCAGCAGGCCCTTCTCGGTGTCCACCGCGAACGCGATGTTCTCGCGGTCGAAGTAGGTCACCTCGCCCTTGTCGGTGTCGATGGCCGCGTTGAGCTTGGGGTGCACCTTGAGCGCGTCGATCGCCGCCTTGGCGAAGAACGGCAGGTAGGTCAGCTTGACGCCCTCGCGTGCCAGGAAGTCGGCCTTAGCCGCCTCCCGCATCCGCGCGATGACCGTGACGTCGACCTCCGTGACCTGGGTCAGCTGGGCGGCCTCCTGCAGCGACTCGGTCATGCGCGTGGCGATCACCTTGCGCAGTCGCGAGAGCGGCTCGGTGGTGCCGCGCAGCGGCGACGGCGAGGCCGACGACGGAGCGGCGGCTGCCGGGGCGGCGCCTGCCGCGGCCGGTGCCGCTGCCGGGGCGGCGGGCTGCTGTGCCTGCTGCTGTGCCTGCTGCTGTGCCTGCTGCTGGGCCTGCGCGGCGTCGAGGACGTCCTGCTTGCGGATGCGGCCGCCGACACCGGTGCCCTGCACCGAGCCGAGGTCCACACCGTGCTGCTCGGCCATCTTGCGCACGAGCGGCGTGACGTACGCCGTCTGGTCGCGGCCACCCTCAGCCGCGGCGGGGGCCGGGGCCTGGGCGGCGGCGTCGGTGCGCTGCGGCTCCGGCTCGCCCTGGGCGGTCGGGGCGTACGGCGCCTCGCCCAGCGCGCGCGGCTCGGCCTGCTGCTGGCCCTGCTGGCCGCCCTGCTGGTCGCCCTGCGCGGCGGGGGAGTCCTGCTTGGCCGACTCCGGCGTCTCGTCGCCCGGCGGGAGGCTGCCGGTCTCCTCGACGACCTGCTCCTCCTGCTCGGCCTTCTTCTGCGCCTGCTCCTCGTCCTTGGGCTGCGCCTCGGGGGCCTGCGGCTGCGACGGGGCGGAGTCGCCCGACCCGATGATCGCCAGCTCGGCGCCGACCTCGACGGTCTCGTCCTCGTTGGCCTTGATCTCCAGCAGGGTGCCGGCGACCGGCGAGGGGATCTCGGTGTCGACCTTGTCCGTGGAGACCTCCAGCAGCGGCTCGTCCACCGCGACCTCGTCGCCCACCTGCTTGAGCCAGCGCGTCACGGTGCCCTCGGTGACCGACTCGCCGAGCGCGGGGAGGGTCACCGGCGTGCCGGACCCGCCGCCGGACCCGCCGCTGGCGGCCTCCTCGGCGGCCGGCTCCTGCTGCGCAGGGGCGTCGGCCTTCTCCGACTCGGGGGTCGAGTCGCCCGGAGGCAGCTCGCCGGTCTCCTCGGCGACCTGCTCCTCCTGCTCGGCCTTCTTCTCCGACTGCTGCTCGTCCTGCGGCTGAGCCTCGGGCTCGGCCGACCCGGACGCGTCACCAGCGGACTCGCCCTCCTCGCCCACCACGGCCAGGACCGCGCCGACCTCGACGGTGTCGTCCTCGTTGACCTTGATCTCCAGCAGGGTGCCGGCGACGGGCGAGGGGATCTCGGTGTCGACCTTGTCGGTGGAGACCTCCAGCAGCGGCTCGTCGACGGCGACGGTGTCGCCGACCTGCTTGAGCCAGCGCGTGACGGTGCCCTCGGTGACGGACTCGCCGAGTGCGGGGAGGGTGACTTCGGAGGCCATGTGGTTCCTTCGCTCGCGTGTGGGGTGTGGAGTGACGTGGATCAGGAGTGCGCGTGGAGCGGCTTGCCGGCCAGGGCCAGGTGGGCCTCGCCGAGCGCTTCGTTCTGGGTGGGGTGGGCGTGCACGAGCGGCGCGACGTCGTCGGCGTACGCCTCCCAGTTGTAGATCAGCTGCGCCTCGCCGATGAGCTCGCCGACGCGATCGCCCACCATGTGGACGCCGAGCACGGGGCCGTCGGTGAGGCCGACGAGCTTGACGAAGCCCTGGGTCTGCAGGATCTGGCTCTTGCCGTTGCCGCCGAGGTCGTAGGTGACCGTGGTGACGGCGTCGCCGTGCAGCTCGCGGGCCTTGGCCTCGTCGAGCCCCACCGAGGCGATCTCGGGGTGGGAGTACGTGACACGGGGGATCCCGGCGTCGTCCACCGGCCGCGGGTCGAGGCCGGCGATGTCCTCGGCCACGAAGATGCCCTGCTGGAACCCGCGGTGGGCCAGCTGCAGCCCGGGGACGATGTCGCCGACGGCGTAGACGCCCTCGACGTTGGTGCGGCAGCGCTCGTCGGTGAGCACGAACCCGCGCTCCATCGCGACGCCCTGCTCGGCGTAGCCGAGGCCGTCGGTCGCCGGCCCGCGCCCGACCGCGACGAGCAGCACCTCGGCCTCGAGGACGTCGCCGCCCTCCACGATCACCGCGACACCGGTGTCGGTGGTCTTGACGCTCTGGAAGGGCGTGCCGGTGAGGGCCTTGACCCCCCGCTTGCGGAACGCGCGCTCGAGCGCCTTGGACGCGGCCTCGTCCTCGGCGGCGACGAGCCGAGGAAGTGCCTCGACGATCGTGACCTCGGCGCCGAAGGACCTCCACACGCTGGCGAACTCGCAGCCGATGACGCCGCCGCCGAGCACGACCACCGAGGCGGGCACCCGCTCGAGCCGCAGCGCGTGCTCGGAGGTGAGGATGCGCTCGCCGTCGACGTCGAGGCCGGGGAGCGTCTTGCTGTAGGAGCCGGAGGCCAGGACGACGTGCCGGGCGGTGTACGCGGTGCCGTCGACGGTGACCTCGCGCGGGCCGGTGAGGGTGCCGGTGCCCTGGATGACCGTGATGCCGCGCGACTTGACGAGACCCGTGAGCCCCTTGAAGAGCCGCTCGACGACCTTGTCCTTGTAGGCGTTGACGCCCGCCATGTCGATGCCCTCGAGGCTCGCGCTGACGCCGAACCGGGCGGCGTCGCGGGCCGAGTCGGCCACCTCGGCGGCGTGGAGGAGGGCCTTGGTCGGGATGCAGCCGACGTGCAGGCAGGTGCCGCCGACCTTCTCCTTCTCGACCAGCGCGACGCTCAGGCCGAGCTGGGCCGCACGCAGAGCACAGGCGTAGCCGCCTGATCCTGCTCCGAGGACGAGGACGTCGAACTCACCGTCCGCCACAGACTTCCCTCCACATCGCTTCCAGCATTCCGGGCGCGACCATCTTTGCACTCCCCGCACCGCTGTCCACACCGGGTCGCGGTCAGCCGGATCGGCCGGATGTGCCGCGCGGCGAGGAGTGGCCCGGCACAATGTCCGCCATGGGTCTGTTCGATCGTTTCCGGCGCTCGGGGCGCACCAGTCGTCCGGCGCAGGATGCCGCGCGCACCGGTTCCACCCGAGTGCGTGCCGCCGACGGCGAGGACGTGCGTCACCTCGAGAGCTTCGTGAGCACCCGCCAGGGGGTCGAGGGCTTCGTCGAGCCGCGCACCGCGGTCAGCGACGTGACGCTCCTGCTGGTCGCCCACGACGGCGAGTGGACCCGTCGGCGGGTGCCCAGCGTGAAGTGGGCGCACGACTTCGCCAACCACCACCGCGTGCCGTCGTACGACGCCGCGGTGGTCGGCGTCCCGCAGCGGATGCGGGACTACAACCGGCGCCGCAAGGCCAGCGGCAGCCTCTGAACGGCGTCCTGGAGCGGCTCGCGCCCCGCCCTGACTGCCGGCCCTGACTGCTACACCTCGCCGGCCAGCGACCGCGCGAGGTGCACGAGCGTGGTGACCCCGAAGCCGGTCGCCCCCGACGGGACGTGGCCGTAGGGCCCGCCGGTGTTCATCTCCTTGCCGGCGATGTCGAGGTGCGCCCACGGCAGGCCGCCGGTGAACTCGCGGAGGAACGCCGCGGCGTAGAGGCCACCGCCCCACCGCACCCAGTCGTGCTGGAGCAGGTCGGCGACCTTGGAGCTGGTGATCCGCTCTGACATCTCCTCGGGGATCGGCATCGCCCAGTGCTGCTCGCCGGCCGCGCTGCCGGCCGCGAGGACGGCGGACACCTGGTCGTCGGTGCCCATCACGGCGCCGACCTTGTCGCCCAGGGCGAGCTGCATGTGGCCGGTCAGGGTGGCGATGTCCACGACGACGTCGGGCTGCTCCTCCACGGCCAGGGACAGGGCGTCGCCGAGCAGCATCCGACCCTCGGCGTCGGTGTTGGCGATCTCGACGGTGGTGCCGTTGCGCATCGTGATGACGTCGCCGGGTCGGGTGGAGGTGGCCGAGACCATGTTCTCGGCCATCGGCGCGAACGCGGTGACCTTGATCGGCAGGCCGAGGCGGGCGATCGCGAGGGTCGCGGTGACGACGCTGGCCGCACCGGCCATGTCGCTCTTCATGTTGAGCATGCTCGACGACGGCTTGATGGTGAGGCCGCCGGAGTCGAAGGTCACGCCCTTGCCGACCAGGGCCAGGTGGGTGACCGCGTTCTTCGGCGCCCAGGTGAGCTTGACCAGCCGCGAGGGAGCGGCGGAGGAGTCGCCGACGCTGAGGATGCCGCCGCAGCCCATCTCGGCCAGCTGCTCGTGGTCGAAGATCTCGAGCTTCACCTTGGGCGCTCCGCGGCCCTTGGTGACCTCCTTGTGCGTGGCGGTGACGAGCTCGGCCAGCAGCGGGGGAGTGCAGTCCCGGGGCGGGGTGTTGACCCAGTCGCGGCACAGGGCGACGGCGTCGGCCAGCACCTCGGCGCGCTCCAGCGCGGCCGCCGCCTCCGGGCGGCGGGCGAGCGAGGTCAGGACCACGACGTCGTTGGCGTCGGTGGACTCGCTCTTGGTGGACTTGTAGGCGGTGAACGTGTAGCCGCCGAGCCGGTGGCCCTCGACGACGGCCGCGACGAGCTCGGGAGTCCCGCTCGGCAGGGCGAGGGCGACGGACGCGGCGTTGCTGACGTTGCGCGCGGCGACGCCGGCGGCGCGGCGTACGGCGACCGCGTCGGTCTCGTCGTCGCCGAGGCCCACGAAGACGACGAGCGGCGCGCTCACCCCGTCCGGACTGGGCGTGCGGACCGCCTCGCCGGCCTTGCCGGTCACCCCCATCGTCGACAAGAAGGCGCCCAGGCGGCGGCCGTAGGCCCCGCTGACGTCCTGTGCCGCCTCGCACAGCCGGGGACCGGCCTTGTCGGCGACCACTCCCACCACGACGGCGTCGACCTTGGTCTTGGCGGGACTGGCGCTGCGCAGCGAGTACGTGGTCACCTCGGCATGTTAGGCGAGGCGCCGGCCGGTGGCCGCTGGGGTAGGTTTCGCCGCATGGCCGCCACGCTCAAGCAGTCGCCCCTCCACGACCGTCACGAGGCGCTCGGTGCCAAGCTCGCCGAGTTCGGTGGCTGGTCGATGCCGCTGGAGTATCCGACCGGCGTCGTCAAGGAGCACACGGCGGTCCGTGAGGCCGTCGGCGTCTTCGACGTGAGCCACCTCGGCAAGGCGATCGTCTCGGGTCCCGGCGCCGCCGAGTTCGTCAACGCGACGCTGTCCAACGACCTGGCCAAGATCGAGCCCGGCAAGGCGCAGTACACCCTCTGCCTCGACGAGTCCGGCGGCATCGTCGACGACCTCATCGCCTACTGGCACGACGACGAGCACGTGCTGCTGATCCCCAACGCGGCCAACACCGCCGAGGTGGTGTCCCGGCTGCAGGCGGCGGCCCCGGACGGCGTGCAGGTCGTCAACCAGCACGAGGACCGCGCCGTGCTGGCCGTCCAGGGTCCGCGGTCCGACGAGGTGCTCGCGCGGGTCGGCCTGCCGGTGGGACACGCGTACATGTCGTTCGTGGAGGCGGAGTACGGCGACGGCCTCGGCGTCGTGGTCTGCCGCACCGGCTACACCGGCGAGCGCGGCTATGAGCTGGTCGTCGACAACGAGGCGGCCGGCCGGCTGTGGGACGACCTGATGGCGGCCGGTGCCGAGTGGGGCATCACCGCGTGCGGCCTCGGTGCTCGCGACACGCTCCGCACCGAGATGGGCTACCCGCTGCACGGTCAGGACATCAGCCTCCGGACCAATCCCGTCGAGGCGGGCCTCTCGTGGGCGGTGGGCTGGAAGAAGGAGTCCTTCTGGGGCCGCGAGGCGGTCATGCAGGTGCGTGAGGACGGACCGGCGCGTCGGCTCCGCGGGCTCGTCGCCGTGGGCCGCGGCATCCCGCGGCCCGGCATGTCCGTCACGCTCACGCCGGACGTGCCCCTGGCCGACATCACCTCGGGCACGTTCTCGCCGACCCTGAAGAAGGGCATCGGCCTCGCGCTGATCCCGGTGATGGTCGCCGAGGACGCGCAGGTCGGCGTGGACATCCGAGGCCGGCGGGAAATCTTCCAGCTGGTCAAGCCGCCGTTCGTCGACACCTCGGTGAAGGAGTCCTGACGTGCTGCCGGGACAGCCGCCGACCTTCCGGCAGCCCTCGGCCGCCGAGCGTCCCTGGTGGTGGCGGCTCGAGGACGCATCGGGCGAGGCGCTCGAGGTCGCGGGCTACGCCGACCAGCGGTTCGGCACGCAGGGCGACGCGGAGTCGTGGGTCGGGGAGATCTGGCCCGAGCTCGCCGAGCACGGGGTCGCGGCCGTGACCCTCTTCGAGCACGACCGTCGGGTCTACGGACCCATGCCGCTCACCGCCTGAGCACGCTCGGCCGTCGGTAGGGTCCCGCCCCGTGGCCGAGGAACTGTGGACGGGCGTGGCGCAGACGTACGCGAGGAGCTTCGCGGGGCTCTGCGCAGGCGCCGTCCCGGCGCTGCTCGACGGCCTGCCGACCGCTGGGCGGCTGCTCGACGTGGGGTGCGGCACCGGGGAGCTGGTGTCTGCCGCACGCGCACGCGGGCACGACGCGGTCGGCGTCGATCCCGACCCCGAGATGGCGGCGCTGGCCGCCTCGCGACTCGGGGCGGACGTGGCGGTGGCCGGCCTGCCGGACCTGCCCCACGCCGACGACGGCTTCGACGCGGTGACGGCGTCCTTCGTGCTCAACCACGTCGACGACCCGCGTGCCGGGGCCCGCGAGCTGGCGCGGGTGGCGGCGCCGGGCGGCGTGGTGCGGGCGACCATCTGGTCGAGCACGCCGCCGCCGCAGACCGTCATGTGGAACCAGCTGCTCGACGCCGTCGGCGCCGCCCGGCCGCCGGTGCCGAGACTGCCCGAGGACCGCGACTTCGACCGGTCCGTCGACGGACTGGCGGACCTGCTCGCCGCGGCCGGACTGGCGATCACCCGAGCAGGTACGCACGCGTGGCGGTGGCGCGTGCCCCCCGACGACCTCTGGGCGGGCCTGACCTCGATCGGCTCGTTCGGCGTCGTCTGGCGGGCGCAGTCGCCCGAGGTGCAGGAGTCCCTGCGGGCGGCGTACGACAAGCTCGACGCGCCGTGGCGCGACGGCGACCGGTTCGCCTTCGACGTCGGCTGCGTGTCGGTCGAGGCACGCGTCCCGAGGTCGTAGAGTCGTCGCGTGCGCGCCTACCTCGACCTGCTCCAGCGGATCCTCGACGAGGGAGTGGAGAAGTCCGACCGCACCGGCACCGGCACGCTGAGCGTCTTCGGCCACCAGATGCGCTTCGACCTCACCGAGGGCTTCCCGCTGGTCACCACCAAGAAGGTGCACACCCGCTCGGTCTTCGGCGAGCTGCTGTGGTTCCTGCGCGGCGACACCAACGTGAAGTGGCTGCAGGACCGCGGCATCACGATCTGGGACGAGTGGGCCGACGACCAGGGCGACCTCGGACCGGTCTACGGCTACCAGTGGCGCTCGTGGCCGACGCCCGACGGCCGGCACGTCGACCAGATCGCCCGCCTCGTCGAGGGCATCCGCACCAATCCCGACTCGCGCCGTCACATCGTCTCGGCCTGGAACGTCGCCGACGTCGACGACATGGCCCTGCCGCCGTGCCACACCCTGTTCCAGTTCTACGTCGCCGACGGCAAGTTGTCCTGCCAGCTCTACCAGCGCTCGGCCGACACCTTCCTCGGAGTGCCGTTCAACATCGCCTCCTACGCCTTGCTCACCCACATGGTCGCGCAGGTCACCGGTCTCGAGGTGGGGGACTTCGTGCACACCATGGGTGACGCCCACCTCTACCTCAACCACGTCGACCAGGCCCGTCTCCAGCTCTCGCGCGAGCCGCGTCCGCTGCCGCGGCTGGTGCTCAACCCGGAGATCACCTCGCTGGACGCCTTCGACCTCGAGGACATCGCGGTCGAGGGCTACGACCCGCATCCGGGCATCAAGGCGCCCATCGCCGTATGAGCGCGCTGCGCCCCGACCAGCGGGTCGTGCTGGTCGCGGCCCACGCCCGCAACCGCGTCATCGGCGACGGCGGGCGGATCCCGTGGCACCTTCCCCACGACTTCGCCCACTTCAAGCGGGAGACCCTCGGGCACACCCTCGTCATGGGGCGGCGCACCTGGGACTCGATCGGCCGCCCGCTCCCGGGCCGCGCCACGGTCGTGGTGACGCGCGAGGAGTCGTTCGACCCCGGCTTCGACGACGTACGGGTCGCGCACTCGCTCGAGGACGCCTTTGCGCTGGCTGCCGAGCTGCCCGGCGACGTGATGGTCGCCGGGGGCGGCGAGATCTACGCGCTCGCGCTGCCGTACGCGACCCACCAGGTGCTCACCGAGGTCGACCTGGATCCGCCCGGCGACGCCTACTACCCGGAGTACGCCGTCGACGAGTGGGTAGAGGTGCGCCGCGAGGCGGCAGAGGGCTGCGAGTTCGTCTGGCTCGAGCGGGCGGGCGCCGCGGCGTGACCCTCTCGGTGGACATCCCCCTGGACGCCTCCTCCGGCGTGCCGCCCTTCGAGCAGGTGCGCGACGGGATCCAGGCGCAGGTCGAGAGCGGCGTGCTGGCGCCTGGACACCGGCTGCCGCCGGTGCGCGCCCTGGCGTCGTCGCTCGACCTCGCCGCCAACACCGTCGCGCGCGCCTACAAGGAGCTCGAGGCTCGCGGGATCGTCGAGACGCGAGGTCGTGCGGGGACCTTCGTGGCCGGCAGCGGTGTGACGCGGTCGCTGCGCGCGGCCGCCGCGTCGTACGTCGCCACGGCTCGCTCGCTCGGGCTCTCCGACGACGACGCGCTCGACGCCGTACGCCGGGCGCTCGGCTGAACCGGACCTGTCGCCGGTCCACCAGCTGAGGTGCGCCGCGGGGTGATCGGAGCGCGAAGTGCTGCGTTTCCAGGACAGGAGGGTTGGCCCCAACGCATGCTGGCGTCCTCGACGAGAGGGGGCTACGTCCGATGCGTAGGAAGATCCTGGGCGCCATCGCCTGCATGACCATCGCCGCACCTGCCTGGGTGCTGTCGATCCCGGCCGAGGCGGCCGTACCGGCGCAGTGGCAGAACTGCACGGTCGTCAACAAGCGGCTGCCGCACGGTGTGGGCCGCGCCAACGCACGTGACAAGACGTCGGGCACGCCGGTCACGAACTTCCGCCGCAACACGGCCCTCTACAACACCGCGATCCGCGCCAACGCCAGCCTGGACCGCGACAAGGACGGCATCGCCTGCGAGAAGGCTTGAGGAAAGGGTGAGACCGGGAATGATCGCGACCCGGCGTCCGTTGCAACGGACAGCTGGTTCCGCATCAAGCCCCCGGGCCTCACCCCTAGCCGCTACGAGCGGCCACCCGCCGAGAGGCGGCTGACGGACCAGCGAGCAGCGCCACGCAGCCACCCGCCGGGTAAGCCCCGGTCAGGGTGGCTGCGTGCTGTCCGCTGCGACGTGACAGGCTCCGAGCATGGATCCGAGCGGCGACCCGGGCGACCGGCACATCGTCGTCGCGGCCGTGGCGCTGGTGCGCGACGGGCACGTGCTGACCGTCCGCAAGCAGGGCACCACGCGGTTCATGCTCGTCGGCGGCAAGCTCGAGCCGGGGGAGTCGGCGCTCGAGGCGGCGCTGCGTGAGACGTACGAGGAGGTCGGCCTGCGGGTCGAGTCCGCGACGCTGCTGGGCGAGTTCCTCTCCGCGGCCGCCAACGAGCCCGGTCACACGCTGCACTCCACGGTGTTCCGGGTCGAGTCCGACGGCGAGCCGGTGGCCTCCGGGGAGATCGCCGAGGTCCGGTGGACGCCGTTGCGCGACCACCCCGACGACCTGGCCCCGATGCTGGAGATCCACGTGCTGCCTGCGCTCCGGGCGGCCTTTACCGACGGCTGACCCGGCGATACCGGGATGTTCCCGTGAGGTGGACGACCGGTCGGTACCAATAGGTCCGGTCCGCTCCGGGACCCCTCGAACCAGTCGCAAGGACGTCCGCCGTGCCTGTCCGGTCAACGCGCCCCGCGCTGGTCGTACGCGCCCTCCTGGTCGCTGCGGTCGGCGTCGCCGCGCTGGTCTCCACCGCCGCTGCGGAGGCGCGTCCGACGCCCGCAGCGGGCCTCGGCTGCCTCGCGACCGGCCTGACGGACCCGGTCCGCCTCGACGCCGCCCTCGACGAGGAGGTCAGCGCTGCCGCGGTGCAGCAGCACAACGACCTGGACCGCGAAGAGCTGGCGCACCTCGCCGAGGACGAGACCTCGTGGCTCGACCCGTGCGGTCAGGTCTTCGTCGTCGACGAGGCGCTCCCCGCCCGCCTGCAGGAGGACGCGGACGTCGCTTCCGGGCCGGTGCCCGACGACGTCTTCGACCTGTCCTCCAAGCCGTCGTCGCCCCGCACCATCTACCTCGACTTCGACGGGGCGACCTACTCCGGCACGAAGTGGGACGACGGCGCGCAGATCGTCTCCCCGGCCTACTCCATCGACGCCGACCTCGCGACGTTCACTGCGACCGAGCGCGCGCAGATCCACCTCGCCTGGCAGGTCGTCGCCGAGGACTTCGCCGCCTTCGACGTCAACGTGACCACCCGCCAGCCGGCCGCCTCGGCCCTGACGCGCACGAGCGCTGCCGATCCGACGTACGGCATGCCCGTCGTCATCACTCCCACCAACTCCGTCGGGTCCGACTGCGACTGCGGCGGCGTCGCCTACGTCGGCGTCTTCGGCCGGCCCAACGCCACCGACCACCAGCCCGCCTGGATCTTCACCCACGGCTCGGGCACGGGCGGCTACAACGTCGGCCAGGTCATCAGCCACGAGGTCGGCCACACCCTGGGGCTCAGCCACGACGGCAGCGGTCAGGTGGCCTACTCCCCGGGCGCCAAGGGCTGGGGTCCGATCATGGGTGCGTCCTACAACCGACGCGCCTCGCACTGGTCGAGCGGTGAGTACGCGGACGCCGACAACACCGAGGACGACGTCGCGATCATCGCCAGGAGCGCTCCCGTCCTGGCCGACGACCACGGCAACGCGGGGTCGCGGGCCACCCGGCTCACCGCAGGTGTCCCGATCGCGGGCACCATCACCTCGCGCACCGACGTCGACGCGTTCGGCTTCACGGCGAGCGGGCCCACCACGCTCACCGTGGCGGGCCCCGCGAGCGCGTCGAACATCGACGCGCAGCTCACCGTCTACACCTCGGCGGGCCACAAGGTCGCCACGGTCGACCCTGTCGCCGACATCGCCACGGACGAGTCGATGGCCGCCACCTGGACGGCCGACCTGCCCACGACGGCGTCGGGCTTCACCGCGGTCGTCGACGGCGTCGGTCACGGCGACCCGCGCGAGGCGGGGCGCTACAGCGACTACGGGTCGATCGGTGCCTACACGATCGCCCTCACCACCTCAACGGCGACCGAACCGGTGCCGCCCACCCCGACGCCCACCCCGACGCCCACCCCCACGCCTCCGCCGCCCATGTCGACGCCGACGCCGATCGCCATCCCCACCGTCGGAGCACCGACCGCCACCACGGCTGCGGACACGGACGACCAGGCACCTGCGGCCGAACCGATCGAGTTCCTCACGACGCGGCTGCCGAAGGCGCGGGTCGGCGTCCGGTACCACGCCGTCATCCGCTTCACCGGCCCCGTCCTCGAGGCGCGGGTCGACTGGCGCCTGCCGACCGGCCTCAGGTGGCGGGTGGCCGAGGATCGCATCGTGATCACGGGCAAGGTCGCCAGGCGCTCCGCCAGCAGGTTCGCCGGCATCCTGTCCGGCGAGGACACCTCGGTCCGCCGGCAGTTCCGCATCGTCGTGCGCTAGCTAGCGCCCCGGGTCCGCTCGGTCCAGGCGGTCGTCAGCCCTGCTTCGGGGGCAGGGTGCGCACGTGGGCGACACCACGTTCGACCCAGACCCGCAGCGCGTCGTCGTCGGCCAGGACCTCCGAGGCGACCAGCAGCCAGCCGGCCATCGGGCGACCGCGCATCTCCATCGGCCGCACGCCGACGCCGTCCACCCACTGCTCGGCCTGAGCGGGGTCGGCGCGCACCATGAGCGACCCCGCGCTGCCGGCAGCGAGTGCCATCTGTCCGTCGAGCATGAAGCCGAGGCCGCCGAACATCCGGCGCGAGGTGAGTCCCGGCTCCCCGTCGAGCAGGTCGTGGATCCGCTGCGCCAGCACCTCGTCGTACGCCATGGCGCCAGTATGGGGAGTCGCAGCGGGTCGGCGGCGACGGCAGGCCCGGACGGGGGCGATAACCTTCGACCATGAGCTCCAACGTCCCGTTCGGCCGCCTCCTCACCGCGATGGCCACCGCCTTCCACGAGGACGGCAGCGTCGACCTCGACGGCACGGCGAGGATCGCCGCTCACCTGGTCGACCACGGCAACGACGGCGTCGTGGTCAGCGGCACCACGGGGGAGAGCCCGACCACCTCCGTCGCCGAGGACGGCGAGCTGCTCCGGGCGGTGCAGGACGCGGTCGGCGACCGCGCGACGGTCATCGCGGGTGTGGGCACCAACGCGACCGCGCACTCCGTCGAGCTCGCCCGCCAGGCCGAGAAGATCGGCGTCGACGGCGTGCTCCTGGTCAGCCCCTACTACAACAAGCCCGGCCAGGTGGGCCTGCGCCACCACTTCAGCAGCGTCGCCGAGGCGACCGAGCTGCCGGTGATGCTCTACGACGTGCCGGGTCGCACCGCCAGCCTGATCGAGCTCGAGACCTACGAGGCCATGCGGCGCTACGAGCACGTGGTGTCGGTCAAGGACGCCAGCGGGCTGCTGCCGCGCACCGCACAGCTGGTCGAGCTGGGCTACTCCGTCTACTCCGGTGACGACGTGGCCACCCTCGGCTACCTCGCCTACGGCGGCGTGGGCCTGGTCTCCGTGGTCGCCCACGCAGCCGGCGACCAACTGGCGTCGATGATCGACGCCTGGGCGCGCGGCGACCACGCCGAGGCACTGCGGATCCACACCGCGCTGCAGCCCGCGTTCGACGCCGTGATGGGCGTCCCCAACTACGGAGCAACCACCGCCAAGGCAGCCTTGGAGCTGCTCGGTGTGCTCGACAACCGCCGCGTCCGCGGCCCGCTGGTCGCCCTGGACGACGACGAGGTCACGGCGCTGCGCGTCGGCCTGGTCGCCGCCGGCCTCCTGTGAAGACCACCCCAGACGAACCGAGGAAACCTTGAGCCATCCCCACCCCGACCTGAGCGCGCCCGCCCCCCTCCCGGCCGGAGGCCTGCGAGTCATCCCGCTCGGCGGTCTCGGCGAGGTGGGTCGCAACATGACGGCGTTCGAGTACGACGGCCGGCTGCTGCTCGTCGACTGCGGCGTGCTGTTCCCCGAGGACCACCACCCCGGCGTCGACCTGATCCTCCCCGACTTCCAGCCGATCCGCGACCGCCTCGACGCCGTCGAGGCCCTCGTGCTGACCCACGGCCACGAGGACCACATCGGCGCGACGCCGTACCTCCTGCGCGAGCGCGGCGACATCCCACTGGTGGGCAGCAAGCTGACCCTCGCACTCCTCGGCTCCAAGCTGCGCGAGCACCGGCTCAAGGAGACCGTGCACTACGAGGTCGCCGAGGGGCAGACGATCACCTTCGGGCCCTTCGTGCTCGAGTTCGTCGCGGTGAACCACTCGATCCCCGATGCCCTGGCCGTCGTGATCCGCACCGGCGCGGGAGTCGTCCTGCACACCGGCGACTTCAAGATGGACCAGCTCCCGCTGGACGGACGCATCACCGACCTCAACGAGTTCGCCCGCCTCGGCGACGAGGGCGTCGACCTGTTCCTCACCGACTCCACCAACGCCGAGGTGCCCGGCTTCACGACCTCGGAGCGGGACATCTCCCCGGTGCTCGAGCGGGTGTTCGCCAAGAGCGAGCAGCGCATCATCGTCGCCTGCTTCGCCTCCCACGTGCACCGCGTCCAGCAGGTGCTCGACGCCGCAGTGGCTCACGGCCGCAAGGTCGGCTACGTCGGGCGCTCGATGGTGCGCAACATGGCGATCGCCCAGGAGCTGGGCTACCTCACCGTCCCGCCGGGGGTCATGGTGGAGGCCAAGGAGCTCGCCGACCTGCCCCCGGAGAAGCAGGTGCTGATCTCGACCGGCTCGCAGGGCGAGCCGCTGTCGGCGCTCAGCCGGATCGCCCAGCGCAACCACCACTTCGTGCACATCGAGGAGGGCGACACCGTCGTCCTCGCCAGCTCGC
Source organism: Nocardioides sp. SYSU D00065 (assembly GCF_017916425.1). Classification (GTDB taxonomy): domain Bacteria; phylum Actinomycetota; class Actinomycetes; order Propionibacteriales; family Nocardioidaceae; genus Nocardioides. Next base: position 153,163 of record NZ_JAFMSX010000004.1, on the reverse strand, counting down.
TCATCCCGGGCAACGAGAACGCCGTGTTCCGGGTGATCAACGGCCTGTCCCGCTGGGGCGCCAACGTCGTGCACAAGGGCAACGCCCTCGTGCACGTCTCCGGCCACGCGAGCGCTGGCGAGCTCCTCTACTGCTACAACATCGTCAAGCCGCGCAACGTGATGCCCGTCCACGGCGAGATCCGGCACATGCGCGCCAACGCCGCCCTGGCCCGCGCGACCGGTGTGGAGAACGTCGTCCTCGCCGAGGACGGCGTGGTCGTCGACCTCATGGACGGTGTCGCCTCGGTCGTGGGCAAGGTGGAGGTCGGCTACGTCTTCGTCGACGGCTCCACGATCGGCGACATCAGCGAGTCGTCGATGAAGGACCGCCGCATCCTGGGCGAGGAGGGCTTCCTGTCGGTGATCGTGGTCGTCGACTCGGTGACCGGCAAGGTCGTCTCCGGCCCCGAGATCCACGCCCGCGGCTTCGCCGAGGACGAGACGACCTTCGACGAGATCCGCCAGCCCATCGTCGACGCGATCGCCGCGGCCGTGCAGGAGGGGGTCACCGACTCCCACCAGCTGCAGCAGACCGTACGTCGTGTAGTGGGCCGCTGGGTCAATCGTGCGCACCGCCGCCGCCCGATGATCATCCCGGTGGTGATCGAGGCCTGACGGCCCTAGAGTCCCGGCAGGGACCCGTGCGATCGGTGGGTCCGGCTGGGAGGTGGAGATGCCGCGCAACCACGGCGCGCTGAGCCGGCTGGCCGAGCTGATGCGGCGCGTCAACTCCTCCACCGACACCGAGGTGATCCTCGAGGAGATCGCCAACGGCGTCGTCGACGTCCTGGGCTACGGCGTCGCGGCCATCGCCCGTCTCGAGGGCGACATGCTCGTGATGACCAACGTCGCCGGCCCGCCGGACGTGGTCGCGCAGATCCTGCACCGCCGCACGCCGGCCGACCAGATCCTCGACGAGTTCCGCGAGGCCGACAAGTGGGGCATCCTCCGCTTCGTGCCGGCCGGCCGGATGTCGCCGGAGCGGCTGCGGGCCGCGTGGATCCCCGAGATCGAGGCTCCGCGCGATCCCGACGCCTGGCACCCCGAGCACGCGCTCTACGCGCCGCTCTACTCCGCGGGTGGTGAGCTGCTCGGCAACATGGCCGTCGACCTGCCCGCCGACGGCCGCGTGCCCGGCGAGGCCGATCGCGAGCTGCTCGAGATGTTCGCCGTGCAGGCCGGCGTGGCGCTGTCCAACGCTCGCGAGCGCGACCGGCTCACCGACCGCGCCCGGCTCGACCGGATGCTCACGACCGTCGCGGGCGCCGGGACCCGGCACAGCCTCCCGGAGGCACTCGAGACCGCGGTGCGTGCCGTCGCCGACTCGCTGGGCACCGTGCAGGCGTGGGTGCGGACCTTCCCCAGCGACGCGCAGGGCAGCCAGGTCGCGGTCGGCGCGCCACTGGCGTACGTCCCTGAGCACGACCTGCCGGAGCTGCGCGAGGAGCTGGTGGCGCTGGAGGGCGTCTCGGGCCTCATCGAGCTCGGCGTCGACGACCCCGGCTCGGCTCGGCTGCCCCACAGTGCCGCGCGGCTGCAGCAGCTGATGCGTGAGCTGCGGGCCGACCGGGTGATCGTGTGCCCCCTCCTCTCCCAGGACGACCTCGTGGGCTACCTCGTCCTGTGCTTCGCACGCCAGGTGCGTGCCACCACGCCGGCCGAGGCCGACGCCGTCCTCGAGGTGGGGCGGCTGCTCGGCCAGACCGTCCGGGCGTCGCGCGTGCTCGAGACCGAGCAGCGCCTGGTGCAGGAGCTGCGCGAGCTCGCGCGCTACCGCAGCGAGCTCATCGCGACCATCTCGCACGAGCTCAAGACGCCGCTGACGGCGATCCTGGGCCACGCCGAGCTGATCGCCGACCGGCATCCCGACCTGAGCTCGGTCGACGCGATCATCCGCAACGCCCAGCGGCTGGGGAACCTGGTCGCCAACCTCCTGCACTACTCCCGCATCCAGGGTCGGCGCGAGACGGTGCGCCGGGCGGTGGACCTGGCCGAGCTGTGCGAGGCCAGCGTCGACCTGCTGAGCATCCGGGCCAAGCAGTCCGGCGTCCGGCTGAGGTTCGAGGACTGCGGTTCCGAGCCGGTCGTGGTGTTCGGCGACCCCGAGGAGCTGGCCCGCGTCATCGACAACATGGTGGACAACGCCGTGAAGTACACCCCGGAGGACGGCTCGGTCACGGTGTCGATGGCGCTGACCGGTGACGAGGTCAGCGTCGACGTGACCGACACCGGGCTCGGCATCTCGGCAGCCGACCAGGGGCACGTGTTCTCGGCGTTCCACCGCTCCACCAACCCCAACGCCCTCTCGGTCCCGGGCACGGGCCTCGGGCTGCCGATCGCCCAGCGCATCGCGGAGTCCCACGGCGGCTCGCTCTCGGTGACCTCCGAGCTGGGGCGGGGGAGCACCTTCCGGTTCACCCTGCCGTTGCGCACACCGCGGGAGGCGACCGCCTGAGTCGCGCGAGGGCCCCGGCGGACGGATCCGCCGGGGCCCTCGGTGTTGCTGCTCAGCCGGTGCCCGGGATCAGCGCACGACCCGGAACGTCAGCTTGTCCCTGCTGCTGTCCACCGTCTTGGAGCCCTTGTAGACGGCGACCAGCTTGTGCTTGCCGACGGAGTAGTCCTTGCGGACCGTGAGCACGACGCGACCCTTCTTCACCTTCTTGGTCGCGACCTTCTTGCCGTCGATCCTGACGACCACCTTGCCGGTGGCCTTCTCGCCCTCGGCCTTGACCTTGACGACGACCTTGAAGTCCTCGCCGCGCTCGGGACGAGCGGGCTTGACCTTGGCCCTGGTCCGGGAGTCGGCCGCGCCCGCAGCCAGCACCGTGGCCGTGAACGTCGCCGACGACCGGCCCTGCGTACGGCTGCCCGAGTAGGTCGCGGTCAGCTTGTGGGTACCCACCGGCAGGTCTGCCGGAAGGGCCACAGTGGTCTTGCCGTCGGCGTCCAGCTCGCCGCTGCCCCACACCTTGCCCGAGGCGTCGGTGACCTTGACCGTGCCGGTGGGCGCGGAGCCGGTGCTGCCGTCGCGGCTCACCGTGACGTCGACCGCGGAGGCGGTGCCGTACGTCGACGGGTCGGGCCTGCGGACCGCGGTCAGCTTGGTCGGCAGCTTGCAGTCGACCAGCTTGACGTTGTCGACCGACCAGCCGATGACGCCGCCGCAGCCGTCGCGACCGATGTCGAAGCGGAGCTGCAAGGTGTCCCCGGACTCCAGGCCCATGGCCGTGAGGTCCACGACCGAGGTGCCCCAGCCCGACTCGAGCGTGCCGCCGTCGGAGCCGGTGAAGGCGTCCTCGCCGGCCATCGGGTTGGTGTTGCCCGCGGTTGCGGTCGCGAGCTCGGTCGGCGCGTTGTACAGGTACGCCTCCGCCGGGACCGTCTTGAACGCGCCGCCGTTGATGCTGACCTTGAGGTTGCCGCCGTCGTAGTCCAGCTCGGTCGAGACCGAGTGGTCGAAGGCCACCTTGGGGCTCAGCATGTCGCCGACCTCGATGACCGGGCTGGCGATGGAGTCCCGGCTGGAGAAGTCTCCGGCGGTGCCGGAGCACTGGCCCTGGGGGGGAGCCGGCCCGAAGGCCACCTTGCCGGGGCGACCGTCCGCTGTCGCGGACGTCCACGGCGCGGAGAGCCCGCCCTCGTAGACGACCTCGCTGCTCGGCGTCCAGCCTGCGAGCCCGTCCTCGAAGTCCTCGCTCCAGGCGACCTCGCTGGCGGAGCCCTCGCCGCACAGCGACGGTGCCCGCGGGTCGAGGAGCGGCTGGAACTCGCACTGCACGGGCTCGGAGCGCAGCTCGGTGGCGGCGATGACCTTCGCCAGCTCGGCGCAGTCGGCCGCGGTCACGGGCGCTGCCGGGCGGACGTCGTTGTCGGCGAGGCTGACCGCGTTGATCGGCTTGCCGGTCAGGTCGACGCACGAGGCCTCGAGGCCGTCGGCCAGGTCGGTGAAGTCCGAGGTCGGCGTGAGGTAGGCCGACTGCGTGCGCCACCAGATGTTGGAGGCCTTGTCCAGCCCCATGCCGGTCATCGTCTGGCCGTTGTACGTGCCGCCGTCCACGGCGAGTGCGTAGGCGTGGTTGGGCACGCCGGAGTTGCTGTGCACTCCGCCGGCGTCATCAGTGCTGCACTTGTACTCGGCGTCCGAGACCTTGCCCGGGTCGCCGTAGCAGGTGGGCGTCCACATGTCGCGGATGGCGCCGCCGAAGGCCGAGGACTTCTCGCTGAGCACCCAGCGCGAGTTGTCGTCCTTGGCCGCTTCGTCGATGTCACGCACGGTCATCGTCACCGCGCCCACCGACTTGATCCGCTGGGCGGCTGCGGCGTCGACCATGAGGCCGTAAATCGGGAAGTCGCCTCCCGCAGCGGCCGGTGCGCCGTTGGTGACGTTGCCCACGACGATGCCGGTCGCCCCGGCGTCGACGGCGTGCTGCACCTTGTCGTTGAGGATGCAGTAACCGCGGTCGACGTAGACCCACTTGCCGGCGACGGCCTCGGGATTGGTCAGCTCCGAGCAGCCGTCGGTCGCCGTGCCGACGGGCTCATCGTCCTCGACCTCGACTGCGTCGGTGCCGGCAACCACCTCGGCGGTGACGCCTGCCTTGTCGAAGACGGGGCCGTGCTGGAAGGGCACCGCCCACTCGCACTCGCCGGCCACCTGCGCCGGGGCGGTGATCGTCGCCCCGATCTGGCCGCGGGTGTAGCGCGAGCACAGGCCGTCGGTGCGACGCACGTTCAGGTCGCCCTCGCCCTCGTCCTCACGACCGTTGAGGATGTCCTGGGTCTCGCCGAACACGTCGGACATCGACTCGTTGAGCGCACCGGACTGCCACTGGTAGATCAGGCCCGAGGTGTACTCGGTGTAGGCGTGGCTCCACTCGTGGCCCACCGTGTCGTCGTCGTAGACGCCGGGGCAGAAGCTGGTGTACTGCCCGTTCCACGACGCGTTGGGGCACCGGTCGGCGCGGTTGTGGACCATGATCATGGGCCCACCCTCGCCGTCGTAGGAGTCACGGCCGAACATGTTCTTGTAGAGGTTGTAGATCTCGCCGGCCGAGGCAACCATGTTGAGCTGGTCCTGGTCGAGCGAGCCGGGCAGCGGCTGGCCCTCACGCCACACCGGGGCCAGCGTGTCGTCGCTGACGTCGTCGGGTGTGCCACCGTCGTCGGTGACGGTGTAGAGCCGACGGTCACGCGCCTCGTGGATGCGGGAGTAGCGGTTGACCGGCTTGAGGCTGGTCGCGTCGAGGAACAGCACGTCGTGGATGGTCCCGCTGTCCTCGGTGACGTTGGTGACGTCGACCTGCCAGGCCAGCACGGCCTCGCCGGGCTCGCCCTTGACCGAGCCCTTGCGGTAGACGACCAGCTTCGCACCCTCGGCGCGCAGGCCCGCGGTGTCGGCCTCCTGGTCGGCCTCGCCGGTCGGCGGCGCCTCAGCGACGATCGCGACGGCCGTGTCCTCGGCCTGGGCCGCGCTGTGGCGCGGAGTCGTGCTCAGCGACAGGCCGGGGGCGGCGTAGCCGGTGACCGACGTGAGGTCGCCCTGCTTGTCCAGGTTGGCCTTGATGCCCGAACCGAACACCGGGACGCCCTCGTAGGACTGGGTGTAGGTGACCGTCCACCCGAACGGTCCGGACTCGACGCGCACCTTGTCGAGCTCGTCGGGGCGCGCGCCGAGGACGGCGGCGTACTCGTCGAGGTAGGCATCGGCCTTGGCGCCGGCGCTCGAGGCGTCGTCAGCCGATTCGCCGGGCAGCAGGTCGCCGTTCGTGCGGACGAAGCCCGCCTTGCCGGTGGCGGCTTCCCTGCTGATGGCGACCGAGCCCTGGGCCTGGTCGCGGAGCTGCGCGAGCAGCGACGGTTCGGCCTGGGGGGCCGCTGTTGCTTGCGTTCCGAGCGTGGGCAGCACGGCGATGCCTGCTCCCACGACCGCGAGTGCAAGCCCCTTGTTGAGGAGCTTCACGTTTTCCTCCAGATCGGTCATCACCCGGCTCCGAACGGTCGGGTGATCCGGGTCACCATAGGCACCTGTCCGGTCGGTCAGGAAGACCAAATGCGCCATTTGCGCCCTAGTGGGTGAAGCCGCCGCGCGGCCCCGTCGGCGGCGACACGCACCCGTGTGATCCCTGTGGCTGGTGTGACGTGGCCGTAGGGTCGGAGCATGGCGACCCGTACGTCTTCCCCGCCGGGGTCGCGGAGCTCGAGCACGTCCAGCACCAAGAGCAGGTCCAAGGGTTCGAGCACCCGATCACGGAGTACCAGCAAGCGTCCCGCACCTCGCGCCGGCACGGCGAAGGGCCGGAGCGGCTCGAGCGCGTCCCGACGCCCGCCAGCCTCGCGGCCCGCACCCCGTGCGGTGCGCAACGGCCCGGGACCGGTCTCGCGCCTGTTCGGCGCCGTCGGCCGCGGGGTCGCCGCCGTCTGGCTCGGCATCGCGCACGCGCTGGGGGCCGTCGCCCGCTCCATCGGTCAGTCGGCCCGCGACCTCGACCCCGACCACCGCCGCGACGGGGTCGGCCTGTTCCTGTTCGGCCTCGCCACGGTCGTCGCCGCGGCGGTGTGGTGGCAGCTGCCGGGTGGGGTGATGGAGTTCGCGCGCTCGATGACCGCCGGAGCCGTCGGCAAGGTCGGTTGGCTGGTCCCGCTGTTCCTCGTCTACGCCGGCTGGCGCACCCTGCGCGACCCCGAGCGCAACGGTCCCGCCGGGCGCCAGGTCATCGGCTGGGCCGCGTTCGCCCTCGGGCTGCTCGGCATCGTGCACATCGCCAACGGCAACCCGCAGCCGGTGCTCGGCGACGCCACCAACCTGCAGGAGGCCGGGGGAGCGGTCGGCTACGTGACCTCGAGCCTGCTGCTCGACCTCATGCAGACGTCGTACGTCGTGGTGCCCCTGCTGGCGCTGCTGACGGTGTTCGGCGTCCTCATCATCACCGCGACGCCGGTCTACCAGGTGCCCGTGAAGCTCGCCGCGCTGCGCGACAAGGCGCTGGGCCGCACTCCCGTCGACGGCGCCGCCGCGGACGACGAGCCCACCAAGCCGGTGCGCACCCGACGTCGCTCGATGCTCGACGACGAGATCGACCCGGAGATGGGCGATCCCGCCTACGACAGCCCCGTCCTGGCGGACCGCGAGCTGACGAAGCGTCGTCGCAAGAAGGACGCCGCTGCCGCCGCCGAGCCGTTCGAGGACTACGGGATCGACCTGTTCGCCGACGCCCCCACCGAGGTGGCGCCCGCCGACGGCGCGTCTCCGGCGGCGGCCGGTGCCTCCGCCAAGGACCCCGACGCCGGCGCCCTCGAGCCGCCGCCGCACACCCCGCTCCCGGCTCGGGTGGAGCAGCTCGCGCTGTCCGGCGACATCACCTACTCGCTGCCCGACAACTCCTCGCTCAAGCCCGGCTCGCCGCACAAGGCGCGCTCCAAGGCGAGCGACGCCGTGGTCGAACGACTGATGCAGGTGATGGAGGAGTTCGGCATCGACGCCACCGTCACCGGTTACACCCGCGGTCCGACGGTCACCCGCTACGAGGTCGAGCTCGGCCCCGCGGTGAAGGTCGAGAAGGTCACCGCGCTGTCGAAAAACATCGCCTACGCGGTCGCCTCGGCCGACGTACGGATCCTCAGCCCGATCCCCGGCAAGTCGGCCATCGGCATCGAGATCCCGAACACCGACAAGGAGATCGTCTCCCTCGGCGACGTGCTGCGCTCGGGCACCGCCCGCTCGGACCCGCACCCGATGGTCGCGGGGCTCGGCAAGGACGTCGAGGGTGGGTTCGTCGTCGCCAACATGGCGAAGATGCCGCACCTGCTGGTCGCCGGCGCCACCGGTTCGGGGAAGTCGAGCTTCATCAACTCGCTGATCACCTCGATCCTCATGCGGGCCACGCCCGACGAGGTGCGGATGATCATGGTCGACCCCAAGCGCGTCGAGCTCAACGCCTACGAGGGCGTCCCGCACCTCATCACGCCGATCATCACGAACCCCAAGAAGGCCGCCGAGGCGCTGGCGTGGGTCGTGCGCGAGATGGACATGCGCTACGACGACCTGGCCAACTTCGGGTTCCGTCACATCGACGACTTCAACAAGGCCGTTCGGGCCGGGAAGGTCGAGGTTCCCGCGGGCAGCGAGCGCACCCTCACGCCCTACCCCTACCTGCTGGTCATCGTCGACGAGCTCGCCGACCTGATGATGGTCGCGCCGCGCGACGTCGAGGACTCGGTCGTCCGTATCACGCAGCTGGCGCGCGCGGCCGGCATCCACCTGGTGCTCGCCACGCAGCGCCCCTCGGTGGACGTCGTCACCGGTCTCATCAAGGCCAACGTCCCCTCGCGCCTGGCCTTCGCCACGAGCTCGCTGGGCGACAGCCGGGTCATCCTCGACCAGCCCGGAGCGGAGAAGCTCGTCGGTCAGGGTGACGGTCTCTTCCTGCCGATGGGCGCCTCCAAGCCGGTGCGCGTCCAGGGCTCCTGGGTGACCGAGGCGGAGATCCACCAGGTGGTCGCCCACTGCAAGAGCCAGCTCGAGCCCACCTACGTCGAGGACGTCACCGCTCCCAAGGAGTCCAAGCGCGACCTCGACGACGACATCGGTGACGACATGGAGCTCGTGGTGCAGGCCATCGAGCTGGTCGTCTCCACCCAGTTCGGGTCCACGTCGATGTTGCAGCGCAAGCTGCGGGTCGGCTTCGCCAAGGCGGGGCGGCTCATGGACATCATGGAGAGCCGCGGGGTCGTCGGGCCCAGCGAGGGCTCAAAGGCCCGAGACGTGCTGGTCAAGCCCGACGAGCTCGATTCCGTGATCGCCACGTTGGAGGGGGGAGCCTGATGGGCGCCGCAGCAGTGCACGAGACCGAGAGCCACCACGACACCGAGTCAGGACGCGCCGACGTCCTGGGCGTCGCGCCCCACGCGCTGGAGGTACGCCGCAGCGCTGCCGTCGCCGCAGGGGTCGGGCTCACCGCGTCTGCGGTCGCCATCGCCTACCTCGCGCGCGCGACCCAGGGCGGCTCGGCGCTCGACTGGGCGTTCGTGGCGGTCATGGGGCTGCTCGGCGCCTACTGGCTCGCCGGCCTCGTCGACGCGCGAACGCCGCTGCTGGTCGCCGACGCGCAGGGCATCCGGATCCGCTTGGGCCGCACGTGGCGGGGCCTGCCGTGGAGCGCGGTGCGCCACGTCGAGCACACCCCGCGACGGGGCGCCCTGCGCGACGGCCGGCTAGTCGTGGTGCCGCACAACCTCGAGCTGGTCGAGTCGGAGCTGACCCGCGCGGGCAGGCGGCACGCCCGGGTGTCCCGCATGCTGCACGGCGCGCCGTTCGCGGTGCCGCTGGGCCTGTCGACCCGGGTGGTGGGCGCCGACGGCGACCTGACCGCCGCGCTCGAGCGGGTCGCCCACGATGCCGACCAGGTCGTCGTGCTCGAGGGCTCCGCTGGCCCGGAGGCCGCCGAGCCCGACATCGAGCACGCCGAGGCCACGGACGTCGACGACACGCACGTCGTCGGGACGGACGTCGCCGACGCGAACACCGAGGACTCCGAGGACTCCGAGGACTCCGAGGCTGCGGCTCTCGACGTGCCCGTGGTCGCCAGCCCCACCCCGGCAGCGCTGCGCGATACGGGGATCGCCCGGCGCTCGGAGGTCCGGCGCGAGGTCGTCGACCTCGACGAGGACGAGCTGGAAGGCCGCGAGCTGCGCCGCCCCGGCCGGGTCAGCCTGGTCGAGGAGACCCAGTCGTGGGGCGACCGGGTCCGCGCGATCGCGCGTCCCGGCGAGCCGGTCGAGCCGCTGGTCATCGACGACTTCGAGGTCGAGCCGGCGGAGGACCCGGTCATCGGTCCCGAGCTGGCCGCGGCGCGTACGCGCCTGGGCCTGACGGTCGACCAGCTGGCCGAGCGCACCCGCATCCGGCCGCACGTGATCGAGGCGGTGGAGGTCGACGACTTCGAGCCCTGCGGCGGCGACTTCTACGCTCGCGGCCACCTGCGCACCCTCGCCCGTGTGCTCGGCATCGACGTGACGCCGCTGCTCGCCTCCTACGACGAGCGCTACGCCCACGCGCCGATCAACCCGCGCCGGGTGTTCGAGGCCGAGCTCGCGACGGGCGTCAACGGCTCGATCCGCGGCACGCGCGGCGGCCCGAACTGGTCGGTGCTCGTCGCCGTCGTGATGGCGCTGGTGCTCGCCTGGTCGATCGCCCGGCTGGTGATGGACACGCCGCCCGAGCTGCGCGGGACGACCCCGGTGCTCAACGGCTCCGGCGGGCCGCAGGGCGCGGGCAACGCGCCGCTCGCCGACCCCGTCCCGGTCGTCGTCACGGCCGCCTCGGGCGGTGCCCAGGTCGTCGTGCGCGACGGCGCCGGGGAGATCGCGTTCAAGGGCAACCTGGCGGTCGGCCAGACGCACGAGCTGCAAGCCTCGCCTCCGGTGCGGGTGACGTCCACGGACGGCGCCGTGACGGTGTCCCTCGCCGGCGGTGAGGCGAAGCCGGTGGGCGAGCCGGGCGTCGCCGGTCAGGGCACGTTCGTCGCCGACTGAGCCCGCGGAGCGGCTGGTCGCGCCTGCCCCCCGATCGGCGGTCGGGGAGCCCGATCACTCGCCGCTCGGTCGGGTGAGCCGCCTCACCGCTGCGGTGGTGCTGCTCGCCGCGGTCACAACGGGCATACTCACCGTGCGATGACGACTGACACAGAGCTTGCCCCGACCCCGTTGAACGTCGCGGTCGTGACCCTCGGGTGCGCCCGCAACGAGGTCGACTCCGAGGAGCTGGCCGGCCGGCTGGAGTCCGGCGGCTTCGTGCTCGTCGAGGACCCGGAGGACGCCGACACCGTCGTGGTCAACACGTGCGGCTTCGTCGAGGCCGCCAAGAAGGACTCCGTCGACACCCTGCTCGAGGCGGCGGACCTCAAGGCGTCGGCGGGGCACGGTGGGCGGGCGCAGGCCGTCGTGGCCGTCGGCTGCCTGGCCGAGAGGTACGGCAAGGACCTCGCGGAGTCACTGCCCGAGGCCGACGCGGTGCTCGGCTTCGACGACTACCCCGACATCGCCGCGCGACTGCGCGCGATCGTGGCGGGGGAGACCCACCACCCCCACACGCCGTCCGACCGGCGCCGGCTGCTGCCGATCTCGCCGCTCGAGCGCGACGCCTCGACCATCTCGGTGCCCGGCCACCAGGCCGACCTGAGCGACATCGGCGCCGGAGCGCCCGTGACGGGTCCCCGCGCCGTACGCCGTCGCCTCGACTCCGGACCGATGGCACCGCTCAAGCTGGCCAGCGGCTGCGACCGGCGCTGCTCGTTCTGCGCCATCCCCAGCTTCCGCGGCTCCTTCGTCAGCCGCCGTCCCAGCGACGTGCTGCAGGAGGGTCAGTGGCTCGCCGCGCAGGGCGTCAAGGAGCTCTTCCTCGTCAGCGAGAACTCCACGTCGTACGGCAAGGACCTCGGCGACCTGCGTCTGCTCGAGACGCTGCTGCCCGAGCTGGCGGGGATCGACGGCGTCGAGCGCGTGCGCGTCTCCTACCTCCAGCCCGCCGAGACCCGGCCGGGCCTCATCGAGGCGATCGCGGACACGCCCGGCGTGGTGCCCTACTTCGACCTGTCCTTCCAGCACGCGAGCGGGCCGGTGCTGCGCCGGATGCGCCGCTTCGGCGACCCCGAGTCCTTCCTCGGGCTGCTCGACCGGATCCGGTCGCTCGCCCCACTCGCCGGCGTACGGTCCAACGTCATCGTCGGCTTCCCCGGCGAGACCGAGGAGGACCTGCAGGTCCTGTGCGACTTCCTCGTCGCGGCGCGGATGGACGTCACCGGCGTGTTCGGCTACTCCGACGAGGACGGCACCGAGGCCGCCTCGTTCGCCGACGACCTCAAGCTGGACGAGGACGAGATCCGCGCCCGCACCGAGCACGTCACCGCCCTCGTCGAGGAGCTCAACGCCCAGCGCGCCGAGGAGCGGATCGGCGAGGAGGTCGTGGTCCTCGTGGAGCACGTCGACGGGGACGTCGTCGAGGGCCGGGCTGCGCACCAGGGACCCGAGGTGGACGGGACGACCTCGCTCACCGGCGCCGGCACCGCGCGGGTCGGCGACGTGCTGAGCGCCACCGTGGTGGGTACCGACGGGGTGGACCTGGTCGCGCGAGTGAACGGAGACGGCCGATGACGACCCAGCAGCGCGAGGTGTCGAACCTCAACATCGCCAACGTCCTTACCACCCTCCGCATCGCGATGGTGCCCTTCTTCGGGTGGGCGCTGCTGCACGACGGAGGAGACTCGGCGACGTGGCGATGGGTGGCCTTCGCGATCTTCGCGGTGGCCATGATCACCGACAAGGTCGACGGCGACCTGGCCCGCAAGCACGGGCTGGTCACCGACTTCGGCAAGATCGCCGACCCCATCGCCGACAAGGCGATCACGGGCATGGCCTTCATCGGCCTCTCGATCGTCGGCGACATCTGGTGGTGGGTGACGATCGTCGTCCTGCTGCGCGAGTGGAGCGTGACCCTCTTGCGGCTCTCGGTCCTGAAGTCGGTGGTGATCCCGGCGGCGCAGAGCGGCAAGATCAAGACGGTCCTGCAGGCGGTCGCCCTGTCCGGACTGATCTGGCCGCTGCCGCACGGCGACGCGCACGGCGGGGCCTTCGACTTCTGGCCCGGCCCCACCGGCGAGGTGCTGTTCTACCTCGGCCAGGCGCTGCTGGCCGGGGCCGTGGCGATGACGCTGTGGTCCGGCTGGGAGTTCGTCCGCGAGGTACGCCGGCAGCGGGGGACCCGAGCGGCCTAGCCGTGGCGCGAGTGTGCGTTGTCGGTGGCGTGGGTGATGATGCCTAGGTCACATCCACCCGAACTCTCGGAGCACACATGCGCACACCCGCGCTTCCCTCGCCGCGCCACCTCGCGGCAGGAGCGGGCCTGGCCCTCCTGACGGCCGGACTCACCCCCCTCGCAGCAGCTGCCGATCCAGCAGGCACCGACCTCGTCATCAGCGAGGTCTACGGCGCCGGCGGCAATGGCGGTGCCTCGTTCACGCACGACTTCGTCGAGCTCCACAACCCGACCTCGTCGCCGATCAGCGTCGACGGCTGGTCCGTGCAGTACCGCAGTGCCACCGGCACCTCGGCGCAGCTGACCCCCCTCTCGGGATCGGTCCCGGCGGGCGGCCACTACCTCGTCCAGCAGGCGTCGCAGGCCGCTGTGGGCGAGCCCCTGCCCACCCCGGACGCGACCGGGACCATCCTGATGTCCGGGAGCAACGGCGCCGTCCTGCTGGCCGACGACACCACGGCCATCACCGCGGTCGGCGACCTCGCGGCGGACGCTGCGACCCCACCGCCGTCGAACCTGGTCGACATGGTCGGCTACGGCACGACGCCGACCTCGTTCGAGACGGCCAACACCGGCGTCGCCCTCACCAGCACGACCTCTGCGGCACGCAGCTCGACAGGCGCCGACACCGACGACAACGCCGACGACTTCGCCGAAGGCACGCCCACGCCGCAGGGCTCCGGCACCGCGACACCGTCCGGGCCCCGCGTCGCGACCGTGCCCGACCAGACCGCGACCGTCGGGCTGCCCGTCACCCCCGTCACGGTCACCGCCACCGGTGGCACCAGCCCCTACGAGTGGACAGCCACCGGTCTGCCCGCCGGGCTCTCGATCGCGACCACCACCTCGACCACCGGCGAGAACACTGGCGAGATCACCGGCACGCCGACGACCCCCGGTGTCCACGAGGTGACGGTCACCGCCACCGACGCGGACGACGCCCAGGGCAGCACCACGTTCGACATCGTGGTCAACCCCGCCGGAGTGCTGGCGATCGACGAGGTCCAGGGCACCGGCCCCACGTCGCCCCTCGTCGGCACCACGGTCACCACCCGCGGCATCGTCACGTCCGTCTACCCCCAGGGCGGTTTCTTCGGCTTCAACATCCAGACGCCGGGCTCCGGCGCGGCCGACATCGACCTCGCGACCCACACCGCCTCCGACGGCCTCTTCGTGCGCCAGGCCAGTGGCACCGTCACCGCGTCCCCGGGCTCGTACGTCGAGGTGCGCGGGCAGGTCACCGAGTTCGCCGGCGCCACGCAGGTGCAGGCGCAGCCCGCCGACATCACCGTCGTGGACCAGGACGTCCCGCCGGTGGTCACGACGACCACGGCGACGTGGCCGCGGACCGCCGCCGAGAAGGAGTCCCTCGAGGGGATGCGCTACCGCCCGACGGGCGCCTTCACCGTCACCAACACCTTCTCGACCAACAACTTCGGTGAGGTCGGGCTGGCAGCGGGCGACAGGCCGCTCATCCAGCGCACCGAGGTCGAGCTGCCCGGCCCGGCCGCGGCCAGCGCCGTGGAGGCCGACAACGCCGCCCGTTCCATCGTCCTGGACGACGGGGCGTCGACCAACTTCCTCCTCACCGGCAACACCGCCCAGTGCAGCCCGCAGCCGTCCGGCTGCCTGCTCAACGGCCACCTCACGCCGCCCTACGTCTCCACCACGCAGCCCGTGCGCGTCGGCGCACGAGCCACGTTCGTCGACGACGTGATCTTCACCCAGGGCGGATCGCCGAGCGCGCCGACCTACCGGTTCCAGCCGCTGGCGACCGTGACGGGTCCCGACAACGCGAACAGTCCGGCCACCTTCGAGGACACCCGCACCGCCGCGCCCGACGAGGCCCTCATCAACGAGACCGGCACTGCCGACCTCAAGGTCGCCTCGTTCAACGTGCTCAACTACTTCACCACCCTGGGCGACGCCGACGACGACAACGTCGGCGACGGCGGCTGCACCCCGTTCCGGGACCGGGCCGGCGACGGCGCCACGGTCAACGGAGGCTGCGAGCAGCGCGGCGCGTGGGACCCGCAGGACTTCCAGCGCCAGCAGTCCAAGATCGTGTCCGCGATCAACCGGCTCGATGCCGACGTCGTCGGCCTCATGGAGATCGAGAACTCGCGGACCCTCGGCGAGACGCCCGACGAGGCCACCGACAGCCTCGTGGCGGCACTCAACGCCGACGCGGGTGCCGGCACGTGGGCGGCCAACCCGTCCTCGACCGAGCTGCCCGACGGTGGGATGGACGTCATCACCAGCGCCATCATCTACAAGCCCGCCAGCGTCGACCGCGTGGGCCAGTCCCGTGCGCTCGGCACCCTGAGCGACGCCGGCGAGGCCTTCGACAACGCCCGCGAGCCGCTCGGGCAGGTGTTCAGGGCCGACGCGGGCGGCGAGCCGTTCCTGTTCGTCGTCAACCACTTCAAGTCCAAGGGCTCTGCCGGTCCGCAACCCGGCGACGCCGACACCGGTGACGGGCAGGGCGCGTCCACCGGCTCCCGCGTACTCCAGGCGACCGCCCTGCGCGACTGGGTCGCGGGCCTGCAGGCCGAGACCGGTGTGCAGTCCGTCGTCCTCGGCGGCGACTTCAACTCCTACACCATGGAGGACCCGCTGCGGGTCCTCTACGACGCCGGCTTCACCAACGTCGAGCGTCACTTCGACAACGGCGAGTTCTCGTACTCGTTCTCCGGCCTCTCCGGCTCGCTCGACCACATCCTGGTGAACGGTCCCGCGCTGAAGAGGAGCACCGGCACGGACATCTGGAACATCAACGCGGGCGAGTCCCTCGCCCTGGAGTACAGCCGGTGGAACTACCACGCGACCGACTTCCACGCCCCGGGTCCCTACCGGTCCTCCGACCACGACCCGGTGATCCTCGGTCTGCGGCAAACCACGCCGGTCGCTCCGATCGCGGCATCCGTGAGCGGCACGGCCCGCTCGGTCGCGTACGGCTCCAAGGCCCGCATCTCGGTCCGGGTGGCCCCGGAGACCGCGTCCGGCACCGTCACGGTGTCGCGGGGCTCGACCGTGCTCGGTACGGCCAGGCTCGCGTCGGGCCGCGGCACCGTGCGGCTCCCCAAGCGGTCGCTGCCGGTCGGCACCCACGCGCTGACCCTCGCCTACTCGGGCGACGCCGCCCACAAGGCGGCGACCGGCACGGTGCGGGTCCGGGTCACGAAGGCCGTGTCGACGGTCCGGGCGAAGGTCAAGCCGACGCCGGTCGTCACCGGCAGGCGAGCAACGGTCAGGGTGACGGTGTCGGCGAAGGGGGTCACCCCTCGCGGCAAGGTGACTGTGACGATCGGCAAGAAGACCTATCGGGCCACGCTCCGCGCGGGCAAGGCGGCCATCAAGGTGAGGCCGTTCAAGAAGCCGGGCGTCCGCAAGGTCGCCGTCGCCTACGCCGGCGACTCGAGGACCAAGGGCGACAGGCTCCGCACCACCATCAAGGTGCGCCGGCGCTGACCCGGCGCCCACGCGCCGCACCGATCCCCACGATTCGGCCCGGCCGGCCAGCCGGTCAGCCGGGCCGTCTCGGCCCTCCTCGCCGTGCCGGGAGGAGGACCACCGAACGTCCACCCGAGCCGGGTTAAGGTGACCCGATTCACGCCATTCAAGGAAAGGCCCACTCGTGCCAGCATCACGAACCGGTCGCAGGCTCACCCTTGCGACCACGCTGACGGGGCTGCTCGCAGCACCCCTCGCGATCGTGGCGACCGCCGCTCCGGCGACCGCCGCAGCCGTCCCCGTCACGATCTTGAACTTCAACGACTTCCACGGCCGCATCGACAACAACACCACGAAGTGGGCCACCACCATCGAGCAGAACCGGGACGCGAGCACGATGGTGCTCTCGGCCGGTGACAACATCGGTGCCTCGCTCTTCGCGTCGGCGTTCAACGACGACAAGCCGACCATCGACGTCCTCAACGCTCTGGACCTCGACGTGAGCGTCGTGGGCAACCACGAGTTCGACAAGGGGTGGCCCTGGTTCAAGTCGCACGTCGTCGACGGCGGTTCCACCGCCCCCGACGGGACTGCGTATCCGCAGGCGAGCTTCCCCTACCTCGGCGCCAACGTGCTCGACGCGGCCGGCAACCCGGTCCTGCCCGCCTCGACGCAGGTGGCGCTCGGCGCAGCGAACGTGTGCGTCATCGGGGCCGTGACCCAGGAGACGCCGTCGCTGGTCTCGCCCGGCGGCATCACCGGCCTCCAGTTCACCGACCCGGTGACCGCGGTCAACCAGGAGGTGGCGCGGCTGCAGTCGGCCGGCGTCGACTGCGACGCCACGATCGCCAACTACCACGAGGGCGCCCCGCAGGCGCAGAGCGCCGCCACCCAGGCCCAGCAGGAGGCGGCGTCCGCGGTGTTCCGCCACCTCACGCAGGACACGGCCGCCGCCGTGGACGTGATCTACAACGGGCACACCCACCAGCCCTACGCCTACAGCGGCTCGCGTCCGGTCGTGCAGACCGACCCCTACGGAGCCGCCCTCGGCAAGGTGTCGATGACCATCGACACCGACGCCAACACCGTCGGTTCGGTCAGCGCGACCCTCGTCCCGCGGGCGGGCGCGGCCGACACGACCCTGCCGCGGGTGGCCGCCGTCGACTCGATCGTCACCGCCGCGCTCGCTGCCGCGAACGTCGTCGGCGACCGCGCCGTCGGCACCATCTCGGCGGACATCACGCGAGCCGACTCCGACCCGGTCGCGGCCGGGGTCCAGGAGGACCGCAAGGCGGAGTCGACCATCGGCAACCTCGTGGCCGACGCCCTTCGCGACGTCAAGATCCCCGCCGTCGCGAAGACCCCGACCATCGGCATCACCAACCCGGGCGGGCTCCGGGCCGACCTGCTCCACAAGGGCGACCTCAGCACCAGCCCGGAGAACGCCGACGGCGTGGTGACGTTCGAGGAGGCCAACGCGGTCCTGCCGTTCGTCAACAACGTCAGCTACGTCGACGTGACCGGCGCGACGCTGAAGAAGATCTTCGAGCAACAGTGGCAGCCGTCGACCTCGAGCAACCCGTTCCTGCACCTCGGTGTCTCGAAGAACGTGCAGGCCGTCCTCGACGCGACCCGCCCGCTGGGTGACAGGGTCGTGTCGATCACCGTCGATGGCCAGCTGGTCGAGCCGGCCAAGACCTACACCGTGTCGACCTTCAGCTTCCTCGCCCAGGGCGGCGACAACTTCACCGCGTTCCGGGAGGGCAAGGCGATCGACACGGGCGCCGTGGACCGCGACCTGTGGATCGACTCCTTCTTCCGCAACGGCCAGGTGAAGTCCCCCTCCGCGGTGAAGCGCCAGGTGTTCGCGACCGGGCTGAAGAGCAGCTACGTCGCCGGCGAGAAGGCCAAGATCAGCTTCGACAAGCTCGACATCACCTCGCTCGGCATCCCCGCCAACACCAAGCTCGACCTGGTCAAGGTGCGTCCCGACGGGTCGAAGAAGGTCTTCGGGAGCACCCGGGTCGTGGCCGGCAAGAGCGACGTGGCGTTCACTGTCCGCGCCGGCAAGGAGCTGCAGATCGTGGCGCAGCCCAGCGGCACCACCATCGCGCGCGCCGTGGTCAAGGGCGAGCCGCGGGTGAGCGTGCGCGCGTTCCCGAAGGCCGGCAAGGCGAAGGTCGGCAAGACCAAGGTGCGCCTGCGCGTCAAGGTCAAGGCCGCCCACGTGGCCGATGTCAACGGGTGGGTCAAGGTCCGGGTGTCCGGCAAGACCTACCGCGCGAAGGTCAAGGACGGTGTCGCCAAGGTGAAGCTGCGCGCGTTCCGCAAGGCGCGCACCTACAACGCCAAGGTCACCTTCAACGGCACCGACGCACTCGAGCGGGTGCGCAAGGTCGTCGAGATCAAGGTGCGCCGCAGGTGAGCTGAGCTGCACCAGCACGACCGCACGGCCGAGTGCACCGCTCTCGGCCAGCACGACCGGAGGCCCGGTCATCGTCCGCGATGACCGGGCCTCTCGGCGTCCACAGCGCACCGTCGGAGTTTGTGGACGTCACGCCGCGCCGGGGTCGACGCGACGACAGACGGAGTTCATGCATGGGACACGTGGAGACGACTGACTGACCCTGGCCCCCGACGGGGGCCGTCTCGGGACAGTCCACTCAACCTGGGGGTCTTCTCTCCATGCCTTCTCGTCCCTCGTCCCTACGCCGGCCGGTAGCTGCCGTCACAGGGATCTCCCTCCTCGCCGGCTCGCTGGCGCTGGCCGCGGGCTCCTTCGCGCCGGCCTCGGCCGACCCGGCCGGCACGGGCCTCGTCGTCAGCGAGGTCTTCGGCGGCGGCGGCAACTCCGGTGCGCCGTACCGCAACGACTTCATCGAGCTCTACAACCCGACGGACAGCGCGATCAGCCTGACCGGCCACACCGTGGAGTACTTCGCCGCGAACGGCAACACCGGCGGTACGACCGCGCTGACCGGGTCGATCCCCGCCAAGGGCCACTTCCTCGTCCAGCAGGCGGCCGGGGCCAACACCGCCGCGCCCGCCCTGCCGACCCCCGACCTGACCGGGACCCTGAACATGAGCGCCAGCAACGGCTCGGTCGAGCTGCGGCGCGGTTCGGTCGTCGTCGACCTCGTGGGCTTCGGCACTGCGACGCGTCGCGAGGGCACGGCGGCGTCGGCCCTGACCAACAGCACCTCGGCGAGCCGCGACGCCGCGCGCACGGACACCGACGACAACTCGGTGGACTTCACGGTCGGCGCGCCGGCGCCGCAGAACTCGACGTCCGGCTCGGGGCCGGAGGAGCCGGAGGAGCCCGAGGAGCCCCAGCCCGGTCAGGAGCTCACGATCGCCCAGGTGCAGGGCACCGGAGCCACCACGGCGTACGCCAACCAGGTCGTCACGACGCAGGGTGTCGTCACCGCGGCGTACCCGACCGGCGGCTACAACGGCTTCTACATCCAGACCCCGGGGCCCGACACCACCCCGGACGCCTCGGACGGCATCTTCGTCTACGCCCCGGGCGGCTTCCCGGCCGGCGTGGTCCGCGGCGCGTCGGTGAAGGTGACCGGAACGGCCGGCGAGTTCGGCAGCCAGACGCAGGTCACCTCCAGCAGCATCGAGGTGCTCACCACCTCCCTCGGCACCGTGGTGCCGAAGACGGTCGTCCCGGGCACCGACTGCGAGCTCGGCAACTGCCCGACCGGCGCCCAGCTCGACGCGGCGCTCGAGAAGAGCGAGGGCGAGGCGTTCGCCCCGACCGGCGACTTCACCGTCACCGACGTGTACGACTTCTCGGCCTTCCCGTCGACGTCGAACAACTTCTTCGGTGAGATCGGCATCGCCGCCAACTCCGACGTGCCGCTCTACACGCCGACCGACCTCGTGGACGCCCAGGACACCGAGGCGATCGCCGACCTCACGGCGTACAACAACGCCCGCCGAGTCGTGCTCGACGACGGCTCCAGCAAGACGTACTGGAACACCTCGAACGACGCCTCCGCGCAGAACGAGCCGGTGCCCTACCTGACGAAGGACCACTACGTCCGCGTCGGTGCCGGCGTCACCTTCGACGCCCCGGTCGTGCTCGACTACCGGTTCGGCTGGAAGCTCCAGCCCGCCGGCGTCGTCACCGGACGCCCCACCGGGCTGGTCACGTTCGAGCAGAACCGGCCCGCGGCGCCCGCCGAGGTCGGCGGCGACGTCAAGCTGGCGACCTTCAACGTGCTCAACTACTTCACCACCCTCGGCTCCCAGACGAGCGGCTGCCAGTCCTACAAGGACCGCACCGGCGACCCGGTCGCCGTCAGCGGCGGCTGCGACCCGCGCGGCGCCTGGGACCGGGCCGACTTCGAGCGGCAGCAGGCCAAGATCGTCAACGCGATCGACACGATGGACGCCGACATCGTCTCCCTGGAGGAGATCGAGAACTCCCGCGTGGTCGACGGAGGTGACCGCGACGAGGCCGTCGGTGCGCTCGTCGCGGCGCTGAACGCGAAGGCCGGCGGTCCCACCGCCCGCTGGACGTACGTCCCGTCCCCGGCCGCGCTGCCGCCGGCCAGCGAGGAGGACGTCATCCGCAACGGGATCATCTACAACCCCGCCACGGTCGAGACCGTGGGCGCCGCGCAGATCCTGATCGGTTCAGCCGCGTTCAGCGACGCCCGCGAGCCCTTCGCGCAGGCGTTCAAGGCCAAGGGCGCACCCGACGCCGACGCGTTCGCGGTGATCGTGAACCACTTCAAGTCCAAGGGCTCCGGCACGCCGGACCCCGACGGACAGGGCAACGCCAACGACCGGCGTGAGCTGCAGGCAGCGGCCCTCGCCCAGTTCGCCGAGTCCTTCGGCCAGGCCCGAGGCACCGATCGGATCTTCCTCACCGGTGACTTCAACGCCTACACGATGGAGGACCCGATCCAGATCCTCAACGACGCCGACTACGAGGTGCTCGCCTCGACCGTCGACCCCGACGCCAGGTCGTACAGCTTCCAGGGCAAGTCGGGCTCGCTCGACCACGTGCTCGCCAGCCCCGCCGCCGCCGAGATGGTGACGGGCGTCGACATCTGGGAGGCCAACGCCAACGAGTCGGTCTTCTACCAGTACTCGCGCCACAACTACGTCGGCACGGACCTCTACTCCGACGGCCCGTTCGCGGCCTCCGACCACAACCCGGCCGTCGTCGGTCTCGACACCGGCGAGGTCACCGCGCCCGTCGACATCCAGCTGCTGAACATCAACGACTTCCACGGTCGCATCGACGCGAACACCACCACGTTCGCCACCACGGTGGAGCAGCTGCGCGCGCAGAACCCGAACACGCTGTTCCTCTCCGCCGGCGACAACATCGGTGCCTCGCTGTTCGCCTCGTCCCTCGCGAAGGACCAGCCGACGATCGATGTGCTGAACGCGCTCGGCCTGCAGGCCTCGGCCGTGGGCAACCACGAGTTCGACCAGGGCCTCGCTGACCTCACCGACCGCGTCGAGCCGGCCGCCGACTGGGACTACCTCGGCGCCAACGTCTACGAGAAGGGCACCACCACGCCCGCGCTCGACGAGTACGCCCTGTTCACCGTCGGCGGCGTCGACGTCGCCGTGATCGGAGCCGTCACCGAGGAGACGCCCGCCCTGGTCTCCGCCGGGGGAGTCGCCACCATCGAGTTCGGTGATCCCGTCGAGGCGGTCAACCGAGTGGCCGAGCAGCTGAGCGACGGCAACGCCGCCAACGGCGAGGCCGACGTGATCGTGGCCGAGTACCACGAGGGCGCGGGCGCCGGTGTGCCCGACGGCTCCACCCTCGAGGAGGAGGTCGCCGAGGGCAAGGTGTTCGCCGACATCGTCACCGACACCTCGGTCGACGTCGACGTGATCTTCACCGGCCACACGCACAAGCAGTACGCGTGGGACGCCCCGGTCCCCGGTGACGCAAATCGGACCCGCCCGATCCTGCAGACCGGCAGCTACGGCGAGTTCGTGGGGCAGGTCGAGCTGACCGTCGACCCGGTCACTGGCGACGTGCAGTCGTACCAGCAGGCCAACGTCAAGCGTGCCGCGACCGAGGACCTGTCCTTCCCACGGGTGGCGGAGGTCAAGCGGATCACCGACGCCGCGCTGGCCGAGGCGGCCCGCGTGGGCAACGAGCCGGTCGGCACCATCGCCGCCGACATCACCACCGCCCACAACAACGGTGCCCGCGACGACCGGGCCGCCGAGTCGACGCTCGGCGACGCGGTGGCCAACGCGCTGCGCGACGCCGCCACGAAGTTCGCGCAGCCCGACCTCGGCCTCACCAACCCCGGCGGGCTCCGCGCCGAGCTGCTCTACAAGGGCGACACGACCAGCAACCCGAAGAACACCGACGGGGTCGTGACCTTCGCCGAGGCCAACGCCGTCCTCACCTTCAACAACACGCTTGCGCTGGTCCAGCTCAAGGGCGCCGACCTCAAGGAGGTCCTCGAGCAGCAGTGGCAGACCAACGCCGACGGCACGGTCCCCAGCCGCCCGTACCTGCAGCTCGGGCTGTCGGACAACGTCGAGGTGACCGCGGACGACTCCCGGCCGGCCGGGCAGCGCATCACCTCGGTCCGCATCAACGGCGAGGTGCTCGACCCGGCCCGGACGTACACCGTCTCTACCCTGTCGTTCCTCGCCCAGGGCAGCGACAACTTCCGCGCCTTCACCAAGGGCACCTACGTCGACACCGGGCTGCTGGACATCCAGGCGTTCCGCGACTACCTGGCGGCCAACCCCGGCCTGAAGCCGGACTTCGCCCGCCAGCAGGTGTTCACCGAGGACCTCCCGACCGAGCTGGTCGCCGGCCAGGCTGCGTCGTTCCAGCTGGGCGTCCCCAACGGCGGCCCGGCGCCCATCACGGGCACGACGCTCGACCTCACCTCGCTCGGCAGCCCCGCCAACACCACCGTCACGGCGACGCTGGTCACCGGCGGCACCCGTACGGCGATCGGGACCTTCCCTGTGACCGCGGGGGTGGCGCAGGTCGACCTGACGGTCCCGGCCGGGGCACCCACCGGCGCCACGGTGGAGCTCGTGGCTGCTCCGTCGGGTACGCGGGTCACGCTGCCCGTGCGGGCCGGGACGACCACGCCGGACCCTGACCCCAACCCGAACCCGAACCCGACGCCGAACCCGACCCCGAACCCGACGCCGAACCCGACGCCCACGCCTGCTCCCGAGCCGGAGAAGGCGGAGCCGACGCTGAAGGCGGTCGGCATCCAGCAGAAGGCCGGTGAGAAGGTCCGGTTCACGGTCAAGGTGAAGGCTGCCGGCCACCAGGCCACGGGCTGGATCAAGGTCCGGGTCAAGGGCTCGGACGAGGTGCACCGGTTCAAGGTGAAGAAGGGCCGCGCGAAGGTCGTGCTGCCCGCCTTCAACCGTCCGGGAACCAAGAAGGTGACCGTGCGCTACCTCGGCGACGACGCGGTTGCGCGGGACACGATGGTGGTCAAGCTCAAGATCAAGCGCTGACCTGCCTCCCGCTCGCGGCCCTCGTCCTGCTCACCGCAGGGCGAGGGCCGCTTGCACGAGGGCGAGGTGGCTGAACGCCTGGGGGAAGTTGCCGGCCATCCGGCCGTGCGCGGCGTCGTACTCCTCCGCCAGCAGTCCGACGTCGTTGGCGAGCGCGCACAGGCGGTCCATCAGCGCCTCCGCCTCCGCTCGGCGGCCGGCGGCGGCGAGGGCGGACACCAGCCAGAACGAGCAGGCCAGGAACGGGTGCTCGTCGCCGGCGAGGCCGTCCACACCGGTCTGCGTGCGGTAGCGCAGCAGCAGGCCGTCGCGCATCAGGTCCTCCACGACCGCGTCGATCGTGCCGAGCACGCGCGGGTCGTCGCCGGGCAGGAACCCCACCAGTGGGATCGTCAGCAGCGATGCGTCCACCTCGCGGGTGTCGTAGTGCTGGGTGAACGTGCCGCGCGCTGCGTCGAAGCCCTTGTCGAGGATCTCCGCGCGCACCCGGTCGCGCAGCTCGCGCCAGCGCTCGAGCGGTCCGTCGAGCCCGTGGTCCTCGATCGCGCGCACCCCTCGGTCGAAGGCCACCCACACCATGACCCGCGAGTGGGTGAAGTGACGCTGAGGTCCGCGGATCTCCCACAGGCCGTTGTCCGGCTCGTCCCAGTGCTCGCCGAGCTCCTCCACGAGGGCGCGCTGCAGCGCCCAGGAGTTCGTCGTCTCGTGGAGGCCGGCTTGGCGCGCCAGCTCCAGGGCGATCATCACCTCGCCCAGGACGTCGTTCTGCCGCTGCGAGACCGCGCCGTTGCCGATGCGGACCGGGCGGCTCTCGGCGTAGCCGGGCAGGTGGGGCAGCTCCCGCTCGGGGAGCTGGCGACCGCCGTCGACGGTGTACATGATCTGCAGGTCCGCTGGGTCCCCGGCGACGGCGCGCAGCAGCCAGCCGCGCCACTGCAGGGCCTCGGCGTCGTAGCCGGCGCCCAGCAGGGACTCGAGGGTGAGAGCTGCGTCGCGCAGCCAGCAGAAGCGGTAGTCCCAGTTGCGCTCCCCGCCGAAGTGCTCGGGCAGCGACGTCGTCGGGGCTGCGACGATGCCGCCGGTCTCGGCGTGCGTCATCAGCATCAGCGTCAGCAGGCTGCGCCGCACCAGGTCCGCGTGGGGCACCGCATCGGGCGCGCGTCCCGACCACTCGCGCTGCTGTGCCGTCGTCTCCTCGATCCGCTGGCCGAAACCCAGCGGCTCGGGGACCTCCCGCCACGAGTGGACCCAGGTGGTCGAGAAGGTGACCTCGTCGCCGGCGGCCAGCTCGAACTCGTCGGTGTGGTGGCCCTCGTGGCCGTGCGGCAGGCGCGGGCCGCGCAGCACGAACTTGTCGGGGCCGGCGACCGCGACGACCACCTCGTTGCCGTGCGCCCGCTCGCGGCTCACCCACGGCCGCACCTTCCCGTAGTCCGTGCGCACGACCCAGTCGTGCCGGATCCGCACCCGGCCGCTCGTGCACCGCAGGCGGCGTACGACGTCGGCGCGGCCGTCGCCGGTCGGCATCACGTCGAGCAGCACCACCTCGCCCTCGGCGGTGGTGAACGTCGTCTCGAGCAGCGCGGTGCCGTCGACGTACCGCCGGGTCGTCGACACCACGTCGCCGGCGGGCGCGAGCAGCCACCGGCCGTGCTCCTCGGTGCCGAGCAGTGCCGCGAAGCAGGCGGGGGAGTCGAAGCGGGGCAGGCACAGCCAGTCGATCGACCCGTCCTTCCCGACGAGGGCGGCGCTGCCGCGGTCACCGATGAGGGCGTAGTCCTCGATGGGGAGAGCCATGGGGCTAGTCTCGCCGACGTGACCACAGAGGCCGGCCGGGTGGTGGCGGCGCGGGTGCTCGACGTTCTCGCGCGCCGCGGCCAGACGCTCGCGACCGCCGAGTCGCTGACCGGCGGACTGCTGGCCGCCGGCCTGACCGACGTGCCCGGGGCCTCGCGCAGCTTCGCGGGAGGCGTGGTGTCCTACGCGACGCGGGTGAAGGTCTCGGTGCTGGACGTCTCGGCGGAGCTGGTCCAGCGACACGGCGTGATCTCCGAGGAGTGTGCGGTCGCGATGGCCCAGGGCGCTCGTGCCCGGATCTCTGCGGACTGGGCGCTGGCCACGACGGGGGTGGCCGGGCCGGGCGAGCAGGAGGGCCGGCCGGTCGGCACGGTCTGGGTCGCGGTGGCCGGCCCGGGCCACGTCGAGACCCGGCTGCTCGCCCTCGCTGGGGACCGTCAGGCCGTCCGGGAAGCCGCGTGCGACGCCGTGCTGACGCTGCTGGACGGGATCCTGGCTTGGGAAGAACCCCGCCTCGGGTAGCGTTGCAGCAGACGACCTCCACTCGACCAGAGCAAGGACTCGCGCATGGTGCTCTTCCGACGACTGCTCGGTGACGTGCTGCGCGGTGCGCGGATGCAGCGGGGGATGACCCTGCGGGAGCTGTCGGCCGAGGCGCGGGTGAGCCTGGGTTACATCTCCGAGATCGAGCGCGGGCAGAAGGAGGCGTCCTCGGAGCTCCTGGCGTCGCTGTGCCAGGCGATGGACCTGCCGCTGTCCGACGTGCTGCGGGACGTCGCCGACGCCGTGGCCATCGAGGAGATGGCGCAGCTCGCGAGCACGCCGATCACGGCAGCCCGTCCGGCCGGCGACGTGGTCGCCTCCGCCGCCTGAACCCCGCCCCTACACCGGCTGGCAGCTCGGACACCAGTACGCCGCCCGCTCGCGGCCGGCCTCGCCCAGCATCGTCACCGCGATCGGCGTGCCGCAGCGCCGGCAGGGCGACCGGTCTCGGCGGTAGACCCACATCCGCTCGCGCTCGCGCAGGTTGCCGGTGGTCGACTGCACCGCCCGCTCCTTGTTGACCTCGAGCATCTGCTTGCCGCGCCGCACGAGGCGGGCCAGCTGGGCGACGTCGGCGACCGCGGTCGCGGGGTGGACCCCCATGATAAAGCACAGCTCGGCCATGTACATGTTGCCGATCCCGGCGAGGTTGCGCTGGTCGAGCAGGGCCTGCCCGATCGGGCGCTGCGGCTGAGCGCGGAGGTTGGCCAGAGCCCGCTCCTCGTCCCAGTCCGGGCCGAGCAGGTCGGGACCCAGGTGCGCCACCAGCTCGGCCTCCGCCTGGCGCGGCACGAGCTCGACGACGCCGAGCTGGAACCCCACCGCCCGGCGACCGGCGACGCCCAGGACGATGCGCACCTGGACGTCGGGGCGGCGCCACCGCTCGCGCTCGCGGTAGACGTGCCAGGAGCCCTCCATCTTGAGGTGCGTGTGCAGGGTCCAGGCCTGCTCGTGCTCGATGCGGGTCAGGATGTGCTTGCCGCGCGAGAAGGACCGTACGACGGTGCCGCCGCTGAGGTCGACCGTGGCGAAGGCGGGCACCCGGAAGTCGGTGAGCGTGAGCCGCTGTCCGCTCAACGCACCGTCGAGCCTGGCCGCGGCTCGGTAGACGGTGTCGCCCTCAGGCACGCAGCCTCAGCCCCTTGGGCGTCGCCACGAACCCGGCCGCGGACAGCGCCTGCCGGATGGGGGTGTCGCCACCGCCGCCGATCAACGCCTGGCCGTCGGCCTTCTCGACGGTGAGGCGCCCCAGGGCGCCGCGCCGGGCTGCGTCGGCCAGCGCCGCCATCGCCGGGGTCAGCACGTCCTCGTCGTCGCTCCACGTCAGCAGCGTGCGTCCACCGCGCTCGACGTAGACGGTCAGGGCGCCGTCGACGGTGACCACCAGCGCGCCGGCCTTGCGCCCGGGCCGGTGTCCCGAGCGCTCCTCGTCGGCTTCGGGCCAGGGGAGGGCGGCGCCGAAGACGTTGGCCGGGTCGGTCGCGGCCAGGGCGACCACGGCCGGCTTGCCGCCCGCCTGGGAGCCGGCGGGCTCGGCGAACGTGCGCAGCCGGTCGATCGCGCCGGCACTGCCGAACTGCGCGGCGCCCAGTCCCTCGATGAAGTAGCCGCGTCGGCAGCGGCCGGTGTCCTCGAAGGCGCTGAGCACCTTGTAGACCCCGGCGAACCCGCCGGCGACCCGCTCGCTCATCACGGCGCCGCGGGTCACCACCCCGTGGCGCTCGAGCAGGTGCTCGGCTCGCGCATGCGCGCGCCGGGTGGGGTCCTCGTCGCGAGCCGGGAGCAGCGCCCAGCGGCCGGCGGTCTCCGGGGGTCCGGTGCGCACCGGCATCCGGCCACCGCCCGCGCGGCCCAGCCGCGGCGGCGTACGGCGGGCGCGGTGCGACGGCGTGCCGCTGCGCACCAGCGCGCGGAGGGGGGCGAGCGTGTCGTTGGTGACGAGCCCGCGCCACACCAGCTCCCAGAGTGCGGCGCTGAGCTCGGCGTCGCTCGTGGAGCCGACGCGGTCGGCGAGCTGGCGGAAGAACCACGCTCCACCCGGGTCGAGGGCGTCGAGCACGGCGCGCTGGACGCCGGTCGGCTCGTCGCCCTCGAGCTCGGGCAGCGTGAGGTGAGCCTGGTCGGCGAGGTGGAGGCTGACCCAGCCGTCGCTGCCGGGCAGTGGCGAGTGTCCCGCCCAGATCACCTCCCCGGAGGCCGTCAGCTCGTCGAGCATGGCGGGCTCGTAGTCACGGACCCGGCCTGCGAGCACCAGTGGCTCGAGCGCGCTCGCGGGGACCGGGCAGCCGGCGAGCTGGTCGATTGCGGCGATCACGCCGTCGAGTCCGCGCAGGGCACCGCCGACGCGCTGCCAGGCGGGAAGGAAGCGGGCGACGGCGTCCTGGCCGACCGGCTCGATCTCCTGCCGCAGCCGCGCCAGCGAGCGGCGGCGCAGTTTGCGCAGCACCTCGGCGTCGCACCACTCCGAGCCGGCGCCGGAGGGGCGGAACTCGCCCTCGAGCACCCGGCCCCGGTGGGCCAGCCGCTGGAGGGTCTGGCGTGCCACCGCCTCGCCGAGCCCGAGCCGGGCGGCGACCTCCGCGGTGGTGAACGGGCCGTGGCTGCGGGCGTAGCGGGAGACGAGGTCGCCGAGAGGGTCCTCGGGGAGCTCGAGGAACGCGTCGGGGGTCCCGACCGGCACCGGCACGCCGAGGCCGTCGCGGAGCCGGCCGATGTCCTCGATGGCCGTCCAACGGTCCTCGCCGGCCATCCGGACCTCGACCACGCGGCGTACGTCGGCCAGCGACGCCAGCCAGCCGTCGACGTCGGCTCCCTCGACCGCGCGGTCCCGGATCTCGGCGGGAGAGAGGGGGCCGACCAGGCGCAGCAGGTCGGCGACCGCCTCGGCGTCGCGGGCGCGGCGGTCGGGCGCGAGCCACTGGAGCTCCGCCTCGACCTCGGCGAGCACCTCCGGGTCGAGCAGCTCGCGCAGCTCGGCGCGACCGAGCAGCTCGGCGAGCAGGCCCTGGTCAAGGGACAGCGCGGCCGCGCGCCGCTCGGCGATGGGTGAGTCGCCCTCGTAGACGAACTGAGCGACGTAGCCGAACAGCAGGCTGCGCGCGAACGGGCTGGGCGAGGTGGTCGCCACGTCGACGACCGTGATCTCGCGACGCTGGACGCGGCCGAGCAGCGCGACCAGCGCCGGGAGGTCGTAGACGTCCTGGAGGCACTCGCGCACCGCCTCGAGCACGATCGGGAAGGAGGGATACTTCGAGGCGACCTCGAGCAGCTGGGCGCTGCGCTGGCGCTGCTGCCACAGCGGGCTGCGTCGGCCGGGGTCGCGGCGCGGCAGCAGCAGGGCACGGGCGGCGCACTCGCGGAAGCGGCTCGCGAACAGGGCCGACCCGCCCACCTCCTGCGTGACGAGCTGGTCGATCTCCTCGGGCTCGAAGACGATGATCTCGCCGGTCGGCGGCTCCGCGTCGGTGTCGGGGATGCGGATCACGATGCCGTCGTCGGAGGCCACGGCCTGGCCGTCGACGTCGAAGCGCTCGCGCAGCCGCGCGTTGATCGCGAGGGCCCACGGAGCGTGGACGGGCGTGCCGTAGGGGGAGTGGACGACCAGGCGCCAGTCGCCGAGCTCGTCACGGAACCGCTCCACCACGATCTGGACGTCGCTGGGGACGACCTGGGTCGCCTCGCGCTGCTCGGCGAGGTAGGTGACGAGATTGGTCGCCGCGTTGGCGTCGAGGCCGCGCTCACGGACGCCGGCGATCGCCTTGGCCTCGCCCATGGCGGCCACCTCGCGGGTGAACGCGCCGACGGCCGCGCCCAGCTCGGCGGGCCGGCCGAGGGCGTCGCCCTTCCAGAACGGCAGTCGCCCGGGGATGCCCGGAGCCGGCGTGACGAGCACGCGGTCGTGGGTGATGTCCTCGATGCGCCAGCTGGTGGCGCCGAGGGCGAAGATGTCGCCGACGCGCGACTCGTAGACCATCTCCTCGTCGAGCTCGCCGACGCGGCTCGCCTTCTCCCCCACCAGGAAGACGCCGAAGAGGCCGCGGTCGGGGATGGTGCCGCCGCTGGTCACGGCGAGGCGCTGGGCGCCGGGGCGCCCGCTCAGCGTGCCGGTGACGCGGTCCCACACGATGCGGGGACGGAGCTCGGCGAACTCGTCGCTGGGATAGCGGCCACTCAGCAGGTCGAGGGTGGCGTCGAAGGCCGACCGGGGCAGCTGGGAGTACGACGCGGCGCGCACGACGAGCGCGAACAGCTCGTCGACCTGCCACTCGTCCATCGCGAGCGCGGCGACGACCTGCTGGGCCAGGACGTCGAGCGGGTTGGCCGGCACCGACATCTTCTCGATGGCGCCGCTGCGCATCCGGGCGACCGCGACGGCGGTCTGGGCGAGGTCGCCGCGGTGCTTGGGGAACAGCACGCCGCGGCTGGTCTCACCGACCTGGTGACCGGCGCGGCCCACCCGCTGGAGAGCGCTCGCCACGCTGGGCGGGGACTCGATCTGGATGACGAGGTCGACCGAGCCCATGTCGATGCCGAGCTCGAGG
Organism: Nocardioides sp. SYSU D00065; assembly: GCF_017916425.1. Classification (GTDB taxonomy): domain Bacteria; phylum Actinomycetota; class Actinomycetes; order Propionibacteriales; family Nocardioidaceae; genus Nocardioides. Next base: position 122,492 of record NZ_JAFMSX010000004.1, on the reverse strand, counting down.
CTGCTGGTGGCCACGACGCAGGGAAGGCGGCCGCGCTTGAGGTCGTCCTCGATGATCGCCCGCTGCTCCTTCGAGACCGAGCCGTGGTGGGCCTTGGCGATGATGGTGTCGGCACCGGAGCTCTGCCCGGACTGGGCCATGACCTGCGCCGGCGTCCTGCTCCCGCCGTCGGCCGGTCGTGGAGCGGGACCCTCGGCACCGTCCGCCGCGACGGCCGCTCGCTCGGCCCGCTCCGCGGCGATCTCGTTGAGCCGGGCGGTGAGCCGCTCGGCCAGTCGGCGGGAGTTGGCGAAGACGATGGTGGAGCGGTGCTGCTCGACGAGGTCGACGACGTGCTCCTCGACGTGGGGCCAGATGCTCGTCGACCGGCCCGGGTCGCCCGACTCCTCGTCGTACTCCTCGGGCATCGTCATGTCCTCGACCGGCACCACCACCCGCAGGTCCCACTCCTTGGTGCTGGGCGGCGAGACGATCTCGACGGGCTGGGTGCCCCCGAGGAAGCGCGCCACCTCCTCGAGCGGACGGACGGTCGCGCTCAGGCCGATGCGCTGCGCCGGCTCGTCGAGGAGGGCGTCGAGGCGCTCGAGGCTGAGACCGAGGTGAGCGCCGCGCTTGGTGCCGGCCACCGCGTGCACCTCGTCGATGATCACCGTGTCGACGCCGCGCAGCGTCTCTCGCGCCTGGCTGGTGAGCATCAGGAACAGCGACTCGGGGGTGGTGATCAGGATGTCGGGCGGCGTGGTGCCGAGCTTGCGACGGTCCGCGGGGCTGGTGTCGCCCGACCGCAGCCCGACGGTGACCTCGGGGACCGTCGCCTCGAGCCGCTCGGCGGTGTTTCGGATGCCGGTCAGCGGGGCGCGGAGGTTGCGCTCGACGTCCACGCCGAGCGCCTTCAGCGGAGAGATGTAAAGGACGCGGGTGCGCCGTGACTTGTCGTCTGGCCGCTCGCTGCTCAGCAGGCGGTCGATGGCGTGGAGGAACGCGCTGAGCGTCTTGCCGCTGCCGGTGGGGGCCACGACGAGGGCGTGCTTGCGGGCGGCGATGGCCTCCCACGCGCCCTCCTGGGCCGGGGTCGGGCGGGCGAACGACGCCTCGAACCACGCGCGCGTGGGTGCGCTGAAGCGGTCGAGGGCGGTCATGCCTGCAGTCTGTCAGGAGGGTCCGACAGCGCCCCCCGCTCAGTGCTGAGCGTCGTCGATCGTGAGGTCGGCGGGGACCAGGCGCCACACGACGTACGCCGCCACCGCCGTGAGCAGGGCACCCACCGCGCCGAGCACGGCGAACGCGGTGACGAAGGCATCGGCCGCCTCCGCGAACCACGCCGTGCCGACCGCCCCGGCGACCGACTCGCGGACCGCCGGCGCGGGGCCGTTAGGCAGGCCCGCGCGGTAGACCGCGCCCACGAGGCTTCCGAGGAAGGTGATGCCCACGACCGCGCCGAGCTCGTAGGTGATCTCCTCGACGGCAGCCGCCGAGCCCGCCTGGTCGTCGGTGGCGGCGCCCATGATCAGGGCGGAGCCGAGGCCGAGCGCCGACGTGCCCAGCCCGACGACGGTGAAGGCGAGGGCCATCCAGGGGTACGTCGCCGGCACCACGGCGAGCAGCGCCAGACCCGCTGCCAGCACCAGCAGGCCCCCCGAGAGGACTGTGCGCGGGCTCGTGCGGGACGCGAGGGCCGGCGCGAAGGGCGAGGCCACCAGTGCGCCGAGCGCCAGCGGGAGCAGCGCCAGCCCTGCCTCCAGCGGAGCCCAGCCCTGGACGAGCTGCAGCCACTGGCTGCCGACGAAGAGGACCGCGGCCATCGCTGCGGAGCTCGCCAGCGCGGCGACGACGCCGGCACGCAGCACGGGCTTGGCGAAAACGCGGACGTCGAGCATCGGGCGCTCGGACGCGAGGGCGGTGCGGGTGAAGGCGACCAGGGCGGCGACGCCCACGAGCAGCAGGACGACGGTCGGCAGGGTGGGGCCGTGCTTGCCGAGCTGCTTGGCGGCGTACACGAACGCCGTGAGGCCGCCGGCCGATAGCACGACGCCCATGGCGTCGATGCGACCGGGACGCGGGGACCGGTTCTCCCTCAGCAGCCACGCCGCGGCGCCGATCGCGACCACCATCAGCGGGACGTTGACCAGGAACGCGGCGTGCCAGCTGAACCGCTCGAGCAGGGCGCCTCCGACGACCGGGCCGACGGCGGAGCCGAGCGCGGCGGTGGCTCCCCAGATGCTCAGCGCCAGCGTGCGCTCGCGCGGGTCGGCGAACACCGATCGGATGAGGGACAGCGTCGAGGGCATCACCATCGCGCCGCCGACGCCGAGCAGCGCGCGGATCGCGACGACGGCCGTCGCGCTGTCGGCCCACAGGATGGCGAGGGATCCGGCTGCGAAGGCGGCGTATCCCGCGATGAGCATCCGCTTGCGACCCCATCGGTCACCCAGCGCGGTCACGGGCACCAGTAAGCCGGCGAGCGCGAGGGCGTACGCGTCCACCACCCACAGCTGGGAGACCGAGCCCAGCTCGAGGTCCACCACCATCTCCGGAAGGGCGACGTTGAGGATCGTCATGTCCATGACGACCACCAGGAGGCTGGCAGCCAGGACGACGAGCGCCCACCAGCGGCGCGGGTCCGCGGCCGTCGCCCGGTCTCGTGCCTGGAGGTCGGTCATGCCGTCACCCCCTGCTGCAGCGTGGACAGCACGAGGCGGCCGGCGTCGCGCCGGGCCACGTCGCCCACCCGGAGCGCCTCGCGGGCAGCGACCAGCAAACCGTAGATCGCGTGCCCGAACCAGCTCGGTGGAAGGTCGGCCCGCAGCACGCCCGCCTCCTGCGCTGCGCGGAGGAGGGCGGTCTCCCGGTCAGCGAGACGCTGCGTCCTGCGCTCGAGTGCGGCGTTGGCGAGGATGACCTGGTCGGTCAGCGCGAACCCGAAGTCGTCGCCGTCGTCGACGTAGCCCAGGATGAGGACCTCCAGCGTCTCGAGGATGAGGGCGGGGTCGGCCGACGCCGCGACCGACTCGACGTCGAGCGTGTCCAGCCGCTGTTCCCACCGGTCGAGGGACCGGGTGCCGAGCTCGACCAGCAGTGCCTCACGAGAGTCGAAGTAGCGGTGGACGGTCGCCCGGCTGATCCCCGCGGCCGACGCGATCACCGCCATCGAAGCGGCTGGGTCGCGGTTGAGCACCCGCAGGGCTGCGGCCAGCACATCGTCTCGGCTGTTCATCGGCACTCCTCGCGAGTTGTGAGACATCAGAGTCTCACATGACGCACCGTTGTCTCGAATCGTTACCGCCGGGCGAGACGGCCGTCGGTGCGTCGCCCTAGGCTCCGGGCATGACCGACACGGGGGAAAGTCAGGCCGAGCTGCGCGCTGCGCTGGTCAAGCTGCTGCAACAGCTGGCGAGGGAGGAGCCGGCGGATCAGCGCGGTACGCCGATGCTCCCGGTGCTGGACGAGCACTTCGGCCAGCCAGCCGACGAGCTTCCCGTGGTGCAGGAGGAGGTCGAGTCCCACCGCAGCGTCGACGTCGACATCGCACTGGAGAAGGTCGCCTCCCGCGACCCCGCGCACCGCCTGCTCGGCATCGGCGGTGGCGACCAGCGCCACCATGCCTCGTTGAGCGACCTCATGGCCCAGGCCGGGTGGGGGCGCTTCCGCCTGGGACAGGTGGACCGGCTCAACCTGGCCACCGGACCGGACACCGAGCGGGCGACCGTCGCGTTCGGCCTGCACGTGTTCACCCACCGGGGATCGCCGGTCGCTGTGCTGCAGCGTGCCGCCAACGCGCAGTACCACTCGGCGGCGCGGCTCGAGGTCCTCGCCACGACGCCCGAGTCCGCGGCCGCACTCCTGTCGGAGGTGCGTGAGCTGTCGCTGTCCTCCAGCGTGGTGCGCGGACAGGTGATCTCGTTCAGCGGCAACGCCTACGAGCACTCGCTGAGCGGCATCACCTTCGTACGCCGCCCCGACCTGCCGGCCGAGCGCGTCATCTTGCCGCCCGGCACCCTCGACCGCGTGCGCGCACACGTCGTCGGGATGGCAGAGCACCGCGAGGAGCTGCGGCGTCGCGGCCAGCACCTCAAGCGGGGCGTGCTCCTCTACGGTCCGCCCGGCACCGGCAAGACACACACGGTGCGACACCTGATCGGCGCGGTGCCGGACACCACCGTGGTCCTGCTGAGCGGGACGCAGATGGCGTTCGTCGCGCAGGCAGCCCAGGTCGCCCGCGCCCACCAGCCCGCCATCGTCGTGCTGGAGGACTGTGACCTCATCGCCGAGGACCGCGACCACGGACCCTTCGGGGGCGGTGCGTCACCCCTGCTCTTCACGCTCCTGGACGTCATGGACGGGCTCGACGCCGACGCTGACGTCGTCTTCCTGCTGACGACCAACCGTGCGCAGGCGCTCGAGAAGGCGCTGGCCCAGCGACCCGGGCGCGTCGACCTCGCCGTCGAGATCCCCCTGCCGGACGAGGCGGCGCGCCGGGAGCTCATCGCCCTCTACGCGACCGGGATCGGGTTCGGCGCCGCCGCCGTGGCGCGGGCGGCGAGCGCCAGCCCGGGCACCACAGCGTCGTACGCCAAGGAGCTGGTGCGGCGAGCCGTGCTGATCGCCGCGATGCAGGATCGCGAGCCCGGCGACGACGACCTCGCTGCAGCCACCGCCCAGCTGCAGGACGACGGAGCGGAGCTGACCAGGGCGCTGCTCGGGGGTGCTGGGCGCGACGCGGACACCACCACCGGGCACGCCTGACGTCGCGTCCGTAACCGGCTCGACACCCGGGCTGTCGTCGCTTCCTGCCGTCCCCGTCCTCATCTAGGGTCGACGAACGTGAGGGAATCCATGATCTCGGCGCGGGGACTTCGCAAGTCGTTCGGCGACTTCGAGGCCGTCAAGGGCATCGACGTCGACGTGCGCAAGGGCGAGGCGTTCGGCTTCCTCGGTCCCAACGGCGCCGGCAAGTCGAGCACGATGCGCATGATCGCGGCGGTGAGCCCGGTGAGCGGCGGAGAGCTGCGCATCCTGGGCATGGACCCGGCCACCGACGGGCCCGCCATCCGCGGGCGCCTCGGCGTCTGCCCGCAGGAGGACACCCTCGACAACGAGCTCAACGTCTTCGACAACCTCTACATCTACGGCCGCTACTTCGGCATCGACCGGGCCACGTGCCGCCAGCGGGCCGAGGAGCTGCTCGAGTTCGCGCAGATCACCGACAAGGCCAAAGCCAAGGTCGAGGACCTCTCCGGCGGCATGAAGCGGCGGCTGACGATCGCGCGCAGCCTCATCAACCGGCCCGACCTGCTGCTCCTCGACGAGCCCACGACCGGCCTCGACCCGCAGGCGCGCCACGTGCTGTGGGACCAGCTCTTCCGGCTCAAGCAGGCGGGCGTCACCCTGGTCATCACCACCCACTACATGGACGAGGCCGAGCAGCTGTGCGACCGGCTCGTGGTGATGGACAAGGGCGTGATCGCCGCCGAGGGGTCGCCGCGCGAGCTGATCGACGCCCACTCCACCCGCGAGGTCGCCGAGCTGCGCTTCGGCGTCGGTGAGCACGAGGCGCTGGCCGCGAAGGTCGAGGACCTCGGCGAGCGGGTCGAGGTGCTGCCCGACCGTCTGCTCGTCTACAGCGACCACGGCGAGGACGTCGTCACCGCGGTGATCGAGCGCGGCCTGCAGCCGGTCGCGACCCTCGTGCGCCGCTCCACGCTCGAGGACGTGTTCCTGCGCCTCACCGGCCGGAGCCTGGCGGACTGATGGCGACCTCGACGCGCGCTGCCCGAACGCCGCGGCCCGCCGGCACGCTCTCGGCCTGGGAGGGCATGGCACGCCAGTACGACTACTGGCTGACCGTCCTCAAGCGCACCTGGCGCGGGGGATTGGTGAGCAGCTTCCTCACCCCGCTGCTCTACGTCGTCGCCATGGGCGTGCTGCTCGGCGGCTTCATCGAGGGCGACCCCGACCGGCTCGAGGGCGCCACCTCCTACCTCGCCTTCGTGGTGCCCGGCCTGGTCGCCTCCCACGCGATGACGATCGCGGTCAGCGAGTCGACGTACCCGGTCATGGGCGCCATCAAGTGGCACAAGACGTTCTACGCCCAGCTCGCCACGCCGCTGGCGGTGCGCGACCTGGTCAACGCGTTCATCGCCTTCGTGATGTTCCGCGTCGCGGCGTCCTGCGCGGTGTTCATGCTCGTGCTCGCCCCGTTCGGGGTCTTCGCCACCTGGTGGGGGCCGGTCCTGGCCTGGCTCGCGCAGCTGCTCGTCGGCTTCGCCTTCGCAACACTGGTCTTCGCCTACAGCGCCCGGCTGAGGTCGGAGGAGGGGTTCGGGCTGCTGTTCCGGCTCGGCGTGATCCCGCTGACGCTGTTCTCCGGCGCGTTCTTCCCGATCGGCAACCTCGGCCCGGTGCTGGAATGGTTGGCGCGCCTGACCCCGCTCTGGCACGGCGTGTCCCTGTCGCGGATGCTGTGCGTCGGCCAGGTCGACTGGGCGCTGGCCGCGCTGCACGTCGTCGTGCTGGCGGTCCTCACGGTCGTCGGCTGGCTGCTCGCGGTCCACAACCTCGACAAGCGGCTGGAGATGTGACGTGGCGCTGATCCAGACCATCCCGGCGCCGCTCACGCCGGCCGCGGCGACCAAGGTGCTGGTGCTGCGCAACTACGTCGTCTACCGCGGCGCCTGGAAGCTCTTCATCACCGGCTTCCTGGAGCCGGTCTTCTACCTCTTCTCGATCGGCATCGGCGTCGGCCAGCTCATCGACACCTTCGAGTTCCACGGCGAGGCCATCCCCTACGCCGAGTTCGTCGCGCCCGCCATGCTCGCCACCTCCGCCTTCAACGGAGCGCTGCTCGACTCGACGTACAACGTGTTCTTCAAGCTCAAGTACGAGAAGCTCTACGACCAGATGCTCGCCACGCCGCTGTCGACCGGCGACATCGCCCGTGGGGAGATCACGTGGGGGCTGATGCGCGGGTCGGTCTACTCCGCCGCCTTCCTCGTCGTGATGGCGGTGATGGGGCTCACCGACTCCTGGTGGGCGCTGCTGGCGTTGCCGGCGACCGTCCTCATCGCCTTCGCGTTCTCGGCGGTGTGCATGGCGGTCACCACGTGGATGAAGAGCTGGCAGGACTTCGACAAGATCACGCTGGCCCAGATGCCGTTGTTCCTGTTCTCGGCAACGTTCTTCCCCGTCGAGGTCTTCGGTGACGGGGTGCTGCGCTGGGTCGTCGAGGCGACACCGCTCTACCGCGGCGTGGTGCTCTGCCGTGAGCTCACCACGGGTGTCGTCACGTGGGAGTCGGCCGTCTCGGTGGTCTACCTCGTGGCGATGGGTGTCGCCGGCTTGCTCGTCGTACGTCGTCGCCTCGACGCGCTGCTCCTCACGTGAGGCGCCCATCCGGCGTGGGGTGACGACGGGCCGCGCGCGACCCCGAGAGCCGGGCGCCAGCGTTGGTCGCCATCGCCTCAGCACCCGACCCACACGACCGGCCGCCAGCTGGTGTCCTCGACCTCCACCGTGGTCCGAGCGATTCGGATGGGACCCACCGAGCCGCGCCCCGTGGGCGGCAGACATTCCGGGCCCCCGCCGTCATGAAACGCACCACCGGCGTCAGTCCTGGCGACGTCGAGCGGGACCGAGACGTCCCAGCCGTCCTTCAGCGTGCATCCGACTACCTCCGGCGCCGACATGCAACTAACGTCCTCGATCGTGACGTCCGAGCCATGACCACGGTGAACCGGGCAGACGCACGCCGCTAGCAAAGGAGGAGCCCCACGACCGCCCGGCGCTGTCGAACCAGCACATTTCGCAACGCCGTCTCAGTCGCGGGCCGAGTGAGGCAGCCCTCGTCGGTGAGTTCTCGAACTCGGCGGATATGCGCGCTGATCACGGCAGATTCGGTTGCTCGACCGCGCAGCGAACGTCAACGACCGCTATCAAAGCACGTGGCGATGCCGTCAACGTTCGGCCAATTTGTATTCATGAACAGTTCTTTGGATCGATGACGATCGGTCCCGCGACTGGCTCTTCTGGATACCCGCGATCATTGCGCTTCTCGGGGTTGCGATGTCGGTGGTGCTGACCGACACCACCTCGGTGTGAGCCGTCGGAGTCGCTGGATTGGGCTTCTTCGTTGTGACGGTCGGCGTCCTCGGCTTCATCCGAACGGCCCGACGGTCGTATCGCGAGGATTGAAAGCGCCGCTTCGAGGCTCGGGACGTCACTGGAGCATCGCTGATCGCGGCAGATGCGGTCGTTCAGATGGGCGCAACCTTGATCAGGCCGCGACGCCGTTGCTCGCTCGGTCTCTGCCCCACCAGAGAGCGACCGCCGCAATGGTCGCAGCGAGCACAGCGGTCAACGCTGGCCACAGGCCACTTCCGTCGGAGTCGGGCAGCAGCCCGGTGAAACAGAGGACCAGCAACACCGCGTTGGGCACCAAGATTCGCCCGGCGGGAGCGTTGGATTGAGGCTTCTTGCTGGCGAAGGCAGTCGCCGAGTACCACGCCAGGGGCGTCGCGACACCGAGTAGGACGGCGCCAAGGAGCAGGTCATGACCGCTCCGGGGAGACGCCGTCGTGAAAGCCACCAGCGCGCCGTAGACCAGGCATGCCGCCTCGGCCGCGGATGTCACAGCAAGGGCACGCATCCGACCATCCATGGGGGCACGCTACGTCGAGTGGCGCTCCGACGGAACCATCCGGACATCGGCATGAGCGGATGGGCTGATCGCGGCAGATGCAGGTGTCCGGACCACGGCGGAACGATGAGGCTGTGCGGGAGATCCCAATCCGAGTGACTCGCAGTCAACGACCCATCCCTGACGACGTTCAACCGGTGGGCGCGAGCGTCCGTGTGCACTCCCGAAACTAGGCTCACACGCGTGATAGCTCCATTCGTCCCGTGGTCGTGGGTCCGCGCGCACCCTCAGGTGGTGCTGGCCGACACGCGCTGGTACCTCGACGGCCGTTCGGGTCACGCGGCGTATCTCGCCGGCCACTTACCCGGTGCGGTATTCGTCGACCTCGACTCGTGGGTCGCCGGCCCCTCGAGCGACGAGGCCGGCCGCAACCCGTTGCCCGACCACTCGGTGTTCGCGGAGGGGATGGCCCAACTGGGCATCGGGGACGACGACGTCGTCGTTGCCTACGACGACGCCGGTGGCGTCATTGCCGCCCGGCTCGTCTGGATGCTCCGCGTGACCGGGCACCGCGCGGCCGTACTCGACGGAGGACTGGCCGCGGCCGATGTCGGCCTCGAAGTTGGACCCGTTCGGCGACCACGAGCGGCCTTCACCGCCGCTCGCTGGCCCGCTGAGCGCGTCGCGGATCTCCAGGACGTCGCGAGCCGGGAACCCTCCGTCGCGGTCGTCGACGCACGTGATCCGGCACGGTTCGACGGTCAAGCCGACCCGGTCGACCCCAGACCCGGCCACATCCCGGGCGCCGTCAACGTCCCCTGCCGGAGCCACCTGGACGGCGACGGGCGCTTGCTCCCGGTCGACCGCATCAAGGCTTCCTTCCTGAGCGCCGGGATCGTCGACGCAACGGATGTCATCTCGAGCTGCGGGTCCGGCGTCACGGCCTGCCACAACCTCTTGGCCCTCGAGCACGCTGGCCTGGGGCAGGGTCGCTTGTACCGCGGGTCGTGGTCCCAGTGGAGCCGACGTGCCGATCTCCCGGTCGCGACCGGTACGTCGACGACGCCTGCCAGCGCGTTCTAGGGGAGCGCTGACGGCGGCCGGATGCCTCGGGCGTCGACCGTCTGTCCCGCCCGATGGGAAGCCTTCACCTGCTCATCGCGACACCCGCGCGTATCGCGCAGATCTTGACCCGCGCGTGCAGGCTTCGCCGAGCCGATGATGCGCAACCTGCCCCAGGCGCCTCGCGTGCAGGAATCCCCGCCAATCGCTGTCCCTCCTACGGCGGCCCCGGGCAGCCTTCACCTGAGCAGGCAGTCGCTCCATTCGCTGATGCCCTTGACTCGTGTCGGAAAGAACCGGAGGTCCAGCGCATCCGCGGACCAGACGCCCATGGGCTAGGTGGCCCCGCTCGGGCACGCGTTCGTGGTCGGGGCCCTTGGCTCAGCCGGCTACCCGGATTGAGCGACAATCCACTGAGGCAGAGCCTCGAAGCGCTCCCGGCAGGCCGAAGGAACCGGCCACGAGCCGCTGGAGGCGCCGCCGCCGAGGACGATGCTGTCGCCTGCGCCGTACGTGGTGCCGGCATACCGAAGCCCCTTGTCGCTCCACCCGACCTCGTTCCCCGGGAAGTAGACGAGGAAGCGCTCGCTGGTGGTTGATTCGACCAAGAAGCAGCCGTCGGCCAGCCGGACGGTCCCCTCGAGCAACGCTCCGTCACCACCCTCGCCAGTCGCCTCGTAGGTGCCGACATGATGCGACAGCGCGTCGGACGTCCCCGTGCTGCAACCGGCGCTGACGGCGCACAGGAGCGCCCCGATCACAGCGGCGGAGACAGGGCGCACACCTGTACGACGTTTCGCGGTCGTGGATCGTTGCGCCGGTTGCTCGCTGTGGCGGCTCCGGGCTCTGAAGTGTCGTGACTCGATGAACGCCGAATCGGTCCTTCACGACCGAACGTGCTCGCCGCGTCGTGCTGCTGAATGATGTCACGTCGGCACCGCCCAGCGTCGCGTCAGTCCAGCACCCGTTGAAGCCAGGCGATGTCGATCCACCGGTCGAGCTTGCGGCCGACCTCGCGCATGACGCCGACCTCCTCGAACCCGCACGCGCGGTGCAGCGCGAGGCTCGCGGGATTGGGGAGCGCGACGGCGGCCACGACCAGATGGATGCCGTCGGCGGCGAGCGCCGTCAGGAGCGCGTCGTACAGGGCGCGACCGGCGCCGAGCCCCTGGTGGCCCGGGGCGACGTAGACGGTGCTCTCCCGGGTGTGTCGGTAGGCGGGCTTGGGCCGAAACGGAGACGAGGTGGCGTAGCCGATCACGGCACCCTCGTGCTCGGCCACGAGGAAGTGGTCGCCGGCGCCCGACGCGTCGAGGCGCTCGCGCCACAGAGTCATGGGCCGGGCCTCCACGTCGAAGGTCGCGTGCCCCTCGCGTGCCTCGCGCGCGTAGATCCGCGCGACCGCGTCGAGGTCGGCGGGAAGTGCGCGACGGATGTCCATTCCGCACATTGTCCCCGGTGGCAGGACTGGTTGGATGACGGGCATGAGCATCGAGACCGACACCAAGGACTGGACCTGGGTCATCGAGCGCCCCTGCCTGGAGTGCGGCTTCGACCCGTCGGCGCAGCAGCTGGCCGACCTGCCTGAGCTGATGCGGGACACCGCGGCGGCATGGTCCATGGTGCTGACTCGCGGGGACGCGGCCGAGCGACCCGAGCCGGCGGTGTGGTCGGCGCTGGAGTACGCCTGCCACGTCCGCGACGTACACACGATCTTCGCCGAGCGGGCACGACTGATGCTGGAGGAGGACGAGCCGACGTTCCCCAACTGGGACCAGGACGCCACCGCGGTGGAGCACGACTACGGCAGCCAGGACCCGGCGGTCGTCGCGACCGAGCTCGTCGCCGCGGCCGAGACGGTCGCGGGCGTCTACGCCGGTGTCACCGAGGAGACGAAGGGGCGCCGCGGGGTGCGGTCCAACGGTGACGGGTTCACCGTCGAGACGCTCGGCAGCTACCACCTCCACGACGTCGTGCACCACCTCCATGACGTGGGGTCGGACTGGGTCCGGTCGTGAACCACACCGTCCGGGCCTACGACCGCGACGCCGCGGCGTACGCCGCGGCGACGGCACGCGTGCCTCCCGCCGTAGGGGCGCGCCTCGACGAGCTGGCGGCCGTGGTGGGTCGCGGCGCGACGGTGCTCGAGATCGGCTCGGCAGGCGGCCGCGACGCGCTGGCGATGGAGGAGCGCGGCCTGCGCGTGCGGCGCACCGACGTCACCCCCGGGTTCGTCGACCTGCTCCGTGAGCAGGGCCACGACTGCGACCTGCTCGACCCGCTCGTCGACGACCTCGCCGCACCCGACGGCCTCTACGACGCCGTGTGGGCGAACGCCTCGCTGCTGCACGTCTCGCGTCCTGACCTGCCGACTGTGCTGGCCCGGCTCGCCGCGGTCACTCGGGCAGGCGGCGTGCTGCGGGCGTCGTTCAAGGAGGGCGACGGCGAGGGCTGGTCGACGCACGGCTCGGTCACCTCCCCACGCCACTTCACGTACTGGCGCGAGGCTGCGCTTCGCGCAGCGATGTCGGACACGGGCTGGACCGACGTCGCGATGCGCTCCGGGATCGTGGGCAAGGCCGACGAGACGTGGCTCGAGCTGTCGGCGGTCCGTGGTTCGCTGGGGTCATGAGGCACACCGAGTTCTGGGCACGGCTCGACGCGGCGCTGGGCCGCGCCTACTCACGGACCTGGGCCGAGCTCACCGTGGTGCGCGACCTCGACGGACGCACGACGCTGGAGGCGCTCGACGCGGGGGTGCCGCCCAAGCAGGTGTGGGCGGCCGTACGCCGCCACCTCGAGCTGCCGGACAGCGAGCGGTGAGGACCGGCACCGAGGAGTCGCTCGACGTCGAGGCGGTGCAGCGCCGCACCGTACGGACGCTCGTGGTGAGCCAGGCGGTCGGCGCCGTCGGCGTGACCATCGGCATTGCGACCGCCTCGCTGCTCGCCCGCGACATCTCCGGCAGCGAGACGATGGCCGGGCTGGCGCAGACCTTCCAAGTCCTCGGCACCGCGGCTGCCGCGTACGGGCTGGCGCGGTTGATGCGCCGGCGCGGTCGCCGGGTCGGGCTTGCCGCCGGCTACCTGCTCGGCGCGGCCGGGGCCCTCCTCGCGGTCCTCGCCGGGGTCGTCGACTCGATGCTCGCCCTGCTGGCCGGTGCGGTGCTCCTGGGAGCGACCTCCGCGGTCAACAGCGGCTCGCGCTACGCCGCGACCGACCTGGCCACCGAGCAGCACCGTGCGCGGGCGCTGTCGGTCGTCGTGTGGGCCACCACCATCGGCGCGGTCGCCGGGCCCAACCTCACCGGTGTCGGCGGCGTGGTGGCCCGATCGCTCGACATCCCCGAGCTCACCGGCGGCTTCGCCATCGGGGCGGTCGTGCTCGTCCTCGCAGCCGGCTGGGTGTGGCTCCGGCTGCGACCGGACCCGCTGCTGCTCGCGCAGCGGACCGCCGGTCTCACCGCCGCGGCAGGAGCGGAGTCTGGCCGCCGGTCGTGGGGCCGCTTCGTCGCGGTCGTACGAGACGTGCCGGCCGTCGGCGCGGCAGTGGTGGCGATGGCCTGCGCGCACGCGGCGATGGTGACCGTGATGATCATGACTCCGCTGCACATGGAGCACGGCGGGGCGCACCTGGAGGTCATCGGGTTCGTGATCTCCATCCACGTGCTCGGCATGTTCGCGTTCTCGCCGCTGGTCGGCTGGGCGGCCGACCGCTACGGCCGCGCGAGCGTGCTGGTCGCCGGGGGAGCGGTGCTGCTGGGGTCGCTCGCCCTGTGCGGGGTGTCTCCGGAGGGGTCGTCGTGGCAGATCTTCGCCGGCCTGTTCCTGCTCGGGGTGGGCTGGTCGTGCGCGACGGTCGCCGCGTCGACGGTCATCGCCGACCGGACCCCCATCGCGGCGCGCACCGACGTGCAGGGCACCTCCGACATGGCGATGGCGCTCACCGCCGCGGGCGGAGGAGCCCTGGCGGGGTTCATCGTCGACGTCCTGGGCTATCCGGCGCTCGCCATGTTCGCGGCGCTGCTGGCGGCCGCCGTGGTGGTGGCCGGCCGGCTCACGCGCGACCCGTCGTGAACGCGCCGCGCGACACGCCGCACCGGACCTGCCTGTCGAACACGTGTTCGGGCTACTGTTCCTCCACAGGTACGACGAGGGGCGAGGTTGTCCACAGCGTTCGACCGTCCTGATCAGGGACTGTCGGTGGCTCGCTCTAGCGTCGCAGACGTACCGCACACGACACGACGAGAGAACGGGACACAGCCATGGCTGGTGCAGACCGCGAGAAGGCCCTCGACGCCGCGCTCGCACAGGTGGAGAAGCAGTTCGGCAAGGGCTCGGTCATGCGACTGGGCGACGAGACGCGTGCCCCGCTCGAGGTGATCCCCACGGGGTCGATCGCCCTCGACGTCGCTCTCGGCCTGGGCGGTCTGCCGCGCGGGCGGGTCGTGGAGGTCTACGGTCCGGAGTCCTCCGGAAAGACGACGGTCGCGCTCCACGCGGTCGCCAACGCCCAGGCGGCCGGTGGCATCGTCGCCTTCATCGACGCCGAGCACGCGCTCGACCCCGACTACGCCAAGGCCCTCGGCGTCGACACCGACGCACTCCTCGTGTCCCAGCCCGACTCCGGGGAGCAGGCGCTCGAGATCGCCGACATGCTGATCCGCTCGGGCGCGCTGTCCCTCATCGTCATCGACTCCGTGGCGGCCCTGGTGCCTCGCGCGGAGATCGAGGGCGAGATGGGCGACAGCCACGTCGGTCTGCAGGCCCGCCTGATGAGCCAGGCGCTGCGCAAGATGACCGGTGCCCTCAACAACTCCGGCACGACCGCCATCTTCATCAACCAGCTGCGCGAGAAGATCGGGGTGATGTTCGGCTCGCCCGAGACCACGACCGGTGGTCGCGCGCTGAAGTTCTACTCCTCGGTGCGCCTCGACGTGCGGCGCATCGAGACGCTCAAGGACGGCACCGACATGGTCGGCAACCGCACCCGCGTCAAGGTCGTGAAGAACAAGGTCGCGCCGCCGTTCAAGCAGGCCGAGTTCGACATCATGTACGGCAAGGGCATCAGCCGCGAGGGCGGGCTGATCGACGTCGGCGTCGAGGCGGGCATCATCCGCAAGGCCGGCGCCTGGTACACCTACGAGGGCGACCAGCTCGGCCAGGGCAAGGAGAACTCGCGCAACTTCCTGCGGGACAACCCCGACCTGGCCAACGAGATCGAGAAGCTGATCCTGGAGAAGCTGGGCGTCATCCCGGCCGTCGACAAGCCGGCCGACGACCTGAGCGACGAGCCCATCGGGGTCAATGACTTCTGAGTCCCGCCCGGCACCGGACTGGGTCGGCGACGTCTCCCTCGGCGTGCAGGCGTGGGTGGGTCAGAGCCCGCCCGCGCCGGCCGCCGACCCGGCCGCCGACCCGGCTCCGGTCCGCGGCAGGGACGGGAGCCGTCGACGGGGGCGAGGGCGGGGGCGTACGCGCACCCCGGCCGAGCGCGCGGAGGCGAAGGCCGCCGCCGCGGCAGCCGCTGCGGCCGCGGTCGAGGCGGATCCCGAGGGCGTGGGACGCACGATCCTGCTCGACTCGCTCACCGGTCAGGCGCGCACCCGCAAGGAGCTCGCGGACAAGCTGGCCAAGCGCGACGTGCCCCAGGACGTCGCGACCGAGCTGCTCGACCGGTTCACCGAGGTCGGTCTGATCGATGACGCGGCCTATGCCCAGCAGTGGGTCGAGAGTCGGCACCGCAGCCGCGGGCTGGCGCCGCGCGCGTTGGCGCAGGAGCTGCGCCGCAAGGGCGTGGACGACGAGGCGACGGCCGCCGCGCTGGAGCAGATCGACGACGCCGACGAGCGGGTGGCCGCCCGCGCGCTGGTCGACAAGAAGCTGCGCTCGATGAGCGGTCTCGACCGCCAGGTCGCCACCCGGCGGCTCGCCGGGCTGCTGGCCCGCAAGGGCTACTCCGCCGGTCTCGCGTTCTCGGTGGTCCGCGAGGCTCTGGGCGACGCCGAGGACGCCGAGGGCGACGACCTCGACGGGCACGACGTGCTCGACACGGTCGACGACTGAGCGACGTCCCGCCGGCGTCTCGCCCCCCGTGCGGAGGTTCCCAGTCGCGGCGACCTCTGGTGGGATGGGCCACGTGAGCAACGAGCGCGAGGTCCTCACCTACGACCTGTTCGGCACGGCCACGCGAGAGCTGGCCCAGAAGGTCGCGGACTCCGGTTACCGCCCCGACATCATCCTGGCCATCGCCCGCGGCGGTCTCGCGCTCGGCATGGGCCTGGGCTACGCCCTGGCCGTCAAGAACATCTCGGTCGTCAACGTCGAGTTCTACACCGGGGTGGACCAGCGGCTCGACGTGCCGATCATGCTGCCGCCCACCCCGGCCGCCGTGGACCTGTCGGGTCTCCGGGTGCTGATCACCGACGACGTGGCCGACACCGGACGGACCCTCGAGCTGGTGCACCAGTTCTGCGGCGGGCACGTCGCCGAGGCGCGCACGGTGGTGATCTACGAGAAGCCGCAGTCGGTGATCAAGCCCGACTACGCCTGGCGGCTGACCGAGCGGTGGATCGACTTCCCGTGGTCGGTGCTCCCGCCCGTCGTGGACGCGGACGCCCTGGCGCACTGAGCGCCGTCCGGCCGCCGGCTCACGTGGGCCAGAATGACGCCATGACGACCTCCGCGATCGCCGACGCCCTGCGCCTGAAGGGAGGTCCGGTCGACCTGACCGCCATCGACACCGATGCGGCGCCGGGATTCGACGGCTCCAAGGCCGACGGCAAGGCGGCTCTCGCCGCGATGGAGCCCGAGCTGTCGGACCTGCAGGAACGGCTCTGGGCCGAGCGCACCGCGGGCTCGCCGCGGCGGGTGCTGCTGGTGCTGCAGGGCATGGACACCAGCGGCAAGGGCGGGGTGCTGCGGCACACGATCGGGCTCGTCGACCCGCAGGGCGTGCGGATCACCAGCTTCAAGGCGCCGACCGAGCAGGAGCGCGCGCACGACTTCCTCTGGCGCATCGAGAAGGGCCTGCCCGAGCCCGGTTTCATCGGCGTCTTCGACCGCTCGCACTACGAGGACGTGCTGATCGCGCGGGTGCACGGCCTCGCCGACCCGACGGAGATCGAGCGCCGCTACGGCGCGATCAACGACTTCGAGGCCCGCCTGGTCGACGACGGGTTCTCCATCATCAAGTGCATGCTCCACGTCAGCGCCGAGGAGCAGAGGGCGCGACTGGCCGAGCGGCTCGCCAACCCCGAGAAGCACTGGAAGTACAACCCCGGCGACCTCGAGGAGCGCTCCCACTGGCGGACCTACCGGCAGGCCTACGAGGTCGCGCTCGAGCGCACGCACACCGACGCCGCCCCCTGGCACGTCGTCCCGGCCGACAAGAAGTGGTATCGCAACCTGGCAGTCGGCCACCTCCTCCTCGACACCCTCCGCGGTCTGGACCTGCACTGGCCCGCCGCCGAGTTCGACGTCGAGCGCGAGAAGCGGCGCTTGGCCGAGGAGGGTCCGGTCCGATGATCCACACCGTGACCGTCACGCGCTACGTGACGCCCCTGCGCGAGGGCGGCAGCCTGCCGGGCGTCGTCGAGGGCGACGACCTCGGCACCTACGTCTGCAAGTTCCGCGGCGCCGGACAGGGCGCCAAGGTGCTCGTCGCCGAGGTCGTGGTGAGCGCCCTCGCGACCCGGCTCGGCCTGCGCACCCCGCGGTTGGTGCTGCTCGACCTCGACCCCGAGCTGGCCCGCTACGAGGCCGACGAGGAGGTGCAGGACCTGCTCAACGCCAGCGCCGGGCCCAACCTCGGCATCGACTTCCTACCCGGTGCGTTCGGCGTGGACGGTCAGGTCGACACGGCCGACGACGAGGGGGCGCGGGTGCTGTGGCTCGACGCGTTCACCGCCAACGTCGACCGCTCCTGGCGCAACCCCAACCTGCTGGTCTGGCACGGCGACCTGTGGGTGATCGACCACGGCGCCTCGCTCTACTTCCATCACGGCTGGCGCTCCGGCGTCACCGACCCGGCACGCTTCGCCGCGCAGGCCTGGGACGTGACCGGGCACGTCTTCGAGACGTGCGCAGGCCGGGCTCGTGCCCTCGACGAGGAGATCTCCGCCAGCCTGGACCGGGACGTGTTCGTCGAGATGCTCGCCGAGGTGCCCGACGTCTGGCTCGAGCCGGTCCCTGGCGCCGAGACCCCGGACGCGCTGCGGGCGGCGTACGTCGACTTCCTCGTTGCGCGCCTCGGCACGCGGCAGTGGCTGCCGGAGGCGGCACGATGACGGCACCGACGCGGTCGGCGTACCAGTACGTGGTGCTGCGCTGCGTGCCGCGCCCGGACCGCGAGGAGTTCCTCAACGTCGGCGTCGTGCTGCACTGCCAGAGCGCCGACTACCTCGACGTGCGGTGGGCGGTCGACCCCGACCGGCTGCGGGCGCTCGACCCGCGCGTCGACGTCGACCAGGTCTGCGACGCGCTCACCTTCGTGGACCGGGTCTGCCGCGGCGACGAACGTGCGGGGGAGGCGGCGCGGCAGTCCCTGGGTCAGCGCTTCGGCTTCCTCAAGGCGCCGCGCAGCACCGTCCTGCAGCCCGGCCCGGTGCACGGGGGCGTCACCGAAGACCCCGCCCGCCAGCTCGAGCACCTGCGCGAGCGCCTGGTCGGCTGACGGACGGAGTGCCGGCGGTGACGTACGCGGGCGCGGTCCGGGCGGCGCTGGCCGAAGCCGGCGACCCGGCGCGGGCGGCGCAGCAGCAGGCGTACATGAAGTCCGCGCTGCCATTCGTCGGCCTCGGCGCGCCTGCCCTCAGGGCACTGCTCCGCCCGCTGCTGGTCGAGCACCGCTTCGACGACCGCGGCTCGTGGCAGGCGGCGGTCCTCGAGCTCTGGGAGGACGCGACGCACCGCGAGGAGTGGTACGCCGCGATCGCGCTCGTGCGGCACCGGGCCTACCGGCAGTGGCTCGACCCCGAGCTGCTGCCGCTGCTCGAGCAGCTCGTCCGGTCCGGAGCCTGGTGGGACGTCGTCGACGAGATCGCCGCCCACCCGGTCGGCGCGGTGCTGAGCGCCCACCGGGCGGAGACGACGCCGGTGCTCGACGCCTGGGCGGTCGACGGCGAGAGCCTGTGGGTGCGACGTACGGCGATGCTGGCGCAGCTGCGCCACGGCGAGCGCACCGACACCGACCTGCTCGAGCGGGTGCTGGTCGCCAACCTCGACGACACGGCGTACGGCAGGGAGTTCTTCGTCCGCAAGGCGCTGGGCTGGGCGCTGCGCCAGCACGCGCGGACGGACCCGGCCTGGGTCAGGGCCTTCGTCGCGACCCACGCCGACCGGTTGAGCGGACTGTCCCGGCGCGAGGCGCTCAAGCACCTCGGGTGACGCCGGCCGTCCGGGCGTGGGCCCGCACGGCCGGCGGCCGCCCGATCAGACCGGGACGAGCTCGACGGCGCCGACGGCGTAGCGGGCCAGGATCGCGCGGGCCACGGCCGGGTGCGCGCCCAGCGGGTCGGAGACTGCCACCGCGCCCGCCTCGATCGCCAGCTCACCCGCCCGGTCGGGCAGCCGGCCCGGCGCCAGGAAGAACGACGCGACCGCGATGTGGCGCCTGCCCTCGGCGCGGAACGCGCGGACGGCCTCGCCGGTGGCCGGCGGGGCCGCGGAGGCGAAGGCGGCCGTGACGGGCAGCTTGTGGCGCGCGCCCCAGGTGCGGGCGATGCGGGCCACCGACTGGTTGGCGAGCGGGTCGGACGAGCCGGCCGCGGCCAGCACGAGGGCGTCCAGCTCGCGCACGCGGGCGGCGCGCAGCGCGTCGCGCAGGCGCAGGTCGAGGACCTCCAGGAACGCCGTCTCCATGCCGAGGATGCGACTGGCCTGGATGCGGACGCCGTCGTGGCGCGCCATGGCCGAGGCGATCGCCTCGGGCACGTCGACCTTGGCGTGGTAGGCCTCGGTGAGCAGCAGGGGCACGACGACGATCTCGTCGTGGCCGGCCTTGACGAGCCGGTCGACGACCGTGTCGAACGTCGGCTTGGCGAGGTCGAGGAAGGCCGTCTCGATGCGGAGGTCGGGACGCATGGCCTTGACCTCGGCGACGAGCGCCTTGATCGTCGCGGCCGAACGCGGGTCCCGGCTTCCGTGGGCCAGGGCAACCAGGGCAGGAGCAGCCATCAGGAGTGCCTTTCGATCGTGCGTAGTGGTGCGGTGGTGCTGCGGGGGTGCTGCGGTGCGACGACGCTGTCGCGGGGGTACGTCGTGGGCGGGCTCATGCGTGGATCCCGCACTCGGTCTTCGCGGTGCCCGCCCAGCGGCCGCTGCGCGGGTCGTCGCCCGGGGCGACGCGGCGGGTGCACGGCCAGCAGCCGATGCTGGGATAGCCGTCGTGGACGAGCGGGTTGACCAGGACGCCGTTGTCCTCGATGTAGCGCTCGACCTGCTCGTCGCTCCAGCGGGCCAGCGGCGACACCTTGACCTTGCCCTTGCGCGCGTCCCAGCCGACGACCGGCGCGATGACCCGGTTGTGGGTCTCGGCGCGGCGCAGGCCGGTCGCCCAGGCGTCGTACTGCGACAGGGCGTCGTTGAGCGGCGCGACCTTGCGCAGCGCACAGCACAGGTCGGGGTCGGTGCGGTAGAGGTCAGCGCCGTGGGTCGCGTCCTGCTCGGCCACGGTCTGCGCGGGAGTGATGGTGCGCAGCGTGACGGGCAGGGTCGCCTCGACGGCGTCGCGGGTGCCGATGGTCTCGACGAAGTGGTAGCCGGTGTCGAGGAACACCACGTCGATGCCCGGCGCGACCCGGGAGGCCAGGTGCGCGAGCACGGCGTCGCCCATCGAGGAGGTGATCGCGAAACGGTCGCCGAACGTGGCGACCGCCCACTCGATGATGACCTCGGCGGGGGCCAGCTCGAGCTCGGCGCCGACGTGGGAGACCAGCTCGCGCAGCTCCTCCGGCGTACGCCCCTCGGTGTGGGTGCCCTTGAAGTCGCGGGCGGCCTGGGTGGACAGGCTCATGCGTCACCTCCGCCGGGCCGGATCATCCCGGTCATCTGCACGGTGAACGCCCGCAGGCACGAGCGGCACTCCCAGGCACCTGCGCCCTCCCGGGGGAACAGGTTCTCGTCCCCGCAGTAGGGGCAGTGGTAGGGGACCGCGCGCTCGCTCATGCGAGGACCGGCTCCGGCTCGCCGCGCAGCAGCCTCTCGTCGGCGCGGGCCACCCAGGCGGCGAAGCGCTCGCCCTCGGTGCGGTCCGCGAGGTACGCCGAGACCACCGCGGTCACGTAGTCGTCGAGGCCCGCGCTGGTGACCTTGTGGGCGCGCAGCTTGCGGCCCATCACCGGGTTCAGTCCGAGGGCGCCGCCCAGGTGGACCTGGAAGCCCTCGACCTGCCGCCCGTCGGCGTCCATCACGAGCTGGCCCTTGAGGCCGACGTCGGCGACCTGGGTCCGCGCGCAGGCGTTGGGGCAGCCGTTGACGTTCACCGAGATCTGGGTGTCGAGGTCGGGGAAGCGCTTCTCCAGCTCGGTGACCAGGCGGCGAGCGCGCTCCTTGGTGTCGACGATGGCGAGCTTGCAGAACTCGATGCCGGTGCACGCCATGGTGGACCGGCGCCAGTTGCTGGGCCGCGCGGTGAGGCCGATCTTCTCGAGGTCGTCGGCGAACGCCGCGGTGTCCTCGGCGGCGACGCCGATCACCACGAGCTTCTGGTAGGCCGTGAGCCGGACGCCGCGCGCGCCGTACGCCTCGACGAGGTCGCCGAGCGCGGACAGCGTGGTGCCGTCGATGCGGCCCACGACTGGGGCGGCGCCGACGTAGAACCGGCCGTCCTTCTGCTCGTGGATGCCGATGTGGTCGCCGGCGGTGACGGGCGGCTCGGGGGAGGGGTTGTCCACGAGGGCGCGGTGGAGGTACTCGTTCTCCAGCACCTCGCGGAACTTCTCCTTGCCCCAGTCGGCGAGCAGGAACTTCAGGCGCGCCTTGGAGCGCAGCCGGCGGTAGCCGTAGTCGCGGAAGATGCCGGCGACGCCCTCCCAGGCGTCGGCCACCTCGTCGAGCGGGATCCACACGCCGAGCTTGTGGGCCAGCATCGGGTTGGTCGACAGGCCGCCGCCGACCCACAGGTCGAAGCCGGGACCGTGCTCGGGGTGGACGGTGCCGACGAAGGCCACGTCGTTGACCTCCGGCGCCACGTCGTGGCTCGGGTGCCCGGTCAGCGCGGTCTTGAACTTGCGCGGCAGGTTGGAGAAGGCGGGGTTGCCCAGCGCGCGTCGCTTGATCTCGGCGAGCGCTTCGCTGCCGTCGATGATCTCGTCCTTGGCGATCCCGGCGACGGGGGAGCCGAGGAAGGGTCGGGGGCTGTCGCCGCACGCCTCGAGCGTGCTGAGGCCGACGGCCTCGAGCCGCTCCCAGATCGCGGGCACGCTCTCGATCTCGACCCAGTGGTACTGGATGTTGTTGCGGTCGGTGATGTCCGCGGTGTTGCGGGCGTACGCCGTCGACACCTCGCCCAGCGCCCGCAGCGCGGGGCCGTCGAGGATCTGGCCGTCGGTGCGCACGCGCATCATGAAGTAGCGGTCGTCGAGCTCCTCCTCCTCGAGTTGCGCGGTCTTGCCGCCGTCGAAGCCGGGAGCGCGCTGGGTGTAGAGGCCCATCCAGCGGAAGCGACCGCGCAGGTCGGCCGGGTCGATCGAGTCGAAGCCGCGCCGCGAGTACGTGTAGAGGATGCGGTCCCGCACGTTGAGCGGGTCGTCGTCCTTCTTGGACTGCTCGTTCTTGTTGAGCGGCTCGGTGTAGCCGAGCGCCCACTGACCCTCCGCGCGCTTGGGACGCGGGATCTCGGTGTTCTGGGCGGGCTGGGGCTTGTACCGGAGGTCAGGCATGGTCAGGACTGTCCTGTTCGCTGAGGGTGCCGCGCGCGTCGTTGAGCGCGGGAGACGTGACTGAGGGGCGGCGTCAGCGATGCCAACAGGTCGCGCTGCCCACGCGCATGAGGTCGACGTGACGTCGGACCACAAGGTGTGCGTGGGTGGAGGCGGTGACCATGTCAAGAAGTCTCAGGGAATGGACATGGGTTCCACAAGACGAAATCTCAGCCGTTGAGACCGGTCGCCACATGGTGAGACGGCGGCTCGCCGTCGGGCGGGGGAGCCGCGGCCGGTGCGGTCCAGGTCACATCGGCGGCGCACCGGCCGCCCCGTTCAGGCCGGCGGTGCGCGCCCTCTAGGCTGACCCACATGACGGACTCCCTCATCAGCAGTGCGTACTCCCAGGCCCTCGAGGTCATCGCATCGGTCGAGCCGAGGGTGGCGGAGGCGACCCGTCAGGAGCTCGCCGACCAGCGGAGCTCGCTCAAGCTGATCGCCTCGGAGAACTACGCCTCGCCGGCCGTGCTGCTGACCATGGGCACCTGGTTCAGCGACAAGTACGCCGAGGGCACCGTCGGTCACCGCTTCTACGCGGGCTGCCAGAACGTCGACACCGTGGAGTCCCTGGCTGCCGAGCACGCCCGTGAGCTCTTCGGCGCGCCCTACGCCTACGTCCAGCCGCACTCCGGCATCGACGCCAACCTCGTCGCGTTCTGGTCGATCCTCGCCAACCGGGTCGAGTCGCCCTACCTGGCGAAGATGCAGGCCAAGAACGTCAACGAGCTCACCGAGGCCGACTGGGAGGCGCTGCGCCACGAGTTCGGCAACCAGCGGCTGCTCGGCATGTCGCTGGACGCCGGCGGCCACCTCACCCACGGCTTCCGCCCCAACATCAGCGGCAAGATGTTCCACCAGCAGCAGTACGGCACCGACCCGGAGTCCGGCCTGCTCGACTACGACGCCGTGGCCGCCAAGGCGCGCGAGTTCAAGCCGCTGGTGCTGGTGGCCGGCTACTCCGCCTACCCCCGCCGCGTGAACTTCGCGAAGATGCGCGAGATCGCCGACGAGGTGGGCGCCGTGCTGATGGTCGACATGGCGCACTTCGCCGGGCTGGTCGCGGGCAAGGTCTTCACCGGCGAGGAGGACCCGGTCCCCTACGCGCACATCACCACCACGACGACCCACAAGTCGCTGCGCGGCCCCCGCGGCGGCATGGTGCTCGCGCAGGAGGAGTTCGCCGCCGACGTGGACCGCGGCTGCCCGATGGTGCTCGGTGGACCGCTGTCGCACGTCATGGCTGCCAAGGCCGTCGCCTTCGCCGAGGCCCGCACCACCGAGTTCCAGGGCTACGCGCAGCGCATCGCCGACAACGCCAAGTCCCTCGCCGAAGGCTTCCTCACTCGCGGCGCCACGCTCGTGACCGGCGGCACCGACAACCACCTCGTGCTGCTCGACGTGTCGTCGTTCGGCCTGACCGGCCGTCAGGCCGAGTCGGCGCTGCTCGACGCCGGCGTCGTCACCAACCGCAACTCGGTGCCGGCCGACCCCAACGGCGCCTGGTACACCTCCGGCATCCGGCTCGGCACGCCCGCCCTCACCACCCGGGGCTTCGGCCACGACGAGTTCGACACGGTGGCCGAGCTGATCGTCGACGTGCTCAGCAACACCGAGGCCGGGACCACCAAGGCCGGCGGCCCCAGCAAGGCGTCGTACGTGCTGGGCGACGGGGTTGCCGACCGGGTGAAGTCCCGCTCCGCCGAGCTGCTCGACAAGCACCCGCTGTACCCCGGGCTGGTCCTCAGCTGACGTGCCAGACCGTGCGACCGGTCGGGAACCTCGTCCACGCCAGGTCGACGTTGAGCTGCCAGTTGCGCCAGCCCAGGTAGACCCAGAACGCGAAGTGGGCGATCCCCAGCAGGATGCCGCCGAGAGCGGCGACCCACGATCCGAGCGGCCAGAGCACGAACGCGCTCACGCCCTCGGCGACGATCGTGTTGACCGCGATGATGAACAGGCCGGGGCTGGCCGCGACGTGGCTGAAGCTGCGCGCGGGTCCCATCGTGTGGTTCTGGGCGATGCCGACCTCGTCAGGTGGCACCCCTACCGAAACACGACGAACGGACCCAACGTGCGGTGACGCCTGCCTCGACGCTCAGCCGCAGGCGTCGAGTCCTCGTTCGGTCCGTACGACGGTCGCGCTGAGCACCGCGCGCACCCACCGCTGGTCGTGCATGACGTCCTCCCAGGCGAAGCGGAGCACCTGCCAGCCGTTCGCCACCAGGAGGTCGTAGCGTCGGGCGTCGCGACGCAGGGCGGCCCGGTCGCCGTGCCACTCGAAGGAGTCGGCCTCCAGCACGAGGCGGAGACGACGGTCCACGAGGTCCGAGCGAGCCACCAGACCCAGGTCGCCACGGACGGTCACCTGAGGCTCGACGTCCAGCCCGGGCAGGTCGACGGCGATCGCCCGCAGGACCGACTCGAACGGGTTGGCCGCCCGACCGTCAGCGACCTCGGCGACCCGGCGCAGACGTGCGGAGCCAGGACCTCGCGCCGTCCATGCGAGGTCCAGCAGCGCCTGACGTGGGAAGCCTTCGCGCAGGGCCGAGTCGGCGATGGACAGCGCCTCGTCGAACGGCAGGCGGCGCCCGCACATCTCGAGCGTCTTCGCCTCGCTGGTGCACAGTCCCTCCGTGTGGTCGTCGCGCAGGTCGACCCAGCTCAACTCCGCGAGGGCGCGGGTCGCTGCGTCGACACGACGATCCTTCGGCACGGCGATCTGCGGCCGCTCGGGCACCAGCTTCACCTTCCAACCGTGCGCCAGGGCGGCCGAGACCAGGCACACGTGCCCGGACACCTTGAGGGCCAGCTCAGTGGCGACGTGCACAGACGGGACGGCGTACCGTCCGCGGCAGACCCGCACGAGCTGCCCAGACCGGAGGGCGTCGTCGAGCGCGCGCCTCGACGTGACGTTGACCAGCATCCGGCGTGAGGCCACTCCGCCCAGGACCAGCATCAGCTCTGCGATCTCCATGCTGGGAGCCTCGGTCAGCAGACGGTGTCCCGCTCGCGCTGTCCACAGGACCGGCGCACGGACCGAACGCAGGTCTGAACGGCGGACCTGTGTGCGCACGCTCAGCCGCAACCGTTCGGTTCGTCCGTCCGCGCGTCTACGCGAGCGAGCGGTACAGCTCCAGGGTGCGAGCGGCGATCGATCCCCAGCTGAACGACTCCTCCGCGCGCCGCCGGCCGGCCTCGCCGTAGGCGCGGGCGCGGTCGGAGTCGCTGACCGCGTCGGTCAGGGCCGCGGCGAGGTCGGCGACGTAGCGCTCGGGGTCGAGGGGAGTGCCGGTGCCGTCGGTGGCCTGCTCGATCGGCACCAGCCAGCCGGTCTCGCCGTGCACGACCACCTCGGGGATGCCGCCGGTCGCCGTGGCGACCACCGCGGTCTCGCACGCCATCGCCTCGAGGTTGACGATCCCGAGCGGCTCGTAGATCGACGGGCAGGCGAACACGGTGGCCGCGGTCAGCAGCGCCACCACGTCGTGGCGGGGCAGCATCTCGGCGATCCACACGACCCCCGAGCGGGTAGCGGCCAGGTCGTCGACGAGCCCGCGCACCTCGGCCTCGATCTCCGGCGTGTCCGGCGCGCCCGCGCAGAGCACGAGCTGCACGTCGGGCGGCAGCGCGGCGGCGGCGCGCAGGAACAGCGGAAGGCCCTTCTGCCGGGTGATGCGCCCGACGAAGATGACGCTCGGCCGGTCGGGGTCGACACCCAGCTGCCGGACGCGGTCGGGATCGGCGAGCGGCGCCCACTGCGTGGTGTCGATGCCGTTGTGCACGACGTGGACTCGGTCGGGGTCGACCGAGGGATAGCTGCGGAGCACGTCCTCGCGCATCGCGGCGCTCACCGCGACGATGCCCGCCGCACCCTCGTACGCCGTGCGCTCGGCCCAGCTCGACAGCGCGTAGCCGCCGCCGAGCTGCTCGGCCTTCCACGGGCGCATCGGCTCCAGCGAGTGGGCGCTGACGACGTGCGGGATGCCGTGCATCAGCCCGGCGAGGTGGCCGGCCATGTTGGCGTACCAGGTGTGCGAGTGCACGAGGTCGGCACCGGCGCAGTCGTCGACCATGACCAGGTCGACGCCGAGCGTGCGGATGGCCGGGTTGGCGCCGACGAGCGACTCCGGCTCGGCGTACGCCGTGGTG
Source organism: Nocardioides sp. SYSU D00065 (assembly GCF_017916425.1). GTDB lineage: Bacteria > Actinomycetota > Actinomycetes > Propionibacteriales > Nocardioidaceae > Nocardioides. Next base: position 95,727 of record NZ_JAFMSX010000004.1, on the reverse strand, counting down.
CCGGCCTCCGCGCGCGGCGCGCCGAAGCACCGCACCCGGGTGTCCACGTCGGGCAGCACACGCAGCGCCCGGACCAGCTCGGCGACGTGCACGCCGGCCCCGCCGTAGACCTCCGGGGGGTACTCCTTGCTGAGGACGTCGATGCGCATGAGCCGAACCTAGCCCCCGCGGGTGGTTCACCGCGCCCTGCCGGGGGGCTAGTTTCTCACCATGTCAGCCACGCCCGGTCGCAAGAAGGTCCTCGCCGTCGTCCTGGCTGGCGGGGAGGGCAAACGGCTGATGCCGCTGACCGCCGACCGGGCCAAGCCGGCGGTGCCGTTCGGCGGGATCTACCGCCTGATCGACTTCGCGCTGTCCAACGTCGTCAACTCCGGCTACCTCAAGGTCGTCGTGCTGACGCAGTACAAGTCGCACAGCCTCGACCGTCACGTCACGACCACGTGGCGGATGTCCAACCTGCTCGGCAACTACGTCACGCCGGTACCGGCCCAGCAGCGGGTCGGCAAGCGCTGGTACCTCGGCAGCGCCGACGCGATCTACCAGTCGCTCAACCTGCTCACCGACGAGCAGCCCGACATCGTGGTGGTCGTCGGCGCCGACCACGTCTACCGGATGGACTTCGCGCAGATGGTCGCCGACCACGTGGAGTCCGGCGCCGGCTGCACCGTCGCGGCGATCCGCCAGCCGATCGGCCTGGCCGACCAGTTCGGCGTGATCGACGTCGATCCCGCGGCTCCGCAGCGGATCCGCGCGTTCCTGGAGAAGCCCACCGATCCCGTCGGCCTCCCCGACGCCCCCGGCGAGGTCCTCGCCAGCATGGGCAACTACGTCTTCGACGCCGACGCGCTGCGTGACGCCGTCACCCGCGACGCCGAGCTCGAGCAGTCCAAGCACGACATGGGCGGCGACATCGTGCCGTGGTTCGTCGACAAGGCGGAGTCGGCGGTCTACGACTACAAGGACAACGAGGTGCCGGGAGCGACCGACCGCGACCGCGGCTACTGGCGCGACGTGGGCACGATGCGCTCCTACTACGCCGCGCACATGGACCTCGTCTCACCGCTCCCGGTCTTCAACCTCTACAACACGGCGTGGCCCATCTACACCAGCTATGGCCCGCACCCGCCGGCCAAGCTCGTCGAGGGCGCGAGCGGCTCCCGGGCCTCGACGCACAACTCGATCCTGTCTCCCGGCGTCGTCGTCAGCGGCGGCACGGTCGAGCGCTCGGTGCTCTCACCCGCGGTCTGGGTCAAGGACGGCGCCGCGGTCTTCGACTCGGTGCTGATGGACGGCGTCCGCATCGGCGAGGGCGCGGTCGTGCGCAACGCGATCCTCGACAAGGGCGTCGTCGTGCCCCCCGGCGTGCAGATCGGCGTGGACCAGGAGGCCGACCGCGCGCGCGGGTTCGTGGTCGACGAGGGGCTCACGGTGCTGGCCAAGCAGCAGCCCGTGCCGGAGGGCTGAGCTCACAGCTCGTCGCGGCGTCCTACGAGGAACGCCCGCTCCACCTCGTTGCGGCACGCCGCGACGGCCTGGTCGTACGCCGCCCGCGCGGCGTCAGTGTCCCCGGCGCGGGCGAGCAGCTCGGCCCGGACCGCCGCGGGTCGGTGGCTGCCGGGGATCTCCAGCCCCTCGAGGGCGTCCAGCCCGGCGGCCGGGCCGCGGTCCTCCGCCACCGCGACGGCCCGGGCCAGACCCGCCGACGGCGACGGCGCCACCTGCAGCAGCAGGTCGTACCACTGCACGATGCGGTCCCACCGGGTGTCCCCGGCGGTCGGTGCGGTGGCGTGCTCGGCGGCGATCCGCGCCTGGACGGCGTACGACGCGGCCAGCGGCGTCATCGGCCGCGCGAGGCACGGGGCGGCGAGCAGCCGGGTGGCCTCCGCGATCTCGTCGTGGTGCCAGCGGGTGCGGTCCTGCTCGGCGAGGAGCACCAGGCGCCCGTCGCGGGTCCGTGCGTCGCGCCGCGAGTGCTGCAGCAGCACCAGGGCGAGCAGGGCGACGAGCGCGGGCTCGTCGGGTCGCAGGGCGAGCACGACGCGCACGAGGCGGATCGCCTCCCCGGACAGCTCGGCGCGCAGCAGGTCGGGACCGGTGCCGGGGGAGTAGCCGGCCGTGAACGCGAGGTAGGCGGTCTGGGCGACCGTGTCGAGCCGGTCGGGCAGCACGGACGCGTCCGGCACCGCGAACGGGATGCCGGCCCCGACGACGCGCTTCTTGGCGCGCGTGATCCGCGCCGCCATGGTCGGCTCGGGCACCAGGAACAGCCGCGCGATGTCGGCCGTCGGCACGCCGAGGACCAGCCGGAGGCTCAGGGCGCTGGCGGCCTCGGGGGCCAGCGCCGGGTGGGCGCACATCAGCACCAGGCGCAGGACGTCGTCCTCGACCAGGCTGCCGCTGTCGGCCATGGTGCGGGTTCCTCGCTGGTGGTGCTCGGCGTCGGTGCGCAGCAGCGGCTCCTTGCGCCGTGCCACATCTTCGGTGCGCAGCCGGTCGACCACGCGCCGGCGCGCGGCCGTGAGCAGCCAGGCGGCCGGATTGGCAGGTGTGCCGTCGACCGGCCAGGTGCGGCTGGCGGCCTCGACCGCGTCCGCGAGGGCGTCCTCGACGAGGTCGAGCCGGCGGAACTGCGACAGGAGCAGGGCCACGAGGCGACCCCACTCCTCCCGCACGACCTCCTCGAGCTGCTGCACGGACCCGGGCGTCTCAGACGGTCACGTCGACGGTGGGGTGGATCTGGATGTCGTACGGCGGCAGCACCTGCAGCAGCTCGACGACCACGTCCAGGTCGGGTGCCTCGAGCAGGTAGAACCCGCCCATGCCCTCGATCACCTCGGCGTAGGGGCCGTCGGTCAGCTCGACCCGGCCGGCGGTCGTTCGCATCACGGTGGCGTCGCGCGGGTCGGACAGCGCCTCGCCGGCCAGCAGCTCGACTCCCTCGCGCGCCCGGCACGCCGCGTCGAACTCCCCGAACTTCGCCATCGCGGCTGCCTGCTCCTCCTCTGTCTGCTCCGGCCACGGCTTCTCCGCGCCATCGCCGATCAGCAGCACCAGGTACCTCATCGTCGTCTCCTCTCTCGTAGGTCAGGTGATCGTGATGGTCGGACGGATCTCGACGGTGTACGCCGCCGGCAGCAGGCCAGCGGCCGTGATCGCGTGGTCGAGGTCAGGCAGCTCGACGTCGTAGTAGCCACCGACCTGCTCGGCGGTCTCGGCGAACGGGCCCTCGGTCACGACGGCGTCGCCGTCCCGCGCCCGGCCGACACGACGGACCGTCGTCGCGTGCTCCGGGTCGGCGAGGGCCGCCGAGCCGTGCTCGGTGCCGTGCTCGCCGACGTACGCGGAGAAGGCTGCGTGTGCGCGGAAGTAGTAGTCGCGCGTCTCCTCGTCGGCGCCCTCCCACTCGGACCTGCCGTAGGCGATGAGGACGACATAGCGCTTCACGATGCCTCCTCGCCGGTGATCTTGCGGTGCACCTCGACCGCGTCGCCCGTGGCGGAGAGGATCTTGCACACGTCCATCAGGTCGTCGAGGTCGTCGGTCCGGACCTCGTAGTAGCCACCCAGCTGCTCGGTCGTCTCGGTCCACGGACCGTCCGTGACGGCGTCGGAGTAGGGAGCGAGCGACTTCGCCTCTGAGGCCCGTGGCAGCTCGGCGCCGCCGATGATCGTGTGCCCGCGCCTCTCCAGCTCCTCGGTGAAGCGGCCGTGCACGTCGTACGTCGCCTTCTTCTCCTCCTCGGGCGTGTCCCACCACGCCTCGGTGTCACCCAGCAGCAGCACGATGTAGTCGGTCATGTCGGTCCTCTCACTCGGCCAGGCGCCGGAACTCGATGTGCTCGCCACGGCCCGCGAACCGCTCGCAGGCGGCTCGCAGGTCGGCCTCGTCGTCGGACTCGACGAGGTAGAAGCCCACGACCTGCTCCACGGTCTCGCTGAACGGACCATCGGTGACCAGCACGCCGCCGTCGCCGTCCGGACGCATCGACGTCGCCCGGTCCGAGGGCTCCAGCGGGCCACCGACGACGAGGGTGTGGCCGCCGGCCCGGAGGTCCTCGTGGAAGGTGCCGTGCGACCGGTGTCCCTTCTCGTGCACCTCGGGTGGCAGGTCGGCCCACTCGTCCTCGGGGGCGGGAAGCAGGATCAGGTAGCGGCTCATCGGGTGGTCGGCTCCTTCGATGTCGCGGCCGCAGGACTGCGGCCTCACCACCATGACGGGTGAAGCCTGCCCGGATCGACAGTGAGGCGCACCCTTTCTCGACGGCGCCGGGCCGACCCACCAAGATGGGTCCATGGCCACCCACGAGAGAGCCGGACAGCCCGCCCGCACCGAGGACCTGGTGGACGTCTCCCACCTGGTCACGGCCTACTTCGACCTCCAGCCCGATCCCGCCGACGTGTCCCAGCAGGTCGCCTTCGGCACCAGCGGCCACCGCGGCAGCTCGCTGACGACGTCGTTCAACGAGGTCCACATCGCCGCGACCACGCAGGCCATCTGCGACTACCGCCGTGAGCAGGGCTACGACGGACCGCTGTTCATGGGGCGCGACACCCACGCGCTCTCCGAGCCGGCCTGGTCGACGGCGCTGGAGGTGCTCGTCGCCAACGACGTGACCGTGCTCGTCGACGAGCGTGACGGCTTCACCCCGACCCCGGCGGTCAGCCACGCCATCCTGCGCGCCAACCAGGGCCGTACGACGGGCGGGGGGCTGGCCGACGGCATCGTGGTCACCCCGTCGCACAACCCGCCCGCCGACGGCGGCTTCAAGTACAACCCGCCGCACGGCGGCCCGGCCGACACCGATGCCACCACCGTCATCGCGGCGCGCGCCAACGAGCTGATCCGCGGCAACATCGAGGGCGTTCGCCGGGTCGCGTTCGCCCGGGCGCGGGCCGCAGCTGGCACCTACGACTTCCTCGGCGCGTACGTCGACGACCTGCCGCAGGTGCTGGACCTGGACGCGGTGCGCGACGCCGGGATCCGCATCGGCGCCGACCCGCTCGGCGGAGCGAGCGTGGCCTACTGGGGCGAGATCGCGGAGCGTCACCGCATCGACCTGTCCGTGGTCAACCCGCTGGTCGACCCGACATGGCGGTTCATGACGCTCGACTGGGACGGCAAGATCCGGATGGACTGCTCCTCGCCGCACGCCATGGCGTCGCTGGTGCGGCGCAAGGACGAGTACGCCATCGCCACCGGCAACGACGCGGACGCCGACCGGCACGGCATCGTCACTCCCGACGCCGGCCTGATGAACCCCAACCACTTCCTCGCCGTCGCCATCGCGCACCTCTTCGGAGGCGCGCGCCCCGGGTGGCCGGAGTCCGCCCGCATCGGCAAGACCCTCGTCTCGAGCTCGATGATCGACCGGGTGGCCGAGTCCATCGGCAAGCCGCTGGTCGAGGTGCCCGTCGGCTTCAAGTGGTTCGTGCCCGGCCTGATGGACGGCTCGTTCGGCTTCGGGGGCGAGGAGTCCGCGGGCGCGTCGTTCCTGCGCCGCGACGGCTCGACCTGGACGACCGACAAGGACGGCATCCTGCTGGCGCTGCTCGCGAGCGAGATCCTCGCCTCGACCGGCCGGACGCCCAGCGAGCACTACGCCGAGCTCGTCGCCCGCCACGGCGACCCTGCGTACGCCCGCATCGACGCCCCTGCCGACCGGGAGCAGAAGGCGCGCCTGGGCGCGCTCTCGCCCGACGCCGTCACGGCCACCGAGCTCGCGGGCGAGCCGATCACCGGCAAGCTGACCGAGGCGCCGGGCAACGGCGCGAAGATCGGCGGGCTCAAGGTCACCACGGAGTCGGCGTGGTTCGCCGCCCGACCCAGCGGGACCGAGGACGTCTACAAGATCTACGCGGAGTCCTTTCGCGGGCCCGACCACCTGGCCCAGGTGCAGGACGAGGCGCGCGAGGTGGTGGGCGCCGCCCTGCAGGGGTGAGGTCGCGAACACCGGCGCGCGGTTGCTCCAGGGCCGCGTCCCTCGTCGGGCGGTGCGCGATCGTTACGGTGGCGCCATGGTCGAGGCGCGCGAGGACACTGTTGCCCCGCGCCGGGCCGGGGCCGTCGTACGCCGCTGGCGCGGGCACCTGTGGCGCATCGTCGTCACGACCGTCGGGTCGTGCCTGCGGCACCGGGTCACCGGTCTCGCCGCCGAGGCCGCGTTCTTCGCGGTGCTCTCGGTGCCGCCGCTCGTGTTCGCCCTGGCGGGAGCGATCGGCTTCGTCAGCGAACGGTTCACCGCGACCCAGATCCAAGACGTCAGCAACGCGGTCCTGGAGGTCTCGCGCCAGGCGCTGACCGACCGCGCCGTCGACCGGATCATCGAGCCGACGATCAACGAGGTGCTGCGCGGAGGTCGCTACGACGTGATCTCGATCGGCTTCGTGCTCGCCCTGTGGTCCGGCTCGCGTGCCCTCAACGTGTTCGTCGACACCATCACGATCATGCACGGCCTCGGTGGCCACCGCGGGATCGTCGCGACGCGCGCGCTGTCCTTCGTGCTCTACGCCCTGGCGATGGTCACCGGTGCCGTCAGCATCCCGCTCGTGGTCGCCGGACCGTCGCTCGTGGACCGGGTGGTGCCCCAGCGGCTCGACTTCCTCAACAGCCTCTACTGGCCGGTCGTGCTGGCGGTGTGCATCTGCTTCCTCGCCACGCTCTACCACGTGTCCGTCCCGGTGCGGACGAGCTGGAGCTTCAACCTGCCCGGCGCCGCCTTCGCGCTCTTCTGCTGGATCGCGGGCTCCTACGTCCTGCGCTGGGTGCTGACGGTGACCGCGGCGGAGTCGCGGTCGATCTACGGTCCACTGGCAGCGCCGATCGCCGTGCTGCTCTGGCTCTACCTGCTGGCCCTGGCCGTACTGATCGGCGCGGCGGTCAACGCGGCCTTCGACACGGTGTTCCCGCAAAAGAGCACGACGCGCGCGCGGCTCGAGCTGGTGCAGCGACTGCGCGAGCGGATCAGCGTGCGAGACTCCTGACCGTGCGCCCCGAGACCGACCACCCCAGCCGGGGGCGGGTGTCCCTGCCCGACCGCGTCAGGTCGCCGTGGTGGGAGCTCGGCCGACGGGTGCTGGCGGCCCTGGCGATCCTGGTCGGGACGGTCCTGCTCGTCTACGTCGACCGCGAGGGCTACCGCGACGGCAACGACCCGACGAACACGCTGACCCTGCTCGACGCGTTCTACTACACGACCGTCACGCTGAGCACGACGGGATACGGCGACATCGCGCCGGTCTCCGAGCAGGCCCGGCTGGTCAACGCGCTGGTCATCACGCCGGCGCGCATCGCCTTCCTGGTCCTGCTGATCGGCACCACCCTGGAGGTCCTCGCCTCGCAGGGACGCGAGATGTTCCGGGTCTCCCGGTGGAGGAAGAAGATGGACGAGCACGTCGTCGTCGTGGGCTACGGCACCAAGGGCCGCAGCGCGATCGAGACGCTCCTCAACAACGGCTACGAGCGCTCCGCGATCGTCGTGGTCGACCCGGGCCTCGTCGCGATGGAGGAGGCGAACCGCGACCAGCTCGTCGGCATCGTCGGGGACGCGACCCGCCGGGGCGTGCTGCGCCAGGCGGGCGTCGAGAAGGCGACGCACGTCATCATCACCACCGACCGCGACGACTCCAACGTGCTGGTGACCCTCACCGTGCGTCAGCTCAACCCCGACGCCTGGATCGTGGCGTCGGTGCGCGAGCACGAGAACGTGCCGCTGATGCGCCAGTCCGGCGCCGACTCCGTCATCACCTCCTCCGACGCCGTCGGGCGGCTCCTGGGCCTGTCGTCCATGTCGCCGATGCTCGGCTCGGTGATGGAGGACCTCATGACGTACGGCGAGGGTCTCGAGGTCGCCGAGCGCGACCTGCTGGTCACCGAGGTCGGCAAGCAGCCACAGTCGCTGCCCGACCAGGTGATCGCGGTCATCCGCGACGAGAAGGTGTACCGCTACTTCGACCCGGTGGTGTCCCTGCTCGCCCGCGGCGACCGGCTGATCGTCGTACGCCCGGCCAAGGAGCTGCCGTGGGCACCACGCCCCGGCACCCACGGCGAGGACCTCGCCGACGAGGACTAGGCCCGGTCGTGATCGCCTCCCACGCCCACCGGTTCGTTTTCGTCAAGACCCGCAAGACCGCCGGCACCAGCCTCGAGATCGCGCTGTCGCGCCACTGCGGGCCCGACGACATCGTCACCCGGATCAGTCCCGCCGACGAGGAGCTCCGCGCGGCCGCCGGGGGAGTCGGGCCGCAGAACGACGACACCGAGCCGAGCTCGTACGCCCACATGGGGGCGCGCCGGGTCATCGAGGTCATCGGTCGCAGGACCTGGGACGCGTACTTCACGTTCGCGGTCGAGCGGAACCCGTTCGACGTGGTCGCCTCCTCCTACCGCTACAGCTCCCGCAAGCCGAGCTTCACCAAGACCTTCGCCGAGTTCGTGCGTACGCCACGTCGGCTCGACAGGCTCGCGCTCAACGAGCGCCTCTACCGCATTGGCGGCCGCGTGGTCGTGGACGAGGTCTACCGCTACGAGGAGCTGCCCGCGGCGGTGGCCGACATCTCGCGCCGGCTCGGCCTCCCGCTGGACCTCCCGCACGCCAAGCAGGGGAGCGGCCCGCACTACCGCGAGCTCTACGGTCCGGGTGATGCCGACATCGTCGCCCAGCGGTTCGCACGGACCATCCGCGAGTTCGGCTACGAGTTCTGATCTGCCACATGAGTACGCCAGAGGGAGCGCGTCGCCTGACGGTCGACGGCGAGGTGTTCGAGGTGCGACCCAGTGAGCACCACCAGGGCTACGACTTCGACTGGATCACCGGCCCGAACTCCGGCTACGGGTTCTCCGGCAACGGACCACACATGGACGACCAGGCATTGGTTGCCCAGATCAGGTCGTTCCTCCAGCAGATCGACCCGGCGACGGGCTACATCGCTGACTGAGAGCGGTCCGAAGCTGTCCTGACCTGCGCTCCTCATGCGGGAAGTCGGATGTCGCGCCGGTTGTCTACTCGATAGCGTCCAGGACATGGAGCGGGCCAGCGCTAGCAGCGGCGTGCAGGTGCCGGACTTGGGTCCGCCGCCTGAGCGCATCACGGTCGATCTGGAGATCGTACGGCACCTCGTCGCGCGCCAGTTCCCGCAGTGGTCGAACCTCACCGTCGAGCCGGTCGATGACCCGGGGTGGGACAACTACACGTTCCGCTTGGGTGACGACCTGTCGGTGCGTATGCCCAGCGCTGCGCAGTATGCGTTGGCCGTGGAGAAGGAGCGACAGTGGCTCCCCCGCCTGGCTCCACGCCTGCCCGTTCCAGTTCCAACCGTGCGCGGTCGGGGTGTGCCTGGCTCGGGCTACCCGTTCCCGTGGTCCATCTACGACTGGCTCGATGGCTCTACGGCGACCACGAGCGGTGTCGCTGACCAGTTGCTTCTCGCCGAGCAACTGGCCGACTTCATTCTGTCATTGCGCGACATCGAAGCGGCGGACGGGCCGCAGCCGGGCATCCACAACTGGTACCGCGGCGCGACCCTTCTCACCTATGACGCGACGGCTCGTAGGGCCTTGGGCGCCCTGACCGATCACATCGACGTCGGCCGCGCCCTCGACGTATGGGCCGCCGCGCTCGCCGCCCCGTGGGACGGTGTCGACGCCTGGTTCCACGGCGACCTGGCAGCGGGCAACCTGCTGCTGCGTGACGGGCAACTCGCGGGAGTCATCGACTTCGGCACTTGCGGCGTCGGCGATCCGTCATGTGACCTTGCGGTCGCCTGGACTCTGCTGGCCGAACCAGGTCGGCAGGTCCTCAAGGACCGGCTCCGAGTCGATGACGCCAGCTGGGCGCGTGGGCGAGGCTGGGCGCTCTGGAAGACGCTCTCCGGACTCGCATCCGCGGTCGCGGACGACGACGCACCCGCGGCGGACCGCCTCATGCACGTGTATCGGGAGATCGAGGAGGACGGCGCTGGCGATGCGTAGCGGCTCCCCCTGCCCAGGTCGGACCTTGTCCGGATCTCCACCGCCGGTGCCTCTGCCCCCTCCGGCCGTGGAGCGGGCCTGCAGCCCGGTCAGGCCGGCGCCCCATCCGCGAGCGAGGACCGGATCAAAGCCGCCACCCGGGCGATGTCGACCGGTTCGTGGGTGTTGACCTCGACCAACGGTCCCGCGCCGAGCGGAAGCACCTCGCTGCTCCACAGCTCGGCCTCCGCACGCAGGTGGTCGAGGTGACGCCCATCCCTGAGACGGTTGCGGAACCGGTCCCGGGCGACGTCGACCGCGACGCGGCATCTCACCTCGACGACCGGTCCGGGGAGCGCGCGTACCAGGGGTTCGGCATACGGGTACCAGGTGCTGTCGATGACTGCCCCGGGGCAACCCCGTGCGGCACCGAGGACCGCGAACACTGCTGCTCGTCCCAGCTCACGGGACTGCTCGACAGTGGCCGGCGCACCCAGGGCGTCCATGAGGGCTTCCTTGACCGTGTCCTTCGACAAGTACGGGACCCGCAGCTCCGACGCCAAGGCGCGCGACAAGGTCGTCTTGCCGGACCCGGGCCAGCCGCCGACGAGCACGAACGCCTTCATGTCGTCACCCTGCCACCATCGCACCCGAGGCGTCCGCTTCGCGGATGGCCGCCGCTCCGGACGTTGCCTTGTCAGGCGCCTAGCCGACGCGGCGCACTTCCCATCCTGGATTGAAGACCGCGATCTCGCCCGTGCCGCCGAGGCAGCGCCGGGCCTCCCGTGCCACGTCCTCCCCGAAAGACCGGGTGACCGCGTCGAGGTCGAGGTAGCCGCCACCGCCTTCGACGCGCTGACCGACCTCGACCTCGTCACCACCGGGGATGGTGAGGATCGGTCGACTCCACGACGTGCCCTCGGGCCACACGACCGGCGTACCGCCCAAGAGCAGACAATCACTCCTGAACTGCAGCCGCCCCGAAACCTGGGCGAACATGCCCTCCTCCGACGCCCCCACGGATGTCAGGAGCGGACCATCGACCACGCCCGCGCCATCCTCCGGCGAGGTGCCGGGACGCTCGCCCACGACGGAGCAACCCGTCCCGAGCAGGCAGACGAGTCCGACGACGGCCATCCGAGCAGCCGACCCTGGTCCCATGCGTTCCTCCGTCGGCGCGTGCTGGGGGACATGCTTGCACGAGCGCGGCTTTGGTTGCGGCACGAGCGACCCCTTGAATCTGAGGTCCGATCGTCAAGCGCCTGGCCCGTCGCGCGACACGACCTTCGGCTCCTCGGTGGAGCGGCTGGGGACCACGAACATCCACCATCCTGCATCGGAGGCCTGGACGGTGTACCTGACTGCGTCGTGCTCGACCTCGACGGTGGCTCGCGGACCGGCTCGGCCCCACGCCAGCGCCATGTAGCCCGTCGAGAACGCGCCGCTGTCGTCGCAGTTGCCGCTGCTCACCTCGACCCAGCGCCCGTCCGGTCCCTGCTTGTACTCGTCGAGGTCGACGTCCGCGCCGTCGCCGTTCGTGTCCACCAGGGCCGCAGCGACTCCGTCGCGGGCGGCCGTCGCCAGCACGACGGCGTACCGCGGGTCCCACCCACCCAGGCGCAGTGCCGTCGCGTGGTCGAGCTCGGTCATACCAGCGAGTCTCCCACCGGGTCACCGCTGTCAGGGTCACATCCGGCTCGTGGGTCGCGTCAGGCCTGTCGTTTCGCCACCTGTCGTGCACGTCCCCGCGGCACCTGTGGAAGATGGCTCGCATGACGGTGCCGAGCGTGCTGGCGGTCTTCGCGCATCCTGACGATGAGTCGTTGTCCGCCGGCGGGTTGATCGCCCGTACCGCGAGCCTCGGGGGACGGGCGGCCGTGGTGACGCCGACCTGGGGTGCGGAAAGTCGTCGCGCGATCGAGCTGGCCGAGGCGCTCCTGACTCTCGGGGCGGACCCGCCCAGGCTCCTCGGCTATGCCGACGCGCACGTACCTGAGTCGGCGATGGACCGTCCACGCCTCTGCGACGCGCCCCTCGAGGAGGTGGTGGCGAAGCTGGTCGAGCACATCCGCGACTTCCGCCCGGACACGATCGTGACTCACGACGCGTACGGCGGGGTCACCGGGCATCGCGATCACCGCCGGACGCACCGAGCGACCGTCGTCGCGGCTCGCGCAGCAGCGGCGAACGGCCTGCATCCGGAGGCAGGCCCGCCCTGGGCCGCGCGACACCTCTACCTCGCGACCCACCCGCACTCAGCCCTGCCGACCCTCGTGACCGCCATCGGACCTGGGCGAGCCAGGTACAGCGTTCCGGACGAGCAGGTCACGTTGACCATCGACGTGACGCCATGGCTCGACAAGAAGATCGATGCGATCCTGTGCCACCGGTCCGAGGTGCAGCGCGGCGCCCTGCCGGGACTGATTGCTGCCATGGCGCCCGACGTACGCACCAAGCTGCTCGGCACCGAGTGGTACAGCCGCTGGGAGCTGGATGTGGACCGCTAGGTGCTGCGAGTCCTCGGAGCGTCCTCAGCAGAGGCCGACATCAACGCCCTTGAGCATGACGAGGACGCCCTCGACTCGCGCAAGCAGGGATTGAACGAGAACTGAGCGGGGCCTGCGACAGATCCCCACGGCGGGATGGAGTCCAACGTGCGCGAAAGGCCGGTTCCCGCACGGGAACCGGCCTCTCGTCTGCATGAGTGCTGGTGGGCGATACTGGGTTTGAACCAGTGACCTCTTCCGTGTCAACGAGCGGACACCTGCAGGTGACGAGGGGGACCCCGTCAGCGCCGCTCGACGTGCGTGTCGTGGGCGTCCATGACGTCGCCGTCGGAATGGGGTGCGGGCGCACGGCGGGCGCACGGCTCGCGGCTCAGGCGTCGAGCTGCAGCCGTCGCGCGCTGCGCTGGCGCGCTCGAGCCGACCGCAGTCGGCGGAGTCGGCGGACCACGAGCGGGTCGTGGGCGAGCGCCTCGGGCTTGTCGATGATCGCGTTCACCTGCTGGTAGTAGCGGGTGGGGGAGCAGTCAAAGGTGGCGCGGATGGCCGCTTCCTTGGCGCCGGCGTACTTCCACCACTGCCGTTCGAAGTTGAGCACGGCCTGGTCTTAGGCGGTCAGTTCAGTCATGTCGCCGGACCGTAGGGAAGCCGACCGACAGCGGCGCGACGGGCCGGTCTTCCGACCTTGTCATATGACAAGCCATGTGATACAATTGACTTGTCAGTAAGCGAGAGGAGGTGGAAGATATGGACAAGGACATGAAGAAGGTCGTCAAGGCGCTGAAGGCTCAGGGCTTCGACGTCGAGGTCACCCGCAAGGGACACCTGATGGTGTACCGCGAGGGGCGGCTGGTGACGACGTTCTCCGGCACGGCGAGCGACTGGCGGGCCATGAAGAACGGCATCGCCAAGGCTCGTAGGGCCGGGTTCAAGTGGCCGCCGTAGGCGGACATGAAGAGGACCGGGGCGCGGTTATCGCCCCGGTCCTCGACCCGCCACTCTAGGACCAAGGGATCGAGGACCGGAACATGCAGAACTACACCGTCACCATCGAGGTCGACGACAAGAAGCCGCTGGTCGCAGCCGACGTCGACCGCATCACCGACGAGCTCGAGGCGTTCAGTCCCGCGCTCGGCAACAGCGCTCGCGGGTTCCGCTCTGCGACGCTGAGCGTGCCCGGGCAGTCGCTGCGCCAGGCCGTGGCGTCCGCGGTCGCGGTCGTCGAGGCCGCCATGGGGGCTCACGCGATCGTCTGCGAGGCCATGACTGAGGACGAGTTCGACACGCGCCAGGGGTGGGCTCCCACGCCCGAGCTGGTGAGTGTGTCGGAAGCAGCCGAGCTGCTGGGCGTGTCGAGGCAGCGCGTGCTGCAGCGGATCAAGGAGCGGTCGCTGCCTGCTACCCAGGTGGGCCGTGACTACGTGATCCCGCGCGCCGCTGTGGTGACCGCTGGCCGCAAGGCCGAGCCGTCTTAGGAAGCATGACCGGCGGCGAGCCGAGTGCTGATCGTGGCTGGCTCTCCTGCGTAGCGACGAAGGCCCCGACCCGCTGGGTCGCGGGTCGGGGCCTTGTGAAGGTCAGGTCACCAGCAGCCACTCCAGAGGCCGCGGGCGTTGTTGCGCGCGTTGTTGATGGCGCGGACGTAGTCGCGGTGGCGAGCGACGGGCTTGCCGCCGAAGACGTAGGGCTTGGTGAAGCCGTTCCACGCCTGACGGTAGGACAGATCTTTGAAGCCACCCTGGCGCGCGACGTAGCGCAGGAGACGGCCGTAGCGGTCCTTGAGCGCCTGGGTGCGGTCGGAGACCAGGTGGACGGTCGACCCGACTGGGGCGAGCTTGCGGAGGTTGTCACTGGCTTCGCCGTAGCCGCAGCGGCCACGCTCGGGCGTGTTGATGCCGAGCATGCGGACGGACACGATGGGTCCGTTGCGGAGGCGGACCTTGAGGGTGTCGCCGTCAACGATCGCAGTGACGTTGCCGGTCTCCCGGCGGATGGGGTCGGGCGCCGGCTGCTGCGGCGGCGGGTTGGTCGGGTTCTGCGGTCCGGGGTTGCCGCGGCCGATGCACGGGCACGGGTTGGACTCGCAGGCGATGCCGTTGCCGTCGGCGTCGAGGCCGTGCGGGTCACCCGCGAGGCTGTTGAAGAAGTTCTGAGCGGCGGCCTGGCTCGGGAAGTCGCCGCAGTCGCGGTCGAGCATCTTGGTGGCGCCGGCTGGCGACTGGGTCAGGCTGGCGAAGCTGAGCGCGATAACAAGGAGCGTCAGCGCTTTGGATAGGTGCTTGAGCATGGTTCTCCCCGTGGGTCGTGGCAGTGCTTGCGGGCGCACGGTGCCACCGACACGTTCACGTCGGGGGCGCTTCGCCCCCTTCTGCAACTAAAGACTGACCCGGCCGCGAACTGGTCTAGCGTGGCGACCATGTCTGACGGCACCGCCTGGGTGACGCAGCGCGAGGCAGCGGAACTGCTCGGAGTGCACGTCAGCGCGGTGCCGAAGATGGTCCGGCGCGGCGACCTCACCCCGCGCGCGGGACGCCCGTCGCTGTCCCGGGTCGCGGTTCTCGAGCTCGCGGCGGCGCGTGCCGCAGCAGTAGCTGAGCGCGAAGAGCGGCAACTTCGGCCCGCGCCGATCGGGCCGCGGCCGCCAAACGACGAGCACGAGTGGCTGCTCGCCCCTGCGGCAGCGGCGGTCCTGGGCTGCACAGAGGTCGCGATCAAGGGCCGGGCGGCGCGTGGGCAGGTGCCGTGCACGGTCGCCGGCGGGCGACGATGGTTCCGGCTCGACCTGCTCGAGCTACTGGTCGCGGCAAGGGCCGCTCGTGAGCGCCGGGTTGTGCGCAGGGTGGGTCAGCGGTGACCGGATCTGCCGATCTGCGGACGGCATCGCCAGTGACGCTCAGTCTCGGCGGGATCCTCCTATGAGCGGTTTGCGTTGTGCCTCCAGCGGTGGACGCGAGCCTTGAGGCCCGTCCAGGCATTCTGGCGCCAGGTGCGACCGGGTTCGCGGGTCCACTCGCAGAGGCAAGGCAGTTGGCTGGGCTCGGACATCAGAACATCCCGTTGGGGTTGTTGGGGTGCTCGGGTAGGGGTTGGAGCACGTCCCAGTGTTCGACGACCTTGCCGTTGTCGTCGAGGCGGAAGATGTCGATGCCTGCGTATTCGAGGTCGCCGGGCCAGGTCTGGTGGCAGTGAAGGATGACGTGGTTGCCTTCGGCGAAGGAGCGGACGAACTCGACGTGCTTGCCGGGGTACTCGGCTGCCATGCGGTTGAAGTAGTCGATGAATGCCTGCTTGCCGTCGCCCACGTGGGGGTTGTGCTGGATGTAGTCGTCCCCGGCGTACTTCTCGATGGCTTCGGCGGGTCGGTTCTGGTTGAACATGAGGTCGTAGAAGGCCTTCACGTTCTCCTTGTTCCTGTCCAGTGTGGTGGTGGCGCTGGTGCCGAGGGCTGTCATGGCCGTCCTTCAGGCTCGTGGGTTGCTTGTAGGTCAGTGGTTGGTACGGGTGAGGTGGCTGATGAAGGCCTGGGCGTCTCCGGAGAGAGAGAACGCACGGTCAGTGAGGTCGGCTGGCACGTCGGGGTGGTCGCGGTTGATCCGGATGAGGGTGGCGTTGGGCAGTGCGCGGGT
This sequence comes from Nocardioides sp. SYSU D00065, assembly GCF_017916425.1. Lineage (GTDB taxonomy): Bacteria > Actinomycetota > Actinomycetes > Propionibacteriales > Nocardioidaceae > Nocardioides. Next base: position 79,652 of record NZ_JAFMSX010000004.1, on the reverse strand, counting down.
GATCTGCTCGGTGGGCCAGCGGATGACGCCGGGGGTGTTGTAGCCGGAGCCGATGTCGAGAACGGCGACCTTGGCGGAGGTGTCCTGGGCGTTGCGCAGCCAAGCCTGCAGGTCTCGCCCGGTTGGGGCGAAGTGGTCGGCGATGTAGAAGCGTCCGGCGTTGATGTTGAGGTACACCTCGCCGCCGCAGTTGGGGCAGGTGGGTACGGCGTCTTCGTCGATCTGCCCGGTCTGCGGGTCGAGGGTGGCGTAGGCGCGTTCCAAGATGGGGCGGGCATCCCACACCTCGCGGGTACACGGGGAGTGGCACTGGTAGAGGGCGTAGTCGCCTTGCGGGGTGAAGACCAGGTCGGGGTCGAAGCCGTTGCGGGCGAACAGGCCGTCGACGTTGGAGGACATGACGAAGTGGTCGCGTTCGCCGACCGCGATGCGGAGTTGCTGATAGATCGCCGACGGTTCGTTGCCGAGGCGGATGTCGCGGACGTGGACGGCCCAGAAGCCCCATTGGTGGCGCGGAGGGAGGGGGTAGCCGATGAGTTCGTAGCGGGCGTTGAACCCAGCCTTCTTGAGCCACGGGAAGAGCTCGGCGAACCGGTCGCGGTCGGTGTAGTCGTACCCGGCTGCAGCCGACAGTCCAGCCCCGGCGCCAACGAAGACGCGCTCGGCGTCCGCGAGCGCGGCGGCCGCGGCGTCCAGGTTCTGCGACCCACGCACGGAGTCGTAATGATGGGCGTGGGTGTGGGAGGTGTGGGTCACGGGAGTCGGCCTTCGAGAGTGGTGCGGTACACGGTGGTGTCGTGGTCGGAGAAGGTGTTGAAGATGACCTGCATCTCGGACTCTGGATGCGCGGTGAGCCACCGGGTCACGGTGTCGACGGCGACGACGGTCGCGGCTTCAATGGGGTAGCCGAAGACGCCGGTCGAAATGGAGCAGAACGCCACCGAGGCGATGTCGCCGTGGCTGTCGGCGGTGTCGAGGCAGGAGCGGTAGCACGAGGCGAGGGCTTCGGCGTCGGCAGCGGATGGTTCACCATCCGCCACGATGGGGCCGACGGTGTGCAGTACGTGCCGGGCTGGTAGGTGGTAGCCGCCCGTGAGGGTGGCGGCACCGGTGGGTTCGAGGTGACACTGCGCTGCCATGTGGGCGGCGCATTCCTCGCGTAGTTGGGGTCCGGCGACGGCATGGATCGCGTTGTCGATACACGCATGGCCCGGGGCGAAGCAGCCGAGCATCCGGTTGTTGGCAGCGTTGACGATCGCATCGGCACGAAGGGCGGTGATGTCGCCCTGCCACAGCGACATCCGCGACCCGACACCCGCCAAACGCAGACGCGGCAAGTCGGCGGTGTCGGTGACCAGGCGTTGGGCGTTCTCCCACGCCAACACGCCATCAAGGAGCCTCGCGAGACCGTCGGGCAACGGGCCAGGCGGCCGCACGGTCAACACGTCGGCCAGCGCGACCCTTCGCTGACGCGCTGTCGCGCCGACGGTCTCTGCAGCAGCCTCGGGCGCGAGGTGGTCGAGCAGGTCCACGACAGCGCGGTCCACTTGCCGTTGGGTCAACTCGGTGGCGCTCACGCGTCCGCTCCGACGGTCGTCGCGTCGTAGGTTGCGCGAGCCGCGAGCACGCCACTCATGTGCTCTTTGGCCCACTCCTCAAGAGCGGCCAGCGGCTCACACAGGGAGCGTCCCGCCGCGGTGAGTTCGTACTCCACGCGTGGGGGCACCACCGGGTAAACAGTGCGCTTGACCAGACCGTCGCGCTCCAGCCCGCGCAGGGTCTGGGTGAGCATCTTCTGGGAGATGCCGTCCACGCGCTCGGTGATCGCCTTGAACCGGTGCGGCCCGTCGGACAGCGCTCCAATGATCAGCACGGTCCAGCGGTCGCCGATGCGGTCCAGCAGTCGCCTGCTGGGGCAGTTGCGGTCGTAGGGATTCCACTGCGAGGTGTCGAGGCTCATGGCTCACTCACTCATCCGGTAGTCAGGCACTTTCGGGTGCCTTATTTCTTTCCGTGCGTCAGTCACCAACAGTAAGTGCTGTGACTTCATTCCGCCATCCCGACCACCAGACAAACCCGAGCCAGATCGCTCCCACCACCCGAAGGAACCGTCCAATGACCACCGCCTCTCGCTCCATCGCCCGCCCACGCACCGCTCTGTCCACCCTCGCCGCGACCGCCGTCGGCGCAGTCGCTGCCGGAGCGCTCGCCCTGCCGACGGTCACTGCTGCAGCCCCCGCGGCGGACGCTGCTACCTTGGCCAGCCGTACGGCCACATCGCCCGTCCCTGCTGGCAACAAGGGCCTCACCCAGCATGAGAAGGCCAACCGCCGCGCCGCCGTCCGGCTGCTCGTCGGCGCGTTCACCGAGCACGACCCCGACACCTACGCGCGCCGCTACATCGACGCCAACACCTACATCCAGCACAACCCGCTGTTCGACAACGGCCGCGACGCCTTCATCGCCGGGGTCACCGCCTACTTGGAACAGTTCCCCGACTACACGCTGCGCGTCCGCCGCACCGTCACGCAGGGCAACTACGTCGTCGTCCACGCCCTCGCCAAGGTCAACGCCTCGGACCGCGGCACCGTCGAGATCGACGTCTTCCGCTTCAACAAGGCCGGAAAGATCGTCGAACACTGGGACGCACTCCAGCCTGTAGCCGAGACCTCCGTCAACGGCAATCCGCAGGTCTGATCGACAGCCACCTCGGAGCGGGCCGCAGCCTCGTGCGTGCGGCCCGCTCCAACGATTGGTTCAGCGGGGTGGAACGTCCGGATCTGCCGCGATCCGAGCGTTGCGCTCGACACGCGCGAGACGCACGATGGGTGAATGACCGAGCCGTTGCCGGAGCACGCCGACCAGGACGACGTCGAGGCGTGGCGTGACCTGCAGGCTGTGCTCGAGGAACGCGACCGCGAGTGGTGGGCCTCGGCGAACGCAGCGGACGACTGACCGTCAACCAGCAACGGCGTCGCGTATGGGCGACGCCGTTGCTGCGTCGCGTATGGGCGACGCCGTTGCTGCGATGGCCTCGCTCTCAGCCGTGAACGTTGCGGGGGTCGTGCCCGTATGTGTTGCGCTCTCCGATGGTGCCGTCTTGCCGCCGGATGATGTGTTCGACGCTGCGGTCGCGTGCCTCGTCCCGGCCTGCTTCGATGGCCTCGGCGCGAGTGTCGTACTCGCCGTCGAGCTCCTGGAGCCCTTCGACGCGGTTTCTCCACTTGCCGGTCTCGCTGAGGTGGTAGGTCTCGATGTCGCCTTCGGGCATGAGCGTCTCCTCCTGTCGTTAGTCGGCAGGTCCTGTCGTTCCCTCGCCGAGTGCGGGTGGCCTGCTGCGCGGCGCTTGTACCCAGCGCCGCTACGGTCGTGTCCTACTCAGCTGCGCGGACCACTCCGTCGGTCAGGTCCGGCGTTGGCCCACTCGATGGGGAACACCTGGGGGTAGGTCATGCCGGGTGGAGGAACCAGTCGCCGTCTCGTCGTGGACCGAGCAGACGTAGGTTCAGGCTGGCGAAAGCATCCCCTGCTCGACCCACATTTCCACGATCCCCCAGCCGTCTGGTTCGAGCGCGGCGACGGCGATGCGACCGTGGTAGTAGCCGTCGAGGGCGCGCCATTCGAGGAGCAGGGCTGCTTGGCGTCCGTGCGGGCCGTCGTACCAGCAGTGCTTGTAGTCCGGCGGTGCCAGGGCTTCTGCGGCCGGCGGCGGTTCGACGTCGCGGAGGACGTCGGCCCATGCCGTGGGTCGGTTCCCGTGAAAGGCAGCGGTGCCATGCTGGCCGGCGGAGCGTTCCGCTTCGGCGGCGCGGGTGGCGGCGACGCGGTCCGCGAGCGTGCCGTGGCCATTGCTCTTCCTGCTCATCCCTCCGGCCATAGGGTCAGTGTGCGCGACGGCGCCGACAACGCGAAGCGGCCCCGGCCGCCCTGCCTGGGGGGCCGGGGCCGCTGGCGTTGTGGTGCGGCAGTCGATCGGTCAGGCTGCTTGGTCTTTGGGAAGCGGAGTGAGGTCGACGAGCACGGGCGCGCCAGTGGGCTCCAGGGCGGCCGCGCCGGCGATCGGTGTCGGGTCCTGGGGGCGGCGCTGCACCATGACCTCGGCGGCCGGGGCGACGAGCCAGCGGAGCAGGATGACGAGCGCACCCCAGAAGGCGACGCACGCGCCGACCTGCTGGACGGTGAGGGCGAGGACCTCGAAGGCGACGAGGAGTCCATACGCCGCGGCGATGACGCCGGCGACGGCGTTCGGCTCGCGGGCGATGCGCTGGATCAGAGACATGTCACTTCTCCTTGAAGGTGATCGGTCGGTTCAGGACGAGCTGGGTGACGAGCTGCGCGGCGGTGGACACCAGCGCGCCGAGCGCGAACGCCGCGGCGGTGCTACGCCGCGACACGGCCGTCGTCGAACTGGGCGGCGCCTGAGATGGCGCGATGGTCGCTGTGACGCTTCGCGAGCTCGTAAACGGACCGGACGGCAATGTCGCCGAGGAAGCCGTCGATACCGATGCCGCGCCAGCGGTAGTCGGGGTCGATGTCCGGGCCGCCAGCCTGGTTGTTGTCGCTCCCGACGAGCACGGGGATGGGGGAGGCGTCGAGGAACGCCTCGAGTTGGTCGTCGAACTCGGCCCAGTGGTCGCGGTGACGCGCTGGCGGGCGGTGCGTCGACGCGGCGCGGAACCGCTGGCCGCCGTCACGAAGCTGCAGGTCCTGCCAGACGATGCCGCGTACGAGCATGTCGTCGCCGCGGTCGGGCACGGCGAGCGGGATCCACCCCGCGCCCAAGTTCCGCGGCCGGTTCATGCCCGAGCCGATCGCTCGCGCCAGCTGACGGTTCCACACCACGGCCACGCCCTGGGTCGCGTCGTCGGACATGCGCTGACGGACGCCCCATGCGTCGTCGTCGAGGCGTTGGCGGTAGTCGGTGCGCTTCGACTCCTGGGTGAGGATCAGGAGCGGCTGGCGGGTGCGGGCGAGGTGGGGGACGTCGGTGACGTGGTCGGTGAAGTCGTCGTTGACGGTGATGACCTCGTGGACGTCGCCGCGGCGCAGCAGTTGGCCGTGACGGGCGCGGCGTGCGGCGCGGACGATGCGTTCGCGGCGGGTCACAGCGCTGCCCGCTTCTCCCGCAGCCGGCCGATCAGCGCGGTGAGCTTCCGCTTCTCCTCGAGCAGCGGCTGGATCCGCGCGGTCAGCGCCGCGCGCCGACGGACCTTCGCCTGCTCGCGGTGCCAGGCGATGCCCTCCTCCCAGGATCGACCCGATAGCGGCCTGGGTCCGTCGTCGGGGCCGGCGCTGGCGCTGCCGTCGAGGCCGTTGTCGCCGCGGTCGACCGACGCGATCTGGTAGCGCGCCGGCCCGTTGTGCGGGCAGCCGCGCAGCACGCCGTGGATGTGGCGGGGCGACATCATGGTGCGGTCCCACGTGGCGTCGGCGCCCATCTGCCGGGCGACCCACACGTCGACGTCGCCGGGCAGGTTGGTGATGTCGAACGCGCCGCCGGTGGTGTGGGTGCCGCCGGACGCGGCCGCGCCTCCGATGAGCTGGTAGATCGACAGGCGGGCCTTCGGGGCGAGGACGTCGCGGGCGCGGAGTTCGCGCTCGTACGCCGGCAGCCAGGCGGCCAGGCAGGTGCAGGCGGGCTTGCCGCGGAAGATGACGGGCATGACGGCTCCTAGGTCAGGGTGGGTCGCGGTCGAGCCACGCGCAGGTGCATGGCTTGCGGCGGATGGGTTGGCGGCATGGGCCGGGGGCAGAGCGGCTCGAGGAGCCGGTCTGCTGCGTGGGTGATGAGGCGGGCGAGGTGGACGCGGAGGCGTTTCACCTCAGCGAGGGAAGGACCCCGTCTGCGATGCAGTCGGATCCGACGATCGGCTCGGTGGTGCCGTCGGTGTAGGTGACGATGAACATCTGGGTCTCGGGGTCGCAGGACAGCACCGCGATGCCACGGCCGGGGTCGCCCGGGGGGCCGGGATCGCCCTTCTCGCCCGCGGGGCCCGGCGCGCCGGGCGCTCCGTCGACGCCGGCGGGACCGGGGGTGCCGTCGGCGCCGGCCGGGCCTTGTGGTCCGCGGCATCGCTCGAGGCCGAGCTCCTCGACGCACGAGGGGCCGCGGTCTCCGGTCTTGCCGTCCGTGCCGTTCGAGCCGTCGTCACCGTCCTCGCCCGGGGGCGGGGGGTTGGCGGCGTACACCTGCTCGACGAGGGCGCGGATCTCGGCGGTGGTCGGCCGCTCGGCGTCCTGTCCGTCCTCACCGGGACGACCCGGACGACCTGGGACACCGTCCTTGCCGTCCTTGCCGTCCTTGCCGTCGTCGACGTCGGGCAACCGCACGAGAACCTCGTCGACGATGTCGTCCTCGGAGATCTGCGGCTGCGCGGCGATGAGCTGCGATGCGATGAGTACGACCTCGCGGCGCTGGCTTCGGGTGAGGTTCGCCGGCGGCACCTCTTCCTCGAGGGTCTCCTGAGCATCCTCGGCCTCGGCTTCGCAGTCGTCCGTCGTGGCGGCGGGGTCCTGCACGCAGTCGATGACTTGCTCGGCCGCGCCAACGGCGGCGTCGCGCTCGTCGGTGCGCTCGACCACCTCAGTGCCGCGCTGCTCGGCGAGGAGCCATCCACCGCCGCCGGCCACGACCATGAATACGACGAGCGCGATCGCGATAAAGACCGGCTTGCGCGCCGAGTGGTGCGTCCTGGTCATGGATGCTCCTCAGGGACGTCGATGCCGTTCTTGACGAGTAGGTCGGTGAGTTGCTGCTCACGTCGCAGACCCTTGAGTCGTGCAGCGTGCGAGTCGCGCACCTGGGTGACGAGGTCCTCACGGACCTTGGCGAGCTCCTTCTCGAGTGAGCTCACCCGGTCGGTGACCTTCGCCAGCTCGGTGCGGGCCTCGTCGTTCCACTCCTTGATGAGCTGCCGGAGCGCCCGTGCGAACCAGATCAGCAGGCCCAGGACGCCTCCGATGAACGCGAGCGGCGCGGGCAGGTTCTGCAGGTCAGCGACTGGCGGCACCTGGGGCTCCCTCCGAGACGGATCGCGTGCGGGTCGGGAGGGGGCCTGTCAGCTTCGCGACGAGGGCGTGCCACAGCGTCGCCAGGAGCGTCGGAGCGGCGTGGGCCCAGCCCGCGCCAAGGTCGGTTGCTGCTTGCGAGAAACCGACGGTGACGGTGAGGTAGACAATCGCGGCGAGGCCGTGGGCGAAGAACACCAGCACGTGTATCCGGACCGCGTAGGCGGTCAGCACCAACAGGCCGGTGACGATGAGGACCATCCCCCACGCGTGGGGGGAGAGCTGGGCGTGGCTAAGGCCTTGCTCGACGACCCGGGACATCGTCCGTTCAGGCTCAGCGCTGACGTATTCCCAGCCGCGCGCCACGGTCCCCATCGCGAAGAGCAACACGAGCAAGACGAGGTAGCGGGGCGGGAGTGTCGGCGCGCGATGTCGGGCGGGCCGGTGAAGGTTCACGTCGCTGAGCCTCGGACGGCCGCGACGGCGGCCTTGAGGTGGTCGTCAGTCACCGCGGCCGCGTTGGCGCCTGGAAGCGGGCCCAGGTCCGCGAGCTTGTCGGCGTAGACCGCGGCCGCATAGGCGTGGACGTCTGCGATCGTGGTCGTACTGCCGTCGGGTGCCTCGATGGGCGTGCACGCGAGCGCGCCGGAATGCTCGGCCACCCACCGAGCGGGCGCAGGGACGCCGGACATCTCGGCGGCAGCGACAAGGCGCTGCTGCAGGTCGCGGTCGTCGCGGGCGGCGATGTGCTGAGCGATGGTGGGCACGACGGCTCCTTGCTGCCCTGAGGCAGGGCGATGTTGGGATTCGGTGACAGGTGGGGTGGAAGGGCGGCGGTACTAGACGCCGGGCGGAGCTGTCGTTTCGTACTCCCACTGGAGCCCGATGCCGTCGCCGGAGCGCCAAGGTCGCGCGAAGGGCATGACCCCGTCGAGCTGCCCAAGCGCAGCGGCCCCCCAACCGACCACGTAGGCGCTGTTCCAACCGCGGCCCATGACCGCCACGTAGGCAGCCGATTCCATGTAGACGTTGCCGAGGTGGAAGGTGTTTCCATCCTCAAGCGCCTGCGCGACTCCAACGGGAGCAAGCCCGCCGGCGTGCGCCGGGCTCGCCGGCAATCCCGGCGGATTGCTCACTCGGATCAACCCGTACACCTGCCCCCCGGCAAGGGTGTTCACCTGCACCTTCACGGTCTGGCCGACGCGCTTGTAGCGGGCGTTGACCGTGCGACCCGTTACGTCGAGGTTGGCCATGTGCGGGGTGTACGTCTGCCACGGCCCCACCAGCGCAGCGAACTCAGGCACAGTCACGCTGCGCTGCATCCCGGGCCTCATGCCGTCAGCCACGTCGCCAGCTCCTTGACCGTCCGGGCCTGCTTGCCCACCGGCGTGACCTGCACGCTGTCGGTGTCCTCGTCGTACTCGGTGGTCGCGGCCACGATGTCCGTAGCCGCCGCAGGCCCTCCGGCGGCGCGGTCGTCCCACACGCCGTCGAGCCGGAGCATGCAATCCGGGCCCGCGACGACCATCGCGGGGTCGGCGACGGTGCCGCGCATCGTGAGCACGTCACCGCGGCGCAACGCCAGGCCGTCTGCCCAGCCGACCTTCCCGACGGCCTGGCCGAACATCCCCTGCAAGTAGGCCACCGCCTGCGCCTCGGTGAGGAAGCCCTTGCCGATGAGCTCATCGCCGACGTGCTTCTCGACCGGAGGGGTCCCTGCGATGTAGTCCGGAGACACCACCGGCGGGGTGACGGCCCGTTGCCCAGGGCCGGTGATGTACTCCCCGATCAGGTGCGTAACCGTGGAATCGTCAGCCGGGGTGAGCCCAGCACCGGCAACGAGGTGCGGCACCCGCCACTCCGGGGTCGTCGGGTCCGGCGCCACGACCAGCAGACCGGTGTACGAATCGACCGTCCACCTGGTGCCGTTCTTCTGGGTCACGTAGTCCAGCAGCGCCGCTACCGTCTGAGCCGGGTAGGGGGCATCCATCTGCTGTGCGGCGGTCCCGGCGTAGATCTGGGGGATGGGAGTGGCCCATCGCAACACGCCACGGGCGACCGCCTGCGACACGGCGTCACGCGGCTCCGATGTCGTGGAGCCGTTCGCCGCCAGCGTGACCGCTCCCTTCGCGCGCTCCCACGCGCCGACGCACTGCATCGCGCCATCGCGACCGGGCTCGAGCAGTTCGCCCCGCCACACGGTCACGCCGCCGAGCTTGAGGTCGACAACAGCGCCAGCCGTGAGCCGGGGGTGGCGGATCCGGTCACGCATCTGCCACGAAGCCCGCAGCGAGCCGTAGGGCCAGCCGTGCGAGTACTTCACGCTTTCCCAGGCGCCGACTTCCATGAGGGGGCGACCGCCGACGAACGGGACGATCCTGCGCATGAGCAACTCCCTCAGGATCCGGCGTGGTGGGTCCAGCGGCGGAAGTGGTCGAGACCCGTCTTCGGTTCGGAGCCGAAGGCCGCGGTCAGCACTGACACGCCTTCGGCGGGGAACCTGTGTACCTGGTGGACGTAGTCGGACGGTGCGTACTCGTTCGCCCGGCCGCCGTGGCCGGCGGTCACGGAGCCGGCGGGTGCGACGGCCGACGGTGCGTCGATCCACAGCTGGGAGGCCGACGCACCGACGCTGGCGGCGCCTTCTCCGCAGTCCACGATCGAGAGCGCCGAGTTCTCGTCGACGCCGAACGTCCAGCCCTCGTCGAACCACAGCGTCCCGGACCCCGCGGACTTGACCATCGTGATCCGCACGCGGCCGTTGGTGCCGATGCGGGCACCGGGAACGTCGACGAGGCCGAGCGCGACCATCTGCCATCGGCTACTGGGGCCGGTCACCGTGACTCGTCCGGTCTTCGAGGCTACGTAGGTGTCTCCGACTACCGCGGACATCGTCCAGGACAACGTCGCGGACGCGGTGTCGCACCTGACCTTCGCGTACAGCGCTGCCATGCCCTGCACGTGCAGCGCCCAGGCCGGGATTTCAAACGCCACGATGTTGGCCAACGGCCAGCGTTGGCCATGGATCGTGTCGGTGTCGGCGATTTGGCCAGTGGTCGGCGACACCCGGTAGGCGGCCAGCGTCGGCATCGGCCTGCCGAGCGGGTAGGTGTAGACGATGACCCGGTCGAGCTTCGTCGCAGCGGCGGACTCGACCTGCAGGCTTCCCTCGGCGGGCGCCGAGCCGCCCGGGATCAGGGTCTGCACCTTCTGTCGGCCGGTCGACGACGGAGGCAGTGACGAGACCCGGCGCAGCTGGTCTACTTCGAGGTAGGCGCCGGTGACGTTCCGGTCGATCGTCGCGACGACCTCGACGTTGCTGATGTCGGCGGGAACGCGGTAGTAGGAGATCGTCTGGGTGATCCCGCCGCCCACATCGGTCTTGGTCGCTGCGACAGCCGGCATGGAGTACCGGGCGCCGGTCGAGGTCGTGACGTAGATGTCGTGAGCGGGCGAGGTGGCGGCCTGGTAGGTGCGCCGGTCCACGCGCAGGTAGGGCGTGTCGGTCGGGATCGTGACGTTGCGGCGCAGGCCGACGGACTCGTAGGAGCTGGGTCCGGTCGAGCGTGTGACACGGATGTGCCCAGATACCACGGTGGGCGTGATGGCCGTCCCGCCGTTCGGGTCGATGCCGAGGTTCCACCGAGCGGACCAGCCGGACGTGGATGTGCCGCTGTCGATCTGGACATCGACGAACGCTGAACTGGGCTGGGCGGGAGTGATGGTCTTGTCCCGCGAACGAGCGTGCGGCAGCGCTCGGATCGGCACCCGGTAGGTGCGGACGAACCTGTGCTCGTCGAGGTCCCAACGCTTGTCCTGGGACCTCTCGATGTAGCACGACGTCACGTCGAACACCGTCCACACCGACTGTCGCGGCGGCAGCCACTCCAACGCGCCGGCCCAGTCGGCAGCGTTGAAGTCCCCCATGAGCGCGGACAACCACACCTCGCCAGCGTTGAGGCCGTCGGCGGTCTCGCCCTCGACTTCGATCATCAAGGCAGGCGCCCGGTTGCCCCGCTTGGGGTCGGTGGTCTCCCAGGAGCCCTGTGTCATCAGGGTGTTCATCGTCTTGGTCAGCGTCTCCGGGTTCCCGAAGCCGGTGCCTTCGCGGAGCACGGCCACCTTGAACGCTGCGCCATCGACTTCGTGCCGTACTGGCTCGCCGTCGCGTATCAACTCCCCGCCGTTGAGGATCATCGCCCACGTCACAACCAGCACCTACCTTCCCGGTCGTACGACGCTGTTCAGTGCGTCCCTCAGCTGGTCGGCGAGGTTCTCCGTCGCTGTGCGCTGCGCGTCGAGCTGGTCCTGTACATGCCCCAGGTGCGACTCGAGGGCTGCAGCACGCGCGGTGGCGGCGGCCTCGGCGGCCTCGGCCTGGGCCAGTTGGGCGGTCGCGACGGCGACGGCGGCGTTCTCGGAAGCGAGCTGCTGCGAGTACATGGCGTCCGCGACGAGCGCGCCGCGCCCGGTGTTGATCTGTGCCCGCTGGGCGTACTGCTGCTCGATCATCGTCAGGAACTCGGGGTCCATCTGCGCGGCCGCGAGCAGCTCGGTGGCGGTGCGGAGGTCCTCTGACGCCGCTATCTCAGCCAGCAGCCCAGCTGCTGGACCGGTGGTGTCCAAGCCAGCGTCGATTAGCGCCTGCAGAGTGGTGTCCATCGAGGACCCGGCGTTGATGTCCCGCCCGAGCGTCTGCGTCAGCCCTGCCAGCCCGGCCCCGAGCAGCGAGCCGGTGAACTGCGACGACACCGAGTCGGCCAGCGAGTCGCGCATCTGCTGGGTGGCGTCACGGATGGACTCGGCAGAGCGCAGTCCCTCCTCGGCGGCCCGGGTGTTCTGCTCGGCAGCCTCGACCTGGTCTTGGGCCGCAAGGAATGCCGTCTCCGCGGCGTGCTCTTGGATCCGGGCCGAATCGGTCAACTGCCGGGCGGTTGCGAACGCGGCCGCCGTCGCGTCGGCCTGCATCTGCAGCATCGCGTGGTTCGGGGTCATCTCGGCGGCGCTATCGAACGCTGCGCCAACCTTCCGCGGCTTGCGCTTGCGGTCGTCGCCTGCGGACCCGTCCGCGAAGCGTTCGAACTCCACGCCCAGGCGCTGGCCGACCTCTTCCCAGATGTCGATCGACCGCGCGCGCTTCGACTCTGCGAGAGGGATGTACGCCTCGCCGCCGGTCTCGGGCTCGGCCCACACTCGCCATGTGCCGGCCGGGGCGATCTGCGCGACGTGGTTCTCGCGGATCCCGCCGGCGGCATAGAAGTCGAGCACCCCGCCGTCGGCCTCGCCGCGGTAGGGGAGCGCGTCGCTTGCGTTGCGGACCACCTTGTAGACCGTGGTGACCGTGAGGTTCCGATTCCGCAACGACTCGATCGAGTTCCGCACCGCCTGGATCTTCGACAGACTCTGGGCGGTGTCGACGTTGATCTTCGGGCTCACGTCGGCGTTGTTCGCCTCGCGGAGCAGTTCGATGAGCCTGCGGACCTCACTCTTCGGGAGGCCCATCCGCTCGGCCATGGTCCGGATGTCGGCGATCGCGGCAGTGAGGAACTTCTGCCGCTGCGCCTGGCTCATGTTCTCGGCGACGGCGAGCGCGGAGGCCGCGATGTTGTCGAGCGCCGCCTGGTTGTTCCGGCCCTTCTCCGTGTTGATGTCGAAGGTACGCCCGTTCTCCCTCAGCGACTGGCTGAAGTCGTCGATCGCGGCCTGATAGTCCCGCATGTCCGCCCGCCCGCCGAGCACGGCGTTGAGGCTGTCCATCAGGTCCTTGAAGTCCTGCGCGGCTTCTCCGGCGTCCTCGAACGCGCCGCCTAGGTCCTCGGTGGTCGCAGCGGTGTCGCTGGTCGCGTCGCCCGCGAGCTTGGTCTGGTTCTCGATGCCGGCCATCGCCTCGTCGTACTTCGGCAGCTGCGACAGCAGGCCATCCATCTGCTCCTCGGTGAGGCCGTAGCCCTCCGTGATCCTGGCCAGAGCGTCGGCGGCGACGTCCGCGTTGCCCGAGGCGGCCAGTGCCGCGAGCGACTCGTCGAGCGCGTCGATCTCCGTGCGCGCCTCACGCAGCGCGGCGCCCTCACCGAACAGCGGCTCGAAAGGAGTCTGGAGTCCGTCGAAGAACGCCTCGGACTTCGACTTGTCCGTGACCCGGTCGATGCTCTCGGCGAGAGAATCGAACTCCTTGCCGATGTTGATGGAGAACCCAGACGGCGTGTTCGCCACGTCGATGAGCCGGCCTTGCAGCGTTTCCACGCCGGCGACGGTCTCGTCGGTCGCTTCCTGCACCGCGCGGATCGCGACAGCCGCAGTTCCGAGAACCGCCAGACCGGCGCCGGCGGTCGCGAGACCCTTCATGGCTTTGGTCGCCTTGTCGCCGTCGTAGCCGAGGTCGGACAGCGCCTGTCCGGTGTTCGCGATGCCCTGCACGACCTTGGTGCCGACCCACACCGACCCGCCGACCAGCGCTGAACCGGCCATCACCGCAGCCGTGGCGGTCTGCGCGGCGTCCGGGAGCTCGCCGAAGTCGTTGACCATCGCCGTGACGCCCTGGGTCACGGCACGCAGTGGGCCTTGCGAGCTGCTGCCGATCCCGATCAGGGCGGTCTCGACGGCGCCGCCCAGGGCTTCGAAGTCGCCCTTGAGGTTGTCCAGCCGCTCACCGGCCATGCGAGCGGCGGCGCCTTGGTCGTCGACCGTGTTCGTCCACTTCTCGATGCCCGTGGCGCCCTGCTCGTACAGCACCGCCGCGGCGCGGACCGCGTCGGACCCGAAGATGGTCTCGAGCGTGGCTTGGCGCTGCTCGTCGGTCATGTCGCCGAGCGACGTCTGCAGTCGGCCCGCGAACTCAGCCAGGCCGATGAACTGGCCCTGCGAGTCGTAGGCGCTGAGACCGAGGGCCTCCATCTGCTTCGCGGCCTTGGCGCTGTTCGGGGTGAGCGCGCCTAGCATCGTTTTGAACGAGGTGCCGGCGTCGCTGCCCAGCAGCCCCGCGGAAGCGAACGCTGCGAGTCCGCCGGTCGTCTCCTCGAGGGACAGGCCGACCTGGTCGGCGACGAGCCCGGACTGCGACAGAGCCATTCCGAAGTCGGACACCTCGCCGCTCGCGTTGCCGGCTGCGCTGGCCAACAGGTCGGCGATGTGGGGCACCTGGTTGCCGGCGAGCCCGAACTGCGTCATCGCCTTCGCTGCGACCTCCGCGGCCTCGCCGACAGAGATCTCGCCAGCAGCGGCGAGGTCCAGCGCCCCGCTCAGGCCGCCGTTCAGGATGTCCGTGGTGCTCACGCCGGCCTTGGCGAGCTGCTCGATGCCGTCCGCGGCCTCGGTCGCCGAGAACACGGTCTGTGCACCGGCGTCGAGCGCGGCCTTCCTCAGACGGTCCATGTTGGTGGCCGTCTCGCCTGTGGCGGCAGACACCTTGCTCATCGCCGCGTCGAAGTCGGCGGCCTTCACCACAGCGGCGCCCAGCCCCGCCGCGGCCACCAGGCCGACCTTGCCCGCCGTCGACCCCAGGGAGTCCATGCCCTGGTGGAACTTGGCGGTCTCCTTGCTGGCCGCCGTCATCTTGTCTGCGGTGGCGCCAACGGCGGCGCCGGCGCCCTTGATCTGGGCGGTGAACTGCTGGGCCTCCGCCCGCAGGCGGTAGACGACGGTCCGGTCTGTCACGGCTCACCACCTCTCGGGGTAACGTGCGGGCATGGCGAAGGAAGTCCGGCAGGGTGCAGGTCTGATCTGCGCGGCGCTCGTGTGCGCGCTGCTGTTCCTGGTGCTCGACGACCAGCCAGCTGTGATCGCTCGTGCGCTCGCCGTGCTGCTCGGCATCGGCGGGCTCGCCCTAGCTGCGGTCGGCCTGTTCCGCACCAGCTCCGACTAGTTCGCGAACTCGTCCTCGCCGTCGGCGGGCGGTTGCTGTGACACCCAGACGTAGCGGCCGGCGAGGTACGGCAACTCGTTGTCGGGCAGGTCGTCCTTGGCGTGCTTCTTGTGGAGCACGCCCTGCGCCCACTCGCGGGTGGCCGAGGGCCAGCACACTGCGGTACGGGGGTGCCAGTCGCGGGTCGGGTCGGAGCATTCGGCCGTGAGATTCCCGCACCGGGGGCAGACCATTTCGTCGTAGGCGAGGAGCAGTTCGCGCTTCTCCTCGGGGAGGTCGTCCCAGACGGGGAACAGCCCGTGCTTGAGGGCGACCCTCAGTTCTCGCCGTTGCTCCGGGTCGGCGACGGCGGCAGCGCTTTTGGGTCGACCTGCGCTACGTTCGCGAGCTTCCAGGCGTCGCGGACGAGGGTCTTCCACTCGCCCTCAGACAGGTCGTCAGCCCAGGCGTCGAAGGCTTCGCGGGTCTCGAAGTGGGGCTTCACGATCGTTGCGTGAACGAGGTCGTCCTCGATGCTGTCGGTGTTGACGCCCGCAAGACGGTCACCGCGCGCCACGTCGGCGCTGACGTCGTCGCCCTCGAGGCGGGGCGGGTGAGCTTTCTTCAGCGGACGCCACTCGCGGCGAGAGATGGCGCGCATCTCGACGACGCGGTTCTTGCTCTCGGCATCGGCGCGCGCCTGGGCGCGGAGGTCCTCGTACTCCTGCCGGAGGATCTCGGATGTCGTCTGCTCGTGCGCGAGGAGCATGCCCTCGCCGTTGCTCTGCTCGTCCTTCTGCGCGGCTTCGTACGCGGCGAACGCCTGGTTGAGGAGGGCGGGGTAGTCGCCGTCGGGGAAGAAGCGGGTCTGGGTCTGTGCCATCGGGTGCTCCTGACGAGGTGACGAGGTGACGAGAAGGCCCCCGGCCGCGTCTCGTCATCGCGGCCGGGGGCCGATCGGGTGGCTGCCTGGCGGATCAGCCCGGGTGGATCAGCGGTGGGTCAGGGGCCGGCGACGGCGGCGACGTTCATCGCCGGCGAGCCGGTCACGGAAACCCCGGCCGAGAAGGTCGCGATGTTCGACGGGGTGGACGGGTCCGAGGTGTCGACCGCCTTCGTGATGCTCACCGGAGCGACGTTGAAGAACTGGCCCACCACGGCGTCCGGGTTCGTCTGGTCTGCAACGATGCCGTTGCGGAACACCGCGAACCCGGTGAAGCGTTGCGGAGGAACTCGAACGCCTTCTTGTCGTCGGACGCCTGGGCGGCTTGCGGGTCGAACCCGCCGACGATGTCGGGCATCGTCCACGACGTGGTGTCGTTGGCCTCGAACGACTCGACCTCGCAGAGGTACTGGTCGAGGGTGACCTTGCTGAACGACGGCTGCAGGCCGGCGAAGGTCTTGAGCAGCGAGCACGACAGGTTGATGCCGGTGACGGTGTTGATCTCGGTGATCTTCGGCGCCGCGGGGGCGGCGATCGCGGGCACCAGCCAGAACGACTGGCGGCCGTTCATCTGGACCTTGCGGGGCTTGACGGGGGCAACCATGGCTTACTCCTTGATGTCCGCGGCCTGGTTGCCGCTCTTCTTCGTCGCCTCGGTCGAGACGTCGGTCTTGTACTTCGCCGGCCGGGGAGTCCCGTCGGCGTAGGTGGCGTCGCTCTTGAGCTCGCGCCAGAGGGTGGGGTCTGCGTCGAAGCGCGCCTTGGGGATGGACATGTGGTGTCCGGTCTCCTTGTCGGCGACGCGCACGAACTCGTCCATGGCTGCTCCTCGGGTGATGGCGGGTTAGGGGATGAACAGGTCGTAGCGGTCGGGCACGTAGTGCCTGGGCGGGGTGACGTCATCGTCGCGGCGCACGGGGCCGGGGTCGGTCTCGCTGGCGGTGATGAGGTGCTCGCGGTCGTCGACGGTGACGGAGGCGCCGAGCAGCGCTGCACGGACCTGGTCGACGCACCACAGCGCGCGTGTGGGGTCGCCGCCGACGCAGGTGACCTGGAAGCCGCTGAACAGCGACGACTGCGTGCCGTCAAGCATCAGCGCGGCGCGGCGGCCGGCCGACACGTACAGCACCGCGTAGGCGTGGACGCGGTCGTCCTCGTCGAGCGGCGGGGTGCTGGGCACTTCGCCGTCGTAGGTGTTGATCCCGGGTACCGCGTCGAGGAGTGCCCAGACCTGGTCGTGGACGTCCTGGGCTGACGTCACAGCAGCTGCTCCCCGATCTGCTCGAGCGCAGCTGTCAGCGTCGGCTCGCGACGCTCGAACGCCGGGGCCATGTAGGGCTGCGGCCCCATGCGGGAGGTGCCGTACTCGACGAACGCGCCGTACTCGGCGGTCGGGCCGATGTCGGCGGTGATGGCCCCGAAGCGGCCGTCGCCGGTGATGTCGGTGGAGATGCTGTTGCGGAGATTGCCCGTGTCGACGGGCGCGAGGGCCTTCGCGTCGGCCTCGATGTCGAAGGCGGTCTTCCTCACCGCGGCGGCTGCGGCTGCGCCGACCTGCGCGGACGCGCGCTGCAGCTTGACCGCCAGACCATGGAACTCGGAGGCGTCGCTGCTGGCCATCACTGCTCCTGCGTCTCGAGGGAGTCCGTGCACAGCAGGCGCCGCTCCCAGTGCAGCGACGCGCCGCCGAAGGCGTAGACCGTGAGCTCGCGCCCGACGAGCCAGGCGTCGCCGTTGCCCTCGACGGCGGTGACCTTGCAGATGTCCTCGAGGGCGAACCCTGTGACGTCGGCATCGAGCATGACGGCGTAGCGGGCCAAGGACACCTGCTGCTCGGCCGCCTCGACCTCTTGGGTCTCGGACGGGAGCAGCTGGATGCGGGCGGGCCCGGCGTAGTAGGGCGGGTGCGGTGTGGTCGACCAGGTGCCGGTGGTCTTGTCGAAGGTGCCGCGGATCCCGCCGGCGTGACGCAGCTGCACGGTGCCGGTGTGGGTGTCGTTGGCGGCGGGACGGTGGTGGGCGGACCAGTCGGCCGGGATCACGCTGCGCCGGCCGGAGCCGGTGTGGTGACGCCTCACGGCCAGTACCCGGGGAAGTGGGCGTGCTGGGTGAGCTCGGGCGTGTGCCCGTGGCCGCCCATGGGGACGATGGCGAAGAAGCCGTCGTCGGCGTCGGCGTCGGCGCGGTCGGCCTGGTCGCGGAGCGCTGCGGCGCGCTTGCGGAGCGAGTCGGCGACCTTCGGCCCGTCGGTGGCGAGGTCCTGGGTGCGGATCGCCTTCGACGTGAGGGCCTCGTCGTCGGCGATGGTGTCGAGCGCCTGCGCGGCCGCGCGCTTGACGTTGTCGCCCTCCATGGCGAGGAACGCGGCGACGTCGGTGTCGGCGAAGACGGGGTCGGTGCTTGTGTCGTTGATGAGGAGCCGGACCTGCCCGACGGCCTTGGTGACGTCGTACGACATGGCTCCTCCTCGAGGTGGCGGTGCGGGGTGGTGCTGGTGCCAGGCGGGGCAAGGGCAGCGTGTGCCCTCGCCCCACCTGGAGGCGGTGTAGCGAGCGGTCAGGCGCCGCGGCTGACGTAGGTGAACAGCGGGTCGCCCTGCTGGTTGCCCACGATGTGGCGGCCGCGGTACTGGATGTCGTCGATCTCGAACGACCCCTCGAGCGCCGAGATCTGCCCGCCGCCGACGCGCTGGCCGGTGTCGGCCTTGACGCGGAGGTCGGGCTGCTCGTGGCCGGCGAGCTTCGCCACCCACATCGCCGGCCGGGTGGACCGCGGCTTCGGGAGCACGAACCACGTGGTGGCGGCGTTGGCGTGGGTGTTGACGAAGTCGAGCATCGGCTCGACGACGTACGACAGTCCCGAGAACTCGTTGCTCTCGATGGTCTCCACCCCGTCGACGGTCACGCGGACCTCGGTCGGGCGGATGATCGACAGCATCTGCGACTCGAGCGCCTTGGGGATGACCACGACCACCTCGGGGCGGGCGATGACCCGCTTCGAGTTGGGGTCCTTCTTCGTGGCCATGCCGTCGAGGACCGTCTTGAGGTTGGCGCGGGTGAGCGGCAGGTTGCCCGGGGCGTTGCCGTTGGCCGACTTGAAGAACTGCGTGTTGACGTCCGAGGCGGTGTTGGTCGCCGGGTCGACGAGCAGCAGGTTCGACACCGCGGCGATCATCTCGGTCTCGCGGGCCTGGCGGGCCAGCTCGCCCGGGAGGTCCTCGAGCTCGCCGACGGCCTCGTTGTTCAGCCAGGCCTCCCACGAGATGGCGAACCGGCGGCCGTACTTGGCCACGGCGATGGCGTACTCGGTCGCGCCGCGCCGGTCGTCGGCCGGGTACTCGGTGAGCTCCGGCACGCGGGCCATGCCGATGGTGGAGCGCCACCGCGACTGCAGCCGCTTGGGGCGGAAGTCGCGCACCGTGGTGGTGTCGGTGTACTGGTCCCAGCTGGCGGGGAGCTCGTCGTACTGGGCCAGCATCTCGGCGTCCAGCTCCTTGGCGGCCGCCAGCTTGAAGTCGCTGGTGGAGAACGCCTCGGCGAGGCGCACGTCGGCGCCCCAGTGGTTGCCGAACGCGGCCGCCAGCTTGGTGGTGGCCTGCTCGGCGAGGCTCTCGTCGACCTTGAAGTACCGGGGGTTGACGGTCCCGGAGAAGTCCGAGTCGGACGCGGCCTCGACCGCGGCGGATCCGGACAGCAGCTCGATGGTCATGTTGGTGCTCCGATCAGTTCGCGAGGCGAACGGTCAGGGGCCCGCTGGGCGCGCCCTTCGTGGTCAGGGCGTGGCCGTACAGGTTGTTGCCGGTCGCGGTGCCGGACAGGGCGTTGGCGCCGGTGATGTAGATCGGCTCCCCGACGCCGCTGACCGCGAAGTCGACGGTGAACTCGTGGGCGCCGTCGAGCCAGCACGAGGCGTGGCCGTTGGGGTTGCCGCCGCCGTAGTTGTACGAGGTGTTCGTGGTGCCGTCGGCGTTGGTCGGCGAGACGTCGACCTTGGCGCGGTCGGTCTGGGCGACGGCGTTGAGGCCGCCGATGCGCAGCGGCGCGCCGGCCTTCGTCCCGGCCGGGACCGGGAGGGAGACCTTGTCGCCGGGGCGGAACTTCTCGTTGGTCGCCATGATCAGGCTCCCTTCTCGCTCAGGGTGCGGCCCCAGGCGGTCTTGGCCGGCGCGGGCGCCGACTCGGTGGTGGACTTGCCGGTGTCGGTGGTCTGGCCGAAGCCGGACACCTGGCCGGCGCCGCCGGCCTGGGCCGCCGAGGCGGCGTGCTCGGCGAGCAGCTCGGCGAACTTCGTCTCGTCGAAGGCGCCGGACTCGGTCAGCGGGAGGTCCGCGACCAGGCCCTTGGCCTCGAGCGGGGTGAAGGCGTGGTCGTGCTCGCGGATGAGGTCCATCGCGCGGGCACGGCGCCGCTCGGTCGCGAGCGTCGACTCGGCGACGTCAGCGCGGGCCTTCTCGGTGTCGCGCTCGCTCTCGAGCGTCTTCACCCGGCCGGCCGCGTCGACGAGGCGAGCGTGCTCGGCCTCCTCGATCTGGATCTTGGGCATGGTGTCCTCCTCGGACTCCTCGGTGGTGGTGTCGGTGGTGCTGCCCGGCCGGGTGACCGGGACGTAGGTGGTCTGGACGCGCACCTCGGTGCGGTCGCCAGACAGCGAGGCGCCGGCGCTGTCGCTCATGGCGTAGCCCTGGGCGTAGATGCCGTTGTCGTCGCCGTCGCCCTCGATCTCGAACCAGACGGTCGAGTCGTCGAAGTCGCGGACGTAGATCCAGGTCTTGGCGCCGGCGTAGGCATCGCGAAGCGTGGTCTGCAGCGCCTCGCGGGTGTCGTTGACCGTGGCCTCTTCGACGCCGTGGCTGATGGCCCGCTGGTTGGCGGCCGCGGACTCCATGACCTGCAGCACCTTCCCGCCGCGGCCGGCGCGGGTGACGAAGTCGACCGACGTGCACGGCGCCACCAGGCCCTCGACGATGCGGCCGCGGCGGCCCTCGGCCTCGCCCTCGACGATGTCGGTGGCGGAGCCGCGGATGGACACGCCGATGTGGTCGCGGACGGTTTCGAGGAGGTCGCGCCAGGCCGGGACGACGTCGGCCTCGCCGACCAGCGCGCCGTCGGGGGAGAGGTAGGCGTCCTCGACGACCACGGCCATGAGGTCCTTGATCGAGCGGCCCGGGCGCTCGGCGTCCTCGGCGTCGGTGGGGTGGTCGGCGTACATGTGGGTGCCGGCGGGGATGAACTTCGTCTCGGCGGCTTCGGCGATCACCTCGGGGGAGTAGTAGCCGGAGGAGCCCCAGCCGGGGGAGATGAACTGGATGGGGAGGCGGCCGCTGTCCTTGGCGGCGGCGGCGGCGGCCTCGGTGATGAGCGCCTGCTCGGCGAGCTTCTTGGGCATGGCAGGACCTCCCGGTCGCGGGTAGCGTTCGGTGGATGGAGTCGAGATGTCCCCAGTGCGGGGAGCAGATGCAGGTGGACCCGAACTCGTCGATCAACAGCGGGTCGCGGCTCCGGCCGGGTATGCGGCTCGCTGAGGTTTGCTTGAACCCCGACTGTCCAGGCAAGGACTCCGACCTCGCGAAGGCCGCTCCCGGCCAATGAGCATCGACGACGACGGGGACTGCGTCGAGCACGCCTTCGAGCTCGACCAGGTTCACGTCACGTCGCGTGGGGCCGACCGGGTGGAGGTCTGCCTGCACTGCGGGACGCCGGCGTACGTCCCGGGTCAGGCTGCGCTACGCGACGATCGGCCGCCGCTCTGAGGCACCGGCGCGACCACGTGTGAGTCGCGCCAGCCCGGCGTGGACTTCACCACCGACCAGTCGTCCATGGGGAACGTGCCGTTGGCGTACGCCGTGTAGCGGCCCGGGCCGAGGACCTGCAGCTGCTGCTCGCCGGTCAGCGCCTCGAACGCCTCCTCGCGCGAGGGCAGCAGCGACGGCGGCTCGGCGACGTCGAGGCCGAGGTCTGCCCAGGACCTGGTGGTCGGGAGCGCGGTGCAGCGGCCCTGCTGGTGGTCGTCCGGGCCGGTCTTGTCGATCGGGTGGACGCTGCCGTGCTGGGCCCAGCACGACGGGCAGGTGCGGGTGTCGAGCTTCGCCATCCACGTCCACCCGCCGAGCACGTCGGCGTGTGCCATGCGGCCGAGGCGGGCAGCGTCGCGGTGGGCATCGAGGGTCTCGGTGCGGGCGATGACGAGCGCCCGGTTCAGGCCGCCGTTGAAGCCGTACTTCTCCGCGCGCGTGATCATGCGGCGGGCGGTCTCCCGCGGGTTCGAACCGGCAGCGACACCGCGGATCAGCTCCCGGCGCACGACGTCGTACGCCGCAGCGGGCAGTGCACGGGTGAGGGCGGTGATCTGCTCGGTGGAACGGCGCACGATGGCGTCGATCTGGCGGTCGTCGACCCGCGACCAGGCGTCGACGGCAACCAGGTCGGTGTCGGGCGGCAGTTGGGAGTCGATGACCGAGGCCTGGGCGGATCCGGCCCGGTCGATGACGTCGCGGAGGTCGCCGGTGATACGCACGCCGGCGTCGTGGGCGAGCTGCTCGACGTTGTCGGCCACGACGGCGAGCGCGCGGCGCAGGCGGGTGGAGCGGAGCAGCTGCGCGCGGGTAACGGTCTCGCCGGCGACGAGCATCTCGAGGAGTGCTGCGGTGAGATCGGGCGCGACCTCGTCCCAGGCGTCGACCCACGCCGAGACGAGCGCGCGCTGCTGGGCGTCGAGGATCTTGTCGAGCTCGCGGGACAGGGCTTGCTGCAGCCGGAGGGTGCGGGCGGTGACGGCCATGCTCAGGTCCGCCAGAGCGTGGTCGGCTGGTCGGTGAG
This sequence comes from Nocardioides sp. SYSU D00065, assembly GCF_017916425.1. Lineage (GTDB taxonomy): Bacteria > Actinomycetota > Actinomycetes > Propionibacteriales > Nocardioidaceae > Nocardioides. The sequence goes on along the minus strand of NZ_JAFMSX010000004.1, from coordinate 57,046 downwards.
CTCGACGTCGTCGTGGTCGGCGTCGGTGCAGCCGGTCGTGGAGTGCAGGCACAGGCGGCCGAGGGTGCGGTTGACGTACCAGACCCGCATGCCGGACGACAGCGCGCAGGTGCGGCACCAGTGGCCGACCTCTACGCCGAGGACCTCGACGTTCACGGGGACCGCGACGCCGCCGGCCATCAACGCGTGCGCTTCCGTGCCCGGCGCTGAGCCCTGTTCTTCGACCGGTCGCGTGCCGGTCGGCCAACCTTCGGCGCCTGCGGGCGCGCGCTCCGCCAGCCGCCCCACATGACCGGCATCAGGCGTCCTCGTCGTCTGGGTCGCCAGCCGGGCCGACCGGGTCGGCGCCGGCGGCGCGGCGTCGGCGCTCGTCGTCGACGGCGGCTTGAGCGGCCACGAGGTCGGGGTCGATGAGCCGGCCCTCGTCGTCGGTGACCTGCTCGAGGACCTCGTCAACGTCCTTCACCCCGAGGGCGTTGAGGAGCAGCCGCAGCAGAACGACCGGCACGGCCCGGCCGATGGTGGTCTCGGCCGAGGCGGTGATGGCCTTCACGAGCTCGACCGGGTCGACGTCAACGAGCGGCGGCCAGTCCCAGTCGAGGGTCTTCTCGACGTCGCCGGTCAGCTTCACCTGCAGCCGGCCCCACTCGTCGCGCGACATGGCGCCGCGCAGCGGACCCCGGGGCGCGATCGCGGCCTGGTCAACGACGTACTCGATGACCTCGGTGAACGCGGCCTGCCACAGCAGGCGCCGCATCCCCATCTCGAGGATGGTGGGCAGGTCGAGCGTCTCGGCGACCGCCCGGGCGCCGGTGACGCCGGGGTCGGCGAGCAGCATCGTGACGGGCAGCCCGAGACCCGCGGCCGCCATGCCGGCGAGCGGCTTGCCCGAGTCGGCGTCGATCGTCGCGCCGGACTTCGACACCGCCTCGAGGCGCACGTCGGGGGTGCCGACCGCCGCTTGCCCGGCCTGGCCGCCGCCGATCGGGGGGATCCCGCCCACGCCCGGGCCGTTGCCGCCGTTCGCCGCAGCGATGCCCTGGGCGACCTTCTGCGCCTTCGACGTCGTCCCGCCGGTGGCCTGCCACGCGATCAGGGACAGCGAGTGAGTCAGCTGCGCCCAGTCGACGAGGAAGTCCTTGTACGCGCGGGCCCACGCCAGCGAGGCGTAGACGTCGGGAATCCCGAACCGCCAGCCGGCGACGGGGTTGACCTTGACGTGCTTGATCGGGGCGTCCCACCGGATCGGCATGCCGTCTAGGGTCTGCGGCCGCACCTGGGGGCGGTAGCCGAGCGCGGGGTGCGCGACGCGGGCGATCTGATTGCGGGTGCGGGTGGCGCCCCGCTGGTAGCCCTTCTCGACGATCCGCTGAGGGACCTCGCGGACGTAGTACCACGGCTCGTCGCGGTCGTCGGGGTTGGTAATGACGTCGACGACCTCGTCGGCCAGCGCGGTGCGGATCCGGACGGCACCCGTCATCGGCGAGGTGAAGCACGCGATGTAGACGTTGCCCTCGGTCGCGGCGCCGCGCTCGAGCTGGTCGTGGGCCTCGTCGCCGGAGAACGTGGTCTTGTTCGCGTCGAGGAACCCCTGCACCACGGCGTTGACGTCCTGGGCCTGCTCCTCGCCGGCGGCGCGGGCGCGGACCTGCACGCCCTGGCCCCAGACGTAGCCGATGCGGATCTGCATGCCGCGCTTGAGGAGCGGGTTGGCGATCGCCATGTGCCGGCAGATGCGGGCGAGGGCCTTGCGAGCCTCGGGGGAGAAGTCGCGCTGGACGGCCGAAGAGATCTGGTCCCAGCCCTTGTCCTCGAGCGCGAGCTGCAGGTCGGCGAGGTTCTCGCGGAGGATCAGCTCGTTCTCCTGCGACGCGCGGAGCTCGGACTGCAACTGCTCGACGACGGGGGCGTGTGCGGCGGTGCTGGGGATCAGTCCTGCCACGGGGTCACCGCCTCTCGGTCGTCGGGTCAGGGGATGTAGCGGCCGAACCCAGCGAGCGCGGGGTCGAGGTCGGCGTGGGTGACGATGCCGGTGCCGGCGCCAAGGTCCTGCCCGGCGAGGAGCGGCATCAAGATCATGCGGTTCAGCGCCTGCGACATGGCGTCGACGTCGTCGTCGTGCTTCGCGGTCGGGAACCCGGCCGCTTCCTCGATGACGTCGTCGGCCCACGGCGCGAACGGCTCGCCGTCGGCGCCGATCGAGGCGGGGAGCCACACGTTGCCGGCCTCGGCGAGCGGCGACACGGCTGTCGCGCGGGCGACCTTCGACCCGTCGGGCTCGATCGGCACGATGCCGGGCACGGTGCGGCCGAGCATCGCTATCACCGCCGGGCCGTTGGCCTTGTCCTCGACGAGCTTGAGCAGCGCCTGCGGCCACCGCGCGGCGAGGGCCTTGAACGCGGCGAGGGTTTCGACGAAGTCCATGCGCCGGTTGACGCGGTCGAGGAGGTAGACGTCGGCGCCGATCCGTCCCCACACGTGGCCGGCGACCTTGTCGGTGCCCTCGGTGTCCTTGAAGGTCATGTCCCAGCTGAGGACCAGGTCGTCGAAGCCGGTGACGATGCGGGTGCCGTCTTCCCGCTCGAGCCACAGCGGCCGGTCGTAGCGCTTGAACGAGTGCCGCTTGAAGATCGTGCCGGCGGGCGATGACGGGCGGCCCTGGTACAGCGCGTTCCACGTGCGCTGGCCGACGCGGGTGCGGATCGCACGCCACTGCTCGGGGGTGCGGCCGCGGGCGGACTCGAGGAACTCGCCGGGCTGCCGGCCGAGGGGGTCGGTCTCGCCCTCGTCGGGGTTGTGGTCGGCCTCGGCGGGGATGTTGAGGACCTCCCACAGGTGGCCGTCCTCCGCGGCGAGGAGCCGGCCGGCGAAGTCGTCCTCGTGCCACCTGGTGAGGATCACCACGACCGGCGCGCCGGGCGCGAGTCGGGTGGACGCGACGTCGGTCCACCAGTCCCAGACGGCTTGCCGGAAGACCTCGGAGTCAGCTTCCTTGCGGTCCTTGATCGGGTCGTCGATGACCATCAGGTCGGCGGGGCGGCCGGTGAGGCCGGCGCCGATGCCGACGGACACGAGGCCGCCGTCGCGGTCGTGGAGCTGCCACTCGGACGCGGAGCCGTTGTCGGCGGCGAGGGTCATGCCGAGCTCCGGGTTCGACTTGATCATGTTCCGGATCGAGCGACCGTTGCGGTTCGCGAGGCCTTGGCCGTAGGACGCGCCGACGACGCGGGTCCAGGGCCGCTGCTTGAGGACCCACAGCACGAAGTCCTTCGCGACCCGGGTGGACTTCCCCTCCTGCGGCGGCATGGTGATGATGAGCCGGCCGTCGGGGGTGGACATCAGCCGCTGGAGGGCGGCGTCGACGCGGTCGAGGGCGGGGGTCTGCACGGTGGCGGGGTTGAGCCGCTTGGCCAGCGTGCCGGGTGTGCGCCAGGAGTCCTCGTCGGCCTTCTCGCGGACGGGGTCGGGCGCACGGAGCTCGAACGCTCGGGCGGCGTGCTCCCAGACGTTGAGCGGGTCGGCGGTCGCCGTCACTGCGACCACCCCCTTGAGCGTGCGTCCCTACCGCTCAGCCGTCCGACTCGCCACACTGCTGCTTCCGAAGGAAAGGGGGTGCGCGCGATGCCGAACGGCGACATCGAGACGTACTACGAAGACGGCCAGTGGAAGAACAAGGTGGAGGGCAGCAGCCGTGCGGCCAACGTCCACGAGACGAAGGCCGAGGCGCAAGCCAAGGGCCGCCAGATGGCGCAGGAGCGCCGCGTCGAGCACGTCATCAAGAAGCAGGACGGCACCATCGGGGAGCGCAACAGCTACGGCCACGACCCAAGGAACATCCCTGGCTGAAGTAGTTGTCGGGCGGGCCGCGCGAGCGGCCGGCCTGACAGCACGAGAACCCCTGCTACCGGGTTTTGGGTAGGGGGTTCTTGAGGGAATGAGACACCGAAACGATAGGCGATGTCAAGCGCGCATCGTCGGCGCTGCGTTCAGTCCTCCCACAGCATGTACTCGGTCTCATCGGTGAGCGCTTCGGCTGCCATGAGGTCATGGAGCGTCGCGAAGGAGCCGTCCACGTCGACCAGCAGCTGGCCGACAAGGTTGTTGATGTGAGCCATGCGCATGTACGCGACGAGACCGTGGGTGTCTGCCAGCGCCTGGACGAGCTCGACGTCCGGCACCGGTGCAGCGACGTAGGCCTCGAGGAAGTCGAGGCAGTCCTCATCGGGGTCGGAGCGTCGCGAGCCGGGGTATCGCTCGGGGAGCGCAGCGTCCAGCTCGGCTCGGGGGAAGCCTCCGGCGCGGCCCTGCGCGAGCAGGATCTCGTTACGTCGCTCGATTCGGAGGGCGCTCATGCTCGCCATGATGCCAAGGGCAACGCGGGGTGACCGCGCATAGGCGCTGATGCCGACGCTGGCGTTCTGCGCCATGCCGCTCGTGGGGTCGGCCAGGCTCGTGCAGACGGCCCGAATCTCCGCGACAAGGTCGTGAAGGTCGCGCTCCCAGTCGGTCGGCATCGTGCTCAGCCGATCACGATCGTGACTATCGAGGCGGCAGCCGCGATTGCTGCGAGGATCACGCTGGCGATCGTCCAGCGGAGCATGACCTGCTCTCGCCGCTCGGTCTCGATCGCACGCTCCTCAGCCTGCACGGCGCACCTCTCAGCCTCCACCGCTCGCGCGTCTGACGCGACGGCCGAACTGACCAAGGCCTCGAGCAGCTCGGCGGTCTGCTCCGACGCACGGGCCGCGCGCCGCTCCGGGGAGTCCGCCAAGAAGCTGTAGTCGATCGGCTCCGGCATCTTGACCGCGCCACTCGCTGCCTCCATCGACCTCCGGAACGACTCGGTCTTCTTGGTGGCGCTCGCGTGCGCGTGGAGCAGGTTCTCGATCGCGGGGCTCGGGTCGAAACCGCGGTGCAGTTTGGCGTACGTCTCGCCGATGGTGCGCTTCCGCTCCCCGGGCTCCGACTGATCGTTCATGCCCCCAGCATGGCGGCCGCCACCGACACGCCGGCGCGACACGCTCGAACGCGTCATGCGCTGGCTAAGTCGTGCTGATCGAGGAACGACCGCACCCGCGCCCGCGCGATGCCGAGCCGCTCCCCGGCGGCCTTGGGGTCCTCGCCAGCCTCGACCGCGTCGGTCCAGGCGGCGTACTCCTGCGAGCGACGCTTCCGTTGGAGCTCGGCGGCGACGACGCGGCGGTTCAGGTCGACTGCGGCGTCGGCGACGTCGGGCCAGAACACCAGCCGCACGCCCCACGTCCTGCCGGGCTCCCACAGGCAGCAGGAGGCGACCTTGTTGCGATCCATCCACTTCCGCACCGTGGCGGGGAGCACGAGGCCGCCGGTCATCGTTGACGCCGCCTCGGCGGCCATTGAGATGTGGGTCCAGCCGTCGCCGGCGGCGCCGTTGGTGAGCAGGTCGCGACGCACCGCGGTGGCGTACTCCCCGGGGTCGTACTCCTTCCGGCAGCCCGGGCACTCCCACGACTGCCCCGCCGTAGGGTTCTCGATGCCGCCCTGGTCGCAGTCGCCGCACGGCTGGTACGCGGCACGGACGTCGCCGACGGTGAGCGCCTCCGGGTAGCCGAGCCTCGCCCACCGCTGCAGCTCGCGGCGCGCGGGCGTCGGGTGGGTGCAGGGCGTTGCGCGGCGCCAGCGGCGGACCAGGGTCTCGCCGCACTCGAAGCACTCGACTCCCCGCTCGGGATCGCGGCCGTCGTGGAGGGCGTGCTCAAGCTGGGCGCGGACGTCGCGGACCTGGCGGGTGAAGTCGTGCCAGTCCGGGCCGTCGGTCCGCTGAGCGAGGTACGGCAACTGGGCGCGGAGGTACGCCACGGCGCCGGCAACCGTGGCGGTTGCGGCAGGGGAATGGCCGAGCCAGGCGCGGTAGGCGTCCTCCCACAGCGCGAGGATCGCGAGCGGCGGGACCGGGTCGGCCGGCCGGCCGGTGCGCGACGAGGTCGGGTGGTCGCGTTCGTGGTCGTCGGCCTTCCAGCCGCGGAAGGTCCGCATCGCAGGGAACGACACGGTCGGGCCGCGGAGGATCTGGGCGACGCCGCCGGGGATGGGTGCGGCGGCGACGAGCCGGCCGTCGCCGCCGCCGTCGACGGCCTCGACCGCGAGGGCGTCGTAGGCGTCCGCGATCTCGGCGAGGTCTTGGTCGACGCGGCCTTGGCAGGCGGGGCAGGTGACGGGGTGCTCGTTGGTGGCGTGGGCGCGGCCGCAGACGGTGCAGTGGGGTGCGGTGCACGTCTTGCAGCCGCGGTGGCCGGTGGGGTCGGGGCAGTCGTCGCGGTGCTCGGTGGTGACGCGCTCGCCGAGGTCGCGGTCGTAGTGGCAGGCGGGCGGGCGGTGGTCGGTCACGCGTTCTCCAGACGGTGTCGGGGCAGGCAGATACGGTCAAGCCGCGCTGGCGGCACCGGGTCGCTAGCAAGACGAAGGGCAGTGGTCCAGTGGCAACGAAGACCGAGACGCAGGAGAAGTTGTTCAGCAAGATCGCGGAAGTGGCTGACTCGGTGGACCAGTACTCCAGCCACCCCGATGCTCAGGCCCGCATGCTCGTGAACCTGGCGCTGGCGTACCGGCACGCGGCGGGCGGCGCCCAGCCCGGCAACGGCGGTGCAGAGTGACGTGCGATCGTTGCGGCGCGACGGTCGGTGACGTCGCGAAGCACGATCAGTGGCATGCGGAGCAGGACGACCTAGCGGTTCGGGTCGACCAGGTCGAAGACCAAGCAGCTGGCACAGCGAACGTGCTTTACCAGCGCGGCATCGACTGACGTGTCGGGAGATCTGCTGGCCACCTGGGTAGGAATCCTGGTGTCCGCGATGATCGGACTGTGGGGCTTGCAGCGGTCGGCGCGCGCTAACGGTCACGCTGCAGAGGCGCTGGAGCTCGCGCGCGCCGCAGAAGCGCGCGCCGACAAGTTGGCTCGGATCCAACTTGAACGGCATGACGTCGCGTGGGTCCAGTCGTACGACAAAGAGACCGCCACTCTGAGCTTCCGGAATGTCGGCACTGACGTGGCGCACAAGGTCGCGCTCACAGTGGATGGCCCGGACGGGAGCCGCCAAGTGACCGAACTCGTCGAACTGCACCCCACCCATCCGATCGGAATCCGTCTCACCGCCCTCGCCGAGGACGCGAACCGACGCTGGAAGGAACTCCTCGACGTCGGCTACATAGGCGTGCCGGCGTTCACAGTCCGGGCTCGCCTCAATTGGGAGACCGGTGAGGGACAGGCCAAGACGCAGGAGTGGGAAGAGCTCGTTCTCTGAGCGACGCCGAACTGGACGGCGGGTCCTCCCGCTGCATGTCAGGAAGGCGTGCACGCGGCGGCTCCTGCGGGCACCTGCTCACGGATCCGGTCGAGCAGCTCGGCGTCGGGGGTCCACAGCCCCAGCCGGCCCTTCGCGGGGATCGGAACCTCGAGCGGCCGCGGGTGCTCTAACGCCAGGTGCACGACGCGGTTGCGCGACCGGCCGCTGTGCTCGCGGTACGACGCCTCGGCCCACGGTGAGCACAGCTCGCCGGCACCCAGCTGCTCGCACTCGTCCGAGGGGTGCACGTCGACGAGGTCGACCACACCGATGATTGCGCTCGGGTAGAGGGTCGGGTGGTCCATGCCGTGCGTTCGGATGGCGGCTTGAACAAGGTCAGAGGCAAGTCCACGGTCGCTGGTGCGGGATCCAGCGTGGATGGCGAGCGGGCCGCGGTAGCGCCACGCCTGTGTCCTGTTCTCGACGTCCTTACCGCCGTGGACGATGGCCCAGGCCCAGGGCTGCTGGATGGTGAGTGCTCTCATCGGGTGTCCTCTCGGGTGCGGGTGCTCGTCTGCAAACGGTGGGGCAGATTCCCGGAGCGTGGCGGGACGGCGGCCGTGTCGCGGCCGCCGCAGGCGGCGCGGTCTTCGACCAACGTCACCGGCGGCTACCGCCTCTGGGTTCACCGGTGCACTTCCGCCTGCGCAGCCGCGGGTCGTACGCCTGCTCGCAGACGTAGCAGCCCACCGCCGGCGCCATCAGCAGCGTGTCTGCGTCGAGCAGCGGCGCGCCCGGCCCGCCGTCGAACGCGTCGAGCGTCGCGTCGGTCGCCTGGTGCATCAGCGTGACGCCCCACAGGTGCGTCTCGCTCTTGACCGCGTACGCGTAGGTCTCCTCGAACCGCTGCTCGATGCCGGCGAGACGCTTCGGGTTCACCTCGTGACGGTCGCCGAGCGCGGTCCACTCCCGCTCCTGGCCGGTCATCGTGCACGCTCCCAGCCGGCGTCAGTCAGCAGCTGCGCGAGCGCGGCCTCGCTGATCGTGACCAGCCCGTCGTCGCCGGCGTGGACGCGCACCTCGCCGGCCTGCCGGTCGCCGGGGTTGACCCACACGAACTCGGTGTCGTGCGAGTGCGCACCCTGCTGCTGGCAGTCGGTCCACCTGCAGCCGGGACGAGCCGTCGGGCCGACGACGGTGACGGTCCACGGGACCATGCGTCCCCAGAACGTCAGCCAGACGGTGCCGCCGGCCTGCAGCTTCGCCAGGTCGTCGTCCTCTGGGACGCACCGCACCGAGAGGGTCCGGTGGCCGGTGGCGGGGGACTGGTCGACGAGCGCCTCGACGGACGCGATGTCGGGGTTGTCGAGCCGGCCGTCGGGGGCTGCGATGACCTTGCGGGTCGCGCCTTCCCAGAATTCGGCGTCGGGGATCGGGGTGGGTCTCATGGGGTCTCCTGGGTGTTGAGGTGGGTCTGCTGGTTCGGGAGCAAGCGTCGGTGGCGGCGGCTACGGTCCGCAGGCATGGATGAGGTGTGGAAGGCGCTCGGAACCGGCGTCGTGACGCTGCTGGTCGGATTCGTGTTGCTGCAGCACCAGCTCGGCGGGCGACGGGGACGACGACGCCGCGAGCTGCTCGAGGAAGTGCAGCTGCTTGAGCAGCTCGAACTGCGGGCTGATCCGGCACATGCCGACGAGCTCGAGCGCATCAGGGCACGCGTGACCGTCCTGCTCCGCGAGTTCGAAGAGCATCCGGACGCGGTGAGCAGCGAGGGGCGCGGGGGCTCGTACATCCTCGCCGTGCTGGCGATCGGTGTGGCGTTGGGTCTCCAAGCCTTCGGGATGCTGCCCAACCCCGGGACGTGGGAGATGTTCTTGATCGGCGGCGGCGTCGGGGCGCTGGGGGTGGCAATCGACGAGGCTCGGATTGCTGTGGCCCGTCGCTCGATGTTCCGGCACCTCGTGAAGCTGGAGCTTGAGCAGCGCGCGAAGCGCAAGCGCGCGTCGGGCCGGTCGAAGAAGTAGGCCTTCACGACGCACCACCCCCCACGACCTGGCCGGGCACGACGTCAGCAGCCAGCCGCCGCAGCTCGTCCGGCACCACCCGCAGCGCCAGCGACCGCTGACCGTCGCTGAGCTCGAGCCGGTCCAGCACCGACCGGATCACCGCCGCCAGCTGCTGGCCAGCGGACTCGGCCAGCCGCACACGCCGCTCCTCGATCCCCACGTCGACGCACGTCTTCGCGACCTTCGCGAGCCGGTCCCGCTCCTCCTGCCACAACCGCACCCACACGTTGACCGCGGCCGCGTTCGTCGTCCCGTTGTCCGTGCCCTTCTCGAGCTGAGTCCCGTGGGTCTCCTTCACGCGACCCCACGTGATCGCCTCCCGCTCGAGGTCCGCCACGATCGCGCCGAGCCACTGCACGGCGCCGGCAGTGCGGTGCAGCTCCTCGAGCAACGCAGTGTGCGGATCCACCTCGCGCGGAAGACCGAACGCCTCCGCGGCCAGCAGCGCCTGACGGGCCTGCAGCCGAGCCTCGGCCGCCGCGACGACCTGCGGAGCCTTCCCGCCGTGCATCGCGCACACCGTGCCGCCCGGGATCGGACGCCGCTTGCACCGGTTGCCCGACCGCGACGTCGCCGTGCACTGCGGCACGTCGTCGATGGGGTCGCTCATCACCGACCACCGTCCATGGCATCGAGCCCTCGGCAGGCCGAGCAGAGGTCGGCGGCGATCCACCAGCACGTCTGGTCGTTCCGGCCGAAGCAGGGGGTGAACTCGGTGCATCCGCAGACGCGGCAGGTGCGGGTGTTCGACGCGGTTGCCGACGCACCGCACTGGTGCTGGGGTGCGGGCTCGCTCAGTGCGTCGGTCCCCGTAGGGGTGGGGGACCGGACCGACGCACTGGACTCGGTGGGGCCCGGGGGGTTGTCCGACGCACTGATCGACGCACTGGCCGACGCACTGCCGACGCACCGGATGGTGGGGTCAGATGGACTGCTGGGCGAGATCATCTTCGGCCTCTCGGTAGGGGATGGCGAGGGTGTGCAGCCAGGAGCGGTTGGGGCCCTTGATGCGGGTGACGTGGCCCTCGGTGATGAGTTGGATGAGGGCGGCGCGGATGGTCTTGGCGGTGCCGGGGATGGCGGCTTCGATGTCGCGGCCGGAGCACTCGGGGTTGTCGGCGATGTAGGTGGCGACCTTCTCCATCCAGGTGGTGGGTCGGAAGGAGCCGTCGGGGTTGCGGGGGGCTTCGGCGCGGCTGATGGTCCAGGTGGTGACTTGGGCTTGGGTGGAGTCGAGGACGAGGGTTCCGGCGTAGCCGCCGTGGCTGGAGCGTCGGAGTTCGCCGCTGGTGTCTTTCTCGATGCGGAGCGAGATCTTCCCGATGCCGCCGGGCATGGGCTTGGTGCGTGCTTCGACGCGGAGGTAGGCGCCGCGGATCATGCGCTTCTTGGCGATGGAGCCGATGGCGTAGCCGGTGGAGCGGGCGTCGGCGGACTTGGGGAGGTGGTCGACGGTGATGACGCAGGCGCCGGCGTGGGCGGGTTTGGAGCAGACGAGTCGCATGGCGGAGGTCATCTCGTCGGTGTCGTTGGTGTTGACGCCGAGCATGGGGAAGATCTCGCCGAGGGAGTCGATGACGAGGACGTCGGGGGCCCAGGTGGCGAGCTCGTGGACGGCGGCGGTGAGTTCTTCGCCGTCTTCGGGTTCGTAGTAGCGGAAGCGGTCGGCGTCGGCGAGGTGTTCCATGCGGGCGCCGAGAAGGATGAGGCGGGCGGCGGTGTGGTCGGGGCCGTTGTGGTCGACGTCGATCATGGCGGCGCGCTGGCCGGCGTTGAGGGCTTCGACGATGGCGAGCTGGGCGAGCCAGGTCTTGCCGCCTTCGGGGTCTCCGAAGACGCCGTTGACCTTGCCTTTGTAGAACAGGGCGGTGCCGTCGTCGCGGCGGACGTAGACGGGTGGGGGGATGACTGGGGGTTGGCCGCCGAGGAGCCAGGAGAGGTCTTTGAGGCCGGCGCCGGTGGTGGTGGTGCGGGGGCCGAAGCGGAGGGCGGTCTGTTCGACGAGTTCGACGGCGTCGCCGAGGGCGAGGTCGAGGGTGTCGGGGTCGGCTTTGTAGCCGGTGGCGGCGAGGCGGGTGCCGAGTTCGACGAGCGCGCGGGCGCGGGCGCGGTCGCGGACGATGCGGGCGTAGTGGTGGGCGTTGTCGGCGAGGGGGGTGTTGGCGACGAGGTCGTGGAGGTAGGTGGGTCCGCCGACGCGGTCGAGGTCGCCGGTGTGCTGGAGGTGGTTGGCGAGGAGGACGGCGTCGACGGCGAGGTCTTCGCCGTGGAGCTGGTCGGCCAGGGCGTGGATGGCGTTCCAGATGGTCTCGTGCTGGGGGCGGTAGAAGTCGGCGCCGTCGAGTTCGGTGGCGAGTTCGGGTGCGAGGGCTGGTCGGAGGAGGAGGGCGCCGAGGACGGCCTGTTCGGCGGCGTTGTCTTGGGGTGGTCGGCGGGTGTCGTCGTAGGCGGGGTCGTAGGGCGGCTCGTCGGTGACGGGCCGGAGGTGGTGACGGGTTGGTGGGCCGTCCTGGGTCACGTGCGCCTCGATCGTCGTTGTCTGGCGGGTGGTCGTGGTGCTGGGGTGTGGGCCCGCGGGGGCAGGTGCGCCAGCCGGTGAGAAAGGAATGCACCGGCCGGCCTGGGAGGGCGCCCTTCGGTCCTCGCGTCGTGTACGCGGCGCGACGGTTGGTGGCGTTGATCCCCGCGGGCCGGGTCTCAGGTGGTGGCGGGTGGGGCGAAGGGGTCGGGCACGGCGGTGAGCGGGTGCGTGGTGGCGTGGAGGTCGTGCTCGAACGGTCGGCCGCAGATGCAGACGTCGTCGGGGCCGGCGTCGTAGGCGTGCGGGCCCTGGTGCTCGGGGTCGGCGTCGTAGTCGTCGAAGTCGTCGAAGTCGCCGACGTACGGCTCGTGTCGCTGCCATCCTGGTCGTCGGCCTCGTCGTCGGGCTGGTCGAGGACGTCCTGGCTGGAGTGCACGGCGGAGGCTTCGATGGCGCCGCAGACGTCGCAGATGGGGGTGTCCTTGGCGGCGTCGTCGGGGAGGAACGGGTGGGGGCGGAACGACTGGCTGGAGGCGAGGACGTCGGCGACGGTGCGCTCGGCGCCGAGTGACTCGTCAATCGCCATCTGGCCGTCGGCGCGCTGGCGGTTGATGTAGCCGACGCGGGTGAGCTCGCGGAGGTGCTCCTCGAGGTCGGTGTGGGTGGCGGGCTCGACCTGGGTGAGGACCAGGTCGACCTTGCGGGTGCCGTCGGCCTTCTCGTGGGTCTCGTCGACCTTGAATTCGACGATTGCCATGTAGTGGCGGCTCTTGTTGCGGTACATCTCGGCGGCGAGCTGTTCGGTGACGCCGGTGGCGTCGAGGCCCTTGGCGCGGATCTTGGCGGTGTAGTCGGCTGGGTTGGTCATGCTGCGGTGCCTGCTTCCTGGTGGATGGTCTGGCTGGTGGTTCGGGTTCGGTGGGTGGCCGGCGCCTCGTAGAGGAGGACCCACTTGGTGACGCGGCCGGATCCCGGGATGTCGGTGGAGAGCGCGGCGGACCAGCGGCCGGGGCCGGTGATGCGGGCGTGAGCCTGGGCGGCGAGGAACGGGAGGTCGTGCTGTGCCTGGGCGACGAGGGCGGTGAAGGGGAGCCGCTCGTTGGTGATGGGCCAGATGGCGCGGAAGCGGGTCATGACGCCCGCTGGTGGGCGTGTGCTTCGTCGTACGCTGCTCGCACGACGGCCGGGACACGGCCGACCGACGGGCACTCCACGTCGTTGGCGGCCGCCCAGGCGCGCACCGTCGCGGCTGGCGGCCCGTCTGCGGTGGGCGTCGACCTGGCGGCGGGCTTCTTGTCGCCGCGGAGCTTGGCCTTCGCCTCAGCCAGCTGCCGCTCGAGGCGCTCCACCTCGGCGCGGGCCGCGGCCCTCTCGCGCTCGGCCTTGCGCCGGGCGGCGTGCTTCTTCTCGTCCTCGCGTAGCAGCGTGCGGAGGCGGTCGATGTCGTCGAGCACCTTGTTGGCGGCGGTCTGGATGCGCTTCGACTCGTGGGCCTTGCCCCTCGTGATGAGCTCCTCGAGCGCGCCGCCGCCCGCCGGCGGGGTAGGGGCCGGCGCGACGGTGGGACGCGGGGTGGTCGCGCGCGCCTCGCGGGTGTGCTCGGCCGTCTTGTCGGGCAGCTCGGTGGCGTCGTCGTCGAGCTTCTTCTCGAGGACGTCAACGGCCCAGGCGAGCTTGTCGCGGTCGGGGTAGCCGTGGTGGGACGCGACGTCGAGGACCTGGTCGCGCTCGAGGTGCACGATGGTGGCGACGATGTCGAGGCTCTTGCCGGAGGCGAGGTGCTTGAGCAGCGCGATCTTCGTCGCGGGTGTGATGTCGGCAGTGGTGGTCATGATGCGTTCCTGAGCTCGGGGTGGGCGGCGCGGATATGCAGGGTCAGGCCTTGCTTGACCGTGCTGGTGTGTTCGCAGGCCGGGCAGGCGAAGGTCTCGTCGGGCCGGTCGTGGGTGTGGCGTGCGTGAGCTGCGAGCGCGACGGCATCGCGGAAGGTCTCGTCGCAGCGCGGGCAGGGGACTCGCTCGACGCCGGCCTCTTCCTCCATGGCCTTCTTGATGGCGCGGCGGTGGCGCTCGCTGACGCCGCCCCAGATGCCGAACCGCTCGTCGTTGTCGATGGCGTAGTCGAGGCACTCGGCCGCGACGGGGCAGCGGGCGCAGATGGACATGGCCTCGCGGGTGGATCCGCCCTTCTCAGGGAAGAAGAGCTCGGGGTCGGTCTGGTGGCAGACGCCCCGGTCCATCCAGTCCGGGAACTGGCCGGCGCCGAGCAGGGGGAGGGTGGACGCCGAGGGCCCGTCCAGGACGGCTTCCCCGCCCTCGGCGTCCGTCACCGTACCCGGGGTCGAGTCAGGCACGGTGGTCATGGGAACAGCACCTCCTGGCGCTGGTTGAGGACCTCCCCAGCCGCGGCGGGGGAGTCCGCAGCTGGGGAGGCGATCAGGGGGCGCACAGCGATGCGGGCGCCGGTGGCGGCGTTGGCGTAGTGCTTCACCCCGGTGGCGATCGCGACTTGGGCGTCGTCGCGGTAGACGCCGGCCTCCTTGAGGCCGTCGAGGGTGGAGCGGAGCAGCTTGTCTACGTCGGGCTTCTTGTCGACGTACGCCGGTGCGTTGTCCTTGAGCTCGCCGGCGTGCTTGCCGGTGCGGAAGTGGTAGCCAGGACGGGGGAGGTAGAAGTCGATCGACACCTCGAGCGGCCCGGTGAGGGGCAGCTGCTCGAGGCTGCGGACGAGGCCGTCGCTGGCGAGGTCCTCGACGGCGGACTTCACGTCCTGGCGCCAGGGCTTGACCTTCTTCGACGACTCGGCCAGGACGGCCTTGCCGTTGACGACGAAGGCCCGCTTCGACCCCTGCGGCGCTGGGGTGCCGATGACGTGGATGGTGAGGATGTTCATGGTCGCCGCCTCCCGTCGCCGCGGAGCAGCGCGAAGTAGGTGATGGCGAGACAGATGACGGCGAGGACGCCGGCGACGAAGCCGGCCCAGTAGGTGGTCATCGCGAGACCCCCAGCACCTGGGCGGCCTGCTCGACCTGGTCCCACAGCGTGCGGTCGCCGTCGTGCCGGTCCGGGTGCGACATCGCGCGGGCCGACCGGTGCGCCGCCTTGGCCAACGCGTCCGAGGCGAGCATCCTCGGAACCGCGTCATCGTCCGGCACCGCGTCCGGACCGATCGCGACACGGTCGAGCAATTCGGCTGCCTGCTCACGAGTCATGTGGCTGGCGGGCATAGCGCGTCCCGCGGGAAGCGCCTTGAAGCCGGCGTACTGCTGGCCGGTCTCGGTCGCGCCGTACCGGTCGACCGCGCGCAGGGCCCGCAGGGTGAGCGCGATCGCGCGGACGTTCTCCTGCCATCCGACGGAGTCGCGGCGGTACGACCGCTCAAACCGGTCGCAGCGGTGCAGCATCGGCCCGTGGTCGCGGGACTCGAACGCCACGACGACCGCGGGGTGTTCGGGTGTGCGGGCGTTGGCGCGCAGGGTGCCGTCGAGGCGGATGTCCTGCTCACGGACGTCGACCTCGATGACGACGTCGCGGCCGCCGAGGTGGTCGATCTCGCGTCCGAGGAGGTCGAGGGTCGCGGACCACGTCGAGTCGAACTGCGACCGCTTCCGTGCGGCCGCCGGCCGGAGCCAGGTGCGGTCGGACAGCGGACGGGTGGTGTACCTCATCGCGCACCTCCCGCGAGCGTCGACCAGTCGGTCGGGCCCAGCACCCGGGCGGCGCGCTGCTCGGCGCGCGCAAGCTGGAACAGCGCGTAACCTGGCCGGCCCTCCCGGAACGAGCGGACCGCGGCCTTGCAAGCGGCGTCGAGGACCATGTCGACGTGCGCGACGCGGTCGCGGGTGGCCGACCGGGCGGCGTTCTCCTGCCACACGGTGGGGCGCACGACGTTGCCGGTCGGCTCGAGCGCGGTCATCGGGCACCACCGACCAAGGCGGGCGCGCACGCGCGGTGCAGCGGCCACTCGCCGCACACCCCGTCGTGCTCGGTGCCCTTGCGGTCGAAGTACTCCCGGAGGCTGTCGGCCTGGGCCTTGCGCCAGCCGATCTGCGACTGGTGCAGCGAGTGGATGGTGTGCCCGGGGAACTTGCGGGCGTGCTTGGCCATGATCCGCGGCCACAGTCGGCACGACGCGAGCGCGTCGCCGGCGGCGTCGTGGGCGCCGGTGTGGCGGACGCCGTAGTGGGCGCAGAGCTGCTCGAGCTTGCGGCCGCCCTTGCGGTACGGGTCGACGAACTTGTCGAGGACGAGAACGTCGACGACGGGTCCGACCTTGCTGTGGTGCCCGAGCCGTGCGACGAGGCCGTCGATGCCGTGCCGGTGACACTCGGCCTCGAGGAGGGACAGGTCGTAGGACAGGTTCATGCCGACGACTGGGCGGCCGCGGCCCATGGCGAGCGCGAGCAGGCCGACGAGCTCAAAGAGCATCTGGCCGGGGTCGCCGCCTTCGGTTCGTGCGCGGTCGGTGGTGATGCCGTGGACGTCGGACGCCTCGGCGGGGATCTCGATGCCGGGGTCGACGAGCCACATCTTGGTGGCCGGGCGCTTGCCGGCGGCGACGCGGACGACGGCGGCCTGGACGACGCGGTCGTTCCAGACGTCGACGCCGGTGGTCTCGAGGTCGAAGCCGAGCATGTCCCAGCCGTCCCACTTCGATGCGCTCATGCCGCACCTGCCTCAACCGGCCGGGACTCCAGGTCCTTGAGGTACTCGGCCAGCTCGGCGCCGGACGCCTCGGCCGACGTCATGCCGCCGAAGAACGTCGCGACGTCGTCCTCGAGGTCGGGGCCCTTCATGCCGCGCTGACCGGCGAGCTTGAGGATGTCGGCCCACACCTGGTCCGCGTCGGGGCCGACGGTCTCGCCCTCGTACACGCCGTCCGCGTCCGGCTGCGGCGCCACCTGCGTCGGGTCCGGCTGCGAGGCGCTGCCGGCGACGTCCGCCGCCTCGAGCTCGCCGATGCGCGCCGTCGCCGCCTGAGCCGCAGGGTGCTCGCCGTGGTCGTGCTGCGCGAGATACGCGACCATCTGCCGCAGCGTCGCCAGGTCAGCGCCGGCGATCTGCTCAGGCGTCGGGATGGACACCTGCGGCGCCGCGGCCACCGGCTGCTCGACCTGCTGGTTGGACGGCGGGGCTGGTGCCTCGATCGCAGCCGTGCCGGCCCCCGCACCCTCGAGCGCCGGGGCGCCGTCCTTGCCTCCGACGATCTCGACGAGCCGCTGCTTCGTGACGTGCAGGTCGAGGAACGGCACGACGTACCGCGACGTCTGCGGGCCCTTGTCGGTCTGGATGATCGAAGACCGCTCCGCCAGCCCGAGGGTGGCCGGGACCAGGTCGCCGACGTGCATCGCGAGCTCGGCCATCGACGGCAGCTCGGCAGCGGCGTTCCAGCCCTTCGACTCCATCCGCCACACGCCGAGGGACTCGATCTCCGACAGCATCACCGACAGCCGTGTGGTGGGCTTCTCGATCGCGGCGATGTGGTTGGGGTCCTGCGGGTCGCAGTAGTTGCCGGCGACGTCCTTCTCGCCGTCGCAGCGGTGCTGGCAGCCGCCCCGGGTCCAGAACTCGTGCCACTGGGAGAAGCCGCCCTTGACGACGATGACGGGGATCGCGGTGGCCTCGGAGAGGACCTCGAACTCGGCTTTGCCGTCGTTGCCCCACGGGCGGGCCTCGCCGCCGTACGTTGTGGCGATCTCGGTGATGAGCCGCTCCGACGGGCTGGTGAAGCGGAACCGCTCGAGCTTGGCCGGACGGGTGTACTCCCTGCCCTTGCTGTTGGTGCCGGTGATCTTGTGGCCGAGGCGGATCCGGCCCTGCTCGGCCATGCGGCGCTGGGTGGTGATGATGGGCATCAGGACTCCTGGGTGATCGTGAAGGTGACCGGCCGCAGGAGGCCGGACTGGTGGATGGCGCCGTGGTCGTCGCCGACCTGGGCGTGGAACGGCACGGCGCGCGAGAGCACGCGGTGCCGAGCGAGGTGGCTTGCGACCTGCTCGCCGAGGTCGACGAGGTCCTCGGCGGCGAACCGGGCGGCGGGCACCTGGGGCCGGTCGGTGGTGACGTAGAAGGTCGGCATCAGGACGCCTTCCGCGCGGGCTCGTCCACGGCAGGGGCGTCGATCTGCTCCCACGCCTTCACGTCCTGCGAGTGGAAGAGCCGCTGCAGCGCAACCGCACCGAGGAACGCCTTGTGGACCTCACGGCCGGACGGCTGGGGGATCAGCGCGTGCGAGGCGGGGCGCCAGTTGAGGATCGCGGCGCCCTCGAACTTCGGGAGCTTCACCACGCTCTCGTCGGGCAACACCGCCTCGTCGGCGAACCGCAGCCCGGCCAGCTGCAGCGGCTGGTCGGCGTACACCGTCGTGGCAGGCTTCCGCAGCGACGACTTCCCGTCGATCAGCCACAGCTTGCGCCGGCCCCAGGACGTGAACGACGTGCGGCCGGTGGCCTCGTCGTACGCCAGGGGCAGGTGCAGCCATAAGTCGCCGGTGCCGGCGTACTCGTGCTTCCACGACACGACGGTGGTCTCGGCAGCCTCGACGTGCTTGTCGAGGTCGATCCGCCACCGGTCGAGGAACAGCAGGTGCTGGTGGATGAACGGCTCGACCTCGGGGTCGTAGGGCAGCGGCTGCTGCAGCACGTGACCGTGGGCGTGTGCGTGGACGCGGGTGCCGAGGTCGGAGGCCTTCTCCCATTCGTTCTTGTGCTCGGCCTTGATGGCGGCGGTGACGCAGAATCGGCAGTGTCCGCACCGGTCGGCGACCCGGGCTCGGGCGCAGGGCCCCTCGGGGTCCTGCCGGGACGTCGCGACCATCAGCGGGAGGTAGTCCCATGCGGCGGCCGCGGTCGCTTTGGCGGCGGCGGGGACGAGAGCGGGTTTGGCGATGACGGACTGCGCGTTGGTGACGGACATGAGGCCGTCACCGGTGGCGCGCTCGAGGGGACAGCCGTCGTTGCCGCAGGAGCCGTAGTAGCGGCCCTTGCCCTTGATGTCTCGGGCGTGCAGCGGGGCGGTCATGACGCGGCCCTCTGCAGCGTGGCGTCGTACGCTGCCTGCTCGTCGAGGGCGCGGCGGGCCGTGGCGGTCGACTCGGCCAGCGCGATCGCCCACGGGTCGTCGGCGGGCAGCGCCTCCCCACCGTCGAGGTGGTCGTCGCCGGGCTCGAAGCCGCGGTCGTACGCCTCGTCGAGGCGCGAGGTCCGGTGGTCGTCGGTGACGGTCATGCGCGCTCCTCGGCCAGGACCAGCCGGCGCTCGTAGGCGCAGGCGGTGCAGCGGTTGGAGGCGTCGTCGCAGTCGCCGCAGTAGCGGTGCGCGTCGCAGGTGATGGCGACGACGTCGTCGGTCAGGGGTGCTCCGCAGATGTCGCAGCGGTCGAGGTCGAGCAGCTCGTCGAGGGTCGGCTGCAGCGCGACCGTGAGGCGGTGGTCGTGCCACACCCACCACAAGGCGGGGATCCCGAACCACAGGGCGACGAGTGCGACGCCGATGACGAGGCCGAGGACGAAGTTCTCGCCGGGGGTCAGGTGGTGCATCACGCACCCACTGCCGTGAGGTGGGCGCCGCCGTTGCGGGGTGGCGACTGGAAGAAGCGGACGGTGACGCGGATGCCGAGGTCAGGGAGCCGGCCGGTGACGGTGTGCCGGTTCATTGGCCTGCCGAACAGGTCGGTGTTCTCGACGGCGGTGATCGCCTCGTGGTCGATCGCGATGGAGTTGCACCACGCCGGGGCGGACTCATGGTGGATGGAGAGGACGATGCTGCGGGCGTCGAAGCCGAAGCGGTCGATGTTGATCGAGTGCGGCACGTCGAGTGCGTTCTCGAAGATGTGGGCGGTGAGCGCGGCGAGCGCGATGCGCTCGTGTTCGCGGACGGCCGCGGCGGCGGGATCGATGGTGTCGCTGGTCCCGATCATGGGACGATTCCTTTCGTCGGAGCCAGTCGCTCGCCGGGTGCAATCGGTGCGGCTGGCTCTGTCTTGTTGAGGGGGGAGCGCGGTCAGGCGCTGTTGGTCGTGCGCGTGTTGGCGTCGATGAACGCCTCGAGGTCCTCTTCGCGGATCCGGGTCTTGGCGCGGGTGCCGGTGGCCTTGATCTCCACTGCGCGCAGGCGTCCAGCGGCGATGAGGCCGTAGACGTGCGGCCGCGAGCAGTCGAGACGCTCGGCGACGTGCGCTGGTGACAGGAGCCTCGTCATGCTGCGCTACCGCCTCGCGAGGGAGTAGCAATTCGTGGCGTGCGAACGAGCTCGCGCTCCTCGAAGAGGTCCTCCAGGTCGACGTTGAGCCGCTTCGCGATCCGCTCCGCGATGCGCTCGGAGCAGTCGGAGTCGGTGCCGTTCTCGAGCATGGAGATGTACTGCTGCGTACATCCGACGAGCGCGGCCAGGTCGGTCTGCGAGTAGCCGGCGTCCTTGCGCTTGCGTCGCATGCGGCTTCCGTCTTTGACGATCATCCAGACCTCACGAGGAGTGGTTCGGCGGGGGAGTCGCTTCATCTTGCGCCTTCTCTCTGTTGATTACAACTGTCACGCGAGACAGTAGCAACCACTTGTGACTTGTACAAGTAGCAAAGTAGGAACATCCATGCAGGTCACACGCCTGCACCGGGAACCACGTCACGCTCCTGACTTGTGCTTACAAATCTGTGATTCACCGTTCGTCGTTGTACAACCCGCTGCCGGAGGCCCCACCTTGAGCGATGTGAACGCCGAGACGCTCCAAGACCTGATGGAGCGCAGGCTCAAAGAACTGGGGCAACGACGTGGACGTGGTGAGCAGATCAGCCTGCACGAGGCGTACGACCGGCTGGTCGAGAAGGTCGGCCCGGGCGGCGACGTCCCGACGTACGAGGTCTTCCGCCGGATCCGCCAGGGACACTCCAAGATCACCGATCGAACCGCGGACGCGCTCGCCACCATGCTGGGCGTCGACGTCGAGCAGGTGCTGATTGCGGCCGGGCAACGGCCGCGACTAACCAAGTTCGAGCTCCCGGCCCGCGCCGACAGGCTCACCGAGAGCGAACGGAGAGCCGTCCTGGGCGTCGTCGACGCCATCCTCGACGCCGGCCCGCGGGTCGACACCGCCTGGGACACGCCCGTCCCGCTCCGAACGGCCGAGGACATGCGGCGGCCGCAACGTGCCGCGGCCCGCCGCGAGGACTGACGTCACGGTCGGCTTGTCGGTGGCGCTACCTATGGTCTCGCCGCATGACGGGGATCCATCCATGGCGCCGCTTCGGCCGGCTCGCGCACTACAAACTCTGCTGGCACGACCACGGGCCGCTGGGGCTGACGGACTTCGTGGCAAGGACGGTGTCGCTACGTCGGGGCCTCAACCAGGCGCAGCGGCGGTCGACGATCATGCACGAGACGCTGCACGCCGAACGGGGCCCCGTGCCGATGGGATTGGCGGCGAAGGAAGAGACGTACGTCCGCAAGGAATCGGCTCGCACGCTGCTTCCCTGCATCGCGGCCGTGGGCGACGCCTTGGTCTGGGCTCAGGGCCATGTCGAGCCAGCCGCAGACGAGTTGTGGGTAGATCTGCCGACGCTGACTGATCGGCTGAAGTACTGCACGGCGGGGGAGCGTGAGTACCTGCTCCGACGACTACACGAGGAGGCACCACCCGCATGAGCGACAAGGTGGTTGCGTAGTGGCTTCATTCCGCAGGCTGCCGTCGGGGAAGTGGCAGGGCATCGTCAAGGTCGCCGGCAAGAGGTACACCCGAACGGACCCGTTGAAGAAGGTGGTGCAGGACTGGGCGGCCGAGCTCGAGTCGCAGCTGCGCCGCGGTGACTTCATCGACCCGAACGCTGGGAAGGTGACGCTGTCGGCGTGGTGGTCGGAATGGCAGACGACCCGGAGGGTGGCCAAGGCCACCGCCGCGAAGAACGAGACTCACTGGCGTGTGCACGTCGAGCCGGCGTTCGGTTCGTGGGCGTTGGCGTCGATCCAGTCGATCGACGTCGAGAAGTGGGTGGCCGGCATGGTCACGCGGAAGGTCGGGGGAGAGGCGGCCGCCACGGCACTACGTCTCCTGCGCCAGGTCCTCGAGGCCGCGGTCGCCGCGAGGAAGATCCGGACCAACCCCGCCGAGGGGGTGCGCGCCCCGAAGCCGCCGAAGCACGTCGACCGGTTCCTCGACATCGACGAGGCCGACCGGCTGATCGCGGCCATCACGCGGCCGGTCCGACCGCCGGCAGGCACGCCCCGCGGCCGAGCGTGGGAGCGGGAACCCGATCCGGAGAGCCAGCTGCTGGTACGGCTGCTGCTCGACGCGGGCTTGCGGTGGCAGGAGGGCGCGGGGATGCATCACTTCCGCGTCGACGTACGTCGCCGGCGCGTGCGCGTGCAGGAGGTCCTCGAGCGCGACGGCACGATCAAGCCGCAGCCGAAGAGCGAAGCGGGGTCCCGGTGGGCGCCGCTGACCGACGAGCTCGTCGAGCTCTACCTGGCGCACGTCGCCCGCCACGGCCGCGAGGGCCTTGTATTCGCGCAGGACTACGACGTCGCGCCGGAGGATCGCCGGCCGCTGGACTACAGCAACTGGACGAAGCGGATCTGGGCACCGGCCGTGCGCGCCGCCGAGCTCGCGGCGCCGCTGCCGACACCGCACGACTGCCGGCACTCCTACGGCTCCTGGCTGGCCGACAACGGGGTTCCGCCGCACGAGATCATGGTGCTCATGGGGCACTCCTCGCTGCGCGCGGTCGAGCGCTACATCCACGCTTCAGAGGCCCGGATGGACCGTGCCCGGGACGCTCTGGGCGCACGTCGGGCGCACGGGGGCGAATCACACATGCAGAAGGCCCCATCCTCGGGATCCGAAAATGGGGCCTGACCTGCGGCTTCTGCGTGGTGGGCGATACTGGGTTTGAACCAGTGACCTCTTCCGTGTCAAGGAAGCGCGCTACCGCTGCGCCAATCGCCCGGGTGTTGAGTTGTTGCGGTGCTGCATCTTCGGAGAGGTGGGTACGGGATTTGAACCCGTGTAGACGGATTTGCAGTCCGTTGCCTCGCCTCTCGGCCAACCCACCGTGGAGGTTCCAGAACTGACGGGGGAGACCTTCCGAGCGGACAACGAGACTCGAACTCGCGACCTCAACCTTGGCAAGGTTGCGCTCTACCAACTGAGCTATGTCCGCCTGCATCTGCACCGTTTCACCGGCGCTGAGTGCGAGTGGAACAGTAGTACATGGCTCGCACGGGTCCAAAATCGCCCCCTGCCGGGCGTGTTCCGGCGGCACCCTGCGGCCGGGGGAGCGGGCCCTAGAGTGGCGACATGCGCGCGTGGCTGAACGGGGAACTGCTGGCCGACCCGACCCAGGGGGCCGTCGCGGTCACCGACCACGGATTCACGGTGGGCGACGGGGTGTTCGAGGCGGTCAAGACGCTGCACGGCCAGCCGTTCGCGCTGACCCGTCACCTGACGCGCCTCGAGCGCAGCGCCGCGGGACTCGGGCTGCCCGCTCCCGACCTCGACGACGTACGCCGCGGCGTGGCGGCGGTCGTGGGAGACGACCCGATCGGGCGGCTGCGGATCACGTGGACCGCAGGCCCGCACCCGATGGGATCAGGGCGCGGTGGCGGACCGCCCACGCTCGTCGTCGCGTGGAGCGCCATCGAGCGGGCCGCGGAGACCACGACCGTCGTCACCGTGCCGTGGACACGCAACGAGCACGGCGCGACCGCGGGGCTCAAGACCACCTCGTACGCCGATAACGTCATCGCGCTCGCCCACGCCAACGCCCACGGCGGCACCGAGGCCGTCTTCGCCAACACCGCGGGCAACCTCTGCGAGGGGACCGGGTCCAACGTCTTCTACGTGGTCGACGACGAGCTGCGCACGCCGACACTGGCCGCCGGCTGTCTCGCGGGCATCACCCGCGAGCTGGTCATCGAGTGGTGCGGCGCCCGCGAGATCGACGAGCCGCTGGTCGAGGTGCAGCACCGGGCCAGCGAGGCCTTCCTCGTCTCCACGACGCGCGACGTGCAGGCCATCGCCCGCTGGGACGACCGCGACCTGCCCGCCCCCGGCCCGGTGACCCGGCGCTGCGCGGAGACGTGGGCCGCGCGCGAGGCTGGGACGATGGACCCGTGAGCACCCCCGACACCGCCCTCGACCCCGCCATCTCCGCCCGGCTGCGGCACACCGCCGAGGGGCTCGTGCCCGTCGTCGTGCAGCAGCACGGCTCCGGCGAGGTGCTGATGCTGGCCTGGGTCGACGACGAGGCCCTGGCCCGCACCATCGACTCCGGGCGGGCGACGTACTGGTCGCGTTCTCGGCGCGAGTACTGGGCCAAGGGCGACACGTCGGGCCACGTGCAGCACGTCAAGGAGATCCGGCTCGACTGCGACGGCGACACCCTGCTGTTCGTCGTCGACCAGGTCGGCGCCGCGTGTCACACCGGCGACCACACCTGCTTCGACGCCGACCTCGTCCACCGCTTCGATGGCTGAACCGTCCGGGTCCCGGCGCACCTTCGGGCCGGTCGTCGCGCTGGGCCTGGTCTCCGCGGCGCTCGCCGCCTACGCCGGCACCAAGCCATGGGTCACCGGCGACCTGTCCGACACGGTGCCGAGTGGTGCCGCGACGAGCTGGGGCGAGGCGGGGTCGTCCCCGCTCGCCACCGGGCTCGCGCTGGTCGTCCTGGCCTGCTGGGGCGTCGTGCTGGTCACCCGCGGCCGGTTCCGCCGCCTGGTCGGCTGGCTGGCGGTCCTCGCCGCGCTCGGCGTCGCCGCGACCGTGGCGTGGGCGCCCGCGAACCTGCCCGACGACCTGCGCCAGCAGGTGCAGCGCCGCACCGGTGCGGACCTCGAGGAGACGTGGCTGACCGGCTGGTTCTGGCTGGCGGTCGTCGCCTCCGCGCTGGTCGTCGCCGCCACCGTCCTGGGCGCGCGGCTGGTGCGCTCCTGGCCCGAGATGGGCAGCAGGTACGACGCGCCCACCGGCGCCCGGGGCAAGGACCACCCGGCCGGCGCGGCGCCGACGGAGAACATCGACATGTGGAAGGCCCTCGACGAGGGCCGGGACCCGACCGCCTAGACTCGGGTGCGCACGCGCCGAACCGACGAAGGAGCACCGACGATGGCTGCTGGCCACGGCAACACCCCCGCTGCTTGGACCGCCGTGGCGGTCGCGATGCTCGGCTTCGTCGTCGGGAGCGTCGCCCTGCTGCGGACGCCTGCCAACGAGCTCCTGCTGTGGATCGGCATCGGCGTGGCCCTGCTCGCTCTCCCGCTGTTCCTGGTGTTGTCGCGCCTCGGCTTCAACGGCTCCGAGCACTGAGCCCGAGCCCACCCGCACCGCGTCCGACCGCTGGGCACCGGCCCCGAAGGGGCTGGCCCCGGGTGAGAGGCTGAGCGCATGCCTGCCACCGGTTCCGTGCTCGACGACATCGTCGCCGGGGTGCGCGAGGACCTCGCCCGCCGAGAGTCCGCGCTCCCGTCGGCGGAGCTGCGCGCCCGCCTCGCCGACGCGCCGGCGCCGCGCGACCCGATGCCGCACTTCCGCGCGCTCGGGGCGAGCGTGATCGCCGAGGTCAAGCGACGCAGCCCGAGCAAGGGCGAGCTCGCGAACATCCCCGACCCGGCGGCGCTGGCAGCGGCGTACGCCCGTGGCGGCGCGGCCGCGATCTCCGTGCTGACCGAGGAGCGCCGCTTCGGCGGCAGCCTCGACGACCTGCGCGCCGTGCGGGCGGCGGTCGACACCCCGATCCTGCGCAAGGACTTCATCGTCGAGCACTACCAGCTCCTGGAGGCACGCGCGGCCGGCGCCGACCTCGCCCTGCTGATCGTGGCGGCCCTCGACGACGACACGCTCCGGCGCCTGCACGACCAGGCCCGCGAGCTGGGGCTCACCGTGCTGGTCGAGGTGCACGACGAGGCCGAGACCGAGCGCGCGCTGGACCTCGGCGCCGACCTGGTCGGCGTCAACAGCCGCAACCTCAAGACCCTCGACGTCGACCCCGACGTCTTCGGCCGCCTCGCGCCCCAGATCCCCGACGGAGTGGTCAGGGTCGCCGAGAGCGGCATCACCGGCGTCGCCGACGTCCAGCGCTTCGTCTCCGAGGGAGCGGGTGTCGTGCTGGTCGGCGAGGCGCTGGTCAAGGACGGCGACCCGGAGGCCGCCGTACGAGCCATGACAGGAGTAGGTGCCCCGTGAGTGCAGCGACCAGCCCGCAAGGGGTCCGGCCAGGCAGCTTCGAGGCCGACGACCGGGGCTACTTCGGTGGGACCTGGGGCGGACGGTTCATGCCCGAGGCGCTCGTCGCCGCGCTCGACGAGCTCACCGAGGCCTGGCAGGACGCGATGGCCGACGAGGCGTTCGTGGCCGACTTCGAGCGGGTCCTGCGCGACTACGCCGGCACCCCGAGCCGGCTCTACCACGCCGAGCGGCTCTCGCAGACCGTCGGCGCCCGCGTGCTGCTCAAGCGCGAGGACCTCAACCACACCGGCGCCCACAAGATCCGCAACGTCCTCGGCCAGGCGCTGCTCACGCGCCGCATGGGCAAGACCCGGGTGATCGCCGAGACCGGCGCCGGCCAGCACGGGGTCGCCAGCGCGACCGCCGCCGCCTGGCTCGACCTCGACTGCACCGTCTACATGGGCGCCGTCGACACCCGGCGCCAGGCGCTCAACGTGGCCCGGATGCAGCTGCTCGGTGCCACCGTCGTGCCGGTCGAGTCCGGCAGCGCGACCCTCAAGGACGCGATCAACGAGGCGCTGCGCGACTGGGTGGCCAGCGTCGACCACACCGCCTACCTCTTCGGCACCGCGGCGGGCCCGCACCCGTTCCCCAGCATGGTGCGTGACTTCTGCCGCGGCATCGGCGACGAGGCCCGCGCCCAGTGCCTCGAGCAGTACGGCGTCCTCCCGGACGCGGTCGCGGCGTGCGTGGGCGGCGGGTCCAACGCGATCGGCCTGTTCACCGCGTTCCTCGACGACGAGGGCGTGGAGATCCACGGCTTCGAGCCCGGTGGCGACGGTGTCGACACCGGCCGGCACGCGGCCACGATCCACGCCGGCGAGGCGGGGGTGCTGCACGGTGCCCGCACCTTCGTGCTGCAGGACGAGGACGGCCAGACCGTCGAGTCACACTCCATCTCCGCCGGCCTCGACTACCCCGGCGTCGGGCCGCAGCACTCCTGGCTCGCGGCCGCCGGGCGCGCGTCGTACACCCCCGTCACCGACGCCGAGGCGATGGACGCCATGGCGCTGCTGAGCCGGACCGAGGGCATCATCCCGGCCATCGAGTCCGCCCACGCCATCGCCGGCGCGCTCGAGGTCGCCAAGCGCCTCGGTCAGGAGAAGGGCCCCGACGCGACGGTGATCGTGAACCTCAGCGGTCGCGGCGACAAGGACATGGGGACCGCTCTCGAGTGGTTCGGCCTCGGCGACGCCGAGGAGGGGCCCGAGACCGACCTCGAGCAGGCCGCCGAGGAGGCGACGCGGTGACCGCGAGCACGTCCACGTCGGTCGCCTTCGCCAGGGCCCGCGCCGAGGACCGCGCCGCCCTCATCGGCTACCTCCCCGCCGGCTACCCGAGCGTCGAAGGGTCGATCGCTGCCCTGCGGACGATGGTCGAGGCAGGCTGTGACGCGATCGAGATCGGCCTGCCCTACAGCGACCCCGTGATGGACGGTCCGACGATCCAGGCGGCGGCGCAGCAGGCGCTCGACGCCGGGGTCCGCACCTCCGACGTCCTCCGGGTCGTCGAGGCGGTCGCCGCCACCGGCGTGCCGACGCTGGTGATGACGTACTGGAACCCGGTCGAGCGCTACGGCGTCGAGCGGTGGGCCGCCGACCTCGCGCAGGCCGGGGGAGCCGGGCTCATCACGCCCGACATCACCCCCGACCACGGCGGCGAGTGGATCGCGGCCGCCGACGCGCACGAGCTGGACAAGGTGTTCCTCGTCGCGCCGAGCTCGACCGACGAGCGGGTCGCCATGACGGCCGCGGCCAGCCGCGGCTTCGTCTACGCCGCCGCCGTCATGGGCGTCACAGGGGCGCGCGACGCCACCTCCGACCTGGCCGGGCCGCTGGTGCGGCGGGTGCGCGCAAGCGGCGACGTCCCCGTCGCCGTCGGCATCGGGGTCAGCACCGGCGACCAGGCGGCGGAGGTGGCGTCCTACGCCGACGGCGTCATCGTCGGCTCGGCATTCGTCCGGTGCCTGCTCGACCACCCCGGCGACGAGGCCGCGGGCCTCGACGCCCTGCGCGCGTTGACGACCGACCTGGCCGAAGGGGTACGCCGTGCGGGTCGCTAGGGCGCTCGCGTCGGTTGCGCTGCTCGGCCTGCTGGCCGCGTGCGGCGGCCAGTCCGGCGACGCCGACGCGTCGATCGAGCTCACCGGCACCGTCCTCGACCCGCCGTTCGAGGTCAGCCCGACGCCGCTGGTCGACACCGACGGGGCGTCGTACAGCCTCACCGAGGACACCGACAAGGACCTCACGCTGGTCTTCTTCGGCTACACCAACTGCCCCGACATCTGCGGGCAGGTGATGGCGACCCTCGCCGGCACGCTCGCGCGCCTCGACGACGCGCAGAAGGAGCGGCTGGACGTGGTCTTCGTGACCACCGACCCGGCGCGCGACACCCGGGCCGTGGTCGAGGACTACGTCGACGCCTTCGACCCCAGCATCATCGGGCTCACCGGCGACCTCGACGAGATCGTCGAGGTCGCCTCCAGCATGAAGGTGGCCATCGGCTACTTCGACGCCGCCGGCACCGAGCTCGACCCGAACGACCTGCCGAAGACCTACGACGTGGACCACGGCACCCAGGTCTTCGGCATCGGTGCCGACGACGGTGTCGACACGTTCTGGGGCTCCGACGTCTCCCAGGCGCAGCTCGCCCAGGACGTCACGATGATCCTCGACCAGGGATGATGCTGCCCATGCCCATGTCGTCCGTGCCGTCACCGCTGGTGACGCTGATGTCCATCCCGAGCCCCACCGAGGGCGTGTGGCACCTCGGACCGGTGCCGATCCGCGGCTACGCGCTGTGCATCATCCTCGGCATCGTCCTCGCCATCTGGATCGGCGAGCGGCGCTGGGTGGCCCGCGGCGGCACGCCCGGGGAGGTCAGCGACCTGGCGATCTGGGCCGTTCCGTTCGGCCTGGTCGGCGGCCGGCTCTACCACGTGGTCACCGACTGGCAGCTCTACTTCGGCGAGGACAAGAACCCCGTCACCGCCCTGTACGTCTGGCGCGGCGGCCTCGGCATCTGGGGCGCCATCGCCCTCGGGGCCGTCGGCGTGTGGCTCGGTGCGCGCTCGCGGGGCATCAAGATCCTGCCGCTGCTCGACGCGCTCGCCCCGGGCGTGCTGGTTGCGCAGGCGATGGGACGCTGGGGCAACTGGTTCAACCAGGAGCTCTACGGCCGCCCGACCGACCTGCCGTGGGGCCTGGAGATCGACGTCGCCCACCGGCCCGCCGACTACCTCGACGTGGCGACGTTCCACCCGGCCTTCCTCTACGAGTGCCTGTGGAACCTCGGCGCGTTCGTCGTCCTGGTCTGGCTCGACCGGCGCTACCGGCTCGGTCACGGCCGCGTCGTCGCCGGCTACGTCATGCTCTACACCGCCGGGCGCGGCTGGATCGAGAACCTGCGCATCGACGACGTGCAGATGGACGACATCCTCGGCCTGCGCCTCAACGTGTGGACGTCGATCGTGCTGTTCGTGCTCGCCGCCGCCTGGTTCGCGTGGTCCCAGCGTCGCCACCCCGGGCGCGAGGAGTCGGTGCGCACCGGCGAGCCGGACGCTGACGACGCGGCGGACGCCGCGGATGCCGCCGACCCCGGCGAGAGCGCCGACCCCGCCGAGCCCGCTGACCCCGCGGACCCCGCGGACCCCGCGGACCCCGCGGACCGCCGGACCGCCGGTCCCACGGCCTGACACACCGCCGACCGGCGTACGACGCCGGTGATAGGTTCTGTCTCGCTCGGGCCAACGTCGTCCCCAGCGGAAACACCCACCCCCACTGCCCGGGACTCGGTCCCGGGCGAGTCGCGACGACGACGGGAGAATGCCTCCATGCACGCATTCCCGCCGAGCCAGGGTCTCTACGACCCCCGGCACGAGAAGGACGCCTGCGGCGTCGCCATGGTGGCGACCCTGACAGGTGAGGCCAGCCACGACATCGTGGTCAAGGCGCTCACCGCCCTGCGCAACCTCGACCACCGCGGCGCCGCCGGCGCCGAGGTCAACAGCGGCGACGGCGCCGGGATCCTTATGCAGGTGCCCGACGCGTTCCTGCGCGACGTGGCACAGGAGGCGGGCTTCGAGCTGCCTCCCGCCCGCGCGTACGCCGTCGGCACCGCGTTCCTGCCCGGCGACGCCGAGGCGGTCGCCGCCACCCGCCGCCGCATCGAGGAGATCGCCGACGAGGAGGGCCTCGCCGTGCTCGGCTGGCGTGAGGTGCCGGTCGACGACTCGACGCTGGGCGCGACCGCGCGCAGCGTGATGCCGACCTTCGCCCAGCTGTTCGTGGCCGGTCGCGCATCGCGCGTGAGCGGCATGGCGCTGGAGCGGCTCGCCTTCTGCCTGCGCAAGCGCGCCGAGTCCGAGACCGACGTCTACTTCCCGTCGCTGTCCTCGCGCACGCTCGCCTACAAGGGCATGCTCACCACCGACCAGCTCGACCGGGTGTTCCCCGACCTGCGCGACGAGCGCGTCGCGTCCGCGATGGCCGTGGTGCACTCGCGCTTCTCGACCAACACCTTCCCGAGCTGGCCGCTGGCGCACCCGTTCCGGTTCATCGCCCACAACGGCGAGATCAACACCGTGATGGGCAACCGCAACTGGATGCGGGCGCGCGAGGCGCTGCTCGAGAGCGACCTGATCCCCGGCGACCTCGAGCGGCTCTTCCCGATCTGCACGCCCGGTGCGTCGGACTCGGCGTCCTTCGACGAGGTCCTGGAGCTGCTCCACCTCGGCGGCCGCTCGCTCCCGCACGCCGTGCTGATGATGATCCCCGAGGCATGGGAGAACAACCGCGAGATGGCTGCGCAGCGGCGCGCCTTCTACGAGTTCCACTCCATGCTGATGGAGCCGTGGGACGGGCCCGCCTGCGTGGTGTTCACCGACGGCACCCAGATCGGTGCGGTCCTCGACCGCAACGGCCTGCGCCCCTCGCGCTACTGGGTCACCGACGACGGCCTGGTGGTCCTGGCATCCGAGGTGGGCGTGCTCGACATCGACCCCGCGACGGTGGTCCGCAAGGGCCGGCTCCAGCCGGGCCGGATGTTCCTGGTCGACACCGAGGAGCACCGGATCATCGAGGACGAGGAGATCAAGGGTCAGCTCGCCGCCGAGCACCCCTACGACGAGTGGCTGCACGCCGGCCTGATCCACCTCGACGACATCGACGAGCTCGAGCACGTGGTGCACACGCACGCCTCGGTGACTCGCCGCCAGCAGATCTTCGGCTACACGCAGGAGGACCTGCGCGTCCTGCTGAGCCCGATGGCCAACACCGGTGGCGAGGCGCTCGGCTCGATGGGCACCGACACGCCGATCGCCGCGCTCAGCGACAAGCCGCGGTTGCTCTTCGACTACTTCACGCAGCTGTTCGCGCAGGTGACGAACCCGCCGCTGGACGCCATCCGCGAGGAGCTGGTCACCTCGCTCAGCGGGTCCATCGGCCCCGAGGCCAACCTGCTCGACCCCACCCCGGCGTCGTGCCGGCAGATCGTGCTGCCGTTCCCGGTCTTCTCCAACGACGACCTGGCCAAGATCCGCCACATCAACCGCAACGGCGACATGCCCGGCTTCCAGGTCCACGTCGTGCGCGGCCTGTACGACGTCGAGGGCGGGGGAGCGGCCCTGGAGGCGCGGCTCGAGGAGCTGTGCGCCGAGGTGTCGGAGGCCATCGCGGGGGGCGCGCGCATCATCGTCCTCTCGGATCGCCACGCGACCCAGGAGTTGGCGCCGATCCCGTCGCTGCTGCTCACCGGCGCCGTCCACCACCACCTGGTCCGGGAGAAGACCCGCACCCAGGTGGGGCTGCTGGTCGAGGCCGGCGACGTGCGCGAGGTGCACCACGTGGCGCTGCTGGTCGGCTACGGCGCGGCCGCGGTGAACCCCTACCTCGCCATGGAGTCGGTCGAGGACCTGGCCCGCGAGGCCTACTACGTCAAGGTCGAGCCCGAGAAGGCCGTCGCCAACCTCATCAAGGCGCTCGGCAAGGGCGTGCTCAAGGTGATGTCCAAGATGGGCGTCTCGACCGTGGCGTCCTACACCGGCGCGAAGATCTTCGAGTCCGTGGGCCTCTCGCAGGCCGTCATCGACCGCTACTTCACCGGTACGACGTCCAAGCTCGGCGGCATCGAGCTCGACACGATCGCCGAGGAGGTCGCCCGCCGCCACGCGACGGCGTACCCCCGCGGCGGCATTGCGCCGGCGCACCGCGAGCTCCCCACCGGCGGGGAGTACCAGTGGCGGCGCAGCGTGAAGGGCGACGCGGAGCCGCACCTGTTCGACCCCGAGACGGTCTTCCGCCTGCAGCACTCCACGCGCACCGGCAGCTACGACATCTTCAAGCAGTACACCTCCCGCGTCGACGAGCAGTCGCAGCGGCTGATGACCCTGCGCGGGCTGTTCACCTTCAAGGAGGGCGTGCGCGAGCCCGTCGACATCGACGAGGTCGAGCCGGTCTCGGAGATCGTCAAGCGCTTCTCGACCGGTGCCATGTCCTACGGCTCCATCAGCCAGGAGGCGCACGAGACCCTCGCGATCGCCATGAACCGGCTGGGCGCGAAGTCCAACACCGGTGAGGGCGGCGAGGACCCCGACCGGCTCTACGACCCCGAGCGGCGCTCGGCGATCAAGCAGGTCGCCTCCGGCCGGTTCGGCGTGACCTCGGAGTACCTCACCAACGCCGACGACATCCAGATCAAGATGGCGCAGGGCGCCAAGCCCGGCGAGGGCGGCCAGCTGCCCGGTCACAAGGTGTACCCGTGGGTCGCCAAGACGCGGCACTCCACGCCCGGTGTGGGCCTGATCAGCCCGCCGCCGCACCACGACATCTACTCGATCGAGGACCTGGCGCAGCTGATCCACGACCTCAAGAACGCCAACCCGTCAGCGCGCATCCACGTCAAGCTGGTCTCCGAGGTCGGCATCGGCACGGTCGCGGCGGGGGTGTCGAAGGCGCACGCCGACGTCGTGCTCGTCTCCGGCCACGACGGCGGCACCGGCGCCTCGCCGCTCACCTCGCTCAAGCACGCCGGCGGTCCGTGGGAGCTCGGCCTGGCCGAGACCCAGCAGACGCTGCTGCTCAACGGGCTGCGCGACCGGATCGTGGTGCAGGCGGACGGGCAGCTCAAGACGGGCCGGGACGTCGTCATCGCCGCCCTGCTGGGCGCGGAGGAGTTCGGCTTCGCGACCGCCCCGCTCGTCGTCAGCGGCTGCATCATGATGCGCGTGTGCCACCTCGACACGTGCCCGGTGGGCGTGGCCACGCAGAACCCGGTGCTGCGCGAGCGCTACAGCGGCCAGGCGGACTACGTGGTGAACTTCTTCGAGTTCATCGCGCAGGAGGTCCGCGAGCTGCTCGCCGAGCTCGGCTTCCGCAGCATCGACGAGGCCGTCGGCCAGGTCGGCACGCTCGACGTCGCGCGGGCCGTCGACCACTGGAAGGCCTCCGGGCTCGACCTGACGCCGATGCTGCACCAGGCCTCGGCCCACGGCGAGTTCGGCCAGTTCGAGGACCAGGACCTGCGCAACACCAAGGCCCAGGACCACGGGCTCGACAAGGCGCTCGACAACGAGCTGATCGCCATCGCGGCTCCCGCGCTGGAGTCGGGCGAGCCGGTGCGCGCGCAGGTGGCCGTCCGCAACGTCAACCGTACGGTCGGCACGATGCTCGGCCACGAGGTCACCAAGCGCTACCGCGGCGACGGCCTGCCCGAGGGCACGATCGACATCACGCTCACCGGCTCGGCCGGTCAGTCGTTCGGCGCCTTCGTGCCGCGCGGGATCACCCTGCGCCTGGAGGGCGACGCCAACGACTACGTCGGCAAGGGCCTGTCCGGCGGCCGGCTGGTCATCCGCCCCGACCGGGCGGCGACGTTCGAGGCGTCGGAGCAGATCATCGCCGGCAACACGATCGGCTACGGCGCGACGTCCGGCCGGATGTTCCTCAGCGGCCGCGCCGGTGAGCGGTTCTGCGTACGCAACTCCGGTGCCAGCGCGGTCGTCGAGGGCGTGGGGGACCACGCCTGCGAGTACATGACCGGCGGCGTGGTGGTCGTGCTGGGTCCCACGGGGCGCAACTTCGCGGCGGGCATGTCCGGCGGCTACGCCTTCGTGCTCGACCTGGACGAGGCCCGCGTCAACCCCGAGCTGGTCGAGCTGGCCCCGGTCACGGGCAAGGCGGCCGACGAGCTCAGGTCGCTGGTCGAGGAGCACGCGGAGGAGACCGGCTCGGCCGTCGCGACGGCGCTGCTCGACGACTGGGACGCCGCGCTCGCGCGCTTCACCGAGGTGATGCCGCGTGACTTCAGGCGCGTGCTGGCCGCGCGTGAGGAGGCCCTCGCGGAGGGCCTCGACGAGGACCAGGCCAACGCGCGCATCATGGAGGTGCTCCATGGCTGAGAGCACCCCCACCACGTCGAGTCGTCGCGAGCCCTCGCGCTCGCCCATGGAGAGAGGGGCGCAGGATGGCTGACCCGAAGGGCTTCCTCAAGCACGGCCGCGAGGTCGCCTCGCGCCGTGAGGTCGCCGAGCGCGTGCAGGACTGGGGCGAGGTCTACCCCGACGGCATCGGGCGGGCCCTGCTGCCGATCATCAACACCCAGGCCGGGCGCTGCATGGACTGCGGCATCCCGTTCTGCCACCAGGGCTGCCCGCTGGGCAACCTCATCCCGGAGTGGAACGACCTGGTCTGGCGCGACGACTGGGACGGTGCGATGGACCGCCTCCACGCGACGAACAACTTCCCCGAGTTCACCGGCCGGCTGTGCCCCGCACCGTGCGAGACAGCCTGCGTGCTGGGCATCAACCAGGACCCGGTGACCATCAAGAACGTCGAGGTCTCGATCATCGACCGCGCGTGGGGATCGGGTTACGTGCGGCCGCAGCCGCCGGAGTGGCTCTCGGGCAAGACGGTCGCGGTCATCGGCTCGGGCCCCGCCGGGCTCGCCGCGGCACAGCAGCTCACCCGCGCCGGGCACACCGTCGCGGTCTACGAGCGCGCGGACAAGATCGGCGGCCTGCTGCGCTACGGCATCCCCGAGTTCAAGATGGAGAAGAAGCACCTCGACCGGCGCCTGGACCAGATGCGTCGCGAGGGCACGGTGTTCCGCGCCGGCGTGAACGTCGGCGGCGACCTCACCGGCGAGCAGCTGCTGTCGCGCTACGACGCGGTGGTGCTGGCGATGGGCGCCACGGCCGCGCGTGACCTGCCGGTGCCCGGCCGCGAGCTCGGCGGCATCCACCAGGCGATGGAGTTCCTGCCGCAGGCCAACCGCGCGTCCCTGGGCGAGCCCCCGACGCTCGACGGCTCGGAGCAGATCGTGGCGACGGGCAAGGACGTCGTCATCATCGGCGGCGGCGACACCGGCGCCGACTGCCTCGGCACGTCCATCCGCCAGGGTGCGCGGTCGGTGACGCAGCTGGAGATCATGCCCCAGCCCGGAACGGACCGGCCCGCCGGCCAGCCGTGGCCGACGTACCCGATGACGTTCCGCGTCTCCTCGGCCCACGAGGAGGGCGGCGACCGGGTCTACGCGGTCTCCACGCAGGAGTTCCTCGGCGACAGCGACGGCCAGGTCTCCGCGCTCCGGCTGGTCGAGGTCGACGCGTCGTTCCAGCCCGTCGAGGGCACCGAGCGCGAGATCCCGGCCCAGCTGGTGCTGCTCGCGATGGGCTTCGTGGGACCGGAGAAGGCGGGACTGATCGAGCAGCTCGGCGTCGACCTCGACGAGCGCGGCAACGTCCGGCGCGACGCGTCGTACGCCGCCTCGGTGCCCGGTGTCTACGTCGCCGGCGACGTGGGCCGTGGTCAGTCGCTCATCGTGTGGGCGATCGCGGAGGGGCGCAGCGCCGCCGCCTCGGTCGACGCCTACCTCACGGGATCGACCACCCTGCCGACGCCGATCAAGCCGCACGAGCGCCCGCTCGTCGTCTGAGTCGCCCCGCGGTGGGTGAGGCACGTCCTCGCGACGAAATACCCGCCTCACTCACCGACGGACGTGGGATCCGGGGGTTGGAACGATCCAATATCCGCTAGGGTGGTGTCGTGCGTAGAGCCAAGATCGTCTGCACCCTCGGCCCAGCGGTGAACACCCCGGAGGGGATCCGAGCCCTTGTCGAAGCCGGCATGGACGTCGCGCGGCTCAACATGAGCCACGGGGCGTACGCCGACCACGAGGCCGTCTATCGGATGGTCCGGCGGGCCTCCGACGAGACCGGCCACGCGATCGGCATCTTCGCCGACCTGCAGGGCCCGAAGATCCGTCTCGAGACCTTCGGTGACGGGCCGGTGATGCTCGAGAAGGGCGCCACCTTCACGATCACCACCCGCGACGTGGTCGGCGACGTCGAGCGGTGCGGTACGACGTACAAGGGCCTGCCCGGCGACGTGAAGCCCGGCGACCCGCTGCTCATCGACGACGGCAAGGTCCGGCTGCGGGTGACCGCGGTCGAGGGCCCCGACGTGGTCACCGAGGTGATCGTGCCGGGCAAGGTCTCCAACAACAAGGGCATCAACCTGCCCGGCGTCGCGGTCTCCGTGCCGGCGCTGTCGGAGAAGGACACCGAGGACCTGCGCTGGGCGCTGCGGCTCGGAGTCGACTTCATCGCGCTCAGCTTCGTGCGCAACGCGGCCGACGCCGAGGACGTGCGCGTGATCATGCGCGAGGAGAACATCCACGTCCCCGTCATCGCCAAGATCGAGAAGCCGCAGGCGCTCGACAACATCGACGAGATCGTCGACGCCTTCGACGGGATCATGGTCGCCCGCGGGGACCTCGGCGTGGAGTGCCCGCTCGAGGACGTGCCGATCCACCAGAAGCTCATCATCGACAAGGCCCGGCGCAACGCCAAGCCCGTCATCGTGGCCACCCAGATGCTCGAGTCGATGATCACCGCCCCCGCGCCGACCCGCGCCGAGGCCAGCGACGTCGCCAACGCCGTGCTCGACGGCGCCGACGCGGTGATGCTGTCCGGCGAGACGAGCGTGGGGGAGTACCCCATCGTGGCCGTCGAGACCATGGCCCGCATCGTCGAGTCGACCGAGGACCACGGGCTGAGCCACATGGCCGCGGTGGCGTGGAACCCGCACACCCGTGGGGGCATCATCGCCAAGGCAGCTGCCGAGGTCGCCGAGCGGGTCGGGGCCAAGTACGTCGTCGCGTTCACCGTCAGCGGCGACTCCGCCAAGCGGCTCTCGCGCTACCGGGGCCCGATCCCGATCCTCGCCTTCACCCCGGAGGCGCGCACCCGGTCCCAGCTGGCGCTGACCTGGGGCGTGGAGACGTTCCAGGGAGCAGAGGTCGAGCACACCGACGAGATGGTCCGCCAGGTCGACGAGGCGCTGCTGCACATCGGGCGGGTGCAGGAGGGCGACCTCGTCGTGATCATCGCCGGCAGCCCGCCCGGCATTCCCGGCTCGACGAACGCGCTGCGCATCCACCGGATGGGCGACGCGATCAACGGCCAGGCCCCGGCGTACCGCCGGGCCTGAACCCGCCTGGCGGTGCGTGGGCCGGGTCTGAGGTGCCCCGGGTGAGATTCGAACTCACACTGGATGGTGTTTGAGACCACTGCCTCTGCCGTTGGGCTACCGGGGCGAATCGGCCTCGGAACCCTATCCGAACTAGCCTTGCGACCGTGACGCAGCCCGAGATGTCCAGCCCCAGCTCCGACGGCGTACGCCGTGTCGTGATCGCCGAGGACGAGGCGTTGATCCGCATGGACCTGGCCGAGATGCTCGGCGAGGAGGGCTACGAGGTCGTGGGGCAGGCCGCCGACGGCCAGAGGGCGATCGAGCTGGCCCGCGAGCTGCGCCCCGACCTGGTGATCCTGGACGTGAAGATGCCGGTGCTCGACGGCATCGCGGCGGCGGAGACGATCGCGGGGGAGCGCATCGCCCCCGTCGTGATCCTCACCGCCTTCTCGCAGCGCGACCTCGTGACGCGGGCGCGCGAGGCCGGGGCGATGGCGTACCTGGTCAAGCCGTTCCAGCGCGGTGACCTCGTTCCCGCGATCGAGATGGCCGTCAGCCGGCATGCCGAGATCGCGGTGCTCGAGCGCGAGGTCTCCGACCTCCAGGAGTCCCTCGCCACCCGCAAGTCGGTGGACCGGGCGAAGGGGGTGCTGCAGGAGAAGCTCGGGCTCAGCGAGCCCGACGCGTTCCGGTGGATCCAGAAGACCGCGATGGACCTGCGCCTGTCCATGAGGCAGGTCGCGGACGGGGTCGTCGAGCACGGCGTCGCAGGACTCGAGGGTTCGGGCGAGGCCGAGGACCGCTCGGGCAGCGCCTGAGATCCGTCCTGCGTACACCCCAGGTTTCGGGAGCGTTTCCGGTGCAGACCACTTGGTCACGAAACGACAACGGCCTGCGACTCTGAGTCTCAATCGTGTCCTGGCCCACACTGCGGGTGTTAGGTTCCCGCAACGAGGCTGCCGAGGTGGACAGCCCATCCACGAACTACGGAGGGATCCATGATCCGCTCATCCAAGTCCTGGCAGGCCGTCGCGGTCGCGTCGGTCGCCGGTTTGGTGCTCACCGCCTGCGGCACGACCGACGAGGGCGGCAGCGGCAGTGAGTCGTCCGGCGGCGGCGGCGGAGCCGCCTGCGACGTCAAGCTCGCCTTCTTCGGTCCCGAGACCGGCCCCGCCGCCGGCCTGGGCAAGCCGATCATCCAAGGCGCCCAGCTCGCCCTCGACGAGTACAACGCCGACGCCGAGTGCGCCATCGAGATGATCAACTACGACTCGCAGGGCAGCCCCGACGAGGCCCCCGCCCTGGCCACCGAGGCCGCGGGCGACGAGTCCCTCATCGGCATCGTGGGCCCGGCGTTCTCCGGTGAGTCCGCGGCCGCCGGCCCGATCTTCGCCGAGGCCGGTCTCCCGACCATCTCGCCGTCCGCCACCAACCCGGCGCTCGCCGACAACGGCTGGGACACCTTCCACCGCGTGCTCGGCAACGACGCCACCCAGGGTCCGGCCGCGGCGACCTACATCGCCGACACGCTGTCGTCCAAGGCCACGTTCGTCATCGACGACGCGTCCGAGTACGGCGCGGGCCTGGCCGAGGAGGTCACCAACGGGTTGGGCGACGTGGTCGTCGACACCGACACCATCCAGGCCGGCGACACCGACTTCTCCGCCACGGCGCAGAAGGTGTCCGCGTCCAAGGCCGACACGGTGTTCTTCGGCGGCTACTACGCCGAGGCGACCATCCTGGTCAGCCAGCTCAAGGACGCCGGCTTCGACGGCACCTTCGTGGCCGCCGACGGCGTGAAGGACCCGGCCTTCCTCGACGCCGGCAACGACGCCGAGGGCTCGGTCCTCACCTGCCCCTGCATCCCGAACACCGACCCCAACGTCGCTGAGTTCGCGGAGGCCTACGAGGCCGAGTTCGGCGAGCCGGCCGGCACCTACGCCGCCGAGGCCTACGACGCCGCGAACGTGTTCCTCGACGGCATCGCCGAGGGCATCGACAACCGCGAGGAGATGCTCGAGTTCGTCAACGGCTACGACGAGGCCGGCGTGACCAAGCAGGTCGCCTTCGACGAGAAGGGTGAGCCCAGCGAGGTCCACGTCTACTCCTACAAGGTCGAGGGTGGCGAGATCGTCCCCGAGGGCGAGATCAGCTGACCTGCTCGCAGCACCATTGACGCAGTGACGCACCGCTGCGGCCGGGGAGCTCCCTGGCCGCAGCGGTGCCACGATGAGGGCCAGGAGGCCTGGTGGACTTCGACTTCTTCTTCAACAACCTGCCGCAGCTGACCATCACCGGCCTGGCCTTCGGCGCGATCTACGCGCTGATCGCGCTGGGCTACACGATGGTCTACGGCGTGCTCCAGCTCATCAACTTCGCCCACTCCGAAGTGTTCATGTACGGCACCTTCGCCACCCTCTGGACGGTGTGGGCGCTCACCGGCTCCGGCGGAGCGAGCGGTCTCCAGCTGGTGGGGATCCTCCTGCTCGCCCTGGTCATGTCGATGCTGTCCTCGGCGCTGATCGCCCTGGTCCTCGAGCGTGTCGCCTACCGTCCCCTGATCAAGAAGAACGCGCCGCGGCTCATCGCGCTGATCTCCGCGATCGGCGCCTCGTTCGTGCTGGCCGAGCTCATGGGTCTGCGCGACCGGGTGACCGGCTGGGTTGGTCTCGACGACGACCTCGACCGCTACGTCGGCGGCGCCCGCATCAACGCGAGCATGTCGGGCATCGTCAACATGCCCAACGTGGAGATCGCCGGCATCTCCATCAAGTCCGTCGACCTGCTC
The DNA here is from genome assembly GCF_017916425.1 of Nocardioides sp. SYSU D00065. Lineage (GTDB taxonomy): Bacteria > Actinomycetota > Actinomycetes > Propionibacteriales > Nocardioidaceae > Nocardioides. The sequence continues at coordinate 16,735 of NZ_JAFMSX010000004.1, read as the reverse complement.
GTCATCGCTGCCGCCCTGGCGATGATGGTGGTGGTCGACCAGTTCGTCCGCCGCTCCAAGCTGGGTCGCGGCATCCGGGCCACCGCTCAGGACCAGGAGACCGCGGCGTTGATGGGCGTCAACCCCACCCGCACCATCCAGATGACCTTCCTCATCGGCGGCCTGATGGCCGGCGTTGCCGCGTTCCTCTACATGCTCAAGATCGAGGTCACCAAGTTCGACGTCGGGTTCCTGCTGGGCGTCAAGGCCTTCGCCGCCGCCGTCCTCGGCGGCATCGGCAACCTGCGCGGCGCGCTCCTGGGCGGCCTGCTCCTCGGCGTGGCCGAGAACTGGGGCGCCGCGCTGATCGGCACGGAGTGGCGTCACGTGGTGGCGTTCGTGCTGCTCGTCGTCATCCTGCTCTTCAGGCCCACCGGACTGCTCGGTGAGTCGCTCGGAAAGGCACGCGCATGAGCCCCCGCACCGCCGGCTTCACCAGCCGTCTCGTCGCACTTCCCAAGCCGGTCAAGATCGTGGGCTGGATCGCCCTCGCGCTGCTGGCGTACGCGCTCCCGCTGCTCGAGCCGCCCCTCATCTCCACCCCGGGCGTCGACTTCGGCGGCGTGCTGTTCACGGTGACGATGTACGGGCTCGTGGCACTCGGCCTCAACATCGTCGTGGGTTACGCGGGTCTGCTCGACCTGGGCTACGTCGGCTTCTACGCGATCGGCGCCTACACGGTGGCGATCCTGACGTCGTTCCACGCCAACTGGCCGCTGCTGCTGGCGCTGCCGGTCGGCATGCTGGCCACCCTCGCGGGAGGTGTGCTGCTGGGGGCGCCCACGCTGCGGGTGCGCGGCGACTACCTCGCCATCGTGACGCTCGGGTTCGGCGAGATCATTCGCTACGTCGCGATCAACTCCGAGTGGCTCGGCACGCAGAAGGGCATCTCCAACATCGCTCGTCCGCCGAGCCTGGAGCTGTTCGAGATCCCGCACCTCAACTGGGACACGGGCGTGCCGCTGCTCGACTTCAACGACACCACCACGTTCGTCGAGTTCGGCGTGCTCGACCAGATCCCGTACTACTGGATGGGCCTCACGGTCGTCATCGTGGTGCTCATCGCCGACAAGCTCATCAAGGACAGCCGGGTCGGACGCGCGTGGGAAGCCACTCGCGAGGACGAGGACGCCGCCGAGCTGATGGGTGTCCCGACCTTCCGCTACAAGCTGCTCGCCTTCGCCACCGGTGCGTTCGTCGGCGGCCTCGCCGGCGGTCTCTACGCCAGTCGGCAGAACTTCATCAACCCGCAGTCGTTCCTGCTGATGTTCTCGATCCTGTTCCTCGCAGCCGTCGTCATCGGCGGCCAGGGCAACCGCTGGGGCGTGCTCGTGGGCGCCGTGCTGGTCGCCTACCTGCCGCAGCGCTTCCGCGAGTTCGACGACTTCCGCGTCCTGGTGTTCGGCCTCGCCCTCGTGGCGCTGGCGATCCTGCGCCCGGAGGGACTGTTCCCGCCGCGCCGCACGGTTCGGGCCAAGCAGCTCGAGCAGGAGCTGGACGGGCTCGAGGACGGCCATGACGAGACCGACGGACAGGAGGCCGTTCGTGCCTGAACACGACAAGGTGCTCGAGGTCGAGAACCTCACGCTCAAGTTCGGCGGCCTGACGGCGCTGGACGACGTCAGCTTCCACATCAACGAGGGCGAGATCCTCGGGCTGATCGGTCCCAACGGCGCCGGGAAGACGACGTGCTTCAACGCCATCACCGGCGTCTACAAGCCGACGTCGGGGACGATCCGCTTCAAGGGCGAGTCACTGGCCGGCAAGAAGCGGTTCCAGATCACCCAGGCGGGCATCGCCCGGACGTTCCAGAACATCCGGCTGTTCCCGACCATGACGGCCCTGGAGAACGTGCTGGTCGGCACCGACGCACAGCACAGCACCGGCATTTTCAGCGCGCTGTTCCGGCTGCCCAAGCACCGCCGCGAGGAGGCCGAGGGCCACGACCGCGCGATGGAGCTGCTCCGGTTCATGGGCATCCAGCGCCACGCCGACGAGCTGGCCGCGAACCTCTCCTACGGTGACCAGCGCCGGCTCGAGATCGCGCGCGCCATGGCGACCAACCCCAAGCTGATCTGCCTCGACGAGCCGGCCGCCGGGTTCAACCCGGAGGAGAAGCGGGTCCTCATGGACCTGATCCGCAAGGTGCGCGACCAGGGCTACACCGTGCTGCTCATCGAGCACGACATGCGCCTGGTCATGGGCGTGACCGACCGGATCGTCGTGCTGGAGTTCGGCAAGCTCATCGCCGAGGGCAGCCCGGCGGAGATCCGCGACAACCCCGCGGTGATCGCGGCCTACCTCGGAGTGGAGGAAGAAGATGCTTCTTGAGGTGGAGGGCCTGTGTGTCAACTACGGACACATCGAGGCCATTCGTGACATCAGCTTCAACGTGCCCGAGGGCAGCGTCACGACCCTGGTCGGCGCCAACGGCGCCGGCAAGACGACGACGATGAAGACCATCTCGGGCCTGCGCAAGGTGCGGGCCGGGTCGGTGAAGTTCGACGGCAAGGACATCACCCACGCGGCGCCGTACGACCGGGTCAAGCTGGGCATCAGCCAGTCGCCCGAGGGCCGTCGCTGCTTCGTGGGGATGACCGTGCGGGAGAACCTCGACATGGGTGCGTTCGTGCGCAACGACCGCAAGAGCAAGGCCTACCAGGAGGACATGGACCGGGTGCTCACCCTGTTCCCTCGGCTGGGCGAGCGCATCAACCAGTCGGCCGGGACGATGTCGGGTGGCGAGCAGCAGATGCTGGCGATCGGGCGCGCCCTGATGGCGCGTCCCCGCCTGATCCTGCTCGACGAGCCGTCGATGGGCCTCGCGCCCAAGCTCATCGCCCAGATCTTCGCGATCATCAAGGAGATCAACGAGCAGGGCACCACGGTGCTGCTGGTCGAGCAGAACGCCGCTCAGGCGCTGAAGGCGGCGCACAACGCCCACATCCTGGAGACGGGCGCGATCGTCCGCTCCGGCAAGGGCAGCGAGCTCGCCGGTGACGAGTCGGTGAAGGCTGCCTATCTCGGTGGCGACATCTGACAGCGTCCGACGCCGCTGCATGGCAGAGGGCCCAGCCGGTTCGGCTGGGCCCTCTGTCGTGCTGAGAAGCAGGCTCAGAGCACCTTGGACAAGAACGCCTGCGTCCGCTCGTGCTGCGGCGCAGCGAGCACCTCGCGCGGGTCGCCCTCCTCGAGGATCACGCCGCCGTCCATGAAGACGAGCTTGTCGCCGACCTCGCGGGCGAAGCCCATCTCGTGGGTCACCACCATCATGGTCATGCCCTCGGAGGCGAGCGTCTTCATGACCTCCAGGACGTCGCCGACCAGCTCGGGGTCGAGCGCCGACGTCGGCTCGTCGAAGAGCATCATGTCGGGGTCCATCGACAGCGCGCGGGCGATGGCGACGCGCTGCTGCTGCCCGCCGGAGAGGTGGGCGGGATAGGCGTCCTCGCGGCCGCCGAGCCCGACCTTCTCCAGGTTGGCCCGGGCGACCTCGACGGCTTCCTTCTTGGAGCGCTTCTTCACCTTCTCCTGCGCGACCGTGAGGTTGCGCAGCACGCTCATGTGCGGGAAGAGGTTGAACTGCTGGAAGACCATGCCGATGCGCGAGCGCACGGCGTCGAGGTCGGTCTCGGGGTCGATGATGTCGACGCCCTCGACCAGGATCTGGCCGCTGTCGGGCTCCTCGAGTCGGTTCACGCAGCGCAGCAACGTCGACTTGCCCGATCCCGAGGGTCCGATGACGCAGACGACCTCGCTGTTGTCGACGTGGAAGTCGATGCCCTTGAGCACCTCGTTGCTGCCGAACGACTTGTGGAGGTCGCGGATCTCGATGGCGGGAGCCGTCGGGTTCGTGGCGAACGTCGTGTCGGTCATGGTCACCGGGCCTTCTGCTGCTTGCGCTCGAGCCACGACACCAGTCGGGTGAGCGGCAGGGTGATCAGGAGGTACAGGACCGAGGCCTGGATGAGGCTGGTCGAGGTGCCGGCGGTGTCGCTGGACGCCATGAAGTCCCGGGCGATCGTCGTCAGCTCGCGCTGGTCGGCGGCGAACCCGATCACGAAGAGCAGCGCGGTGTCCTTGATGAGGAGGACGAACTCGTTGGTGAGCGGCGGGATGACGATGCGGAACGCCTGGGGAAGGACCACGGTCACCGTGGTGCGGCCCGCGCTCATGCCGAGCGAGCGCGCCGCCTCGGTCTGCCCCTTCGGCACGGCCTGGATGCCGGCGCGGATGGTCTCGGCCATGTAGGCGCCCGCCACGAGGATGAGGCCGACGACGCCGGCGCCGACGGTGCCGCCCGGAGGGGTCCAGCCCTGGAAGGCGATCGGGATGCCGAACGCCATCACGAGCACGACGAGCAGGACGGGCAGCCCACGGAAGAACTCGATGTAGGCCGTCGCGAGCCAGCGGTAGGCCGCCACGGGGGAGAGCCGCATCAGGGCCAGCACGACTCCGAGTGCGAGACCCACCGCGAACGCGACGGCCGTGTAGATCAGGGTGTTCTTGACGCCGACGGTGATGAGGTCGGGCCAGGTGCCCCAGTCACCGACGAACGGGTTGCCGATGCCGGCCGGTGCGAAGAAGTTGGCCCGGATCGTCGCCCAGTCGGCCGTGAGGACCAGCAGCAGCACGACCCCCAGCAGGACGGCGTACAGAGCCGCCCTGCCGAGGGTGCGCCGCGTCGAACGCTTCAGAGGCACGCGCCCGTCACTCGGTCGCGAAGTAGGTGTTGTAGATCTCGTCGTACTCGCCGCTGTCACGCATCTCGGTGAGCTGCTCGTTGACGGCGTCGACGAGGGCGGTGTTGCCCTTCTTCATGGCCAGGCCGTAGGACTCGTCGGTGGAGTAGGTCTCCACCACGCTGAAGCCGCCCTGGTCCTGGTGGTTGATGTTGACCGGGAGGTCCTGCAGCAGCGCGTCGACCTGGCCGGCCTTGATCGCCTGGAACATCTCCGCGTCGCTCGGGAACGAGACCAGCTCGGCGCCGGTCGCGTTCTCCTCGGCGTACGCCTTACCCGTGGTGCCCTGCTGCACGCCCACGCGGGCGCCGTCGAGGTCGTCGATCGAGGCGATGTCGGAGTCCTCGGGGACGAGCAGCGACTGCTGGGAGTCGTAGTAGCCGTCGGAGAAGTCCAGAGCGGCCTGGCGCTCCTCGGTGATGGTCATCGCGCTGGCGGCCATGTCGCACTGGCCGGCGTTGAGGGCCTGGCCGCTCTGGAGGGCGTCGAAGGAGGAGTCCTTGACGGCGAGCTCGAGCTCGAGGCCGTCGGCGATGGCCTGGACGATGTCGATGTCGAAGCCCTTGAAGCCGGACTCCGAGGTCTCGTCGAAGTCCTCGAACGGCGGGTACGGGACGTCCGAGCACACCGTCAGGGTGCCGTCGGCGATGGTCGTGAGCCCGGACTCGTTGCTCGAGCCGCCCTCGTCGCCGGCCGAGCTGCCGCCGTCGTCGGAGCCGCACGCTGTGAGGACCGTGGCCAGAGCAAGGGTGGAGACGAGCGCGATGGAGCTTCGGACGATGCCGCGAGCGGGTCGCGGAAGGGTGCGAGAAGACATGGCCGGGACACTAGTGCACCTGGTGGGGCCGCACCCGCATACGAGCGCAGTCGTTACCGAGCCGAGAGGTTTCGTCAATCTTCGCGGTCCCCGGCGCCCCGGCCCACCTCGGCGTAGCCTCGACCGGGCACGGGCGCTAAGGTCGCCCGGGTGTGGTGCCGCACCGAGGCGGCAGGGGGCCACGGAGATTTGCTCGAGGAAATGGGTGGGTCGATGAATCGGACGCCGGTGACCGTGCGCAAGGCAGAACCCTCTGACGTGACGTCCCTGCGGGAGCTGTGGAGCGGCATCCTGCGCAAGGGCGGCCTCGACGAGCAGCTGGCCGACGTGGCGCAGGTGGTGGCGACGGCGGACGCCCGTGACGACCTGTGTGTGGCGGTGGCCGAGGTCGACGGCGAGCTCGCCGGCGCGGTGTACCTCGAGGCCACCACCTTCACCCCGCTCAACCTCGAGCCGGCCGTGCTGGCCGTGTCTCCCCACGTCTTCCCGCACTTCCGCCGCAAGGGGGTCGGAAGTGCTCTGATGGAGGCCGCGTGCCGGTTCGCCGAGCAGCGCGGCATCGCCCACGTCCAGACCGCAGCGGCCGCCGAGGCGCGCGACGCCAACCGCTTCATGGCTCGACTCTCCTTCGCCCCGCAGGCGATGCTGCGTGCCGCCAGCACCACGGCCCTGCGCGCCCGGCTGCCGCAGGCGCGGCCCGTACGCCAGGCCGCCCCGTCCGCGTCCCACCGCCAGCGGATCGACCGGGTGCTCGCGGCGCGCCGCATCCGCCGCGAGCGCGTCCCGGGCTGACGCCCAGGCCCTGGTTGACGCGCAGGACCTGGCCGGCTGGCCTCAGTCCTTCCGCGCGGGCACGAGGGCGCAGGTGATGCGCGAGGTGCACACCCGCTTGCCCCGCTCGTCGGTGACGACGATCTCGTAGGACGTCGATGTCCGTCCCAGGTGCACCGCCGTGGCGGTGCCGGTCACGGTGCCCGCTGTCGCCGCGCGGTGATGTGTCGCGTTGATGTCCACCCCGACCGCGATCCGGTCCGGGTACGCGTGGATGGCCGACCCGATGGAGCCGAGGGTCTCGGCCAGCACCACCGACGCGCCTCCGTGGAGCAGCCCGAACGGCTGGGTGTTGCCCGCCACGGGCATCGTCGCCACGACCCGCTCGGCCGAGATCTCCACCAGCTCGACGCCCATCTTCTCGTTCAGCCGGCCCATGCCCTCGGGCATGAACGCGATGAAGTCGTCGACACCGATGCCGTCGAGGGACGGGGGCGGGGAGGCGGGCGTCTGGCTCATGGCGTCATTGTGTCCGACCCGGGCGGCACCGGTCGGCACCGGCCCGCTCACCCCCGCGGCGGCTGTCGCCGGCGGCGACTAGAGTCGCGGACGTGCCCGAGACGAGCGAAGCCCGCCCCCGCCTCCTGCTGCTGGACGGCCACTCCCTGGCCTACCGCGCCTTCTTCGCCCTCCCGGTGGAGAACTTCGCGACCGCCTCGGGACAGCACACCAACGCCGTCTACGGCTTCACCTCGATGCTGGTCAACGTGCTGCGCGACGAGCAGCCGACCCACGTGGCGGTCGCCTTCGACAAGTCGCGCCAGACCTTCCGGCTCGAGGAGTACAGCGACTACAAGGCCAAGCGCAACAAGACCCCGGACGAGTTCGGCAGCCAGCTCCCGCTGATCCGCCGCGTGCTCGACGCGCTGCGCATCCAGCACCTGTCGATGGACGGCTACGAGGCCGACGACATCATCGCCACCCTGACCACGCAGGCGCTCGCCGAGGGCATGCAGGTGCTGATCATGACCGGCGACCGCGACTCCATCCAGCTGGTGACCGACGACTCCACGGTGCTCTACACGATGCGGGGGGTCAGCGAGCTGGCCCGGCTCACGCCGGCCGCGGTGCAGGAGAAGTACGGCGTCCCCCCGCACCGCTATCCCGAGCTGGCGGCCATCGTCGGCGAGACGTCCGACAACCTGCCCGGCGTCCCCGGCGTGGGTCAGGGCTACGCCGCCAAGTGGATCAACCAGTTCGACGGCCTCGACAACGTGATCGCCCGCGCGGACGAGGTGACCGGCAAGAAGGGCGAGGCGCTGCGGGCGCACCTCGGCGACGTCATCCGCAACCGCCGGCTCAACGCGCTCGTGCGCGACCTCACGCTCCCGATCCGTCCCGGCCAGCTGGTGCGCCAGCCCTGGGACCGCACGGAGGGCCTGGAGCTGCTCGACGAGCTGGAGTTCCGCGGCGAGCTGCGCACCCGCCTGCTCGACACGATCGACCCGGAGCCCGCAGACGCGGCGCAGGCCGAGGCGGGTTTCGAGCTCGACGGCCGCCGGCTGGCACCCGGCGAGGCGCCGGGCTGGCTGGAGCAGCATGCCCCCGAGGGTGAGCGGGTCGGCGTCGCGGTGCAGGGCTCGTGGCGGGCCGGCACCGGCGAGGTCCTCTCCATCGCGGTGGCGACGCGCGCGGGCGTGGCCGCCTGGATCGACGTGGCCGGCATCGGTGCCGAGGACGACGCGGCGGTGGCGGCGTGGCTCGCCGACCCGGACCGTCCCAAGGCGCTCCACGACGCCAACGGGCCGAGCCTGGCACTGGCGGCGCACGGCTGGGAGCTGGCCGGCCTCGAGGTCGACACCGCCCTGGCTGCCTACCTCGTCCAGCCCGACCAGCGCTCCTACGACCTCGCCGACCTGACTCTGCGCTACCTCAAGCGCGAGCTGCGCCAGGACACCGGCGACGTCGACCAGCTCAGCTTCGACGCGCTGGACGACACGACCGCCAGCGACACCGCCATGCTCACCGCGCGGGCCGTCCTCGACCTCGCCGACGCGCTCGACGACGCGGTGGAGGAGCACGGCGGCACGCGCCTGCTGCGCGAGGTCGAGCTGCCGCTGATCGGCACCCTGGTGCGGATGGAGCAGGTGGGCATCGGGGTCGACCTGGATCACCTCGAGCGCCTGGAGTCGGAGTTCGGCGACCAGGTGCGCCAGGCCGCCCAGGACGCCTACGACGTCATCGGCAAGGAGATCAACCTCGGCTCGCCCAAGCAGCTGCAGGTGGTCCTGTTCGACGAGCTCGACATGCCCAAGACCAAGCGCACCAAGACCGGCTACACCACCGACGCCGACGCTCTCCAGGCGCTGTACGAGAAGACCGAGCACCCGTTCCTGCAGCACCTGCTGCGGCACCGCGACGTCATCCGGCTGCGCCAGACGGTCGAGGGGCTGCTGAAGACCGTCGCCCCCGACGGCCGCATCCACACGACGTACAACCAGATCATCGCCGCGACCGGGCGGCTCTCCAGCACCGACCCCAACCTGCAGAACATCCCCATCCGCACCGAGGCCGGTCGCCGGATCCGGGAGGGGTTCGTGGTCGGCGACGGCAACGAGGCGCTGATGACCGCCGACTACAGCCAGGTCGAGATGCGGATCATGGCCCACCTGTCCGAGGACTCGCTCCTCATCGAGGCGTTCCGCTCCGGTCAGGACTTCCACTCCACCACTGCGGCGCGGGTGTTCGGCGTCGACGCGGCGGAGGTGAGCGGCGAGCAGCGCGCCAAGATCAAGGCGATGAACTACGGCCTGGCCTACGGGCTGTCCGCCTTCGGCCTGTCCCAGCAGCTGCGGATCAGCACCAGCGAGGCCGCGGGGCTCATGCAGGAGTACTTCGAGACCTTCGGCGGAGTGCGCGACTACCTCGGCGGCATCGTCGACGAGGCACGACGCTCCGGCTTCACCGAGACGATCCTGGGCCGGCGGCGCTACCTGCCCGACCTGACCAGCGACAACCGGCAGCGCCGCGAGACGGCCGAGCGGATGGCGCTCAACGCGCCGATCCAGGGCTCGGCCGCCGACCTGGTCAAGGTCGCCATGCTGGGGGTCGAGCGCGCGCTGGCCGAGCAGGGCCTGCGGTCGCGGATGCTGCTGCAGGTGCACGACGAGCTCGTGTTCGAGGTCGCACCGGGGGAGGGCGACGCGCTCGCCGAGCTGGTCCGCGCAGAGATGGGTGGCGCGGCCGACCTGGCCGTCCCGCTCGACGTGTCAATCGGCACCGGGCGCAGCTGGCACGACGCCGCCCACTGAGTCAGTCACCGGGCCCGTCCGCAACGCTCCCGGACCGCGTGCCCGAGGAGTCGCCGCGGAGGCTGGTCACCACCAGGGCCGCGGTGAGCACGGCGGTCACCGCGATCATCACCGCGAGCAGCTGGGTGGGACTGGTCGTGGCGAGTCCCGCCAGGACGCTCACGACCAGCGCCGCCCACACCAGCAGCACGGACCTGCGCCCGCGCCGGGCCAAGGTGGCGTAGACCAGGAGCTGGGTGATCGAGAGCAGCGTGCCCAGGACGGCGAAGAGCCACAGGTGACCCGCGACGGCGTCGAGCTTCTCACTGCCCAGGACCTCGGCCGCGGTGCCGGCCAGCAGCAGCACGCCGAGCGTGCACACGACGCCCAGGCCGAGGATGGCGGCGGTGCCGCGCACGACCGCGCGCCGGCGCTCGTGCGCGGTGGCGAGCGAGGGGAACATGACGATCACGACGAACTGCGGCAGGTAGAGCATGATCTTGGCGACCAGCAGCCCGACGGCGTAGAGGCCGGAGGCGTGCTCGGAGAGCACGTGCCGGGCCACGACGATGTCGACGTTGGCGAGGGCGAAGAACGCCAGCAGAGCCTGGGAGCTGTGCAGGGACTCCCGCAACACGGCCCACGGCGGGACCGCCGGCACGACTGGGTCGGCGGGACTGGCCGACCGCGGCCGACGCAGCAGCCACCACCCCAGGACGGCAGGCGCGACGTAGCCGAGCCCGCTGCCGAACAGCGCGACGCTCTCGTCGGGGTGCCACCACAGCAGGGCCAGCCCGGCGATCCGGGGGAGTCCGGCGAGGACGTAGAGCCAGGACAGCGCCGCCCAGCGCTTCTCGCCTTGCAGGATGCCGATGTGCGCGCCCATGATCGTCGTCGGGACGGACAGCGCGGCGAGGACGAGAGCCGGTACGACGGAGTCCAGCTGGAGCAGCCACGCCACCGCGGGCGACAGCACCGCGAGCGCCAGGCCGAGCGCCAGGGCCGTGGCATGCGCGACGCGCAGGATCGAGCGCTCCACGGCCGCGACCCCTCCCGGGTCGGCGACGATCCGCCGCGCCGCCGTGGCCTGCAGCCCCATGTTGAGGACCGACACGACCATCAGGAGGTTGAGCAACGCGAAGAACGCGCCGTAGTCACCGGTGTCGAGCACCCCCGCGGCCACGATGGTGAAGCCGAAGGTGCACACGTTCATCACCGCCGTGCCGATGATGATGCCGCCACTGCCGCCGAGGAAGCGGCGCAGCGCCCCGCCGCTCATGCCGCGGGCACCGGGGTCGGCGCCGGCGTGGGCTGACGGGCCAGGCGCAGGCTGAGCGCCGTGAGGACGACCAGGAGCGCCGCGTCCACGCCCGCGACCGTCGCGACGAGGGCGGTCACCGACTCCGCTCGCGAGCCGGCCACCGCCACCACGAGCAGCGCGCTCCAGACCAGCACCACGGTGCGCCGCCCCTGCCGCGCCAGCACGGCGTACACCAGCAGCTGGAGCATGGCCAGGACGGTGCCGAGGACCGCGAAGAGCCACAGGAGTGACTCGACCTCGCCGAATTCCGAGCCGCCGACGAAGACCATCGCCACGCCGGACAGCCATTTCGCGGCCAGCACGGCCAGCACCCCCAGTCCGGCGACCAGGGCGAGGCTGCGCACCAGCGCCCGCTGCCTGCTGGCCGGCGTCGCCATGTCGGGGAAGGCGACCACCACGACGAACTGGGGGAGGAACAGCATCACCTTCGCCATGATCAGGCCGGCGGCGTAGAGCCCGGCGTCGTGCTCGCTGAGCACCTGTCGGGCCAGCACGATGTCGACGCTGGACAGCGCGAAGAACGCGAGCAGGACCTGGGCGTTGTGTGCGCTCTCGACCAGCAGCGCACGGGCGGAGTGCTCCGGCGCGGCGGTCGCGGGCGTACGCCGATGCCGCAGCGCCCACCAGCCGACGGCCAGCGGGAACAGGAACCCGATGCCGACGCCGAGCAGGGCGGTCGTGGCATCGGGCCGCCACAGGATCAGGACGGTGCCCACGAGCAGGCGCGGCACGCCGCTTGCGAGGTAGAACACGGCCAGGGCGCCCCAGCGGCGCTCGCCCTGCAGGATGCCGGCCTGGCCCCCGGCGAGGGTGAGCGGCACGGCCGCGACGGCCAGCACGGCGGCTGTGCCGAGGTCGTCGAGGCGCAGGAGGGCGTCGATGACCGGCACCAGCGCGAGCAGGACCAGCCCCACCGCGAAGGCCAGCTCGAGGCTGACCGAGAGGATCGCCTTCTCGATCGACGCGACGTTGCCGCGGTCGACCGCGATGCGTCGCGCGGCGGTCGCCTGGAGCCCGTAGGCGACGACCTGGACGACGACCAGCAGGCCGAGGCAGGCGACGAACGCGCCGTACTGGCTGGGCCCGATGACGCGCGCGGCCAGCATCGTGAATCCGTAGGTCGACACGTTCATGACACTGGTGGCCACGGCGACGGCGCTGCCGTCGAGGGAGCGCCGGGCGCGCACGCTGCTCGGGGCCGTCACCTGCCGCATCCTAGGTCGCCGGATCCGGCGAGCCACCAGCAGGCGGACCGGCGGAGTGGTCGCGCGCGGAGCGGCCGGTCACAGCGCCCGACGACCTCCGCAGAGGTGCCGCAGAGTTGTTGTGTGACGGACCGCACAGAAATAGCTACTAGGGGGTAGTATCCGGCAACCGCTCGCTCGAGCGGCCCGTGGTCCTCATGACCGCGATCCTGGGAGGAATGCTCGTCATGCGTAGGAACGTTGTCGCCGGGCTGTGTCTGGTGCTCGCTACCGGCCTCACCGTGTTGATCGGTGAGGCTTTGGAGTTGGAAGTCGAATCAGTGGCGCTGCTGGGCGTCGCAACGGGCGCAATCGTCGGACTGGTGCCCGACCAGACCGTCAGCAGGCGGCTCGCCGCGTACGCGGCCGGTTTCATCGCCGCCTACGTCGGCTATCTGGTGCGCGCCGCGGTCACGCCGGACACATCGGCCGGCCGGGCTGTCGCCGCCGCGCTCATCGTGCTGCTGTGCGTCGGCGTGTACGCGATCTCCGTCGGCCGGCTTCCGCTGTGGGCCGCGCTCCTCGGCGCCGCGAGCTTCGCGGGCGCCTACGAGTACTCCTACACGCAGGCGGCGACTCTCGTCCTGGACACCTCTCTGTCCAGCGCCACGGCCCTGTTGCTCTGCGTCGCGGTCGGCTTCGTCGTAGCGGCCGTTGGTGCCCCCGTGCCGAAGTCCGGGAGCGGCGCCGGCGCCGCCCCCGCGGCCGGTGGGCCGTCGCACGCCGCCGACACCTCAACCCCGCTCGACGAGATGATGGAGACCAGCAAGTGAACAGCACCGACCACAGCTCGGCATTCGTACGACCCTCCCGAGTCCTGGGCGCTGCGCTCGGCGGCCTCGGTCTCGTGGCGCTGTCCCTCGCACCGGCGTACGCCGCGGACGCTGACGACGTGACCGTCGTCAACACCGAGACGATCCAGGTGTACATGGACGCTGAGGGCGAGGTGGACTCGCAGCGGGTGTACGAACAGCTCTCGCTCACCGGTCGCGGTTCGGTGGACATCACCAACCCGGTCGAGGAGAGCGGGCTGCGCAACCTGGACGGGTTCTCGGGCTCCGACGCCGAGGACGGCGTGCAGAAGGTCTCCGTCGACGTGGACGGCGTCGAGCGGCTGCGCACGGTCAGCGACTACGACGGCAACCTCCCGCTCGACGTGCAGGTCGAGTACTTCCTCGACGGCGACCCGGTCGAGCCGGGCGACATCGTCGGCGCCAGTGGACAGCTCGAGGTCCGTTACACCGTCGAGAACGTCACCGGGGCCGAGCAGACGGTGTCCTTCCCCGACGGCACGGGTGGCCTGACGTCGGAGACCGCCGAGGTGCCGATCCCGATCGTCGGCTCCCTCACCACCGTCGCGCCGGCCAACTTCACCGACGTCCAGTCGAAGCAGGCCAACCTCGCCGGTGACGGGAAGGGCGGCACGAAGCTGAGCTTCACCATGACGCTCTTCCCGCCCATCGGGTCCACGAAGGTCGAGTTCGGTTACACAGCCACCATCACCGACGGCGTCGTGCCCGGAACCTCGATCTCGGCGCTCCCGGTGAACCCGCTCCAGAGCCCGTCGTTCAAGACGGCCGGTGAGAGCTACGAGTCGGGTTCGGCGACCGGCCTGCAGCTCGCCATGGGAGCCAGCACCATCGACGAGAACCTGTTGAAGCTGCGCGACGGCTCGGCGGAACTGCTCGCCGGTCTCATCAAGCTCAACGAGGGCGCCGATGAGCTCAACGCCGGCCTGGCCGACGAGGCAGCGCCCGGCGCGCTGCAGCTGGCCGACGGGTCCGAGGAGCTCCGAGGCGGCCTCGTGCGCCTGGCTGACGGCGCTGGACAGCTCCGCGACGGCGCGGGCCAGCTGGCGTCCGGCGCAGGTGAGCTGCACGCGGGTGCAGGGAAGCTCTCCGCCGGTGCCAAGAAGGTGGACGGCGGCGCAGACACGCTCGCCGGCGGGGCGAAGAAGCTCGACAAGGGCGCTGGGAAGCTCTCCACCGGCGCGAAGACGCTGGAGAAGGGCACCAGCGACGCGCTCACGGGCAGCGAGTCGCTCGAGGAAGGACTCAAGCTGATCAGCAGCGGGCTCGGTCAGCTCGCCGGCGTCGAGGGTCTGCCCAAGGCGCTGCAGGGTGCCAACGCGCTGAAGGCCGGGGTCGACGAGATCGTGGTGAAGGTCGGCACGACCGACCAGCCCACGACCCTTCTCGGTGGCCTGCAGGCTCTGGAGGCGGGTCTCACGCAGGCGCAGGGTGGCTCGGCCCAGCTCCTCGGCGGGCTGCAGCAGCTGCGCGGCGACGGGGGTGCCAACCCGGGCCTGGTCGCCGCCAAGGGCGGCGTCGACCAGGTGCAGAGCGGCATCGAGGACGCGGTCGAGCCCGGCGGCAGCCTGGACAACCTGATCGCGGGTCTGACCCTGCTGAAGTCGCTCGACTGCGGCCCCATCTGCGACGGCGTCATCGACAACCAGATCCTTCCGGGCGTCCGGCAGAGCAAGGCGAACCTGACCACGGCGAACGGAGGGCTGCTGGCCGTGTCCGCCGGGCTGGGCAACGCCATCACCGGGCTGGACACCCAGCTCATCCCGGGCATGCAGCAGCTGAGTGCGGGCATCACCACCGCCAAGAACGGGGCCACCACCCTCAAGGGCGGCGCCGCCCAGCTCCGCGATGGGCTCCTCCAGGTACAGGGAGGGATCGCCTCGCTCCAGACCGGGCTGACGTCCGCGGTCACCGGCGTCACGCAGCTCTCGTCGGGGGCCGGGACGGCGTACACCGGCTCGAGCACTCTGGCCGACGGGCTGGCTCAGATCGACGGCGGCGCTGAGAAGCTGTCCGCCGGTGCCGGGGACCTCGCGGCCGGCACAGGTCGTCTCTCCAAGGGAGCGAACACGCTCGCCGACGGCACCGGCGAGCTCGCCCGCGGCGCCGACGACCTCGAGGCGGGTGCCGGCAAGCTGGGAGACGGCGCGAAGACGCTCTCCTCCGGCACGGTCGAGCTCGAGGACGGGGCCGGGACCGCGAGTCAGGGCTCCGTGCAGATCGCCGACGGCGCCCGTGAGCTGGCCGACGGACTCGGGGACGCCGCCGACGGCTCCGGTCAGCTCGCCGACGGACTCGGCAAGGCTGCTGCCGCGGCTCCGCAGCTCGTCGACGGTGCGGGCCGGCTCTCCGACGAGGGCATGTCCATGCTCATCGACGCAGGACAGGACACCGCTCAGGACTACGGCAAGCTCTTCGCTGTGCTGAAGGCGGGAGCCGCTCGGGCCGACGTCCAGAACATGGCGTACGGCGCTCCCGAGGGAGCACAGGGCTTGACGGCCTACTCCTTCGAGCTCGTCGGTGACGACGGTGAGAGCGGCCGGAACGTGACCCGCGGTGTGGTGGCCCTCGTGCTGCTCGGTGCCGGACTGGCGGCGTGGGGTCTGCGTCGTCGATTCGCCTGACCGCATCGGTCGAACCAGGACGGCGTCGCCTTCGGGCGGCGCCGTCTTGGTTTCGGTGTTGAGCGAGTCGTCGAGCGGGCTGTCGCCGGGTGGGTCAACCCGCCAGGCGCGCCACGAAGATCGCCGTGCCCGGGGTCAGCAGGCCGCGGGTGCGGGACCAGCCGCCCCACACCCGGTCGTGGTGCTCGGGCCACTCCGGCTCCATGAGGTCGGTCAGCGTGAACCCGCCGCTCGCCAGGAGCCGAACCCAGTCGCCGAGCGTCCGGTGGTGCTCGACGTACGAGACGACGCCGGTGGCGTCGTCCACCTCGACGTAAGGGGTGCGGTCCCAGTAGGACTGGGTCGCGGTCAGGCCAGGCTCGCCCGGGTCGTCGGGGAACATCCAGCGGGTGGGGTGCGTGATCGAGAACGCGAACCGGCCGCCCGGACGCAGCACGCGGGCGACCTCCGCCAGGGCCTGCTCGATGTCCCTGACGAACTGGAGCGCGCCAAAGGAGCAGAACACGATGTCGAAGCTGGCGGCCGCGAACGGAAGGTCCGTGGCCGTGCCCCGCACCGAGGGGACGGCGACGCCCGTCTCGGCGTCGAGCCGCAGCGAGTGCTGGAGCTGCCGGTGCGACAGGTCGAGGCCGAAGCCGCGGCCGCCGTGCGTGCGTACCCATCTGGAGCACTGGCCCGCGCCGCTCCCGACCTCCAGCACGTCCAGACCGGTGACGTCGCCGAGGACCTGCAACTCGTCCTCGGTGTGGCCCTCGGGACCCCAGACGAACCCGGCATCGCCGAGGAAGGCGCCGTGCGTCGCCTGGTACTCGTCGGCGTAGCGGTCCCAGTCGGGGCCGTTGGCGTGGCGCGACTCCTGCTCGGACACCGGACGTCGCTCGACGCGTACGGCCTGGGGCAGGTGATCCTCCACGTCCCGGAGCGTAGTGCGCTCACGCAACGGAGCCGGGGGGGCGGGGGGGGGGGGGGGGGGGGGGGGGGGGGGGGGGGGGGGTGGCCATCCACCGGGGATCGACCCCCTCGACGATCGGCCCGGGGACCGAGCGCGGGCCCACCAGGCTCCAGGGACCGTACTCGT
>NZ_JAFMSX010000003.1 GCF_017916425.1 Nocardioides sp. SYSU D00065 | reverse complement strand
CCGGAGGTCTTCGCCTTCCAAGCTCATTCAGATCGTGTCGTCACACGATCTCGACCAACGTGCCCGATCAGTACAGCTAGCCGGGGATCCCTGCAAGATCGTGGAAGATCCGAGCCACCACGCGACACGGATCCTCCACGATGAGCGTTTCTGCCGTTACGGCCCGCCCGTGACGCGGTCGATGTGGGAGAGCCGGTTGATGCCGCAGCGGACCAGCACCGCATGCACCGTCGACGGCTGCAGGTCGAGCCGCCCGCCGATCTGGACCGGGCCCAGGCGGTGGCGCCACCGCAGCCTCACGATCTGCCGCACCACCTCGGGACGGGTCCTGGTCGGGCTCGTCTTGGGCCGTGAGCTGCGATCCGCCATCCCCGCCGGCCCTTTGTGGCGGTACCGATCGGCCCACTTCTTCGCGGTGCGCGGCGAGACCATGAACATCTTGGCCGCCGAGGCGTAGGTGAAGCCGTCGTCGACGATCCGAGCGAGCCGCGAACGGGTGCGTGGAGTCAAGACAGCGTTAGCGTGGGACACGAAGGCCTCCAGGTTGGGAGCGGTGAACTAGACAGCTCCACTCCACAACCGGAGGCCTTCACCTGTCAGACCGACTCACCGCCGCACGGCGGGACAACCTGCCCGGACATCACAGCTAGCCGGGGATCCCTGCAGGATCGTGGAACATCCGAGCCACCACGCGACACGGATCCTCCACGATGAGCGTTCGCGTCCGGTCGATCGGTTTCAGGCGGGACCGGCCCGCGCCTCGGCGCTCACCCGGACGGCCCGCCACGGCACGGCCGGTCCGGCGACGGACGTCACGACCGTGACGACGTCGCCGTCGACGTGGCACTCGTCGAGCTCGGCGCCGTTGGCCGCCGCAATGCGGGCGGCCTCGCCGCACGCGTCGTCGAGCGACGAGGCGGCGGCCAGCGCGACGAGGTCGGCCGCGGACTGCGCCCGTCGCTGCGCGGTGACGAGGCCGCCGGCAGCGGACAGCCCGACCATCACGAACATCAGCACGCCGGCCATGGCCACCACGAGCACTGTCGCGGCCCCGTGGTCGCGGCGCGGTGCCCTGCTCACGACTTCTCGACCACTGCGACCGCGTCCGCGGTGACGGTCACGCCCGGCAGGGCGCCCAGCAGGCCGCCCGGCCCGGACACGCGGGCACTGGTCGTGACCACGACCCGGCCCTCTCCGACCTCGAGTCGCACCCGCGCGCCGTCCGGCGCGATCCGCACCGCCACCGCCTGGGCAGCGGCCGGGTCGTCACCGCGCGCCACGGCGCGGGCCGCCTCGCGGGAGGCGTCGATCACCCGTACCTGCGCCGCGCCGACCGCCAGCATCCAGACCAAGCCGGCGGTCAGCGCGACGAGCAGCGGGATGCCCAGCGCGAGCTCGGCCGTGGCGGCGCCCTGGTCGCTCCGAGCCCGCGTCGGCATCAGCCGATGCCCAGCAGGCCCATGACGTGCCTGAACAGCCGCTCGAGCAGCTGGTCGCCGAAGCTGCCGGTGAGCAGCGTGTAGAGAAGGCCGGCGAACCCGGCCCCTGCCGCGGTGCCCACGGCGTACTCCGCCGTGGTGATCCCGGACTCGTCGCGTCGATCCATCCTCATCGCATCCCCTGTCGTCGCGGGCCTCCCCGTGAGGCCCGTCGCGATCCACCTTGCGAGCCGCGCGCGGCACCCGCACCTGCCCGTCCGGACGCCTGTGGAACGCCGCCTTCGGAGCCGGCCTGTGCACGGCAGCGGGGCCGTCATGGCGTCACCGTCGCGAACAGCGACGCGACCGTCGGCACCACGCCGAGCAGCAGGAAGGCCGGCAGCAGGCACACGCCGAGCGGGACGGCGGCCGCCACCCCGACCTTCCGCGCCGCGTCCTCGGCACGAGCGAGCGACTCACGCTCGAGCTCTTCTGCCAGGCGCTCGACGGTCTGGACGACGGACGCGCCCGAGACCTGCGACCGCACCATCGCCCGCGCCAGCGACGCGAGTGCGACGTCGTCCGCGACGGCTCCCCACGCCTCCGCACCGGTCGCGCCCCAGCGGGCGCGGTCCACCACCACGGCGAGCCGGTCGGCGGCGGGTCCGGGCAGCGCCGCGCACACCCGGGCGAGTCCGGCGACCGGTTCGGCGCCGGCACGCAACGTGGAGGCGAACAGCTCGATGAGGTGCGGCAGGGCCCGCTCGACCGCCTCCCGGTCGCGCCGCGACGACGGCGCCTCCGCCCGAGCCAGCACCCGCCACGCGACGCCGCCCGACACGAGCGCGGCGGGCACCCCGAGCCAGCCGTCCACGAGCAGCCAGGCACCCAGCGCGACCCCTGCCACGGCCAACGGCCGCATCCTCGGCCCCGACGCACCGCGTACTCGCGGGAGGCGGGGCGGCGGCGGCCACCACGCCAGCACCGCCACGGCGACGCAGGCCGCGCTGAGCAACGTCACGGCGCCCCGGCCCTGTCCGCCAGGCGCTCGATCCACCAAAGACCGAGCACGACGAGGGTCACCCCCACCGACAGGCAGCCCCAGCCGATCGGCGTCGTCAGAAGGAACGCCCACGGATCGGAGCCGGCGCCCGCGCCCATGAGCAGCACCGCGAACGGCAGGCAGGCCACGAGCCGTGCCGTCGCGCGGGCCGAGGCGAGCTCGGAGTCGACCAGGCGGCGGGTGCGTCGACGGGCACGCAGGCCGCCGGAGGTGCGCTCGAGGGCCGCAGCGAGACCGTGGCCGGTGTCCTGGGCGACCTGCCAGGCGCCGGCGACCCAGTGCAGGTCGCTCGCCCCGCGTCGCTGCTCGGCCAGCCGACGCAGCGCCTCCGGCACGTCGGCACCCAGGCGCGCGGCCTCCACCACCGACCCCAGCGGCGGCCACCTCTCGCTCGCGGCCTCCAGCGCCGTCGTGGGAGGCCGGCCGGCCGCGAGCTCGGCGCCGAGCAGGTCGCACACCTCGAGCACGGCGGCGCGGTCGGCGGCCACCTCCCGGCGCCGGCCGAGCGAGGGCAGGACCACCCGCCCCGGCGCGGCTCGGGACCGCGACAGGGCGGGCGGCCGAACGGGTGGCACCCACGCCGCGACAGCGGCCGCGACCAGCGCGGCGGCGACCCAGGTGCTCAGCACGTCGCGGACCCCAGACGACGGGCGAGAGACGCGGCAGCCGGCCCCCTGACCACGCGGTCGGGCTCGAAGGTGGCTGCCGTGCGCAGGACAACCAAACCGGATCCGTCCCGGTCGGGCACCCCGAGCTCGAGGATGCGACGGCGCCCGTCCCGACCCCGCCCGAGGTGGACGACGACGTCGAGCGCCGCCGCCAGCTGGCTGTGTACGGCCTCGCGCGGCAGTCCCGCGGCCAGGGCGAGGGCCTCGATCCGAGCCGGGACGTCGCCCGCCGAGTTGGCGTGGAGGGTGCCGCAGCCACCGGCGTGCCCGGTGTTGAGGGCGGCGAGAAGGTCCACGACCTCCGCGCCGCGCACCTCCCCCACGACGAGCCGGTCGGGTCGCATCCGCAGCGCCTGGCGCACCAGCGTCTGCAGGGAGATCTCGCCGGCTCCCTCGATGTTGGGCGGCCGTCCCTCGAGCGCCACCACGTGAGGGTGGTCGGGTCGCAGCTCGCTGGCGTCCTCCACCAGGACGATCCGCTCACCCGGATCGACGAGCGAGAGCAGCGCCGAGAGCACCGAGGTCTTGCCCGTGCCGGTGCCCCCGGTCACCAGGAAGGCGCAGCGCGAGTCGACGAGCTCCTCGAGGAGGAAGGCGCCGTCGGGCGGCAGCGCACCCGCACTCACCAGCTCCGGCAACGTCCACACCCGACCGCGTGGCACGCGCAGGGACAGCACCGTCCCCGACCTGGCCACCGGCGCCAGGACGGCGTGGAAGCGCGTCCCGTCGGGGAGTCGTACGTCGGCGTGCGGCGTCGCGTCGTCGAGGCGGCGCCCGGCGGAGGCGGCGAGCCGCTGCGCCAGCCGGCGGACGGCCGCGTCGTCGGGGAAGGACACGTCGGCGCGCTCCAGCCCGCGGCCGCGGTCGATCCACACGTCGCCCGGGCCGTTGACCAACACATCGGTCACGTCGGGCAGCCGCAGCAGCTCCTCCAACGGACCGGCCCCCAGGACGTCGCGCCGCAGGAGCTCGTGGACCGCCAGCACCGTCGCGTCGCCCACGGGCGAGCCGGAGGCTCGCAGCGCCTCGGCGACCCGGTGCGGGGTGAGCTCGCCGGCTGCGCCGGCCAGCCGGCGACGTACGTCGTCGAGCACCGCGGCCGCCACGGGCGCCGCGGGCGTGGCGGTCATGCCGCCTCCGCCAGCAGCTCCCGCGCGGCCCGCGCCAGCGGACCGCGTCCGGCCAGCGGACCCAGACCGCGGTCGACCGAGACGGCGAGCCCGCGCTGGTCGCCGACCGCCGCGACCACCGGGAGCCCGGTGACCCGCTCGGCGTCGGCGTCGCTCAGTGCGCCGGGTCGCACCACCAGCCCGGCGCGCCCCTCGCGGCCGAGCTCGGCGACCAGGCGCGCCGTGGCGGCGAGCCCGGGCACGGTCGCCGGCGTCACCACCAGCAGGTCGTCGCATCGATCGACCAGCTCCCCGAGCGAGGACGCGCCCTGCCGCGCGAGGTCGATCACGACGAGGTCGTGGCCTCGCACCGCCGCCGCCAGGATCCGGCGCGCCGTCGGCACGTCCAGGCGCCGACGCAGCCCCGACCAGGTGAGCACGCCCAGCCCGCCTCGGCCCGGCACGCCCTCGCGCAGGGCCCGCGCGCCGAGGCGTCCCGCGGTCTCGGCGAGCCCCTCCCAGCGCACGCCCGGCACGTCCTCCATGCCGAGCAGCCGGTCGAGGCCCGGTCCGAGCGGATCGGCGTCGACCAGCAACGTCGCAGCGTGCGCGGCGTGCCACTGAGCGAGCGCGCAGGCGAGCGTGGTGGCACCCGCTCCCCCGCTGCCACCGACGACCCCGACCGTGCGACCCGGCGACGCGCGCTCGCCCACGTCGGCCAGCGCGTCGGCCAGCGCCTCGGAGCCTTCGGGAAGGTCGAGGACCGAGGCTGCGCCCAGCTCGACCGCGGCACGGAAGGCGCCCTCGCCCGGCATCTCGCCGACGACGTGGACGCCGGGTCTGCGCAGCGGCGCCAGGCCGGCGACGTCGGCGGCGAGGTCGGACCCGACGAGCACCAGGTCGGACTCGCTCCACGCGGCCAGCGCAAGCGCCGGCTGGGCGCACACTTGGACGCTCACGCCCGCAGCAGCACAGAGCGGGACGACGAGGTCGTGGACGGAGGGGGAGCGGGTGAGGAGGAGGACGGACATGGGACGAGCCTCGGCGCCGGCACCGACGCCCGACAGCCACGCGGCCACGCCCTGTGGAGAACACCCTGCACCGGCACGGCTGTGGACGTCGCGCGGCCCGGGCTGCGCTGCGCTGCGGCCCCTACGATGAACACATGACCCGCCCGACCGCGGCCTTCTTCGACCTCGACAAGACGATCATCGCCAAGTCGAGCACCCTGGCGTTCAGCCGCGAGTTCCAGGCGGGCGGACTCATCTCCCGGCGGGCGATGCTGCGCTCGGCGTACGCCCAGTTCGTCTTCTTCACCGGCGGCGCCGACCACGACCAGATGGAGAAGATGCGACAGTTCATGTCGCAGCTGTGCGCCGGCTGGGACGTCGCGACCGTGCGCGACATCGTGCACGAGACCCTCGACAACATCGTCGAGCCCCTCGTCTACGACGAGGCCGTCAGCCTCATCGAGGAGCACCGCCTGGCCGGTCGTGACATCGTCATCGTCTCCGCATCCGGCGCCGAGGTCGTCGAGCCGATCGGCCGGATGCTGGGCGCCGACCGGGTGATCGCCACCCGGCTGGAGATCGAGGACGGAAAGTACACCGGCAACATCGACTACTACGCCTACGCCGAGGAGAAGGCCCGGGCGATCGAGCACCTCGCGGCGACGGTCGGCTACGACCTCGACGAGTGCTACGCCTACAGCGACTCGGTCACCGACGTCCACATGCTCGACGTGGTCGGTCACCCCTTCGCGGTCAACCCCGACCGGGAGCTGCGCCGCATCGCGACGGCCCGCGAGTGGCCGGTCCTCAGCTTCGTGCGTCCCGTCGCGCTGCGCCGTCGCATCCCGGTGCCCCCGGCAGGACCGACGCTCGCCGCGCTCGCGGTCGGTGGAGCGGTGGCGGCCAGCGGCGTCCTCTGGGCACACCGACGCCGCCGGTGACCGCGCGCCCCGGCCACCCACCATCGGCGACCAAAGTCAAGGCTTGAACGCGCGCCCGGACAGGGCTACAACGGAAGCATCAACTCCACAGGCAGCACGTGATCCTGGTACCCACGCGGCGATCTCCCATCTGATGGGGTGCTTGTCGTCGGGATCAGCCCGAGGCAGCGGTACCGAACAGCACGCTTGGTAACCACGGAATCACGTGTCAGCGGCGGCACCCGGTCCACGCGAACGGGTGCCGCTCGCACGCCCGGAGCACCCGGCGCCCGCGGGGTCCCGGTCGCGACGAGACTCAGCCCCGCAGCGGCGACGCCTCGGCGCCGGCGGAGAAGGCCTCCGCCCCGTAGAGCGCCCACGCGTGCACGCCGCTCGGCCCGCCGTCGCGGTAGGCGCGGAGGTTGGACTCGTACGCCGCTCGCTGCGCCAGGTGCCCGGCCTCGGGAACGACCAGCGACTTGGCGTCGACGCCGCGCGAGACCAGCACCAGCCGCTCCAGGGCTCGGGCGACGATGCCGTTGTGCGAGGCGAACGGCGCCGCGGTCGCCACGTCGGCGTGGACCACGGCGGCGACCAGGAGCGCCGGCGCCTCGGTGCCGGAGAGCAGCAGCTCGGCCACCCCGCGCAGCCGGTCGGCCGACGCGGCGTCGCGCGGGCGCCCGAGCTGGTCGGGTCCGAGCGAGGAGGCGCCGACGACGGCGTGCAGGCGCGCGATCGCCTGCAGCGGCGCGGTCTTGAGCAGCGGGGCGAGCGCGAGCATGGAGGCGGAGAGGCGCACCGCGTCGGCCGCGATCTCGTCGGTCTCGCCCGCGCGCACCTGGTCGAGCGTGGCGGTCGACCCCTCCAGCACGGCGCTCGCCTGGGCGCCGCGCAGCAGGGACTCCGCCGTCATCTCCGGCGACGTACGCCGCAGCCCGCGGTCGCGCAGCATCACGTCGATGCCGTCGCGCGTGCCGGCGTAGGCCGAACGGACCCCCTCGAGGTCGGTGAGCCAGGCCAGCGGATCGGTCATGGAGACGACGGTAGTGGCCCTCGGCCCGCGCCGGGTGGGGCGCCCTCACGGGAGCAGCCCCGGGGGTAGCGTCGCGCGCGACAACCGCCTCGGACCCGCGTGCGTCCCACCGTCGTAACCCCAGACGAGCTTCGGAGGAAACACGTGCGCACCATCGTCGCGACCCTGGCCAGCGCCGCCCTGGCCGCCACCCTCACGCAGACGGCGGTCCCGGCCGTCGCCGCCATCGAGACCTGCCGCGGCGAGGCTGCCACCCTCGTGGGCACGCCCCAGACGCGCGAGCTGACGGGCACGGACGGGCGCGACGTGATCGTGACCAACGGCGCCTACCGGACCACCGCGCTCGGCGGCGACGACCTCGTGTGCGTCACCGGCAGGAACGCCATGATCTCGGGCGGCACCGTCTATGCGGGCGAAGGCGACGACGTCGTCGACGCGACGCAGCTGAGCGGCTCCGGCGCCTCGGCGCAGCTCGGTGCGGGCGCCGACCGCTTCGAGGGGTCTGCGGAGCGCGACTTCGTGTGGGGCGGCACGGAGGACCCCACGACCCGACAGCACGTGGACACCGACCGCGACGTGATCTCGGCCGGACCGCCGACGGCGTCGGTCCACGAGCCGGACCGGGTGGTGTCGGGCCAAGCCGGTGCGACCAACGACGACGAGGTCCGCATGGGGCGCGGCACGCTCCTGTGGGCCGGCCTGCCGGGATCGGAGTCGGTGCTCGACGGCGGCAGCGCGAGCGGGCTCGCGCTGCGTCCCGCCGCCACCGAGTGGGTCACCGTCGACAACGTCACGGGGACGATGGCCGTCGACAACCGGTCCCTGCGCTTCACGGGCTTCCGCGACTTCTCGGTCTTCGCTCCCGCCGGCCCACGGTCCTTCACGTTCCGGGGCAGCGACCGTGCCGAGTCGGTCAGCCTGGAGGGCTTCGCCGCCGCCCAGCACCGGCTCGCCCTGGGCGGCGGCCGCGACCGGGTGAGCGTGTACGCCACTGAGCGACGCACCGTCGGGAAGGGCACGTCGTACGTCGGCGGCGCGGGGCGCGACACGCTCGAGCTCGTCCTGCCCGACGAGGCGGACGTCGACCTCGACCTCGCCCGCGGGCGCCTGTCGACCGGGCGGCGAGCGGCCGAGTCGACGGTCCGGGCCCGCGGCTTCGAGGACTCCTCGGTGATGGCCGAGGACGTGGAGCTCGTCGGGACGGCCGGCCCCAACCGGCTCCGCACCTACGCCTGCCGCTCCGCAGTCGACGGTCGCGGCGGCCGGGACACGCTGTCCACCTTCGACGAGGTGATGGACGAGGGACTGCGGTGTCGTGCCGCGCGCGCCCGGTTCTCCGGCGGAAGCGGCAACGACCGGCTCAGCGGCTCACGGGGACGCGACCGGCTGGTCGGCGGTCCAGGCCGCGACACGGTCGACGGGCTCGAGGGGCGCGACACCTGCCAGGGCGAGCGGCTCCGGCGGTGCGAGGTACGTCGCTGAGCCGCGGGCGGTGCGCGCGCTTGTAGCCTGACGGGGATGAGCGACGAACCCACCGAGACCCCCGCCTCCGTCGACCCGGCACGGTCGTTCGGCTCCGTCGCCGAGGCCTACGAGCGGGGCCGGCCGTCGTACCCCGCCGAGGCGGTCGCGTGGCTGGCGAGCGGCGAGGCCAAGGTCGTCCTCGAGCTGGCGGCCGGCACCGGCAAGCTGACCCGCGAGCTGGTCGACCAGGGTCACGCCGTGTTCGCGACCGAGCCCGACGAGGCGATGCTCGAGGTGCTGCGCGAGCGCGTGCCCGAGGTCAGTGCCAAGGTCGCGACCGCGGAGGACATCCCCGCCAACGACCGCTCGGTGGACGTGGTGGTCGTCGCGCAGGCGTTCCACTGGTTCGACCACGACGCCGCGCTTGCGGAGATCGCGCGCGTGCTGAAGCCCGGCGGCCACCTCGCGCTGGTGTGGAACAGCCGCGACGAGCGGGTCCCGTGGGTGCGCCGGTTGGGCGACATCCTCGGCCGGCAGGAGAGCAACACCTCCTCCGCACAGCACCTGGCCGCGAGCGAGCTGTTCGGCGCGATGGAGGAGACGACCTTCAAGCACTGGCAGGAGGTCAACCGCGAGTCGGTCCTCGATTTGGCCCGATCGCGCTCGAGCTTCGCGACCATGGACGACGTCGAGCGCGAGGACCACCTCGACCGGCTGCTCGCCTTCTACGACGACTACGGCCGCGGCATGGACGGGATGCTGATCCCGTACGTCACCCGCTGCTACCGCGCCGTCGTGGTGGATCGCGACGAGCCGACAACTTCCGGCGACGACGAGCCGTCACAGGAGGGACCGGTCGTGAGCGACGGCACCGACACCGACATGCTGCTCATCGACTTCCGCTGACTCTGGAGGACCCCGTGCGCCGTACGACGACACTGACCGCTGCCACTGCGACGGGCGCGCTGGGGCTGTCCCTCCTCGCGTCCGGCCTCGCGCCGAGCGCCTCGGCTGCCGCGGAGACCTGCCGGGGGGAGACGGCCACAATCGTCGGGACCGGCGCGAGCGTCACCGGCACGGAGGGACGCGACGTGATCGTCACCGCGCGGGCGGGCGTGGTGGACGCGCTGGGCGGGGACGACCTGATCTGCGTCGCCGTGACGCAGACGAACTCCAACGTGCTCGTGGTCAGCGCGGGCAGCGGTGACGACGTGGTCGACACGACGGCGACACCCCAGGCGCACTACGTCTCGACCGAGCTGGGGACCGGCGCGGACACGCTGATCGGTGGCGGCATCGGTGACACGGTGTACGCCGGCCAGCGGGGCGAGCCCGGCGTGGACACCGAGCGCGACACGATCGACACCGGGGCCGGCGACGACGCCGTCTTCACCGGCACGCCGGGCACGACCAACAGTGACGTCGTACGGCTCGGCGCGGGCGTCGACACCGTCTACCTGCGCGGAGCCGCCCTGGGCTCCGACGCCGTGGTCGACGGCGGCGGCGAGCGGGACTTCCTGCGCCTCGACGCCGGTGACGGGGACCTCTCCGTCGACATGACGCTCGGCACCCTCACGACCTCGGCGGGCACGGCGACGTTCACCTCGTTCGAGTCCGCCAGCCTGCGCGTGGGCACCGGCACCGTCGACTATCGGGGCACCAACGGTGCCGACCTCCTCGACATCAGCCCCCAGGGCGGCACGCCCGTCCTCCGGGTGGCCACGGGCGACGGCGACGACGCCGTGCGGGTCGCGCCGACCAGGTTCGCCGCCGGCAGCCGGTTCGACACCGGCGCCGGGGACGACAGCCTCGTCGCCGCGAGCCGGGTCGGCCGGCTCGCCGTCGACCTGCCCGACGACCGCCTCACCGTGTCGCGAGCCGCGGTGCCCGCGACCGGCCTCGAGAACGTCTGGCTGATGGCCCCCACCGTCGCGATGGTCGGCGACGGCGTCGACAACCGGCTCACGTGGAGCGGGTGCGACGCGACCCTGCGGGGCGGCGCGGGCGACGACTCGCTGCGGTGGGCCTACGACTCGGTCTTCGAGTCCTACGAGTTCGACTGCGCCGGCGACGTCGCGATCAGTGGCGGCGGGGGACGCGACGACCTCCGTGGTGCCGGGGGCGACGACCGGCTGACCGGTGGCGGCGGGAACGACCGGATCGCCGGCCGCGGCGGCGCCGACGTCGTACGTGGTGGCGCGGGCGACGACACGATGGACGGCGGCGAGGGTCGCGACGACGTCCGGGGCGGAGGCGGCACGGACACCCTGCTCGGGCGCGCAGGCGCCGACGTGCTCCTCGGCGGCGGCGGTCGCGACCGCGCCGACGGCTCGACCGGGCGCGACCGCTGCGCCGCCGAGCGCGAGCGGCGCTGCGAGCGCTGACCCCGAGCCGCGGCTAGGGTCGCGGCGTGGCGAGGTGGCGGTGGCGGCGTACGTCGCTGGGCGGCGAGGCGGACCGCGCCGCGTTCCGCGCCCTGCACAACGCCTCCCTCGCGAGCCCCGCCCTGCGCGAGGGGCTCACCTCGGCGAGCGCCGAGCGTTCGGTGCGCCACCTGCGGGCGCTGCTCGGCACGCCGGCCGCGGGGCTCGGGGACACCAGCGGCCTCCTGGCGTGGGACGGCCTCGGCGGGCACCACCGCAGCCAGCTGCCACCGACGATCCGCCAGGTCGCGGAGACCGGGCGCACGATGATCGTCGACGAGCGGACGCTGGTCTGCGACGACGGCGGGTGCCAGGTGCGCCAGGCGATCGTCAGCCCGCTCGTCGCCGAGGACACCCTCGTCGGCGCGCTCGTCGTGGGCGCGCCGCACACCACCGGAGGCCTGGTCCGGGCCGCCGACGAGGTCGCCTCGTGGGTGAGCGGCCAGCTCGAGCTCGCCGAGCTCGACGCCTCGCGGACGCGACTGATGGAAGCCGAGGTGCGCGCGCTGCGCGCCCAGATCAGCCCCCACTTCATCTACAACTCCCTGGGCGCGATCGCCAGCTTCGTGCGCACGGACCCCGACCGCGCCCGTGAGCTGCTGCTCGAGTTCGCCGACTTCACCCGCTACTCCTTCCGCCGCCACGGGGAGTACACGACGCTCGCCGAGGAGCTGCGCTCGGTCGAGCGCTACCTCCTGCTCGAGCAGGCGCGCTTCGGCGACCGGCTCCAGGTGACGCTGCAGGTGGCGCCGGAGGTGCTGCCGGTGGCGGTCCCCTTCCTGTGCATCCAGCCTCTCGTCGAGAACGCGGTGCGCCACGGCCTCGAGGCCAGCGCCGACAAGGCGGACGGGGCCGGACGGCTGTCCATCACCGCGCGCGACCACGATCAGGAGTGCGTCATCGAGGTGGAGGACGACGGCACCGGGGAGGACCCCGAGCGCGTACGCCGGGCACTGGCCGGCGACGCGTCGATGGACTCCGTCGGTCTCGGCAACGTCGACGCGCGGCTGCGCAACGCCTACGGCGACGACTACGGTCTGGTGGTCGAGACCGCACCCGGGGCCGGCACCAAGGTCGTCGTCCGGGTGCCGAAGTTCGCCCCCGGAGTGCAGGTATGACCACCCCCTCGCTGGTCCAGCTGAGAGTGCTCGTCATCGACGACGAGCGCCCGGCGCTCGACGAGCTCACCTTCCTGCTCGGCCGGGACCCGCGCATCGGCGAGGTGGTGGGCAGCGACTCCGCGACCGAGGCGCTGCGGGTGCTGCAGGCCGAGGAAGTCGACGCGGTCTTCCTCGACATCCAGATGCCCGGCCTGACCGGCCTCGACCTGGCGCAGGTCCTCTCGCGATTCCGGTCGCCGCCGCCGGTGGTCTTCGTGACCGCCCACGAGGAGCACGCGGTGGCCGCCTTCGAGCTGCGCGCGGTCGACTACGTGCTCAAGCCGGTGCGCGAGGAGCGCCTCGCCGAGGCCGTACGCCGCGTGGTCGAGGCCGGCGGGCCGGTGCCGTCGGGCGACGTGCAGATCCCGGTCGAGCGCGGCGGCGTCACCCGGTTCGTCAACCGCTCCGAGATCACGCACGTGGAGGCGCAGGGCGACTACGCGCGGCTGCACACCGCCGAGGGCTCGCACCTGGTCCGCACCCCGCTCAGCTCGCTGGCCGAGCAGTGGGCGCCGGCCGGATTCGTGCGCATCCACCGCTCCGCCCTGGTCGCGCTGCCCCACGTCGAGGAGGTACGCAGCGAGGGCGGGCGGGTCAGCGTCGTCGTCGGCGGCACCGAGCTGCCGGTGAGCCGGCGGCACACCCGCGAGCTGCGCTCGGTGCTGACCCGGCGCGAGCCGTGACCGAGCAGCCGCCGCCCCGCATCCGGGTGACCGGGCCGCCGCGGCGGCGCGCGGACGTCGTCCGGTCCGCCGGCACCCGGGAGATCGACGCGCAGACCGCGCTGGGCGAGGTGTTCATGCGCTCACTGCTGCGCGAGCAGCTGATGCTGGCGATGCGCGTGCTCACCGCACTGGCGCTCACGGTCGGCCTGCTGCCGGTGCTGTTCCACCTGTTCCCCGGGCTCGGCGACGTGCACCTCGGGCCGGTGCCCCTCGCCTGGGTGCTGCTCGGGGTCCTGACCTATCCGTGGCTGGTGCTGCTCGGCTGGTTCTACGTCCGCCGCGCCGAGGCGCACGAGCGCGACTTCGCCGACCTCGTCGGGACCGTCCTGCCCGAGGACCGCGGATGACCACCGACGTGGTGCCGGGCATCGTCGCGGTGGTGCTGGTCTCGCTCGCCACCCTCGCCATCGGCACGTGGGGCCTACGGATCTCCCGCACGACGAGCGACTTCTTCGTCGCCTCGCGCACCGTCCGGCCCCGACTCAACGCCAGCGCCATCGGCGGGGAGTACCTCTCGGCCGCCTCGTTCCTCGGCGTCGCGGGGCTGCTGCTGACCTTCGGCGCGCAGATGCTCTGGTACCCGGTCGGCTGGACGGCCGGGTACCTCGTCCTGCTGGTCCTCGTCGCTGCGCCGCTGCGCCGCTCGGGGGCGTACACGCTGCCGGACTTCGCGGAGGCACGGCTGGGCTCGCGCGGCGTGCGCAAGCTCTGCTCGGTGCTGGTCGTCGGCATCGGCTGGCTCTACCTGCTGCCGCAGTTCCAGGGAGCGGGCGTCACCCTGCGCGCCACGATCGGCGCGCCGCCGTGGGCCGGCTCCCTCGTCGTGGCGCTGGTGGTGCTCGCGTCGGTGAGCCCCGGCGGGATGCGGTCGATCACCTTCGTGCAGGCCTTCCAGTACTGGCTCAAGCTCACCGCCCTGCTCGTCCCGGCCTTCGTCCTGCTGGCCGTGTGGGCGGGCGACGGGGCGGCGAACCCGTCGGGGTCCTCGCCGCAGTCGTGGTCGATCCCGCTGGCCTCGCCCGGCGGCGGCATCGGGCTCTACACGACGTACTCCCTGATCGTGGCCACGTTCCTCGGCACGATGGGGCTCCCCCACGTGGTGGTGCGCTTCTACACCAACCCCGACGGCCGGGCCGCGCGGCGTACGACGCTCGCGGTGCTGGGGCTGCTGGGCATCTTCTACGTCCTGCCGCCCCTGTACGGCGCGCTCGGCCGCATCTACGCCCCTGCGCTCGCCGACGGACGCTCGGACGTGCTCGTGCTCGAGCTGCCCTCCCTCATGGTCGGAGGCGTGGTCGGCGCGGTGCTGACCGGCCTGGTCACCGCGGGCGCGTTCGCGGCGTTCCTGTCCACGAGCTCGGGCCTCACCATCGCCGTGGCCGGCGTGCTGTCCCAGGACGTGACCGGCCGGCGCTGGGGGCACCACCGTCTCGGCGGCGTCGCCGCATTCCGGGTGGCGGCCGCGCTCGCGGTCGTCGTACCCCTGCTGATGTCCCTGCCGGCCCAGGACGTGGCGGTCGCGCGGACTGTGGGCCTGGCCTTCGCGGTCACCGCCTCGACCTTCGCGCCGCTGCTGATGCTGGGGATCTGGTGGCGCCGGCTCACCCCCGCCGGCGCGGTCGCCGGACTGCTGGTCGGCGGCGTGGGCTCCGGGGCGGCCGTCGCGTGGACCCTGGCCACGTCGTCGTCCCCGGGATGGACCGCGGCGCTGCTCGGCCAGCCCGCCGCCTGGTCGGTCCCGGCGGCGTTCCTCACGATGGTCGTCGTCTCCCGCCTGAGCCCCGCGAGCGTCCCGGCGCACGCGGGCCGCTTCATGGTGCGGCTGCACACCCCAGAGGCGGTCGACCTCGAGCGCGGCTAGCTGCACTGATCGGTGAACGGGGGCGGGCGCCCCACCCCGCCGGGCGACCGAGGTTTGCGTCCGCGGGCCCGGGTGTGGGAGAACCGAGTGGGAGGGGACGCTCACGACACCCAGGAGTGAACGATGGACCCGCGACCAACCCGGCGCACCCTGACCCGCGGCATCGCGTGGTCGGTCCCGGTCGTCTCGGTGGCCGCCACCGCCCCGGCCTTCGCAGCGTCGCCGTGCAACTGCCCCGAGTTCTGGGTGCCGGGCTTCCCGGCCGCGGGCCAGTCCGGCAACGGCTGGACGATCTCCGCCACGGGTGGCACGTCCGGCGGCGGCACCGACCAGTTCCAGAACGGTGGCTTCGTCACCGTCGCCGACCCGCCGACCTTGGGGACCAGGACGGTCTCCGCCACGCGCAGCATCTGCGTCACCCAGGGCCGCACCTACCGGTTCACCTACAGCTGGAACGCCTACGTCGTCAACCCGCGCCCGATGACGTCCGTGCTGCAGGTCAACGGCGTCACCATCACCGGCAGCACCATCGACACGTCCACCAACCAGACGTCGGGGACCCGCAGCGTCACGTGGGTGAGCAACACCACTGGCAACGTGACGCTGTCCTTCGTGCACACGGTGGTCGCCTCGGGGACGACGGTGACAGGTGACGACATCACGATCACCAACGTCGCCGGCTCCTGCTCCTGACGGCTCCGTGGGGCGACCGGACGTCGACGCCGATGCGCCCGGCTGCGAGCCTGAGCGGGTGAACGACTGGTTCCTGCCCGCCTCCGAGCGTCCGTGGACCTCGGGCAACCTCGTCGTACCGCGGGTGCACGGAGCGGAGTACTTCTCGCGCCTGCTGCAGGTGGTCGGTGCAGCCGAGCGCGGCGACCGGATCTACTTCACCGACTGGCGCGGCGACGCGGACGAGCGGATGACCGACGACGGACCCACGGTCGCCGAGCTGCTGCGGGCGGCAGCCGGTCGCGGCGTCGAGGTGCGGGCGTTGATGTGGCGCTCGCACCCGGGTCGGCTCAACGGCGAGGAGAACGGCCACCTCGGCCGGATCCTCAACGAGTGCGGCGGCCAGGCCCTCCTCGACGAACGGGTGCGACGTGGGGGCTCGCACCACCAGAAGCTGTTCGTCGTACGCCGCCGTGACCACCCCGAGCAGGACGTTGCCTTCGTCGGCGGCATCGACCTGTGCCACGGGCGTCGCGACGACGCCTCCCACGCCGGCGACCCCCAAGCGCCACCGCTCGACGAGAGGTACGGCGACGCCCCGCCCTGGCACGACGTCATGGCCGAGATCCGCGGTCCGGCGGTCGCACACGTGCTGGACACCTTCACCGAGCGGTGGGACGACGACACGCCCCTCGACCACCGCAACCCCTACCGGGCCCTGGCGCACCGGATCGCCCGCATGCCCCGGCACACCGAGGACCTCCCGCCGCGCTGGGACCCACCGCCTGAGGCCGGGCGGCACCAGGTGCAGCTGCTGCGCACCTACCCGCGCAAGCGTCCGGCGTACCCCTTCGCCCCCGAGGGAGAGCGGTCGATCGCCCGCGGCTACTCGCGGGCCTTCCGCCGAGCGCGACGGCTGGTCTACGTCGAGGACCAGTACTTCTGGTCCGATGTCGTCGCGACCACCCTGGCAGACGCCCTGCGTCGCGAGCCGGGTCTGCAGGTCATCGGGGTCGTGCCCCGCTTCCCGGAGGAGGACAGCCGCGTCGGCGGGCCGCCGATGATCTACGGGCAGCGGCTCGCCTGGGACCTCCTGCACGAGGCCGGCGGAGACCGGTTCGCGCTGTTCGACCTGCACAACGACGCCGGCACCCCTGTCTACGTGCACGCGAAGGTGTGCGTCGTGGACGACGAGTGGCTGACGATCGGCTCGGACAACCTCAACCTCCGCTCGTGGACGCACGACTCCGAGCTCACGTGCGCCGTCGTGGATCCCGCCGGGGAGCTGCCGCGCGACCTGCGCACCTCGCTGTGGGCCGAGCACCTCGGGCTCCCGGTCGAGGACGAGCGGCTCAGCGACCTCGACGACCCGATGTCGCTGTGGCTCTCACGCCTCGGGGCCCCCGGCAGCCGGATCCGGCTGCACGTGCCGACCGAGCTCCCGCGCAGGACCCGCGCCTGGGCGCGCACGGCGTACCGCACCCTCTACGACCCCGACGGGCGACCGCGGCGGCTGCGCGGCGGCGGCGACTTCTGACAGGTCACGCCCGCGAAGGTCTGTCCATCCCTCCCAGGGGTGGAGCGGGCCAGGCCGGCCACGCGTGGCGATGCCTCTCAGGGGTGGAGCGGCGCGATTCCCCCGCCCCGTGAACGCATGTGCACCGGTGCCCCGGGTACCCCCGGGCCGACGCACCCGAGCCGGGTGCGCGCGGCTCAAGACACGGGCACGCTATCGAGAGCCACCAGGAGGCACCATGTCCACCACGCAGTCCGACACCAACCACACCCACACGGCCGCTCGCCGGGTCAGCACCGAGACCAAGTCGTCCTACAAGACGACCGAGCTGATTGCCTACGTCGTGGTCGCCCTCGCCGTGCTGATCGCCGCGGCGGTCACCGACACCAGCGACTTCGGCACCCAGGAGGCGTGGTTCTACGTCACCCTGCTGACCATCGGCTACATGGTCAGCCGCGGCCTCGCCAAGTCCGGCAGCCGCGACTTCTACGACGACGACGCCACCACGCGCGGTCGCTCGGGCCGTTGATCCCGATCGACCTGCGCTCGCTCGGGCAGGTGGTCGCGATGCTGACGTCCACCATGGCGCGGGTCGCGACGACCGCGCTGCCCGGCACGCGCAGGTCGACCAGCTAGAACCGCACCGCCCCGGCTCTCACGCAGAGCCGGGGCGGTCGCGCGTCCGGCGCCCGGACCCCCGTGCGGCCCACGCCGCCAGCTCGGGGCTCAGCTCGCCCAGCAGCCGCAGCTGCGCGCGGGTGACGTACGACGGGTTGCTGCCCGCCGGCATCCGCAGCACCTCCATCGCGGCGAGGCCGGGGTGGGCGACGAGCTCGGAGCGCAGCACGGGGTGCTCGAGGGGCTCCAGTGCCATGGGGACCACGTCCGACGCGGCCGGTCCGGTCGTCACGCCGCGCGCGTAGAGGCCCGCGGGCATCTCCCGCTCCGTCCCGCTGACCCAGAGCAGAACCGGCTGTCCCGCCCGCACGAGCGCCGTGCGGTAGCTCGGCCGCACGCACCACGACCCGACCTCGGCGAAGCCCGCGGACACGTGCGCGGACGTCGACGCCTCGCTGCCGCGGGCCTTGACCAGCCAGGCCCCGAGGTCGTCGAGGGTGAGCGCGCGAGCAGGGCCGGCCATGGTCCGGGACGCCTCGAGGCCGCGCCGGCCTAGGACCCGAGGCCGGCGCGCAGCTCGGCCAGGGCGTCGTCGAGCGTCACCTGCGGCGCCCACCCCCAGCGCCGCGCCCGGTCGGCGAGGATCCGCCCGGTCCACGCCGGCTCGTCGTCCCAGACCGGCTGCAGCCCCAACGCATCGGTCACGGTGCCGACGTAGTCGCGCTGCGTGGCCGGTGCGCCCGCCGCGTTGACCGGCGTGCAGCCGCCCGCGACCGGGCCCTGCTCGGGATCGTCGCTGGTCGCGACGGCGCCGGTCGCGATGTCGGCGATCAGCGTGGCGAGGTCGTCGACGTGCACCCACGCGAAGCTCGCGTCCGGCACGGCGTGGCGCTGCGCCTCGTCGGCGCGGATGCGCTCGGGGCGCAGCGAGTTCCACACCGAGGACTCGCCGGCACCCAGGATCGCCGGCGGGCGCACGAGCACCCGGGTGGTGCCGCCCACCGCTGCCAGAGCCGCGTCGACGTCGCGCTTGACGACGGGATAGTCCCCGCCGTCCTCCCCCACGAGCTCCCCGTCCTCGGCGACGTCCCCCACGCCGGGGCTCCGGTCGTAGACCCCCGCGGTGGACACGTGCACGTGCCACCGAGCGCCTGCGTCCCGGGCGGCCTCGGCGATCACCAGGGTGCCCTCGACCCCGACCGTCCGCTGGGTCTCCGGGTCCTCGCCCATCGGGTGAACCGTCGTGACGAGGGCGTCCGCCCCGTGCACCGCCGACTCGGCGGAGGTGGGGTCCGCGAAGTCGCCGACCCACGGCTCCACCCCGGGCAGGTCGGGTGCCGCGCCCTCGCGACGTACGACGGCGCGCACCGTCGCGCCGCGATCGCTCAGCGCGCGCACGACGGCCCTGCCCACGAGTCCGTTGGCTCCGGTGACGACGACGGTGGAGGTCATGGCCCCACCTTCTCAGGCGCCCGAAGCGACGACCGCTCGTCGTACGACACCGACCGCTGGGCGACGATCGGCGCCCACCGGCCGACCGACCCGGACCGCCCCCTGCCGACGCGACTGTGACCGGTGTCACGGTGACCGCAGTCACACCCGGTGACGCACGCACGCCCGGAAGGACGCGATCCGTGACAGAGCACGACGAGGCCCCGCGCCACGATCCCATCTACGACCGGTTGCACGCGACACCCGAGTTCACCGAGCTGCGCAGGCGCTATCGCAGCTTCGTGTTCCCGGCGACCATCGCGTTCCTGGTCTGGTACCTGCTGTACGTCATCCTCTCCAACTGGGCCGGCGACTTCATGTCCACCCAGGTGGTCGGCCACATCAACGTGGCGCTGGTCTTCGGCCTGCTCCAGTTCGTGACCACGTTCGGGCTGGCCTACCTCTACGCCCGCTTCTCGCAGAGCAAGCTCGACCCGCTGGCCCGCCAGCTCGACAACGACTACCGCAACGGAGGCGGCGCCTGATGGACACCCAGGTCCTCACCACGATCCTGTTCCTCACGGTCGTCGCGCTCACCATCGGCATCACCTTCTGGGCGAGCCGACAGACCAAGACCGCCGCCGACTTCTACTCCGGCGGCCGCTCCTTCTCCGGCTTCCAGAACGGCCTCGCCATCGGCGGCGACTACATGTCGGCGGCGTCGTTCCTCGGGATCTCCGGCGCCATCGCCGTCTACGGCTACGACGGCTTCCTGTACTCCATCGGCTTCCTCGTCGCGTGGCTCGTCGCGCTGCTGCTGGTCGCCGAGATGCTGCGCAACGCCGGTCGCTACACCATGGCCGACCAGCTGGCGTTCCGGATGCAGCAGCGCCCGGTGCGCACCGCCGCGTCGATCTCGACCGTCGTCGTCTCGATCTTCTACCTGCTCGCCCAGATGGTGGGCGCCGGCTCGCTGGTCGCGCTGCTGCTCGGCGTGGACAGCCAGGCGGTCAAGAACATCACCATCATCGGCGTCGGCGCGCTGATGATCTTCTACGTCGTCGTCGGCGGCATGAAGGGCACGACCTACGTCCAGATCGTCAAGGCCGTCCTGCTCATGCTCGGCTCCGCGCTCATCGTGGTGCTCGTGCTCGCCGAGTTCGACTTCAACCTCTCCCGGCTCCTCGGCGCCGCGGCCGACAACTCCGGCAAGGGCGAGGCGTTCCTCCAGCCCGGCCTGCAGTACGGCGCCACGCTGACCTCGCAGATCGACTTCCTGTCCCTCGGCCTGGCGCTCGTGCTGGGCACCGCCGGCCTGCCGCACATCCTGATCCGTTTCTACACCGTCCCGACCGCGCAGGACGCGCGCAAGTCGGTGCTGTGGGCCATCGGCCTGATCGGCGCGTTCTACCTGATGACGCTGGTGCTCGGCTTCGGCGCCGCGGCCCTGCTCGACCGCAGCCAGGTGGACCCGCTCGAGGGCGGCAACCAGAACCTCGCCTCGCCGCTCCTCGCCGAGGCCGTCGGTGGCGGCGACGGCTCGACGGGCGGTGCGATCCTGCTCGCCCTCATCGCCGCGGTGGCGTTCGCGACGATCCTCGCCGTGGTCGCCGGCCTGACCCTGGCCAGCTCCTCGTCGGTGGCGCACGACCTCTACAAGGGCGTCATCAAGAAGGAGGGGACGATCACCGAGAAGGACGAGGTCCGGGTCGCCCGGATCGCCGCCTTCGTCATCGGCGCGGTCGCCATCGCGCTGTCGATCCCGGCGCAGCGGCTCAACATCGCCTTCCTGGTGGCGCTGGCCTTCGCGGTCGCCGCGTCGGCCAACCTGCCCGCGATCATCTACAACATGTTCTGGCGGCGGTTCAACACCCGCGGCGCGACGTGGAGCATCTACGGCGGCCTCATCAGCGCCGTCGGCCTGGTGCTCCTGTCGCCGGTGATGTCGGGGCTGCCGACGTCGCTGTTCCCCGACGCCGACTGGTCGGTCTTCCCGCTCAACAACCCCGGCATCGTCTCGATCCCGATCGGGTTCCTGCTGGGCTACCTCGGGACCATCACCTCCCGCGAGCCGACCGCCGAGGACCGCTTCACCGAGCTCGAGGTCCGCGCGCTCACCGGCGCGGGTGCCGAGCAGGCCGTCCAGCACTGACGGCGTACGCCGAGCCAGCACAGCCCCGTGACCCCCTCGCCGAGCCGGAGTAGGTTCGGCGAGGGGGCCACCCCCTGACACCCGCACGTGCCCCGCAGGAGGAGAGAGCCTTGTCCGAGCAGACCCTGTCGAACCTGTCCCGCGAGGAGCGCCGCTTCGAGCCCCCGGCCGAGCTGGCGGCGAACGCCAACGTCACGGCGGAGGCCTACGCCCGCGCCGATGCCGACCGCGAGGCCTTCTGGGCCGAGGCCGCCGAGCGGTTGCAGTGGGGCCGGACGTGGGACCAGGTCCTCGACTGGTCGAACCCGCCGTTCGCCAAGTGGTTCGTCGGCGGCACCCTCAACGCCGCGGTCAACTGCGTGGACCGCCACGTCGACGCCGGCAACGGCGACAAGGTCGCGCTGCACTGGGTGGGCGAGCCCGACGGAGACACCCGCGACATCACCTACGCCCAGCTCAAGGACGAGGTCAGCAGGGCCGCCAACGCGCTCACCGAGCTCGGCGTGCGCAAGGGCGACCGCGTCGCGATCTACATGCCGATGATCCCCGAGGTCGTCGTCGCGATGCTCGCCTGCGCCCGCCTCGGCGCTCCCCACACGGTGGTGTTCGGCGGCTTCTCCGCCGACGCGCTCGCCTCGCGCATCACCGACTGCGAGGCGCACGTCGTCATCACCTCCGACGGCGGCTACCGCCGCGGCGCCGCGAGCGCCCTCAAGCCGGCGGTCGACGAGGCCGTCGAGAAGACCGGCGACCTCGTGCGCAACGTGCTGGTCGTACGCCGTACGGGCCAGGACGTGGCGTGGCACGAGAGTCGCGACGTGTGGTGGCACGACGTCGTGGACGGCGCGTCGACCGAGCACGAGGCCGAGATGCACGACTCCGAGCACCCGCTCTACGTCATGTACACCTCCGGCACGACCGGCAAGCCCAAGGGCATCCTGCACACCACCGGCGGCTAC
Source organism: Nocardioides sp. SYSU D00065 (assembly GCF_017916425.1). GTDB lineage: Bacteria > Actinomycetota > Actinomycetes > Propionibacteriales > Nocardioidaceae > Nocardioides. Next base: position 400,970 of record NZ_JAFMSX010000003.1, on the reverse strand, counting down.
CTCACCGGCACGTCGTACACGCACTGGTCGGTCTTCGACCTCAAGCCCGACACCGACGTCTACTGGTGCACCGCCGACGTCGGGTGGGTGACCGGCCACTCCTACATGGTCTACGGACCGCTGGCCAACGGCGCGACCCAGGTGATGTACGAGGGCACGCCCGAGAAGGGCCGCTGGTGGCAGATCGTGCAGGACTACAAGGTCACCATCCTCTACACCGCGCCCACCGCGATCCGGACGTTCATGAAGCAGGGCCGCGACATCCCCGACGGCTACGACATGTCGTCGCTGCGGCTGCTCGGCTCGGTGGGCGAGCCGATCAACCCGGAGGCGTACGTCTGGTACCGCGAGGTCATCGGGGGCAACCGCTGCCCGATCGTGGACACCTGGTGGCAGACCGAGACCGGACAGATCATGATCAGCCCGCTGCCCGGGGTGACCGCCGGCAAGCCGGGATCGGCGATGAAGGCGCTGCCCGGCATCTCCGCCGACGTGGTCGACGACGAGGCGCGGCCGGTGGGCAACGGCAACGGCGGCTACCTCGTGCTGAAGGAGCCGTGGCCGGCCATGCTCCGCACGCTGTGGGGCGACGACCAGCGGTTCAAGGACACCTACTGGTCGCGCTGGCCCGGCCTGTACTTCGCCGGTGACGGCGCCAAGCTCGACGACGACGGCGACATCTGGCTGCTCGGCCGCGTCGACGACGTGATGAACGTGTCCGGCCACCGCCTGTCCACCACCGAGATCGAGTCGGCGCTGGTCTCGCACCCCAAGGTCGCCGAGGCGGCCGTGGTCGGGGCGGCCGACGCGACCACCGGCCAGGCCGTGTGCGCCTTCGTGATCCTGCGCGAGTCGGCCGGCGACGGAGGCCCCGACATCGTCGAGGAGCTGCGCAAGCACGTGCAGAAGGAGATCGGCGCGATCGCCAAGCCGCGCCAGGTCATGGTCGTCCCGGAGCTGCCCAAGACGCGCTCCGGCAAGATCATGCGACGCCTGCTCAAGGACGTCGCCGAGCACCGCGAGGTGGGCGACGTGACGACCCTCGCCGACTCGACGGTGATGGACCTGATCAAGTCGAAGGAAGGCGCGGCGCCGGCGGAGGACTGACCGGCGGGCGGTCGCCGTCCACCGCGGCTCGACGCGCGCCCCCACCCGAGGTCGGTGTCTCCACCCGAGGTCGGTATCTAGGGACGATTTGGACGCAGATCGGGCCCCCGGCCCACCACATCGTCCCTAGATACCCACGGTCGACGCGGGCTCCCCGTCCCGACCGCCCGTGCGGGAGCCGCGGGTCGCGAGCAGCAGCAGGACGACTCCGACGGCCGCGGCGATCAGGGAGGCGAGGAGGATGGCGATCTTCGCCTCGTCGGTCAGCAGGTCCGCGCCGGGGAAGGACAACCCGGCGATGAAGATCGACACGGTGAAGCCGATCCCGCCGACCGCGCCGAGACCCAGCACCATCGGCCACGTCGTGTCCTCGGGCAGGCGGCCCAGCCCGAGGCGTACGGCGAACCAGGACGCCAGCACGATGCCGACCGGCTTGCCGAGCACCAGCCCGAGCACGATGCCGAGGCCGACCGGCTCGGTGAAGACCTCACCGATCGCGCCGAGCTCCACGCCCGCGTTCGCGAGCGCGAAGACCGGCAGGACGACGTACGCGGACACCGGGTGCAAGGTGGCCTGCAGGCGTTCGACGACCGAGACCGACTCCTTGAGCAGGAACCGGAGCCTCGCCAGCTCGTCGGCGTCGAGGTGGCGGTCGTGCAGCGCCCGAGTGGCGTACCGGCGTGCCACCTCCTCGTTGAGCAGCGGCCGGGCCGGGGCGAGCAGCCCGATCGCGACGCCGGCGAGCGTCGCGTGCACCCCCGACTCCAGCAGCGCGAACCACACCCCCAGCCCGAGGACGACGTAGACGACGATCGTCCACACGCGCAGCGCCCGAGCGGCGGCCATCACGGCCAGCAACCCGAGGGCGATCGCCAGCCAGCCGAGCGAGAGGTCGCTGGTGTAGAACACCGCGATCACGACGATGGCGCCGATGTCGTCGACGATCGCCAGCGTCAGCAGGAACAGCCGCGCGGCCGAGGGGATCCGGCGACCCAGGACCCCCAGCACGCCGACCGCGAAGGCGATGTCGGTCGCCATCGGGATGCCCCATCCGCCGCCGCCGTCGCTACCCGGTGGATTGAACGCCAGGTAGATCCCCGCCGGCACGAGCATCCCGCCGATCGCGGCGACGATCGGCAGCGCAGCCGTCTTGGGGTCGCGCAGGTCACCGTTGACCAGCTCGTACTTGATCTCCAGCCCGACGACGAAGAAGAAGATGACCATCAGCGCGTCGTTGACCCAGTGCTGCAGCGACTCGTCGAGGTGCAGCGGCCCGACGTCGAGGGTGAGGTGGGTGTGCCAGAGAGCGTCGTACGACTCCGCCCAGGGGCTGTTGGCCCAGACCAGGGCGGCCGCCGCCGCCAGCAGGAGCAGCAGCGAGCCGGCGGCCTCCACCCGCAGGAACTCGCGTACGGGGCGCGCGACCAGGCGGGCCAGCGGCCGGTTGCTCGCGCTGTAGACCGGGCCGGACTCCCACAGGGCGTCGTCGGCGGTGACGGGTCGAGGGGCGTCGTCGGGGTGTGGCGTCATGCGCGGGCGCATCCTTCCGGGGTGGACGGGGAACTCTCACCGCAGCGTCACGCCACGGGCCGACCAGACTTCCCGGCTCACCTGAGGCCACAGTACAGACGGCCCCGTTGGTAGGGTCGCAGCACCACCCGGCGTACACCGAAGGACCGCACCCCATGTCGCACGCACCGATCCAGGACCCCGATCCGACGCTCGGCAAGCTCGTCATGGACGCGCAGCGAGACATCTCCAGCTTGATCTCCAAGGAGATCCAGCTCGCCAAGAGCGAGCTGAAGGTCAGCGTCAAGCACGGCGGCGTCGGCGCCGGGCTCTTCGCCGCGGCGGCGTTCCTCGCGCTGCTGGCCGTGATCATGTTGTCGGTCGCGATCGCCTACCTGATCCACTGGAACGGCGACGGGCTCGACCTGCACTGGGCGTTCCTGATCGTCTTCGCGCTCTACGTCCTCCTCGCCGGCCTCCTCGCCCTCGTCGGCCTCAAGCAGGTCAAGAAGGTCAAGGCGCCCGAGCGGGCGATCGAGCAGGGCAAGCAGATCCCGCAGGCCCTCAAGGGTCGCGGCTGATCCCAGCCGGGCGACCGCTCAGCGCACGCAGGTGCCGGTGTCGACCGGCGACTCGCTCGTGACGCTTGCCGCCGCCGACTCCGCCACCTGTGCGGCGGTCAACGCGTAGCCGGTGTCCTGGTCGCTGACCGAGGCGGCGAACACCATCCCGGCCACGTCGCCGCCGGAGGTGAGGATCGGGCCGCCGGAGTTGCCCGGGCGGATGAGGGCACGCAGGGAGTAGACCTGACGGATCACCGTCCCCTCGCCGTAGATGTCGGGTGAGCGCAGCCGCTGCTCGGAGCGGATGCGCCCGGACTCCACGTCGTAGGGGCCGTCCTCGGGGTAGCCGAGGACCGCGACCGGGTCGCGCGGCTTGGCCTCGGTGTCGAAGGCCAGGTGGGGCACGCCGACGTCGGGCAGGGCGAGGACGGCGATGTCCAGGTCGGCGTCGTAGAGCACCACGGACGCCACGACCGACGAGCCCGCGACCTCCACCTCGGGCCGGGTGACGCCGGCGACGACGTGGGCGTTGGTCATCAGCCGGCCCGGGGCGTAGAAGAACCCGGTGCCCTCGACACCGCTGCCGCAACCGTTGGCACCGCGCACCTTGACCACGCTGGCCTGGGCGGCGACCACGTCCGGATCGGTGAGCATGCGGGGGTCGCCCGGGTTGACCGCGACGATCCGCTCCGGCGCGAACGGCTCGAGGTAGCGGGGGAAGAACGTCGTGCCCACCACGTTGTTGAAGGTCTGCAGCACCTTGCCGGAGTCGGCCGGCAGCGTCTGGTCGACCCTGGCCAGGACGGCCGACTCGCGCACCAGCGGGGTCACGGCGCCGATGCGGGTGCCGGACACCGCCACGCCGAGCGCCCACGCCACCAGCAGGACGGCGACCGCGCTCAGCGCCGAGCCGCCCACGGCGTCGACGGCCCGCATCGGCTGCCAGGTGATCCGGTCGCGCACCTTGGCGCCGACGAACTGGAGGATCGCCTGACCCAGGGAGGCGGAGATGATGACGATGAACAGCGCGCCCAGGGACACCCACAGCGACGGCGCCGCGTCGCCCAGGGCCAGGGGCGCCGCCCAGATGCCGGCGAGGCCGCCGAGCAGCAGGCCGGCGGTGGCGCAGGCGCCGGTGATGAAGCCCTGCCAGTAGCCGGAGAGGGCATAGATCCCCACGAGTGCGACCAGGCACCAGTCGAGGACGTTCATGCGCTACTCCTCGAGCTCGGTGTTCTGCGGCGGACCCGCCAGGTCGGTGTTCCGGGGCTCACCCTGCAGCATGTGGTCGGGCAGGTCACGCACCCGCGCCCGGTCCCAGTCCTGGGCCCACCCGAGATGGCTGAACAACCGGGCGATGATGCCTGCGGTGAAGCCCCACAGGATCACGTCGCGGTCAGGACCGATGAGGAACCCCGGGCCGGTCCAGCCGCTGGGGTGGCGCACGCTGATCCGGTTGTCCGGGTCGAGGAGGTCGGCGATCGCGACGTGGTGGATCTCGTGCACCTCGTCCGGGCTGACGACGCTCACCTCGCCCCGGTCACGCCAGTAGCCCAGCACCGGCGTCACCGCGAAGTTGCTCGGCGGCAGCCACAGCTCCGGCAGCTGGCCGAACACGTCCACCTGCGCCGGGTCGAGCCCGATCTCCTCGTACGCCTCGCGCAGCGCCGCCTGCTCGGCGGTCTCCCCCTCGTCGATCGAACCGCCCGGGAAGGACACCTGACCGGGGTGGGAGCGCATGTGGTGCGCCCGCTCGGTGAGCAGCAGCTCACCGCGGTGCGCCAGGTCGTCGGGAGTCGCCAGGTCGGCCGCCCGGTCGGCGAAGACCATCAGCACCGCCCCGCGTCGCGGCGAGCTGTCGGGCGGTGGCTTGAACCGGGTGAGCTCGTCGACGGTGATCGTGGAGGCCGACTCGAGGACCGGCGCGAGCCAGCCCGGCAGGGCTCCGGCTGTCACAGGTCGATCCCGAGGTGCTCGGCGACCAGCTCCTCGACCTCGTCGACCGACTCCACCCCGCCGGAGGTCTGGCCGACGACCGCGCCGTCGGCGTCGACGAAGACGAACGCCGGCAGTCCGCGACGGCCGACCGCGAACGCGTCCTCGGCCATCAGCGCGCCGCCGGGGTCGGCGAGGGAGGGGTAGGTCGCGCCCGTCCGCTCGGCCAGCGCGAGGGCACCCTCGGGGTGCACGTCGTTGAAGTCGACACCGAGCACCCGGACCCGGTCGGCGTGCTGCTGGTGGAACTGCTCCAGCGCCGGCATCTCCTCCTCGCACGGCGCGCAGTTGGCCTGCCACAGGTTGATCACGAGGGGACCGCGCAGCGAGGACAGGTCGACGTCCGGTCCCCCGCCGAGGCACGGCAACGTCACGTCGGGCAGACCGTCCGTGACCGGCTCGCCGGAGCCGGGCGCGCAGTCGTCCATGCCGATGCGGGCCTTGACCTCGCGCAACGCCGGCGTGTCGACCTCGACGTCGGGAGGGCGTACGTCGAAGCCGCCGTCGGCGGACGAGCACCCCGCGAGCGCCGCGGACAGGAGCACCGCGACGACCACGCGCCTCACGCCGGCCCCTGCGTCGTGACCAGCTTCTCCGCCTCGACCGGGTCGGTGGGTCCGGCGCCGAAGGACGGGCACAGCCGCGCCACCGGGCAGGCGCCGCACGCGGGCTTCTTGGCGTGGCATCGGCGCCGGCCGTGCCAGATGAGGTGGTGCGACAGCATCGTCCAGTCGCGCCGGGGGAAGAGCGCGCCGACAGCGTGCTCGACCTTCACCGGGTCGGTCTCCTCCGTCCAGCCCAGGCGGCGGGCCAGCCGCCCGAAGTGGGTGTCGACGGTGATGCCGGGCAGCCCGAACGCGTTGCCGAGCACGACGTTGGCCGTCTTGCGGCCGACACCGGGCAGCTTCACGAGGTCGTCGAGACGGGCGGGCACCTGGCCGTCGAAGTCGTCGACGAGCGCCTGGCTCAGCTTGAGCAGCGCGTCGGACTTCTGCCGGAAGAAGCCGAGGGGCCCCAGCAGCTGCTCCATGTGCTCGCGCGGTGCGGCGGCCATGGCCTCGGGCGTCGGGTAGGCCGCGAACAGGGCAGGGCTCGCGGCGTTGACCCGGCGGTCGGTGGTCTGCGCGGAGATCACGGTGACGACCAGGCACTCGAACGCGTTGGCGAAGTCGAGCTCGGCCCTGGCGTCGGGATAGGTCTCGGCGAGGATCCGGTCGATCTTGCGCGCCCGGCGCACCAGCGAGGTGTCGGGCTTGACGGTCTCGGTCGGAGCGGGCACGGGATCAGCCTACGGTCCGCCGCCGACACCGCTCGAACAGACGCCGAGCGCGCCGACTCCTCGCCGGGATGGCCCCTGTGAGCCGGACCACGGCTAGGATCGTGCCCGATCGGCGAGGGCTCGTCGGGACGCACTCACTTGGAGGATTGACGTGGACAACGACGTGCTGCGGCAGGCACCGCTGTTCAGCTCGCTGGACGACGAGGCGGCGACCGCTCTGGGCGGCTCGATGGCCGAGACCACGCTGCGACGAGGCGACGTCCTGTTCCACGAGGGCGACTCCGGCGACAAGCTGTACATCGTGACCGAGGGCAAGGTGAAGCTCGGCCGCTCCTCCTCCGACGGCCGCGAGAACCTCCTCGCGATCATGGGCCCCGGCCAGATGTTCGGCGAGCTGTCGTTGTTCGACCCCGGCCCCCGCTCCGCGACCGTCACCGCGGTCACCGACGCGTCCTTCGCCTCGCTGTCCCACGACGACCTGCTGCGCTGGCTCGAGGGACGCCCGCAGGTCGCCCGCGGCCTGCTCTCCCAGCTCGCCTCGCGGCTGCGCAAGTCCAACGACGTCGTCGCCGACCTCGTCTTCTCCGACGTCCCGGGCCGCGTCGCCAAGGCGCTGCTCGACCTCGCCGACCGCTTCGGCCGGACCGCCGACGACGGCGTCCACGTCCACCATGACCTCACCCAGGAGGAGCTCGCCCAGCTGGTCGGCGCCTCCCGCGAGACGGTCAACAAGGCGCTCGCCGACTTCGCCTCCCGCGGCTGGCTGCGCCTCGAGCCCCGCTCCGTGGTGATCATGGACCTCGAGCGGCTCTCGCGCCGGGCGCGCTGAACATTCCTTCCGCCTGCTGACCCCCGCGGTGACGCCTGCGTGCGTCATGGGTGGTGAAGGGGGTGGCAGATGGCCGACCGGTCCGGGTTCGACGACTTCGTCCGCGCGCGCGGACCAGCCCTCGCGCGCACGGCGTACCTCCTCACCGGTGACCACCACCTCGCCGAGGACCTCGTGCAGGCTGCGCTGGTCGAGGCCGCGCGACGCTGGGAGCGCATCGAGACCTCGCCCGAGGCCTACGTCCGGCGCTCGATGTACCACCAGAACATCTCCTGGTGGCGCCGCCGCAGGCTCGTCGAGTCCCCGCTCGGGGCGTACGACGAGCCGGTGGCGGCGCACGACCCGACGCTGCGGCTGACCCTCGAGCAGGCGCTGCGCCGGCTCACCTCGCGGCAGCGCACGGTGCTGGTGCTGCGCTACTTCGAGGACCTCACCGAGGTCCAGACGGCCGAGGCGCTGGGCATCTCCAGCGGCGCGGTCAAGTCCATGGCGCGGCAGGCGCTCCGGCGGCTGCGCGTCCTCGCCCCCGAGCTCGCCGACCTGGTGGAGGCAGACGCATGACCGCGAGGCTGCGCGAGGAGCTCTCCGCCCTCGCCGAGACACACCCCTTCTCCCCCGACCCGTCCGCGTGGGACCGCGGTCGCCGCGCCCGCCGGCGCGACCACGCGCTGCGCGGGGCTGCCGTGCTGGCCGTCGTCGCCCTCGTCGTCGGACTCGGGACGCTGCTCGCGCCGGACCGCGAGGCGCGCACGGCGTCGACCGACGTGGTCGAGGGCGGCGCGATCCCGAGCCGGATCGTCGACATCGACGGCGGCCTCGAAGCGACCACCGACCTGGCGGTCGGGCGAGCCTCCGCAGCGTTCATCTCGGCGTCTCAGGACGATCCGGTGGTCATCACCGCGATGGACGGGGTGCCGCACCGACTCGCGCTGCCGGGCTGGGGCACCGGCAACCAGGGGCTGTCCCTGTCGCCCGACGGGACCCGCCTGGCCTGGCACGACCAGGACTCGGGTCAGGCCACGATCGCGGTCCTGGAGCTGATGACCGGAGGCATCACCCGCCACCAGGTGCACCCCGACGGCGATCTGGCGCTTCGCGAGCTCTCGTGGTCGCCGGACTCCGTGTGGCTGGCCTGGCTCGGCGACACCGAGGGAGGCGCGTACGTTGGACGGCTGCGCCCCGTGTTCGCCGTGCTGGACGACAACTGGTTCGTGAGGGGGAACGTCCCCGGCGTCGCGGTCCGCAGCGATGCCGGGCTCGTCTTCAGCAGGGCCTCCGGCGGTCTGTTCTCGTTCGACGACCGCGGCAGGCCGGCGCAGCTCAGCGACGCCGATCAGGTGGGCGCCGGGGCCTTCTCCCCGGACGGCGCGATGCTCGCCCTCCGCACCTCGCCCGGCACCGCGTCCCGCACCTTCCGGTGGGCGGGCAGGACGATCGTGGAGCACCCCTTCCCCGATGCGACGTTCGACCGAGGTGCGGTGATACCACTGGGGTGGCTTGACGTGAGGCACCAGCTCCTACAGGTCTGGTCCGACGAGGACTCGCCCGCGGAGCTCGTCGTCGCGACCCCGGAGGTCGGCGAGACGAGCACGTGGCGACGTTCGGTCGGCTCGATCGACGCGAGCATCGCCGGGCGGGTCAGCCTGGCCGTCGACCTGGTCCCTGACCTGGACGGGACGAGCTGGCAGCAGCTGACCCACGACTTCGGCGAGCGGACGGAGGACGAGCGCGACTTCTCGTGGATCATCGGGCTCGGCGTGGCCGCGGCGATCGCCGTACTTCTGGGGCTGCGCCGGCTCTGGCGCCGACTCAGGCCGTAGACGCGCGGACCTCACCCCGCTGCGAGGCGCCGTCCGAGCGTGACCGAACCACGCCGGTCCGACCATTGTCCGCGCGTCTCCGCGGCCCGATGCGAGAAACGGCCCCAGAAACGGCCGCCGGGAGCGGCGTCAGGCGCGCGGGTCGCGCCCGGCGAAGGCCACCAGCCGGTCGTACGGCGTCGCGTCCTCGCCGACCTCGACCGCCGGCCCGAAGGCACCGGACCGGTTCTCGTCGGTGAGGCCCTGCTGGAGGAACGCCAGCCCGCGCTCGGCGACCTCGGGGTCCAGCGGCATGCTGTGGCCGGTCGCGTGCAGGAGGTCCCACGTGTGGACGCCGATCTCGGCGCTCTGCATGTCGGCCATCCCCGCCTCCTCCTGCGGGCGGAGCGACCAGTGCTCGACGAGCCGGTCGGCGTCGGCTTTGAAGTACGCCGCCCACTGGCCCTCGGCGACGTCCGGCACGGCGTCCCAGTCGACCTCCTCGCCGCGGCCCATCAGCAAGAAGTTGCCGGGCGAGGCGACGAGGTGTCCGACGAGGTCGCGCACGCTCCAGTCACCGCAGTGCGTCGGCAGGTCCAGGTCGGCGGCGTCGAGTGTCGTGAGCGCCGCTCGAGCCTGGTCGAGGGCACGGGACAGGACGAGCACGGGGCGCGGGAGTTCACTCATGTCACCACCCCACCGCCCGGCGCCGACAGGCGCAAGTCCCTAGGTGGTGGAGAGGTACGCCATCTGCGCGCGCACCGACAGCTCCGCCGCGCCCCAGAGCACCGGGTCGACGTCGGCGTACACGATCTCCACGACGGCACGCGCGAGGTCGTCGGGCGGCGGGCCCGCCGCCAGGGTCGCCACGGCCGAGCGCACCTGGTCGAGCCGCTGGCGGCGGTGCGCGAGGTAGAAGTCCAGCGCGCCGAGGGCGTCGTCGATCACCGGTCCGTGGCCCGGCCACACGGTCGTGATGCCCTGCTCGCCGCACAGCGCGTGCAGCCGCTGCAGCGAGGACAGGTAGGCGCCGAGCTGGCCGTCGGGGTGCGCCACCACGGTCGTGCCGCGTCCGAGCACCGTGTCGCCGGTCAGCACCGCCCGGTCCTGCGGCACCACGAAGGACAGCGAGTCCGAGGTGTGGCCGGGGGTCGCGACCACGTGCACCTCGAGGCCGCCCACGGCGACGACGTCGCCCTCCACCAGGCCCTCGGAGCCGAGCCGGTAGCGCGGGTCGAGGGCGCGTACGCCGCACCCGTGCCGCTCGGCGTACTCCCGCGCGGCCTCGCTGTGGTCGGCGTGGTGGTGCGTCAGCAGCACCACGGCGACGTCGCCGGCGGCCGCGTCGATCGCGTCGAGGTGGGCGGTGATCGCCGGCCCCGGGTCGACGACGACCGAGCGCGCGGAGTCGGGATCGCGCAGGACCCAGGTGTTGGTGCCGTCGAGGGTCATGACGTCGGCGTTGGGAGCGAGCACGCAGGTGCCGGTGGCACCGAACGAGCCGCCGGACCAGCCTTCGTCGCTCATCGGGCGTCGACCAGGGCGGCGTAGCGGGCGGGGGTGGACAGGATGAAGTCGCCGCCGTCGGCGACGACCTCCGGCATGAACATCTCGACCGTGCGCCCGCCGGCCGCGGCCAGCACGCCGGCGGCACCGGCGTGCTGGGCGACCTCGAGGCAGGTCAGCCACGTCGGCGGCAGCATCGAGATCTCGCCCCGCTCGACCTGGTCCACGGCCTCGGCCGCGGGCAGCCAGGTGACCGAGGACGACTCGGAGGAGACGTCGCGGGTGAGCTGTCCCTCGGGCAGGCGGGCGACGAAGAACCAGGTGCGGTAGCGACGGGGCTCGAAGACCGGGGTCAGCCAGCCCGACCACGCCCCGAGCAGGTCGGTGCGCAGGACGAGCGAGCGCTTCTCGAGGAAGGCGGTCAGTGACAGCTCGCGCGACTCGAGGGCGACCCGGTCAGCCTCCCAGTCGGCCGCCGTCGTGTCCGCGACCACCTCGGCGGGCCCGGGGCCGGCGAGCAGCACCCCGGACTCCTCGAAGGTCTCCCGCACGGCCGCGCACACCAGCGCGCGCGCCTGCGGCTCCTCACAGCCGAGCCGCGCAGCCCACTCGCGCGGCGACGGACCGGCCCACAGCCCGCGGTCGACCAGCTCGTCGTCGAAGTCACGCCGGTCGACACCGCCGCCGGGGAAGACGCACATCCCTCCGGCGAAGGCCATCGAGCCCTGGCGGCGCAGCAGGTACACCTCGGGACCGGTCGGGCCGTCGCGCAGCAGCACGACCGTGGCCGCGTCCCGAGGCTCGGCGGGCGCGGCGCCGCCGTCGGCGTACGCCCGGGCCTGAGCGACCAGCGCCGCGGGGAGCGGCAGGCGCTGCGCACCGGTCACGGACTCAGACCTCGACGATGATCTCGACCTCGACCGGCACGTCCAGCGGCAGGACGGGCACGCCGACCGCGGACCGGGCGTGCTTGCCGGCCTCGCCGAACACCTCGCCCAGCAGCTCGGAGGCGCCGTTGGCGACCTTGGGCTGGCCGGTGAAGTCGCTCGTCGAGGCGACGAAGACGACGACCTTGACGACGCGCTTGACGTCGTCGAGGGAGCCGATCTCGGCCTTGACCGCGGCGAGCGCGTTGAGGGCGCACTGGCGCGCGCACTCGTAGCCCTGCTCCTCGGTGACCTCGCCGCCGACCTTGCCGACCGCGATCATCTCGCCGTCACGCGCGGGCAGCTGCCCGGCGGTGAAGACGAGGTTCCCGGTGCGGGCGGTGGGCTGGTAGGCCGCCACCGGCGGGACCACCTCGGGGACCGTGATGCCGAGCTCGGCGAGCCGCGCCTCGGCGCCCACGTCAGGCACCCTGCGCAGGACGCTTGAGGAACGCCACGAGACCACCCTGGGCGTTGGTGTGGATGGCCACCAGCTCCCAGCCGTCCTGGCCGAAGTTGTTGAGCATGAGCGCTTCGTTGTGGAGCGGAATCGGCGCCACCTGGTATTCCCACTTGGTCATGGCTCGCACCCTACTCGGGTCCGACGCGCACGACCCGACGTCCTCCCGCGGTCTGACGCCACGCCCGCGTCGCGCGGTCTATCGTCCGCCCCATGGACCAGCACCCGTGGCGCCTCGGCCCCGGCGGCCGGCGCTGGCTCGACCGGCTGCTGGTCGCCGGGCTGCTGCTCCTCGCCCTCGCCCACGTGGCAGGCGGACAGCCCGTGCCCGCGCTGTTCACCGTGCTCGAGGTGCTGCCGCTGCTGTGGCGTCGCAGGCACGCCTGGCCCGCCTTCCTGGCCGTCGCGGTCGCCAGTGCAGCCCAGGCTGTCGTGGTCGACGAGCCCATCGCCGGCCAGCTCGCGTTTCCGGTCGCCGTCTACTCCGTCGCCCGCTGGTCGCCGCGCTGGCAGGGCATCTGCGCCCTGCTGGTCGGCTACGCCGGCGCGGTCGTGGCGGCCGTGCGCTGGCTGGTGGGGTTCGGCGCCCTCGACGCGAGCTCGCTGGTCCCCTACCTGGTGACCATCGGCGCCATCGTCACCGCGGCGTGGGCGATCGGCTTCGGCGCGCAGCAGCGGGAGAGGTACGTCGACTCGCTCGTCGCGCGCGCCGAGCAGGCCGAGCGGATGGCCGAGCGCGAGGTCGAGCTGGCCGCCCGCGACGAGCGGTCGAGGATCGCGCGCGAGATGCACGACGTGGTGGCGCACGGCCTCTCGGTGATCGTCATCCAGGCCGACGGGGCGCGCTACGCCGCAGCCAAGGACCCCGACGTCGCGGTCGGCACCCTCGAGACGATCTCGAGCACCGGCCGCGGGGCGCTCACCGAGATGCGGCGGCTGCTGGGGCTGCTCCGCGACGGCGAGACCGGGGTCGCGCCGCAGCCGGGGCTGGACGACGTACGCCACCTCGTCGAGGAGGCCCGCGCCGCGGGGACGCGCGTGGAGGCCGAGCTGCCCGAGGAGCTGCCGGACGTACCGGACGGCGTCGCGCTCGCGGCGTACCGCATCGTGCAGGAGGCACTCACCAACGTCCGCAAGCACGCCGGCCCGTCCGCGGCCGTGCAGGTGCGCGTGAGCGTCGGGCGCGCGGTGGAGGTGGAGGTGCGCGACGACGGACGGGGCGCGGCCGCGCCCTCCGATGGACGCGGCCTGGGTCTGGTCGGGATGCGCGAGCGAGCGGCCGCCCACGGCGGCACCCTCGAGGCGGGGCCCGCCGCGGGCGGCGGGTTCGTGGTGTCTGCGAGGCTGCCGCTGTGAACGAGCCGATCCGCGTCTTCCTCGTCGACGACCAGCAGATGGTGCGCGCCGGCTTCCGGATGCTCGTGGAGAGCCAGGACGACATGGTCGTCGTCGGCGAGGCCGGCGACGGCGGCGAGGCGCTCGAGCGGCTCGCCGTCACCACGGCCGACGTGGTGCTGATGGACGTCCGCATGCCGCGCCTGGACGGCGTCGAGACCACCCGGCGGCTGCTCGCGGCGCCGGCCCCACCGCGGGTGATCGTGCTGACCACCTTCGACCTCGACGAGTACGCCTTCGCCGCGATCCGCGCCGGCGCCTCCGCGTTCCTGCTCAAGGACGCCGCACCGCCCGACCTGCTGGGCGCGATCCGCGCGGTGCAGGCCGGCGACGCGGTGGTCGCGCCGAGCACCACGCGCCGGCTGCTCGACCACTTCGCGGCACTGCCCGACCCCGGCGCCCCCGCGACCGGCGACGACCGGCTGGCTCCGCTGACCGAGCGTGAGATCGAGGTGCTGACGCTCATCGCCCGCGGGCTGAGCAACACCGAGATCGCCGACCGCCTCGTCGTCGCGGAGACCACGGTGAAGACCCACGTCGGGCGGATCCTGGCCAAGACCGGCTCGCGCGACCGCGTACAGCTCGTGGTGCTCGGCTACGAGTCGGGCCTGGTCTCGCCGTAGCGTCGAGTCTCTGGGCCTCGGGGCTACGGGGACAGGGGACCCGGGCCCCGGTGCTCGGGGACCCGGTGGCAATCCCCGGCGAGCCGGGGAAACTGGAGCCTCACCCCCGAAGTTTCGGCCAGTAACCTCGAGTTTCCCCGGCTAGCCGGGGATCGCTGCACGCAGCCCTGCACGCGCCCCGCCCCGCACCCAGCCCCGTCCTCCCCAGGTCGTACGACGGCGCGCGAGGTCGGCCCCCGGACGGACGTCCGGTCCGTGCCCGGGACGGACGATCGGCGGGCCGCGGTGGACGAGCGTTGTCCCCATGACGACGACACTCCAGAACACGGCCACGGCGGCCAGCGCGCGTGGCCTGACCCGCACCTACGGCGAGGGCGAGGGCGCGGTCCACGCGCTGCGCGGCATCGACCTCGACCTCCCGGCCGGCCGGTTCACCGCCATCATGGGCCCGAGCGGCTCGGGCAAGTCCACGCTCATGCACTGCCTCGCGGGCCTCGACGCCGCCACCTCGGGCACTGTCACCGTGGCCGGGCGCGACCTCGCCGGGCTCGACGACACCGCCCTGACGCTCTTCCGCCGCGAGCACATCGGGTTCGTGTTCCAGGCCTTCAACCTGCTCCCGATGCTGACCGCCAGCCAGAACATCCTGCTCCCCCTGGAGCTCGCCGGACGACGGGTCGACCGCGAGCGCTACGACCAGGTCGTCGGCGTGCTCGGCCTCGCCGACCGGCTCGGCCACCTGCCCAGCCAGCTCTCCGGCGGCCAGCAGCAGCGGGTCGCGATCGCCCGCGCGCTGGTCACGCAGCCCGACATCGTCTTCGCCGACGAGCCCACCGGCAACCTCGACAGCGAGGCGAGCGCCGAGGTGCTCGGACACCTGCGGCGCTCCGTGCGCGAGCTCGGCATGACGGTCGTGATGGTGACCCACGAGCTCGACGCGGCGGCGTACGCCGACGACGTGGTCGTGATCCACGACGGCGTCGTCACCGCCCACCTGACCGACCCCGGCCAGGACCGGCTCGTCGCCGCGCTGCGCGGGCGGAGCGCCTGATGCGCGGGGTGCTGCTGGCGTCGCTGCGCCACCACACACGCCGGTACGTCGCCGCGGCGCTCGCGGTGGCGATCGGCGTCGCGTTCGTCGTCGTCACCGGCATGCTGACCGGGGCGACGCGCGCCGGCCTGACCGCCGATGTGGGTGCACCCGTCGCAGCGGTCGACCACGTCGTGACGATCGGCGCCCCGCGCGACGTGGGCCGCCTCGTCGACGCGGCCGCCGAGGACGGGGTGCCCGCGCTGACCCTCGGCTACGCCATGGAGCCGGTCAGCCGCGACGGGGTGCAGCTGGCGGCATCGGCCGACATCGCCGAGGCGTCGCTCGACCCGGCCATGCAGTGGCAGCAGCTCGAGGACGGCCGCTTCCCGACGGCGGCAGGCGAGGCGTTGGCCGACGTCAACGCGGCCAAGAGCACCGGCGTCGCGATCGGCGACGTCGTCCGGGTCGGCGCCGGCGAGGCGGCCGTGGACGTCGAGGTCGTCGGGATGGTCGACAGCCCCGCGGCCTTCGGCGCCTCGCTGTACGTCCCGTGGGAGGTGCTCGAAGGCTTCCGCGACACGTTGTGGATCGAGTCGCTGGCGTGGGGCGGCAGTGAGGAGCTCGCCCGTGAGGTCGCCCCGGACGCGTCCGTCGAGGCCGCCGACGACTGGGTCGCCGCCCGCCAGGCGGAGATCTCCCAGGGCGTCGACGTCCTGGCGGTGATGGCGCTGCTCTTCGTCGCCATTGCGCTCTTCGTCGCCGTGATGGTCATCGCCAACACCTTCGCGATCCTGTTCGCCCAGCGGCTGCGCGACTTCGCCCTGCTCCGCTGCGTCGGCGTCACCCGCCGCCAGCTGCGACGCGCCGTGCGCCTGGAGGCGCTGGCCCTGGGGGTCGTCGCCTCGGTCCTCGGCCTGGTCCTCGGCACCGTGCTGGGCTACGGCCTCGTGGCGCTCGTGGCGCAGTGGTTCGCCGACATGGGCCCGGCGGCGATCGACCCGCTGTGGACGGGCGCGGCCCTCACGGTCGGCGTGCTCGTCACCCTGGTGGCGGCATGGCTGCCGACCCGCTCGGCCACCCGCGTCGCTCCGCTGGCGGCCCTGCGGCCCGACACGGGCGTCGACGTACGCTCCGCGGCCGGTCGCTGGCGGCTCGCCGCGGCGGGCGTCCTCCTCGTCGGCGGCTGCCTGGCCCTCGCCTTCTCCGTGGCCACCGAGGCCCTGCCGGTGATGCTCGTGGGCGGCACGGCGACCTTCGTCGGCGTGCTGCTGCTCGGCCCGCTGCTGGTCCCCGCGCTCATCAGGCTCGGAGGCCGCTTGCTGGGGGCGGGTCCGGTGCGGCGGCTGGCGACCGGCAACGCGGTGCGCAACCCGCGGCGTACGGCGACCACGGCCGCGTCGCTGCTGGTCGGCGTCACGCTGACCACCGCGGTGCTCACCGGCCTGGCCTCCTCGCGCACCGAGCTGGACCGGGAGATGGACCTGTCGCACCCCATCGACGCGACGATCACGGCCGCCGACGACCCGCTCGAGGCCGACCTGGCGGACCGGGTGGCCGGTGTCGAGGGCGTCGCGGACGTCGCGACGCTGGACGGTACGACGGCCCTCATCGGTGAGGTCGAGGTTCCGCTGGCTGGTGTGTCGGCACGTCCGGGCGTGGTGCGAGGGCCCAACGACTTCGCACCCCGCGACGGTGTGGTGTGGCTTCCCTACTCGGTGATCGACGAGCTGCCGGCCGGGCGCGCCGACCGGGTGTGGGAGGACCGCGAGGTGACCGTCACGGTCGCGGGGCGGGAGCGGACGCTCCAGGTGAAGCCGGCGACCGGCTGGGGCCGGGCGGGGCTGGTGTCGACGAGCACGCTCGCCGCGCTGGACGCCGACCCGCAGCCGACGGCGGTGTGGGTGCGCGCGGTCGACGGCGCCGACGCCGAGGACCTGCAAGGCGACCTGGCGGCGCTGGCCGGCGCCTCGGGGGCGGGCCTGGAGAGCGGGTACAGCCAGCGCGCCTGGGTCGACCTGCAGGTCGACATCCTCACCGGCTCGGTCGTCGGCCTGCTGGCGATCGCCATCGTCATCGCGCTGGTCGGCATCGCCAACACGCTGGGCCTCTCGGTCCTCGAGCGGACGCGCGAGAACGCGCTGCTGCGGGCGATGGGCCTGACGCGCACGCAGCTGCGCCGGGCGCTGGCGACCGAGGGCCTGCTGCTCTCGGCGGTCGCGACCGTGATGGGCACGGCGCTGGGGCTGGCGTTCGCCTGGGTCGGCGTGCAGGTCCTGCTCGGGACGGTCGTCGACGACGCGGACCTGACCGTGCCGGTGCTGCAGGTGGCCGGGGTCGCCGTGGTGGCGGCGCTGGCCGGGTTGGCCGCGTGCGTCGTCCCGGCCCGCCGGGCAGCCCGGGTCACGCCCGCGGCGGGGCTGGCGCTCGACTGAGCGACGCGCTGCGCCTGCTCAACCGGCGAGCAGGCGCAGCGTGGTCTCGCGGTTGGGGGAGGTCGTGGCGTCGGTGCCGGCGTGGGCGCCCGCCACCGGGTGCACCATCACCTCGTCGACGCCGTACGTCGCCGCCAGGTCCGCGAGCTGGGCGCGGGCCTGCTCGGCCGAGCCGACCACCCAGCGACCCGCCATGGCGTGGCCGAAGGCGCGCTGGTCGGCGGTCATCTCCGCCGCCTCGGCCTCCTCGACCAGCCGCTGGGGGTGCAGCGGGGCGCCGGTGCGCAGCGCGATCATCTGCTGCACGTTGGGCAGCGCCTGACGGCGCGCCTCCTCCTCGGTCTCGGCCACGACGGCGTTGACGGTGAGGAAGGTGCGCGGCTCGGGGTACTCCGGGGAGGGCTGGTACGACGAGCGGTAGAGCTCGAGCGCGACGCCGGTGCCCTCGCCGGAGAAGTGGTGGGCGAAGACGTAGGGCAGGCCCTTCTCGGCGGCCAGGCGCGCGGAGTAGTCCGAGGACCCGAGCAGCCAGATGTCGGCGACGCTGCGCGCGGACGGCGTGGCGCGCAGCGGCTGGCGGCGCGGGCCGACCTGCAGCTCCACGCCGTCGCTGGTCATCAGCGTGCGGATGTCCTCGACGTAGTCGGGGAACTTGCTCACCGCCTCGTCGGCGGACTCGGCGCTGCCGCCGCGCAGGACGTACCTCGTCAGCGGGTCGGTGCCGGGCGCACGACCGATGCCCAGGTCGATGCGGCCGGGGAAGGCGGCCTCGAGCAGCGCGAACTGCTCGGCCACGACGAGCGGTGCATGGTTCGGCAGCATCACGCCGCCCGAGCCCAGGCGGATGCGCGTGGTCGCCGCGGCGAGCATGGCGATGAGGACCGGCGGGTTGGTGGCCGCGACCGCCGGCATGTTGTGGTGCTCCGCGACCCAGTAGCGGCGATAGCCGAGCTCGTCGGCCACCTGCGCCAGCCGGCGCGAGGCGGCGACGGCGTCACCGGTCGTCTGGTCGCTGCGGACGGGCACGAGGTCGAGCACGGAGAGAGCGGTCACTGTCTGCCCAGCGTCGCCGACGTCACGGTTATTCCGATTGACCTCCCGCGCGCCCGAGGTCCTACCGTCGTGCCGGTGACCAGCAGCACCACTCCCGACACGGGCGCGCCGCGCGAGCGGCTGCTCTCACCGGCCTACGCGACCACGACGATCGGCCTGTTCTCGCTCATCGTCTTCGCCGCCTTCGAGTCGATGGCCGTCACCACCGTGATGCCGACCGTCGCGCGCGGCCTCGACGGCTTCGACCTGTACGCCCTCGCCTTCGCCGCGCCCTTCGCCAGCGGCGTCGTCGGCATGGTCGCCGCCGGCATGTGGACCGACCGCCGGGGTCCGCTCCAGCCGCTGCTGGCCTCGCTGGCCACCTTCTCGCTCGGGCTCCTGGTCTGCGGCACGGCTCCGGCGATGGAGGTCTTCGTCCTCGGTCGCGTCGTGCAGGGCGTCGGCAGCGGCGCGATGATCGTGGTCGCCTACGTGCTCGTCGGCCTGGTCTACCCCGCCCGCCTCCAGGGCGCGGTGTTCGCGTCGTTCGCCGCGGCGTGGGTGCTGCCCGCGCTCTTCGGCCCCGGCGTGGCCGCGTTCGTGGCCCACGCCCTCGGCTGGCGCTGGGTGTTCCTCGGCATCGTGGTGCTGGTCGCGGTCGCGGCGGCGCTCGTCACCGGCACCGCGCGCCGGCAGCCGGTCCCCGAGGACCCGGGCTCGGCCTCCCCGGCCCGCCTCGGCTGGGCGGTCCTGGCCGCCGGCGCCGTGCTGGCGCTCGAGCTCCTCGGCTCCGGCACCGGCCTCACCCTCCTCGCGGCGGCCGGGGCCTTCGTGCTCGTCGTCGTCGGCCTGCGGCCGCTGCTGCCGCCGGGGACGCTCAGCGGGGGCCGCGGACTTCCGTCGGTCATCGCCACCCGCGGCCTGCTGGCCGCCTCGTTCTTCTGCGCCGAGGCCTACATCGTCTACGTCCTGCAGGAGCGCTGGGACCTCACACCCGGCCAGGCCGGCATCGCGCTGACCTGCGTGGGCGTGGTGTGGGCGAGCGCGAGCCAGGTCTCCTCGCGCCTCGGCGAGCGGGTGTCCAACGGGACCGCGCTGCGCTTCGGCACCGCGGTCGTCCTGCTCGGCCTGACCGGCATCGCGGTGCTGGTCTGGCTGCGCTCGGGCGGCACCGCCGTGCCGGCCGCGGCACCGGTGGCGGCGTACGTCCTGGCCAGCGTCGGCATGGGCTTCGCCTACCCCCGCACGGGCGTCGCGATGCTGGCCGCCACGACCGACGAGGACCGCGGCTTCAACTCCTCCGCCCTCACGGTCGCCGACTCGCTGGGCGCCGCCCTCGCCCTGTCGGTGAGCGGCATCGCGTACGCCTCGGCCGAGCGCGCCGATCTCGACCCGTTCCCCGCCGTCTACGCGCTCGCGGTGGCCATCGGGGTCCTCGGCGTGCTGGTGGCAGCGCGCGCGGCGAGGCCCGCCGCCTGATCCTCCCCGCGGGACCAGGCGGCGGACGCTCAGCGACGCCGGAGCGCCGCCTCGACGAGGGCCGGCGGTGCGTAACCCCGGTCCGCCTCGTTGAGCGTCGTGCCGGGCGGGACGATCTCGTCGATCCGGTCCAGCACGTCGGCGGGCAGCAGCACCTTCTCGACACCGAGCTGCGACTCGAGCTGCTCGAGGGTCCGCGGTCCGATGATCGCCGAGGACACCGCCGGGTGGGCGAGCACGAACCCCAGCGCTAGGTGGATCAGCGACAGGCCGGCCTCGTCGGCCAGGTCCTGCAGCTGGTGCACCGCCTCCAGCTTCACCCGGTTCTCCGGGCTCGCCGGGTCGTGGCGTGCCGGCTGGCGGCGCAGCCGGCTGGAGGTGACCTGTGGCTCCTCACCGCGGCGGTAGCGGCCCGAGAGCCACCCGCCCGCCAGCGGGCTCCACGGCAGCACACCGAGGCCGTACCTCTGGGCGGTCGGTAGGATGTCCCGCTCTACCTCGCGCGCCAGGATCGAGTACGGCGGCTGCTCGGTGACCGGCCGCTCACGCTGGCGCCGCTCGGCCACCCACTGCGCCTCGACGACCTGCGAGGGCAGGAAGGTGGAGGTGCCGATGTAGCGCACCTTGCCCTGCCGCACCAGGTCGGTGAGCGCGCCGAGCGTCTCGTCGAGGTCGACCTCGGGTCGCGGCCGGTGCACCTGGTAGAGGTCGATGTGGTCGGTCTGCAGGCGGCGCAGCGAATCCTCCACGGCGCGGACGATCCAGCGGCGCGAGTTGCCGGCCCGGTTGGGGTCCTCGTCGTGCATGGCGCCGTGGAACTTGGTGGCCAGGACGACGTCGTCGCGGCTCCCCGCCCGAGCCTTCAGCGCCTTGCCGACGATCTCCTCCGACTCGCCTCGGGCGTAGACGTCGGCGGTGTCGATGACGTTGATCCCGGCGTCGAGCGCACGGTGGATGATCGCGATCGACTCGTCGTGGTCGGTGTTGCCCCAGGCGCCGAACATCATCGCGCCGAGGGTCAGCGGGCTGACCTGGACGCCGGTGCGGCCGAGAGGGCGGTGGTGCTCGTAGGTCGCGCTCATGCTGTCTCCAACTCGTCGTGCTGGTCGATGGGGGCGTACTGGCTGGCCGGACGCTCGAGGCCGAGGTGGTCGCGCAGGGTGCGGCCGGCGTACTCCGTGCGGAACAGGCCGCGCTCGCGCAGGATCGGCACGACCTCGTCGAGAAACACCTCGATGCCGCCGGGCAGCCAGGGTGGCATCACGTTGAACCCGTCGGCGGCGCCGTGCTCGGCCCACTCCTGGATGGTGTCGGCGATCTGGTCGGGCGTGCCGGTGACGACCCGGTGCCCGCGCGCGCCGGCGAGGCGGTGGCACAGCTGGCGCAGGGTGGGCTGCTCGCGATCGACGATGTCGAGCACGAGCCGGAAGCGGCTGCCCTCGCTGCGCTCGACGTCCTCGTCGATCACCTCGCGGGGGAACGGCGCGTCGAGGTCGCACGACGACAGGTCGACGCCGGTGAGCCGGTGCAGCTGGGCCAGGGAGTACTCCGGCTGCGTGAGGTCGTTGAACTGCTCGTGCAGGTCCTCGGCCTCCTGGGCGGTCGAGCCGATGAACGGGCTGATGCCCGGGAGCACCTTGAGCCCGCGGGGGTCGCGGCCCTGGGCACGCGCCCGGGACTTGATGTCGGCGTAGAACTCCTGCGCGGAGCCGAGGGTCTGGTGCGCGGTGAAGATCGCCTCGGCCCACCGGGCCGCGAACGCCCGGCCGTCCTCCGACGACCCGGCCTGCACGTACACCGGGCGGCCTTGGGGCGAGCGGGGCGCGTTGAGCGGCCCGCGGACGCGGAAGTGGTCACCGACGTGGTCGACGCGGTGGATCTTGGCGGTGTCGGCGAAGATCCCGCTCTCGCGGTCGGCGACGACCGCGTCGTCCTCCCAACTGTCCCAGAGCTTGGTGACCACGTCGAGGTACTCCTCGGCCCGCGCGTAGCGGTCGCGGTGCAGCGGGTGGGCGTCCAGGCCGAAGTTGAGGGCGGCGTCGGCCGCCCCCGTGGTCACGATGTTCCACCCGGCCCGGCCCCCGCTGAGGTGGTCGAGCGAGGCGAACTGGCGCGCCAGGTTGTAGGGCTCGGTGTACGTCGTCGACGCGGTGCCGATCACGCCGATGCGCTCGGTCGCCGCGACGATCGCGGTCATCACGGTGATCGGCTCGAGCCGGAATCGGGCGGCGTACCGGATGTTCTCGGCCAGCGACGGCCCGTCGGCGAAGAAGACCGCGTCGAACTTCGCCGCCTCCGCACGCTGGGCCAGCCCCTGGTAGTAGGAGATGTCGAGGATGCGCTCGGTCTGGCTGTCCGGGTGGCGCCAGGCCGCCTCGTGGTGGCCGTCGGGATAGATGAACAGGTTGAGGTGCAGCGATCGCGTCACGAGGCGGCCCTCTCGTCCAGGCGGGGATCGGCGTGACGGCCCGGCGCGGCGTCGTGGTCGTCCTCGACGCCCAGCTCGGCGAGCAGCAGGGCGCGCAGTCGCGCGAAGGCGGGGTCCGCCTGGGAGCGCCGGGTGCCGAGGTCGATGTGTGCGTCATGGCGCACGACGCCGCCGTCGAGCACGATGACCCGGTCGGCCAGCACGATCGCCTCGTCGACGTCGTGGGTGACCAGCAGCACCGCCGGCTGGTGCACCTCGCAGAGCCGCCGCAGCAGGGTGTGCATGCGGATGCGGGTCAGCGCGTCCAGCGCGCCGAACGGCTCGTCGGCGAGCAGGAGCTGGGGGTCGCGCACCAGCGAGCGGGCCAGGGAGGCCCGCTGCTGCTCGCCGCCGGACAGCTCGTGCGGCCACGCCCGCTCACGGCCGGCCAGGCCGACCTCGGCGAGCGCCTGGGTGCCGCGCTGCGCCGCGTCGTCGGACCGCAGGCCGAGGGTGACGTTGTCGAGGACGCGCTTCCACGGCAGCAGCCGCGAGTCCTGGAACACCACCGACACCTTGTCGGGGACCTCGATGCGACCGGTCCCGGCCACGCCGCGGTCGAGCCCGGCCAGGGCCCGGAGCAGCGTGCTCTTGCCGGAGCCGCTGCGGCCCAGCAGGGCCACGAACTCGCCGGGCGCGATGTCGAGGTCGAGGCCGTTGAGCACGCCGCCCGCCTCGTTGAAGCTGCGGTGCAGGGACCTCACCCGGACCGCGGGGCTCAGCTCGCCAGCGTACGACGCCATGACAGTGCCTTCCTCTCGATGAAGCGGACCGCCGCGTCGGCGGTGACGCCGAGCAGCGCGTAGACGACCAGGCCGACGACGATGATGTCGGTCTGTCCGTAGTTGGACGCGAGCGTGATCATGTGGCCGATCCCGCTCGTCGCGTTGATGACCTCGACGACCACCAGCGCCAGCAGGGACGAGGTCACCGCGAAGCGCATGCCGAGCAGGAAGCCGGGCATCGCACCGGGCAGCACCACGTGGCGGACGA
This sequence comes from Nocardioides sp. SYSU D00065, assembly GCF_017916425.1. Classification (GTDB taxonomy): domain Bacteria; phylum Actinomycetota; class Actinomycetes; order Propionibacteriales; family Nocardioidaceae; genus Nocardioides. The sequence goes on along the minus strand of NZ_JAFMSX010000003.1, from coordinate 377,543 downwards.
ACTCGCCCCGTGTGACGCCGAGCGTCTCGGCGAGCTCGGCGTAGCGGCCCTCGATGGTGCGCAGGCCGTTGTGGGTGTGGATGTAGACGGGCACGAAGACGGCCAGCGCGATCGTGATGATCTTCATCGGCTCGCCGATGCCCAGCCACAGGATCAGCAGCGGGATCAGCGCCAGGGTCGGGATGGAGCGCTTGACCTGGATCGGGCCGTCGATGAGCGACTCGCCGATGCGGGAGAGTCCCGACACGAGCGCCAGCACGGTGCCGACGGCGACGCCGAGACCCAGGCCGAGGGCGGCCCGGACGCCCGAGGTCAGCAGGCTCTCCTGGAGCCGGCCGTTCTCGACGAGCGTGCCGGCGGTCTCCACGACGGTCCACGGCTCGGTGAGCGTCCGCGGGTCGAGCAGCCCGGTGGCCGAGCCGACCACCCAGGCGCCGAGCAGCGCGGCGATGCCGATCAGCCCGCCGAAGCGGATGGGCTCGCCGGGGCCGAGCCGTCGGCGGGTGGGGCGTACGTCCTCGGCCGCCGCGACCGGGCGGGTGGGAGCGGTCAGCGTCGTCACTGCGACCCCTCCACGGCGGCCGCGATGGCCTTCTCGAAGCGTCGGTCGTAGAGCGTCTCGACGTCGAGCGGCTCCTGGTCCTGGGCCTCGACGAGGGTGTCGACGGTCTCCTGGTGCCGGGCGATGAACTCGTCCCAGCTGGTCGGCACGGTGAACTCGCCGAGGGCCTCCACGACGTACTGGGCGTCCTCGGGCGAGAGGCCCTCGTGGTCGACGTAGTACGCCTCCGCGAACTCCTCGGGGTGGTCCGAGATCCACTGCTGCGCCTGCGCCCACAGGCCGACGTACTCCTTGACGGCCGCGGCCTTGTCGGCGTCCTCGAGCACCTCGGTCGGCGCGTACAGGGTCCAGGCGTCGTCGCGCACGCCCGGGGCGATGGTGCTGGCGCCGTCCTGCTCGTACTTGGCGAGGTAGGTCTTCACCAGCGCCTGGCCCAAGGGAGCGACGTCGACCTGGTTGCCGGCCAGCGCGACCGAGAACGCGTCGTCGACGCTCTGCATCTCCACGAGCTCGACGTCGTCCTGGGACAGGCCCGCCTCGCGCAGCACGTTGAGGACGAGCGCCCCCTGCGCCTGGCCGGGGCTGTAGGCGACCTTCTTGCCCTCGATGTCCTCGATGCTCTCCACGTCCACGCCCGGCGCGATGCCGAGCTCGTAGGTCGGGTGCTCCATCGGGTCGACCGTCTCGCGGGCGGCGACGATGCGGACGTCGGTGCCGGTCCAGTGGGCGAACAGCGGCGGGATGTCGGCGACCGAGCCGATGTCGATCGCGTCGGCGCGGAACGCCTCCAGCGTCTTGGGGCCGCCGGTGATGTTGGCCCACTCGACGTCCACGTCGAGCTCGTCGATGAGCCCGGACGTCTCGAGGGCGACCTGGGTGGCGGGGTCACCGACGCGCAGGACGGTGCCGTCCGCGGGCGCGTCGGGCAGGGCGGCGCTCAGCGCCAGCTTGGGGCCGGCCTCGGCTCCGCCGCAGCCGGTGAGAGCCACCAGGCCGACGGTCGTCAGCAGGGCGGCGTGGGTCAGGGGGCGCAAGAGCCCTCGTCGTGCCATCAACATTCTCCTTCATCGGGTGCGACTCAAAGTACAGTGTTTTGGTGTACTTACACCACAATGGACGCATGATTCTGCCTTGCAGTCCGCGCCTGTCAGGCGGCGCCCTCCCGGGCTGGGGCGCGCCGGTTCGGGCTCAGCGCAGCAACGGGAGCAGCGAGTCGCCGACGCGCGCGATCTCCTGCTCGTACGGCGTGTCGCTGAGGACGAAGTGCGTGACGCCCAGGTCGGCGTAGCGGCGCAGCGCCTTCGCGACGTCGTCCGGCGACCCGACGAGCCAGGTCGTGCCGGCGCCGCCGCCACCCACCCGTCCGGGGGCGGTGTAGAGGCAGTCGTCGAGCACATCGCCCTTCTCAGCGAGGTCGAGCAGGCGCTGCTGGCCGACGGCGAGGCGCCGACCGGGGTCGGCGACCCACTCGTCGCGGCCCCGCGCCATCTCGGCGACGCGGGCCTCGGCGTCGGCCCAGGCCTCGTCGGTGGTGTCGCGCACCAGCGTGGTGACGCGCAGGCCGAACTCGAGCGGCGGCAGGTCGCGGTCGAGGTCGCGACTCAGCGTGCGGAGGTGGTCGATGCGGGCGGCGACACCGTCGAGCGGCTCACCCCAGAACAGCTGGACGTCGGCCTCGGCCGCTGCGGTGCGCTGGGCGGCCTCGGAGGCGCCGCCGAAGTACAGCGGCGGGTGCGGACGGCCGGGGCGGACGAGCGGCTTGTGCTCCAGCGTGGCGCCGGTGGCCTTGTAGTGCTCGCCGTCGAACGCGAGGTCGTCCTCGGTCCAGTAGCTCCGCACCAGCCGCATGAACTCCCGCGTACGGGCGTACCGCTGGGCCTGGTCGCCCTCGTCGTCGCCGTACTGCGGCTGATGGTCGGGTCCCGAGACGATGTTCACCCGCACCCGGCCACCGCTCAGCTGGTCGAGCGTCGCGGCGGACGAGGCGAAGTGCGCCGGCTCCCAGTAGCCCGGCCGGATGGCGATGAGGGGGTTGAAGGTCGTCGTCACCGCCGTCAGCGCGGTGGCCACGGTGAACGTGTCCGGCCGCTTCCAGCCCGTGCCGATGAGCGCGCCGCCCCAGCCGTGGTCCTCGGTCAGGCGAGCGAGCCGCGCCAGCCTCGGCAGGGCGTTGTGCCCCTCGACCGTGTCGTCGAGCCGGTGTCCCGGCGTGACCTGGTTGGGGATGTACCAGAGGAACTCCATCCGCCGCCCTTTCTGCGTGTTGTTTAGTGGGTTACTAGACTTAGCACACCCGCGCTCGCTCACGAACAGCCAGGACCGGTCGGGTCGACATGTCCCCGCCTCGCCCGCGTGTCGGCGAACGACACGCCGGCGTGCCCGCTGCCCCAGCTCACTCTCCGGCCCCCGATTCGGTGGACGATTCGGTGGCCGAGCGGTCAGCGGCTGACCTGATGGCGCCCTAGCCTCGAGACATGGACATGAAGCTCGAGCTGGTGATGGTTCCGGTGACCGACGTCGACCGGGCCAAGGAGTTCTACGCGAAGGTCGGCTTCTCCGCCGATCACGACCACGTCGTCAGCGACGACGTACGGTTCGTCCAGATGACGCCGCCCGGCTCGGCCTGCTCGATCGCCTTCGGCAAGGGGCTGACGCGGCTCGCCCCCGGCTCGCTGGACAACCTCCAGATGGTCGTCGCCGACGCTGACGCCGTACGCGCGGACCTGGCGTCGCGCGGCATCGAGGTCAGCGAGGTGGACGAGCTGCAGTGGGGCCGCTTCGTGTTCTTCGCCGACCCCGACGGCAACGGCTGGGCGCTCCAAGAGCTGCCGGACTGGTCGTCGGGCGCCGGCGGGGAGGGCTACCAGGGCTGAGGTGCGCGGTAGCGTCCCTGCGCCCCTCCGGACGAGGAACATCCCTCGCCGCGGCGACGTTCACTCGTCGACTCCGAGCAAGGCGGCGCACATGACCCTGGACGATGCGATCGCGGCGGTCGAGCGGACCATCGACACGTCACGCCTGCGAGTCGACCGCAAGCGAGCTCAGGAGGACGACGAGTCCTACCTCGTCCTCGTCCTGGACAGCGGCCGCGGACGGGATGACGGACCGGTCGCGAACGGCCCGCGTCTGGTCGACAAGCAGAGCGGCGACGTGGTCAGGCTGACCGTGCCCGACGCGCTCGCCCGCGCCCGGCTGATGACGTCCGTCGAGTCCTGATCGACCGGGGGTGCACCCACCCCCGGGTCGCGGCGAGCTGAGGACACGCGTGACAGACGGCCTGTCGTCGGTCCCCTCGAGGCAGGAGCCCGCCGTGACGCCCTCCCCACATTTCCCGCCAGGCGCGAGGATGACCGGATGAGCACCCACAGCGGCAGCGACTTCGAGGGCGCGTCCTTCGTCCGGGCGAGCTTCAAGAACGCGTCCCTGCGGTTCTCCGACGTCAGCGGGGTGACGATGCGCGGCGTCGACGTGGACGGGCTCGACATCGACAGCCACGACCTGTTCCTGGGTCGGCTGATCGTGAACGGGGTCGACGTCGTGCCGCTCGTCGACGCGGAGCTCAACCGGCAGTTCCCGGGCCGCGAGCTGCAGAAGGCCGGGACGCCGGAGGGACTGCGCGAGGGATGGGTCGCCGTACAGGCGGCGTGGCAGGAGACGGTCACGGGCACGCCGCCGGAGCTGCGTGACGCGCACGTCGAGCACGAGTGGTCGCTGAGCCAGACGCTGCGCCACCTGGTCCTGGCCACCGACGCGTGGCTCCGCGGCGGCATCCTGCGGATCGAGCGGCCGTTCCACGAGATCGGCCTCGTCTTCACCGGGGCCGAGCAGATGGGCTTCGACACCTCGATCTTCCGGACCGACCCGCCCGCGTTCGAAGAGGTCCTCGCCGTACGCGCCGAGCGCCAGCGGATGGTGACCGACTTCCTCGCCACGGCGACGCCGCAGCTGCTCGCGGAGGAGCGCCGCGACCCGTGGGGGTCCGACTGGAGTCCCACCGTCGGCGACTGCGTACGCGTGATCCTCGAGGAGGAGTGGGCGCACCTGCGCTACGTACGACGCGACCTGGCCCTCCTGGGCTGAGCCCAGCCTCAGACGAGCTCCGGCTCCGTCTTGTCGCGCACCTCGTCCTCGGTGACGCCCGGAGCCAGCTCGACGAGCTTGAGCACCCGGTCGCCGAGCGTGCCCGAGGGGGCGACGGCACCGGTCGCCGGGTCGATCACGTCGAGAACCGCGAGGTCGGTGATGATCCGCTGCACGACGCGCTTGCCGGTGTAGGGCAGCGCGCACTCGCGGAGGATCTTGAGCGAGCCGTCCTTGGCGACGTGCTCCATGAGCACGATCACCCGCTTGGCGCCGTGGACGAGGTCCATCGCGCCGCCCATGCCCTTGACCATCTTGCCGGGGATCATCCAGTTCGCGATGTCGCCGGCTGCCGAGACTTGCATCGCCCCGAGGATCGCGGCGTCGATCTTGCCGCCGCGGATCATCCCGAACGACTGGGCCGAGTCGAAGAACGACGCGCCCTTGCGCAGCGTGACCGTCTCCTTGCCCGCGTTGATGAGGTCGGGGTCCTCCTCGCCCTCGAACGGGTACGCGCCCACGCCGAGGATGCCGTTCTCGGACTGCAGCACCAGCTCCACGTCGTCGGCGACGTAGTTGGGCACCAGCGTCGGCAGCCCGATGCCGAGGTTGACGTACGACCCGTCCCGCAGCTCGGATGCCGCCCGCGCGGCCATCTCCTCACGACTCCATGCCATCTGGCTCAGCCTCCCAGTCCGTGCGTCGCCGCGTCGTCGACGGTCGCGTCGCCCGAGGGCCCCGCAGCGGGGCGCGGGCGGGTGGTCACCTTCTCGATCTTCTTGTCGGCTGCCTGCTCCGGGGTCAGCGCCACCACCCGCTGCACGTAGACGCCGGGGGTGTGCACGAGGTCGGGGTCGAGCTCGCCCGGCTCGACGAGGTGCTCGACCTCCGCGATGGTGATCCGGCCGGCCATCGCAGCGAGCGGGTTGAAGTTGCGCGCGGACTGCCGGTAGACGAGGTTGCCGTGCCGGTCGCCCTTCCAGGCCCGCACCAGCCCGAAGTCGGCCACGATGGCCTCCTCGAGGACGTACTCCTTGTCCCCCTCCGCGGTCGAGAACACCTTCGTCTCCTTGGGCGGGGAGGCCACGACCACGTTGCCCTCGGAGTCGTACTTCCACGGCAGGCCGCCCTCGGCCACCTGCGTGCCGACGCCCGTCGCGGTGTAGAACGCGGGGATGCCCGAGCCGCCGGCGCGCAGCCGCTCGGCCAGCGTGCCCTGCGGCGTCAGCTCCACCTCGAGCTCGCCGGAGAGGTACTGCCGGGCGAACTCCTTGTTCTCCCCGACGTAGGAGGAGATCATCCGCCGGATCCGCTTGGCGAAGAGCAGCCGGCCCAGACCCCACTCGTCGACGCCGCAGTTGTTGGAGACGGCCTCGAGGTCGGTCGTGCCCGCCTCGAGGATCGCGTCGATGAGCACCGCCGGGATGCCGGAGAGCCCGAACCCGCCGACCGCGAGCCTCGCACCGTCAGGGATGTCGGCGACCGCTTCGGCCGCTGAGGAGACCACCTTGTCCATGTCTCGCACCCTAGCGGCCGTGTGACCGGCGCCACGGCCCGGGCGCCGACCGGCTTCGGACTCGTGTCGGTCCGAGCCTGTGGAGAACGTCATCGTGGAGGATCCGTGTCGCCAGGTGGCTCGGATCCTCCACGATCCTGCAGGGATCCCCGGCTAGCCGGGGATCGCTGCAACGGGCAGCCCAACCCCCAGAAACGCAGAACTGCCGGGGATCCCTGCAACGGGCAGCCCAACCCCCAGAAACGCAGAACTGCCGGGCCCGGGGTGGTCCCCGGGCCCGGCAGCGCTAGCGCGTCACCGCTTCGCCAGGCGCTCCTTGATCTGGGCGAGCAGCGCCTGCCGCAGGTCGGCGTCGTCGACCTTGGCGCGGACGAGCTTGCGCAGCGCCTTCAGGTGCTGCCTCGCCTCGCGTCGGTCGCCCTGGCGCTCGGCCTTCGCAGCGTCCTTCTCCAGCTGGAGCAGCCGGTTGGCGAGCCTCGGGCCGAGGTCGCCGTCCTCGGCCAGGGTCGCCACCACCTTCTTGAGCGACGCCCTCGTGGCCTGGACGGTGAAGACCACGGTCGTGGACTCCACGTTGCCCGCGACGTCGGTGGCCGTGACGGTCAGGACGTGGCGGCCGGTGGACAGCGCCCACATGCCCCAGTCCCCTGCGTCGACCGGCTCACCGTCGAGCGTGGCGCGCACCCCGCGGATCCCGGAGGTCGTGTCGCTCGCGGTCCACGCCACTGCCGTCGCCTTGTGGCTGGGGTAGGTGCGTGCCCGGATCCCGGAGATCGCGACGGCCGGCTGGCCGGTGTCGACCGCGAGCTCCTTCGACTGCGCCGTCTCGACGTTGCCGGCCTGGTCGACCGACCGCACCTCGAGGACCTGGCGGCCCTGCGCGGTGACCGTGAACGGAGCGGTGTACGCCGTCCACGCGCCGTTGCCGATGCGGTACTCGGTGCGTGCCACCCCGGAGTCGGCGTCGGTCGCGGCGAGCGTGACCTTCGGTGCCGTGGTGAACCAGCCGGCGCTGCCGTCGGGCGAACCCGGGGCGGTCGTCACGGTGGTCACCGGGGCGGTCGTGTCGGCCGGCGGTCCGTCGACCGTGACCTCGATCGATCCCTCGTCACCCACGTTGCCGGCGACGTCGGTCGAGCGATAGCGGACCGTGTGGTCCCCGGCGCCGTTCACCTCGACCGGGTCGGTGTACTCGATCCAGTCCCCGCCGTCGACGCGGTACTCCGTGACCGCGACGCCGGAGGTGGCGTCGGTGGCCTCGAGCACCACCCGCACGCCGTTGCCGGCCCGCTCCTGGCGGGCACCGGTCGCCGGCTTCACCGTGTCGACCTTCACCTCGGACTGCTGGACGTCCTCGACGTTGCCGGCGGTGTCCGTGGAGCGGTAGTGCACGGTGCTCCTGCCCTCGGGAAGGGTGACGGCACCGGTGTACGCCGTCCACGCGCCGTCGCCGATGCGGTACTCGGTCGACGCGACGCCCGAGCCGTCACCGTCGGCGGCGGCGAGGGTGAAGCGCGGCGCGCTGACGTACCAGCCGTCCTCGCCGTCGGCCTCGGCCGGCGACCAGGTGAGGGTGGTGGTCGGGGCGTCCTCGTCAGCGGCCTCGACGACGACCGTGATGCTCTTGGCCGTCTCCTCGTTGCCGGCCACGTCGGTCGAGCGGAACTCGACCTTGTGGCTGCCGGGCTCGGTGATGGTGAAGGGTCCGGTGTAGGCGGTCCACTCACCCCCGCCGATCCGGTACTCCGTGGACTCCACGCCGCTGCCGCCGGTCTCGTCGACCGCGGTCAGCGTGACCTGCACGCCGTCCTCGACCACGGCCTGGGCGGCCGAGGTGACCGGCGCGGTGGTGTCGGCCGGCGGCTCCTCGTCGGTGTCGAGGTGGAAGTAGTCGAACTCCACCGTGACCGGCTCCTCCTGGTTGGGCCCGATCGCCATCAGGCCCAGGGAGTTGAGCGGACCGTCGTAGGTGATGCCGTTGCCGATCGGCGTCCACGAGGCGCCTGCCGTCGACTTGACCGCCGCGGTGTAGGTCGTGCCGGTCTTGGTGACCTGCACCCACCAGTAGCCGCTCTCGGTGGTGTTGGGGATGTCGATCTGGTCACCACCGCTGACGCCGGTGCCGTTCTTCTCCGCGGCCAGCTCGGCCCGCAGGTCGAGCGCCGCACCGGGCGCGTTGTAGGCGACGACGTCTGCCTTGACGTAGTTGTCGTCGTTGCCGTACATCATCAGGCCGGCCAGCTGCCACTGGTGCTTGAGCGGCGCCTTGAGCTTGGTCTCGGCCACCCAGTCACCCGACGGCGCGTCCTGCAGGATGAAGTTGCGCGGCGAGATCGGGTTGGCGCCGTTGATGTCGCCCGGCTCCGTCTCGATCTTCAGGTGCCCGTCCGCCACCGACTCCTTGTGGGAGTTGTAGCGCACCGACTCCGCCCAGCGGCACCCGTTGAGCGCGGTGCCGTCGAACTCGTCGCTCGGCTCGAAGGCCGGCGCCGTGGCGTCCGGGGTCACCCGGAGGTAGTCGACCTGCGCCACCCGGGGAGTGGTGCCGAGGTCGCCGGCCGCCATCAGGCCGATCTTCGCGCCCGCCCCGGTCTTGAGGGCGAGCGACCCCGGCAGCGTGGTCCACGCCGTGCCGTCGGCGGAGTAGGCACCGGTGAGCGTGCCCCCGGTGTTGGTCAGCCTCAGGTGGATCGTGGTCGGGAAGCTCGCCGCCACGACGGGCGCGGCGGGCGTGGTGCGGTTGCCGCCCGTCTCGGACTGGAACTCCACGAGCCTGCTGCCGTTCTCGTGCCGCACGAACGCGAGCTTGTTGTACTCGTCGTCCGACTGGTGCACGACCAGGCCGGCCCACTGCCAGTGCGAGCTGTGGTCGAGCGTGATCTTCGTGGTAGCGGTCCAGTTGCCTGCCGGCACGGGCTGTCCCGCGAAGCTCACCGGGCCGGTGCTGGCCTCGTTGATGTCGCCGGTCGTGACGGGCAGGCGCAGAGTGCCGCCGGCCTGGGTGATCGGTGCACCGGGAGCGTTGCGCACAGCCCACTTGGGCAGCAGCGCCGGGGAGTCGAACTCGTCCGAGACCGGTCCCGGGACACAGCTCAGCGGCTCGCTCGGGGTGTCCGGCTCGGGCTGCGGCTCCTGCGGGTCGCTGTCGATGGCGAACTGCGAGAAGTCGGCGGTCCGGACCGCGGACTCGTGGGCCATGATGAACATGCCGACGTCCTGCGTGTCGCCGATGTTCGCCAGGGTGACCGGGGTCCCGATCTGAGTCCAGGTCGTGCCGTTGTTCGACCAGTACGCCGACACCTGGTTGCCGCGGCGGCTGAGCTTCAGCCACTTCGGGACGGTGCTGGTGCCACCGGCGATCGAGGAGTTCAGCTGCCCGTTGCCGTCCGGGTCGGTGAGGAACTCCATCCCGGCCGCCCGACGCCACGCCAGCATTGCGTAGCCGGGCGAGACGCCGGGCTGCGTCATGTCGTTGCGGATGATCAGTCCGGCCTTGCCCGAGTTGTTGGCCAGCGTGCTGGCGTCGACCCGCACGATGGCGTCGTACTCGTCGTCGCCGGCGCCCGGCTCGTAGAGCGTCGTGTACTGGTCGACGCCCTGCCAGGCGTTGCTGCCGGCACCGGAGATCCGGAAGGCACCGGCTCCCAGGCGCTCGAACTCGCCGTTGACGTTGGTGAAGGGCAGGAGGTCGCCGAACAGCTCGCCCACCTGCAGCTGGACCAGGCGCGACGTCGTGACGTTGCCGTCGTCGTCGGTGGCCTTCGCGGTGAGGTCGTAGAGACCCTCGGCGTCCGGCGCGGTCCACGTCACCGAGTACGGCGCGGTGGTGGCCTCACCGATCTTCGTGTCCCCGTCGAAGAACTCCACCTTGGCGATCGAGCCGTCCGCGTCGGAGGCGTCGGCGGTCACGGTCACCGCGTCACCGGGGTCGACCTTGTCGCCGTCGGCCGGCGAGGTGAGGGCGACCAGCGGCTTGGCCTCGGGCGAGACGCCCTGCCCCATGGCCTCGAAGAAGTTGAGCTTGATGTCGTTCGTCCCGGTGAACACCAGGTAGAGGTCCATCGTCTCGTCGCCGAGCTCGCTCACGTCGACCGCGACGTCACGGAACTGCTGTCCCGTCGCGGGCACCGCGGCGGTGCCGACGACCGCACCGGTGGGGCTGTCCTTGCGCAGCTCGATGGTGCCGCCGCCCGACGCGGCCTGGACGCGGAGGTTGAAGGTGTCGATCCGGTAGAAGTTCACCGGCTCGAAGTTCACCCATGCGCCGTTCTTGCCGACCACGACCTGGCCGCCGCCGGCCGCGTCACGGCCGGGGGCGAGGGTGGCGGTGTCGGACTTGGCGTCGAACCACTCGGCCTGCCGGAGCTTGGGGAAGATCACCGAGGTGTCGGAGCCGCCCAGCGGGTTGGCACCGCCGGCGCCACCGGTGTCGGTGTAGCGGGCGTCGATCGAGTAGAAGATGTTCTCGTCCGCCGCGTGGCCACCGAGGCTGGTGACCGTGCTCCCCGTGAGGCCGGGCGAGCCGACCAGCGGGTGGGCGTGGTCGTCGTGCCCCAGCGCCGGCTGCACCTCGACGCGCTGCGGATCGACCGACTCGTCCTCGGCGTCGGTGACCGTGACGTTCCAGCTGATCCGGTCGCCGAAGTCGAAGAACGCGCCGTCGGGCGGGGTCTCGATGTCCACCACCGGTCGCGTGTTGCCGACCGTGATCGGCACCGTCGTCGTACCGGTCTTGCCGGCCGGGTCGGTGACCGTCAGGCGGGCGTCGAAGGCGCCCTCGGTCGTGTAGGTGTGCTCGGCGGTGACGCCCGTCGCGTCGGTGGTGCCGTCACCGTCGAAGTCCCACGCGTAGGTCAGCGCCTCGCCCTCGGGGTCGCTCGACCGGCCGGCGTGGAACGACACCTCGAGGGGCGCCTTGCCGGTGTCCGGCGTGGCGTCGATGCGGGCCACCGGCGAGCGGGAGCCGCTGATGTAGTCGATGCGGTAGAGGCCGGACGTAGGGTTGTCGCGTCCGTAGCCGCCGCCCCAGTCCAGGACGTACATCGAGCCGTCCGGGCCGAACTTGGAGTCGATCGGCGCGAGGAACGGGACGTCGGGCAGGAACGGGTTGACCTTCTCCACCTGCGAGCCCTGCTCGGCGGCCGGGTTCTTCAGCTGGATGTTGTACATCTTGTTGCGGGCCCAGTCGTAGAAGAACGGCTTGCCGTCGAAGGACTCGGGGAACTTGGTGTCCGACTCGAGGTTCTCGTCGTAGCGGTAGATCGGGCCGCCCATCGGGGCCAGGCCGCCACCCTGCGGGATGGCACCGACCGAGGAGCGGCGGTAGCCGTAGTACATGTCCGCGGCCCGGGCCGGGGGCAGCTCGCGCAGGCCGGTGTTGCGCACCGAGTCGTTGACCGGGTTGGCGCAGTCGAAGTAGTCACCGACGACCGGCGGGTTGAGCGGGGTGGTGCTGCCGTAGTCGACGTCGCGGAACGGCTCACCGTTGGGGTTCTGGCCCTGGTGGTTGCCGCCCATGCACAGCGGCCAGCCGTAGTTGCCGGGGCTCTTGATCAGGTTCCACTCGGCGATGCCGGCGGGCCCACGCGTGGCGGGGGCGTCCGTGCTGTTGTCGGGCGAGTAGTCGGCCATGCTCAGCCAGCCGGTCTCGCTGTCGATGGAGAAGCGGAACGGGTTGCGGAAGCCCATCGCGTAGATCTCGGGGAGGGTCTTGTCGCGGCCCGCGTCCTCGGACTCGGGGAACAGGTTGCCCTCGGGGATCTCGTAGGTGGAGCCGACGCCCGGCGTGGCGCCGGGGTCGTCGACCGGGTTGATCCGCAGGATCTTGCCGCGCAGGTCGTTGGTGTTGGCCGAGGTCTCACGGGCGTCGTGGAAGGTGCCGGCGCGCTCGGAGAGGGGCGCGTAGCCGCCCGAGGGCTCGGAGTGCGGGTTGACGTCGTCACCGACGCCGATGAACAGGTTGCCGTCGTCGTCGATGTCGAGCGCGCCACCGGTGTGACCGGGCTCGTCGGGCAGGCGGCGGGCCGGGATCTTGATGATCACCTTCTCCGACGCGGGGTCGACCGTCCCGTTCTCGAAGGTGAAGCGGGACACCGTCGACCAGAAGTTGTTCGGGTTCGAGTTGTCCGGCGACTCCGCCGAGCGGTAGAGGAAGATGTGCCCGTTGGTGGTGAAGTCGGGGTCGAGCGCGACGCCGAGGAGGCCGTCCTCACCGCCGGAGTAGACCGGCAGGGTCAGCACCGTGCTGACGCCCTGCGTCTCGGGGTCGTACATCCGCAGCTGGCCGCGCACGAGCTCGGTGTAGAAGACCTTGCCGTCGTCGGCCACGTCGATGGCGTAGGGGGCCGAGGTGTTCTGGTCGAGCGGGATGCGCTCGTAGTTGCTCCACACCGTGGCGCCGCAGTCGCCCTCCTCGAGGCCGGCGGCGTACTTCACCCCGCCGACGATCTCGGCCATGAAGGCCGGCTCGTCGTAGTGGGAGGGGAAGTGGCCCAGCGCGGTGCCCCAGAAGCGGCCGCCCTCGTAGGGCTTGCACCAGGTGATCGGGTGGTCGTAGCCCATGTTGCCGCCGGAGTAGGTCGACTCGTCCATGGACTGCAGCACGTGGGCGGTGCCGCGCACGTTGTTCGAGAAGTTGTACCACTCGTCGTTGCGGGCCCAGCGGGTGTCGGACGGGGTGCCCTTGAAGTGCTTGGTCGAGGGGTGCGTCGTGTCCTCGTTGCGGACCACCCCGGCGGGGCCGGGGTCCGTGCCGGTGGGCGCGTGACCGGGCATCAGCGACCCGACCATGTTGTCCCACCACGGGTAGTTGCCGCGCATGTCGAGCGCGTTGTGGATCGCCGCGACGCCGTTGCCCTCGGCGTGCCAGCGCTCGAGCGCCGCCTTCTCCGAGGCGTTCCACGGGTCACCGTTGGCCTGGAAGACGACGACCGCGTCGAACTTGGCGAGGCCCTCGTCGGTGAACACGGCCTCCGAGCCGCCGGGCGTCTCCTTGTGGACGACCGTCACCTCCATGCCGGCGGCCTCGAGACCCGCCTTCAGCTTGGGCGTGCCCTCGGCGATGGCGGCATCGTGCCAGTTGCCGGCGGCGTCCTCGGTGAAGATCAGCACGTGGCCGTGACCCTCGTGCGCCTGCGCCGGCGCCGCGGCGACGACGCCGAGCAGGCTCCCGGCGAGGGCGGACACGGCGAGCAGGGCTGAGCCGGCGGTCCTCCGCCGGACGCTGCGTGAGGACGTCGGTATCGACGCGGACGATGTGGGCATGCGGGCCTCCAGGTCGGTGGTGGGCCCTGGCGCGCGCGTGTGACGGGCGTCACCAGGGCTACCCGGACCGTCGCAGACTTTTGTGCACGGGTCAAGCAAAAGTTGGCTGGAAGTGCAATAAAGACGTCGGCCGTCCCGTAAAAGCGAGCTGCGGGCCCGCGCACCGGTCCTGGCTATCCTCGAACCGTGACCGCGCATCCCGACCGGCCCGTGGACTGGGCGAAGGTCCGCCTGCACGTGGTCACCGGCAAGGGCGGCACCGGCAAGTCGACCGTCGCGGCGGCCCTCGCACTGGCGCTGGCGACGTCGGGTCGCAACGTGCTGCTCTGCGAGGTCGAGGGACGCCAGGGCATCGCCCGGATGTTCGACGTCGACCCCCTTCCCTACGCCGAGCGGCGCATCGCCAAGGGAGCACCGGACCGCGACGGGCGTGCCGGGCAGGTCCACGCGCTGCACATCGACGCCGAGTCCGCGCTGCTGGAGTACCTGGCGATGTACTACAAGCTCGGGCGGGCCGGGCGAGCGCTGGACCGCTTCGGCGTGATCGACTTCGCCACCACCGTCGCACCGGGCGTGCGCGACGTGCTGCTCACCGGCAAGGTGTTCGAGGCCGTCCAGCGTCCGCGCGGGACCGAGCGGGGCCCCAGCCGCGGCGCCATCACGTACGACGCGGTGGTGCTCGACGCTCCGCCGACCGGCCGGATCGGTCAGTTCCTGGGCGTCAACTCCGAGGTGGCCGGGCTCGCCAAGGTGGGTCCGGTGAAGGCGCAGGCCGACAAGGTGATGGAGCTGCTGCGCTCGCCGCGCACCGCCGTCCACCTCGTCACCATCCTGGAGGAGATGCCGGTGCAGGAGACCTCGGACGGCATCGCCGAGCTGCGCGCGGCCGGCCTCCCCGTCGGCGGCGTGGTGGTCAACCTGGTGCGCCCGCAGGTGCTCGGTGCCGACGCGCTGGCCCGGGTCCGCGACGGCGCGCTGGACCCCACCGCCATCACCGCCGACCTCGGCCGGGCCAAGGTCGACGTCGACGCCAGGCTGGTCGCCGCCCTGGTCGAGGAGGCGCGGGAGCACGCCGTACGCCGACAGCTCGAGGACGAGCAGCGCGAACGGGTGGCGGCCGAGGGGTTGCCGACCTACGAGCTGCCGCGCCTGGCGGCGGGCATCGATCGCGGCGCCCTCGTGGAGCTGGCCCACTCGCTGCGCTCGCAGGGGATGGCATGAGCACCGGGTCCGGCGCTCCGCACCTCGACGTCGACGCCCTCCTCGACGACCGCGGCACGCAGATCATCGTCTGCTGCGGGTCCGGCGGGGTCGGCAAGACCACGACGTCGGCGGCGCTCGCCCTCCGCGCCGCCGAGCGGGGACGCCGCGTCGTGGTGCTCACCATCGACCCGGCTCGCCGGCTGGCCCAGGCGATGGGCATCGAGCAGCTGGACAACATCCCGCGCCCGGTGCCGGGGCTGCGTCCGCAGTCGGACGGCGGCGGCTCGCTCGACGCCATGATGCTCGACATGAAGCGGACCTTCGACGAGGTCGTCGAGAGCCAGGCGAGCCCCGAGAAGGCGCAGCAGATCCTGGCGAACCCGTTCTACGTCGCCCTGTCCAGCTCGTTCGCCGGCACGCAGGAGTACATGGCGATGGAGAAGCTGGGCCAGCTGCACCGGCAGGCGGTGGCGGACGGCAGCCACGACCTCATCGTGGTGGACACCCCGCCGTCGCGCTCGGCGCTGGACTTCCTCGACTCTCCCGAACGACTCTCCAGTTTCCTCGACGGCCGGCTGATCCGGCTGCTCCTGGCTCCGGCCCGCGGACCGGCGCGGTTGATGAGCGCCGGGTTCTCGGTGGTGACCGGCGCCCTGGCGAAGGTGCTGGGCGGGCAGATGCTGCGCGACGTGCAGACCTTCGTGACCGCTCTCGACACGCTCTTCGGCAGCTTCCGCCAGCGCGCCGAGCAGACCTTCGCGCTGCTGCAGGCCGAGGGGACGGCGTTCTTGGTGGTCGCGGCGCCCGAGCCCGACGCGCTGCGCGAGGCGGCGTACTTCGTCGATCGGCTCACCGACGACCGGATGCCGCTCGCCGGGCTGGTGGTCAACCGGGCCAGCCCGCCGACGCGCACCGACCTCTCGGCCGAGGAGGCGATCGCCGCCGCGGACCGGCTCTGGGCGGGCGACTCGTCGTCGCTGACCGCGGGGCTGCTGCGCCTGCACGCGGACCGCGTACGGATCCTCGAGCGCGAGCAGCACCTGTGCGAGCGGTTCGCCGCCGCGCACCCGCAGGTCGCGACGGCGTTGGTACCCGCGATGGCGGGCGACGTCCACGACCTCGACGGGCTGCGGGCGATCGGCGACGCGCTCGCGCGCCGCCCCTGACCCCGCTTCTCCGGGGTTTCCGGGCGTCGGGGGGTCTGTTGCGATCCCCGGCTAGCCGCCGAAACTTGCGGTTACCGGCCGAAACTTCGGGGGTGAGGCTCCAGGATCCCCGGCTAGCCGGGGATCGCAACCGGGGGCCCCGGCCCCCGGGGCCGGGACGCCGAAGGTCAGACGGAGACGGAGGGGGTCTCGACCTTGGTACGGGCGGTCTCCAGGATCGAGCGCCACGACGAGCCCGGGCGGCGGCGGAGCAGCGCACGGCGCTCACGCTCGGTCATGCCACCCCAGACGCCCCACTCGATCTGGTTGTCGAGGGCCTCGGCCAGGCACTCGGTGCGGACGGGGCACCCGGCGCACACCTGCTTGGCCTTGTTCTGCTCCGCACCCCGTACGAACAGAGCGTCCGGCGTGTCGCCCTTGCATGCGGCGCGTGCCGCCCAGTCCTCGACCCACATAGTCAATCCCCACGGTGTGTGCGAGCCGACCGGCCGCCCCCATAGCGGCCGTCCCTGACTCCGAAAGAAAAGTAAACGAATCCGCAACGACCCCGGCAGGGCCGAGTGGTCCAATTCGAGTAGTCCGAAGTGACTATTCGCCTGCGCGGCTGGAATGCCAGGTGGTAGGCCGGCGCCCCGTACTCTGGTGACCATGCCTTCCCGCATGTCCTCCCGCTCCGCACGCTCTCAGGGACGCCCCGACTCCGGTCGGGTCGCCGCCCACCTGGCCGTGATGGCTGCCGTCGCGGTGGTCATGGGCGTCCTCACCGCGTGCCTGGCGATCCCGTTCGCCGGCCTGGTCGGCGTGGCCGCCAAGGACGTCAGCAGGGGGATGGTGAACCTCCCCGAGTCGCTCGAGGCCAAGGACCTGTCGCAGAAGACGCGCATCTACGACGTCAACGGCAACCTCATCGCCTCGCTCTACGACCAGAACCGGATCAACGTCCCGCTGAGCTCCATCTCGCGGCCGATGGTCAAGGCGATCGTCGCGATCGAGGACTACCGCTTCTACGACCACGGCGCCCTGGACCTGCGCGGCACGCTGCGCGCGTTCATCACCAACCAGGCCAACGGCGGGGCGGTGCAGGGCGGCTCGTCGATCACCCAGCAGATGGTGAAGCAGACGCTGCTCTACCAGGCCGAGACCGACGCCGAGCGCAAGGCCGCGACCGAGGAGACGTACGCGCGCAAGATCCGCGAGCTGCGCTACGCGATCGCCTTCGAGAAGAACCACACCAAGGACTGGATCCTCGAGCGCTACCTCAACATCGCCTACTTCGGCGACGGCGCCTTCGGCGTGCAGTCGGCCGCGCGGCACTTCTTCTCCAAGAACGCCAAGGACCTCAACCTCCTCGAGTCCGCAACGCTCGCCGGCCTGGTGAAGAACCCCGTCGGCTACGACCCGATCGACAACCCGGAGCGGGCCGAGAGCCGCCGCAACGTCGTGCTCGACCGGATGGCCCAGCTCGGCGTGCTGACCGAGAAGAAAGCCGAGCGGCTGAAGGCCACGCCGTTGGAGGAGACGCTGAAGATCGAGACCGCGCCCAACGGCTGCCAGCAGTCGCGCGCGCCGTTCTTCTGCGACTACGTCGTCAGCTGGCTGCTCAAGGACCCGGTGCTCGGCGACACGCCCAAGGAGCGTCGTACGACGCTCAAGAACGGCGGCCTCAACATCCACACCACGATCGACCTCGACATGCAGGAGGCCGCCGACGACTCGGTCTCCTCCCACGTCTACCCGCAGGACCAGGCCATCGGCGGCCTGGCGATGGTCGAGCCGGGCACCGGCGACGTCCGCGCCCTGGCACAGTCGCGGCCGATGGGCAAGGACAAGGCGGCCGGCGAGACCTATCTGAACTACGTGGTGCCGAAGGAGTACGGCAACTCCAACGGCTTCCAGGCCGGCTCGACGTTCAAGGTCTTCGTCCTGGCCTCCGCCATCAACCAGGGCATCCCGCTGAGCACCTACATCAGCTCCCCGCAGCAGATGTTCATCCCCGACTCGGAGTTCGAGACGTGCAACGGCCCCTACGTCGGCGACGGCGGATGGGACGTACAGAACTCCACCGGTTCCGGCAGCTACAACCTCTACACCGGCACCCAGCAGTCGGTGAACACGTTCTTCGCGCAGCTGGAGACGCGGACCGGGATGTGCGAGCCGGTCAAGCTGGCCCGCTCGCTCGGCCTCTCGCCAGGGATGAACCCGTCATGGGTGCTGGGTGACTCCGACACCAGCCCCTTGGCCATGGCCAGCGCCTATGCGACCTTCGCCGCGAGGGGGCTCTACTGCGAACCGCGTCCGGTCACCCAGGTGCTCGACTCGTCGGGACAGGTGCTCAAGGACTTCCCCAACCAGTGCGAGCAGGCGATGCCCGGTGCCACCGCCGACGCGGTGAACGACATCCTGCGCGGCGTCATGGAGCCGGGCGGCTTCGGCCAGAACATCGCCATCGACAAGCCGTCGGCCGGTAAGACCGGCACGACGCAGAGCGGGCGCTCCGTCTGGTTCGTCGGCTACACGCCGACCCTCGCCGCCGCTGCGATGCTCGCCGGTGCCAACGACCAGGGCCAGTGGCTCGAGCTCGGCGGCCAGACCGTGGGCGGGCAGTACATCAGCGAGGCCTCCGGCTCCGGCTACGCGGGTCCGATCTGGGGCGATGCGATGGCTGCGATCTCGGCCAAGCTGCCCTACGAGGACTTCGCGCCGCCGCCCGGCGACTACATCGCCGGCGTGCTGGTGCCCGTGCCCGACGTGACGGGCCAATCGGTCGAGGCAGCCACCACGGCCCTGCAGGCGGCCGGCTTCACGGTCGCCGACGGCGGTCAGGTGGACTCCGACGCCGAGGCGGGCGTGGTCGCGTCCACCTCACCCGAGGCGGGTACGTCGCTCAGCAGCGGCGACACGGTCACGCTCTACACCTCGACCGGCACCGCCTCCACCAACGGCAGGGGCCGCAAGGGCCGCGGCTGACCCGGCACGGGGAGTGCCGGGGCTGAGGCTCAGCCGAGCTGGCGGCGTACCTCCGCAGCCACGGCGCCGCCGTCGGCGCGACCCTTGACCTGGGGCGTCACGACGCCCATCACCTTGCCAATGGCGCGCATGCCCTCGCCGGCGGCGCCCGTCTGGGCGATCGCGGCGGACACGAGCTCGGCGATCTCGGCCTCGGCGAGCTGCGCCGGGAGGTACTCGGCGATGACCTCGCCCTCGGCAGCCTCCTTGGCCGCCATCTCGGCGCGGCCGCCCTCCTCGAAGGCCACGGCGGCCTCCCGACGGCGCTTGGCCTCGGTGGACAGCACGCCGATGATGTCGTCGTCGGTGAGCTCGCGCGCCTCCTTGCCGGCGACCTCCGCGTTGGTGATGGCGGTGAGCACCATCCGCAGGGTCGAGGAGCGCAGCTCGTCCCGCGCCTTCATGGCGGCGGTGAGGTCGGCGCGGAGACGGTCCTTGAGAGCACTCATGGCGCCATTGTGGCAGCCTTGCCGCGTGGCCCTCCTCCCGATTCTGCGCCGGACGGCGACGCTCGGCGCCCTGGCAGGCGCCGGCCTCGCGTCGTACGCCGCCTGGGAGGCCCGCCAGTACACGCTGCGCCGGGTGGACGTGCCGCTGCTGCCGCCCGGGCACGCGCCGCTGAAGGTGCTGCACCTCAGCGACATCCACCTGGCGCCGGACCAGCGGGCCAAGCAGCAGTGGCTGCGCGGCCTGGCCGACCTCGAGCCCGACCTGGTCGTCGACACCGGCGACAACCTCGCCCACGCGCGGTCCGTCCCGCTCGTGACGGACGCGCTGGGCGCGCTGCTCGACGTCCCCGGTGCCTACGTCCTCGGCTCCAACGACTACTACTCCCCCGGCATGCGCAACCCGCTGCGCTACCTGCTGCCCGACGACGGCAGGCGCAACACGAGGACCCCGCAGCTGCCGTGGCCGGAGCTCAAGGCACGCTTCGACGCGGCGGGGTGGCTCGACCTCACCAACGGCTTCGGGTCGCTGACCGTGAAGGGGACCTCGATCGCCTTCGCCGGCGTCGACGACCCGCACCTCGAGTACGACGACCTGCCGCGCGTCGCCGGCCCGGCCGACCCGGCGGCCGACGTGCGGCTCGCCGTCACCCACGCGCCGTACCTCCGGGTCCTGGACCAGTTCGCCCGCGACGGCTACGACGCGATCATCGCGGGCCACACGCACGGCGGACAGGTGTGCCTGCCCGGGGGGCGGGCGCTCACCACCAACTGCGACCTCGACCCGGCCCGCGCCCGCGGCCTGCACCGCCACCCCGCCGGCTCCTCCCCGGGCGACACGGGCTCGTCGTGGCTGCACGTGTCCGCAGGCCTGGGCACCAACCCCTACGTCCGCTTCCGGGTCGCCTGCCGCCCGGAGGCGACGCTGCTCACCTTCGTCGCACGCACCTGAGGAGAACCGATGTCGCGGCTGCGAGTCCACAACTTCTCGATCTCGCTCGACGGCTTCGGTGCCGGTGAGCCGCAGTCCGCCGAGCTGCCGATGGGACACGCCGGCGAGCGGCTGCACCAGTGGATGTTCGCGACGAGCTTCTGGGACCGCGACGGGGGCGAGCGCGGCGTCGACGACGCCTTCGCCACCCAGCACGGGCTCGGCATCGGCGCCGAGATCATGGGCGCCGGCAAGTTCGGTCCCCCCGGCTGGCAGGACGACCCCGACTGGACCGGCTGGTGGGGTCCCGAGCCGCCGTTCCACACGCCGACGTACGTCCTGACCCACCGTCCCCGCGAGCCGCTGGAGATGGCGGGCGGGACCACCTTCCACTTCCTCAGCACCTCCCCCGAGCGCGCGCTCGCGATCGCCCGGGAGGCCGCCGGCGGCCTCGACGTGCGCCTCGGCGGGGGCGCCCGGACGATCCGGGACTTCGTGGCCGCGGGGCTCGTCGACCACCTCCACGTGGTGCAGGTGCCGATCGTGCTGGGTCGCGGCACGCGCCTGTGGGACGGGCTCGACGGGCTGGAGGACGACTTCGACGTCGAGGCGGTGTCCTCGCCGAGCGGGGTCACGCACCTGACGTTCACCCGGCGCGCCGCGGCGGCCGACCTCCCCGGCTGATCGGGGGCCGGGGCGATTTCCAGAGCCCCCGACCGCTCCGGTATGCTCGCCCGCGTTGCCCGGACCTACTGCGTCCGGGCGGCGGGCTGTGGCGCAGCTTGGTAGCGCGCCTCGTTCGGGACGAGGAGGCCGCAGGTTCAAATCCTGTCAGCCCGACCACCCGGAGCTCCCGGACCCACGACGCTGGGTCCGGGAGCTCCGCGCATTTGAGACACTGCCCCCATGGCAGACGACACGCCCGACGACGGCCCCCGGCTGGAGATGCCGTCCTTCTCCTTCCGGCGGCGACGGGCGTCGGCCCCGCCGGCGGGCCTGCCCGACGCCGACTCGTCGACGAGCGACCGCACCGGCGGTGCGCCAGCCACACCGAGACCCCGGCCCGAGGTCGCTCAGGCACCGCCCGTGCCGGCGGCGACGCGCGACGGCCATGCAGGCGACGAGCCGCAGCAGCGACGCAGGGTCCCAGCCGTGCGCCTGCCCGGCCTCCTGGGCGCGGGCGTCACCGGGCTCGTCGTGGGCGCCCTGGCGGTGCTCCTCACGTGGCTCGCGGGCACCGGCTGCGAGGCCGCCCGCGGTACGTCGTCGTGCGGCGGCGCGCTCGGGTGGCCGCTGCTGCTCGCCGGCCTCGTCGTCCTGGCGTACGTCGGCGGCATGCTGCTGCGCGCCCTCGGCGTCGCCGATCCCGGCTCGACCAGTCTCCTCGCGGTCGGCGTCCTCGCCGTGCTCGTGATGGTCTTCCTGCTCGAGGCGCTCGACGAGCGGTGGAGCGCCCTGGCCGTGCCGCTGCTGGCCGCGGCGGCCTACGGCGCGTCGTGGTGGGTCACCACCACGGCCGGCGACGACGTCACCCCGGGGGCCACGCCGCCGCGCGACGTGCGCTGATCAGCGGGCCGCGGCCACCAGCTCGGCGATCTGGACCGTGTTGAGCGCGGCACCCTTGCGCAGGTTGTCGTTGCTGATGAACAGCGCCAGCCCGCGCTCGTCCGGGACGCCCGGGTCCTGCCGCAGCCGCCCGACGTACGACGGGTCGCGGCCGGCGGCCTTGAGCGGCGTGGGCACCTCGTCGAGCTGCACGCCCGCGGCCTCCGCGAGGAGCTCGCGGGCGCGTGCCGGCGTCATCGGCCGCTCGAACTCGGCGTTGACCGCGAGCGAGTGGCCGGTGAAGACGGGGACGCGGACGCAGATGCCGGAGACCAGCAGGTCGGGGATGCCGAGGATCTTGCGCGACTCGTTGCGCAGCTTCTGCTCCTCGTCGGTCTCGTTGAGACCGTCGTCGACGATGGACCCGGCCAGCGGGAGCACGTTGTAGGCGATCGGCTCGACGTACTTCACCGGCTCGGGGAAGGCGATCGCCGAGCCGTCGTAGGCCAGCTCGCGCGCCTTGTCGCCCGCCGCGGCCACGCCGCCGGCCAGCTCGTCGACACCGGCGACGCCGGAGCCGGAGACGGCCTGGTAGGTGGAGACCACGAGCCGGGTGAGGCCGGCCTCCTCGTGCAGCGGCTTGAGGACCGGCATCGCCGCCATCGTCGTGCAGTTGGGGTTGGCGATGATGCCCCGGCCCGCCTCGACGACCGGTCGCATCGCGTCGGGATTGACCTCGGAGACGACCAGCGGGATCTCGGGGTCCTTGCGGAACGCCGAGGAGTTGTCGACCACGATCACGCCCGCCTCGACGAAGCGGGGCGCGAGCGCCCGCGACGTCGTCGCGCCCGCCGAGAACAGCGCGATGTCGAGCCCGGCCGGGTCGGCGGTCGCGGCGTCCTCGACGGTGATCTCCCGATCACCGAACCGCAGCACCGTGCCGGCGGAGCGGGCGGAGGCGAAGAAGCGCACGTGGTCGGCCGGGAACTCCCGCTCCAGCAGGATCTGGCGCATCGCGACGCCCACCTGTCCGGTGGCGCCGACGATGCCGATGCTCACGCCCATCTCAGCGCCCCGTCCCGCCGTAGACCACGGCCTCGACCTCGTCGGCGTCGAGCTCGAACGCCGTGTGGGTGGCGCGCACCGCGTCGTCGACCGCGTTCTCGTCGACGATCACGGAGATGCGGATCTCGGAGGTCGAGATCATGCCGATGTTGACACCGGCCGAGGCGAGCGCGCCGAAGAACTTCGAGGTGATGCCGGGGTGGGAGCGCATGCCGGCGCCGATGAGCGAGACCTTGCCGATCTTGTCGTCGTAGAGCAGCTTGTCGTAGCCGACCTCGGCCTGGATGCGCGCGAGTGCCGTCATCGCGGTCTGGCCGTCGGTGCGCGGCAGGGTGAACGAGATGTCGGTCAGGCTGGTCGCTGCCGCCGAGACGTTCTGCACGATCATGTCGAGGTTGATCTGCGCGTCGGCCAGCGCCTCGAAGATGCGGGCGGCCTCGCCGACCTTGTCGGGCACGCCGACGACGGTGATCTTGGCCTCGCTCCGGTCGTGGGCGACGCCGGCGATGATGGGCTGTTCCATGGTGTCTCCCTGGCTGGGCGCACTGGGCTTGGGGTCGTTGACGACCCAGGTGCCCTCGAGCTGGCTGAACGAGGATCGGACGTGGATCGGGACGCCGTAGCGACGGCCGTACTCCACGGACCGCAGGTGCAGGATCTTCGCACCGCAGGCGGCCAGCTCGAGCATCTCCTCGTAGGAGACCCGGTCGAGCTTGCGGGCGCTCGGCACGATCCTGGGGTCGGCGGTGAAGACGCCGTCCACGTCGGTGTAGATCTCGCAGACGTCGGCCTCGAGCGCGGCCGCGAGCGCCACCGCGGTGGTGTCGGTGCCGCCGCGACCGAGGGTGGTGATCTCCTTGGTGTCGGCCGAGACGCCCTGGAAGCCCGCGACGATCACGATGTGGCCCTCGCCGATCGCCTGGGTGATGCGCCCGGGCGTGACGTCGATGATCTTGGCCTTGCCGTGGACGGAGTCGGTGATCACGCCGGCCTGGGAGCCGGTGAACGACCGGGCGGTGTAGCCGAGGTCGCTGATGGCCATCGCGACCAGCGCCATCGAGATGCGCTCGCCCGCGGTGAGCAGCATGTCCATCTCGCGCGCCGGCGGCAGTGGCGAGACGCCGTTGGCGAGGTCGAGCAGGTCGTCGGTCGTGTCGCCCATGGCCGACACGGCGACGACGACGTCGTGCCCGGCCTTCTTGATGTCCACGATGCGCCGGGCGACGCGCTTGATGGCGTCGGCGTCGGCGAGCGAGGAGCCGCCGTACTTCTGCACGACAATGCCCACGGTTGGTCCTCGGGGTCGGGGTGGCGACCGCTCGGGTCGCGCTCGACGGGTGAGCCCGCTGGCGCCGTTGCCGGCAGGCCACCCCCGATTCTACGGCTGGATGGCCGGTGCGCCGCCGAGGATCTCATCGGCGACCGCGACCGCCTCTGCGTCGGCGTCGAAGTCGGTGTCGAACCGGTCGTGCGCGACCACCGTGAGCAGCGCGTTGAGGGCGGCCCCGGCCAGGTTGCCCCAGTTGTTGACGTAGGAGAACTGCCACCACCACAGCGCCTCCTCGACGTCGCCCGCGCGGAAGTGGCGCAGGCCGTTCTCGAGGTCGATGGCGATCGAGGCCAGGTCGTCGGACAGCCGGCTGACGACCACCTCGGGGGCATAGGGGTCGAAGACGAACGTGTAGGCGTCGACTCCCCCGAGCATCTCCGCCAGCCGCATCCGGAGGTCGTCGATGTCGGCCTCCGGACCGACGTCGGGCTGGAACTCCTCGCGGGGGGTGAAGTCGGTCTGGGCGCCGAGCCGGGCACCGGCGAGCAGCACCTGGCTGATCTCGAGCAGCAGCAGCGACACCGCCTGGGCCCCGTTGCCCTCGCGGGCGATGGCGCGCAGCGCGAGCAGGAAGCTCGTCACGGAGTCGGCGATCTGCTCCTCGAACCTGATCTGGTCCTCGTCGGTCATTCGGCTGATCTCCTTCCGGCGAACGCGCGGCCGAGGGTGACCTCGTCGGCGTACTCGAGGTCTCCACCCACCGGCAGTCCACTCGCCAGGCGGGTCACGCGCAACCCCATCGGGAGGAGCAGTCGCGTCAGGTACGTCGCGGTGGCCTCGCCCTCGAGGTTGGGGTCGGTGGCCAAGATGACCTCCGTGACCGCGCCGTCGGCCAGGCGCGGCATCAGCTCCTTGACGTGCAGCTGGTCCGGACCGATGCCGTCGATCGGCGAGATAGCGCCGCCGAGGACGTGGTAGCGGCCCCGGAACTCGCGGGTGCGCTCGATCGCGACGACGTCCTTGTACTCCTCGACCACGCACAGCACGCTCGGGTCGCGCCGCTCGTCGCGGCAGATCCGGCACTGCTCGTCCTCGCTGACGTTGAAGCACGTCGAGCAGAACTTCACCCTGGCCTTGACCTCGATCAGCACGTCGGCGAGGCGGCGTACGTCGACGGGCTCCGCCTGCAGCAGGTGGAAGGCGATGCGCTGGGCGCTCTTGGGTCCGACGCCCGGCAGTCGCCCCAGCTCGTCGATGAGGTCCTGGACGACGCCCTCGTACAAGTCGGGGCCCCTCAGCCCAGGCCGGGCAGGCCGCCCGGCCCGCCGAGCCCGCCCGCGCCGCCGAGTCCCTCGGTCAGCGGGCCCAGCGAGTCGCTGGCCAGTGCCTCGGACTTGGCGCGCGCGTCGCGGTAGGCCGCGACGATGAGGTCGGAGAGGTCGGACAGGTCGTCAGGGTCACTGCCGTCGAACTCGCCGGCCCGGATGGTCACGCCGACCAGCTCCCCCACGCCGTTGGCCGTGACGCTGACGGCGCCACCGGCGACCGTGCCCTCGACCGTCTGCCGGGCGAGGTCGGCCTGCGCCTCCTCGATCTGCTGCTGCATCTGCTGCGCCTGCTGGAGCAGGGCGTTCATGTCGAAGCCGCCGCCGAGGGCGTCGAACGGGTTCTGGGTCATCGGGTCTCCCACGTCAGGACGGAGGTCAGGGGATCGTGCGGGTCAGTCGTTCTTGATCTCTTCGATCAGCCGGGCACCGAGCGCCTGGCTGAGCAGCGACTCGGTGTCGAGCGCCGCCGACTCCGCGTCGGGGTCGTCGGGGTGGACGTCGTCGTCGGCCGAGCGCACCGGCGCTGCCGCCTCGGGCGCACCGCCCGCGCGGGCCGCTTCCAGCGCCTCGCGAGCCGGCGCAGCCGACACGGCGGGCGCCGCAGGCGGGGCCGGCTCCGCGGCTGGGGCGGCAGCCCCGGACCCCGTGTCGGGGCCGGTCACCCACGCCGGCGGACCGTCGGGCGCCTCCTGGGCGGGGCCGGGCGAGGCGCCGGCCGGCGGCCGGGTCGCGGCCTGGCGCACCACCGGGGCTTCGGCCGCCGCGCCGCTCGGGTCGACGATGGACTCGATGCGCCAGTCCATCCCGACGACGTCGATGGCCGCCTGGCGCAGGATCTCGTCGCAGCCACCGTTGACGAAGGAATCACGCGCGCCGGCGTTGGCGAAGCCGACGGTCAGCCGGGTGCCGTCGACGTCGACGACGTGAGCGTGCTGGGAGAGCACCATCCACGCCAGGCGGCGACGGTTCTTGGTCTGCTCGAGGACGTCGGGCCACAGGCGGCGTACGTCGACGAGGCTGAGGCCGCCGCGCGGACCCGCCGGCTGCTCGGCCACCGGCTCGTCGGGCCGGACCGAGGCCGCGGGAGCCGGCGCGGGGTCCGCGACGGCGGGTGGGGCCTGCGGCACTGAGGTGGGTATCGGCGGGGGCG
Source organism: Nocardioides sp. SYSU D00065 (assembly GCF_017916425.1). Classification (GTDB taxonomy): domain Bacteria; phylum Actinomycetota; class Actinomycetes; order Propionibacteriales; family Nocardioidaceae; genus Nocardioides. The sequence continues at coordinate 351,012 of NZ_JAFMSX010000003.1, read as the reverse complement.
GCGGCGGACCGTCGTCGCGCACCGTGGGTGGCGTCGGCGCAGACGGGGCCGGCGAGGCCGCGGCCGCCGGGGCTGCCGGCACGGGCGGCGGCGGGGCCGGCTCGCCGGTGGGAGCGGGTGCGCTGTGGGCCGGAGGCGCCCCGGACGGCAGCACCGCCCCGGCGACGACCGGCGACGACGCGACGGCGGTGGACGCGGGCGTGAGCGGCGCCGGGGACGACACGGGGGCCGCCGGAGTGCCGCCGGTGACCTCGAGGCGCCGCTCGAGGCGCTCGAGCCGGGCCATCACGCCGTCGGAGGTGTGGTCGGCACCGGGCAGCAGCACCCGCGCGCAGAGCAGCTCGAGGAGCAGGCGCGGCGCCGTGGCGCCGCGCATCTCGGTGAGCCCGGCCGCGACGATGTCGGCAGCGCGGCTGAGCTCGATCGCCCCGAAGCGGGCGGCCTGGGCCACCAGCCGCTCGCCGGCGTCCTCGGAGACGTCGATGAGGCCGGTCGCGGGAGCGTCGGGGACCGCGGTGACGATGACGAGGTCGCGCAGGCGGCGCAGGAGGTCCTCGGTGAACCGGCGCGGGTCCTGGCCGGTCTCCACCACCTTGTCGACGACCGAGAACACCGCCGCTCCGTCACGGGTGGCGAACGCCTCCACCACCTCGTCGAGGAGGGAGTCGGGGGTGAAGCCGAGCAGGCCCGTGGCCAGCTGGTGGGTGACGCCGGCGGGGCCGGCACCGCCGAGCAGCTGGTCGAGCACCGACAGCGTGTCGCGCGCCGAGCCGGCGCCGGCGCGGACCACCAGGGGCAGGGCGGCCGGCTCGATGCTCACGCCCTCCTCGGCGGCGAGCTGGGAGAGGTAGTCGCTCAGCAGCCGCGGCGGGATCAGGCGGAACGGGTAGTGGTGGGTGCGCGAGCGGATCGTCGGCAGCACCTTGTCGGGCTCGGTCGTGGCGAAGATGAACCGCAGGTGCGGCGGCGGCTCCTCGACCAGCTTGAGCAGGGCGTTGAAGCCCTGCGTGGTGACCATGTGGGCCTCGTCGATGATGTAGACCTTGTAGCGGTCGCGCACCGGGGCGAAGAACGCCTTCTCGCGCAGGTCGCGGGCGTCGTCGACGCCGCCGTGCGAGGCCGCGTCGATCTCGATGACGTCGATCGACCCCGGACCGCCGCGGGCGAGGTCGCGGCAGCTGTCGCACTCCCCGCACGGGTCGGCGACCGGAGCGGCGGCGCAGTTGAGCGCGCGGGCCAGGATGCGCGCCGAGGTGGTCTTGCCGCAGCCGCGCGGGCCGGAGAAGAGGTAGGCGTGGTTGACCCGGTTGGCCGCCAGCGCGGCTCGCAACGGCTCCGTCACGTGGTCCTGCCCGATGACCTCTTGGAAGGTCTCGGGCCGGTAGCGGCGATAGAGCGCGAGCGGTGACTCCACGTGGGAACCCTAACCGGGCGCACCCACACCGACCACCGCGCGTGCCCCGGACATGAAGAGGCCCCCCACGCACCCGTCAGAGCTCACTGACCCTTGCTGCCTTCCGGCCCTGGGGGATTGGGCGAGGTGACGCCGCGTGGGGGGTTGCCGGGAGTCTAGGCGAGCCGCATCCGGCGCCCAAACCCCGGGCGTACCGACGCGATTTCACCGCCCACGAGCCGACCGGTACTCTCCTCGGCGGAGGTATCGCCTAGTGGCCTATGGCGCTCGCTTGGAAAGCGGGTTGGGTTAACGCCCTCGGGGGTTCGAATCCCCCTACCTCCGCCGCCACGAAGGCCCCGCACCGGTTCCGGTCGCGGGGCCTTCGTCGTCTCGTCGCCGACAGCGTCGTACGTCGCTCAGCGCAGCCGGGCGCGCAGGCCGTAGCGCCACTCCTCGGAGATCCGCAGGCTGTCGTCGGCCAGGCGCCGCTCGACCGCGTCGACGAGCATCGACGAGGCGCCCTCGGGGTAGACGCGCTTCCACGACAGCTCGCCGCGGTGCTCGAAGACCTGGTGCACCACGGCGGCCATGAGCTCCTTGCTCACCGGCGGGGCGAGGAAGTTGCTGCCGGCCAGGAAGGTCTCCGACCGGTCGGAGCCGAAGCGCAGCGTCACGCAGGGCACCTCGAGGACGTTGGCCTCCTCCTGGATGCTGCCGGAGTCGGTGACGATCACCGCGCACATCGACATCGCGGCGATCACGTCGAGATAGCTGTCCCACACCGGCGTCGAGATCAGCGCGTCGCCGTAGCGCTCCTCCAGGTCGGCAAGCCACTGGCGTCGACCGAAGTTGTCGATGGCCGCCTCGGTGCCGATCAGGCGGATGAAGAGCACGTGGTGACCCTGCTCGAGCAGCGCCTCCATGGCGTCCATGAGCAGGTCGAAGCGCTCGCGGTTGGTCGTGTTCTCGCGACGGTGGACGCAGAACCGCAGGAACGATCCGTCGCCCATCTGCGGGTACTTCTCCAGCACCTGGTTCTTGTCGCTGCCGTCGATCGCCTGCTGCAGCGCGTCGACCACCGAGTTGCCCACGACGTCGATGGCGGCCGGCGCGAACCCCTCCTCGACGAGGAAGTCGCGGTTGAGCTCGACCGGAGCGGCGTGCAGGTCGGAGCCGGCGTCGGCGACGCGCGTGTTGAACTGCTCCGGCGAGGGCTCCTTGCTGCCCTTGCTCCAGCTGTCGCGGCGCACGGACTCGTCGCGGAACGACGCCCAGTCGAGGTCGGCGCCCTGCTCGATCCAGCCCTTCAGGACGTCCGTGGTGGGCGAGAGCGTGCGCAGGCCCGCCTCCACGTGGACCAGCGCCTGCCGCTCCCCGAACGAGGCGAGCGCACCGGCCATCGCGGTCGTGGTGTCGCCGTGCACGTAGGTGATCGGGGACCCACCGGAGGCGACGATGCCACGCAGGTACGCCGACAGCTTGGCGGTGATGCCCGACACCAGGTCGTTGACGCCGCCGCGCACCTCGAGGTTGACGTCCTCGCGCACGCCGAACTCGTCGAGCATCGACTGGGAGAGGTTGTGGTCGTAGTGCTGGCCGGTGTGGCACAGCAGCACGTCGTGGCCGCGCTCGCGCAGCTCGTGGTAGATCGGCGCCTGCTTGATGATGTCGGGCTTGGTGCCGACGACGACGATGTGCTGGCTGTTCTCAGAGGACATGGGTTCCTTCACGTGGGTGCAGCTGCGGTGGCCGGGGCCGAAGCCTCAGAGGAGATCCTCGCGGGTGCTGGCCGCGAGGAGCGAACGGAGGCGCTCGAGCGTGGGGGTGTCCAGCGCCTTCTGCTTGTCCAGGACGTAGACGGCGTCCTCGTGGGTCACCACGATCAGCCCCCGCGCCCCGAGGGTGACGACCGGCCGACCGTCCATGCTGGCGACGAGGGTGTCCTCGGCGTCGAGCTGGAGCGCCGGCCCGATGGAGGTCACCCGCTGGTCGTGCAGGACGCGCTCGAGCCGGACCCAGGTGCCGACGTCGGTCCAGCCCAGCTGGCGCGGGACGACCAGGCACTCCATGCCGGCCCACATCAGCGGATAGATCTCGTGGCCACCGATGGCGGCGCCGCGATAGCCCTGGTCGCCGGTGTGCTCGCTGCGCGCGAACCGCTCGATCGAGTCGAAGATCAGGGGCAGCGCGGTCCGGTAGGCGTCGCACGCCTGGCCGACGCGTACGCCGTAGCAGGCGGTGTTCCAGTACAGGTTGCCACTCTCGGCGAGCTCGTCGACGACGTCGGGGTCGGGCTTCTCGTGGAAGGACTCGATGACCTGCACGGCGTCGTCGCCGCCCGAGGTGTGGATGTAGCCCAGGCTGGAGTCGAAGCGCGTCGGCTCGGCGCCGAGCACGACCATCGACTGCGGCGTCGCAGCCAGCTGCGCCAGCATGTCGCGGGAGGCGGCGTTGAAGGCCTCCTCCTCGTTGATCAGGTGGTCCGACGGCGCGATCAGCGCCGGCGCGTTGCCGTAGCGGTGCGCCAGCGTGGCGATGCTCAGCGCGAAGGCCGTGGCCGGCCCGGCCGGGTCCTCCTCGAGGATGAGGTTCTCCGCGGGCACCGGCCCGAGGTTGGCGCGGGCGGCGTCGGCGAAGCGGGCGCGCGTCGAGACGTGGATGCGGGAGGGGTCGACCAGCTCGCTCAGCCGCTCGATGGTGCCGGTCAGCAGCGGACGGTCACGGACGACCGGCTGGAACTGCTTGGGCGCCCGGTCCCGGCTGATCGGCCACAGGCGCGATCCCTGGCCGCCGGCCAGGATCACGGCAACCGGCTCGTCTGAGGTGTCGGTCATGGGGCGATTCCATCACGCGGCCCCGCATCGGCCGGGCAGAACCGGTCAGCGGGCCGACCAGAGGGCAGGTCAGCGGCGCAGCAGCGGCCGCAGCATGAACGCCAGGGCCAGCAGCGACCCCGCGCCGAGGCCCGACCAGAGCAGGATCGCGCGCGGCGTGCTGAACAGGTCGACCCGCTCCGGCGCCGGCGGTGCCTGCGCGTCGGCGCGGACCTCCTGGACGGTGGTCTCGATCTTCCCCTGGCGGCCCGGCTCGATCTGCCGGGTCAGCGCGTCGTGCGCCTGCACGACGCCGGCTCCGGTCCAAGGGTCGACGACTGCGTCGGGTCCCTGCGGCACGCCGGCCCCCTCGGTGGTGGCCTGGAGCCGGGCGACGAGCTGCCGCGGCGTCTCCCGCGGGAAGCGCTCCCGGAGCAGCGCCAGGATGCCGCTCACCTCGGCGGCGGCCCACGACGTCGCGACCTCGCCGACGACGCAGACCTGACCGGTGGCGTTCGCGGAGATCGCGCCCACCGTCGGGGCGGCGACGTCGGTGTCCTTGTTGGGTACGACGTAGGTGCTGGGGCTCTCCCCGCCCGGCGGGGTCGCGCTCACCGCGAGCACGCCGGGGTAGTCGGCGGGGAACACCGCGGCGTCGCTGCCCGGCGTCCCCTTGCCGGAGTCATCGGAGTCGTCCGCCTCGACGTTGCCGGCCGCCGCCACCACCACGAGGTCCTCGCGCACGAGTCGGGCCACCGCGGCCTTGAGGGCCGGGTCGGACTGGCGGACCGCGAGGGAGATGTTGACGACGTCGTACTGCTGCGTCGGCTGCGCGGCGAGCACCGCCTCGATCCCGGCGACGATGCCGGCCGACGTCAGGGGCTTCTCCCCCTGGGTGGGGTCGGCGGTCTCGGAGTCGTAGACCTTCACGTCGTGGATCTGCGCGTCGGGCGCCACCCCGTGCGGGCCGGCGATGAGTCCCGCGACGATCGTGCCGTGGCCCGAGAGCAGGCTCGTGCCCGAGGCGCCGCCGGCCACGACCGCCGAGGGCCGGTCGATGCCCTCCAGCGGCATGACGCCGCTGTCGATCACCGCGACCTTCACCCCGCGCCCGGTGGCGACCTCCTGGGCCTGCTCGACGTGCATGCGCTCGAAGGCGGGGTTGTCCTCGGCGTGGGTGTCGGCCAGCCGCTCGGAGCCCGGGACCTCGCCGATCGAGCACGGCGCGTCGTGGTCGGCCACCGCCGGTGCCGCCCACACCGGCACCACGGACGCCGCGACGACGCCGGCAGCGAGCGTCGTACGCAGGCCGCTGCTCCTCATGAGGCCGACGCCTCCGAGTCGGGCGGCGGAGCGTCCTCGGGCACCCGGCGCGCGCTGTTGGTGGAGAGCGGGACGCCCGAGCTGAAGAACCCGAGCCAGGAGCTGGGCACGAGCGGCGGCTCGACGTCGGCGTAGCCGATGAAGTCGGGGACCTGCGGCCCGATCAAGGCGTACTTCTCGCCCTTGGTGTCGATGACGAAGGGGGTGCCGTCGTCGGCCGCCTCGTCCGAGCCGGACAGCACGTAGGCGCCGGTGCTCGGCTCGACGTCGACGTCGTGGCGCCCCGGGCCGACCTCAGCGGGGTCGGCGGCGCCGACCGGGTTGGTGGCGAGGGTGACCTCGGGCGCCGCCTCGGCCTGCGGGTGCAGCACCGCGCAGAGGGCGCCGCCCTGGACGGCGGTCGGCAGGGCGGAGGGCCACTCGCTGGGGTAGCCGATGTCGCCGAAGTCGGCGCGCAGGTCGCCGGGCAGCTCGATGGCGCGGGAGCCGACGACGTCGTAGACCATGCCGGCGAAGTCGCCGAGCGGCACGGGCTGCTCGTCGCCGAGGAGGAAGTAGGTGCCGTCGCTGGACAGCAGCAGGTCGCCGACGCGGTAGCGCGACAGGTCGGTGGCGGTGTCGGCGTAGGGCACCGGCCGGCCGGCGTTGCGGACACCGAACGAGGCCGCCTCCAGCGGCTCGCCCAGCGGGAAGAGGTTCAGCCACTCCTCGTCCACCTTGGTGGGCGAGGCGTCGAAGCCGAGCTTGATGCCGATCGTCGAGGCGGCGGTGGAGTCCGCGGGCATCGGGAAGCGGTAGGCGCGCCCCTGCCGGTTGCCCACCGGCGGGGCGGTCGCGATGAGCCACTGCTGGCGCTTGCTGGCGACCAGGAACGCCGACCCGGTGAGGTCCTCGACCTGGGGTTCGCGCTGGACCGCGATCTTGATGCCCACGTCGGGGCCGGTGCAGGCGGTCCAGCCGTCGTCGACCAGCTCGTCGGCCGAGGGCAGGCCTGCCGGCGCTCCCTCGATGCCGAGGTCCTCGCCGAGCTGGACGCTGCGGATGTACTTGTCGCGCACGGTGTAGGGCGTCAGGTCCGCCTGCTCGAGGAGCAACTGGGCGGAGACGTAGTTGGGCACCCGCTGCAGCAGCGGGTCGTCGCCGCCGCGGAGCACGACGTACTGCTCGCCGGTGTCCTTGGAGATCACGAAGCTGCCCTCGTCGAGCCACTGGGCCGGCGGTCGGCCGAGCAGGAAGCCGGCGATGGCGGCACCCGCCAGGAGCAGCACCGACAGCGCGACGCCGCCGATGATCACCCGGCCCGGACGCACCGGCTCGACCTCGCGCCCGCCGGGCGCGCCCGACACGAACGCGGTGACCAGGCGGCGCCGGCTGAAGGCGTGGGCCTCGACGAGGTCCTTCTTGGTCGCCATCGATCAGCCCGCCACCGCGGAGACGAATCCGGCCGCCAGCACCATGAGCGGCAGCAGCGCCAGCAGTGTCATGGTCTCGACGACGTCGCCCATCCGGCCGCGGCGCACCGAGGCCGACGCCGGGACGAGGGTCAGGGCGAGCAGCAGCGCGCCGACGCCCGCGAGTCCGATCGCCGCACCGGAGCGCCACTCGTCGTGGATCAGCAGCATCGACACCGCGACCGAGACCAGGCCGAGGATGCCGGAGGTCAGCCCGGCGAGCACCTCGGCGCTGGTGCGGTACTGACGGGTGCGGAACATGACGGCCAAGCAGCACACGGCGGCCAGGACCGTGCCGTAGACGCCGCGGTCCACCGCGAACGGCGCGAAGAGGACCAGCAGGGTGCCCACCGTCGCCGAGACCGCCAGCAGGATCTCGTGGCCCACCCGGGCGTCGTCGGCCACCTCGTCCGGGTCGATCTCGTCGGGGTCCGCGGTGATGTCGTGCAACGAGTAGAGCTGGTCGACGCTGGTGCCGGTGACTCCGAGGGCCAGCCAGGGCAGGACGCTGCCGGCGAGCACCACGAGGGTCAGCAGGACCGTGAAGACGGCACTCGGCTCCCACGAGGCGACGCGGATGAGCACCGAGCTGGCGACGACCACGGCACCGACGACGATGGCCGGGATGACCAGGGGGCGCCCGTCCTTGAGCCCGACGACGGCCACGAGGCCGACCGCCAGGACGCCCAGCCCCGCGAAGAGCAGCGGGTCGGTGAAGAACGCTTGGTCCAGCGGCCACTGCCACGGCGGCAGGTCGCCGGGCGCGAGCAGCAGGCCGGCCACGCCGGCGTAGAGCGCGGCGAGCAGCGAGACCACCACCCCGGTCTCGGGCTCGTCCTGGGCGCGGGCGAGCACGATGCCGCCGACCACGAGGAGTCCGGCGATCACCGCAGCGACGACCCCGCCCAGCAGGCTCTCCCCGCGCAGCAGCAGCGCGAGGGCGCCCAGGCCGAGCAGGATGCTGCCGGCGCCCAGCGCCGTACGCCGGCCGGCGGCGGGCTCCCACGGCTTCAGCTCGTTCTCGACGACGTCGGCCATCGCCTCCACGACGTCGTCGTAGACCCGGGGCGCCTTGTCGTCGACGCCGGCGGTGACGGTCAGCAGGCCGCCGTCCTCGATGCCCTGCATCGTCAGCCCGGCGTCGTTGGCCAGGGTGCGTCCCTCCTGGGTCACCAGGCGGTAGCCGCCGTAGACCGTGGAGGCGTCGAGCAGCCCGACGGAGCGGGCGAGCTCGGGCACGAGCTCGGCGACCGGGATCGCGCCCGGCAGCACCAGATCGACCCGACGCGACCCCGAGGCGATGGTCACCCGGACCAGTCCCGAGGCAACCGAGGACCCCTGACTCATTGGTGTCTCCCCCTGAACATGCATCGCCTGCGCCCGTCGGCGTCGACGGGGCACTGAACGGGGAGCAGCCTAGGCGACGGCTGCTCCGGAAATGGCCCGAGGCCGATCATCCCCGCAGGGACGACCGGCCTCGGAAGCTGGCGTGTGCTCAGAAGCGGTTGGCACCGCGGGCGTCGGCAGCCTTGTACTCGGCGTTGGACGCGTCGACGCCCTGGCTGGCCTGCTGGAGCAGCAGCGTCATCTCGTTCATCGCCTGGTCCCACTTGGCCTTGGCCTGGTCGTAGGCCATCTTGGCGTTACCGTTCCAGTCCGACTTGAGGGGGTTGAGCTCGCTCTCGAGCTGGTCGAGGCGGGCCTCGATGTCCTTGGCGGCCTTCATCACGTCGGCGGCACCGGCGTCGAGGCTGCCGTGCTGGACCTTGATTCCGTCGAAAGTCATGTCGATCTCCTGGATCTCAGATGTGGGCCCGGCGTCAGCCGAGGCGGCCCTGGAGGTTGGTGTGGGTGGCGGACTGGGCCTCGTCGGTGGAGACGTTGTCGCGCTCGGTCTCCTTCATCGACGCCGAGAGCTGGTCGAGGGCCTTGAGGATGGTCTCCTGCTTCTGGTCCCAGGCGATCATGAGGTTGTTGAACGCGGTGGCTCCCTGGCCGCCCCATCCACCCATCATCGTCTGGATGTTGCCGGAGAGGACGCCGCACTTGTTCTTGACGTCACCGCGGGCCTGGTCGACGAAGTCGGCAGCCTTGGAGAGCGCCTTCTCTGTCTGGCCGTACATGTCACTCATGTCGATCCTTCTCCCTCGGCGGTCGAACCGACCGAGTATCTGTGTGTGAATTGGTGATCCGTGTTGCTCGGGGAGACGTCCCGGCCCCCCGCGCTGACGTGCATCTACCCGACCGGATCGGGCCTAAACATCACGACGTCATTTCCCACAGGCGGCGGAACACTCCGGCCGCGACGACCGCCGCGGCGAACGCGAAGCTGCCGCACAGCGACTCGGCGACCTCCGCCCGACGCGACCACCACACCGACCGCCAGCCGCGCCCCGTCGCCACCGCGGCCGCCAGCGCGACGGCGCCGAGGGCCACCGCCACGTAGAGGAAGGTGTCGAGGTGCGCGGCGCCCGGGCCGGCGACGAGGTCCGCGCCGAGTGCCAGGAGTGCGCCGAGGCCCGCCAGGCGCAGCAGCGTGCGCGCGGTGGCGTGCCGGTAGGAGCGGGCGGCCAGGAGCAGCGAGCAGCCGGCGAAGAACACCAGGCAGCGAGCGCCGATCCGGTCGAGGTCGATGGAGGCGCTGTGGAGCAGGAGCGGGCTCGCGACGACCGTGGTCACCAGGATCGCCGCGGCCGCGCCGGTCACGATCCGCGAGGCACGGCGGACCAGCCGCTCCATCGCGTCGGCGGCGACCACGATCCGGCCGCGCCGGCTCCGGCGCTGGGTGTCGCGCGCCGACCAGGCGGTCACCGCGAGCCGGTCGAGGTCGAGCAGCGCCTCGTCCGGTACGTCGACGGCCAGCGACGGCGCGAACCGCGCCGCCATCATGGCGAGGAAGACCAGCAGCGTCCACGCGATGCGGGCGTCCCAGGCCAGCAGCGCCGTCACCGCGCAGCAGGCGAACACGGTGAGCCCGCTGGCGATCCACACGACGCTGATCTCGTCGACGTCCGTGGCCAGCGCGCGCCCGATGCCGGCCACCACGGCCGCCGAGATGCCAGCGGCGCCGAGGATGGCGGGCAGCAGGTGGACGCCGGGCTCGTAGAGGGCGGCGAAGGCGGCCGCGGCCGCGAACGCCGGTGCCGCGGCGGTGCGCTGGCTGATGTGCCGCCCCACCGGCAGGGCGCCGAGCAGCGCGCACGCCATGAGCACCCCGACCGCGACGGTGCGTGCCGTCTCCTCGCCCGTGCGGGCGGCGTACCAGGCGGCGAGCACGGCGGCCAGGGCCCCGAGCGCGGCGATCAGGGCGGCGAGCGCCGGGCTTTCGGGCGCGTTCTTGGCCGCCTCCAGCATGGTCACCTTGCGCGGACGGTGCACACCGGTGGTCGCGACCAGCACGTCGCCGGGCTGCACGCCGGCCTCCCCGAGCGGCACCGCCGCGTTGAGGCGCTCGCCGAGCGCGGTCTGGAGCAGCGGGATGCCCGGCACCTCGGCCTGCTTGGCGTACTCGCGGGCCACGTCGACGGAGGTCGCGCCGGCGGGCACCACGAGGTCGAGCACCCCGGCGGGGCCGTGGATGCTCAGGGCGATGGTCGCGTCAGCAGTGCTGGACATCGCGACGTCCGACACGGTTTCCCCCTTCGCGTGCGTCGGGCGGGCGCTTCTCCGCTGCAGGGTAGTCGCGGCCCGCACGGAGCACACCTATCATCGTCGCGACTTCATCGGGTGAGGCACTGGGGGATGCGTGAGCACGACACTGCGGGGCGGCCAGCGGCTCGACGAGCCCGAGATGCCAGGCGGGCAGATCGTCCTCCAGGCACCTCCGGAGCTGCAGGAGGGCGAGGGCGCGAGCGGCGTCTTGATGAACGCCATCCCGATGCTGGGCAGCCTCGGCTCGATCGTGCTGGTGGCCACGATGGGCGGCGGCGCCAACCGCGGGCGCAGCTTCCTCGCGGCCGGCATGTTCCTCTTCGCCACCTTGGGCTTCATCGTCGTCCAGATCGACCGGCAGCGTAAGCAGCGCGCCCAGCAGGTCACCGGCTCGCGCACCGAGTACCTGCGCTACCTCAGCAACATCCGCAAGGTGGCCCGCGAGGCGGCCGACCAGCAGCGCCGCGCGCTCAACTGGCACCACCCCGAGCCGTCCGCCCTGCCCTCGCTCGCGGAGGACCGCACCCGGCTGTGGGAGCACACCGCCTCGGACGACAACTTCCTGCACGTGCGCTACGGCCTGTGCTCGCAGCCGCTGTCGCTCGAGCTGGTGCCGCCGGAGAGCGCGCCGGTCGACCAGGTCGACCCGGCCGCCGCCTCGGCGCTGCACCGGCTGCTGGTGGTGCACCGGCTCCAGCCCAACCTCCCGGCCTCGATCGACCTGCGGGCCTTCGACCGGATCGAGCTGTGCGGCGACGCCGAGGAGGTCCGCTCGACCGCGCGGGCGATGATCTGCTCCGCGACGGCGTTCCACAACCCCGACCAGCTGATCGTCGCGGTCCTGAGCTCCGAGCAGAACCTCACCCACTGGGACTGGGTCAAGTGGCTCCCGCACGCGCAGAGCACCCGCGAGGCCGACGCGGTGGGACCGATGCGACTCGTCTCGACGTCGCTGGACGACCTGGGCAACCTGCTGCCGCCGGACCTCAGCGACCGGCCGCGGTTCGGTGCCGACGAGCGCGCGGCGACCCCCCACATCCTGCTCGTCATCGACGGGGGCCACCTGCCGCCGGGCAACCACATCGTGCCGCCGGACGGCCTGCACGGCGTGACGCTGCTCGACCTGCCGAGCCGGTGGGACGAGCTCGAGGACTCCACCCGCCTCCGGCTGGAGTTCGCCGACGCGCCGGACGAGCTGGGCAAGCGCCCCGTGCGCGCACTGCGGCTGCGCGGCGAGCCGGTCAAGGCGCTCGCCGACCAGTGCGACCTGGCGACCGCCGAGGCGTTCGCGCGCCGCATCGCGCCCCTCAAGACCGCCAGCGCCGAGGCCTCCTCGGCCGGCGGCGCCGTCGACATCACGTCGGTCTCGCCCGACCACATGGACCTGCTGGGCCTCGGCGACATCTTCTCCTACGACCCCGCCACCGCGTGGCGTCCGCGACCCGCCCGCGACCGGCTGCGGGTACCGATCGGCATCGGCGACTCCGGCGGCCTGATCCACCTCGACATCAAGGAGTCCGCCCAGCAGGGCATGGGCCCGCACGGCCTCGTGATCGGTGCGACCGGGTCCGGCAAGTCCGAGTTCCTGCGCACGCTCGTGCTCGGCCTGGTGATGACGCACTCCTCCGAGCAGCTCAACCTCGTGCTGGTCGACTTCAAGGGCGGTGCCACCTTCGCCGGCATGGCCGACATGCCGCACGTCTCGGCCGTGATCACCAACCTGGCCAACGAGCTCACCCTCGTCGACCGCATGCAGGACGCGCTGTCCGGGGAGATGACCCGGCGTCAGGAGCTGCTGCGCGACGCGGGCAACTACGCCTCGGTGCGCGACTACGAGAAGGCCCGCGCCAACGGCGAGCCGCTCGAGCCGATGCCGTCGCTGTTCATCGTCGTCGACGAGTTCTCCGAGATGCTGTCGGCCAAGCCGGAGTTCATCGACCTGTTCGTCGCGATCGGCCGGCTCGGCCGCTCGCTCGGCCTGCACCTCCTGCTCGCCTCCCAGCGCCTGGAGGAGGGCCGGCTGCGCGGCCTGGAGTCGCACCTGTCCTACCGCGTCGGCCTGCGCACCTTCTCCGCCGGCGAGTCCCGCGCCGTCCTCGGTGTCCCGGACGCCTACGAGCTGCCCGCCGTCCCCGGCCTCGGCTACCTCAAGCCCGACCAGTCCACGCTGCTGCGGTTCAAGGCGGCGTACGTCTCGGGGCCGCCGTCGAGCCGCACCCGGGTCACCCGCGACGAGGGCGGCGCGATCCGCGGCATCCTGCCGTTCACGATCTCGGAGGTGCAGGCACTCGAGCCGACCGTCGACGACAGCCACGAGGTCGTGACCCCGCAGCCGCAGCAGCAGGGCGAGCAGCCCTCGCTGCTCGACATCGCGGTGCAGCGGATGGTCGGCAAGGGCCCCGCGGCGCACCAGGTGTGGCTGCCGCCGCTCGACGTGCCGGACACCCTCGACGAGCTGATGCCCGACCTGGTCGAGCACCCCGACCTCGGCCTCACGTCCCAGCAGTGGCGCAACGTCCCTGGCCTGGTCATCCCGCTCGGCACGGTCGATCGCCCGCGCGAGCAGCGCCGCGACACGATGACGCTCAACCTCACCGGCGCCGCCGGTCACGTGGCGGTCGTCGGCGGCCCGCGCTCGGGCAAGAGCACGATGCTGCGCAGCATCGTGACGAGCATGGCGCTGGTGACCACGCCGCTGGAGTCGCAGTTCTTCGTGCTCGACTTCGGCGGCGGCACGTTCGCCCCGCTGGCCCGGCTCCCGCACGTCTCCGGCGTCGCCACCCGCTCCGAGCCCGACGTCGTACGCCGCGTGATGGCGGAGGTCGAGGGCATCGTCGACCGGCGCGAGGCGTACTTCCGCACCAACGGCATCGACTCGATCGAGACCTACCGCTCGCGCCGCGCGCAGGGTCGCGCCGACGACGGCTGGGGCGACGTGTTCCTCGTCATCGACGGCTGGAGCACGCTGCGCGCGGAGTTCGACGACCTCGAGATGGAGATCCAGCAGCTCGCCGCGCGCGGGCTGACCTTCGGCCTCCACATCGTCACCGCGTCGACGCGGTGGGCCGACTACCGCGCCGCGATGCGCGACGTGTTCGGCTCCAAGCTGGAGCTGCGCCTGGGCGACCCGCTCGACTCCGAGATCGACCGCAAGGTCGCCGCGCTGGTCCCCGTCGGGCGGCCCGGGCGCGGTCTGGTGCCGTCGAAGCTGCACTTCCTCGGCGCGCTGCCCCGCATCGACGGCGACGGCAACGCCGACACCCTCGGCGACGGCGTGGACGACCTCATCGAGCGGATGGCGGCGGCCTGGAAGGGCCCGCAGGGACCGAAGCTGCGCCTGCTGCCCGAGCGGGTCACCCTGGAGGCGATCCGCGAGGACGCCGTGCGCCGCCAGGTGCCCGAGCGCCACATCCTGCTCGGCATCAACGAGAAGGAGCTCGCGCCGATCGGGCTCGACGTCGACGCCGAGCCGCACATGCTGATCTTCGGCGACGGGCAGTCCGGCAAGAGCGCGCTGCTGCGGGCGTACGTCCACGAGGTCATGCGCACGCGCACGCCGAAGGAAGCCCAGATCGTGCTCGTCGACTACCGCCGCTCGCTGCTCGGCGAGGTGCCCGACGAGTACCTGCTCAACTACCTCACCTCGGCCACCCAGGCGACGCCGACGCTGAAGGACATCGCGACCTACCTCGAGGGCCGCATCCCGGGGCCCGACGTGACGCCCGAGCAGCTGCGCAACCGGTCGTGGTGGACCGGCGCGGAGGTCTTCGTCGTCGTCGACGACTACGACCTGGTCGCCACCCAGCAGTCCTCGCCGGTCTCCTCGCTGCAGCCGCTGATGGCCCAGGCGCGCGACGTCGGCCTGCACGTCGTCGTCGCCCGGCGCACGGGTGGCGCGTCGCGGGCGCTCTACGAGCCGGTCATCCAGTCGCTGCGCGACCTCGCCATGCCGGGCGTCATGCTGTCCGGCCCGCGCGACGAGGGCATCCTCATCGGCAACCTGCGCCCGCAGCCGGCGCCCGAGGGCCGGGCCCGGGTCGTCACCCGCGACGGCGGCACCCAGACCGCGCAGCTGGCCTGGCTCGACCCGACGATGTGACCGCCGGCCCTGGGCGGTGAGTGAGCCACATTCCGCGGCGTACGGATGTGGGTGGGCCACCGCCCGGGCGCGGCGGCGGTGAGCCAGCCACATCCCGCGGCGTACGGATGTGGCTGAGCCACCGCCCGGGCGCGGCGGCGGTGAGCCAGCCACATCCCGCGGCGTACGGATGTGGCTCAGCCACCGCCCGGGCGCGGCGGCGGTGAGCCAGCCACATCCCCCGACGTACGGATGTGGCTCAGCCACCGCCCAGCGGCGGGCGGCGGCCGGGCGGAGGTCAGACCTCAGCGGCGCCCGCTCTTGAACATCCCCCGCGCGATCTCGCGCGCCGCGGTGCGCATGAAGTCCTTGAACACCGGCGACTTCACGACGCTCTCGAGCATCCCGTCGTCGGCCTCCTGCGAGCGCGAGGACCGCGGCGCCGGGGCCTTCTTCGCAGGAGCCTTCTTGGTGACCCGCGCGTTGCGCTGCTCGCGCGCCAGCTCTTCGACCCGCGCGTCCTCGGCGGCCTTGCGGGCGCCCTCCTCCAGCTTGGCGGCGAGCAGCTCGCGGGCGGACTCGCGGTCGATCGGCTCGGCGTACCTCGCGGTGAGCGGGGACGCCGCGACGGCGGCCGCCATCTGCTCGGCCGGCGCCGGGTCCATCAGCGACTCCGGCGCCCGCAACCGGGTCCAGGCCACCGGGGTCGGTGCGCCGCGCTCGTTCATCACGGTCACGACCGCCTCGCCGATGCCGAGGCTGGTGATGACCTCACCCAGGTCGTCGTACGCGCTCTCGGGGTAGGTGTCGACGGTGGCCCTGAGCGCCTTGGCGTCGTTGGGCGTGTGCGCGCGGAGCTGGTGCTGGATGCGCGAGCCGAGCTGGGCGAGGACCTCGTCGGGCACGTCGGTGGGCGACTGCGTCACGAAGAACACGCCGACGCCCTTGGATCGGATCAGCCGCACCGTCTGGGCGACCTGGTCCAGGAACGCCTCGGAGGCGTCGTCGAAGAGCAGGTGCGCCTCGTCGAAGAAGAAGACCAGCTTGGGCTTGTCGAGGTCACCCTCCTCTGGCAGGTCGTGGAAGAGGTCCGCGAGCATCCACATCAAGAAGGTGGAGAACAGCGCCGGGCGGTCCTGCAGGTGCGGCAGCTCGAGCAGGCTGATCACGCCCCGGCCGTCGTCGGTCGTGCGCAGGAACTCCTTGGTGTCGAGCTCCGGCTCCCCGAAGAAGACGTCCGCGCCCTGCGCCTCGAACGCGACGAGCTCGCGCAGGATGACACCGGCCGTCTGCGGGGACACGCCGCCGATCGCCTTGAGCTCGGCCTTTCCGGCCGGGTCGCCGGTGAGGTACTGCAGCACCGCGCGCAGGTCGGCGAGGTCGAGCAGCGGCAGGCCATTCTTGTCGCAGTAGTAGAAGACCAGCGCCAGCGAGGACTCCTGCGTCTCGTTGAGCCCGAGGACCTTGGCGAGCAGCGTGGGCCCGAACGCCGACATCGTCACCCGCACCGGTACGCCGACGCCCTCGCCGCCGATCGAGAAGAGCTCCGTCGGGAACCCGGTCGCCGTCCACTGCTGGCCGACGCTCGCGCTCCGCGCGGTGATCTTGTCGTCGGGCGCGCCCGGCACCCCGAGGCCGGAGAGGTCGCCCTTGATGTCGGCGGCGAAGACGGGTACGCCGTGGGCGCTGAGCTGCTCGGCCAGCAG
This sequence comes from Nocardioides sp. SYSU D00065, assembly GCF_017916425.1. GTDB lineage: Bacteria > Actinomycetota > Actinomycetes > Propionibacteriales > Nocardioidaceae > Nocardioides. The sequence goes on along the minus strand of NZ_JAFMSX010000003.1, from coordinate 334,594 downwards.
CTGCAGCGTCTTGGTCTTGCCGGTGCCGGTGGCGCCGGCGACGAGACCGTGGCGGTTGAGCATGCCGAGCGGGATCCGGATGCGGACGTCGCTGAGCGTCTCCGCGTCGAGCATCAGTCCGCCCAGCTCGAGGGCGTCGCCCTCGAAACGGTAGCCAGGCGCCACGGCCGCGACGATGGGGTCGGTGGCCGCGGGAGGCGCCTCGGAGGTCTCGCTCATGAGCGGAGCCTAGTCAGGCTCCCGGCCGAGGACGAGGGGCCGCGAGGAGCCGTCGTTATGATCACCGGCGTGATCTTCAAGCGGGTGGGCGTCGGCCGGCCCTACCCCGACCACGGGCTGACCTCCCGCGCCTGGGCCGAGCTGCCGCCGCGCCAGGTCCGCCTCGACCAGCTGGTCACCACCAAGGACATGCTCCACCTCGACACGCTGCTCGACGAGGACTCCACGTTCTACGGCGACCTCTTCGCCCACGTCGTGCAGTGGCGCGGCGACCTCTACCTCGAGGACGGCCTGCACCGAGCACTGCGTGCGGCCCTCCAGCAGCGCAGCGTGCTGCACGCACGGGTCCACCAGGCGGCCGACCAGTGAGCGGCGCGCTGCGGTCGGCGCTGACGCTGGCCGTGCTGGCGCTCCTGGTCGTCGTCGCCGCCCTCTGGGGCTGGGCGGCGTTCACCAAGCCGTTCCCGCGCGACGAGCCGGTCGCGATCTGCGAGGACGCCGACGTCGCCACGGGCGAGGAGGTGCGCCGCGACCAGGTCGTCGTCAGCGTCTTCAACGGCAGCGGGCGCAGTGGGCTCGCCAGCGCCACCAGCGCCCAACTCGAGGAGCGCGGATTCGTCGCCGGGACGGTGGGCGACTCGCCCCAGCCGGCAGCGACGACGCAGATCTGGGCCGCGGACGCGGCCAACCCGGCGGTCGACCTGGTGCGCCGCCAGTTCAAGAACGCGCAGGTCGTCGCGGGCGACGCGCTCGGACCGGGCGTCGTGGTCGTCGTGGGCGAGAAGTTCCAGTCGTTGCGCAGCAAGCAGGTCGAGTCGGTGGTCGCGCGGGCCGACGCCACCTACTGCCGCGCCACCGGCTCCGAGTAGTCCGGCCCTCAGTCGCGATCGCGACTGGACTCCTCGCCCAGCCAGTGGGCCAGGCGCCCGGTCTCGGAGACCTGTCGCAGGCGGCCCTCGGTGGCCTCGCGCAGCTTGCGGGGAGTGACCACCACCAGGTCGTCGCCGGCGCGCAGGACCGTACGACGCTCCGGCACCAGCACGTCGCCCGCCCTGATCACCAGCGAGATCGAGGCCCCCTGCGGCAGTCGCAGCTCCCCGACCTCGACGCCGTGCATCTTCGAGGTGGGCGCGATGGTGACCTGGAGCAGGTCGGCCGCGACCTTCTCGAGCGGTGCGGCCTCGACGTCGAGACCGCGCGGGTGGTTGCGCCGGGCCACGCCCAGCGAGCGCGCCACCAGCGGCAGGGTCGGACCGGTGAGCAGCGTGTAGACCACGACCATCACGAAGACGATGTCGAACAGGTCGTCGGCCCCCTCGACCCCCTCGGCCAGGGGGATGGTGGCGAGCACGATCGGCACGGCCCCGCGCAACCCGGCCCAGGAGATGAACGTCAGGTCGCGCAGGCCCATCGGCTGGACGACGCTGCTGACCAGCACCGACAGCGGTCGCGCGACGACGGTCAGCACGAGGCCGGTCACCAGCGCCTGGACGACCGTGTCGACGTCGATGCGTCCCGGCGAGAGCAGCAGGCCCAGCATCACGAACAGCCCGATCTGCGCCAGCCAGGCCACTCCCTCGGCGAACGACCTGGTCGCCCCTCGGTGGGGCAGCTCGCTGTTGCCGAGGATCAGCGCGGCGACGTAGATCGCGGCGAACCCGGATGCGTGCACGGCTGCTGCCACGCCGTACGCCGTGAACGCCAGGCTCAGCACCGCCAGCGGGTAGAGGCCGGTGGACGGCAGCGCGGCGCGCCGCATCACCCACCCGCCGGCGAGGCCGCAGGCCGCCCCGATCGCCCCGCCCGCGATGAGCTCGAAGACGATCGTGCCGGCGACCTCGAGCAGTCCCGCCTCGCCCACGACCCCGGTGGAGATGATGCCCACCAGGACCACGGTGGGGGCGTCGTTGAGCCCCGACTCGGCCTCGAGGGCCCCCGTGAGGCGCTTGGGCAGCGGGAGCGCCCGCAGCACGGAGAACACAGCCGCGGCATCGGTGGGCGAGCAGATGGCGCCGAGCAGGATCGCCAGCTCCCACGGCAGCCCGAGCAGGTAGTGGGTGCCGACGGCGACCACCGCGACCGACACGGCGACGCCGAGTGTGGCCAGCGACAGGCCGAGCCGGATGCTGGAGCGCATCTGCCGCCAGTCGGTGGTGAGCCCGCCCTCGGCGAGGATGATCGCCAGCGCGCCGAACCCCAGCGCGTGGGCCAGCTGCGCGTCCTCGAAGGGGATCCGGAAGGGTCCGCCCTCCCCCAGCAGCACGCCGATGAGCAGGTAGATCAGCAGCGAGGGCAGGCCCGCACCGGCCGAGAGTCGCACCGCCAGGATGGCCGCGAGCGTCACCACCGCGCCGACCAGCACGAACACGTCGAGCTGGTGGACGTCGAAAGTCACTGACACCCCGTGTCGTGGTGTGTGGAGGGCCCTGGTCCGAGGGATCCTATCGGTCGGGACCGGTCCAGCCGGCCGCGTCCCACGACCCGCTGGGCGCCGAGATGGATGCCGGTTGAACGTTTGATGACGGTGCCCACTGGGTATGCGACGACCGACGAAGGGGTGTGATCGATGTACGGCGACACTGCCGTGGGCCGCAAGCGCGTCGCCCAGCTCCGCGAGCAGAGCGGCGACATCCGGGCGCTCGCCGCCCGCCTCGTGTCCCAGGCCGAGGCCGTCCCGTGGCACGGCAAGGCCGCCGACGCGATGCGCGAGCGCATCAAGGAGCGTGCCTCCCATCTGCGCACCGCCGCCGCCCATCACGAGACAGCGGCCGACTCGCTGGCGCGCCACCTCGCCGAGGTCGACACCCTCAAGGAGGCCATCGACCTCCGCTCCCGCAAGGCCACCACCCTCGTCGAGGACGCCCGGACCCGCGCGAGCCGGGCCGGTGACGCGTCCGCGGCGCCGGACCCGGCCGACGCCGCGCTGCTGGCCTTCGACCCGCCGCCGCCCGGTCACAGGGACTGGCTGACCGTCGAGCTCCCGGGACTTTGACATGGTGACCATCGACCTCACGACCCCGCCTTCGCCGCCGACCAGCTTCCTCGACGGCATGGCCCGCCGCCTCGCGCTGACGCTGCCCGAGCTGCGCCTGGTCGCCGAGCTCGCCGGCGGCGCCCCGCTGCCGTTCGACGTGCGTACCCCCGAGGGTCCGGCCGGCGCCGGCTCCCTGTCCGGCCGCCTCGGGCAGAGCCGCGGCTCGGCCGAGGACTCCGCCTACGCCGACGCGCTCGCCACCCTCCACGACCCGGAGGACACGCTGCGGCGCCGCGGCCTGCTGACCGATGCCGGCGCCGACCCCGGCATCGTCGGCGCGGTCGGGCTGCTCGCCACGCCGCGGCTCGCGCTCGACGTCGACGTCGCGGCCGGGACCACCCAGGTCAAGGCCTGGCACCGGCAGGCCGGGGACGCGGTGGCGAGCCTCTCTACCTGCGACGGCCTGGTCTTCGAGCTCGCCTGGTTCCCGGTCGACCGGTGGACCACCGAGCTGGCCCGGGTGACCCAGGTGCCCGAGGACCTGGCCGTCGCCACCTCGCACGTCCCGGCGCACCTCGACGTCCCCTACGCGCTGGCCGACGCGATCGGCGAGGCGCTGCGGGCCGGGCGCTCCGACCTCGTCCCGATCCTCGTCAGCCAGGCCGACGGTGCCGTGCTGGCGGACGGCGCCCCGCTGGGCGACGCCGAGGCGGGTGCGGTCCTGTCGGCGGTGCACACCGAGGGCCGGGGCCGGCTGCGGATCCTCGCCGCAGAGGTGTCGGAGCGCGCCACGACGTCGGTGGGCGTCGTGTCGTGGGTGCTCCTCATGGACGGCTGGCACTCGCTGACGCCGCGCCACGACGACGGAGCCCGTGTCGCCTTGGCCCGCGTCGACCCCGACGACCTGCCGGCCGAGCTCGCGCCGGTCCTCGCCCAGGTCACCCGCCGACAGGAGGTGGCCCGATGAGCGACCTCGAGATCCCCCGCGGCGACGGCCCCGCCGACGACTCGTCGGCGTCGGTGACCGTCGACAAGTACGACCAGATGCTGGCGCTGGCCGACCTCTTCGACGCCTCCGGCGACGAGATGCGCCGCCGGGCCCGACTGGGCGCGGAGATCCTCAACGACGACGACGTCGCCGACTCCGGCGAGCTGTCGAAGGCGACCTGGGGCCAGGCCGAGGAGGACATCCGTGCCGCCACGATCGGCAAGCACGGCCTGCTCACCCGCTCGGTCGAGCTGGACGCCGACGCGTTGGTCGTCCGCGCCACGGTGCTGACGTACCGCTGGATCGACGAGCTGCAGCAGGCCGCCTACAAGACGCTCGGGTCCATCGCCGGCCGCGCGATCGGCTACCTCGCGCCCGAGGTGGCGCTCGGTGGGGCGATCGTCAGCGCCGGCCTCATCGAGACCGACACGCTCGACCGCGACGGCGTGACGGCGTACCTCAGCGAGCTGGCCGAGAACAACCCGGACCTCATGGACCACCTGTCCGGGGGCGGCGGCCTGCTCGACGGGCTGCACATGCGCTCGCTGCTCACCGCTGGGGTGCTCGGCTCCGAGCAGGGCGCACAGGCCGCCCGCGGTGGCCTGCGGGCCATCGGCGTCGCCCCGTTCCCGACCGACGCGGTCTCCGCGTTCCGCGACTCGGCCGGCTCCTTCGTCGAGACGGAGGAGGCCGAGCAGTCGGAGGAGGACACGGCCGCCGCTGCCGGCCGGGCGCCGCGCTCGCTCGAGGAGCTGATGGCCAACCTGCTCGCCGAGGACCGCCGGATCAGCGTGCAGCGCGTCGGCGCCGGCCGCTACATCGCCTACCTGCCCGGCACGGTGGGGCCGGACTCCGGTCGGCTCCGCCTGGTCGGTGCCGACCCGAGCACCACGGCGGCCCAGGTGGTCCGCGCGATCGAGAAGGCCGTCACCGAGGACGACGCCCGCGTCATGCTGGTCGGCTCGGCGGCCGGCGGTGCCGTCGCAGCCGAGATCGCGGCGACGCCGACGTCGGCGCGCTTCGTGGTGGACCAGGTGGTGACCGCGGGAGCGCCGTCGGCCCAGGTCCCCCGGATCCCGGAGGCGGTCCGCGTGCTGTCGCTGGAGGACCGGTCCGACCCGGTGGCGCTGCTCGGCTCCCTGATCAACGCCGCGATCCCCAACCGGCTGACCGTGGTCTTCGACGGCACGCAGGCCGACGACGGCCACGTCTACCTCGCGGGGGCCCGGGCGGCCGACAGCGCCGAGCACCCTGAGCTGCGCGCCGAGATCGCGCGGATGCACGACCTCGGCTATCTCGTCGGCTGACCCGGCCGCGGACGACAGCGCCGCTGCAACGCCGGGTCACTCTCGTCACACCCACCGTGGGGCGGGGTCCTACATGCAGTGACCCGGCGTTGCATCGCCGGCAGAGGGGGCGGGATTCGAACCCGCGGTAGGTCTCCCTACGACCGCTTTCAAGGCGGTTCCGATCGGCCGCTCCGGCACCCCTCCTCGTGCCGCGCCCGGGCGCCGCACACCCCGGGACTCTACCGGGCGCCGTCGGCCCACCCGACCCGCGCGAGGGACGTACGCCGCGCGCGTGGTGGAATTTGCGCGTGCCGACCGAGACCGCCACTGTCCACCGCCTCGCGCCCGCCGTCGCCGCGCGCCTGCTGGGCGTCGTGCTGTGCGCGGTCGCCGTCCTCATCCTGCTCGGCACGCTCGCCATCGCGGTGCTCGACGTGCACACCGCCTTCCTGCTGGTGCCCGTCTCACTCACCGTGCTGCTGCTCGTGGCGACGTGGTGGACCTGGCGGCAGAAGGGGTGGGTCGTCCGCCTCACCGCCGAGGGCTACCGGGTGCAGTGGGTGCGCGGTGTCGGCACCGCGGCCGGGCGGTGGAAGGACGTGGAGGACGCGGTGACCACGACGGTCGCCGACTCACCCGTCGTCGTGCTTCGCCTGCGCGACGGACGCACGACCACGATCCCGGTCGAGATGCTCGCGATCGACCGCGAGGCCTTCGTCCGCGAGGTCCAGCAGCACCTCCAGCGCGGGCACGGCCTGCGGAAGATGTGAGGCGATTGGCAGCAGGCGCGCCGCGCCTTGTAGCCTTTCGTGCGCCCGGCCCTCGTCGGGCATGGAGGCGTCGCCTAGTCCGGTCTATGGCGCCCGCCTGCTAAGCGGGTTTGGGGCTACAACCCCATCGAGGGTTCAAATCCCTCCGCCTCCGCCGCGATCGGCCCCCTTCCATCGGAAGGGGGCCGATGCATGCACCCCGCAGCGTTCTGCAGGATCCTGCATTGCACAGACCTGCAGTGACTTGAGGGGGACGCGGCATCGTCGCGTGAGCGAGAATCGATTCGTCATCCCCTGTGACACGTGACCTTCGAGGTGAGTACCCATGACCCCAGTACGCCGCATCGCCGCAGCCGCCCTCGTGGCCGCGCTCGGACTCGGATTCGTCGGCATCGGCGCATCCCCGGCCAGCGCCGGCATCGACACCAGCTGGGGCGGGAAGATCAAAGCACCTCAGTGATCCAGTTCGTGCCATGATTGGCGCGCAGTGAAGAGCTGGGACACGGACCCCTCAACCCCCCACGAGTTCTGGTCCGCAGCCTCCCCCACAGGCGAGTCCCAGCACGAGGGCAGCAACTCCTCGGAGTTGCTGCCCTCGGTCTTTCTCCCTCGTCTTTTCTCTCCCGCCTCGCGGCACCCGTCCCCGGCACCGTCGACCGCTACGGCGTGGGCTCGTCGGTCTCGCGGCCCGAGATGCCGCGCTTGCCCATCTCGTAGCCCAGCTGGAAGCGCGTCTCGACCTCGAACTCGTTCTTGAGGTCGGCCACGTAGCCGGCGTACGTCCGGGGGCTGACGCCCAGCCGCTTGGCGCCGGCCGGGTCGGCCCGGCCCTCCAGCAGCATCCGGATCGTCATCGCCCGCTGCTCGGCGGCGATGTCGCGCATCAGCGACGTCTCGCTGCTGGTGAAGGGGCGCGCCCGCTCCCAGTGCCGCTCGAACATGTCGACGAGGTAGCCCACCATCGACGGCTCGCTGATCACCATGGCGGCGCTCAGCCCCTCGTGGCTCGGGATGATGGCGATGCGACGGTCGACGACGATGAGCCGGTTGAAGAACTCGTCGAGGGTGCGGACCTCGGCCCCGGCGGCCGTCACCGCGGCGACGTACTTGCGGGTGTCGGCGCCGCGACGCGCCGCGTGCTGGTAGAGCGTGCGCATCTTCACGCCTCGCTCCAGCGCGGCGATCTCCCGCGCACCGACCTCGCCGAGCTGCTTGACGCCCCGCCGGTCCTGGGGCTGCGCGGTCAGCAGCTCGTCCTCCGCGTCGCTGACGAGGGAGGCGAGGAAGTTGCCGATGGTGGTCAGGCCGCGGATCTCGGCGAAGGGGCCGCCGACCGCGCTCGGCGAGCGCCGCCACACGTGGGACAGCGTGCTGAAGGCCTGCGCCCAGTGGGCCGACTCGGCGATCAGCTCGGCCCCCTGCTGGCCGAGAGGGGCCACCACCCGCGCCTGGACGGCGGCCGGGTCGACGGCACGCCATGATGCGCCGTCCTCGCTCTTGAGGACCAGCCCGACGTCGACCAGGAGCTCGAAGGCCTCATGCAGCTCGCCGTCGCCGGCGATGCGTTCGTCCGCGGCACTGATGCCGCCGGAGGTCACGATCTCCTCATAGAGGGGCGTGGCCTGCTTCTCGAAGACGCCGCGCTCGTGCTGACCGAGGGGCATGACTCACCTCCCACGTTCCCACGCGACCCAGTGGGAGGATGGTGCCACACGGTCCCAGCGGGCTTCACCGCCGCGGCATCGACCCGCCCCGCCTCGTACGGCGGAGCGGGTCGAGCACCTCCGAGACGCGTGGATCAGGCGTCCAGCCGGGCCTTGAGGGTGTCGAGCTCGCTCCAGAGGACGGCGGGCAGGTCGTCGCCGAACTTCTCGAACCACTCCTCGATCTGCGGCAGCTCGGCCTTCCACTCCTCGACGTCGACGGCGAGGGCCTGGGCCAGCTGCTCCTCGGTGAGGTCGAGGCCCTCGATGTCGAGCGAGCCGGGCGCCGGCACGTGACCGATGGGCGTCTCGACCGCCGCGGCCTGGCCGTCGATGCGCTCGATGACCCACTTGAGCACCCGGCTGTTCTCGCCGAAGCCCGGCCAGAGGAAGTCGCCGTCGGCGCTGCGGCGGAACCAGTTGACGTAGAAGATGCGGGGCAGCTTGGCCGCGTCGTTGTCCTTGCCGATGCCGATCCAGTGGCCGAAGTAGTCGCCCGCGTTGTAGCCGATGAACGGCAGCATCGCCATCGGGTCGCGGCGCACGACCCCGACGGCGCCGACGGCGGCCGCGGTGGTCTCCGAGGACAAGGTGGCGCCCATGAAGGTGCCGTGGTTCCAGTCGCGGGCCTCGGTCACCAGCGGGATCGTCGTCTTGCGGCGACCGCCGAACAGGATGGCGTCGATCGGCACCCCGCGCGGGTCGTCGTACTCGTCGGCGAGGATCGAGCACTGCTTGATCGGGGTGCAGTAGCGGCTGTTGGCGTGGCTGGAGAGCTCACCGGTCTCCGCGGCGATCTCGGGCGTCCACCGCTCGCCCTTCCAGCTGGTGGCCTCGGCCGGGGTGTTCTCCAGCCCCTCCCACCACACGTTGCCGTCCGGGGTGAGCGCGACGTTGGTGAAGACCGAGTTGCCCTTGCGGATCGTCTCCATCGCGTGCGGGTTGGTGTGCTCGTTGGTGCCGGGCGCGACGCCGAAGAAGCCGAACTCCGGGTTGACCGCCCACAGGCGCCCGTCGTCGCCGATGCGCATCCACGCGATGTCGTCGCCGATGGCCTCGACCGTCCAGCCGGGGATGGTCGGCTTGAGCATCGCGAGGTTGGTCTTGCCGCACGCGCTCGGGAAGGCGGCGGCGACGTACTTGGTGACGCCCTGCGGCGAGGTGAGCTTGAGGATCAGCATGTGCTCGGCCAGCCAGCCCTCGTCGCGCGCCATCACCGAGGCGATGCGCAGGGCGTAGCACTTCTTGCCGAGCAGCGCGTTGCCGCCGTAGCCGGAGCCGAAGCTCCAGATCATCCGCTCCTCGGGGAACTGCACGATGTACTTGGTGTCGTTGCACGGCCACGCCACGTCGTCCTGGCCGGGCTCGAGCGGCATGCCGACCGAGTGCAGGGCGGGCACCCACCGCGGGTCCTGGCCGGCGTCCGCGAGCTCCTCGATGCGGCGCAGCACGTCGGTGCCCATCCGGGCCATGACCCGCATGGAGACGGTGACGTAGGCGGAGTCGGTGATCTCGATGCCGAACATCGGCTGCTCGGCCTCGAGGTGGCCCATCACGAACGGGATGACGTACATGGTGCGCCCGCGCATGCAGCCGGCGTAGAGCCCCCGCATGATGCCCTTCATCTCCTCGGGGTCCATCCAGTTGTTGGTGGGCCCCGCGTCGCGCTCGTCGACCGAGCAGATGTAGGTGCGGTCCTCGACCCGCGCCACGTCGGTGGGGTCCGACGCGGCATGGAAGGAGTTGGGCATGACCTCGGGGTTGAGGCGCGTGAAGGTGCCACTCGCCTCCAGCGCCGCGGTCAGCTGCGCCCACTCCTCGTCGGACCCGGTGCACCAGTGCACGGAGTCGGGCTGCGTCAGCTCGGCGACCTCGGCGACCCAGGCGAGGATGCCCTCGTGGGTCGTGGGCTGGTCGGTGGAAGGGGTCGGGTGGGTGTCGGTGGTGGCAGTCATGACCGTTCCTTCAGCGTTCGTCGCGGGTGGTTCGCGCGGCCTCGTTGTCGGCGACTCCCGCGGGACGCTAGCCCGTGTGAATGCGGGCACATATTGGATCGATCACAGGCTTGTGACGTGAATCTCGGAGTTCGGACGCATAATTACGCCGGAGCCCGAACGTGGTGCGACGCCGGCGTCAGTCCTGCTCGTCGAGGCCCGCCGCGACCCGGCGGTGGGCCGCCCAGATCTCCTCGGGCATCCGCTCGAACTGCGACAGGTGCTCCTCGCGGAAGCCCATCTCCTGGCGCCAGCGCTCCTGGTCGATCCTGAGCAGGCGATCGAGGTCCTCGGCCGCGACGTCCATCCCGGTCAGGTCGAGCTCGTCCTCGGTCGGCAGGATGCCGACCGGGGTGCGCCGGCCCTTCACCTCGCCGTTCTTGAGCTGCAGCAGCCACAGCAGCGGGCGCAGGTTGTCGCGATAGCCCGGCCACAGGTAGTGGCCGTCGTCCGGGTCCTTCTGGAACCAGTTGACGTGGGCGAAGATCGGCTGGTCCGCCGCCGCACCCACCACGTCGAGGTAGTGGCGGGCGTAGTCGCCCTCGCCGTAGGCCATGAACGGCCGGTTCGACATCGGGTCGTAGCGCAGCAGGCCCTCCTTGCCCTCCGCAGCCGACGTGGCCTCGGCGCCCAGGGTCAGCCCGTCGTAGACGCCCTCGGCGAGGTCGGTGATCGCGCGGATGAGCGGCTCGCGGTCGCGGGTGCGCCCACCGAAGATGATCGCGTCGATCGGCACCCCGGCGGGCTCGTCGTAGTCCGGCGCGATGTTGGGCACGTTGTCGAGGGTGGTGGTGAAGCGGCTGTTGGGGTGCGCCCAGGGCGCGGTGTCGCCGTCCTCGCGGTCGGCGATCGGGGCACCGGTCCAGTCGAGCCAGCCCGTCACGTCGGCCGGCGGCTCCGGCGTCCTGCCCTCCCACCACACCTCGCCGGTCGTCGGGTTGTACGCCACGTTGGTGAAGATCGCCCGGGTGCCCTCGTCGACGGAGTGCAGCGCGTTGGGGTTGGTGGTCTCGTTGGTGTCCTTGGCGACCCCGAACACGCCGTACTCGGGGTTCATGCCCATCAGCCGGCCCGACTCCTCGTCGACCCACAGCCACGCGATGTCGTCGCCGTAGAACGAGACGTGGTAGCGCTCGCCGAGGGCATCGGGCGCCGCCATCATGGCGAGGTTGGTCTTGCCCGAGGCGCTGGGGAAGCCACCGCAGACGTGGTACGTCCGGCCCGTCTCCTTGTCGTGGATGCCGATGAGCATGTACTGCTCGGCGAGGAACTTCCGGCTCGCCCAGCCGTCGTACGCCCCCTGCCGCAGGCCGTGGGCGATCTTCCCGAGCAGGGCGTTGCCGCCGTACGACGAGCCGAAGTGCAGGATCGTCCGCTCGTCGGCGACGGTCACGAACCAGCGCTGGTCGTCGTCGGTGCCCTGCCCGAGGTGCTCCAGGTCGCCGGTGACGTGGACGGCGCGGACGAAGGAGTCGGGGTCCTCGAGGTCGTTGACGTGCTGCACGCCGACGCGCGCCATGCGGATCATGTGGAGCACGACGGTGCGGGTGTCGGTCAGCTCGACGCCCGCCGCCCAGGGCGCCAGGGCGTTGCCGGCCGGCGCCATCAGGTAGGGGATGACGTACATCGTCTTGCCCTGGGAGGCGCCGCGCATCTTGTCGTGCAGCAGCGGCTTCATCTCCGACGCCGGGCGCCAGTTGTTGTAGACGCCCCGGTCGCTCTCGTTGCTGGTGGCGACGACGGTGCGCTCCTCCGAGCGGGCGGTGTCCTTGTAGTAGCTGCGGGAGTAGTAGCGGCCCTCGCCGGCCATCTCGAGCTCGCCGGCCGCCACCGCCTCGTCGAGCAGCCGGGCGTCGTCGGAGGCGTTGACCACCTCGACCCGCTCGGCGCCGGTGAGCTCGGCGTACTCCCTCACGAACTCCCGGACCCGGGGGTTCGTCAGCCCGGCCTCGTCCAGAACTGCCTCGAGATCTGCCATCACGCTGCCTCTCCTCGTGCGGCGGCCGCGGCCGCCGGGTGTGCGGGTCTTCGCACCATAGGGCACGGCCCCACGGCGCGACCGGCTCCGCGAGGGGGCTGATTTCGTCCGTCCGCCGTACGTCGGCTATCCTCGACCAGTCCACGCGGCGCGCAAGCGTCACCGGACGGGCGCCTGTAGCTCAACGGATAGAGCATCTGACTACGGATCAGAAGGTTTGGGGTTCGAATCCCTACAGGCGCGCAGATCACGAAGCCGCAGGTCAGCAACGCTGACCTGCGGTTTCGCCGTTTCGCAGCCTGTCCGCCCAACCCCGCCCGGCGCGAGTCGTGGTCTCGGCTCCCGCCGATCCTCCTCTTCGGTCGCGTCATCCGAAAGACTGAGCGCAGTCACCTCAGAGGTTGAGACGGAGTCGCTGTGGCGGCTAGCCACAAGCAGCAGCGTGGGTGACGCCTCGGGACTGGTGGAAACCAGACGATCTTCCCATGACTTTCACATCCGCATCGGTGTCGCCCGGACACCCTGCCGCCTCTCCGGGTCGGCCTGTGTCGACGTCCGTTTCGTCGGGCGTCGCCGTAGCGTCCGCCGCCGTCACTGCAGCCGTGTCAGGAGTGACCGGCATCCCGCAGGTGGTTCACGAGCCGTCCAGCGAGACGACCGTCGTAGGCGAGGCGAGGGCGGACGCATGAGGTCTCGGATGCTCTCAGCCGCTCGGCTGACCGCCGTGACGGTCCTGCTGCTGGCCACCCTGGGCGCTCAGCTGGTCACCGCCGGCTCCGCGAGCGCCGGGCAGGTCGGGGTGACGACCTACGTCCGGGGCGCGGGAACTGTGCGGATCGTCGAGGGGACGATCGAGGACGACGCACCGACGGTCTGCAACTTCAATGACCAGCAGGACCACCACCTCACGCGTGCGTGCACCCGGGTACGCAACTCCGAGGTGTTCGAAGCGTGGGTGTGGCTTCGCGCCGAGCCCTCCCCGATCCCGGCCGACAACTGGGTCTTCGACGGCTGGACCGGATGTGACGAGACCCGCGAAGTCGACGGCTTCGTGGAGTGCGGTGTGCACTCCGGGGCGTTCAGCAGCGTGGAGGCAGCACCGCTGGCACGGTTCGTGGACGTACGGCCGCCCGAGCTCGGCGACGTAGAGGCGAGCCAGGACCGGACGATCGAGCGCACGGCGACCTTCAGATGGCTCACGGATGGAGCCACCACGCAGTGCCAGTTCGACCAGAGCGGCAGCTGGACCCACTGCATCCCGGGCATGTTCCGCCAGTTCCCCGAGGGAGAGCACCGCATCGACGTCCGCGCGTTCGACACGTCCCTCAACCAGAGTGCCGTACGGACCGCGCTGTTCGACATCGTCGACACCGAGATCGTGAGCGGACCGGGCGCGCTGTCGAACTCCACCTCGGCGACGTTCGGTTTCGCCAGCTCGCATGCCGAGGACTACGTGTGTTCCCTGGACGGCGGCGCCGAATGGCCGTGCGCCACCTCCGCGACACCCACGACCACCCTCACGGGGCTCAGGAGCGGTCTGCACGGGCTGTCGGTTCGCGCGCGTCACGGCAACGCCGTCGACCAGGTGCCTGCCACGATCCAGTGGCGCGTGGACACGTTGCCCCCCGAGACGACCATCACGGGCTTCGACGCTACGACGGATGGAGTGCACGCAACGTTCACCGGGGACGACGCCGCCTCCTTCGAGTGTCGACTCACCGCCAGCGGCAACGTCGGCGCCTGGGCGACCTGCACCTCACCGCTCGAGATCACGGATCTCGCGGCCGGCACCTACCGTCTGGAGGTACGCGGCATCGACCGCGCCGGCAACGCAGACCCCACACCCGAGGTGCGGACCTGGCAGGTCGGCGGGGGCACACAGGACCCCGGCACCCAAGACCCCGGCACCCAAGACCCCGGCACCCAAGACCCCGGCACCCAGGACCCCGGCACGACTGACCCCGGCACCCAAGACCCCGGCACGCATGCTCCGGGAAGTCCCGACACCCGTGCACCCGACACGGCGATCACCGGCGGGCCTGTGCAGGACGGGATCGTCCTGGACCGGTCGGTGCGCCTGACGTACTCGGCTGACGAGGCCGTGCAGGCGTGGCGGTGCACGTTGGACGGAGAGCCCGTCTCGTGCGGTGCGGGAGCCGTTGCGCTGAGCGGGGTCGCCGCTGGAAGCCACACGTTCGCGGTCGCCGCGGTCGACGGTGCGGGCCACGTGGACGCGACGCCCGCTACCCGCTCCTTCACCGTGCCGCACACCGCGAAAGAGATGAAGAAGAAGGGGTTCCGGATCAAGCGGAGCGCCAAGGCCTGGGCCGGCGTGGAGGCGCGTGCCACCAGACGAGGTGCGCGCTTGAGCCACTCCGTCAGGGACGCTCGATGGATCGCGCTGGTCGTCACCACATCGAAGCGCGGTGGAACGATTGTCCTTCAGGCCGGCGGACGCAAGCGGACCATCCGGCTCACGAGCCCGTCGACCCTTCGCCACCGCATCGTGCGGGTGCCCGCCTTCACGGCACCCTGGTCAGGGAAGGTGCGGATCACGGTGAAGAGCAGCAAGCGTCCGGTCGTCGTGGAGGGGATCGCCGTCGGGACGTCCTGAGCCCGGGCGGCGACCGCGTCCACAAGGCCGACATCGGCGGACCAGCCACGCCGGCGTGGGTGCTACGCCAGCAACTCGAACCACAACGAGCCGAAGGGCCCGAGGCATGACGCCTCGGGCCCTTCGGTGTCCGTCCGGACGGGACTGCTCAGCGGCGAGCGAGCAGCTCGTCCGCGCGCTCGGGCGAGACGCCCTGGGCCATCTGGTCGGCCCACCACTCCGTGACCGTCGCGTCGACCTCGGCGGCGGGTCCGTTGAAGATCGACCCGGGGCGCCCGAAGTAGCGGGCCTCGCCGTCGGGCGTGATCGCGAGCGACACGTCGGCCGGCACGTGCGGCACGTCCGGGACGTACGGGGAGTGCATCGAGGCGGCGCCTGCCGACGCGGCCGGTCGAGCCGGCGTGCGGGCCTCGGCGGCCGGTGCGGCCTCAGCCGAGGACGCGGCACGCGCCTCGCCACCCGGGGCGGCCTGCGCCGAGGACGAGCCGGTCACGACGGCGACGGCGCCGCCGGCGACGAAGCAGCCGGCCACGAGTGCCGACAGCGGCTTGGAGAGCTTGGACTGGGACATCACAGTTCCTTTCCTGCGGTGATTGACGCCTACGTGACGCCCCAGGCGCGGCGTGGGTTTCACGACGTTCGGGATGGGTGCGTCAACAGGGGTCGCGGTCGAAGGCGCACAGCGTGCGGACCGTCTGCAGCAACGGCCGCGGCACCGGAACCTCGGCCCGAGGACCGGCTTCCTCCATCGCCCCGGTCGCCACCAGCACCGAGTTGCCGACCTGGACCGAGAGCACGTACGCGCCCGCGGACTGCGCACGCCGGAACACCGACGCCCACACGAAGCCGCGCGACCCTGTCTCGACCGCCACCATCTGCTCCGCGTCCCAGCCGCGCCGCACGCAGGGTGCGATCGACCGACGCAGGGCGCCGTACGCATCCTCGGCGCGGGCGCCGTCCTCGAAGACGGTCAGCACGCGCCGTTCCGTCGCGGCGAGGTCGGAGCCGTGGGAGCCCTGCGTCACCACCGAGCCCCGGGTCGGCAGGCGCACCGCTTCGCAGTCGCCCACTGCGATCGACGCCTCCTGCCCGCGCAGCACCTCGGTCCGCCCGCCCGTCATGCCGGCGTCCAGCACGACGTCGGCCGGCACGCCTTGCAGCCAGCCGTCCTCGAGGGCCGGCTCCGGCAGGGCCGGGTCGCTGGCGACGGCGACGTCGCGGGCCCGATCCGGAGGGTCGGAGAGCGGGTTGAAGCCGATCGCGTGGAGCGGAACGACCACGAGCGCGCTGAGGACAGCGCCGGCCGCGCCGATCGCCGCTCGCCGGCGCCGGACCCGCTGCTGCCCCCGACGCCTCACCTCGCTGGCCGGCGCCAGGTCCCACACGGGCGCGTCGCCGGCGCCGAAGAGCTTGGAGTCATCCATCGTGCACCACTCCCGATTCGAACGCGGACGGCTCGGCGAGGAGGGCCGCGAGCGCGGCCCTTCCCCGCCTGAGCCAGGTCTTGACGGTTCCCTCCGGCACGCCCAGCTCGAGCGCGACGTCGCGCACCGGCAGGTCGGCGAGGTGATGGAGGACGATCGCACGACGGTACGTCTCGGGCAGCTCGCGCAGGGCAGTCACGACGGCGACGTACGACTCGTCGGGCGGCGCGACGACACCCGATCCTTCCAGGGCGCGGTCCGGTTCGCGCCGGGCGCGGGCGCCGCGTCGCCACCGGTCGACTGCGAGGCGGTACGCCGTCGTGCGGACCCACGCCTCGCGGTACTGGACGTCGCCGAACCTGCGCCGCCGGGCCCACACCCTGGCGAAGGCCTCCTGGACACAGTCCTGCGCCACGTCGCGGTCGCCGACCATCGCGTAGACCTGCGAGGTGATGCGCTGCGCCGATGCGGCGTAGAACTCGTCGAACTCATCCTCGTCCATCTGTTCCCACTTCGTACGGCTGCCACCTGCGTCCCCCTTCGGAAGCGAGACGCACGGACCGCCCGGTCGGTTTCACCGGCGCAGGGGAAGATTCCCACCCCAGACGACCGCGCCCCCGAGAGCGCGCGACAGCACGTTCTCGGGGGCGAGGTTCCCACGCCAAGATGGGGCGGAGGATGAACGCGGGGATGCTCGGACGCGTCAGCGCGCCGCGACCCGCACCGCTCGAGCAAGCACCGGGATCACGATCGCCGCCGGAATCAAGTGCAGGACCACCAGCGTGCCGGCGGTCGCAGCGCTTGCTCCCACGACGAACGGCGGGACGAGCGAGACCGCCGTCAACGCCACGGCGACCTGCACGAACCTTCGCGCCGGGGGCGCGCTCCAGCTGAGCAGTGCGGCGGCGATGCCGACGCCGACCAGCGAGAAGATGCCGGTCATCATGGCGAAGCCGGACAGGGGGATCGCCTCGCCACCACCCTCGGGGAGCTCGAACACGATGCCGGCAGCCCGGGCGAGCGCGGCGGCGAGGGTGGTGGCCACCATCGCCGCCACCGTGGCCGCGAGCCCCGCAGCCAGGAGCCTGCGGTAGCGCCGCCCGCGCGACACCGCTGCTGCGGGAGGAGCGAGTGCGCGGTCACCGGTGCTGGTCATGCGCTCTCCCCGGGTCGCTGAGCCGGTCACAGCTCACCGCCGGTGGCCAGTCGCTCGAGCGAGTCGTAGCCTTCTTCGACGCCGTGCTCCATGCCGCTGGCCAGCCACTGGTCGCGCGCCTCGAAGGAGTCGCACAGCGAGACGGCGTGCAGCCGGGTCCGACCGCCACCGAGGTCCGTGAAGGTCAGGGTCTCCAGCGACACGGCGTCCGGCATGCCGTCCCAGGTGAAGGTCTGCACGATGCGGTCCTCCCGGACCGTGTGGAAGCAACCGCGGAACGAGCCCTCGAAGTCGCCGTGTCGCGCCGTGTAGGCCCAGGCGCCACCGTCCCTGGCGTCCCACTCGGTGATCTCGTTCTCGAACTCCTTGGGACCGATCCAGCGGGCGAAGAGCCCGGGCTCGGTGTGGGCACGGAAGAGCTGTGCCCGACTCGCGTGGAAGTCGCGACGGATGTGGATGGTCGGCACCGCCGGGTCGGCCTCGACGACGGCGGCGTCGTAGCGCTTTGCGGCGTCCTGCTCGTGCTGCTCGGTCGTGGTGGTCATGGTCCGTCCTCCCGAATAGTGATCAACCATTGAGTTGAATAGACCGTAACGACCGCATTCGGTCGTTGTCAACCATCTGGTTGATGAGGCCGTCAGCACGGGTACGCTCCGTGCCGTGACGGGACGAGGGGTGCGGCGCGTCGTGCTGGACGTCGACACCGGCATCGACGACGCGCTCGCCCTGCTGTACGCGGTCGCGAGCCCGGGCCTCGAGCTCTGTGCGGTGACGGCGGTGGTCGGCAACGTGCCGGTCGAGGTCGCCGCGCGGAACTCCGCAGCCGTGCTCGCCCACGCCGGCGCGCCCCGCGTGCCGGTCGCAGCTGGCGCCGCACGCACGTCGGCGGGCGCTGGACCGCGGGCGGGGTCGACGAACCACGGCCACGACGGGCTCGGCGGCGTACGGGTCGCGCAGGTGGGGCACCGCGAGCAGGACGTCGCGTCGCTCCTCGGCTCCGTCGCAGGACAGGCGCCCTTCACGCTGGTCGGCCTGGCGCCGATGACCAACCTCGCCGCCAGCGCGCCGTTCGCCGACGACCTCGTCGTGCTCGGCGGCGAGCTGGTTCAGAAGGGCGCCCCGGAGTTCAACGCCGGTCACGACCCGGTCGCCACCGCGCGGGCGATGGCGACGGTGCGGCCCGTCACGCTGTACCCGATCGACGTGTTCGAGCGCGTCTCGGTGACCCCGGCAGACGTCGAGCTGCTCCGGGCGTCCGGACGCCCCGTGGCCGCCCTGGCCGGCGAGCTCCTGGCGGTCCGGCGAGCGCACCTCGTGGGCGATGCCGGCGCACTGCTGCTGCTCACCCACCCCCACCTGTTCCAGGTCGAGCCGCGCCGCCTCGGAGTGGTCGGCGACCGACTCACCGCGACCGCTGACGGCAGGCTGCTCGACGTCGTGGTCGACGTCGACGCACCGGCCGTCGCACGCGCCTTCGTCGAGGTGCTGCTCGGCGCCTGACGCTCGGAGGGGCCGCGCCCTCAGCGGCGGCCGACCCGCCGCGGCACCACGACCAGCAGCACCGCCGACACCCCGACCGAAGCAACCGCTCCCCACGCAGCGGCCGTCCGGTCGTAGACCATGTCGACGACGAGGAACAGGATCCCGCCCAGCAGTACGGCGATCAGCGCGAGCGCGAGCGTCGTCAACCGGTGCGCTGCCCGGACCAGCTCGGGCTTGGCGTCGTCACCGAAGACCCGCCGGTGGATCGCGACGGGCGTCAGGGTGACACCGACGGTCCCGAAGGCCAGCGCCAGCAGGGCGACGTACCAGCCGCGCTGGAAGGCGTCGAGGTCCTCGAACCGCTCCTGGAACGGCAGCGTGGCGAGGAACCCGGCCAGCAGCTGGACCCCGGTCTGGCTGACGCGCAGCTCCTGGAGGAGGTCGGACCAGTTGCGGTCCGCCTGCTCCTGCGGCGTCTCGCCGCCTCTGCCGCGCGCCATTGGCCGAAGGTACTCGTCGCGCTGGCGCCGCCCACCTCCTCACGGGTGAGCCGGGCTCTCCAGCCCGGTGGCACCGTGATGGGCATGGCTGAGAAGAAGAAGCCCGGCCCGTCGGTCAAGGACCCGGAGGTCTACGAGGCCCTGCGCGACGACGGCGCGAGCAAGGAGAAGGCCGCACGCATCGCGAACGCGTCCGCGGCCCAGGGGCGCTCGGAGGTCGGCGGGCGCGGCGGCAAGGCGGGCGACTACGAGGACCGCACCGTCGACGAGCTGCGCAAGCGCGCCGCCGAGCTGGACATCGAAGGCCGCTCGTCGATGAACAAGGCCGAGCTGATCGACGCCCTGCGCAACCACTGAGCACCCACCCAGTGGGTCCGCCACCCCCACGGGTGTCCTTGCATCACCACGGGCGTGACAGGTTCGAGGTGACCACCCGGTCATCGATCCCACAGGAGGAACCGACATGGGTCTGGACGACAAGCTCGACAACAAATCCGACGAGCTCAAGGGCAAGGCCAAGGAGGCCACCGGCAAGGCGACGGACGACGAGGAGCTGGAGGCCGAGGGCAAGGGCGACCAGACCGGAGCCGACCTCAAGCAGGCCGGCGAGAAGGTCAAGGACGCCTTCAAGCACTGAGCCGCCCTCCCGACCGACGCACCGTCGTCGGGGCAGGCAACCAGAGCGACGGCCCGCGGGCGACCCCACCCTTCGTGGGGTCGCCGGCGGGGGCCCGGTCCTCGGGTACGTCTGCGCACATGCCGCGGCGCGGTTCGGGGTACCGTCGCTGGCATGAGCTCCCAGGATCCCGACCGGGTCGACCCCACCAAGCAGTCCGGCCGCCCGCTGCTCATCACCGGCGCGGTCGTGACGCTGATCGTCGTCCTGGCCCTGCTGATCTTCGTCTACAACCAGGCCTCCTGAGCGCTGCTCGATCGCGGGCTGGGCGGTCACGGCTGACCGGAGCTGTCGGCGCCCGCTCGTAGGGTGCTGCCCGTGACCTTGCACCTGCACACCGCCGAGCGCACCGACGCGCTGGCCGACGGCCTGGCCGACCTGCTGGTCACTCCCCTGCCCGACCCCTTCGCCCGCGAGGTCGTCGTCGTCCCCGCCCGCGGCGTGGAGCGCTGGCTCACCCAGCGGCTGTCCCACCGGCTCGGCGTCGGCGACCGGCCGGCCGACGGCGTGTGCGCGGGCGTCCGGTTCGTCAGCCCACGCTCGCTGGTCACGCTGGTGCTGGGCGTCGACGACACCGACCCGTGGCAGCCAGATGCGCTCGCCTGGCCGCTGCTGGAGGTCATCGACGACGTCCTCGGCGCGCCGGGGTTCGAGGCCCTGACCGACCATCTCGGCCGCGGCGATCCCGACGACGAGCGCTCGGCCCGGCGCTACTCGGTGGCGCACCGGCTGGCCGGGCTGTTCCACCGCTACGCCGTCCAGCGTCCGCAGCTGGTCACCGACTGGCGCGAGCGCCGCGACACCGACGGGGCCGGCGGAGCGCTCGCCGACGACCTGCGCTGGCAGGCCGAGCTCTGGCGCCGGCTCGAGCCGCGGGTCCCGGCCCCACCGCCCGACCAGCGCCACCGCGACACCCTCCAGCGGCTCCGGTCGGGCGGCGACGGCCTGGACCTCCCGCCCCGGCTCTCGCTGTTCGGCCACACCCGCATCCCCCGCACGGAGGCCGAGCTCGTCGGAGCGCTGGGCGAGGTGCGCGACGTGCACCTGTGGCTGCCGCAGGTCTCGCCGCGGTCGTGGCGCGCCCTCGCCCCGACCGCCGTCGAGGGTCCGGTGCCCCGGGCGGCCGACACCTCCGCGGCCCTCGTCGAGCACCCGCTGCTCGCCTCGCTGGGCCGCGACGCGCGCGAGCTGCGCCGCACGCTCGGGCCGACCGGTGCCGCCGAGGCGGCTCCTCTCCCCGCCGCCACCCCACCTCCCACGCTGCTCGGCTGGCTGCAGGCCGACCTGCGCGCCGACCGGCTGCCCACCCCCGAGGAGCGGACCGCGCGAGTGGTCCCGCGCGCCGACCGGTCGGTGCAGGTGCACGCCTGCCACGGCGCGGCCCGTCAGGTCGACGTGCTCCGGGAGGTGCTCGTCGGCCTCCTGGCCGACGACCCCACGCTGGAGCCGCGCGACATCGTCGTGATGTGCCCCGACGTCGAGTCCTACGCACCGCTCGTCTCCGCCGCCTTCGGTCTCGGCGACCTCACCGAGGGACGCGGCCACCCCGCCCACGAGCTGCGGGTCCGTCTCGCCGACCGCTCGCCGGGAGCCACCAACCCGCTGCTGGCCCTCGCCGCGACCCTGGTCGAGCTGGCCGGAGGCCGGCTCACGGCCACGGAGGTGCTCGACCTCGCCGGCACCGAGCCGGTGCGCCGTCGCTTCGGCTTCGACGACGACGGCCTGGAGCAGGTGCAGCGCTGGGTCCACGGAGCGGCCGTGCGCTGGGGCCAGGACCCCGAGCACCGGGCCGCCTTCGGCCTCCAGCTGGGCGACAACACCTGGCAGTCCGGCCTGCGACGGATGCTCCTCGGTGCGGCCATGTCCGGCACCGGCCACCGGTTCGTCGGCGGCGCGCTCCCCCTCGACGACGTCGGTGACGCTCAGCTGGAGCTCCTCGGGCGCTTCGTCGAGTACGTCGACCGACTCGAGCGGACCCTCGACCGGGCGCGCGGCGCGACGTCGGCAGTCGAGTGGACCGAGGCCCTGGCAGGTGGGGTGCACAGCCTGACCGCCACCCCGCCCGACGAGGCCTGGCAGGTCGCCCAGTTCGACCGCGAGCTCGCGCGCATCGGCGCCAGCGTCACCGACGGCGGCGCGGAGCGCACGGTGCTGCGGCACGCCGACGTCCGCGCGCTGCTCGCCCACCGGCTGCGCAGCCGCCCGACCCGCGCCAACTTCCGCACCGGCACGCTCACGGTCTGCACGATGGTCCCGATGCGCTCGGTGCCCCACCGCGTGGTGTGCCTGCTGGGTCTCGACGACGGCGTGTTCCCGCGGCTCGACAGCATCGACGGCGACGACGTGCTGGCCCGGGCGCCGCTGACCGGCGAGCGCGACGTCCGCGCCGAGGACCGCCAGCTGTTCCTCGACGCGATCGCCGCCGCCGGACAGACCCTCGTGATCACCTACACCGGCCGCGGCGAGCACACCGGCGCCGACCGGCCGCCGGCGGTGCCCCTCGGCGAGCTGCTCGACACCCTCGACGTGACGGCGACAGCCCACGACGGCGGACGCGTGCAGGACCAGGTGCGCGTGTTCCACCCGCTGCAGCCCTTCGACGAGGCCAACCTGCTCGCGGGCCCCGACCGCCCCGCCGGGGTGCCGCACCTGACCTTGACCGACGAGCCGTTCACCTTCGACCACACGTCGCTGGCCGGCGCCTTGGCCGCCCGAGACCAACGCGCCGTCGTACGCGAGCTCCTTCCCGAGGCCCTGCCGCCGGCGGACCAGCCGTCCGCGGAGGTGGCGGAGGTCGCGCTGTCCGACGTGCACGACTTCTTCGCCCACCCGGTCCGGGCGTTCCTGCGCCGCCGGCTGCGGGTGTCGACGCCCCTGGACGCCGACGAGCTGGCGGACGCGATCCCGATCCAGCTCGACGGCCTCCAGCGCTGGGACGTGGGTGACCGGCTGATCCGCGACGTGCTCGCCGGCGCCGACCCGGCGCAGGCCATGACGGCCGAGCAGCTGCGCGGCCTGCTGCCTCCCCGCACCCTCGGCGCGAGCGTGCTCGGCTCGATCGTGGAGCAGGTACGGCCGCTGGTGACGGCCGGCCTGGCCGCACGGCGGGGTGAGCCGCGCACCGTCGACGTCGACATCGACCTCGGCGACCGCCGCGTCACCGGGACGGTGGACGACCTCTTCGGCAACCACCTGGTGACGGTCGGCTACTCGCGGCTCGCGGCCAAGCACCGCATCGCCGGCTGGATCGACGCGCTCGCCCTCGCCACCGGGCTCCCCGACGCCAACTGGACCGTGCACACGATCGGGCGCGGTCGCAACGGCGGGCAGGTCTCGCGCATCGGCCCGCTGCCCGAGCACGAGGCACGCGCGTGGCTGGGGCGCCTGCTCGACGTGATGGCGGCCGGGTTGTGCGAGCCGCTGCCGCTGCCGCCCAAGACGTCCCTGGCGTGGGCCGCCGAGCACGTCCACGAGGTGGCCGGGCGGCCCAACGCCGACGCCGACCGGGCCGCCGACCGGGAGTGGACCGCGCCCCGGTTCAGCGAGACGGCGGTGCCGACCGAGGACGCCGACGCGTGGCACCGGCTGGCCTGGGGCGAGCGGGCGCCCTTCGACGTGCTCTGCGCGACGCCGCGACCGGGGGACCCCGGCACGGAGCGGCACCGCCTGGGGCGCTACGCCTGGGCACTGTGGCAGCCGCTCCTCGAGCACGAGGTGGTGCAGCCCCTGTGACCACCGCGACCACGGCGGTCCCTGACGGCCCGCCCGGCACCTTCCGCATCACCGACCCCCTGCCCAGCGGGACCACGCTGCTCGAGGCCAGCGCCGGCACCGGCAAGACCTGGACGATCAGCGCCCTGGTGACCCGCTACGTCGCCGAGCAGGGCCTGCGGCTGGACGAGCTGCTCGTGGTGACCTTCACCCGCGCGGCCTCGCAGGAGCTGCGCGAGCGGGTCCGCGAGCGCCTCGTCAGCGCGCAGCGTGCGCTGGCCGACCCGCCCCCGCCCGCCGATCGGGACGAGCTCCAGGCTCACCTCCTCGACGTGGACGACGACGAACGGGCACTGCGGCTGGGCCGCATCACCCAGGCGCTGGCCGACTTCGACGCGGCCACGATCGCGACCATCCACCAGTTCTGCCAGCTGGTGCTGCGCAGCCTCGGCGTCGCCGGAGACACCGACCGCCAGGCGCGCCTGGTCGAGGACCTCGAGCAGCTCACCGAGGAGGTGGTCGACGACTGCTACCTCGCGGCCTTCGCCGACGCCGACGCCCCGGCCTTCGACCGGGCGACCGCCGGCACCATCGCGCGCGCCGTGGTCGGCGACCCCCGGGCCTCGGTGCAGCCGGAGGCTGCCGGCGGCGAGGCGCCCGGATCGCCGGCGGCCCAGCGCGTGGAGTTCGCCCGTTCGGTGCTGCGCGAGCTCGACCTGCGCAAGCGACGCCTGGGGATCCTCAGCTACGACGACCTGCTCGGCCAGCTCGCCGACGCCCTCGAGGATCCCCGCCGCTCGGCCCGCACGCGGATGCAGGCGCGCTGGAAGGTCGCGCTCATCGACGAGTTCCAAGACACCGACCCCGTCCAGTGGCAGGTCTTCGACCGGGCGTTCTCCGGCGTGTCGACCCTCGTGCTGATCGGCGACCCCAAGCAGGCGATCTACGCGTTCCGCGGCGGCGACGTGGCGACGTACCTCGATGCCGCCCGCACCGCCGGCACGAGGCAGACCCTGAGCGTCAACTGGCGCAGCGACAAGCCGCTGGTCGAGGCCCTCCAGCACCTGCTGGCACCGGCGCAGCTGGGCCACCCCGACATCGTCGTCCGCGAGGTGGAGGCGCACCACCAGCAGGCCCGGCTCGTCGGCGCCGGCCCCCCGGTGCGCCTGCGGGTGGCACGGCGGCTCGAGCTGGGCGAGGGACCGCGCAGCAAGCCACCGGTGGACCGCTGGCGCGACCACGTCGTCGCCGACCTCGCCGCGGACGTCAAGCGCCTGCTGACCGGCCAGGCGCGTATCGACGGGCGGCCGGTGCGCGCGGGTGACGTCGCGGTGCTCGCCTACACGCACACCATGCTCCAGGCCATCAAGCGAGCCCTCGCAGACGTCGGCGTCCCGTCGGTCGTCACGGCGGGCGGGTCGGTCTTCCACAGTCCGGCCGCGACCGAGTGGCTCACCCTGCTCGAGGCCCTCGAGCAGCCGCACCGCACCGACCGGGTGCGCGCCGCCGCGCTCACCAGCTTCCTCGGCCACACCGCGGCGCAGCTCGACGCCGGCGGCGACGAGCTCACCGACCGGCTCTCCGACCAGGCCCGCACGCTGGCCGACCTGCTCGAGACCAAGGGCGTGGCCGCCGTCCTCGAGTACGCCGTGGTGCGCGGGCTCACCGCCCGGGTGCTGTCCCGCGTCGGCGGGGAGCGGTTGCTCACCGATCTGCGCCACGTCGGCGAGGCCCTGCACCGCGTCGCAGTGGAGGAGCGACTCGGGGTCGTCGGCCTGTTGGCCTGGCTGCGCGAGCAGGTCGCCGAGGACAAGCGCGAGGTGGCCTCCGAGCGGGCCCGGCGGCTCGACTCCGACGCCGCCGCCGTGCAGCTCGTCACCATCCACGGGAGCAAGGGTTTGGAGTACCCCATCGTCTACCTCCCCTCGCTGTGGGACCGCTTCACCGGCCGCGAGCCGGACGTGCCGCGCTACCACGACGCCACCGGCCGGCGCTGTCGCGACGTCGGCGGCCCGAGCCCCTGGCGCTCGGAGGCGGTGGCGCGGCACGCCGCCGAGGACGCGGGCGAGTCGCTGCGCCTGCTCTACGTCGCCATGACCCGGGCCCGCTCCCAGGTCGTCGCCTGGTACTGCCCGTCCAACAACACGCCGGGCTCGGCGCTGCACCGGCTGCTGTTCGGCCGGCGCCCCGGCACCCCCGTCGTGCCCGACAGCCAGCCGGTCGTCGACGACGACCGCATCGTCGAGATCCTCGGGCACTGGCGCGACGCCGGCGCCGTGTGGCCCGAGCTCGCCGAGGTCGTCGCGCCGGACCCGCAGGCGCTGCCCTCGCCGGTGCACGACCTGCGCGTGCGTGCCTTCACCCGCCGCGTCGACACCGACTGGCGCCGCACGTCCTACTCCTCCCTGTCCGCGGCGGCCACCGAGTCGGCGCATGCCGAGGCGCCGCTCTCGGAGCCGGAGATCGGCGAGGACCTGGAGACGGCCGACCAGTGGGCCCCCGACCTCGAGGCGACGACGGCCTCACCGGAGGACCTGTCCCTTGCCGCGGTCGCCTCCCCCATGTCCGCGTTCCCGGCGGGCGCCGCCTTCGGCTCGCTGGTGCACGCCGTGCTGGAGCACGCCGACCTGCAGGCGGGCGACCTGCGCTGTGAGCTGCTGGACCGGATCGAGGAGCAGCGGGCGTGGTGGCCGGTCGAGGTCGACAGCGGCGCGCTGGCCGACGCCCTCGTCCCGGTGTGCCACACCCCGCTGGGGTCGATGGCCGGCGGCCGCGCACTGGTCGACATCGCGGCTGCCGACCGCCTTGCCGAGCTCGACTTCGAGCTCCCGCTCAGCGGCGGCGACCTGGGCGCCTACGACGTCGACGACGTCACCCTCGGCGACCTCGAGCCGCTGCTGCGCCGCCACCTCGCCGAGGACGATCCGGTCCTGAGCTACGCCGACACCCTCGCCGGCGACCCGGCGCTGGCCGGCCAGGCCCTGCGCGGCTACCTCACGGGGTCGATCGACGTGGTGATGCGGGTGCCGACCGAGGCCGGACCGAGCTTCGTGACCGTCGACTACAAGACCAACCGCCTCGGCGACCCCACCGCCGACCTCACCGCCTGGGACTACCGACCCGAGGTGCTCGACGAGGCGATGGGGCACTCCGACTACCCGCTCCAGGCACTGCTCTACACCGTGGTGCTACACCGGTTCCTGCGCTGGCGGCTGCCCGGCTACGACCCGTCACGCCACCTCGGCGGCGTCCTCTACCTCTACCTGCGCGGCCTGTGCGGACCGGACACGCCGGTCCTCGACGGCCGGGTGCCGGGGGTGTTCGAGTGGCGTCCGCCGGTCGCCCTGGTGGCCGAGCTGTCCGACCTGCTCGACGGCGTACGTCCGGGAAGGACCCGCCGATGACGGACATCTGGGAGACCACCGACCCGGCCGACCCCCGCTTCGCCCTCGGTGCCACGGGCGTGCTCGGGGAGTTCAACGCCGCGGGTGTCCTCACGGCCGGTGACGTCCACGTCGCACGCGCGCTGGGTCTGCTGACCCACGAGGCGGACGACGACGTGCTCCTCGCCGTCGCCCTGGCCTGCCGGGCCGTGCGCGCGGGCTCGGTGTGCCTCGACCTCGCCGCCGCTGCCGGGTCCGTGGCAGCGGCCGCCGGCGAGGACGACGCGACGGCCGAGCTGCCGTGGCCCGAGCCCGAGGCGTGGGGCCGGGCCCTCGCGCACAGTCCGCTCGTGGCGCAGGGAGTGGTGCGCTGGGAGCACGGCCTGGTCTACCTCGACCGCTACCACGAGCAGGAGACCCAGGTCCTGCGCGACCTCGCCGAGCGGGCCGGCCGCCGGCCGCCCGTGGCTGACGACGTCCTGGCTCCGGTCCTCGCGCGCGTCTTTCCCGGCGAGCAGTACGCCGAGCAGCGCGACGCCGGCCGGGCCACCGCCGCGCAGTGGACGACCGTGCTCACCGGCGGGCCGGGCACCGGCAAGACCACAACGGTCGCGGGGCTGCTCGTCGCGCTGCGCGCCCAGCACCCGACCGACGGGCCACCGCTCCGCGTCGCCCTGACCGCGCCCACCGGCAAGGCCTCCGCCCGGCTGCAGGAGTCGCTGGGCGAGGCCACCCGGTCGCGCGACGGCGAGCCGGACCGCTTCACCGACGAGGAGCGGGCCTGGCTAGGCGGGCTCCAGTCCATGACGCTGCACCGCCTCCTCGGCCGGCGCCGCGACACCGACACCCGCTTCCGGCACCATCGCGGCAACCGGCTGGCCGCCGACGTGATCGTCGTCGACGAGACCTCGATGGTGTCCTTGACCATGATGGCGCGACTGCTCGAGGCCGTGCGTCCCGACACCCGACTGGTGCTGGTGGGCGACCCCGACCAGCTCTCGTCGGTGGAGGCGGGCGCCGTGCTCGGCGACCTCGTCACCGGCTACGCCGCACGCGCCGACTCGCCCGTCGTCTCGTTGCACACCTCGCACCGGTTCGGCGACCGGATCGGTGCCCTGGCCCGTGCGGTCCGCGACGAGCGCGCCGAGGACGTGCTGGAGATCCTGGCCGCCGGCGACGACGTCGTCGAGTGGGTGGCCGACGACCGTCCCGCCGCGTCGATCCGCGCGGCGGCGCTGCCCGGCGCCCTCGCCGCGCGCGACGCGGCGCGGGCCGGCGACGCCGTACGCGCCCTGCGGGCGCTCGAGACGCACCGGATGCTCTGCGCGCACCGCGACGGTCCGGCGGGCGTCGAGCACTGGAACCGGCGCATCGAGGCCTGGCTCGCTGCCGAGACCGGCGACCCGGTCCACGACCCTACCTACCTCGGCCGGCCGGTGCTCGTCACCGCCAACGACTACGGCATCGGTCTCTACAACGGCGACTCCGGGGTCGTGGTCGCCACGGCGGACGGCCCTCGCGTCGCCTTCCCCGCCGCGAGCGGGCCGCCGACCCTGGTCGCGCCGACCCGGCTGGGGGCGGCGCAGACGATGCATGCGATGACCATCCACAAGAGCCAGGGCAGCCAGGTGGACGAGGTGACCGTGCTGCTTCCCGACGAGGACTCTCGGCTGCTGACGCGCGAGCTCTTCTACACCGCCATCACGCGGGCGCGTCGCCGCGTGCGCGTGGTCGGGTCGGAGGACGCCGTCCGGGCCGCCGTCGGCCGGCGTGCGCAACGCGCGAGCGGGCTCGCCGTACGCCTCTCGGCGGCACCCTGACCGACCCTGACCCACCGGGCGCCGCGCCGCGACGGCGAAACGTCTGCGACACACTGGCCCGATAGCCTCGAGACATGCCCTACCTGATGCGCGTCGAGCTGCCGGACGTCCCGGGGTCGCTCGGCCGCGTCGCCAGCGCCATCGGCGAGGCCGGTGGCGACATCGACGCGATCGAGATCGTGGAGAAGCGCGACGGTTTCGCCGTCGACGACGTGCTGCTGGAGATGGCTCCCGGGACGATGCCGGACTCCGTGGTCTCCGCGTGCAGCGTGCTCGACGGCGTGACCGTGCTCTGGATCAACCGCTACGCCGCGGGCGGCAACCTGTTCCTCGACCTCGAGGTCGTCGAGTCGCTGACCGAGGACCCGGCCAGCGCCGCGGACCGGCTCGTCGACCTGCTCCCGATCGCCTTCCGCGTCGACTGGGCCGCGCGTGTGCGCCCGACCGGCACCGGCGTCGCGGTCGTGCACGCGACCGACGCCGCTCCCAGCGAGTTCACCATCGGCCAGGTCGAGTCGCCGACGCGACTGCCCGGTGACGACGTCTACGTCGAGTGCGCGGCACCGTTCGGCCAGGACGTCGTGCTCATGGGCCGTCGCGGCGGACCCGAGTTCCTCGACTCCGAGCTCGCTCGCCTCCAGCACCTCATCGGACTGGCGACGACGATCACCCGCGGCTGAGCGGCGCGCGGTCCGCAGCGCAACGGCACGCATGCCGCAGCCCGCCCGCGGGTACGCCGGGGCTCCCCCACGAGAGGACGCCGAGGTGAGCATGGACGAGACGGAGCGCGAGGCTCCCCAGATCAACGACCCGGCGGCGCCGGAGCCCGAGGCACCTGCGCACGCCGACCACGACGAGGAGACCGTCGTGCACGCCGGGGACGGCGACGACGAGTCCATCATCGACGGAGCCGACCCGGCGCCGCCGCAGCCGAGCTGAGCCGCTCAGGCGCGCTCGAGCAGGAACAGCGGGATCTCCCGGTCGGTCTTCTCCTGGTAGGAGGCGTACGTCGGCCACGTGGCGACGGCGTGCTCCCACCAGTCGGCGCGCTCCTCGCCGCTCAGCTCGCGCACCCGGTAGAGGTGCTTCTCCGCCTTGTCCTGCAGCTCCACCTCGGGGTGCGCGCGGAAGTTGTCGGCCCACGCCGGGTCCTCCGGGGCACCGCCCTTGGAGGCGACCGCGAGGTAGGCGCCGTCGCGCTCGACCCGCATCACCGGGTTCTTGCGCAGGTTGCCGGACTTCGCGCCGAGCGAGGTGATCACCACGATCGGGTAGTCGGTGCCGGGCAGCGTGCCGGCCTCCTCGCCGTCGGATGCCTCGTAGGCGGCGACCTGGTCGCGCACCCACTCCGCCGAGCTCGGGACATAGGTTCCAGTCAGTGCCATGTCCCCACAACACCACGGTCGGGGCGACGATTCCACCCTCAACTAGTCTCCGGTGCATGAGTGCGATCGAGGGCGTGAGCGAGATCTTCGACCCCGAGGCGTGGGACGCCGTGCCCGGCTTCGACGACCTCACCGACCTGACGTACCACCGCGCCCGCGAGCACGGCACCGTGCGCATCGCCTTCGACCGGCCCGACGTCCTCAACGCCTTCCGGCCGCACACCGTCGACGAGCTCCTCCGCACCCTCGAGCACGCACGGACGTCGGCCGACGTGGGCTGCGTGATCCTGACGGGCAACGGCCCGAGCGCGAAGAACGGCAAGTGGGCGTTCTGCACCGGCGGCGACCAGCGGATCCGCGGCCGCGCCGGCTACCAGTACGAGACCGACGGCCACACCGACGCCGGCGCGGAGCCCAACCCGATCGACAAGGCGAAGCTCGCCCGGCTGCACATCCTGGAGTGCCAGCGGCTGATCCGCTTCATGCCGAAGGTCGTCATCTGCGTGGTGCCCGGCTGGGCCGCCGGCGGCGGGCACAGCCTGCACGTCGTCGCCGACCTCACGCTCGCCAGCCGCGAGCACGCGCGGTTCAAGCAGACCGACGCCGACGTCGGCTCGTTCGACGGCGGCTACGGCTCGGCGTACCTCGCGCGCCAGGTCGGGCAGAAGTTCGCCCGCGAGATCTTCTTCCTCGCCGACGAGTACGACGCCGAGGACATGCACCGCATGGGCGCGGTCAACCGCGTCGTCGCGCACGCCGAGCTGGAGAAGGTCGCCCTGGACTGGGGCCGCAAGATCAACGGCAAGTCCCCGACCGCGCAGCGAATGCTGAAGTACTCCTTCAACCTGCTCGACGACGGGCTCGTCGGCCAGCAGCTCTTCGCCGGCGAGACGACCCGCCTGGCGTACATGACCGACGAGGCGCAGGAGGGCCGCGACCAGTTCCTGGAGAAGCGCGAGCCGGACTGGTCGCCGTACCCCTGGTACTACTGATCTGACACGTCTGCGCAGGTCAGAGGCCTGTAGGGCGCGCACATGGCTCTTCGAGAAGGTCGACCGACCGCCGGCGGACTGGGATGAGCGCGCCGTCCTCACGGTCCCGGGTGTGGTGTGGACGGTGAGTAGCGATACGTGCGCCACTGGGCGACTGAGTGCACCCGACAACGTCGCGTACGACGGCTACTGCCGGGAGTTCGTCTTCCGTCAGCCGCGCGACGCCGCTGAGCTGGGCGCGGTCATGAGCGCGGACTCGGAGGAGGTGTTCGCCTGCTACCGCTTCGACGGGTTGGATCGCTGGACGTCGCGAAGCGTCGCAGCTTGGCGTGAGGACGTCGAAGTCGTTCTCGGGTACGCCCGTCATGCGCTCGCTGCGACCGCCGAAGACCCCGAACTCCAGCGATGTCTCGGCGGCTATGTCTCCTACATCGAGAGCGAGGAGTTCGGGCAGTACATCGATGCGCTGCGCGCGCATCTCGAGGCGCTGGGACGATCAGGAAGTGTGACGCTGGGCCACGCTGAACCGCTCGCCAGCGACGATGGTGACAGCGGCGCCCCGAACGTAGACTTCAAGCCATGAGCGAAGCCGACGCTTACGAGGCGGGGATGTCCCTGCCAGCCGATGCGCGTCGGCGCCTGGCGCTTCGCTTGCTCGAATCGGTGGACCCCGACGAGGCCTTCGACGCCGCGGCGGAGTCGTGGCTTCGCACTGAGGCGGCCGCGGCGTATGACGCACTCAAGGCGGATCCGTCGCGAGCCATCCCGGCCGAAGATGTCCGCACGCGCTTCGAGGCCAAGTGGGTCGCCCGTTCATGACGGGCCGGATCAACTTCACTCCGGAAGCCGAACGGCAACTCAACATCATCGACGACTGGATCGCGGCCAACACGACCGCCCACGTCGCGCGGCGCTTCGTCTCGGCGATCCTCGATCACATCGACGGAATCCTCGTGTTCCCTGTCGCCGGTCGTCCGCGCGACGACGTACGGCCGGGCATACGAACGACGACGTTCAAGAAGCGAACGATCATCGCCTATGAGGTCGACGAGTCGTCCGGCGCGGTCGTGGTCAACGTGGTCGGCGTGTTCCACGCAGGCCAGGACTGGGAAGGTGCACTCAGCGCTGACGAGGACTCGGAAGAGCGCTGACGAGATGGCTCCGTGCGTGGCGAGGTGGCATCAGAGTCGTCGGCGCCAGTCGACAACCAGCCGACACCGATGTTGCCGGAGGTCAGCCGTTCAATGCCGCCAACGACCCCCACACACACCCGCTGCGCGTGCCGCGCTTCCCCTGGTGCTACTGATCGATCGGATGCAGCCATGAAGATAGTCGTCCTCACCGGCGCCGGGATCTCCGCCGAGAGCGGGCTGGCCACCTTCCGGGACTCCGGCGGGCTGTGGGAGGGCCACGACCCGATGCAGGTCGCCACCCCGGAGGCGTACGCCCAGGACCCGGGCCTGGTGCAGCGGTTCTACGACGAGCGGCGCGCCGCGCTCTCGCGGGTCGAGCCCAACGCCGCCCACCGCGCGCTCGCGCGGCTGGAGGTGGCGCTCGGGGACGACCTGCTGGTCGTGACCCAGAACGTCGACGACCTCCACGAGCGGGCGGGCTCGCGTCGGGTGCACCACATCCACGGTCGGCTGCGCTCGGCGTGGTGCACCACCTGCGACGCGCGGCACGAGTGGTCGGGGTCCCTGGGCGACGAGCCGCCGTGCCCCGCGTGCGGGGCGCGGACGCTGCGACCCGACATCGTGTGGTTCGGCGAGATCCCCTACGGCATGGACGTGGTGGAGCAGGCGCTCTGGGACTGCGACCTGTTCGTGTCGATCGGCACCTCGGGCCTGGTCTACCCGGCCGCCGCGTTCGTGCACTGGGCGCGCGGGGCGACGCTCGAGCTCAACCTCGAGCCCAGCGCCGGTGCCACGGACTTCGCCGAGTCGCGTCAGGGCCCGGCCGGGTCGCTGGTGCCGGCGTGGGTCGACGAGCTGCTCGGCGAGCTGTCGGACGAGTCATCCGACGAGGCGGCTCGGCCGCCGTCCTGAGGCAGCGGCCGGAAGTGCAGCCGTACGCACGTCCCGCGGCCGAGCACCGAGTCGACCTCGACGCTGCCGCCGTGGCGCTGCATGATCTCGCGCACGATCCCCAGGCCCAGCCCGGTGCCGGGACGCAGGAGGGCC
Organism: Nocardioides sp. SYSU D00065; assembly: GCF_017916425.1. GTDB lineage: Bacteria > Actinomycetota > Actinomycetes > Propionibacteriales > Nocardioidaceae > Nocardioides. Next base: position 301,356 of record NZ_JAFMSX010000003.1, on the reverse strand, counting down.
TCGTCGTTGGTCGAGCGGAACAGCGGCGCGAACAGGTGCTGCTGGTCGGCCTCGGAGATGCCGATGCCCTCGTCACGGCAGCCGAAGGTGAATCCGCCGTCGGCCCGGCGCTCGACGCCGAACCAGATCTCGTCGCCGGGGTCGGAGTACTTGACGGCGTTGTCGACGAGGTTGGTGATCGCGCTGGCGATCTCGCGCGGGTCGGCCAGCACGACGGCGGCCGGGAGGTCGCCGACGAGGTGAAGGGTGACGCCGGCCTTCTCGGCGACGGCGGCCATCGACCCCAGCGTCTCCTCGACGAGCGGCACCAGGTCGGTGCGCTCCATCGCCGGCGGGCGCTGCGGGTCGCTGACCCGCGACAGCATGGACAGCCCCTCCAGCAGGTCGGCAAGGCGCTCGGTCCCGCGCAGGATCGCCTCCGCGCGTCGTACGTCGTCGGGGCCGGCGGTCGAGCTGGTGGCGAGGAACTCCGCGTTGGCGGTGATCACCGTCATCGGGTTGTTCATCTCGTGGGCGAGCTCGCGCAGGAACCAGTGTCGGGCGCTCTCGAGCTCGCGCAGCTCCTCGAGCAGGCGTCGCTCGCGCTGGGTGGCGAGGGCGTTGGCGATGGCGTTGCCGAGGTCGTGACCGAGCTCCAGCGCCGCCAGTCCCTCGCCGTCGGTCCAGCGCCGCGAGCCGGTGCGACGGGCGCACATGAGCATGCCGAGCACCTCCTCGTCCACGCCCATGGGCGCCACGACGATCGCCTCGAAACCCGTCGCCTGCAGCGCCGCGGTGAACAACTCGCCGTGGGCCTCGTCGAGGTGCGCGTCGCCCCAGATGCGACCCGGCTCGATGATCAGCACCCGCTGGCCCCGCCAGGCCCGTGCCGCGGCCCGCTCCAGCGCCTCGCGCACCTGCGCCGGCAGGCGCAGCCGCAGGTCGCCGGGCCGGGCGAGGTCGTCGGTGAAGACGTGGATCTCGAGCTCGTCGACCGAGAGCGCTCCGAGCAGCGTCGTGCGCGCCTCCCGCAGGAGGTCGTCCACGTCGTGGCGCGCCGGACTGGACCGCACCAGACGACGGGCCGCACGGATGCCCTGGACGTGGTGGGCGAACTCCTCGCGCTCGATCACGCTGACGACGGTGCCCAGGCTGAGCGCCAGCGTGTCAGAGAGGCCCTCCAGGCGCTCGCGCGGCAGCCGCTTGAGGCCGAACGGCTCGTCGAGGTAGAGCAACGCCCGCAGCCCGCCGCGGTCGTCGCGGACCTGCGCCACGAGCATGTCGAACGGCTGCCAGTCCTGGCTGCTCCCGGTGTGGGGGATGTCGGCCACCCACGACGTGTCGTGGAGCCGCTCGAGGACACCCGGCGAGTACGCCTCCTCGGCGATGAAGGTGAAGGCGCCGTGCGTCTCGCCGTCGGCGATGGCGGCGAGCATGTCCTCCAGCCGCGAGCCGGTGCCGAGGAGCTGCCGAGCGGCCTCGGGCTCCCCGGTGATGGCCACGAACTCCAGCATCCCCTCGGGACGCACGACCTCGAGCGCACCCACCCGGAACCCAGCCCTGGCCGCCGCATCGGCGGTGATGTCGTGCAGCAGCCCACGCGTGCGCGGACTGCCCCAGCTCCGCTCGCGCGTGCCGCGCTTCCCCAGCGTCTTCGCCATGGCGCTCGTCCTCCCGCCCCCACGTGGGATGGTAGGCGCCGCACGCAGGGCGGCGAAGGGTTTTCCCCAGCCGGTGACCCGCGCGTCGCCCGCGGCGGCTGGTCCGGGTGCCCGCCTACAGGCCGTTGCGGCTGAAGTGCATGTAGTCCTTGGAGTGGCGCCAGGCGCCACCCCACTCCCACCCGATCCGGGCGAAGGCGCGCACGACCGGACCGTCGGCGGTGATCATCCCGGGGCGCACCCGCGCGCGGTCGAGGTACGCCGACGCGAGCTCGGGCAGCACGACCGGGCCCTTGGCGTAGGGATTCTGGAAGGAGTTCACGTCGATCGCGAGGCCGTAGGCGTGCTGCGAGAAGTGGCTCGCGCCCGTCGAGGCGCGGCACACGAAGGCGCCGGTCCCGTTGCCGTCCCCGGTCGGCGGCGCGTCGGGGTCGTGGCTGCGGACGATCGCGACCTGCTCCTGCGGGAAGCGGACGCGGTAGAGCACGCCGAAGACCTGCACGACGTCGCGCACCACCGTCCGGTGCACGAGCAGCTCGCCGGTGTGGCGCCGACCGTCGAAGCCCCAGAAGGCGAGCCGGACCCAGGCCAGGTCGGTCCGCGCCACCGGGCAGCCGGGTCGCCAGGTGGACCGGCGTACGACGTGCCGCGGGGCCGGCGAGACCACCCGGCTGGCGTACCCGCGTCCCGGCAGCGTCCGGACCTGGTCCGGCAGCGTCCAGCGACGCTCGCGCATCACCGGCGGCGTCGCGCGGACCTCGCCATAGCCGGTGGTCGGGTCGACGGGCAGGATGCGGGTGCCCAGCCAGGGCGGTGGCACGCTGCCCGGACCCGTGGCTGCCAGCGGCTGGGTGCCGTCGTCCCGGGGCGTCGTGAGCGCCCGGACCGCGCTCGGCTCGACCGGCACGGGCGCGCCGGCCACCGACAGCACCAGCTGCAAGAGCACGGCGACCAGGCCGGTGGCGGACACCGGCTCACCGTACGTCGGCAGGGCCCGCCGCTGGGAGCCAGACGGTGAAGGTGGTGCCCTCCCCGAGGACCGACTCGACGCCGACGGTGCCGTGGTGGCGCTTGGCCACCCGCTCGACGATGGCCAGGCCCAGGCCGGTGCCGGAGCGCTTGCGGGCCTCGAAGCTGCTCGAGCGGAAGAACGGCGTGAACACGCGGTCGACCTCGCTCGCGGCGATGCCGATGCCCGTGTCGGTGCAGGTCAGGCGGACGCCGTCGCGCCCGTCCACCACCTCGGCGGCGGCGGTCAGCTCCACGCGCCCGCCGGAGGGCGTGTACTTGATGGCGTTGGACAGCAGATTGGTCACGAGCCGTTGCAGGCCCGCCTCCTCGCCGGTGACGACGAGGCCCTCGGCGACGCCCAGCTCGAGGTGCACCCCCGACTGGGCGGCCGTCGCGGCCAGGAACTCCGCGCAGTCCTGCACGAGCGCGGTGAGGTCCACCGGAACGCTGGCGATGTCGCGCCCGGTGTCGCTGACGGTGGCCAGCGCCATCAGGTCCTCGACCATCGCCTCGATGCGCCGCGTCGCGCGGTCCATCGCGGCCAGTGACTCGCGGATCGGGCCAAACACCCCCAGTTGACCCAGCATCTCCACGTGCGTCCACAGGACGCTCACGGGGTTGCGCAGCTCGTGGGCCAGCGTGAGCACCATGTCGCGGCGGTAGTCGTTGATGCTGCGCAGCTCGGCGTTGAGCAGCCGCTCGCGCGCCATCAGCCGCGCCCCGACCACCACCCCGGCGACGTCGCTGGCCACCGCCGAGGCGGCGATGATCTCCGAGTCCACCCAGCTCGACCCACCGGGTCGCCGGCCCAGGCCCATCGTGCCGAGGTAGTCGCCGTCCATGCCGATCGGCACCAGCAGCCACGAGCCGAGGCGGCGCCGCTCCATGGCGCGCCGGATCACCTCGGGCGTGGGCTGTGCCGCGTCGCCAATGCCCCACGTCTGCGTCAGCTCGACCACGAGATGTCCGCGCCGCTGCCACACCTGGCGCATGTGGTCCTCGAGCACTGCGGTGTCGGGCTCGAGCTCGGGCGCCGGCTCCCCCGCCAGCAGCACGTCGACCGAGTCGACCGGCATGGCCTCGGCCATGGCCTCGGACAGCTGCCGGAGGAAGTCGTCGACGCCCTGCCCCGGCGCGACGCTCTGCATGGCGGTCCGCGCCTGGGACAGCATCCGCACCTGCTCGCCGAACCGCTCGCGCTCGACGATGCTCAGCACCGCGTCGTACATCACCCCGACCTCGGCGTTGACGGCGGCGATCGACTCCGGCGTGGGGCGCAACCCGTCGAGCGGCTCGTCGAGGTACAGCGTCGCGCGCAGCTCCCCCGCCTCGTCCTCCAGCAGCCGCACCAGCCGGTCCTCGGCGTGCCACGCGTCCGGCCCGGCCGGGTCGCCGAGGTCGGGCGTGTGACCGTACTGCGCCATCCACGCGCGGGTCTCGTCGTCCATCCGCTCCTCGGGGATGTGCCACCAGCCGTGCATCTCGGTGCCGAAGGCGACGAGCCGGTGCGCCGCCAGGGGTGCCGCCCGGCCGAGCAGCTGCTCGCGCGCCTCCGGGCTGCCGGCGATGGCGACGAACTCGAGGTTGCCGTCCGAGCGGAGCACCTCGACCGCGGCCACGCGGTAGCCCGACCGCCTCGCGATGTCCTCCGCGATGGCATGCAGGACAGCACGCTGGGCCTCGTTGCCCCACGCCCTGGCTCGCGGACGTACGTACGTCCGACCCTGTTCTGTCACTTACTGCTCCCGTTCCCCCGGTAACGAGTCAGCCGGTGCGACGTTACGCGTGCCGCAACGGTCCCCGCAGCATCTGGACGCCAGGGACGGCGCGACCTTACGTGACTCGCGGGTAACATAGAACCATGAAGCGCGACATCTACGACGAGGATCACGAGGCCTTCCGCGCCTCGGTCAAGCAGTTCCTGGACCGCGAGGTCGCTCCGCACCTCGAGACGTACGCCGCCAACCACGGACTCGACCGCGACTTCTGGCTCGCGGCGGGCAAGCAGGGCTTCCTCGGCTTGGAGATCCCCGAGGAGTACGGCGGCTCCGAGGCTGGCGACTACCGCTTCAACGCGGTGCTCACCGAGGAGCTCGCCAAGGTCAACATGACGCTCCCGAGCTGCCTCGGCATCCACGCCGACATCACCGTGCCCTACCTCGTGCACCTCACCGACGATGCGCAGAAGGCTCGCTGGCTCCCGCGCGCGGCGACCGGCGAGCTGGTCACGGCGATCGGCATGACCGAGCCCGGCGGCGGCTCCGACCTCGCCAACCTGCGGACCACGGCCGTGCGCGACGGCGACGGCTGGGTCATCAACGGCGCCAAGACCTTCATCACCAACGGCGGCTCCGCCGACCTCGTGCTCGTCGCCGCCCGGACCAGCCCCGAGAAGAAGGCCAAGGGCATCTCGCTGTTCGCGGTGGACACCACGCTCGACGGGTTCAGCGTCGGACGCGTGCTCGACAAGGTCGGCCAGGACGAGTCCGACACCGCCGAGCTCGCGTTCGACAACGTGCGTGTCGGCGACGACGACCTGGTCGGGCCGCTCGACACCGGCTTCATCTCGATGATGCGGTTCCTGCCGCAGGAACGGCTCGGGTCGGCGATCACGAACCTCGCCCACGCCAAGCAGATCCTCGAGGAGACGATCCAGTACGCCAAGGACCGCCAGGCGTTCGGGCAGCCCATCGGCGCGTTCCAGAACACCCAGTTCCTGCTGGCCGACCTGGTCACCCGCATCGACGTCACGCAGGCGTTCGTCGACCATTGCGTGCTCGCCCACACCCGCAAGGAGCTGACGCCGGTCGACGCCGCGAAGGCCAAGTGGTGGACCTCGCAGGTGCAGAACGACGTCCTGGACCACTGCGTCCAGGTCCACGGCGGCTACGGCTACATGAACGAGTACCGCGTGGCCCGCGCCTGGCGCGACGCCCGCGTGACGAAGATCTGGGCCGGCTCCAACGAGATCATGAAGATGCTGATCGGGCGCGACCTGGGCCTGTGATGCGCATGTTCGTGGCGCTGGTGCCGCCGCCCGCCGTCGTGGCCCACCTCGAGGAGTTCCTCGCGGTGCGGCGCGAGGCGGCCGCGTTCCGTTGGACGAGCGACGACCAGCTCCACGTGACGCTGGCCTTCGCCGAGTCGGTGCCCGAGCACCGGCTCGACGAGCTCGAGGAGCACCTGGCGCACGCCGCCGGCCGGCGGTCCGCCTTCGGGCTCCGCATCGCCGGCGGCGGCGCCTTCCCGCACGCCGACCGTGCTCGCGTGCTCTTCGCCGCCCTGGACACCGACGAGCCGGCCGCCACGGAGCTCGACCGGCTCGCCGCCTCGTGCCGATCCGCCCTCAACCGTGCCGGCGCCCGCGTCGACGGCAAGCGGTTCCACCCGCACGTCACGCTCGCCCGGCTGGGTCGTCCGGACAACGTCACCGGCTGGGTGCGCCTGCTCGACGCGTACGCCGGTCCCGCGTGGGTCGTCGACGAGGTCTCGCTGATCGCCTCGCACCTCGGGGAGGGCCCGCATCGGCGCCCGCGGCACGAGGTCGTCGGGACGTACGGGCTGGGCTGAGGCGGTCCTTGGGCCGCCCCGCGTGAGGTGCCTCCGCGTCGCGCCGGAGGAGGGCCCGACCGGCGCCCCGACGGGTGAGACGGTGTGACCTGCCTCACGGCTCGTGGCACGATTCGACTCGAGCACCACCCACCAGAGAGGAACCCCATGTCCACCTCGGTCACCTTCGACCAGGCCAGCCGGACCTACCCGGGCAGCGACAAGCCGGCCGTCGACGCCCTCGACCTGGAGATCGAGCCGGGCGAGTTCCTCGTCCTCGTGGGTCCCTCCGGCTGCGGCAAGTCCACGTCGCTGCGCATGCTCGCGGGCCTCGAGGACGTCTCCAGCGGTCAGATCCTCATCGGCGACCGCGACGTCACGCACGTGGCGCCCAAGGACCGCGACATCGCGATGGTGTTCCAGAACTACGCCCTCTACCCGCACATGACCGTGGGCGACAACATGGGGTTCGCGCTCAAGATCGCCGGTGCCAGCAAGTCGGAGATCGCGACGCGGGTGGCCGAGGCCGCCAAGATCCTCGACCTCGAGGACTACCTCGAGCGCAAGCCCAAGGCGCTCTCCGGCGGCCAGCGCCAGCGCGTCGCGATGGGCCGGGCCATCGTGCGGCACCCCAAGGTCTTCCTGATGGACGAGCCGCTGTCCAACCTCGACGCCAAGCTGCGCGTGTCCACGCGTACGCAGATCGCCTCGCTGCAGCGCCGCCTCGACATCACCACCGTCTACGTCACCCACGACCAGGTCGAGGCGATGACCATGGGCGACCGCGTCGCCGTGCTCAAGGACGGGGTGCTGCAGCAGGTCGACACGCCGCTGGGGCTCTACGACAAGCCCGCCAACGCCTTCGTCGCGGGCTTCATCGGCTCGCCGGCGATGAACCTGGGCACCTTCACGGTCACCGACGGCAAGGCCCGCATCGGCGAGGGGCACGTGCCGCTGCCCCGATCGACCGTCGCGGCGCTGAAGGGCGACCAGGTGCAGCTCGGCTTCCGGCCCGAGGCGATGGTGCTGGCCTCGGAGGCCGACGAGGCGTCGTTCCCCGTGGAGGCGCTGGTGATCGAGGAGCTCGGCTCCGACGCGTTCCTCTACGGCAACCTGATCGGTGACGAGCTGCGCGCCGACCACGTCGTCGCCCGCATCGCGCCGCGGTCCGTCCCGGGCCGGGGCGAGCGCGTGTGGTTCACCGTCGAGCCCGGCAAGCTGCACGCGTTCGACGCCGAGACGGGCCTCGCGCTGCCGACGGACTGACGGGCTCGCGCCGGGTGGGCGTACGGGTCGGCGTGCGGGCCTGCTGGTGGGCCTGCTGGTGCTTCATCACGGTATGTCGCTCAACGGGCACTTCCCTCGATCAACTGACCCAGGGAAGTGCCCGTTCGGCTACATCCCTTGATGAATGCGGGACGGGCGGTGCCGGGCTGCCGCTTCATCACGGTACGTCGCTCAACGGGCACTTCCCTCGATCAACTGACCCAGGGAAGTGCCCGTTCGCCTACATCCCTTGATGAATGCGGGACGGGCGGGACCGGGCTGCTGCTTCATCACGGTACGTCGCTCAACGGGCACTTCCCTCGATCAACTGACCCAGGGAAGTGCCTGTTCGCCTGCATCCCTTGATGAATGCGGGACCGGCGATGCACGCGGGACCGGCGATGAATGCGGGACCGGCGATGAATGCGCGACGGGCGGTGCACCAGGGGGCGCCGGAGGTAGGCGCGAGCGACCGACGCGATCAGCCGAGGGCGGCGACGATCTCGTTGACCTTGTCCTTGGCGTCGCCGAAGAGCATCTGGGTGTTCTCCTTGAAGAACAGCGGGTTCTGCACGCCGGCGTACCCCGTGGCCATCGAGCGCTTGAAGACCACGACGTCGCGGGCCTTCCACACCTCCAGCACCGGCATCCCCGCGATCGGCGAGCCGGGCTCCTCCAAGGCGGCCGGGTTGACCGTGTCGTTGGCGCCGATGACGAGGACGACGTCGGTGTCGGCGAGGTCGTCGTTGATCTCGTCCATCTCCAGCACGATGTCGTAGGGCACCTTGGCCTCGGCCAGCAGGACGTTCATGTGCCCGGGCAGGCGCCCGGCGACGGGATGGATGCCGAAGCGGACGGTGACGCCCTTCTCCCGCAGCCGCCGGGTCATCTCGGCGACGGGGTACTGCGCCTGCGCCACGGCCATCCCGTAGCCCGGGGTGATCACGACGGACGACGCGCCGGCCAGCAGCTCGGCGACCTCGCCGGCCTGGATCTCGCGGTGCTCGCCGTAGTCGCGGTCCGCCGCCCCGACGGCCGAGCCGCCGTCGGAGCCGAACCCGCCGGCGATGACGCTGACGAAGGAGCGGTTCATCGCCCTGCACATGATGTAGCTGAGGATCGCACCCGACGAGCCGACCAGCGCTCCGGTGATGATCAGCAGGTCGTTGCCCAGCATGAATCCGGCAGCGGCCGCGGCCCACCCGGAGTAGCTGTTGAGCATCGACACCACGACGGGCATGTCGCCGCCTCCGATGGCGGCGACGAGGTGGAAGCCGAGCACCAGGGCGAGGACCGTCATGACCGCCAGGGGGGCCAGGCCGCTCCAGCCCTCGGTGAGCATGAACCACACCATCAGCACGGCGGAGGCGACGAGGATCGCGAGGTTGAGCAGGTGGCGCCCGGGCAGCACGAGCGGCGCGGAGCTCATCCGCGCGCTCAGCTTGAGGTTCGCCACGATCGACCCGGTGAAGGTGACCGCGCCGATGAAGACGCCGAGGAAGACCTCCGCGTTGTGGATCGCGTCGGCGTGCGCACCGTGGTCGGCGACCTCGATGTAGGTGTTGTAGCCGACCAGCACCGCCGCGAGGCCGACAAAGCTGTGCATCATCGCGATGAGCTCGGGCATGCCGGTCATCTCGACCCCGCGGGCGAGGCGGATGCCGATCACGGCGCCGACGGTGCCGGCGACCAGGACGATCGCGAGCCCGACCCACACGGCGGTCGTGTCGCCGACGACGTCCCCGGTGAGCCGGTCGACGACGAGCAGGAGGGTCGCGACCAGGGCCAGCGCCATGCCGGCCATGCCGAACGCGTTGCCGCGCCGGGCGGTCTCGTGCTTGCTCAGGCCGGCGAGCGCGAGGATGAACAGCAGCGCCGACACGATGTAGGCGCCGGACACGAACGAGATCACCGGCTCAGCCCTTCTGGAACATGTTGAGCATCCGTCGGGTGACGAGGAAGCCACCGAAGACGTTGATGCTGGCGAGCAGGACGGCGATCCCGGCGATGACCTGTACCGCGACGTTGTCGACGGGGGCCTGCAGGATCGCGCCGACCACGATGATCCCGCTGATGGCGTTGGTGACGCTCATCAGGGGCGTGTGCAGCGCGTGGTGGACGTTGCCGATCACGTAGAACCCGATGACGACCGCGAGCACGAAGACGGTCAGGCTCGGCAGGAACGACGCCGGCGCCGCGGTGGCGAGCGCGAGGAACAGCACCGCGGCCAGCGCGGCGGCGTACACCCGGCGCCGAGGGTCGGGCGGCGCGGGCGGCTCCTTCTCGGCCGGGACCGCCGCCGCGGGGGCGGCCGGTGCGGCGGAGACCTGCACCGGCGGCGGCGGCCACATCGCCTCTGCCGCGCCGCCGCCCTCGACGGCTCGGGTGACGGTGATTCCGCGCTGGACCACGTCGTCGAGGTCGAGCGTGAGCCGGCCGTCCTTGGCGGGGGTCAGCAGCTTGAACAGGTTGACCACGTTGGTGCCGTAGAGCTGGCTGGTCTGCGCCGCGAGCCGGCCGGCGAGGTCGGTGTAGCCGAGCACGGTGACGCCGTTGGGGGTGACCACCCGCTCGTCCCGGACCGTGGCCGCGACGTTGCCGCCGTTGGCCGCCGCCATGTCGACCACGACGGAGCCGGGCCGCATCGCCGCGACGGTCTCGGCGGAGATCAGCCGGGGCGCGGGCCGGCCGGGGATCAGCGCGGTGGTGATGACGATGTCGGCGGCGCGCGCCTCCTCGTCGTACATCGCCGCCGTGGCCGCCTCCTGCGCAGCGGTCATCTCCTTGGCGTAGCCGTCGGAGGAGACCTCCTGCTCCATCTCGACCCGCACGAACTGCGCGCCCATCGACTCGACCTGCTCGGCCACCTCGGGGCGTACGTCGAACGCGCGCACCACGGCGCCCAGCGAGCCGGCGGCGCCGATCGCCGCCAGCCCCGCGACGCCCGCGCCCACCACGAAGACCCGGGCCGGCGGCACCTTGCCGGCCGCGGTGACCTGGCCGGTGAAGAGCCGGCCGAACTCGTGGGCGGCCTCGATCACCGCGCGGTAGCCGGCGACGTTGGCCATCGAGGACAGCACGTCCATCGACTGGGCCCGCGAGATGCGCGGCACCGCGTCCATCGCGAGCGCCGTGACCCCGGCCGCTGCCAGGCGCTCGACGAGCTCGGGACTGCGGGCCGGCGCCAGCAGGCCGACGAGCGTCGCCCCCGGACGCAGCCGGACGATCTCCTCCTCGCTGGGCGCGTTCACCTTCACCACGACGTCGCTCGACCACACCTCCTCCCCCGTGCCGACACGGACCCCGGCGTCGGCGTACGCCGTGTCCGGCTGGTCGGCGGCCGCGCCGGCCCCGCGCTCGACGACGACGTCGTAGCCGAGCCCCGCCAGCTGCGACGCCGTCTTCGCCGTCGCCGCGACGAGCGTCTCGCCGGGTCGGAACTCACGGGGGATGCCGATGCGCACTGCGTGCCTCCTGGGCGGGTGGTCGGGTCCGGGATCGGGACCTGTTCGGGACCTGGACGGCGTGCGGGCCGGGCACAAGGTACCGAAACAGCGCGTCCTGTGACCGGTGTCTCAGCACCGCGCAGCCCGACCAGGCCCCGGATGAGCCCCGGGATGAGCCCGGGGGTCGGCCCTGAGCCCAAGATCAGGCCAGCGCGTCGGCCTCGGGGTCCACGACCCCCAGCCGCTCCAGGAGGAACAGCAGCGCCGCCGCGAAGGGGCTGTCGGCGGTCTCCTTGCGCACGCGCGCCAGGTCGACCTGCTCGCGCAGGGCCCGCACCACCGGGATCATCGCGCCGAAGTCGCAGTAGTGCTCGTCGAGGGCGAGCATCTTCTGCACGACGACCTCCGTGGCCGACAGGACCGGCATCTCCACCGACAAGACCTCGAGCAGGTCGGCGTCCTGGACCACCTCGCGGGTGGCCGGTCCGCCCGAGTGGCGGTGGATGAGGTCGACCATGGCGCCGTCGGTGTAGGCCTTGAACAGCCAGTCCTCGGGCGGGTGCACCACCTCGATGCCCTGCGCCGACAGGCACTCGGCCGCCTTGTCGACGTCCTCGGCCGCGACCAGGAAGTCCACGTCGTGCTCCGACTCCGGACCGCCGCGCGCCCACACGGCGTAGCCGCCGGTCAGCGCGAAGGGCACCTCGCCCTGCTTCAGCGCGACGGCCACGCGCTTGAGGGCCTCGCGCAGCGCGTCGCGGGATGCGGGAGCCGGCGTGGGAGACATGCCGGGCAGGTACCCACCGCGCATGACTTCACTCGGCATGGGCACGAGGTCGCGTGCGACTGGCGAGCTTCAACATCCTCCATGCCCGCTCGCAGTCCGACGACCGCGTCGACCTCGACCGCTTCGCCGAGGCGATCGCCTCCCTCGACGCGGACGTGCTGGCGCTGCAGGAGGTCGACCGCTACCAGTCCCGCTCCTCCGAGGCGGACCTCACCGCGCTGGCCGCCGAGGCGATGGGCGCCCCCGAGCACCGGTTCGTCGCGGCCCTGGCCGGGGTGCCCGGCGCCACCTGGATGGCCGCCACCGGCGACGAGCAGCCCGACAGCGCGGCGTACGGCATCGCGCTCCTCTCGCGGTATCCGGTGCGGGCCTGGCACACCGTGCGGCTCGCCCCCGTCCCGACCCGGGTGCCGATGTGGTTCAGCGGGTCGCGCCGGCCGGAGCTGGTGCGGGACGAGCCGCGCGTCGCGGTCGCGGCCACGGTCGAGACCCCTCACGGCGTGGTGACGGTGGCCGACGTGCACCTCACCTTCGTGCCCTGGTGGAACGGCCGGCAGCTGGCCCGGGTGCGCGATTCGTTGTCGGGCGCCGACCGGCCGTTCGTGCTGATGGGCGACTTCAACATGGGGCCCGAGCGCGCCCGGCGCATCACCGGGATGCGATCCCTGGTCGATGCGCCGACGTTCCCAGCGCAGGCGCCTCGCGAGCAGCTCGACCACGTCCTGCTCGACGGGGACCTGCCCCCGGCCCGCGGCCGCGCCGTCGAACTGCCGCTCTCGGACCACCGGGCCCTGGTCGTCGACCTCTGAGAGTCAGCCGGCCGCGACGTTGCCGCCGCGACGTCAGCCCACCAGCACCACGTGCAGGGTCCGCGGACCGTGCACCCCCTCGACCCGGTCCAGCTCGATGTCGCTCGTCGCCGATGGCCCGCTGATCCAGGTGAGCGGCCGGGCCGGGTCGAGGAGGGCGATCGCATCGGGCACGTCGGCCACGACCTGGCTCGCGTCGACGATGCAGACGTGGAGGTCCGGGACGAGGCTGATCGCGCGGCGGCCCTGGTCCGGCTCGTGGTCGAGGACGATGGTGCCGGTCTCAGCGATCCCGACCCGGGCGCGCGTGACCACCGCGTCGATGCGGTCCAGCTCCGCGGCGGACAGGCCGTCGTCGACGACCGCACCCGGGACCGCGATGCCCAGCCGGGGAGGTACGACGGTGGTGGCGCCGTCCAGCGCGGCGACCACCACGTCGGCCAGGTCGCCGGGCGCGCAGCGGGTGACCGTGGCGCGGTAGTCCTCCACCCGCTCGACGAACAGCGCGACCAGGTCGCCGCGGTTCGGCACCCGCGGCGCGGTGGGGACGTCGACCGCCGGAGCCACGTCGGCCAGCGCCGCGCGGACGCGGCCGAGGATCTCGTCGCGGGCGCTCATGAGCCGTCCCCCTGCCTGCCGCCGTCGCGGCCGCCGTCGGTGCGGTCCCACCACTGCCGGAAGGACTCCCGGGGTGGGGCCGGGAGGTCGCGCGCGCCGGTCCAGCCGGCGGCCGGGCCGGGGAGCCGACCGGCCGCCGTACGGCCACCGGGGAGCGTGGTGCGCGAGAAGCGTCCCAGCACGCGGCCGGCGAGGCCGGACGCGCGCTCGGCCCAGCGCAGCCGGCGGGCGTCGGCGAACGTCCAGGCGGCTGCCTTCATCGCGAGCGCCTCCTGCTTGGGCACCCGGTCGCCGCGGTGCGAGTCGATGACCGCCGCCCGCTGGTCGACGAGCACCGACGGGATGTCGATGCGCACGGGGCAGACCTCGAAGCACGCCCCGCACAGCGAGGAGGCGTAGGGAAGCGAGGCGGTCTGCTCGTCGGAGACCCCGTTGAGCAGCGGGTTGAGGATCGCGCCGATCGGGCCCGGGTAGACCGAGCCGTAGGCGTGGCCGCCGACCCGCTCGTAGACCGGGCACACGTTGAGGCACGCCGAGCACCGGATGCAGCGCAGCGCCTGGCGTCCCACCTCGTCGGCGAGCGCGCGGGTGCGGCCGTTGTCGAGCAGGACGACGTGCACCTCCTGCGGCCCGTCACCGGGCGTGAGGCCGGACCAGGTCGAGGTGTAGGGGTTCATCCGCTCGCCGGTCGAGGAGCGCGGCAGCAGCCGGAGCAGCGGATCGAGCTCGTCCCACGTCGCGACGACCTTCTCGATGCCGACCACGCTGATGAGCACCTCCGGCAGGGTCAGGCACATCCGGCCGTTGCCCTCGGACTCCACGACCACGAGCGTGCCGGTGTCGGCGACGGCGAAGTTGGCGCCGCTCACCGCGACCCGCGCCCGCAGGAACTTCTCCCGCAGGTGCTCACGGGCAGCACCGGCCAGCACGGCCGGCTCGTCGGTCAGCGCCTCCGGCGCCGGGCGCCCGACCGCGCCCATCCGGCGGCGGAAGATCTCGCGGATCTCGGCCCGGTTGCGGTGGATCGCGGGCACGAGGATGTGCGACGGCAGGTCCTCGCCGAGCTGCACGATCAGCTCGGCCAGGTCGGTCTCCCACGCCGCGATGCCCTCGGCCTCCAGCGCCTCGTTGAGACCGATCTCCTGGGTCGCCATCGACTTGACCTTGACCACCTCGTCGGCCCCGTGGGCCCGGGTCACCGACGCGACGATCGCACACGCCTCCTCGGCGTCGCGGGCCCAGTGCACCGTGGCCCCGGCGCGCACGAGGGAGGCCTCCAGCGTCTCGAGGTGGGTCGCGAGGTCGCGCAGCGCCGCCTCCTTGACCGCCGCTCCGGCGATGCGCAGCTCCTCCCAGTCCTCCACCTCGGCGACGACGCGGGCACGCTTGTCGCGGATGGTGTGGGTCGCGTGCGCCAGGTTGCGGCGCAGCTGGGTGTCGCCGAGCGCAGCGCGGGCAGCGGTCGGGAAGGCGGGCATGCCCACGAAGGTGCCGCTCATCGGGCGTCTCCCTCGAACGACTCCGCCCGGGCGTCGACGGCGGGGCCGTCGGAGTCGCCCTCGGAGGCCTCGGTGGCGGCCAGGACCTCGGCGAGGTGCATGACGCGTACGCCGGCGCGCTGCCGAGACAGCATCCCGCCGATGTGCATCAGGCAGGAGTTGTCGCCGGCGACGAGCACCTCGGCGCCGGTGTCGCGGACGTGGCGGGCCTTGTCGGCACCCATCGCCACGGACGTGTCCGCGTTCTTGAGCGCGAAGGTGCCGCCGAAGCCGCAGCACTCGGTGGCCATCGGCAGGTCGACGAGCTGGATGCCGCGCACCTGCTCGAGCAGCTGCCGGGGCCGGTCGCCGACGCCGAGCATGCGCAGGCTGTGGCACGTCGGATGGTAGGTCACCCGGTGCGGGAAGTAGGCCCCGACGTCGGTCACCCCCAGCACGTCGACCAGGAACTCGGTGAGCTCGTAGGTGCGCGGAGCCGTCTGCTCGACGGCCTTCGCGAGGGCCGGGTCGCCGGAGCGCTCGGCGACGATCGCGTGCTGGTGCCGCGCCGAGCCCGCGCACGAGCCCGACGGCGTGACGATCGCGTCGTAGCCGGCGAAGGCGTCGACGAACGCACGGACGACCGGCACGGCCTCGTCGAGGTAGCCGGTGTTCACCATCGGCTGCCCGCAGCACGTCTGGGCGGCTGGGAAGTCGACGTCCACGCCGAGCCGGCGCAGCAGGCGGACCACCGCCTTCCCCGTGTCGGGGAACATCGCGTCGTTGACGCACGTGACCTGGAGAGCGACCTTCACGTCACCGTTCCTCTCGTCTGCCTCACAGTGTGCTCCTCTGGCCTAGAACAGCCGGTTGCGCACGGCCCACACGATCGCCTCGATCGTGGAGTCGCACTCGAGCTTGTCGCACGCGCTGCGTGCCTTGCGTCGAACGGTCCGCTCGGAGACGTCGAGGCGTCGGGCGACGGACTCGACCGTGTGCCCCTCCGCCATCAGGCGGAGGACGGCGAGCTCGTCGCGGTCGAGGACCGCCTGACGCTCCGGGCTGCCGTCCATGGTCAGCGGCGGACCGGCTGGTCGACGTACGGCACCAGGCGGACCGGCCCGAGCAGGCCGTACGCCTGCCGCTGCGCCACGCCGTACACCGCCGGTGTGACGGTGCGCAGCCGGTTGAGGAGCGTGGAGGCCACCTCTACCTCGAGAACGTTGCGCCCACGCCGCAGCAGGTGGCCGACGTCGACCCGCGGCCGCAGCGGGTCGCAGCCGCCGACCGCGACGCCGTTGACGGTGACGCGGTAGGTGTCGGTCACCTCGCCGAGCTCGAGCCAGGCACCGTCCTGGTCGCTCCAGTCGCTGCCGAGGTCGACCTCGGTGGTGTAGCGGCCGATGCCGGAGACGTCCTCGAGGCCCGGCACCTGGCTCCACGGCACGAGGGTGGTCAGTTCGACGGTGCGGACGGGCTTGACCGTGTCGGTCGCCGTCGCGCCCGGCTGCCAGTCCTCGACCTCGAGCCGCCACGACGACGGGACGACGGGGCCACGGACGCGCGAGACGGTGGTCCGCATGGTGCGGCCGTTGCCGAGCGTCACGGTGTGCTCGCCGGCGGTGGCGGCGCGCACGACCAGCTTCCCGGGCTGCTTGAGGACGTCGGCACCGGTGGTGGCGACGGCATGCAGGTCCGCCGCCTCGGCCGACCTGGGGGCGGTCAGCGCGATGACCGTCGACTGGCCGGGTGCGAGGTCGACCCGCACCCGCACGCGGTCGCCGCGGCGCTCCCAGAGCCCGACCGGTCGCGCCTCGCCTGTCCATGCGTCGAGCTGGACCGGTACGGCGCGGGGCGAGGTGGCGGTGAGCCACACGTCCTGGGTGACGGCGGTGAGGCGCCGGTTCTCGGCGTGGCGGGCGTTGGCGACGTAGTAGAGGTCGACGTCGCCGAGCACCCGGCGCACGGTCATCACGGTGGACCGCTCGTGCTCCACGTCGGGGGTGACGCCCAGCGACGCCAGCGCGCCCGGGATGTCGGCGTCGGTCGCGGCGGTGCGGGTCGTGGGCAGCGCCTTGATCCGGGCGAGGAGGTCGCGCAGCTCGCCGGCCTCCCCGTCGGGCGCGCCATCGGGCAGCCCGACGGGCCGCGGGTCGGACCAGTCGCGCACGAAGACGATCGGCAGCCCGGCACGACCGAGCTCGAGCACCCGGCGCGCGGTCGCGACGGCCATCGTCGCGACCTGGCCGCGGAACTGGTCGGTGCCGATGATCATCGCCTTGTAGGCCGGGCCGTCGGGGGCGAGCCGGCCGTCGCGCACCTTCGCGAGCGGCAGGTCGAGCAGCGCCGGCGTGGCGAAGGAGTGCGTCCAGCCCAGCGGGATGCCGTCGTTGGTCGCCCAGAAGGCACCGATCCCGGTCGAGGCCCACCCCTTCTGCCGCAGGAACACCACGTCGTACTTCGGCGTGCCGGTCTGCAGGACGAGCTGCGTGCGGGCGAGGTACGCCGCCACGTCGGGCATGTGCTGCCACTGCGGCGTGCGGGGGCCCCACGCCTCGCCGAAGCCGATCGCGCCGTTGTAGTAGGGCGAGAACGCGGCGAAGCCGGGCCAGGTGACGCCCGGCGCGTCGGCGTAGGGGAAGCCGTGGATGATCGCCTGGTTCACGCCGGCGGCGAAGATGCTGTTGAGCGTGAACAGCGCCTGGTTCTGCGCGGTCGGGCTGGCGCTGTTGGCGCCGAGCATCGTGTTGTAGGCCGCGCCGTTGTAGCAGATGGCCTCGCAGGACAGGATCGTGTGCCCGGCCATGTCCCGACCGCCCGCCATCACGCGGTAGTCGTCGAGGTTCTTGAAGCCCAGCGACTCGGTCTCGGGGATGTCGAGCAGCGCCGAGTGCTCGACGGTGTCGGTCTCGAGGCCGTAGGCCTGGACGCGCAGGCCCATGCCGAGCGAGCGGGCGAAGGCCTGCAGCGGCAGCAGGTGGTGGTCGCGGTAGAGGTCGGAGAGCACCTGGTTGTAGTCGTCGCGGACCTGGTTGGTGCGCAGGGCGTCGGTCGTCGCCGCCTGGGGGCCGGTGCCGAGGTCGAAGAGGTACTTCTCCTTGAGCTCCATGACGACCGGCAGCCACGGCCGGAGGTCGTAGCCGGCGCGCTTCTCGAACTCCTCGAACATCCGCGGCGTCCAGATCGTCGCCTCGGTCTCGATCTCCAGGCTGTCCTCGAACAGGTAGCCGCCGGCCCTGCCGAGCAGGGCGCGCAGCTCACGGTCGAGGACCGTGTCCTCCCACAGGTCGACGACGGCCTGGGAGCCGGCGGCGCTGAAGTGGTCGACCACGTAGGAGCGGGGGTCGGTGTGCGGCCCGGCCTCGGGCTCCTGGCCCGACCCGCGCTGCCAGAAGGACAGCAGCACCCAGGACCCGCCGGCGGGCGAGGCCGGAGCGGTCCAGGTGATGCGGCCGTCGACGACCCGGTCGAGGAGGTCGACGTAGGAGTCAGGGTCGATCTGCGGCAGGACGCGGGTGTTGCTGGACGGGGTGTAGCGGTGCGCCTGCAGCGCCACCAGCGTCTGCTTCGTCGCGCCCTCGGCGTGCAGCACGGCCTCCGGCACGGGACCGTCGTACGTCGCCCCTGCCGCGAGGTCGGCGCGACCGTGTGCGAGCTCGGTGCACGCGGCCTCGTCGTCGGGCGTGATCGTGGGGACGGCGGCCGGCCACGACGGGCCGACG
The DNA here is from genome assembly GCF_017916425.1 of Nocardioides sp. SYSU D00065. Taxonomy (GTDB): domain Bacteria; phylum Actinomycetota; class Actinomycetes; order Propionibacteriales; family Nocardioidaceae; genus Nocardioides. The sequence continues at coordinate 283,030 of NZ_JAFMSX010000003.1, read as the reverse complement.
GTGATGTCGATGCGGACGTCGCGCTCCGCCGCGCGGGTCAGCGCGGCCTTCACGCCGGCGACCCAGGGGGCGGTGCCCCAGCCGTGGGTGGCGACGTCGATGGAGATGTCGCGCGCGCGGAGGCTGTGGGTCACGTCCGCGACCTCCAGGACCCCGAAGCCGGCGTCGGCGACCTGGTCGACCTCCCGCGCGATCTGGACCGGGTCGACGAGGCCGTGCGGCCACCACCAGCGGAAGCCCGCGGCGGTCGCGGTGCCGGGCTCGGCGAAGCGACGGACCAGGTCCTTGGGCAGCCACTGGGTGGCCGCGGACGCGCCGCCGGGCGCGGCCGCGGCGGACGACGACGACGCTGCCACGAAGCCGGCTGCGGCCGCCGAGGCACCGATCATGGTGCGGCGGGTCAGGTGCGTCGAGGTCGGGCGGCAGGTCGAGCGCTCGGTCGAGGTCGGGACGTGCGGGTCCATCGGGGGCTCCTAGGTGGTGGGGGGACCGACGCGCTGGTCGGCGGCGTCCCAGTCGAGTCCGGGACGCGGGTCGTGCCGTCGTACGTCGTGCGTCTCGCGGACGAGCGCACGCATGGCCGCCAGGTCGGGGAGGTCGGCGCCGAGGGCGCGGGCCTGGACCAGGGCGTTGCCGAGTGCTGCCGCCTCGGCGGGACCGGCCAGCACCGGCACGCCCAGGGCGTCCGCGGTCAGCTGGCAGAGCAGGTGGTTGTGGGAGCCGCCGCCCACGACGTGGACGACGTCGAGCTCGCGGCCGGCCAGCCGCGCCGCGGTGCGGAGGTGGCGCCGGTAGGCGAGCGCCAGGCTGTCGAGGACGCACCGCGTGATCTCGCCCGGCGTCTGCGGCACCGGCTCGCCGGCGGCCCGGGCCAGGGCGACGACGCGCTCGGGCATCGGGTCGGTCGGGGTGCCGGGGCCCAGCAGCGACGGGTGGTTGATGTCGACGACGGTGCGCAGCGGGGCCGCGGTGCCGGCGCCGGCGAGCAGGGACGCCAGGTCCGTGGCGGGGGTGCCGCGGTCGGCCCACGCCTTGACGCACTCGGAGATCACCCACAGGCCCATCACGTTCTTGAGGAAGCGGACCGTCTGGTCGACGCCCCCCTCGTTGGTGAAGTCGGCCAGCCGCGCCTCCTCGCTCAGCACCGGCTCGTCGAGCTCGAGCCCGACGAGCGACCAGGTGCCCGACGAGATGTAGCCGAACCCGTCCGACGTCGCCGGCACGGCGACCACGGCGGACGCCGTGTCGTGCGACCCGACCGCCACGACCGGCACGCCGTCGGCGACGCCGAGGGCCGCCGCGACCTCCGCGCGGAGCGGGCCGATGACCGATCCGGCTTCGCGCAGCGGAGGCAGGATCGACCACGGCAGCCCGAGGCGCGCGGCGAGGTCGCTCGACCACTCGCCGGACCTCACGTCGAGCAGGCCGGTCGTGGAGGCGTTGGTGCGCTCCGCGCCGACCTCCCCGGTCAGCCAGTAGCCCAGCAGGTCGGGGAGGAGCAGCAGCGAGTGCGCGGCCTCCAGCGACGCCGTGCCGCGGGCGGCGACGAGCTGGAAGACGGTGTTGAACGGCAGCTGCTGCAGCCCGTTGACGGCGTACTGCTGCTGCGCGGAGACCGTCTGCGCCACCAGCTCGGGCACGTCCCGCGTCCGGGGGTCGCGGTGGCTGTAGGGGTTGCCGAGCAGCTCGCCGTCACGGTCGAGCAAGCCGTAGTCGACCGCCCAGGAGTCGATGCCGATCCCGTCGAGCGGACCGCTGCGGGCCACCTCGGCGATGCCCGCGAGCACCTCGCGGTGGATGCCCAGGACGTCCCAGAACAGCGACCCGCCGACCGGCACGCCGCCGTTGGGGAAGCGGTGCACCTCCTGCAGGGTCAGGTGGCCGGGCCCGACCGTCGCCGCCATCACCCGGCCGCTGGTGGCCCCGAGGTCGACCGCCGCGAGGCGGAGCGTCGGGTCCCCCGCCTCCCGCCGCGCGCGTACCTGCGCCACGACTAGCGGAGGAACGCCGCGGCCACGCCGGCGTCGACAGGGATGTGCAGACCCGTGGTGTGGCTGAGCTCGTCGGTGCAGAGGACGAAGACCGCGTTGGCGATGTTGTCCGGAAGCACCTCGCGCTTGAGGATCGTGCGCTGGGCGTAGAACTTGCCGAGGTCCTGCTCCTCCACGCCGTACACCGCCGCGCGGTTGGCTCCCCAGCCCGAGGCGAAGATGCCCGAGCCCTGCACGACGCCGTCGGGGTTCACGCCGTTGACCTTGATCCCGTGCTCGCCGAGCTCGGCCGCGAGCAGCCGCACCTGGTGGGCCTGGTCGGCCTTGGCGGCGCCGTACGCGACGTTGTTGGGGCCGGCGAAGATCGAGTTCTTCGAGGAGATGTAGACGATGTCGCCGCCCATGCCCTGCTCGATCATCGCCTTGGCGGCGGCCTTGGCGACGAGGAACGACCCCTTGGCCATCACGTCGTGCTGGAGGTCCCAGTCCTTCTCGGTGGTCTCGAGCAGCGAGCGCGACAGCGACAGGCCGGCGTTGTTGACCACGAGGTCCACGCCGCCGAAGGCGAGCACCGTGGCCTGGACCGCGGCCTCGACGGCCGCGGCGTCGGAGACGTCCACCTGGACGCCGACGGCGACGTCGGCGGTGCCGATCTCGGACGCGGCGGCCTGCGCCTTGTCCAGCGACAGGTCCGCGATGACGACGCACGCGCCCTCGGCGGCGAGCCGCTTGGCCGTGGCGAGGCCGATGCCGGAGGCGGCGCCGGTGACCAGCGCGACGCGGGTGGCGAGCGGCTTGGGCTTCGGCATCCGCTGGAGCTTGGCCTCCTCCAGCGCCCAGTACTCGATGCGGAACTTCTCGGCCTCGTCGATGGGGGCGTACGTCGAGAGACCCTCGGCGCCGCGCATCACGTTGATCGCGTTGACGTAGAACTCACCGGCGACGCGGGCGGTCTGCTTGTCCTTGCCGAAGCTGAACATGCCCACGCCCGGGACCAGGACGATCAGCGGGTCCTTGCCGCGGATGGCCGGGCTGTCGGGGGTGGCGTTGCGGTCGTAGTAGCCCTGGTAGTCCTCGCGGTAGGCCACCGCGAGCTCCTGCAGGCGGGCGAGGGACTCCTCGACGCTCGCCGACGCGGGCAGGTCGAGCACGAGCGGCTTGACCTTGGTGCGCAGGAAGTGGTCGGGGCACGAGGTTCCGAGGGCGGCCAGCCGGGGGTGCTCGGCGTGGGCGAGAAAGTCGAGGACCACGTCGGAGTCGGTGAAGTGGCCGACCATCGGGCGGTCGGCCGAGGCGATGCCGCGGATCGTCGGCGCGAGGGCCGCGGCCTTGGCGCGACGCTCGTCGGCGGGCAGCGGGGCGTAGCCGTCGAGCGCGGGGCCGAACGGCTCCGGCCGGCTGTGCTCGGCGATGTGCGCGGCGGCGGTGTCGATGATCCACAGCGAGTTGCGCTCGGCCTCCTCGCTCGTGTCGCCCCAGGCGGTGATGCCGTGCCCGCCGAGGATGCAGCCCACGGCCTGCGGGTTCTTCGCCTTGATCTCGGCGATGTCCAGACCGAGCTGGAAGCCGGGACGGCGCCACGGCACCCACACGACCTTGTCGCCGAAGATCTCACCGGTCAGCCGCTCGCCGTCGGCAGCGGTCGCGATGGCGATGCCCGAGTCGGGGTGCAGGTGGTCCACGTGCGCCGCGTCGACGAGGCCGTGCATGGCCGTGTCGATCGACGGGGCGGCACCGCCCTTGCCGTGCAGGCAGTAGTCGAAGGCCGCGACCATCTCGTCCTCGCGCTCGACGCCGGGGTAGACGTCGACCAGCGCGCGCATCCGGTCCAGGCGCAGCACCGCGAGCCCACCCGGGGTCAGCGTGCCGAGGTCACCGCCGCTCCCCTTCACCCACAGCAGCTCGACGTCCTCGCCGGTGACCGGGTCGGTCTCGGTGCCCTTGGCGGAGGTGTTGCCGCCGGCGTAGTTGGTGTTCTTCGGGTCGGCGCCCAGCCGGTTGGAGCGCTCGACGAGCGCGGCGACGGTGGGGTTGAGGTCACTCACGGTGCGGGGTTCCTTCGGGATCGCGGGGAGGTGGGTGCGGGGATGCGGCGGAGAGGTGGTGCGAGGACGTGCGCGTCAGTTCCAGCCGGCCTGGACGCCACCGACGCGGTCCGCCTCGATCTGCTGCTGGTAGCCGGAGTCGAGGTAGGCCCGCATGGGGTCGGCCGGCAGACCGCGCTGCTCGCGCCAGGCGGCGAGGTCGCCGCGGACGTCGGTGTAGAAGGCGTCCATGAAGATCGCGTTGGCGCCGAGCACGTCGCCGGCGCTCCGGGCCTCGTCGAGCGCCTCGGTGTCGAGGAGCAGCGCGCGGGCCGTCATCTCCTGGACGTTGAGCACCGATCGGATCTGGCCGGGGATCTTGTCCTCGATGTTGTGGCACTGGTCGAGCATCAGGGCCACGTCGTTGGGCGTGCCGTCCGCGGCCGAGCCGAAGCCGCCGCCGCGGATGACCTCGACCATGATGCGGAACAGCTGGAACGGGTCGGCCGCACCGACGATCAGGTCGTCGTCGGCGTAGAAGCGGCTGTTGAAGTCGAACGAGCCGAGCTTCCCCAGGCGCAGCAGCTGGGCGACGATGAACTCGATGTTGGTGCCCGGCGCGTGGTGGCCGGTGTCGAGGCACACCTTGGCGCGGTCGCCGAGGGCGGCGACGTGGGCGTACGACGTGCCCCAGTCCGGCACGTCGGTGTGGTAGAACGCCGGCTCGAAGAACTTGTACTCCAGCACCAGCCGCTGGTCCTCGGAGAGCTGGTCGTAGATCGTGCGCAGCCCCTCGGCGAGCCGGTCCTGGCGGGCGCGCATGTCGCCCTGGCCGGGGTAGTTGGTGCCCTCGGCCAGCCAGATCTTCAGGTCGCGCGACCCGGTCTGGTTCATCACCTCGATGCACTCGAAGTGGTGGTCGATCGCCTTCTGCCGCACCCGCGGGTCGGTGTGGGTGAGCGCCCCGAGCTTGTAGTCGTCGTCCTGGAACGTGTTGGAGTTGATCGTCCCGAGCGTGACGCCCTGCTCCTTGGCGTACGCCGCCAGCGCGGCGTAGTCGTCCACCTTGTCCCACGGGATGTGCAGCGCCACGGTCGGCGCGAGGCCGGTGAAGCGGTGCACGGCCGCGGCGTCGGCGATCTTCTCCTGGACCGTGCGGGGGGTGCCCGGCGAGCCGAACACCTTGAATCGGGTGCCGGAGTTGCCGTAGGCCCAGGACGGGACCTCGATCGCGAGGTCGCCGAGCCGGTCGCTGATGTCGGAGAAGCTGGTCATCACTGGTCCTGTGTCTGGGTGGGGAGATCGGTGGTCGCGCTGGTGTGCGCGGCGAGCTGGTCCTCGAGGTGGAAGACCTCGCTCAGCTGCCAGAAGCCCTGGTCGGGCGGGAGGTCGAGGTCCTCGAAGAACTCGGCCATCTCGGCCTGCCACCGCGCGTTCACGTCGGTGCGGGCCATGCCCTCCTGCGCGGCCGCCAGGTCCGGGGTCTCGAGGTAGCCGACGAGCAGGCCGTCCTCGCGCAGGAAGAGGGAGTAGTTGTGCCAGCCGGTGTCGTGGAGGGCACGGAGCATGTCGGGCCACACGGCTGCGTGGCGCTCGGCGTACTCCCCCATCCGGTCGCGGCGGACCTGGAGGGTGAAGCAGACACGGTGCATCGCCGTCTCCTCGCGTGGCTCGATGGTGTGCCCGGGGCCGCCGGCGGCTGGTGGCCGGCGGCCCCGGGACGAGGTGGTGCGGTGGGGATCCGACTCAGAAGTCGAAGTCGCCGATGTTGTCGGCGTTGAACGTGAACGGCTCACCGAGCAGGACGACCCCGTCGGCGTCGACCGTGAACTCACCGAGGTCGCCGGCCTCGAAGGTGTCGCCCTCCTCGCCGGAGATGTCGCCGTTGGCCAGCGCGGCAGCGGCGTAGGTCGCCAGGGCGCCGAGGTCCTCGGGGTTCCACAGCGCGAACGCCTCGACGGTGCCGTTCTCGACGTACTCGCGCATCTGGTTCGGGGTGCCGAGGCCGGTCAGCGCGACCTTGCCCTTGTACTCGGAGTCCGAGAGGTAGCGGGCCGCGGCGGCGATGCCGACCGTGGTGGGCGAGATGATGCCCTTGAGGTCGGGGTGGTTCTGCAGCAGCGCCTCGGTCTGGTCGAAGGACTTCTGGTCCTCGTCGTCGCCGTAGACGGTGTCGACCAGCTCGATGTTCGCGTAGTCGGGGTTCTCCGCGAGCTCGGTCTCCATCATCTCGATCCACGCGTTCTGGTTCGTCGCGTTGGCCGCGGCGGACAGGATCGCGATCTCGCCCTCGCCGCCGATCTGCTCGGAGATGAGCTCCAGCTGCTTGGCGGCGATGCCCTCGGCGGTGGCCTGGTTGACGAACAGGTCGCGGCACTCGGGGTTGGTGTCGGCGTCGAAGGTCACGACCTTCACGTCGGCCGAGCGCGCCTCGTCGATCGCGTCGCACAGGGCGTCGGGGTCGTTGGCCGACAGGATCAGCGCGTCCTGGCCCTGCTGGGCAACGGTGTTGATGTAGGACACCTGGGCGTCGGGGCTCGCGGTCTCGGGACCGACCTCCTCGAGGTCGGCGCCGATCTCCTCGGCGGCCGCCTCGGCGCCGTCGGTGCTGGTGTCGAAGTAGGGGTTGCCGAGGTTCTTCGGGAGCATCGTGATGCTCAGCTCGCCACCGCCGCTACCGCCGGCCGAGCCGCCGTCGCCACCGTCGTCGCCGCCGCAGCCGGCGAAGGCGAAGGTCGCGGTCAGGGCGAGCGCGGCGAGGGCGGTGGGCCGCCTCTTGTGGAACTTCATCTGTCTCTACCTTTCGGGGTCTCAGACGCCGGCGGTCGCCGTGTCCTTGTCGGAGCGCGGTCCCGCAGGGGCCGCTGACGCCTTGCGGGGCAGCCGAGAGCCGGCCCACCCAAGGACGCTGGGAAGGATCACCGAGGCCACCAGGAGGAGGCCGACGATGACGTTGGTGACGTTGACCGTCACGCTCTCCAGGCGCAGCGCGCTGGAGATGACGCCGATCAGCACGACGCCGGCGAGCACGCCGTGCAGCCGGCCGCGGCCGCCGAAGATCGACACGCCGCCGAGCAGCACCGCCGCGATGACCTGCAGCTCGTAGCCGGTGGCGTTGTCGCCACGGGCCGAGCCGTAGCGGAGGGTGAAGTAGATCCCGGCGAGCGCGGACACCACGCCGGACAGGACGAACAGGATGAGCTTGGTCCGCCGGACGTCGACGCCGGTGAAGTGCGCCGCCTCGTCGTTGAGCCCGATCTCGTAGACCCCGCGGCCGAACGTCGAGAAGTGCAGCAGGACGACGAAGCCGACGGCGAGCACGGCGAAGGGGATCATCACGAGCGGGATCCGGGTCTCGCCGATGGTGCCCGTCGCGAGGTCGGACCACTTCTCGGTGAAGTCGGTGATCGCCGTGGTGCCGAGCAGGCCGACCGCGATGCCGCGGAACAGCGCCAGCGTGCCGATGGTGACCGCCAGCGACGGCAGCCCGACGTAGGCGATGAGGAAGCCGTTGAGCGCACCGCAGGCCAGGCCGGCCAGCAGGGCCAGCAGGGCGGCGGCGGGCACGGACATCCCACTCTCGTGCAGCACGCCGAGGAGCACGCTGCTGAGCCCCATGATGCTCGCGACCGACAGGTCGATCTCGCCGGTGATGATCACGAGGGTCATCGGCAGGGCGATGAGCAGGATCGGCGCGATGTCCTGGAGCAGGAACTTCAGGGTCAGCGGACCGTCGAAGTTCGGCACGTTGGCGATCGAGTAGAGCACCACCGCGGCGGTGAGCACGATGACGGCGGTCTCGCGGGTCAGCAGCCAGCGCTTCCACAGGGGCGCGGAGTGGGCGGCGTACGTGCGGGTGGCGGCGGGCGCCGGGGCCTGGGTGCTCATGCGTGGTCCCTCGATTCGGCGAGCTTGCGTGCTTGTCGGCGAGCCAGGACGCGGTCGAGGACGATGGCGCCCAGGATGAGCACGCCGACGACGGCGCGCTGCCAGAAGTCCTCGATGCCGAGGCTGGGCAGGGCCCGGTTGATGGTGATCAGCAGGAACGCGCCGATGGCCGCGCCCCACACGGTGCCGCTGCCGCCGAAGATCGCGATGCCGCCGATGACCGCCGCGGCCACGGCCTGCAGCTCGATGCCGTTGCCGACGCTCGAGCTCACCGTGCCGTAGCGGGCGGTGTAGAGGGCGCCCGCCAGGCCGGCGAGCGCGCCGCTCAGCACGAACGCGGCCAGCAGGCGACGGCGTACGGGCAGGCCGTAGAGGACCGCGGCGTCGGGGTCGGAGCCGATGGCGTAGAGCTCGCGGCCGCCCCGGGCGGTGTGGAGGTAGTAGCCGACCGCGGCCAGCACGAGCACGGCGACGATCGTGAGCAGCGGGATGCCGAGCACGGTCTGGGTGCCGAGGCTGAGGAACTCGCGCGGCATGTCGCCGGCGTTGATCCGGTCGCTGCCGGCCCAGGTGAGCATGATCCCGCGGAAGATGTACATGGTGCCGAGCGTGATCACGAGTGCCGGCACCTTGCCGTACGCCACCAGCACGCCGTTGACCAGCCCGAGGACCGCGCCGAGCAGCAGGCAGGCGGCCACGACCGCGACGATGGGCAGATTGGGCTGCTCGATGAAGAGCCGGCCGGTGAGGTACGCCGTCAGCGCCATCACCGAGCCGACCGACAGGTCGACGTTGCGGGTGATGATGACGACGCCCTGGCCGACCGCGAGCAGCAGCAGGATCGACGGGTTGAGCAGGAAGTTGCGCCACCCGTCGGCGCTGAACAGGAAGCTGCTGTTCTTGGTCGTGGCGAGCACGACGACGGCGACGAGCACCAGGAAGATCGAGAGCTCGCGCGAGCGCAGGACGCTGGTCAGGGCGCGGCGGGTAGGCGAGAGCCGGCTGGGCTCCACGAGGAGGGCCTCGCCGGTGGACACGTCCGGGGCGGCCTGTGGGCCGGAGCCGGGGCGCTCGACGTCGGTGTGGCTCATCTGTCCGGGGTCCTCGCGGGGTTCGGGGGAGCGGAGCGGAGAGGAAGAACGCCGTGGGGTGGTCATCGGGCCTCCTCCAGGTGGTGGGTGGCGGCGTGCATGACCGCCTCGGGAGTGGCCTCGGCACGGTCGAGCTCGGCGGTGATCCGGCCCTCGCAGAGGACGAGGACGCGGTCGGCCATGCCGAGGACCTCGGGCAGCTCGGAGGAGATCATCAAGATCGCCAGCCCCTGGCCGGCGAGCTCGGACAGCAGGCGGTGGACCTCGGCCTTGGTGCCGACGTCGATGCCGCGGGTCGGCTCGTCGATGATCAGCAGGCTGGGGTTGGTGGCCAGCCACTTGGCGATCACGACCTTCTGCTGGTTGCCGCCGCTCATGGTGGCGGCGTTCATGTCCAGCGCGCTGGTCTTGACCTCGAGGCGTCCGGCCCACGGCCCGGCGGCCTTGGTCTCCATGGCGCCGGTCAGCAGGCCGGCCTTGGCGATGCTCCGGCGGATGACGCCGGCGACGTTGCGGCTGACCGAGGAGTCGATGACCAGGCCCTGCTTGCGCCGGTCCTCGGGGATGAACGCCATGCCGGCGCGGATGGCCGAGCGGGGGTCGCGCGCCTTGACGGGCTTGCCGGACATCGTCACGGTGCCCGAGTCGTAGGCGTCGACGCCGAACACGGCGCGGGCGACCTCGCTGCGTCCGGCGCCCACGAGCCCGGCCAGGCCGACGATCTCCCCGGCGCGGACCTCGAGGTCGATGTCGTGGAAGACCCCGGCGCGGCTCAGCCCCCGCACCTGCAGGACCGGCTCGCCGATCTCCGCGGCGACCTTGGGGAAGAGCTCGTCGACGTCGCGACCCACCATGAGCGAGACCAGCTCGGACGGCGTCGTCCCGTCGATGCGGCGGGTGTCCACGTAGGAGCCGTCGCGCATCACCGTGACGGTGTCGCAGAGCGCGAACACCTCGTCGAAGCGGTGGGAGATGAAGACCAGGGCGCGGCCCTCGTCGCGCAGGCTGCGGGCGACGGCGAACAGGCGCTCCACCTCCACCCCGCTCAGCGCTGCGGTGGGCTCGTCCATGACGAGGAGCCGTGCGTCGAGCGAGATGGCCTTGGCGATCTCGATGATCTGCTGGTCGGCGATGGACAGTCCCTCGGCGGGGCGCCGCGGGTCGATCCGCACCCCGAGGCGCGAGAAGAGGCGCTCGGCCTCGGCGTACATCGCCGGCCGGTCGATGCGTCGTCCGCGCGCCCGGTGCTGGCGGCCCATGAAGATGTTCTCGGTGACCGAGAGGTCCGGGAAGAGCGTGGGCTCTTGGTAGATCACCGCGACACCGGCCTGCTTGGACTCGGCGGTGGAGGTGAAGTCGACGGGCTCGCCGCCCAGCTCGAAGGTGCCGGCGTCGCGGCGGTGCACGCCGGCGACGACCTTCACCAGCGTGGACTTGCCGGCGCCGTTCTCGCCGATGAGGGCGTGGATCGAGCCGGCGTCGACGCGCAGGCTGCCCGAGCGCAGGGCGACGACGGGGCCGAACGACTTGGAGACGTCGCGCAGCTCGAGCACCGGTGCAGCGGTGTCGCTCGGGGACATGGAACTCCTTGGGTTGAAAGGTTTCAACGGGACCGTAGGTGAGGGTCGTCACATCTGTCAAGGGGTTCGCATGCGTGTCTCCCAAGTCGTTCCTCGACCGGCCCGCCGAGGCGGCACATGCCGTACGCTCCGCTTCAGATCGTTTCAACGCACGCGACGCAAGGGGGAGACGGTGGCCAAGGCCTCGTCGGTCAAGGACGTCGCGGCACGCGCCGGCGTGTCGCTGGGAACGGTCAGCAACGTGCTCAACCGCCCCGAGCGGGTCTCGCCGGACACACGTGCCCGGGTGGAGCAGGCGATGCGTGACCTCGGCTTCGTGCGCAACGAGTCTGCCCGACAGCTGCGCGCCGGACGCAGTCGGACCCTCGCCTACGTCCTGCTCGACGCGCGCAACCCGTTCTTCACCGACGTCGCCGAAGGGGCGGAGCGGGCCGCCGAGGGCGCCGGGCTGTCGCTGTTCATGTGCCACTCCGACAACCGCGCGGCGCGCGAGCGCGACTACCTCGCCCACCTCGTCGAGCAGCGGGTGCAGGGGATCCTGGTGACGCCCGTCGACCCGGACGCCGCCGCGCTGGCCGAGGTGCGCCGCAACGGCACCCCTGTCGTGATCGTCGACCGCACCCGTTCCGACGACGAGTTCTGCTCGGTCGCCGTCGACGACGTGCTCGGTGGCCGGCTCGCGGTCGAGCACCTCATCGACACCGGTCACACGCGGGTCGCCTTCATCGGAGGGCCGGACAGCATCGGCCAGGTGCGCGACCGGCTCGAGGGCGCCCGCCGGGCCTGGTCCGACGCCGGCCTGCCCGAGGACCAGCTGACCATCGTCCCCACCGCGAGCCTCACCGTCGTCGAGGGCCGCTCGGCCGGCGAGCGGGTGATGGGCATCAGCAAGCGCCGTCGTCCGACCGCGGCCTTCTGCGCCAACGACCTCCTCGCGCTGGGGCTGCTCCAGCAGCTCAGCACGTCCGGGGCCAGCGTGCCGGGCGACCTGGCCATCGTGGGCTACGACGACATCGAGTACGCCAGCGCCGCCGCCGTACCCCTGACGTCGGTGCGGCAGCCGCGCCAGGAGCTCGGACGTCGCGCCGCCGAGCTCGTCCTCGACGAGGCCGAGGACCCCGACCACGTCCACCAGCAGGTGACCTTCACCCCCGAGCTCATCGCTCGCCGCTCCACCCTGGGCTGAGGGCGCTCCTGCTGGGCGGTGGCTCAGCCACATTGCGGACGTTGCGCAGGCCCTCCCCCTGGCGGTGTCCCAGCCACATCGAAGGCCTTCGCGATGTGGCTCACGCACCGCTGCCCGGCCGCCTCGCTTGAACCGGCCTCCAGCGGTGCCCCAGCCACATCCCGAGCGCTGCGAATGTCGCTCACGCACCGCTCCCCGGCCACCCCGGCCGCAACCCGCGCCCCAGCGGTGCCCCAGCCACATCCCGGACGTTGCGAATGTCGCTCACGCACCGCCCCCGGCCACCCCGGCGCAACCCGCGCCCCAGCGGTGCCCCAGCCACATCCCGAGCGCTGCGAATGTCGCTCACGCACCGCCCCGCCCGGCCGCCCAGGCGCGGCAAGCGAGGGTCAGTGCGCGACGCCGTACAGCCGGTCGCCGGCGTCGCCGAGGCCCGGGACGATGTAGCCCTTCTCGTTCAACCGCTCGTCGAGTGCCGCGGTCACCACGGTGACGGGGACGTCGAGGCCCCGGAGCCCGGCCTCGAGGTTGTCGACACCCTCGGGCGCGACGAGCAGGCAGATCGCCGTGATGTCGTCGGCGCCGCGGTCGGTGAGGAAGCGGATCGCGGCGGCCAGCGTCCCACCGGTCGCGAGCATCGGGTCCAGGACGTAGCACTGGCGCCCGGACAGGTCCTCGGGCAGCCGCTCGGCGTACGTCGACGCCTCGAGCGTCTCCTCGTTGCGCAGCATGCCGAGGAAGCCGACCTCCGCCGTGGGCAGCAGCCGCATCATGCCGTCGAGCATGCCGAGGCCGGCGCGCAGGATGGGCACCACCATCGGCTTGGGCTGGGCGAGGTAGACGCCCGTGGTGGGTCCGACGGGCGTGGTGATGTCCAGCGGGTCCACGCGGACCTCGCGGGTGGCCTCGTAGGCCAGCAGCGTCACGAGCTCGTCGGTCAGCCGGCGGAAGGTCGGGGAGTCGGTGTCCCGGTCACGCAGGACGGTCAGCTTGTGCGAGACGAGCGGGTGGTTCACCACGTGCAGGCGCATGGGGGTCACCCTAATGGCCGACCGCGAGCCCGACCCCGTGGCCGCCTGCGTGGCCGTCGGGGTCGAAAGAGGGTTGGCGCACCCGGGTGTTTCTGGGACATTGGACGGGTCCGCAGCGCTCGTGGGGAGGGTCCATGTCCGAGCAGGCCGGTGAGGTCGACTTCGCGCTCGCCGCGTTCGTCGAGGACGGGGTCTGGGAGCTGCAGGACATCGCCTCGCCCGCCTTCGAGTCCGTCGAGTCGCTCGCCCACGCGTTGCGGCAGGTCTCCGGCGAGTCGGGCGCGGTCGGGATGGTGGCGGTCGACGAGGACTTCTTCGTCCTGGTGCGGGTCGCGGGGTCGACCACCCGGGTGCTGCTCTCCGACGTCACCGCGGCCGACGAGTGGGAGCTGGCCAAGTCGGCCATCGACTTCCTGCACCTGCCGCCGCCGGAGGACGACGACGTCGAGGAGCCGGCCGGTGACCTTGGCCTCCTCGGCGACCTGGGCCTGAACGCCATCGAGATGGCTGCCCTGCTCGACGACGTCGAGCTCTATCCCGACGAGATGCTGTCCGAGGTCGCGCGCCGCCTGGGCTTCGGCGAGCTCTTCGACGACGCCGTCGGGCTCACCTCCGCATGAGCCGTCGCGGACCCTGGGACGAGCCGATGCGGCTGGCCCTGGACCAGGCGCGCGTCGCGCTGGAGGGCGACGACGTACCGGTCGGTGCCGTCGTCGTCGACGCCGGCGGGACGGTCATCGGCACCGGCCGCAACACCCGCGAGTCGCACGGGGACCCCACCGGTCACGCCGAGGTCGTCGCCCTCCGCGCCGCGGCGGCCACGCGCGGCGAGTGGCGACTGTCCGGTTGCACGCTGGTCGTGACCCTCGAGCCCTGCACGATGTGCGCCGGCGCGCTCGTGCTGGCCCGCGTCGACCGCCTCGTGTTCGGCGCCTACGACGACAAGCTGGGCGCGGTCGGCTCGCTGTGGGACGTGGTGCGCGACCGCCGCCTCAACCACCGGCCCGAGGTGGTCGCCGGAGTGCTCGCCGCCGAGTCCACCGCGCTGCTCGACGACTTCTTCGCCGCCCACCGCCTCGAGCGCGAGCGCCTGCCGTGACCGCCGTACGCCGAGCACGCGTCGACGACGCACCCGTGCTCGCCCGGCTGCTGTGGGACTTCAACACCGAGTTCGACACCGAGACCGACGACGCCGACGTGCTCACCGCCCGGTTCGACCGGCTGCTGCGCCTCGACGAGATCGTGGCGGTGCTCGCCGAGGACGCCGCCGAGCCGGTGGGGTTCGCCCTCGTGAGCCTGCGGCCGGCCATCTGGTTCGACGGCCCGGTCTCCCAGCTCGAGGAGCTCTACGTCGTGCCCGAGCGCCGCGACCGCGGCATCGGCACCCAGCTGCTCGAGCTGTCCCGCCGCCTGGTCCGCGAGCTCGGCTCCCCCGAGATGCACATCAACGTCGACGAGGTGGACGAGGACACGCGTCGGTTCTACGAGCGGCACGGCTTCGTCACCATCGAGGAGGGCGTCGACTACCGGATGCTCTGCTACGTCGGGCCCACCGCCTGACGCCGGTTTCCGGCTCCCGCTCAGCCTCCGGTATCGTTCCGCGCGGTGGCGTGTCCGAGCGGCCGAAGGTGCATCACTCGAAATGATGTGTGGGGTCAAACCCACCGTGGGTTCAAATCCCACCGCCACCGCCAGCCAACTGATCGGGCCGGTCCCTCGCGGACCGGCCCGATCTGCGTCTGGGGCTAGAGGACGAAGAGCACCAGCAGCAGCGCGGTGATCGCGACCGAGATCAGCAGCGAGGTGGCGCAGCCGAGCCGGTTGCTGAAGAACAGGAACATGCGGGCTCCTTCGAGGTCGTCGGGACGCCTGGCCGGTACCCCCGCGCCGTGCCGCCATCCGACCGCCTCACCCGATCGAGGGCACGACCGGCGTCCGGGGTCCCCCCTCGGACGTCATACGGTCGGGTCAGGCGGTCGCCCCTCCGTATGACGTCCGGGGCGGCCAGATTTGCACTGAGTGCAACACTTGTCGGGTGAGCACAGCGCGCGCCGACGACGGCAGGGGGGCCCGCGACCAGCGGCACCGAGCCATCGTCGATGCCGCGCGGACGCTCGCCTCCGAGCGCGGCGCCGACGGCTTCACCGTCGACCAGGTGGCGGCGCTGGCGGGAGTCTCGCGGCGCACCGTGTTCAACCACTTCGCCGGCCTCGACCAGCTCCTGGTGGCGGTGTGCGAGCAGATCCTCGCCGAGGCGACGCTGGACCTCCTCGCGGCCGTCGACCGCGGCCTCGTCGACCTCCCACCCGGCGCGGCGGGCGGTCGCGCCGCGCTGGACGCGCTGTGCGAGGCGACCCGCGGGGTCGACCTGCCCACCGCCATCGTCACCATCCACCAGGCCCTCGGCGGGCCGGCTCCGGGCGACGAGCGGGCCGACGGCATCGCTCGTACGGCGTTCGAGCACGTCGTCGGCCGGCTGCGCGAGCGGCTGCTGGGCCGGCTCCCCGACCTCGACCCCCTCGACCTCGAGCTCGAGCTGGCCTTCCTCACCAGCGGGCTCGCCGCCCTGGCGGGGCACTGGCTCGAGGCGCACCCGGACCTCCGCGCCGACGTACCCCCTGCCGCGCGCGCCGACTGGGACCGACTCCTCGACCGCCTGCTGCACCTGCTCCGCTCCGGCCACGCCGGCTGACCCCTCCCCCCACCTGAAAGGCCCGCCCCGTCATGGCTGAGCTCCTCTACCGCATCGGTCGCTTCGCGGCCCGCCGCCACTGGACCGTCATCGGCTCCTGGCTGGCGCTGCTGGCGGTCACCGCGGTGACGTACGTGTCGTTCGCCGGCGCGCTGTCCTCGAACATCACGCTGCCCGACACCCCCACCACCCGCGTGTCCCAGCAGCTCGAGCGCGACTTCGAGGGCACCGGCGGCGGCAACGGCGCGATCGTCGTCGAGACCACGGACGGCTCGCCTTTCACCGACGCCCAGAAGCGCGAGCTCGCAAAGCTGTTCGACCGCGTCGCCGCGGTGGACGACGTCGCCGAGGTGGCCGACCCGTTCGCCACGCAGGACCGGCTCGACGAGTCCGAGCAGCAGGTCGCCGACGGCCGGCGTCGCCTCGAGGAGGGCCTCGCGCAGCTCGACGCGGGACAGGCGCAGATCGACGCGGGCCGGGAGGCGCTCGCCCAGCAGCGCGCCCAGGCGCGGGCGGCCGGCACGCTGGCCCAGCTCCGTCCGCAGCTCGAAGCCGCCGAGCAGCGGCTCGACGCCGGGCAGGCCGAGCTCGACCGGCAGCGTGCCGCGGTGGAGAAGCGGTCCGCCCCCCTCGAGCTGGGCGCCACCGTGTCCCGCCTGTCCGCCCCCTACCGCACCGTGTCCGAGGACGGCAGCGCGGCGATCGCCAACGTGACCTTCGACGTGGCGATCAACGAGGTCAGCGCCGAGGCCAAGACCGAGATCGAGGACCTGGTCTCCGACGCGGGCGTCGACGGCGTGGAGCTGCACGCCTCGCAGGACATCGCGCAGACCGTGCCGTCCATCCTCGGCCCCGGCGAGATCGCGGGCGTGGTCATCGCCGCGATCGTGCTCACCGTCATGCTCGGCACCCTGCTCGGCGCCGCCCTGCCGCTGGTGACCGCCCTGCTCGGGGTCGGGGTCGCCTCCCTGGCGTCGCTGTCGTTCTCCGGGATCGTCGACTTCGTCTCGGTCACGCCGGTGCTGGGCGTCATGCTCGGGCTCGCCGTCGGCATCGACTACTCGCTCTTCATCATCAATCGGCACCGGCGCCAGCTCAAGCAGGGCGCCGCGCTCCACGAGTCCATCGGCCTGGCCAACGGCACGTCCGGCAACGCTGTCGTCTTCGCCGGCGTGACCGTCATCGTCGCGCTGCTGGCGCTCAACGTGACGGGTGTCGGGTTCCTGGGCCTCATGGGCACCGTCGGCGCCGTGGCCGTCCTGGTGGCAATCCTGATGGCGATCACGCTGACCCCGGCGATTCTCTCCCTGGTCGGGAACCGGATCCTGCGCCGGCGCGAGCGCGAGCGTCTCGCCGCCGGCGAGCGGGACGGCGCCGACGCCGTCACCGAGCGCGACCGGCCGATGAGCACCACGCGGGCCTGGGCCGTGCTGGCGCTGGGGATCGCCGCGCTGCTGGCGGTCGCGGCACCGGCGACGCAGATGCGCCTGGGCCTGCCCGACGGCTCCACCCAGCCTCCCGACTCGTCGGGCTACCGGGCCTACCAGGTGCAGGCGGAGAAGTTCGGCGACGGCTTCAACGGACCGCTGCTCGTGGTCGCCGACCTGCCCGCCGCCGTCGCCGAGGACGAGGTGCTCGCCGAGCAGGCAGCCATCGGCCAGGCGATCCACGACGTCGGCGACGTCGTCGCGGTGGTGCCGATCGGCGCGTCCGAGGACCGTACGTCGCTCGCGTTCCAGGTCGTGCCTGAGCGGTGGCCCTCCAGCGAGTCGACCGAGCTGCTCGTCCACGAGCTGCGCGAGCTGACCCCGCAGACCGCAGCCGGCGGCGAGGCGGAGCTCGGCGTGGCCGGCAACGCCAGCGCCAACATCGACATCTCCGAGCAGCTCGCCGACGTGCTGCCGCTCTACCTCGTCCTGGTGGTAGGTCTGTCCCTGCTCATCCTGGTCGTCGTGTTCCGCTCGATCCTGGTGCCGCTCACCGCGACCCTGGGCTTCGTGCTGTCGCTGCTCGCGGCGTTCGGCGGCATCACCGCGATCTTCCAGCTGGGCTTCCTCGCCGACGTGTTCGGCGTGCACGAGCCCGGGCCGGTGCTCAGCTTCCTGCCCATCATCGCCACCGGCATCCTGTTCGGCCTGGCCATGGACTACCAGCTCTTCCTCGTCTCGGGGATGCGCGAGTCGTACGCCCACGGCGCCCCGGCGCGCGTCGCGGTGCAGCACGGGCTGCACGCCGGCCGGGCGGTCGTGACCGCCGCGGCGATCATCATGATCTCGGTGTTCGCCGGCTTCGTGTTCTCCCACGACGCGACCATCAAGCCCATCGGGTTCGGCCTGGCGTTCGGCGTGCTGCTCGACGCGTTCGTGGTCCGGATGCTCATCATCCCTGCGGCGATGCACCTGCTGGGCGAGAAGGCGTGGTGGCTGCCGCGCTGGCTCGACCGGATCCTGCCGGACGTCGACGTGGAGGGCGCCAGGCTCGAGCGCAGCCACCCGGGCGCGGCCTCGCCCGACCACGGGGGCACGCACGCGCGGCGGTGAGGGTTCGCCTCCCACCGCACGCCTGGTGGACGATGTGCCCGTGAGCGAACCGCGACCTGTGCACACCTGGCTGACCGACATGGACGGCGTCCTGGTGCGCGAGGAGGACCCGATCCCCGGCGCGAAGGAGTTCATCGCGGCGCTGCGCGAGCAGGGCGTGCCGTTCCTCGTGCTGACGAACAACTCGATCTTCACCCCGCGCGACCTGCGCGTCCGGCTGCTGCGCAGCAGCGGGATCGACGTGCCGGAGGACGCCATCTGGACCTCCGCGCTCGCGACCGCGCAGTTCCTGGACGACCAGCGCCCGGGCGGGTCGGCGTACGTCGTCGGCGAGAGCGGGCTCACCGCGGCGGTGCACGACATCGGCTACGTGATGACCGACCAGGACCCCGACTACGTCGTCCTCGGCGAGACCCGCACCTACTCCTTCGAGGCGATCACCCGCGCGATCCGGCTGATCAACAACGGCGCCCGGTTCATCGCGACGAACCCCGACCCCAGCGGCCCCAGCGCGGCCGGGATGCTGCCGGCGACCGGCTCGGTCGCCGCCCTCATCAGCACCGCGACCGGGCGCTCGCCGTACTTCATCGGCAAGCCCAACCCGCTCATGATGCGCAGCGCCCTCAACCGGCTCGAGGCGCACTCCGAGACCACGGTGATGATCGGCGACCGGATGGACACCGACATCATTAGCGGCCTCGAGGCCGGCATGCGCACCGTCCTGGTCGCCACCGGGGCGACCGAGCGGCACCAGGTGCAGGACTTCCCCTACCGGCCGACCAAGGTGGTCGACTCCATCGCCGACGTGGTCCCCTACGTCGCGCAGCGCTGCCTGCCCGAGGACGCCTGAGCGGTCAGGCCGCGCCGGCAAGCCCCAGCACGATCCCCGCCAGCGCGCACGCGCCCAGCGTGCGGAGCACCGACCACCGTCGCCAGAACACCAGCGCGCAGCCGAGCGCGGTGATCGCCACGGCCGCCCACTGCACGGAGTCCAGGTGGGGGTACTCCAAGTCCAGCGGCCCGGCCGTGACGCGTCCGGTCTGGTCGAACAGCGTGTGCAGCGCGAAGAACACGGCCAGGCTCGCGATCACGCCGACGACCGCGGCGGTGATCCCTGCGAGCGCGGCGGCGAGGTCGCGGTTGCCCCGCAGGCGCTCGACGTACGGCGCCCCGAGCAGGATGAACAGGAAGCACGGCACGAAGGTCACCCAGGTCGTCAGCAGCGCCGCGACGACCGCCGCCACCCAGGGGTCCAGCTCGCCGGGCGCGCGGTAGGCGCCGACGAAGGCGACGAACTGGACGACCATGATCAGCGGTCCGGGCGTGGTCTCGGCGAGCGCCAGCCCTCGCACCATCTCACCCGGCGCGAGCCAGCCGTAGACCTCGACGGCCTGCTGCGCGACGTAGGCGAGGACGGCGTAGGCACCGCCGAAGGTGACCACGGCGGCACCGGAGAAGAAGAGCCCCTGGTCGACGAAGATGCTGGAGCGGCCGAAGAGGGCGGCGGCGAGGACGACCGGCGCGGACCACACCACCAACCCCAGGACGAGCGTCGTGGCCGCGTGCCGTCCCGACGGCCGCTCGGTGTGCAGCGCGTCGTCGCTGATGAGCGGCTCGGGGCCGTCCGCGGCGACCGTCCCGGGCGGGCGGGTGAGCCCGGGCAGCCGCCGCCCGATGCCCCAGCCGAGCGCGGCCGCAGCGAGCACCACCACCGGGAACGGCACGCCGAAGAAGGTCAACGCGACGAACGACAGCACGGCCATCGCCACCAGCGCCGGGTGCCCGAGCCCCTTGCGCCCGACGCGCAGGACGGCCTGCAGCACGATGGCGATCACCGCGGGCGCCAGGCCCAGGAAGAGGGCCTCGACGACCGTGGTGTCGCCGAACGCGACGTAGACGCCCGACAGCACGAGCAGCGCCACGACGCCGGGCAGGATGAAGAGGATCCCCGCGACCAGCGCGCCGCGGACGCCGTTGAGCAACCAGCCGACGTACGTCGCCAGCTGCTGCGCCTCCGGTCCCGGGAGCAGGGTGCAGTAGGACAGCGCGAACAGGAAGCGCTGCTGGCCGATCCAGCGCTTCTCCTCCACCAGCGTGCGCTGCATGACGGCGATCTGTCCGGCCGGACCGCCGAAGGTCTGCAGGGAGATCGCGAACCAGGTGCGTGCTGCCTGGCGCAGCGGGACGACGTCGCGCGTCGCCGGCGGGGGTGCGGCCATGGAGGAACCGAACCGTCCCGGGGCGGCGGGAGTCAAGGCGAGCGGTCGAGCCGGCGGGCTCCCACGACGTCCGGGGCCTTGACCCGGTGACAGGATGGGGCCGACCCGACCGACCGCCCACCAGGAGATCGCGCCACCCATGAGCCAGCACGCCGTCGACGACGAGCCGCAGGAACGCCCGCTCGCCATCGGCCTGGTCGTCGGAGGACTCGTCGGCCTCGTCGCCTCCGCCGTCCTGCTCATCGAGCGGATCCGGCTGGCCGAGGACAGCTCGTACGTCCCCAGCTGCAGCATCAACCCGGTGCTGAGCTGCGGCAACGTCATGGAGTCCGCCCAGGCGGCGCTGCTGGGCTTCCCCAACCCGGTGATCGGCGTGGCCGCCTTCCCGGTCGTCATCGCCACCGGCGCGGCACTCCTGGCCGGGGGCCGGCTGGCGCGGTGGTACTGGCTCGGGCTGCAGGCGGGCGTCACCGCCGGCTTCGCCCTCATCGCGTGGCTGGTGTTCCAGAGCCTCTACCGCATCGGGGCGCTGTGCCCCTACTGCATGGTCGTCTGGGCGGTGGTCCTCCCGATCTTCTGGTACGTCACGCTCCGCAACCTGTCCGCCGGGGTCCTCGGCGAGGCGGCCGCCGACAGCAGGGCGGAGGCGGTGCTGCAGGACTGGCGCGCCCCGCTGCTGTTCGGCGCGTACCTGCTCGTGCTGCTCCTCATCCTGCAGCGGTTCTGGGACTACTGGTCCACGCTGCTCTGAGGCTCAGCCGCAGGCGCAGCCCGACCCGCAGCCGCAGCCGGTCGCCACGAGGTCGCCGTGTCCCGTCGCGGCCGGCGCGCAGCAACTCTCCCCCCGCCAGGCGTCGCGTCCCTCCTTGAGCGCGACTCCGGCGATCACCAGGCCCGCGACCGGGTCGGCCCAGTGCCAGCCGAGGGCCGCGTTGAGCACCAGCCCGAGCAGCAGGACCGCGGAGAGATAGGTGCACAGCAGCGTCTGCGTCGAGTCAGCCACGACCGCGCCCGAGCCGAGGGCCCGGCCCGTACGCCGCTGTGCCCACGACAGGAACGGCATGACCACCAGCGACACGGCCGCCAGCGCGATCCCGACCGGGGACGCGTCCGGCTCGTGCCCGCCCAGCAGGGCGCGGACGGACTCCACCGAGACGTAGGCGGCCAGCGCGAGGAACGAGACCGCCATCAGCCGCTGCGCCGCTCGCTCGCGGGACTCGGGCACGGGGTGCCGGAACAGCCACAGCACGACGAGCCCGCTGGAGACCTCGACGACGGAGTCGAGCCCGAAGCCGAGCAGGGCGACGGAGCCGGCGACCAGCCCGGCCGCGATGGCGATGACGGCCTCGACCACGTTGTAGCCGACGGAGGCGGCCGCCAGGAGCTGCGCCCGGCGGCCGAGCCGCGCCCACTCGGCCGTCGTGGTGACCGTCGCGTGGACGTGGGCGGTCATCGGTCGTCCCCGTCGAGCGCCTCGGGGCCGTGCAGCGCGTCCGGGCCGTAGATGGGGCAGAGCGTGACGGCGTACCCGGTGAGGCCGAGCAGGCGTTCGGCGGCCGCCAACAGCTCCAGCACGGTGTCGGCGTGCTGCAGCGACCACATCGAGGCGCGGCCCTGGGGCCGGGAGGCGACCAGACCGCAGTCGCGCAGGCACGCCAAATGCTGGGAGACGGTGCTCTGCGCCAGCCCGAGGTGCGCCGTCAGGTCGACCACCCGGTGCTCGCCGAGAGCCAGGTGGCGCAGGATCGAGAGGCGGGAGGGGTCGGAGAACCCGTGGAAGAGGCACGCGGCCGCGGTCAGGTCCGCTCCGGACGGATCGACGCCGATCTCCGCTGTCATCGTCATACGCCGATGCTAGCACCGCGCAGCGGCGTACCGGCGCCTCCGTCGGGGAGCACGTGACCTAGCCTGCGGACGTGGAGAGGCGACTGCTGGCGGACACCCGCCCGCTCGCCAACCCGCACTTCCGCCGGCTCTGGCGGGCCAACATCGTCACCGTCATCGGCGCGCAGCTCACCGTCGTCGCCGTGCCGGCGCAGATCTACGCGATGACCGGCTCGTCGGCGTACGTCGGCCTGACCGGGGTCTTCGGCCTCGTGCCGCTCGTGGTGTTCGGACTGTGGGGCGGGGCGCTCGCGGATGCGTTCGACCGGCGCACCCTGCTGCTCGTCACCACGACCGGGCTGATCGCCACGAGCGCCAGCTTCTGGCTGCAGGCCGCCTTCGGCGGTGACGACGTGTGGCTGCTGCTGTGCCTGTTCGCGCTGCAGCAGGCGTTCTTCGCCGTCAACCAGCCCACCCGGTCGGCGCTGCTGCCCCGGCTGCTCGACGACGACCTGCTGCCAGCGGCGAACTCCCTCAACACGACTGTCATGCAGGCCGGCGGTATCGCCGGGCCGCTCGTCGGCGGAGCGCTGATCCCCCTGGTCGGGTACTCCTGGCTGTACCTGCTCGACACCCTCACCCTGTTCGCGACCCTCGGCGCCGTCGTACGCCTGCCCCCGATGCCGGTGATCGGCGCGAGCGTGGTTCCCGGGCTGCGGGCGGTCGTGGACGGCTTCAGCTACCTGCGGACCCAGCCGGTGCTGATGATGTCCTTCGTCGTCGACCTCATCGCGATGGTCTTCGGGATGCCGCGAGCGCTGTTCCCCGAGATGGCGCACGTCGACTTCGGCGGCCCGAGCGAGGGCGGCCTGGCGTTCGCGCTGCTCTTCGCGGCGATCCCGGCCGGGGCGGTGGCCGGCGGCGTGCTGTCGGGCTGGGTGTCGCACGTGGAGCGGCAGGGACTCGCGGTGGTTGTGGCCGTCGTCGTGTGGGGACTGGCGATGACCGGGTTCGGCGTCGCGGCGATGCTCGCCCCGCACGCGCCCGCCGTCATGCTCGGCGTCGCCGTGGTGATGCTCGCCGTCGGCGGCGCCGCCGACATGGCGTCGTCGGCCTTCCGCATGTCGATGCTGCAGTCGGCTGCCGCCGACGAGGTGCGGGGAAGGCTGCAGGGCATCTTCATCGTCGTGGTCGCCGGTGGCCCCCGCGTCGCCGACGTGGCGCACGGCGCGGCCGCGGCCACCACCGGCGCGGCGGTCGCGGCCGCGGGCGGCGGCGTACTGGTCGTGGTCGCGACGGTCCTCGCCGCGCTGGCCGTGCCGGCGTTCGTGCGCTACCGCATCACGCGACCCGCGGCTGGGTCGTCGCCGGCCGGGTAGCGGGGCGCGGGCGGGCGGGTCCGCGCCCGGGCGCACCGGGGGCCGCGCACCAACTGCCCCCCATTCATCAAGGGATGTCGCTGAACAGGCACTTCCCCGGGCCAACTCGGCACGGGAAGTGCCCATCCACCGACATACCGTGATGAACGTGGGCCGCCAGCCCCGCCAGCCCGCCGGCTCCGCCAGCCCACCGGCGCCCCCGGACCGGTCAGGCGACGCGGCCCTCAGGCACCTGGGTGAGCTTGGGGTCGCGGATCACGACCGAGCCGACCGCGTCGTCGATGCGCTTCATCACGTCGGCGTCGAGCTTCACCCCGGCGGCCTTGACGTTGTCGGCGACCTGCTCGGGGCGCGAGGCGCCGACGAGAGCGGCGGCCACGTTGTCGTTCTGCAGCACCCAGGCCACCGCGAGCTGGGCCATGGTGAGGCCGCAGTCGTCGGCGATCGGCTTCAGGTCCTGCACCGCGGTGAGGACGTCGTCCTTCATCCAGCGAGCGATCATGTTGGACCCGCCCTTGGTGTCGGTGGCGCGCGAGCCCTCCGGCGGCGCCTGGCCGGGCTTGTACTTGCCGGTCAGCACGCCCTGCGCGATGGGGCTCCACACGATCTGCGAGACGCCGAGCTCGCGCGAGGTGGGCACCACCTCGTCCTCGATCACGCGCCACAGCATCGAGTACTGCGGCTGGCTCGAGATCAGCTGGAAACCCAGCTCCTTGGAGAGCTCCACGCCGGCGCGGATCTGGTCGGCGGTCCACTCGCTCACGCCGATGTAGAGCGCCTTGCCCTGCCGGACGATGTCGGCGAAGGCCTGCATCGTCTCCTCGAGCGGGGTCTCCACGTCGTAGCGATGGGCCTGGTAGAGGTCCACGTAGTCGGTCTGCAGCCGCCGCAGCGATCCGTTGATCGACTCCATGATGTGCTTGCGGGACAGGCCGGTGTCGTTCTTGCCGCCCGGTCCGGTGGGCCAGTAGACCTTGGTGAAGATCTCCAGCGACTCTCGCCGCTCGCCCTTGAGGGCCTCGCCGAGGACGGTCTCCGCCGCGGTGTTGGCGTAGACGTCGGCGGTGTCGAAGGTGGAGATCCCCTCATCGAGCGCGGCGCGCACGCACTGCGTCGCGACGTCGTTCTCGACCTGCGAGCCGTGGGTCAGCCAGTTGCCGTAGGTGATCTCAGAGATCTTGAGTCCGCTGTTGCCGAGGTATCGAAACTCCATGCCGCCAACCTAGCGAGGGGCCGGTCGCCCTCGAGGCCTGGCCTCAGTCGAGGACGACGAGGACGTCGCCGTCCTGGACGACGTCGCCGACGGTCACCTTGATCGCGGTGACGGTGCCGGCGCGCTCGGCGAGCATCGGGATCTCCATCTTCATCGACTCCAGCAGCACGACGGTGTCGCCGGCCTCGACGCGGTCACCCTCGGCGACCTCGATGGTCAAGACGTTGGCGACCAGCTCGGAGACGATCTCGAGCGACGTGGTGCGGGCCATGCCCCCGACGCTAGCGGTTACCGCGGCGTAGCCCTCGATCGGCCTCAGAGCTCGGCGAAGCGACGCGGCTCGGGCCGGTGCGGACCGGCCTCCTCGGCCCGGCGCCCACGGCGTCCCTTCGGGCCGGTGAGCGCGAGGTCGGCGCGGATGACGAGGTAGCCGACCACCAGGCCGAGCACCAGGGAGTACGCCGCCCGCAGGCCGGCCGCGGCGTACGAGGTATCCGGCGCGACGAGGCCTGTCGCGAGCGGCACGGTGGCGGCGACGCCGAACGCGCACACCCACCAGCCCTGCCGGCGCCGGGCGCGCAGGTGGGTGCCCCAGACCAGGGCCGGGATCCCGAGCAGCACGACGAGCGGCCGGGGGAAGGCACCGATGCGCTCGCTGGTCGCGTCGGCGAAGTCGAGGACGGTGGACACGAACGCCTGGGCGCCGTAGCGACGCAGCAGCTCGGCGTAGGCGAGCGTCGCGACGAGGACGGCCAACCCGATGGCGACGGCGATCAGGCCGCGGCGGCCGAGTCCGTGCAGGCCGGCACCGAGGCGGTAGACGACCGTGAACACCAGCCCGAGCGCCAGCAGCAGCGCCACCAGGTCGAACCGCTCCGGGACCACCGTGGGCTCGAAGCCCACCGCCGCGAAGGCCGTCACCACGGCCACGAGGGTGCTCACCAGCACCTCGCGCACGGCCCGCCACCACGTGACCGCCGGCACCGTCACCATCACGGCGTACACGCCCCCGACCACGCACGTGATGACCGCAGCGCCGGTGGGCAGCACGCGACCCCCGATCACGAGGCTGCCTGCCGCGAGCACGAGAGCGAGCGCGGCCCAGATCAGGGCGCGGCCCGCGATGCGGGTCGCGAGCAGCCAGGTGAGCGCCGTGACCACGGCGACGCCACCCGCTCCGTCCAGCCACTCCGGCGCGGGACCGGGACCAGCCGATCCCTCACCGCCGGACAGGACCCCGGTGACCGCCGACCACGCCAACGCGGCGCTGCCGAGCACGAGGACACTGAACCAGGCCGCCAGCACGGAGCGGGGCGGACCGTACGGCGCCGGCGTCGGCTCCGGCACCGGACCGGGCCCCGAGCCCAGCGTGGGCTCCGACGCGGGACCTGGCACGGGACCCGGCGCGGGACCCGGCGTGGGCTCCGGCAGAGGGCTCGTCTCGGGGTCCGCCTTCCGATCCGCCTTCCGGGTCCGGCGCAGCCGCGAGGGCGGCCGTTCGGCGGCCCGCTTGCCGCGGGACGACCCGCGGCGGCTGTCGGAGGAAGGCACGGCCGAGGAGGTTACAGCCGGCGGTTGGCCAGGGACGGGTTGGTACGACGTGCCGCCTCGAGGTCGGCGCGCTCCAGCACCACCTCCAGCGTCTGCTCCTCCCCGTCGGCCGCGGCCAGGGTGTCGCCCAGCGGCCCGACGACCGTGGAGTGCCCGCTGTAGCGCGGCGCCGGCTGTCCGGCGCCCACGACGAAGCAGGTGTTCTCGATGGCGCGCGCGGCCAGCAGGGTGCGCCAGTGCTCGACCTTGCGCTCGCCGGGCAGCCACGCGGCAGGGACGACGAGGACCTCGGCGCCGGCGTCGACGAGCATCCGGGCGAGCTCGGGGAAGCGCAGGTCGTAGCAGGTCATCAGGCCTACCCGCCAGCCCGCGACCTCGACGACCACCGGCTCCGGGCGCCCGGCGGTGAGCCGGTCGGACTCGCGATAGCCGAAGGAGTCGTAGAGGTGGATCTTGCGGTACGCCGCCTCGCTCGCGCCCGCGACGACGAGGGTGTTGAAGGGCCGCGACGGGTCGTCGGCGGCCTCGAACATCCCGGCGACGACCGTGCACGCCGCCGCGTCCGCCACGCGGGTGAGCTCGCGGGCGAACGGCCCGTCGAGGTTCTCGGCGAAGCCGCTCACGTCCGAGCCGGCCTGCCCGAAGTCACGGGCGAACGCCTCGGGGAAGACGACCAGGTCGGCGCCCGGCGTCACGCCGGCGCCCAGCCGCGCCCGGTTCTCGGCGGGGTCGAGCCCGCTCGCCCACTGGTGGACGCGCACCCGCAGCTGCTCGCTCATGCGTCCAGGGTGCCAGAGACGTCACGGCACACCCCCCGATCCTCCCAGCCCGATCCTCGTCGGGCTGGGAGGATGCCGGCATGGACGTCGACGTCAGCGCCGGAGGCTTCTGCGGCGTCGTGCTCGCCGGAGGTACGGCGGCCCGGATGGACGGCGTCGACAAGGCGAGCGTCGAGCTGGCAGGTCGGACGTTGCTCGCGTACGCGGTCGACGCCTTCGTCGACGCCGACGAGGTCGTCGTGGTCGGCCCGGACGGCGTCCGGACCGAACGCCCGGTGACGTTCGTACGGGAGGACCCGCCCCGTGGCGGGCCGGTGGCGGGACTGCTGACCGGCGTCGACGCGCTGCTGCACCGCCCCCGGGTCGTCGGCGTGCTGGCGGTCGACATGCCGCGGGTGACGCCGTCGACGCTGCGGCGGCTACGCGCGGCGGCGCAGGGCCACGACGGGGCGTTCCTGGTCGACGGCGACGGCCGGCGGCAGCTCGCGGGCGTGCTCGACGCGGCGCGGCTGGACGGCGTACGCCCCGACCGCGAGCAGCAGCACGGCATGGCGATGCACCGCCTGCTGGCTCCGCTGGACCTGGCGGAGGTCCGCGCTGCGGGCGACGAGGGGGTCGACGTCGACACCTGGGCCGACCTGCGCGACCTGCGCGGCTGAGCCGCTCGCGCAGCGTCCCGGGCCGCGTACCGGCTCCCTTGCCGCGCGCCGGTGGGTTGCGAGACATTGGGGTCGTGAATCTTCACGACTGGATCGATGAGCTGAGCGACGTCCTCGACGTCGAGGCCGAGGTCGACGAGGGCCTGGTCCTCGACCTGGCTCGGACGGCCGCCCAGAACGTGCAGAAGACCGCCGCGCCGATCACGGCGTACCTCCTGGGGATCGCCGCCGGCTCCCGCGGCGCCGACCCCGAGGCGGTCGAGCGCCTCGCCGCGCGTGCCCAGCAGCTCGCGGAGAGCTGGGACCGTCCCGCCGACGCGCGCGATCCCGACGACATCGACGACGACGTGCCCGACGACTCCACGGTCGACCACTCCACCGACCTCTACGAGGACTGAGCGGCGTGCGCGCGGTCGTCACCACCGGCACCGGTGGTCCCGAGGTCCTGTCCGTCGGCGAGGTCGACGACCCCAGCGTCGGTGCCGGCGAGGTGCTCGTCGACGTCGTCGCCACCGCCGTCAACCGTGCCGACACCCTCCAGCGGCAGGGCTTCTACCCGCCTCCGCCCGGCGCCTCCGACGTCATCGGTCTCGAGTGCAGCGGCCGGATCGCCGAGGTCGGGGCGGGGGTCGAGGGCTGGTCGGTCGGCGACGAGGTGTGCGCCCTGCTCGCCGGTGGCGGGTACGCCGCCCGGGTCGCGGTGCCGGCCGGACAGGTCATGCCCGTGCCGGCCGGCGTCTCGCTGGTCGAGGCCGCGAGCCTGCCCGAGGTGGCGGCCACCGTCTGGTCCAACGTCTTCATGACCGCCCACCTGCAGAAGGGCGAGCGCTTCCTGGTCCACGGGGGTGCCGGCGGCATTGGCACCATGGCCATCCAGCTCGCGGCCGCCCGCGGGGCGGAGGTCTACACGACCGCCGGCTCGCCCGAGAAGCTCGAGCTGTGCCGCTCCCTCGGCGCCCGGCCGATCTCCTACCGCGACGAGGACTTCGCCGAGGTGCTCCGCGACGCCGGCGGCGCCGACGTCATCCTCGACAACATGGGGGCGAAGTACCTCGAGCGCAACGTCTCCGCGCTGGCCACCGGCGGACGGCTGGTGATCATCGGCATGCAGGGCGGCAGCAGGGGCGAGCTCGACATCAACGCCCTGCTGCGCAAGCGCGCCTCGGTCACCGCCACCTCGCTGCGCGCGCGCCC
This sequence comes from Nocardioides sp. SYSU D00065, assembly GCF_017916425.1. Lineage (GTDB taxonomy): Bacteria > Actinomycetota > Actinomycetes > Propionibacteriales > Nocardioidaceae > Nocardioides. The sequence continues at coordinate 254,189 of NZ_JAFMSX010000003.1, read as the reverse complement.
GGTGGCCGAGAAGGCGGCGATCTGCTGCGGCGTCGTCGAGAACGTCTGGCCGCTCGTCGCCTCCGGACAGGTCCGTCCCATCGTGGAGACCACGATGCCGCTGGAGGACGTGGCCCGGGCCCACCAGCTCATGGACGACGGCGGGCGGGCCGGGAAGATCGTGCTCACCCTGTGAGTTCCACCGCCCTCGGCTTCGGGTTTGCGCCCTGGGTTTCGGGTGGGCGGTGCGTGAGCCACATTTCTGGCGGCTCGGACGTGGCTCAGCCACCGCTGCCAGGGGTTCGGGGTACGCCGGTCCCCGTAGCGGTGCGTGAGCCACCATTCTGGCCGCTCGGACGTGGCTCAGCCACCGCTGCCCCAGCCCCCGGCGTCTCGGCGTACGCCGGTCCCCGCAGCGGTGCGTGAGCCACATCCCCAGCCGCCCGCATGTGGCTCAGCCACCGCCACCCCAGCATCCGGCGTACAACCCGACCCCCAGCGGTGCGCCAGCCACATCGCCGAACGCCCGCATGTGGCTCAGCCACCGCCACCCCAGCACCCGGCGTACAACCCGACCCCAGCGGTGCGCCAGCCACATCCCCAGCCGCCCGCATGTGGCTCAGCCACCGCTCGCCGGGAGCGCGTCACGGACGGCGTTCTAGGGTGGGGACATGACCGAGCACCAGCAGCCCGAGCCCACCGCGAACGACGACCAGGTCGTGGTCGTGGGACCCGACGGGCAGCCGATCGGCACCATCCCGGCGAGCGCGCTCCCCACGCAGCAGCAGGTCGCGAACGGCGGCGACGGCGAGGACCGTGACGGCGAGCGCCACATCACCGAGCTCGTCGAGCAGCCGGCGAAGGTGATGCGGATCGGGAGCATGATCCGCCAGCTCCTCGACGAGGTGAAGGCGGCCCCGCTCGACGAGGCGAGCCGCCAGCGCCTCAAGGAGATCCACGGCGCCTCGATCAAGGAGCTCGAGTCGGGCCTCGCGCCCGAGCTGGTCGAGGAGCTGCAGCGTCTCTCGCTGCCCTTCACCGAGGGCGGCACCCCGTCCGAGGGCGAGCTGCGGATCGCGCAGGCGCAGCTCGTGGGCTGGCTGGAGGGACTCTTCCACGGCATCCAGACCGCGATCTACGCCCAGCAGATGGCCTCGCGCGCCCAGCTGGAGCAGATGCGCCGCGCCCTCCCGATGGGACAGGGCGGACAGCCGCAGCAGCAGCCGGGCGCCAGGCCCGCCATGCCCGGCGGCGAGGCGCCGGAGTCCGGCGGCCACTCGGGCGGCATGTACCTCTGACGCCGGCGGGCCCGCTCAGCGGCGGGCGAGACGGCGTACGACGACCAGGCCGAGGAGGCCGATGATCGCGGCCGCGGCCCCGGGAGCCGCCGTGCGCGCGAAGCCGGCGGGCGGGGAGTCCTCCACCCGCGTCAGCTCGGCCGTCGGCGGCGGGGGCGGCTCGATCGAGGTGCCCTCGCCGAGGAGCGCCTCGACCCGCTCGACCGTGGCGGGGTTGGCCACGCTCGTGCCGCCGCAGCTGTCGGCTTCGTAGGGGGCGGCCGTGCCGGTGGCGAGGAAGACGAAGCTGTCACCGACGTCGAGCGCACCGAGCCCACAGGCGTTGCGGCCACCGGCGGAGACGACCTCAGTCGTGCGCTCCGGGGTGCCCTGGTAGGTCCGCGAGGCGGTGATCTCGTAGGCGTGCCCGTCCCCCTGCTGCTGGACCCGGTCGACGGTGCCGAGGAAGACCACGTCCGCGCGGGAGACCTGCTGCTCGAGCTGGCCCTGCCGGCACGTGCACGCGGCGGATGCCGGGGCACTGGTCGTCGCGACCAGGCCGAGGCACGCGAGCAGCAGCGCGGCAGCGAGGCGTACGGCACGGAGCATGCCGGCAGCCTATCGAGACAGGCCGAAGAGGTCGGTGAGCACCGTCGCGACGCCGTCCTCGTCGTTGCCGGGCGCGAGGTGGTCGGCGATGTCGCGCACCGACGGGTGCGCGTTGGCCATCGCGTAGGAGGTGCCGGCCCACTCCAGCATGGGCAGGTCGTTGGGCATGTCGCCGAAGGCGACGACGTCCTCGGCCGCCAGGTCCATCTCGGCCGCGATGGTGGCCAGCGTCGTCGCCTTGGTGACCCCCGCGGCGCTGATCTCGACCAGCGCGAACGTGGACGACCAGGTCGTGGTGGCGAGCGTGCCGACGGCGGCCTCGACGCGTCGCCAGAAGTCCTCGGGGTCCAGGTCCTCGTGCACGGCGAGCACCTTGACGACGTCGTCGGTCCAGATGGACTCCCACTCGCCGCGGTCGGAGTCCTGGTCGTCGGGGTGCCGCGGGAACGTCGTCTCGCTCGCCCACCCCGAGGTGTGCTCGATCGCGAACGTCGTTCCCGGCACGGCCGCGCGCACCAGCTCGGCCACCTTTAGGCCCACCTCGCGCGGCACCGCGCGGAAGTCGCGCACCCGGCGGGCGGCGACGTCGTACACGATCCCGCCGTTGCTGCAGATCGCCAGCCCGTGGCCGCCGACGGCCTCCCACAGCTCCTCCATCCAGCGCACGGGCCGGCCGGTGGTGAACACGACGGGTACGCCGCCGGCGTCGAGCTCGTCGAGCACCGCGCGGGTGCGGGCGGAGACCCGGCCCTCCGGGTCGAGCAGCGTGCCGTCGAGGTCGGTGGCGACCAGGCGGGGGCGCGCGGCCCGCACCTCAGTCACCTGCAGGCGGGAACCAGCGCGACAGCTCGACGGCGGCGCCCTCCTCGTGGACGGGCGCCGTCACGGCGTCGGCGGCGGCCCGCACCTCTTCGACCGCCTGCCCCATCGCGACGCCGCGACCTGCCCAGCGCAGCATCTCGATGTCGTTGCGCCCGTCGCCGATGGCCAGGACGTCGGCCGCGGTGAGGCCGAGCCGGTCGCACACGTGCTGCAGGCCGGACGCCTTCGAGACGCCGACCGGGGAGAGGTCGAGCCAGGCGGTCCAGCCCACGACGTAGTCGGTGCCGTGCAGGCCCAGCTTGTCGGCGAGCGCGAGGAAATCCTCGGCCGTCGCGGCGGGGTCGCGGATGATCACCCGGCTCACCGGCTCGCCCACGATGTCGTCGACCTCGGTGATGATCTGCTCGCCCGAGATCTCGCCCTCGGGGAAGACCCGGTTGACGCGGTAGCCGCCGACCCCGCGCTCCTCGACCGCGACGAGGGCCTCGGGGTGGTGCTCGAGCACGGCGGCGACGGCCGGCGCGGCGTCGAAGGTCTCCTCGTGCACGACCTCCATCGGCGGGTAGCGGAAGACGACCGCGCCGTTGGACGCCACCACCCACAGCTGGTCGGCGTCCTCGCGCGGGATGTCGAGGAGGTCCGCGATGCGGGTCATCCCGTGGGGCGAGCGACCGCTGGACAGCACGATGTGCGCACCGGCGTCGAGCGCACGGTGCACCGCCTCGTAGACCGGACGGGTGATGGTCTCGTAGTCCTCGGTCTGCCCGTCGACCCACGCCAGCAGCGTGCCGTCGATGTCGAGGGCGACGAGCTTGGGGGTCCAGCCGGCGTCCGGGGCCGCCGTCGCGCGCGGTGCCGCCTCGTCGACCGGGCGGACGTCCTCAGCGGTCAAGGGGCTTCATCACTTCCAGCCCGCCCAAGTAGGGGCGCAGCGCCTGGGGGACGGTGACCGAGCCGTCCTCGTTCTGGTGGGTCTCCAACAGTGCGATCATCGGCCGGTTGGTCGAGCACAGCGTGCCGTTGAGAGTGGCGACGGGCACCGTGCCGGACTCCCCGCGAGTGCGGATGTCGAGGCGGCGGCTCTGGAAGTCGGTGCAGTTGGACGTCGAGGTGAGCTCGCGGAAGCGTCCCTGCGAGGCGATCCAGGCCTCGCAGTCGAACTTGCGCTGCGCGGACGTGCCGAGGTCGCCGGCGGCCACGTCGATCACGCGGTAGTGCAGCTCGAGGGCGTCGAGGAACTCCTTCTCCCAACCCAGCAGCCGCTGGTGCTCGGCGTACGACTCCTCGACGGTGGTGTAGACGAACATCTCCACCTTGTCGAACCAGTGCACCCGGAAGATGCCGCGGGTGTCCTTGCCGTGGGAGCCGGCCTCCTTGCGGAAGCACGAGCTGAAGGCGGCGTAGCGCAGCGGCAGCTGTGCGGCGTCGAGGATCTCGTCGGAGTGGTAGGCCGCGAGCGGCACCTCGGAGGTGCCGACGAGGTAGAGGTCCTGTCCCTCGATGCGGTAGACGTCGTCCGCGGCCTGGCCGAGGAACCCGGTGCCCTCCATCGCGCGCGACTTCACCAGCGCGGGCGCGACGACCTCGGTGAAGCCGTTGGCGGCCGCCATGTCCATCGCCATGTTGACGAGCGCGCGGTGCAGGCGGGCCCCGATGCCGGTGTAGAAGTAGAAGCGCGAGCCCGACACCTTGGCGCCCCGCTCGAGGTCGAAGGCGCCGAGCATCCCGCCGAGCTCGACGTGGTCGCGCGGCTCGAAGTCGAACTCCGGCTTGCTGCCGACCGTCTCCAGGACGACGAAGTCGTCCTCGCCTCCGGCCGGCGCCTCATCGGCCGCGGGGTTGGGGATGGCCTTGATCGCCTCGTCCCACGCGGCCTCGGCGGCGTTGCGGGCGGCCTCGGCCTGCTTCACGCCGGCAGCGAGCTCCTTCACCTGGGCCAGCAGGGCCTGCTTCTCCTCGCCCTGCGCCTTGGCGACCAGCGCACCGCTGGCCTTCTGCTCAGCGCGCCGCGCCTCGAAGTCGGCGATCGCCTGGCGGCGGGCGGTGTCGGCGGCCAGGGCCCGGTCCACGACGTCGTCGGACAGGCCCCGCTTGGCCTGGGCGGCGCGCACGCGGTCGGGGTCGTCACGGAGCAGGCGGGGATCGATCAACGCCGGCTCCCTGCGGTGCGAGGAGCGACGCGAGGCTCGTCGTGGGGTGCGGTCACACAGGGAGGGTAGCCGCCGCTGGCTCGGGGAAAACAAGCAGGTTTGGGCATACTTCGCGGGTGACCCCCGCCTCCCGCACCCGCAGCCTCGCCTCGGCCGGCGTCGCTGCCGTGCTCCTCGGCGTCCTGGGCTTCCTGGTGACGCGCGACCGGTCGCCCCTCGACGCGTTCGACGTCAACGGGCGGCGCCTGGAGGACTGGGCGGACGACTCCTCGCTGCTGGTCGACGTGCTGCGCGTGATCGAGGTCAGCTTCGGCACGATCGGGATGACGGTCCTCACCGTGCTGCTCGCGCTCGCGCTCGTCGTACGACGCCAGCGGTGGGCGGCAGTGCTCGCGGTCGTCGTCATGGTCGCGACGTCGGCCGCGACCTCCGGCCTCAAGGTGTGGCTGGGCCGCGACCGGCCGACCTGGCAGGACACGCTGGGGCTGCACGAGAGCTTCAGCTTCCCCTCCGGGCACGCCTCGTCGACCGCTGCGTTCGGCGCGATCCTGGTGATGCTGCTCGTGCTCTTCGTGCGGCGCACCAACCTGCGCCGCACCGGGATCGCGGTCGTCGTGGCCTGGTGGCTGCTGGTCTGCGTCGACCGGGTGCTGCTCGGCCGGCACTTCCCCAGCGACGTGATCGCCGGCTCGCTGCTGGGCGTCGGCATCTTCCTGGTCACGCTCGCCCTGATCGACCCGCGCCCCCGGTCGATCGCCGCCAAGGCCGACCCGCTGCCGCAGGTGTACGCCTCGCAGCGCCGCCTCGCGGTGATCCTCAACCCGGTCAAGGTCGAGGACGTCGGCCAGTTCCGCTCCATCGTCGCCTCGATGGCCAGGGAGTCCGGCTGGTCCGAGCCCACCTGGCAGTACACGACCGTCGAGGATCCCGGCACCGGGATGGCCGAGCGCGCCGCCGTCGCGGGCGCCGACCTGGTGATGGTGTGCGGCGGGGACGGCACGGTCCGCGAGGTCTGCGCCGAGCTCGCCGGCACCGGCATCCCGGTCGGCATCATCCCGGCCGGCACCGGCAACCTGCTGGCGCGCAACCTCGGCATCCCGCTCTACCTGCGCTCGGCGATCGACGTCGCGCTCAACGGCCAGGACCGCGCCATCGACCTCGTCGACGTCGGCGGGGACGGCATCGAGGACACCCACTTCATGGTGATGGCCGGCATGGGCTTCGACGCCGCGATCATGGAGGGCGTCAACGAGGACATCAAGAAGAAGATCGGCTGGGTCGCCTACGTCCTGTCCGGGCTGCGGTCGCTGATGTTCCCGCCCATGAAGGTCGAGATCCAGATCGACGACGACGAGCCGACCGTGCACCGGGCTCGCACCGTCGTGGTCGGCAACGTCGGCTCCCTGCAGGCCGGCATGCCGCTGCTGCCGGACGCGGCGATCGACGACGGCCTGCTCGACGTGGTGATCCTGCACCCGAAGAAGTTCCTGTCGTGGATCCCCCTCGCCGTACGGGTGCTGCGCAGGAGCCCGACCGTCGACGAGCTCATCGACCGGCGTACGGGCGCGCGCGTGCGGATCAAGGCCTCGGCCGACACTCCCCGCCAGCTCGACGGCGACTCGATCGGCGTCGGCCGCGAGCTGTGGATGGAGTGCGTGCACGGGCGGCTGCTCGTACGCGTCCCGCGCTGAGGTCCGACCGCCGCGCGCCCGGGTCCGGCTGGCCGGGCGCGTGTGCCGGGGTCGGCTCGCCGGGCGCGGGTGCCGGGGTCGGCTGGCCGGGGAAGTGCCGGTCGAGCGAGATCCCTTGATGGACAGACGACGTCTCAGCAGTTCCCCAGCCGGACGGGCACTTCCCGCGGTCAGCTCCACGGGGGAAGTGCCCACCCACCGACATCCCTTGATGTACAGACGACGGTCCCCTAGGCGGACCGGCACTCCCCCGGATGGACCGTCACCTCCCGCGACGGCCCAGCAGTTCCCCAGCCGAACGGGCACTTCCCGCGGTCAACTCCACGGGGGAAGTGCCCATCCAGCGACATACCTTGATGAACGACGGGCGCGTGGGACGGCGCGCTCACCCGACGACGAGGCGGTAGCCCATCCCCGGCTCGGTGAGGAACACCGTCGGGCGGCTGGGGTCCACCTCGAGCTTGCGGCGGATGCTGGCCATGTGGACCCGCAGGTAGTTCGTCTGCGTGTCGTAGCCCGGGCCCCACACCGAGGTCAGCAGCGCGCTCTGCCGCACCAGCCGCCCGCGCTGGCGCGCGAGCACGTCGACGATCCGCCACTCGGTCGGCGTGAGGTGCACCTCGACGCCGTCGCGGGTCGCCCGGCCGTCGGCGAGGTCCAGGCGCAGGCCCGCCACCTCCACCACGACGTCCGGCTCCTCGCGACCGACGCGGCGCGAGGCGGCGCGCACCCGGGCCAGCAGCTCCTCGATAGAGAACGGCTTCGTGACGTAGTCGTCGGCACCGAGGTCGAGCGCCTCCACCTTGTCGTCGGACTCCGTGCGCGCGGAGACCACGATGACCGGGACCTGCGTGAAGGACCGCAGCCGGCGGAGCACCGCGACGCCGTCGAGGTCGGGCAGCCCGAGGTCCAGCAGGACCACGTCGGGCATCCGCTCGTCGACGATCTGCAGCGCCGAGCGACCGTCGCCGGCCGTCTCCACGTCGTAGTCGCGGGCCCGCAGGTTGATCGAGAGCGTGCGCCGCATCGCGGGGTCGTCGTCGACGACCAGCACGAACGTCACGGCGCCTCCTCGGTGCTGGGCGGGGTCGGGGCGGGCAGCTCCAGCACGAACGTCAGGCCGCCGCCGGGGGTGTCCTCGGTCGTGATGGTGCCACCCATCGCCTCGGTGAGCCCGTGCGCCACGGCGAGACCGAGCCCGACCCCGTCCTGCTGCGGTACGTCGCCGAGCCGCTGGAAGGGGGCGAAGAGCCGTTCCTGGTCGCCTCGCGGGACCCCCGGGCCGGAGTCCGCGATGCGTACGACGACGCGGGCCGTGCCGACGCTCGCGTCCACGCGCACCGTCGCCGAGGCCGGTGTGTACTTGAGCGCGTTCTCGCAGATGTTGGCGAGCACCCGGTCCAGGAGCCCCGCGTCGGCGAGCACCAGCACGTCCGGGGCGACGGCCACCTCGATCCGCTCGCCGCCGGCGAGGGGCGAGATGCTCCGGCGTACGGCTTCGGCCAGGGCCACCTCGGTGACGGCGGCGCTGATCGAGCCGGTGCTGATGCGGCTCATGTCGAGCAGGTTCGTGACCAGGGCGGTGAGCCGGTCGGCCTGCTCCTCGATCGTGCGCAGCAGCTCGGCCTCGTCCTCGGCCGACCACGTCACGTCGGTGCTGCGCAGGCTGGCGACGGCGACCTTGACCGCGGCCAGCGGGTTGCGCAGGTCGTGCGACACCGCCGCGAGCAGGGCCGTGCGGGTGCGGTCGACCTCGGCCAGCCGGAGCCGCTCGACCTCGGCCCGGGTCGCGCGCCGGCGCTCCTCCATGACCTTGGCGTAGGCGGCGTACGCGTTGAGCAGGCCGCGCCGGGTGGCGGGCAGGGCGGCACCGGCGAGGACGAGGCTGCTGCGCTCGTCGACGGCGGCCGCCATGTCGGCGCGCTCGACCGAGGTGGGCGGGTGCCCGCACTGCGCCACCACGGTCTCGCCGCCCCCCTCGTCCCTCCGCAGCACGGCCGCGCCGTCGGCCCCGAAGAGGCGGCAGGCCGACGAGAGCAGGCCGGACAGGTCGTCGCTCGAGCTGAGCAGGGTGTGCGCGAGCACGGTCAGGGCGTCGGCCTCCGCGCGCGCGGCGCGCGCCTCGGCCGTGCGCCGTGCGGCGTTGTCGACGACCGACGCGACCGCGATCCCGACCGCCGCGAAGATCACGATGGTCAGGACGTTCTCGGGCTCGGCGACGGTCAGCGTGTAGAGGGGCGGGGTGAACAGGTAGTTCAGCAGCAGCGCACTGGCCAGCGCTGAGACGACCGCGGGGGCCAGCCCGCCGAGGAGCGCGGTCGCGACCACGACGAGCATCAGCGACATCGCCTCGATCGGCAGGCCGTGCAGGCCGCGGGTGGCGTGGAGCAGCGCGCTGAGCCCCACCGGCACGAGCACGCCGAAGACGAGGCCCGCCAGGCGCCGGCGCGCTCCGAGGGCGGCGGGCGGCGGGCGGTCCGACGCGCGCCCGCGGGCGTGGTCGTGGGAGACGATGTGCACGTCGACCTCGCCCGACCCGGCGACCACCCGCTCCCCCACACCCGGTCGCAGCAAGGTCGAGACCCGCCCGCGACGGCTCGCGCCGATGACCAGCTGCGAGGCGTTCTCCGCCCGCGCGAAGGCCAGGATGGCCGCAGCGGGATCGTCGCCGACGACCGTGTGGAAGGTGCCGCCGAGCTCCTCGGCCTTGGCGGCGAGGCTGCCCAGGTCGGCGGGTGCGATGCCGCGCAGCCCGTCCTGGCGGGTGACGTACAGGGCCTGCCACTCGCCGCCAGAGCGCCGATCCGCGATCCGCGCCGCCCGTCGCATCAATGTCGCCGACTCCGGTCCGCCGCTGACCGGTACGACGATGCGCTCGCGTGCGGGCCAGGTGGACTCGATCGCGTGCTGGTCGCGGTAGCGGCCCAGCCCCTCGTCGACCCGGTCGGCCAGCCACAGCAGCGCCAGCTCCCGCAACGCAGCGAGGTTTCCCTCGCGGAAGTAGTGAGACAGGGCGGCGTCGACGCGATCCGGGGCGTAGACGTTGCCGTGCGCCATCCGCCTGCGCAGCGACTGCGGGCTCATGTCGACCAGCTCGACCTGGTCGGCCGAGCGCACCACGTGGTCGGGCACGGTCTCGCGCTGGCGCACGCCCGTGATCGCCTCGGTCACGTCGTTCAGCGACTCGAGGTGCTGGATGTTGACCGTCGTGACGACCTCGATGCCCGCCTCGCGCAGCGCCTCGACGTCCTGCCACCGCTTGGCATGGGTGCTGCCCGGCACGTTGGTGTGGGCGAGCTCGTCGACCAGCACCACGCCCGGACTCCGCTCGAGGATCGCCTCGAGATCCATCTCCTCGTGGGTCGTGCCGCGGTAGTCGATGCGGCGCCGCGGGACGACCTCCAGCCCGTCGAGAAGCCGCGACGTGCGCGGACGCCCGTGCGTCTCGACGTAGCCGACGACGACGTCGGTCCCCCGCTCGAGCCGGCGGTGGCCCTCGTCGAGCATGGCGTAGGTCTTGCCCACCCCGGGCGCTGCGCCGAGGTAGACGCGCAGACGTCCGCGATCCATGCGCTCAGTCTCCCCCGGTGCCGCCCGTGGCGTGCACCAGCGCGAGGTTGAGCCCGAGGACGTCGACCCCCGGCTCGCCCAGGAATCCGAGCGCGCGGCCGACGGTGTGCGCGGCGACCAGCCGCTCGACCTCATCGGTGCCCAGACCGTTGGCCGCCGCGACGCGCGGGACCTGCAGTCGGGCGTACGCCGGCGAGATGTGCGGGTCGAGCCCGGACCCGGAGCCCGTCAGGGCGTCGGCCGGCACCTCGGCCGCCGGCACGCCCTCGCGCTGCGCCACCTCGGCGCGTCGCTGCTCGATGGCGGCGAGCAGCTCGGGGTTGCTGGGGCCGAGGTTGCTGGGCGCCGAGGCGAGCGCGTCGTACGCCTGGGGCGAGGGACGGCCGTGGAACCACTTCTCGCCCTCGAAGTGCTGGCCGAGCAGACGGGAGCCGACCACCTCGCCGTCGAGGCGGACCGGCTGACCGGCGGCGCGCTCCCCGAACGCCTGACCGGCGCCCCACACGGCCACGGGGTAGCCGATGCCGAGCAGCACGGTCATCACGAGCAGGAGGCGCAGCGCGGCCAGGGACTGGCGGGCGAGGTCGGTGAGGAGGGTGGTCACGGGGTCAGCCCTTTCAGGAGCCCAGGCCGGGCAGGGTGGAGACGAGCAGGTCGATGAGCTTGATGCCGGCGAAGGGCACAACGAGCCCGCCCAGGCCGAAGACGAGGAGATTGCGCCGCAGCACCGAGCCGGCGTCGGCGGCGCGGAACCGCACGCCGCGCAGCGCCACCGGGATGAGCGCCACGATCACCAGCGCGTTGAACACCACCGCCGACAGGATCGCCGACTGCGGGGACGACAGGCCCATCAGGTCGATCCGCTCGAGCGAGGGGTAGGCCGTGGCGAACATCGCCGGGATGATCGCGAAGTACTTCGCGACGTCGTTGGCGATCGAGAACGTCGTCAGCGCGCCGCGGGTGACGAGCAGCTGCTTCCCGATGCCGACGATGTCGATGAGCTTCGTCGGGTCGGAGTCGAGGTCGACCATGTTGCCGGCCTCCTTGGCCGCGGCCGTGCCGCTGTTCATCGCCACCCCGACGTCGGCGGCGGCCAGGGCCGGCGCGTCGTTGGTGCCGTCGCCGGTCATCGCGACCAGGCGACCCCCCTGCTGCTCGCGCTGGATGTAGGCCATCTTGTCCTCGGGCGTGGCCTCGGCGAGGAAGTCGTCGACGCCCGCCTCCGCCGCGATCGCCTGGGCCGTCAGGGCGTTGTCGCCGGTGATCATGACCGTCCGGATGCCCATCGCGCGCAGCGCGGCGAACCGCTCGGACATGCCGTCCTTGACGACGTCCTTGAGGTGGACCACGCCCAGCACCCGGCCGGCTCCCCCGCCGTCGCGGAGACCGATGACCAGCGGCGTGCCGCCCATGCGGGAGATCTCGTCGACGATGTCGCGCACCTCCTGCGGATGGTCCCGGCCGAGCCACCCGGCGATCGCCGAGCCGGCGCCCTTGCGGACCTGGGTCCCGTCGGCGAGGTCCACACCGGACATCCGCGTCTGGGCGGTGAACTCGACGAACGTCGCCCCGCGGGGCAGGTCGGTGTCGTCGGCGCCGAGGCCGAGGGCGAGCTCGACGACGGACCTGCCCTCCGGCGTGCGGTCGGCCAGGCTCGAGACCCGCGCGGCGTCGCGGAGCTCGTCGTCGCCCACCCCGGGCGCCGCCACGAAGCGACTCGCCTGCCGGTTGCCGTGGGTGATGGTGCCGGTCTTGTCGAGCAGCAGCGTGCTGACGTCACCGGCCGCCTCGACGGCCCGCCCGGACCCGGCCAGCACGTTGACCCGCACCAGCCGGTCCATGCCGGCGATGCCGATGGCTGAGAGCAGCGCTCCGATCGTGGTGGGGATCAGGCAGACGAGGAGGGCGACCAGGACGACCACGTCCTGCGGCGCGCCGGCGTACGTCGCCATCGGCGCGAGTGTCGCGACGGCCGCGAGGAACACCAGCGTGAGGCTGGCGAGCAGGATGGAGAGCGCGATCTCGTTGGGCGTACGACGCCGGGAGGTGCCCTCCACCAGCGCGATCATCCGGTCGAGGAAGGTGTGGCCCGCGGCGGCGGTGATGCGGACGACGATCCGGTCCGACAGCACGCGGGTGCCGCCCGTGACGGCGCTGCGGTCGCCGCCGGCCTCACGGATGACGGGGGCCGACTCGCCGGTGATGGCCGACTCGTCGACCGACGCGATGCCCTCGACGATGTCGCCGTCGCCGGGCACGACGTCACCGGCCTCGACGACGACCAGGTCGCCGACCGCCAGCGCGGTGGCCGGGACCGGTGCCTCGCTGCCGTCCGCAGCCAGCCGGCGGGCCACCGTGTCGGTGCGGGCCGCCCGCAGGGAGGCCGCCTGAGCCTTGCCGCGTCCTTCGGCGACGGCCTCGGCGAGGTTGCCGAACAGCACGGTCAGCCAGAGCCAGGCGGCGATGGCGACGGTGAAGACGCTCGGGTCCGCGACGGCCGCGACCGTGGTCGCCGCGGAGCCGAGGAGCACCAGGAACATCACCGGCGAGCGCCACAGGTGCCGCGGGTCGAGCTTGCGGAAGGCGTCGGGCAGCTGCTGCCCGGCCTGGGTCAACAAGGAGGTGGTGCCGGTCATGACAGGGCCTCAGCAATCGGTCCGAGGGCGAGCGCGGGGAAGTAGGTGAGGCCGGTCATCACCACGATGACGCCGACCAGCATCGCTGCGAAGAGGGGGGTGTGGGTGGGGAGCGTGCCGCTGGTGCGCGGCACCGTGCCCTGCCGCGCGAGCGAGCCCGCGAGCAGCAGCACCAGGACGATCGGCACGAGCCGGCCGAGCAGCATCGCCAGGGCCAGGCTCACCTGGAAGAAGTCCGACGTCACGGTCAGCCCGCCGAACGCGCTGCCGTTGTTGTTGGCGGCCGACGTGTAGGCGTACAGGACCTCCGAGAACCCGTGACCGCCCGGGTTGCCCAGCGCGCCGGCGGTGTCGTCGCGGGCGATCGCCGTGCCGGTGCCGACGAGCACGAGGACGGGCGTCGTCAGCGTGTAGAGCGCGACGTACGTCATCTGGGCGGCATTGATCTTCTTCCCGAGCAGCTCGGGGGTGCGCCCGACCATGAGCCCGGCGACGAACACCGTGAGGATGGCCATCACGAGGATGCCGTAGACACCGGCGCCCACGCCGCCGGGTGCGACCTCGCCGAGCATCATGTTGGCGAGCACGGCGCCGCCGCCGGCGGGGGTGAGCGAGTCGTGGGAGGCGTTGACCGCGCCGGTCGACGTACCGGTGGTGGCGACGGCGAACAGCGCCGAGGCCCACTCGCCGAATCGCGTCTCCTTGCCCTCCATGGCGGCGCCCGCGGCCCGCGCCGCCGCCGAGTGTCCGCCGACCTCCGCGCATGTGGTCACGACCAGGGAGACCGTCCACAGCAGGGTCATGACGCCGAGCACGGCCAGGCCCTGACGACGGGCGCCGAGCATCGTGCCGAGGGTCCGGGTGAGCGACACGGGGAGCACCAGGATGAGGAAGACCTGGAGGAGGTTCGTCAGCGCGGTGGGGTTCTCGAGCGGGTGCGCGGAGTTGGCGTTGAAGAAGCCGCCGCCGTTGTTGCCGAGGAGCTTGATCGCCTCCTGGCTGGCCACCGGCCCGCCGGTCAGCACCTGCGGGTGGCCCGCCAGGGTGCTGATGGTCGAGTCGGCGAAGCTCTGCACGACGCCGCCGGCCACCAGCAGCAGCGCCGCGGCCAGCGACAGCGGCAGCAGGATCCGGATCGTGCCGCGGGTCAGGTCGACCCAGAAGTTGCCGAGGGTGCCGCTGCGCGAGCGGACGAAACCGCGCACGAGCGCCACCGCGACGGCGAGGCCTACCGCGGCGGACAGGAAGTTCTGCACGGCCAGTCCGGCCATCTGCGCGGTGAACCCGAGCGTCGACTCACCGGCGTAGGACTGCCAGTTGGTGTTCGTGACGAACGAGACGGCCGTGTTGACCGACATCCAGAACGGCACGCCCGGCAGGTCGCGGTGCAGGGGCAGGGCCGCCTGCGCCATCAGCAGGCCGACGAGGACGGCCACCCCCACCGCGCTGAAGCCGACGACGCTGGTCGCGTAGGACCGGGCACCCTGCTCGGCGTCGGGGTCGACGCCGGTGAGGCGGTAGACCGCGCGCTCCGCGCGCAGGTGCCGGGTGCTGGTGAAGACCCGCGCCATGTGGTCGCCGAGCGGGACGTAGGCGGCGGCGAGGAGGGCGAGGAGGGCGGCGAGGGAGAGCAGGCCGCCGGCGGTGTCGCTCACTCGAACCGCTCCGGGACGACGAGCGCGGCCAGGACGTAGAGGGCGACCACGACCACCGCGACCACGAGCAGGACGCTGAAGAGGCTCATGCGTCCATCGAAGGCCCGGGGATGCGGTCCGCGACCGTCCTTGACGCGGTCTTAGCGCCCGTTGACGGGCTCTTGCCGCGGGTGTGGCGCGGACCTCACGGACGGTCCGGCGCGGACCGCTGCTCGCTCAAGACGCGGCGGCCAGCAGCAGCCCGGCGGCCACCCCGCCCAGCACGACCGCGGCCGTCATCGCCCACGTCGCCCGCCAGCCCATCGCGCGGCCGACCATGACGACCGACGGCACGCTCAGTGCCGGCAGCGTGACGAGCAGGGCACCGGTCGTGCCGGCACCAGCGCCGACGGCGAGCAGCGCGGCGACGACCGGGATCTCGCCACCGGTCGGGATGACCAGCAGGGTACCCAGCGCCGCCACGACCAGCACGGCGGCGACTCCGAGTGCGGCCTCCACGTCGGCGAAGTCGGTGAGCCAGGGGCTGATCAGGCCCAGCACGAACACGAGCGCGACGTACTCCGGCACCAGCACGAGGACGAAGCGCGCGAGGGAGCGGACGTAGCGCGCGGGCAGCTCGCCGAGGCCCGCCGGCTCCTCGACCGGAGGCGCGGCGACGACGGCGCCCCCTGCGCGGCGGTCGAGCGGCCGCCCGATGACGGCGCTCGCCCCGACGACCACGGCGAGCCCGACCAGGAAGCGGGTCGCGACGTACTCGGCGGGCAGCACGAAGGCGAGGAAGACCAGGACGGCGGGGTTGAGGAGCGGATTGCCCACCCAGTACGCCAGGGCCGCACTGGTCGACACGCCGCTGCGGCGCAGGCTGACCGCCACCGGAGCCGTGCAGCAGCTGCACATCATCGACGGCAGCGAGGCGGCACCACCCGCCGCGGCCTGGCCGACCGGGGACCGACGGTTGAGCACCCGCGTCACCCATCCCCGGGGCACCAGCGCGTCCACGGCCGCCGCCACGAGCAGGCCGACCAGGACTGCGCGCCACACCGCGTCCAGGTAGGCGACCGTGAAGTCCCACGTCCCCCGCAGCGACGGGACGTCGCCGGCGGCGTCGAAGATGGGCGGCGACGGCCACGCCGGGACCGCGTCGAGCGCGAGCGTGCGGTCCCAGTACGGCACCCACTTCGACCAGGCGAAGCCGACCGTGAAGACGACCGTCAGGGCCAGGAGCCCGGCGATCCCCGCCCTGGTGGGGCGGCGTGCGGCTAGCGCTCCCAAGGACATGGCTCATCGTCGGCCGGGCGGGCGGCGGCGCACAAGCGTCACCCACCCGTCGGGATGGCCGTCGGGATGACCGTCGGCCAGGCGGCTAGGGAGCCGCGCGGCGGTACTGCACCGGCCACAGCCCGGTGTCGGTCTCGCCCAGCTCGTAGGCCGCCCGCAGCGGCCAGTGGGGGTCGCGCAGCAGCTCGCGGCCGAGCAGGACGACGTCCGCGGACCCGTCGGCCAGGACCTCCTCGGCGTGCTTGGGCTCGGTGATCAGACCGACGGCGCCGGTCGGGACGCCGGCCTCCTGGCGGATCTGCCGGGCGAAGCGCACCTGGTAGCCGGGCTCGACCGGGATGTCGGCACGCGGCACGTTGCCGCCGGTGGAGGTGTCGACGAGGTCGACGCCCTCCTCCCGCACCAGCGCGGCGAGCCGCACGGTCTCCTCGGCGGTCCAGCCGCCCTCGACCCAGTCGGTCGCCGAGACGCGGACGAGCAGCGGAACCCCGGCGGGCACCCGCCCGCGCACCTCGCGCACCACCTCGAGCAGGAGCCGCGCCCGTCCCTCGAAGGAGCCGCCGTAGCCGTCCTCACGGTGGTTGGACAGCGGCGAGAGGAACTCGTGCAGCAGGTAGCCGTGGGCGGCGTGGAGCTCGAGGACGTCGAAGCCCGCCGCGAGGGCGCGCTCGGCGGCGTCGCCGAACGCCGTCACGACGCGCGCGATGCCGTCGGCGTCCAGCGGCTCGGGGTCCGGGCGCAGCCCCTCGAAGGGGACGGGCGAGGGCCCGACGGGCTGCCACCCGCCGTCGGCGTCGGGAACACCGCCGCGCGCGGCGGTGAAGCCGGAGTACGTCGACGCCTTGCGGCCGGCGTGGGCGAGCTGGACGCCCGCCGCCGCGCCCTGCGCGTGGACGAAGTCCACGATCCGCGTCCACGCCGCCTGCTGCTCGTCGTTCCACAGGCCGGTGTCCTCGGGCGAGATGCGTCCCTCGGGGACGACGGCCGTGGCCTCGGTGAGGACCAGTCCGACACCACCGCGGGCGAGCGAGCCGAGGTGGACCAGGTGCCAGTCGTTCGGCACCCCGTCGACGGCGGAGTACTGGCACATGGGAGCCACCCAGACGCGGTTGCGGACGGTCAGGTCGCGGAGGGTGATCGGGCTGAAGAGACGGCTCACGGGGAAAGGCTCCTGGTCGGGGGACGGTCCGTGAGGCTCAACCGCATCCCGGGCCGGCTTGTTCCGGTCAGGGCCGGGCGTGCTGGATGGCCTCCTCCTCCTCGGGCGAGAGCTGCTGCTCGCAGGTCCACCCGGCGACGGACTTGGCGTAGGTGCGCGCCTCGCTGCGGCCGTGGATCGAGGTGAGGACGACGCCGTTGCCGGCGTCGTCGAGCACGGCCAGGCTCCAGCTGAGGTGGCCGCCGACGTCGCCGAACGCGTCGTAGCGCACGACCGAGAGGTGCCGCAGCGCGTCGGCGTTCTCGACCCTGAGCGCCGCGACCTCCTGCCGGAGACCGTGGACGTCCTCGGGCAGCGCGTCCACGCCGTCACCGCCGGGGCGCGGCGTCGTACGACGCAGGGCGAGCGCGGCCAGCACGCAGGCGAGGGCGGCGAGGACGACGGCGACGACGGAGAGGACCAGCACCCTCGAACCCTATGTTCGCGAGCCGGTCACGACCGGTCGGACACGGCCGCCCGTGGAAGACTCCCGCGGGTGACGGACGCAGAGGCGGCGCAGGCCGGAACGGCGGGACCCGTGCGCCGGATCGCCTACCAGGGCGAGCCCGGAGCCAACTCCCACCTGGTGTGCCAGCAGGCCTACCCCGACTGGGAGCCGCTCGCGTGCGCCTCCTTCGAGCACGCCTTCGCCGCGGTGGAGACCGGCGAGGCCGACCTCGCGATGATCCCGATCGACAACTCGATCGCCGGGCGGGTGGCCGACATCCACCACTTCCTGCCCACGTCCAGCCTGCACATCGTCGGCGAGCGGTTCCTCCGCATCCAGTTCTCCCTCATGGCCCTCCCGGAGGCCAGCATCGGCACGCTGCGCACCGTCCACAGCCACGTGCACGCGCTGGGCCAGTGCCGTGGCGTGATCCGCGAGCTCGGGCTCACGCCGGTCGTCGCGGGCGACACCGCCGGGGCCGCCCGCGAGGTCGCCGAGTCCGGCGACCCCACCCAGGCCGCGATCGCGCCGCCCCTGGCCGCGGAGATCTACGGCCTGCAGGTGCTGCGCGAGGAGATCGAGGACGAGGAGCACAACACCACCCGCTTCGTGGTGCTCTCCCGCGACTTCGAGCAGGCGCCGGCGGGCGTCGGACCGGTCGTGACGACCTTCATCTTCAACGTCCGCAACCTGCCGGCCGCGCTCTACAAGGCGCTCGGCGGCTTCGCGACCAACGGCGTGAACATGACCAAGCTGGAGAGCTACATGGTCGACGGCCAGTTCACCGCGACCCAGTTCCTCGCCGAGGTCGACGGCCACCCCGAGGATCCCGGCGTACGCAACGCGCTCGAGGAGCTGGCGTTCTTCACCACCGAGGTCAAGGTGCTCGGCGTCTACCCCGCCGACCCGTTCCGCGCGCAGTGACTGAGACACTCGCCGCGTGATCGATCTGCTGGTGGTGGCGCTCGCTTTCGGCGCCATCTTCGTCGTCGAGCTGCCCGACAAGACGTTCATCGCCACCTTGGTGATGTCGACGAAGATGCGGCCGCTCTTCGTCTGGATCGGAGTCGGCCTGGCGTTCCTCGTCCAGACGGGGGTCGCCGTCGGCGTCGGCAAGGCGGCGTCGTTCCTGCCGGAGCAGCTGATCCACACCGTCGCCGCGCTGATGTTCGCGGTCGGGGCCGTGATCCTGTTCCGCGAGGCGCGCTCCGCTGACGACGAGGACGGGCAGGAGGACGAGTTCGCCGCCCGGGCGGACGCCGACGCCCACGGCCTCAAGGTGGTCGTCACGTCGTTCCTCGTCCTGTTCGCCGCCGAGTGGGGCGACCTGTCGCAGCTGCTGACGATCTCGCTGGTCGCGAAGTACGACGACCCGGTGTCGGTGTTCCTCGGGGCCTGGGGCGCCCTGCTCGCGGTCTCGGGGCTCGCGGTGATCGTCGGCCGCCTGCTGCTCCAGCGGGTCCGGCTCTCGGTCCTGCACTATGTGGGTGCGACGGTCTGCGTGCTGATGGCAGGCTTGACCGTGTGGGAGATGACGCGCTGACGCAGGCCGTCCACGACCGCTTCGTCGCGGTCAACGGCGAGCACCCGATGACCGCCGCGGACGACGCCTACGTCCGCGAGCACTTCGTCCCCGCCACCGACGAGGCGATGGCGCTGATGCTCGAGGACCGCCTGCCGCTGCCGTCGTACGTCCTCGGCGACGGCACTGCGATGGTGCCGGCAGCGCACGGCCGGCTGGCCGACATCGCCGGTGGCGTCGACCGGCTGCACGACTGGTTCGTGGCGTTCTGGGAGGGAGACCTCGAGACCGGCCAGCAGGAGTGGGCGAGGTACCTCTCCGGGCAGCACGTCGCCCTCCGCGAGGTGACTCCCACCCGGATCAAGCAGGCGGCCGAGCGGGTCGCGGAGGCTGCGGCCGCCGTCGACCTCCTGCGCCGTGACCCGCACGACCCGCTCGGGCGGGGCATGCTGGGCGAGGCGGTCGACGGGGTGATCGCCGTGTCCGGTCTGGACTCGCTGCTGCTGCCGATGACGGGCTACGACCGGCTCCGCTTCGGCGGCCCGACCCTGCGCGAGCAGTGGGTCGACGCCCCACGTGCCGCCTTCCTCACCCCGGGTCCGCCGGACTGGCCGCTGCGGACCGAGCGGCTGGTGCTGCGCCCCCACGAGCCCGCCGACGCCGACGCGTTCGTCGACGCGTGGGCCTCGGAGGAGTGGACCAGCATGCTGCTCAGCCGGCCGATGAACCGCGCGGAGGTGCAGGAGATGGTGCGCCGCCGCACCGAGCCCGGCGACGGGACGTTCGTCGGGCTGGTGGTGGTCACCCACGCGGGCGACGTCGTCGGCGACTCGATGCTCCACCTGCAGGGCACCGGTCTGACCGAGGGCGAGATCGGCTGGACGATCCTGCCCCAGCACGCCGGCCGGGGCTTCGCCACCGAGGCCGCCCGAGCCGTGCTCCGCCTCGGCTTCGAGCACTACGGGCTGCGGCGCATCGTGGCGAACCTCGACGCTCGCAACGATCGCTCCGCCGCCCTCTGCGAGCGGCTGGGCATGCGGCGCGAGGTCCACCGCGTGGGCGACTTCTGGTCCAAGGGCACCTGGACCAGCTCCTACGAGTACGCCCTGCTCGCCGAGGAGTGGCGCGCCGGAGCGCCCGACTGAGCGCGGACCGGGCACCGCAGGCGCGGTCGGTGCGCGGTCGGTGCGCGGGCGGCTCGCAGCGGCCGCAGGGATAGAGTCCGAGGCATGGTCTCCACCCCCACCGGCCCCCTGGGGGCCGACAGCGAGGTCGGCCGACTGGCCACCGTGATGCTGCACCGCCCCGGCAACGAGCTGAAGCGGCTGACGCCCCGCAACAACGACCGCCTGCTCTTCGACGGCATCCCGTGGGTCAGCCGCGCGCAGGAGGAGCACGACGCCTTCGCCGAGACGCTGCGCGACCGTGGGGTGGAGGTGCTCTACCTCACCGACCTGCTGACCGAGACCCTCGAGAGCGAGCTGGCCCGCAACCACGCGATCACCAGTGCCCTCTCCGGGCTGCACCTCGGCGACACCATGCGCCGCTACCTGGCCCAGGCGCTGCGCGACATCTCCCCCGCCGAGCTGACCGACGTGCTCACCGCCGGCATCCGCAACGACGAGGTGCGCGGCGGCCACGGACTGGTGACCAGCCTGCTCGATCCTCACGACTTCCTCGTCGACCCGCTGCCCAACCTGCTCTTCACCCGCGACTCCAGCGTGTGGGTCCGCGACCGGGTGGCCGTCACCAGCCTCGCGATGCCGGCACGCAAGCGGGAGACCCAGCTCACCGAGCTCATCTACACCGAGCACCCCCGCTTCGCCGGCACCCGGAAGATCCACGGTTGGCACAACGAGCACGTGGAGGGCGGCGACGTCCTGCTGCTGGCGCCGGGCGTGATCGCGGTCGGCGTCGGCGAGCGTACGACGCCCGCGGGCGTGGAGCGGCTGGCGCGCCAGGTCTTCCACGCCGACCTCGCCCACACCGTGCTGGCGGTCCCGATCACGCAGGAGCGGGCGACCATGCACCTCGACACGGTGTGCACGATGGTCGACGTCGACAAGGTCGTGATGTACCCCAACGTCGCCGACACGCTCCGCGCGGTGACCGTGACCGTGGCGGACCCAGGGTCGGGCGAGTCCGACCTCACCCTGGACGTGAGCGAGTCCGAGCCGTTCCTGGTCGCCGCCGCGAAGGCCATGCAGATCGACACGCTGCACCAGATCGACACGGGCCTGGACCCGGTCACCGCTGAGCGCGAGCAGTGGGACGACGGCAACAACACCCTGGCCCTGGCGCCGCGGGTCGCGGTCGCCTACGAGCGCAACGACGAGACCAACGACCGCCTGGAGCACGCCGGCATCGAGGTCGTCCGGATCGCCGGCTCCGAGCTGGGCTCCGGGCGCGGCGGGCCCCGGTGCATGAGCTGCCCGATCGCCCGCGAGCCGCTGCACGCCGACTGAGTGCACAACTGTTGACCGAACCGGCATCACGTTCGTCGCGCTGACTCGTTGATCCGGCATGACGAACTCGTTCCTGGACGCCCTGGATCCCGCGGACGCCGAGCGCGTGCTGGCCGCCGGCCGGTCCGTCACGGTCCCCCAGGGCTGGTCGCCCATCACCGCGGGCACCCCCGCCGACAAGGCGTACCTCATCACCGAGGGGGAGGTGTCGGTGCGCAGGAGCGGCACGGAGATCGCCATCCTGGGTCCCGGCTCGGTCGTGGGTGAGGCCGCCATCGTCAACCGCACCCTGCGCTCGGCCACCGTGGTGGCACTGACCCCGCTGCGGGTCGTGCACTTCACGAGCGAGCGGATCGAGGAGCTGTCCGAGGAGATCCCCGCCTTCGGTGCCGCCCTGCGCGCAGCGGCGGCCGAGCGGGTCCAGGGCGGCTGAGCCTGGTGGGCGAGGAGGCGGAGCGCCCCGCCCCGCAGGTGCCCGCCGACGCGGCGGAGGTCCTCGAGACCATGCTGCTCGGCGAGCAGCCCACCCTGACCCGCGTCCAGGTCGCCGAGCGCGCGGGCGTACCGCTCGAGCTCGCGATCACGCTGTGGCACCAGCTCGGCTTCCCGCACCGCGGGGACGACGACGTCGCCTTCGCCGAGCGCGACGTCGCGGCGCTGCGGTCGACCGCGGACCTCGTGCGCATCGGCATCCTGCCCGCGGAGTCACAGGCGGCGCTGGTCCGCACGTGGGGGCGCAGCTATGCCCGGCTGGCGGAGTGGCAGACCACGCTGCTCGCCGGCCTGGCCGTCGACGGCGGCGACCCCGCGGCGTCGCTCGCCGATCTCGTCGAGGACGTGCTCCCCCGCGTCGAGGAGCTGCAGACGTACGTCTGGCGCCGGCACCTGGCCAGCGCCGCTCAGCACCTGCTCCAGGACGCCACCGCGCCCACCCGCGCCGAGTCGCGCCTGTCGGTCTGCTTCGTCGACATCGTCGACTACACCACGCAGAGTCGCAGCCTCGGCAGCGCCGAGCTGGTCGCGTGGGTGGACCGCTTCGAGCAGGAGACCACCACCCTCGTGGTCGACCACGGCGGGCAGGTCGTCAAGACCATCGGGGACGAGGTGCTCTTCACCGTCGCCGACCCGGCTGCCGCGGTGTCGATCGCGCTCGCGCTGACCGAGCGCGGCGACGACGAGCACGACCCGTTCCCCGCCGTGCGCGCCGGCATCGCCCACGGATCCGTCGTACGCCGTCTCGGCGACATGTTCGGCTCGACCGTCAACGTGGCCTCGCGCCTGACCTCGATCGCCCGTCCAGGAAGCGTGCTGGTCGACGCAGGCGTCCACGAGGCCCTCGGCCACGACGGCGAGGACGAGGGGGCCACGTGGCGCTGGCGGCGGCTGCGCCGGGTGTCGGCCAAGGGCTTCGACCACCTCGAGGCCTGGCGGGTCAGGCCGGTGCGTGACGCGGACTGACCCGCCGGGACCCGGCGCCAGATCAGCGTGCGATCAGGGCGCGAACGCCTTGAACTTGGCACCCGGGAGCTTGTCGGCGAGCGCGGTGGCCGTCTCGGGGAGGTTGTCGAGGACCAGGATGATGACGCCCTTGGCGTACACCGTGTTGAGGGTCACGCCGGTGCCGGTCGCGACCTCCTGCGTCGCCTTGGCGGCCTTCGCCTGCAGCTTCTTGCTCGGGTAGGTGGTGATGATCGCGGCATCCGTGGTCAGCTGCTGAACGCCCTTCTTGGCCTTGACGGAGCCCTTGGGCTTCAGGCCGAGCTTCTTGGCGATCGGCTTGGGGTTCTCGCCGTAGTACGGCGAGCTGACGCCCGCGGCACGCGCCGCGACGGTGGTCTCGGGCGCGGCCGTCGCGCTCGCGGGCACGAGCAGGGACCCCAGCGACAGTGCGGCGGCGGCGAGAAGGGTGGCGATGCGTTGCATGGTGATGATGACCTCTCGATACGTGAATGTCGGACTCTGTCTACCCGGGCTCGACCACCTGAAACGGAGCAGGGTCCTCCGCGCGGACGAGATCTGCGTCACGCGACGCCCCCATCGGCCGATGGCCCGCGCGCATGACGAGCGCGGACGTGGGTAACAGCCGCGGCAGCGGACGCCGTCATGCGCGCGTGCCGGCGCCGCCAGGTCCACCGGGTCGAAAACACGGCCCGGTGGACCGCCCCCGTCGGCCGACCGCCGCTGGGCGAGGATGGGAGTGTGACGAGTGAGGAGCGACCGGTCGTGAAGGAGCACAGCGGCGAGATCTCGGAGCGGATGGCTGCGGCTGCCCGTCAGCTGCAGGACCAGGACGGTCCCGAGGCGACCGTGACGGCCGCTGTGGAGATGCTCGTCCGCAACGTCGACGGCTGTGACTCGGCGAGCATCGCGCTGGTGTACGGCAAGCGGCGCGTGGAGACGCCCGCGGCCAGTGACGACCTAGCGGCGACCGCCGACCGACTGCAGGCAGAGCTCGGCCAGGGACCTGCACTCGACACCCTGTGGGAGGAGGAGACCGTCGACGTCCCCGATCTCGCCCACGACCAGCGATGGCCCGAGTGGGGATCTCGACTGGTCGAGTCGACCGGTGCTCGCAGCGTCCTGACGTTCCGCCTGTTCACGATGCAGAACATGATCGGCGCACTGAGCATGTACTCCACGCAGCCCGACGCCTTCGACGCCGACGACAAGGCGGAGGGCCTAGCGCTTGCGGCGCACATCGCCATCGCCGTGCTGGCAGCGCAACAGCTCGACCACTACGAGACGGCGTTGGACTCGCGCACGATCATCGCGCAGGCGTGCGGGATCGTGATGGAGCGGTTCGAGATCGACGCGACAGCCGCATTCGCTCTGCTCACCCGGTTGTCGTCCGCGCAACAGCTCAAGCTGCGCGAGGTCGCCACCGAGGTGATCCGCACCCGCGTCATCCCGACCGGAACAACGGACCGCGACCGCTGAGAGCACCCGTGGTGCGGCTCAAGACGGCGGGCGGCGGCGGTGGCCGCGAGGCGTCACCGCCCTAGGCATGGAAAGGCCCGGCCGTTGTTGACGGGGGAAACAACAACGACCGGGCACTGACGAATCTACTCCGCCCGCGAGCGCAGGCACAACCGTTGGGGAGGTTGTGTTCGACACGTGGAGAAGCCGTGGGGCACTCCTCAGCGGATGGTCACCTGCCGGTTGGCCAGGCCGGCTCGAGCAGACCTCTCGGCAGCGCTGAGCTCACCCGCGTCGAGCGCCTGCGCCAGGTCGGCGGCGAACCTGGCGGCGGGCTCCTCGAGCACCTCCGCGCCCGTGCCGACGGGCAGGTCCCACACCGGAGCCAGCAGGCCGTGGGCCCGGAACATGCCGACGAGGCGCGATCCCTCGGCCACCGAGTCCTGCCCGGCCGCGTGCAGCCGGGCCAGCGCGTCGAGCAGCGTGTCCTCGGGGTGCGGCATCACCCAGCGCAGGTGCTCCTTGCTGCCCACGTTGGTCCAGTACGCCGCCTCGACCGACGTGAGCCGACTGGTCGGCATCACGCCGCCGTTGGCCTGCTCCAGCGCGGCCTCCATGTTGGCGTCGCGCTCCGGGATGTCGTCGATCCAGTAGTCGAACCCGTCGTGGACGGTGATGTCCAGGGTGGTGTCGCTGATGAGGTCCTGCAGGACCGGGCCCTCCCCGGGAGCGGACCTGAGACCGACGACGCCCGGCTCTCCCGTGGCGAGCGCGGCCTCGAGCACGGCACCCAGGTCGCGCGCCGGGTTGCCGTAGGAGTGCTGCACCTGCAGGCCGAGCCAGATGTCGCCGGAGTCGCGGACCATCGCGGGCGCCGCGCCGGGCAGCAGGGTCGCCAGGCGTACGCGGCGGTCGCCGTCCTTGAGCGTCAGCGGAGCCGTCGCTGCGGGCACGAGCTCACGCAGCGCGATCACGTCGCACTCGCTCGGCATGCCCTCGAAGGGCCGTGCGACGAAGGTGGGTGCGGCGCCACCGGCCGCACCGTGGCAGGCCTTGTAGCGCTTGCCCGAGCCGCAGGGGCAGGGCTGGCGGGGCCCGACCTCGCCTGTGGCGGCGGGAGCGGACGGGGTGCGGGTGCGGGACTTCTTGGCCATGGTCGAGAACCTATCCGTCGCACCTCGTCGGGCCGCCCCGGCACCCACTGGTCTGGACCTGGGGCGTGTCCCGGGGACGCATCATCAAGGTTCGCCGGGAAATCCGTGAAGGGTCTTGGACCCGGTGGCGAGCCCTGGCATGGTCGGCGTGCGGCGCTCGTCAGTGCGTGCGGGGACACGCCCGGGCGGCGCGGGGATGGGGATCTCTATGAACTGTGTGCTGCCGTCGCGCCTCGACGTCGTCCGCACCGCGGACTGCTGACCGTGCGCCGCCTACCGATCGCCGGCGTCAGTGGATGTGCTCCCGCCAGTCCGCCGGCACCCGGCCGGCCGGCCCCGGGACCGACTGGTCCGCGGGGCGGCTCTGGGGGTCGGCCAACCGCGGACCGACCAGGGCCTTGGACCTGCTGAAGTCCCAGAACCAGTCCTCGCCGGGCTCGTAGCTCTGCATGACCGGGTGCCCGGTCGCTGCGAAGTGGGCGGTGGCGTGCTGCGCGGGGCTGGTGTCGCAGCAGCCGACGTGGCCGCACTGCGCGCACCGGCGCAGGTGCACCCACCAGCCGCCGGCGGCATCGCACTCCACGCATCCGGGACCGGACGGTGCCACCTCGGGATCGATGCCTGCGGTCATGGCCCCAGCCTGCCTCGTCAGCGTCTCGCTGGCCAGCGCCCGCGCAGGAAGTCCGGCAGCCAGTGTGCCTCCCAGGCCGGGATCTCCTGACGCTCGATCCCGGACCGCTCCGGCGCGTGCGCCGCGGTGCGGTAGCGGCCGTCCTCCCGCTCGAGGTAGCGGTAGTTGACCAGCTCGCGCCGCAGGTAGGCGAAGTCCTCGTGCACCCCGAGCAGGATCTCGTTGACCTCCTTCTCGGAGTACTCGCGGCCGGTCTCGAACCTCGACAGCAACCTCGAGCAGCACGGCGACCCGGACCTTGCGCCTGGCCGGCACCCGTTCGATGCGCCCGTCGGTGAACAGCCGGTCCACCAGCCGCCGCTGCTCGGCGCGCGCGGCGTCGTACGCCGTGCCGCTGGGTGCCGCGCCGGCCTGCACCGCGGCGCGGGCGGCGGTGTAGGGCTCGCCGGTCGCCGCCATGCGGGCGCGCACGACCTGCTTGAAGTCACTGTTCCTGGTCATCGTGATCACCTTCGACTGCGCTGCGTCCCCAGTACGCCGCTGCAGCGGGCGTCAACGATGTGGATTCCGGAACCGCCCGAGGATCTGCTCCCCTTCGCCACCGCACGGACTGGGGCCGTTGCGCGGGCTGGGCGCTGGACGTCGCCCTCGTGACGGAGTCTGCCAGACGTCCGGCGCGGGGGCGAGGCGGAATCCGGCTGACAGCGCCGCCGGGGTGGATCCACACTGGGTCCGTGCCGTCGTCGAGCCAGTGGGTCGCATTCCTCGTCGCCTCGTTCCTGTTCATCCAGGTCCCGGGGCCCAGCCTGCTGTTCACCATCGGCCGCGCACTCACGGTGGGCCGGCGCGAGGCGCTCCTCTCGGTGCTCGGCAACGGGCTCGGCGTGCTCGCCCAGGTGGTCCTGGTCGCGGCCGGGCTCGGCGCGGTCGTGGCGGCCAGCGCGACGGCGTACACCGTCGTGAAGGTGGCGGGAGCGACGTACGTCATCTGGCTGGGCGTGCAGGCGATCCGTCACCGCAGCGACGCGCGGCTGGCGATGGCCGCCGCCGGTCCGACCCGGCGCGGTCACCCGGTGCGGATCGGCTTCACGGTCGGTGCGACCAACCCCAAGACCATCGTCTTCTTCGTGGCCTTCCTGCCCCAGTTCGCGGACCCGGGCGGGGCCGTGGCGCTGCAGACGATGCTGCTCGGGCTGGTGTTCAGCGCGATGGCCGGCGTCTCGGACAGCGTCTGGGCCTTGGCCGCCGGCACGGCGCGCACCTGGTTCGCCCGCCGCCCCGCACGCCTCGACACCCTCAGCGCCACCGGGGGCACGATGATGATCGGTCTCGGCGCGACCATGCTGACGGTGGAGTGACGCGCCCGTAGGGTCGCGTCGTGCGCATTCTCGTCTCCACGCTCCTGCTGCTGCTCGCGCTTTCCGCGCCGGCGTACGCCGACCCCGAGCCGATGCCGGCCGGGACGGACGCCGACTACCAGCTCGGAGGTGCCGCCGACCTTCCCGACCACGTCGGGATCGTGGTCCGCGACCGCACCGCCGCGCCCGCACCGGGGCGCTACAACGTCTGCTACGTCAACGGGTTCCAGACCCAGCCCGACGAGCGCGGCTTCTGGCGGCGGCACCGCGACCTGCTGCTCACCGATGCCCGCGGCCGGCTCGTCGCCGACGAAGCGTGGGGGGAGTGGCTGCTCGACATCCGCACCCCCCAGCGGCGCGAGCGCCTCGCGCGGATCGTCGGGCGCTGGGTCGCTGGCTGCGCCCGCGACGGCTTCGACGCCGTCGAGTACGACAACCTCGACTCCTTCTCCCGCAGCCACGGCCTGCTGCGGCCGAGGCACGCGCAGCGATTCGCGCGGCTGCTGACCTCCATCGCCCACGAGCACGACCTGGCGGCCGCGCAGAAGAACTGGGCAGGCTGGGACGGCACGCGCGCCGGCTTCGACCTGGCGATCGCCGAGGAGTGCGGGCGCTACGACGAGTGCGGGCGCTACACCGACGCGTACGGCGACCAGGTCCTCGTCGTGGAGTACCGCGTCCGCGACTTCGAACGGACCTGCGCCGGCTTCGACGACCAGCTGCCGGTCGTGCTGCGCGACCGCGCCGTCACGCCGGGCGGCGTACGCCGCTGGTGCTGACGTACGCCGCCCGGCCGGGTCGGGCGGCGGTCGGTCAGTGGGTGCCGACGGCCTCGGGCTCGTCGTCGGCCTGCGCGGACCGCGCGCGCTCGCGCCGACTGGCCAGCAGGCTCGTGGTGACGGTCGCGGCCAGGATGCCGACGATCACGAACAGCGAGGCGAGGGTCGGCACGTCGGGCACCGACGGCCACACCAGGTGGGCCCAGTGCAGCACGAGCTTGAAGCCGATGAAGCCCAAGATGGCGGCGAGGCCGTAGCTGAGGTGGACCAGCGCGGCCAGCGCCCCCTCGAGCACGAAGTACAGCGCCCGCAGGCCGAGCAGGGCGAAGGCGTTGGTGACGAAGACCAGGTAGGGGTCGCCGGTGATGCCGTAGACGGCGGGCACGGAGTCGACGGCGAACACGATGTCGGTGCCGAGCACGGCGACGGTCACCAGCGCGAAGGGGGTCAGCGCCCGCACTCCGTCGCGGACGACGGTGAGGCGGGGGCCGTCGTACTCGTCGCTCACCGGCATGACGCGGCGCATGAGCCTCACCAGGCGCATCTCGCCCACGTCGACCTGGTGCTCCTCGCCGCGCACGGCGTCGCGCAGCATCTTGAGACCGGTGACGAGCAGGATCGCGCCGAAGACGAGGAACACCCAGTCGAAGGCCGACAGGGCCGCGGCGCCGAGCGCGATGAAGATCCCGCGCAGGACGAGCGCGCCGACGATGCCGTAGAGCAGCACCCGTTGCTTGAGCACCTCCGGAACGGCGAAGGCAGCGAGCAGCAGCATGAAGACGAAGAGGTTGTCGACGCTCAGCGTCTTCTCGACCAGGTAGCCGGTGTAGTACTCCAGGCCCCGGTCACCGCCGTGGGCGCTCCAGACGTACAGCCCGAAGGTCAGCGGCAGCGCGACGTAGAACGCCGACCAGGCCAGGGCCTCCTTCATCGAGACCTCGTGGGGTCGGCGGGTGGCGATGAAGTCGACGACGAGCAGGGCGACGACCACTCCGATGGTGACGAGCCACAGGGTGGGGGACGCGATGGACGACATGGGTCTCCTCAGGATGGTGTCCTGAGGTCTCCCCCGCCGGCTGCGCCGGTCCCCGCCGGGACGCCTGTGGAGGCGCCGAACTGACCGACGGAGGTTGGTGGGGTACTCCCCTCGGCGCTCATGGTAGTTGAACGGGCAAGGGCGCCGCCAACTGGGCGCCGTAGGGTGCGGACATGGAGAACCTGGAGTACGACGTCGTGGTCCTCGGCGGCGGCCCGGCGGGCGAGAACGCCGCGCAGTACGCCGTGGAGGGCACCGAGCTGACGGCTGCCATCGTCGAGCGCGAGCTGCTCGGCGGGGAGTGCAGCTATTGGGCCTGCATGCCGAGCAAGGCGCTGCTGCGCCCGATCAGCGTCGCCGACGCGACGGGCGACCTCGACGGCGTCTCGACGGCGCAGGTGGAGCCCGGCGGCCTCCTCGCGCGCCGCGACTACTGGGTCTCCCACTACGACGACTCCGGCCAGGTGTCCTGGGCGGAGGGGGCCGGTCTCGCGGTGCTGCGCGGCGCGGGCCGGCTGGTCGGCGAGCGCACGGTGCGGGTCACCTCCTCCTCCGGTGAGCAGCTCGTGCGAGCCCGGCACGCGGTCGTGATCGCGACGGGGAGCCAGGCGCGGGTCCCTCAGCTGTACGCCGACGCGCTGCCGTGGGACTCCCGCGACGCGACCGGCGTCGTCGAGGTGCCGGGCAGGCTCGCGATCGTCGGCGGCGGCGTCGTCGCCTGCGAGGCCGCGGTCTGGATGGCGGCGCTCGGCTCCGAGGTCACGCTGCTCGTGCGCGGCGACCGGCTGCTCGGCCGGAGCGAGCCGTTCGCCGGCGAGGCGGTGCTGGCCGGGCTGCGCGAGCGCGGGATCACGGTCCGCCTCGACACGTCCGTCGAGGACGTGCACCGGGACTCGCCGGCGGCCACGGGCACCGGACGTATCCACGGCGGCAAGGTCACCCTGCACACCTCGGACGGCGACGTCGAGGTCGACGAGCTGCTGCTGTCGGTCGGCCGCACGCCGCGGCTCGACGACCTGGCGCTGGACGCCGTGGGTCTCACCGCCGACGACGTCACCGGCGGACGGATGCCCGAGTGGCTGCACGCGGTGGGCGACGCCAGCGGTGGTGCGCCGCTGACCCACTGGGGCAAGCATCAGGCGCGTGTGGTCGGGGCACGCATCGCCGCCGCTGCATCCGGTCGCGCCGCCTGGGAGCCCGAGCGCGAGGCCCCGGTCCCGCAGGTCGTGTTCACCGACCCCGAGGTCGCCAGCGTGGGGATGACCGAGGCGGAGGCGCGGGAGGCCGGGCACGACGTGGTGGTCTCGCGCGTGCCGACCTCGTCGGCCGCCGGCACCGGCCTGCTCCGCGACCACGTCGCCGGCGAGGCCCAGCTGGTCGTGGACCGCGGCAGCCGGACGCTGCTCGGCGCGACCTTCGTCGGGCCGGAGGTCGCCGAGCTGCTGCACGCGGCGACGGTGGCGATCGTGGGCGGCGTCCCGGTGCACGTGCTGCGCCACGCGGTGGCGGCGTACCCCACCGCCAGCGAGCTGTACCTGCGCCTGCTCGAGGAGCTGCCGCGCGAGCTGCGGGTGCCGCCGGGGTCCTGAGCTGCTTTCGCGCGTTCTCCGGGCGCCCGGCGCCCGGCTCCCGGCTCCCGGAGCGGTGCGTGAGCCACATTGTCGAGCGCCCTCATGTGGCTGGCTCACCGCTGGCCGCCGTACGCCTGCCGGAGCGCTGCCACGCCCGGCCTCGCGGTGCGTGAGCCACATTCCCGAGCGCCCTCATGTGGCTGGCTCACCGCTGGCCGCCGCGGCCCGACGCCCGCGACCTCAGCCGCGCTCGCGCAGGTACCGCCCGAAATGCGGCACCGTGAAGGCGATCCGGCCGCGCTCCCCGGAGTAGACGAGGCCCTTCTTGAGCAACGAGTCGCGCGCCGGCGAGAGTGACTGCGGCTTCTTGCCCAGCCGCGCCGCGACGTCGGAGCTGAGGACCGCATCGGCGCCAGGGTCGCCGCTCGACGCTGGCTGCTCGGCAGCGACGTCGGCCATCGCCATCAGGTAGTCGCGCTCCCCCGGCGTCGCACGCTCGTAGCGCGAGCCGAAGAACCCGACGGCGAGCTCGGACTCCGCCTCGGGTGCGGCGACGGCGACGTCCGCCGCGGTGATCGGCGAGCGCGGCGCCAGGTCCCACACCGCCTTGCCGTAGGCCTGGATGAAGTACGGGTAGCCGCCGGTGGCGTCGTACATCGCGGCCAGGGCGTCGGGCTCGTACGCCGCGTCCTCGTCGGCCGCGGGCGCCTCGAGCGCGCGATCGGCCGCCTCGCGGGCGAGCCGGTCGATCCGCTGGTAGCGGAAGAGCCGCTCGCTGTACGACTTGCTGGCGCTCAGCACCGCCGGCAGGTGCGGCAGCCCGGCACCCACCACGATCACCGGCAGCCCGGACTGACTCAGCTCGTGACAGGCGGCGCACAGCGCCGAGACGTCGTCGGGCCCGAGGTCCTGCATCTCGTCGAGGAAGATCGCGACGCCCTTGCCGATGTCGGCGGCGAGCCCGCCGAGGTCGGTGAAGAGCTCGACGAGATCGATCTCGACGTCGCCGCTGTCGGCGCGACCCCGTACGGCGGGCGCGTCGATGCCCGGGCTCCACTGGTCCTTGAGCCGGGCGCCCGCGCCCGCGTCGCGGTGGGCGAAGGACTTGATCACGCCGAGGACGTGGTCGACCTCGTCGCCGGAGGGATGGCCGAGCTCGCGCACGGCTTGGTGCAGCGCGCTGCTGAGCGGGCGTCGCAGTCCCTGGCCCGGCCGTGCCTCGAGCTTGCCGGTGCCCCAGCCCTTCCGTACGGCGCTCCCGCGCAGCGCGTTGAGCAGGACCGTCTTGCCGACCCCGCGCAGGCCGGTGAGCACCAGGCTCCGCTCCGGCCGCCCCTTGGCCACGCGCTCCAGGACCACCTCGAACGCCGCCAGCTGCTCGTCGCGGCCGGCGAGCTCCGGCGGCCGCTGTCCCGCGCCCGGAGCGTACGGATTGCGGATCGGGTCCATGATGTGACCGTATCGCTGACTCTAGGACGATCCTTAGATCAAGCGATACTCCGCGAGTCGCGATCCCCGGTGAGCCGGGGATCCTCGAGCCTCACCCCCGAAGTTTCGGCCGGTAACCTCCAGTTTCCCCGGCTAGCCGGGGATCCCAACACACGCAGCAGAGCACCCCCGACGAACGGCGAAGCGCGAATCAGCCCGCCCGGCTGGGCGTCTCTGCCCGCTCGACCCGCTCGCGGGCGGCGTCGTACGCCTGGTCGAGCCCGCGGCGCAGCAGCGCGATCAGGTCCGGGACCTCGTCGGCGGCGAGCCGGAAGGTGCCGGCGCAGACGTTGTCGCGCCACAGCGAGAGCACCACCAGCTGCGACTCCTCGTGCCAGGTGACGCGCAGCGAGCGGTCCTCTCCGCGGGGGTCGAGGAAGACCGCTCCGGTGCGGGGTACGCGCGGCTGGACCATGTGCCATTGTGACCCGCAACACATGGGTCTGCCTAGACGCTGCCTAGACTCGGGTACGTGCCCGAGCTCCCCGAGGTCGAAGCCCTCGTCCAGGACCTGCGCGGCCGCCTGGTCGGCCGGGCGATCAGCCGCGTCGACCTGGCGGCCTTCAGCGCCCTGAAGACCTTCGACCCGCCGCTGAGCGCACTGCACGGGACGCTGGTGGACGACGTCACGCGGTGGGGCAAGTTCCTCGACATCGACGCCAGCGGCGTCCACCTGGTCATCCACCTCGCCCGCGCCGGCTGGATCCGCTGGCGCGACGAGGTCCCCGCCACGCCGGCGCGGCCCAACAGCAAGAACCCGCTCGCCGCGCGCGTGGTGATCGACGACCCCGACCTCGACGCTCAGCCCGGGCTCGACATCACCGAGGCGGGCACCCGCAAGGGCCTGGCCATCTACGTCGTGCGCGACCCGCAGGAGGTCGAGGGCATCGCCCGCCTCGGCCCGGACCCGCTCGACGAGTCCTTCACCCGCGACGTGCTGGCGGACATCCTCCAGGCGGAGGGGCGCAAGCAGATCAAGGGCGTGCTGCGGATGCAGTCGATCGTCGCCGGCATCGGCAACGCGTACTCCGACGAGATCCTGCACGCCGCACGGATGTCGCCGTTCAAGCCCGCCAACAGCCTGGACGAGGACGACCTGCAGACGCTGTACGTCGCGATCCGCTCGACGCTGGGTGACGCGGTCCGGCGCTCCAGCGGGCTCGCGGCGAGCGAGCTGAAGGGCGAGAAGAAGAGCAACCTGGCCGTGCACGGCCGCACCGGCCAGGCCTGCCCGGTGTGCGGCGACGTGGTGCGGGAGGTGTCCTTCGCCGACTCCAGCCTGCAGTACTGCCCCACCTGCCAGACCGGCGGGAAGCCGCTCGCGGACCGACGGCTGTCCAAGCTGCTCAAGTGAGCCGAGCGGCCGCGACGAGACGCCGACGGCGCCGGTCGGCCCCACCCCCGTGACGGTCCGCCCGACGCCGTCGTCTCGTCAAGACTAGCTTGACGAGACCCGATCATGTCACGCCGTGGCGCTGCTGTCGCCGGATTTCTTGGCGAACCTCTCCCAGGCCGCCTGACGGCTCACGCCGAGGGCGCGACCGATCTCCGCCCAGGAGATCGCGCGTCCCCGCAGCAGCCCGACCCACTCCTGGGCGAAGGCGGCGTTCTGCTCGGCGGAGGCGATGATCCGCGGCAGGGTCGCGAGCAGGTCGGCGTCGCTCATCGTGTCCCAGGGCGAGCTGCCGCGCGCTCCGGCGAGCTGGTTCTCGTCGTGCAGGAGCGCGTGGAAGTCGTCGACGCACGTCGAGCACACCTGCGCCCCGAGCCCGCCGACGAGGGGCAGGTCGGTCCCGGGGCCCCCTGGCGTGCCGCAGAAGGAGCAGATCTTGCCGTGGCGCGAGATGGCCATGCCTACCCCCTCTCGGCGTCGATGCTACCCGCCCCGAGGACGGCGGTACGCCGGCGCCTCGGGGCGGGGCTAGGAGACGGGCCTCACTCGGTGCTTCCGGGGACCTCCGGCATCTCGGGCATCTCGACGTCGCCGAACATCGACCCGCACGTGTCGGTGACGTAGGTCGAGAAGGACTCCATGCTCTTCTGCGCCTCCTCGGACAGGTCGTTCTCCAGGGCCTCGAGGTCCGGCGACTCCAGGTCCTCGGCCGAGATGTCGCTGGCGGCCTTCACCGTCTCCTCGAAGCCGTCCCGGGCGTCGTCGGGGATGTTCTCCGGCGTGCCGACCTCCTCGAGCTCGTCGGCCCAGGAGTGCATGGCATCGGCCATGTCCTTCTCGGTGGGCAGCTCGGCGTCGGGGTTGGTGAAGTCGATGTCGAGCTCGGTGAACAGGCTCGACTGCGCCTTGCAGAACGCGTCCTTGCTCGCATCCGTCGGCGCGCCGTCGGCAGCCCCGCCGCCGCAGGCCGAGGTGAGCGCCCCGACGAGCAGGGCCGCGCTGGTCAGGGTCAGGCGAGTACGGATGGTCATGGTTTCCCCCTTCGGTGGGACACGCGGACGCGTCGTGTGCAGATCAACTGGGCACAGCCTGACGCGAGCGGTCCTCAGACGTCCATTCGCAGGGCCGCGGGCGCCGGGACGTCGAGGCAGCCCTCGAGCGCTTCGAGGTACTCCGCGCGCGGTCGGCGTACGACCCCCAGCGAGGCCAGGTGGGGCGTCTGCCACTGCACGTCGAGCAGCCGGCGGTCGGCGTGGTCGTCGCGCATCAGGTCCACGAGCGCGAGCAGGGCCACCTTCGAGGCGTCGCGCTCGCGGTGGAACATCGACTCCCCCGCGAACAGCCCGCCGATGCTCACGCCGTAGAGCCCGCCCACCAGCCGGCCGTCGCGCCACGTCTCGACCGAGTGGGCCCAGCCGAGCCGGTGCAGGCGGGCGTAGGCGTCGCGGAAGCTGTCGGTGATCCAGCCGTCGGGGCGCTCGGGGTCGCCGCACTCGGCGACCACCTCGTCGAAGGCCGTGTCGACCCGGATCTCGAAGTCGCGGGCCGAGCGGCGCAGCGATCGGGAGACGCGCATCCCGTCCAGCGGCAGCACGCCCCGCTCCACCGGCGAGAACCAGCCGAGGTGGTCGTCGCCGTCCAGCGTCACCGGCATCGGGAACAGGCCCAGCGCGTAGGCGGTGACGAGGGTGCCCGGCTCGAGGTCGGCCCCGAGCGCGACGAGGTCGTCATCGGGGTCCCACGTCGAGTGGTGCGGAAAGGCCCACGGCGTCGGAGCGGGGACGATGGGCACGACGTCACGCTAGCGAGTCGCGCACGGACCGGGCAGCGTCCGTCCACCCGGCTCCCGTCCCGACCGTACGATCGGGGCATGGGCCTGAAGCAGACCGCAGGACGCCAGCTCGCGCCGAGGATCACCCAGCTCGCACCCGGACTCACCAACGGCTTCGTGCGCGAGGCGCTCAACCGCGCGATCGCCGGTGTGGGACCGTTGGTACCCGCGGCGGTGGCCGCCGACAAGCAGCTGCAGGAGCAGCGCGGCGACGTGGACCGCGCCATCCACGAGGTCATCGAGAACCACGTGCGCATCGCCGGCGCCCAGGGCTTCGCCACCAACATCGGCGGCCTGATCACCATGGCGGTCACCATCCCGGCGAACGTCACGGGCCTGGCGCTCCTGCAGTGCCGCATGGTGGCCGCGATCGCGCACCTGCGCGGGCACGACCTCGCCGACCCGCGCGTGCGCAACGCGATCCTGGCCCTGCTGCTGGGCGAGGAGCAGGTCAACGACCTGGTCAAGAAGAAGAAGCTGCCCACCACCCCGATGGCGCTGGCCACGGCACCCGCTCACGACCCGCGGCTCGACGACACCATCGCCGCGGTCGTGGCCACCGACATCATCGCCCGCGTGGCCGGCAAGCGGCTCGCGACCACCATCGGTCGCCGGGTCCCGGTGGTCGGCGGCGTCGTCGGCGCGAGCGCCGACGGCTACGCGACGTGGAAGATCGGTCGGTACGCCGACCGCGAGCTGCTGCCGCGCAAGCGCTGAGGCGAGCCCGGGCGCTACGCCGCTGGGCGCGGACGCCCCCTGAGGCGCCGGTAGGCGGCGAGCGTCCCGCGGCCGGCGGCGCTGTCCTCCAGCGTGGTGACCACTCTCCGCCGCAGCCGGTGCGACGTCGTCAGGCGGGCCCGGTCGCGCTCCTCGTGCGCCTCGCGGAGCTCGCCGTGCAGCCGCTCCTCGACGGCGCGCAGCCGGGCGGCCTCGACCAGCAAGGCGCTGATCGCGTCGAGCGCGGGCGGCAGCAGCTCGTCGGCCGTCGCGGTGTCGGGGTCGGCGAAGGCGCCGGGCTCGGGCCCGAGGAGGTCGTCCAGGGAGCCGGCCACGTCGTAGCCGCGCTCGGCCAGCACGGCGACCCAGCTGCGCGAGAGCTCCTGCGCCCACGCGTGGTCGGCCGGCGCGAGCCCCAGCCGCGCGGAGGCGACGCCACGGGAGAGCGTCTGGTGGGCGAGCACCTCGCGGACCAGCGGCCGGTAGTCCGGCGGCGCCAGGACCGAGGTCACCCGCTGGTTGATGGTGCGCAGCAGCGACGTCTCCGGGACCCCGAGCGAGGGGTTCTCGCGCTCCGCCGTCAGGTCCAGGGGCAGGTCGTCGAGGCCGAAGGTGCGGGAGAAGCGGCGCCACAGCTCGCCGCGGTCCGACCCGGACGGCGGCACGGTCACGAGGTGCACACGCTCGGGCGGCAGCGAGGCGGCCCAGCGGTCGAGGATGTCGGGGATCTCCTGCACCGCCCAGAACCACGAGCCGATCTTCGACTCGCGCGCGGGGTCGCGGATGGTCCGCAGGAAGGCCGCGTAGGTGACGTGGCTGCGGTGCTTGACGTTCTCCTGCCACTCGGCCGGGATCTGGCGCACCAGGTCGCGCACCGACAGGACGAGGTGCACCTCGGCGTCGCCGAGCGAGGCCAGCGCGCGTGCC
This sequence comes from Nocardioides sp. SYSU D00065, assembly GCF_017916425.1. Taxonomy (GTDB): domain Bacteria; phylum Actinomycetota; class Actinomycetes; order Propionibacteriales; family Nocardioidaceae; genus Nocardioides. The sequence continues at coordinate 217,088 of NZ_JAFMSX010000003.1, read as the reverse complement.
ACCTGGCCCGGGGTCGCGCGGGCGAAGATCTCGTGACTGATGATCGCCGTGCCGTCCCACGCCCGCACCTCGGCGGCGAGCCGGTCCCAGGCGCCGACGGCCTCCGTCTCCAGCCCGCCCCACGGCAGCGTCATCAGGTCGAGCGCGGCCAGGAAGTGCGCGTCGAAGCGGTCGGCCGGATAGAGGACGCCGTGCTCGCGCAGCACCGGCTGGTTGCGGAACAGCACGTCCTGGAGGTACGACGTGCCCGTCTTGGGGCAGCCCACGTGCAGCAGCACCTGCCTGCTCACCGCTCCACCTGCCTGTCCGTGTGCCGCCAGCTCGGATCGACGAGCATCCGGATCGCCAGGTCCAGCACCCGCTCGTCGTCGGCCACCCCGCGCGTGGCGCCCGCTCGCGCCGGCGCCAGGTCGGCGAGGTCGCCGACGACAGGGTAGCCAGCGCGGGTCAGCTCGCGCGTCGTACGGGCGGCGGACGCGGCCACCCACGCCTGCTCGGCATCGGGTACGCCGACGGGCGCGGCGCCGCTGCCGGGGATCCGCCGCTGCAGCGTGCGCATCAGCGCGGGACGCTCGGCGGCCGGGACCCGGATGCCGACGACGGCCGCCACCCGCCGAGCCAGCTCGGCCTGGTCGGCGCCGGGGACGCGCACCTGCGGGAGGTGGCGTACGCCGAGCTGGCGCGGCAGCCGGTCCGGATCGGTGACGATGCGGACGAACGGACGACGCGCGTGCCAGCGGCGCACCGACGCGGCCAGGTCGGCTCGGGCGGGCAGCTGGTCGCGCTCGCGCCAGAACCGCAGCCACTCGGGCCACGGCCGGGTGCCGGTCTCGAAGCACCGCTGGGTCCAGGTGCGGGCGAGGAGCTCGTCGAGCGGCGCGGCGAGCGCGACCAGGACGGGCCGCCTCCCACCCTCGGGGCGTCCGTGGGCGCGCAGGTGCTCGCGCAGCCCGGTGGCGAGCACCGGGTCGCCGACCAGCCGGTACCTGCGGCGCCAGGGTCGCGGCCAGGCGGTGGGCACGGGGTCGGGGCCGAGCGCGACGAGGTCGTCGGCCAGCAGCACGCTGGCCACCCGGAGCAGCTCGTGCGCGCCGACCGTCGCGGGGTCGACCGGCCGGGGACCGAAGTCCGAGGCGGACACGCCGACCAGCGGCAGGTCGGCCTTGCCCCGCCCGGCCGCCGGCGCGGCCAGCACCCGGTCGGCGAGCGTGCGCCGCTGCGCGGGAGCTGCGGTGGAGGCCAGGACCCGGAGGTTGACCCGGCGCAGCAGCTCGAGCTGCTGGGCGCCCGGCAGCGGTCCGGGCGTCGCCTGGCCGCGGTCCTCGCCCGCGGTCCACGCCAGCCAGGGCGTCGTACCGCCCTCGCGCAGGTGCGCGACCCATGCGCGCGCGGCGGCAGCGCGGTCCGCGCTCAACGGTCGCGCAGCCGACGAGCGGTGTCGCGCAGCAGCCCGCTCACCGAGTCGGCGGACGCGCGGTTGGCGGCCTCCTGGGTCATCACCGTCAGCGCGTCGAGCGCCGCACCCAGCTCGAGCTTGGCGCGCACCCGGTCGGGATTGCGCCACTCCTCGTCGGCCGGGGGCCGGCGCGGGCGCAGGTCCTCGACGTCGCCGATGACGTCGACGCCGCTGCCCTTGATCCAGTCGATCCACAGCTCCGCGCGCTCCTCGGCGAAGTCGTAGCGGTCGGGAGGCAGCCGCACCGGGATGGCCTTGCGGGAGACGAGCACCTCCTGCGCGAGCAGCTCGCGGATGAGCGCGTCGTACGACGGCTCGCGCCACACGCCGAGCTCGAGGCGACGGTTGAGCTTGCGCAGCAGGGAGGTCTCGGCGATGCCGAGGGAGCGGTTGTCGCGCTCGGAGTCGAGCGGCGCCCAGAGCGGGTCGATGCCGAAGGCGCGGCAGAAGCGCAGCCACAGCTCGTCGCCGTTGGGGCCGCGGTCGTGGGGGACGGTGACGATGTGCACGCGCTCGGGCGGCAGCTTGGCGCCCCACTGCGACAGCACCCGCGGCAGGTCCATGGCGTGGAAGAACCACGTCTGGCCGCGCTCGACCTTGGTGAGGAAGCGCCGGAAGGGCCACTTGCGCCCCTGCTTGATCGACTCCTGCCAGGCGGCCGGCAGCTGGCGGCCGAGGTCGCGCGCGGAGTAGACGACGTGCACCTCGTGGCCGGCCAGGTCGTTCATCGCCTTGGCGATCTTGTCGGGCTTCGCGCCGGCGAGGATCTCGTGGCTGATCACCACGTTGCCCTCGGCGCGCCGAACCCGCTTGACCATCGCGTCCCAGGCGCCCTTGGCGTGCCCGGGGGCGCCGCCCCAGTCCTGCTCCAGCAGGTCGAGGGCGGCGCGGAAGTGGAACATGTCCGAGCGGCCGGACCGCGGCGCCGGGATGGTGACGCCGTGCCGGGCCAACGACGACGCGTTGAGCAGGAGCCGGTCCTGGAGGTAGGTCGTCCCGGTCTTGGGGGCGCCGATGTGCAGGTGGACGACGCGGCTCATGGCCTTGATTGTGCCAGTCGCTGCGCGTTGCGGGCGGGGGCGGGCGGCGATGTTGCGATCCCCGGCTAGCCGGGGAAACCCGAGGTTACCGGCCGAAACTTCGGGGGTGAGGCTCCAGTTTCCCCGGCTAGCCGGGGATCCCAACCGCCCCCTCACCCCCCGCTCAGGGCGCGTACGACGGCGCTGGGGCTCGGGCGGCCGAGGTGGCCGGCCATCCACGAGCTGGTGGCGACGACGGCGTCGAGGTCGACGCCGTGGTCGATGCCCAGCCCGGTGAGCATCCAGACCAGGTCCTCGGTGGCGAGGTTGCCGGTCGCGGACTTCGCGTAGGGGCAGCCACCCAGGCCGCCGGCGCTGGCGTCGAAGGTGGTGACGCCGGCCTGCAGGGCGGCGTAGGTGTTGGCGAGCGCCTGGCCGTAGGTGTCGTGGAAGTGCATCGCGAGCCGGTCGGGGCCCACGCCCGCCGCGGCGAACGCCGCCACGAGGGCCTGCACGTGCGCCGCGGTGGCGACGCCGATGGTGTCGCCGAGGCTGAGCTCGCTGGCCCCGAGGTCGAGCAGCCGGGTGCCGGCGGTGACGACCTGCTCGATCGGCACGGCGCCCTCCCAGGGGTCGCCGAAGCACATCGAGACGTAGGCCCGCACGTCCATCCCCGCCTCGCGCGCCCGCGCCACCGTCGGCTCGAACATCGCGAACTGCTCGTCGAAGGTGCGGTTGAGGTTCTTGCTGGCGAAGGTCTCGGTGGCGCTGCCGAAGATCGCGATGTGCTCGAGCCCCAGCTCGAGCGCCCGGTCGAGGCCGCGCTCGTTGGGCACCAGCACGGGGAGGCGACGGCCCGCCTCGCCCAGCTCTGCCATCAGCTCGGCGGCGTCGGCGAGCTGCGGCACCCACCGCGGGTGCACGAAGCTGGTCGCCTCCACGACGGGCAGACCGGCGGACACGAGGCGGCGTACGAACTCGGCCTTGACCCCGACCGGGACGACCGTTTGCTCGTTCTGCAGGCCGTCACGCGGGCCGACCTCGTAGATCGTGACGCGCGCGGGCAGGCCGTCGGCGCGGACGGTCATCGGGAGCTCGCGGTCACGCATCGTCGGCCTCCACCACGAACAGCGTCGCGCCGAGCGTGACCAGGTCGCCCGCAGCGGCGCCCACCGCGCTCACCGTGCCGGCGAACGGCGCCTTGAGCGCGAGCTCCATCTTCATCGCCTCCATCACGCCCAGCGTCTCACCCTCGCCCACGTGCTGACCCTCGGCGACGGTGACGGCGAGCACGGTCCCGGGCATCGGCGCCAGCAGGGTGCCGTCGCCGGCCGCGGCGGCGTGGTCGCCGAACGGGTCGGGTCGCTCCCACGACCAGCGCTGGCCGCGGTGGACGACCTCCACGACGTCGCGCCGGACGTTGAGCACGGCGTGCTCGGCGACGCCGTCGACGAGCAGGTGGACGGTGTGGTCGGCCGCCGACACGAGCCGTACGTCGTGGGTCCGCCCGCCGCTGGCCACCCGTCCGCGATGGCGGTCGACCACGATGGCGTCGTCGCCCAGGACGACCGTGTCGGGTGCCGGGTCGCCGCCCATCCGCCAGCCGTCGGCCCGCCACGGCCCGCTCGTGCCCATGGTCTCGAGCAGCACCTCGGTCCACGCGCCGAAGACGCGCGCGAGCCCGTCGTCGGGTGCCCGGACCTCGTGGCGGTCCAGCCAGGCGGTGTCGATCGTCGCGTCACGGAACTCGTCGGAGGCGGCCAGCGCACGCAGGAACCCGGTGTTGGTGGTGATGCCGAGGACCGCGGTGTCGTCGAGGGCGGCGACGAGAGCGGCGCGCGCGGACTCGCGGTCCGCACCCCACGCGATCACCTTGCCCAACATCGGGTCGTAGGCGGTGCTGACCTCCTGCTCGGGCTCGAGCGCGTGGTCGACGCGGACTCCGGTGCCGGACGGCCACCGCACGATCGACGTACGACCGGCCTGCGGGAGGAAGCCGTTGAACGAGTCCTCGGCGTAGACGCGGGCCTCGATGGCGTGCCCCTCGAGGGTGACGTCGTCCTGCGTGAAGCCGAGCGGCTCCCCGGCGGCGACGCGCAGCTGCAGCTCGACGAGGTCGACCCGCTCGCCCCGCACGCGGACGACCTCCTCGGTGACGGGGTGCTCGACCTGCAGGCGGGTGTTCATCTCCAGGAAGTAGAACTCGCCGGTCGCGTCGTCGAGCAGGAACTCGACGGTGCCGGCGCCGGTGTAGCCGCACTGCTCGGCGAGGGCGACCGCCGACGCGGTGATCGCGGCGCGCTGCTCCTCGGTGATGGTCGGCGCGGGCGCCTCCTCCAGCACCTTCTGGTGCCGCCGCTGCGTGGAGCAGTCGCGCTCGAAGAGGTGCACCACCTGGCCGTGCATGTCGCCCATGACCTGCACCTCGACGTGCCGGCCGGACTCGACGTACTTCTCCACCAGGATCGTGTCGTCCCCGAACGCGGCGCGAGCCTCGCGCTGCGCGGCGGCGAACGCCTCGGCGTACTCCGCCGCGGAGCGCACCACCCGCATGCCCTTGCCGCCTCCGCCGGCGGCGGCCTTGACCAGCACGGGGTAGGAGTACGTGGCCGGGTCGTCGTCGAGGGAGTACGACGGCACGACCGGCACGCCGGCCGCGACGGCGATCTCGCGGGCGGCGTCCTTGCGGCCCATCGCGTCCATCACGTCGGCGCTCGGGCCGACGAGGACGAGGCCGGCCTCGGCCAGCGCGCGGGCGAACGGTGCCCGCTCGGAGAGGAACCCGTAGCCGGGGTGGACCGCCCAGCAGCCGTGCCGCCTGGCCTCGCGCACCACCTCGTCGACGTCGAGGTACGACGCGACGCGCCCCGCCGCGTCGCACGCCCGCACGTGCGGCGCGTCGGCGTCGGTGTCGGTGTAGACCGCCACGGTCGGCAGGCCGAGCCGGCGGCAGGTCCGAGCGACGCGGACCGCGATCTCGCCGCGGTTGGCGACGAGGACGCGCATGGTCGACTCCAGCATGGTCATCACATCCTGAAGATGCCGTAGGACGGCTCGGGGACCGGGACGTACGACGTCGCGGCCAGCGCCATGCCGAGGACCCGGCGGGTGTCGGCGGGGTCGATGATGCCGTCGTCCCAGAGGCGAGCGGTGGCGTAGTAGGGGTTGCCCTGGGTCTCGTACTGCTCCCGGATCGGCGCCTTGAACGCCTCGACCGCCGCCTCGTCCTCGAGGTCGGTGCGCACGGTGGCGAGGACGCCGGCGGCCTGCTCGCCGCCCATCACCGAGATCCGAGCGTTGGGCCACATCCAGAGGAAGCGGGGGTCGTAGGCGCGGCCGCACATGCCGTAGTTGCCGGCGCCGAACGAGCCGCCGATGACGACGGTGAACTTGGGCACCACGCTGCACGCCACCGCGGTGACGAGCTTGGCGCCGTCGCGGGCGATGCCCTTGTTCTCGTACTCGCGCCCGACCATGAAGCCGCTGATGTTCTGCAGGAAGACCAGCGGGATCTTGCGCTGGTTGCACAGCTCGATGAAGTGCGCGCCCTTGAGCGCCGACTCGCTGAACAGGATGCCGTTGTTGGCCACGATGCCGACCTCGTAGCCGTGGATCCGCGCGAAGCCGCACACCAGCGTGTCGCCGTAGAGCTTCTTGAACTCGTGGAACCGGCTGCCGTCGACGACGCGCCGGACGACCTCGCGGACGTCGTAGGGGGTGCGCGTGTCGGTGGGCACGACGTCGTAGAGCGACTCCGGCGGCTCGTGCGGCTCCTCCACGTCGGCGGCCTCGCGGTCGGGCCGGACCGGCGGCAGGGTGTCGACGATCGAGCGGACGATCGCCAGAGCGTGGGCGTCGTCCTCGGCGAGGTGGTCCACGACCCCGGAGGTGCGCGCGTGCACCTCGCCGCCGCCGAGGTCCTCCGCCGAGACGACCTCGCCGGTCGCCGCCTTCACCAGTGGCGGGCCACCGAGGAAGATCGTGCCCTGGTTGCGCACGATGACGGTCTCGTCCGACATCGCCGGCACGTAGGCGCCGCCGGCGGTGCACGAGCCCATCACGCTGGCGATCTGCGGGATGCCCCGGGCGGACAGGTTGGCCTGGTTGTAGAAGATGCGGCCGAAGTGCTCACGGTCGGGGAACACCTCGTCCTGCATGGGCAGGAAGGCGCCCCCGGAGTCGACCAGGTAGATGCACGGCAGTCGGTTCTCGCCGGCGATCGTCTGTGCCCGGAGGTGCTTCTTGACCGTCATCGGGTAGTAGGTCCCGCCCTTGACGGTGGCGTCGTTGGCCACCACGACGCACTCGCGCCCGGCCACCCGGCCGATCCCGCTGACCACGCCGGCGGAGGGAACCGCGTAGTCGTCGCCGTCCGCGCCGTACATCCCGAAGGCCGCCAGCGGCGCCAGCTCGAGGAACGGGCTGCCCGGGTCGAGCAGCCGGTCCACCCGGTCGCGCACCAGCAGCTTGCCGCGGTCGGTGTGCTTGCGGCGGGCGTTCTCCGACCCGCCCTGGCGCACCCGGGCCAGGCGGGCGCGCAGGTCCTCGACGAGATCCCTCATGTCGTCCACGACGCCAGGTTAGCGATCGTTAACCTGAGGTGTCCATCGTCGTCCGCCGTACGTCGGCCGGGACCGCGCATGGTTAGCCACCACTAACCTCGACCTGGTGACCCCTCGTCGACAGCAGATCCTCGACATCGCAGCCGGGCTCTTCGCCGCCCGCGGGTTCCACGGCGTCTCGGTCGCCGAGCTCGGATCGGCCTGCGGCATCTCCGGGCCGGCCCTCTACAAGCACTTCGAGTCCAAGGACGCGATGCTCGCCGAGATGCTGGTGACGATCAGCGAGACCCTGCTGGCCGAGGGCCGCACCCGCGTGGCCGACGCCGAGGGACCTCGCGAGGCGCTCGAGGCGCTCGTCGAGTGGCACATCCGGTTCGCGATCGACCACCGCGCCTTGATCGTCGTGCACAACCGCGACTGGAGCAGCCTGCCGGACGAGGCGCGCGAGCGGGTGCGGGCGCTGCAGCGGGCGTACGTCGACGTGTGGGCCACCGAGGTACGCCGCCTCGACCCGCGGCTGAGCACGGAGGCCTCGCGGACGCGGGCCCACGTGCTGTTCGGCCTGCTCAACTCCACGCCGCACAGCGGCCGGCTGCCCGACCCCCAGCTGCACGAGGTGCTGCGCGAGATGGCGCACGGCGCCCTGGGCCTCGACCGCTGACGGCCCGGACGCGGCCCGCCCGCGGCTAGGCTGAGCGCCATGAAGCTGAGCGAGACCCTCGAGGACGCCTTCAACGCCCAGATCACCCTGGAGTTCCAGGCCTCGCTGGTCTACCGCCAGCTCGCCATCGAGCTCGAGCTGATGGACCTCTCCGGCATCTCCACGTGGTTCCGCCACCAGGCCGACGAGGAGATCCTGCACGCGCACAAGTTCATCGACCACGTGTCGGACCGCGACAACCACCCGCGCATCGGCGCGGTGGCGGCGCCCGCGGCGCAGGTGGGCTCGGTGCTCGACGCCTTCCAGGCCGCACTGGCGCACGAGCAGAAGGTGTCGGAGTCGATCCGCAACCTCTACCGCCTCGCCGAGTCCGAGGGCGACCTCGACTCCCGTCCGCTGCTCAACTGGTTCCTCGAGGAGCAGATCGAGGAGGAGGCGACGGTGAGCGAGATCGTCGGCCGCGTGAAGATGATCAACGAGGACGGGCCCGGCCTGCTGCGCCTCGACGAGGAGCTGGGACTTCGTCCGGCGCCCGCACCCGCCGAAACCCGCTGACCACGCCGCACGACGTCACCGAGGCCGGGTCACCACGCGTCGAAGGGCGAGTCCCGCTGCAGCAGCCGCGCCGCGCGCACGGCCGCGTCCTCGGCCACCACGAGATCGTCGACCACCTCCGGCGCCGGCTCGTCCTCGGCGGTGACCGCGTCCTGCGGCGGGGCGAGCCGGTGCAGGTCGCGCAGCACGCGCTCGCGGGGAAGCCCCCGCAGGTGGGTGAGCACGAAGGGATCGGCCTGGATGAGCCACGCCAGCTGGGTGAGCACGGCGAGAGCGTGCGGGCACGGATCCAGCCACGCCTCGCAGGTGCAGGCCGAGCCGAGCTCGCCGCCGTAGGGCAGCAGCTCGACGCCGGCCTCCTCGACGGACTCCACGAGGGCGTGCGGCAGCTGGCCGGCCAGCAGCGCACCGATGCGCCCCGCCTCTGCTGCCACGAGCTCGGTGAATGCGGACGCGTCGGAGTCGTCGAGGACCGGGACGGTGACCTCGACGGTGAACGCGTCCTGCCCGTCGGTGACGGCGGCGACCGCGTCGCCCTCCGCGACGGTGATCGAGCCCACCGCGCCCGCACGGGCCAGGGCCCGTCCCTTACGCAGGTCCTCCGCGCTGAACGCGGCCTCCTCGACCGCTCGGAGCACGGCCTTGCTCCACCACGTGCCAGCGCCCCCGCCGCGACGAGCGGGCAGGCGGGGATGGGTCAGGGCGGTCATCGACGCAGCTCCACCAGGTCGCGCAGCTCGGCGTCGGAGAGCTCGGTCAGGGCGGTCTCGCCGCGCGCGAGGACCGAGTCGGCCAGCGACCGCTTGCGGGACAGCAGCTCGGCGATCCGCTCCTCGATGGTCCCCTGGGTGACGAAGCGGTGCACCTGCACCGGCCGGGTCTGCCCGATCCGGTAGGCGCGGTCGGTGGCCTGGTCCTCCACGGCCGGGTTCCACCAGCGGTCGAGGTGCACGACGTGGTCGGCGCGAGTGAGGTTGAGCCCGGTGCCACCGGCCTTGAGCGAGAGCAGGAAGACCGGGATCTCGCCCGCCTGGAAGCGCGCGACCATCGCATCCCGCTCCCGGACCGGGGTGCCGCCGTGGAGCAGCTGGTGCGGCACGCCGGTGGTGCCGAGGTGGCGCTCGAGCAGCCGCGCCATCGCGACGTACTGGGTGAACACGAGGACCGCGCCGTCCTCGGCGACGACGGTGCCGATGAGCTCGTCGAGCAGCTCGAGCTTCTCCGAGCGCCCGCGCAACTTGGGGTTGGGCTGGCGCAGGAAGTGGGCCGGGTGGTTGCAGATCTGCTTGAGGCCCGTCAGCAGCGCCAGCACCAGGCCGCGCCGCGTCTCCTCGTCGGCCTCCTCGATGCGGCGCATGGACTCGCGCACCAGCGTCTCGTAGAGCACGGTCTGCTCGCGGGTCAACCCGAGGAGGTGGTCGGTCTCGGTCTTCGGCGGCAGCTCCGGGGCGACACCGGGGTCCGACTTGCGCCGACGCAGCAGGAACGGCCCGATCAGGTCGGCGAACTGTCGCGCCTTGGTGGGCTCCAGCCCCGACTCGATGGGCGCCGCCCACACCTTGCGGAAGGCGTTGCGGCTGCCGAGCAGCCCGGGGATCGTCCAGTCCAGGATCGACCACAGCTCGGTGAGGTCGTTCTCGACGGGGGTGCCGGTGAGCGCCACGCGTGCGGTGCTCGAGATGGTGCGCAGCGACCGGGCCGCGGCTGATCGCGAGTTCTTGATGTGCTGGGCCTCGTCGGCGACGACGAGGTCCCACGGCACCTCCGCCAGGAGCGCAGCGTCGTTGCGCATCGTGCCGTAGGTCGTGAGCACTAACCCGCCCGTCACCTGGTCCAGGTCGCGCGCGCTGCCGTGGTGACGGCGTACGTCGACGCCCGGTGCGAAGCGGCGGATCTCCGCCTCCCAGTTGCCGAGCAGCGACGCGGGACAGACCACGAGCGTCGGACCACCGGTGCCGGTCTCGGCGCGGTGCAGGTGCAGCGCGATCAGCGTGACCGTCTTGCCCAGCCCCATGTCGTCGGCCAGGCAGCCGCCCAGGCCCAGGCCGGTCAGCTCGGCCAGCCAGGTCAGGCCGCGGCGCTGGTAGTCGCGCAGGTCGGCCCGCAGCCCGGCCGGCACCTCGACGGGCTCGCCCGACGCTGCGTCGCGGACGCGGTCGCGCACCCGGAGCAGGCTCGCCCCGACGACCGCCTGGTAGGGGGAGTCCTCGATCTCGACGACACCGGTGAGCGTGGCGGCCAGTGCCTGCACCGGCGTGACCGTGCGGATCAACCGCTTGCGAGCCCGCTTGATCACCGCCGAGTCGACCGCCACCCAGTTGTCGCGCAGCTTGATGATCGGGGTGGTCGTGCGGGCCAGCGCGTCCATCTCGTCCTCGGTCAGCTCCTCGCCGTGGAGGGAGAGCTGCCACTCGAAGGCGAACAGGGCCTGCGGACCGAAGAGTCCGTCCTGCAGCGGCTCCTCGCGCGCGCCCGCCACCCGCTGCGGGCCGAGCTCGACGCGCTGGGTGACGTCGCGGTCGAGGTACTTCGGCCACATGACCGGGTGGCCGGCCTCGGTCAGTGCGGCGGCGCCCCCGTCGAGCAGCGACAGGATCTCGTCGGAGTCGAGGGTGATCTCGTCGGGGACGCGCAGGTCGAGCAGGCGGTCGAGCACCGGCCACGCGTCGGCGGCGGAGCGGAGGGCGATGGCGGCGTGCGTGCGGGCGCGCTCCCCGAAGCCGTGCGGGGCGTCCGGCCCGGCATCGGCCCACAGCTCAGCCGCGTCGGCGACGTGGGCGGGGTTGTCCACGGCATGCACCTGCACCACCAGACGTACGGCACCGGCGACGAGCTCCTCCTCGTCGGCCTCGATGCGGAACGAGACCGACACCAGGTGCGGGCGGTCGTCGCGCCCGCGCGCCCGAATGCGGGCGATGCGCTGTTGCAGCCGGTCGCTGAAGTCGTCGGGGCTCGGCGCCGGCGCGGGCCGGGACACCGGTGTGAGCGGGCTGCGACGAGAGCGACCCGGACTCGTGCGCGGCATGGTGTCGACGACCGCGTCGAGCAGCCCCCGCACCATGTGCTCGGCGGTGGCCTCGTCGAAGCCGTCCCACGCCCGGGCCCTCGCCAGGTCGGCGATGCGCCGCTCGTCGTCGGCGTCGAGGCCCGCGACCTGCCAGTGACGGCCCTCCGGGTCGGGTGCGAACCGCCCCGAGGCCACCAGCTGCAACCCCATCAGGGCCGCCCCGGCGAGCAGCGCGAGCGAGGGGTGGATGCCGTCCTGGTCGCGCACCTTGCCCAGCACCGGGAGCGCGCCGCGGATCGGCATCACGATCGTGCGGCGCTCGTCGGTGAACTCGATCGAGCTCTCCCGGGGCGGCTCCCCCACCAGCAGCCGGGCGGGACCGGTGACCGGGACCAGGCTCATGCGGGCACCTTTCGACGACGTGCGACAGGACGCTAACGCCTGGCACCGACGTCGAGTTCCCGATCGTACGGGGCCGCCTCCTCGGACGGACCAGGCCACCGTACGCATCGCTTTCCACCCGTGAGGGTGATGCAGACCACCGCGAAAAGAATTGCGTCGTTGTCAGTCGCAACCAATACCGTTGACGCGTGACCGACACCCAGACCCCGACCGGCGCGACGCAGCCGGACTCCGACAAGCTCGACAAGAGCGTCCTGATGGTGGCCGGCGTGGTCGTCCTCGGCGCCATCATGTCGATCCTCGACATCACCGTCGTCTCCGTTGCGCTCAACACCTTCCAGGAGGAGTTCGACGCGACCGCGGCCGAGGTCGCGTGGACGATGACGGGCTACACGCTCGCCCTGGCCAGCGTCATCCCGCTGACCGGGTGGGCCGCCGACCGGTTCGGCACCAAGCGGCTCTACCTGCTCGCCGTGCTCCTGTTCACGATCGGCTCGGTGCTCTGCGCCGTGGCCACGTCGCTGGAGATGCTCGTGCTGTTCCGCGTGCTGCAGGGCCTCGGCGGCGGCATGCTGATGCCGCTCGGCATGACGATCCTCACTCGCGCCGCGGGCCCGGAGCGCGTCGGCCGCGTGATGGCCGTCCTCGGGATCCCGATGCTGCTCGGGCCGATCTTCGGCCCGATCATCGGCGGAGCGCTGATCGAGAGCGCGTCGTGGCACTGGATCTTCCTCATCAACCTGCCCATCGGCATCGCCGCGATCGCCTACGCCTGGGTCGTGCTGCCCAAGGACGAGGTCGAGCCGTCGGAGACCTTCGACTGGCTGGGCATGGTCCTGCTGTCCCCCGGCCTCGCCGCGTTCCTCTACGGCGTGAGCTCCATCCCGGAGGAGGGCACCGCGATGGCCGCCCGCGTGCTCGTCCCGGTGGTCGTCGGCCTCGCGCTGATCGTCGCCTTCGTGCCGTGGGCCCTCGCCCGGCGCAACATCCACCCGCTCGTGGAGCTGCGCCTGTTCAAGAACAAGAACATGACGGTCGCGATCTTGGCGATGACCCTCTTCGCGATCGCGTTCTTCGGTGCCTCGCTGCTCTTCCCGCTGTACTTCATCCAGGTCCGCGGCGAGGGCACCCTCTTCACCGGCTGGCTGCTGGCCCCGCAGGGCGTCGGCGCGATGATCACCATGCCGATCGCCGGCATCCTCGCCGACAAGATCGGCCCCGGGAAGATCGTGCTCGTGGGCATCGCGGTGATCACCGTCGGCATGGCGATGTTCACCCAGATCGGCGCCGACACGTCCTACGTCTACATCCTCGGTGCGCTGTTCATCATGGGCCTCGGCATGGGCGGCACGATGATGCCGATCATGACGGCGGCGCTCGCGACGCTCACCGCGCACAACGTGGCCCGCGGCTCGACGCTGCTCAACATCACCCAGCAGGTCGCGGCCTCGATCGGCACCGCGCTGTTCTCGGTGATCCTCACCAACGAGCTCAAGGACTCGAAGTTCGCCGCGGCCGGCCAGGCACTGGCCGAGGCCGGCGACGACCAGTCCCAGGTCGCGGCGGTCCTCGAGCGGTTCGGGATCACCCCGGACGAGATGGGCAACCTCCAGCAGCTGATCACTAGCGACATGGCCGACGCCTTCGCCACGGTCTTCATCGTCGCCACGGTCCTGGTCGCCTGCTGCCTCATCCCGGCGGCGTTCCTGCCCCGCAAGAAGCTGGCGCCGGTCGACCCGACCGCGATGATGGGTCACTGACCCGCGCGCAGCACCACGACGGCCCGTCCCCTCGCCGGGGGCGGGCCGCTGTGCGTTCCGCTGCCGGCCGGACGATCGAGCGCCGGGCCGGACCGGCTCAGCCCTGGGTCGCCAGGACCAGGGGCAGTACGGCGCTCGCGCCCGCCGCTCGGATCGCCGAGGCGGCGACCGTGAGCGTCCAGCCCGTCGCGACCTGGTCGTCGACGAGGAGCACCGTCGCGCCGGGAGGCACGTCGGCGGCGAGCCCGCCTCGGCGACGTACGGCGGCGACGCGCTGGGCGGAGTTGGACTGACCGGCCCGCGGCGGGATGGTGTCGTCGCGGATCGCCCACGTGCCGACGATCGGGATCTGCATCACGCGGGACAGTCCCTCGGCGAGGTCGCGGGTGAGCGTGGGCCGGGTGGCGGACTCGACGACCACGACGGCGTCGGGCCGCGAGGACCACTCGGGCGACCAGTCCTTCATCACCTCCATCACGGCCTGCGCGAGCCCCGGCGGCACGGGCCCGTCGGGCGTGTCCTCGCGGAAGAGCGTGCGCAGCGCCTGACCGTGGCCGAGGTCCGTCAGCCGCGCGACCGCGCGGCCCGGCTCGGCGCCGTCGGCGATCTTGCCCTTGAGGTCGAGGCCGAGGTTGGCCAGCGCGGTGGGCCACATGCGACGCGGCTCGAGCACGACCCCGGGCCGGGCCAGACGCTGCCCGGCCTCGGCGACGGCGGTCTCGCTCATCGCGGTGGAGAGGGCGAGCCCGCCGCAGTTGTCGCAGCGGCCGCAGTCGGCGGCGTCGGGATCGTCGAGCTGCTCGCGCAGGTAGCGCATCCGGCACTCGGTCGTTCGGAGGTAGCCCAGCATGGCCTGCTGCTCGCGCTCGCGCGCCTCGGCCACCCGGGCGTAGCGCTCGGCGTCGTAGGCCCACGGCCGGCCGGTCGCCACCCAGCCGCCCTGCACGCGCTGGACGGCACCGTCGACGTCGAGCACCTTGAGCATCGACTCCAGCCGGTTGCGGCCGAGCTCGACCCGGGTCTCGAGAGTGGCGGTCGACATCGGCCGGTCGGACTCGGCGAGTGCCGCCAGCGTCTCGCGCACCTGCTCCTCGCGCGGGAAGCCGAGGGAGGCGAAGTAGGCCCAGATGTCGCGGTCCTCGATCTGGGGCAGCAGGACGACGGTGGCGTCGTCGGTGCCGCGGCCGGCGCGGCCGACCTGCTGGTAGTAGGCGACGGGCGAGGACGGCGCACCGAGGTTGATCACGAAGCCGAGGCTGGCGTCGAAGCCCATGCCGAGGGCGCTGGTGGCGATCAGCGCCTTGACCCGGCCCTCGACCAGCGCCTGCTCGAGCGCGTGCCGCTCGTCGGCCTCGGTCTGCCCGGAGTACGCCGCGACCTCGAGCCCGCGCTCGCGCAGGTAGCCGGCGACCTCCTGGGTCGCGGCGACGGTGAGGCAGTAGACGATGCCGGAGCCGGGTTGCTCGGCGAGGTGGTCGGCGAGCCAGGCGAGCCGCTGCTCGGGGGTCGTGAGCTGGACGACACCGAGGCGCAGCGACTCGCGGTCGAGGGTGCCGCGCTGGACGAGCACGGCGGAGTCGGCCGTCTTGTCGGCGTGCACGCCCAGCTGCTCGGCGACGTCGGCGGTGACCCGCGCGTTGGCGGTCGCGGTGGTCGCGAGCACCGGGATGCCGGCGGGCAGCTCGGCGAGCAGGGTGCGCAGGCGGCGGTAGTCGGGTCGGAAGTCGTGGCCCCAGTCGGAGATGCAGTGGGCCTCGTCCACGACCAGCAGGCCGCAGGTCGCGGCCAGCCGGGGCAGCACCTCGTCGCGGAACCCGGGGTTGTTGAGCCGCTCCGGGCTCACCAGCAGGACGTCGACCTCGCCGGCGTGGATCTGGTCGTGGATCGGCTGCCACTGGTCGATGTTGGTGGAGTTGATGGTGACCGCGCGGATGCCGGCTCGCTCCGCGGCGGCGATCTGGTTGCGCATCAGCGCCAGCAGCGGGCTGACGATCACCGTCGGGCCCGCCCCCTGTTCGCGCAGCAGCTTGGTGGCCACGAAGTAGACCGCCGACTTGCCCCAGCCGGTGCGCTGCACGACCAGCGCGCGTCGCCGGTCGACCGCGAGGGCCTCGATCGCGGCCCACTGGTCCTCGCGGAGCTGCGCATCGTCGCGACCGACCAGCGCCCGCAGGTGCCGCTCGGCGGCCTCGCGGGCGGAGAGGCGTACGTCGTCGGTGGCGGTGGTCATGGGACCTGTCTACCAACCGCCACCGACGTCCGCGCCGGAGGTCAGCGGGCGGGGCGGGCCAGGCACCGGTCGAGGTCGACTGCCGCCCGGTGTGCGGCCGGCGTGCTCGCGGGGTGGCTGGATCGAGGGGTCCGCCGCCTCAGTCCTGGCGCGGCTCCCCCGTCCGGGTGGCGTCGGCGGGCAGGTCGGGGAGGGCCAGCCAGTCGTCCCAGCTGAGGTCGCGGCCGACGTAGCGCGGGCGGCGCAGCGGCCACTCGGCCGCGATCCAGTGCGGTACGAGCGCGTCGAGTGCAGCCTCGAGGGGGCTGCCGACCAGCTCGTCGACGACCCACCACGAGATCTCCGCGTCGGCACCGACCTTCTCCGGCGGGTCGACGTAGACGCAACCGAGCAGTCGGGTCTCGGCGGTGTCGAGCAGGGCGTAGTTGAACGACTCGTGCGCCTCGATCTCGGCCTCGTGCCGAGCCAGGTCGGCGAAGTCCGCCTCGCGGGTCATCCCCTCCGGCGGCCACCCCCAGGCCCGGCCGTAGATGGACCACAGTCGCTCGCGCGAGCCGTTCACCGCGGGCAGGTCGATGTCGACGTCGCTCGCGCGGATCGGGCGCAGGTGGTGCCCGCCGTCCACCTGGACCCGCAGCGGGTGCACCCAGTCGGTCGGCAGCCAGGCAGCGACCGTGTCGTCGGTGCGCGTCGCGGGCGGGGCCACGGCGGTCATCGGGGTGGTTGCGGTGGTGTCGATGGCGTCGGTGCTCATGGGGGCCTTCCTCGCTGTCCCCGGCGACCCTCGCCGGGGACCCGCACACTCCCGCCCGGGTCTTGCGGTCGGCCTGCGGTCTCCTTGCGCGCACCGCAGAGCGCGGCCGGGGGGTGGCCGGCCGCTCCTACGACGCCGCGCCGGACCGGGCCAGCGCCACGACCTCGGCCAGCCCGAGGGCACGGCCCCGCGCCACCTCGTCGTCGTACGACGCCGCCAGCCCGTCGCGAGCCGCGGCGAGCGCGTCGGCGAGGAGCCGTTCGTCGGGCTGGTAGTAGCCGTAGACGTCGGCACCGACCGTCTCGCGCAGCCGCTCGGCCGCCCCGTGCAGCGCGGCGACGCGGGCGTGGGCGCCCTGCTGCGACTCCACGACGGCGAGCGCTTCGAGGAAGTAGGCGAGGTTGGCCATGTCACCCGTCTCGACGCTGAGGGAGACGCCCTCGTCGATCTGGGCGCGGGCGCGTACGACGTCACCGGACGCGGTCGCGACCTGCACGGAGGTGAACAGGGCGACGTAGGTGGCGAGCGGGTCGTTGCGTCGCCGGGCGGCGGCGAGCGCCGCCGTCAGCAGTGGCTCGGCCTGGTCGGGGAAGCCCACCAGCAGGCGCACCGTCGCGCGCCAGACGTGGGCCAGCGTCCACAGCCACTCGCCACCGAGGCCGCACGCCTCGGTGAGGCGCACCGCCTCGACGAAGCGCACCTCGGCCTCGTCGACGCTGCCCTCGGCCAGCGCGATCAGCCCCTCACCGGCGACGCCGTGCGCCTCGCCCTCGAGGTCGCCGATCTCGCGTCCCAGCTCGGCTGCGCGGCAGAAGTTCCGGGCGAGCCGCATGTCGCCCTGGGCGAACGTCAGGGCGCCCAGGACGGCGTGCGCGCGGACCGCCACCGGGCCCGAGACGTCCTGCTCGACCACGCCCTGCGTGAGCCGACGTCCCTCGAGGAAGTGGCCGCGCAGCCACCAGAACAGCCAGATCGCCCAGGTGAGGCGACCCGCCAGGTCGCCCTGCCCCGACGTGAGCGCCCACTCGGCCGCGGCGACGAGGTTGGCGTGCTCGCGCTGGGTCAGTGCGAGCGCCTCGGCGGTGCCGGGCCCCCGGAAGCTCGGCTCGGTCGCCTCGGCGAGCGCCAGGAAGTGCCGCAGGTGAGCGTCCTGGGCAGCGCGCCGCTCCTCGCCGACCAGCAGGTCGCCGACGAACTGCGCCACCGGCTCGAGCAGCCGGAAGCGCAGGACGTCGGGGTGGTCGGCGTCGCGCAGCACGAGCGAGTGTGCGACCAGCTCCTCCAGCACCGCCAGCGCGTCAGGCCGGTTCGGGTCCTCGCCCAGCACCGCCTCGACGGCGTCGAGGGTGAAGCCACCGGAGAAGACCGCCAGCCGCCGAAGGACCGCCTGCTGCTCGGGGCCGAGGAGCTGGTGGCTCCAGTCGAGCGCGGCGCGCATCGTGCGCTGGCGCACCGGCAGGTCGCGCGCTCCCGCCTGCGCCATCACCCGGTCGAGGTGCTCGAGGATCAGCGCCGGCGGCATCAGGTGCGACCGGGCGGCGGCCAGCTCGATCGCCAGCGGGATGCCGGCCAGCCGGCGGCAGATGCCGGCCACGGCGGTGGCCGTGGTCCCGTCGAGGACGAGGCCGGGCTGCACCCCCCTGGCCCGGTCGACGAACAGCGCGACCGCTGCCGACGCGCCCAGCACGTCGGGGTCGGTCTCGTCCTCGGCGGGAAGCTCGAGGGGAGGCAGCTGGTACTGCAGCTCGCCGCGCACGCGCAGCGTCGTCCGGCTGGTGACGAGGAGGCTGAGCCGCGGGCACGAGGCCACCAATCGAGCCAGGGCCGGCGCGGCGTCGAGCAGGTGCTCGAGGTTGTCGACGACGACGAGCAGGTGGCGCGAGCGCAGCTGGGCGACCACCGCCTCGAGGGGGTCCAGGCCCTCGACCGCCGCGAGCCCGGCCGCGCGACCGATCGCCGGCAGGACGAGGTCGGGGTCGGTCACCGGCGCCAGCGAGACGACCACCACGCCGTCGGCGAACGCCCCGCGCGACGCCTCGGCGACCGCGTGCGCGAGCCGGGTCTTGCCCACGCCGCCGATGCCCGTGACGGTGACGAGCCGCTGGCCGGAGCCGGCGAGCAGCTCGCTCAGGTGCTCCACGTCGTGCTGGCGACCGACGAGGCCGTCGGCCGGCACGACCACGTCGGAGTGCCACAGCGGCTCGGCCGCACGGGCCGGGCCGGCGGCCGGTGGCGTCACCGGAGGCGCGGGTGGTGCGTCCAGCCCGGAGTCCTGGGTCAGCACCTGGTGGTGCAGCTCCTGCAGCTGGGGGCCCGGGTCGATGCCCAGCTCGTCGGCCAGCAGCTCGCGCAGGTCGGCGTACACCGCGAGCGCCTCGGCCTGCCGGCCGGAGCGGTAGAGCGCGAGCATCTGCTGGCGCCGGAACGCCTCGCGCAGCGGGTGCTCGGCCACCAGCGCGGGAAGCCGGTCGAGCGCCGCGTCGAGGCGGCCGAGGGCGAGGTCGACGTCGACGAGCAGCTCGCAGGCGGCGAGCCGCTGGCCCTCCAGCCGGGCGGACTCGACCTCCGCGAACGGCAGCCGGATGTCAGCGTAGGCCGGACCCCGCCAGAGTCCGAGCGACTCCTCGAGCAACAGCTGCGCCTTGCCGAGGTCGCCGGAGGCGTGCGCCTCGCGGCCGCCGTCGAGCAGCTCCTGGAAGCGGACGGCGTCGACGGCCCCATCGGCGTCGAGCCGGTAGCCCGGCGACACCGTCGAGATGCCCACACCGAGACCGGCCGCGGCGAGCCGGCCGCGCAGGCGCGAGATGACCGCGTGGAGGTTGGACGGGCTGGCGCCGCGGCCCACGTCGCCCCAGACCCGTTCGAGCAGCGAGTCGCTCGACACCACGCGCCCGCAGTCGACGACCAGGGCCGCGAGCACCTCGCGGTGCCGGGGCGACCCGACGTCGACGACCTCACCGTCGCTGCTCACCTGGAGCGGACCCAGTACCTCGATCACGCGCGATCTCCCCCTGATGTACGTGCGCGGGAATCCTAGGGCCAGCACCCCCGGCCCGGGCGAGCGATTTCCGGTCTGCGGTCAGCCCTCCAGGCGCCGCAGCCGCGGTCGGGGTGGCCGGAGGTCTGCGGCTCCGAGCATCGCTCGCGTGAGAGGGTGGGACGCCGACGACGCCGCACGGAGGAGGGTGAGCACGGCCGATGCTGGTCGCTCAACGACGGGACTTCCTGCTCGCCCGACTGCGCAACGAGGGACGGATCGTCGCCAAGGACGTCGCCGCGGAGCTGGGCGTCACCGAGGACTCGGTGCGCCGCGACCTGCGCGAGCTCGCCGCCGCCGGCCTGTGCCAGCGGGTGTACGGCGGCGCGCTCCCCGTCTCGCCGGCCGTGGGCGACTACGCCGCGCGCGGGACCGTCGCACCGGACAGCAAGCGCCGCGTCGCGGCCGCCGCCGTCGCGCTGGTGCAGCCGGGGTCCACGCTGCTACTGGACGGCGGCACCACGGCGCTCGAGGTGGCCCGTGCCCTGCCCGCGGGCCTCGACGCCACCGTCGTGACCCACAGCGTCACCGTCGCGGCCGCCCTGGTGGAGCACCCGTCGGTCGAGGTCGTGGTGCTGGGCGGGCGGTTGTTCAAGCACTCGGCCGTGACGTGCGGGGCCGCGGCCGCCGAGGCGGCGGCCGGGGTGTCCGCGGACCTGTTCCTGCTCGGCGTCACGGGGGTTCACCCCGAGGCGGGCCTGACCACCGGCGACGCCGACGAGGCCGCGATGAAGCGCCTGCTGGCCGAGCGCGCGGCCGAGACCTACGTGCTCGCCAGCGTCGAGAAGATCGGCGCCGCGTCGCCGTTCACGGTGCTGCCGCTCGACCGGGTGACCGGCATCGTCACCGACGCACCGGCGAGCTCACGCGTGGTGCGGGACCTGGTGCAGGCCGGCGTTCCCGTCGTCGACGCCGGAGGCGACGCGGACTGAGGCGTCGGCTCCGAACGGACCGGACAGCACCGCCCACTGCAGCAGCAGGACGGTCTTGGCGTCCGCGATCTCGCCGCTGGTGACCCGGGCGAGGGCGTCGTCGATGTCGAGCTCGAGCACCTCGATGTCCTCGCCCTCCGCCGCGAGCCCGCCGCCGGCTCCGGTCCGGTCCGCCTGGGCGTACGGGGCGGCATAGAAGTACAGCCGCTCGGTCACCGACCCGGGGCTCATCCACAGGTCGAAGACGTGCTCGACCTCGCCGAGCGTGACGCCGAGCTCCTCCTCGGTCTCGCGCCGGATCGCGGTGAGCGGGTCGTCGGCGTCGAGGAGGCCGGCCGCCGCCTCGATGAACCGCCCGTCGGGGTGCCCGTTGACGTACACCGGGAACCGGAACTGACGCGTCAGCAGCACCGTGCGACGCGCGGGGTCGTACAGCAGGATCGTGGCGCCGTCGCCGCGGTCGTAGGTCTCGCGCTGCTGGGTGCTCCAGCGACCGTGGGAGTCGCGGTAGTCGAAGGTGGTGCGCCGCAGCACGTGCCACCCGGCCGCGAGCAGCTCGACGTCGCGGACCACCACGTCGGCGTTGCCGGTGAGGTCGCGTCCGACACGGTCGAGGCCCGTGCGACCGCGCGCGTCCGGGACGTCGAGGCCCGGCACGCCGCGCCTCGCGGTCACGAGGCGGCATCCACGGTGACGCCCGGCACCTCGGCCAGGTCGTGGAACACGGGAAGGCCCCGCTGCTGGGCGATCTCCACGTCGCGGTCGGCTCCGGTCGACTCGCCGGGCAGCCGCAGCACCGCGTCGCAGTGCTCCAGCAGGCGCTCGGCCGTCGGGTACATCACCTGCTCGGCGAAGGGGTCCAGCGGACCGTCGGCGCCGGCCGACCGCAGCACGGGAAGGGCCACCCACTCGCCGATCATCGGGACGTGTCCGGCTCGGAACAGCGGCCAGGCGGCCTCCTCCAGGCGGGCGAGGTTCGCGGCCATGCGGTCGGGGTCGTCGCCGGTGCCGGATCGGTAGGGGCCGGCGATCAGAATCAGGAGGGAGGTCATGCGAGGAATCATAGATAAACACGGATTAACGTGCAAGAACACGCATCGCCGGGCACGCCTTGTCCCCGGGCGGCGGTGTCGCACGCCCGACGTGCCTCACCGCCCCGTCAGGGACCGACGCGCCGCAGCCGCGGTGCGGGGGGGTGCGGGTCGGCGGCGTCGCGGAACGACTCTCCGGCGAGCACCGGTACGACGTCGCTGACGTCGTGCTGGGCGGCCATCTCCACGTCGGCCGCGAAGCCGGCGTCGACGAGCTCGCGACCACCGGCGCAGTGCAGCAGGTCGAGCGGCAGGACCGCGGCCTGCCAGGCAGCCATCGCCGTGCGCGCCTCCGGGCTCGCGCTCGCCTCGACCTCCGCGTCCAGCGCCGTCAGGACGGCGCCTGCTCCCCACAGGTCCTCCGCCGCGGGTCGGAGCGTGTCGTCGTACCACCGCTCCCCGGCGGGTACGACGACCACGCTGGCACCGTCGGCCACCTTGGGCGCCAGCCACCGGGCGACCGCGCCGGCGTTGCGCAGGCACGCGCCCACGACCTGCGCGCCCGAGTCGGCCAGCGCGAACGCGATGCTGGATCCGTTGGGCGAGGGCAGCACCAGCCGCTCGATGCCGTCGACCTCCGCGAGGCTGGCCGGGGACAGGGACACGTGCCGGGCGTCGCCGCGCGACAGCGCCTCGAACCGGCCGACCGCGAGCGCCGCGCCGTGCCGCACCGCGTGCTCGGCCGCACGGGAGTCGCGCCAGCGGAACGGGAAGACCTCGATGCCGCGCTCGATCGCGACGTCGAGCGTGGTGGTGAAGGACAGCACGTCGACGACCACCGCGTAGTCCGCCGCGACCGCCTCCGCACCCGTCGGCCCCCACTCCATCCGGAGGCGGTAGGTGGACTGGTCGTGTCCCGGCAGCGTCACGCCGACATTCAACCGCGCGGGCGGCGGGCCCGCGGAAATCGGGAAAGGACACGCGGCACGCGTCGGCGCGCCCTACTCTCCCAGGCAACATCACCCCCACATCTGTTACGGAGTTCCCCCATGAGATCAACATCGCGCACCGGACTCGCCATCGCTGTCGCCGTCATCGCCCTCGTCCTCTCCGCCGGCGCGGGCGCCACCGCGTCGATGTTGATCACCGGCAAGCAGATCAAGGACGGCACGATCACCAGCCGCGACGTGAAGAACCGCTCGCTCAAGGTCAAGGACCTCTCGACCGCGGCCGCCGCCAAGCTCAAGGGCTCGACGGGCCCCGCCGGACCGGCCGGCCCGCGCGGTGCGACGGGACCCGCGGGGCCCGCGGGCGCTGCCGGTGCCCAGGGTCTCCCGGGCATCCAGGGACTGGCCGGCCTGCCCGGGCTGAGCGGCCTCGAGGTCGTCCGGCGGACCGTGCCGATTCCCGCGCTCAGCGGCACCGGGACCGTGGCGGCCGCCTGCGCGGAGGGGAAGAAGGCGCTGTCGGCCACGGCGTCCTACGGCTCTGCGCCGCTCGCCAGCCTCAACCAGCTGTTCAGCCAGGTCACCCGCACGAGCGAGACGGCCTTCACCGCGACCGGTCTCAACGCCCTGCCGGTGACGCCTCAGGTCCTCACCCTGGACGTCGTCTGCGCGTCCGTCGCGAACTGACGGCACGGCTCGGGCCCCGGACCCCATCGGGGTCCGGGGCCCGAGCCGTCGGAATCACCGCTTGCTTACCAGATCCGGACGCGTGCCTCCGGCTCGAGCCAGAGGCCGTCGCCGGGCCGGGTCTCGAACACCTCGTGGAACTCGTCGAGGTTGCGCACGATGTTGGCGCGGAACTCCGCCGGGCTGTGCGGGTCGATCGTGAGGTACTGCAGCTCCTGCTCCTTGCGGCGCTTGGTGCGCCACACGTGCGCCCAGTTGAGGAACAGCGTGCGCCGGTCCTCGACCGAGGCCTCCCCGCCCTGGCTGAGGACGAACGCCTTGTGGGCGATGGTCAGGCCGCCCAGGTCGCCGATGTTCTCGCCCACCGTGAGGCTGCCGTTGACGTGCTCGCCGGGCAGGTTGCGCGGCTCGAAGGCGTCGTACTGCGCGACCAGAGCCTGCGACTTGGCCTCGAAGGCGGTCTTGTCGTCGGCGGTCCACCAGTCGTGCAGGTTGCCGTCGCCGTCGTACTGCGCGCCCTGGTCGTCGAAGCCGTGCCCGATCTCGTGGCCGATCACCGCGCCGATGCCGCCGTAGTTCTCCGCCGGCTCCGCGTCGGGGCTGAAGAACGGGGGCTGCAGGATCGCGGCCGGGAAGCAGATCTCGTTGGTGCCCGGGTGGTAGTAGGCGTTGACGGTCTGCGGCAGCATCAGCCACTCGTCGCGGTCGACGGGCTGGCCGACCTTCTCGAGCTGGCGATCGGTCTCGAACGCCGAGGCCGACGCGACGTTGCCCATCAGGTCGTCGGGCGAGATCGTGAGCACGGAGTAGTCCCGGAACTGCGCCGGATAGCCGATCTTGGGGTAGAAGCGGTCGAGCTTGTCGTAGGCCTTCTGCTTGGTGTCCTCGCCCATCCAGTCCAGCGCCTCGATCGAGCGGCGGTAGGCCGTGACGAGGTTGGCTACCAGCTCGTCCATCATCTGCTTCGAGGTCGGCGGGAAGTGGCGGGAGACGTAGACCTTGCCGACGGCCTCGCCGATCGCGCCCTCGACGAAGTCGACGCCGCGCTTCCAGCGGGCGCGCAGCTCGGGGGTGCCGTTGAGGGTCCGGCCGTAGAAGTCGAAGTTGGCCTCGACGAACTCGTCGGGGAGGTACGCCGCGGAGCTGCGCACGATCCGCACGTGCAGGATGTCGTGCCAGGTCTCCAGCGGGGTCTCCTCGAGCACCGTCGAGAGGTGGGAGAAGAAGTCGGGCTGCATGACGATCGTCGTGCGCAGCATCTCCTCGGTGCCGCCGAGGCCGGTGACGTAGGTGATCCAGTCGAACGCCGGGCACAGCTCGCGCAGCTCGTCGAGGCTCTTGTGGTTGGTGGTCTTCTGCACGTCGCGCGTCTCGGCGGCCTCCCAGTGGCCCTCGGCCAGCCGGGTCTCGTACGCCAGCACCCTGGCCGCCGCGCCCTCGGGGTCGGCGTGCTCGCTGAGCCGCAGCAGCGTGGTGAGGTAGTCGCGGTACTTCTCGCGGATCTCGGCGAACTTGTCCTCGCGGTAGTAGGACTCGTCGGGCAGCCCGAGGCCGCCCTGGGCGAGGTAGACGATGTTGCGGGAGGCGTCGGCGCGGTCGGGGGTGATGTAGGACCCGAAGAGGCCGGGCCCGCCGATGCGCTCGTACATGCCGAGGAACGCCGCGAGCTCCGTCAGGTCGCCGATCGAGGAGGCACGCTCGAGCAGCCCGCGGATCGGGTCGAGCCCCTTGGCCTCGATCGTCTCGGTGTCCATGAAGGAGGCGAACAGGTCCCCGATCTTGCGCTCGTCGTCGTCGAGCTCGTCACGGGGCCGGTCGGCGAGCTCGGTGATGATGTCGCGCACCTGCTGCTCGGCGGCATCGGCCAGCGCGATGAACGCACCCCAGCTCGACTTGTCGGACGGGATCTCCGTCTCGTCCAGCCAGCGGCCGTTGACGTGGCCGAAGAGGTCGTCCTGCGGGCGGATGTCGGGGTTCATGCCCTCGCGGGCGGCGTCGAGGATCGTCACGCGCCCGACCCTAGCCCCGACCACCCACCCGGGCGCCCGACGCGGGGGGTCAGCGCACCCGCACGACCGACTTGCCGAGGGTGCGACGCCCGTCCATGTCCACGAGCGCCCGCCCGAAGTCCGCGAGGTCGTAGGTCGCGCCGATCGGGGGCCGGACGATCCCGGACTCGATCATCGGCGCCAGCCGGTGCCACTGCCGCTGCATGTAGCCCGGACGGGTCATCGCGTACGCGCCCCAGCCGACACCGCGCACGTCGGTGTTGCCCAGCAGCAGCCGGTTGACCCTGACCTCGGGGATCCCCTGACCGGCGGCGAAGCCCACGACCAGCACGCGGCCCTGCTCGGCCAGGCACCGCAGGGAGTCGGTGAAGGCGTCCCCGCCCACCACGTCGACCACCACGTCGACGCCCCTGCCGCCGGTCAGGTCCCGGACCGCGTCCCTGAAGTCGCGGCCGACGACCGTCTCGTCGGCTCCGGCGGCGCGGGCGAAGGCCGCCTTCTCCTCGGTGCTGACCACCGCGATGGTCCGGGCGCCGAGACCTCTGGCGACCTGGAGGCTCGCCGTGCCGACCCCTCCCGCCGCGCCGTGCACGAGGACGGTCTCGCCCTCGCGCAGACCCCCACGCTCCTCGAGCGCGAACAGCGCCGTCAGGTAGTTCATCGGCAGCGCGGCGCCCTCGTCGTACGACAGCGCGTCGGGCAGCGCGAAGGTGAATATCGCCGGATTGGCGACCTGCTCGGCCGCCCCGCCGTGGAGGTTGACGCCGGCGACGCGCTGGCCGACGGTGAAGCCGCTCGACTCCGGGGAGCCCGGGTCCAGCACGACCCCGGCGAAGTCGACGCCGAGGGTGAACGGCAACTCGGGCTTGACCTGGTACTCCCCGCGGCTCATCAGCAGGTCGGGGAACGCCACACCCACGCGGTGCACCTCGACCAGCACGTCGTGCGGTCCGGGGGTGGGCGCGTCGACCTCGCGGACCTCGACGTCGGCGGGACCGGTGGGCGTGACGACCTGGACAGCGCGCATGCGCCGACCCTAGCTAGCCGACCGCCTTGACCTCGCTGAGCTCGAAGTGCATCGGGTCGGTCCAGCTCCAGTCGCCGCCCCAGGCGAAGCCCCACGTCTTGAAGATCTCGACCACGTCGCGGTCGATCGCGCCGGCCGTTCCCCGCAGGTTGCCCGGCACGTTGAGGTCCAGCGCGAGGCCGAAGGAGTGGTTGGACAGCGTCGTAGTGTCGGCGATGAAGCGCGGGTAGTAGCAGCCGGCGTACTCGTCGGGGTGGATCTCGTCGGCGAGACCACGCTGCTGCACCTCCAGCAGCGCGGCGCGCAGCTGCGGGAACAGGTCCTTGTGGCACGTGACGCTCCCGAGGATCGGCACGACCCCGGTGCGGATGTTGGCGGCCACCCACGCCGGGTCGGGCGCGATCCGGCCGCCGCCGAGGACCCGGTAGTGGTAGGTGCCGACCAGGCTGCCGAGCGTGTCGCCGGTGGGGATCGCGGTGAGCTTGGCGTCCGGGTCGAGCCCCAGCCGCGAGGCCACGTCGAGCATCTGGACCGAGACGTCGCGACCGACCAGCCGCTCCAGGGGCCGGCGGATGGTGGCAGGCGTGGTGCCGTCGGTGGAGATCAGGAGCCCGTTGTCGGTGGACATCTCGATGTCCTCGGCCCAGGCGGTGTTGACGACCAGGTCGATGGTGGGCACCTGCGGCGTGTACGCGCCCACGTGCAGGCGCGGGGCCGCCTCGTCGCTGCCGAGGCGGATCGTGCCGTCCTCGTCGGCCAGCCGCCGGGCGACCGTCTCGTCGATCGCCAGCTCCCCGCCTGCGACGCGCTCCCAGGCCTCCTGCAGGTCGGCGACGTCGGCCCGGGTGAAGTGTCGGTAGTCGGCCGGGTCGACCGCGGCGACGGTGAGCACGCGGTTCTCGAGGCTGACCTGGCCCAGGCCGATGCGCTCGGTGTGCGCGACCCCGTCGAGCTTCTCGATCCGCTCGACCAGCGCGTCGTCGAGCGGGCGGTCCCACTGGAGGAGGATGTCGGCGCTCCACAGCCGCCCTCGCCGCGGACCCGGCAGGTCGACGGCGTGCGCGGGGTCCGCGATCGGCGCGGTGGAGGACGCGGGCGGTCCGTCCGAGGACTCGTCGGTGGGTGCGCTCGTCGTCGCCGGCCCGGGCGTCGGGCCGGGCTCGCCGGTCTCCGCCGACCCGCCGCACGCGACGAGCACCAGGGCGAGGGCGGCCGCGGCCGCCGCTCCTGCTCGACGTCGTGCAGTCATGCCACGACTCTAGGCAGGCGCCGTACGGACACGGCGGGGGATGGTGAACCAGGAGACCGCCCCGCCGAGGATCAGCAGCACCGCGCAGGCCGTCATGGCGGTGCCGTACGACGCGTCGAACCGCGCCGGGTCGCGATAGTCGTCGCCGGCGAGCCCGACGGCCATGGGCAGCGCGGCGACGGCGAGCAGGGAGCCGGCTCGCGCGACGGCGTTGTTGATGCCGCTGGCCACCCCGGCCACCTCGTCGGGGGCTGCCGCGAGCACCGTCGCGGTGAGCGGAGCGACCATGAGCGCCAGGCCGAGGCCGAAGACGGTCAGGCCCGGTGCGACGTCGCGCCACCAGGTGACGCCGGGTCCCACGGCGAGCAGCCAGAGGGTGCCGGCCGCCATCACCACCGGCCCGAAGGTCATCGGGATGCGCGGTCCGATGCGCTCGCCGAGGGCACCGCCCCTGGCGGCGAGCAGCAGCATGCAGGCGGTGACGGGCAGCGTCGCCAGCCCGGCCTCGAGGGCGCTGTAGCCCCCGACGGTCTGCAGCTGCAGGACGAGGAAGAACAGGATCGCCCCGAGGGCGGCGTAGACGAGCAGCGTCATCAGGTTCGCGGCGCTGAAGGTGCGCTCGGTGAACAGACGGAGGGGCACCATCGGCTCCGCGGCCCGTCGTTCGACCGCGACGAACGCCACCGCGGCCGTGACCCCGACGGCCGCCGCCCACCAGGTCGCTGCCCCGCCGGCGTCGGTCAGCGCCCAGGTGGTGCCGGCCAGCGCCAACGAGGCGAGCACCGCGCCGGGGACGTCGAAGCGGCCCTGGGCGCGCGGGTCGCGGGTCTCGGGCACCCAGCGCTGCGCGAGCCACACCGTCACGACGGCGAGCGGCAGGTTGATGAGGAAGATCCAGCGCCAGGAGGCGTGGTCGATGAGCAGCCCGCCGACGAGCGGTCCGAGGGCGGTCGCGATGCCGCCGAGACCGGACCACGCGCCGATCGCCCGGCTGCGGTCCTCGGGTCGGAAGGCGCCCTGGATCATCGCCAGGCTGCCGGGCGTGAGCAGCGCGCCGCCGACGCCCTGCAGCACCCGGGCGAGCACCAGCACCTCGGCGCTGGGGGCCAGCCCGCACAGGAGGGAGGCGAGCGCGAACCAGACGGTGCCGATCACGAAGACGCGCCGCCGTCCGAGCCGGTCGCCCAGCGACCCGCCGAGGAGGATCAGCGAGGCGAGCGAGAGGAAGTAGCCGTTGGTGATCCACTGCAGCTGCGACAGCGACGCGTCGAGGTCCTCCCCCATCGAGCGGAGGGCGACGTTGACGACCGTGCCGTCCAGCAGGGTCAGCCCCGACCCGAGGGTGGCGGCGGCCACGACCCCGCGCGCGCTCGGCGTACCCCAGGCGACAGCGCTCACGCACAGAGCCTAGGGCTCGGCCCGCGAGGACCTGCGCGTCGACGTGGCTCGGCCGTGACCGGCCGTGGTTCAGCCGTGGTCGACGCGCCGCCCCGCGGGGACCTTGGTCACCACGGTGAGCAGCACCGAGGCCAGTGCGATGACGCCGATGGTGGTGTAGGCCACCGTGTAGGCCTTGTCGTCGCCGATGAGGGCCGAGGCGATCACCGGCCCGATGATGCCGCCGACGCTCCACCCGATGAGCATCAGGCCGTAGATGGCGCCGGCGTTGCGCACCCCGAAGAAGTCCCCGGCGGTCGCCGGCATCGTGCCGAACGTGCCGCCGTAGCAGAGGTAGACGATGGCGGCGAGCACCGCGAAGAACGCCACGTTGTCGGCGTGCGGCAGCAGGATCAGGCACACCCCCTGCAGCACCAGGATCGCAGCGAACGTGCGCATCCGGCCGATGTAGTCGGAGATCGCGGCCCACACGATCCTGCCGCCACCGTTGAAGATCGCCAGCACGCCGACGAGCGCGGCCGCCCCGCCGACGCTGAAGCCGGCGATGTCGGTGGCACTGGTCTTGGCCTGCGAGATCAGCGAGATCCCGGCGCTCACGCTGAGCGCCAGGATCGCGGTCAGCAGGTACCACTGGGGGGTGCGCAGCGCCTCGCCCTGCGTGTAGTCCTTGCCGTCCCCCGAGACGCCGCCGGCGTCGGTGACGGGCTCGTGGCCCGGCACGGTGTAGCCGGTGGGCGGGTTGCGGAAGACCGAGGCGCCGACCAGCGACATCAGCAGGTAGGCGAGGCCGAGCGGGAGGAACGCGCCGGTCGGGTCGTCGGGGTCGCGGTCGATGAGCCACTGCGCGACGGGCGACGTCAGCACCGCTCCGAAGCCGAAGCCGCCGACCGCGAGGCCGGTGATCAGCCCCTTCTTGTCGGGGAACCACTTCTGGAGCATCGCGATCGGCACGATGTAGGCGGCGCCGAGGCCGAAGCCGCTGATCACGCCGTAGCCCAGGATCAGCAGCCAGTAGTCCTCCTCGCCGTTGGTGAGGGACGCCAGCAGGATGCCGGCGGCGTAGACCACGCCGCCCACGAGCGCCACGATGCGCGGCCCGCGAGCGTCCTGCAACCGCCCGCCGACGAAGCTGCCGAGGAAGATCATCCCGATGGTGACGGTGAACGGCAGCGAGGCCTGCACCTTGCTGAGCTGCCACGGCTCGGCGTCCTCGAGAGCGCCGCCGAAGACCGACCACGCGTAGACCGCGCCGATCGAGAACTGCAGCAGCAGCCCGGCTGCGACGAGCAGCCAGCGGTTGCCGGTCGCGGTGCCGGACCGGGCCGGATCGACGTCCTCGTTGGTGTGTGCCATGCCGCTCTCCTTGACTGCTCCCGTGGGTGGGACTACTGCCGGTGACGCACCGGTTCCCCCCGGTCGACCCGTTCACGCTGCGGTACGACGGTGTACTTGGGGTCGCGCGCCGAGGCGAGCCCCGCTTCGTAGACGCCCATCCGGGTGCACAGCGAGCCGGCCATCAGCGCGGCACCCGACACCGCGGACAGCAGCCGGCTGCGGCGCCCGACGAGCGCGCCGATCGCACCGCCGGCGGTCAGGAGGGTGCTCGCCCGCATCCAGCGTCCTGCCTTGCCGTGGTGCAGCGTCTCCGCGGACAGCCCCATCGAGCGCTCCATCCGGCGCTCGGCGCCCAGCTCGACCAGCGCCCCGCCCACGGCGAAGGCCCGGGCGGGCCCGGCCTGGGCCACCGGAGCCCCCAGCAGCCCGAGCCCACCCGAGGCCGCCGAGGCGGAGCCGCAGAAGACGAACGGCAGCTCCTCGTGCGCGGAGTGCCAGGCGGGCGTCGCGGTGTCGGCGAGCAGGACGGCGGTGTAGGCCGCCACCGGGGTCGCCGTGAGGGCGCCCACCAGTCCGGCGGGACGCCCCAGCACGGCCACCAGCCGCAGCGGACCGATCCGCTGCCAGCCGGCCGGCAGCATCGAGACGACCTCGGCGGCCGAGGCCAGGGCGGCGAAGGGGCCGTGCAGGCTGAGGATCCAGGTGCCGACCGACATCGGCGAGGTCAGCTTGGCCACGCGCAGCATGTTGAGGAACCGGCTCGGTCGACCCAGGTCGTGCACCAGGAAGCCGACGCTGAGACCGAGGCCGCCGAGCGATCCCAGGCGCGCCACGCGGCGCAGTCCCGGCCGGCCGGTGAGGTCGGCGCCCGCCGCCAGCAGCGAGCTGCCCGCCGCGACACCCCCGGTGAAGAGGTAGAAGGCGATGTCCTTCTCCCACGGGGCCGGCTTGACGATGGCCCGGCCGTAGTACGAGGTGAAGTCGGCCTCCGGCACCATGATCCGGTCGCCGCCGCGGCTGCCCCGCCTGCGGGTCGGGCTGCCGTCGTGCGTCTGCGTCACGGCCGGCGTCCCAGGAACGACACCGCGACCCCGGCGAGCATGGCGGCCGCCGCGAGTCCCGCGCGCTGGTACATCCGCGGGAGGTCCTTGGTGGTCACGACGGGGTCCGGCGGCAGGCCGTAGACCTCCGGCTCGTCGAGCAGCAGGAAGAACGCACCGGTCCCGCCCACCCCGTCCTCCGGGTCGTTGCCGTAGAGCCGCGCGTCCATCACGCCCTGCTCGTGCAGCGTGGCCACCCGCTCGCTCGCCCGCTCGCGCAGCTCGTCGACGTCGCCGTACTGGATCGACTCGGTGGGGCAGGCCTGCGCGCAGGCCGGGCGCTGGTTGTCGGTCAGCCGGTCGTAGCACAGCGTGCACTTCTGGGCGATGCCCACGCGGGAGTCACCCTCGGGACCCTTGCGCCGGTCGATGACGCCGTAGGGGCAGGCCGCCACGCAGTAGCCGCACCCGTTGCAGATGTCGTCCTGCACCACGACGGTGCCGAACTCGGAGCGGAACAGCGAGCCGGTGGGGCACACGTCGAGGCAGGCCGCGTGGGTGCAGTGCTTGCACACGTCGGAGGACATCAGCCACTGGAAGTCCGGCTTGGCCTCGTCGGGCACGCCGCTGGGCGCGGCGCCGACCGTCGGCATCCCGATGTCGACCGGCGCGGCCGCGGGCTGGTCGGGCGCCGGGGTGGTGCCCGGGCGCTCGATGAACGCGACGTGACGCCACTGGTTGGCGTTGAGCGAGTGGCTGTTGTCGTAGGAGGTCCCGAGCATCTGGTAGAGGTTCTCCGGGACGTCGTTCCACTCCTTGCACGCCACCTCGCAGGCCTTGCAGCCGATGCACACGCTGGTGTCGGTGAAGAAGCCCTTGCGCTTCGGCGCGTCGACGTAGCCGGCGTCCGGTGCCGGGTCGAGCGGTCCGAAGAGGCTGTTGGGGCCGGTCACTGGTCCTCCCGCTGCTGGGGTGAGTGCTGCTGCGCGGCGTCCTGGCCGGCCGCGGACTCCTGCTGGGCGGCGGCCGAGGCCGTCACCACGGGGCCCTGGTCGCCGTCGGCGACCCCCGCCCGGCGGGCGTACCCCTCGACGTACTCGCGCAACGCGGGACCGGTGGGCCGTCGACCCGGCCGGACGTCGCAGGTGCCGACCTTGCTCTCCTGGATCAGGACGTTGGGGTCGAGCGAGATGCCGAAGAGGTCGTTGGCCGAGTCGCCGCTGACCAGGCCGCCCTGGCCCCAGTGGTAGGGCATCCAGACCTGGTGGACGGTGCGGCCCTCGACGCGCAGCGGGCGCAGCCGCTCGGTGACCATCACGCGTCCCTCGATCGCGGACCGGGCGGTGACGACGTGGCACCAGCCCATGTGCTCGAGCCCGCGCTCGGCGGCCAGCGCCGGCGAGACCTCCACGAACATCTCCGGCTGCAGCTCGGCGAGGTGCTCGACGTAGCGACTCATCCCGCCTGCGGTGTGGTGCTCGGTGAGGCGGCTGGTGGTGAAGACGTAGGGGAACACGTCGGCTGCCGCGGTCTCCCGCGGGTCGGGGTTCATCGGGTTGTCCGCGCGGCGGTACTCCTTGCGCGTGGGGTTGCCCTGCTGGCCGTGCAACAGGTTGCGGAACGGCGACTCCACCGGCTCGTAGTGCGTGGGCAGCGGCCCGTCGATCAGGCCCTGCGGGGCGTAGAGCGCACCCTTCCCGTCGCCCTGCATGATGAACGGGTCGATGCCCTCGATCGCCGCGACGCCGTCGGAGCCCTCGGGGGCGCGGTAGGACGGAGGCTTGGTCTTCTCGAAGTCGGGCACGTCGTGGCCGGTCCACTCCTGCGTGTCCTCGTCCCACCACACGTAGGCCTTGCGCTCGCTCCAGGGCCGGCCCTCGGGGTCGGCCGAGGCGCGGTTGTAGAGGATCCGCCGGTTCATCGGCCACGCCCAGCCCCACTCCGGCGCGACGAAGGACTGGTCGTGGCGCGAGCGGCGGCGCGCGGCCTGGTTGACGCCGTCGGCGTACACGCCGCTGTAGATCCAGCAGCCCCCGAGCGTGGAGCCGTCGTCCTTCATCTCCAGGAAGCCCGACAGGGGACGCCCGGTGGCGACCTCGTAGCCGTTGATCTCCTTGAGCACCGCCTCGGCGCTCGGCTCGCCCCAGCCCCCGGCGACCTCCTCGGGGTTCCCGTGCACCGGGTAGTCCCAGGCGAGGTCGAGCAGCGGGCGGTCGCGCTCGTCGTCGGAGCCCGCCAGGCGCTCGCGCACCAGTCGGCCCAGGTGGTAGAAGAACCAGAGCTCGGAGCGGGCGTCGCCCGGCGGCTCGACGGCCTTCTCGCGCCACTGCAGCATCCGCTGCGTCTGGGTGAACGTGCCCTCCTTCTCCACGTGGGAGGCGGCGGGGAAGAGGAACACCTCCGTGCGGCACTCCTCCGGCACGATCTCGCCGGTGGCCACCTCCGGGGAGTCCTTCCAGAAGGTCGCGCTCTCGATCTCGAACAGGTCGCGCACGACCAGCCAGTCGAGGTTGGCCATGCCGAGCCGCTGCGCGCGCCCGTGCGCGGACCCCACGGCCGGGTTCTGCCCGAGCAGGAAGTAGCCCTGGACCTTGCCGTCGATCATGTCGAGCACGGTGCGGTAGGTGCCGTGGTCGCCGGTGATCCTGGGCATGTAGTCGAAGCAGAAGTCGTTTTCCGGCGTCGCCGCGTCGCCCCAGTAGGCCTTGAGCAGGTTGATGCCGTAGGCGCCGGCGTTGGCCCAGAAGCCCTTGCTGCCGGGGTTGCGGACGCTGTCGATCCAGTCCGTGAGCGTCTGGTGCTTCTCGGCGTTCGGCATCGGCAGGTAGCCGGGGAGGATGTTGAACAGCGTCGGGATGTCGGTCGAGCCCTGGATGCTGGCGTGCCCGCGCAGTGCCATGATCCCGCCGCCGGGGCGGCCCATGTTGCCGGTGAGCAGCTGGAGGATGGAGCCGGCGCGGATGTACTGCACGCCGACGCTGTGCTGGGTCCAGCCGACGCTGTAGACCAGCGCGGTGGTGCGCTCGCGACCGGAGTTCTCCGTCCACGCCCGGCAGACCTCGAGGAAGTCCTCCTGGGAGACGCCGCAGATCTGCTCGACCACCTCGGGGGTGTAGCGCGCGTAGTGGCGCTTGAGCACCTGGTAGACGCACA
Source organism: Nocardioides sp. SYSU D00065 (assembly GCF_017916425.1). Taxonomy (GTDB): domain Bacteria; phylum Actinomycetota; class Actinomycetes; order Propionibacteriales; family Nocardioidaceae; genus Nocardioides. The sequence continues at coordinate 182,837 of NZ_JAFMSX010000003.1, read as the reverse complement.
TCGGGTGCTGCAGGGTCTCGTCGCGGGGCGGCCGGCTGCCGACCTGCATGCCGTGGGACTCGTTCTGCAGGCCGCTGGCGGTGTTGCGCTGCGCCGCGGTGTCGCCGGCGTCGTCGGCTTGGGCCCGCCCCAGGTCGCCCTGCTGGTCCTCCTGCGCGAACTGCCAGCTCGTCGGGTCGTACGTCCTCGTCTCGGCGTCGAAGCCGGAGAACAGCCCGTCGAGGTCGTCGACGTCTTGGAACTTGTCGCTGATGATGTTCGCGGCGTTGGTGTAGTTGACGACGTACTCGCGGAAGTCGAGCTCGTTCTGCAGGACGTGGTTGATGATCCCGCCGAGGAACGCGATGTCGCTGCCCACGCGGATCGGCACGTGCTGGTGCGCGAGCGCGCTGGTGCGGGTGAAGCGGGGGTCGACGTGGATGATCCGCGCGCCGCGCTTCTTCGCCTCCACGACCCACTGGAAGCCCACGGGGTGGGCCTCGGCCATGTTGGATCCCTGGATGACGATGCAGTCAGCGTTGGCAAGGTCCTGCTGGAACCCCGTGGCGCCGCCGCGACCGAAGCTGGTCCCCAGACCGGGGACGGTGGCGGAGTGTCAAATACGCGCCTGGTTCTCGATCTGGATGGCGCCCATCGCGGTGAACAGTTTCTTGATGAGGTAGTTCTCCTCGTTGTCCAGCGTCGCTCCGCCCAGGCTGGCGATGCCCATCGTGCGCCGGACCTTGCGGCCCTGCTCGTCGATGTCCTGCCAGCTCTCGCGCCGCGAGCGGACCACCCGGTCGGCGACCATGTCCATCGCGGTGTGGAGGTCGAGGTCGGTCCACTCGGTCGCGTAGGGCGCCCGGTAGCGGACCGTGGTCTGGCGCAGGTCGCTGGTGACGAGGTTCTTGCTCGCCGAGCCCTTCGGGCAGAGGCGGCCGCGGTTGACGGGGCTCTCGGGGTTGCCCTCGATCTGCACGACCTTGTCGTCCTTGACGAACACCTTCTGCGCGCAGCCGACGGCGCAGTAGGGGCACACGCTGTGCGCGACCCGGTCGGCGGTGGCGGTGCGCGGCTCGAGCTCGTCGGTCCGCTTCGAGCGCACCGAGCGGCCGCGGCCGAGGACGTCGCCGTCGGCGAGCTGCCGCAGGACGGGCCACGGCAGGAGCGACCGCTTGGTCCGTGCCGCCTTCTCCGTCGTCACCCGAGCCTCCTGGTCGACTTCGCGTCCGCTCCCGAGTACCCCCGAGCGCCGGCGTCATTCCTGTCTCGTGCTGCTGCAGCCTAGGACTGCCGTCCGGGCCGGTGCACCGCCCCGGGGGGTGGGCTTCAGCGGACCGTCAGCAGGCTGTCGCCGGCGGGCACCACCTCGCCGACGACCGGGTGCCCGGGCAGCTCCCCGACCACCAGCAGGCCCCCCGAGGTCTGCGCGTCCGCGAGCAGCAGCAGCTCGTCCTCGTCGACGCCGGCGTCCAGGTGGGGTCGGACCCAGTCGAGGTTGCGCCGGCTGCCGCCCGGCACGAAGCCCTCGGCGAGCGACTCGCGCGCCCCGGCGACGTACGGCACCGCGGCCGCGTCGACGACCGCCGAGGTGCCGCTGGCGCGCATCATCTTCATGAGGTGGCCGAGCAGGCCGAAGCCGGTGACGTCGGTGGCGGCCCGCAGCCCCGCCTCGACCGCGGCCGCCGAGGCGTCGCGGTTGAGCGTGCTCATCACCGCGACCGCCTCCTCGAAGCGCTCGCCGGTCGCCTTGTGCCGGTTGTTGAGGACGCCCAGGCCGAGCGGCTTGGTGAGGGTGAGCGGCAGCCCGGGCGCGGCCGCGTCGTTGCGCAGCAGGCGGTCGGGGTCGCCCAGCCCGGTGACCGCGAGGCCATACTTCGGCTCGGGGTCGTCGATGCTGTGCCCGCCCGCCAGGTGCGCGCCGGCCTCGGCGCACGCCTCCGCGCCGCCGCGCATCACCTCGGCGGCCAGCTCGAACGGCAGCCGCTCGCGCGGCCAGCCGAGGAGGTTGACGCCGACGACCGGGGTGCCGCCCATCGCGTAGACGTCGGAGAGCGCGTTGGTGGCGGCGATGCGGCCCCAGTCGTAGGGGTCGTCGACCACCGGGGTGAAGAAGTCGGTGGTGAGGATGACGACGCGGCCGGTGCCGTCCGGCGCGGGGTGGATGCGTACGGCGGCGGCGTCGTCGCCGTGCTCGACGCCCACGACGAGGTCGCCCCCCTCCTGCGCGCGGCCGCCGGGCAGGTTGCCCAGCACCCGCTCGAGCTCGCCCGGTGGGACCTTGCAGGCGCATCCGCCGCCGGCGGCGTACTGGGTCAGCCGGAGAGGTGACGTCATGAGGTCAACCTAGGTCGTCGGTGGCTAGGGTGACGGTGGAGGCGGTTCTCGTCTGGTGACGGACGCGGTCCTCAAAACCGTTGTGGCCCAGCACCTGGGCCAGGCGGGTTCGATTCCCGTCCGCCTCCGCCAGTCGTTGAGCGGGGAGGTGCGGTGCCGGATCCGAGGCGTGCCGTGCCGCGCACCGACCAGGTCCTGGCCGACCCTCGGCTGCGCGAGGCGGCCGCACGCCTGGGGCCGGCGCTCGTCAAGCGGGTCGTCGTCGCCGCCCAGGAGCGCTGCCGCGCCGGGGAGCTGGCTCCCACCGACGTCGCCGACGAGGCGGTGGCCGCGCTGCCGGCCGGCGCCACCACGCTGCGCCGGGTGGTCAACGCGACCGGGGTCCTGGTGCACACCAACCTCGGCCGCGCTCCGCTCTCGGCGGCGGCGGTCGAGGCGCTGCGCACCGCGGCCGGGCCGACGGACGTCGAGCTCGACCTCGTGACCGCCCGCCGCGGTCGCCGGGGTCGCGGCACCCTCGAGGCGCTCGCCGCCGAGGTCCCCGACGCCGAGGCGGTCCACGTCGTCAACAACGGCGCCGCCGCCCTGGCCCTGGTCACGCGGGTGCTCGCCCGCGACGGCGGCTCGGTGGTGATCGCGCGCGGCGAGCTGGTCGAGATCGGCGACGGGTTCCGCATCCCCGAGCTCATGGAGTCCGTCGGCGCCCGGCTGCGCGAGGTCGGCACGACGAACCGGGTGCGGCTGGAGGACTACGCGGCCGCGGTCGACGACGACACCGCGTTCGTGCTCAAGGTGCATCCCTCCAACTTCGCGGTGCGCGGCTTCACCTCCTCGGTCCCGGTCGCGGACCTGGTCACGCTGGGTCCGCCGGTCGTCGCGGACATCGGCTCGGGCCTGCTGCGGCCCCACCCGCGGCTGCCCGACGAGCCCGACGCCGCCACCGCGCTCCGCGGGGGCGCCGACCTAGTCACCGCATCGGGCGACAAGCTGCTGGGCGGTCCGCAGTGCGGGCTGCTGCTCGGGCGGTCCGCGCTCGTCGAGAGGCTGCGCCGCGACCCCTTCGCCCGCGCGCTGCGGGTCGACAAGCTGACGCTCGCGGCGCTGGAGGCGACCCTCACCGGCCCGGTCCCGCCCGTGCCGGCCGCGCTCGCCCGGGACGTCGCCGGGCTGCGCGCCCGCGCCGAGGCCGTCGCAGCCGCGCTGCCCGAGCACCTGGGTGCGGTGGTTGTCGACAGCGAGGCGGCGGTGGGCGGTGGCGGCGCCCCCGAGGTCGTGCTGCCGAGCGCCGCCGTGTCGCTGCCGCCGGCGTACGCCGAGCCGCTGCGAGCCGGCGACCCGCCCGTGGTCGGCCGCCTCGAGCGCGGCCGCCTGCTGCTCGACCTGTTCGCCGTCGACCCTGACGAGGACGTCGTCCTCGTCGACGCCGTCGGGCGAGCGCCGGGACCCGCCTGATGCACGTCGTCGCGACCGCCGGCCACGTCGACCACGGCAAGTCGGCCCTCGTCGAGGCGTTGACCGGCACCCATCCGGACCGGCTGGCCGAGGAGCGGCGCCGCGGGCTCACGATCGAGCTCGGCTACTGCTGGACCGAGTGGCCGGAGGCCGGTGAGATCGCCTTCGTCGACGTGCCCGGGCACGAGCGCTTCCTCACCACGATGCTCGCCGGGGTCGGGCCGGTGCCGGCCGTGCTGCTCGTGGTCGCCGCGGACGACCCGTGGATGCCGCAGGCCGCCGAGCACCTGGCGGCGCTCGACGCGCTCGGCGTACGGCACGCAGTGGTGGCGGTGACGCGCTCCGACCTCGCCGATCCCGCGCCGGCGGTGGCGCGCGCCACCGGCGAGCTCGCGCGCACGGGGATGGCCGGCGCGCCGGTGCTTGCCGTCAGTGCGCGCACCGGTGCCGGCCTGGCCGAGGTCCGGGCCGCCATGGCGGCGATGGTGGCCGCCCTGCCCGAGCCCGACCCGGACGCCGACGTGCGCCTGTGGGTCGACCGCAGGTTCAGCGTGCGAGGGGCGGGCACCGTCGTGACCGGCACGCTGCCGGCCGGCACCGTGCGCCGCGGCGACAGCCTGGCGCTGGGCGACACGGTGCTGCGGGTGCGCGAGGTGCAGGCGCTCGGGCGCGACCGCGACACCGTCAGCGGCGTCGCCCGGGTCGCGCTCAACCTCGCCGGGCGCACCGACGACCTCGCTCGCGGCAGCGTGCTCGTCACGCCCGGGGCCTGGCACCACTCGCGGGTGGTGGACGTACGGCTCACCGGCGACAGCGAGCCGCCCACGTCGCCCGTCCTGCACGTCGGTGCCGCTGACGTGGCGGTGCGCTGCCGGCCCCTCGGGCCGGGGCTCGCCCGGCTCACGCTCGACCGTCCCCTGCCGCTGCGCATCGGCGACCGGGCGCTGCTGCGCGATCCCGGACGCCGTCAGGTGTGGCGCGTCGACGTGCTCGACCCGGACCCGCCGCGCCTGCGCCGACGAGGCGCCGGCGCCCGCCGCGCCGAGCAGCTGGCCTCGGCGGACGGCACGCCGCGCCTGGCGGACGAGCTGGCCCGCCGCGGCGTCGCCCACGTCGACCACCTGCGCCGCCTCGGCGTCCCCGTCCCGGCCACCGGGTCCGGCGGCCACCTCGCCGCCGGGCCGTGGCTGGTGGACCGCCGGGTGGCGCAGGCGCTCGCGGACCGGCTCCCCGGCCTCGTCGAGGAGCACGCGCGCGCCCATCCCCTCGACCCGGCCCCGCCGCTGTCCGTGCTGGCCTCGCGGCTGCGGCTGCCCGCCCCGGAGCTGGTGCGCCCGCTCGTGCGGGCGCCGCTGCGCGTGGTCGACGGCCGGGTGCACGGATCCGCCGGAGCCGCCCTCCCCGAGGCGGTCCGCGCCGCCGTCGACGCCGTACGCCGCGACCTGGCCGCCGCCCCCTTCGCCGCGCCCACCGCCGACCGGCTGCGCGACCTCGGCCTCGACGAGCGGGCGCTCGGCGCCGCGGAGCGCAGCGGCCTGCTCCAGCGCGTCGGTCCCGGCATCGTGCTGGCGCCCGACGCGGCCGAGGAGGCCGTCACGCTGCTGCGTGACCTCGAGCAGCCCTTCACGACGAGCGCGGCGCGCGAGCGGCTCGGCACCACCCGCCGCGTCGCGCTGCCGCTGCTCGACCACCTCGACCGGACGGGCCGGACCCGGCGGCTGCCGGACGACCGCCGCGAGGTGGTCTGACCGGCGCGGCGGCGTCCCCGGCGGCGTACGTCATGGGAACGGCCGGTCCGGACCGCGGAAGCCCATGACGTCCGCTGCCGTTCGACGTCGGTCCTCCTGCCGACCACTGGGTGTTCCCCTCGCGGACAGCCGCCGGGTGGGCGCTAGGTTGTGCGCCATGAAGCATCCCTTCGGCATCGACTTCGGCGGCACCGGCATCAAGGGCGCGCCGGTCGACCTGAAGCTCGGCGACTTCGCCCACGACCGGGTCCGCATCGACACCCCCAAGCCCGCCACGCCGCAGGCAGTGGCCGGGGTGTTCCAGCAGATCGTCGACAGCTTCCCCGCCTCGACCAGCCCCGTCGGCGTCACCGTGCCCGGCATCGTGCGCCGCGGCGTCGTGCTGTCGGCCGCCAACATCGACAAGTCGTGGATCGGCGAGGACGCCGACGCGATCTTCACCGAGGCGCTGGGCCGGGAGGTGCACGTCGTCAACGACGCCGACGCCGCTGGGCTGGCGGAGGCGGAGTACGGCGCCGCGAAGGGCCGCGGCGGCCTGGTCATGGTCATCACGCTCGGCACCGGCATCGGCTCGGCGATGATCCACGACGGGATCCTCGTGCCGAACTCCGAGATGGGGCACCTCGAGATCGACGGCGCCGTCGCGGAGTCCCGCGCCGCCACCAGCGCGCGCGAGCGCGAGGGCCTCTCCTGGGAGACGTGGGCCGAGCGGCTGACCACCTACTTCCGCCACCTCGAGCGGCTCTTCACCCCCGACCTGTTCGTGATCGGTGGTGGGGTCAGCAAGTCCTGGGACAAGTTCGGGCACCTCATCGAGGTCGAGACCGAGATGGTGCCGGCGACCCTGCAGAACCGGGCCGGGATCGTCGGCGCGGCCCTCGTCACGCAGCGCAAGGCGGACGCCGCGCGATGAGCGGTGAGCACGCCCGCCGGAGCGTGCGACTCTAGGACGACGGCGTCGCGTCCTGGCCGACCGGCCAGCGCCGGTCCATCCCGCGTCTGCCTCGCCGCCATGTTCCGGTCACGGCGCGCCGACACCCTGTTCGGGTCTTCATCGGACCCAACCGAACAGGAACCCTCTGTGAAACGCCACAGCAACCGCCGGCGCTCGACGCTGGCAACCCTCGCCGCCCTGGCTGTGTCGGGCTCGCTCCTCGCGATCGTGCCCGGCACCGCTGCGCCCGCCGCGGCGGCCGAGCTGCCCGTCGCCGACGTCCTCGACGTCGACTTCGCCGACGGCACGGCCGACGACACGGCGCGTGACCTCTCGCCGACGCTGTTCGGGGACCCGGAGATCGTCTCCGACGCGGCGCGCGCCCGGACGGCGTACGCCCTCGACGGCGACGACGCCGCCCTCTACCCGATGGCGGGGCAGTACGGCGCGATGGCCTCGAGCTTCTCGGTGGAGTGCAGCTTCCGCTACGACGGCACCGACCTGGGCGGCAGCGAGCAGGACTTCTGCGGCGCCAAGGAGGCCGGCGGCTTCGCGACGTACGTCAGCGGAGGACGCGGCGGCTTCATGGCCCACATCGGCGGCGGCTACAAGAACGTCCGCTTCCCGATGGAGGCCGGCGAGTGGTACCACACGCTCGTCGTGTGGAACGGGTCCACGCTCGTGCTGTACGTCAACGGCGAGCAGGTCGCCCAGACCGCCGCGGCGGGCGTGTTCAAGGCTCCGTCGGCGGGCGCGCAGAACTTCGCACTCGGCGCCGACGCCCAGCCGAGCAACGGCGTCGGGTTCTTCGCCGCTGCCACCATCGACACAGCCCGGGTGTACTCCTCGGCCCTCACTGCCGACGACGCCGGCGCCCTGGCGGCGGCCGCCGTCGCCGAGCCGGTCGCCCCGACCGCCGACGTCCTCGACGTCGACTTCGCCGACGGGACTCCGGCCGACCGCGCCCAGGGCCTGCCCGTGACCGAGTGGAACCAGCCGGTCGTGCGCCCCGACGTGCCCCTCGGCCGCAACGTCGGCGAGTTCGACGGCAGCTCCGCCTACCTCTACCCGCTCGGCGACGACTACCCCTCGCTCGTCGACGGGTTCGCGGTCGAGTGCACGTTCAAGTACGACGACGACCTCCCCGCCAGTGGCGAGGAGCGCGGCAACATCTGCGGCGCCAAGGAGGCCGGCGGCTTCTCGATCACGCTCTACGGACCCAACCTGTCGTTCAACCCCAACATCGCCGGCACCTACCGCAACCTGAACGTCCCGGTGGTCGCCGACCGGTGGTACCACGTCGTCGGCACCTGGGACGGCCAGGTGGCCAGCTTGTACGTCGACGGAGTCCTCGCCCGGCAGGCACCGGCCGTCGGAACGCTGACCGCGCCGCCCAACGCGACCGCCCGCAACATGGTCATCGGCGGCGACGCCAGCACCAACAACCGCGCGAGCCTGCTCGCGCCGGCCACCGTCGCCACCGCCCGGGTCTTCTCCGAGCCGCTGACCCGCACCGACGTGCTGGCCCTGCGCCGCGACGTCCTGGCCGACGGCCTCGCCACCGCGCCGGTCACCATCACCGGTTCCACCCCGGCCGCGGACAGCCGCATCACGGGGCCGACCACCCTGTCCGTCGAGACCTCCACGCCGCAGGCGGTGGGCCGCACGGCCGAGTACCGCCTCGACGGCGCGCTCGTCCGCCCCGGCGACGAGATCGGCCCCGGCCTGCGCGCCGGGGAGCACACGCTCACCCTGCGCGGCAGCGACGTCTTCGGCCGACCGATCGACGAGTCCGTGACCTTCCGGTCCGGCAACATCCCCGTCGGCGGCGGCACCCGCACCGGCCAGGCCGGCGGGTCGGTGCAGCTGTCGTCGGTGGCCACCAACCCGAGCGGCGACGACGTCACCACGACCTTCGTCCGTGCCGAGGCCAAGGTCGCCGCGGACGGGTTCCAGGGCTCGGTCGCCGAGCTGCCGACGTCCCTCGAGTTCCCCCACGAGCAGGCTGCGGACCTCGCGGCTCCGCTGCAGCCCGGGGACGGCCGGCTGGCCACCAGCCCCTCGGCCACCGGCATCGCCTTCCAGCGCCACGACGTCGCCGTCGGCGCGGCCGAGGGCCAGCGCATCAGCTGGTCCGGCACGGTCGACCCGACCCGCAGCGTGACGCTGCGCGCCTGGAACGGGCAGGCGTGGGAGGCGCTCGACACCGCTCGCGGGCTCGCGGAGGGCGCCGTCGCGCTCACCGGGGACGTCCGTCCCCGCCACCACCACGACGGCGTCGTGCCGATCATGGTGACGGGCGAGGACCCCTTCGCCGACGACATCCCCAACGAGGTCCGGCCGGCGTTCGAGGACCCGGCCGACTACGACTTCTCACTCGCGCACCTCACCGACACGCAGTACCTCTCCGAAGGTGCCGACGAGCCGCCGACGCAGGCTGAGCGCGACACGTGGCGCAAGACCTACACCGACATCACCGAGTGGATCGTCGCCAACACCGACGAGCGCAAGATCGCGTTCACCGCGCACACCGGCGACATCATGGAGAACTGGCACAACCTCGGCGACGACCGCGCCAAGGCGATGCGCGAGTACGAGGTCGCTTCGGCGGCGCAGCGGATCATCGACGACGCGGGCCTGGTCAACACGGTGCTCCCGGGCAACCACGACAACCAGTACGGCCAGGACAACGGCCCCGACGCGCTGTACAACGACTACTTCGGTCCCGAGCGCTACGCCGCCCTGTCCCAGGCGCCGCGGTGGACCGCGGCGCGGGCGTCGTACCAGCCGTGGAAGCCGGGCGACAACGCCAACAACTACGTGCTGTTCAGCGCCGGCGGCCTCGACTTCGTGGTCGTCAGCCTGGGCTTCGGGGTCACCGCCGAGGAGTCGGCCTGGGCCGACGGCGTGCTGAAGCAGTACGCCGACCGCAACGCGATCGTGCTGACCCACGCCTACATCGCGCCGAGCTCCAACCCCGATGGCCGCGGCGGCGGCATGTCGTACGACGGGATGAGCGTGCGCAACACGGTCGTCAAGGAGAACCCCAACGTGTTCCTGGTCCTCTCCGGCCACGAGCACGGCGTCAACATCGAGGTCCGCAAGAACCTCGGACGCCCGGGTAACCACGTCGTCGAGCTGCTCGCCGACTACCAGTTCTACAAGGTCCGCGCCGGCGAGGTGGGCCTCGGCAACACCGGGACGTTGACCCCGGACACGCTGCTGCAGATGGGCTCGTCCTTCTTCCGGCTGCTGCAGTTCGACGTGGACCGGTCCGAGATGAGCGTCGACACCTACTCACCGTTCCTCGACAACTTCGGGGCCACCGAGTACGACGACCGCAACCGCTACAACGGCACCGAGGACGACTTCAAGATGCCGATCCAGCTGCAGCACCGGGCCACGAGCTTCGCCACCGACTCGCTCGTGGTGCTCGACCCGACCGACGAGGTCATCGGCAGCGACACGGCCCGGTCCGGCTGGCCGGCGTCGGTCACCTGGGACGGCCTGACCATCGGCGAGACGTACGCCTGGCAGGCCGTGAGCCGGGACGCCGCGAGCGGCGACGAGCTGCCCGGACAGGTCTCCCAGCTGGCGCTGTTCACCGCGACCGCCGACGGCGTCGCCGATGTGGTGGCACCCGTCATCAGGCTGGCTGGCGCGGACACCGTCGCCCACGGCGCGGCGTTCGACCCGCTCGCGGGCGTCTCGGTCAGCGACGACCGCGACGGTGACCTGACGGGCGGCGTCGCCGTCCTCGGCCAGGTCGACACCGCCACCGCCGGTCGCTACCAGCTCGTCTACCTCGTCAGCGACGCAGCGGGGAACCAGTCGGTCGCCAGCCGCACGGTCACGGTCGAGCCGGCGCCCGCGCCGGTGAACACCGCGAGGCCGGCGATCAACGGCACCCCCGTGGTCGGCCAGGTCGTCACCGCCGACCAGGGCCGGTGGAGCAACGCCGCCAACGCCACCTTCGAGGTCCAGTGGCTTCGCGACGGGGCGCCCATCCAGGGCGCGACGTCGGGCGAGTACACGGTCGTCGCGGCCGACTCCGGCGCCGCGCTCAGCGTGCGGGTCACCGCGCGGGCCGTCGGCCGGGAGCCGGTGGCGGCCACCTCCCCCACGGCAGTGGTGGGCAAGGTGAAGCCCACGGCGACGCTGAAGCTGAAGAAGGTGGTGAGGGTCTCGAAGCGGGCTGCGGCGACCATCACCGTCACCGCGCCGGGGGCGGTCCCGACCGGCACCGTCGTGGTCAAGGTCGGCCGTCGCACCGTCGACGCCGTCCGGCTCCGCGCCGACGGCACCGTGAAGGTGCGGCTGCCGAGGCTCCGCGTCGGCACCCACAGGGTCAAGGCCGTGCTGCTCCCCAGCGACGGCTTCGCGCGCACGAAGGTCACGCGCACGATCCGCGTGCGCCGCTGACCTGAGCAGCACCGATCGGGCGGCTCCGGGCTCAGGCCCGGGGCCGCCCGTCGGTATCTGGTGCACCGGTTGTTAGCACCTGCTCGAACGCCTGCGTGGCACCGCGCAGGTAGCGCTCCACCACCGCGCGCTCCTCGTCGGAGAAGTCGCGGTCGAGCCGGTCGAGGGCGACGAACATCGGCAGCAGGTGCGAGACCACGGCGCGGCGCCCGGACTCGGTCAGCACCAGCTCCGTACGCCGACGGTCCGCGGCGTGCGGCTGGCGTCGTACGTGCCCGCGCGAGACCAGCCGGTCCACGATGCCCGTGGCCGCCGCAGTGCTCACCTCCAGCCGCCGGGCGACCTCCGCAGGTCCGATCTGCTCGCGGCTCAGGTGCTCGAGCGTGACGAGCTCGGTGTCGCTGATCCCCGCGCGACGGGCGACGACGTGGTTGACGCGCGCACCCGTGGTGACGAGCTCGCGCAAGGCCGTCAGGGTGGCCGAGGCGTCCCAGCCTGGTGGCGGACCAGTCGGGGCCATCGGTGTCTCCTCTCGCCGTAGGTCGTGGGGTTGTCAGGGGAACGCCGAACTTGTCAGGCGGTGCATGGGCCGACAAGTTCAGGGATCCCCGGCCGACCGGGGATTCCTGATCTTGCACTCGCGCCCGCCAATCGCTAACTTACTTAGCAATCCGTTGCGTGAGCAACCTGATCCTAAGGAACCCCCGTGTCCGGTCACCAGTCCGCCGCCCCCGCCCGCGTCATCACCGGGAGGCGTACGGCGTGGGTCGTGGCCCTCGTGCCGCTGGTGCTCGCGATCCTGGCCATCCTCCTCGTGCCGGAGGGCGAGCACGAGGCGAGCGCCACCGACACGCTGCCGCGCGGCGCCGACAGCACCCTCGCGGTGGAGCTGTCCGAGCGGCTCCCCGACGACGAGGCACAGGTCGCCCTCGTGCTGTGGACGAGCGAGGGTGAGCTGAGGGGGACGGAGACGGACGCGCTCACCGAGCAGGCAGCCGCGCTGCAGCCCGCCGGCGAGCGGCCGCAGGGCCCGCCGCTGGTGGTCGCGGACGACCGGACCGCGGCGCTGGCCGTCGTACCGGTCGTGTCGTCCTCGGCCACCGACAACATCGACCGGGTCGAGCAGCTGCGCGAGCGACTGCGCGAGGACGCGCCGGACGGCCTGGAGGTGCAGGTGACCGGCCCGGCCGCCATCCAGGCCGACATCGGCCAGGTCTTCGACGGGGCCGACCTCCGGCTCCTGCTGGCCACCGCGGCCGTGGTCGCGGTGCTGCTGATCGTCACCTACCGCAGCCCCGTGCTGTGGCTGGTGCCGCTCGTGGTCGTCGCCGTCGCCGACCGGCTCTCCGCCATCGTCGCGACCAACGTGCTCGAGGCGACCGGCTTGGCCTGGGACGAGTCGACCGTCGGCATCCTCAGCGTGCTGGTCTTCGGCGCCGGCACCGACTACGCCCTGCTGCTGATCTCGCGCTACCGCGACGAGCTCAAGACCACCGAGTCCCGGCACGAGGCGATGGCCTCCGCCCTGGCGCGCACCACCGAGGCGGTGTGCTCGAGCGCCATCACGGTGGTCCTGGGGCTCCTCACCCTGCTGCTGTCGGCGATCCCCACCACCCGAGGCCTCGGGGTGGCGTGCGCCGTCGGCGTCCTCGTCGCGGCGACGTTCGCCCTCGTGGTGCTGCCCGCCGCGCTCGTGCTGTTCGGCCGATGGGTCTTCTGGCCACGCGTCCCGCGCGTGGGCGACCCGGTGCTCGTCGAGTCGCGCTCCGTCTGGCGGCGGGTGGGCGACGCGGTGGCGCGGCGCCCGCGCACCTACGTCGCCGGCACCGTCGTCGCGCTGGCGGTCCTGGCCGCCGGCACCACGTCGATCACCACCGGGCTCGAGCCGGCCGACCAGTTCCTGCAGGAGCCGGAGGCGATCACCGCCGGTGAGCGGCTCGCGGAGTCCTTCCCGGCAGGTACGACGGACCCGGTGCAGGTCGTCACCCGCGCCGACCCCCAGGAGGTCCTGGAGGCGGTCGAGGGCCTCGAGGCCACCACCTCGGCGCGCATCACCACGCGCGGGGACGACGTCGCTCGCATCGACGTCGTGCCCGACGCCCGGCCGGGCAGCGACCGAGCCGCCGAGGTCGTGGCCGACGTGCGCGCGGCGGTGTCCGGCTTCGACGACACCCACGTCGGTGGCGGCGACGCCGAGGCGGTCGACGAGGCCGACCACGCGGCGAGCGACCGGCTGCTGATCCTGCCCCTCATCCTGCTCCTGGTGCTGGGCGCGCTCGTGCTGCTGCTCCGCTCCGTGCTCGCGCCGGTGCTGCTGGTCGCGACCGTGGTGGCGACGTACGCCGCGGCGATGGGCGCGTCGTGGTGGCTCTTCCGCACCGTCTTCGACTTCGCGGCGATGGACAGCGGGGTGCCGCTGCTCGCGTTCTTGTTCCTGGTCGCGCTCGGCGTCGACTACAACATCTTCCTCGTCACCCGGGCTCGCGAGGAGGCGGCTGAGCACGGCACCCGCACCGGGATGCTGCGGGCCCTCACCGCCACCGGCGGGGTGATCACCAGCGCGGGCATCGTGCTCGCGGCCGTCTTCGCGGTGCTGGGCGTGCTGCCGCTGGTGGTGCTGGCTCAGCTCGGCGCGATCATCTTCGTCGGCGTGCTGCTCGACACCCTCGTCGTGCGCACCGTGCTGGTGCCCGCCCTCGCCCTGACGCTCGGCGAGAGGTTCTGGTGGCCGCGCCGGGTGGTCGGCGGCTGACGTCGGGCCGTCGCCAGGCTGCCCGCGGCGACGACCCGGGACTCAGCTCTCCCGGCCGCTGATCGCCGAGGCCACCCGCTTGGTCACGTCGGGGTGGAAGACGCTCGGGATGATGAACGCCGGGTGCAGCTCCTCGGGGCCGACGGTGTCGGCGATCGCCTGGGCGGCACGCAGCAGCATGTCGATGGTGACCTCGTCGGCGCCGGCGTCGAGCAGGCCCCGGAAGACGCCGGGGAAGGCCAGCACGTTGTTGATCTGGTTGGGGTAGTCCGAGCGGCCCGACGCCACCACCGCGGCGTACTTGTCGGCCTCGGCCGGGTCGACCTCGGGGTCCGGGTTCGCCAGCGCGAAGACGACCGGCTTGTCGGCCATCGTCGGGATCCACTCCGGGTCGAGGATGCGCGGCGCCGAGACGCCGACGAAGACGTCGGCACCGACCAGGACGTCCTTCAGCGAGCCGGTGACCCGGCGCGGGTTGGTCGCGGCCGCCAGCTCGGTGTGGGCGGCCGACAGCGACTCGTCGCCGGCGGCGAGCGCGCCCTCGCGGTCGACGACGACCACGTCGCGCGCTCCGGCGGCCAGCAGCAGCGTGACGATCGCCGTACCCGCGGCGCCCGCGCCCGAGACCACGATGCGCACGTCCGTGAGCTGCTTCTCCACGCACCGCAGGGCGTTGGTCAGCGCGGCCAGCACGACGATCGCGGTGCCGTGCTGGTCGTCGTGGAACACCGGGATGTCGAGCGACTCGCGCAGCCGCGCCTCGATCTCGAAGCACCGCGGCGCCGCGATGTCCTCGAGGTTGATGCCACCGAACCCCGGCGCGATCATCTCGACCGCCTTGACGATCTCGTCGGTGTCCTGGCTGGCCAGGCAGATCGGCCAGGCATCGATGTCGGCGAAGCGCTTGAACAGCGCGGCCTTGCCCTCCATCACCGGCATCGCGGCGCCGGGCCCGATGTTGCCGAGGCCGAGCACCGCCGAGCCGTCGGTGACCACGGCCACCGAGTTGCCCTTGACGGTCAGCTTGCGCACGTCCTCGGGGTTGTCGTGGATCGCCATCGAGACCCGGCCGACGCCGGGGGTGTACGCCATCGACAGGTCGTCGCGGGTGCGCAGCGGCACCTTGGAGGTCACCTCGATCTTGCCGCCGAGGTGGAGCAGGAAGGTCCGGTCGCTGACCTTGTGCACCGTCACGCCCTCGACCTCGGCGACCGCCGCCACCAGCTCCTGGGAGTGCTCGGCGTCGGAGGCCGAGCAGGTGACGTCGACGGTGAGCCGGTCGTGGCGTGACTCGGTCACGTCGATGGCGGTCACCACCCCGCCGTTGCGCGCGATGGTGGTCGCGACGGCGCCGACGACGCTGTGGTCCGGGGCGGTGTACAACCGCATGGTGATCGAGTAGGACGACGCGGTTGCTGCCATGCCGAGAACCCTCTCCCCCCGCGGGGGTTACGGGCAAGTCAGGTCGGTCTAGGCTCGAGTGATGGACACCGAGCTCAAGGACGCCGCCGACCAGCACCGCTTCGAGCTGTGGTCCGGCGACGAGCTGATCGGCGTCCTGGCCTACCGCCTGGACGGCGACGCCCTCGAGCTGGTGCACACCGAGGTGGCGCCGGAGCACGGGGGCCGGGGCCACGCCGCCACGCTGGTCCGCGGCGCGCTCGACGAGGCCCGCGCGCGGGGCCTGGCGGTCGTGCCGTCGTGCTCCTACGTCGCCTCGTACGTCGAGGAGCACCCGGAGTACGCCGACCTCGTCCGCTGACGATCGCGCGGAGGTTTGCGCCTCCCGCACCGGGGAAGCCCTATAGTCCGGCCGACAGCCGGGGAACAGGGGGAAGTCCATGGCCGAGGTGGCCAGTGCCGTCACGCGCCGACTCGCGATCGTCGGTCGACCTCTGCGCTCCCTGGTCAACGCGCCGCACCTGCTCGTGCTGCTCGTGGTGGGGATCTGGGTGGCCTGCTCGCTCACCTACGCGGTCCTCGAGGACAAGGGCCCGATCGAGGGGCTCTGGTGGGGGATCGTCACCGGCTCGACCGTCGGCTACGGCGACTTCTACCCCTCCACGACCGTCGGGCGAGCCGTCGGCGCCGTGCTCATCGTCTCGATGCTGGTCTTCGTCCCGATCGCGATCGGCCACGTCATCGCCACCCTCGTGCACGACAAGGAGTCGCTCGCGGTCGCGATGGTGCTCGAGGACGTCCACGAGCGCATCGACCGGCTCGAGCACCTCACCCTCGCCTCCCTGGCCGCCCAGCACGGCCAGGAGTGGCTCGACGAGCGGCTGGCCGAGCACGCCGCCGCGGACGCCTCGCGCACCGATGTCGCCGAGGCGATGCTGGCCCTGTTCACCCAGAAGAACGACGTCGACCCCGCTGGAGGACGCCCATGACCTCGACCGTACGCCGCCGGATGCGCTCCTCGAGCGTCGCGCTCGGCATCACGGCCGTGATGGCCGCCAACCTGACCGGCTGCTCCTCGAGCGCCGACTACGCCGCCGTCTGCGTGGACCCCGAGACCCAGGAGCGGGTCGACGACGACGAGTGCGACGACGACTCCGACTACAACGGCGTCGGCAGCGGGTTCTTCTGGTACTACCTCGGCGCCAGCTCCCGCGTCCCGGCGATCGGCCAGACCGCCACGGGCGGCACCTGGCGCGGCAGCACGCTCAACGGCAGTGTCCAACGCGGCGGCCTGCCGACCACCGGCGGCAGCACCGTGCGCTCGTCGACCACCAAGGGCGGCTTCGGCGGCAGCTCGCGGGGCTTCGGCGGCTGAGGCCGCCCGCGACCCGTCCACTCGTCCCCGCACCCCGTATCCCGCACCGCAGGAGAAACTGTGACCGACCTGATCAACGCCCTGCTCCACGCCGTCGCCTACGCCGTCGTCGGCGGCGCCATGCTCGTGGTCTCCTACTACGTCCTCGACCTCGCGACGCCGGGCCACCTCGGCACGCACCTGCGCGGCGTCGACGAGAACGGCGACGAGTCGGTCCACGCCCACTCGCGCTCCGCCGGCGTGGTGACCGCGGCATGGCTGGTCTCCAACGCGCTCGTGCTGTTCACCGCGATCTGGACCAACGGCGAGACCTCGCTGGGGTGGGCGCTGGGCTGGACGGTCGCCTTCGGTGCGCTCGGCATCGCCCTCAACACCGTGATGTTCTTCGCGATCGAGGCGATGACGCCCGGATCGCTGCGCCAGATCGTGACGGCGCCGGGCCCGGTACGCCCGCTGGCGCACGTCGCCGCCGCCACGGCGCTGTCGGTCGCCGCCATCGTCTGCGCCAGCATCGCCTGATGTGGCGCCACCGCTCCCGCGCCCGGCCCGACTGGCGCACCAAGGTCGTCGAGCAGGGCCTGGTCTTCCCCACGACGCCGCGCCCCGACGGCACCGAGGTGGCCTACTGGAACGAGGACGCCTGGTACGAGGTGACCATGGAGGAGGTCGAGACGCTCGAGGCCGCCACGGAGGAGCTGTGGGAGATGTGCGTCCACGCCGTCTCGCACATGGCGCGCACGATGAGCGACGAGCGGCTCGGGCTGCCGCCGGGCTCGCTGGACGTCGTACGCCGCTCCATCGCTGCTGGTGACCCCGCGCTCTACGCCCGCTTCGACCTCGCCTACGGCGCCGACGGCTCGATCAAGATGCTCGAGATCAACGGCGACACCCCCACCGGCCTGGTCGAGACCGGCGTGGTGCAGTGGCGCTGGCTCGAGGACGTCATGCCGGAGATGGACCAGTGGAACTCCGTGCACGACCGGCTGGTCGCCGGGTGGCGCAAGCTGCGCCGCTCGGGGCACTTCGCCGGCCAGCGGCTGCACTTCCTCTACGACCTCGGCGACGAGGACAGCTACGACGGCGGCGAGATGGAGATGACCGTCGGCTACCTCATGGACACCGCCGTCCAGGCGGGCTGGCTGGCCCTCGCCCACCCGATGGCGGAGGTGGGCTGGAACCCCGACGCCCGCGAGTTCCGCGACGTGCACGACGAGCCGATCCTCAACGCCTTCAAGCTCTACGCCTGGGAGGAGATGCTGCGCGAGCCCTTCGGCCGCTTCGTCGTCGACCGGACCGAGCGCGTCCCCACCAAGTGGATCGAGCCGGCGTGGAAGGTGCTGCTCAGCACCAAGGCGCTGCTGCCGGTGCTGTGGGAGCTGTATCCGCGCCACCGCCTGCTGCTGCCGGCGTACTTCGACGAGCCGCGCGACCTCCAGCGCTGGGTCGCCAAGCCGCTGCACGGTCGGGAGGGCGACAACATCCGCATCCACCTCGACGACATGCTCGAGGACGTGGTGATGCCCGGTGCCTACGGCGAGGAGGGCTGGGTCTACCAGGCCTACACCGAGCTGCCGAGCTTCGAGGGCAACCGTGTCGTCCTGGGCTCGTGGATCGTGGACGGGCAGGCCGCGGGCATGCTGGTGCGCGAGTCCGACGGGATGGTCACCGACTACTTCTCGCGCGTCGCGCCCCACGTGATCAGCGACGGGCTCGCCCCCACCGAGGCGCAAGTGGCGCAGTGGCTGAGCGAGCGGGTCGGCCCGGACGCGCCGAGCCTGCCCTAGCGGGCGTCGCCCACCAGCGCCCGCTCGATGTCGCCGGCGATTTTCTCCGGCTCGGTGGTCGGGGCGTAGCGGTCGATGACCTGGCCGTCGCGCCCGACGAGGAACTTGGTGAAGTTCCACTTGATCCGGTCGCCGAGCATCCCGCCCTTGGAGTCCTTGAGCCAGCCGAACAGCGGGTGCTCCCCCTCGCCGTTGACCTCCACCTTGGCGAAGAGCGGGAAGGTCACGCCGAAGTTGCGCTCGCAGAACTCCGAGATCTCGGCCTCGTCGCCGGGCTCCTGACCGCCGAACTGGTCGCACGGGAAGCCGAGCACCACCAGGCCGCGGTCGGCGTAGGTGTCGTGGAGCTGCTGCAGGCCCTGGTACTGGCCGGTGAACCCGCACTGCGACGCGGTGTTGACGACCAGCACCACCTTGCCGGCGTACCGGGACAGGTCGGTGTCGGTGCCGTCGATGGCCACCGCCGAGAAGTCGGAGAGGGAGGTCATGCCTCCGAGTCTGCCACCGGGTCCGACACCCCGGTCCCGGCCGGGTCCGCCGCCCGCCAGGGCTCGCCGAAGCGGCCGGCGTACGCCCACTCCGACAGTGGTCTCCGCTCCCGCGTGCGGTGGTCGCGGGCGGCCGTGCGCGCGTCGACGTCGGCGGGGTCGCCGGGCACGCCGACCGCGATGCCGGTGAGCAGCCGGTGGGTGTCCGGCACGCCGAACGCAGCGGCGAGGGTCGCGTGGTCGAACCCGGCGAACTGGTGGGCGTGCAGCCCCATGGCGTGGGCCTGGAGGGTGAGGTGCGCCGCGGCCTGGCCGACGTCGTACCTCGCGTAGTCGCCCGGCGTCGGCTCGCCGGGCTCGTCGCCCGCGCCGATCTCCGCGGCCGTCACGAACACCACCGAGGCGCGCGGGACCCAGCCGGAGTTGCCGCGGCTCAGCGTGGTCACCAGCGCGGCATGGGCGGGCGCGCCGCGCTCGCAGACGAAGAACGTCCACGGCTGGGTGTTGCCCCGGCTCGGTGCCCACTGGGCGGCGCGCAGGAGGGTCTCGATCTCGTCGGGCGCCAGCCGGTGGGCGTCGTCGTACACGCTCGGGCTCCACCGTGAGCGCATCGGCTCGGCGAGGCCCTCGGCACCGGGCGACGGGGTGTGCGCGCTCACCGCCGCAGTATCGCCGGGGAGCCCGCGCCCGGACGTCATGGGGATCCCCGGTGCGGACCGGGCATGCTCATGACGTCAGTCCTCGTCGAGGGCGTCGAGCTCGGCCAGCGCCGACTCCCAGCGGTGACGCCGCTCCTCCTCGGACTGCTCCCACCACGGCGTGCCCCGCTCGCCGAGCCCGACCTTCGCCAGCTGGGTGCGGTGGCGGGTCGCGGCGAGCGCGGCGTCGTCCGCGGCCGAGCGGACGCCGGACCGGCCGCGACCCAGGTGGGACTTCAAGCGGGCCAGCTCGGCGGCCGGGATCGCCGGGTCCGTACGTCGCCAGCGCCGCCCGTCGACGACCAGCCACTTCTCCTCGTCGGTCGCCTCGGCCATGGCGTCCAGTCTGGTGCGCGCCGCGACCCCGGCGGGCACCCGCCGGGGTGTGGCCGGTCCACGGGTCGAGGAGTACGACGGGAGGAGTCGACCACGGAGGCACCCATGGCCCTGCGATCCCTCGTCGCCCCGACCGTGCTGGTCCTGACTGCGACCACCCTCGCCGCGCCCGCCACGGCCGCGCCCGCCACGGCCGCGAGCGCGGAGCGGGTCGCCCCCGACCGGGGCACGAAGAGCACGTGGACCGAGGCGGACAAGGCCGGCTTCGGCACGGCGCGCGCCCGGCGGAGCAACGTGTGGTTCACCCTGCAGGACGGGCGGGTCAGCGAGGTGTTCCACCCCGACCTGTCCACCCCGAGCACCCGCGCGTTGGAGCTCGTCGTCACCGACGGCCGCACCTTCACCGACCGCGAGTCCGACGACGTCGACGTCGTGACCACTCGCCCCGACGAGCGCAGCCTTCGATTCCGACAGGTCGGCACGGCCGCCAGCGGCCGTTACCGGATCACCAAGACCTTCGTCACCGACCCGCGCCGCGACGCCCTGGTGGTGCGGGTGCGCCTGGAGTCCCTCGACGGCGGCCGCTACCGGCTGTACGCCGTGCACGACCCCGCCCTGGCCAACACCGGCATGGACGACTCCGGCCGCACCGTCCGCGGCGGCCTGGTCGCCACCGACTCGGCCGAGCCCGTCGCGTCCGCCCTCGTGGCGCGCCCGCGCCTGAGCCGCACGAGCACCGGGCTCGCCGGTCGCGACGACGGCTGGACCGACCTTGAGGGCGACCACCGCCTCGACGAGGGCCGTCGGCGCGCGGGACCGGGCAACATCGTGCAGACCGGCCGGGTGAGCGGTGTGACCGGCCTGGCCGGGCAGCAGCGCGCGACGCTGGTCCTCGGCTACGGTCCGAGCGGACCCGACGCGCTGCGCACCGCCGAGGCCACGGCCCGGTCGGGCGCGCGAGCGGTGGCGCGCCGCTACGACCGCGGGTGGCACCGCTACCTCCGCTCGCTGAGGCGGGTCCCGGACAGCGCACTCCCCGTGCGCCGGCAGTACCTCGCCTCGGCCCTCGTGCTGGCCGCCGCGGAGGACAAGCTCAACCCCGGGGCGCTGGTCGCCTCCCCGTCCGCGCCCTGGGTCTGGGGTGACGAGGTCAAGGACCTCTCCTCGCCCTCGGGCGCCTACCACCTCGTCTGGTCCCGCGACTCCTACCAGTTCGGCACGGCGCTGTGGGCGATGGGCGACAAGGCGGCCGCGAGGCGGTCGGTGGACTGGCTCTTCGACGTGCAGCAGAAGCCGGACGGCTCGTTCCCGCAGAACTCCGACGTCGAGGGCACCCCCGTGTGGGGCGAGCTGCAGCTCGACGAGGTGGCGCTCCCGATCGTCCTGGCCCGACTGGTCGGCCGCGTCGGGCCGCGCACCTACCGCGGGGTCGAAAGGGCCGCGAACTTCCTCGTCCGGTTCCGGGACGAGGAGACCGGGCGGCGAGCGCCGTACTCCCCCCAGGAGCGGTGGGAGAACCAGTCGGGCTACTCCCCCAACTCCATCGCCACGCAGGTCGCGGGCCTCGTGTGCGCCGCGGACATCGCCCGCAGGAACGGCGACCGGGCGTCGGCGCGGCGGTGGCTCCGGGTCGCCGACCGGTGGCGGGCGCGGGTCAAGGACTGGACGCTGACGTCCACCGGCCCGCTCAGCGACGACCCGTACTTCCTGCGCATCACCAAGGACGGCCGGCCCGACCGGGGCACGGAGTACGCCATCGGCGACGGAGGCCCGTCGGAGGTCGACCAGCGGCGCGTGGTCGACCCCAGCTTCCTCGACCTGGTCCGGCTCGGGCTGGTCGCGCCCTCCGACCCGGACGTGGTCTCGACGCTCGCGGTGGTCGACGCCGACCTGAAGGTCGACACACCCAACGGGCCGTTCTGGCACCGCTTCAGCTTCGACGGCTACGGCGAGACCCGAGACGGCGGGCAGTGGGAGATCACCGAGGACGACACCGGCACCACCCTCGGCCGCGCCTGGCCGCTGCTCAGCGGCGAGCGCGGGGAGTACGCCGTCGCGGCGGGACAGGACGCCACGGCGTACCTCGCCGCCATGGCCGCGGCCGCCGGCACCGGCGACATGATCTCCGAGCAGGTCTGGGACGGCCGCCCGCCCACCGGGCAAGCGTGCTGCCCCGCCGGCGAGGGCACGCGCGCCGCGACGCCGCTGACCTGGTCGCACGCCGGCCTGGTCCGGCTCGCGTGGACGATGCAGCGCGGGACCCCGGTCGACCAGCAGGACGTCGTCGCGCACCGCTACCTGCGCTGAGCGTCCACCGCCGAGCGCAGCGAGGCGGCGGTCGACGTGGCGGCGCTGCACTGTGCCTCGCGACGCGGCCGCGCTATGGTGGCCTGGACCACACGGGAGTCCGCGGCAGCGGACTGAGAGGGAGCTGGAGCCGCTCCGACCGTCGAACCTGATCCGGGTCATGCCGGCGAAGGAAGTTGAGGACCGCTCCGTGCTGCCACGTCTCCTGTGCCTCGTCTCCGAGGACCACGACCTCGCCCTGCTCCCCGCGCTCGCGGAGGCCGGCGTCGACGCCTTCGAAGTGCGCGCCAAGGCCTCGACCGATCGCGAGGCGCTACGGCTGGTCGAGCAGGTCCTCGACGCCGCACGTCCCCGCGGCGCTGCGGTGATCGTCAACGACCGCGTCGACCTCGCGCTCGCCGCCGGCGCGGACGGCGTCCACCTCGGCGCCGACGACCTGCCCGCCACGGTGGCGCGGCGCCTGGCACCCGACCTCCTCCTCGGCGTCACCTGCCGGGACCGGGCGCAGGTCGAGGCCGCCGCCGCTGCAGGTGCCGACTACGCCGGCTTCGGGCCGGTCTACGCCACGACCAGCAAGGACGGCCTCCCCGACCCCCTCGGACCGGGTGCGGTGAGCCACGCCGCCGGGGTGCTGCCGCTCATCGCGATCGGCGGCGTGAGCGCCGCGACGGCGCGGGGCCTCCGCGACGCCGGTGCCCACGGGGTGGCGGTCATCGGTGCGATCTGGCAGCCACCCGACCCGGTCTCGGCAGCGAAGGAGCTGGCCGCGGCGCTCGCGTGATGCGGGTCAAGGTCCTCGGCGCCGGCATCGTCGGCCTGTCCTGCGCCGACGAGCTGCGACGGCGCGGCCACCGCGTCACCGTCGTGGACCCGCAGCCGGGCCGCGGAGCCTCCCACGCCGCCGCCGGCATGCTCTCGCCCGCGGGCGAGGTGTGGCACGGCGAGTCAACGGTCCTCGACCTGGGGCGGCGGAGCA
Organism: Nocardioides sp. SYSU D00065; assembly: GCF_017916425.1. Classification (GTDB taxonomy): domain Bacteria; phylum Actinomycetota; class Actinomycetes; order Propionibacteriales; family Nocardioidaceae; genus Nocardioides. Next base: position 159,848 of record NZ_JAFMSX010000003.1, on the reverse strand, counting down.
TGGCCCTGTGGCCGTCGTACGCCGAGCGCCTCGGCGTACCCCTGCACACGACCGGCACGCTGCTGGTCGGCCGCGACCACGCCGACCTCCAGGACGTCCACCGGCAGGTGGACCTGCTGCTCGGCCACGGGGCCACCGTGGAGTCGCTCGACGCGCGGGAGGTCGCTGCGCTCGAGCCCCGGCTGGCGCGCGTCGCCGGCGGGGCGCTGCTGCCGGAGGACCACAGCGTCGACCCACGGGCCGTCGTCGCCGCACTGCTGGCCCGGGTCGGGACGCGGCCGGACGACCCGGAAGACCGGTTCGACGCCACCGTCCTGGCGACCGGTGCGCGTCTTCCGCCTCCGTACGCCTCCCTCGTGCGTGGCGTGCGCGGTGAGGTGGTGCGGGCGCACAGCGACGACCCTCCGAGCCGGACCGTGCGGGGCTGGGTCCGCGGCCAGCACGTGTACGTGGTGCCGCGACCGGACGGCGAGGTGGTCATCGGCGCCACCCAGGAGGAGCGCGCCGGCGGTCCGCCCACCCTCGGCGGCGTGGCGCGGCTGCTGTGGGCGGCACGCGAGCTGGTGCCGGGACTGGACGAGGCCGGGCTGACCGACGTCACCGCACGCGACCGTCCCGGTACGCCGGACAACCTCCCGCTCGTCGGACCGACCGGGCAGGCGGGCGTCGTCCTCGCCGCCGGCCACTTCCGCCACGGCGTGCTGCTGGCCCCGCTCACCGCACGACTCGTCGCCGACCACCTCGAGACCGGCCACACCGACCCCGCGCTCGACCCCCGACGCCTGATCGCCCCCCAGGAGGAGAACTCGTGGACCTGACCGTCAACGGCACGCCCGTCCAGGTGGACGGCCCGTCGGCACCGCTGGCAGACCTGCTCGCCGCGCACCTCGGCGCCCCGGCCCCGCCGGGCGTGGCCGTCGCCGTCAACGACACCGTCGTTCCGCGGGCGCAGTGGTCCGCGCACGACCTGCGTGCGGGCGACGCGGTCGAGATCGTGACGGCGGTGCAGGGCGGATGAGCGCGACCGACCCCGTGGACATCGCCGGCCGCACGCTCGCCTCCCGGCTCCTCCTCGGCACCGGCGGCCTGCCGAGCCTGTCCCTGCTGCGTCCGGTCGTCGACGCGGCCGACCCGGGACTGCTCACCGTCTCGGTCCGCCGCACCGGAGGACCGGACAGCGGCGGGCTGCTGGACGCCGTACGGGCCACCGGTGTGCCGGTCCTGCCCAACACCGCCGGCTGCCTGTCGGCCCGGGAGGCCGTGCTGACCGCCGAGCTCGCCCGCGAGGCACTCGGCACCGACTGGGTGAAGCTCGAGGTGACCGGCGACGAGACCTCGCTGCTACCCGACGCCGTCGAGCTGCTCAGCGCGGCCGAGACGCTGGTGGCGCGCGGCTTCGTCGTCCTGCCCTACACGACCGACGACCCGGTCCTGGCGCGCCGGCTCGAGGACCTCGGCTGCGCCGCGGTGATGCCCCTCGGCGCCCCGATCGGTTCGGGGCTGGGCGTGCTCAACCCCCACGCCATCGAGGCGATCGTCGCCTCCGTCTCGGTGCCGGTGGTGCTTGACGCGGGCGTCGGCACCGCCAGCGACGCCGCGCTCGCCATGGAGCTCGGGTGCGCGGCGGTGCTCGCCGCGACAGCGGTCACCCGAGCCTCGGACCCGGTCGCCATGGCGCGCGCGCTGCGGCTGGGCGTCGCGGCCGGACGCAGCGCGCACGGAGCCGGCCGCATCCCCCGTCGGTCGGTCGCGCGGGCGTCGAGCCCGATGGCCGGGAGGATCGCGTGACCCTCCCTCGCCTCCTGCTGCTCACGGACCGCTCCCAGCTCCGCCTGGGTCGCGGACTGCTGCGCACCCTCTTCGAGTGCGTGGAGGCCGGGGCGACGCACGTCGTCATCCGCGAGCTCGACCTGTCCGCCGACCGTCGCGCCGCCCTGGTCGGCGCGCTCGCCGGCACCGGAGCCACGGTGCTCGCGGCCCACACGCCCGTGCCCGGGTGCGCCGGCGTCCACCTCCCCGCGACCGCGCCCCGAGCGCAGGGGGGCAGCGGCCTCGTCGGTCGCTCCTGCCACACCATCGACGACGTCGAGCGCGCGGCGGCCGAGGGTGCGGACCTCGCCACCCTGTCGCCGTTCGCGGCCAGTCGCTCCAAGCCCGGCTACGGACCGCCGATCGACCCCGCGCACCTGGCCGGTCACGCGCTGCCGGTCTTCGCCCTCGGCGGCATCACCCGCGACAACGCCGCAGCCGCCATGGCGGCGGGCGCCCACGGCGTCGCAGTGATGGGCGAGGTGATGCGCTCGGCCCGTCCAGCCGTGACCGTGAGCCGGCTGCTCGAGGCGGTGTCGTGACACCGCCCGTGGTGCTGACCGTCGCGGGCACCGATTCCGGAGGAGCCGCCGGGCTGGCCGCTGACCTGGCCACGTTCGCCGCGCTCGGCGCCCACGGCGCCTGCGTGGTGAGCGCGGTGACCGCCCAGGACACCACCGGCGTGCGCGACGTCCACCCCGTACCGCTCCGCACGGTCGCCGCCCAGCTCGACGCCGTGCTCGACGACCTGCCGGTCGCGGCGACCAAGACCGGCATGCTCGGCACCGCGGAGGTCGTCGCGCTCGTGGCCGACCGGCTCGACGGCACCACCCTCGTCGTCGACCCGGTGCTGGTCGCCACCAGCGGCGCCGTGCTCGGGGATGCCGAGGTCGCCGCGGCCTACCGGGAGACCCTCCTGCCGAGGGCGAGCGTCGTCACGCCCAACCTGGACGAGGCGGTCGCCCTCCTCGGCCAGGTCGGCGACCCGGCCCACCTCGCCGGCCGCCTCACCGACCTGTGTCCCGGCGTGGTGCTCACCGGCGGCGGCACCGATGGCACCTGCACCGACTGGGTCGCCGTCCGGGGTGCGGAACCGGTCCCTCTGGTCCACCGCGCCGTCCCCACGACCAACGACCACGGGACCGGCTGCACGTTCAGTGCCGCGCTCGCGGTGCACCTGGTCCGGGGAGCGGACCTCCACCACGCCGCCGGTCAGGCGGCCGCCTTCACCACCGGCCAGCTCCGCCTGGGCCGGAGCTGGCGCCTCGGCCGCGGCCGAGGGCCCGTCGCCCACACCGTCCCCGACCCCCGCCCCATCCACCGAGGAGACACATGACCGTCCACCCCGCCCACTCCCGCGTCGAGACCGGCGAGCTCGGCGTGCCCGTCACGCGGGTCGCCCTCACCAACGGCGAAACCTTCGACCGCTACTGCACAACCGGACCGGGCAGCGATCCGGCGACCGGCCTGCCCCCGCTGCGGTCGGCGTGGGTGGCTGCCCGCGGTGACACCGAGGCCTACGCCGGGCGCGAGCCTCAGCTCCTCGACAACGGTCGCTCGGCGCTCCGTCGCGGCTCGGCGCGCCAGGAGTGGCCGGGTGAGCGGCGTGCGCCGCACCGGGCGCTCCCGGGCCGGGTCGTGACCCAGATGGCGTACGCCCGCCGCGGCGTCGTCACCGCCGAGATGGAGTACGTCGCCGCCCGGGAGGGCTGCGACGTCGAGCTCGTCCGCAGCGAGGTCGCCGCCGGACGCGCCATCATCCCGGCCAACGTCAACCACCCCGAGGCCGAGCCGATGATCATCGGGCGCCGGTTCCTGGTGAAGGTCAACGCCAACATCGGCAACAGCGCGGTCACCTCGAGCATCGAGGAGGAGGTCGACAAGCTCACCTGGGCGACGACGTGGGGCGCCGACACGGTGATGGACCTGTCCACCGGCGAGGACATCCACACCACCCGCGAGTGGATCCTGCGCAACTCCCCCGTGCCGATCGGCACGGTGCCGATCTACCAGGCGCTGGAGAAGGTCGGCGGCGAGGCCGACCGGCTGACCTGGGAGGTGTTCCGCGACACCGTCGTCGAGCAGTGCGAGCAGGGCGTGGACTACATGACGATCCACGCCGGGGTGCTCCTGCGCCACGTCCCCCTCACGGCCGGCCGGGTCACGGGCATCGTCTCGCGCGGTGGCTCGATCATGGCCGGGTGGTGCCTGGCCCACCACGAGGAGAACTTCCTCCACACCCACTTCGACGAGCTCTGCAAGATCTTCGCCGCCTACGACGTGTCCTTCTCACTGGGCGACGGCCTGCGGCCCGGCAGCGTCGCCGACGCCAACGACGCCGCACAGCTGGCCGAGCTGCGCACCCTCGCCGAGCTCGCCGAGCGAGCCTGGGCGCACGACGTGCAGGTGATGGTCGAAGGCCCCGGGCACGTCCCGCTCGACCTGGTCGAGGAGAACGTGCGCCTCCAGCAGGAGTGGTGCCACGGCGCCCCGTTCTACACCCTCGGCCCGCTCGCCACCGACATCGCGCCCGGCTACGACCACATCACCTCCGCGATCGGCGCCGCCGCGATCGCCATGCACGGCACCGCGATGCTCTGCTACGTCACGCCCAAGGAGCACCTCGGCCTGCCGAACCGCGACGACGTCAAGACGGGAGTGATCACCTACAAGCTCGCCGCCCACGCCGCAGACGTCGCCAAGGGCCATCCCGGCGCCCGCGAGTGGGACGACGCCCTCTCGCGGGCCCGCTTCGAGTTCCGCTGGCACGACCAGTTCGCGCTGTCACTCGACCCGCACACCGCCCAGGCCTTCCACGACGAGACCCTGCCCGCGGAGAACGCCAAGACCGCCCACTTCTGCTCCATGTGCGGACCGAAGTTCTGCTCGATGCGCATCAGCCAGGACGTCCGCGAGCGCTTCGCCAGCGACGGCATGGCCGACAAGGCGCGGGAGTTCCTCGAGCTCGGTGGAACCGTCTACGTGGAGCCGGCACCGCGTTGACCCGGGCAGCAACGACGACGTCCGGCGCCCTCAGCCGGTCTCGACGCCGAGGCCCTGGACCCGGACGGTCCGTCCCCGGGAGGCGACGACCACGCGCACGGTGCCGGTGAACGGCGCGGCGAGGCGCGGCAGCACGACCTGGCCGCCGGACACCTTCCGGAGGGAGACCGTGGCGACCCGTCGTTTGCCGGCCCAGACCGTCAGCCTGCCCTTCCCCTTGCTCGCGAACAGTGCGAGACCTGTGGCCCGCGTGACGGAGGTCGACAAGGTGGCGCCCTTCTTGCGGGAGACGGCCGCGGCCGGGCCCTTCTTCCAGCCCTTCGCCCTCAACGATCGAGCCGGTGCGGCCACGGTCCACGACCGGGTCGCGGGGGTGGCGTCGCGGTTGCCCGCGGCGTCGACGGCGGTGACCGAGAGCCGGTGGGTGCCCGGCCGGAGCTTCGGCACGTGCAGCGACGTCGCGCAGGGAACGGCGGCACCGTCCAGGGTGCAGGACCACGCCGATCCGCTCTCGGTGGAGCCCAGCGCGAACGTCGTGGCGCCGGCCCGGACGAAGGATCCCTGGGCGGGCCCGCCGGCCAGGGTCGTGTCCGGCGCGGTCATGTCCTGCGGCGACGGCACGGGGCCGGTCGGCGCCGGATCCGACGGGCCGGTCGGACCGGTGGGGCCGGTCGGGCCGGTGGGGCCGTTCGGGTCGGTCGGTGTCGGATCCGTCGGGTCGGTGGGGCCGGTCGGGTCCGTCGGGTCCGTCGGATCGGTCGGATCGGTCGGGCCGGTCGGCGTGGTGATCGTGAAGGCCCGCGACGGCGGGTTGTTGGTCGGCGCGCCGGTGGCGGAGTAGCCGGTCACCGAGAACACGTAGTCCCCGTCCGCGAGGTCGTCGTAGACGACCGGGGACGTGCACTCACGGGAGCGAGGGACGGAGCTTCGGGTCAACGTGCAGGTGAACCGGGCGGCACCCGGTCCGCTGAACGTGAAGCTGGCACGCCTCCCCTCGACCTGCGCCGCGGTCACCTCGACCGCGGGACCGGCGGTGTCGATCGTGAAGGTGCGGATGGCCGGGGTCCGGTCGATCCACTCGCCCACCTGCGCGTAGACGTAGAAGGTGTGCTCGCCGTCGGCCAGGCCCGTGAACGGGATCCGGCTGACCCCGTTGCCGACGTCGGCGGTGCAGTCGCGGTAGTGGGAGTCGCCGGAGAATGCGCACCAGAACCTCGCACCGGGGTTGTCGCTCGCCACGTCGAAGTGCCCGTCGGGCGTGTGCGAGGGATTCCTCGGCCCCGTGGTGATCCGGGTGCTCACCATCGTGAAGGACCTGGACGAGTCGGGGCTGAAGTTGCCGGACGGATCGGTGGCGTAGACCCTGATGCTGTGCTCGCCCGGCGCGAACGTCCGGGTCACGCCCGACGTGCACGGGACGAACAAGTCGCCGCCGTCGAAGCTGCACTGCGTGATCCCCTCGTTGGTGGAGAAGGTGAACGACGCCGTGTTGTCGACGGTCGTCGAGGCCTCCACGCGGATGGCCGACACGGTCGGAGCGACGGTGTCCTCGAAGACGGCGACCGGCGCCCGCTCGACCCCATCGAACGGGCCGGAGTGCACACCGCACTCCTGGACGCCCGACGTGGTGCGCAGCTCGTCACACCCTTGCCACTCGACGAACCGCCAGTGACCCGCGGGCGCATTGCCCGGGGTGGGCCGCAGCCACACCCATGCCTCGAACGCCGCCGTGCTGCGCATCCGCTCACAGCCCAGCGTCACCCGGTCGTCCCGGTTGTCCCGGTGGTCGCACGACGTGGGCCCCTCGTTGATGGTGCCCTCGACCACTGCCACGGTGCCCGAGCCTTTGATCCTCGGCGTCACGCCGACCTGACCGGCGTGGGCGGGGCCGGCCGTCACGGCGAGCGCGGCGACGGTGGTCCCCACGCAGCCCAGGGCGGTCACCAAGCGGCGCCACGTGCCTGTCGACATCGTCTTCTCCTCGCGTCTGCACAGCCCTCGGTGGGCCGGCGTTCGGCGCCATTCAGCCCGACCGCTCTTGGCGACGGCTTGCCGTCGGCGGTCACGGCCGCCGGGCCAGGCCAAGCGAACGACAAGGGGCGCAGTGGTGACCGCTACCGGCGGTAGTCTCCACCCGGCAAGTCGAAGTACTCCTCGAGCGTCGTGGTGCCGGTCCGCCGGAGCTCGGCGGCCAGCCGGCGCCCGACGTAGCGCAGGTGCCACGGCTCGGGCTCGAAGCCGGTGACCGCGGTGTCGCCCGGTCGGTAGCGGACGACGAAGCCGTACCGCCAGGCGTTCGCCGCCAGCCACCTTCCCGCCGGTTGCTGTGCGAAGCACGCTGCGAGGCTGCAGCTCAGGTCGGCCGGCGTGACCACGTCGACGGCGAGCCCCGTCTGGTGCTCGCTGTGACCGGGACGCGCCGAGATCCGCTCGGCCGCCTCGCGCCCACGTGTCGCCGCCGTGGCCTCGTGCACCTGGTGCTGGTAGGCGTAGGAGCGGAACGCGCTGGCGATCTTGAGCTCGTGCCCCGCTGCGCCACTGGCGTCCAGCAACTCCTCGAGCGGACCCGCCGCGACCGTGGCGACCTGATAGCCGCGCACGATCGACATCTCGGGGCGGAAGCCCGGATCGAGGGGCAGCACCTTGTTGACCACGACCCACGGGCTCGACGGGTCGGACACGGAGGGACCGCGCAGGGGTCGCTTCGCGGCGGTGGCCGGCAGGGCGGCACCACGTCCGCTCGCCGCCGGGGGTGCGGTCACACCGGCCGGGACCGTCTGGCTCGCGGGGTCTGCCGGAGCCGTCGGGGTGGCGGCCCGCGGCCAGGTGGCGAGCACGGCGGCACCTGCGACGACGACGGCCACGGCGCCGGTTGCTGCTGGGAGGATCCTCACGTCGAGATGACCGGTCCCGGCGTGCGACGGGTTGCTCGGACCTCCTTCCCCTCTGGTGCAACCCCGGTGCGGCCCGGTCCGGTCAGGAGGGTGTGGAGACAGGCATGCTGAAGTCGAGGGAGAGCCGGCGGGCGGCGGAGTTCGTCGCGTTCACGGCGGCGCACCGCGCTGACCTGGTGCGTACGGCACGGCTGCTGTGTGCCGGCGACGTCGACCACGCCGAGGACATCGTCCAGATCACCCTGACCCGGCTGTACCTCGCGTGGTCGCGGGTGCGGCGCGCCGACCAGCCGCTCGCCTACGCCCGGCGGGCGCTGACCAACGTGTTCCTGGACGAGGCCGGACGCGCCCACCGGCGACGCGAGTCCGTGAGTGACGACCCCGCTCGGGCGACCGTCGAGCCGCACACCGCCGACCACGACCTCGCGCTCCGTGAGCTGGTGGTCGAGGCCCTGGCCACGCTCGGGCCGCGGCAGCGTGCCGTGGTCGTCCTGCGGCACTGGCACGACCTCGACGTCGAGCAGACCGCCCGGGTGCTCGGCTGCTCCACCGGCACCGTGAAGTCCCAGAACGCTCGCGCTCTCGCGCACCTCCGCACGGCGCTCGACCGGATCGACCCCGACCGCACGCCGTACTCCGACCCCGATCGCACCAGTCCCGATCTCGAACCCACCGTCAAGGAGACCTGTCCATGAGCACCGACCTCCGTTCCGCCCTGTCGCTCGTCGCCGACGGGCCGACGCCCGGGGCGGCGCACACCGACCCGTCCGCCGGCCCCGCGGCCGACCTGGACCGCGCACGCGCGTCGGCGCGGGCCCGGGCCAGGCGCCGCTCGCGCCTCGCCGCCACCGGTGCCACGGCGGCGGTGATGACCGTCCTGCTCGCCGTGACGCTCGACGAGGCCCCGGGCGGCTCCGGCCCGGGCGACGCACCGGCGGCGGTCACGGCCGCGCAGGTGCGGCTCGTGGCCGGGCCCCTGGACGTGGCGCCGTACGTCTTCGACCGCGTGCCCGACGGCTGGGTCGTCCAGGGGCAGCGGCCGATGTCGGTGACCATCGTCCCGCCCGACGGCTCGGTCTCCGACCACCCCGACGACTTCCGCGGCAAGCTGGTCATCCTCTTCGACCGCAACGGGCTCTACGGCACGCCGACGACGTACGACGGCCGCAGCTTCCACGTCAGCCGCGGCGACGGCTACACCACGGTCTCCACGCGGACGACCGACGCCGAGCCGGCGGGCTTCGTGCGGGTGCAGTACCCCGACGACACCGGATGGTCCGACGCGCAGATGCTCGAGTTCCTCGACGGCGTCCGGGTCACCTCGCTCGCCGAGCCCGGGCTGGGCTGATCACCGCGCGTGGGCACCCGCTCAGCCGGTGACCATGATCTGGGCCGCCGTCTCCTTGACCTTGGCGTTCGCCCACCGCATCTGGCGCAAGGTCTGCGGGTGGCAGTCCTGGGCGACCGTGAGCAGTTCGGTGTCCTTCATCGCTTGCGCGGTCTGGGCGAGCACCTCCCAGTCGAGCGAGACGCCGGCGGCCATCCGGTGGAGGTGACGAAGATCCGCCAGGAGCAGCAACGTGGGCTCGTGGAACCGGCCGGTGAGCTCGGCACCCTTCTGCTTGACCCGGGCCAGCAGGGCCGCCTCGTCCTCCGGCTCGGGGTCGAGATCGAGGTCGTAGTCGCGCCCTACCTCGGCGAGGCGGCGGACGTGCTCTTGGGACCACGCGGCGATGTCGCGGGCGACGTGGAAGATCTCGTGGTCGACCTTCTGCTGGTCCGAGAGGTCCAGCAGGGCACCGGCGAGGTCGTTCTCGGAGCGGTGGAGCTCCTCGATGGCGCCACCGACCTTGTTGCCGTGCAGGGTGCGCAGAGTCTGGACCAGCTTCATCGGGTGCCTCCCGCGGTCGACGACTGCTCACTGACCAGCGCCGTCTCGTCGCCACGAGTGGGTGGCACCGAGGCAGAGACGGGTCGCGAACCGGTGGTCGTGGGCGCGGACGCCGACCTGCCCCCCGACGCCGCGATCCGGGTGGCGGCTGCTGCCGCGGTCTTAAAGATGGGCTGCTTGGAGGCTGGGTCCCAGTCGGTCAGGGTCAGCTCGTTGGCGGCGCGGCCCTGACCGTCAGGTTCGTGGCCGGCCCCGGTGTCCCAGTAGCCGTAGTGGAAGGGCAGGAACAGCACGCCGGGTCGGACGCCGCTGATCCGGAGCCGCGCGGTCACGGCACCGCGAGGGGTGGTGATGTCCAGGAGGTCGCCCTCCTCCCATCCTTCCTCCTCCGCGTCGGCGGCCGAGGCCTCGACCCACACCTCCGGCGCGGCTGCCTGGAGCTGCGGCGCACGGCCGGTCTTGGTGCGGGTGTGGAAGTGGTAGAGCGTGCGGCCGGTGATCAGCTGGAACGGATGGTCCTCCGAGGGCTGCTCGTGGGGTGGCAGGTACTCCGCCGCCTTGATCACGGCCCTGCCGTGCGGGTTGAGCGCCTTGTACTCCGTCGGCTCGACCGGGGCGCCCGTGACCAGGTCGCGCCCATAGCTCTCGCAGTAGTCGGGATCGGACCAGAACTGCCCGTCGACGTAGAGGCGCTCGGTGCCGTCGGGATGCTCGTCGTTGCACGGCCACTGGATGCCGCTGCCGCCGCGGAGCTTGTCGTAGGTGATCCCGGTGTAGTCGCACGGCCGACCACGGCTGCACTCCTTCCACGCCTCGAACGCCTCCTCCGGGCTGGTCCACTTCACCAGCGGTGCGCCGTCCTTGTCCGTCAGCCCGAGCCGATGGGCGTAGTCGACGAGGATGTCCAGGTCCGGGCGAGCCTCCCCCGGCGGGTCGACGGCCTTCTCCGACAGGTGCACGGTGCGGTCGGCGTTGGTGAACGTGCCGGTCTTCTCACCCCAGGTGGCAGCCGGGAGCACGACGTCGGCCAGCTGCGCGGTCTCGGTGAGGAAGAGGTCCTGCACTACCAGGAACAGCCGGTCCTGGGACAGGATCGACCGGATCCGACGCAGCTCCGGCAGGGACACCGCGGGGTTCGTGCCGGAGACGTGGAGGAACCGGATGGACCCGTCCTCGACGTACCGCATCATCTGCATCAGGTGGGTGGGAGCGGTGTAGTGCGGGATCTGCATCGAGTCGATGTTCCACACCCGTGCGAGGTCCTCGATGTGGGCGTCGTTGGACCAGTTCCGGAACGCGGGCAGGTCGCCGTCGGCGCCGCACTCGCGGGTGTTCTGCGCGGTCGGCTGCCCGTTCATCTGCAGGATCCCGCAGCCAGGCTTGCCGAGCATCCCCCGCACGATGTGGACGTTGTTGACCTGCACCGCCGCCGCCGTGGCCTGGTGGGACTGGTAGAACCCCTGCAGCACCGTCGACATCAAGCGTTCGGCGGAGCCGATCAGCCGGGCGGCCTCGCGCAGGTCCGCGGCCGGGACCCCGCAGACCTCGGCCGCTCGTTCCACGGTGTAGTCCTCCAGCATCTTCTCGAGCTCGGCGAACCCGACGGCATGTGCCTCGATGTACTGGTGGTCGACCCGGTCGTGCTCGAGCAGCTCGCGCAGGATCGCGTTCATCAGCATCACGTTGGTGCCAGGGCGAGGTGCCAGGTGCACGGTGGCGTGGTCGGCCACGGGCGTCTCTCGGGGATCGACGCACACGATCGCCGGCGGGTTCGGTCCGGCGAGCCGGTCCAGGATCCGGGTCCACAGCACCGTCTGGGTCTCGGCCATGTTGTGGCCGTAGAGGCAGATGACGTCGGCGTGGTCGATGTCGGTGTACGAGCCGGGTTGGCCGTCGCTGGCGAAGGACTCCTTCAACGCAGCGGCCGCGGTGGCGGTGCACAGCCGGGTGTTGCCGTCGACGTGGTTGGTGCCGATCCCGCCGTGGGCGATGAGCCCGAGGGTGTAGTACTCCTCCAGGAACAGCTGGCCGGTGGTGTAGAAGCCGATCGCGGACGGTCCCCGCTCCTCCAGCAGTTCTTTGGTGCGACCGGCGACGGCGTCCATCGCGGTGTCCCAGTCGGTCTCGACCAGTCGGCCGTCGCGGCGGATCAGCGGTCGCGTCAACCGGTCCGTCGAGCCGTTGGCCTGCCAGCCGTACAGGTCCTTCGGTCCGAGCCGTCCGTGGTTGACCCGGTCGACGGCGCGTCCGCGGACGCCGACGATGCGGCCGTCCTTGACCGCGATGTCCATCGCATCGCCGTTGGAGTGCAGGATCGACGCGGACTGCACCCAGCGGTCCACGTCGTCGGCCGCTACCCCCTCGGCGAGGTGGGTGTCGACTCGTGCCGGCCACGCCTCACCCGGCCCGTACGGCGTCCGGGTGCCCCACGGCTCGGCTATCCGGTCGATCTGCTGCGTCATGCCTTCCGCCTCCATCCGGTTGGGACAGCTGGTGGGTCAGAGACTGGCGATCAGTGCGCGGCATGCGTCTTCGCACCGGCGACATGCCTCGGCGCAGATCCGGCAGTGCTCATGCATCTGCGCGTGCCGCGCGCACTCGTCGCCGCACGCCCTGCATGCGGTCGCGCAGGCCTCGAGGAAGGCCCTGGTCAGGCCTGCGTCGTACCCGGTGCGCCGCGACAGTGCGTTGCCGGTGGCGAGGCAGATGTCCGCGCAGTCGAGGTCCGTCCGGATGCACGTCACCAGGTCGGCGACCGTGTCCTCGCTCAGGCAGGCATCGGCGCAGGCGGTGCAGACCTGCGCGCACTCGAAGCAGGCATCGATGCACTCCGCCAGCTGGTCCTTGTCGACGTCGCCCAGGTCCTTGGGGTACGCCTCGAGCATCTGCACGTGTGCCACGACTCAGCCCTCCGTCTCGCGACGCGGGGCGCCCGGAAAGCGCCGTCGGACCACATCGCCTCGGTACGGGCGGTACCCGGCCGGGGCGAAACCTTGCGTCCGCGCCCTGTTCCGACTGCGTTGATCTCCCGCATCGCGGGTACAGGAAGCCGACCGATCACCGACTGAAGGGACAGGAAGATGGCTACCGGAGAAACCGGATTCGACGACGTCACCTACGACCTCGTGTCGCTGCAGTACCACTCGCTCAAGGCCGGCCACGACTACGGCCAGTACGTCCGTGATGCCGAGAACGCCGGCCGCGACGACATCGCCCAGTTCTTCCGCGAGGTGATGGAGCAGGACTCCCAGCGGGCGCACCGCTGCCACGAGTTCCTGCGCGACCTGGGCGGCACCGACAACACCAGCCCGCAGGGCGACGTCGCGGACGGCGCCGACCCGAACGCCACCGCGTGAGCCGACCGGCGACCGCCCGGAGGAGCTGACCGATGCCGCTCACCGCACTGGTGCTGTCCTGCACCCTGAAGAAGTCGCCGGCCGAGTCCAGCGCCACGCTGATCGGCCAAGAGTTCCTCGACGCGCTGCGCGACCACGACGTCATCGGCGAGCTCCTCCGGGTCGTGGACCACGACGTCAAGTTCGGCGTCACCACCGACGAAGGCGACGGCGACGCCTGGCCGCGGATCAGGGAGAAGATGCTCGGCGCCGACATCCTCGTGATCGCGACGCCGATCTGGCTCGGCCAGCCGTCGTCGGTCGCCAAGATGGTCCTCGAGCGCCTCGACGCCGAGCTCGGCGAGACCGACGACGAGGGCCGGATGTCGACCTACAACAAGGTCGCCGCGGTCGCCGTCGTCGGCAACGAGGACGGTGCCCACCACGTCACCGCCGAGCTGCTGCAGGCCCTCAACGACACCGGCTTCAGCATCGCCGCCAACGGGTCGACCTACTGGGTCGGCGAGGCGATGAAGGCCACCGACTACCAGGACCTGGACCCCAAACCGGCCAAGACCGTGTCCACGACGCAGACGGCGGCGGCGAACTCGGCGCACCTGGCTCGTCTGCTGTCGAGCCAGGGCTACCCGCCCGCGTCAACCTGACGCGGGCGCCGCCGCCCCGCTGAGCCGCTGGACGGTCTCGACCAACGAGGTCAGGCGAGGGTCCTCGGCCGCTGCTTCCAGGGAGCGCCGCAACGCCGCATCGTGCGTGGGGCTCGCCTGGGCGAGCAGCGCCAGACCTGCAGGCGTGACGTCGGTGTAGATGCCACGGCGGTCGGTCGCGCACAGGTAGCGGGTGAGCAGCCCGCGATCCTCGAGCCGGGTCACGAGGCGGGTCGTCGCGCTCTGACTGAGGACGACGGCGTCGGCGACCTCGTTCATCCGCAGGTGGCCGCCCTCCCCCGAGTGCTGACGACTGAGCACGTCGAGCAAGGAGAACTCCCGCACGCTCAGGTCGTGCCCGGCCTGCAGGGCGCGTTCGACCTGCGCCTCGATCCGCCCGTGCAGCAACGACAGGGCGTACCAGCCGTCGGCCAGCCCGACCGGGCCGGTGGTCTCGCGGGTCATCGCTCCTCCTGAGTCGCGTAGGTGGTCCACGATAGCGCGCGCACGGAGGTATCTGCGTTTGCGTTTTGCCCGCGCCTGCAACTAACGTCGTCTGCATGAACCAAGCCGACCGCCGCTCACCCGCCTTCCCTCTGGCGCTCCTCGCTCTCGCCATCGGCGCCTTCGGGATCGGCACCACCGAATTCGTCGTGATGGGGCTGCTGCCCGACATCGCCGGCGACTACGACGTGTCCATCCCGACCGCAGGCTGGATTGTCAGCGGGTACGCGCTCGGAGTCGTCGTCGGCGCCCCGGTCACGGCCATCCTCGGCACCCGGCTGGGCCGCAAGACGATGCTGCTGATCCTCATGGGCCTCTTCGTGCTGGGCAACCTGCTCGCCGCGCTGGCCCCCACCTTCGTGGTGCTGCTCCTCGGCCGGCTGATCACGTCGTTGGCCCACGGCTCCTTCTTCGGCATCGGCTCCGTCGTGGCCGCCGAGCTGGTCGCTCCCAGCAAGAAGGCCGGCGCCATCGCCTTCATGTTCACCGGGCTGACGGTCGCGAACATCGTGGGCGTCCCCCTCGGGACGTACGTCGGCCACGCCGTCGGCTGGCGCATGACGTTCGGCGGCATCGCGGTCCTCGGCGTCATCGGCCTGATCGGCGTCGCCACCCTGGTCCCCGCCCTGCCCCGCCCCGAGGGGGCCCGGCTGCGCCGCGAGGTCGCCGCACTCGGCAACATCCAGGTCCTCCTCGCCATGGCGATGACCGTGCTCGGCTTCGGCGGCGTGTTCGCTGCCATCACCTACATCGCGCCGATGATGACCGGCGTGGCGGGCTACGCCGAGGGCTCGGTCACCTGGCTGCTGGTGCTCTTCGGTGTGGGGATGTTCCTCGGCAACATCCTCGGCGGCAGGTACGCCGACCGGGCACTGATGCCGATGCTCTACCTCACCCTCGGCGGCCTGGCGCTCGTGCTGGCCCTGTTCACGCTCACCGCGCACAACAAGGTCCTGGCGGCCGTCACCATTCTCCTCATCGGCGGACTCGGCTTCGCCACCGTCCCGCCGCTGCAGAAGCGGGTCCTCGACCAGGCCCACGGCGCGCCCACGCTGGCCTCAGCGATCAACATCGGCGCCTTCAACCTCGGCAACGCGCTCGCCGCCTGGCTCGGTGGCGTGGTCATCGCGGCCGGCCTGAGCTACACCGCACCGAACTGGGTGGGCGCCCTGCTCGCCGGCTCCGCCCTGGCCCTGGCTTTCCTGTCCGCCGCACTCGAGCGCCGCGCCGGGCACGCCGCCGCGACCCGCGCCACGGCTCCGGTCCCGGTCACAGCCGAGCGCTGACTCCCCTGCACGGCCAGCTATCGCGGCCCCGAAATGGACGAGGCCCCGGGTCCGAGGACCCGGGGCCAGCCACTCACGTGCGCGAGGGGGGAGTTGAACCCCCACGTCCTTTCGGACACACGGACCTGAACCGTGCGCGTCTGCCTATTCCGCCACTCGCGCGAGCGGGCTCAGGCTACCCCACGCCCGACGCGCCCTCCCAATCGAGCACCGGTTCCCGGTCCGCGCCCGCCCCGGTCGCGATCCGGGCCGGGGGGCCGTGCAGGGATCCCCGGCTAGCCGGGGAAACTTGAGCCTCACCCCCGAAACTTCGGGGGCGAACCTCCAGAGTCACCGGTGAGCCGGGGATCGCAACCAACCCCCCACAGCCACCCCAACGGCGGGGCGGCACCGACGCGCACCAGCGCTCGGCCGGTACGCTCGGCCGCACCGGCCGGGCGGTCTGTGCAGCATGCCCACCACAACGACGTGACGCGAGCGCGAGGAGAGGAGGCCTGGTGGACAACCCCCTGCAACGCTTCGAGCAGAAGCTGGAGACGGTGATCTCCGGTGTCTTCGCCCGCGCCTTCCGCAGCGCCGTGCAGCCGGTCGAGATCGCGGCGGCCCTGCAGCGCGAGTGCGACAACAACGCCCAGGTGCTCAGCCGGCAGCGCCGCCTGGTGCCCAACGACTTCCACGTCGAGCTGTCGGCCACCGACCTCGAGCGCATCGTCGGCCTCGGTCGCGCGCTCGAGCAGGACCTGGTCGACCAGCTCCAGGACCACGCCGACGCGCAGGGCTACGTCTTCACGGGTCCGATCTCGTTGGCCTTCGAGCTGGCCGACGACCTGACCACCGGTCGCTTCCGGATCCGCAGCAAGGCGCAGGCCAGCGTGACCGACAACGACCACCGCACGCGTACGCGCGCGTCCCACGCCACGCTCGAGGTCAACGGCACGCGCCACCCGCTGCGCCCCCCGGGCCTGGTCATCGGGCGCGGCACCGAGGCGGACCTGCGCATCAACGACCCGGGCGTGAGCCGGCGCCACCTCGAGCTGGAGGTCGGCATCGACGGCGTCGAGGCCGTCGACCTCGGCTCGACCAACGGCATCCTGGTCGACGGCGCGAAGGTCGGCCGGGCGCGGCTGCGCGACGGCTCCACGATCCGCATCGGTCACACCGACATGACCGTCCGCATCGAGAGCGGACGCGACGGAGCCGGGGGCTGGAATGTCTGAGCTGACCCTTTTCCTGATCCGCATGGCGTTCCTCGCCATCCTGTGGATCTTCGTGCTGTCGGCGATCTCGGTGATCCGCTCCGACATGTTCGGTGCGCGGGTGCCCGAGGCCGCGCGCGGGGCCGCCGCCAAGCAGTCCGAGCGCAAGCCCCGCAGGCCGCGGCGCGGCGCGCCCACCCACCTGCTGGTGGTCGAGGGCGACAACGCCGGCACGCGTGCGGAGCTCGCCGACGCTCCGCTCCTGATCGGTCGCGGCAGCGACGCCGCCATCAAGCTCGACGACGACTACGTCTCCACCCGCCACGCCCGCGTCGCCGCGAGCGGTGACGAGTGGTTCGTGGAGGACCTCGGCTCGACCAACGGCACCTACGTCGGCTCGGTCCGCATCACCCAGCCCACCACGATCGCCGTGGGCGTCCAGGTCCGGGTCGGCAAGACCATCCTGGAGCTGCGCAAGTGATGCACCTCCACTACTCCGCGATCTCCGACGTGGGACGCGTACGCCGGGAGAACCAGGACAGCGGCTACGCCGGCCCCTGGCTGCTGACGGTGTGCGACGGCGTCGGCGGTGCCGTACGCGGGGACCTGGCGTCGAGCACCGCGGTGCAGGCGCTGCGCAAGCTCGACCAGCAGCCCGACGAGGACCTGCTCGGCCAGGTGGCGGGCGCGGTGCACCGCGCCGACGACCGCATCGCCGAGCTGGTCGAGGAGGACCCCGCGCTCAACGGCACGTCGACCACCGCGACGGTCGCCCTGTTCGACGGCGCCCGCTTCGGCTTCGGCCACATCGGCGACAGCCGCGCCTACCTCTACCGGCGCGGGGAGCTGCGCCAGCTCACCCACGACCACACCTTCGTGCAGTCCCTCATCGACGAGGGCCGCATCACCGAGGAGCAGTCGCGGACCCACCCGCACCGCAACCTCATCCTCAAGGCGCTCGACGGCATCCGCCACGAGGAGCCCGACCTCTTCGAGCTCCCGGCCGAGGCCGGCGATCGCATCTTCATCTGCAGCGACGGGGCGTGCGGCACCCTCGGCCCGGAGCGGATCGCCGAGATCCTGTCGCAGGGCACGCCGGACTACGCCGCGGTCGAGATGGTGCGCGCCAGCCTCGAGGCGGGCAGCACCGACAACGTCACCTGCATCGTCGCCGACGTCGCCGAGGAGGCGCCGCCGGAGGACCTGACCCCCTTGCTCGTGGGCGCCGCGGCCGACCTCCCGCGACGGATGCCGCTGGGCGGTGCCGTCGGCGGGCTCTTCCGCGGCCACCGTCAGGGCGACACCGGGGAGATCCCGCCGGTGCCGGCGGACGTCCCGCCCGGCGCCTACGTCGCCGACCCGATCGACCCCGAGACCGCACGCTACGCACCTCTCGCCCCGACCCGCTACGCGTGGCTGCGCCGACTCCTGCTCGCCGCGGTCCTCGTCGGGCTCGCCTGGGTCGTGCTGGCGGCCGGGTGGTCGTGGAGCCAGCAGCAGTTCTACGTCGCCGAGCAGGACGGCCGGGTCGCGATCTTCCGCGGCGTCGACGCCGACGTGCCCGGTATCTCCCTGTCCCACGTCTACGAGATCACCGACGTGGAGCTCGACCGGCTCAGCGACATCGAGGCCGAGCAGGTCCGCGAGGGCATCCAGACCGACGACCTGGACGACGCCCGGCTGACCGTCGACAACTACGCGGCGAGCCAGGACCTCGAGTGAGAGCCACGGACGGACCGCGATGAGCCAGACCGGGACCCTGATGGGCTTCGTGCACCGGCGGCGCCGGGGCGCGGAGCTGTGGCTGCTCGTGCTCGCCCTCGCGGTCGGCATCGGCGCCTATGCCGCCGTCGGCCTCGGCCTCGAGGGCGAGGTGCCGGCCGACCTGGCCGGCTACGGCGGCTGGCTGACCGCGCTCATCGTCGCCGCCCACGTCGCGGTGCGCATCGTCGCGCCGTACGCCGACCCGGTGCTGCTGCCGCTCGTCGCGGCGCTCAACGGCCTCGGGCTGGCGGTGCTTCGCCGCCTCGACCTCACCTACGAGGCCAACGGACTCGACCAGCACACCTTCGCGCGACAGCAGCTCACCTGGATGACCCTCGGGGTCATCCTGTTCGTCGGGACGCTCTTCCTGCTGCGCGACCACCGCTCGCTGCAGCGCTTCACCTACACCTCCGGGCTGGCAGGCATCCTGCTGCTGATCCTGCCGTTCCTGCCGATCATCGGCGGCAAGATCAACGGCGCCCGGATCTGGATCAACGTCGCCGGCTTCAGCTTCCAGCCCGGCGAGGTCGCCAAGGTGCTCCTGGTGATCGCCTTCGCCGGCTACCTCGTGCTTCACCGCGACGCCCTGGCCCTCGCCGGCCGGCGGGTGGTGTTCATCGACCTGCCGCGCGGTCGCGACCTCGGCCCGATCCTGGCGATGTTCGGGGTGTCGATGATGATCCTGGTCGCCCAGAACGACCTGGGCTCCTCGCTGCTGTTCTTCGGGCTGTTCCTGGTCATGCTCTACGTCGCCACCGAGCGGGCCGGCTGGCTGGTCGTCGGCGGGCTGCTGTTCGCGGCCGGCGCATTGGCGGCGTACACGTTCGTCGACAACGTGCGCAACCGCTTCGACTTCTGGCTGCACCCGATGGACTACTACTACGAGTCGCCGGGCAGCGGGCAGCTGGTGGAGGCGCTGTTCGGCATGGGCTGGGGCGGGCTGATCGGGCGCGGGCTCGGCAACGGCTTCCCCGAGCGGGTGCCGTTCGCGTACTCCGACTTCATCCTGTCCACCATCGGCGAGGAGCTCGGCCTGACCGCGGTCATGGCGATCGTGCTCTGCTACGGCCTGATCGTGGAGCGCGCCCTGCGCATCGCGCTGATCTCGCGCGACGGCTTCGGCAAGCTGATGGCGGTGGGTCTCGCCGCGATCATCGCCCTGCAGGTCTTCGTGGTCATCGGCGGCGTCACCGGCCTGATCCCGCTGACCGGCCTTACCACCCCGTTCCTCTCCTACGGCGGGTCCTCGCTGGTGGCCAACTGGGTGGTGGTGGCGCTGCTGCTGCGCATCTCCGACCAGGCCCGCCGACCCGCCCCGCGGCTGGACCCGGTCGACGACTCGGCCGCCGACGACGAGCACACCCAGGTGGTGAAGCTGCGATGAACAAGCCCATCCGCGTCGTCTCGGTCTTCTGCCTGGTGCTGTTCATGGCGCTCCTGGTCAACGCGACCTACCTCATGTACGTCCGCGCCGACGACCTGTCCGACGACCCGCGCAACAACCGGGTCATCACCGCCGCGTACTCCCGCGAGCGCGGGGCGATCCTGGTCGGCAACGACGCGGTCGCGCGCAGCGTGCCGTCGGACGACCGCTACAAGTACCAGCGCACGTACTCCGAGCCGTTCAAGTACGCCCCGATCACCGGCTACTTCTCCCGCTTCAGCCAGACCGGGGTGGAACGCTCGCAGAACGCCGTCCTGGCCGGCGACGACTCCCGGCTCTTCGTCACCCGCCTGGTCGACATGCTCAGCAACAGCGACCCCAAGGGCGGCAACGTGCAGCTGACCGTGGACGCGGCCGCCCAGGACGCCGCCTGGACCGGCTTGGAGAACCTGTCCGGCGACGCCCAGGGCGCGGTGGTCGCGCTCGAGCCCACGACCGGGCGGGTGCTCGCGATGGCGTCCACCCCGACGTTCGACCCCAACGGCTTCGCCTCCCACGACTTCGAGGCGGTCGACGAGCTCGGCAAGCGCCTCAACAACGACCCCCGCGAGCCGCTGATCAACCGCGCGATCGGTACGACGCTCCCGCCGGGGTCGACGTTCAAGCTGGTCACCGCCGCGGCCGCGATCGAGTCGGGCGACTACGACGCCGACTCGATGGTGCCCGGCGGCTTCCGGTTCCGGCTGCCGCAGTCCTCGGTCTCCATCCCCAACCACGACGGCGGCGACTGCGGCGGACGCCGCATCACCATGACCCAGGCGATGCAGGTCTCCTGCAACGTCACCTTCCTCAGCCTGGCCAACGAGCTCGGCGTCGAGGCGATGGCCGAGCAGGCCGAGGCGTTCGGCTTCAACGACACCTCGCTGGAGGACCTCGGCGGCCAGGCGAAGTCGCTCTACCCGCGCGACATGGACCCGCCGCAGACGGCGATGTCCGGCATCGGCCAGGCGAGCGTGACCGCTTCCCCGCTGCAGATGGCGATGGTGGCCGCGGCGATCGCCAACGACGGCGACGTCATGCGCCCCTACGTCGTCGACGAGGTCCGCGCTCCGAACCTCTCGGTGCTCGACCGCACCGACCCGCAGAGCATCAGCAAGGCGATGTCGAGCTCGACGGCCGAGGAGCTGACCAAGATGCTGGTGGCCACGGTCGAATCGGGCACCGCGACCCCGGCGCAGATCCCGGGCGTCGAGGTCGCCGGCAAGACCGGCACCGCGCAGTCCACCGCCGACCAGCCGCCCTACGCCTGGTTCGTGTCCTTCGCGCCGGCCGACGACCCGCAGGTCGCCGTCGCCGTGCTCGTCCAGTCCAGCGACACCGCGCGCGAGGAGATCGCGGGCGGTCTCCTGGGCGGCCCGATCGCCAAGGCGATCATGGAGGCGGTGATCAACCAGTGACCGCGCTGACGCCGGGTGGCCACGTCGACAACGACGGGCGCTACCTCCTCGAGTCGCGCATCGCCACCGGCGGGATGGGCGAGGTGTGGGCGGCGCGCGACACCGTCCTGGACCGCCCGGTCGCGGTCAAGGTGCTCAAGGCCGAGTACGCCGACGACGCCTCCTTCCGCAGTCGGTTCGAGACCGAGGCCCGGCACGCCGCGGCGCTGCACCACCCCGGCATCGCGTCGGTCTTCGACTACGGCCGCAGCTCGGCCGCCGACGGCTCGGCCGTCGAGCGTCCCTACCTCGTGATGGAGCTCGTCGAGGGGCAGCCGCTCTCGGCCCTGCTCCGACCGGACGCACCGCTCGACCCGGCCGCGGCGCAGGCCCTGCTGGCACAGGCTGCCGACGCGCTGGGTGCCGCCCACGCGGCCGGGATCGTGCACCGCGACGTCAAGCCCGGCAACCTCATCGTCACGCCGGACCGCGCGATCAAGGTGACCGACTTCGGGATCGCGCGCGCGGCCGACGCGGTGGCGCTGACCGAGACCGGGCAGGTCCTCGGCACACCCGCCTACATCTCGCCCGAGCAGGCCGAGGGCCGAGCGGCGACGTCGGCCTCCGACGTCTACTCCCTGGGCGTCGTCGCCTTCGAGTGCCTGGCCGGCCGCAAGCCCTACGCCGCCGACACCCCGGTCGCGACCGCGATCGCCCACCTCCGCGAGCCGGTGCCCGAGCTGCCCGGCACGGTGCCGGCCGACCTCGCCGCCGTCGTACGCCGGGCGCTGTCGAAGGACCCGGCGGACCGGTTCCCCGACGGCGCCGCGTTCGCTGCGGCGCTGCGGACGCCCGCGTCCGTGGACGGTGGCGCGACAGCGGTCGTGCCCACGACGGTCGCCGAGCAGCCGGCCACCGCGGTCGTGCCTGTCGCACCGGTCGCCGCCGCGGCGGCCGCTGCACCCGAGGGACCGGTGGCCGACGTCCCGCCGGCGCGCGAGCGGCGACGTACGACGCCGTGGCCGCTGCTGCTGGGCCTGCTGGCCGTCGCCGCGGTGGTGGCCGCCGCGATGTGGCTGGCCAGCCAGGACGGCGCCGACCCGGTGGACGAGCCGACCGACCCCGGGCGCAGCCGCACCGACACTCCGGAGCAGTCGCCCTCGCAGAGCCCCTCTCCCTCGGAGTCACCGGCCGAGACGCCGACCGAGACCCCCACCGAGACCCCCACCGAAACGCCCACGGAAACCCCGACGGAAACGCCCACCGAGACCCCCACCGAGACCCCCACCGAGACCCCCACCGAGACCCCCACGGAGAGCCCGACGGAGACCCCCACCGAGACCCCCACGGAGACCGCGGTGCCCGAGTCGCCCGGCGGGGGCAACGGCGTCGGCAACGGGCAGGGCCAGGGCAATGGCCTCGGCAACAGCAACGGCGTCGGCAACGGCAACGGCAACGCGGAAGGGAGGGACGAAGGATGACCCAACCGAACCCCACACTGATCGGCGGTCGCTACGAGCTCGGCGAGCTGTTGGGGCGCGGTGGCATGGCCGAGGTCCGCAAGGGCAAGGACCTGCGGCTGGGACGCACCGTCGCCGTCAAGCGCCTGCGCACCGACCTGGCCAGCGACGCCACCTTCCAGGCCAGGTTCCGACGCGAGGCGCAGTCCTCGGCGTCCCTCAACCACCCGGCGATCGTCTCCACCTACGACACCGGCGAGGAGATGGCCACCGACGGGTCGGGCGTCGCCCAGCCCTACATCGTCATGGAGTGCGTCGAGGGACGCACCCTGCGCGACATCCTGCGCGAGGGCCGCAAGATCCTGCCCGAGCGCGCGCTGGAGATCACCGCGGGCGTGCTGGCGGCCCTCGACTACAGCCACCGCGCCGGGATCATCCACCGCGACATCAAGCCGGGCAACGTCATGCTCACGCCGTCCGGCGACGTCAAGGTCATGGACTTCGGCATCGCCCGGGCGATCTCCGACGCGTCCTCCACGATGACGCAGACCGCGGCTGTGGTGGGCACCGCGCAGTACCTCTCGCCCGAGCAGGCGCGCGGGGAGACCGTCGACTCGCGCTCCGACGTCTACTCGACGGGCTGCCTGCTCTACGAGCTCCTCACCGGCCGACCGCCGTTCGTCGGCGACAGCCCCGTCGCGGTGGCGTACCAGCACGTCCGCGAGCCCGCGGCGCCGCCGTCGGACCTCGACGACGAGCTGGACCCCGAGATCGACGCGATCGTGCTGAAGTCGCTCGCCAAGCGCGTCGAGGACCGCTACCAGAGCGCCGCGGCGATGAAGGCCGACATCGAGCGCTACCTGGCCGGGCACCCGATCCAGGCGCCCGCCGTCGTCGCGGTCCCCGAGACGCAGTACGTCCCGCCCGCCCCGCCGGCCGATGCGACCACCACGATGGCGTCGTCCCCGCCGCCCGGACAGGACCGCACCTCGCGCAGGCGTGCCGGCTGGTGGGTCCTCGCCGGGCTCCTGATGGTCGGCCTGCTGGGCCTGGGAGCGTGGTTGCTCAACGACCTGCTCTTCGACGAAGCGCCCCAGCGCACCGCCGTGCCCAACGTCGTCGGACTCACCGAGGAGGAGGCCCGGCTCGCGATCGTCGACGGCGGCTTCACCGTCGGGCGAGTCGGACGGGACACCTCCGAGACCGTCGAGGCGGACCGGGTCATCAGCCAGGACCCTCCCCGCGACGTGCCCGCCGACCCGGGCGACGCGATCAACCTCGTGGTGTCCTCGGGCAAGCCCGAGGTCGAGGTGCCGTTCGTCGTGGGCACGCTCCGCAAGGAGGCACGCGCGCAGCTGCTCGAGCAGAACCTCACGGTGCGCTTCCTCGAGGAGGACTCCGACGAGCCCCGCAACCAGGTGATCAGCACCGACCCCACGGCGGGTACGTCGGTCGCCGAGGGCACCACGGTCACGCTCGTCTACTCCGACGGTCCCGAGCGGGTCCCGGACGTGCGCGGCCTGCGACAGGGCGAGGCCGAGCGGGCGATCCGCGAGGCAGGCTTCGTCCCCGACGTGCGCACGGACGCCACGTCGACCGAGCCCCGGGGCACGGTCGTCGACCAGATCCCGGCCGGCGGCACCGCCGACCAGGGCAGCACGGTCACGATCTTCGTCTCGGCCTACGAGGAGCCGGAGACCCCGGAGCCGGAGACGCCGGAGCCGACCGAGACCCCGGAGCCGACCGAGACCCCGGAGCCGACGGAGACCCCGACCGAGACACCCGGCGTCCCGACCGACTCACCGACCACACCCCCGGCCCCCCGCCGCCGCTGAGCGCCGCGCGACGGCCCGGGGCTGGTGGGTCGGGTCGGCCTACCCCGCCATCGGCGTGGCGTAGGTGAGGTCGAGCAGCCCGGTGTACGCCGGCGCCACGGCCGACTCGAGCGGCGTCATGTCCCACGAGACGCCCCCGCCGGGGATCGCGGTGTAGTCGCGGTAGGTCGCGAGGATCGGGTCGGTGGTGAGCTCGGCCTCCATCTGGGCCTGGTCGCCGATCCCGACGATCACGTAGGGCGGGGAGTAGGGCAGTCCGTTGAGGGTCACCTGGTTGCCCTCGCACTTGATGCCGGTGGTGGAGATCAGCCGCTGGCCCTGGATGGTCACCGCCACCGCGCCGGCGTTCCACATCGCGTTGGCGACGGCCTGGATGTCCTGCTGGTGGACGACGAGGTCGTTGGGCTCTCCCTCGTAGGCCAGCCGCGCCTCCATCGGCGCGTCGTCGAGGGTCACCTGGACGGCGGGACCGGTCTTCGCGGTGAGCCCCGCCGGGTCCTCGAGCGTCGCGATCTGCTCCTGGACGCGGCCCACCGACCGGTCGCCGAGCTGGGCGCTGAGGGCCTCCACCTCGGCGTTGAGGGTGGCGGCCCGTGCCGTCAGGTCCCCGGCCTCGTCGCGCTCGGCGCGGACCACCGAGGCCAGGTCGGTCAGCCGGCCGCCGCGCAGGTCGATGCCGTCGCTCTGCTTCGCGCTCACCGCGAACAGCGTGCCGCTGAGCAGCACGACGAGCGGCGTCGCGACGCGCCAGACGCGACGGCGCCCGGGGCGCACGTGGGACTCGGACGGCATGGCGACTACGCTAACCCCCCGTTGGGCGCTGTGCCGTCCATCACCGGCGCCCGCGGGCGCCGCAGAACCTCCCACCCAGCCACAGGAGCAGCAGTGTCGAAGTCCACGACGGTCACCACCGAGGAGAAGACCAAGACCTTCTCCGTCAGGTTCCTGATCGCCCTGCTGCTGATCGTGGCCGGCATCGGCTGGCTGGTCTTCTACTACGCGCAGGCCCGGGGCAACCCGCTGGCGTTCCCGCCGGTGAAGGGCAGCCCCAAGGCCGTCGCCGACCTCGAGCGGTGGAACTACGTCATCGGCTTCGGCCTGCTGATGCTCGGCCTGGTGGTCTCCGCGCACCCCTCGACGCCGCTCGGCCGCGGCCGCGGCGTCGTGGTGGGCATGCTCGGCTGCTTCCTCGTGGGCCTGATCTGGATCTGCACGTTCTACGTCTTCTCCGACGACCTCTCGAGCCTGTGGATCCTCAACGACCTCGGCCAGTGGAACCTCGTCGTCGGCATCGCGTTCATGGCGGTCGGGTTCAGCTTTGCGACCAAGTGGGAGTAGGTTCTCCCTCGGCCGGTCCTCGTTGACCGGCCGGCACGGCACTGAGCGCCTCGAGCGGTGAGTGAGGCGCCTTCCTGGGGAAGGGAAGGCGTCTCTCTCACCGCTCGAGTCGATTTCGGGCTATCCCGCCGCAGTTCTCCACACTGTGGAAAACCCCTGTGGAGAATTACACCGGTGTAGTTGTCCACATCTGTGGGTACACCTGTGGGTAGACGACAGCCCCCGGACCGCGGCGGACGAGCACGTCGTACGCCGGGTCGCGGGGGCTGCTGAGGTGCCGGCGGAGCCGGCGGTGAGCTCGCGGTGAGCTGGTGATCGTCAGGTGAGCATGCCGACGCGCACGAGGGAGAGCCCGACCAGCACGGCGGTGACCAGGCCGACGCCGCCCCACTGCACGGCGGACCGGCGGCTCTTCGGTGCGTAGGCGATGATCGCGGCCACTGCCATGCCGCCGAGCAGCCCGCCGAGGTGGCCCTGCCAGGAGATGTAGCGCCAGCCGACCACGGTGATGACGACGCCGAGGGCAAGGTTCTGCATGAGCCACTGCGTGTCGAGGCGTGCCTTGCGGAACGTCACCAGCAGGCCGCCGAGGATCGCGTAGAGCGCGCCGGACGCACCCAGCGTCGACCCTTGCGAGTCGGAGAGCCACAGCACCAGAACGCTGCCGGCCAGCCCGCCCACGAGGTAGACCATCAGGAACCGGACCCGCCCCATGATCCCCTCCAGCGCGGGACCGAGGATGTAGATGGCCATCAGGTTGAGCGCCAGGTGCCAGAGGTCGACGTGGGTGAACATGCTGGTGACCATCTGCCACCACGCCCCGCTGGCGACGCCCTCGTGCCAGCCGGCGCCCGGCAGCGTCGCGCAGGCGGCCTGCTCGACCACGCCGGGGTAGTAGCGCCCCGAGCCGTCGAGGAGCTCGCACCGACCTCCTGGAGTGAGCGACAGCAGGTCCGCCAGCCGGGACCCGCTCCCGCCGAGGGTGACGGCGAGCCACACGACCGCGCTGATGCCCATCAGGACGTACGTCGTCAGCCGGGGGTCGGCGCTGCGCTCGCCGCCGTACAGCGCGCGGTTCTGCCGGGAGCCCTTGTTGGCCTCCTTGACGCACTCGGGGCACTGGAAGCCCACGGCGGCGTCGCGCATGCAGTCCGGGCAGATCGGCCGGTCGCAGCGCTGGCAGCGGATCCAGGTCTCGCGATCGGGGTGCCGATAGCAGGTGGGCACCCCGGTCGCGGCCGGGTCGTCGGTCGGCTGGGTCATCGCAGCAGCGTCGCCACGGTCACGGGAGGCACGGTCGTGGAAGGCACGGGTGGGGCAGGCTCGCGGGCAGCCGGTCAGCGCTCGATCGTGACCGACTCGATCACCACGGGCTCCACCGGGCGGTCCATGGCGCCGGTGGCGGTGGTGGCGATCGCGTCGACGACCTCGCGGCTCGACTGGTCGGCCACCTCACCGAAGATGGTGTGCTTGCGGTTGAGCCAGGGGGTGGCGCCGACGGTGATGAAGAACTGCGAGCCGTTGGTGCCGGGACCGGCGTTGGCCATGGCGAGCAGGTAGGGCTTGTCGAAGACGAGCTCGGGGTGGATCTCGTCCTTGAAGGTGTAGCCCGGACCGCCGGTGCCGGTGCCGAGGGGGCAGCCGCCCTGGATCATGAAGCCGTCGATCACGCGGTGGAAGCCGAGGCCGTCGTAGTACCGCTCGCCGCTGCGACCGGCGTCGTCGCGGTACTCCTTGGTGCCCTCGGCGAGGCCGACGAAGTTGTCGACGGTCTCGGGAGCGTGGTGGGGGAACAGGTTGACGACGATGTCGCCCCGGTTGGTCTTGAAGGTCGCCTTGGTGTCCGCCATGGGATGTGTGCCTCTCAGGTGCATCAGGTGGTTGCTCGTGTGCGCCTCGATCCTGCCACGCGGCGCCCACGGCCACCCCAGCCAGGGCGCGCCGGGCGACTGCGGGCGTCTCGCGCACGTCCGGACGGGGCTGGCCGCCTCAGGGTGCGCATGGTGAGATGGAGGCACACTCACTGAGGAGGTCACGCATGCCTTTCGGCCGCAAGAAGTCCCTCGTGGACCGGGCCCACGACTACGTCGAGCAGCTCTCGGACACCGTCATCCCCCAGCTGGAGTCGGCCTGGGAGCAGGCCGTCGAGAAGGCCGCACCGGCCCTGGCCGACGCGCGCGACAAGGCCCAGCCCCTGATCGCCGAAGGTCGCACGGTCGCCGCCGAGCGGGCCGCCGCCGGTGCGGCGATCGCTGCAGCCAAGGCCGCGGAGGCGCGCGAGAAGGCGGCGCCGCTGCTGACCGAGGGCCGCGCCCTGGCCGCGGAGAAGGCGGCCGTCGGCGCCGCACTGGCTGCGGAGAAGGCGGCCGTGGGCCGTGAGCTCGCCGCCGTTAAGGTCGCCGAGCTGCGCGGTCAGGAGCCGGAGCCGCAGAAGGGGGGCCGGCTCAAGAAGTTCTTCCTGGTCGGTGCGCTCCTGGCGATCGGCGGGGTCGTGTTCAGCAAGCTCCGCAGCAAGCAGGACGCCGACGCCAACTGGCAGTCGACCTACGTCCCGCCGGCCCCGCCCGCGCCCTCGACGCCGCCGACTCCGGCCTCGCCGGCCGCCACCTCCGCGGCTCCCGCGACCGGTGACCCGCTCACCGACCCGCTGCCCGACGAGGTCACCGCCGCCGACGTGGTGACCGCCGACCCGCCGGCGACCCAGGACGTGGGCGGCGGAGCGCCGGGCGAGGCGATCAGCGACGCCGTCGAGGAGCCCGCGCCGGCCACGACGCCCGACGACCCGGCCGAGGTCATCGACATCGACGACCCGCAGCGCAAGCAGTAGCAGGACCCACCCCGGGCGGTGTCCCGGCCACGTTCCGTACGTACGGAGCGGGCCGGGGCGCCGCCCGAGTCGTGTCCGGGGTCGTTTCCGGGGTCGTGTCCGGCGCTCAGGCGAGCTCGGGGTGCTCCGCGCGAACCCGCTTGGTGGCGCGGTGCTCGGCCCAGAACGACAGCAGCGGGACGGTGCCGCACACCAGCGTCACCAGGGTGAAGGGGAGGTCCCAGCCGTCGCGCCGCGAGAGCAGGAACGCGCTGAACAGGAAGATCATGTAGAGCCACCCGTGCGCCACACCGAGGTACGTCGTGATGAGCTCCCCGGCGCGCTGGGCGTCGGAGCCGGTGGCGACCCACGCCGGCGTGCTGTCGAAGATCTCCCACATCGGGGAGCCGTCGAAGTTGGCGAGCGGGACGCCGATGAGGCAGAGCACCACGAGGAGTACCCCGACGATGGTGGCCATGACGCGGTAGGCGGTGAGGGTGCGGGACACGGCGCTCAACCTATCCGGCGCTCGGTAGGGCGCCCTCGGGCGCCGTCGCGTCCCGGCGCCAGCGCCACCAGATGAACGCCGCGAAGGCGCCGAAGACCCACCACTCGAAGGCGTAGAGAAGGTTGCGGATCCCGGTGAACCGGCTGGGCTCCGGCAGCGCCTCGAGCTCGGCGGCGTGCAGGCCCTCGGCGGGCTCCTGGCTGACGAGGTAGGCGGAGTAGAGGTCGACGTCGACGCGCTGCACCGCGTCGGCGACCCGGATCTCGGGGAAGACGTCGTCGCTCGCGTCGTCGTCGGTGACCATGCTGCCCTCGGGGGCCTGCAGCCACCCGGTGACGTCGGCCTCGCCCGTCGCGGCGAGCAGTGCGGCGTCCGGATCGGGGGCCCAGCCGCGTACGACGAGCACGGCGGCGTCTCCGGTGCGGAGTGGGGCCACGGCCCAGTAGCCGGGCTCGCCCTGCAGCGTGCGGTCGGCGACCCAGAAGCCGCCCTCGAGCCACTCGCCGCTCACCTCGACCGGCCGGCCCAGGTCGGGCGCGGGGAAGGGGTCGTCGCTACCCATCACGTCGGTCATCGGGACCGGCGTCACGCCGGTGAGGTCGCGTGCCTCGGCGTCGCGGTGCGCCTGCCAGGCGTCGTACTGCCACTTCCCGAGGAAGCCGGCGATGCCCACCAGGACCAGCGCCAGCGCCGCGGCGCCGAGGTCGGTCAGCAGGCCGGGTCGGCGGGGGGCGGTCACGGACTCGATTGTCCCAGCCGCCGACAACGCGGCGGCGGGCGGTCCGGTCGCCTCAGGACTGCTCCTCGCGGGCGGCGAGCTCGGACTTCCACTCGCGGAAGCCCTCCTCGGTGCGGCCCTGGCGCCAGTAGCCGGAGATCGAGGCGTCGGCGCGCGGGATGCCGCGCTCCTTGAGCAGGTACGGGCGCACCCGGTGCATGACCTCCTGCGCCTCGCCGTGCACGAAGGCCTGGACCCGGCCCTCGGGCCACGGCCACGCGCGTACGGCGTCGGCGAGCCGGTCGCCGGCGCTGCGGTGGAGGAATCGCACCGTGACGCCCTCGAGGGCGGTGAGGGGCGGCTCGTGGGCCGGGGAGTCCACCAGCACCAGGGCGTGGCCGACCGCGTCGGCCGGCAGCGCGGCGAGCGCGGCGGTGATGGCCGGTACGGCTGACTCGTCCCCGACGAGGAGGTGCACGTCAGCGGTCGGGTCGGGCCGGTAGCCGCCGCCGGGCCCGTTGGCCTCGATCACGTCGCCGGGCCGCGCGCGCCGGGCCCAGGGGCCAGCCACGCCACTGTCACCGTGGACGACGAAGTCGATGGCGAGCGTGCCCGACGCGACGTCGGGGAACAGCGCGGTGTAGGTCCGCACGACAGGGAGGTCCTCCGGCGCCACGACATCCCGCAGCTCCCGCGGGCTGAGGCCCTCCGGCAGCTCCACGCCCGGTCGCGGGAAGACCAGCTTCACGTAGCGGTCGGTGTCCTCGCTGCCCGCGAAGGCGGAGAGGTCCTCGGAGCGGAACCACACGCGGCGCATCGCCGGGGTGACGTCCTCGGTGGAGGTGACGGTGAGGCGGGTGGGTGGCACGGAGGGATCTTTCGACGGGCGCGGGCGGACCGGGTCAGGCTACGTCGGCGGGCACAAGCGTCCCCTTCGCTCACCGGCTAGCAGGCACGACCTCCTCGACCAGCTGGCTCACCGGGACGGCGCCCTACCACTCCGCGTGGCCTGCGCAGGGTCTGCTGCACGGACGGGTGGCAGTCCTCGGTTGACTTCACCGGTCCACGTAACGGTTGGGGCCAATACGGGGCGTCTATCCCAGGCCGTGGCAAAGGAACTGCAGGTCGCCAGCAGCTGGATAAGCAAGGACCTTGTCTGGCGATGTGTTGGTCCCCAGGATGCTGATCCGGTAGGGCGAGGAAAGAAGAGTGTGTTCCGTATCGACCACGCCTGGTGTCAGCTCCGGAGAGATGTAGATGGGCTCGACTCCCTCGGCAAGAACTTGGACTGTCGCCGAAGATCCGTCGGCTGAGCGGTCCGTGACGCCGAACGTGCCCCTCATCTCCGTGCAGTTGCGTCCCAAGGTATAGCGCGATTCCCAGCTTCGTGCCATTCCGTAGGTGGACCAGCTGCTTATGTACGTGCGGCCGCTCATTTCGAACTGGTTGCCGTCGTAATCGGCGACGCCCTCGGTGGCGTAGTACGAGTCAAACGCCGTAAGTGGATACCAGTGCCAGACATTCACAGAGACAGGCTTAGAAGTGAATGACCTTCCGGACTTGGGCTGCAGCAGTGCCCGAAGGGTTTCGCGGTCTGTGCCGCCAGCAATCGCGCGGTAGGACACTTCGACCGAAGTTTCGATCGTGGCTCCGAGAGCGACCGCGTCCGCTGTGAAGCTCACGGCGCCGCGTCAGGTCACCGAAGGTGACCGCTACAAGGTCCGCATCAAGCTGAGACGCCCGAATCTCCTGCGCCTGGCCTGCTCAGCGGAGGCTGCGGACATAGCGAGCGACGGATGCACGAGCGCGAGCAGGATTGCAACGAGGGAACGACGACGCACGAGACCTCCGGACGACAGTCGGCGCGTTGTGCGCCGATGACCTTCGTGAGGGTTAGATCGGTCGGAGAACGGGCCGCAGAGGAACCGTAAAGGCTAGTTCGCCAACTTTGATTGGGCGGCTGTCCCGGCCCATCCGGATTACTCGTGTGCATGTCGCGCGCGGGACCGTCCAACTCCTCCCTATGAGCTAGCTAGCGTGGCGCTCGCGAAGAAGTCGGTCGGGATGGCGTGTTGAAGCTTCCACGTGATGGCCATAGGACGTTCGCCAATGTGGCTGACGTATGAGGCCGGGCCGAGGAACGTGTAGGGCGCGGTGTCGTACTCGCCTCTTGGCTCAATCCGGCAGAACATCAGCACTGTGCTTGTGCCCCCGATATAGCGCTGACCCGTAGGCGAAGCGACTGACGTGGCGTTCTGCGACTCCCAGTGGAACAGCGTGGTGCTGATCGGGTAGTCGCGGTACATGGTGGTAGGTGAATAGTCAGCCTCGGACTTCTTCAGGGTGACGAAGAAGGCATCGATGTTGAGCGTCTCGGAGTACGCGACGCCCTGCATCATGCTCGTCGGCTTGCGTTGCAGGTTGGCGTAGTCGATGGCCGCCAGGATCTCTTCGCGCTGGTAGGACGCGTGGACGCGGAGCGGCACCTGCCCGAGTGATCCGGTCAGAGGCAAGGCGGCATGGCGAGTCTCGTCGAAGACGAGGTCGACGACAGCGCCGAGCTCGTCGGCGGCGGCCCTTTCCTCACGGATTGCGGCTAGCCCGTCGTCGTAGGACGAGAACCCCCCGCCATTGGGGAACGCTGAGAAGAAGAGCATGCGCGCTAGCCGCTGTTCCGCCTGCGTGAGCGCGTCGTAGGGCGTGTTGGACGTCAGCAGACCGACATAGCCGGTCGCGCGGACTGGATCGTCGACGTGCGCGAAGGCACGGATCCGCTTCAGCAGCTCAGCCTCACGCGGCGTTCCATTGAGCGTCGCGAGGCCGGCGTCTCGGCGAAGCTGAGTCCAGGATCTCTGGCCGCGACGCAGGATGTCGGGCAACTCGATGCCTGACTCGTACACGAAGGTCTGGAGATCGAGGTCCCCGTAGGACCGGAGCTCCGCGGTCATCGCCCGCCAACTATTCGCGACTTGGGTCCGCAGGTTCTCGAGGATCAACGACTGTGCTTGTCGATCCATGACGATCTGGCAGCCGGATGGCAGGAACGGGAACCCGCGCTCAATCTCGCGCTCGAGACCGCGTCTAGTCTCCCCGGTGAGCGCGCGCAGCTTCTTGTCGAAACGAAACTCTTGACGCTGATGACCGACGAAATCCAGGACGGTCAGCACGGCCTTGTCGGGCGTACGCCGAAGTCCACGACCTAGCTGTTGCAAGAAAATCGTGGCGCTTTCCGTGGGACGGAGGAAGAGCACCGTGTCCACATCCGGCAGGTCGAGGCCCTCGTTGAAGAGGTCGGCAGCGAACAGAACGTTGAGGCGTCGTGACTTGAGGTCGTCGAGGGCGCGCTGGCGATCTGCCGCAGGTGTCTCGCCGCTCACCGCGAGGGCCGGGATGCCTGCAGCGTTGAACGTCTGGGCCATGAACTGCGCGTGAGCGACGCCGACGCAGAATCCGAGTGCGCGCATCGATCCTGGATCTATGACCTTCTCGCGCAGCTGTTGGAGGACGATCGCCGCCCGCGCCTGGTTGCCGGTGTAGATGTGCGAGAGCTCGCCCTCGTCGTATTGGCCCCGGCTCCAACTGATGCGTCGTAGGTCGGTGCCGTCCGCGACGGCGAAGTAGTGAAAAGGACAGAGCAGATCCTTGCCGAGGGCGTCCCACAATCGCAGCTCTGTCGCAGTGCGTCCCTCGAAAAACTCGGCGCGGACGTCGATGCCGTCGGCGCGCTCCGGGGTTGCGGTGAGGCCGAGCAGTTCGCGCGGCGTCAGGTGGTCGAGTATTCGTCGGTACGTCGGCGCGTGGGCGTGGTGGAACTCGTCGATGACCACGATGTCGTAGGTGTCAGCAGGAACATTCATGACGCCGTACGACTGCAGGGACTGCACGCTGGCAAAGACATGGTCCCAACGTTCCGGCCGCGCACCGGCGACGTAGAGCTCACCGAACGCCTGGTCGGCAAGGACCTCTCGATAGGTCCGCAGTGACTGCTCGAGAATTTCCTTGCGGTGCGCGATGAACAGAAGCCGCGGCCGGTCGGCTGGCGTAGGCCCACACAGCCGGCGGTAATCAAGCGCGGCGACCACTGTCTTGCCCGTACCGGTGGCTGCGACGACCAGATTTCGGTGGCGATTGTGCACATCGCGCTCGACGGAGAGCTCGTCGAGCATTTGTTGCTGATAGTTGAAGGGGCGGACCTCGAGTCCAGAAAGACTGATCGTCACGCGGTCGTGCTGTCGCCGTCCCGAAGCTTCGGCGAGCGCATCGTCCAAGCGGTCGCGATCGACGTCCGGGTCGTACAGCTCAAAACTCGCGTCGTTCCAGTACGTGTCGAAGGTGCCGTGGAACTTGTCCAGCAGCGAGGGGGTTGCGACTCGGGACAACCGGACGTTCCATTCCACGCCATCGAGGAGGGCGGCGCGGGAGAGATTCGAGGAGCCGACGTAGGCCGTGTCGAATTGCGTCCGGCGGCGGAACATCCAAGCCTTGGCGTGCAGGCGGGTGCGAGCGGCGTCGTACTGGATTCGTACCTCTGCGCCGAGCTCTCGCACAAGGCGGTCCAGCGCGGCCCGCTCAGTGGCTCCCATGTAAGTCGTCGTGATCACTCGAAGAGGAGCTTTGCGGCGGCGCAGCCTCGCCAGCTCGTCCTCCAAGAGGCGGAGACCGTGCCACTTCACGAACGCGCACAGCAGGTCGACCTCGTCCGAGGTATCGACCTCTGCGCGCAACTCGGCCGCGAGGTTCGGCTCGCCCACGCTATTCGTGAGGAGCGCTGCTTCCGACAGTGGCGTCTTGGGCCGAACTGATTCAATATCGACCACGCCCGGACCAGGATCCATCGCAAGGCGGCGTAGGTGTCGCGCCGGCGCGGCGACTTGAGCATCAGGAGCCTCAAGTAGGTCAACGAGGTCATTCAGGAGCTGAAGCCGACCGTCCGGATCAGTCCGGCCTTCCAATGCATGACGGGTGAGCTCGTAGATGTGCCGAGCCAGCACGTGTGGTTGGTCGGCCGGGTCGACCTTCGCGAACTCAGCCCGAAGCACTGCCTCGTCATCGAGTCCGGCCTGCAGCCCATGCGTCACCAGACGCTCGTGGAGCCCGGGCACGATTCGCGGCTGTTCTGTCACTCGGCAAAGCTCTCACGCCTGCGAGCCGTCCGTGCGGAAACTGATGCTCGGTTAGCCGAGATTACCGTCAATGGTTGCGGCAGCGAGCGACGGCTCTGAGGCCAGCGGCGATCGACGGGACGCGCTCAAACAATGGCCGCACGCGAATGAGCTTCGGTGGTGGAGCCTAGGGGACTCGAACCCCTAACCCCCTGCTTGCAAAGCAGGTGCGCTACCAATTGCGCCAAGGCCCCGAGCGCGGGAGCGCTGGGTGGAGAAGGCTCAGGCCTTCTCGACGTGGTCGGTGGCCTCGGCCCAGAGGGCCTGCTCGTGCTTGCCCTCGTCCATCTTCTTCTTCGCGACCGCGGCGCCCGCTGCGGCGAGCAGGACCAGCAGGAGCTTCTTCACGGGACTCTCCTCGGGAGCGCGGATCGAAGTGTGGAGTGGGCCTAACAGGACTTGAACCTGTGACCTCTTCCTTATCAGGGAAGCGCTCTAACCGTCTGAGCTATAGGCCCGCACTCACCGCATTGCGGCGACGCCGAAGATTACCTGACCCGCCTCAGGCGGTGCCAATCGAGGTGCCGATCGAGCCGGCACCGCGGAGGACTGGGCTCAGCGCTCGTCCTCGGCCAGGGTGACCTCGATGCCGCCGAGCAGCGCGGCCGCGAGGTTGTAGAGGAACGCGGTCAGCGTGGCGATCGCGGTCAGCAGCACCACGTCGACCACCGAGACCAGCAGCGTGAAGCCGAGCACCCGGGACATGCCGACGTAGTCGGTGATGTCGAAGGAGGAGTTGCCGCTGTCGCCCTCGACGATGCTGGCCACCGCCGAGTTGATCGAGTCCCACACGCCCGCGGCGCCCAGCACCGACCAGACCATGAAGATCGCCACGAACGTCACCACGCCGAAGGCGACCGACAGCAGGAACGCCGTCTTCATCACCGACCACGGGTCGATCCGGGTCAGCCGCAGCCGGGCTCGGCGCGGCTGGCGTCCCGGCGTACGCGAGGGGCGCCGGGTCTTGCCGGTCGACGGGCCGGCGTTGGCCCGGTGCTCCTGCGCGGCGCTGGACAGGGTGTCCTGCAGCCGCCCCGTCAGCGACCGGCGCGCGGGTTCGTCCTCGGAGCTGCGACGGGGAGTCGCGGTGCGTTCCGACATGGATCACTCACTCCTCGGTGCTGGCGTCGGGGTCGTCGACGGGTGCCTCGACGGCGTCCTGACCCTCGATTGTTGCATCGTCGACCACGTCGGGCGAAACGGCTGCTTCCTCGCGGGCCTCGGCCTCGACCTCCGCCGCGGACTCGGCAGCCAGCTCGGCCACCTCCTCCTCGGCTCGCGCCTCGACCGACCTCGCCACGACCGCCACGGTGTCGCCGGCCTTCGGCGTCACGAACTTGACCCCCATGGTCGAGCGGCCGGTGGGACGGAAGTTCGTGTCGATGGGGCTGCGCACGACCTGGCCGCCGCTGGTGATCGACAGGACCTCGTCGCCCTCCTCCACGATGAACGCGCCGACCAGGCCGCCGCGGTCCTCGTTGGACAGCGACATCGCCCGGATGCCGATGCCGCCGCGCGACTGCAGGCGGTACTCCGTGATCCGGCTGCGCTTGGCGAACCCGCCGTCGGTGATCGTGAAGACGTACTGCTCCTTCACCTCGTCGGACTCCGCCGCGTCGCCCTCGACGGCCTCCTCGGCCGCGATCTGCGCCGCCCGGATGACCGACATGGACAGCAGCGAGTCGCCGTCGCGGAACTTCATCCCGCGCACACCGCCCGTGGCCCGGCCCATCGGGCGAAGCTGCTCGTCGTCGGCCTTGAACCGGATCGACTGGCCCTTGCGCGAGACGAGCAGGATGTCGTCGTCGCCGTTGACCAGCTCGGCGCCGATGAGCTCGTCGTCGTCCTCGCGGAAGTTGATCGCGATGACGCCGGCCTGGCGCGGGCTGTTGTAGTCGGCCAGCTTGGTCTTCTTCACCAGCCCGGTGCGGGTCGCCAGCACCAGGTAGGGGGCCTGGTCGTAGTCGCGGATCGCGAGCACCTGGGCGATGTCCTCGTCGGGCTGGAAGCTCAGCAGCCCGGCGACGTGGCCGCCCTTGGCGTCGCGCGCGGCCTCGGGGAGGTTGTAGGCCTTGGTCCGGTAGACCCGGCCGGCGGTGGTGAAGAACAGCAGCCAGTGGTGGTTGGTGGTCGCGATGAAGTGCTGGACCACGTCGTCGCCGCGCAGGGTGGCGCCGCGCACGCCCTTGCCGCCGCGCTTCTGCAGGCGGTACTGGTCGGCGCGGGTCCGCTTGGCGTAGCCGCCGCGGGTGATGGAGACGACGAGGTCCTCGTCGGGGATCAGGTCCTCCATCGACAGGTCGCCGTCGGCGGCGATGATCTGCGTACGCCGCTCGTCGCCGTGCTTGTCGACGATCTCGGTGAGCTCGTCGGAGACGATCTGGCGCTGCCGCTGCTCGTTGGCGAGGATGTCCTCGAGGTCGGCGATGACGCGCTCGAGCTCGGCGAGGCGGTCGAGGATCTTCTGCCGCTCGAGGGCCGCCAGGCGGCGCAGCTGCATCTCGAGGATGGCGTTGGCCTGGATCTCGTCGATCTCCAGCAGATCCATCAGGCCGGTGCGGGCCTGCTCCACGTCCGGGCTGCTGCGGATGAGCGCGATGACCTCGTCGAGGGCGTCGAGCGCCTTGACCAGGCCGCGGTAGACGTGCGCCTGGCGCTCGGCCTCGGCCAGCCGGAAGCGCGTACGCCGCTGGATGACCTCGATCTGATGGGTGACCCAGTGGCTGATGAAGGCGTCGATGCTCAGCGTGCGGGGCACGCCGTCGACCAGGGCCAGCATGTTGGCCGAGAAGTTGGTCTGCAGCTCGGTGTGCTTGAACAGGTTGTTGAGCACGACGCGGGCGACCGCGTCGCGCTTGAGGACCACGACGAGGCGCTGCCCGGTGCGCGAGGAGGTGTCGTCGCGCACGTCGGAGATGCCCTGGATGCGGCCGGAGTCGGCGAGCTCGGCGATCTTGAGCGCGAGGTTGTCGGGGTTGACGAGGTAGGGCAGCTCGCTGATGACCAGCATCGTGCGGCCCTTGTTGTCCTCGTCGATCTCGACGACGGCGCGCTGGGTGATCGACCCGCGACCGGTGCGGTAGGCCTGCTCGATCCCCTGGCGACCCACGATCAGCGCGCCGTTGGGGAAGTCGGGACCCTTGATCCGCTCGAGGAGGGCCTCCTGCAGCTCCTCCTTGGTGGCGTCGGGGTGCTCGAGGGCCCACTTGGCGCCCTCGGCGATCTCGACGAGGTTGTGCGGCGGGATGTTGGTGGCCATGCCGACCGCGATGCCGGCCGAGCCGTTGACCAGCAGGTTGGGGAACCGGCTGGGCAGGATGGTCGGCTCCTGCGAGCGACCGTCGTAGTTGGGCTGGAAGTCGACGGTGTCCTCGTCGATGTCGCGGACCATCTCCATGGCCAGCGGCGCCATCCGGCACTCGGTGTATCGCATCGCGGCGGCGGAGTCGTTGCCCGGCGAGCCGAAGTTGCCCTGGCCGTTGATCAGCGGCGCGCGCAGCACCCACGGCTGGGCGAGGCGCACCATGGTGTCGTAGATCGCCGAGTCGCCGTGGGGGTGGTACTGACCCATCACGTCGCCCACGACGCGCGAGCACTTCGAGAAGCCGCGGTCGGGGCGGTAGCCGCCGTCGTACATCGCATAGAGGATCCGGCGGTGCACGGGCTTGAGCCCGTCACGTACGTCGGGCAGCGCGCGGCCGACGATGACGGTCATCGCGTAGTCGATGTAGGACTGCTGCATCACCTGCTGCAGCTCGACCTGCTGCACGCGGCCGCCGCCGTCGCCGTCGCCGTCGCCGGGACCGGTCGTGATGTCGGTGGGGATCTCGCTCATGAGGGTCTCTCTCCTGCGTTCTATCGATGTCTAGGGCTGGTCGTAGATACGGCTAGCGACCTAGATATCGAGGAATCGAACGTCCTTGGCGTTGCGCTGGATGAAGGAGCGGCGCTGCTCGACGTCCTCGCCCATGAGCACCGAGAAGATCTCGTCGGCGTGCGCGGCGTCCTCCAGCGTCACCTGCTTCATCAGGCGCGCCGACGGGTCCATCGTGGTCTCCCACAGCTCGTCGGCGTTCATCTCGCCGAGACCCTTGTAGCGCTGGACCGGGTTCTCCTTGGGCAGCTTCTTGCCCTGCGCGAGGCCGTCGCGCATCAGCGCATCGCGCTCGGCGTCGGAGAAGACGAACTCGTGCTCGGCCGGCTTGTTCCACCGCAGGCGGTAGAGCGGCGGCTGGGCCATGAAGACGTAGCCGTGCTCGATCAGCGGCTTCATGAAGCGGAACAGCAGGGTGAGCAGCAGGGTGTTGATGTGGTGGCCGTCGACGTCGGCGTCGGCCATCAGCACGATCTTGTGGTAGCGCAGCTTCTCCAGGCTGAACTCCTCCTGGATGCCGGTGCCCAGCGCGGAGATGATCGCCTGGACCTCGGTGTTGGCGAGCACCTTGTCGATGCGCGCCTTCTCGACGTTGAGGATCTTGCCGCGGATCGGGAGGATCGCCTGGATGCGCGGGTCGCGCCCTTGGCGGGCTGAGCCGCCGGCCGAGTCGCCCTCGACGATGAACACCTCGCACTCGGCGGGGTTGGTCGACTGGCAGTCGCTGAGCTTGCCGGGCAGGCTGCCGCCGCCGAGCAGGCCCTTGCGGCTGCGAGCCAGCTCGCGCGCCTTGCGCGCCGCGATCCGCGCGGTCGCGGCGGCCTGCGCCTTGCGGACGATGTCGCGACCCTCGGCGGGGTTCTGCTCCAGCCAGGCGCCGAGCTGGTCGTTGACGACGCGCTGGGTGAAGCCCTTGGCCTCGGTGTTGCCGAGCTTGGTCTTGGTCTGCCCCTCGAACTGCGGCTCGCTGAGCTTGATCGAGACGATCGCGGTGAGGCCCTCGCGGATGTCGTCACCCGAGACGCGGTCCTCGCGCTTCTTGATCAGTCCCCACTCCTCGCCCCAGTTGTTGACCAGGGAGGTCAGGGCGGCGCGGAAGCCCTCCTCGTGGGTGCCGCCCTCGTGGGTGTTGATGTTGTTGGCGAACGTGTGCACCGACTCGGTGTAGCTGGTGTTCCACTGCATCGCGATCTCGAGGCTCATGTGCTGGCCGGTGGCGCCCTCGGCGGTCTCGGCCTCGAACGAGATGATCGTCGGGTTGGCCACGGTCTTGCGACGGTTGAGGTGCTCGACGTAGTCGACGAGCCCGCGGTCGTACTTGAAGACCTGCTCGAGCCCGCCGCCCTCGGCGCGCTTGATGGCGTCGTGCCCCGCGCTGTCGACCTCCGCGGCGATGGTGTCGTCCTCGACGGCGTCGACGATCGCCTCGGCCTGCGCGCGCTCGTCGCGCACGACGAACTCGACGCCCTTGTTGAGGAACGCCATCTCGCGCAGGCGCGAGGTGATGGTCTCGAAGTTGTAGTGCAGGCTCTCGAAGATGTCGTCGGAGGCGTACCACGTCACGGTCGTGCCGGTGCCCTCGCCGGGCTCGAGCGGGCGGACCTGCTCCAGGTCGGCGTCGGGGACCCCGAGCTGGAAGGACTGCCGCCACAGGTGGCCGCGGTTCTTGACCTCGGCGACGAGCCGGGTGGACAGCGCGTTCACGACCGACACGCCGACGCCGTGGAGGCCGCCGGACACCTTGTAGCCGCCGCCGCCGAACTTGCCGCCGGCGTGGAGCATCGTCAGCGCCATGGTGAGCGCGGGCATCTCCTGTCCCGGCGCGGTGTCGGTGGGGATGCCGCGCCCGTCGTCCTCGACACGCACGCCGCCGTCGGCCTGCAGGGTGAGGCAGATCCGCGTCGCGAAGCCGGCCAGCGCCTCGTCGACGCCGTTGTCCACGATCTCCCAGATCAGGTGGTGCAGGCCGCGCTCGCCGGTGGAGCCGATGTACATGCCCGGGCGCTTGCGCACCGCCTCGAGGCCCTCGAGCACCTGGATCGCGGAGGCGTCGTACTCCACCCCGGAGTCCACGGCGGTG
Organism: Nocardioides sp. SYSU D00065; assembly: GCF_017916425.1. Lineage (GTDB taxonomy): Bacteria > Actinomycetota > Actinomycetes > Propionibacteriales > Nocardioidaceae > Nocardioides. Next base: position 118,900 of record NZ_JAFMSX010000003.1, on the reverse strand, counting down.
TTGGACCGCTTCACCGTCGCGGTGCCGGACTCGGCGACCGACTCGGCGATGGCCTCGGCGGGCGAGGCGGCTGAGGAGTCAGCGGACGAGTCGGGGGTCGAAGGTGCGGGGAACTCGGTGTTCTCTTCGCTCAAGGCACGGCCTTCTTCTCTTCGCCCGCGGGGGCGCTCGACATGAGTCGAGTCGCGGCGGTTGCGGTGGCAACACGGCGTGCGACTCGTACGCCCATGCTACCCGTCAACGGCCCTGGAACGAAGGACACACCCCGGGATGTGGATGGATCCCTGAGGAAACATGCCCTCAGCAGGCCCGTGGGGCCCCTCCAGCCGGACGAACAGGGGGGCAGATGGGCCCCCATACGGTCGAACGACTCCCAGATCGGCAGATCGGGGCTCCTGCGCCCGACCCGACGGATGCCGGACCTCAGCCGTAGGTGTCGCGCGGACCCCGGCCGTCCCGGCTGGACAGCCTGCCCTTGCGCCAGCTCGGCAGGTGCGGACCCAGCACGTCGAGGACGGTGACGGTGCCGTGGCCGAGCTCCTCGTTGAGGCGGCGCACGACGGTCGGTGCGAGCAGCTTGAGCTGGGTGGCCCAGGCCGTGGAGTCGGTGCGCACCACCAGCCGGCCGTCGGTCAGCGACTCCGGCGTGCAGTGGTCCGCGATCTCCGCGCCGACCAGCTCGGCCCAGCGTCCGAAGACACCCTGCACCTTGAGGTCGAGCTCCCACCCGTGGCTGGCGATCAGCCGGCCCATCGCCTGATCGAGCGGCTGCGGGTCGCGGTCGTCGGGGCGGGCTCCGGACGCCCGCGGCACCGTACGCCGCCGCGCGGGCGCGGACTTCCGGCGCGCGGGCGGCGTACCCGGGCTCGCCGCCGCGGCGCGCGCGGCCGCACGCGCGAGGTCGAGTCCGTCGGGGTTGTGCGCGGGCTGCTCGGCGGACGGCGTCGGCGTGCCGTCCTCCGCCGCGCTGTCCTCGGCCGGCTGGTCGTCACTCGTCACGGGTCACCTGCCCGTCGGCCACCAGGTAGCGCACACCCTGCAGCGACTTCGGCACGTCCGCGGCGACCGCCGCGGTGACGAGGACCTGCTCGGCGCCGGCGACCAGCTGGGCCAGCTGGGTGCGGCGCTCGGCGTCGAGCTCGGCGAAGACGTCGTCGAGGACCAGGATGGGGTCGTCGCCGTCCGCCCGCAGCAGGTCGTACGACGCCAGGCGCAGGGCCAGTGCGAACGACCATGACTCGCCGTGCGAGGCGTACCCCTTGACCGGCAGCCGCAGCTCGGCGTTGCCGAGGGTGAGCAGGAGCTCGTCGCGGTGCGGCCCGACCAGGGAGATCCCGCGGTCGAGCTCCTCGTTGCGTCGCGAGGCGATCGCCTCGAGGAGGGCGGCGGGGAGGTCGTCGGCGACCTCGACGCTCGCGCGGTACTCCAGGTCGGCGTCGTCACGGCTGGCCCCGCGAGCGACGGCCTCGTAGGCCTTGCCGAGGTAGGGGCGCAGGTCCTCCACGAGTCGCAGCCGGGCACCGAGCAGCTCGGCGCCCACGCGCGCCAGGTTGTCGTCCCAGATCTCGAGCGTCGACATCGCGGCGTCGCGCGAGGAGCCCCGCGCGACCCCCGCCGTCTTGAGCAGGCTGTTGCGCTGGCGCAGGATCCGGTCGTAGTCCGAGCGCACGCCGGCCAGCCGCGGTGTGCGCAGGACGAGCAGGTCGTCGAGGAACTTGCGCCGGTCCGACGGGTCGCCCTTGACCAGCGTCAGGTCGTCGGGGGCGAACACCACGGTGCGCACCAGCCCGACGATCTCGCGCGGGCGCGGCAACGCCGAGCGGTTGATCCGGGCGCGGTTGGCGCGCCCGGGGTTGAGCTCGACCTCGAGCAGGGCCGTCCGGCCCTCCTTGACCACCGACGCGCGGACGATCGCCTGGTCCGCGCCCGCTCGGACGAGGGGAGCGTCGGTCGCGACCCGGTGCGAGGAGAGCCGCGAGAGGTAGTCGATCGCCTCGACGAGGTTGGTCTTCCCCTGGCCGTTGCGGCCGATGAACGCCGTCGCCCCCGGCTCGAGCGCGACGTCGAGGTCGCCGTAGGAGCGGAAGTTGTGCAGGGTCAGGTGGGCGACATGCACGAGTCAGCTCTCGCTGGGCTCCTCGGCGCTGCCGGCGCCGGCCTTCTGTGCCGTCTCCGTCTGGTCGGCGCGGCCGCCGTCCGCGACGTCGCCGCCCTTGGGAGCCGGGGTGCGGACCGCGTGGCCACCGAACTGGTTGCGCATCGCGGCCACCGCCTTCATCGTCGGCGAGTCGTCCTGCCGGGAGACGAAGCGGGCGTAGAGCGCCGCGGTGATCGCCGGCGTGGCGACCGCGTTCTCGATGCCGGCCTCGACGGTCCAGCGTCCCTCGCCGGAGTCCTCGGCGTAGCCGGCGATCTTGCTGAGGCCGGGGTCCTCGTCGAGGGCGGCGACCATGAGGTCGAGCAGCCACGAGCGGATGACCGTTCCCTCACGCCAGGAGCGGAACACCTCGGTGACGTTGTCGGTGAGCTCGGCCTTCTCGAGCAGCTCGTAGCCCTCCGCGTAGGCCTGCATGATCGCGTACTCGATGCCGTTGTGGACCATCTTGGAGAAGTGGCCGGCGCCGACCTTGCCGGCGTGGACCGACCCGAACTCGCCCTCGGGACGCAACGCGTCGAAGGCCGGCTGGACCTTCGCGACGTCGTCGGCGTCGCCGCCGTACATCAGGGCGTAGCCGTTCTCGAGCCCCCACACGCCGCCGGAGACGCCGCAGTCGACGTAGCCGATGCCCTTCTGCGCGAGCAGCTCGGCGTTGGCGAGGTCGTCGGTCCAACGGGAGTTGCCGCCGTCGACGACCACGTCGCCCTCGCCGAGGAGCTCGGAGAGCTCCCGCACCGTCGCACGGGTCGGCTCGCCGGCGGGCACCATGACCCACACGACCTTCGGGCTCGGCAGCGCGTCGACGAGCGCCGGCAGCGAGTCCACGTCGCTGACCTCGGGATTGCGGTCGTAGCCGACGACCGTCAGTCCCGCGCGGCGCATGCGCTCGCGCATGTTGCCGCCCATCTTGCCCAGCCCGATGAGTCCGATGTCCATGGTCCGGAGCCTAGCCGTGCCGGCGGAACACGGCACCGTCGTGTCGGCCGGACCGCGTCGCCGCGACCTACGACAGCAGGCGGCGCGGCATCAGCAGGTAGCGGAACGAGTGGGTGTCGTCGTCGGCGTCGGTGCCGGAGATGACCACCGGCTTGGTCGCCTGGGTGAAGGCGAGGTCGACGAACTCGCCGTCGATGGCGGTGAGGCCGTCGAGCAGGAACTGCGGGTTGAACCCGGTCGTCAGGTCGTCGCCGGTGATGTCGGCGTCGACGGCCTCGGTCGCCATCGCCTCGTCGCCGGAGCCGGCGTCGAGCACGATCTGGTTGTCGCCGAACTTCATCTGCACGGCGGTGTTGCGCTCGGCCACCAGGGCGACGCGCTTGACGGTCTCGATGAGCTCGGCCTTGTTGACCTTGGCGACGGTGAGGTGCTCGGCCGGGAACAGGGAGCGGACCTTGGGGAACTCTCCGTCGAGGAGCCGGGTGGTGGTGCGGCGTACGCCGCCCAGCCCGGTGCCCTCGAAGCCGATGAGGCCCTCACCGGTGCCGCCCGCGCTCAGCGCGATCGTCACCTCGGCGCCGGAGGTCAGCGACTTGGCCGTGTCGCCGAGAACCTTGGCCGGCACGAGTGCGGCCACCGACTCGTCGGGGGACTGCGGGTTCCAGGTCAGCTCGCGGTGGGAGAGACGGAAGCGGTCGGTGGCGAGCAGCGCCATCGTGGAGCCGTCGATCTCGATCCGTACGCCGGTCAGCACCGGGAGCATGTCGTCGCGCCCGGCGGCGGTGACCGCCTGGGACACCGCGTGCGCGAAGTCGGCGCTGGAGACGGTGCCGGTGGCCGAGGGCATCTGCGGCAGCGTCGGGTAGTCGTCGACCGGCATGGTCTGGAGGCTGAAGCGCGCCGAGCCGCAGGTGAGCGAGACCCGCGGTCCGTCGAGAGTGAGCTCGACCGGCTTGGCGGGCAGGCTCCGGCAGATGTCGGCCAGGAGCCGGCCGCTCACCAGGGCCCGGCCCTCGTCGTTGACCTCGGCGGTGAGCGTGGCCCGCGCCGACGTCTCGTAGTCGAAGGTGGAGAGCACCAGGCCGGCGTCGCTCGCCTCGATCAGCAGACCGGCCAGGACCGGGGAGCTGGGGCGGACGGGCAGGCTGCGAGCAGCCCAGGCAACGGCATCGGCGAAGACGTCGCGTTCGACGCGGAACTTCACAGGGGTCTCCTCGACGAGGGATGGGACGAGCAACGGGTGTGCGGCAGGGCAGGCGAGCAGGAACCACACGCACGCGCGTGGGATGTGCATCCTGCCACGCGTGGACGAGCAGTCGGCAGGGTTCTCCCCAGAGGGAGGGCGGTTCGATGTTGGTGGGAGATCGGACCAATCTTGAGGTTCATAGTCGTCATAGGGTCCGTGGAAACTGTGGACAATCCCTGTTCGTGCAGGTCAGGCGACGGTTTGCCTGTGGACGACGTGTGGGGAAGCAGCGGGGTCAACCCGACGACCCGTGTGGACGGCCACGCTTTCTCGGTAGTTCGTCTCGAGGCTTCCACAAGGTCTGGGGACGAAGCGCCGATCCGAACCACAACTTCTCCACACCTGGACGCTGCTGTCGCGTGCTTCTCGTTCCTGCCTACCACTCGGGCACGCTCTTGGCCGCAGCTGGCTCGGTCCCGGTCGCCTCGATGACGGTGGTTGCCACCCGCCGCGCCTCTCTGCAGGTCTCGGCGGGCACCACTGCGTCGGTCGAGAGCGGGTCGCGCCCCTCGGCGTCGAACTCCTCTGCGTCGGAGTCCCAGAGAGGGTGCACGAAGCACGTCTGACCACCCGGGACGACGGCCGCGCCCCGGCCGGCCGGCGTCACGCGGTCGCCGCCGAGGCGGCGTACGAGCTCGTCGAAGGGGACGCCGATCGCGACCCGCACCCAGGTGGGCCAGACCACTGGCGGGCTAGGCGGACGCTGCCGGAGGTTGTCAGGCCTTTGCGAAGGTTGTCAGGGCTTGTAAGGGCCGACAACGTGAGGAATCCCCGGGCGGCCGGGGATTCCTCATTCAGACACCCGCCCCGCGCCGCCCTGGCTCAGGACTGGCGGGCCTGCATCTTGACCCGGTTGGTGAGCTCGCTGACCTGGTTGAAGACCGCGCGGCGCTCGGCGAGGAGCTGGCGGATCTTGCGGTCGGCGTACATCACCGTGGTGTGGTCGCGGCCGCCGAACTCGCGACCGATCTGCGGCAGTGACATCGACGTCAGCTCGCGGCACAGGTACATGCCGATCTGGCGCGCCATCACCAGGTGGCGCCCACGCGAGGGGCCGGTGAGGTCCTCGAGTGAGACGCCGAAGTACGCCGCGGTCTGGGCGATGATCAACGCGTGCGTGATCTCGGGCTCGCCGCCCTCGGGGATCAGGTCCTTGAGCACGATCTCGGCCAGGGTCATGTCGACCTCCTGGCGGTTGAGGTTGGCGAACGCGGTGACGCGGATCAGCGCTCCCTCGAGCTCGCGGATGTTGGTCTGGATCTTGGAGGCGATGAACTCCAGCACGTCCGGCGGCGCGGTCAGCCGGTCCATCGCGGCCTTCTTGCGCAGGATCGCGATGCGGGTCTCGAGGTCCGGCGGCTGGACGTCGGTGATGAGCCCCCACTCGAACCGGTTGCGCAGCCGGTCCTCGAGCGCCTCGAGGCGCTTCGGAGCGCGGTCGGAGGTGAGGACGATCTGCTTGTTGGCGTTGTGGAGGGTGTTGAACGTGTGGAAGAACTCCTCCTGGGTCTGGGTCTTGCCCTCCAGGAACTGGATGTCGTCGATCAGGAGCACGTCGACGTCGCGGTAGCGCCGCTTGAACCGGTCCTGCCGGTCGTCGCGGATCGCGTTGATGAACTCGTTGGTGAACTCCTCGCTGGAGACGTAGCGCACCTTGGCGTTGCTGTAGAGGCTGCGGACGTAGTGGCCGATCGCGTGCAGCAGGTGGGTCTTGCCCAGCCCGGACTCGCCGTAGACCAGGAGCGGGTTGTACGCCTTGCCCGGCGCCTCCGCCACGGCGACCGCCGCCGCGTGCGGGAAGCGGTTGGAGGAGCCGATGACGAACGTCTCGAAGGTGTACTTGGGGTTGAGGCGGGTCTCCAGCGCCGACGGGCGACGCTCACCGCTGGTGGGAGCCGGCTCGGGGTGGTCCGCGACTGGGGGGACGTCCGACGCCGCCGACCCGGCATTTGTCGATATGTCGATGGATCGATCTGTCGATTCGTCGACCGTGGTCCGCATCGGGGCGTCCTCGAGCGCCGGATTCACCGTGACGAGCATGCGGATCTCGCGCCCGAACCCCTCACTGAGGGCGTCCTCGATGTGGTTGCGCAGCCGGCCCTCGAGCTGGTTGCGGGTGAAGTCGTTGGGCACCGCGATGATGGCGGTGTTCTCGTGCAGGGTCATCGGCACGCTGGGTCGCAGCCAGGCGCGCTGGTTGGGCTGGAGGTCCTCGACGATCTGCTGCCACGTCGTCTGGAGGTCTACCTGCTGGTCGTCCACCGGACCGCCTTCGCTTTCACCGTGAGATTGCCCTGGGGTGTGGCTCGCGCCGGCCGGCTGCCGCACTGGTCCACAGAGTTGTCCACAAGCTGTGAACTCCTGGGCCCGACCGTCGGGGCCAGGACCCTCCGAGACGCGCAAGCAGTGATCATGCCAGCATTTCCGCAGGTCATCGGCGTGTTCACCGAAGGTGTGCGGTGGGCCACGGCGCGCCGTCCACCCTGCTCGGCATATGTTGTCCACAGGCCTCGAAGACCGCGAACGTAACAACTTCCCGAGGGCACGGGCAAGCCGTCATCCACAGGGCGGCCGGGCGCAGGTGCGCGAGGGTTTGACCCCCTGTTTCCGCACCGCGTACCGTTGGCCGGTCGCTCCGTGTCGACGGGTGCCGCATGTCCACGATCCGCCATCCGGGCGGCCGCGTGGGTGGGCGGTGCCGGCCGAATGACCTGCGCCGTCCTCGCGTGGAGTGGACATCCCTCGAAACCTTCGGAGAAGAGCCGTGAGCAAGCGTACGTACCAGCCGAACAACCGTCGCCGTCACAAGGTGCACGGATTCCGCCTGCGCATGCGGACCCGTGCCGGTCGCGCCATCCTGTCGAGCCGGCGCCGCAAGGGCCGCAAGAGCCTGGCAGTCTGACGGCCCGAGCTCACGGCACCCGCCGTGCTCTCCGCTGTCCACCGCCTCACCGACAGTGACGGCTTCCGCCGCGCGGTCCGGAGCGGGCGACGGGCCGGCTGCTCCACGCTGGTCGTCCACCTCTGGGTGGATCCCGACGCAGAGCCGCTCCCGGTCCAGGTGGGGTTCACGGTCAGCAAGGCCGTGGGCAACGCCGCGACCCGCAACCGCGTGAAGAGACGACTGCGCCACCTGACCCGGGAGCACCTTCCGACGCTGGAGGGGCTCCCGGGTCGTGCTGCTCTCGTGGTGCGGGCGCTCCCCGCGGCGGCCGACGCGTCGTACGCCGCACTCGGGGCGGACCTGGGCCGTACGCTCGGTCGGGTGATCGCGTCGTGAAGCGCCTGCTCATCGGATTCATCCGCGCCTGGCGGTTCGCGATCAGCCCGCTCTACGGCCAGGTGTGCCGCTACCACCCGAGCTGCTCGGCGTACGCCCTCGAGGCCGTCACCGAGCACGGCTCCCTGCGCGGCACATGGCTCTCCGTACGCCGTATCGCCCGGTGCCACCCCTGGGCCGACGGCGGCTACGACCCCGTTCCCTCCCGCGCCAGGCCGGCCGCGGAGACCCCTGCAACTCGAGGAGCATGAGTGCTCGACTTCTTCGGTGACATCGGCGGCGCGATCATGGCGCCGCTCTACTACGTCATCTCCGCGGTCCTGGTGGGCTTCCACAAGCTCTTCGGTGGTCTGTTCGGCGAGGCCTCCGGCACCGCCTGGGTGCTCTCGATCATCGGCCTCACCCTGGTGATCCGGATGGCGCTGATCCCGCTGTTCGTGAAGCAGATCAAGTCCAGCCGCAACATGCAGCTGGTCCAGCCCAAGGTGCGCGAGCTGCAGAAGAAGTACGGGCACGACCGGGAGAAGCTCGCCCAGGAGACGATGAAGCTGTACAAGGAGTCGGGCACCAACCCGTTCGCCTCGTGCCTGCCGATCCTGCTGCAGATGCCGATCTTCCTGGCGCTGTTCCGCCTCATCGACCAGGCTGCCAAGGACCCCGCGCACGAGCGGGGGCTGATGACCGAGCAGCTCAACACCCAGTTCGGCGACGCGGTCTTCCTGGGCGCGAAGATCTCCGACACGTTCATGAACACCGACGACATCGGCGTCCGGGTGCTCGCGGCGCTGCTCGTGCTGGCGATGACGGCGACCACGTTCCTCACCCAGCGCCAGCTGATGAGCAAGAACATGCCGGCCGATGCGTTGACCGGGCCCTACGCGCAGCAGCAGAAGCTGCTCCTCTACGTCCTGCCCGTGGTGTTCGCCGTCGGCGGCATCGCCTTCCCGGTCGGCGTCCTGTTCTACTGGACGACCTCGAACCTGTGGACGATGGGCCAGCAGTTCTACGTCATCCGCAACAACCCCGCCCCGGGCACTCCCGCGGCGGAGGCCAAGGAGCAGCGGGATCGCGCGAAGGCCGAGCGCAAGGGGCTGAAGACCCCCGCGCAGCTCGAGGAGGAGCGGATCGCCGCCGAGGCTGAGGCCAAGCGGGCGGAGAAGGCCCAGCAGGTGCGGCAGCAGCCGCAGCGCCAGACCAAGGCGCAGCGCAGCAAGAAGAAGCGCTGACCCAGTGACCCGGGCGCCCGGCGACGGTCGCCTCCCTCATGCAGACGCAGGAGATACACGTGAACGAGCAGACGACCCACCCCGCGGCCGACGAGACGCACCCCGACGACGTCGCTGACAACCAGGGCGCCGGCGGCGCGCGGCTGTCGAAGCTGGAGCGGCTCGAGCGCGAGGGTGACATCGCGGCCGACTACCTCGAGGAGCTGCTCGACATCGCGGACCTCGATGGCGACCTGGACATGGACGTCGAGGGGGACCGCGCCAGCGTCCAGATCGGCGGTGCGGACCTGAGCCAGCTCGTCGGTCGCAACGGCGAGGTGCTCGAAGCGCTGCAGGAGCTGACCCGGCTGGCTGTGTACCGCGAGACCGGCGAGCGCTCGCGCCTGATGCTCGACGTCAGTGGTCACCGTGCCCAGCAGCGCACCCGACTGGTCGCGCTGGCCGAGAAGTCGATCGCGGAGGTCAAGGCGACGGGTGAGTCCCTGTCCCTCGAGCCAATGAGCGCGTTCGAGCGCAAGGTCGTGCACGACGTTGTCGCTGCCGCCGGATTGAGCTCGGAGTCCGAGGGTGCGGAGCCGAAGCGCCACGTGGTGATCCTTCCCGCGTGAGCGACGATGTTTCACGTGGAACACCCCCGGTGCCCGATGAGGCGCAGGGGGTGTTCGGCGTGGAACGACTCCCGCTCGCCGAGCGGTACACGGAGCTCCTCGCGACCGAGGGCGTCCTTCGGGGGCTCATCGGACCGCGGGAAGCGCCTCGTCTGTGGGAACGGCACGTCCTGAACTCAGCCGTGCTGGCCGAAGCGGTGCCGCAGGGGGCGACGGTATGCGACATCGGCACCGGTGCCGGCCTGCCGGGGCTCGTCCTGGCCATTGCCCGGCCCGACCTGTCCGTGACGCTGGTGGAGCCGCTGCTGCGGCGTACGACGTTCCTCGACGAGGTCGTCGCGGAGCTGCGGCTCGATCACGTGACCGTGGTCCGGGGGCGCGCTGAGGTGCTGCACGGTCGGTCGACCTTCGACGTGGTGACGTCGCGCGCCGTGGCCCCGCTCGGCAGGTTGCTCGAGTGGTCGATGCCCTTGGTGGCCCCCCGCGGCGCGCTCGTCGCGATGAAGGGGCGGTCGGTGATCGAGGAGATCGAGGAGTCGCGGGGGTTGCTTCAGCAGTGGCGATGCGGCGAGCCTGAGGTCCTCGAGCTGGGAGTCGATCTGGTGGAACCGCCGACCACTGTGGTGCGGGTGTCGTGGGCGGACCCGTCGCGGATAGGTTGGCCCCTGCGCGCCACAACGACAGGTGCGAAGCGTCGACGTGGCGGAGCTGCGCGGACTTCATCCCGGCGAGAGGAGGGCTGACGTGACCAACGAACCCGTCCCGCCGGCGGCGGTCGGGCGCGGCGATGGCCAGCGTCAGGAGTTTTCCACCGGTGCCGACAGCGGTGCTGAGCGTGGTTCTCCACAGGGCGGGGGCTTTTCTCCACAGGGAGTGGACATGGGTGTTTCACGTGAAACGCCGGGCGCTGTTTCACGTGAAACACGACCTGCATGGCAGCCGCGCACCGCGGCCGACGTCGCAGCCCAGGACAACGAGTTCCAGGACCAGACCACGCCGCTGGCACAGGCCGCACAGCACTCCGTCCTGGCGCGAACCGGCGGTCTGCGTCGGCAGGGCGTACCCCGTCCGGACGCCACCCGGGTCCTTGTCGTGGCGAACCAGAAGGGCGGGGTCGGCAAGACGACCTCCACCGTGAACGTCGCCGCGGGTCTCGCCCAGCTCGGCCAGCGGGTGCTGGTGATCGACCTCGACCCGCAGGGCAACGCCTCGACCGCGCTCGGGGTCGACCACCATCGTGGCGTGCCGTCGACGTACGACGTGCTCGTCGACGGCCGACCGTTGGTCGAGGTCGTGACCGAGTGCGCCGACCTCCCCGGGCTCTGGGTGGTGCCCGCCACCATCGACCTCGCGGGAGCGGAGATCGAGCTCGTCAGCGTCGTCGCTCGTGAGCAGCGCCTGTCCCGGGCGATCAGCGCCCACCCTCTCGTGGGCTCGGCCGCCGAGGTCGGCGACGACCGCTTCGACTACGTCCTCGTGGACTGCCCGCCGTCGCTGGGCCTGCTCACCCTCAACGCTCTGGTCGCCGGCCGCGAGATGTTCATCCCGATCCAGGCCGAGTACTACGCCCTCGAGGGCCTCGGCCAGCTGCTCGAGACCGTCGAGATGGTGCGCCAGCACCTCAACCCGAACCTCGTCGTGTCGACGATCCTGCTCACGATGTACGACGCTCGCACACGTCTGGCTGCGGGCGTCGCCGAGGAGGTACGTGGACACTTCGGCGACCAGGTGCTCAAGACGGCCGTGCCGCGGTCGGTCCGGGTGTCCGAGGCGCCGTCCTACGGACAGACGGTCATGACCTACGACCCGGCGTCGGCGGGAGCACTCTCCTACCTCGAGGCCGCCCGAGAGATCGCCACCAGAGGAGCACCTGCGTGACCAGCACCCCGCCCCGTCGTGGACTCGGCCGTGGTCTGGGATCCCTGATCCCCACCGGGCCCAGCCAGCAGCAGGCTCCCGCGGCCGCGCCTGCTCCCGACACCACGTCGGTGGACGGCTCCGCATCCGTGGGCGATGGCGCGCCGCCCTCGTTGGGCGAGGCAGCGGCGGTCGCCGGCGGATCGGTGGCCGGGGCCTACTTCGCCGAGCTTCCCATCGCGCAGGTGCGCCCCAATGCGCGCCAGCCGCGTCAGGTGTTCGAGGAGGAGGCGCTCGCGGAGCTCGTCCACTCGATCCGCGAGGTCGGGCTGCTGCAGCCGGTGGTGGTGCGCCGCACCGGCCAGGAGTCCTACGAGCTGATCATGGGCGAGCGGCGGTGGCGCGCCTCGCAGCAGGCCGGCCGCGACACCATCCCGGCCATCGTCCGGGAGACCGACGACAACGACATGCTGCGCGACGCGTTGTTGGAGAACCTGCACCGCTCCCAGCTCAACCCGCTGGAGGAGGCAGCCGCGTACGGACAGCTGCTCGAGGACTTCGGCTGCACCCACGAGGAACTGGCGCAGCGCATCGGCCGGTCCCGGCCTCAGATCTCCAACACACTGCGCCTGCTCAAGCTGTCCCCGGCAGTGCAGCGGCGGGTCGCCGCCGGCGTGCTGTCCGCGGGGCACGCTCGTGCGTTGCTGAGCGTGGACGACGCCGACCTCCAGGACCGGCTCGCGGCCCGGGTGACGGCGGAAGGCATCTCCGTGCGCGGCCTCGAGGAGATCGTGTCCGTGGGGGTCACCGACGACGCGACGCCGCGCGTCGTCCGGAGGAAGCCCGTCGCGCCGGGTCTCAGCGAGCTGGCCGACCGGCTCTCCGATCGGCTGGAGACCCGTGTCAAGGTCGACCTCGGCAAGGCGAAGGGCAAGATCACCGTCGAGTTCGCCAGCCTCGACGACCTGCGCCGGATCGTCGACATCATGGACCCGCGCCGCGAGGACCGTCCGGACTGAGCTGCCGGCCCGCCGGGAGGCGGGAGAGCAGCGACTGAGGTCCGTCCCCTCGGCCGGGACGAGTCCGCCTCGTGCGATCTGAAAAGTCGACAAAACGCTAAAGCGATCTGACGACTGAGCGGCCTATCGACGAGTCGTCAGGTCGATGAAGCCACTCAGCGCCGGGCGCGCTTGGGTGCCCGCCGCTTGGCTCGCTCGCGCTGCTCCGTGCGGTCCAGCGCCGCCGCCTCCTCCAGCGTCGGTGCGCCGCCGCCCATCGACGCCGGCACCCACCAGGCACCGGGTGGCTGCTCGTCCGCCGGGTAGGCGGCGATGGTCTCGGCGAGCATCTGCGACATCCGCGCACGGAGGGTGGTCGTCTCGGCAGCGGGGTCGGCACCGGTGGGGTGGATCGGCGCACCGACGCGGATCGCGATCGTCTTGCCGCGCGAGAAGTCCCGCGGATGGTCCTTGGTCATCATCCGCTGGGTGCCCCAGAGGATCACAGGGACGAGAGGTACGCCGGCGGCGGCGGCGATCCGGACGGCCCCGGTCTTGAACTCCTTGAGCTCCATCGCCCGGGAGATCGTCGCCTCGGGGAAGATGCCGACGGCCTCACCGCTGCGCAGCTGCTCGACGGCCGTGTGGAAGCTCGCGACGCCCTCCCCGCGGTCGACCTCGATGTGGTGCATCGAGCGCATGACCGGTCCCGCGACGGCGTGGTCGAAGATCTCGCGCTTGGCCATGAACCGCACGAGGCGCCGAGAGGGGTGGGCTGCGAGCCCGCCGTAGATGAAGTCGAGGTAGCTGACGTGGTTGAAGGCCAGGAGCACACCACCGTCGCGCGGCACGTGCTCGGTGCCGGTCATCTCGAAGCGCTGCCCCAGCGCGCGGAACCCGGCCTTGGCGGTGGCGATGATCGGCGGGTAGGTCAGGTCGCGCATGACGAGGAGCCTAGGGTCCGAGCCGTCGCAGCGTCAGCGGCGGGTCGCCAGGAAGTCGGCGATCCGACCGATCGCCTCCTCGAGCACGCTCGCCTCTGGGAGCGTCACGAGGCGGAAGTGGTCGGGCGTCGGCCAGTTGAAGCCCGTGCCGTGGGTGACCAGGATCTTCTTCGCGCGCAGGAGGTCGATCACCAGCTCCTGGTCGTCCTCGACGGCGTACACGTCGGGATCGAGGCGGGGGAAGCAGTACAGCGCCCCCCGCGGCTTCACGCTGCTCACCCCAGGGATCTCGTTGAGCAGCCGGTGCGCCAGCATCGCCTGCTCGTAGAGGCGTCCGCCGGGGCCGATCAGCTCCTCGATCGACTGATAGCCCCCGAGGGCGGTCTGGATCGCGTGCTGCGCCGGCACGTTGGCGCACATCCGCATGTTGGCGATGAGCGTGAGGCCCTCGAGAAAGTCCGTCGCGACCTCCTTGGGTCCCGACACCATCACCCAGCCGGCCCGGTAGCCGCACACCCGGTAGGCCTTAGAAAGCCCGGAGAACGTCAGGCACAGGACGTCGTTGCCGGCGAAGGTCGCCGCGTGGTGGTGCTCGGCGTCCTCGAACAGGATCTTCTCGTAGATCTCGTCGGCCATTACCACGAGCTGGTGGCGCCGGGCGATGTCGACCAGCCCCTTGACGATCTCCTCGCTGTAGACCGCGCCGGTGGGGTTGTTGGGGTTGATGATGACGAGAGCGTGGGTGTTCTCGGTGATCTTGGCCTCGATGTCGGCGAGGTCGGGGTTCCAGTCGTCCTCCTCGTCGCAGCGGTAGTGCACCGGGATGCCGCCGGCGAGCGTGACGGCAGCGGTCCACAGCGGGTAGTCGGGAGCCGGCACGAGGATCTCGTTGCCGTCGTCGACGAACGCCTGGAGCACCATCGAGATCAGCTCGGAGACCCCGTTGCCGATGAAGACGTCCTCGACGCCGACGTCACGCAAGCCGTGCGACTGGTAGTAGTGCATCACCGCGGTCCGGGCCGACCAGATGCCCTGGGAGTCGGCGTAGCCCTGCGACTGCGGCAGGTGGTGCACCATGTCGGCGACGATCTGCTCGGGCGCGGTGAAGCCGAACGGGGCGGTGTTGCCGATGTTGAGCTTGAGGATCCGGTGTCCCTCGGCCTCGAGACGCTGGGCCTCCACCAGGATGGGGCCACGCACGTCGTAGCGGACACCTTGCAGCTTCTTGCTCTGTCGGATCGGGCGCACGCTGCATCCTCTCAGGCCAGCGGCGGGGCTAGCATCGCGATGTGTCCCGCAAGACCGAGCGCCTGACGGTCGACCACCTCGCGGAGCTGGCCGACCCGGTCCGCGCCTGCCTGTTCTGGGAGCTAGGGCCGGTCGAACGGGCCCGGCTCGACGAGCGGGAGCGCATCGCGCAGAAGGAGAGCTGGCTGTCCGGGGTGCTGCGCGACTGGGGCTCGTGCGGCCGCGTGCTCCACGTCGACGGCCGGGTCGTCGGGCACATCGTGTACGCGCCCGCGGCGAGGCTGCCCGGCGCGGTGGCGCTGCCGACGGCTCCGGCGTCGGCGGACGCGGTCGTCGCTGCCACGGCCTGGGTCGAGCCCGCGATGCGCCGCGGCGGACTCGGGCGGCTGCTCGTGCAGGCGATGGCGGCCGACCTCGTCGCCCGGGGCCACACGGCGATCGAGGCGTACGGCGACACGCGGGGCCGCTCGGACGGGTGCGTGCTGCCGGCGGAGTTCCTCGGCAGCGTGGGCTTCAAGACCCAGCGCGCCCACCCGACGACACCGCGGATGCGGATGGAGCTGCGCACGGCGCTGCGCTGGAAGGACGAGGTCGAGCTCGCCCTCGAGCGGCTGCGAGGCGTCGTACGCCCGACGCCGAAAGCGGCCCGCCCGATCGGATCGGTGCGGGCCGCCTCAGGCGAGCGACGCGACGAGCGGGCACCGCTCGTCGCGGGGTGTCTCAGATGATGCCCTCGAGCTCCTTGAGCAGCGCGGCCTTGGGCTTGGCGCCCACGATGGACTTCACGACCTCGCCGCCCTGGTAGACGTTGATGGTCGGGATGCCGGTCACGCGGTAGGACGAGGGTGTCACCGGGTTCTCGTCGACGTTCATCTTGAGGAAGGTGAGCTTCTCACCGTGCTCGGCGTTGAGCTCGTCGAGGATCGGGGCGACCTGGCGGCACGGACCGCACCACTCCGCCCAGAAGTCGACGAGGACGGGCTTGTCGGACTTGAGGACCTGCGCCTCGAACTCGGCGTCGGTCACAGCGGCGATGTTGGCCACGTCAGTGCCCTTTCGGTAGTCGTTCGTGTGGATGTCGATTGAACACCGGCCCACGGACAGTTGTTCCCGTCCGGTGCCGAAGTGGTCAGGCGCGGGCGGTCTCGATCTGCTGCTCGATCGCCTCGACCGTCGCGGCGGCGCCGTCGGCGGTCGACGCCTCGTGGTCGAGGGCGGCGATGAACCGCTCGGCGTCCAGGGCCGCCTGGCAACCCGTGCCGGCGGCCGTGATGGCCTGGCGGTAGTGGTGGTCGACGAGGTCACCGGCGGCGAAGACGCCGGGGAGGTTGGTCTTGGTGAAGGGGTGGTCCACCAAGACGTAGCCGTCGTCGTCGAGGTCGACCTGACCGGTCAGCAGCTCCGAGCGCGGGTCGTGCCCGATGGCGATGAACAGGCCCGTGACGTCGAGCTGGCGCTCCTCGCCCGTCGTGGTGTCGCGCAGCGTGATCGACTCCAGCTTGTCGGCGCCGTTGATCTCGGCGACCTCGGCGTTCCAGACCATCTCGAGCTTGGGGTCGGCGAACGCGCGCTCCTGCATGATCTTGGAGGCGCGCAGCTCGTCGCGGCGGTGGACCAGGTAGACCTTCGAGGCGAACCGGGTCAGGAAGGTCGCCTCCTCGACCGCCGAGTCGCCGCCGCCGATGACGGCAATGGCCTGCTCGCGGAAGAAGAAGCCGTCACAGGTGGCACACCACGAGACGCCCCGGCCGGACAGCTCGTCCTCGCGGGGCAGGCCGAGCTTGCGGTAGCCGGAGCCGGTCGCGAGGATCACCGCCCGCGCGGTGTAGGTCTCGGTGGCCGTCCGGACGATCTTGACGTCACCGGTGAGGTCCACCTCGATGGCGTCGTCGGCCACCAGCTCGGCGCCGAACCGCTCCGCCTGGGCGCGCATCTCGTCCATCAGCGCCGGGCCCATGATGCCGTCGCGGAAGCCGGGGAAGTTCTCGACCTCGGTGGTGTTCATCAGCGCACCGCCGGCGGTCACCGACCCCTCGAGCACCAGCGGCTGCAGCGCGGCACGAGCGGCGTACACGGCCGCGGTGTAGCCGGAGGGCCCCGAGCCGATGATGATGACGTTGCGCGGTGTCGAGGCGACGGGCGCGGTGCTGGTGCTCATGAGCGGTCAGTGACTCCTGCTGGATCGATGGTGGCGTACGACGTCCTCAACCGATCGTAGGCCAGCGTTCTTCCCGTCGAGGCCGGTCCACGAGCCCCGGCGGGCTCAGGGTGCGGGCAGGGTGAGGGTGCGCACGGGCTCCTCGCGGCCGCAGACGTAGACGGCGACGTCCTGGGCGGCCCCGGACGGTTGGGCGAAGACGACGGCGCCCGGCCGCCCGTCGACCTCGGCGCCGACGCTCCGGCCGCGCTCGAGTCGCGGGAGCTCGCACCCGGCGAGCGCCTCGGACGGGTCCAGCCGGTCTGCCTGGAACGTCGCGCGGGTGCGGAGGTCGAGGACGTCCTCGTCGAGGTCGGGGTCGGCGGAGGAGAGCGTCGGGACCGCCAGCGGCGCGGTGCTCCTCATCGGCGCCTCGGGTCCCGCCTCGGGTCCCGCCTCGGCGGCACCCGCGTCCGCTTGGGAGCGCTCCTGGGGCGGGTCGGTGGGCGACAGGTCGCGGCTCGACGTGGCGCTGGAGGCTGCCGACTCGGAGTCGCCCCCGCCCCCGGGGACCAGCTGCCCCACGGCGACGCCCGCCACGACGATCGCAGCGGCCGCGAGCAGCCCGGTGCCCACCGCTCGGCGACGGCGTGCGGCAAGGTCGGTGACCGGAGTCGTCGTCAGCGCGTCGGCGTCGCGGAGCGGCTCGGAGCCGCGCTCGGCGACGAGCGAGGCGAGGGTCTCGTCGAGGCGGGCGACGACCTCGGCCGGCGGCGGCGCGTCGTGGCGCGCGTCGGCGAGCAGGCGGCGTACGGCCTCCTGCTCGCGCGGCAGTCCACCGGGATCGGTCATCGCACCTCCTCGAGGTGGTCGGGCACGGCTGGTCGGCGGCGGGACGGGTTGAGAACGGGCTGAGAACGGGTCGGGACGGGCTCAGGACGCGGGCGGCCCGCGGGGACGTGCTGTGGGTCGGACGGGGCCGTCCGGCGGCGGGTTCCCGTGAGGCGGGTCACCGGCGGGGTGGTGCAGGTCCGCGAGCAGGGTGGCCAGCCGCGTGCGGCCGCGCGCGCAGCGTGACTTCACCGTGCCCTCCGCGCAGCCGAGCATCTGGGCCACCTCGGCGACCGGGTAGCCCTCCATGTCGACCAGGACGAGCGCCGCGCGCTGGTCCGGAGGAAGCGTGGCGAGCGCCGCCAGGACGCGCCGGCGCCGCTCGGAGTCCTCCGCGGCCTCGTCCGGCTGGTCGTCGTGCACCGCGGTGGCCACGAGCGTCCCGCGGTCCTCGACGTCGTCCGGGAGCGCCTCGAGCCGACGGATCTTCGCGGCACGCATGCGGTCCAGGCAGGCGTTGACCACCACCCGGTGCAACCAGGTGGTCACGGCGGCCTCGCCGCGGAAGGACCCGGCGCGGCGGAACGCGGCGACCATGCCGTCCTGCAGGCCGTCCGCGGCGTCCTCGGGGTTGCCCATCGTCCGCAGCGCGACCGCCCAGAGCCGGTCGCGGTGGCGGGCGAACAGCACGCCGAACGCCTCGGCGTCGCCGTCGACGTGCGCTCGGAGCAGCTGCTGGTCGGAGCGGTCGTCGCTCACCCGAGCACCTGCACCTCGGCGATGCTGCCGCGGAAGCCGTCCTCCACCTGCGGCAGCAGGGTCAGCCAGACCGTGACGTACTGTCCCGACACCGCCTCGTCGAGGCTGATCGTGAGCTCGTCGGTGCCCGATGCCGTGCCGACGGGCGTCAGCTCGGACACGCCCGTGGGCGGCTCGGAGGTGAGGTACGCCGCGAGCGACGTCTGCCCGCCCGCGGTGGTCACCCGCACCTCACGCACGGCCCTGGTCGCGCCGAGGTCGATCACCAGGCCGACACCCGTCTTGAGCCCGCCGGGCCCGAAGTTCTGCTCGTAGGTGGAGGTGGTCCACGCCGTGGTCGCGTCGCCGTCGAGCACGGCAGCCACCGTCTCGGGGTTCTCCTGCTGACCGTCGGTGCCCTGCGGGTCGAAGTCGTCGGCGACGAGGTCGGCGAACGGGGTGGGTTCGACCGCCGTGGGGGTGGCGCTCGTGGTGGGATCGTCGTCGCCCGTGCCGGTGGAGGGCGGCTTGAGGCCGAGCTGGTAGGCGGCGACCGCGGCGACGCCGACCAGCAGGCAGGCGGTCAGGATGAGCGCGAGCCGGTTCCAGCGGCGACCCGGGACCTGGTCGCCCGTGTCCTCGAGGCCCTCGCCGGTGGCCCACCGGTCCTCCGTCCACGGGCCCGACGCCCAGGACCCCGACGCCCAGGACCCCGACGCCCAGGAGCCGGTGTCGCGACCGACCGGTCGTACGCCGGAGTCCTGGGAGGCGTCCCAGGGCCAGTAGTCCGTGCTGGCCGACGCCGCCCGGCTGCCGGGGCGCGGGCGGCGTACGGGCTGGCCCTCGGGCGGGTCGGGCGCGAACAGCGGCTTGGGCTCCGGCTCGGTCAGGGGCGGTGGCGGCGCGGGGGTCTCCGCGCGGGCCCGCAGCCAGTCGACCTCGTCGTCGTCGTGGAAGACGGGCATGCCGGCCTGGGTGGGCAGGTCGGTGACCGGGGTGGGCCCGGGCGGCGGCTGCTCCGCCTCGAAGGTCTCCACCCGAGGCTCGGGCTCGGCGACCGGCTCGGCGACCGGCTCGGCGACCGGCTCGGGGTCGGGCTGAGGCTCGGGCTCAGGCTCGGTGCGAGGCGTCGGGTCCACCCGTGACGTCGGCGAGGCGGCGGGTGACGGGGGCACGACGGGCACGACCGCGGTCGGCGGGGACACCGAGGGTGGCTGGGGCGGGCGGACCGCGACGACGGGTACGTGCGTCCCGGTCATGTCCCCGACGTAGTCGGAGAGCAGGTCGCGGATCCGACCCGCGGTGAGGTCGGGACCGTCCGGGCCTGGTTCGTGGGGAGGGTTGAGCACCTGGTCGCACAGGGCGTCGAGGACCCGCGGGATGCCCGCGCGCACGCGGCGCGGCCGCAGCACCTCGCCGTGCACCTCGGGTGCCGGAGGGACCGCGGACTCCGAGATCCCGGCCCACTTGCCGGTCAGCGCGAAGTAGAGCATGCCGGCGAGGTCGATCTCGTCCACGGAGGTGCGCCCTGAGGGCAGGCCGCGCAGCGCGGCCTCCACGCCGAAGCCGATGATGCGGACGTGGCCGTGCTGGTCGACGAGAACGTTCTCCGGCGACAGGGCACCGTGGGCGAGCCCCGCGGCGTGCGCCACGGCCAGGCTGTCAGCCACCTCGGCGACCAGCCACGCCGAGCGGCGCGGGGCCAGCGGACCCTCACGGGTGACGAGGGCGTCGAGGGACTCGCCCTGGCCCCACTCGTTGACGACGTAGCAGTGCTCGCCCGCTGTCTCGGCGTCCAGCACCCGCAGCAGCCGCCGGTCGATCACCGGACCGGCGCGGCGGGCGGCCTCGAGGAGCGGACCTGCCCGCTCGTCGTCGGCCGCGACGACGTGGACCGAGACGGGACGGTGGAGCACGAGGTCGTGGGCGCGCCAGAAGCGGCAGGACCCGTTCTCGGCGAGCAGGTCGTCGAGCCGGTAGCGCTCAGCGAGCACGTCACCTGCCTGCATCGACGTCGACACCGTCACCTCGCTTCCCACGCGTTCCGCTCGCGCGTCCTGGCCCCACCGCTGCTCCGGCCACTCTAGGGAGTCCCGACCCCGAATCTCAGCCGCGTCGCACCCGCGCGGCGACGGTGTCGACCAGGCCGGTGACCTCCCGCACGCGCAGCAGCCGGGCACCGGCCAGCAGCACCAGGCAGCCGGCGAGCCCGGCCAGTCCCCCGCGGAGAAGGGCGACCAGCGGTCCCGGCCGCTCGCCCAGACCGGACAGCGCGAGCTCGACCAGCCACGTCGCGGCACCGGCCGCGAGCAGCACGACGGCCATCCGGACCAGGAACCTCACCAGCTGGGGCGCCTCGAGCCCCCCGACCGTGCGCCGCAGGAGCACGAAGCTCACGCCCGCGCCGACGGCGTACGAGGCGAGATAGGCCAGGACCAGCATCGGGGCCGTCTCCTCCGGCGGCCGCGCGGGCACCAGCGCCGTCGCGACGAGGACGTTGGTCAGCGAGACCGCGAGCTGGATGAAGAACACCAGCCGGGTCATCTCCATGGCGTAGAAGCCGCGGAGCATGAAGTAGTGGACGGTGAAGAAGACCAGGGCTGGGCCGAAGAGCGCCAGGCTCGGGGCGAACGCGGCCGCCGTGTCGGGGTCGCCCCACCCGAACGCCGCCGTCGCCACGTCGTCGGCGAGGATCGGGAGCAGGACCGCGAACGGCAGCACGAGGGCCAGCGCCGTGCGCAACGTCGAGCCCACGGTGGTGCCGAGCTCGGCGAGCCGGTCCTCGTGTGCCAGTGCCGACAGGCGCGGCAGGATCGCCGTCGCCAGCGACACCGTGACGATCGCGTGCGGCACCATCATGATGAGCAGGCTGTTGGAGTAGACGGTGAGTCCCGTGCCGTCGTCGGCGCCGGCGGTGCCGCCGGAGGCGAGCCTGACGACGACGAGGTACGCCGCTTGGGTGACGACCACGAAGAGCAGGGTCCACACGCCGAGCGACAGGGTCTTGCGCAGCTCGGGGTCGCGGAAGTCGAAGCGCGGCCGGTAGGTGAAGCCCGATGCGCGGAGGTAGGGCACGAGCACCAGGCACTGCGCGACGATGCCCACCGTCGAGCCCAGGCCGAGCAGGACCTCCTGGCTGCTGCTCAGCGGGGCGTAGCGGGCGGGCGTGGTGCCGACCGAGCCCCACACGACGAGGTAGGCGACGAGCATCGCCATGGAGATGAGGTTGTTGGCGATCGGCGCCCACATCATCGGGCCGAACCGGCCCCGGGCGTTGAGCACCTGCCCGACCAGCACGTACATGCCGTAGAAGAACACCTGCGGCAGGCACCACCGGGTGAGGTCGACGATGGATTCCAGATGAGCGGCCCGGTCCGGCTCGAGGTAGCGGCCGTCGAGGTACAGCCGCAGCAGCTGAGGCGCCAGCAGGACCAGCAGCAGCGTGACCGTGCCGAGGAACAGCGCGGAGAGGGTGATGACGCGGCTGGCGTAGGCGTCGCCACCGTCGGGGTCGTCCTTGATGCGCCGCACCAGCTGGGGGACGAGCACCGCGTTGAAGATGCCGCCGGCCAGCAGGATGTAGACCATGTTGGGCAGCGTGTTGGCGATCGTGAAGAGGTCGGCGCGCAGCGCGGCGCCGAGCGCCCAGACGAGCAGCGCGGCGCGGACGTAGCCCGACGCGCGGGAGACGACCGTGCCGGCCGCCATGACCGCCGAGGAGGCCAGGATCCGCTGGTCGCTCATGCTCGCTCGACGTCCGACGCGGTCTCGGCACGCTCCGCCGCGGCCAGCTCCGCGCGCCGGGCCCGGATCTGGCCCGGGAGCCGATAGCCGATCATCCCGAAGAGCACGAGCGCGCCGGCGGCCATCACGAACCAGATCAGCGCGCTGACCCGGGCCGCGCGGATGGGGAGCGAGTCGGACGAGCCGAGCGGTACGCCGTCGAGGCTGGTCACCGCCAGCCGGACGTTGTGGACGCCCACCTGGCTCGTGGCCGCCTCGAACCGGACCACGCTGCGCGCGAGCGGCCCCAGCTCGCGCACCCCGCCGCCGGTCAGGGTGAGCTCGCCGTCGGTGGTCACGTGGACCTGGACGGTGACGGGCTGGTCGAGGCCGTTGACGAGGGTGGCTCCCAGCGGCCCGGCGTCGCTGGAGAGCGTGACTGCCGTCGGCGCCTCGATGCGGATCTTGGCGAGGTCGGCGCGCAGCGAGTCCTCAACCCGCTGGCCGGCGGCGCGCGCCAGCCCCGGGCGCCGGCGGTGCTGCTCGGACAGGGACACCAGCACCTCGTCGCTGACCTGCCGGGCCACCGTCGTCTCCTGGGTGAGGACCTCGTCGAGCAGCGCCGCCGCGTCCGCGGCGCGCCTCGCCGCGGCGAAGTTGGCCGGGCTCAGCTCGGCCTCGAGGTCGGCCTGGGTGTAGACCAGGGACGATGCGGACACGTCGGCTGCGGACCCGTCCGCGACGTCGTCCACCGGGACGACGTCGAGCCACGGCTGCTCGAGCTCGCTGAAGAACGACGCGGCGTCCTCGCCGCGCCACACGGTCGGCAAGGTGACCACGAGCGGCGCGGTGTCGCGGTTCGCCAGCCGGAGGGCGGCCTCGCTGAGCAGCCGCTGGCGCAGCGCGAGGGGGTCGCCGGGGGCGGTCGGGCCGGGACCTCCCGCCTCGGCCCCGCTGCTGGTGAGCAGCACCCGGTGCCCGAGCAGCCGCACGACCGAGCTCCGGCTGCTCGGCGGGAGCGCGAAGGCGTTGTCGCCGAGCAGGATGGCAGCGCTGGGCGGCGTGGCGGCGATCGCCTCGGGTGGGAGGACGCCGTTGCCCGGCGCCACCGCCATGCGCGAGTCCAGGCCCAGGTCGCGCATCACCTCGGCGCTGCGAGCGAGCGCCTCGGGATAGCGATCGGGGTCGTTGCGCACCGCGGCCGCGACGTCGAGGTCGCCGAAGGGGAGCGTGAGGACCGTCTCGGAGCCCACCACCCCGATGAACCGGGTCAGCCACTGCGAGGCCGCCGCGGCGAGGGCGGCCTCCTCCTCGGTGGGGGGGTCGCTCGTCTCGGGGGCCGACGGTGTGAGGGTCTCCGGCGTCCCGGTCGCCGCGCCGTCGTCGTCAGCCGGTGTCTCGGTCGGACTGGGTTCCTGCCCCGCCGCGGTCTCGGCCGGCGCCAGGCTGCGCGGGGGGTTGCCCATGGTCGCCAGACGCACCACCGCGACGAGGACGGCCGGGTCGACCAGCCAGGTGTACGGCGTCGAGCCGGCCGACTCCGCCATGTCGAGCACCCCGTCCAGGCTGCCGCCCTCGGCCAGTCGGCGGGCCCACCGCTCGGTCCCGGCGATGGCGCCGGACTCGTCGTACCAGACGCGGTTGCGGATCGACAGGATGACCGAGGCCTCCTGGGTGCGACGGCCGCTGGGGCGGGCGGGGATGAACGTGCGGGCGCGTCCGTCGGCGATCTCGTCGCGCGGGACGGCGCCGTCGCCGAGTGCGTGGACCCCGATCCAGTAGACCCCCTCCTGGTCGGGGATGCCGAGCAGCTCGACCGGGACCGAGTCGGAGAACTCGGCGGTCTCGCCTGGAGCCAGCGTGTCGACGGTGTCGAAGGTGCCCGGCACCGTGACGCGGGGGCCGACGAACTCGGCCGGGTCGATGGCTGCGGACGCCGCGAGCGAGGTGGGGTCGAGGATCGGTGTCTGGGACGAGAAGGCGTGGAGGTTCACGCCGGTGAACGTGGCGTCGCTGACGTTGGTCACCGTGCCGGTGATCTCCACGTCGCCGCTGCGCGGGAGGACCGGGCTGATCGTGTCGAGGCGCACCACCAGCGGGTCCTGCTCCTCAGCCACCGGGGCTGCCGCCGCGGGCGGCACCAGGGGGCCGCACGTGACCCCGAGGGTCAGGAGGCCCGCCAGGGCAGCACGGAACGACGACGGGCGGGGCACGCACCGATGCTAGATGAGGGGTGGGCCGCGACAGGGACGTAGACTGGCCCGTCGTGTCCGACGCTGCCCTGCAACCGCTCACGATCGTCGAGATCCAAAGCCGCGTCGCCACCGAGCTGGCGCGCATCGGCTCGGTCATCGACGAGCTCGGGGAGCTGTTCGCCGCCGCCGGTGAAGAGCTCGCCCTCGTGGGCGGCCCGGTCCGCGACGCAATGATCGGCCGCCTCCAGCAGGACCTCGACTTCACCACGTCCGCCCGTCCCGAGGTGACCGAGCGACTGGTCTCCGGCTGGGCCGACGCCGTGTGGGACATGGGTCGCGCCTTCGGCACCATCGGCTGCCGCAAGGGTCCGTGGCAGGTCGAGATCACCACCTACCGCTCCGAGACCTACGACCCGTCCTCGCGCAAGCCCGACGTCGACTTCGGCGACACCCTCGCCGGCGACCTGGGCCGGCGCGACTTCACGGTCAACGCGATGGCGGTGCGGGTGCCGGGCCGCGAGTTCGTGGACCACTTCGGCGGGATCGTCGACCTCGCCGAGCGGGTGCTGCGCACCCCGGGCCGGCCCGAGGACTCCTTCAGCGACGACCCGCTGCGCATGATGCGCGCGGCCCGGTTCGCCGCGCAGCTCGGCTTCGCGGTCGCGCCGGACGTGGTCGAGGCGATGACCGCGATGGCCGGGCGCATCGAGATCATCTCCGCCGAGCGGGTGCGCGACGAGCTGGTCAAGCTGGTGTGCGCGCCCCACCCCAGACTCGGTCTCACGCTGCTCGTCGACACCGGGCTGGCGGCGTACGTCCTGCCCGAGCTGCCCGCCCTGGCGCTCGAGCGCGACGAGCACCACCGCCACAAGGACGTCTACGAGCACACCCTCACCGTGCTCGAGCAGTCGATCGAGCTCGAGCACCGGCTCGGTGGCGGGCCGGACTTCGTCTCGCGGTTCGCGGCCCTGATGCACGACGTCGGCAAGCCGCGGACGCGGCGCTTCGAGCCCGGCGGGGTGGTCACCTTCCACCACCACGACGTCGTGGGCGCCAAGCTGACGCGCAAGCGCATGCAGGCGCTGCGCTTCTCCAACTCCGACATCGAGGCGGTGTCGCGGCTCGTCGAGCTCCACCTGCGCTTCCACGGCTACGGGTCGGGGGAGTGGACCGACAGCGCCGTACGTCGCTACGTGCGCGACGCCGGCGACCAGCTCGAGCGGCTGCACATCCTCACGCGCGCCGACTGCACGACCCGCAACCAGCGCAAGGCCGACCGCCTGCGACGCACCTACGACTCCCTCGAGGAGCGCATCGCGCGTCTCGGCGAGGAGGAGGAGCTGGCCGCGATCCGGCCGGACCTCGACGGCACCCGCATCATGGAGGTGCTCGGCATCGGGCCGGGCCCGGAGGTCGGCGCGGCCTACCGCTTCCTGCTCGAGCTGCGGATGGACGAGGGGCCGCAGTCGCCCGAGCGGGCCGAGGCGGCGCTGCGCGCCTGGTGGGCCGACCGCGGGGCGTGACCCGGTCTAGCCCTTGGTCCCCGTGCTGGCGACGCCCTGGATGATCTGCTTCTGGCCCAGGAAGAACACCACGATCATCGGCACTGTCGTGATGACGCTCGCGGTGACGACCAGCTCCCAGTGCCACTCGCCGCCGAAGCCGAACTGGTCCAGCATCGACTTCAGCCCGCGCGGCACGGTGAAGTCCTCGCGGTCGCGCAGGTAGATCAGCCCGCGCATCAGGTCGGTCCACGCCGCCTGGAACTCGAACAGCGCCACCACGACGAGGGCTGGCCGGGTCAGCGGCAGCGCGATGTGCCAGAACACCCGCCAGTGCCCGGCGCCGTCCATCTCCGCGGCGTCGAACAGCTCGGTCGGCAGGCCGAGGAAGAACTGGCGGAGCAGGAAGATGTAGAACGCCGTGCCGAACACGTTGCCCGCCCACAGCGGGGTGAGGGTGCCGACCATGCCGAGGGAGTCCCAGATCAGGTAGGTCGGGATCATGGTGGCGGCGCCGGGGATCATCATCGAGGCCAGGACCAGCCCGAAGAGCAGGTTGCGTCCCCGGAAGCGGTAGCGCGCGAAGCCCCACGCCACCAGGGCGCTCGACATGGTCACGGTGATGGTCGCCATCACGGTGACGAAGGCGGTGTTGAGCAGCCACGCGGCCATCGGCGCGGCGTTCCAGACCTCGATGTAGTTGTCGAAGGTCAGCGTCTCCGGGATGAGCCGGTTGTCGAAGACGTCGCTGCGCGGCTTGAGCGAGGCGCTGACCAGCCACACGAACGGGTAGACGAACGCGATGGTGAACAGCACCAACAGCGCGCCCACCACCACGCGGCCGGTTCGGCCCCGGGGGCGGCTCGCCTGCGGGCGCGGTCGAGGGGTGGGTCGTGCCGCCGTGGCGTCCGGGACGATCGGCGAGCCGGTGTCGCCGACCTGGCCGGCTCGGTCCAGGGTGCTCATGCGCGGTCTCCGGTGTAGTGGACCAGCCGCCGGCTGAGGAGCACCTGCAGCGCGGTCACGAGCATCACGACGAGGAAGAGCAGCATGGCCAGCGCCGAGGCGTAGCCCATGTGCAGGAACTCGAAGGCCTGCTGGAACAGGTAGATGGCGTAGAAGAGGGCGGCGTCGTTGCTGTACGTCGTGTTGCCGGCGCCGAAGAACGCGGTGTACGCCTCGGTGAAGGACTGCAGCGAGGCGATGGTGTCGACCACGACGATGAAGTAGATGGCCGGGCTGATGATCGGCAGCACGACGTGCCACAGCCGCTTCCACCAGCCGGCCCCGTCGACGCGGGCGGCGTCGAGGAGCTCCTCGGGGACCTCCTGCAGGGCGGCCAGCAGGATGATCACCGACGAGCCCACCGTCCATAGCGACATCAGCACGAGCCCGGGCTTGACCCAGGCAGCGTCCGTGGTCCAGTTGGGCCCGTCGATGCCGAACCAGGCGAGAAACTCGTTGACCAGGCCGCTCTGCCCGTTGAGCAGGAGCAGCAGGAGGACGCCGACGGCCACCGGCGGCGTCATCTTGGGCAGGAAGAACGCGGTGCGGAAGAAGCCGGCCGCCCGCCCCGCCCGCTGCAGGAGCAGCGCCAGCGCGAGGGAGATCGCCAGCTGCGCCGGCACGGCCATCGCCGTGTAGACGAACGTGTTGCGCATCGCCAGGACGACCTTCTCGTCGCCCATCAGCTCGCGGTAGTTGTCCAGGCCCACGAACGTCGGGTCGTTGATGACGTCGTAGTCGGTCAGCGACAGGTAGACGGTGTAGAGGACGGGGTACGCCATAAAGACGGCGAACCCGATCAGCCAGGGGCTGATGAACAGCAACGCGACGCGGCCGCTGCTCCTGCGGCGCGCGGGAGCCGCCACGCTCACTTCTCGTCCCAGCTCGCCCACGCCTCGTCGAGTGCCTCCTGGGCGGTCGCCTGCGCGTCGGCCAGCGCCTCGGCCGGCTCCTTGTCACCGTTGAGCACCTTGTTGACCTCGTCCTGCCAGGCCTGCTCGAACTCGTCGCCGGCCGGGTTGGCGGGCATGGCGAACGTGTGCTCGTTGGCCTCGTACATCGCTGCGACCGCCTCTGACCACACGGAGTCGCCGTCGGTCGGCGCCATCTCGCGCACCGCCTCGTCGGCCTCCTCGTTGGCGGTGAGGATGCCGGTGAACAGGCCGCCGCTCTCCTCGCGCAGCCGCACCCGCTCCTCGGCGGCCGCGATCCACGAGTCGGTCTCGGTCATCACGCGAGCCATGCGGCAGGCCGCCTCGGGGTTCGGGCTGCCCTTGGGGATGGCCCAGGCGGAACCCGACGCCCAGGCGAGCGGCTCGCCCTGCAGGTCGCGCACGGTGTCGAAGGCCATGGGTGCGTCGGGGGACACGTCGTTGAGCACGCTGACGTACCACTGCTCCATCGGCATGGCGCCGAGAGTGCCGCTCGCGAACTGGTTGCCGTCGCCGAAGAAGTCGGCGGAGTCGCGCAGCGCCTTCACCTCGCCGAACCCGCCCTGAGCGTCGTAGACCGACACGGCGAACTCGAGCGCCTCGACCACGGCCGGGTCGTCGAGCTGCGCGGTGCGACCGTCCTCCGAGATCAGGTCGGCACCGTTGGCCTTGGCCCAGAGCGGGAGGAACTCCGGCAGCTTGCTGTCGTAGCCGATGGTGGTGAGGTTGTTGCCCTCCACCTTCATGAGGTCCTGGTTGGCCGCGAGCACGGCGTCCCAGTCGGAGCCGTTGACGTCCTCGATGGTGTGCCCGGACTGCTCGAGGAGGTCGGCGTTGGCCTGGGTGAGCTGGACGACGTTGAACTCGGGGATGCCGTAGACCTCGTCGTCGAAGGTGACCTCGCCGAGCGCGGACTCGCGGAAGACCGAGGTGTCGATGCCCTCGCCCTCGATGCAGTCGGTCAGCGGGACGACCGCGCCGCGCGAGGCGAAGGTGCCGATCTGGCTGCGCTCGGCGTACACCAGCGCGGGCGGCTCGCCCGAGGCGACCGAGGAGAGGAACTGCTGGATGTCGAGGTCGCCCTCGACGAGCGTGACATCGACGTCGGCGCCGAGCGCCTCCTCGGCCCGGTCGAGCCGGACGGTCGCGATCTCGTCGCCCGCACCGAAGCCCATCACCTCGACCTCGCCGCTGAGCTCCGCGCTGCTGTCGAAGGAGACGTCCGTCGTCTCCTCGGAGTCCCCGGTCCCCTGCGCGCAGCCGGCGAGCAGGCACGCGGCGAGAGCCGCGACCGCCATCTGGGAAAGCCGCATGTCGATCTCCCTCCACCGGAGCCGGCGTCTCCAGCCCGGAGAAGGGACGTACCCCTGGAGAACCGCTTCTATCCTCCGGACGGCTTGACGTCGCAGGCCCCGGATAGCGGACGGGAGGTACGCCGACGGCCCCGCAGGTCCGGGTGCGGACCTGCGGGGCCGTCGTGGTGCTGCTGGGGTGCTGCTGGGGTGCTGGCGGGCGTCAGGCCTCGACGTCGCCCCGGATGAACTTCTCGAGCTCGGCGCGGCCGGTCTCGTCGGCCATCTGCACCGGCGGGGACTTCATCAGGTAGGCCGACGCGGGCAGGATCGGGCCGCCGATGCCGCGGTCCTTGGCGATCTTGGCGGCGCGGACCGCGTCGATGATGATGCCGGCCGAGTTGGGCGAGTCCCAGACCTCGAGCTTGTACTCGAGGTTGAGCGGGACGTCACCGAAGGCGCGACCCTCGAGGCGGACGTAGGCCCACTTGCGGTCGTCGAGCCACGCGACGTAGTCGGACGGGCCGATGTGGACGTTGCGGTCGCTGACCTTGTCGGCCAGCTCGCCCTTGAGGTTCGACGTCACGGCCTGGGTCTTGGAGACCTTCTTGGACTCCAGGCGGTCGCGCTCGAGCATGTTCTTGAAGTCCATGTTGCCGCCGACGTTGAGCTGGTACGTGCGGTCCAGCGCCACGCCGCGGTCCTCGAACAGCTTGGCCATCACGCGGTGGGTGATGGTCGCGCCGACCTGGCTCTTGATGTCGTCGCCGACGATCGGGACGCCCGCGTCCTCGAACTTCTTGGCCCACACCGGGTCGGAGGCGATGAAGACGGGGAGGGCGTTGACGAAGGCCACGCCCGCGTCGATGGCGCACTGGGCGTAGAACTTGTCGGCCTCCTCCGAGCCCACCGGGAGGTAGGACACGAGGACGTCGACCTCGGCGTCCTTGAGCGCCTGCACGACGTCGACCGGCTCGGCGCCGGACTCCTCGATGGTCTGGCGGTAGTACTTGCCGAGGCCGTCGAGGGTCGGGCCGCGCTTGACCTCGACGCCGAGGGTGGGCACGTCGGCGATCTTGATGGTGTTGTTCTCGGAGGCGTTGATGGCCTCGGAGAGGTCCTTGCCCACCTTCTTGTCGTCGACGTCGAACGCCACGACGAACTCGACGTCCTTGACGTGGTAGTCGCCGAAGACGACGTGCATGAGACCCGGCACGGTCGCCGACGGGTCCGCGTCCTTGTAGTACTCAACGCCCTGGACGAGGGAGGTGGCGCAGTTGCCGACTCCCACGATGCCTACTCGTACCGAACCCATCGGGCTCCCCTTCTCTCTGACTGCTGGTCTGCAGGTCTGCTGGTCTGTTGGCTGGTTGGTCAGTCGGTCGTCGACGGGACGCCGGTGGCGTCGTGTGGTGCGGGTGCCTGGTCGCCGCGCTCGGCCCGGATGAGGTCGGAGAGCCACCGGACCTCGCGCTCCACCGACTCCACGCCGTGGCGCTGGAGCTCGCCGGCGTAGCGGTCGACCTCCGCCTGGGTGCGGGCCAGCTCGGCCTGGACCCGGGCGAGCCGCTCCTGGAGCCGCGAGCGACGCCCCTCCAGGACGCGAAGACGGATCTCCATGTCGGTGGAGGAGAAGAACGCGAACCGGATGTCGAAGTTGTCGTCCTCCCACGCCGTGGGCCCGACCTCGGACATGAGGCGCTGGAACTCCGCATTGCCCGCCTCGGTCACCTCGTACACGATCCGGGGTCGACGGCTCGTCGTGGTCGTGGTGGCGGCGACCTCGGTGATGAGGTTGGCGCGGAGCATCTTCTTCAGCGCCGGGTAGAGCGAGCCGTAGGACAGCACGCGACCCCAGCCCAGCATCAGGTTGAGGCGCTTGCGCAGCTCGTAGCCGTGCATGGGTCCCTCGTGCAGCAGTCCGAGGACCGCGAGCTCGATGGTGTCACCACGGCGTGCCATGCGACCTATCGTAGCGATATATCCGCCGATGACGAATCCGGGTTGGCGCGGTGCCCCGTTTACGCTTGCCCGGTGAGTGCGAAGAAGCGGAGGGCCGTCGGCAAGGCCCAGACCCGACGCCCCCAGCCCCGGCGCACGCCGCGCCAGCGGGCGGCCAAGGTCGTCAAGGTGCTCGCGATCCTCGGGGTCGTCGGCGCCCTCGTGATGGCCGGCATCGTGGTGGTGCTCTACCAGGCGATCAGCATCCCGACACCCAACTCGGCGTTCCAGGCGCAGACCACGTTCGTCTACTACCGCGACGGCGAGCAGCAGCTCGGCACCTACTACGACGAGCAGAACCGCGAGTCGATCCCGCTCTCGGAGATGCCCCAGACCATGCAGGACGCGGTCGTCGCCGCCGAGAACCAGACGTTCTGGACCGACAAGGGCATCGACCCCAAGGGCATCGTGCGCGCCCTGTTCTCCAACGCCCGCGGCAACGCCCGCCAGGGTGCGTCCACCATCACCCAGCAGTACGTCAAGATCCTCTACCTCACCAGCGAGCAGAGCTACAAGCGCAAGATCAAGGAAGCGATCGTCTCGCTCAAGATCCAGCAGCAGCTCAGCAAGTCCGAGGTGCTCGAGGGCTACCTCAACACCATCTACTTCGGCCGGGGCGCCTACGGCATCCAGGCCGCTGCCAAGGCGTACTTCGACCACGACGCCAAGGACCTCAGCCTGCGGGAGTCCGCGGTGCTCGCCACCGTGCTCAACAACCCCTCGCAGTACGACCCGGCCAACGGCAAGGAGGCCAAGCAGGACCTCAAGGGCCGCTACGCCTACGTCCTCGACAGCATGGCCGAGATGGGCACGATCACCAGCGAGGAGCGCGACACCGCCATCAAGCGGCTGCCCAAGTTCCCGAAGGTCGAGGCCCAGAGCCAGTACGGCGGCCAGCGCGGTCACATGCTCGCGCTGGTCAAGCAGGAGATCCTCGACCGCGGGATCGCCAGCGAGGACGAGATCGATGGCGGCGGGCTGCGGATCACCACCACGTTCGACCCGCAGGTGATGGCCGACGTCGAGGAGGCGGTCGTCGAGCAGCGCCCCGACGCGGGCATGCCCGGACCGGTCGGCGACGCCGACCTGCACGTCGGCGCCGCGACCGTCGACACCCGGACCGGCGAGCTGCTCGGCTTCTACGGCGGTCAGAACTACCTCGACTCGCAGATCAACTGGGCGGTGGCCGGCGGCATGGCCGGCTCGACGATGAAGGCGGCCACCGACGTCGCGGCCATCCGCGACGGCTTCTCCCTTTACGACACCTTCGAGGGCAACAGCCCGATCGACATCGCCGGCACCGAGTTCGGCAACCAGGGCGACACCGACTACGGCTCCGCGGTCTCGATGCTCAGCGCCACCGAGAACTCGGTGAACACCGCCTTCGTCGACATGGTCGACTCCATGGAGGACGGCCCGCAGAAGGTCATCCAGGCCGCCGAGGACCTCGGCATCCCCGGCAACGAGCCCGAGCGCTGGGGCATCCCGCGCAAGTCGATCGACCTCAAGAACGAAGTCGGCGTGACGCTCGGCACCGCCCAGGTGAGCCCGATCAACATGGCCAACGCATACGCCACCTTGGCCAACGGCGGCACCCGCAACGAGGTGCACGTGCTGCAGAAGGTCGTCGACAAGGACGGCAAGGTCCTCTACGAGGCCAAGGAGCGCAGCAAGCAGACCGTCGACCCCGACATCGCCGCCGACGTGACGTACGCCCTCCAGCAGGTCGTCAGCTCCGGCTCGGGCACCGAGGCGCTCGCCCTCGCGCGACCGGCCGCCGGCAAGACCGGCACCGCGACCAACGCCGACGACGAGGTGTCCTCCTCCTGGTTCGTCGGCATGACGCCGCAGATCTCCACGGCGGTGATGTACGTGCGCGGCCGCGGTCGCGATGGGCTCGACGTGCCGCGGCCCGACGGCGCCGACCTGTGGCTGCCCACCAGCAGCGACGGGCGCTCGGGCTACTTCGGCGGCAACTACCCGGCCAAGACCTGGACCGCGATCATGCAGCGCGTGATGGAGGGCATGGAGGTCGAGGAGTTCCCCGAGCCCGTGTTCGTCGACGGCGACGCGCCCGACGACGGGCACGAGTACGTCGCGCCGCCGACCACCACCTCCTCGCCGCCTCCGCCTCCGCCGCGGCCGACCAACCGCCCGACCGAGACCGGCGGCGTGCCGACCCAGACGCCGACTCCGACCCAGACACCGACGCCGACCCAGACACCGAC
Organism: Nocardioides sp. SYSU D00065; assembly: GCF_017916425.1. Taxonomy (GTDB): domain Bacteria; phylum Actinomycetota; class Actinomycetes; order Propionibacteriales; family Nocardioidaceae; genus Nocardioides. The sequence goes on along the minus strand of NZ_JAFMSX010000003.1, from coordinate 85,815 downwards.
GACCCCGACGCCGACGACGCCGGTCCCGACGACCCCGGTGCCGACGACTCCGGTGCCGACCGACCCCGTCCCCACGACCCCGGTCCCGACGGCGACACCCACCGCCACGGCCACGCCGACGGCGCGCATGCAGCTGCGGCGACCCGCTGTCGACGCCCGACCCTGACCGTGGCGCACGACCGCGAGGCACCGACGCGCACCGACCCGGTCGCGGCGGCGATGTCGGAGATCGTCGGCGGGCCGCTCGGCGACCACGCGGGCGGGCATCCGTGGTGGAGCGCCCAGCGGGCGCTGCTGGGCCTCACGGCCGTCGTGCTGTCGGCCGGCATGCTGAGCAAGTCCGCCTGCGTCCCGTCGGGGTGGGGACGTCAGGACCAGCCGTTCGCGCAGCTGTGCTGGTCCGACCTCGCGGGCACGTCGGCCGACGCCGGCTCCCCGCCGACCGTCGCGACCTGGCTCGAGCGGCTGGCCGGCCTCTTCCCCGGCGGCGGGACGGTGGCGACGACAGCCGGCCTGGCCGTCCTGCTCGCGGCGCTGGCGTTGCTGACGACCGTCCTCCTCGTCCGCGTCGATGCGAGCCGGCCGTGGGCCGCCGCCGGGTGGGCGCTGTCCCCGGTGCTGCTGGTGCACTGGCTGTCCTGGGACCTCGTGGCCGCCGCGGGCGTCGCGGTCCTGCTGTGGGGGTGGGCCTCGGGCCGCGGCTGGGTGGCCGGCATCGGAGCCGGCGTGGCAGCAGCGTTCGCCCTGCCCGTCGCGGTGGTGCTCCTGGGCGTGGTGGCGGTCGGCGGCCGGCTCCGGGACCGGGTCGACGCCCTGCTCGCGGCCGCGGCGACGTACGTCGTGATCTCCGCGCCGGGACGGGCCAGGGTCGAGGAGCCCGACACCGGGTCCGTCTGGCTGCTGCTGCAGCAGGCCGCCGTCGGCACCTCGACGGCGACGCGCGCTGCGGTGCAGCTGGCCGTGCTGGCCGGTGCCGGCGGTGTCGTGTGGTGGCTGGTGCGGCGAGCCGGGCGACCCACGGTCCGCACCAGCGCCCGCGCCGGCCTGGTCGTCATGGCGGCGGCGCTGGCCGTGGCCCCGTCCGCCCCGCCGGAGCACGCCCTGCTGGCGCTGCCGCTGGCCGCGATCGCCGTACGCCGGTGGCGCGACCTGCTCGTGTGGCAGGGGCTTCACCTCATCAGCTGGGTGATCACCGGGTGGTACGTCGGCAACGCGCTGGTGCCGACGGTCACCGACGACCTGCGCGCCTACTGGCTCGCGGTCGTGCTCCGCGTCGCCGGGCTGCTGTGGCTCGTCGTCGCGGTGGTCCGCGACGCCTCAGACGACGGCGCCTCAGACGACGACTCAGACGACGACTCAGACGACGACGACGCGATCGACGTCGGTCGCGGTGAACCGGACCCGGACGTCGATGTCCTCACCGACGCGCGGCACCCGGGCGCCTGAGGGCACGAAGAGCATCGAGGCCTGCATGTGCGGCGGCTCGGCGAAGAGCCGCTGCTTGCCGTCGATGCTGAACGGGGAGCGGACGAACCCGACCGCGTCGAGCCCGCCGCGTGCCAGCGTGGCCGCCCGCGCCTTGAGGGACTGGTCGCCGGTCGGCGCCTCGAGCCCGATGCCGTGCGCGGTGCCGCCGCTCACCACGACGATGTGCCCGCTTTTGGGCGCGGTGCGGCCCCGGTAGCCGAAGACGTCGCCCCGGTCGACGGCGTGGACGTCGAGCACCGTGGCGCTCACGCGGAGGGCGCCCCGATCGCCGAGCCACAGGCCGGTGCCGATGCGCGGTCGTACGGTGAAGTCGGGGTAGGTCGCCGCCAGCTCGGCGAGCTCGGCGTGGGTGAGGTGCGAGACGAACACCGTGCGGGTCGGCAGGCCTGAGGCGACCACGTCGTTGATGAGGCGCCGCGCCTCTCCGAGGTGCGAGCTGGTGTTGAGCGGCAGGTGCATGGCGACCCCCCGCAGGCCGCTGCGGTGCCCCCCGCCGTGCTCGTCGTGCAGCTGGTGCGCCGCGGCGGCCAGGTCGCGCCGGGTCATGCCGTGACGCCGCATCGAGGTCAGCTGCTCCAGCACGAACCGGGCCCGCGGGTCGCGGGCCCGCAGACCGGCAAGGTCCTCGGGGCGGCTGACCGTGTGCACCACGCGCCCGGCGAGCCGCTCGTCGAGCTCGAGCGCCGCGCCGAAGGGTCGCCACGGCGTCATGACCAGCAGGTCGCCGTCGTAGCGGGTGGCGACCTGGTCGACCTCGTCGTAGGTGCCGACCGCGAGCAGGTCGAGCGGTGCGCCGGTGCTGTCGGCGTGCTCGGCGAGCCACTGCGCCCGCCGGGCCAGCCGCGCGAGGGTGAGGCCGTAGCCGTTGCCCTTCGCCACCGGGACGATGCCCGGCGCCTTGGCGACCGTCGCGAGCAGGTGCGAGCGCCAGCGCTCGCCGTCGACGGTGAGGGTCAGGCTCATCCGCGGCTCACCCTCTCCGTGCGAGGTAGAGCTGGAACGCCTTGTAGATGGCCCGATTGACCGGCTGGTCCCACTCGCCGGCGTGCTCCACGGCCTGCCCGCCCGTGCCGACCTTGAACTGGATCAGTCCGACGTGCGGGTCGTCGGCGTCCAGGGTCTCGGTGATGCCACGCAGGTCGTAGACGTGGGCGCCGGCGTCGAGGGCGTGGCGGATCATCGCCCACTGCACGGCGTTCGACCCGCGCACGTCGCGCTTCTCCGTCGAGGAGGCGCCGTAGGAGTACCACGCGTGGGTGCCGACGCGGATCGCGATGGTGGCGGCGACGAGGTCGTTCTCGTGGCGGGCCAGCCACAGCTGGATCCGGTCGGGGTCCTCGGCGTCGAGCGCGTCGTACATCGTCTCGAAGTAGGACAGCGGTCGCGGCGTGAAGCGGTCGCGCTCGGCGGTGTGCGCGTAGAGGTCGTGGAAGGCCTTGAGGTCGGTCCGCTCGCCGAGCGAGACCTCGACGCCGGCCTTGTCGGCCTTCTTGATGTTGCGGCGCCAGAGCTGGTTCATTCCCGCCAGCACGTCGGCCTCCGTGCGCGGGCTGCCGTCCGCCCCGACCAGCGGGATCTGGAAGTTGAACTGCGGCTGGCCGGCGGAGAAGCCGCCCTCGGCCGACTGGTGCTGCCAGCCCAGCTCGTGGAGCTGCGCGACGACGCGGGCGCCGTCCTGAGAGCGCTCCAGCGGGGGCACGTCGCCGAGCCGCCGCACGGACTCGTCGGCGATGCCGGCCTTCACCTGCTCGGCCGACCAGCGGCGGGTGACCACGGGCGGTCCCATCCGCACCGCGAAGGCGCCCTGCTTCCTCAGGTGCGCCACCATCGGCGCCAGCCAGGCCGCGAGGTCGTCGGTGGTCCAGTCGATCACCGGGCCCTCGGGAAGGTAGGCGAGGTAGCGCCGCACCTTCGGCAGCTGGCGGTAGAGCACCAGTCCCGCACCGACCAGCTGGTCGCCGCGCACCCAGCCGATCGACTCGGCCTTCCACTCCGCCTTCACGCTCGCCCACGCGGGCGTCTGCAGGAAGCTCGCGGACGACCTGCCGGCGATGAAGTCGCGGTGCTCCTGCGCGGAGATGGGGCGCAGCGTCAGGGGGGTCGTCACCCCGGACACGCTACAAGGGACCAGACACGACCCCCGTACGTGTCTGGTCCCCTCGTCAGTACAGACGCACGTGCACCGGGAACGGTTGCATCGAGCGCCGGACTTTTCTCGAGCCGCCCGCTACCTCGAAGGGTGGTGCCGCTCCACCCGACGGGGTGGGGGCGCGTAACCCGGGCCGAGACGGCGTAGTTGAAGGCTGCACGAAGCCTGCGTCGGTCCGCTCGGGAGGGACGGCTGGGCCGAGCGCCACGTTCATCGAACCCGGCGTCCGCGCCGGGTCACAGGGAGGACACATCATGGGATCCACGTCTCGCTCGACCGGTCACCACACCCGGCCGGGGGCGCGACTCGCCGCGGCGGCCATCCTCACCGTCGGCAGCAGCCTGGGGGTCGGCCTGGTCCACGCCGGGCCGGCGGTGGCCGACCCCGGCAACGGGCAGAGCAACGGGCAGAGCAACGGCGCTGGCAACGGCGCTGGCAACGGCGCTGGCAACGGCGCCGCGAACGGGCTCAACGGGGGCAACCCTCCGGCGCACACGTCCGAGCCGCCCGGCGCGCCCACGCCGGCTCCGCACGCGCCGCAGGCGCCGCCGGCCGCACAGGACCCCGGCAACGGGCAGGGTCACGGGCAGGGTCCGGGGAACGGCCAGGGCAACGGCCAGGGTCAGGGGAACGGCCAGGGCAACGGCAACGGCCCCGGCAACAGCAACGGTTCGGGCAACGGCCACAACAACGGCCACAACAACGGCCAGGGCCAGGGCCAGGGCCAGGGCAACGGTCCGGGCAAGGGGCAGGGCAACGGCAACGGGTCGGGTAACAGCAACGGCAACGGCGACGGCCAGGGTCAGGGGAACGGCAACGGTCAGCCCAACGGGAACGGCCAGAGCAACGCGAACCAGAACCCCGGCCCGAGCAACGGTGACCCCGCCGGCAACAACGGCACGGTGAAGATCGCCCCCCTCGGCGAGCTGGACGGCATCCCGGACAACACGCCGCACCCCGGCTGCACCTTCCAGGTCGAGTGGTACGGCTTCGACGAGGGCGCGGACATCGTCTCGACCGTCGCCTTCGCCGAGCACGCACCCACGACCGGCGTTGGCATGACGGTCGACGGTCCGGCGCAGGTCTTCGTGGGAGGCGACCCGGCCAGCGGAGCCGGTACGCCCACCGGCCTCGACGGGCAGCAGGCCTACACGCTGTCCTTCACCGGCGCTCCGCACCCCAAGCAGGGCTACCACGTGAAGCTCACGGTCAGCACGCCGCGCTCGAACGGCAACGACACCAAGTCGAAGGTGTTCTGGGTGCAGGGGTGCGAGGCGCCGGTCCCGGGCACGGAGGTCGCGACGGACCCGCACACACCCGGCAACCCCCAGACGCCGGGCAACCCCCACGCGCCGGGCAATCCCCACGCGCCGGGCAACCCGGCCGCCACCGCCACCGCCACGCCTACCCCGGCCGCGGTCTCGGAGTCGCCGCTGTACTCCGACGCCGAGGTGCTCGGCGAGGAGGCAGTGTCCGACGCCACCGCCCTGGGCGAGCAGAGCCGGTCGACCGCGGGACTGCCGACCGCCGTGAACGCCGGTGCCGCCGGCACGACCGCCGCCATCGGCGCGACCGAGATCACCCTCCTCGGGCTGCTGCTGGTCATGCTCGGCGGCGTCGCCGCCCGGCTCGCGTGGACCCGACGGGCCCGTGGCTGAGCCGACCACGTCCCGACGCGGCCAGCGCCTCCTCCACCTGGGGGCGGCGCTGGCCGCACCGGCGCTGATCGTGTCCGGCGTCCTCGTGAGCCTGAGGTCGCAGCCGGCTCCCTCACCTCAGGTCGCGGAGAGCCTCGCCCGACCTGTTCCCGCCGTGCAGGCGACGGCACGGGCCCGCGAGACCGGGGCGGCGATGCCGCGCCAGGTGGTCGTACCCGCGCTCGGCGTGCGTGCCGCCGTCACCCCGATCGCGGCCGTCGACGGCGCGCTCGACCCGCCCGCCGACCCGCGCCGCGTGGGCTGGTGGTCCGGAGGAGCCCGCCCCGGCAGCCGGACGGGCACCACCGTGCTCACCGGGCACACCGTGCACGCCGGCGGCGGAGCCTTCGACGACCTCGAGCAGCTGCAGCGCGGTGACCGGGTGCACGTCGTCGTCGACAGCCGGCGCCTGTCGTACGACGTCCGGTCGGTCCGCGTCATGGGACGTGCCCAGCTCGCCCGCGACAACGCCCGCGTGTTCCGCCCCACCGGACCGGGACGCCTGGTCCTGATCACCTGCGAGGACTGGGACGGCACGGTCTACCGCAGCAACGTCGTGGTCACTGCGGAGCCCGCCCGCTGACGGGACGCGTCAGAGGTGCTCGCGCAGCCAGGCGAAGTCGGCCAGGTGCTCGGCCGCGCCGCCGGGGGTCTCGCAGACGACCGGCGCGCCGGCCTCGCGCACCACTGCAGCGAACTCGTCGGCGGGCAAGTGCCCCTGCCCGAAGTTGGCGTGGCGGTCGGCACCGGAGCCGAAGCCGTCTCGCGAGTCGTTGGCGTGGACGAGGTCGATCCGGCCGGTGATCGCGCGCACCTTCTCGACGGCGTCGCCCAGCTCGATGCCGCCCGCCCAGGCGTGGCAGGTGTCGAGGCAGAACCCGACCCGGTCCGAGCCGTCGGCCGAGGAGATGGCGTCCCACACGCCGGCGATCCGGTCGAGGTGGCGGGCCATGGCGTTGTCGCCGCCCGCCGTGTTCTCGACGAGCAGCGGGATCTTGAGGTCGGTCGCGTCGATGGCCTTGCGCCAGTTGTCGAAGCCGACGGCGGGGTCGTCGCTCTTGTTGACGTGGCCGCCGTGCACGATGAGGCCCTTGGCCCCGATCTCGGCGGCTGCGTCCATGTGCTGCTGGAGCAGCTTGCGGCTCGGGATCCGGATCCGGTTGTTCGTGGTGGCCACGTTGACGATGTAGGGGGCGTGGACGTAGAGGTCGACGCCGGCCTCCTCGGCCGCCGCCCGCAGTGCCTCGGCGCCGCCGGCGTAGCGGATCTCCGGACCCTTGTAGCCCTGCGGGTCGCCCAGGAAGAACTGCACCAGCGTGGTCTGGCGGGCGATCGCCTCGGCGATCGGGTCGTCCTGCGCGACGTGGGCGCCGACGGCGAGGGGGGTCGTCATGGCCTCCACCCTAGGAGGACGCACAGACACCCGGCGACCACGCCGAGCAGCGCCGCGAACGCCGACCACCCGACCCAGTCGACGTCGCGGTGTGCGGGCGAGGACGTACGTCGTCGCGGCGCGGGCCCAAGCCGGTCGGGCACGTGGGGGTGGTGGGCGTCGGGCAGGTGCAGGCGCCGGAGCAGCCGCAGCGCCGCCTCGGCGGTGGCGATGCGCTGCTCGGGGTCGGCGACCAGCAGCCGGTCGACCAGCGGCCGCAGCGGGTGGGACCCGATCTCCCGCTGGCCGGGCGGGGGCAGACCGGTGACGAGCTCGAGCGCGACCCGGCCCACCGCGTAGAGGTCCTGCGTCGGCTCCGGCGGAGCGCCGCGCGCCTGCTCGGGGGCCATGTAGCCGTCGGTGCCGATGGCTCCCGGCACCGTCGTGAACCGCCGGTCGGCGATCGGCGCCGCCACCCCGAAGTCGCCGAGGCGCAGGTGCGGCGGCCCGTCCCCGGTCGCCTCGAGCAGCAGGTTGGCCGGTTTGACGTCGCGGTGCACCAGGCCGGCCGCGTGCACGGCTGCCAGCCCCATTAGGAGCTGTTCCACGAGGACGCCCGCCGTCCCGGCGTCGAGGGGACCGTGCTCGCGCAGCAGGTCCGCGACCGAGCCGCCGGGCACGAGCTCCATGGCAAGCACGACCAGGTCGTCTTCCGCCGCCCACCCGTGCGGTGCCACGACGTGCGGGTGCCGCACCCGGATCGCCTGCTCGCGCACGAAGCGCGCCAGCAGCGCGGCGCTGTGGCGCCCGAGGACCTTGACCGCCACGACGCGACCGGTGCGCGCGTCGCGGGCGCGCCAGACCGACCCCATGCCGCCGGTGCCGACCTGGTCGAGCAGGACGTAGCGCCCCGCGACCACCGCGGAGGTTCGGAGGGAGATCACTGCCGCCACTCCTCGACGCTAGTCCCGGCGAGGCGGCGCGCGGCGCCCGTCCACAGGGCAGTGCGTCGCCGGCGTATGACGATTCCGGGCGGGGGCCACGGCGCTGGTAGCCTTCCCCGGTTGCCTTCGGGTGACCGCGCCGCGCCACCGATGTCGCGCGTCGCGAACGCACAGTCCTCCTGCCACGGAGAGCCCGTGGCCGCTCTAGCCCAGAGGAGGTGGAGACCGCTATGCGTGCCTATGAAGTGATGGTCATCCTCGACCCGAGTCTCGACGAGCGCACCATCGAGCCGTCGCTCGACAAGTACCTCAACGTGATCCGCAAGGACGGTGGCTCGATCGAGTCGCTCGACGTGTGGGGTCGTCGCCGGATGGCGTACGAGATCAAGAAGAACGCCGAGGGCATCTACGCCGTCATCAACCTGACGGCCGAGCCCGCGACGGTCAAGGAGTTCGACCGCCAGCTCACGCTGAACGAGTCGATCCTGCGCACGAAGGTCATGCGTCCCGACGCTCACTGATGCCCTCTCGGGCGTCTGTGGAAAGACCCTTCACGCTGTCGGTCGCTGCCTGTTTGATGGCAGTACGCCGGGAGCACCCCCGGATCAACAGGACAGCAGCAGGACATTCTGAGGAGACCTGACATGGCAGGCGAGACCACCATCACCGTGATCGGCAACCTCGTCGACGACCCGGAGCTGCGGTTCACCCCCTCGGGGGCTCCCGTGGCCAACTTCCGGATCGCCTCGACGCCGCGCACCTTCGACCGGCAGAGCAACGAGTGGAAGGACGGCGACACGCTGTTCCTCTCCTGCGCTGTGTGGCGCCAGGCCGCGGAGAACGTCGCCGAGTCCCTGCAGCGGGGCATGCGCGTGATCGTGCAGGGTCGTCTCAAGTCGCGTCAGTACGAGACCCGCGAGGGTGAGAAGCGCACCGTCTTCGAGATCGACGTCGAGGAGGTGGGCCCGTCGCTGCGCAACGCCTCGGCCAAGGTCACCAAGACGACCCGGTCCGGCGGCGGTGGCGGCTACTCCGGCGGCGGCGGTGGCGGCGGCTACTCGGGCGGTGGCGGTCAGTCCGCGCCGGCCGACGACCCGTGGGCCAGCCCGGCGCCCTCCCAGGGTGGCGGCGGCTGGGGCGGTCAGTCCCAGTCCTCCGGTGGCGGTCAGTCCGCGCCGGCCAACGACCCGTGGGCCACGCCCGGGGTCAGCGGCGGCAACGACGAGCCCCCGTTCTAGTTCCAACACACATTCCATTCCGTCCCTGATTGCCTTCAGGGCCGGGCTCACTGAAAGGGAGCACCACAATGGCCAAGGCAATTCTGCGCAAGCCCAAGAAGAAGGTTTGCCAGTTCTGCAAGGAAAAGGCGACCGGTGTCGACTACAAGGACACCACGCTGCTCCGCAAGTTCATCTCCGACCGTGGCAAGATCCGCGCCCGTCGCGTGACCGGCAACTGCGTCCAGCACCAGCGCGACGTGGCCATCGCCGTCAAGAACGCGCGCGAGCTCGCGCTGCTGCCCTACACGTCCACCGGTCGCTGAGAGGAGCACGGGACATGAAGCTCATCCTGACCCAGGAAGTCGACGGCCTCGGCGCCCCCGGCGACGTGGTCGAGGTCAAGGACGGCTACGGCCGCAACTACCTCGTTCCCCGTGGTCTCGGCATCCGCTGGACCCGCGGTGGTGAGAAGACCATCGAGTCGATCAAGACCGCCCGCGCCTCCCGCGCTGCCCGCGACGAGAGCCACGCGCAGGAGATCAAGACCAAGCTCGAGGCCAACGCGGTCAACGTGAAGGTCCGCGCCGGCGAGGGCGGCCGCCTGTTCGGCGCCGTCACCACCTCCGAGATCGCCGACGCGATCGCCGAGGTGTCGGGCGAGAAGGTCGACCGCCGCACGATCGTGGTCGCCAACCCGATCAAGTCGCTCGGCTCCCACGAGGTGTCGGTCAAGCTGCACGACGAGGTGTCCGCCACGGTGGCCCTCAACGTCGTTCCCTCCTGACCGCCGGCTCCACGCACCACCCGACGGCCCGTCGCCTCTGCGGAGGCGGCGGGCCGTCGTGCGTCCTGGCCCGCCCGTCCCGGGCGCGGGGGTTGGGCGGTGGCCCAGCCACATTCGCTGGCGCTGGGATGTGGGTGGGGCACCGCTGGGGCGGGCGGTGGCCTGGTCGGGGGGTTGGGCGGTGGCCGAGCCACATTCGTACGTGCGGTGATGTGGGTGGCGCACCGCTGGGGCGTTCGGTGGTCCGGTCCCCTGGTTGAGCGGTGGCTGAGCCACATTCGAGGGCCCTCGGATGTGGGTGGGGCACCGCTGGGGCGCGCGGTGGCCTGGTCGGGGGGTTGGGGGTGGCCCAGCCACATTCGCCGGCGCTGAGATGTGGGTCGGGCACCGCTGGGGCGCGCGGTGGCCTGGTCCGGGGGTTGGGCGGTGGCTGGGCCACATCCGTACGCGCGCGGATGTGGGTGGCGCACCGCTCGGGGAGCTACTCGGTCGGCTTCTCGCAGAGCGTCGGCGGGCGGGAGCCGCCGGAGTGGTACTCGTAGGTGCGCCCGCCCACGCGGAGGGTGATTCGCCGGCCGTTGACCAGCGCCTGGGTGTACGCCTCGCCGGGCCGGGCGCACCCGCGGCTGCCGTTGCGCCACGTGACCTGCTCCACGGAGACGAGCTCGATGCCGTCCGCATCGACGCCGAGCGAGTCGGCGAGGTCCTTCACCGAGGCGTCCACGTCGGGGGACCGGCCGGTGCTCGGACTGGGGGAGGGGCTCTCGTCCACGGCGGTCTCCTGTGTCGGGGGAGGTGTGTTCGCGCCGCCGCAGCCGGTCAGCGCGAGCCCGCACGCGGTCGCGGCGAGCAGCGTACGGAGTCCGGACACGTGGCCAGCATGCCGCAGATGAACGAAGGGGCCGTCGGCGCGTGCGCGCCGACGGCCCCTTCGTGGAGCGGTCACATCATCGGACGGAGCTTCGGTCGACGACCCGGAACTTGATCCTCTTGGTCCCGGACTCCACCGCGGCGTCGCCGGAGTAGAGGACCTTGACCGTCACCTTGCCGGTCTTGCGGAACGTCGGGAGCTTGACCTTGGCCCGGCCCCTGTCGCTCAGCGTCTCGGTGTAGGTCTTGACCTTGCCGGCGCCGCGGACGACGACGCGGACCGTCCCCGACGGGACGATGTCGCGCGCTCGCACGGTCACCCGCAGGCGGACGCGGTTGCCCACCTCCACCGGCTTGACCATCTTCGTGCCGATCTTCGGCGCCAGCTTGTCGACCGGCGCGCTGCCGGCCCTGACGACGAGGTTGACCGGCGCTGAGGTCGCGGCCGCGTTGGCGGTGTCGCCGAGGTACGTCGCGGTCACGGGGAACGTCCCTGCGCTCGGGAAGCCGGACAGCGTCGCCGTCGCCTTGCCCGACGCGTCGAGCGTGCCGGTGCCGGCAACCCGGTCACCCACCAAAAACTGCACCTCGCCGGTCGGGGTCGAGGCTCCCGTGCCGAACACCGACGCCGAGGCGGTGGTGGTGCCACCGGTCCCGATGGTGGTCGGGTCGAGCGCCAGGGCGACGTCGGTCGACGCCGCGGAGCCCTTGATCGCCACGGTGTGGCTCGACGACGCGGGCTTGGCGCCCGGGTCGTCGGTCGTGTGGACGACCTTGTTGGTCAGGTCCATGTCGCCCACGGTGGCGTCGACGGTGACCTGGTAGCTGAAGCTCGCACCCTCGGCCTCCGGCTCGGCGTAGCTGGCGCACACCACGAGGTCGTCCTGCAGGACGGTGCTCGCGTCGCCCGTGTTGACGAGCGCGGCTCCGACCGTGCCGTCGGCGTTCTCGGTGCCGATGGTGACGGGGGCGTCGGGGTCGCTCCCGAGCAGCGGACCGGCGGTGATGTTGTCGTAGGCGAACACCAGGTCGCTGCTCCCGGCGAACGCGAAGACCTGCATGTCGAGCGATCCGAACCGACCGGCGGTGTCGCCGTAGTAGCGCATGTTGTCGTACTCGACGATCGCGGTGTCACCACCTCCGACGCCGACCACGGTCACACCGGCACCGGACGCGGCGTCGTAGCGGAACTCCATGTCCTGCCACAGCATCGCCGCCACGTTGTTCGGCGCCATCGGGTCGGGGACCGCCTGCGCGGTGTAGACCTCGCCGTCGTAGTTGGTCGTCGCGTCGTACACCAGGAAGCCGTCGTCGGTGTAGGTCAGGCCCTGGTAATTCTCCCCGTAGAGCCCGTACGTCTTCGAGGCGTAGGCGGTGAAGGCCGTCGAGTCGCCCGTGACGTCGGGGTCGGGCTGGAACGCCTGCGGGAGCGCGGCGAGGTCCAGGTAACCCGGACCGAACGGGGTGGTGCAGGACGGGTCATCGGCGCTGGTCGTGAAGGTGTAGTTGCCGTCCTGCCCGTAGGTGGACCCGAGGTCACCGGCCCACGAGACCACGCCGTCCTCGAAGACGGCGCCGTTGGTGGCGGAGCCCTCGACGTACGTCGTGCCGGCGGGCAGCGTGTCGGTGATGGTGTAGCGCAGATCCTCGCGCGTCACGTTGGGTGCGACGTCGACGGTGTAGGTGATCGTGTCGCCCGGCACCGCCTCCGTGCGGTCCGCCGTCTTGGTCACGTCGTCGGCGACCCGGTCGACCGTCACCGGGATGACGCCGATGTCGCCGGGGCTGGCCGCCGAGCTGCCGAGCGTCAGGGTGCCGTGCCAGGTCTGGCCCGCCTCCATGTCCGGCTCGTCCCAGAACGTGCGGATGTCGAACGGGGTGGCCGCCGGGATGGGTCCGTCCGGGCCCTCGGCCCGCAGGTTGCCCTGGTCGCCGGCCACGACCGCCGTCACCAGGTCGGTGGTGTCGGTACCACCCGCCGAGGACGCCTCCCAGTTCTGCACCAGGACCCAGTAGGTCCCCGCTTCCGGGTTCGCGATCTGGACGCGCTCGTTCGAGCCCGCGCTGGCGCTCATCTCGATCATGTTCGCCTCGGACACCGCGCCCGTGCCGACGTAGAGGTCGAAGTCGGGCGCCGTGGGCTCCTGCAGCTCGGCGATCAGGCTGGTGGCGCCCGCCGGCACCTCGACGTTGGTCACCACGGTGCCGTTGCCGTCGAAGGCGTCGGTGTTGGTCGAGTCCTCGACGATGGACAGCGCGGTGCGGTCCTCCGGGACCAGGCCGCTGGCGTCGACCTGGAGGTCCGAGACCGCGATGGCCTCGAGGTCCGTCTCGACCTGAGAGCCGGCGTCCCGGCGGGTCGTGATGTCGATCGAGGTGGGCAGGACGCCCGGAGAGGGCAGCACGCCGACCGGCAGGTGCGCGACGGGAGCCGCCGACCCGGCCGGCGGCGTCAGGACCAGCGTGCCGAAGAGCCACTCGTCGGTCGGGGTGCCGGGAGCGACCTCCGCGGTGACGGTGACGTCGTCGGTGCCGCCGTCGGTCAGGGCGATGGTGTCGACGTCCGTGTCGAGCGTGAGTCCCTCGGAGAGCTCCTCCACCGAGACCGTCCACGTGCCGACACCGGTCGCGGTGCCGGTGAACGTACGGGTCCACTCGCAGGTCTGCAGGCACTCGTCGTCGGCCATGCTCGCGGTGTTGAGCGCTCGTACGTCGCCGCCGCTGGCGGGGTCCGCGGCCCGGTAGCCGGCGAGGTCCTCGTCGAGGACGAGACCGGCCTTGGCGGCCCGGCGCAGTTCGATGCGGCCCGAGCCCATGTCGAACCAGTCCGCCTCGGTGCCGTCGGAGTCGGTGATGTCCCGCTCAGCGGTCGTCATGAGCGCCGACTGCGCCTCGGCCGGAGTCCACTGCTCGGCAGCCGGGAGCTGGTCCTGCATGCCCTCGAGCAGCGTCAGGGCGCCGGCCGTGTGCGGGCTGGCCATCGACGTGCCGGAGATGAAGTGCCACTCGACGCTGTTGCGAGCGCCGGCGGCCGCGAGGATGTCCACGCCGGGAGCGGAGACGGACGGGCTGATCGACGACAGCGCGCGGTTCGGTCCGCGGCTGGAGAACGCCGCCATGATGTCGCCGTTGGCGTCGTCGATGTCCGCGATCGAGCCGGACAGGGCTGCGGTGGTCGTGGGGTTGGCGGCGACGAACGCCTTGAGGGCCTGGCCGTCGGCATAGGTGAGGTGCGCCGCCGGGAGGGCGTGCGCGTCGCCGTTGAGCGAGGTACCGCTGGCCTGGTCGTTGACGAGGATCATGCCCTCGGCGCCGAGCTCCGCGAGGTTCTCGCCCTTCTCGACGCGCCCGTTGCCGCCGCGGTCGCAGATGACGATGAGGCCGGACAGGTCGGTGCCGGCGGGGAAGGTGCCTGCCGGCTCGCTGTCCGGCGGCAGGCCGCACTGCGGGTTGTTGTAGGGCGCGGCGCCGGCGTAGACCACCCGGTACGAGCCGTCGGTCGGACCGGCCAGACCGGCGCCGGCCAGGTCGCCGAGAGTGGCGGCGCCGGCGGCGATGTCGGTCACGGAGGCGACGTACTTGCGGTCGTGCGTGGTCGCGCCGACCGTCGTCATCCACGGCACGTCGCCGGGGCTGCCGAGCGTGGCCGCACCGGGGCCGTCGTTGCCGGCCGAGGTCGCCACGTGGATGCCTGCGGCGCGTGCGTTGAGGAAGCCGACGGCGTCCTGGTCGCTCCACGGGTTGGACGGCGCGGACGAGCCGATCGAGTAGTTGATGACGTCGACGCCGTCGAGAATCGCCTGGTTGATCGAGGCCAGGATCGAGTAGCCCTGGCAGCCGCCGTCGCACACGTCGTAGCCGATGATGTTGGCGTGCGGGGCGACGCCCTTGATCGTCGAGGTCACCGAGAACTCGTGCTCGGTGCCGCGCGCCGAGTAGGCGGTCGCCTCCACCTGGTTGCCGGCGGTGGTGCTGCCGGTGTGGCTGCCGTGGCCGTCGTCGTCGTACGGGTCGTCGAACGGGTTGCCGCCGGCGGCGGGGTTCTCGAAGTTCCAGTAGCCGATCAGTTTGTCGTTGCAGCCCCAGTCGGCGACGTACTGGCTGCTCGCCGGGTCGCACATGCCCAGGTAGTTGCCCGAGCCGAGGGGGTTGGTGTGGTCGTAGCCGTCGCCGCCCTCCTCCTCCGGCACCGTGTCGGCGAACGAGGGGTTGGCCGGGTTCAGGCCGGAGTCCAGGATGCCGACGATGACGCCCTCACCCTTGTTGCCCTCGAAGCCGGCGGGGACGGTGGAGCCGTCCCAGACGGTGGGGGCGCCGATCCACTCCGGGCCCTTGTCGGTGGTGAGCTCGCGGGTGAAGTCGACCTGCACGGCAGCGACCCCGTCGACGCGCGCGACCCGCTGGGCCTGCGAGCGCGTCAGCTGCACCGCGATGCCGTTCAGCGCCTCGGTGTAGCGGTAGAGCACGCGCGCCTCGCCGCCGGTGATCCGGGAGATGGAGGACACCAGCTCCGACTGCTCGGAGCGCAGCTCCCCGCGGTAGGCCGACTCCGAGTCGGCCGCGCGGGCGAGGGTCCGCTCGTCGGCCAGGTGCCGCGTCGGCACGGCCGGCGCCTCCAGCTGGACGATGTAGGTCTCGGCACGCTTGGCGGTGCCGAGCTCGAGCACGGTGCCCTTCTCGAGTGCCTTCGCCGGCGAGGAATCCGCTGGCTTCAGGTCGCCGGGGGAGACCTCGGCTGCGGTGGCAGCCGTTCCCCACGGCACGAGCAGGGCGGCAGCGACGCTGGTGGCAGCGGCGGCCGCAACGGTACGACGGATCACGCGGATCTCCCGTTCGACGGAAATGGCCCGATGGACGACGACGCGGGAGCCGGATGGCCAACAGCGTGCGGCGTGCACAAGGAAAGAAAGTGAACAGCTGTATCCCAAGTCACAGGAGCAGTACCTGTCAACGCTTACGGCGCCCGGAGGTTCTTCCGTAACCCACGTGTAACGCCGGACCCCCTGTAGGGGTGAAGACCGGCGCCGTCGCGCCGGCGGCCGCCGAGGCGCTACTTCGCGGGCGGGAACCGGTTCGGTCGCGCCACGACCGCGTCGAGGAGCACCGGCTTGTCGCTCAGCGTCTCGATGACGATGCGACCGGTCCGCATCCCGGAGTAGCGGTCGAGAACCGTGAGCTGCTGCAGGTCAGCGCGGGGGCCGGCCAGGTCGACCACGTGCCAGGCACGCCGGCCCACCCGCAGCCGTACCTTGCCGTGGCGCGGTCCGGTCGCGGCGATCAGCCGGAGCTCGCCGACCTCCGTGCGCGGCAGCACCAGGCGCGTACCTCGCTCCCGGGCTCGCAGCGCGGTTCCGCGGTAGTGCGCGTCGTCGCGGACCGTGGTCCAGCCGCGGGTGCGCCGGAGGTCGAGCGGGACGAAGAACTCGACGGGTGCGGACCAGGCTCCGGCGTTGCCGGCGGGGTCGATCGCCCGCGCCTGGAAGACGTGCCGGCCGGCCCGGGGATCGCGGAGCTCCCACCTGCCGGCCGAGCAGGGCACGGGGCGGTCGTTGTCGGTGCACTCGAGCGTCGAGCCCGGCTCGCTGGTGTTGAGCCGGATCGGGACCGTGGGCGTCGTGACCACGGGCTGGGTCGGGGTCTGCTCGTCGTAGGTGGTCCGGGTGACGAAGACGAAGGGCGCCCGGGTGTCCTGGCCCCACGCGACGCTCGCCGGGGTCGGGTCGAGGTCGGGCACGTCCGGCGTGGTGGGTGGGATCAGCGGGTTGTCGGGCGTCCGGCCGCTGTCGCCGCCGTCGACGGCGCGGGCCTCGAAGACGTAGGCGCCGGCGGGCGCGTCCGGCAGTCCGGCGTACGTCACGGGGCTGGTGCAGGCGCGCCAGTCGTGGGCCTGGGCGGGTCCGGTCAGCCGGCACTCCAGCGCGAACGGACCAGGGTCTGCGTCGGTGACCTGCACGCCGAAGGTGAAGGTCATCGAAGGGCTGTTGACCAGGCCCGCGGCGTTGGGGGGCGTCGCCGCGGACACCGTGGTCTCCGGCGGGGTGTCGTCGTCGCAGCCGTCGCCCATCGGCAGGCCGAGGATCGCCGCGGGCTGCGTCTCGTCGGTGCAGCTCGGCGTGGCGCCGGCGGGCGTGCTCGCGCCGAGGCCCACGAGCGTGGCCGCGACCAGTGGAACGATCGCGAGCCGAGCTGCTGCGCGGTGGGTGTGCATCGGTCCCTCCCCAGGGGCGTGACGTGTGCCGTGATGGCTCAACGAGCCAGCGTCGCTCCGGTCACGAGCCACCGGTCGCCGCGCGCCCGCCACGACAGCAGCAGTCCCCGGGCGCCCATGAACACCACGCTCATGGCCACCCACACCGCGACGAGGCCGTGCGGCAGGGTGGCTGCGAAGAGAGCCGCCGGGGCGTACGCCGCCAGCACCGCGAGGCCGGCCCACGCCAGGAAGGCGCCGTCGCCGGCGCCGATGAGGACGCCGTCGAGGACGAAGACGACCCCGGCCACGGGTTGGCCGAGCGCGGCGACGAGCAGCACCGGGACGAGCAGCTCACGGACCTCCGGGTCGCTCGTGAACAGGATGCCGATGACCGGGGACACCGCGGCGAGGACCAGGCCGGCCACGATCCCGCTGCCCCATCCCCACTGGATCATCCGCCGGGTGAGCCGGCGCGTGCCCTCGACGTCCCCGCTGCCGAGGGCGCGACCGGTCAGCGCCTGGGCGGCGATGGCGATGGCGTCGAGGGCGAAGGCGAGGAAGCTCCACAGGGTGATGGCGATCTGGTGGGTGGCGACGTTGACGTCGGTGGCCTCGGCGCCGACGCGCGTGACGGCGTACGTGCCCACGAGCAGGCAGGCGCGCAGGGCCAGCGTGCGGATGACCAGCGCCACGGCGGCGTGGGCCGCCGCCTTGATCCCGGCCCGGTCCGGCGACAGCGGGGCGTCGTGCCGCCGGGCGGCGCGGACGACGACCAGGACCAGCCAGGCGGCGGAGAGCACCTGTGCGACGACCGAGCCGATCGCGGACCCGGCGATGCCGAGGTCGAAGCCGTAGACCAGCAGGAAGTTCAGCGCGATGTTGAGGCCGTTGCCGGCGACGGCGACGACCAGCGGCGTACGCGTGTCCTGCAGGCCGCGCAGCACCCCGGTCGTGGCCAGCATCAGCAGGAGCGGGATGGTGCCGAGGAAGGCGATCGCCAGGTACGACTCCGCGTGCTGGGCGACCTCGGACCCGGTGTCGAAGGCCGCGACGAGGCTCGGGGTGAGCGCGATCCCGCCGACGGTGGCGATGGCGCCGATGATCACGGCGAGCCACATGCCGTCGATCCCCTGGGCGAGGGCGGCGCGCAGGTCCCCGGCGCCGAGGTGGCGCGCGACGCTGGCGGTGGTGCCGTAGGCGAGGAACACGCACAGCCCGACGACGGTCTGGAGGATCACCGCGGCGACGCCGAGGCCGGCGAGCTCGGGGGTGCCGAGGTGGCCGACGATGGCGGCGTCGGAGAGCAGGAACATCGGCTCCGCGACGAGGGCGAGGAAGGCCGGCACGGCCAGACGCAAGATCTCCCGGTCGACGGCACGCACGGGGTCCAGCCTAGGAAAGAGCTCGGTCGTGCCGGCGTCGCGCCTCGGTACCGACGATCCGGACGCGATGTACATAGCCCGTTCGGGCTACCTGTGAATGGCGATGTGGATGATGCCGCCGTGGCCCCCGTCACGGCCGGGGTGCGGACGAATCGGCGGGTATCCCCCAGATGGCGGACAGATGAACCCAGCAACCGTCGGGGGATTTTCGTCCACAGCATGTGCACCGGGTTTCCGCAGGTCAGACCGCGTGCGGACCGTCGACGACGATCTCTCTCCACAGGACCGTCCACGACCCGGGCGCACGACGCCGCGTGTCGTCCACGGTGCTGCACCGGTTGTCCACAGAGCCTGTGGACGACGGAGGCTCGCCGGCTTTCCCGACACCCGCCGGGGCACGTACGGTCTCGCGCGGACGTGAGTTCCCGCGCGTGCGGACCCGGCGACGATGTCGGAGGTCGTCCCTACCGTCGGAACGCAGTGACAGTGGAGGGAGCACCGGTGAGCATCACCTTCGGAGGCGACACCGACGAGGCCTGGGGCGACGGACCCGCGGCCTACGAGCCGGGCGAGTCCCCGCGCTCGGCCGGCGACCGCACGCCCCCGCAGGACAACGCGGCCGAGCAGAGCGTCCTCGGCTCGATGCTGCTCTCCAAGGACGCGATCGCCGACGTGGTGGAGGTGATCAAGGGCGTCGACTACTACCGTCCCGCTCACGAGGTCATCCACGACGCGATCATCGATCTCTACGGACGCGGCGAGCCGGCCGACCCGATCACGGTCGCTGCCGAGCTGCAGAAGCGCGGCGAGCTGCAGCGCATCGGCGGGGCCCCCTACCTCCACACGCTCTCGGCCAACGTGCCGATCGCGGCCAACGCCGGCTACTACGCCGAGATCGTCCGCGACAAGGCGGTGCTGCGGCGCCTGGTCGAGGCCGGGACCCGCATCGCGGCGCTGGGCTATGCCGGCGAGGGCCAGATCGACGACGTCGTCGACAGCGCCCAGGCCGAGGTCTACCGGGTGACCGACCGCCGTGCGACCGAGGACTACGCGCCGCTGAGCGACATCATGAGCGGCGTCCTCGACGAGATCGAGATGATCGGCAACCGCGAGGCCGGACTCTACGGCGTGCCGACCGGGTTCGCCGACCTCGACGACCTGACCAACGGTCTGCACTCGGGCCAGATGATCATCGTCGCGGCGCGCCCCGCCATGGGGAAGTCGACGCTGGCGCTCGACTTCTGCCGTGCCGCGTCGATCCACAACAACCTGACCAGCGTCTTCTTCAGCCTCGAGATGACGCGCTCGGAGATCATGATGCGCCTGCTCTCCGCCGAGGCGAAGGTGCCGCTCAACCACATCCGCAACGGCACCATGCGCGACGACGACTGGGAGAAGCTCGCCCGCAAGATGGGCCAGGTCTCGGGTGCGCCGATGTTCATCGACGACAGCCCCAACATGACGATGATGGAGATCCGCGCCAAGGCGCGCCGGCTCAAGCAGCGCCACGACCTCAAACTCATCGTCATCGACTACATGCAGCTCATGAGCTCGGGCCGCAAGGTCGAGTCGCGCCAGCTCGAGGTCTCGGAGTTCTCCCGCAACATCAAGCTCCTCGCCAAGGAGCTCGAGCTGCCGATCATCGCGCTGTCGCAGCTCAACCGTGGTCCGGAGCAGCGCGGTGACAAGCGCCCGATGATGAGCGACCTGCGCGAGTCCGGCTCGCTCGAGCAGGACGCCGACATGGTGATCCTGCTGCACCGCGACGACGTCTACGAGAAGGAGTCGACCCGCCCCGGCGAGGCCGACCTGATCGTGGCCAAGCACCGCAACGGACCGACCCGCGACCTCACCGTCGCCTTCCAGGGTCACTACTCGCGGTTCGTGGACATGGCCCAGGGCTGAGCGACTGGCGGAGTCGAGGTCGCCCGCGAGCGCAGCTCGCCACGTCCGTGAAGCCTCGGGGCTGCGCGATTGGCCCCGCAGCCGTCAGCCCGGCCCGCCCAGCTCGCGCAGATACCGGCACGCGTCGGCGTACGTCGCGAGCAGGTCGACCCGACGTCCCTCGTCGCGGGCGTCGGCCCAGCGGTCCAGGGTGACGCGCACGGCCACCGCGGCGGCCTCCACGGCGATGCGTGCCGGGAGGTCGTCGTCGAGCTGCATGGCCCGCGCCACACGCGCGACCAGCTCGTCGACGCGCTCGGCGTCCAGGGCGACGGCCGCCTGGCGCAGGCCCGGCTCGGTCAGCATCAGCCGGCGTACGCGCAGCAGCAGGCGGCCGGCCTCGCTGCGCCCGTCGTCGAACGCGGTGAGCACCTCGCGCCACACGTCCTCGAGCTGGTCGAGCAGCGGTCGGCCCGGGCCGAGCTCGGCGAGCATCCGCTCCACCCGCTCGTCGAGGTCGACGTGCGGCACCAGGGCAGCGGCCTCCTTGGTCGCGAAGTAGCGGAAGAACGTGCGCGAGGAGACGCCCGCGGCCCGGGCGATCTCGTCGACCGTGGTGGCATCGACCCCTTGGCGCTCGAAGAGCTCGAGGGCCACGTCGCCGATCTCGCGCTCGGTCTGCCGACGACGTCGTTCACGCAGGGCGGGCTCGCTCATCCGCCGAGTCTAGGGAATAGCGAGTTCTGCTGCCGTGTTGGCACTCACTGCCACGATGGCGCAGTACGACATCGTGGTGCCGCCGACGCCGACTCCAAGGAACACACCCGTGAGCACCACCGACATGCGCCTCGCGCCGCCCGTCCCCACGACCGCCGAAGGGCACGGTCGGCTGATCGGCCTGCTGGTGGCGTCCGCCTTCGTGGTGATCCTCAACGAGACCATCATGAGCGTCGCGCTGCCCGATCTGATGCGCGAGTTCGAGGTGCGCGCCACGACCGCGCAGTGGCTCACGACGGCGTTCCTGCTCACGATGGCGGTCGTCATCCCGGTGACCGGGTTCCTGCTGACCCGCTTCTCACTGCGTACGGTGTTCGTCGCGGCGATGACGTCCTTCAGCATCGGCACCCTGGTGGCGGCGCTCGCGCCGGTGTTCGCGGTGCTGGTGGCCGGCCGGGTCGTGCAGGCCGTCGGCACCGCGCTGATGATGCCGCTGCTGATCACCACCATCCTCAACCTCGTCGACGAGGAGCGCCGCGGCCGGATGATGGGCACGATCTCGATCGTCATCTCGGTGGCGCCGGCGATCGGTCCGACCGTGTCCGGGCTGGTGCTCGACTCGCTGTCGTGGCGCTGGATGTTCTGGATCGTGCTGCCCATCGCGCTGCTGTCCCTCGCCCTGGGCGCCCGCTGGGTGCGCAACGTGACCGAGCCGCGCCGGGTGCCGGTCGACGTGGTGTCCGTCGTGCTGTCGGCACTGGCGTTCGGCGGCCTCATCTACGGCCTCAGCAGCATCGGCGAGAGTGCCAGCGGGCACACTCCGATGCCGGTGTGGGTGCCGCTCGTGATCGGCGGCGGCGCGCTGGTCGCCTTCATCGCCCGACAGCTGCAGCTCGGCGACCGGGCGCTCCTCGACCTGCGCGCCTTCACGGTCAGGACGTTCACGGTGGCCGTCGCCCTCGTCGCGGTCAGCATGCTGGCGCTGTTCGGCACGCTCATCCTCCTGCCGCTCTACCTGCAGAACGTGCTCGGTCTCTCGGTGCTCGACACCGGCCTGGTGCTGCTGCCCGGCGGCCTGACCATGGGCCTGCTGGCGCCGGTCGTCGGCCGGCTCTTCGATCGCGTCGGGCCGCGCCCGCTCGTCGCGCCGGGCGCTGCCATCGTCAGCGTCGCGCTGTGGGGCATGACGACCTTCGACCTGGACACCGGCCGTCCGATCGTGGTCGGGCTGCACGTGCTGATGAGCGTCGGGCTGGCGTTCATGTTCACGCCGCTGCTCACCTCGGCGCTGGGCTCGCTGCCCCCACGCCTCTACTCCCACGGCAGCGCCATCGTCTCCACCCTCCAGCAGGTCGCCGGCGCGGCCGGCACGGCTCTGTTCGTCACCGTGATGACCCGCCGGACCGTCGCCGGCACCGAGGCGGGCCAGCCGCTGGTCGAGGCGACCGCGGAGGGCATCCACGCCGCACTGATGTACGGCGGCGCCATCTCGGCCGTGGCGGTGCTGATCGCCCTGCTCGTACGCCGCCCGGCTACGCCCGCGGACGCCGCGGAGACGGTCGAGCCTGGACCACATATGTGAACCGCGGCCTTCTTCTGCGCGTGTACGGTTCGGAAGGTCCGCAATGTGGAACACAGTTCGACATGATGAACCGCCGCCTCTAGGTTCGGACCTGCTGTGGCGCGCGTCACAGCACCCGCCGCGAGGAGCAGAGCCGTGCCGCAGACCGCCACATCCATCCGCAGGTCCATCGGCGCCCGTGCGCGCCACGTCGTCACCGCCCTGGCCGCGAGCGCCATGGTGGTGAGCGGAGTCGCAGCGACCGGTCCCGCCTCTGCAGCCGTCGGTGACGAGGTGATCGCCTGGCTGGAGGTCGAGGACGGCACCATCGTCGGCGGCCCGGCGCTGAACTCCGGCGACCACGGCAACTTCTCCGGATCCGGCTCCTACACGTTCCGCGAGAGCGGGATGCGCTCGACCATGACCTTCCAGGCGCCGGCGGCCGGGACGTACCCGGTGTGGGTCCGCTACGCGGCCGGACCGCTCAGCGCCGAGGAGAACGTCACGCGCGCCATGGGCCTGCTGACCAACGGCGGGGCGCGCCAGGTCGTCAGCTACCCGCTGACCGGGAGCTGGGAGAGCTGGGGGTGGGCGCGCGCCGACGTCGCGCTGCAGCAGGGCACCAACACCCTCGCGGTCGACTGCCAGCGCAGCGCCGCCGAGATGTGCCGGCTCAACTTCGACGCCGTCCAGGTCGGTGGCACCGCACCCGACCCGTGCGTCGCGACTCCGGTCCCGGCGGGCAGCACGGCCCTCTTCGACGGGACGTTCGCGTCGTTCGACCAGTGGCGCAAGGCCAGCGCGGGCGGCTTCGGCCGGCAGGTCGACTGCACCCTGCGCGGCTTCCGAGGTCCAGGCGCGACCTGGACCACCGCGCAGCAGTCGGGCACCTACACGATCGACGTCGACTGGCGACGCGGCGACGCGGCGGCCGGCTCGAGCGTCTACGTCGCCTCGACCAGCAACGGCGGCGCGACCCCCGCGGGGGGCTACCAGGTGCGCATCGGCGCCACCGACACCGCCGCCATCGTGCCGACCGGCGGCACCACGAAGCCCGCCGACGCCGCGGCGGTCGCCGAGGCGGTCGCGCCCGTGGGCCAGTGGAACCGCTTCACGATCCAGGTCACTCCGGCCCGCCTCCGGGTGCTGCTCAACGGCCGCGTCGTCAACGCCGTCGACCACACCGCACCGACGTCCGGCCACCTGGGCCTCGAGAACCGCGCCGGCACCGGCCAGGTCAGCTTCCGCGACATCCGGGTGCGACCCGGCGTCGACCTCGGGACGCTCGCCGGCCCCGTGCGGCGCGCCACCGGCGTGGACGGCACCACGTCGACCCCGTCCGGGGAGTCGACGCTCGCCAACCTCGTCGCCGACGCCCTGCGGTGGGCCACCCGAGGCGCCAGCGGCGGCAACGCGAAGATCGCCTTCGTCAACCCCACCGCGCTGCGCGCCGACCTCGTCGCCGACGGCGGCTACCCCGCCAGCACGACGTACGCCCGTGCCGCCGAGGTGCTCGGCGCCGAGCCGCTGGTCAACATGCGGCTCAACGGCACGCAGATCAAGACGGTCCTCGAGCAGCAGTGGCAGACCAGGGCCGACGGCACCGTGCCCAGCCCGGCCTTCGTGCACCTCGGGGCCTCCTCCGGACTCACATGGACCCACGACGCCAGCCGCCCCGCGGGAGACCGGATCACCGGTGTGTGGCTCGACGGCGTCCCACTCAAGCCCACCGGCAACTACTCGGTCACGGTCAGCCAGTCCCTCGCAAGCGGCGGCGACAACTTCCGCGGGTTCACCGCCGGACAGGCCCCGCAGGTCCGCGAGGCGAGCACCGTCTCGGCCCTGGCGGCCTACATCAGCGACGCCTCCACCGAGACGCCGCTCGCGGCGCCGCAGTCCCAGCGCGGCGTCGGCGTCCACGTCCCGGCCGACGCCCCGACGTCGTACGCCGCCGGCACGACGTACGCCGTCGACCTCAGCGCGTGGTCCTACTCGGGCGCCGACGCCCCGCGGGACGACACGGTCGACGTGACCGTGGCGGGACGGCCGGTCGGCTCGTTCCCGGTCGACAACACCTCAGGCGCCCCCGAGGACCACGGACAGGTGGCGGTACGGGCGACCCTGCCGGTCGACCTCCCCGCTGGCGCGACGACCGTGCGGATCGTCGGCTCCACCACCGGCACCGCCGTGCAGCTGCCGATCGTGGTCACCCCGGCGCCCGCCCCGGCGCCGGTCCCGACGCCCACCCCCACCCCGACGCCGACTCCGAGCGCACCGCCGATCGCCACCAAGGCCAGGGCGGCGATCAAGGTCGCGGTGCCGAAGCGAGTGGTCGCCAAGCAGACCCGGGCCAAGCTCGCAATCACCGTCGACTCGGCCGGGGCGACCCCGACCGGCACGGTCACGGTCAAGGTCGGCACGAAGCGGCTCACCGCACGGCTGCGCGACGGCAGGGCCACGGTGAGGCTGCCCGTGTGGCGCACGACGGGCACGAGGAAGGTCGTGGTGTCGTACGCCGGCGACGCCGCCACCCGCGCGGCGACCAGGACGGTCCGGATCCGGGTGCGCGCCGCCCGCTGACCTCGCGACGAACCGCCGGCGGCCCGGGCGCGACCAGACCCGGGCCGTCGGGGCGACCCGCAGCCGGGGCAGAGGGGATCAGGCGGGCGCGAAGGTGAGGCAGTCGGCCGGATCCGGGCCGGCACCGACCTCGACACCGGCCGCGGTGCACTCGAGGTGGTCGTTGTGCCGGCAGTCGGACCGGTGGCAGGCGCCCACGTGACCGTGGGCGTCGACGCCACCCTTGTCGTGGGCGTCGACGAAGGTGCCGCACGCGGCGCCCGCGGCCCCGGTGACGGTGATCGCACCGGCGTGGCAGTCGTGGTGGTGGTTGTAGGAGCAGCCGTCCACGCTGCACGAGCTGATGATCGGCAGGTTCATGGTGGTCATGCAGCGACGATCCTCCTCGTCGTGCCCCACGTCCAGACAGGACAGGCTGCCCTTGCCTGGCTCAGGGGCCGATCGCCCCGTGTGAAGGGGTGAGGTGCCCACGGGGTCAGAGCGCCTACCGTCGAAGGCATCCCCAACCTCAGGAGGACCCGTGGCGCACCAGCCCCCGAAGGACGTGCAGGAGGCGGCGCAGCGCGCCGTCCGCTGGATCGAGGACGGCAAGGCCGGCAAGGGCTTCACCGACGTGGGGCGTCATCGTGCCCACCAGCTGGCGGGCGGCGAGGACGTCAGCGACGAGGACGTGAAGAAGATGCAGGCCTACTTCGCCCGGCACACCGTCGACAAGGACGCCGAAGGCTTCACTCAGGGCGGCGACGGCTTCCCGTCCCCCGGGCGGGTCGCCTGGGACGCTTGGGGCGGCGACCCCGGCGAGCGGTGGGTCGGCACGATCGAGATCGAGGACTGAGGCGCGTGCGAGCAGCCAGCTACGACACCTTCGGCGGGCCCGAGGTCATCCACGTGGGCGAGCGCCCCGACCCCCCGGTCGGGCCCGACACCGTGCTGGTGCGGGCGCGGGCCACGAGCGTGAACCCGGTCGACTGGAAGATCCGCGAGGGATACCTCCAGGGTGCCTACCCGCACCACCTGCCGATCATCCCCGGCTGGGACGTCGCCGGCGTCGTGGAGGCCGTGGGTCCCTCGGTACGCACCGGCGTACAGGTCGGTGACGAGGTCTGGGGCTACGTCCGCCGCGACGACGTGGCGCACGGCACGGCGGCCGAGCTCGTGCCGGCTCCCGAGCGCTGCGTCGCGCTGAAGCCCGCCTCGCTCTCCTTCGAGGAGGCGGCGTCGGTCCCGCTGGCCGGGCTGACCGCGCACCAGGCGCTGACCGAGGCGCTGTCTGTCGGCCCGGGGGACCGGGTGCTCGTGCACGCCGCCTCCGGTGGCGTCGGCCAGCTGGCCGTCCAGATCGCCGTGGCGCTCGGCGCCGACGTCATCGGCACCGCCTCGCCCGCGCACCACGAGCTGGTACGCCGCCTGGGCGCGGGCGTGGTGCTGGACCACCACGCCGGCCCGATCAGCGGCCAGCTGGGCGACCACGGCGGCCCTGTGGACGCCGTCCTCGACCTCGTCGGCGGCGAGGCGCTCGCCGACGCGCCGGCCCAGGTGCGGGACCCGGCGCGGATCGCCTCGGTGATCGACCCGGAGACCGTTCTCGGGCTCGGCGGCCGCTACGTCTTCGTCCGGCCCGACCGCGACGGCCTTGACGCCCTCGGCGCCCTCGTCGAGGCCGGTCGGCTCCAGGTGACCGTCGCCCGCACCTTCCCGCTGGAGCAGATCGCCGACGCGCACCGGCTCTCGCAGGAGGGAAGCCCCGGCGGCAAGATCGCCATCACGATCTGACGGGCTCGGACCTGGAGGGGTGAGGCGTCTCCTTCTCGCCGGCGGCTAGCGTCGTACCCGCCATGGACGACGACGCCGACCTGATGACCCTGACCTACACCAGCTCGGCCACCCGGCTGATGGACGTCGCCCAGCTGGTGGAGCTGATCGAGGAGATCCGCCCCAAGAACGAGCGTCTCGGCATCACCGGCCTGCTCCTCTACAGCGGCGGCAACGTGATCCAGACGCTCGAAGGTCCGGCGCTGGCCGTCGCGCAGGTCTTCGACGCGATCGCGGTCGACCCGCGGCACGGCGAGGTGCACGTGGTCGACCGCCGGGCCGTGCCCGGCCGCGCCTTCGCGTCCTGGTCGATGGGGTTTCGCAACGTCACGGCCCGCGAGGTGGCCGATCTCGAGGACTTCAACGACTTCGCGCGTCAGTCGGTCGGCCACGACCTCGCCGCCCATGCGGGTCCCGCCTTCGGCCTGCTCCGCGCGTTCCGCGTCAACACAGTCTGAAGGCGGCTTCGGCCGCGGTCTAGGGTCGAGGACATGCAGACACGCACTCTCGGCAACCAGCAGGTCGGCGCGATCGGCCTCGGTCTGATGACCTTCGACCAGACCGGCACCCAGCCCCGGCAGCAGCTCGTCGACACCGTCACCGCGGCCCTGGACGCGGGGGTCACCCTCTTCGACACCGCCGACGCCTACGGTCCGGGTGAGGAGAAGGGGGCCGGCGCCCAGGGAGAGAACGAGCGGCTGATCGCCTCGATCCTCGACGAGCTCGGCGTGCGGGACCGGGTGCTGCTCGCCACCAAGGGCGGCCACGTCCGCACCGACGGCGGCGGCTGGGACACCGACAGCTCGGCCGCGCACCTCCGTAGCGCGGTCGACGAGAGCCTGCAGCGGCTCGGCGTCGAGCAGATCGCGCTGTGGCAGCACCACCGTCCCGACCCGAAGGTCCCCTACGACGAGGTCATCGGCACGCTCAAGGAGATCGCCGACAGCGGCAAGGTCGCACGCATCGGCCTCTCCAACGCCGACCCGCAGCAGATCCGCGACGCCCACGCCGTCCTCGGTGACGCACTCGTGAGCGTGCAGAACCAGTTCAGCCCCAAGTTCCGCTCCAGCAGGCCCGAGATCGACGTGTGCGAGGAGCTGGGCCTGGCCTTCTTGCCGTGGAGCCCGCTGGGTGGGCTCTCCGACGCCAAGGAGCTCGCCGAGAAGCACCCGGCCTTCGCCGAGATCGCCTCCGACCACGGCGTGAGCGCCCAGCAGGTGGCGCTCGCCTGGGAGCTGGCGCAGTCGCCCGTGGTCATCCCGATCCCGGGCGCCAAGCGGCCGTCCTCGATCACCGACTCCGCGGCTGCCGCCGCCCTCGAGCTGAGCGCCGACGAGCTGGCCCGCCTCGACGCCAGCTGACCCTCGCGCCTCCAACCCCGCCCCAACTCCGCGCCCCCGGCCGGGGTACGCGCCTCCGCCGGGGTATCCGCCCCCGCCGGGGTATCTAGGGACGTTCTGGTAGGCCGGAAGCCCGTTTCACCTACCAAAACGTCCATAGATACCCGGCCAGGGGGGCAGCGGCGGCGGCAGCGGCGGCGAAGGCGAAGCCGGGGTCGAGCAAGACTTGACTCGTTCAAGAAAGCCGGGCAGGGTGAAGCCGATGGACGACAGCGAGTTCGAGCACCTGCTCCGCAGCGCCGACCTGCGGGTCACGCGCCCCCGCCTGGCGGTCCTGCGCGCCGTACGCCGCCACCCGCACGCGGACACCGGCAGC
Source organism: Nocardioides sp. SYSU D00065 (assembly GCF_017916425.1). Taxonomy (GTDB): domain Bacteria; phylum Actinomycetota; class Actinomycetes; order Propionibacteriales; family Nocardioidaceae; genus Nocardioides. The sequence goes on along the minus strand of NZ_JAFMSX010000003.1, from coordinate 57,449 downwards.
GTCCTGGCCGCCGTGCGGGTGGAGGAGCCGAACGTCTCCCACCAGGCGGTCTACGACGTGCTCGGCGCCCTGACCGACTCCGGCCTGGTCCGCAGGATCCAGCCGGCGGGCTCTGCCGCCCGCTACGAGCTGCGCGTCGGCGACAACCACCACCACGTGGTCTGCCGCTCGTGCGGACGCGTCGCCGACGTCGACTGCGCCGTCGGCCACCGGCCGTGCCTCACCGCCTCCGCCGCCGACGGCTTCGTCATCGACGAGGCCGAGGTCACCTACTGGGGCACCTGCGCCGAGTGCGCGAGCGCCCCGGCCGCGACCTGACCCCACCCGACCCGACTCCCGCCAGATCCGCACCCGGAAGGAACGCCATGACCGACAGCCAGGACAACGTGACCGAGAGCCCGCAGGGGGTGGACCGCAAGGCCGAGGCCGGGTGCCCGGTGATGCACGACTCCGCCGCCGCCCACGGTAGCGAGAGCGAGAACCCCGCGATCGACTCGCCCACGCCGGCGACCGACCGTCGCCCGCGCACCAACCAGGACTGGTGGCCCAACAGCCTCGACCTGACCCCGCTGCACGCGCACTCCTCCAAGAGCAACCCGCTCGGTCCGGACTTCTCCTACTCCGAGGAGTTCAAGAAGCTCGACCTCGCCGAGCTGCGTCGCGACATCGTCGAGGTGCTCAATACCTCGCAGGACTGGTGGCCCGCCGACTTCGGCCACTACGGCGGCCTCTTCATCCGCATGAGCTGGCACGCCGCCGGCACCTACCGCATCTTCGACGGCCGCGGCGGCGCCGGCGAGGGCTCGCAGCGGTTCGCCCCGCTCAACAGCTGGCCCGACAACGCCAACCTCGACAAGGCCCGTCGCCTGCTGTGGCCGGTCAAGCAGAAGCACGGCCAGAAGATCTCGTGGGCCGACCTGCTGGTGTACGCCGGCACGGTGGCGATGGAGGACATGGGCTTCCAGACCTTCGGCTTCGCCTTCGGCCGCGAGGACATCTGGGAGCCCGAGGAGATCATCTGGGGTCCCGAGGACACCTGGCTGGGCGACGAGCGGTACTCCGGCGACCGCGAGCTCGAGGAGACCCTGGGCGCGGTCCAGATGGGCCTCATCTACGTCAACCCCGAGGGCCCCAACGGCAACCCCGACCCGCTGGCCTCGGCGCGCGACATCCGCACCACGTTCGCCCGCATGGCCATGAACGACGAGGAGACCGTCGCCCTCATCGCCGGCGGCCACACCTTCGGCAAGACCCACGGCGCCGGCGACCCCGACCTGGTCGGGCCCGAGCCGGAGGCCGCTCCGCTGGAGGAGCAGGGCCTGGGCTGGAAGAGCTCGTTCGGCTCCGGCAAGGGCAAGGACGCCATCACCTCCGGCCTCGAGGTCACCTGGACCTCCACGCCGACGCGGTGGAGCAACGACTACTTCAAGTTCCTGTTCCAGTACGAGTGGGAGCTGGTGAAGAGCCCGGCCGGCGCCTGGCAGTGGGTCGCGAAGGACGCCGACGACATCGTCCCCGGCCCGACGCCGGACTCGCCGAAGCGCAAGCCGACGATGCTCACCAGCGACCTGGCGCTGCGCTTCGACCCGGCGTACGAGAAGATCTCGCGCCGCTTCCTGGAGAACCCCAACGAGTTCGCGAAGGCCTTCGCTAAGGCCTGGTACAAGCTGCTCCACCGCGACATGGGCCCCGTCACGCGCTACCTCGGCCCGTGGGTGCCCGAGACCCAGCTGTGGCAGGACCCGGTGCCGGCGCACGAGGGTGACCTCGTCGGCGACGGCGACGTCGCCGCGCTCAAGAGCGCCGTCCTCGACTCGGGCCTGACCATCTCCGAGCTGGTCTCGACCGCGTGGGCGTCCGCTGCGTCCTTCCGCTCCACCGACAAGCGCGGTGGTGCCAACGGCGCTCGCATCCGCCTCGAGCCGCAGCGCAACTGGGCCGTCAACCAGCCCGAGCAGCTCGAGCGGGTCCTGGGCGTCCTGGAGGGCGTGCGCGCCGACTTCAACGCTCGCGGCGGCGCCCAGGTGTCCCTGGCCGACCTGATCGTCCTGGCCGGCTCCGCCGCGGTCGAGAAGGCCGCCCGCGACGCCGGCGTGGAGGTCACCGTGCCGTTCCACCCCGGTCGCACCGACGCCTCGCAGGAGCAGACCGACGTCGAGTCCTTCCGGGTGCTCGAGCCCCGCGCCGACGGGTTCCGCAACTACCTGCGCGGCGGCGAGAAGCTCATGCCGGAGAAGCTGCTGGTCGAGCGCGCGTACATGCTCGACCTGACGGCCCCGGAGATGACCGTCCTGGTCGGCGGCATGCGGGCCCTCGGCGGCAACGTCGGCGGCGTGCAGCACGGCGTGCTCACCGACCGTCCCGGCGTGCTCACCAACGACTTCTTCGCCAACCTGCTGGCCCCGGGCACGCAGTGGAAGGCCTCGGAGTCGGAGGAGAACGTCTACGACATCCGCGACGCGGCGACGGGCGAGCTGAAGTGGACGGCCACTGCGGTCGACCTCATCTTCGGCTCGAACTCGCAGCTGCGGTCGCTGGCCGAGGTCTACGCCAGCGCCGACGCCCGCGAGAAGTTCGTGCACGACTTCGTCGCCGCCTGGGTCAAGGTCATGGACAACGACCGGTTCGACCTGCGCTGACGCGTCGTACGGCCACGACGGCCCGGACCCCGCTCGGGGTCCGGGCCGTCGCGCGTCACGGCCGCTAGAGTGGCGCCGACGTCGCGTGCCGGTGGCAGGCCGTGCCAGGCATGGAGGCGTCCGACACGAAGGAGCACGGCATGACGTCGTCCCCTTCGCCCTCACGTGACTGAGGGCGAGACCGCCCGGCTGATCGCCTGGGCCGCCGAGATGCGTGCGGTGCACGAGCGGCTGCGGTCCGCGCTGCGGATCTCCCAGGAGGCTGCGGCCGACGGGCGCGACCTCCCGCAGCCCGGGCGTGAGTTGCTGCTGTTCTGCCACGGCTTCTGCTCGGCGCTCGAGGGGCACCATCGCGGCGAGGACTCCCTGCTGTTCCCCGCCGTCGAGGCCGAGCACCCCGACCTGAGCCCCCGGCTGCGCAAGCTCGAGCAGGACCACGCGATGATCGGCACGCTGCTCGCCGGCCTGCAGTCGGCCGTCGACGCGCCGGCCGACCCGCTCGCGATCGGGAGACATCTCGACGGGCTGGCGGCGATCGTGGAGTCGCACTTCGCCTTCGAGGAGCGCACCCTGAACGACGTGCTCGACCGCCTCGACCTGCACGCGGAGGTCGCCGACGTCTTCGGGCCGCTCTAGCGTGGGGTCATGACGATCCGCACGGAGCACTTCGAGGGCGACGGCCTCGCTGCCGACACCTGGGTGCCGCACTACCTCCCCCATTGGTCGTCCCGCGAGCGGAGCCGGGCGTCGTACGACGTCTCCGGCTCGGTCCTCCGGCTGCACATCCCCGTCGAGCAGGGCCTGTGGTGCCCCGAGCGGCACACGCCGGCGCTGCGCACCTCGACCATCGCCTCGGGCCTGTACGCCGGACCGCGGGGGTCCACCGTCGGCCAGCAGCCGTTCGCCGAGGGGCTCACCGTCACCGAGGAGCAGGACCCGTTCCGTGGCTGGCTGCTCGCCGGCGGCCGGCTGACCGTGCGCGCCCGCGCCGACCTCAGCGCCCGGTCGATGGTCTCGGTCTGGCTCACCGGCTTCGAGGACGAGCCGGAGCGGTGCGGCGAGGTGTGCGTCTTCGAGGTGTTCGGGGACACCGTGACCGCGGACTCGGCGGGCGTCGGCGCCGGAGTGCACGCGTTCCGCGACCCGGCCCTGCGCGAGGACTTCTCCGTGACGACCCTCCCCCTCGACCTGCGCGAGTGGCACGACTTCTCCGTGGAGATGGGCCCAGGGGGCTGCAGCTGGTCGGTGGACGGGCGTGTGCTGCGCACCTCCGAACAGTGCCCGACCTACCCGCTGCAGCTGTTCGTCGGCGTGTTCGACTTCCCCGACCGCGACGACGGCACCCTCGGCGACCACGTCCCCTCGTTCGAGGTGGACCTGATCGAGCACGTCGGCGCGTGACGTCAGCCGGTGACGACCTCGTCGCCCACGCTGATCGTCCCTGATCCCAGCAGCCGGAAGACCGTGCCGCCGCGCGGTGAGCGCAGGGCCTTCATCGCGCCCGGGCCGAGCCAGTCGTCGAGGAGCCGGCACGGGGCGGCGATGCGCACCACCTCGAGCTCGACGTCTCCGATGCGCATCCGCTCGCCCGGCCGCGTGGGGATCGGACCGCGGTCGAGGGTCACGTTGCGCCGGGTCAGCCCGGGGTCGATCGGACGTCCGAGGTCGGCCGCCGCCGCCGCGAGGTCGTCGAGCGCCTGCACGGTGACGTGCCGGTGCCGCGCGCCGTGGTAGCGGTCGCCCACCAGTCCCACCCCGGCCTCCGCCTCGACGGAGTCCACCGCCTTGGTGGGGAGCCGGCGCCCCGGCGCGACGTGGATCGCCGCCACGCGCGGACGGTCGTCGGAACTCACGGTGCGACCGTACGTGCCACCCGGGTAGGACCGCTCCGGTGAGCGACCACGGCGAGGTCCGCCAGGCCCGGCGGGCGGACCGAGGGGGGCGAAAAGTCGCAGGCGCGCTGTCGGTGGCCACCCCTAGGGTGCTGGCGTGCCCCTGGACGACTCCGACCAGGTCCCCGAGGACCCCTTGGCGCCGCAGGCCGAGGCGCACCTGCCGCCCGGTGTGACGCGCGGCGAGGAGACGCTGCGCGCCTTCCGACGGGTGCTGGGCAACACGCTGGTCGCCAACGTGACATCGAGCTACCTGTGGTTCGCGCTGACGTTCTGGGCCTACCTCGAGACCCGCTCGGTGATGGCGACGGCGATCATCGGCGGCGGCTACATGCTGTTCACGGCCGTCTTCGGCACGTTCTTCGGGACGCTGGTCGACCGCCACCTCAAGAAGCAGGTGATGGTCACCTCCTCGACCGTCACGCTCGTCACGTACGCCCTGGCCGGCGGCCTCTGGCTGCTGCTCGGCGAGGAGCGCCTCGCCGACTGGGGCAGCGCGTGGTTCTGGCTGTTCTCGGCGGTGATCCTGGTCGGCGGCGTCGTGGAGAGCCTGCGCAACATCGCGCTCTCCACCACGGTCACGCTCCTCGTGCCCGAGGACGGTCGCGACAAGGCCAACGGCCTCGTGGGCACCGTCCAGGGCATCGCGTTCATGATCACGAGCGTCTTCAGCGGCCTCAGTGTCGGCCTCGTGGGCATGGGCTGGACCCTCGCCGTCGCGATCGCGCTGACCGGGGCGTCGCTGCTCCACCTGCTGCCGATCCCGATCCCCGAGCTCGCCCCGCACCCGGAGGAGGGCGGGTCGCGCTTCGACGTCCGCAGCGCCGTCGCCGCCATCACCGCCGTGCCCGGACTTGTCGCGCTGATCCTCTTCTCGACCTTCAACAACCTGGTCAACGGCGTCTATATCGCATTGATGGACCCCTACGGCCTCACCCTGTTCAGCGTGGAGGCCTGGGGAGTCGTCCTGGGTCTCACCGGGCTGGGCTTCGTCGTCGGCGGCGGCCTGGTCGCCAAGGTCGGCCTCGGTCGCAACCCCGTCCGCACGCTGCTGCTGGTCAACCTCGGCATCGCGGTGCTCGGCATGACCTTCACCCTGCGCGAGTGGGCCTGGCTCTACGTCCTGGGCATGTTCGTCTTCATGGCGATCATCCCGGCCGCAGAGTCGGCCGAGCAGACGATCCTGCAGCGCGTGGTGCCGTTCCGCACCCAGGGCCGGGTGTTCGGGTTCGCCCAGAGCGTCGAGCTGGCCGCCAGCCCGGTCTCGGCCTTCCTCATCGGCCCGATCGCGGAGTTCGCCCTCATCCCCTACATGGAGTCCGCCGACGGGCGCGAGACCTGGGGCTGGCTCCTCGGCAGCGGCGAGGCGCGCGGGATCGCCCTGGTGTTCCTCGCTGCCGGAGCCATCATGCTCGTCACGGTGCTCCTCGCCCTCGCCTCGGCGCCCTACCGCCGGCTCTCCGCGGCCTACGCCGCCGCGCCACCGCAGCAGCTCGAGGCGGCGGGGCCCGCCGCCTGAGCGCAGCTTTTTCACCCAGCCGGGGGTCTGTTCAACGCACCCGAGTTGTGCCTAGGGTCCGCAGGGCAGGGAGTTGTCGTGGCTGATCGGCCCGCCTCCTTGCCTCTCGGAAAGGAAACATCGTGAGATCCACGACCCTTGGGCTGTCCTTGGCCCTGATCAGTGGCGCGGCACTGACCCTTGCCCCGTCCACCGCTGCCCCCGCAGCACCTGCCTCGCAGCGCAGCGTCGGTGAGGCGCACGCGCACAACGCCGACCATGTCCTGCCCAACCCGGAGGCCGAGAAGCAGGACGCGCTGCGCCAGCAGGCCTGGGCCGACGTCATCAGCGGTGAGGCAGCGCCGCAGACGATCAGCGGCAACGACGTGCTCAAGGTCGGCAAGGAGCCGGCCGCCGCCCGGCGCGGCGACGCCCGCGCCAAGGCCACGGGCTCCCAGGACCAGTACGTCGAGCTCAGCAACGAGCGCACCGACAAGGTCTTCGTGTTCCTCGTCGACTTCGGCAACCAGAGGCACCCGAGCTACCCCGACCGCGACACCGACCCCAACACCGTCGGCCCGGCCACCTACGACGGCCCCGGGTTCAACGAGATCCCGCAGCCGGGCCCCGACGACAACTCGACCCAGTGGCGCAAGAAGTACACCAAGAAGTACTACCGCGACCTCTACTTCGGCGACGGCGAGCTGGCCGACTCCCTCAAGAGCTACTACGAGCGCCAGTCCTCGGGCCGCTACAGCGTCGAGGGCATGGTCACCGACTTCACCACCGTCCCCTACAACCAGGCCCGCTACGGACGCAGCAACGGCTACCCGTGCGCCGGCAACGTCTGCAACAACACCTGGAACCTGGTCTCGGACGGCATGACCCAGTGGGTCGCCGACCAGAAGGCCGCCGGCAAGACCGACGCCCAGATCAAGCGGATCGTGTCGCAGTACGACATCCGTGACCGCTACGACTTCGACGGCGACGGCAACTTCGACGAGGCCGACGGCTACATCGACCGGTTCCAGATCATCCACTCCGGCGGCGATCAGGCCGACGGCGACCCGATCTACGGCGAGGACGCGATCTGGAGCCACCGCTGGAAGGCGTTCCAGGGCACCGGACAGGGCCCCACCGTGAACGGCGTGGCGAACCCCGACGGCGGCACCCAGATCGGCAACACCGGAATCTGGGTGGCCGACTACACCATCCAGCCCGAGAACGGCGGCATCTCGGTGGTCGCCCACGAGTACGGCCACGACCTCGGCCTGCCCGACCACTACGACACCGCCGCCTCCGGCGACAACCCGGTCAACTGGTGGACGCTGATGGCGCAGAGCCGCGTCTCCGCCGCCGGCGACCAGGGCATCGGCACGCGCGCCGCCGACCTCGGCGTGTGGGACAAGCTCCAGCTCGGCTGGCTCGACTACGAAACCGTCGTCGCCGGGCAGGACCGCACGATCGACCTCGGCCCGCACGAGTACAACTCGGCCAAGGCGCAGGGCGTCGCAGTGGTCCTCCCGGACAAGCAGATCGCGACCGAGCTGCTCGCCCCGGCCGAGGCCAGCAAGCAGTGGTACAGCGGCGCCGGCAACAACTACCAGTCGTCGATGTCGCGCAGCGGCCTCGCCATCCCGGCCGGCACCACGACGCTGACGCTCAAGGCGGCGTGGAACATCGAGGAGGACTACGACTACGGCTACGTCGAGGTCCAGTCGCCGGCCGGCAGCGGCAGCTGGACGCCGCTCGACACCTCGGCGATCGACCCCGACACCGACAGCGACACCGACCCGGACAACGACCCCGCCAAGGAGTCGGGCATCGACGGCGTCAGCGACGGCTACGTGCCCGCGACCTTCGACCTCTCGGCCTACGCCGGGCAGACGATCGGGCTCCGCGTGCGCTACACCACCGACGGTGCCGTTCAGGGCCAGTCCGCCGACCTCGGCTGGTCGGGCCTGCTCGTGGACGACATCAAGGTGACCAACGGCGCAAACACGGTCCTCGCCGACGGTGCCGAGACCTCGCCCAACGGGTGGAGCCTCAGCGGGTTCGCCTCGGTGGGCGCCAGCTTCAACACGCCCTACGACCAGTTCTACCTGGCCAGCAACCGCACCTACGTCTCCTACGACAAGTACCTGCAGACCGGCCCGTACAACTTCAGCTTCCCCGAGCGGCCGGACTTCGTGGAGAAGTTCCCCTACCAGGACGGGCTCCTGGTGAACTACTGGGACTCCTCCTACGCCGACAACAACACCAGCCAGCACCCCGGTGGTGGCCTGGTGCTCCCGGTCGACGCCAACCCCGAGGCGCACTACAACCTGCAGGGGCAGGCATGGCGCGGTCGCATCCAGACCTACGACGCGCCGTTCGGCCTCCAGCGCTCCGACTCCTTCTACCTGACGGCCGGCGGTCGTCGCAGCTACATCCGTGGTCGGGCGGCCAACCCGCTCTTCGACGACAGCGACCCGAACCGCTACTTCCAGCCGTTCGTCGACGCGGGCCTGCCCCGGGTCGGGGTGAAGGTGGCCGGCGCGGGCGTCCAGATCCAGGTGCTGGAGCAGAACGGCACCAGCATGCGGATCCGGGTGAACTGATCACGGGCTGACCGTCCGCGCGACGGTTCGCACAACCCGTTCACAGAACCCGTCCACAGAGGGGCCGGGAGCCGACAGCTCCCGGCCCCTTCGTGCGCCCGCGCCCGCGTCAGCCGACGACGGTGACGACCGACGCCCGGACGACCGGACCGCCGCACCCCAGCGCCACCAGGTCCGGCGTCCCGGTCACCTGCACCCGGTCGCCCACCTCCAGGCTGGCTGCGCGGTCGCCGGTGATCGTCCAGGTGATGGCGTTGTCGTCCTCGACGACGGTGCAGTTGCCCACCTGCGCGACCTCCCCCACGACGCGCACCTTCTCCAGTCCCTCGCTCGGGGGGACGGTCGTGCCCTGGGTCGGCTGCGACAGGGTGGTCGGCTCCAGGGACGCGGTGGAGAGGTCCCGGGCGTCGGTGGCGACCTCGGTGGCCCGCTCCCCGGCGCCGCAGCCGGTCACCACCAGGGCGAGGAGGGCGGTCGCGAGGACGGGCGGCGTACGGCGGCGCATGTCAGTGGGACGCGAGCCGCTGCCCGATGGCTCCCGTCAGGCGGGCATCCGAGCCTGCAGGAAGCGGACGGTGCGGTCCATCGCGGCGACGAAGGCGGGCCCGAAGGCGTGCCCGTCGTCGTACCACTCGAGGGTGGAGTCCACCCCCGCCCGCGTCAGCGCCCGGTGCGTCGCGCTCGCCCAGCGCGGCGGACACGTGTCGTCGAAGCGGCCGTGCACCAGCAGCACGGGCTCGGTGACCTGGTCGAAGTGCGGGCGCGAGGAGACGCCGCGCCAGAACTCCGGGTGCTCGCCGGGCGGGCCGTGGCGACCCCGGAAGCCCGCCTCGAGCTGCGCGAGCGGCGCGTCCGGGCGCTGGAACTGGTCGAAGTTCTCGGCCTCCAGGCTGGACACGGATGCCCAGCCGACGCCTGCTGCGAAGAGGCCGGGCTCGGCGGCGAGTGCCTTGAGCATGACCCCGCCGCCCATCGAGCGGCCGAACAGGGCGACGCGGTCGGCGTCGACGCGTACGTCCGGGGAGTCCCGCAGCGCCTGGGCGGCGGCGACGACGTCGGCGGAGTAGCCCAGCCGGACGGCCTGCTCGACGCGCGGGTCGTCGCCGGACTCGGCGTGGTTGCGGTAGTCGACGTGCAGGGCGACGAAGCCGCGCTCGGCCAGGAAGCCGCGCTCACGGGTCATCCCCTGCCCGCGGACGTAGTACGACGGGTCGATGTAGCCGTGGGCGAGCACCACGGCTGGGAAGGGCCCCCGGCCGGTCGGCACGTTGAGCACGCCGCTGATCCGAAGGGGCGCGGTGCCGCGGCCGGCGGTCGTCGAGGCGAAGGTGACGTCGTACGACGTGTAGGCCGCCGTGCGCTCACGTACGGCCCCGAGCCGCAGGCCGCCTCCCGTGAGGTCCGCGGCGGCGAGGGCGGCCACCGAGATCGGGTGGGGCGGGGGTGCCGGTGCTGCCGGCGACTCGCTGGGCGACTCGCTGGGTTCGCCTGTCGGCGTCTGGCTCGCAGAGCTCGACGATGCGGTGGGGGACGGTGACGGCTCCCCTTCCTCGGGCGAGCCGGAGCAGGCAGCCAGGAGGGGCAGGGTCGCCAGTGCAGCGGCGCGTCGCCGCCAGGGGCCGTCCATGGTCCCAGTGTGCGGGAGGCGACCCAGCCGGGCGGTCACATGTCCGGGCCCCCGCTCATCGAAGGATTGGGATGATGCACGCGACGGAGGGTGGCCATGGACCAGACGGAGATCTTCGAGGCCGAGCGGCCGCGACTGCTGAGCATCGCAACCCGGGTGCTGGCCGATCACGCGGAGGCCGAGGACGTCGTCCAGCAGGCGTGGCTGCGCCTGGAGCGGACGGTGAGCCGCGACCAGACCGCGATCGACAGCCTGCCCGCGTGGTTGACCACGGTGACCACGCGGCTGTGCCTCGACCGGCTCCGCGCGCGCACTCCCGTGCCGGTCGACGAGGTCGACGTCGCGGAGACCGCACCTGATCCGGCCGACGACGTCGCTCTGGCCGACACCGTCGGGATCGCGCTGCAGGCGGTGATCGACCGCCTCACGCCCCGGGAACGGGTGGCGTTCGTGCTGCACGACAGCTTCGGCTTCGAGTTCGCCACCATCGCCGCGGTCCTCGACACGACGCCTGCTGCGGCGCGCAAGCTCGCCTCACGGGCGCGCTCGAAGGTCGCCCAGCCGGCCGCCGAGGACGCACTCGCCGACTGGGAGGTCGTGGACGCCTTCATGGCCGCGGCGCGCGGGGGCGACCTGGACCGGTTGCTGCAGCTGCTCGCCCCCGATGCTGTCGTCGGCGCCGACGAGGCCGCGATCCTCGCCGGCACCCCGGCCTCGATCGAGGGGCGTGGCGAGGTGGCGGCGTTCTTCAACGGCAGCGCGCATGCGGCGCTGCCCGTCTTCGTCGACGACCGGCCGGGCTCGGCGTGGTTCCACCGCGGCGCCGCTGCCGTCGTCTTCGACTTCACCGTCGAGCGGGGCCGCGTCGCGGGCATCACCTTCCGGGCCGACCCCCACGTGCTCGGGCGGGTCGTGCGCCGTACCGGCGCGGCGGTGAAGGCCGGGCCCGGCTAGCGGCCGCCGTTCTGGGTCGGGCCCGCGCCTCCGTGTTGCTTCATCACGGCATGTCGGCGAATGGGCACTTCCCCCGGCGAATTCAGCCCGGGAAGTGCCCGTTCATCAAGGGATGTCGGCGTACAGGCACCCCGCGTCGGGCACCCCGGCGGCGCGCCACGGGGTACGCCGACGGTCACATCGACGGTCGTCCGGGCGTCAGACTTCTGTGGGTCGACCCGCACACCGACCCGCACACCGTTCCAGCACCGACCTCAGGAGAGCAGATGAAGACCATGACCTGCCGCCAGCTCGGCGGCCCGTGCGACCTCGCCCACCGCGGGGAGACCCACGACGACGTGATCGTCGCCCAGGACGCGCACCTCAAGCAGGCCGAGAAGGAGGGGGACGCCGCCCACCAGCCGGCCCGCGACGAGATGAAGGCTCGCTGGCGGCACCCGAAGCGGTCGCTCGGGTGGTACCGGGACATGAAGCAGGCCTTCGCCGACCTGCCTGAGGACTGACCTCGGCGGGTGCTGCGGCCGGGCGGCGTTCGTCGACCGCATCATGCGGACGTGGTCGCGGCACGCTGCCCCACGCGCCGCACGTACATCACGGTATGTCGCCGGATGGGCACTTCCCTCGCGGAGTTCGCCGGGGGAAGTGCCTGTTGACCGACATACCTTGATGGACAGGCAGGCGGGTCAGGCTCAGGCGCAGGCGTGGACAGGCAGGCGGGACAGGCGCAGGCGCGAAGGCGGCGGTCAGGACCGGCGGTCGGCGAGGACCCAGGCGGCTCCGGCCGCGGCGGCCGTCACGCCGAGGACGGCCGGCCAGGTGCCGACCCTCTTGGCCAGCGGGTGCGAGACGCCCATCGCGGTCCAGTACGCCGCGGACAGACCGGCCGCGAGGGGCGCGCCGCCCACGGCGTACCACGCCGGCGCGGCAGCGGCGTTGGCGCCGAGCATCGCGGCGGCGCCGAGGGGGCGTACGCCGGTGCGCTGGGCGACGGTGAAGCCGCCGAGCAGCCCGGCGGCGAGGACGGGAGCGGTGGGGACGCGGGTCAGGGCGGGCACGGCCCGAGCCTAGCCAGCGTCCCCGCCGGGTCAGCCGCGGCCGACGCGTCCCTCGCTGCCCGCGGCCCAGCACACCTGCGCGGTGCAGTCGATCGCGTGGTAGCCGAGCCTGCTCACCCGGGTCCAGGTCCGGCCGCCGTCGCGCGTCAGGCTCGAGCCGGCCGAGCCGTCGTAGTCGCCGGTCGCGACGGCGTGGCGCCAGCCGCGGAGGTAGGAGACGTCCTCGCCGACGTGGGTCAGGCTCTCCCCGAGGGCCCACGTGCGGCCGTCGCGGGTCCAGGCGACGTTGTCCGTCGTGTCCTTCGGGTCCGCGAAGTCGCCGCCGACGGCGATGCCGCGCCGGGGCGAGGCGAAGTCGCCGGCGAACCCGCCCGCGGCCTCACCGGCCGGGATGCCGGAGCGGACGGCGGTCCAGGTCAGGCCGCGGTCGTCGGAGCGCAGCACCCGCGACTTCTTGCCGCCGGTGATGAGGAAGGCCGTCTTGCCGGCGGTGACGAGGCAGTCGCCGCTGGCGGCGAAGCCGAACTCGCCGGCGGAGCGGGGCATCCCGCGATCGGCCAGGACCGACCACGTACGGCCGCGGTCGCTCGTGGAGAGGATGCGCAGCTTGCCGTCGACCGGGTCGCTGACGACGAGGCCCTTGCGGCCGCCGGGGTAGAAGGCCATGCAGTCGTAGAACGCCGCTTCGTCGGTGTTGCGGAACGGCTCGGTCCACGACGTCCCGCCGTCGGTCGAGCGATAGATGCGCGAGGCCTCGCCGGGACCGATGGCGAGGACGTGCGCGACGCCTCCGCTGACCTCGACGTCGCGGAAGGACAGCCCCTCGGTCGCGTCCGGGCTGACGTCGGTCCAGGTCTCGCCACGGTCGGTGGTGCGGTACACGCGGGCGGGCCCGCCGTCGGTCAGGCTCTCGCCGGTCACCCACGCCTCCCTGCGGCTGACCGCGACGAGGCCGCGGAGGTTCTGGTCGGCGTCGACGACCGTCTCGGTCCAGGCGTCGAAGGGGTCAGCCTTCGAGGTCGGGGCGGCGGACGGCGCGGCGGCCGAGCTCGTCGCGGACGTGGCGCTCGCGGTCAGGGCCAGGGCGAGGGCCGCGGTCAGGGCGGTGGTTCCGAGTCGTCGCATGCCCGCCACCCTGCTCCCGTCGCGTCGCCCTGTCCAGGCCCCTTCGGGCGTGCTGCTCCGGTGCTGAGCCGACGGCGTTCGGCCCGCCGCGCCGACCTACTTGCTGGGCTCCGGCACGTCGACGTCGGCGCACTCCACCTCGGGGTTGAGCCCGACGTAGTTGAGCGGCCCCGCGACGACGTTGAGGGCGATGTCGCTCGCCTCGGAGCAGTTCGTCCTCGTGTCCTCGAAGTAGCCGCGCTGGTAGGCGGCGAACGCGCCGATGACGAGCCAGATGACGAGCAGAATGCCGATCAGTCGTCCCACGGGTCCCTCCTCGGAGTCAGCCGGCCGGGCAGCCGTGGGTCCGAGTGTGCGCCGGGAGGAACCGGCGTACCACCCACCGAGGGGTGCGTGCGTCCGCCTTCGCGCCCTACTGGCCCAGCCAGGCGTGCACCGACGACACCACCGAGGCGCCCTCGCCGGTCGCCGACGCCACCCGCTTCATCGAGCCGGACCTGATGTCGCCGCCCGCGAACACTCCCGGCACCGTGGTGGCCAGGTCCTCCGGCGGCACGTCCTCGACCCAGCGCTCGCGGGGGATGTCGCGGCCGGTCAGCAGGAAGCCCCGCTCGTCGCGCAGCACCACCTCGGGCAGCCACCCGCACTCGGGTGCCGCGCCGAGCAGCAGGAAGAGACCGCGCGCCTCCACCCGCTCGCGCGCGCCCGTCTCGACGTCCTCCATGTCCACCCACGCCAGGTGCCCGACGTCGTCGGGACCACCGTCGACCACCCGTGTCGAGCCGCGCACCGTGACCCGCGGGTTCCACTCGATCTCGTTGATGAGGTACGACGACATGGTCGCGGTGAGGTCGCGGCGACGGACGACGAGCGTGACGCTGCGGGCGAACCGGGCCGCGTGGATCGCCGCCTGGCCGGCCGAGTTGCCACCGCCGACGATCACGACGTGGTCGTCCGCGAGCTCGCGCGCTGCCGCCATCGCGGCGCCGTAGTAGACCCCGCGGCCGACGAGCTCCTCCAGCGACGCCACCCCCAGGCGCCGGTAGTCCACGCCGGTGGCGATGAGGACGGAGCGGGCGCGCACGTCGCCGCCGTCGGTGTGGACCACGTGGTGGCCGCCGTCGGTGGCCGGGGTGAGCCCGGTGGCCGGCCAGCCGGTGAAGAACCGGGTGCCGAAGCGAAGCGCCTGCCCGCGGGCGCGCTGGGCGAGCCGCATGCCGGAGATGCCGCGCGGGAAGCCGAGGTAGTTGCGGATCATCGAGCTGGTGCCCGCCTGACCGCCGATCGCCTCCGACTCCAGGCACACCGTCGTGAGCCCCTCGCTGGAGGCGTACACGCACGCGGCGAGCCCGGCAGGTCCGGCGCCGACCACGACCAGGTCGACCACGTCGTCGACCTCGATGTCGTCGGGACGGCCGTAGAGCTGATTGGCGAGGGCCCGCACGCTCGGGCAGTGCCCGCACCAGCCCACCACCGACGACACCACCGGCCACCGGCCCTCGTCCTCGGGACAGGCCGCCATCACCTCGCGGCCGACCTTGCTGTCGGGGTGGTGCACGCCGGCCGGCATGCCGATGCGGGCCAGGTAGTCGAGCAGCTCGCGGACGAGGCCGTCCTTCTCGGGCGCGACGATCCGCACGCTCTCGACGACGGGCGCGGCCACGGTCGCGTTCCACTCGTTGAGCAGCTCACCGACCGCCCCGTGGAACTCCTCGTCGCGCGGTCCCTGCGGGATCAGCAGCAGGGCGTCGACCTTGCCGGTGGCGACCGCGTGCCGGAAGGTGTGGTTGTCCTCGCTGAACCGGCTCACGTGCGACACGATCAACCGGCGCGCCGTCGGCACGACCTGGCGGGTGCCGCCCACCAGGGCGTAGAGCCGGTCCCGGTCGTGGTCGGTGTCGATCACGAACAGCGCCACCTGCCCGCCGGCTCCGAGCAGTTCCTTGGCCGTCGCCTTGGCGGCGATCTCGTCGCCGACCACGCGTACGTCGTACTCCCGCTCGTAGCGGGCGAAGCCCTCGGCCAGCGCGTCGGCGTGGTGGGCGGAGGCGATGATGATCGCGGGCGCTCCCATGCGGGGAAGCGTAGTGGTGATCAACCCGTCAGGTTGTGCACGTAGCACCAGCGCCAGGACTCCTCCGGCTCCGCCGACTGCATCACCGGGTGGAGGGTCTCGTGGAAGTGGCCGGTGGCGTGCTTGCCGACCGAGGAGTCGCAGCAGCCGACGTGGCCGCACTCCAGGCACTGGCGCAGCGAGACCCACCGCGTGCCGTCAGCGAGGCACGTCTGGCAGGCGGGGTCGGCGACCGTCTCGACCGCGGGGTGCTCGCGCAGGTCGTCGCACTGGCGGCCCGCGGTGAACGCGAGCGTGCCGGTGCGCACGCCGGCGCGCGCCTCGGTGCCGGCGTCGAGCATCGACTCCTCGATGTCGAGCATCCCCAGGACCTGGCTGACCACGTCGGAGGGCACCTTGCCCTTGCTCCGGACCATCAGCACCTTGGCGCGCTCCGCCTCGATCATCTCCCCGCGGATGCGCGCGTAGAGCTCCGACGGCGTCTCCTCGTCGATGGCGGTCGAGAGCTGCTCCCACGCGGCGAAGGTGCGCTGGTCGAGCCGGGCCCGGATCTGGGCCGCCACGCCGTGGTGGTCGTCGTACTCCAGCTCCTCCAGGCGCGCGAAGCCGGCGTCGGCCGCCGACTGCAGGAGCGCCGCCCGCGACAGCGCGTCCTCGGCGGGGTCGGGCGAGGGCACCTTCAGGAGGCGGGTCAGCAGCGGGAGCGTCAGGCCTTGGAGGAACAGCGTCCCCGCGACGGTGGTGAAGGCGACGAGCAGCAGCACCTCGCGGTGCGGAGCGTCGTCGGGGATCACGAAGGCCGCCGCGAGCGTGACCACGCCGCGCATCCCGGCCCAGCCGATGAGGAACGTCCAGGCGGCCGGCACGGGGTCGGTGCCGAGGCGGCGGAACAGCAGGGTCGCGAAGACCCAGGCCATCCGCACCACGATCACCGTCACGAGCGTGGCGACGCACACCAGCGCGATCCGGGCGCTGGACAGCGTCGAGTCGGCGACGTCGGCCAGGATCCAGTCGAGCTGGAGGCCGATGAGCAGGAACACGGTGTTCTCCAGCACGAACGCCACGGTGCGCCACGTGATGCGCTCGGTGATGCGCGACTGCGCGGTCTGGATGATCGGTGCCTTGTGCCCCAGCAGCAGGCCGGCGACGACCACGGAGATGACTCCTGAGGCGTGGATCTCCTCGGCGGCCACGAACGCGGCGAACGGGGTCAGGAAGGAGATGGCGGTGTCCATCAGCGGGTCGGTGACCCGCTTGCGCAGCCAGGCCACCAGCAGGAAGAACGCGACGCCGATGACGAGCCCGCCGCCGGCGGCGCGGACGAAGTCGACCCCGATCTCGGTCAGCGCGACGCCCCCGGACAGCGCGGCGATCGCCGTGCGCAGCGCCACGAGGGCGGTGGCGTCGTTGAGCAGCGACTCGCCCTCGAGGATCGTCACGACCCGGCGGGGCAGGCCGATGCGCCGGGCGACCGCGGTGGCCGCGACGGCGTCCGGCGGGGCGACCACCGCGCCGATGGCGATGGCGGCCGCCCACCCGATGCCGGGCACGAGCCACTGCACGACCGCCCCGACGACCAGCGAGGTGATCACGACCAGGACCACGGACAGTCGCAGGATCGAGCCGCGGTTGGCGTTGAAGTCGACCAGCGAGGTCTGGATGGCGGCGGCGTAGAGCAGCGGCGGCAGCAGTCCGAGCAGGACGACCTCGGACTCGAGGTGGATGGTCGGCACCTCGGGGACGTACGACGCCGCGGCGCCCACCACGATGAGCAGCAGCGGTGCCGGCACGTGCAGGCGGTCGCTGACGGCCGTCGCGGCAAGGACCACCGCCGCCATCGAGACGAGGAGCAGGGCGAGTTCCACGGGGGAAGTCTCGCAGGGGGTGGGTCAGCGAGCGACCTCGTAGCACTGCAGCGTGACCCCGTTGCCGTACGCGGCGTGCTCGACCAGCCGGAGGTTGGTCTTCTCGCCCTCGCCGAACAGCTTCTTGCCGGTGCCGAGCAGGAGCGGGAAGACCAAGAGGTGGTAGCGGTCGACCAGGCCGGCGCGGGCCAGGCCGCGGGCGAGCGTCGGGCTGCCGTGGACGTGGATCTCCCCGCCCTCGGTCTCCTTGAGCGCGGCGACGTCGTCGAGCGAGCGCAGCACGTCGGCGTGGCCGTCGCCCCAGGGCGCGGTGTCGCCGGCCAGCGTGGTGGAGACGACGTACTTCGGCATCGCGTTGTAGGTGGCGAACTCCTCCATCGACGGCCACACCGGCGCGAACTCGTCGTAGGACTGCCGGCCGAGCAGGAGGGCGCTCGCGGCCTCCTGCTCCCGGCCCTTGATGTCGTAGGCCGACTCGTCGAACGCGACGTCCTTGAAGGTCCAGCCGGCGTGGGGGTGGTCCCCGCCCCCGGGGGAGTCGACGATGCCGTCGAGGGTGATGAACTCGGTGACGACGATGGCGCGCATGGGTGGTCCTCTCGGGGTTCGGGGTCGTCGCTCAGGCGGCGTCGGCCGCGAGCAGGTCGTCGATCTGGTTGATGGCGGCGGTGGAGCCCTCGACCACGCCCATCGACAGCACCTGCTGCAGCGCCTCGGCACTGGCGTAGGTCGCGACGAAGGTGGCGCGGGTGGTGCCGTCCTCGGCGGGCGCGAAGGAGTAGACGTTGCTCGACTCGGGCATCTCGGGGTTGGGGGCGAACGTCTCGTCGAGGGCGAAGCCGTCGTTGAAGGTGAAGCGCGTCGGCGCCTCGACATCGGTGATGGTCCAGTAGGCGTAGTACTTCTCCGCCTCGGGGCTGGTCATGTAGTACGTCGTGCGCCCGCCGGCGACCAGCTCGTGGGCGACGAAGGTGGCGGGGTAGCCGGGCGGACCCCACACGCGCTCGAGCTGGCGCGGGTCGGCGTACACCTCCCACACGCGCTCGACGGGAGCGGCGAAGTCGGCGGTGATGGTCAGGGTGAGGGCGTCGAGGTCGTGCTGGACGTCGGTGACGGGCATGGGTCTCTTCCGATCGGTGCAGGGGTGGGTCTATCGCTGGGTGTGGTCGGGGTGGGCGAGAAGCTCGTCCATCCGTGAGATGCGGCCGCGCCAGAGCGCCTCGAGCTCGGTGAGCATGGCGCCCACCGAGCGCACGGCCTCCACGTCGCCGCTCGCCAGGGCTTCGCGACCCTGGCGGCGCTTGGACAGCAGGCCCGCGCGCTCGAGCACGGCGACGTGCTTCTGCACGGCGGCGAAGCTCATGTCGTAGTTCTGCGCGAGAGCCGAGACGGAGTGCTCGCCGGCCAGCACGCGGCGCAGGATGTCGCGCCGCGTCCGGTCGGCGAGCGCGTGGAACCAGGCGTCTGCCCGGTCCTCGTCGGTCGCTGTCATGGGAAAAACATACAACCAAGTAGTTGTACGTTGTCAAGGGTCCACCCGCAGGGAGGTGGCCCGGGTCGGCGCAGGAATGGGACCCCTGGTCCGCGGGTTAGCATCCTGCGCGGTGCGGACCTCGCGCCGGAACCGGACAGAAGTGGGGCACGCCTCGTGCACAGACTCGTGGCAGGACTGCGCCTCGGGGGCCGTTACGTGCTTCAGGAGCGCATCGCCTCGGGCGGCATGGCGGACGTGTGGAACGCGCTCGACGACGTGCTGCAGCGACGGGTCGCGGTCAAGGTGATGCGCGCCGACCCGGACAACGAGGAGGTCTTCGCCCAGCGGTTCCGCGACGAGGCGCGGCACTCGGCGGCGCTGATGCACCCCAACATCACCACGGTCTTCGACTACGGCGAGGACGACCACCTGTCCTACCTCGTGATGGAGCTCGTCCAGGGCCTGCCGCTGTCCGCAGCCATCCGCGAGCACGGCGCCCTGCCGCCCGAGACGGTGCGCTCGATCCTGGGGCAGGCGGCCCTCGCGCTCGGCACCGCCCACGAGGCGGGCGTCGTGCACCGCGACGTCAAGCCCGCCAACATCCTGCTCCGCGAGGACGGCGTGGTGAAGCTGACCGACTTCGGCATCGCCCGCGCCATCGACGCGATCGGCCACACCCGCGTCGGCGAGATGCTCGGCACGCCCAACTACATCAGCCCCGAGCAGGCGGTCGGCGGTCGGGCGACCGGTGCCAGCGACCTCTACGCGCTGGGCGTGGTGGCGCACGAGATGCTCACCGGCCAACGGCCCTTCGACCGTGGTACGCCGATCGCCACCGCGATGTCGCACGTCCACGAGGCCCCGCCGCCGCTCGGCGACGAGGTCCCCGCCGACCTGCGCGTCGTGGTCGAGGCGCTGCTGGCGAAGGACCCGACCGCCCGCCCCGAGAACGCCCGGGCGGTCGCGATGATGCTCGGGATGACGACCACCGAGCTGGCGGGACTCGATCTGGGCCTCGCGTCGGGCGTGGCCAGCGGCCACCTCGTCCAGCCCGCCACGCCGGCCACGCCCGTGCGACCGCTGCAGGCGGCGCGGCCCGCGGAGACGCCGACGGTCCCGGCCAGCGCTCCCGAGCTGCTCGACCAGCCCTAGGCGTCGACCCGATCCGCCGCCCGGCGCCGGGTCGCCTCGTCCAGCAGCGCCGCCAACGCGGCCGGCTGCGTGAACATCGGCCAGTGCCCGGAGTCGAGGTCGACCAGCTCGAGCGCCGTGGCGTCGGCCAGCTCCGGCACGTCGCCCGAGGCGATCCACTCGCGAGCCTGCTCCGGGCTGAACTCGGGGCACACCAGCGTCAGCGGCACGCCGTGTCGGCGCTCGTCGGTCCAGCGCACGACCGCCCGCGTGACGCCGGCGGGCACCGGGTGGGTCCGCTCCGCGACGGCGGCCCTGAGCTCGCTCGACATGTCGTCGGAGTCGGGGCCGGCGAAGGGCTCCCACCCGGGGAAGGGCACGACGTCGCCGTCGGGCTCGAAGAAGTCGGCGTACGAGGATCCGTCCGTGGCCGGGAAGCCGCCGATGAGCACCACGCCCGTCACCGCGTCCGGCCGGCGGTCGGCGGCCACCCAGGCCAGGGTGCAGGCAGCCGAGTGGCCCACGACGAGCGGCGCTCCCTCGGCGGCGTCGACCGCGGCCAGGACCGCCTGGGCCTGGTCCTCGTACGTCGCCGAGCCGGCACCGTCGCCCTGCCCGGGCAGCGTGAGCGGGATGCCGCGATGGCCGAGGGCCGCCAGCTCGGGCAGCACGTCGTCCCAGGCGGAGCCGTCGAGCCAGAGTCCGGCGATGAGCACGATGTCCATGGGTTCTCCTTCTCGGTTGGTGCCGCCACCGTAGGACCGATTCCGGACGCTCTACGACCGGTTGCGGTGGGAGGATCCGAGGATGAGCGAGATCAGTCCGACCGCGCGTGCGCTGCGCGCGCTGGACATCCTGCAGGCCCGACCCGGGGTCACCGCAGCCGAGCTGGCGCGACGCCTCGGGGTCACCGAACGAGCCGCCCGCCGCTACGTCGCCATCCTGCGCGAGGCCGACATCCCGGTCGAGTCCACCCGCGGACCCCACGGCGGCTACACGCTCGGGCGCGGACTGCGGCTGCCGCCGCTGGTCTTCACCGCCACGGAGGCGCTGGGCCTGGTCATGGCCGCCCTCGACTCCCAGCACGCCGTCGCGGACCCCGGCGACCCCGTCGGGTCGGCGCTCGGCAAGATCCTGCGGGTGCTGCCGACCAACGTCGCGCGCCAGGCGGTGGCGGTGCGGGAGACCGCGCGCACCGTGCCGGAGCGCTCGCCGGCGCGGCCGGACCCGGTCGTGACCAGCGAGCTCGTCGCCGCCGTCGCGGCCCAGCACCGGGTGCGGCTCGGCTACCGCACCGCAGCCGGCAACGAGCGCTCCTTCGAGGTGGACCCCTGGTCCGTGGTCGTCCGCTACGGGCGGTGGTACCTGCTGTGCCACTCCCACCACGCCGCCGCGCTGCGGACCCTCCGCGTCGACCGCATCACCCGGGTCGACCGGCTCGATGCGACGTTCGAGGTGCCGGCCGACCTCGACCCGGCCCGAGAGCTGGAGGCCAACCTCGCCACGGGCTGGGAGTACGCGACCCACGTCGTCTTCGACGCGTCGTTCGCCGACGTGCAGCCCTGGATCAGGCCCACCCTCGGCACCCTGAGCGCGCTGCCGGACGGTCGCTGCGAGCTCGTCGGCAGCACCAGCAACCCCGCGGCGTACGCCGGCGAGTGGCTCGCGGGCGTGCCGTTCGGCTTCACCGTCGTGGGCGGGGAGGAACTGCGCTCGGCGGTCGCCGCCGTGGCCGAGCGTCTCGCCCGAGCGGTCTAGCCGCCGCACTCCTCGTCCGTGGTCCTCACGCGTACGGCGACGGTGGTGACGCCCCTGCTCCGCAGCTCGAGCAGCGCCTCGGCGTCGTGGGCCACGAGCAGCAGCGCCCCGCCCGGGTCGTCGGCCACGGCCAGGTCGTCGAATCCGTGAGGTGCGATCGCGGGCCGGACGGCGTCGAGGACGTCGGCCGGGCGAAGCGCGACCGAGCCGGTGCCGGACCGCTCCACCTTCGCCACGCAGACGCCGGCGAACCGCTCGAGCGAGACCTCGGCACCGCTCCAGCGCAGGGCCGCGCCGGTGGCCTCGTCGAGGGCCGCGACGGCGGCGTCGAGCACGGGGGCGTACGTCCGCCGCGCCTGCCGCAGGTCGACCGGGTCGCTCGGCCGGCTGGGCTGCCAGGTGGGTGTGGCCTGCTCGCCGGGCGTCGAGGTGGACGGACGCGGGCTCGCCGGGCTCGTCGGGCTCGCCGGACTCTCCGGACTCGGCGGACTCGCCGGGCCGTCGCCCGGCGCCGCGCACGAGGTGCACACGAGGGCCGCGGCGAGCACCGGCAGCGCCCGGGCGAGGCGGGTCGCGGGAGTCACAGCGGCTGGTCCACCCAGGCGTCCACCGCCATCTTGACCAGCAGGGTGAACTCGGCGCCGCTGCCGTTGGTCGACTCGCAGACCAGGTGTCCCGACGGGCTGCCCGTCATGGCGGGTTGCTCGCGGAAGCCGTGGCGGCTGAGCACCGCGTTCACGGCGCCGGTCAGGCGCCGCGGCTCGAGCTCGGCGGTCCGGACGCCGATGGCGTTGACGGCGCCGACGCGCAGCGCGCGGCTGCCGTCGTGGCGGGTGACCTCCTCGGCATCGGTGCGGGGCGTCCAGGTCAGCGGACCGATCTCCCGGTCGAGGGCGCGCCGCAGCTCGTCGAGCATCGGCCCGTAGTCGGCAGCCAGCGCCTGGGCGTCGAGGTCGTGGGTCATGCGGAGTCCTCCGGTGGCTCAGTGGCTCAGTAGGGCGGGTTCAGCACGGCACCGTTGCTGAACCATCTCTCGTACTCCTCGGGCGTCAGGTGCACCTCGCCCGGGTAGTACTTGCCGTCGTGCCAACCACCGCCGGGGCCCCACGGATTCTGCAGGATGACGTTGCCGTCGGCGTCGAGGCCGCGCACGCAGTAGGTGTGCCCGGGCACGACCCTCTTGGCCGGGTCGACGTTGTCGGGCTGGGCCGGCGCGTTGGCGGTGTCGGCGGTGATCACCCCGCGCGGGTCCTGGTCCATCGCCCGCTCGATGTCTGCCGCCGAGGGCGGACCGGTGCGCGGCACGTCCTCACCGGTGATGCGCGCGATCGGCACCTCCTCGAACTGCCCGTTGGCGACGTCGCCGAACTCCTGCTGGATGGCCTGCTCGTAGACCGAGAGCCAGCTCGGCTTGTTGGTCGCCGCCTGCTGCGAGCCGTCCGTGGGCAGCGTTGCGGGGTCGACGCTGACGGTCACCGGCTCGCCGTCGCGGTAGAGCGTGACCTGGTAGGTGCCGGTCTCGGGGTCCCAGACCATGTGGCGGCGGATGAAGTCGGGGTCGGAGTGGGCGATGCCGATCAGCGTGGACAGCGTGGTGCAGTCGCCGTAGCGGTCCTGCGCGTTGAGGTCCGCCTGGAGCTGGATGCCGTCGTCGGACAGATCGATCGGGCCGTCGTTGGTCGGCGGCACGTCGATGCCCACGATCCCCAGCAGCGCGATGCTCGCGGCCCGGTCACGGTCGGTGGCCTGCATGAGGATCTCGCGGGCGGTGATCGTGAACTGTCCGGCGGCGGCGCGGTTCTGCAGGAACTCGACGAGGTTGTCGAAGGCCCGCGTCCCGGTGACGACGCCGGAGTCGTCGGGACCGGACATGTCCGGCGTGCCGGCCACCGTGGCCTGCAACGAGACCATCTGCTGGCGCAGGTCGCCCATCGCGATGGTGGCGTCGTCGATGACGACCCCCGCATCGTCGTAGGCGACGGCGAGCTCGCCCTGGGCGTCGGCCTGCTGTCGCAGGATCGCCGCGGCCAGCTGGCCGACCGGCGAGGGCCACGCCTGCGCGACCTTGGCGGCCTCCTGGTCGAGGTCGGTCTCGGTGCGCCGGGCCGCCTTGCCCCGCTCGCGCGACCACTCGGCGGCGCTCTGCCACGGGCCGGGCTCGAAGGCGACCAGCCGACTCACCGTGATCATCGCGCGATCATCCGATCCGCGACCACAGCGACCGGGCGACCGCGCCGGCGTCGTCGTCGGCGCGGCGCAGCAGCGTGGCGGAGACGTCGAGGTTGGCGGCGGTCGTCCGGACTCCCGCTGTCGCCTCGTCCGACGTGGTCTGCATCTGCGAGGCGAAGCGGCCGATCGCGTCGCTGAGGAGGAAGCCGGCGTTGCCGGGGTGCGCCGGTGCGCTGCCGCCCTCGAGGCCCGCGGCGACCGTCTCGAGGATGCTCGCGCTGCGCAGCACCTCCGTGGGGTCGATCTCGATGTCCATGCACACCACGATCCCCGCCTCGGGCTCGTCCCAAACGTCCGCGACAGGCGGGACGCGCGGGCTCAGGGGCCGACCGAGACCTCCGTGCCGAGGGTCCAGCCGTCGGAGATGGGCAGGTAGTCCCCGCTCCAGAAGGTGCCGGGGTCGTACCAGGTGGCCCGCCGGTCGTCGCGCAGGATGCCCATCTCGATGTAGCAGGTGGCGACGATCTCGGCACAGAACGCTGCCTCGGGGGTCGCCCGTCGACCGCGCTGACGGCGCGGGACGTAGGCGTCGCGGCCGCGCAGCCAACGCGCACCGAGCCGGGTCAGGCTCGGGAAGGAGACGCCGTCGAGCCGCGCCACCGCCCGCAGCATGCCGTCCTCCTGCTCGCGACCGATCTCCGGATGCAGCTGGCGCAGCCACGCGTCCTGGCGGTACTCGGACTGCCAGCGCGACACCGCCTCGCGCAGGTCGTGCAGCTGCACCCCGCGATGGTGGGCGCCGGTCCACATGTCGACCTGCTTCTTGCCGAGCTCGGCGTGGAAGATCAGCGGCGGGAGGTCGTCGACCACGACGGCCATGCCCACGTGGTTGACCGGCGAGTTGGTGACCGCCCGGATCGCCCGGTCCGGCGCTCGGCGACCGCGGAAGAGCCAGATGTCGCCGCTGCGGGTGAGGTCGACCGCCTGGTCGAGGGTCAGCGCCGGTGCCATGCCGGGAAGTCTGCCCTAGGCTCGCCGCATGCGCGTGTGGAAGCTGCTGGGTCTGGCCGGGATCCTGGCCGGGGTCGCCACGGGGGCGGCCGTCGCCCGCGACGAGCGCGTACGTCGCCACTACGAGCCCGCGGAGATCCGCCGACGACTGCACGCGCGCCACGACGAGGCCGTGGCCCGCGAGGCGAACGGCACGACCACGGTCGGCGAGGCCTGAGGCCGACCCGCCCTCTCCCCCCGGCCCCCGCGGCGGTGCGCCCGGTTGCGGGGCGCCCGGCTGCGGGGGGCGCCCAGTTGCGGGGGGCGCCCAGTTGCGGGCGCCCGAGTTGCGGGGTATCTAGGGACGAAGTGGTCGGCAAGCGGCCCGTTCGACCTACCAAG
Organism: Nocardioides sp. SYSU D00065; assembly: GCF_017916425.1. Classification (GTDB taxonomy): domain Bacteria; phylum Actinomycetota; class Actinomycetes; order Propionibacteriales; family Nocardioidaceae; genus Nocardioides. The sequence continues at coordinate 32,196 of NZ_JAFMSX010000003.1, read as the reverse complement.
ACGTCCCTAGATACCCCGGGCAGGGGCGGGGTGAGTTCCCCGGGCCGGAGCGCCCGGTTGCGGGGTATCTAGGGACGAAGTCGTCGGCAAGCGGCCCGTTCGACCTACCAGGACGTCCCTAGATACCCCGGGGCAGGGGGCGGGCGGGTACGCCCGGGGCAGGGGGCGGGCGGGTACGCCCGGGCGGGGGATCAGGCGCCGAGGGCGAGGCGCGCCGCGATCGCCAGCATGACCAGGCCGATCACCACGTCGAGGACCTGCCAGGCCCGCGGGTCCGCGAGACGCGGCGCCGCCAGCCGGGCGCCGTACCCCAGACCGGCGAACCAGGCGACGCTCGCCGCGCACGCACCCAGCGCGAACCACCAGCGTCCCGGGTCGCCGTGCGTGCCGGCGATGGAGCCGAGCAGGAGCACGGTGTCGAGGTAGACGTGCGGGTTGAGCCAGGTCAGCGCGACGGCGCGGACAACCACGCCCCCGCGCCGCTCGGCGGCGGCGTCGCCCACCGCCAGCGCCTGCGGGCGGCGGGCGCGCAGCAGCGAGCTGACGCCGTACGCGGTGAGGAACGCGACGCCGAGCCAGCGCACGACCTCGACGGCCCACGGGGCGCGGTCGACCAGGACGCCGATGCCGGCGACGCCGGCTGCGATGAGCACGACGTCGGACAGCGCGCAGACGGCGACGACCAACCCGACGTGGCTGCGGCGCAGACCCTGCCGCAGGACGAAGGCGTTCTGCGCGCCGATGGCCACGATGAGGGACAGGCCGGTCAGCAGCCCGGCGGCGAGGTCACCCACGCGCCCAATCTAGGGGGCCCGACCGGGGTGCCCGGACGGGCCCTGACAGATGTCAGGGTCGCCTGCGGGTCTTTTCCCATGGCACGGCGTCGGCAGGCGCTGCGAGACTTGCCGGCATGACTGAGCAGCCCACCGGGGAGGCGACGCGAGGCGTCGCGGCGAGCGCACAGGACCTGGTCAAGGTCTACGGAACCGAACAGGCGCAGGTGAGGGCCCTCGACGGGGTCACCGTCGACCTGATGCAGGGGGAGTTCACCGCCATCATGGGGCCCTCGGGATCGGGCAAGTCCACGCTCATGCACTGCCTGGCTGCCCTCGACACCCCGACGTCGGGCGAGGCCGTCGTCGACGGCACGTCGCTGCGTACGCTCAAGGACAAGGCGCTGACCACGCTGCGACGCGACCGCATCGGGTTCGTCTTCCAGGCCTTCAACCTCGTGCCGACGCTCACCGCCGAGGAGAACATCCTGCTGCCGCTCGACCTGGCCGGACGCAAGCCCGACCGCGAGTGGTTCGACGCGGTCATCGACGCGGTGGGCCTGCGCCCCCGCCTCCAGCACCGACCCAGCGAGATGTCGGGCGGCCAGCAGCAGCGCGTCGCCTGCGCCCGCGCCCTGGTGAGCCGGCCCTCGATCGTGTTCGCCGACGAGCCCACCGGCAACCTCGACTCCACCAGCTCCGCGGAGGTCCTGGGGTTCCTGCGCCGCTCGGTCGACGAGTTCGGCCAGACAGTGGTCATGGTGACGCACGACCCCGTCGCGGCGTCGTACACCGACCGCGTCCTCTTCCTCGCCGACGGTCGGATCGTCGACGAGCTGCGCGACCCCGACCGCGACGCGATCCTGGTGCGGATGGGCCGCCTCCACGACGACGCCGCCCGGCGGGCCGGCGCGGCCGAGAAGGCGGGTTGAGCATGTTCCGCCTGACGTGGCGCAACCTGCTGGCCCGCAAGGTCCGGCTGGTGATGAGCACCCTGGCGATCGTGCTGGGGATCGGCTTCCTGGCGGGTGTGCTGACCTTCAGCCACGGACTCGGCGCGACGTTCGACAACATCGTCGAGGGCTCGACCTCCGACGCCATCGTGCGGACCGAGGGCGAGGTGTCGTTCCAGGCCTCCGGTGCCGGGACGACGAGGCTGCTGCGCCCCGAGGTCGTCGACCGGCTGCGGGGGCTGCCGGAGGTCGCGGCCGCCGACGGCTCGGTCGACGGCGTCGGGGCCAACCTGCTCGACGAGGACGGCAAGCTCGTCGGTGGCAACGGCGCACCGACCCTCGTCTTCAACTACTACGACAGCGTCAACATCCAGGGCGAGCCGGTGCTGATCCTCGAGGAGGGGTCGTGGCCGACGGCGCCGGGCCAGATCAACCTCGACGTGTCCTCGGCCGAGCGCGGCGGCTACGAGATCGGTGACGAGGTCACCTTGCTGATGCCGACGGGCGAGCAGCGCCGGACCTTCGAGCTGGTCGGTACCTCCAACTTCAACGGCGGCGGCACGGCCGGCGCGACGCTCGCCCTGCTCGAGACGAGCCAGGCCCAGGACGCCTTCTTGGCGGGCGAGGACGCGTTCACGACCGTGACCCTGACGGCCGCCGACGGCGTCAGCCAGACCGAGCTGGCCGACGCGGCCCAGACGGTGCTGCCCGACGGCTTCACCGCGGTCACCGGCCAGGAGGTGATCGACGAGTCCGACGAGCAGATCGGCCAGCTGCTCGACCTCATCGGCTACTTCCTGATCGCCTTCGCGGTCATCGCGATCGTCGTGGGCGCCTTCATCATCTTCAACACCTTCTCGATCCTGGTCTCCCAGCGCGTCCGGGAGTCGGCGCTGCTGCGCGCCCTCGGCGCGAGCCGGGCCCAGGTGACCCGGTCGGTCCTGGTCGAGGCCTTCCTCATGGCCGTGCTCGGCTCCACCCTCGGCCTGCTCCTCGGCCTCGGGCTCTCCCGTGGCCTCGCGGCCGTCTTCCGGCTGCAGGGTCTCGACATCGCCGGCGAGGTGCTGGTGCTGACGCCGTCGACGGTCATCGCCGCGTACGCCGTCGGCGTCGCGGTGACGATGATCGCCGCCTTCGTGCCCGCGCGCCGCGCGGCCAAGGTGCCGCCGGTCGCGGCGCTGCGCGAGGACCTCGCGGTGCAGGAGAAGGCCCTGGGCCGCCGGCGCATCGTCCTGGGCACCGCGGCGCTGCTCGTCGGCGCCGCGCTCGTCGGGGCCGGGCTCGTCGGCGCGCCCGGGGCGGACGCCGGGTGGATCGGCGCCGGTGCGGTGATCTGGGTGATCACCGTCGCGGTGATGGCGCCCGTGCTCGGGCACCCGGTGCTGCTGGCGTGCCGCAGCGTCTTCGGCCGGCTGTTCGGCACGACCGGCAAGCTGGCCGGCGAGAACGCGCTGCGCAACCCGCGTCGTACGGGCGCGACCGCCTCGGCGCTGATGATCGGCCTGGCCGTGGTGTCCGCGGTCGGCGTGCTCGCCTCGTCGCTGAGCGCCACCAACGACGAGGTGGTCGACCGTGAGTTCCGCAGCGACTTCCTCGTGCAGTCGCCCACCTTCCAGGGCTTCTCCACCACGATCGGCGACGAGATGGAGCGGGTCGAGGGGGTCGAGACGGTGTCGCGCATGCAGGGGTCGGTGGCCATGGTGGACAAGGACCAGAGCTTCGTGATGGGCGTCGACGAGGCCTTCGGCGAGATCTACGAGCTCGACATGCGTCGCGGGACCCAGGAGATGAGCGGCGACCAGACGATCCTCAGCGCCAGCGCCGCCGGTGACCTGGACGCCGACGTCGGCACCACCGTGCCGGTCGCCTTCCCCGGCGGAGAGACGGTCGACCTCGAGGTCGTCGGCATCTTCGAGGACACGCCCATCACCAACGGGGTGACCCTGCCGATCAGCGTGCTCGAGGACGCCGGCCTGCGGCGCAACGACAGCCTGCTCAGCATCAACGTCTCCGACGGCGCCGACGTCGACGCGGTCCACGACGAGCTCGACGCCGTCGTCGAGGACGTCCCGATCGTCACCGTGCAGGACAAGGAGGGCTTCGCCGAGCTGATCCAGCAGCAGGTCAACCAGCTGCTGTTCATGATCTACGGACTGCTCGCGCTCGCGGTGATCATCGCGGTCATCGGCATCGTCAACACGCTGGGCCTCAGCGTCATCGAGCGCACCCGTGAGGTGGGACTCCTGCGCGCGATCGGGCTGTCACGGCGCCGGCTGCGGCGGATGATCACCCTCGAGTCGATCGCCATCGCGGTGCTCGGTGCCGTGCTCGGCCTGGTCGTGGGGCTGCTGATCGGTGTCGCGCTGCGCCAGTCGCTGTCCGAGGACCTCACGGTGCTCTCCCTGCCGCTCGGCTCACTGGCCGTCTTCTTGGCGGTCGCCGTGGTGTTCGGAGTGCTGGCGGCGATCATCCCCGCGGTCCGCGCCTCGCGGATGAAGGTGCTCGAGGCCATCGCGACCGAGTAGCCGCACCCCATGGGGACCGGCGGGTCCTGGGCAGGTGCCTGTGAGGCGCCTCACCGCGGCGACCCCCCGGGGGTGTGCGGCCGCTCGAGCGGTGGCACCGTGGGCGGGTGAGCGAGCAGACGACACGCGACAGCAGGAGCGACACCGGCTTCCTCGGACAGCCCGGGGTGCTGGCCAACCTGTTCGGGGTGGAGCTGTGGGAGCGATTCAGCTTCTACGGCATGCAGGGCATCCTGCTGATCTACCTCTACTTCTCCGCAGCGGACGGCGGCCTCGGCATCGACCAGGGCGTCGCGACCGGCATCGTCGGCGCCTATGGCGGCGGGGTCTACCTCTCCACCATCCTCGGTGCGTGGCTCGCCGACCGGGTGCTCGGCCCCGAGCGCACGCTGTTCTACTCCGCGGTGTGCGTGATGCTCGGCCACGTCGCGCTGGCCGTCCTGCCGGGACTGAGCGGCGTGGGCGTCGGCCTCGTGCTCGTCGCGCTCGGATCGGGCGGCGTCAAGGCCAACGCGACGTCGCTCGTCGGCTCGCTCTACGACGAGCACGACCCGCGGCGCGATGCCGGGTTCTCGCTGTTCTACATGGGCATCAACATCGGCGCCCTGGTCGGCCCGCTGCTCACGGGCCTGCTGCAGGACGAGGTGGGCTTCCACTGGGGCTTCGGTGCCGCCGCGGTCGGCATGGCGCTCGGCCTCGCGCAGTACGCCGCCTTCCGCGGCCGCCTCCCGGAGGAGACCCACCACGTCGCGAACCCGCTCCCCGCGGGCCGGCGCGCGGCGTACGCGGGCGGCGCGGTCGCGGCCCTCGTGCTGGTCGCGCTGCTGAGCTGGGCCGGGGTGATCACCACCGAGCGGCTCTCCGACATCGTCATCGGCATCAGTGCCGTCGCCGCGATCGCGTACTTCGCGGTGATCCTGACCGACAAGCAGGTCCAGGGGGTGGAGCGCAGCCGCGTGCTCGCCTTCGTCCCGCTGTTCGTGTGCAACGTCGTCTTCTGGGCGCTGTACCAGCAGCAGTTCACGGTGGTGACGATCTACGCCGACGAGCGCCTGGACCGCGACCTGTTCGGCTGGGAGATGCCCATCCCGTGGGTCAACAGCATCAACCCGGTCTTCATCATCGTGCTGGCCGGCGTCTTCGCGGCGCTGTGGACCAGGCTGGGCGAGCGGCAGCCGGCCACGCCGTTCAAGTTCGGCGCCGGCACCGCCCTCATGGGCGTGGCCTTCTTCTGCTTCCTGGCCATGCCCGGTGGCGAGAACAGCGCGCCGCTGCTCGGCCTGGTGGGCATCCTGCTCGTCTTCACCCTCGCCGAGCTGCTGATCTCTCCGGTCGGCCTCAGCGCGACGACCAAGCTCGCGCCGCGCAAGTTCGCGACGCAGATGATCGCGCTCTACTTCCTCTCGATCGCCCTCGGCACCGCCCTCGCCGGCACGCTGGCCCGGTTCTACGACCCGGAGGCGGAGGGACCGTTCTTCCTGTGGGTCGGCCTCGCCTCGGTGGTCACGGGTCTCGTCGTGATGGCCGCCAACAAGCCGATCCACCGGCTGATGGCGGGCGTCGACTGACATGGTCGAGTCGCTCGGCTGGGGAGCGCTGGCCGCCAGCTCGCTGGTCGTCGGTGCGCTCCTGGCCCTGCTCCGCTCCTGGCCGGCCCGCGTCGTGGGACTCGTGCTCGGCTTCGGCGCCGGGGCCCTGATCGCCAGCGTGTCCTTCGAGCTCGCCGAGGGCGGGCTCCGCATCGGTGGGGCGTACGCCGTGGCGGCCGGCCTGGCCGTCGGCGCTGCGGTGTTCTTCGCCGCCGACCGCCTCGTCGAGACGTGGGGCGCGCGCTCGGGCGGGTCGTCGGCGGGCGCGCCGCTGGCCGTGGGCGCCTTCCTCGACGGGATCCCGGAGCAGGCGGTGCTGGGCATCGGCCTCGCCGCGGGAGACGGCATCAGCGTGGCCCTGCTCGTGGCCGTCTTCGCGTCGAACCTTCCGGAGGCGGTCGGCTCCGCGGCCGACATGCGGGCGGCCGGTCACTCCCGCGGGCAGGTGCTCCGGCTGTGGGGCCTCGTCGCGCTCGCCTGCGCGCTGGCGACCGTCGCCGGCGCTGCGCTGGCGGAGTCGGTGAGCGCGCAGGCGCAGGCGTTCGTCGACGGCTTCGCCGCCGGCGCGCTGCTGACGATGCTGATCGACTCGATGGTGCCCGAGGCCAAGGCCAAGGCGCGCGACCTCGCCGGTCTCGCGACCGTGGTCGGATTCGCGCTGGCAGCCGGCCTCTCGCTCCTCGGTCACTGACCGCTCAGTAGCCGCCCTCGGGCGGCACCATCTCGCCGCGCACGCCCAGCAGCCGCACCGGGCGCGGATCCTCCAGCGCGAGGTAGAGGTCGAAGGCCGTGCGCGCCACCACCTCGACGTCGTACGTCGGCTCGGCCAGCTTGCGGATGCGGCTGTAGGTGAAGAACGGGACGAAGCGCACCTTGAGGTGCACCCGCTGCACCTGCCGGCCCTCGGCCCGCACGTCGTCGATCACCCGCGCGGCCAGCTCGGACAGGGCGGCCTGGACCTCCGCGGGCGTGGTGAGGTCTGCCTGGTAGGTCGTCTCGCGCCCGTGCGCGCGGGGCACCCACGGGGTGTCGTCCGGCCGCGTCCTGCCGCCACCCCGCCCGAGACGGCCGAGATGGGGACCGTTGGTCGGCCCGAAGGCGGCCACCAGTGCCTGCTCGTCGGCGCTGGCGAGGTCGGCGACGGTGTGGACGCCGATCGCCTCGAGCCGGCGGCCGATCTTCGTGCCGACGCCCCACAGGGCGGTCGTCGGGCGCGCGCCCATCACGTCCATCCAGTTGTCGCGGGTCAGCCGGAAGACGCCCTGCGGCTTGCCGAAGTCGGTGGCGATCTTGGCGCGAACCAGGGTGTCGCCGATGCCGACCGAGCAGTGCAGGTCGGTCGCCTCCAGCACCGCGGCCTGGATCGCCCGGGCAGTGGCGACCGGGTCGTCGGTCTCGACCCCGACGAAGGCCTCGTCCCAGCCCAGCACCTCGACGACCGCACCGGGGAACCCGCGCAGCGTCTCCATCACCCGCGCCGAGGCCTCCTCGTAGACGGGGAAGTCGACCGGGAGGAAGACCGCGTCGGGGCAGCGCCTGGCGGCGAGCCGGAGCGCGAGCCCCGACCGTACGCCGTGGGCGCGCGCCTCGTAGGACGCGGTGGAGACCACCGCTCGCTCGCTCGGGTCGCCCCGGCCTCCCACCACGACGGGCCGTCCGACGAGCTCGGGACGGCGCAGCAGCTCGACCGCGACGAGGAACTGGTCCATGTCGACGTGGAGCACCCAGTGCTGCGGCCCCTGCTGGCTCACCCGGCCATTGTGTCGGAGGCCTCCGACGGCGGGCGTACGGTCGGGGCATGACGAGCGACGACCAGACCCAGCCCGACCCCTACGCGCCGCACCCGGAGGAGTCGGCGTTCCCGACCGCCGGCGAGCGCGTCAGCGACGAGGAGCGGCAGGCCGCCCTCGATGCCGCGCCGGCGGGCAACGCGACCGTCGGCGACATGGTCGACGCCGGAGGCGTCGACTCGCGCGCCCACGAGCAGGGCGCCGGCGCGGAGGAGGTCGACGAGCAGGTCGAGGGGCACCAGGCCGACTGAGGATCGGGGCGGCGGACCCCCGCATCCAGGGCAGCGGTCCGTGCAGCCGTGAGGCGACTCACTGCTGAAAAGCGTCGGTCGATGTGCAGTCGTCGACAGGTTTGTCTAATGTCGACAAAGTAAAGAAACCGGTCCTCGTCACCGTGCGCGGACCGGGCACCACTCCTCGACGGGACCTGACGCTCGTCCCCGGCAGCGCCGCATCCAGCGCGCTGCACAGAACGTCCAGCGGTGCCGCGCGCGTCCAGCGCGCGCCGGCACGCGCACCTCCGGCGGCCGCGCACGCATGCCCCGGAGTCGGTGCGGCATGCCGCCGCGCTTGCGCTGGGACGGCCGGCAGCCGCCGAGGAGCACTGCGTGCTGAAGCCCCGACCCCCCTGGAGATCCACCCGCATGAAGAAGCTCACCCCCGTCCTGGCCCTGGCGATCGGCGCCACCGGCCTCGCGCTGACCCCGGCGGGAGCCGCGGCGAGCGACCTCGCCCCCGTCGCGGACTCCCACGTCGACGCGCGCTCCGCGAGCGCCAACTTCGGCGACAGCCGCGTGCTGGAGGTCGACGGCACCGCCGGTCGCCGCAAGCACGCGTTCCTCGAGTTCACCGTGCCCGCGCTCGCCTCCGGCGAGCGCCTCGACGCCGTCGAGCTGCGCCTGCACCCGCTGACCGCGTCGCCGCGCGGGATCACCGTCCACCGCTCCGGAACCGGGTGGGACGAGGACGCCCTGACGTGGCGCTCCATGCCCACCGAGCGGACGCTGCTCGGCACGTCCGACGCGCTGCGCGCCGGCACCGCCGAGGTCGTCGCCCTCGATGCCCAGCGCATCACCCCCGGTCGCACCCTCGCCCTGCGCGTGGAGACCTCCGCGCGGAAGACGCTCACCTTCGGATCGCGCGAGGCGCGCGCCGCGACCCGGCCGGTGCTGTCCGTGACGGTCGCCGACGCGCCGGACACCACGCCGGTCCCGACGCCGGTCCCCACGACGCCCGTCCCGACGACCCCCGTCCCGACCACGCCCGTCCCGACCCCCCCGGTCCCGACGCCCGCGCCGGGCAGCGAGGCGTTCCCGCCCGCCGCTCCGGTCGCCCCCAAGGTCATCGGGATGAGCGCCCCCGACTCCCTGTGGGACGCCCGGCTCCGTGAGGTCGGTGCCGAAGGCGTCACGGCGCGCCGCGTCTTCGCCGAGCTGACCGCCTCCGGCTCGAGCCAGCTGCCGCTCATCCGCCGGGCGATCGCCGACGGCATGATGCCGGTCATCTCCTACAAGGTCGCCGACCCGGCAGCCATGGCAAACGGCGCGTACGACTCCTGGCTGGCGACCCTGCGCGAGCAGCTCGTGGCCCTCGACGCCCCCGTCACCGCGACGTTCTGGCACGAGCCGCACGGCGACATGGATCCGGCCGTCTTCCGGGCCGCGAGCCACCGCTTCGTCGACGTGGTCGACGCCCCGGACATCGCCGTCGGCCCGATCCTCAACGGCTGGCTCCTCGACCGTCGCGTCGCCGACCTCGCGTCATACACGGACGCCGACCTGCTGCGCAAGTGGGACTTCGTCGCCGTCGACTCCTACCAGTCCGGCACCGCCGCCGACCCCGGTGCGTTGCTGCCCGCCCGCGCCATCCCGCTGCTGGCGCGGTGGATGGACTCGGTGGGGCACCCCGACAAGCCTCTCGGCCTCGGCGAGTACAACGGCTTCACCGCGCAGGCGATCGCCCAGGCGGGCGAGACGCTGCTGTCCACCCCCGAGGTGTGGTTCGGGCTGGCCTGGAACTCCGAGGCGAGCGGCTACGCGCCCCTGACCGGCGACCGCATCACGGCGTTCCGCGAGACCAAGGTCGACGCCCGCGTCCGTCGCTGAGGACCGGCCACCGGCGCTTCCGTCCCGAGCAGCCCCCCGTCGCCCCGCACCCGCGGGCGCGACGGGGGGCTGCGTCGCTCCGGGACCGGGTGACGCGCTGCGCCGGGCGAAGCGCCCGATCAGGCGGCCGGCGCCGCGAGGAAGTCGGCCAGCCCCTCGAGCAGCCGGTCGACCTCGGCGTCGTCGTTGTACGCCGCCAGCCCGATCCGCAGCCCGCTGTCGACCGGCAGCCCCAGCGCACGGAACGTCTCGTGTGCGTAGAACGTGCCGGCCGGGACCAGCACGTCGCGCGCCGCCAGGAACGCCGAGGCGTCCACGGGCGAGCGGTCGCGCAAGGTGAGGAACAGCGTCGAGGTGCGCTCGGCCGCCCGCGAGTGCACGGTCAGGCGGTCGCCCAGGGCGGCCAGGCCGTCCTCGACCCGGCGGCGCAGCCGGTGCTCGTGCTCGGCCACCACCGCCGCGGCCGCGACCAGCCGGTCGCGGCGCGAGCCCGGCGCGGGAGCCAGCGAGGCGATCACGTCGACCGCGGCGGTGACCCCGGCCAGCACCTCGTAGGGCAGCGTCCCGAGCTCGAAGCGCTCCGGCACCGCGTCACTCGACGGCACCAGCTTGTCGGGGCGCAGCGTCTCGAGCAGCCCGGGATCGGCGACCAGCGCGCCGCAGTGGGGGCCGAAGAACTTGTAGGGCGAGCACACCAGGAGGTCCGCGCCCATCGCGACCAGGTCGGGTGCGCCGTGCGCGGCGTGGTGCACGGCGTCGACGAAGACCAGCGCCCCGACCTCGTGGGCGCGGCGGGCCACGGTCGCGACCGGCGGGCGGGTGCCGAGCAGGTTGGAGGCCGCCGTGAGCGCGACCAGCCGGGTGCGCTCGTTGACCACCTCGTCGAGGTCGGACAGGTCGAGCTCCGCGGACGCCGGGTCCAGGCGCAGCAACCGCACGGTCACGCCGGCGCGCTGCGCCGCCTGGATCCACGGACGCACGTTGGCGTCGTGGTCGAGCTCGGACACCACGACCTCGTCGCCCGCCGACCACTCCTTCGCCAGCGTGCGGGAGAAGTCGTACGTCAGCGCGGTGGCGCTGCGGCCGTGGACCACCCCGCCGGGCTTCCCGCCGACGAGATCGGCCATGGCGGACCGGAAGCCGGCCACCGCGTCCTCGGCGTTGCGCTGGCTGACCAGCGCTGAGCCGCGCTGCGAGAGCGGCCCGGTGAGGGTCCGGGCGATCGCGTCACCGACCACCTGGGGGGTCTGCGTCCCGCCCGGGCCGTCGAAGTGGGCGATCCCCGAGGCGAGGGAGGGGAATCCGGCGCGGAACGCCGCCACGTCGAAGGACATGCCGCAAGCCAACCAGACGGCCGCGCGCGCTCAGCTGGCGATGTGCACGACCGCGTCACCGGAGTTCACCAGCGGTGCCTCTGTCCGGCCGATGACGATGCCGTCGCGGTCGGCGTAGACCGCGCGGAGGGTCTTGCCGAAGGAGTCGAAGAGCGTGCCGAGCCGCTCGCCGTCGCTGACCTCCTGGCCGAGGGCGACGTCGAGGTGCAGGATGCCCGTGCGCCGCGCGCGCACCCAGCCGCTGGCCCGGCACTCCCGGCTCGGCTCGGCGGCCGGCTCGTCGACCGCCTCGGTCATGCCCAGCGCGGCCAGCACCCGGCGTACGCCGACCACGCCGGCGTCCACCGCGTAGGCGTCGAAGCGCAGCGGCTCGCCCGCCTCGTAGAGCAGCACCTTGGCGCCCTGCTCGCGCGCGGCGTGGCGCAGCGAGCCGTCGCGGATCCGGGCGTGCAGCATCACGGGCGCGCCGAACGCGGCGGCGAGCTCGCGGGTGCGCGGGTCGTCGAGGTCGGCGCGGACCTGCGGCAGGTTGCTGCGCCGGTCCGAGCCGGTGTGCAGGTCGATGCCGACCTCGCAGCCGGCCACGATCTCGCGCATGAAGAGGTGGGCGATCCGGCTGGCGAGCGAGCCGCGCGCGGAGCCCGGGAACGAGCGGTTGAGGTCGCGACGGTCGGGGAGGTAGCGGTCGCCGGTCATGAAGCCGAGGACGTTGACGATCGGCACCGCCACCAGCGTGCCGCGGAACGTCTTGGGGTCGAGGTCGGCCATCACCTGGCGCACCACCTCCACCCCGGCGACCTCGTCGCCGTGGATGGCGGCGTTGATCCAGGCGCTCGGTCCGTCCTCGCGACCGTGCACCACGCGCACCGGCAGGGTCACGTCGGCGCCCGTCACCAGCCGGGTAATGGGCAGCTCCAGCGCCCGAGCCGACCCGGCGCGGATCCGCACGCCGCCGATCGCGAAGGACTCCCGGGCCACTACCTGCCCCAGTTCTTGCGGCGCACCGCGCGCCGGGGCCGGCCGCCGGCGTAGGACCGCGCGGCGTCCACGAGGAACCCGCGCTCGAGCGCCTCGCGCCCGATGAGCATCCGGAACCCCATCTCGTCGCGGTTGCTGAGCGTCATCACGGTCGTGATGGTGCGGCCGGCGAGGGTGACGTCCATCGCGACGGCGTAGCGCTGCTCGGCCTGGCCGTTGCTGCTGCGCACCTCGCGCCGGTCGAGCACCGGCAGCCGGAGCTCGACGGAGTCCTCGTCGGAGCGCTGCCAGGGGTGGAGGAGGAAGCGCACCCACTCCTCGCCGTCGCGCGCGAAGGCCTCGAGGCCGAAGGCGTGGATCGAGGAGGTCCGGGCGCCGGTGTCGATCTTCGCCTTGACCCACGGCACGCCGGCCTGCGGGAGCGCCACCCACTCGCGCCAGCCGACGACGACCTGCTCCGGGTCGGGCGGCTCGGCGGAGGACACGGGCCCATCTTGTCAGGTGGTCCGGTGCCTCGGCGGGCGTGCTTGTATGTCGCCCGTGAAGCTCGCCATCCTCTCCCGTGCGCCGCGCTCGTACAGCACGCAGCGGCTGCGGACCGCCGCGCTGGACCGCGGCCACGACGTCAAGGTGCTCAACACCCTGCGCTTCGGCATCGACCTCTCGGGAGACGAGCCCGACCTGCTGTTCCGCGGCAAGCAGCTCTCGACGTACGACGCCGTGCTGCCGCGCATCGGCAACTCGATCACCTACTTCGGCACCGCCGTCGTGCGCCAGTTCGAGCAGATGGACGTCTACACGCCCAACACCAGCTACGGCATCGCCAACAGCCGCGACAAGCTGCGCGCCACCCAGATCCTCTCGCGGCACAAGATCCCGATGCCGGCCACGACCTTCGTGCGCGACCGCGCGGACGTGATCCCGGCGATCGAGCGGGTCGGTGGTGCGCCGGTCGTCATCAAGCTGCTGGAGGGCACCCAGGGCATCGGGGTGATCCTGGCCCCGACGATCAAGGTGGCCGAGGCGATCATCGAGACGCTGCAGAGCACGCGGCAGAACGTGCTGATCCAGCGCTTCGTCAAGGAGAGCAAGGGCCGCGACATCCGCGCCCTGGTCGTCGGCGACCGGGTCGTCGCGGCGATGCGCCGCGTCGCGCAGGGCGACGAGTTCCGCTCCAACGTGCACCGCGGCGGGAGCGTCGAGTCGGTCGAGCTCGACGAGGAGTTCGAGCGGGTGGCGGTGCGCTCGGCGCAGATCATGGGGCTGCGCGTGGCGGGCGTCGACATGCTGGAGGGCCGCAGGGGTCCGCAGGTGATGGAGGTCAACTCCTCGCCCGGGCTCGAGGGCATCGAGACCGCCACCAAGCTCGACGTGGCCGGCGCCATCGTCGACTACATGGCCAACCAGGTCGCCTTCCCCGACATCGACGTGCGCCAGCGGCTCACCGTGTCGACGGGCTACGGCGTCGCCGAGATCGTCGTCCACACCGGCTCCGACATGGTGGGCAAGCGGCTCGGGGAGTCCGGGCTCGACGAGCGCGACATCACCGTCCTGACGCTGCACCGCGGGACGCAGGTGATCCCCAACCCGCGCAACAAGACGGTGCTGGAGGGCGAGGACCGGCTGCTCTGCTTCGGCAAGCTCGAGGAGATGCGCTCGATGATCCCCGACCGCAAGCAGAAGCGGGTGCGGCGCCTGATGAAGAAGCACCTGCCGCCCACGACGTAGGGACACGACGCGGCGGGTGGCCGCGTCCGGGGCCTACGTCCGGGGCGAGTGCGTCCTGGTGTGCACCAGCCAGGCGATCCCGGCGAACGGCAGCACGAGGGGCAGCCAGCCGTAGCCGGCACCGTACGCCGACCACACGGTCTGGTCGGGGAACAGCTCGGGGTCGAGCACGGTCAGGGTGCCGACCGTGAGCACGCCGGCGAGCTCGAAGGCCACCGCCGCCCACGCCGTCCGGCGCGGGGACGGACCCACCTCCGCCAACCCCAGCGTGGCGGCGACGTAGACCAGTCCGGCGACGGCGGAGAGCGAGTAGGCCAGGGGCGCCTCGCCGGCCTTCGTCAGCAGCTGCACGAGCGAGCGCGCGGTCGCGGCGAGGGCGAACACGCCGTAGACGGCGACCAGGACGCGGCCGAGGCCGGTGCTGGTCGAGGTGCGCCCCGACGTGCGCGCGCTCACGACGGCCACACCTGCATGACGCGTACGACGACGAAGGCCTGCGCCAGCCCCGCCACGAGCAGCACCGCGGTCGCGCCGCGGCTGCGCTCGGCCAGGGACCACACGAAGCCGAGCGGCAGCAGCACCAGGCCCGCCACGAGGTAGCCGAAGAGGGTGACGACCGCGCCGCCGGACAGGTCCACGTCGCCGACCTGGACCGCCGCGACCACGAGCAGCACCAGCGTCGCCGCCTCGAGCAGGGCGGCGAGGCCGAGCAGGCCCCAGTCGGGCGTGCGGTCCAGCACGACGTAGACCAGCACGACGGCGGCGAACAGCAGCGAGCCGACGAGCAGCGCGAGGGGCAGGGGTCCGTCCACGACGGGCGATTCTCGCAGGCCGCGCCGCGGCTCAGGCGAGCGAGGACCGGAAGCCCCGCAGCCGGAGGCTGTTGGTCACCACGAACACGCTCGAGAACGCCATCGCCGCGCCGGCGAGCATCGGGTTGAGCAGCCCGGCGGCGGCGAGCGGAAGGGCGGCGACGTTGTAGGCGAAGGCCCAGAACAGGTTCCCCTTGATCGTCCCCAGGGTCCGCCGGGAGAGCCGGATCGCGTCGACGGCCACGAGGAGGTCGCCCCGCACGAGCGTGAGGTCGCTGGCCTCGATCGCCACGTCGGTGCCGGTGCCCATCGCCAGGCCGAGGTCGGCGCGGGCGAGCGCGGCCGCGTCGTTGACCCCGTCGCCGACCATCGCGACGACCTTGCCGGCGGCCTGGAGCCGCTGCACCTCGGCCACCTTGTCGGAGGGCAGCACGTCGGCGACGACGGTGTCGATGCCGACCTGGTCGGCGACGTGGCGGGCGGCGGCCGCGTTGTCGCCGGTCAGCAGGACCGGCGTCAGTCCGAGGCCGCGCAGGCGGGCGACGGCCTCGGCGGAGGTGGGCTTCACCGTGTCGCCCACGACGATCACGCCACGCGCCCGGCCGTCCCACCCCACGGCCACCGCCGTGCGACCGGCGCCCTGGGCCGCAGCGACCGCGCCGGACAGCTCGGGTGGCAGATGCTGGGCCCACTCGGCGAGCAGGCTGGGCCGGCCGACGACGACGGCGTGCCCGTCGACGACGCCCTGCACGCCTAGGCCCTCGCGGTTGGCGAAGTCCTCCACCGCGGGCAGCGAACCGGGCACGGCGGCGATCGCCCGGCCGATGGGGTGCTCGGACGCCGACTCGAGCGCGGCGGCGAGGCGGCGTACGTCGTCGGCGGACTCGCCGGGTGCGGCCACCACGTCGTGCACGGTCATCTCGCCGGTCGTGACGGTGCCGGTCTTGTCGAGCACCACGGTGTCGACGCGGCGGGTGGACTCGAGCACCTCCGGGCCCTTGATGAGGATGCCGAGCTGGGCACCGCGGCCGGTGCCGACCATGAGGGCGGTCGGCGTGGCCAGCCCCAGCGCGCAGGGGCAGGCGATGATCAGCACCGCGACGGCTGCCGTGAAGGCCGCCGTGGTGCCGGCGCCGGCGCCCAGCCAGAAGCCGAGCGTCGCCACGGCCAGGCCGATCACGACCGGGACGAAGATCCCGGAGACGCGGTCGGCGAGGCGCTGCACCTCGGCCTTGCCGTTCTGCGCGTCCTCGACGAGCCGGGCCATCTGGGCCAGCTGGGTGTCGGCACCGACCCGGGTGGCCCGCACGACGAGCCGGCCGCCGGCGTTGACGGTGGCTCCGACGACGGGGTCCCCCGGCCGGACCTCGACCGGCACGGACTCGCCGGTGAGCATCGAGGCGTCGACCGCCGACGTGCCCTCCACGACCTCGCCGTCGGTCGCGACCTTCTCCCCGGGGCGTACGACGAAGGTGTCGCCGACGAGCAGCTGGTCGACCGGGATCCGGGTCTCGACGCCGTCGCGCAGCACCGCGACGTCACGTGCGCCGAGCTCGAGCAGGGCGCGCAGCGCAGCCCCCGCACGACGCTTGGAACGGTGCTCGAGCCAGCGGCCGGCGAGGAGGAAGGTGGTCACGCCGGCGGCGGCCTCGAGGTAGAGGTTGCCGGCGCCGTCGGTGCGGTCGATGGGGATGCGGAAGGGGTGGGTCATCCCGGGCTCGCCGGCCGTGCCGAGGAAGAGCGCCCACAGCGACCAGCCGAAGGCGGCCAGCACGCCGACCGAGACGAGGGTGTCCATCGTGGTGGCACCGTGGCGCAGGTTGGTCCACGCGGCTCGGTGGAAGGGCAGCGCTCCCCACACCACGACCGGTGCGGCCAGGGCCAGCGAGGCCCACTGCCAGTAGGTGAACTGCCAGGCGGGCACCATCGCCATCGCCACGACGGGGACGCTCAGCGCGGCGCTGACGAGCAGCCGCTGGAGCAGCGGGTCGTGCTCGGGGACCCCGTCGGCCCGGTCGGCCCCGTCCGCCTCGGCCGTCGTCGGCAGGGTGGCGGCGTAGCCGGCGGCCTCGACGGTGCGGAGCAGCTCGTCGGGGGACAGCGTCGCCGGATAGGTGACCTTCGCCTTCTCGGTCGCGTAGTTGACCGAGGCGCTGACCCCGTCGAGCTTGTTGAGCTTGCGCTCGATGCGGTTGGCGCACGACGCGCACGTCATGCCGGTGATTGCGAGCTCGACGTCGGTGAGGGGACCTGTCGTGGACTCAGTGGGCATGGTCCGTGCCTCCTTCGTGCTCGTGGCTGGTGCCGCTGTCGTCGTTGCTGCGGGGGACGCTGGGGACGCCGCCGGACTCGACGGTGAAGGCGGCGGTGTGGACGGCGCCCCGGTGCGCGAAGTCCAGGAACAGGCGGTACGTCCCGGGTGTGGGGAACGCCGTCGCGAAGTCGATGCCCGGCCCCGGCCGGCCCTCCTCGGGATGGACGTGCAGGTAGCCGAGGTCGCCGGCGCGGATCGCGACGAGGTGTCCGAACGCGCCGAGGTAGGGCTCGAGGTCGGTGACGGGTCGGCCGTCGAGCTCGATCCGCGTGGTCAGCACCGTCTCCGCGCCCGGGGCGGTGTCGCCGCCGAGCGTGACGGTGTAGGTGCCCTCGGGCGTCGCGATGCTCGCCGAGCGGTCGTCGGCGGGGAGCGGCGCGGGCTCGAAGTCGCCGGGCACGGCCAGGTCGTCGGCGAGGGTGATGCCCTCCCAGCCCGCCGGCGCGAGGTCGGCGACGACCCGCCACACGCCGGGCGACAGGCGCACCTCGGTCGACCAGGTGCCGGTCGCTTCGTCGAGACGCGGGTGCACGTGCTGGAAGCCGGTGAGGTCGCGCCGTACGACGATCAGGTGCAGGTCCTTCTCGTGCTGGCGCGTGTGGTCGAGCAGGGGCCGCCCGCTCGAGGTGAGCACCTGGAAGTCCAGCCGCGTGCGCCCGGCCGGCAGCGTGCGGTCGGCGAGCGCCAGGGTGAAGCCGTCCACCCGGGCGGTCAGCCCGGTGGCGTCCGCGACGCCGGAGCCGTGGCCTGCCGAGCCGTGACCGGCAGGATCGTACTCGCCAGGATCGTGCGTGCCCGATCCCTCGTGCGCGACCGGCTCGGCGTCGAGTGGCCCGACCAGCCGGCCGCCGCCCCAGGCCAGCGCGAAGGCGGTGGCGAGGGCCGTGACGAACGCGGCGACGCGGACAGGGGTGCTCATGGTGGCTCCTGGGTCAGGGATCAGGCGTCGGCGAGGGCGTAGCCCGCCTCCTCGACGGCGGCACGCACGGCCGAGGCGTCGAGGGGTGCGGTGCTGGTGACGGTGACGGCTCCGGTCTCCACGACGACGTCGACGGACTCGACGCCGGCGATCTCGGAGATCTCCTCGCTGACGGAGGTGGCGCAGTGGCCGCAGGTCATGCCGGTCACGGTGAACGACTGGGTCTGGCTCATGGGGTGCTCCTCGGGGTTCGGGTGGGGGACTCGGGCATGTGGGTGGTTCAGGACCTCACGAGGCGCGCGATGGCCTCCGAGGCCTCCTTGATCTTCTGCTCCTGCTCGGCACCGCCTTGGCGGGCCGCGTCCACCAGGCAGTGGGCCATGTGGTCGTCGAGGAGCGAGAGAGCGAGGGCCTGCAGAGCCTTGGTGGCTGCGGAGACCTGGGTCAGGACGTCGATGCAGTAGGCCTCCTGCTCCACCATGCGCTGGATGCCGCGCACCTGCCCCTCGATGCGGCGCAGCCGCTTGAGGTGGGCCTGGACGGCGTCGTCGTTGCCCTGCAGGTGCCCGTGGTGCTCGCTCATGTCGTCGACCATACCCCCCCGGGGTATTGCGGACAATCCAGGGCCCACCTGTCGGGGTGGGAAAACCGCCCGGTGCACGCGGAAGCGGGGCTCCGGCAGGCGACCGGAGCGGGCGACGTCGCCTACAGTCGGTGGTGGCGATCTGGGGGTCGTCGAGGGGCGTACGCACGTACGCCTCTGTCGTACGACGTGTGAGGACCCCCATGACCATCCGTGTTGCCCTGCTGGGCGGCGACGAGCTCGTCCGCCGTGGACTCGAAAGCATGCTCAGGACCCTCGGGGGCTTCGAGCTCGGCAGCGTGAAGGACCGCGCTCACGCCCCCATCGACGTCGCCCTCGTCGAGACCTTCGGCGCGCGCGCGGACACCAACCTGCAGCGGGCCGTCGCCGACCCCTACATCAGGCACGTCGCCGTCTTCACCTGGAACCACCAGCCGGCCCTCGTCCACGAGGTGGTCGGCACGGGCGTGGCCGGCTACCTCAGCAAGAGCCTGAGCGCCGCGCAGCTCGGCCGGGCGCTGCGAGCCATCGAGATGGGCGAGTTCGTCGTGGCACCGCGCCAGCCGGTCCCGGCCCGCAGCGGCCTGAGGACCTCGAGCGAGGTCGACCTGCTCACCGTCCGCGAGCGCGAGACGGTGGCCCACATCGCGACCGGCAAGAGCAACAACGAGATCGCCGAGGAGATGCAGATCTCGCTCAACTCGGTGAAGTCCTACATCCGCAGCGCCTATCGCAAGACCGGTGTGCAGAGTCGCAGCCAGGCGGTCCTGTGGGCGGTCTCCCACGGGGTCCGCGCCGAGGTGCTGGACCGGGCCTGAGCCTCACCCGTCCTGCAGCGCCAGCCCCGCGGGCGCGACCGGCGGCGCCGGTCGTAGGTCCGCCCGCGTCCACTGGCCGCGGCTGATCAGCACCTCGCGCAGCACGTCGGGGCGGTCGGTGATGATGCCGTCGACGCCGGCGTCGAGCAGCGAGCGCATGGTGGCGGCGTCGTCGACGGTCCACACGACGACCCGGATCCCCATCTCGTGGGCGCGCGCGACGACCCGCTCGGAGTGGACCGGCAGCCGCCCCAGGCGCAGCGGCACGTGGGCGAACGCGCCGCCCGCCACCCCGAGGGGACGGACGCCGCCGCGCGAGCAGGCGATGAGGGCCGTCAGGGCGCGCCAGCCGAGCGCCGTGGTGACGCCCGGCGCCTGGTCCTGCAGGCGGCTGAGCCAGCGGCTGCGGGCGCCGGCGACGCAGATCCGCTCCGCCCAGCCCGGGTGGGCGCGCAGCAGGCGGGCCATCGCACCGATGGACGCCTCGTCCTTGAGGTCGATCGCGAACCGTGCCTGCGGGAAGGTCGCCATCGCCTCGGTGAGGGTCGGCACCTGGTCGGTGCCCCCCACCCGCAGGCGGCGGATGTCGGCGAGGTCGAGGTCCGCGACGCGTCCCGGGTGCCCGGTGACGCGACGCAGGGTGGCGTCGTGGAAGCACACGACGTGCCCGTCGTGGGTGGTGTGCACGTCGGTCTCGAGGTGGGTCAGGCCCAGTGAGGTGGCCCGCCCGAAGGCGGCCAGCGTGTTCTCGGGTGCGAGTCCCATGCCGCCGCGGTGCGCGATGGCGAGCGGGCCGGTGTGGTCGCCGTAGCTGGTCACGGACCCAGCATGGGCCGCCGTGCCCTGGCTGTCGCGGTGCGGCGGGCCCGGCGAGCGAGTGTTCACCGAGGCTTCGTCGGGGCGTCCGGGTCCCGACACGCGTTCACCTGCTGGTCGCCGGCACCCCCCACAATGCGCGGCGTGCCGCACCCTCTCCTGCCCTCGCTCCTCGCCGGTGACCGGGCACCGGCACCGCGGACGCTCGTCGACATCCTGCGCGCCACGGCGGCCTACTACGCCGACGAGCCGGCGGTCGACAGCGGCGTCGCCGTGCTGACGTACGCCGAGCTCCTCGAGGCGGCCGACACACTCGCCGACGAGCTGGCCCAGGCGGGCGTCGGCCCCGGGGACAAGGTGGCGGTGCGGGTGCGGTCCGGGACGACCGACCTCTACGTCGCGATCCTCGGCGTGCTGTGCGCCGGAGCGGCGTACGTCCCCCTCGACGCCGACGACCCGGACGAGCGGGCGCGGGTCGTCGTCGCGGAGTCGCGCGCCGCGGCGATCGTCGGCAACGACCTGGCGGTCAGCGTCACCCGGGTCCAGCCCCCGCGGCCCCGGCGCGACCCGGTGCCGTCCGACGACGCGTGGGTGATCTTCACCTCCGGCTCGACAGGCACCCCCAAGGGCGTCGCCGTCACCCACCGCAACGCCGCCGCCTTCGTCGACGCCGAGGCCGCGCTCTTCCTCCAGGACGCGCCGATCGGACCCGGCGACCGCGTGATGGCGGGCCTCAGCGTGGCCTTCGACGCCAGCTGCGAGGAGATGTGGCTGGCCTGGGCCTACGGCGCCTGCCTGGTCCCCGCACCCCGCTCGCTGGTCCGCTCCGGGGTCGACGTCGGCCCGTGGCTGGTCGCCAACGGCGTCACCGTCGTCTCCACCGTGCCCACCCTGGTCTCGCTGTGGCCGGCGGAGTCCCTGGCGCGGGTGCGGCTGCTGATCATGGGCGGCGAGGCGTGCCCGCCCGAGCTGGCCGCCCGGCTCCAGGCGCCGGGCCGTGAGGTGTGGAACACCTACGGCCCCACCGAGGCGACGGTGGTGGCGTGCGCCGCGCTGCTCGACGGCGGCGAGCCGGTCCGGATCGGACTGCCCCTCGACGGGTGGGACCTCGCGGTCGTCGACGCCGCCGGTGAGCCGGTCGCCGAGGGCGAGTCGGGCGAGCTGATCATCGGCGGCGTCGGCCTGGCCCGCTACCTCGATCCCGAGAAGGACGCCGCCGCCTACGCCCCCATGCCGGCGCTGGGCTGGGACCGCGCCTACCGCTCCGGCGACGTGGTGCGCAACGACCCGCTGGGCCTGGTCTTCGCCGGCCGCGCCGACGACCAGGTCAAGATCGGCGGGCGCCGCATCGAGCTCGGCGAGCTCGACGACCAGCTGCTCCGGCTTCCGGGCGTGGTCTCCGCCGCCGCCGCCGTCCGGTCCACCAGGTCGGGCAACAAGCTCCTCGTCGGCTACCTCACCGTCGACGCGTCGTACGACGCCGCCGCCGCGGCCGACCTGCTGCGCGAGCGCCTGCCCGCCGCCCTCGTGCCGCGGCTGGCTGTGGTGGAGGAGATGCCGACGCGCACGAGCGGCAAGGTGGACCGCGACGCACTGCCCTGGCCCCTTCCGGGCGCCGGAGCGGCGCGCGAGGGAGGCCTCGACGAGACCGAGGCATGGCTGGCCGGGATCTGGTCCGACGTCCTCGGGGCGGAGGCCACCAGTCCCCGCGACGACTTCTTCGCCTTCGGCGGCGGGTCGCTCACCGCCGCCCAGGTGGTGAGCCGGATCCGCGAGCGCCACCCGGAGGTCGTGGTCGGCGACGTCTACGAGAACCCCACGATCGGCGCCCTCGCCGCGGCGCTGCCCAGGCTCTCGACCGGGTCCACCCAGACCGACCGCCACGTCGTGCCGCTGCGCCGCAAGACCCAGGCCGGCCAGCTGCTGGCCTTCTGGCCACTGCGCGCGCTGGCCGGGATGCGGTGGCTGACCTGGTTGATGATCGCCAGCACCGTGGCCCACGGCGCCCTCGACCTGGCCTGGCTCCCGACGTACCCGCTCTGGGCGCTGATCGTCCTGGGATGGTTCTTCCTCGTCCCGCCGGGACGGATGACGCTCGCCGCGCTGCTGGCCCGTCTCGTGCTGCGCGGCGTGACGGCGGGCGAGCACCCACGCGGCGGCAAGGTGCACCTGCGCATCTGGCTGGCCGAGCGGATCCAGGACGAGCTCGCCGCCCGCGCGCTCGCGGGCGCCCCGTGGTTCCCGGCGTACGCCCGGCTCCTGGGCAACCGGGTCGGCCGGGGCGTGGACCTGCACACGCTGCCGAGCGTGACCGGGATGCTCACCGTCGGCAAGGGCGCGGCGATCGAGCCCGAGGTGGACCTGGCCGGGCACTGGATCGACGGCGACGCGCTCCACGTGGGGCCGATCACCGTGGGGGCGCGCGCCCGCGTCGGGGCGCGGTGCACCCTCGCGCCGGGCGCGGTCGTGGGCAAGGACGCCGAGGTGGCGCCGGGGTCGTACGTCGACGGCGTCGTGCCCGCCGGGGAGTACTGGTCGGGGGCTCCGGCGGAGCGCCAGGCGGACCGGGCTCGCGGGCCGTGGCAGGGCGAGGCGTCCTCGTCCGGGGACGGCGTCTGGCTGGGTGCCTACGGCGCGCTCGCCTGGCTCATCGCGACGCTGCCCGCCGTCGCGCTGGCGTGCGGCGGCCTCGTGCTGCTGCCCGCGGTGCGCGGTGCCGACTCGCTCGGCGACGCCGTCCGCGCCGGCTGGCCCTGGCTGCCCCTGGCCACCCTGGTGACGTACGCCGTCCTGGCGCTGCTGGTGCTCGGGCTGGTGCGGGTGCTCGGCGCGGGGATGAGCGACGGCCACGTCCCGGTGCGCTCCGGCACCGGGGTTCGCATCTGGGGCACCCTCCGCGTGCTGGACGAGGCCCGCACCTGGCTGTTCCCGCTCTACTCCAGCGCGCTCACGCCGACCTGGCTGCGCCTCCTCGGCGCGCGGGTCGGCGAGGGCGTGGAGGCCTCCACGGTCCTGCTGATCCCGCGTTTCACCACGATCGGGGACCACGCGTTCCTGGCTGACGACACGCTGGTGGGCTGCTACGAGCTCGGGGGCGGTTGGATGCGCGTGGCCCACGTCAAGATCGGCAAGCGCGCCTTCGTCGGCAACTCCGGCATGGCGGCTCCGGGCCGCAAGGTCCCCAAGGAGTCGCTGGTCGCGGTGCTGTCCGCCGCCCCGGCGCGGCGGGAGGCGAAGGCACGGTCGTCCTGGGTCGGCAGCCCGCCGACCAGGCTGCGCCGCTCCGCCGCGGCGGGCGACGGCTCGCGGACCTACGACCCACCGACGCGGCTGCGGGTGGCCCGCGGCGCGGTGGAGCTGGTGCGGGTCGTGCCCATGCTCGTGCTGGCCCACCTGGTCGCGGGCGTGGCGCTGGGAATCGGATGGCTGATGCAGCAGAGCCTGGGGGTCGCGGTGCTGACGGCCGGCCCGGTCCTCCTGCTGGCCGGGATCGCGGCGGCCGGCATCTCCACCCTGGCCAAGTGGGTGCTGGTGGGCCGGCACCGCGTCGGCGAGCACCCCCTGTGGTCGTCCTTCGTGTGGCGCAACGAGCTGGCCGACGCCTTCACCGAGGTGGTGGCGGCACCGTGGTTCGCCGGGCCGGCGCAGGGCACGGTCGCCCTCAACGTGTGGTTGCGCAGCCTCGGCGCGCGGATCGGCCGCGGCGTGTGGGTCGACAGCTACTGGCTCCCGGAGACCGACCTGGTCCGGCTCGACGACGGGGCCACGGTCAACCGCGGCTGCGTGGTGCAGACCCACCTCTTCCACGACCGGGTGCTGAGCATGGACGAGGTCGTGCTGCGCGCCGGCGCGACGCTCGGTCCCAACAGCGTGATCCTGCCCGCCGCGAGCATCGGCCGGCACACCACCGTCGGTCCGGTGTCGCTGGTGATGCGCGGCGAGGCGGTGCCCTCGCGCACCCGCTGGATCGGCAACCCCATCGGCCCGTGGGAGGCGTGAGGTGACCAGCGGATACGCTGCTTCGGCGATGACCGACCCCTACGTGCCCGACCACGGCGACACCTCGTTCGGGGTGCGCCACTACTCCCTCGGGCTGGCCTACAAGGTGGTCGGCAACCGGCTCGACGGCGACGCCCGCCTCACCTGCGTCGCCCACGCCGACCTCGAGTCGATCACCCTCGACCTGGCCGGCCTGCGGGTCGCCAAGGTGTGGGTGCGGGGCCGTCAGGTCCGCCACCACCACCGCCGCAACCGGCTCGAGGTGCCGGTCTCGGCGAGCCGGGGCGAGGAGTTCGAGGTCCGCGTCGGCTACTCCGGCAACCCGCAGCCCGTGCGCGCGCGCCACCTCGGCACCGCCGGGTGGGAGGAGCTAGCCGACGGGGTGATCGTCGCCGCGCAGCCCCACGGCGCCCCGACGTGGTTCCCCTGCAACGACCGCCCCGCCGACAAGGCGACCTACGCGGTCACGGTCGCGGCACCGCAGGACTACCACGTCGCGATGTCCGGCGAGCTGACCGGCCGCACCCGACGCGGGTCGACCGTGGAGTGGACCTACGAGATGACCACGCCCATGGCGACCTACCTCGCGACCTGCCAGATCGGGCGCTACGTCTCCCGCGAGCTGTCCGACCGCGTCGTCGTCGTCGCCCCCGGCGACCTGTCCGGGCCGGCGTACGACGCCTCGTTCGGGCAGCAGCCGGCGATGATGGACTTCTTCGAGGAGCGCTTCGGCGACTACCCGTTCGACACGTACACGTGCGTGGTGACCGACGACGACCTCGAGATCCCGCTGGAGTCGCAGTCGCTGTCGACCTTCGGGCGCAACTTCGCCTCCGAGGACTGGGACGCCGTGCGGCTGGTCGCGCACGAGCTCGCCCACCAGTGGTTCGGCAACGCGGTCACGCTCACGGAGTGGAAGGACATCTGGCTGCACGAGGGCTTCGCCTGCTACGCCGAGTGGCTGTGGTCCGAGCAGTCCGGGCGCCGGTCGGCGCACGAGTGCGCGCGCCACCACCACGAGCTGCTGGCGGACCTCGACCAGGACCTCCTGCTCGCGGACCCCGGCCCGGAGCTGATGTTCGACGACCGCGTCTACAAGCGGGGCGCGCTGACGCTGCACGCGCTGCGCACGACCGTGGGCGACGACGCCTTCTTCTCGGTGCTCCGCACCTGGGTGGCCGACAACACCGGCGGCAGCGTGACGACGGCCGACTTCGAGGCCCTCGTCGAGGACGTCACGGGGTCGCCGCAGGGCGCGCTGCTCGACGCGTGGCTCAGGGAGCTCCCGCTCCCCGACCTCCCCAGCTGACGGCCGCCACGTAGCCCTCGGGCGCGTCGAGGTCGGCCCACCGCTCCTCGGCGAGCAGGACGGCGCCCATCGGTGTCGCCAGGCCGGTTCCGCGTGCCTTGAGCACCGCCTCCTTGCGCGCCCAGGCGCGCGCCCGAGCGACGTCGTCCGTGGCCACCTCGCCGCCGGCCAGCACCAGGCCCGGGTCCCAGCGCGACGCGACCGCGGCCACCGACTCGACGTCCACGCCGACCGGGCGGTCGGCGATCGCGGTCAGGAGGTGGGGGCCGGACCGGGACAGCGACACGTGGTGGCGGGTGCCGCCGACGCGAAGCCACGGGCGCCCGTGCCTCGACGACCCGCACCGCGGGCACAGGCGCCCGCTGGTGACGAGCCCGGCGGCAGCGCGCAGGTGGGCGGCGGCGTGCAGCTCGAGTGCCCGGCGAGCGCCGGTGTCGGTGGCGTGCCAGCGGACGTCGTACACCCGGTCGTCGCGGGGCGTCAGCTGCGGTAGCCGCCGAGCAGCTCGGCCAGTCGCAGGTGCGGCTGCGCCTCCTCGCGCCGGCCCTGGCGCTGGAGCGCGCGGCCCAGGAGCAGGTGGGCGTAGGGCTCGTTGGGGTCGTGCTCGAGCAGCTCGGTGGCGACCCGGATGGTGCCGTCGAGCTGCGCGGAGTGGAACAGCGAGCGCGCGAGCAGCAGGCGTACGTCGGTGAGCTCGTGCCGGACCTCGCCGGGGTCGTCGAGCAGCTCGGTCAGGAGCACGGCGGCCTCGCGGTAGGCGCGCTCCTCGAACAGGGCCTGCGCGCGCACCCAGCGGTCGTGCGTCGTGTCCTCGAGCAGGCCCGCGTGCCCGCGCAGGAGGTCCTCGAACGGGGTGAAGTCGGTCATCGTCGCTCCTCTCGCGCCGGTCGCCTTCGGGGGGTACCCCGAGCGTGCGCCCGGATGCCGGCCCAACGCCGTACGCCTCGCGGCGATTCCACGGAATACTGGGCGGGGCAGCCCCGTTGGAGGTGATACAAACTTCAACCAAGTCGGAGGACACCATGCAGTTCGGCATCTTCAGCGTCGGCGACGTCACCACGGACCCGACCGACGGGACCACCCCGTCCGAGGCCGAGCGGATCGCCTCGATGACCCAGCTGGCGCTCAAGGCCGAGGAGGTCGGGCTCGACGTCTTCGCGACCGGCGAGCACCACAACCCGCCGTTCGTCGTGTCCTCGCCGACGACCCACCTCGGCTACATCGCCGCCAGGACGGAGAAGCTGCTGCTCTCCACGTCCACGACGCTGATCACCACCAACGACCCGGTGAAGATCGCCGAAGACTACGCCTTCCTGCAGCACCTCTCGGGCGGGCGCGTCGACCTGATGATGGGCCGCGGCAACACCGGCCCGGTCTATCCGTGGTTCGGCAAGGACATCCGCGACGGCATCAAGCTCGCCGTGGAGAACTACCACCTGCTGCGCAAGCTGTGGCGCGAGCCGGTCGTCAACTGGCAGGGCCAGTTCCGCACGCCGCTCCAGGGCTACACCTCCACCCCGGCGCCGCTGGACGGCACGCCGCCCTTCGTGTGGCACGGCTCCATCCGCAGCACCGAGATCGCCGAGCAGGCGGCCTACTACGGCGACGGCTTCTTCCACAACCACATCTTCTGGAACAAGGAGCACACCGAGCAGATGGTGCGGCTCTACCGCCGGCGCTTCGAGCACTACGGGCACGGCGCCGCCGACCAGGCGATCGTCGGCCTCGGCGGGCAGGTGTTCATGGCCGGCACGGAGGCCGAGGCCAAGCGCGTGTTCCGGCCTTACTTCGACAACGCCCCGGTCTACGGCCACGGCCCCTCCCTGGAGGATTTCAGCACGATGACGCCGCTCACCGTCGGCACGACCGAGCAGGTCATCGAGCGCACCCTCGGCTTCGCCGACTACGTCGGCGACTACCAGCGGCAGATGTTCCTCGTCGACCACGCGGGACTGCCGACGTCGCTGGTGCTGGAGCAGGTGGAGATGCTCGGCACCGAGGTCGTGCCGGTGCTCCGGGCGGAGTTCGAGCGGCGTCGTCCCGCCCACGTGCCCAGCGACCCGCCCACCCACGCCTCCCTCGTGGCGGCCGGGCCCGAGGCGCCGCACCACCTCGTCGAGCCGGCCCGAGCCCGTGTCGAGGCCGCCCAGGCCGCCCAGGCCGCCGGGTCGAACGCATGACCCGGCGCATCGTGGTCGTCACGGCCGGGCTGACCGTCCCGTCCTCGACCCGGCTGCTGGCCGACCAGGTCGCGGAGGCGACTTCGGCACAGGTCACCGCGCGGGGCGAGGCGGTCGAGATCGACTTCGTCGAGGTGCGCGAGGTCGCCGGCGAGCTGACGACGTTCATGGTCACCGGCGGCATCCCCACCCCGCGGCTGACCGCGCTGCGCGAGCAGATCGCCTCCGCCGACGGCCTCATCGCGGTCACGCCGGTCTTCAACGGCGGCTACAGCGGGCTGTTCAAGATGTTCTTCGACGCCCTCGACCCCGACTCGCTCACCGGTACGCCGGTGCTGGTCGCCGCGACCGCCGGGACCGCGCGCCACCAGCTGGTCCTCGACCACGCCATGCGGCCGCTGTTCGCCTACCTCCGCGCGGTCGTCGTACCCACCGGGGTGTTCGCGGCGACCGAGGACTTCGGCAGCCACGGCCTGTCCGACCGGATCACCCGCGCGGCGGCCGAGCTCGCGGCGGCGGTGCTGAGCCAGGGCGGCTACGGCGTCGGCGGCTTCGCCCCCGACCTGGCGGCACGCCCGCGGCGCAGCTCGGGCACCGAGGTCGAGGCCGAGGTGACGCCGTTCGGCGACCTGCTCCGAGGCCACAGCGGCACGGACTGAGGCTCCGGCTGAGCGCCAGCCGAGCTCCAGCTGAGCTCCAGTCGAGGCGGGCGCGCGCCGGCACCACCCCGACGCGGGTGGCGACGAGCCGCGGCGCGTGGTTGCCTCGCAGGGTCATGCACCGCCGACCCTGGAGGAGACCATGAGCGACACCGTCTGGAGCTACCGCGACAGCGAGTGGGCGCAGGACCGCGACCTGGTGGGCTACGACGTCGAGGGCGAGGACGGGTCGCTCGGCACCGTCGACCGCGCCACCGCCGACACCGACGGGGCGTGGCTCGTCGTCGACACCGGCTTCTGGATCTTCGGCAAGAAGCGGGTGATCCCGGCCGGCACCGTCGTCGGGATGGACCACGACGGACGCCGGATCATCGTCAACGTGAGCAAGGACCAGGTGAAGCAGGCCCCGGACTACGACGAGGGCTCCTGGGACGAGCAGGCCCGCGGCCTGCACGCCGAGCACTACACCCAGCGCACCGGCCACGAGAACCGCGAGGACCTGCCCGGCCAGGCGTGGTCGACCGGCGAGGGCGCCGGAGGCAACGTGGGCGAGCGGTGAGCCCCGTCCGCGTCCGCCCGCTCGGTGGCGGCATCGGCTGCCTGATGATGATCCTCGTCTCCGTGGTCCTGTCGGTGCTGCTGACGGTGCTGCTGAACCTCGGACGCTGAGGCGCTCGCCGGCACGACACCGCCCCGCGGGTGTGGTTGCATCCTGTACCAACATGGTTGCGTCGCTCGTGGGAGCACGACGTACTCGGGGAGGGGACGCCATGGACGACATCGCGAGGAGCCGCGCCGCCGCGCTCGACGGGGCCAGAGCTCGCCCGGTCGGCCGCCGGCGATCCTGCCGGGTGCGGTGATCCCCACCGGAAGGGCCGCGGAGCCGACGCCCGATCCGCGCCCCTCGACGCCGGGCGTGCTGCCGCGCCCGCGGCTCGGGCCGGACGGGACCGAGGCCGCCACCGGTGGCACGACCACGGTCGCGAGCCGGCTCGCCCCGTACCTCACCTTCCGCGACGGCCGCGCCGGCGAGGCGATGGAGTTCTACCGGTCGGTGCTGGGCGGCGAGCTGGTCCGCACGTCTCACGGTGACGCGCGGTTGGAGACCCCGGCGGGCCTCACGCTGCTCGGCGCCGAGGAGTGCCCCGGCCAGCAGGGACCCGCCGTCGGCGGCCGCGTCTCGCTGAGCCTGTCGGCCAGCCACCGCGACGCCGAGCAGGTGCGGGCGTGGTTCGCCGGGCTCGCTCACGGGGGTGCCGTCACGCGCCCGCTCGAGGTCACCGCGCACGGTGACGAGGTCGGCACGGTGGTCGACCGCTACGGCGTCACGTGGCGGGTCGGCATCGCCGCGGACGACGCGGACGAGGGCCGCTCACCAGGGTGAGGGCTGGGGGTCGCGACGCGCGCCGTGAGCGCATCACGCGACGGGCGGGAGCGTGCCGGAGTAGGTGCCCTCGAGCTCGCGGGTGACCAGGCGGACGCCCTCCAGTGCCAGACGGCGCTTCTTGCGCGCCAGCGCCACCGACTCGTTCCTGACGGTGGCGGCCCGGTCGGTCTGCCACTCCTTCCAGGCCTGCGAGCGCCCGCTCTCCTCGATCTCCGCCACCCGCTGCTCGTAGACCCGCGCGGCACGGGCGACCTGCCTCGTGTACGCCGCTCGGGCGGCTCGGTCCGTGGCCCGCGATCGCACGAACTCGCGGCGGGCCAGCGAGGTTCCGGAGAGGGTCACGCTCCACCACGATCCCGTGTGGACGGTCGACACCGTCGCACCGACCAGCTCGGGCGGCAGGCCGGGCTCGGCGCCGATGACCTCCGTCTCGTGGCCCCGGAACGCCTCGACGCCCAGCACCTCGACGTTGTTCGGCACGTCGTACCAGCCGCCCGAGTAGAGGCGGAGCGGACCGGCGGTGGACGAGCAGGAACGCCCCTCCTCCTGGGGGACGCCGTCGAGCGCGTAGTCGAACCCCCGGCACGAGCTGTTGCGGACCACCTTCACCGAGGCGCCGCGCGGCAGCGCCCCGCGGACGTAGAGGACCTCGCAGGTGACGCCGGTGAAGTCGAGCCGGTCGACCCCGACCCGCACGCCGGGCAGGCCGTCGACCGGGACGAGGCTGCGTGCCACGCGGGTCGAGGGGCCGGACGGGGCGTCCTCCACCGTCCCCCCGTCGGTGCAGGCAGCGGCGCGCCAGTCCTTCGGAGCGGGCGCGGCCGCTGCAGCCGTGGACGGGACGAGCATGGATGCGGCGAGGACGGCCGCGAGGGTCAGGATGCGCACGCGCCGGAGTCTAGGGACCGGTGAGCCTGGCGGGCGCGTTTCCAGCAGGCCGCTCACCAGGGTGAGGGCTGGTAGTCCTTCACGAAGCAGCCGAACAGGTCCGTGCCGGCCTCGCCCTGCACGATCGGGTCGTAGACGCGCGCCGCTCCGTCGACCAGGTCGAGCGGGGCGTGCCAGCCCTCGGCGGCGATGCGCAGCTTGTCCTGGTGCGGTCGCTCGTCGGTGATCCAGCCGGTGTCGACCGCGGTCATCAGGATCCGGTCGGTCTCGAACATCTCGCCCGACGACGTCCGGGTGAGCATGTTGAGCGCGGCCTTGGCCATGTTGGTGTGCGGGTGCCCCGCGCCCTTGTAGCGGCGCGAGAACTGGCCCTCCATCGCCGACACGTTGACGACGTACGCCCGCCCGGACGCCGCGCCCGCAGCCGCGGC
This sequence comes from Nocardioides sp. SYSU D00065, assembly GCF_017916425.1. GTDB lineage: Bacteria > Actinomycetota > Actinomycetes > Propionibacteriales > Nocardioidaceae > Nocardioides. The sequence goes on along the minus strand of NZ_JAFMSX010000003.1, from coordinate 1,306 downwards.
CGCGAGCGCCGGGCGCAGCCGGGAGACGAGCAGGAACGGGGCGATCGAGTTGCACAGCTGCACCTCGAGCAGCTCCAGCGGGTCGACCTCGCCGACGGTCTGGGTCCACGAGTTGGTGGTCTGCAGGTCGGGCAGCAGGCCGCCGGCGTCGACGGCCGTCCCGGCCAGGTGGGCGTCGAGGGACGCGTGTCCGGCCTTGAGCGCGAGCGCGGTGAGGGTGGCAGCGTTGTGCACGGCGCGCGCGTGCTCGACCGACTCGCCCTCGTGGTGCGCGACCGCGGTGTCGCGCAGCGCGCCCGCGATCGCGGCGGGGTGCGCCTCGGAGACGTGGTCGAAGGTGACCACCTCGGGCAGCGCCACCCCGGCGGGGAGCGGGAGGGACTCGCCCTCGACCAGCGGGGCGTAGGCGCCCGGCGTGCGGCGTACGGTCTGGCACGCGTTGTTGATCAGCACGTCGAGCGGCCCGGCGGCGGCGACGTCGTCGGCCAGCGACAGCACCTGGGTCGGGTCCCGCAGGTCGATGCCGACGACCTTGAGCCGGTCGATCCACTCGGGCGCGTCGGGCAGCGAGCTGAACCGGCGTACGGCGTCCTTGGGGAAGCGGGTGGTGATGGTGGTGTGCGCGCCGTCGCGGAGCAGACGCAGCGCGATGTACATGCCGATCTTGGCGCGGCCGCCGGTGAGCAGCGCGCGCCTGCCGGTGAGGTCGGTGCGCTGGTCGCGCTTGGCGTGGCTCATGGCCGCGCACGAGGGGCACAGCCAGTGGTAGAACGCGTCGACGAGGGTGAAGTCCTGCTTGCAGATGTAGCAGCCGCGGGGGTTGAGCAGCTCACCGGCGAAGGCGCCGGTGGTCGTGGACACCAGCGGAAGGCCCGCCGTCTCGTCGTCGATGCGCATCGGCGACCCCGTCGCGGTCCGCGCGGTGACGGCCTGGTCGTGCGCCAGCTCGGCGGCCCGCTTGGCCAGCTTGCGCTCGGCCTTGATCGCCTTGTACATGCCCGATGCGGCGCGCTTGACGCGGATGTGGTCGGGGTGGTCGCCGGGCAGCTGGTGCACCTGCTGCAGGACGCGGACGGTCGTCGCGAGGTCGTCCGGGTCGATCCCCTGCGGGTGCTGCTCGTTCACCGGAGCAGGGTACGGGCGATGTTGCGATCCCCGGCTATCCGGGGAAGCTGGAGGTTACCGGCCGAAGTTTCGGGGGTGAGGCTCCAGTTTCACCGGCTAGCTGTACTGATCGGTGAGGTTGGTCAACCGGGTGATCGGTGCTGACCCGCCGATTGCGGTGTGGGGCCGGTGGTGGTTGTAC
>NZ_JAFMSX010000002.1:56412-1128256 GCF_017916425.1 Nocardioides sp. SYSU D00065 | reverse complement strand
AGCAGACACCAGAAACAGCCAACGGGGCATAACAAACTAATTCGTCGACTAATCAAACACACTGTTGAGTTCTCAAGAATCAGACGCACTCACATCGCGATCCGGTGAGGATCTCGGTTGCGTGAGGCAACTGGTCAAACCTAGCGAGCGACTTTCTGCCAGGCAAATCCTGGCTGTTTCGCTCTGACCCGGTGGTGTCACCGTGACCGATGACCGCTTCGGGTTGTCCTGCCCGGGGCCGGGAGCCCGACCTGACCGGTCTTGCTCCCCGCCGCTCCCTGGCGACAGACAGAACATTAGACAACGCCCGGGGAACGCGCAAATCGAAACGGTGTGACCGCGAGCACACACGCGTTTTCGCAGGTCAGAGGCCTGTTGTGACGCGTGGGGCGACCTCGACGCCGGCGAACCTCTTCTTCCCACGGCGCAGGACGAGCCACGACCCGGCGACCAGGTCGGCCTCTGTCGGCTGCAGCTCGGGGTCCTCGACGCGGACGTTGTTGAGGTAGGCGCCGCCTTCGCTGACGGTGCGCCTGGCCTCGCCCTTGCTCTTCGCCAGGCCGGCGGCCACGAGGAGGTCGAGGATCCCGGGCAGCTCGCCGGGTGGCAGCGTCGTACCGCCGGCCTCGCGCAGCGCCGAGGCGAGCGTGTCCGGCTTGATGGAGGCCAGGTCGCCGCCGCCGAACAGCGCCGCGGCGGCGGCCTTGGCCTGCTCGACCTCGTGCGTGCCGTGCACCAGGGCGGTCACCTCGTCGGCCAGGCGCTTCTGACCCGCACGGAGGAAGGGCTTCTCCACCGTCTGCTGCTCGAGGTCCTCGATCTCCTCGCGGGAGAGGAACGTGAACACCCGCAGCAACTCGCTGACCTTCTCGTCCTCGACGTTGAGCCAGAACTGGTGGAAGGCGTAGGGCGAGAGCATGTCGGGGTCGAGCCACAGGGCGCCGCCCTCCGTCTTGCCGTACTTGGTGCCGTCGGCCTTGGTCAGCAGCGGCGTCGCGAACGCGTGGGCGTGGCCGCCGTCGGAACGGCGGATCAGCTCGGCGCCGGCGGTGAGGTTGCCCCACTGGTCGGAGCCCCCGAACTGCAGCGTGATGCCGTGCTCGCGGAACAGGGTGAGGAAGTCGAGGGACTGGAGCAGCACGTAGCTGAACTCGGTGAACGAGATGCCTGCCTCGAGGCGGCGCGCCACGACGTCGCGCGCGAGCATCCGGTTGACCGGGAAGTGCTTGCCGATGTCGCGCAGGAAGTCGATGACGGACATCGACGCGGTCCAGTCGTAGTTGTCCACCATCGTCGCGGCATGCGGGCCCTCGAACGACAGGAACGGCTCGATCTGGCCGCGCACCCGACCGACCCAGTCCTTGACCGTGTCGAGCGAGTTGAGCGTCCGCTCCCCCGAGTCGCGCGGGTCACCGATCATCCCGGTCGCGCCACCGACCAGGGCGTAGGGCCGGTGACCGGCGTCCTGCAACCGCTTGGCGGTGAGCACCTGGACCAGGTGGCCCATGTGCAGGCTGGGGGCGGTGGGGTCGAAGCCGACGTAGAACCTGACGCTCCCCTCACCCAGCGCCGCGCGGAGCGCGTCGCGGTCGGTGGAGTGCGCGATGAGACCGCGCCACTCCAGCTCGTCGAGGACATTCGGGGTCGTCACGCGCGTTCCTTCGGGTGAAATCGGGTTCGTGGTCGCGCACTAGCCTAGGGCGAGCAGTCAGGAAGGACGGCACGTGATCGCAGGCAGGTACAGGCTCGAGCGGGAGATCGGCCGTGGCGGCTCCGGCACGGTCCACCTGGCGACCGACGAGGTGCTCGGACGACCGGTGGCGATCAAGCGCATCGGGATGATCCCGGGTTCCGACGACGTGGAGCTCGAGCGCGCCGAGCGCGAGGCCCGTCTCGCCGCCGCGCTCAACCACCCCCACGTCGTGTCGGTCTTCGACCTCGTGGACGAGGACGACGTCCGCTGGCTGGTCATGGAGTACGTCGACGGCCAGACGCTCGCCGAGCGGGTGCGGGCCACCGGCCCGCTCGACACCATCGAGGCGGCTGCGCTGCTCGCACAGATCGCCGACGCGCTGGTCGAGGCACACGCTCGCGGGATCGTGCACCGCGACGTGAAGCCGAGCAACATCATGGTCGCCGGCGCCTCCGCCAAGCTCAACGACTTCGGCATCGCACGTGCCGCCGACGACCCCTCGCTGACCCAGACCGGCCTGGTGACCGGCTCGCCGGCGTACCTCGCGCCCGAGGTCGCCTCGGGCTCCTCGGCGACGCCGGCCAGCGACGTGTGGTCGCTCGGCGCGACGCTGTTCCACGCCGTGACCGGCAGGCCGCCGTACGACGTCGGCGACAACCTCGTCGGCGCGCTCTACAAGATCGTGCACGAGGATCCGCCCCGCCTGCCCGCCGACCACCCGATGGCCGGCCTGCTGTCGGTGACGATGACCCGCGACACCGAGCGCCGGTGGCCGATGGCGCGCGTGCGCGACGAGCTGGCCCGCCTCGCCGCCGGACAGCCGTCGACAGCCCCGTTGTCACCGGTCGCCCCCGCCGCCCGGACCTCCGACGTCCTGGCCCCCGTGCCGCCGCACGCCGCCACCGCCGTGACCCCGGCGGCGCGACGCGGGACGGCGCGCTGGGCCTGGATCGCCGCGGCCGCACTCGCAGCGGTGGCGGCCGTGGTGGCGGCGTACGTCTGGGCCGGGCGCGGCACCCCGGAGGCACTCCCCGACCCGTCGGGCTCGTCGCAGTCGGCGGCCGGGACGCCCGGTGCGCCGGAGTCCTCGCCGAGCGCTCCAGACGTGTCGGTCGAGGAGCGGCGCGCCGAGATGGACGAGTTCATCACCTCCTACATCGCCACGGTGCAGACCGACCCGCGGGCGGCCTTCCAGCAGCTCACTCCGGAGTTCCGGGCCGCCAGCGGCGGGTACGAGGGCTACATGGGGTGGTGGGGCCGGGTGCGCTCAGCGGAGCTGACCGAGGTCTCCAGCGACCCCTCGGACCTCACCGTCGGCTACACCGTCGCCTACGTGATGGAGTCCGGCGAGACCAGCACGCAGCGGGTCCGGCTGCAGCTGCAGCGCCTCGACGACCGGCTGTTCATCGCCGGCGAGGGCTGACCCCGGGCGTCGGCCGCAGCGCCCGGGGTACTGGTCCTCACGGGTGAGGAGGTTCTCCCGCAGGTGACTAGCCTGATCAGGAGCGGAAGGGGTGGGACGTGATCGCAGGCAGGTACCGGCTGGAGCGCGAGATCGGGCGCGGCGGCGCCGGCGTCGTCCACCTCGCGCACGACGAGGTGCTGGGCCGGCGCGTGGCGATCAAGCGCATCGGCCTGCTGCCGGGGACCACCGCGGAGGACATCGCGCGCGCCGAGCGCGAGGCGCGGCTGGCTGCCGGCATCAACCACGCCCACGTCGTGTCGATCTTCGACCTGGTCAAGGACGAGGACTGCTACTGGCTGGTGATGGAGCACGTGGAGGGCCACAGCCTGGCCGAGCTGGTCGCGGCGGAGGGTCCGCTGGACCCCCGCCGCGCGGCCGGGATCCTGGGGCAGGCCGCCGACGCCCTCGTGCAGGCCGGGACGGCGGGCATCGTCCACCGCGACGTCAAGCCCTCGAACATCATGGTCGGCGCCGACGACCACACGAAGCTGGCCGACTTCGGCATCGCCCGCGCGGTGGGCGACGCGACGCTGACGCACACCGGGCTGGTGACGGGCTCCCCCGCCTACCTCGCCCCCGAGGTCGCGTCCGGGCAGCCGGCGACCTCCGCCAGCGACGTGTGGTCCCTCGGCGCGACGCTGTACCACGCGCTGGTCGGGGAGCCGCCGTACGCCGTGGGCGACAACGTGCTCGGCGGCCTCTACAAGGTCGTCAACGAGGACCCGCCCCGCCTGCCCGCCGACCACCCGGCGGCCGGTCTGCTCGCCGCGATGATGGTGAAGGACCCGGCTCGGCGCTGGTCCGTCCGGCAGGTACGCGACGACCTGCGGCTCATCGCGCGAGGGCGACCCAGCACCGCAGTCGCCACGGATCCGCGCGAGGACGCCACCGACGAGGGCACCGGCCCCGCGACGAGGACGATGCCCGTCGTTGCGGCCGCTCCCGCACCGGCGGCCGCGCCCCCGAGTCCTGCGGCGCCGGAACGAGCCGCCCCGGCTCGGGACACGGCGCCGCCCCCGATGTCGCCGGAGCCCGGACGGTCGCGCCGGCTGCCGCTGGCCTGGGTGGCCGCGGTGCTCGCCCTGGTGCTCGTGGCCGGGGTCGGCGCGTGGCTGCTCTGGCCGGGCGACGAGGCGGGCACCTCGCCAGCGGCCGAGACGAGCGACGCAGGAGCGTCGGACCAGCCGTCCCCCACCACCGATCCGTCGGCGTCCGAGGACCCGACTGCGACGGACCCGCAGACGGAGGAGCCGACCGAGGAGCCCACCGAGGAGCCCACCGAGGATCCGAGCGAGGAGCCGACCGAACCGGCCGCAGGTGCGACCGCCGCGTCCATGCAGGCCTTCGTGCAGGACTACTTCGCCACGGTCACCGCTGACCCGGAGACCACGTTCGACATGCTGACGCCCGAGTTCCAGGCGGACAGCGGCGGCTACGGGCGGTACGCCGGGTTCTGGAGCACGATCAGCTCCGCGACCCCGACCGGCATCCGGGCCGACCCCAGCACCATGACGGTGTCGTACACCATCGAGTTCGTCACCACGGACGGCAGGACCACCACCGAGCAGGGCCGGCTGCAGCTCACCCAGGACGGCGACCAGTACCTCGTCGCCGGCGAAGGGTGACCGGTAGGGCGGGTGGGGCTCGAACCCACGACCCAAGGATTATGAGTCCTCTGCTCTGACCGACTGAGCTACCGCCCCTCACGTTCAACCGGACTAGTCGGCACCCGTCCCGTGGGACTTTCGTGGGGCAGCCAGTGCCGCGAGGACCGCTGCGCTTGGCGTCCCCGCCAGGTGCGCGTACTTCGCGGTCGTCTGCGTCGAGACGTGCCCGAGCAACCTACCAACCTCGGCGAGCGGAATGCCCTGCTGGAGCAGCCATGAGGCGTAGGTGTGTCGGAGGTCGTGGATCCGAGCGTGCCCGACGCCAGCGCGCTCGAGGGTGTCGCGCCACGTTGCCGCCCAGTTCGAGTTCCGCAGCGGGTAGCCGCGCTCGGTCGTGGCGACGAGGCCGGAGCGGCAGATGCCGGCCGAGTGGGGGACGCCGCATGCCTTCGCGGCCTGCGACTTCCGCTGGGTCAACGTGGCTACGAGGTCGTCTGTCAGCGGGACCTCGCGCGCACGACGACCCTTCGGGTAGGCCTTGATCTTGCCGCTGGTCTCGTCGTAGGTCTCGGCCACAATGACGACTCGGCGCGCGAGGTCGACGCGCCACCAGTGCAGGCCCGCGAGCTCGCTCCACCGGAGGCCGGTGTTGACAAGCAGGTCCACCACGAGCTGGTCGTCGGTCGACGGCATCTCGGCACGGATCGCGTCGAACTCGTCGTGGGTCAGGTACCGCTCGACGACCTGGGCCCCCTTCGGCAGCTTGATCCGCGAGGCCGGGTTCGACTGCACGACCTCAGCGTCAACGGCCGCGTTCATCGACGCGGAAAACAGGTGTACCGCGCGCTGCACCGTCGAAGGCCCAACACCAGCCGCGGCCATGTCGACCGCCCACGCCTTCACGTCGTGGCGCGTGATCGAGCCGATCGGCACGGCGGACCAGCGCGGGTCGAGGTGCTTGCGGCGGCGGACGCCGTCGGCCTTCGCGGTCGTCGCCTCGACCTGCCGGGCCTTGAGCCACTCGTCGGCCCACTCCCCCCACGGCCGCTTGTACGCCTCGGGATCGCGCCACAGCAGCGATCGGGCGTCGCGTTCCTTCGCGGCGGCCTCGCGCTCGGCCTTGGCCTTGTGGGTGAACGTGCCGGCGCTGCGTCGCTTCCCGGCGCCATCGCGGTAGAGGCCGCGGTACTTGCCGGACGGGAGCTTTTCGGACCAGGCCATCAGCCCACCTTCTCGAGCCGCATCTTGAGGTAGCCCCGCTCCGACGGGTGCAGGTGTTGCAACCTGTTCGTCAAGGTCGGCACGTCCACGCCGAGCTCGTCGGCCGCCTCATGCTCGTCAAGCGCCCAGGCGAGCGCCTCGCCGATCGTGTGGATGTCAGGCAGCAACATCCGCGCCGAGTCGCGACGTACGCGCTGCTCGTCCTGCGCGGTCCAGCCATGCGCAGGCACACCGCGGCGCAGGTGCAGGAGCTCGTGCACGACGGTGCAGCGCCGCGGCGCCCACGACATACCACGGCGGAGGCTGATCGTGTCCGTGGCGTAGTGCGCTCGGCCCATCGGACCGCCGTCGTGCCAGTCGAGCAGCACATGCTCGGCCTCGTGGAGAAGGCGCCACGGGTGGATCATGCGCGGGACGCTATGCGTGGCGACCGACACCAGTCCTCGTCCCGAGCTGCGATCTCGTCCATGCGCGAAAGGCGGCTCTCGGCCGCTTCGATCAACTCGCGCGGCGAGAGTTCGAGGGCCTCGGCGAGTGCGGCAAGGATGGCGACGTCGATCGCGCGCTTCCCGGCGATGTAGCGCTGCACTGAGACGACGGGGATGCCGGACCGGTCGGCGACCTGCTCGAGCGACAGCCCCTTGGCTGCGCGCTCTCCTCGCATCGCCGATGCCGTGGCGGCACTGCAAGACGCGTACCAGCGCGTCAGCGCCTGAGACTGCACTGGTCATCGCAGACTGACCGGGGCGCCGAAGACGTTCTCCTCGACATGGCCGAGGTGTTCCTGGACGCCAGAGACTCGGATCGCGGACGTCTCGTCGCCGTCAGCGCTGACCCATCGGACGACGTGGTCGGCGTCCTCCACCTCCCACACGAGCAGCTCTTCCCCAGACACGCCAACGCTCCAGGTGAACGACTGTTCGGACCGCTCTACGACAGAGGTGACGCGGCCGGTGCGCGTGACGCGCACGATCTCGTCGTGGGTATCGACGAGGACGTCATCACCGACTGCTCCAACGATCCGGAGGAGGTAGGCGTCGGTCAGCTCGGGCAACTTGATGGTCCGAGCCGTCGCCGTGGCGATGTCGACGAGCATGAGTTCCGGCACTCCCCGCTTCTCCGCTAAGAGTGCTAGCTCACCTCCCGGGCCTTTTTGCATGGCGCGGTCGTTTTTGGCACCCAGACAGGCTGCACCGGCCAGGCGCGGCTTGGATCCGGCGAGGGCGGCGACCGGGACAGAGCGGGTGACGATCTCGTCCTCCTCCACCGCGACCTCAGTCAGAGTCAGCTCGTCGTCACCGAGCCTCCAAGGCCGCGTCACCGCATACAAGTCGTCACCACACGCCGCGAAACCGAGGGCGTCCTGGTCAATCTCACCCTCGACGAGCTCCTCGCCGCCGTCCCAAGCCGCGATGTTGAAGAAGTACCGGCCGTCATCCTGGCCGCGAGTCCCATCGTTGAGTACCGAGAAGTGCCAGGAACCAGCCTGTCCCGACCACTCACCTAGATCGCTGTCGCCGTCGCGGTCCAGTCGGCGACTCGAGTTCGGACCGATCACAACCTGACCCTCGGCATCGGGCACGACCAAGCGGCTGCCGCTCATCGAGGCGGTCGGCATGCGGACACCCGCGGTAGCGGTCGTCGTCCACGACCCGTCCGGCTCTACCAGGATGACGTTCGCGGCGAGATCGGGTCGCTCCGACCACGCCTCCGTCGTGATGGCGGCAACGGCCTTGCCGTAACCATTCGCGACGGCCACCCGCTGTGGCGCCTGCTCGCCCTCCCCCAACGGGAAGAGCGAGCAGGCGCCGAGCATCGGCAGGCACACCAGCAGCGCGGCCGCCCCCCGAGAACGCATGACCAGCGACTCAGACGCCGCGGTAGGGCTGCGAGCGCCAGTGCTGCAGGATGTCCTGCGGCAGGACGAACGCCCCGCTGTTGGCGTCGAGGTCCAGGCCCTCGCGGTCAAAGGCGGCCCACATCAGCTGGGAGCAGTTGAACGGCCTGGAGTGGGTCTTGTTCTGCGAGTAGAAGTCTCGGTAGGCCGCCCCCTCCTGAGCGTTGGCCCACTCGGTGGCGGCGTCGCGCTGGGAGTACGGCGTCCCGCTGAGCTCGTTGAGGACGGTTTCTCCGACCGGCACCCTCCTTGCCGTGGACGACACCCTACGCACGCCAAGCTCCGCGCTCGCCGCCTCGATGATCACGTCCTTACGTCGGAACATCCCGACATGTCCGTGATTGAAGCCCCAGGTCGAAGAGTGGTGGTAGAAGTAGTCGCCCCGCGCGCGGGCGTCGCCGATCGGCACCCGGTTGGACCCGCCCCCGTCCGAGGACCTCGCCAACACCTCTTCGGCGGGCGCGACCTCGCCGTCGCCGGGGAGGCCGGTGGTGTCGAGGAAGCCGGCGGCCACGAGTTCGCTTAGCACCTCCTCGCCCCCGTTGAGCTCAGGGTCGAACTCCTCGAGGAGCTCCTCCGCGGCCTGGTCTGCCGGCTGGTCGGTCGTCTTGGCGTACGAGAGCAGTGTTCGCTCGGCCGCGCGCTCGCCTTGCGGGTGCATCTCGATCCACCGGTCGACTGACGACCCCCCGGTCGCCGAGTTGGCCGGCGCAGGCACGACCACCGCTGCCGTCGTGAAGGCCGCCAAGGCCATTGCGGTCTTGATTCGCATGTTCCCCCCGTAATCTTTTGACGCGCCGAGTGCGCGCGGCGAGAGCCTCGCAGGACAAACGGTCCCGACACGCCGTCCGTGGGGTTGGCCACCGAAGAATTCGTCCTCTGGATGGACAGTGGCTCGCCGGAAGCCTCGCGCGTGGCGCCTGACTTGGTTCGAAGGTCGGTTGCGGCGTCGCCGCCAAGCTGCTTAGTCCTGCTGCCACGACGGCATGTGCGACGCCCGGCCGCCCTCATTCCGAGCCGGCGGTCGAAGATCGTCCGCGACATGTTTCGCGGTCGACCCCATGGTTACCTCAGCCCAGTGACCGACTCTCAGCCGTCGGATCCGCGCGCCCCAGCGGGCGTTGCAAGCGGCCTGACTGTCGGCTGCGCGCCGAGCGAGTGCCTAGGGCGAGCGGCGTGCGAACACGCGAGGGACCCCAGCTCGCAGTTTGATTGCTCAACCGGGCGTCGGCAGATCTGGTCACCGCTGGCGCAGCTTACGCACAACCCGGCGCTCACGAGCGGCCCGCGCTGCGACCTGCAGCTCGCGAGCAGGTCGAGCCGGAAGGCGGCACCCCGGCGCGACGCAGACGGCGCCACGGGGTACTGCCGCCTGCGACCGACCGACCGTACCCCGCCGTGGCCTAACGGTCAGCCGTCCGCGTCGTTCGCCGCGGCCCACCACTCGCGGTCGCGTTCCTCAAGCACAGCCTGCAGGTCACGCCACGCCTCGACGTCGTCCTGGTCGGGGGGGCTCGGGCAACGGCTGAGTCATTTGCTCATGGTGCGTCCCGCGCGCTCCGACCGCAACGCTCGAATCCCGGCACGACCGCGCGTCCCTGACCCGCCACCGCCTGCTGTTTGGTGTGCCTGACGCTCATCAACGCGCGAACCGCCCGGAATGCGGCTGTCGGTGGTCAACTCCATCCTTGCGCTATGGACTGGGACACCGGACACCACGAACGCACGCAAGCCAAGCGCGAACTGGCTCATGCAGTCGTCGACGGCCCGGATGGAACGCGCGCAGTCGAACTGTCGCCGGTGCGGGGTGAGGCGCTGCAGCTCAAGGCACTGCACAACGAACGGTTCTGGTGCAGCACTCAGGCGAACGGCTGTGGAGGCCCTCTGGGCCTGAAGGCCGGGAAGATCCGAATCCCATACTTCAGCCACCGTCCCGGCGCCGAGTGTGCTCTAGCGAGCGACAACGCACGCGCCGCCCGCTCCTACGAGCACCTACGCTGCCAGCGAGCCCTGGTCGCTTGGCTCGAAGCCCAAGGGTTGAGCGCGACGATGGAGCACTACTTCGGATCCGATGGACGAGCCGACATCCATGTCGTGGTCAACGACCGTAGCCACACCATCGAGGTCCAGTTGTCCCCGATCGCCCTCAGCGGGGTTTTGCCTGCGCAAACTCTGGCGACTGCCTGGTCCCGCATGTCCGCTCCTTGCCCCACGAGTTGCCCCACGTCGTCTCGTCAAGCGCCGTGGTCCCAGCCTGGGACTGACTGGTCCTTTTCGCCGGCCAGGTCTTGGGCGCCGATCGCGCTGGCATGTCGCTCAGAGCACGACCTCCACCTCGTGCATGTGCTCGACGACCCGGAAGCCCAGGGCGGTGTTGGTGTGGTGCATGGCGGTGTTGGAGGGGGCGGTCCACGTGTGGACGGTGGTGACCTCGGCCGGCAGGCCGGCGTAGTTCACCGACTTCAGCGCGGCGCCGAGCCGGTGGCCGCGGTGCTCGGGCATCACCATCGTGTCGTCCTGCCAGCCGTAGTGCGCGCCGTGCGGGACGAAGAGCAGGGAGTACCCGCCGAGGACGCCGTCGTCGCGGCGGCGGGCCGCGGCCACCCGGACGTCGTACGACCTCGCCAGCCGCTCCTCCGAGGCGGCCAAGCGCTCGTCGTCGAGCACCGTCGCCTCGAGCTCGAGGTCGCCGGTGGGGAGGTCGGCGTTCATCTGGTTGCGCATCGCGAGGTAGGCCGGCCGCTGCTCGTCGGGGCAGCGCCCCCGCCAGGTGAGGACCTCGTACGCCGCGTCGACGGGCGCCGGGGCCAGCGGCAGCTCGGCGAGCAGGTGGTCCTCGCGGTGTCGCTCCTCGGCGCCCATCGCGACGGCGAAGTCGTAGCCGCCGCCGGTCACGACGAGGTCGACACTGACCTCGCCCCCGAGCCGGGTGCGGCCCGCGGCGCAGGCGTGCTCCACGACCGCGGTCCACAGCGCTCGGCCGATCCCGCGGCGCCGGTGCTCGGGCACCACGCTCACCTCGGTCCAGGCGACGTCGAGGTTCTCGGTCGTCGGGAGCTCGAGCTGCGCGACGCCGAGCACCTCGCCGCGGTCGACCGCCTGCAGCCAGGTGCGGTCGGCGTACGGACCGGGCTCGGTCATCGACAGCTCGACCGCGCCGAGCGCCTCGAGCAGCGCGTGAGGACGGTCCGCGCGGATCGCGCGGTCCTGGGCGTCGTACCAGGCCCGCCGAGCGGTCGGGTCAGTCGTGTCGAGCTCCTCGATGTCCACCGGGGCATCGGACCGCACACCGGGAGGCACCGCAACCGCATATCGGCGTTCGACTTCGCGACCGCCGGGCGGCATGGGACAGTGATGCGTCTCGGGATGGGAGGACCTCGGTGGCACGGAACCGTCAGGCTGCGCTGTTGACCCCGGCGCAGCGTCACCTGGTGACGCGCTTCGGCTACGGCGTCGACGCGACCCAGGCTGCGGACGTACGCCGCGCCGGCGGTGCGCAGGCGTGGTTCGAGCAGCAGCTCACCCGGCCGGGGTCGTTCCCGGACCGGGATGCCGAGCAGGTCCGCCGGTGGTGGCCCGACCTCGAGCGCAAGCCGGCCGACCTGTGGAAGCGGCAGCTCGCGGAGGTGCGCGGCGGCTGGCAGGTAATGGAGGACTACGGCCGCTGGCTGCTGGTGCGGCGCATCCGCACGCGCCGGCCGGTGCTCGAGAAGATGACCGAGTTCTGGGAGGCCATGCTCCACGTGCCGGTGAGCGGCGACGCCCACTTCACGTGGCGGGTGGACTACGGCGACACCGTGCGGCGCCACGCGCTCGGCCGCTTCGACCAGCTGCTCGCCGAGACCACCACGCACCCGGCCATGCTGATCTTCCTGTCGGCTGCCACGTCCACGAAGCGGGCGCCCAACGAGAACCTCGGGCGCGAGCTGCTGGAGCTGCACACCCTCGGCACGGGCAACTACGACGAGGACGACGTCAAGGCGTCGGCGCGCATCCTCACCGGGCACCACGTCGACCTGTGGGAGACGTGGGCGGCGTCCTACGTGGAGGACGACCACTGGACCGGTCCGGTGCAGGTCAAGGGCTTCCGGCACGAGAACGGCAAGAAGGACGGGCGCGAGGTGACCCGGGCGTACCTGCGCTACCTGGCCCACCACCCGCTGACCGCGCACCACCTGTGCGAGCGCCTCGCGACCAAGTTCGTCCGCGACGACCCGCCGCAGTCGCTGGTCCGGCGGCTCGCGAAGGTCTACCTGAAGAACGACACGGCGATCGTGCCGGTGCTGCGCGCGCTCGTGGCGAGCAAGGAGTTCCGCTCGTCGGCCGGCCAGAAGCTGCGCGACCCGAGCGAGGACGTGGTGGCGACCTACCGCGCGCTGGGCGTGCGCCTGGACCGGCCCCGCGGCGCGGACTCCGGCGTGCACGCCATCTTGTGGCAGGCCTCCGGCCTCGGGCTGGCCCCGCACGCGTGGCCCCGGCCCGACGGCACGCCGGTGCGCAACGACGTGTGGGCGTCGCCGTCGCGCGCGCTCGGCTCGATGGAGATGCACTGGTCCATGGCGGGCGGCTGGTGGCCCACGGCCGACCTGCACTACCGCAAGCCGAGCGCCTGGGTGCCGAGCAAGCCCATCCGGTTCGCCGACCTCGTCGACGAGGTCAGCCGCGACCTGCTCCACCGCCCGGCCACCGGGAGGCTCGTCACGACCGCGTCCCTGGCCACCGGCTGCCGGGCCAAGGAGAGGATCGACCGCGACCACGGCCTCTACCAGTGGGGCTTCCCGCGGCTGCTGGCCGCCGTCCTCGACTCCCCCGACCACCTGGCGTGCTGACATGACGATCGAGACCGACCCCACGACCCGAGCCTGCGGGTGCCCCGACTACGACGAGGCCCGGCGGGCGCTGAGCCGCCGCGCGGTGCTGGGCACCGCCCTGGCCGGCGGCGCGCTCGCGCTCGGCCCCGGTCTCGGCGGCTCCGGTCCGCGCGCGTACGCCGTCACCGGCCGTACGTCGAGCAGGCTCGCCCCGGCGACCGGCAACGTGCTGGTGCTGCTGTCCCTGCGGGGCGCGGCCGACGGCCTCTCGCTGGTCGTGCCGCACGCCGACCCGGCGTACTACGCGGCGCGTCCGCGCATCGGCATCCCGCACACCGCGCTGCTGGCGCCGGACGCCATGTTCGGGCTGCACCCCGCGCTGGCGCCGCTCCTGCCGATGTGGAACGCGGGGACGCTCGCTGCGGTGCACGCCACCGGCATGGCCACCCCCAACCGTTCCCACTTCGCCGCCATGGAGGCGATCGAGGACGCCGCACCCGGATCGACCGCCCGCAACGGCTGGCTCAACCGGCTGCTCGGCGAGCTGCCCGGTGCGTCCCCGCTGCAGGGCACGGCGATCGGCAACCAGGTCCCGACGTCGCTGTTCGGCGCCAATCCCGCGTTCGTCGTCGGCGACGTCGACGACGCCGAGGTGGCCGGCACCGAGGAGGACGGCCGCCGCCTCGCGTCCCTCCAGCACGCGTGGAAGGGCGACCGGCTGATGGGCCGGGCCGTGCGCGACGCCATCTCCGGCGCCTCGACCTTCGGCGCGGCCAGGAACCTGCCGGCGGGCACGCCGACGACGCCGTACCCGGACAGCGGGCTGGGCAAGGCGCTGTCGGACGTGTCGCGGATCGTGCGCGCCGGCGTCGGCGCCGAGGTGGTCACCGTCGACCAGGGCGACTGGGACATGCACACCGACGCCGGCACCGTCGAGTGGGGCGACATGAGACGCAACGCCGGCGACCTCGCCGCCGCGATCGCCGCCTTCTTCGCCGATCTCGGTCCGGCCGCCGACCGGGTCACGCTGGTGACGCTGAGCGAGTTCGGCCGACGGGTCAAGGAGAACGACGGCTACGGCACCGATCACGGCTTCGGCAACGTCATGTTCGTCGCCGGCGCAGGCGTCCGGGGCGGGCGCTACTACGGATCCTGGCCGGGGCTGACCGACTCCCTGGACGCCGACGTGCTCGTCACCACCGACTACCGCAGCGTGCTGACCGAGGTGGTCACCCAGCGCTTCGGGGTCTCGGTCGCGCAGGTCTTCCCGGGCTTCTCGCCGCAGCCTGTCGGCGTGATGGTCTAGCCACGTCGGCAGACAGCCGGCACCGCCCGATGCCATGCTCGGGGCATGACACAGGCGCCCACCCCTCCTGCCTACGAGCCGCTCCCCGAGGACTGGGAGACCGCGTTGTTCGTGGTGGCCCACCCCGACGACATCGAGTACGGGTCCGCCGCGGCGGTCGCGCGCTGGACCGGCCAGGGCAAGCGGATCGTCTACTGCATGGTGACCAGCGGCGAGGCCGGGATCGACGGGTTGCACCCCGACGAGTGCGCTCCGCTGCGCGAGGCCGAGGAGATCGCGTCGGCCCGCGCGGTAGGGGTGGACGAGGTCGAGTTCCTGCGCCTGCCGGACGGCGTCCTGGAGTACGGCGTGGCGCTGCGCCGGACGCTCGCGCAGGTGGTGCGCCGACACCGGCCGGACATCGCGATGACGATCAACTTCCGCGAGACCTTCGGCGGCACCAGCCTCAACCAGGCCGACCACATCGCGGTCGGGAAGGCACTCCTCGACGCGGTCCGCGACGCGGGGAACCGCTGGATCTTCCCCGAGCAGCTCGCCGACGGCCTCGAGCCCTGGGGCGGCGTACGCGCCGTGTGGGCGGGCGGGTCCCCCGACGCCGCCCACGCGGTCGACGTCACCGACACCTTCCAGGACGGCGTCGCGTCCCTGCGGGAGCACAAGGCCTACATCGAGGGCCTCGGCTGGGAGGGCTGGGACCCCGAGGAGTTCCTCGACGGCATCCTGCGCGGCGGCGGCCAGGGCCTGGGTGTGACGCACGCGGCGACGTTCGAGGTGTTCCCGCTCGGGTGGGGCTGAGCCGGCGCCTCAGCGCGTCCGGAAGAGGGGCCTGCGTCGCTTCCGGCCGGCCGGATCGCCGGCGCCGCGGAAGCGGGCGCCGACGAGTGCGGGCGGAGGGACCGGCGCGGTCTGGGCCTCGGGTTGGTCGCCCGCCTGCGCGGCGGGCTCGCGCGCCACGGTCGTGAGGTCGTGCCCGGCCAGGACCGCCCGGATCTCGTCGATCATCGCCAGCAGGTCCTCGTCCGCCGCCGAGGTCGCACGCGCGACCAGGGCGTGGCGACCCAGCGCGGCACCGACCAGCGACCCCTCCTCGAAGCGCAGCCGCATGAAGCCGGTGGCGTGCTGGTCGGCGAGGGACCGGAGGATCGCCAGCATGCGGTTGCCGACCTCGGCGAGGTGGTCGAGCTCCTGCCGCTCCCCGTGCGCGGCCAGCACGCGGGAGCCGGCCGAGATGACGGAGCTCCAGGTCACGCCGTCCACCTGGGAGAGGCGCTCGAGGCAGTGCGTGATTGCCGCGGCGGTGTCCACGGCCCCGACGACGACCACCGACGGCGGGGTGTGGGCTGGCACGGGCGTGACGGCCGCCCTGTAGGTCCCCTCGCCGGCGGGCGTCCAGGTGACGCCGACCAGCAGCCGGTGGGTCCCGAACGCCTCCATGAGCCGGAGATCCCCTGCGTCGACGAGCTCGCCCATCCGTCGTGCGAGCCGTCCGGTGTAGGGCAGGGCCGCCGCGAGCGCGCCGTCGGCGCCGTCGTCGCCCACCACCGACCCGTCCGGACGTACGACGAACCCGGCCGCCTCGTCCCTCCCGGTCCCCTGTTCCGCGCTCATGCGAGCACTCTGGCCCACGGCCGCCGACGTGCCGCGCGGTGTAACGCACACTTCACATGGCGCGGCGAAGCGTTACGCCACCGCAACGCGGCGTGGGATCACCGGCCGGAGGCGCCGGTCCTCACGCGGTGCAGGAGCTCCTCGGTCGTGACCACGGTGGCGAACTCGCCGTGCAGGTTGGTGGCCGTGGCTCGCATCAGCTCGTCCCCCGTCATCAGCGTGCCGTCGGGCCCCAGTCGGTCGAACGTGTGGGTGGCGTCGATCGCGAAGTACACGTTGTAGCCCAGGTTGCCGCCGACCCGCGCGGTGGTCTCGCAGCAGTGGTTCGTCGTGATCCCGGCGATGCACACGTCGGTGATGCCCTGACCTGTCAGCCAGCTGTTCAGGTCCGGCGCCCCGTGGAAGGCGGAGTTCACGTGCTTGGTGACCAACAGGTCGGGCTCGTGCTCCTCGACGTAGGCCTTCAGGCGGTTCCCCGGCTGGCTGGGGTGCAGCGTCCCCGCAGGATCACGGCCGTCGTGACGGACGTACACGAGAGGGCGTCCGGCCGCGGTGAACGCCTGGATGAGCGCCGCGATGTTGCGGTCGGCGCCGGGGTTGTTCCGGGTCCCCCACCGGGGGTCGTCGAAGGCGCGTTGGACGTCGACGACGACGAGCGCCGCCCTTCGGTCGAGCTGGTCGATGGGTGCAGTGGTCAAGGGGTTCTCCTGGGTGTCGGCGCGGGGCAAGGCCCATGCTCGCCGCCGCGACTTGCCGAACGCTTGCGCCCGGGCAAACTCCTCCGGTCGGCGGTGCGTGCCCGTGCGCATTCCGACCAGCCCGACGGCCCATGTAACGCCGTGTTACTGCTTGTACCCACCCCCGTGCACGGGGGTGGGTACAAGCCTCAACAGGGCGTTACAAGCCCCGTGCCGCCAGCAGACGAACGCCGCGCGCGGACACAGCCGACATGCGAAGGGCCCCGACCCGCGATGCAGGCCAGGGCCCTTCTCTGGCTCCCCCGGTTGGACTCGAACCAACAACCGTCCGGGCCATTCCAATGGCAATCCCCCGCCAGG
This sequence comes from Nocardioides sp. SYSU D00065, assembly GCF_017916425.1. Lineage (GTDB taxonomy): Bacteria > Actinomycetota > Actinomycetes > Propionibacteriales > Nocardioidaceae > Nocardioides. The sequence goes on along the minus strand of NZ_JAFMSX010000002.1, from coordinate 1,111,590 downwards.
TTCCGTGGATGCATGCACCATCAGCGGCTACTAAGAGACTTCCCTCAGGATCGGGGTCTGGCCAGACTCTGATCTAGGTAATCGGCGGGACGCTCTCTTATCGGCTGCCCACCGTCGGGGTGTGGCTCACATCTGGACTGCGACCCGTCGGTCACCGTGACAAGGAGTGGCTCCAGAGGGGTTTGCCCAGCTCGTAGTAGCAATGCCCACCTCGTCGTCCATCGGCACCAGCCACAAGACGAGGTGAGCAGATGAGCGGCACGAAGAAGGGCGTGATCATCGGGGTCGATCTCCACAAGATGTCGGTGACGATCGAGGTGGTCGACACCCACGAGCGGTTGCTCGGCACGGGTCGCTTCGCCACAGACCAAGCCGGCTACACAGCGCTGCAGCGCTATGTGAAGCAGTGGCCAGACCGGGTCTGGGCCGTCGAGGGAGCCAATGGCGCCGGTCGTCCGCTGGCCCAACGACTCGTCACAGCCGGCGAACAGGTCGTCGATGTGCCGGCCAAGCTCGCGGCCCGGGTGCGGCTCTTCGACACCGGCCACAACCGCAAGACCGACGCCCTGGACGCCCACTCCATCGCCGTCGTCGCAGTCCGCACCGACGGCCTGCGGATGGTGGTCGAGGACGGTGAACTCGAAGCCTTGCGGATGCTCACCGACCGCCGCGACGAACTAGCCCGCCAACGGGTCCAGACCGTCAACCGGCTGCAACGCCTGCTCAGTGAACTGCTGCCGGGCCAGCGCAAACGCGACCTGTCAGCCGCTCAGGCCAAGACGATGCTCGCCACCGTCAGGCCGCGTGACATCGCGGGCAAGACCCGGCGCCGGATGGCGGTCGAGGAGATCGCCGACCTGGTCGCGGTCGACTCCAAGCTGAAGAAGATCAAAGCCGAGTTGAAGGCCGCGGTGCTCGAGCGCGGCTCAACCCTGATGGACATCTACGGAGTCGGACCCGCCGGCGCGGCACGGGTGCTGGCTGACGTCGGCGACGTGACCCGGTTCGCTGACCGGAACCGGTTCGCGTCCTGGACCGGCACCGCACCACTGGACGCCTCGTCCGGTGAGCAGACCCGCCACCGGCTCTCACGTGCGGGGAACCGGCGCATCAATCACGTCCTGCACGTCGCCTCGATCGTGCAGATCCGCCACGACACCAAAGGCCGCGACTACTACCGGCGCAAGCTCGCCGCCGGGAAGACACCGATGGAAGCCCTGCGGTGCCTCAAACGCCGCCTGTCCGACGTCGTCTACCGCCAGCTCCTCGCCGACGCCAAGGCTGCTGGTGCGGGTCCGGGAGGGCACTGCGGGGCGACACTTCAATCCAGCGCGGCCGACTCACACCCGCTCATCGACACTTCGGATCAGCCACTCCCCGGACCCGCGCGGCCGACGCTACGCCGACCACCGCCCGGTCGGAAGACCCTCACTCCAAGCGCCCCTTGACACAGAGGGGTGCCAGATCCGGACGTACAGCCGGGGCCCGGAGCCGTGGCCATTGGACGTGGCACGCTGAGCCACATGAAGAACCGGAATCCGGAGGTAGGCCCTGAGGAAGACCTGCAAGACGCTCTCCGGCAGGTGCACATCTACGCAGCCATTGCCGCCGCGGCGAGCGACGCGCACGCCATCCTCGACGTCATGCTGAGTGCTGCGGATCCTGAGGCGGCCAACCGAGCGCTCGTGGACCGGTATGCCTTCACGGAGGTGCAGGCGTGGGCCGTGATGGACCTCCAGTTCCGGCGCCTGACTGCGATGGACCGGGCAAAGATCGAGCAGCGACGTCACGAGCTCGGTGAGCGGGTCAAGGACCTGGAGCGGCAGCTCGGGCGAGCGTGACGACGTCATCGCACTTCCGCTCATCGGCAGACTTCGCACCATCGGCGGCAGGTCATCGCGGGCGTAGCCGCCCTCAACGCGGAAGAGCCGAGCCTCTCATTGGCGCGTTCTCGCAGAGTCGCCACGGTGATGCTCGGTCTTGGCCGATGCGCTGGCTACGGTTCGCCTGTGAAGGAATCGGCGAAGTGGAATACGTCAGATGCTTGGTGGCTGCTCGCCGGTCCCGTGACCGGAATCGTCGGTGGGACCGTGCTGGGTGCGATGTTGGGTTGGCTCACAACCCCGGCCGAAGGCGTTGGGCCGCTGGTTGGCAATCCCGTCGAATCGTCGATCCTCGGCGCGTTGGTGGGAATGACGCTGGGAGTTTTGTCCGGTGCTGTCGTAGGTGCTGTGCTCATGCTTCTTGTCCCACGCGGACGACCCACGTCCACCGCTCGACCGCTTGCGGCCGGTGTCGCTGCGATGTGTTGCCCGGCCGTGCTGGTTCTTGCGTCGAGCATCGGCCGTATCGACCTCAGCCAACTTGATGTGACTTCGTTCGTCGTCGTGGCGGGTGCGGGGGCGGGGGCCTTCGCCTGGGTTGCTGGCAGAACGCCAGACCGCCTCTGACGACCACCTACGCAATCGAGCGCACGCACGCAGTTGCGCAACACCGATGCGCTCATCGGCAGATCCGACAACTGCATCGTCAATAGGGACACCGAGTGAGAGCTTTCCTGCGGCTACTGGTCTTGTCCGCCGTCGAACATGCGGGACCACCAGTCCTCAAAGTCCTCGAAAGTCTCGGGGCCTACCTCGACCTCAGCGAACCACCAGCCGCGCCTGCCCACGCGCTGAACTCGCGCTCATACTCGGCATCACTGGCGAACCTGCTCCGCGCCGGCTGTCACGGGACCGAGGGACTCGTGTTCGGCGTGACGGATACCCGTCGGAGATGGGCTAGCCCCGCGACCTCTCCAACGTGCTCGACACCCATGCGCGAGGTCCTCGACGCCGCCGGGTGCCAGTGGGCAGGCAGCCACACGTTCCGACGCACACATGCAACCCTTGCCGACGATGCCGGGGCGAGCCTCGGTCAGATTGCCGCCGTCCTCGGGCAAGAACCCGTGACGACGTCGACGTACATCAAGACTCGGCCGATTGCCGCTGCCGTGGACGTGCTCCGCACGGCGCAACTGGGGACTATGTGGGGATTCACCCTGGACACGGAACCGGCCCCGACCTGTGTTTGCAGGTCAGGGCCGGTTCTTTGCTCCCCCGGTTGGACTCGAACCAACAACCCTCCGGTTAACAGCCGAATGCTCTGCCAGTTGAGCTACAGGGGATCGCTTGTGCAGCGAGGCGAAACCTTAGCAAGCCCCGACTTCGGGGGTGAAATCAGGGCAGGCCGACGTCGCGCTGCATGACCTCGAGCGCCTCGCGCGCCGCGGCGCGGACGGCGGGGTCGTCCGGGTCGACCCCCTCGTCGTACTCGTAGACCCACTGCACGCCGCCGGCTCCCGAGGGCGCCCGGCGCGCGATGACGCGCAGGCCCCGGCGGCCGGCGACCACGACGTGCCGCTGCAGGACGACGCTGGCCGTGACCCGCTCACGGACCAGCTCGAGCAGCCGACCCGGCTCCGGCAGGGTCGCGGAGTGCACGACGCGCTGCTCGCCCCACGACCCGACCTCCGCCAGCGTGAACGCGTCGGTGTCGCGGTCCCAGTGAGCCGCCTCCACCTCCTCCCACGGCACGCGTCGGGTCGCGCCGTCGGCCACGACGTAGAACGCGTCGCGGGTGCCCGCGAGCACGGCGCCCTCCGCGCTGGTGGTGGCCGCCAGGACCTTCTCCCCCGGCTCCACCGCCACGGACGGCGTCGGCCGACGCCGCAACCGGCTCACCCCTGGGCTCCCGACTGCCCGACCGCGCCCTCACGCAGCTTGCGGCGGTGCTGCTCGAGCATGACCAGCTCGCCGAACATCCGGTTGTAGTCGAGCGCTTGGTCGACCGGGTTCGTGCGCTGGAGGCGGGCCTTGACGTCGGCGATCCGACGGGACGTGGTCAGCTCCTGCAGCCGGTAGACGTAGGCCACGGCGAAGGTCGGGGTGGGGTCGGAGGTGCCGCGCACCGGCTCCACGCCGAGCTCGGTGACCGCCGCCACGACGGCGGGGTCGGTGGCCGCCCCCCGCACGCGGTTGGCCCAGCCCGGGTCGTCGACGCCAGTCGTCGGGCCGCCGGCGGCGGTGACCGCGTCCCACACGCCCTGGAAGGTCGGATGGGTGAAGTCGTCGGTGGTGACGTGGGCGGTCGTACGTCCCACGCCGCCGGGGTGCTGGATGACGAGCTTGAGCATCTCCCGCTCGATCAGGAACCGCGGGTCCGACAGGCTCGGCAGGGTCGGGCGGGGGGCCTCGGGGGCCGCCGCCTCGGCCGGTCGGGAGGGACGGCGCTCGTCGGTGCGCGCGGGACGGTCGGCTGCCCGCCGCACCTCGGTGCGTACCTCGTCGACGTCGACGCCGACCATGTGGGCGAGCTCGCGGGAGAAGGACTCGACCTTCGTCTTGTCGCGGATGCTCGCGACCAGTCCCGCTGCGTCGCGCAGCGCGTCGACCCGCCCGTCGGCGCGGTCGAGGTCGTGGCGAGCCAGGATGTTGTCGAGCGCGAAGCGGTAGAGCGGGCGGCGCTTGGCGACGAGCTCGCGGACCGCCTCGTCGCCCTCGCGCAGCCGGAGGTCGCAGGGGTCCATGCCCTCCGGTGCGACCGCGACGTAGGTCTGGGAGGCGAACACCTGGTCGCTGTCGAGCACCTTCATCGCGGCCTTCTGCCCCGCCGAGTCGCCGTCGAAGGTGAAGATCACCTCGCCGCTGGTCGTGCCGTGGTCGCCCATGAACCGGCGCAGGACCCGTGCATGGTCGGTGCCGAAGGCGGTGCCGCACGACGCCACCGCTGTGCGTACGCCGGCGAGGTGACAGGCCATCACGTCGGTGTAGCCCTCGACCACGACGGCCTGCTGGCTGTCCTTCATCGCCGTGCGGGCCAGGTCGATGCCGTAGAGCACCTGGCTCTTCTTGTAGATCGCCGTCTCGGAGGTGTTGAGGTACTTGGCCTCGATGCGGTCGTCGTCGAAGATGCGGCGGGCGCCGAAGCCGATGGTGTCGCCGTTGGCCTCGCGGATCGGCCACACCAGCCGGCCCCGGAACCGGTCGTAGTGGGAGCGCCCCTGCGCGACCAGCCCGGCGGCGACCACCTCCTCGTCGGTGAAGCGACGCCCGCGCAGGTGGCGGGTGAGGGCCTCACCGTCGCGCGGCGCGAAGCCGACGCCGAACATCTCCGCCGCCGCCTGGTCGAAGCCGCGCTGGTGGAGGAACTGGCGGGCGACCACCGCGTCGGCGGAGCCCAGCTGCTCGGCGTAGAACTCCTGTGCCACCTTGTGCGCCTCGATCAGGCGGCCGCGGGCCGGGCCGCGGGGTCGCTGCGGCTCGTCGTCGCCGTCCTCGCGGCGCAGCTGTACGCCGAACTTGTCCGCGAGCCGCTCGACGGACTCCACGAAGGACAGGCCGTCGACCTTCATGAGGAACGCGATGACGTCGCCTCCCTCGCCACAGCCGAAGCAGTGGAAGAACTGCCGTGCGGGATTGACGTTGAACGACGGCGTCTTCTCGTCGTGGAAGGGGCACAGCCCCTTCAGAGAGCCGCCGCCGGCGGACTTGAGGGTGACGTAGCCGGAGACCACGTCGTCGATCCGCGCCTTCTCGCGCACCTCGGCGATGTCGTCGTCGCGAATCCGGCCTGCCACGCCGGGGAGTCTACGGGCGGTCACCCACCACCACGTCGCGGTCTCCACACGCCCCGGCCACCCCTTGGGGCGGGCGTGGCTGGTGGTCGACGGGCGAGTTTGACAGGGTCGTGCCATGACTGCTCCGCAGGGAGGGCAGAAGACGCCCGCCGAGATCGAGGCCGAGATCGAGGCCCAGCGCGAGCAGCTGGCCGGCACGATCGACGAGCTCGCCGCGAAGCTCGACGTCAAGGCACGGGCTCGCCGCAAGGTCGCCTCGCTCAAGGACTCCGCGACGACCGACGACGGCACTCCGCGTCCGGAGGTGCTCGCAGCCGCCGGCTCGCTGGTCGCGATGGCGGTCGTGCTGCTGCTCTGGCGCCGTCGCCGCGTCCACTGACCGCACCACTCACATCCGCTCGCCCGAGGAGGGAGACCCATCATGAAGAAGCTCATGCTGCTCGTCGCCGGAGGCGTCGGCTACGTGCTCGGCGCCCGTGCCGGCCGGGAGCGCTACGAACAGATCAAGAAGGCCGCCACCCGCGTCAAGGAGGACCCGCGGGTGCAGGAGAAGGCGCACCAGGCGGCCGACCTGGCCAAGGAGAAGGCCCCCGTCGTCAAGGACAAGGTCGCCTCGGCCGCCGGCTCGGCCGCCGACAAGGTGACGCCCTCGGGCAACGGCGAGCACCGCTCCGACCTCGAGGACCAGCTCAACCCCGAGAGCACCGCGCGGCAGGACAACCCCTACCCGCAGGGCGACCTGCCCTAGCTCCCGACCTGACGCGACGCCGCGCTCGCCCGCGCCCACCCGGTGGGGGCGAGCGCGGTGTGGCGCGCGAGGGCGCTCGCGTCGGTCAGCGACGCGACCTGGTCGATGACCACCCGCCGGCGGGCGGCGTCGTCGGCCGCCTCGTCCCAGTCGGCGACGAAGACCGGGTCGAGGCCGTCCGCGCCCCGCGCCCAGGTCCACTCCACCAGCTCGGCCACGAGCTGGCGCTGCCGCTCCATCAGCGCCACCCGGTCGCCGGCCTGCATCACGTAGTGGGCGGCGATGCCCTTGAGCACCGCGATCTCCACCTCGGTGTCCTCCGGGACGACCAGGTCGGCCCGGTGCCGTACGAGCGGCACGGACTCGGTGGCGGCGAACGTCGCCTGCTGGACGCCGCCGCAGAAGCGGCCGATGAGGTCGCTGGTGAGGTTCTTGATGGCGGCGAGGCTGCGCCTGCTGCCGTCGTAGGAGGACCGCGGCCAGCTCCCGACGGCCCGCAGGCCGTCGAGGGCGGAGTCGAGCGTGGCGTCGTCGGCACCGGGCAGGTACCACGAACGCACCGTCTCCCACAGGGCCGCGCGGTCGAGGCTGGTCAGGTCGAGCCGGCCGGCCACGATGCCGTCCTCGACGTCGTGCACCGAGTAGGCGACGTCGTCGGCGAGGTCCATCACCTGCGCCTCCACGCAGCGCCGCCGCCCCGCGACGCCGGCGCGCAGCCAGTCGAACACCGGCCGGTCGTCGTCGTAGACGCCGAACTTCACCACCACGCGCGGGGTGCCGTCGGCGTGCACGCCGTGCGGACCGGTCGCCTCCGACCGGGGCCAGGGGTACTTGGTGCAGGCGTCGAGGGTGGCCCGCGTGAGGTTGAGGCCGACCGAAGCGCCGTCGGCGTCGAAGGTCTTCGACTCGAGCCGGGTCAGCAGCCGCAGCGTCTGGGCGTTGCCCTCGAACCCGCCGCAGTCGGCGCTCAGCTCGGCCAGCACCCGCTCGCCGTTGTGGCCGAACGGCGGGTGGCCCATGTCGTGGGCCAGTGCGGCGGTCTCGGCGATGTCCGGGTGGGTGCCGAGGGCGCGCGCGAGGTCGCGGGCGATCTGGGCCACCTCGAGGCTGTGGGTGAGCCGGTTGCGGACGAAGTCGTCGGTCTGCGGGCCCACGACCTGGGTCTTGGCGGCGAGCCGGCGCGACGCCGCCGCATGCACGACGCGCGCCCGGTCGCGCTCGAACGCCAGCCGCACCGGCGCGTCGACCCGCTTGGGCGGCTCCTCGACCAGGCGCTCGCGCGCCGCGTCGTCGTACAGCTCCTCGATGCTCATCGGCCGGTCAGCCTAGCGAGCGCCGCGGACACCGAGGCGACTGGCTCGTCGGCCGCCTCAGTAGACGGTGACGTGCACGTGGTCGTAGTGGTTGGCGGTGACCGAGCCGCGGTTGGACATGCCGCGCCAGCCCTCGCCGGCGCGCTCCACCGACCAGATGTGCTGGGCGTAGATGATGTACTCCACGCCGAGCGAGGCGTAGTTGGCCTGCAGGAAGTTCGCCACGGCCCAGCCGGTCTCCCCCGAGACCATGATGTCCATGGCCCGGCCCTGCCCGTGCTCGCCGTCGCCGCGCCACGTGCCGTAGCTGGTGATCTCGGGCCAGTTCGCGCAGACCACGTCGTGGATCTCGTACAGCGTCGCGCGGCCCGCGTCGATCACGGAGCCGTTGGTGCAGGTGCCGCCCATGCTCGGGCCGGCGGGCTCGCCCTTGTCGGCCTTCTCGGGCTTCGGCTTGTTCTGAGCGAGGTACTGCGAGGTGACCCACCGGGACTGGCCGTCGATGACGATCTGAGTGCGGCCCGCCTGGCGGCGGCCGGTGACCCGTACCTGCTCGAGGGCCTGGATCACGCCGTGCTTCTCGGACTTCTCCGACGGCCCGTCCCAGAGGTTGAGGACCTCGGTGGTCCACAGGCGGTCGTCGACCTTCTGCGCCAGGCGACGCGCCTGCCGGTTGACGCTGATGGCCTCCCGGGCGGCCGCCTCGGCACGGGCGGCGGTGCGGATGCGCGAGCGCGACACGGGCGTGTCGGTGCGCCGCTCGAGGGCGGTCGCGCCGGAGATCGACTGGGAGGTGCTCGACGAGGAGGTGCTCGACGAGGCAAGGAGGTTGTCGGCGGGCGCCGGCTCGGCGGTGAGCACGCCCATGGTCACGGCCGACAGCGTCGCCACGACGGCGATCGGTGCGGAGACCAGGACGGAGCGGGGGATCGAGGACGAACGAGGCTTAGCAGGGGTTTCCCGCTTGTGGCGATGCTGAGCCACAGCGCTGATTCCTTTGCGGTTGCTGACGGGGGACTGCGCCGAACCACGAGGAGGATGGGAGACCTCGTGCCCACGCCGGCGCGATCATCGAGTGAAGCACAGGTCTCTCGACCTGTCCCAATCTTCCACGGTTAAAACCGAGGTGTTCCGCCTCACCAGTGACGGATCCCGGGGCGGCGCCCCCCGCCGCGCGCGCCGACGCTCAGCCGCCGGTCGTCTCGAGCGCGTCCTCGCGCACGTGCGCTCCGCGGCCGTCGGTGTCGTCGAGCCAGCCCTCGGGCAGCGCCACCCTGGCGCGCGGCGAGCCCTGCCGGCCACGCGGGGTGCCGAGCTCGTGCGCGGGGAAGGGCTCGTCTGGGTCGAGCTCTGCCAGCAGCACGTCGAGCGTCGCCAGCGAGTCGACCAGGGCCAGTCGGTGACGCAGCTCGCCGCCGGCCCGGAAGCCCTTGAGGTACCACGTGACGTGCTTGCGGAACTCCTTGCACCCGCGCTGCTCCCCCATGTGCTCGGAGAGCAGCTCGGCGTGACGACGCATCATGGTGCGCACCTCGCCGAGCGTCGGCAGCGTCGCCACCTGCTCGCCGTGGAAGGCGGCCGCGAGGTCGCGGAACAGCCACGGCCGGCCCAGGCAGCCGCGTCCCACGACGACGCCCGCAGCCCCGGTCTGCGCCACCATCCGGAGGGCGTCGGCCGCCTCCCAGATGTCGCCGTTGCCGAGCACGGGGATGTCGACGTGGTCGACGAGGGCGCCGATGGCGTCCCAGTCGGCCTCGCCGGAGTACGCCTGCTGGACGGTGCGCCCGTGCAGGGCGATGGCGGCGACGCCTGACTCCTGCGCGATGCGTCCCGCGTCGAGGTAGGTGAGGTGCTGCTCGTCGAGCCCCTTGCGGGTCTTCATCGTGACCGGGACGCCGTACGGCGCCGCGGCCGCGACGGCGTGCTCGAGGATCTCGGCGAGCAGGCCGCGCTTCCACGGCAGTGCCCCGCCGCCGCCCTTGCGGGTCACCTTGGGGACCGGGCAGCCGAAGTTGAGGTCGACGTGGGCCACGCCGTGGTCGCCGCAGAGGATCTCCACCGCCTTGCCCATGTAGACCGGGTCGGTGCCGTAGAGCTGGACCGAGCGGACCTTCTCGAGCTCGTCGAAGACGAGCATCTTCTGCGTCGTCTCGTCGCCCTCGACCAGGCCGCGGCTGGTGATCATCTCGCTGACGTAGAGGCCGGCCCCCTGCTCGGCGCACAGCCGCCGGTAGGCCGCGTTGGTGATGCCGGCCATCGGGGCGAGCACGACCGGCGTCTCGACGCGCAGCGACCCGAGCGTCAGCGAGTGGGGCAGCGCGGTCATGCCCCCATTGTCGAGCCGGTGGGGGCCCGGCCCAAATTCAGTCCTCGCCGCGCCGGCGCGGCTCGCGGACGTCGCCGCTCCACGTGATCGGGTCGAAGCCCTCCGTCGGCTGGAAGACCATGTCGCGCACCCGGCCGCCCTCGGGGACGAGGTAGACCAGGCACATCGCGGCCTCGGCGTCCGGCTCGAACGGGCTGGGCAGCGGGCCGCTCTGGCAGGCCCTGAAGTCGCCGCCCACCGTCCACGGGGCGCCGAGGGCTCCGTCGGTGTCGCGCAGGTAGAGCGGGACGTCCTGGCCGCCGAGGTCCGCCTCGCCGACGTTGGCGAGGGTCACCGTGACGAAGTAGGGCCGCGAGGCGGCCATGGCGTCGTCGCGCGTCCAGCCGTCGAGGACCGAGCGGCGTTGCTCGGCGACCTCGTCGACGCTGAGCTCGAGCTCACCCGTGACGTCGGCGGCGGGCTGCCACACCAGCACGGCCGACTGCCCCAGCTCGAGATCAGTGCCCGGCTCGGTGCCGACCGTCCGGGCGGTGGCCGTGCCGGGGCTGGCCGGCGCCCCCGCTCCGGGACCGGACCCCGAGCACGCCGCCAGCGACAGCGTCAGGGCCGCCGGGACGAGCAGGGTGCGCCACATGTCGTCATCGTGGCACGGCGCAGGCGGCGCGGCCCGTCACCCCGTGGCGCCTGCCCTCAGCAGCCGACGAGCTTGTCGGCGAACCAGCGGGTGATGCCGTCGAGGCTGACCCGCTCCTGCGCCATCGTGTCGCGCTCGCGGACGGTGACCGCGTCGTCGTCCAGCGTCTCGAAGTCGACCGTCACGCAGAACGGCGTGCCGATCTCGTCCTGCCGGCGGTAGCGGCGACCGATGGCGCCGGAGTCGTCGAACTCGACGTTCCAGTTCTGGCGCAGCTCGGCGGCGAGGGCGCGCGCCTTGGGCGACAGGTCGGCGTTGCGGCTCAGCGGCAGCACGGCGACCTTGACCGGCGCCAGTCGGGGGTCGAGCTTGAGCACGACGCGCTTGTCGACGCCGCCCTTGGTGTTGGGCGCCTCGTCCTCGGTGTAGGCGTCGATGAGGAACGCCATCAGGGAGCGGGTCAGGCCGGCAGCGGGCTCGATCACGTACGGCAGGTAGCGCTCGTCGGCGGCCTGGTCGTAGTACGACAGGTCCTTGCCGGAGAACTCGCTGTGCTGCTTGAGGTCGAAGTCGGTGCGGTTGGCGATGCCCTCGAGCTCCTCGAAGTCACGGCCGGAGAACCCGAAGCGGTACTCGATGTCGGTGGTGCCCTTGGAGTAGTGGGACAGCTTCTCCTGCGGGTGCTCGTAGTGGCGCAGGTTGTCGGGGTTGATACCGAGGTCGACGTACCAGCGGGTGCGCTCCTCGATCCAGTAGCGGAACCACTCCTCGTCCTCGCCCGGCTTGACGAAGAACTCCATCTCCATCTGCTCGAACTCGCGGGTGCGGAAGATGAAGTTGCCGGGAGTGATCTCGTTGCGGAAGCTCTTGCCCATCTGGGCGATGCCGAACGGCGGCTTCTGCCGGCTCGAGGTCACCACGTTGGCGAAGTTGAGGAAGATGCCCTGCGCGGTCTCGGGGCGCAGGTAGTGCAGCCCGGACTGGTCCTCGATCACACCGAGGTAGGTCTTGAGCATCATGTTGAACTCGCGCGGCTCGGTCCAGGCGTTGCGGGTGCCGCAGTTGGGGCAGGCGACCGACTCGTTGATGTCGACCGAGTCGGGGTCGTCGAGGCCCTTCTTGGCGGCGTGGTCCTCCTGGAGGTGGTCCTCGCGGAAGCGCTTGTGGCACGACTGGCACTCCACGAGCGGGTCGCTGAAGGTGCTCAGGTGGCCGCTGGCCTCCCACGTGCGGGTGGGCAGGATGACGCTGGAGTCGAGGCCGACCACGTCGTCGCGGCGGGTGACCATGAACCTCCACCACTGGCGCTTGATGTTCTCCTTGAGCTCCACACCGAGCGGGCCGTAGTCCCACGCCGACCGCGTGCCGCCGTAGATCTCCCCGCAGGGGTAGACGAAGCCTCGGCGCTTGGCGAGCGAGACGACGTTGTCCAGGGCGGTCGGAGCGGGCTTGGCCACGGTGAAGTCCTTCAGGATGGGGCAGGTCGGGCCGGCTGGCTGCCGGCTCGTGGGCGCGAGCGCTCACCCTATCGAGCGCGGCTGGGCCTCGTTGAGGTCGGTCCCCTCCTCGACCAGCTCGTAGGCACTGGGCTCGTCGAGCGCATGCACCATCAGCGGCTGTACGTGCATCTTGCCCTCGTACGACCCCAGCGCCCGCCGGTAGGACCCGACGTTCTCCCAGCGGGTGCTCAGCACCCAGAGGGTCGGCTCGTCCACGTTGCGCCCGACCTCTCCCCCGACGTAGCCCGGTTTGCTGGCGAGGACGCCGAGCGCCTGCAGCAGACCGGCGCGCAGCTGGTCCTCGGCGGCAGGGTCGGCGGGCGTACGGAGCCGAGTCACGACGAGCACCGCCCCAGCCTAGGCCCACGTCGCGCCGTGCCGGCCGCGTCGGTTTGACAACGGTTCTCAGTCTCGCTGAGAATCGTTCTCATGTCGCCCGCCACCCGCCTCGTTCCCCTCGCCAGCCTCCTGACCGCAGCCGCCCTCCTTGCCGGATGCGCTCAGACAGAGGACGACGCCTCCGGAAGTGGTCGCCGGGCCGTGGCGTCCTTCTACCCGCTGGCGTGGGTGACCGAGCAGGTGGCGGGCGACGAGTGGTCGGTCGAGAACCTCACCCAGCCCGGCCAGGAGCCGCACGACCTCGACCTCAGCATCGCGCAGACCGCCGCGATCGAGGAGGCGGACCTGGTCGTGCTCGAGGAGGGCTTCCAGCCGGCCGTCGACGACACGGCGGCCACCGCCGAGGCGCCGGTGCTCGACGCCGCCGCCGTCGTGGAGCTGCGGCCCGCCGACGAGCACGCCGACGAGCACGCCGACGAGCACGCCGACGAGCACGAGGAGGGCCACGAGGGCGAGACCGCCGAGGAGCACGCCGCCCACGAGGACGAGGAGCACGCCGAGGAGGAGCACGCCGAGGAGGGCCACGACCACGGTGACCTCGACCCGCACTTCTGGCTCGACCCGCTGCTGGTCGCCGACTTCGCGGAGGCCGTCGCCGACGAGCTGGGCGAGGTCGACCCCGACGGCGCCCAGACGTACGCCGACAACGCCGAGCAGCTGCGCACCGACCTGGAGGCGCTCGACCGCGAGTACACCGAGGGCCTGGCCACGTGCGAGCGGACCACCACGGTGGTCAGCCACGAGGCCTTCGGCTACCTCGCGCGCTACGGGCTCGACTTCGAGGCCATCGCGGGCCTCTCCCCCGACGCCGAGCCCACCGCAGCGGACCTCGCCCACCTGCAGGAGCTCATCACCGAGGAGGGGGTGACCACGGTGTTCTCGGAGCGGCTGGTCAGCCCCAAGATGGCCGAGACCCTGGCCGACGACCTGGGCGTGGAGACCGCGGTGCTCGACCCGATCGAGGGGCTCTCGGACGACACGGCCGACGAGGACTACCTTTCCCTCATGCGCGCCAACCTCACCGCACTCCAGCAGGCCAACGGCTGCTCGTGACCCGATCCCCCGCGCCCCCGCCCACCGCAGCGCCCGTCGTCCTGGAGCAGGTGTCCGTCTCCATCGGGGGCCGGCCCATCCTGCGTGACGTCGACCTGACCGTGCGCACGGGCGACATGGTGACCCTGCTGGGCCCCAACGGCTCGGGCAAGTCGACGCTCGTCCGCGCCGTCACCGGTCTGCTGCCTCACGCCCGCGGCTCGGTGCGGCTCTTCGGCACCCCCATCGAGAACTTCGCCGACTGGCGCCGGCTGGGCTTCGTGCCGCAGCGATCGACGGCCACCGGCGGCGTACCCGCCACCGTGCGCGAGGTCGTTGCCTCGGGTCGGGTCGGGCGTCGCCGCCTGCTGCGTCCGGCCGGCCCGGCCGACCGTCGAGCAGTGGACTCCGCGCTCGAGGTCGTCGGCCTCGCCGACCGGGCCACGCACGGCGTCTCCCAGCTCTCGGGCGGACAGCAGCAGCGGGTGCTCATCGCCCGGGCGCTGGCCGGCGAGCCGGACCTGCTGGTCCTCGACGAGCCGACCGCGGGCGTCGACCTGCCCAACCAGCAGGCACTGGCGGACGCCCTCGGCCGCCTCAAGGCGCGCGGGGCCACGATCCTGCTGGTCGCGCACGAGATCGGGCCGATGGCGCCGCTCATCGACCGCAGCGTGGTCATGCGGGACGGGTGGGTCGCCTACGACGGCCCGCCGCTGAGCCAGGAGGTCGCCTCGCACACCCACCACGCGCACGACCACGACGTCGCAGGCGACCACGACCACGCGCCCCATGTCGGGTCGCCGTTCGACTGGGAACGGAGGGGCCGCGCATGAGCTTCCTGGACCTGTTCTCGCTCGAGTTCATGCAGCGCGCGCTGCTCGCCGCGCTGCTGACCGGCCTCGCCGCCCCGGCCATTGGCACCTTCATCGTGCAACGGCGGCTCGCGCTGCTGGGCGACGGCATCGGTCACGTCGCCGTCACCGGCGTCGCGCTGGGCCTGCTGACCGGCACGTCCCCGACGTGGACGGCGGTCGTGGTGGCGGTGCTCGGCGCGGTGCTGATGGAGCTGATCCGCGAGCGCGGCCACACCAACGGCGACGTGGCCCTCGCACTGCTGTTCTACGGCGGCCTCGCCGGCGGCGTGCTCATCACCGGCATCGCCGGTCAGGGCGCGGCCACGCTGCAGGCGTACCTGTTCGGCTCGCTCAACAGCATCTCCCCCGACGACGTCCTGTTCACCGCCCTCCTCACCGTCGTGGTGCTCACGGTCACCCTCGGCCTCTCGCCGCAGCTGTTCGCGGTGGCGAGCGACCAGGACTTCGCGCGGGTGGCCGGGCTGCGCGTACGCGCCTACAACCTGCTCATCGCCGTGCTGGCCGCCGTCAGCATCACGGTCGCCATGCGCACCGTCGGGCTCCTGCTCGTCTCCGCGCTGATGGTCGTGCCGGTCGCCACGTCGCAGCAGCTGGCGCGCTCGTTCCGGGCCACCCTGCTCGGCGCGATGGCCGTGGGATGCCTCGCCTCGGTCGGCGGGCTGGTGCTGAGCGCCGCGCTGTCCTTCCGCGTCTCGGTGGCCCCCGGACCGACGATCGTCCTGCTCGCGTTGGCGATGTTCACCGCGACCTGGCCGCTCGGGGTGTGGCTGCGGCGACGGAGCCGGCTGATGGCGCCGTTCCCCGAGGTGTCGGCTGCCCCGCACCGCTCCACCGACGAGCATCCCCACGAGCACGGCGCCGACTGCGGACACCCGGCCGTACCGCACGGGGACCACGTCGACTACGTCCACGACGGCCACCGCCACGCCGTGCACGGGGAGCACTATGACGAGCACTGAGCGCGGTGGCCCGGACCGGCCGACGGTGCGCCCGACGCGACAGCGGCGCGCGGTCGCGGCGGCCCTCGACGCCTTCGACGACTTCCGCAGCGCGCAGGAGATCCACGACCTGATCTCGCGCCAGGGCGACTCGGTGGGCCTGGCGACCGTCTACCGCACCCTGTCCACCCTGGCCGACGCCGGCGAGGTCGACATGCTGCGCACCGAGGAGGGCGAGGCGATCTGGCGCCGCTGCTCCGGCACGCACCACCACCACCTGGTCTGCCGCGCCTGCGGGGCCACCGTGGAGGTCGAGGGACCGGCCGTCGAGCAGTGGGCCGACACGGTCGCGGCCGAGCACGGCTTCGCCGCGATCAGCCACACGCTGGAGGTCTTCGGGACCTGCCGGAGCTGCTCGACCCGGTGACGGCGCGCGCGCCGGCCGGCATGCCGGTCAGGCGGGCGCGGGGCCGTTGGGCAGCGCGCCGCCGTAGCGCCGGTCGCGGCCGGCGTACGTCTCGATGGCGGCCCACAGGTGGCGCCGGTCGACGTCGGGCCAGAGCACGTCGGTGAACACCATCTCGCTGTAGGCGGCCTGCCACAGCATGAAGTTGGAGAGCCGCTGCTCCCCCGACGTGCGCCACACCAGGTCGGCGTCGGGCAGCTCGGGGACGTAGAGGTGCCGGGCGAACGTGCGCTCGTCGATCCGGTCGGGGTCCAGCCGGCCGGCGGCGACCTCGCGCCCGATCGACCGGGCGGCGTCCGCGAGCTCGGCGCGCCCGCCGTAGTTGACGCACATGGTCAGCGTGAGCACGTCGTTGTCGCGAGTCATCTCCTCGGCGACGCGGAGCTCTTTGATGACCGAGCGCCACAGCCGCGGCGCGCGTCCCGCCCAGCGCACGCGTACGCCCAGCTCGTGCATCTCGTCGCGCCGCCTGCGGATGACGTCGCGGTTGAACCCCATCAGGAAGCGCACCTCGTCGGGCGAGCGCGACCAGTTCTCGGTCGAGAACGCGTAGGCGGAGATCGCCTTCACGCCGATCTCGATGGCGCCCTCGACGACGTCGAAGAGCGTGTGCTCCCCCTGCTCGTGGCCCTTCGTGCGCGGCAGCCCGCGCTGCTTGGCCCAGCGACCGTTGCCGTCCATGACGATGGCGACGTGCTCGGGCACGAGGTCCCGCGGCACCGGCGGCGGGGTCGCCCCGCTGGGGTGCGGGGTCGGCGGTCGGACGGCGCGCTTCACGGGTGCAGCCTAGATCTCCGGCCTTGGGGGTTGGACGCGGACGCGCAGCGACCCGTCCCGGTCGCCCCAGCCCGCTGCGCCAGCACGGGCTGCAGGATGTCGACGTACGTCGCCTCACCGCCGCACCGCGACGCCGGGGCCCCTGGCGCTCGACACCCGACCTGTTGGTCCTTCCGAGCCTCCAGCCAGCCTCCCCAGGGGCGATGTCCGTGGTGGCGATCGGTGCGGCTCGCCAGGCGAACTCAGCTCGTTGCTGCAGCTCGATCGTGCGTGGGAGGTTGCGGGGCATGCCGGGCGTGAGGTTGACCGCAGATCGGCGGTTGGTGATCGAGCGGGCCTCATTGGCCGGGTTGCCGCAATCCACGATCGCGGCGTTGGTGGGCAAGCATCCGTCGACGATCTCGACGGAGCAGCTGCGTCGGGCTGGGTCGTTCGGGACTCGAACGCCACGTGCTCGTACGGCACGTGGTCGGGGCGTAGGTAGCGAGTGAGTACGGCGCGACGTGGTCACAGCGCGAGGCCGCGCTCAAGACACGCCGCCCCAAGCCCGACGCCTGGACCATGCGCCGTTGCGGGAGCAGGTATGGCAGCTGTTGCGATCCGAGTGATCGCTGGGACAGATCGCGGCGATGCCGCCGGTGTCGTTCCCACGCGATCGAAGGGTGCGGGTGTCGCACGAGAACGATCTACCAGTCGCTGTTCGTCCAGACCAGCGCCAACGCCAACGCCGCAACCTCAGACCGGCGACGCCAAGAGGATCACGACCTACCTTCTGCGATCCCGAATCGCCGCCGCCTCACGATGGCCGCGTGCGACACGTCGCCTTGCAGCTCAACACGCGGCCCCGCGAGACCCTCGAATGGCAGACTCCCGGACAGGCCCTCGACCAGAGCCTCGCTGCAACAACGGGCTCATCTCGCGGTATGGGCCGGTGTCGGTGCCCAGCAATATAATCGAACGCATGATCGAGGCACTGGCAGGACCGCGAGGCGCAGAGGCCGAGGACCTCTCCGCCTCCGCGCTGCTGGCTGCGATCAAGGAGAGGAAGGCCGCAGAGGACCGCGCGGCAGCCGACCAGCTCGACCTCGCTGCCCGGTGGGCCGACCTGCACCCGCCGGAGTCGATCCACGCAGCTGCGTCGTTCACCGTGCCGGGGTGTGAGCACGAGGAGCCGATCGCCGGCGAGGGTGCGCCGTTGGTGGCGGAGTTCTGTGTCGCGGAGCTCGGCGCCGTGCTCGGCATCTCGACGACCGCGGCGAAGCGGCTCATCGGGGACGCGCTCGAGCTGCGCCACCGGCTGCCGCGGCTGTGGGCGCAGGTCCAGTCAGGTGCCGTGCCGGCGTGGCGGGCCCGGTCGGTCGCCGAGGTCACGATCCACGCCACCCCTGCGCTGACCCGCGAGGCGGCGGGCTGGGTCGACAGCCAGGTCGCTGCCGTGGCCGGGCGCATCGGTCCCGCGCAGCTGGACCGGCTCGTCGCCGAGACCATCAAGCGGCACGACCTCGCGCCCCCGGACCCGGCCGCCGACCCCGAGGACGGCTACCTCTCCATGGATCCACGTCACGTCACCATCGACACGCAGGACGTGCACTACGCCGGGACCATGCGCCTCGAGGCCGAGCTCGACCTCGCCGACGCCCTCGACCTCGACCGCGCGCTCGCCCACGGCGCTGCGACGCTCGCCGCCCTCGGCTCCCCCGCCCCGTTGGACGCGCGCCGCGCCAAGGCCCTCGGCGACCTCGCCCGCACCCAGACCGCACTCGACCTCCACACCCAAGGTCACCTCGCCAAGCAAAGCTCGGACGGGCTCCCCGTGGCGCGTGAGGTCGTGCTGCACGCCCACTTCGACGCCACCACGGTCGGTGAACAGACGGTGTTCAGGCCCACCGGCCGGCTCGAGGAAGGCCAGCGGCTCGTCCTGCTCGACCAGGTCAAGGCGTGGTGCGCCGACACGCGCACCAAGGTCACCATCAAGCCCGTCATCGACCTCAACGCCGAGCTCACCTCACCGGGCTACGACATCCCCGACCGGATCCGCGAGCAGGTCGCCCTCCGCGACGCCACCTGCGTCTTCCCCTACTGCTCCCGACCCGCCCGCGCCTGCGACATCGACCACGTCATCCCCCACGACCCCGACGCCGACGCGGAAGGCCGCCCACAACCCGGGCCCACCACCACGTCCAACCTCGCCGCCCTCTGCCGCAGGCACCACCGGCTCAAGACACACTCCCCCTGGCGCTACGCCGTCACCGGATCCGGCACGTTCAAGTGGACCAGCCCCCACGGACACCGCTACCGGCGCGACCGCACCGGCACCACCCCGATCGACCCAGCGAGCCCGCCCGGCATTCCGCGGCCGCGCCGACGATGACCCCGCCCCGCACCCCGCCGAGCCGAGTCGGTGGGGTCACTGGCATGCCCGGGCGTCCTGGCCGGGCAGATGTGAGGGCCCCAACCTCACTCCCCGAGGGCCTGGAGGAAGCCGGATGCCTCGCCGGGCCAGTGCGCCGGCGACTCGTGACCGCGGTGGTCGATCAATCACCTCATTCGCAGAGCGTCCTGTCAGGTAGGTGCATCCCCAGATCGCATCGGATCCGGATCACCGGTCCCGGCGACGCATGAGCAGCCACGCCACCGCTGCCAGCAGGGCTGCGAGGACCAAGAGTTCCAATGCGCCGATGTCGAACATGAGCAGACTCTAGGGGTCTGCAGCCGCCGTGCGAGCTTCGAGAGCCCCCCACGGCGAGTTCCGCAGCACCAGGCTCCGGCGGTGCGCGGACTCGCGCCTGGAGAGCGGCCGCGCGCACCCGCACGACCGAGACCGACCCCGCAGCCTCAGCGCTCGACGTACGCCATCGAGCGCAGGCCGCGCTCGAGGTGCCAGGCGAGGTAGGCCGACACCAGTCCGCTCGCCTCGCGCAGGTGCCGCGGGTCGGCGGCGTGCACGACCGGCCAGTCGCCGACGAGCAGCGCCCCCAAGACCGTCACTGTCTCCGGCGCGGGAGTCGCCGATCCGGGCAGTCGGTCCGAGGAGCACAGCACGCCGCCGGCCGAGGGGTTGAAGAACCGGTGCGGACCTTCGAGCCCGCACTGCACGCAGTGGTCGAACGACGGGGCGTAGCCCGCGACCGACAGCGACCGCAGCAGGTAGGAGTCGAGGACCTGGCCGGGCGGGTGCTCGCCGCCGGCCATCGCCCGCAGGCCGCCGACCAGCAGCAGGAACTGCTGGACGGCCGGCTCCTTGTCCTCGGTCACCAGACGCTCCGCCGTCTCGAGCATCACCGTGCCGGCGGTGTAGCGGTCGTAGTCGAGCCCGAGGCGCGAGTGGAACGGGTCGAGCGTCTCGGCCTGAGTGATCACGTCGAGGCTGCGTCCCTCCGCCAGCTGCAGGTCGACGTGCGTGAACGGCTCCAGGCGCGAGCCCCAGCGCGACGTCGTACGCCGCACCCCCTTGGCGACCGCCCGCACCCGCCCGTGCTGACGCGTCAGCAGGGTGATGATGCGGTCGGCCTCGCCCAGCTTGTGGGTGCGCAGCACGACCGCCTCGTCGCGGTAGAGGGGCACCCGGCCATTGTCCCTCATCCGATCGCATGGGCGCCGGTGCGTGCTCCGTGTTTCCGGCACGCCCCGGAATCCGGTCGCCGCCGGGACTGCGAGGTGGCACCCTGGCGCCGTGATCGAGATCGTGGAGGCAGGACCGGAGGACTGGGCACTGGTGCGCGACGTACGGCTGCGCGCCCTCGCGGACAGCCCGGAGGCGTTCGGCACGAACCTCCCCAGCGCTCAGGCGCTGCCCGAGCAGGAGTGGCGCGACCGCCTCAGCGGGCCGCACGCGACCTTCCTCGCCATGGTGGACGGCCACCCTGCCGGGATGGGCGGCGTCCTCCTGGCCGACGACCCGGACGTGGCTTGGATCTGGGGCATGTGGACCGACCCCGCCGTCCGGGGACGAGGCGTCGGGCGGCGGTTCCTGGAGGCGCTGGTGGACTGGGCGACGGCGGCCGGGCGCACGCCGTACCTCCACGTGACGGAGGGCAACGACGGCGCCCGGGCGCTCTACGTCTCCTGCGGGTTCGTCCCGACCGGCGTGCGCCGGCCCCTGCGCGAGGGCTCGCCGCTGCAGGTCGAGGAGATGGCGCTCACGCGCGGTTGACCGCGCTGATCACTGCCTTGAGGGAGGCGGTGACGATGTTGGCGTCGACGCCGACGCCCCACAGCACCTTGTCGCCCCGCTCCGAGGACACCGCGCACTCGACGTACGCTGCGGCCATGGCGTCGCCGCCGGCCGAGAGAGCGTGCTCGGCGTAGTCGAGGACGCGGACGTCGTGGCCGATCTCGGAGATCGCCTCGACGAACGCCGCGATCGGGCCGTTGCCCTGCCCTGTCAGCTCGCGACGCTCACCGTCGACGTACACCCCGACGGTGAGCTGGTCCTTCTCCCCCGCGGCGCTGGAGGTGTGGACCGTGTCGAGTCGGAGAGGCGTCTCGCGGTCGAGGTACTCCTCGCGGAACACGCGCCAGATCTCCTCCGGCGTGATCTCCCCGCCCTGGGTGTCGGTGTGCTGCTGGACGACGCGGCTGAACTCGATCTGCGCGCGGCGGGGCAGGTCGAGCTTGTGCTCGGCCTTCAGGACGTAGGCCACGCCGCCCTTGCCGGACTGGCTGTTGACGCGGATGACCGCCTCGTAGGTGCGGCCGACGTCCTTGGGGTCGATGGGGAGGTACGGCGCCTCCCACGGCAGCTCGCCGACGTCGACGCCGAGCGCCGTGGCCTTCTTGTCGAGGTCCTCGAGACCCTTCTTGATGGCGTCCTGGTGAGAGCCGGAGAACGCGGTGTAGACGAGGTCGCCCGCGTAGGGGTGGCGCGGGTGGACCGGCAGGTTGGTGCAGTACTCGACGGTGCGGCGGATCTCGTCGATCCCGGCACCCCCGAGGGCGAAGTCGATCTGCGGGTCGATGCCCTGGCTGAACAGGTTCATGCCCAGCGTCACCAGGTCGACGTTGCCGGTGCGCTCGCCGTGGCCGAACAGGCAGCCCTCGACGCGGTCGGCGCCGGCCATCAGTCCCAGCTCCGTCGCGGCGACCGCGGTGCCGCGGTCGTTGTGGGGGTGGAGGCTGATCGCGGAGTGCTCGCGGCGGGTCAGCCCGCGCCCGAAGTACTCGATCTGGTCGGCGTAGGTGTTGGGCGTGGACATCTCCACGGTCGCGGGCAGGTTGAGGATGATCTCGCGACCCGCCTCGGGCTGCCACACGTCGGAGACCGCCTCGCAGACGCTGAGGGCGAAGTCGGTGTCGGACTGGGTGAAGATCTCGGGGCTGTACTGGTAGCCGAAGTCCTCGCTGCCGACCATGCCGCCGAGGCGCTCCTCGGCGTACTTGAGGACCATCTCGGTGCCGCGGACCGCGATGTTGCGGCACTCGTCGGGTGTCACGTTGAAGACGACGCGCTGGAACAGCGGCGCCGTGGCGTTGTAGAGGTGGACCGTCGCGCGCGGCGCCCCGACCAGGGAGTCGATCGTGCGCTCGATGAGGTCCTCGCGCGCCTGCGTGAGGACCGAGATCTGCACGTCGTCGGGGATCCGGTCCTCCTCGACGAGCTTGCGGACGAAGTCGAAGTCGGTCTGGCTCGCGCTGGGGAAGCCGACCTCGATCTCCTTGTAGCCCATCGCGACCAGCAGCTCGAACATCGTCAGCTTGCGGGCCGGCGTCATCGGGTCGATCAGCGCCTGGTTGCCGTCACGCAGGTCCGTGGACAGCCAGCGGGGCGCCTTGTCGACCCTCTTCGTCGGCCACGTGCGGTCGGGTACGTCGACGGGCACGAACGGCGTGTAGCGGGCGAACGGCATCGGGCTCGTCGCCTGGCGGTTGGCGGTGTTGCTCAGGTGGGTCATGAGGTCCTCGTCGGTCGGGATGGTCGGGCGACCGGCGCGCGCCACACTCCGCAACGAGGGGGCCGGTGTCAGGCCTCGCTGCGGCAACCAAGGAGGAGGATGCGCATCATGACCGGACCAGCGTAGCCGCACCGGTACGGCGCTGCCGCAGGCCTCCCGCGTCGTGAGACGGCTCAGGCCCGCCCCCGCGCGGCGTACGCCACCGCGGTGAGCTCGATCGGTCCGTCGCCGAGCCGCCGGCGCAGGACCTCCTCAAGCCGCCGGCGACCGTCCGGGCCGAGCTCCGCGATCGCGTCGCCGGCCGGCCCGACGCCGTGGAGGTAGGGCTCCCACCACTCCTCGAAGCTCGGGTGCCTGACCGTGACCTCGATCGCCGTCGACTCCACGTGTCGCAGCCCAGCCGCGCGGAGGATGGCGACCAGGTCGTCCTCGGAGCCGCCCGCGAAGTCGCGCTCGCCCCCGTGCTCGGGCTCGACCTCCGCGACGGCCGCCCACAGCGGCCACATCGGCGCCCGGGAGCCCGCGAGGTCCCACACCGTGGCGCCGACCCACCCGCCGCGACGCGTCACGCGTGCCATCTCGGCCACGCCCGCGACGGGGTCGGTCATGAAGTGCACGACCAGGCAGGCCGCGGCCACGTCGAAGGTGTCGTCCGCGTACGGCAGCGACTCCGCGCCGCCTCGGTGTACCTCGACCCCGGGGCACCGCTGCCGGCAGGCAGCCACGAACGTCTCGGACGGGTCGACGGCCGACACTCGCTCTGCGCCGAGGCGACGCACGAGCTGCTCGGTGAGCGCGCCCGGCCCGCAGCCGACGTCCAGCGCGCGCTGGCCGTCGGCCACCTCGAGCCACTGCGCGAGGCGGGCGGCGAGCGGTCGGGAGTACCTGCCCATGAAGCGGTCGTAGGCCTCACCGCTCACCTCGAACGTCACGGCACAGACGCTACGCCGGGCCATGCCCGGTGAGTAGCCTCGGCACCGTGCCCCGGCTGCTGATCGTCCACCACTCGCCGACCCCGTCGGTCGCGGCACTGACCGGGGCGGTCAAGCACGTCGACTCCGTCTTGCTCGAGGTCGGCAGGCCGTACGAGCTGGGCGGGACGCTCGCGGCGCTGGTGCTGGGATGACCCGCGCCTTCCGCGCCCTGGCGACGGCGCTCGTGCTGCTGGTCGTGGCGACGGCCTGCACGTCGCCGTCCGCCGAGCCGCGCGAGGACCGGCCGACCTCCGCCAGCCCGAGCCCGACTGGGACCGCGCCGCCGGATCCCGGCCCGAGGCCGAGGTCGGGCCAGTGCCACGACCTCACCTTCCGACAGGCGGTGGCGCTGGTGGGCAGGACGGCGGCGGTGCCGTGCCGGCGCCCACACACGGCGCAGACCTACTACGTCGGCCGCCTCGACCTGGAGACCGAGTCCGGGCACACCCGGCGCGCCGACTCGCGCGCCGCGCAGCGCCAGGCCCGGTCGGCGTGCACGGCGCGACTGCCCCGCCACCTCGGCCTGACGCCGCGCGAGCTGCGGCTGAGCATGGCTCGGCCGGTCTGGTTCACCCCCAGCCCGGCGCGTGCCGACGCGGGCGCCGACTGGTTCCGGTGCGACGTCGTGGTGGTCGCGGCGCCGAGGACGCTGCTGCGGCTGCCGGGACGGACGAGGGGCTGGGGCGCGACGCCGGCGATCGCGATGTGCGCGACGGCGGCACCCGGCACGCCGTCGTTCCGGCGGGTCACCTGCGGGTCGCGGCACTCCTGGCGCGCAGCGACGTCCGTCGACATCCCCGGCAGGCGCCTGCCCGCCCAGCCGGCGATCGCGGCCCGGATGGAGTCGCCGTGCCGGGACACCGCACGCGCCCAGGCGGACGATCCGCTCGAGTTCACGTGGGCGGAGGAGAGCCCGACGCGCGAGCAGTGGGCGGCCGGCCAGCGCTACGGGATCTGCTGGGTCCCCGCCTGAGCGTCCGGCCTGCGACGGCCGAGGACGACCTGGTCTACGTCCAGACCGGGACCCAGCACGGCCCAGTGCCTCGAGGCGTACAGCCGGCGCGCCGGGTCCGACTCGTCCGCCGTGGTCATCAGCAGCCAGCGCTCGTGCGGGAGCCCGTGGGTGACCGTGTCGAGCAGGCGCCCGCCCAAGCCGCGCCCCCGCGTCTCGGCCAGCACACCAATGGAGACCAGCTCGAAGTGACCGCCCAGCCACTGCGCGGCCAACGCCTCGGGCCAGCCGTCCGCGACGGAGTCGGTCCACCACTGCCCGGGCTGTCCCGTGTAGCCGTAGGCGAAGCCGACCAGGCGCCCGTCGAGCCGGGCCCGCGCCAGCCGGAAGCCAGCTCGGCCGACGTGCCGGTCCCACACCCCCTCCCGCCAGCTGTCGAGGTCCGGCACGTCCGCGAAGACGGCGTCGTAGACCGGCCACAGCTCCCGCGTGTCGTCCTCGGTGACGGCGGTGACGAGGTCGAGCCCGGGCAGCATTCAGAACCCGAGCTTGCGCAGCTGGCGAGGGTCGCGCTGCCAGTCCTTGGCGATCTTGACCTGGAGGTCGAGGTAGACGGGGGTGCCGAGCAAGGCCTCGATCTGTCGGCGCGCGGCGGTGCCGACCGCGCGCAGCCGCGAGCCCTTGTGGCCGATCATGATGCCCTTCTGCGAGTCCCGCTCGACGTAGAGGTTGGCCACGATGTCGAGCAGCGGCTTGTCCTCGGGTCGTCCCTCGCGCAGCCCCATCTCCTCGACGACGACGGCGATGGAGTGCGGCAGCTCGTCGCGTACGCCCTCCAGTGCGGCCTCGCGGATCAGGTCGGCGGCCAGTGCCTCCTCCGGCGCGTCGGTGAGGTCGCCGTCGGGGTAGAGCGGCGGCCCCTCGGGCATCAGTCCGACGAGCAGGTCGGCGAGCAGGTCCACCTGGTCGCCGGCCACAGCGGAGACCGGCACGATCTCCGCCCACTCGGTCGCGGTCTCCTCGCCCAGCGCGGCGATGTCCATCAGGTGGCTGGCCAGCTGCTCGGGGCTGACCAGGTCGGTCTTGGTGGCCACCGCCACGCGGGTCGTGCGGCGCACCTTGGCCAGCTCGGTGACCAGGAACCGGTCGCCCGGGCCGATCTTCTCGTTGGCGGGGAAGCACACCGCGACGACGTCGACCTCCGCCCACGTCGTGCGGACCAGGTCGTTGAGCCGCTCGCCGAGGAGCGTGCGGGGCCGGTGCAGGCCGGGAGTGTCGACGAGGATCAGCTGGGCGTCGTCGCGGTGCACGATGCCGCGCACCACGTTGCGGGTCGTCTGCGGCTTGGACGAGGTGATCACGATCTTGGACCCGACCAGCGCGTTGGTCAGCGTGGACTTGCCGGCGTTGGGCCGACCGACGAACGAGGCGAAGCCGCTGCGGAAGCCCTCCGGCGCCGCGTAGAAGGCGCCGGCAGGCGCGACGCCGGACAGGTCGAACTCGTCATCCGCGTCGTCGTCCAGGTCGTCGTCGAGGTCGTCGTCGAGGTCGTCGTCGAGGTCGTCGTCGAGGTCGTCGTCGTCCGCAGGCTCGTGCTGCTCGTGCTCGTCAGTCATGGTCTGCCTCCCGCGCCGCGTCGTACTCCGCCCAGATCTGCTCGTCACTCTTCCCTGCCGCCTTGCCCGCGCGCCAGATGGGACCGGGGTCGACCTTGCGCGGCTGGCGCCCGGCGGTGGCACGCCAGTAGCCCATCACGTCGTAGTGGCTGGCCGGCAGGCCGACCTCGCGCATCAGGTGCTTGCGGATGGCACGCATCTGCGCCGACTCGCCGGCCATCCAGAAGTAGCCCTCACCCTCCGGCCACTCGATGCCCTCGACGACGCTGGCGAGCGCGCTCTGCCCCGGCGCCGGCGGCGTCAACCAGGTGACCTCCGTGGTGCCGGGCAGGTAGCCCGCCAGGTCGTCGGGCACCTCCGCGATGACGCGCGTCGGCAGGTCCGGGCGGGCCTCGACGATCCGCGCCATGGCCGGCATGGCCGTCAGGTCGCCGACGAGCAGGAGCCACCGGGCGTCCGGCGGGGGCGAGAACGACGCCTTGGGCTCGGTGATGGTCACGATGTCGCCGAGGCAGTCGCGCATGGCCCACTCCGTGACCAGCCCGACGTCGTGGACGACGACGTCGAGGGTCAGCTCGTCGCGGTCGAAGGAGCGGACAGTGTAGTAGCGACTCTGGAACTGGCCGGGGACCACGAGGCCCACCCACTCGTCGGGCACGCCGGTGCTCTCGAACCCGTCGAGGCCGCCGAGGACGAGGCGCACCAGGTGGTCCGACAGCGGCTCGCGGCGACGTACGGTCGCCTGGAACTGCGCTGCCCGGGTGCTCACCGGAGGAGGTTACCGGTGGCTCACCAGTCGGGACGCATCGGGAACTCGGACCTGCCGTCGTCGTGGTTGCGCGTCGCCAGGACCTGGTGCAGCTCCACCTCGTCGCGCTCGAACCCGACCCGCGAACCGGCGATGTAGAGGCCCCACACGCGTGCCGTGCCCTCGCCCACCTCGGCCACGCACTCGTCCCAGTGCTCGACGAGGTTGCGGTTCCAGTCCCGCAGCGTCGAGGCGTAGTGCAGGCGCAGGTTCTCCGAGTGCTGCACCTCGAGGTCCTGGTCCTGCGCCGCGGCGATGATCGTGCCGGAGCCGATCAGCTCGCCGTCGGGGAAGACGTAGCGGTCGATGAACGCGCCGGTCTCCTGGCGGGTGTTGTGGCGCCGGGTGATCGAGTGGTTGAGCAGCCGTCCGCCCGGCTTGAGCCGCTCGCGCAGGTGGGCGAAGTACGACGGGTAGTTGCGTACGCCGATGTGCTCGGTGAGCCCGATCGAGCTGACCGCGTCGAAGCCCGTCTCGACCACGTCGCGGTAGTCGAGGTGGCGCACCTCGGCGAGGTCGCCGAGGCCCTCGCGGTCGATCGCCTCCTTGGCCCACTGCGCCTGCTCCAGGGAGAGCGTGACCCCCAGCGCCCGCACGCCGTACTCGCGGGCCGCGTGGCGGACCATCGTGCCCCAGCCGCAGCCGACGTCGAGCAGTCGCTGGCCGGGACGCAGCGCGAGCTTGCGACAGACGAGGTCGAACTTCGCCGCCTGTGCCTGCTCCAGGGTCGCCGCCGGCGACTCGTAGAGCGCGCAGGTGTAGGCCATCGACGGCCCCAGCACCATCTCGTAGAAGCGGTTCGAGACGTCGTAGTGGTGGGCCACCACCTCGGCGTCGCGCGTCATGGAGTGCCGCAGCCCCTCGACCGCGCGACGCCAGCGGGGCAGGTGCTCCTGGGGCGGCGGCGGGGGTGGACGCAGGTGCGCGATCCCGAGGCTGCGGACAAGGCGGAGCGCCTCCGACGGCGTCGGCACCCGGAACTTCGTGTGGTCCTTGAGCAGCACCAGAGCGTCGTAGGGATCGCCCGGGTGCACCCCGGACAGCTGCAGGTCGCCACTGACGTACGCGCGGGCGAGTCCGAGGTCGCCCGGCGCGGTGGCCAGGTAGGCCAGACCGCGCTCGGTGGCCAGGTGCATCCCGATGCGGGAGTCGGGCGGGCCGGCGCTGCTGCCGTCGTAGGCGGTGAATCGCAGTGGCAGCCCGCCCCGCACCAACCGCTCCATCGCCTCGCCGATGGTCATCGCTGCTGTCGGCCTCCAGATCGGGCCCTGGCTCATCGTCGTCCCACCACCTTGTCGTAGAGAGAGGTCAATCGGTCGTCGGGGTCGTGCAGCGCCTTGACCCGCGCCAGCTGTGCTCCGCCGTAGAGGCGGTCGAACTCCTCGCGCTCGTAGAACGCCTCGGAGTAGAGGCTCTTGTGCCCCCCGAGCTCGGAGACCTTCGCCTCGATGGCGCGGTTGCGCGGCGAGGTGGGCGCGTCGGGCCCGACGTTGACGACGCCCCAGAAGCCCACGTTGACGTACGTCGTCCCAGCGCTGAGGGGATAGCCGGGCCACGGCCGGTCGGCTCCCTCGCGGCGCACCCGCAGCGGGCACAGCCAGACCGGCCGCATGCCCACCTCCCGGTCGAACCAGTCGAGGAACTCCGCGAGCCGATCCACCGGCACCTCGACGTCCTGCACGACCCGCTCACCCTGGGGCCGGCCGGCGCGCCGGTCGAGCCGGTCGCCGATGCCGAGGCGCCGGTCGAGGGCGACGAGGCGCCAGTAGACGTCCGAGCGGCGCAGCCGGCGCGGCCACAGGCGCCGGACGAGCGGGTGCTGGGCACCGAACGCGCGCGAGCACCAGAACCAGTCCGTGTCCCACCGCCACAGGTAGTCGTGGACGGTGAGCCGGTCGCTCGAGCGCTGCTGGAGGGAGCGGTAGTAGACCTGCTGGCCGGTGTAGTCGCTCGTCGGGCCCGGCTCGTCGGTCCAGCGCGCGAGGCTCAGGTAGAGCTCGCCGGGAGCGAACGCCACGCCGTCGAGCCCGTCGACCCGCTCCCCCGCCCACTGC
The DNA here is from genome assembly GCF_017916425.1 of Nocardioides sp. SYSU D00065. Taxonomy (GTDB): domain Bacteria; phylum Actinomycetota; class Actinomycetes; order Propionibacteriales; family Nocardioidaceae; genus Nocardioides. Next base: position 1,082,671 of record NZ_JAFMSX010000002.1, on the reverse strand, counting down.
CGCTCCTCGACGATGCGCTCGACGGCCTCGGCCAAGGACGTCGCGTCGTCGAAGCGGACGTGCCGCAGCGCGACGTACGCCGGCACCGGCTCCAGCTCGATGCGCAGCCGCGTGGCGTAGCCGAGCGAGCCGTAGGAGTTGGGGAACGCGTCGAAGAGAGGGTCACCCGGGGCGGTGTTCACCACCTCGCCCGAACCGGTCAGCACGTCCATCTCGAGGACCGACTCGTGCGGCAGCCCGTTGCGGAAGCTGGTCGCCTCGATGCCGAGTCCGCTCACGGCACCACCCAGCGTGATGGTGCGCAGCTGGGGCACGACCAGCGGGATGCAGTCGTGGGCGAGCGTGGCCTCGACCAGGTGCTCGTAGGTGCACATGCCCTGCACCTCGGCCACGTCCCCGTCGACCTCGATGACCCCGGTCAGTCCCGAGACGTCCAGCCCGGCGTCGCTCGCGGCGCGTCCGCGGAACAGGTTGCTGGTGCGCTTGGCCAGCCGCACCGGCGAGTCCGGCGGCACGGCGGCGTACGACTCCCGCAGCCTCGCCACCCCGGCCGAGTGCTGCTCCCATCCCACTGGACTCCGCACGAGGGGCACGCTAGCGAAGGGGCGCGCCGCCCCGCGAGGGGTTAGTCCGCGGCGGTGGCCGATCGCGTGTGGAGCCGGCCGGCCGCGTCGCCCACCAGCACCGGAACGCCGGGTCCGGCGAACTCGCCGGCCGCGCGGACGTCCACGGAGTCGCCGTCGGTGAGCACCACGGCCGCCTCGAGGCCGGTCGAGCCGGAGGAGAGTGCCATCGCGACACAGACCTCGAGGCCGGAGAGGCGCAGGCTCGGCAGGTCGACGCTGGCGGCCGCGTAGGTGCGCCCGTCGAGGTCGCGCACCGCGGCGCCCTCCCGGGCGCGGGCTCGGGTGCGGGTGGCGCGGGCCAGCGTCACCAGCTTGGTGTCCTCGGCGCCCAGCTCGGCAAGGAGGTCGGTCATGGGCAGCAGCCTAGGTCGCGGCGGTCGCGCCCGGACGCGCGGCGTCGCTCAGCGGCCGGCGGAGCCCACTGCCGCGGCGTCGGCGGCGTCCCCGGCCCCGTGGGAGAGCACCGTGATCAGCACCGTCTCGATCTTGTTGCGCCGACCGGTGGCGCGCTCGGCCTCGAGCCGCAGTCCATGGCACTCCACCACCGAGCCGGGGATCGGGACCTTGCCGAGGTGCTTGGCCATCAGGCCGCCGACGCTGTCCACGTCGTCGTCCTCAACCGCGAAGCCGACCAGCTCGTCGAGGTCGTCGACCGGGTAGCGCGACGAGACGCGGATGGCGCCACCGTCGACGTGCTCGACCTCGACCTCCTCGGCGTCGTACTCGTCGGTGATCTCGCCGACGATCTCCTCCAGCACGTCCTCGATCGTGATCAGGCCGGCGGTGCCGCCGTACTCGTCGACGACGACCGCGATGTGCTGGCGGCGAGCCTGCAGCTCGGTGAGGAGCGCGTCGACCGGCTTGGAGTCGGGCACGTAGTGGACCGGGCGCATCACCTCGTCGACGCGCTGGGTGAACTCCACGTCGGGCGCCTCGAAGTCGCGGCGTACGAGGTCCTTGAGGTAGGCCATCCCGACGATGTCGTCGAGGTTCTCGCCGATCACCGGGATGCGGGAGTAGCCGCTGCGCAGGAACAGCGAGAGCGTCTGGCGCAGGTTCTTGTGGCGCTCGATGTAGACGACGTCCGGGCGCGGCACCATCACCTCGCGGGTGATGGTGTCGCCGAGCTCGAACACCGAGTGGATCATCCGGCGCTCGCCGGACTCGATGACCGCCGACGCCTCGGCGAGGTCGACGAGCTCGCGCAGCTCGGTCTCGGTGGAGAACGGGCCCTCACTGAAGCCCCTGCCCGGCGTGATCGCGTTGCCCAGCATGATGAGCAGCGCCGGGATGGGCCCGAGGATCGTGGTGACCAGGGACAGCGGACCGGCCGAGAGCAGCGCGACCGTGGCGTCGTGCTGGCGGCCGAGGGTGCGGGGCGCGACCCCGATCGCCACGAACGAGACGACCAGCATCACGCCGATCGTCGTCAGCACGCTCGGCACCAGGGAGTCGTGGTAGGCGTCGCGAGCCCAGATGCTGACGAGCACGATGGCGCTGATCTCGCACAGCAGCCGCAGCAGCAGCGCCGTGTTGAGGTAGCGCGCGGGGTCGTCGAGCAGGCGCACGAGCCGGGCGGCGCCGGCCCGTCCCTCTGCCTTCAGCTCCTCGGCGCGGGCGCGCGAGAAGCTGCCCAGCGCCGCGTCGGCGGCGGAGAAGAGCCCGGCCAGCACCACCAGCAGGGCGGCCGAGCCGAGCTGCCAGATGTCAGCGGTCATCGGAAGCGGACCGTCAGCCGGGGCTCGGGGTCGAGCGCCACTGCTCGAGCAGCTCCGCCTGGAGCCCGAACATCACCGCGTGCTCGTCGGGCTCGGCGTGGTCGTAGCCGAGCAGGTGCAGGATGCCGTGGACGGTGAGCAGGTCGATCTCCGCCTCACGGCCGTGGCCGGCCTCCTTGCCCTGGCGCTCGGCGACCGCCGGGGCCAGCACCAGGTCGCCCAGCACGCCCTCCTCGGGCTCCTCGTTGACCTTGCCGGGGCGCAGCTCGTCCATCGGGAAGGCGAGGACGTCGGTCGGCCCCTCCTTCTCCATCCACTGCTCGTTGAGGCCGGCGATGGTGTCCTCGTCGACGGCCTTGATGCACAGCTCCGCCTGCGGGTGGACGCGCATCCGGTCCATCACGAAGCGTGCGAGCCGCGACAGACGGCGTACGTCGACCTCGAGACCCGACTCGTTGAGGACCTCGATGCTCACCGCGGCGTCCTCGGGCCGGTCTTGCTCGGGCCGGTCTTGGGGCCCGTCTTGGCCGGGCCGGTCGGCCCGTGCGCCTGGCGGTCGGCGTCGAACACCTCGTAGGCCTCGACGATGCGCCCCACCAACCGGTGGCGTACGACGTCGGTGCCGGTGAGGCGGCAGAAGGTGATGTCCTCGACGCCGTCGAGGATCCCCTCGACGACTCGGAGCCCCGACTGCGTGCCGGACGGCAGGTCGACCTGGCTGGTGTCGCCGGTGACGACGATCCGCGAGCCGAACCCGAGGCGGGTCAGGAACATCTTCATCTGCTCGGGCGTCGTGTTCTGCGCCTCGTCGAGGATGATGAAGGAGTCGTTGAGCGACCGGCCGCGCAGGAACGCCAGGGGGGCGACCTCGATCGTGCCGGCGGCCAGCAGCTTGGGGATGGTCTCGGGGTCGACCATGTCGTGCAGCGCGTCGTAGAGCGGGCGCAGGTAGGGGTCGATCTTCTCGCTCAGCGTGCCGGGCAGGAACCCGAGCCGCTCCCCCGCCTCGACGGCGGGCCGGCTCAGGATGATCCGGTTGACCTCCTTGGCCTGCAGCGCCTGCACGGCCTTCGCCATCGCGAGGTAGGTCTTGCCGGTGCCGGCGGGGCCGATCCCGAACGTGATCGTGCTCTTGTCGATGGACTCGACGTAGCGCTTCTGGTTCAGCGTCTTGGGCCGGATCGTGCGCCCGCGGTTGGACAGGATGTTGAGGCTCAGCACGTCGGCCGGCCGCTCCTGCGTCTCGGTGCGCAGCATCTGGATGATCCGCTCGACCGTCTCGCCGGTGACACCCTGCCCGGTGCGGACGAGGGTCACCACCTCATCGAGCAGGCGCTCGGCGGTCGCGACCTCGGCGGAGTCACCGGCCAGGGTGATCCGGTTGCCGCGCACGTGGACGTCGGCGTCGAAGGCCCGCTCGATCAGCCGGAGGTGCTCGTCGCCCGGCCCCAGGACCGAGACCATGTCGATGCTGTTGGGGACGACCACGGTGTGCGTCGGTCGCTCCTGCTGGGTACTCGCGTGGTCGGTGTCAGTCATGATGCCCGTGCGGGCGCCCTTCCGGGTCGGTGGTGGACCTCCATGCTACCGAGCAGGCGTACTGCGGCACACCCGCACGCGGACAGCGCGAGCGGGGCGGATCTCAGACGAGCGTCTCGGTCATGCTCGTGGTGGCACCGAGCACGTGCAGGTGGGTGTGGAAGACGCTCTGGCCGGCGCCGGCGCCGGTGTTGGCGACGAGGCGGTAGTCCTCGTTGCCGGAGGCGTTGGCGACCTCGTCGGCCAGCGTCACCATGTGCCCGAGGACGGCCGGGTCCGCCGCGGCGGAGGCCGCCGCGTCCGGCTGGTGGTCGACCGGCACGACCAGCGCGTGGAACGGAGCCTGCGGGTTGACGTCGCGGAACGCGACGGCATGGTCGTTGCGCGCGAGCACCTCGGCCGGGATGTCGCCGGCGACGATCTTGCAGAAGATGCAGTCGGGAACGCTTCCGCTCATCGTCCCAGCCTAGGGTCTGCGCCCGCGGCGTGGGACGGATCGAGCGGGGCGGGCGTGCCGCTAGCGTGCGGGGCATGAGCCTGCGCGCCGCCCCACACGTACGCCGCTGGGTGGGCACGACGGCCGTCGTCGTGGCCGCCGGACTGACGCTCGCCGCGTGCAGCGACGGGAACGAGCCGGCCCCGGCCTCCGACCGGACGAGCGAGCCCACCGCGTCCGATCCCTCCGAGACGACGTCCGGGACGCCCACCCAGGCGCCCACCAGCGCAGAGTCCCCCGACCCGGGCATGCCCACAGAGTCCCAGCGCACCGCCGGCGGCACCACCGTCCCGGCCTACTTCGCCGGCGACGGACCCGGCGGCCGGACGACGCTGTTCCGGGAGTTCCACCGGGTGTCGGGCGACCCGCTGACCGAGGCCGCGAGGCTCGTCGCGGGCGGGGGCCAGCCCGACGACCCCGACTACCGCACGCTGTGGCCTCAGGTCGAGATCTCCTCGGTCACCGCCACCGGCGGGGTCCTGCTCGTGCAGGTCCCCGGCGACGGCTTCACCTCCCGCCCCGACGGCATGTCGAGGCGCGAGGCCCGGCTCGCCCTCCAGCAGCTGGTCTACACGCTGCAGGGGGTAGCGCAGGAGCGCGCTCCGGTGGTGGTGCGGCGCGAGGGCGACCTCCCACTGCTGGGACTGCCCACCGGCAGAGAGGTCAGCAACGCCAGCGCGCTGCGCACGCTCAACCTCGTCAGCATCACCTCCCCGGCCGAGGGCGACACCGTCACGGGCAGGACTCTCGAGGTCACCGGCGTCTCGAACTCGTTCGAGGCGTCCGGCCCCTGCTGGATCCTCCGGGGCGAGGAGGAGCTGGCGGCCGGGGGCTACCAGGCGGAGGCCTGGATGGGCGACCGGCTCTACCCGTTCGAGGCCGAGCTCCCGCTGACCGGCATCACCGGCGAGGTGACGCTGCGCTGCGAGACCGACGACCCGTCGGGGGGCACGGAGGGGCCCGGGCCGGCCGTGGACACGAAGACGATCACCGTCAGGTAGGCGTCGCGTCAGCTCCAGCGGCTGGTGCGCGCCAGGAGCGCCGCGACGGCGACGACACCGGCGGTGGACGTGCGCAGCACCTCCGCGCCGAGGCGTACGGCTTGCGCGCCCGCCCCGGTCAGCGCGGCCAGCTCGTCGGGGGCGATGCCGCCCTCGGGACCGACGACGACGACGATGCGTCCGGACGCCGGCACGTCGACCGAGCTGAGCGGGTCGCTCGCGTCCTCGTGCAGCACCACGGCGAGGTCCGCGTCGGCGACGACGTCGGCGAGGTCGGCGGTCGTGGCGAGGGGCGCGACCGTGGGTAGCCAGGACCGGCGCGACTGCTTGGCGGCCTCGCGGGCCGTGGCCTGCCACCTGGCGTGCGACTTCGCCGCGCGCTCGCCCTTCCACACCGCGACCGAGCGCGACGCGGCCCAGGGGACGATTCGGTCCACGCCGACCTCGGTGAGCACCTCGACGGCGAGCTCGCCGCGCTCGCCCTTGGGCAGGGCCTGCACGACGGTGATCGCGGGCTGGGGGCGGTCCTGGGTCGACAGCGATCCGATCGTGACGGTGAAGACCCGCTTGCCCGTCGCCGTGACCGTCCCGGTGGCCGAGGACCCCGCTCCGTCGGTCAGCACGACCTGCTCGCCCTCGCGGAGGCGGCGTACGGCGACGGCGTGGTGCGCCTCGTCGCCGGTCACCTCCACCAGAGAGCCGACGGCGACGCCAGCCAGCGACTCGACGAGGTGGACGGGGAGGGACATCGGCCCGGGCTCAGCCCTGGAAGGCGTCGCGCAGCCGGCCGAACATCGACTTGTGCGGCGCCTCCACCTGCCCGTCGGGCGTCTCCTCGCCGCGCAGCGCCGCGAGCTCGCGCAGCAGCGCCTCCTGGCGCGCGTCGAGCCGGGTCGGGGTGTCCACGGAGATGCTCACGACGAGGTCGCCGCGGCCGCCGCGCAGGCTGGGCACGCCGAAGCCGCGGATTACCTGCTCGCTGCCGGACTGGGTCCCGGGACGTACCTCGAGCTCGAAGGTCGTCTGGGTCTCCGACCCGGCCTCGGACGCTGCCGGCAGGTCGGCCTCGAGCAGCGGCAGGGTGAGGTGGGTGCCCAGTGCGGCGGCGGTCATCGGCAGCGAGATCGTGGTGTGCAGGTCGTTGCCGTGGCGGGTGAAGGTCTTGTGCGGCTCAACGTGGATCTCGACGTAGAGGTCGCCGGCGGGACCGCCGCCGGGACCGACCTCGCCCTGGCCGGCGAGCTGCACGCGGGTGCCGTGGTCCACGCCGGCCGGGATCTTCACCGTCAGCGTCCGGCGGGAGCGGACACGTCCCTCGCCGGAGCACTCCCGGCACGGGTCGGGGATGATCGACCCGTAGCCGCGGCACGCCGCGCAGGGGCGGAGCGTGCGGATCTCTCCGAGGAACGACCGCTGCACGACGGCCACCTCACCCTGCCCGTGGCAGGTCTCGCAGGTGGTCGGCGACGTGCCGGGCGCGGTCCCCTGGCCGTCGCAGGCCTCGCATCGCAGCGCGGTGTCCACCTTGAGGTCGCGGGTGACGCCGAAGGCGGCCTCGGCCAGCTCCACGTCGAGGCGGATCAGGGCGTCCTGGCCGCGTCGCGCTCGCGAGCGCGGGCCGCGGTTGGCGGCGCCGCCCGGCGCCCCGCCGCCGAAGAAGGCGTCCATGATGTCGGTGAAGGAGAAGCCCTGGCCCGCGCCGCCGAAGCCTTGGCTGAACGCGTCGCCGCCACGGTCGTACGCCGCCCGCTTGCCGGGGTCGCTCAGCACCTCGTAGGCGCGCGAGACGTCCTTGAAGCGCTCCTGCGTCTCCGGGTCGGGATTGACGTCGGGGTGCAGCTGCCGGGCGAGCTTGCGGTAGGCCTTCTTGATCTCGTCGGCACTGGCGTCGCGAGAGACGCCGAGGATCTCGTAGGGGTCCTGGGTCACTGGTTTCCTTCATCGAGGATGCGGGAGACGTAGCGCGCGACCGCGCGCACGGCTGCCATGGATCCGGGGTAGTCCATGCGGGTCGGTCCGACCACGCCGAGGGAGCCGAGGTGCAGCTCCTGCGGCCCGTAGCCGGTGGCCACGACGCTGGTGGCCGCGAGCTCGGAGTAGGGGCCCTCGTGCCCGATGCGGACGGTGAGGGCGTCGACGCCCGACTCCCCCAGCAGCTTGAGCAGCACGACGTGCTCCTCCAGCGCCTCCAGCAGCGGGCGGACGGCCGTGTCGAAGTCGCCGTAACGGGCCAGGTTGGCGGTGCCGCTGACGGCCACGCGCTCGTCGCTGCGGTGGTCCGACATGGCCTCGGTCAGCACGCTCACCACGGCCTTCGTGGTGTCGACCTGCTCGGGGCGCACCTTGTCGGCGAGCTCGCCCAAGGCCTTGGCGGCCGCGGCGATCTGCACCCCGGCGCTGGCCTGGTTGAGCGCGGCCCGCAGCTCGGCGAGATCGCCGTCGGCGATCGGGCCGTCCAGCTCGACGAGGCGCTGCTCGACCCCGCCGGTGCTGAGGATCAAGATGACCATCACGCGCGTCGGGGTCAGCGCGACGAGCTCGACGTGACGCACCGTCGACCGTGACAGCGCCGGGTACTGCACGATCGCGACCTGGCGGGTGAGCTGGCTCAGCAGCCGCACCGAGCGCCGGACCACGTCGTCGAGGTCGACGGCGCCGTCGAGCAGGGTGGCGATGGCGCGGCGCTCGGCGGCGCTCATCGGCTTGAGGGTGGCGAGCTTGTCGACGAAGAGGCGATAGCCCTTGTCGGTGGGGACGCGCCCGGCGCTGGTGTGGGGCTGGTGGATGTAGCCCTCCTCCTCCAGCACCGCCATGTCGTTGCGGACCGTGGCCGGCGAGACACCGAGTCCGTGCCGCTCGACCAGCGCCTTGGAGCCGACCGGCTCCTCGGTGGCGACGTAGTCCTCCACGATCGCGCGCAGCACGTCGAGCTTGCGCTCGTCGACCATCGCAGCCCTCCTCGCCGGCTCACTCGGGTGGTTGTCGCAGTTCTGGCACTCGTTCGCCCTGAGTGCCAACTCTACTAGGCGACCGTACGCTCGCGGGCATGGCCGACGACACCCCGCGGTTCACCGAGGTCGCCCCACGCGTCTGGGTGGCGCAATACGACTGGATGCACGTCAACATCACCCTCGTCGGGGGCTCGACGGGCCTGCTGATGGTCGACACGCACGGCTCGGCGGCCGCGGCGCGCACCGTCGCCGACGACGTACGTCGACTGGGCGCGGGACCGCTCACGGGCCTGGTCAACACCCACGAGCACTGGGACCACCACTTCGGCAACGCGACCCTCGTCGAGCAGTTCGGCGAGCTGCCGATCCACGCCACCGAGTGGGCGCGCGACCACATGCGGGCCTCCGCCGAGCGCACCTTCGAGGAGTACGAGCAGGCGAGCGACGACCCACGCCGAGAGGAGGTCCTGGCCACCACGCTGCACCTGCCCACGCACACGTTCTCCTCCGCCGTCCAGCTCGACCTCGGCGACCGAGCCGTCGAGCTGATCCACCCTGGGCGCGGGCACACGGCCGGCGACCTCGTCGTCCGGGTGCCGGACGCCGACGTGCTCCTGGGCGGCGACTTGATCGAGGAGTCGGACCCGCCGTTCATCGGCGACGACTCCTGGCCGCTCGAGTGGCCGGCAACGCTCGACCTCGTCCTCACCCTGATGACCGACGCGACCGTGGTCGTCCCGGGCCACGGCCGCGTGGTGGACAAGGAGTTCGTGCAGGACCAGCGCGTCGAGCTCGGCGTCATCGCCGAGACGATCCGCGACCTGGCCGCCCGCGGCGTCCCCGAGTCCCAGGCGCTCGCCGAGGGCGAGTGGCCGTGGGAGCGCGAGCGCCTCTCCAGCGCGGTCCGCCGCGGCTACGAGCACCTCCCCCGCAGCCAGAAGCGCCTGCCCTTGATCTAGCCGAGCCGTGGTGGGTTAGGCTTGCCTTACCTAATCCCAGGAGGCCTCGCCATGGTGAACGACGCAGCCCTGCTCGCCCGGAGCGTCCTGTCCTGCCCCGACGGCATCAGCCTGGTGGTCGGCGACATCGGCCAGGTGCTCGCCGACGAGGTCTACGACGTCACCTGCGACGTGCACGGGTCCCCGGTCTTCAGCGCCAGCGACGACTCGGCGCTCCTCGCCGCGACGCGCGGCGGCGCAAGCGCAGTGGTCGAGGTGACCAGCGGCCTGGGCGACCCGGCGTCGCCCGAGCGCGACCTGGTGCTGGTGCTGCGGGGCGCGCTCGTCCAGCGGGGCGCCGGATGCGCCTGCTGCGGCGACCCCCGCGCCCTGGTGGCGCTCGAGCCGACCTCCGTGGCGTTGCTGCGCGGCACGCGCGTGACCGACGTGGCGCCGGCCGACTTCCAGGACCGCGCGCACGTGCTCAATCCCGGTCACCTGCAGCGGACGGCCGAGCACGCCAACCAGGCCCACGAGCGCGAGCTCCGCAGCGCGATGGCCGCCACCTTCGGCGTACCCGTGCAGTCGCTGCTGGCCGCGAGCCTCCTGCGGGTGGAGCCGACCGGCGTGGACGTGTCGTGGCTCGACTCGGCCGGCGCCCACACCGAGCGCCTCGACTTCCTGCGCACGGTCTCCTCGCCGCAGGAGCTGGGCGCCGCGCTGCGCTCCCACCTCCACGCCGGCATCTGCTGAGCGCCACGTCCCACCCGCCCGGGGCTGGACTCCTCAGGTGGCGGTCGGTAGGACTGGAGCATGAGCGACGACAACGGTTCCCAGATCGACCCTGGCGAGACCCCCGAGGCCACGAGCCGCACCAGCCCTGCGGACGCCGACCACTCCGGAGGCACCGCGTCCCCCGACTCGGCGACGCTGGGCGGCATCTCCGACGACCAGCTCCCCGAGGACCTGCAGCCCGGGGAGGACAACCCGCTCGCCGAGCCCCTCGACCCTGACGACGAGGAGACCAAGAGCCGCGCCGAGCTGGAGATGGACGCCACCCAGGAGGAGGACGAGCGGGTGGCCACGGGGGGCGGCGCCAACAGCGGCGAGGCCGCCGAGGGCGACGGCCTGGCCGAGGGCTGAGGACCGCCCCGCTCGCCGCGGCGTGTCACCGCCGCTCCACAGGCATCGGGCACCTAGCGTTGCCCGGTGCCTGTGGATCGCTACGGAACAGACGTCCTCTCCGGTGACTGGCGAGCCCCGAGGAACGGCCGGGCCGTCGAGGTCCCGACCGAGATCGGGATGGTCGTCGAGGAGGTCACGACCGACTGGTGCGGCGAGGTGGTCGCGGTCGACCGCGACATCGACACGCTCACGCTGGAGGACCGGCGCGGCAAGCGGCGCACCTTCCCGCTCGGCCCCGGCTTCCTGCTCGAGGGCAAGCCGGTGATCCTCACCCGTCCGGTCCGCGGCGGCGCTCCTGCCGCGCCCACGCGTACGGCGTCGGGATCGGTCGCGGTGCCGGGCGCGCGGGCGAGGGTCGCGCGCGCCAGCCGGATCTTCGTCGAGGGCCGGCACGACGCCGAGCTCGTGGAGAAGGTGTGGGGCGACGACCTGCGCATCGAGGGCGTCGTGGTCGAGTACCTCGGCGGCGTCGACGACCTGGCCGACCACCTGCGCGACTTCCGGCCCGGCCCGCAGCGCCGCGTGGGCGTCCTGGTCGACCACCTCGTCCCGGGCTCCAAGGAGGCGCGGATCGCGCAGGGCATCGCCCGCTCCCCCATCGGCAAGCACGTCCTCGTCGTCGGGCACCCCTTCATCGACATCTGGCAGGCCGTCAAGCCCGACCGGCTCGGCATCCCGCGCTGGCCGTCGGTGCCCAAGGGCATCGACTGGAAGACCGGCACCTGTCAGCAGCTGGGCTGGCCGCACCGCGACCAGGCCGACATCGCCCGCGCGTGGAAGCACATCCTCGGCCGGGTCTCGTCGTACGCCGACCTCGAGCCGGAGCTCCTGGGCCGCGTCGAGGAGCTGATCGACTTCACGACCCAGCCGTGAGGGGTGGGGCTGGGCGCCCCGGGGTGGCTTTCCCCGGCTAGCCGGGGAAACCCGAGCCTCACCCCCGAAGTTTCGGCCGGGAAGCTCCAGTTTCGATACCGAAGCCGGCGCTCAGTCGACGAGGTCGCGCACGACCGCGTCCGCGAGGAGGCGCCCGCGCTGGGTGAGGACGAGCCGCTCGGCGACCAGCTCGACGAGCCCGTCGGCGACCAGTCGGGCGACGTGCGAGCGGCCGGTCGCCTCCAGCGTCGTGACCGGCAGGCCCTCGACGAGGCGGATCTCGAGCAGGATCCGCTCGACCCGCTGGTCGTGGTAGCCGAGCACCTCCCGGGCCAGCGCCGGGGAGACGCCGCGCGCCAGCCGCTGGGCGTACGCCGAGGGGTGCTTGACGTTCCACCAGCGCACGCCGCCGACGTGCGAGTGCGCGCCGGGACCGACGCCCCACCAGTGCCCGCCGGTCCAGTACGTCAGGTTGTGCCGACACCAGTGCTCGGGCGAGCTGGCCCAGTTCGACACCTCGTACCAGCCGAGCCCGGCTGCGGTGAAGCGCTCGTCGGCGAGGTGGTACTTGTCGGCGAGGTCGTCCTCGTCCGGCATCGGCAGCTCGCCGCGGGCGACCTGCCGTGCCATCGCCGTGCCGTCCTCGACGATGAGCGAGTACGCCGAGACGTGGTCGGGCCGACACTCCAGTGCCGCCTCCACGGAGGTCTCCCAGTCGGCCAGCGACTCGCCGGGCGTGCCGTAGATCAGGTCCAGGCTGACGTCGTCGAATCCCGCCTGCCGCGCCCACTGCACCGCTGCCGGCACGCGCAGCGGATCGTGCGTGCGGTCCAGCGTGCGCAGCACGTGGTCCACCGCGGACTGCATGCCGAAGCTGATCCGGTTGAAGCCGGCCGTGCGCAGCTCCTCCAGGTCCCAGGCCGCCACGCTGTCAGGGTTGGCCTCGGTGGTGATCTCCACGTCGTCGGCCAGGCCGAACTCCGCGGCCGCGCTCGCCACGATGGCCCCGAGGTCGGCGGCCTTGAGCAGGGTCGGCGTACCGCCGCCGAAGAAGATCGTCTCGATGGGCACGTCGCGGTGGCCGAGCACGTGCCGCGCGAAGCGGATCTCCCGGATCGCCGCCTCGGCGTACGTCGACCGGCTGGCGCCGACCTCGTCGCCGAGCTCGTGGGCGGTGTAGGTGTTGAAGTCGCAGTAGCCGCAGCGCACCGTGCAGAACGGCACGTGGACGTAGAGCCCGAACGGCTTGCTGCCGAACTCGGCGCGGGCCTCCTCGGGCAGGAGGCCGTCCTCGGGGGCGACGTCGCCGTCGGGCTGCGCGGGGGGCACCTCCGTATCCAACCACGCACCCCGTCCGGATCAGATCGGCACGTTGAGCGTCGCCGTGTAGCCGTCGGTCACCGATCCCTTCACCGAGGCCAGCTGCAAGGACCAGCCGTCGCCGAAGACGCCGTCGGAGTCGAGACTGGTCTGCGCCAGGTTCTTCACCGACGACCCGTACCCCGCGGTGGCGTACACCGCCTCGCAGACGTCGCGCGGGAACGCCAGCTGTGAGGTGCGCAGCTTGTTGGAGACGCTGGTCGCGGCGGCCAGCGACTCGTAGACCTCGAAGTGGACGTGCGGCCAGCGCCCGGAGTAGCAGCCGGGGAAGATCGTGGTGAACTCCACCCAGCCCTCGGCGTCGGACTCCTGGACCCCGCGCAGGTAGTTCTCGTCCACCGCCGCTCCGTCGTACATCGAGTAGGCGCCGTCGCGGTCGCAGTGCCAGGCGTAGAGCGCGGCTCCCGAGAGGATCCGGGCGTCCTCGCCGGTGAGGTCGAGGAGCCGGAAGCGCAGGGTGAGGGGTACGCCCTGGGCGACGCCGGACGCCGACCCGAAGCTCGTGGTCAGGTCGCTGCGCACCACTCCGCTCTCGGCGAGCACGTCGGGGCCGTTGGACCCGTCGCCGGGGTAGGGGCCAGCGGTCTCCTCGGGGATCTCACCCTCGGCCACCTCGACCGACGTGTCGCCCCCGAAGCCGCCCGGACCCCCGCCGGGACCGCCGGAGGGCGGACCGACCGGGTCGGTGCCGGTCGCCGACGCGTCCGCCGTCCGGTCCGCGGCGCCGCAGCCGGCCACCGCGGCCACGCCGAGGCCGCCGAGCACCCCCAGCACCCCGCGCCTGCCGAGCCCGCCCGGTGCGCTGCGGGGGGCGCGTGCCAGGCCGCGCCTCTCGAGCGTGCCGAGGTCGTGCTGCAGGCCGAGGTCGTGCTCGTCGGTGTCGCGCCCGTCGGTGTCGCCGTGCGCGTGGTCGTGGACTGTCATGCGGAGCTCCTGCGGGTCGTGGAACGCGGATGGGTGCGGGTGGTCTCCCACCGACACCCATCCGAGCGGCGCCCGCTGTGCGCCCCCTGTGCGGGGGCTGGGGCTCAGGCGTACATCGCGTCGATGAGCGCCCGGTGGTTCTGCAGCACGACGTTGCGCTTGACCTTCATCGACGGGGTGAGCTCTCCCGACTCGACGGTGAGGTCGTGGTCGAGCAGGGTCCACTTCTTGACCGTCTCCCAGCGGTTGAGGTGGCTGTTGAGCTCCTCGACGTAGGCGCCGACCATCGTGCGCACCGCCTCGGACTGCACGATCTCGGTGTACGACGCCCCGCTCATGCCGTTCTCCTGGGCCCACGCGGCCATCGCGTCCGGGTCGAGGGTGATGAGCGCGACGCAGTAGTTGCGCTCGTCGCCGAACACCATGAACTGGCTGGCGTAGGGGCAGACGGCCTTGAACTTCGACTCGATCGCCGGCGGGGCGACGTACTTGCCCCCGGAGGTCTTGAACAGCTCCTTGATGCGGCCGGTGATGATCAGGTGACCGTCCTCGTCGAGAGAGCCCTTGTCGCCGGTGTGCAGCCAGCCGTCGGGGGTGAGGGTCTTCGCAGTCTCCTCCGGGAGGTTGTGGTAGCCGTCCATGACGCCCGGACCCTTGATCATGACCTCGTCGTTCTCCCCGAGCTTGACCTCGCTGCCGGGGAAGACCGGTCCGACGGTGCCGAACTTGTTCTGGTCGGGGTGGTTGACGAACGAGCCGGCGGAGGTCTCGGTGAGCCCGTAGCCCTCGAGGATCGTGATGCCGGCCGCCCCGAACCACTCGGCGATGTCGCGGTTGAGCGCCGCGGCGCCCGAGATGAAGAAGCGGACGTTGCCACCGAACCGGTCGCGGATCTTGGAGAAGACGAGCTTGTCGAACAGGCCGTGCTGCACCCGGAGGGCGAGCGGGACCGGCTTGCCCTCGCGCTTGAGCCGCTCGACCTCGAGGCCGACCTTGAAGGCGCTCTTGAAGATCTTCTCCTTGGCGCCGCCCTCCGCGGCCTGCATGGTCACGATGCGACCGTGCGCCTTCTCGAAGATGCGGGGCGCGGCGCCCATGAAGGTCGGTTTCACCACGCCCAGGTTGTCGACGATCTTCTCGACGCGGCCGTCGATGGCCGCGGCGAAGCCGCACGCCATCTGCGTCGACATCAGCACCTTGCCGAACGAGTGCGCCATCGGCAGCCAGCGGAACTCGAGGTCGTCGGGCCCCAGGATGCCCTGCGCCCGGATCGCCTCGCCCTCGTAGACCCACGAGGAATGGCGCAGCCGCACGCCCTTGGGGCGACCGGTGGTCCCGGAGGTGTAGATGAGGGTGGCGAGCTGGTCGGGGCGGATCGCCTGCGACGTCGTGCGCACCACGTCGGGCTCCTGCGCCAGCTTCGCAGCCCCCAGCGCCGCGAGGTCGTCGAGCGAGAGGACCCAGTCGCCGTCGGCGCGGCCGGTGAAGGTCACGACCTTGGCCACGTGCGGCAGCTCGGTGCGGTGAGCGGTGAGCTTGGCGAGCTGCTCGTCGTCCTCGACGAAGACGACGCGGCTCTCGGAGTCGCCGAGGATGTAGAGGGTGTCCTCGGCGTTGGTCGTCGGGTAGACGGTCGTGGTGGCTCCCGCGGCGCACATGATCGCCAGGTCCGCGAGGATCCACTCGTAGCGGGTGCCCGAGGCGATGCCGACGCGCTGCTCGGGCTCCACGCCCAGCGCGATGAGGCCTGCCGCGAGCGCCTCGACCCGGTCGCCGGCCTGCTTCCAGGTGACCGACTCCCACGCCTCGCCGCGCGGGAAGCGGAAGGCCTCACTGTCGGGCGAGGCGGCCACGCGGTCGAAGAACTGGACGGCCACGTTCGGCGGCATGGTGTCGAGGAAGGACGTGTCGGCAGTGATCGGCATCTGGTACCTACTCATTCGTCGTAGCGGAACGCTGCGCGCCATACAGCGGTATGGCTGCTGACTTGGGCTGTAACCTAGATCACTGGGTTTACCGTGCGGTAGGGAACGCGCCGATTGGCTCGGCCGTCGCGCGCCGCCACCGGTCGCGCTCTCAGTCCTGGACGGCCTTGGTGATCGCGATGCAGCGGGTGATCCAGTCCTGCTCCTCCGGCGTCGGCCCCCGACCCGCCGCCCGCGCGTCCTGCACCGTCCACCCGGCGTTGAGGACCATCCGTACGACCACCCAGTCGCGCGCGCGAGCCTCGTCGAGGCCGGCGGCGTCGACCAGCGCGTGGAACCGCCGGCGCAGGCCGTCGCGCACCGAGCCCGACGCCCCCGGCCCGCTCAGCTCCTCCATCCGGTTCCAGAGCATCGGCGCCGGCTCGTAGTGCGGGTCGCCGCTCATCGGCTTGGGGTCGATGGCCACCCACTCCCCCGTCGCGTCGGCCAGCACGTTGGCGTAGTGCAGGTCTCCGTGCACCACCACCGATGCCGCCCCGCCGTCGGCGAGCAGGTCCGCACCGGTCGAGAGCGCCTGCTCGACGTAGCGGCGCGGGATGGGCAGGTCACGCCCGAGCTCGTCGAGCTCACGCAGCCAGCGCCCGACGTACGACGCCACGCTCGCCAGCTGCGGCAGCGCCGGCACGTGGAGGCTCTCGTAGAGACCGCCCACCACCTCGCAGGCCTCGACGTCCCACATGTCGCCGAGGTCCGGACCCGGCAGCCACGCCAGCAGCAGCGCACGCCGGCGCGGGTCGGCGCGCAGGAGGCGTACCGCGCCGTGGCCTCCCCAGCGCTGCAGCGCCAGCCCCTCGTGGAGCGACTCGTCGTCGCCGTCGAACGCCATCTTGAGCACCGCGGCCACCCCGTCGGCGTCGATGACCGGCACCACGAGCGAGCAG
This sequence comes from Nocardioides sp. SYSU D00065, assembly GCF_017916425.1. GTDB lineage: Bacteria > Actinomycetota > Actinomycetes > Propionibacteriales > Nocardioidaceae > Nocardioides. Next base: position 1,066,174 of record NZ_JAFMSX010000002.1, on the reverse strand, counting down.
GAGCCGTGCAGCGCGGGCGCGCTCGGGGTCAGCCGCCACTCCTGCAGGAGGTCGGCGGCCAGCCTCGGGAGCCCGTCCAGCCAGCGCGCCCACTCCTCGCCGCGCTCCCGCTGCAGGGACAGGTCGTGCGGGATGATGACCGGCATGCCGCGAGCCTAGGCTGCCGCCATGAGCGAGCGGCGGCAGGCGCGGTCTCCCAGCCCGACGGGCGGCTGAGGCATGGTCCTGCGGTGGGAGGACCTGGCGGGGGCGGCGCTGGCGAGGCAGTTCCCGAGCCCCGCCGGTGACGTGGCGGCCGCCGTCGACGCGATCGGCGCCGTGCAGACCCAGACCGCCCGCTCGGCGTTTCTCGGCCTCGGCGCCCGCTTCCCCGGCACCAGCCACGCGGCGATCAGCGCGGCGTACGCCGACGGCGCGATCGTGCGCGGCAGCACGATCCGCGGCACCGTCCACACCGCGAGCCGGCGCGGCTACACCGTGCTCGCCGAGGCGACGCGCCTCGGGCAGCACCGGCGCTGGGCGAGGATGCTGGGCGTCTCCGACGCCGAGCTGGCACGGCTCTGGCTCTCGATCGAGGACTACGCCCGCCGGTGGCGAACGCCGGAGGAGCTGCGCGAGCACCTGCTCGCCTGGGTGGACGAGCACGCCCCCGGCGCCCGGCGGGCCGCCGAGACCGGCCCCGGGCGCTCTCTCGCCCTCGGCCACGGCGGCCTGGTGCCCCGCCCGGCCTCCGGGGAGCGCTGGGAGGGGCAGGGCGCGCCGGTCTACGCCACCTTCGACCGGGCCGGCTCGGCGACGGCCGCCGACGTGGTGCGGCTCCACCTCGCCGCGCACGGGCCGGCGTCGCGGCACGACATCGCGTGGTGGTCCGGGATGGGCCTCCGCGTCGTGGACGAGGCCCTGTCGGACCTCGGCCTGGTCGCGGAGGAAGGCCCCGACGGGCGGACCTACGTCGACCTGCCCGGTGCCCCGCCGCCGCGCGAGCTGCCCGGCGTACGCCTGCTGCCGGAGTTCGACGCGCTGCTCTGCGGCTACGACCCGCGTGCCCGGGACCGGTTCGTGGCACCCGAGCACCACCGCCGGCTGTGGAACCAGGCCAACGGGATGCTGCTGCCGCCGCTGCTGGTGGACGGACGGATCGGCGGATGGTGGCGCGCCGCCGGCACGGCGCGGCGCCGGCCGCTCGAGGTCACCTGGTTCGCAGGCACCCGGCGGCCGCGCTCAGCCGAGCTGGACGAGCCGGTCGCCGCCCTCGAGGCGGCGCTCGACATCACCGTGACGACGGTGAGCCTCACCCGGGACACCGCGTGAGCACGGCATGAAGGGACTCAGAACGCCAGCCCGGTCGCGCCGGGTGGCGCGACGAGCAGGCCCAGCAGGCGTCCGTCCTGTCCCAGAGCCACGCGTCCGTGCCACTCGCCCGCCTCGCACACCAGCGTGGTGCCCCCGACGACGGTGCCGAGGAGCGGGCCCGCAGGCGCGACCTCCCCGCCGGGCAGCTCCACGACGGTTCCCTCGCAGCGGACGAGGTTGCCGGTGTCGGCGACCGCCCGTGCCCAGGTGTCGAGCACGACGGCACGGGTCAGCACGCGCGCCACGTCGTCGGGCATCAGCGCACGCAGCTCGTCGTAGCGGCCGGCGTCGAGGAGCGCGAAGACCCGCTCGGTGGTCGCGACCACGTCGGCGGGGTCCGTCGGAGTCATCGCGGATCCCGTTCGGGGGTCGCGCGGAGTCCCGAAGCGCTTGAAGGCAGCCTGCCGCGTCGTGCCGAGGACCGACCCGAGGGCGGCCCAGCTGTGCCCGGCTGCGTGCGCCCGGCGCACCTCGTCGGTCAGCGCGCGCTCGGCCAGGTGGAGCGCGGTGAGCGCCGCGCGCACACGGTCCAGCGGGTCGTGGGGCTCAGGCACCGTCGCCGGTCCGGTCCCGCGTGGCGGCGGCAGTCGCGGGCACGAGCGCGCCGGCGAAGATGAAGCCGACCGCCCACCACGACCCGCCGTCACCGACGACGTACATCGCGGAGCCCAGCACGAGCGCGACGGCGGCGGCGACGGCGTACTGGCGTGCGGAGGTCCGCCCGGCGCCACCGTCGCGTGTGGCGCTGGCGTAGGAGCCGGCGAGGAGCATGGCCCACAGGGAGAGGGCCAGGACGGCTCCCACCAGGTAGTACGCCCATCCGCCGCCGGACACGGTGCCGACGACGAGGGTGACGACCGCGGCGGTGAGCAGGTGTCCGAGCGTGTTCGACATGTCTCCAGGCTGGGCCAGGAACGGCGAGGTGTCAACCCAGGGTTGACGGCGCGCCGCCCGGCTGGTCGCGGAGGAACTCTCCGGGGGTCATGCCCGTGACCGTGCGGAAGTCGCGGGTGAAGTGGGACTGGTCGGTGTAGCCGAGCTCCGCGGCCATGTCGGCGAGGGCGGTCGTGCCGTCCTTGAGCGCCTCGACGGCGTCGTGCAGCCGGCGACGCTGCACCAGCCACTTGGGGCTCAGCCCCAGGCGCTGCTCCACCAGCCGCTGCAGGCTGCGCTCGGACAGACCCACCTCGCGGGCCACCTCACCGACGCGGGTGACCTCGGGGTGCTCGCGCAGCCACGTGACGAGGCGGTTGACGAGCAGCCCCTGCTCGTCGACCGGGAGCAGCGACTCCAGCCAGCGCTCGACGCGAGCGACAGCGGCGGCGTGGGCGGCCGGGTCGCGGGGATCCCGGTCCATGGCCGCGCGGACCTCGTCGACCAGGGCGGCGTGGCGCGGCGGCAGGACGTCGGTCAGGTCGGTCCACCGGTCGGTCAGCGTGGCCACCGAGCGCCCCAGCACCAACCGGCCGGCCGCGGGCGTGAGCAGGGCGCCGACGGCGTAGCCGTCGCCCTCCAGCGTGACGCTGGACCGGCCGCGGGCGACGCCGTACAGCCGGGCGTAGCTGTTGCTGACCACGACCAGGCACACCGGGTGCTGCAGGGTGCTCTGGGTGGACGGCTCGGCCAGCGACCACACCGGGATCCAGTAGCGCTCGACCAGGTCGGCGAGGTGCTCGGACGGCGCGTAGCGGTGGATGGGCGGCGAGGGCCGGCTCAGCCCCGTGAGATGGGCTCGGTCGACGGGGTCGACCGGACGGAGGTCCCCCGGGGTCGTCACCTGTCGGATTATTCCAAGAGCCACCGACGCCATCCCTGCGAGCGTGGGGTCATGACACAGACGAGCCGCGACCCCGACCACGACCTGTCCCTCTTCACCTCGCGCGCCGAGCGCTTCACGGAGGTCGTCGACGCCGTCGTCGGCTCGTGGGACGCCCCGTCCCCCTGCGCCGGGTGGTCGGCACGCGACGTCGTGCGCCACGTGGTGGAGACCCAGCGGGAGTTCCTCCAGCGCCAGGACCTCGACGCCGGTCCGGAGCCCGACCTCGACGACCCGGCCGCCGCGTGGCGGCGCCAGCGCGACCACGTGACCTCCCTCCTCACCGAGGGCGGGGTGGGGGCCCGGGAGTACGACGGCTGGTTCGGCCCGACGACGATCGCGGCGACCATGGCCGACTTCTACGGCTGGGACCTCGTCGTGCACGGCTCGGACGTCGCACGCGCCACCGGCCAGCCCTGGACGGTCAGCGAGGAGGAGGCCGCCGCGCTGCACGCGACCGCGGACGGCTGGGGCGACACGCTGTACGCCGAGGGGATCTGCGCAGGTCCGCTCGAGGTCCCCGCGGACGCCTCGACCACCGACCGGCTGCTCGCCCGGCTGGGTCGCGACCCGCAGTGGTCGCCCGGGACGGTCAGCTGACGCGCTCCAGGGTGACAACCGCGACCGTGCACCGGCCGGCGACCTCGCCGGGGCCGCTGACCAGACCGTCGGCACCCTCGCCCTTGAGGACGTACGCCAGCTGGTCGTCGGCGAGCGGCAGGGTCGAGCCGCGGCCGAGCTCGAGGACCGTGACGTAGGGCGAGACCGCTGCGGGGTCCACGACGACGTCGAGCACCCGGACCGGTCCCTCGGGCACGGATGCCGCGACCGCGTCGGCGGCGACGTCGTAGGGCCGCTGCGGCTCGACCACCTGCGTCCCGCCGTCGACCTCCAGGCCGAGCACGGGTCCGTCGAGCACCGTGAGCAGCCGCCGGCGTCCGGGGTGCGTCGGCAGCGGGCCGTCGGCGGCGACGGCGACCAGGTCGATGCGCCACGACCCGTCGTCGGCGCGCGCCAGCTCGTCCACGGCTACTACTTCTTGCCGGACTTCTCTGCCGGCTGCGTGGTGGACAGCGCGGCGACGAACGCCTCGGGCGGCACCTCGACGGTGCCGATGTTCTTCATCCGCTTCTTGCCGGCCTTCTGCTTCTCCAGCAGCTTGCGCTTGCGGCTGATGTCACCGCCGTAGCACTTGGCGAGCACGTCCTTGCGGATGGCGCGGATGTTCTCGCGGGCGATGACGCGCGCCCCGATCGCCGCCTGGATCGGCACCTCGAACTGCTGGCGCGGGATGAGGTCCTTGAGCTTGCCGGCCATCATCACGCCGTAGCCGTAGGCGGCCTCGCGGTGCACGATCGCGGAGAAGGCGTCGACCGGCTCCCCCTGGAGCAGGATGTCGACCTTCACCAGGTCCGCCGCCTGCTCGCCCGAGCGCTCGTAGTCGAGCGAGGCGTAGCCCTTCGTGCGTGACTTGAGCTGGTCGAAGAAGTCGAAGACGATCTCGCCCATCGGCAGCGTGTAGCGCATCTCCACGCGGTCCTCGGAGAGGTAGTCCATCCCCTGCAGGCTGCCGCGCTTGGTCTGGCACAGCTCCATGATCGTGCCGATGTAGTCGCTCGGGCTGAGGATGGTGGCCTTGACGACCGGCTCACGCACCTCGGCGACCTTGCCATCGGGGTACTCGCTCGGGTTGGTCACGGTGATCTCGGTGCCGTCCTCCATGACGACCTCGTAGACCACGTTGGGCGCGGTGGAGATGAGGTCGAGGTTGAACTCGCGCTCGAGGCGGTCACGGGTGATCTCCATGTGGAGCAGCCCGAGGAAGCCGATGCGGAACCCGAAGCCCAGGGCGCCGGAGGTCTCCGGCTCGAAGGTCAGCGCCGCGTCGTTGAGCTGCAGCCGCTCCAGGGCGTCGCGCAGCGTCGGGTAGTCGTCGCCGTCGATGGGGTAGAGCCCGGAGTAGACCATCGGGTTGGGGTGCTTGTAGCCGCCCAGCGCCTCTTCGGCGCCGTGGTGCTGGCTGGTCACGGTGTCGCCGACGCGGGACTGGCGTACGTCCTTCACGCCGGTGATGAGGTAGCCGACCTCGCCGACGCCGAGGTCGGCGGCCTTCACCGGCTCCGGGCTGATCACGCCCACCTCGAGCATCTCGTGCACCGCGCCCGTCGACATCATCTTGATCCGGTCGCGGTGGGTGAGCTTGCCGTCGACCACGCGGACGTAGGTGACCACGCCGCGGTAGGTGTCGTAGACCGAGTCGAAGATCAGCGCCCGCGGCGGTGCGTCGGCGTCCCCGGTCGGGGCGGGGGTCTGCAGCACGATCTCGTTGAGCAGCCCTGCCACACCGTGGCCGGTCTTGGCGCTCACCCGGAGCACGTCCTCGGGCTCGCAGCCGACCAGGCCCGCGAGCTCGGCGGCGTACTTGTCGGGGTTGGCGCCGGGCAAATCGATCTTGTTGAGCACCGGGATGATGTGGAGGTCGGCGCCCATCGCGAGGTAGAGGTTGGCCAGGGTCTGCGCCTCGATGCCCTGCGCGGCGTCGACGAGCAGGATCGCGGCCTCGCAGGCCTCGAGGCTGCGCGAGACCTCGTAGGTGAAGTCGACGTGGCCGGGCGTGTCGATCATGTTGAGGACGTAGGTGCCGGGCTCGGCGCCCTCCTCGTTGTCGGCGGGCACCGTCCACGGCATCCGCACGGCCTGGCTCTTGATCGTGATGCCGCGCTCGCGCTCGATGTCCATCCGGTCGAGGTACTGCGCGCGCGCCGCCCGCTCGTCGACCACCCCGGTGAGCTGCAGCATGCGGTCGGCCAGCGTCGACTTGCCGTGGTCGATGTGCGCGATGATGCAGAAGTTGCGGATGATCGACGGGTCGGTCGAGCCAGGCTGCGGCGCGTTCTTGAGGCTCACGGACTGCTTTCGGGAGTACGACGGAGGGGTCGGGTCATTCTTCCATGCGCGTCGGGTCGCACCGAACCCTCGCCGCTTCCCCCCGCAGTGCGGACGCTAGCGTGCAGCGGTGATCTCCCGGGGCGGCTCCGCGCGACACCTGCCCGTCGTCCCGGCGACCGCGTTCGTGGTGGTGTGGTCGTCGGGCTACATCTCCGGGCCGGCTGCGGTCCACGCCGCGGCGCCGTTCTCGGTGCTCGGCTGGCGGTTCGTCCTGGCCGCAGTGCTCGGCGCGGGGCTGGCGTTGGCGCTGCGGCGGCCGACCCGGATGGACCGCGCGACCTTGGGCCGGGTGGCGGCCGTCGGACTGGTGATGAACGCGGTGCAGTTCGGCCTCATGTACGTCGCCTTCGACCTCGGGCTGGGCGCCACGCTCGCCTCGCTGCTGCACGCGCTGAGCCCGGTCCTCACCGCGCTGCTGGCCGCAGGGCTGCTCGGCGAGCGGGTCACGGTCGTGCAGGTGGCGGGCTTCGTCGCCGGCGTCGCCGGGGTGCTGCTGGTCCTCGGCTCGGACCTGCACCACGTGGGCGGTCCGGTCGCCGTCGCGGTCGGGTGCCTCAGCATGCTCACCTTGAGCCTGGGCACGCTGGGACAGCGCTGGATCGGCGCGCAACCCGACCTGCTCTGGTCCGCCGCGGTGCAGTTCGCCGTGTCCGCCCCTCCCCTGCTCGTCCTCGGCTGGACGACCGAGGGCGCGTGGCCGGTCACCGACGGCCGGCAGGCGCTGGTCGCGGTCCTGTTCCTCGCGATCGTGAACTCGATCCTGGGGCTCGTCCTGCTGTCGCTGCTGGTGCTGCGCGGCGGCTCCGGTGCGGCGGCCAGCCTGTTCTTCCTCAGCCCGCCGGTGACGGCGGTCCTCGCCTGGCTCGTGCTCGACGAGACGCTGTCGCCCCTCCAGCTCCTCGGACTGGCCGTCGCGGTCGCCGGTGTGGCGGCCGCGACCCGGAGCCGCGCGGCACCGGTGCCGGTTCAGGACGTCGGCACCCAGTAGCGACGCTTGACCCCGCGGACGTCCTCCAGCACGCCGCCCGCCGACTCGATCACCCGGACCGACCCGTGGTTGTCGACGTCGCAGGTGACCAGGGCCGGGTCGATGCCGAGCTCGCCCGCCCACGGCAGCGCTGCCCGCAGCATCGCGGTGGCATGGCCCTCGCGCCGGCGCGTGGGGCGTACGTCGTAGCCGATGTGGCCGCCCACCTCGAGCAGGAAGTCGTTGAGCCGGTGCCGGATCGCGATCCGGCCCAGGTAGTCGCTGCCGTCGACCCACCACAGGGTCGTGCAGGGCACGTGCCACTCGGGCCGCGGGGACTCCTCGTGCGCGTCGGCCCGCACGGCCTCGACGAACGCCTCGAACGCCCCGGGGTCCGTCCAGGCGGGCGCGTACCGGTCGATCCACGCCGCCGTCTGGCTCATCTCCACGCCCTCGGCGACGAACTCGTCCATCGCCTCGAGGAAGGACTCGCGGACCGACGAGGTGGGCAGCACGAGCTCTGGCATGCGCCAGTTGTACCGCCGCACGTCCACTGCTCTCCAGCGGATATCGGTTCGTGGCGGCGTGCCGCGTGGGGAAGGATGCGGCCATGTCCCGGTCCTCGCCCGTCGCGCCCTACCCCGTCCCGCACGACCGGACCGCCCGGCGGCTGGAGTGGGCGTTCCTCCCGCCGGCGCTGCGGGCCTACATCGAGCGCAGGTGCGGCTCTCCCGTGGTCTCCGCGATCTCCCAGACCACCGGCTTCACCCCCGGCTTCGCCTCGGTGCTCGTCTGCGAGGACGGGTCGCGGCACTTCGTGAAGGCGGCGTCGGTCAAGGCGCAGCGGATGTTCGCCGACTCCTATCGCGAGGAGGCGCGCAAGCTCGCCGCGCTGCCCGAAGCGGTCCCCGCACCGCGGCTGCTGTGGCACCTCGACGACGACTGGGTGGTGCTCGGCACCGAGTACGTCGCCGCCCGCCCGCCGCGCCGGCCGTGGGAGCCCGGCGACCTCGACGCGGTGCTCGATGCGCTGGAGCAGGCGGCCGACGCCCTCACCCCACCACCTCCCGGGCTGGCCCTCGACACGGCCGAGGCGGACTTCGCACCGCTGCTCGAGGGCTGGGCGACGATTCGCGAGGCGCGCCCGGACCTCGACCCCAGCCACCTCGCCGAGGCGGAGGCGCTCGCGCGCCGCTACGCCGACGTGGTCGGCGGCGACACGCTCGTGCACACCGACATCCGCTCCGACAACGTGCTCATCGACCCCGACGGGCGTGCGTGGATCTGCGACTGGAACTGGCCGGTGCGCGGCGCCGCCTGGTTCGACTCGTTCGCCGCCCTCATCAGCCCCCGCGGTGAGGGGATCGACGTCGACCGGGTGATCGCGGCGCGGCGCCTGCTGCGCGACGTCGATCCGGAAGCGCTCGACATCAACCTCGCGCTCTACGTCGGCTACTTCGTCTCCCAGTGCCTGCAGCCCGTGCCGCCGACCTCGCCCCACATCCGCGACCACCAGCGCTGGCAGGGCGAGGTGTGCTGGGACTGGCTCGCCGAGCGCCGGGGCTGGTCGTGACGGCTCCGCGCGCGGTCGGCGTACGCCTGCCGTTCGCCGCCGTGCCGGCGGAGGTGCGGGCGTGGGTCGAGCAGGAGCTGGGCTCGCCGGTGGTGGCGACCGCGGAGCAGGTCGGCGGGATGTCGCCGGGCTGCGCGACCCGGGTGGCCTGCGCCGACGGGACGCGGGCGTTCGTCAAGGCGGTCGGCGCCGTCCTCAACCCGGACACGCCCACCCTGTTCCGCCGCGAGGTCGGCGTGCTGCGACACCTCGGCGAGCACGAGCTGTGGGCGCGGCTGCTGGCGGCGTACGACGACGGCGAGTGGGTGGCGCTGCTCATCGAGGACGTGGAGGGACGCCACCCCGACTTCGACGACCCCGCTGAGCTCGAGGCGGTGCTCGCCGGGACGGACCGGCTGTCCGCGGTGCTGCAGGCGCGCGACCTGCCCGACACGGTGGAGTCCCTCGACGTGGCCGCCACCCTGCGCAAGTGGGCCGACTGCCTCGACGGGCTTCCCGACGCGCCGGCCGCCACGCCGGTGCCCGACTGGCTGCGTCCGGACCCTCACGGCTGGGCCGGCGTGCTGCGTGAGCTGGCCGCTCGCCCGATGTCGCACCTGGCCCACTGGGACATCCGCGTCGACAACCTGCTGCGTCGCCCGAGCGGCGACACCGTGTTCGTGGACTGGGGGATGGCGGCTCGCGGACCGGGGTGGGTGGACCCGCTCCTGGCGCGGCTGGAGCGTGTCGACGACACCTGGTTCGACGCCTCGACGCGCTCCTCCCCCGCGATGCTCGAGGCCGGGGATGACGGCGTCACGGCGTTCCTCGCCGGGTTCGGAGCGCACCTCGCCGTGCGGTCCGTCGTCGCTGTCGACGTGAACCTGCCGACCATCAACGACTTCCGGATCCGCGAGTCCCGGCGCATGCTGGACGCAGTCGCCCGCCGGTCGCGACCCTGAGCACCGCCAGCTGCGACGGTCGGCGGCTCCCCGGGCGATGGATGCCCTGGTCGCGCACCCTGCGATTTGGGCGGGTGCGCGGGCTGACGGTAGTGTTCCTCCCTGCGTGTCCGGCACCCGACCCTCTTCTCTCGGCTGGGGGGTTGCCAGGCAGCCGACAGGCACCAGACTTCCCGTCCAGACCAGCTCGAGCATCCGAGGATCCACACGTGGCGAACATCAAGTCCCAGATCAAGCGCAACAAGCAGAACGAGCTGCGCCGTCAGCGCAACCAGGCCGTCAAGTCGCGCCTGAAGACCGCGGTCCGCAAGTTCCGCGAGCTCTCCGAGGCGGGCGACAAGGACGCGGCCGTCGCCGCTGGTCGCGACGCCATGAAGCAGCTCGACAAGGCCGCTTCGAAGGGCGTCATCCACGCCAACCAGGCCGCCAACCGCAAGTCCTCGATCGCCAAGAAGGCCGCCGCTCTCTGACGAGGCCCTGCCGAACACCCGCCCTCGTGGCGGGTGTTTCGCATTTTCGGGTCGTCGGGCTCCGCTGCTGCGGGGCGGTGACTGAGCCACATCCCCGACCGCTCGGAGGTGGCTCACGCACCGCCAGCCGGAGCGCCGACGTACGCTCCGCCCCCGGGCGGTGGCTCAGCCACATCCCCGACCGCTCGAATGTGGCTCACGCACCGCCAGCCGGAGCGCCGGCGTACGCCCGCCCCCGGCGGTGGCTGAGCCACATCCCCGACCGCTCGAATGTGGCTCACGCACCGCCAGCCGGAGCGCCGGCGTACGCCCCGCCCCCGGCCGAGCGACAGGCGCGGACGCCTCAGCGCCCGTCGCGCAGTCCCGCCACGGTGAGCACGAGCCGCTCGAGCGTGTAGGCCGCGTCGTGAGCCTGCCCCTTGATGTCGGCGTCGGCCACCGCGACCGCGCGGACCGCCGCCGCGATGCCGTCAGGACTCCACGAGCGCGACTGGTCGCGCACCGTGCGCACCTTCCACGGCGGCACGCCGAGGTCGCGCGCGAGCTCGGCGTCGCGTGCGCCGCGCGGCGACCCCAGGTAGCGCGCGAGGCTGCGCGCCGAAGCGGCCATCGCCGACGTCACGAGCACCGGCGCGGTGCCGGAGTCGAGCGCCCAGCGCAGCTCCTCCAGGGCCATCGCGCGCTTGCCGGCGAACGCCGCGTCCGCGACGGTGAAGGACTTGGCCTCGGCGCGACCGCCGAAGTAGCGCTGTACCTTCTCGACGGTCAGCTGCTCGCCGTGGAAGTCGTGGGTGAGCTGGTCGGCAGCCGCCGCGAGGGAGCGCAGGTCGTTGCCGACCGCCTGCACCAGGAACGCCGCGGCGTCGGGCGCGATCTTCGCGCCGTGTGACGCGACCTCGGAGGTCACGAAACCCGGCAGCTCGTTGGCCCGGATCTCCTCGGACTTCACCTCGCTGACCGCGGGCAGCTTGCGCAGCTTGGTCAGCACGCCGCTGCCCTTGGCGCCGCCGGAGTGCACCAGCACGAGGGCGACGTCGTCGGCGGGCGCGGCGCAGTAGCCCAGCAGCCCGTCGACCGACTCCTCGGGCAGGTCCTCCAGACCGCGCACCACGACGCAGCGGATCGAGGAGAACAACGAGGGGGCCGACATCTCGCCCAGCGAGGCGAGCGTCAGGTCCGAGGCCGACGACTCCGCGAGCTCCGCGTCGGCGTCGTGGGCGCGCACGGCGTCACGCACCGCCGCGACGGTGCGCGCCGAGAGGTACTCCTCCTTGCCCGTCACGAGGACGACGTGACCGAGGACCTGCGCGGCCGAGGGAGTGCGTGCCATGGTGGCCACACCCTATCCGCGCGCGACGACACCCACCTCGCCGTCGCGCACCACCACCACGACGTCTCCGGACGAGTCGGTGCGCCACACCTCCATCCCTGCCGCGGAGAGCGCGGCGAGCACGTCGGGCGCCGGGTGCCCGTAGTCGTTGTCCGCGCCGACCGACACCAGGGCGAGCCGCGCCCCGAGCGACGTCAGCCAGCGCAGGTCCTGGTGGCGGCTGCCGTGGTGCGGCACCTTGAGGACGTCGACGCCGAGACCGTCGAGCTCGCGCGAGAGGGCCGCCTGGGCCGAGGGCTCCACGTCGCCGGTCAGCAGCACCCGCAGGCCGGCGACCTCGGCGACCGCCACGACGCTGGCGTTGTTCGGTGCGCTCTCGCTCGGGTCGGCGCCGGGCCCGTCCGGACGCGGCCACACGGTCTGCAGAGTCACCTCGCCGACCTGCCGCGTCTCGCCGTACGCCGCCACGCCGGGGTCGCGACCGGTCGCGGTGCTCACCGCCCGGACCCCCTCCGGCGGGTCGAGCAGGCCGGTGCCCTCGACCGCACCGACCTGCCGGCCCTCCAGGAGGCCTGCGACGCCGCCGACGTGGTCGGCGTGGAAGTGCGTGAGCACCAGGAGCGGGACAGCGGTGACCTCGAGCCGGTCCAGGCACGCGTCCATCAGCGCCGGCTCGGGTCCGGCGTCGACGATGACCGCCGCGTGCGGACCGGCCCGGAGCACCAGTCCGTCGCCCTGGCCCACGTCGCACGCCGCGAGGACCCAGCCTCGCGGCGGCCACCCCGGGGTCGGCGGACCCGTGAGCATGAGCACCACGAGCAGCGCGGTGCACGTCAGCGTGGCCGACGGCCGGCCCAGCAGCCGCGGGGCGAGGGGGACGGCGAGCGCGCACAGCACGCTCAGCACCGCGAGCGCGACCGGTCCGGTCCCCCAGTCCACCGCGGCGCTCGGCACCTCCGCCCCCGCGCGGGCCACGGCGATGATCCACCCGGCCGACCAGGCCGCCGGCGCCGCCACCAGCGCGCCGAGCGGTGCCCAGGCCAGCCCGAGCAGCCCGCCGGCCAGGCCGAGCACCGTCGCCGGCGCGACCGCAGGCGCGGCGAGCAGGTTGGCCGCGACCGCCACGAGGCTGACCTCGCCCGAGAGTCCGGCGACCACGGGCGTGCACGCCACCTGGGCGGCCAGAGGCACCGAGACCGCCTCGGCCACCCACCGCGGCGTCCAGCGCATCAGCGCGTCGCGCCAGACCGGCGCCAGCAACAGGATCCCCGCGGTGGCCAGCACCGACAGGGCGAAGCCGGCCGTGATCGCGAGCCGCGGCCAGACCAGGAGCAGCACGAGCACCGCCATCCCGAGGCCCCGGACCCCACGCGAGCGACCGTTGTGCCCCATCCCGAGCAGCGCGACGGTGCCCATCGCGGCGGCGCGCACGACGCTGGGCTCGGCACGCGCCGTCAGCACGAACCCCGCGATCCCGACGGCGGCCAGCACGTGCAGCCACCGCCCCCGCAGCCCCAGCCACCGGCCGAGGACGAGCACGGAGCCGACGACGAGGGTCAGGTTGGTCCCGCTGACCGCGAGGAGGTGGGTGAGGCCGGTCGTGCGGAAGTCGTCGGCCAGGTCGGGGTCGAGCCCGCCGTCGTCACCCACCACGAGCGCCGGCACCAGCTCGCGAGCGTCCGCGTCGCGGCCGGCGACGGCGGCGCGCACCGACCGGCGTACGGCCGCTGCGGCGTCCCACCACACCTCGGGCTCGGCCACCAGCCGCGGCTCGCCGCTGGGGCGGACCAGCGCCGCCGCGTCGCCGTCGGCCGGCGCCAGCCGGGCCGTCGTCTCCACGGTGGTGCCGAGCGCGGACCGGGGCCAGTCGGCGTCGGCCAGCACCACGACCGGCGCGTCCAGTGTCCAGGCGGTCCCCCTGCCCTCGACGCGCAACGCCCGTGCCTGCGCCACCTGGATGTCGCCGTACTGCCCGGCCACGACACGTACGTCGGAGGTCAGCGCGATCCGGACCGTGACGACCGCGCCCTCGTCGGCTAGCCCGCGCAGCGGCGAGGCGTCGAGGACGGCCTGCTGCAGGGCCGCCACCCCCGCGACCGCTGCCAGGGCAGCCACCGGCCCCAGCCAGCCCGGAGCGACGAGGCGCCGCGCGACCAGGACCAGCGCCGCCGCGACGATGACCGCCACGAGCGCGACCGCGACGCGCCCGGGCAGCAGCAGGGCGAGGAGCGCGCCGGCCCACCCGCCCGCGCCCAGCGCGGCGGCGCGAACGTCAGGCACCGGTCAGAGGGTGACGAGCGGGGCGAGGTCCGCCAGCGTGGCCTCGCCGATGCCGTCGACCTCCAGCAGCTCGTCGACCGAGGTGAAGCCGCCGTTCGCGTCGCGCCACGACAAGATCGCTGCCGCGGTCACCGGACCGACGCCGGGCAGCGTGTCGAGCGCGGCCTCGTCGGCGGTGTTGAGGTTGACCAGCCCCGCACTCGGTGTCGACGTCGTCCCCAGCTCTCCGGCGACGCCCGGCGCGGGCGCGATGCCGACCAGGATCTGCTCCCCGTCCACGACCGGTCGCGCCAGGTTGAGCGCGGTGAGGTCCACCCCGCGTCGCGCTCCCCCGGCCGCCTCGAGCGCGTCGACGACCCGGGAGCCGGCCGGCAGCACCGCGATGCCCGGCCGGCGGACCTTGCCGGCGACGTCGACGACCAGGTCGCCGCCGGGCGCCGCCTCGCCGTCGGGCGAGCCCGTGGTGGACCCGGTCGCGGATCCCGTCGTGGGCACGGTCGCGGATCCTGTCGGCGCCACCGGGGCGAGCGGGTCCGTGGCCGAGGTGACGGGCGCCAGCGGCACCGCGTCGGCCTGGTCGCGCACCGCCCACCAGGCCGCGAGCCCCACCGCGATCGCCGCCACGACGGCGACGACGGCCAGGTGCACCGGTCCGAGCTGCAGGCCACCGACGCGCAGGCGCCGCGAGGCGTGCCGCCCGGGCACGGGCAGCACCACCGGAGCCGGCACCGGCGCGGGCGCGTCCTCCGGCCGCTCGCGCACGCGGGTGTGCGCCGAGGCGGGGCCGGGCTCGCCGCGGACGGCGGCGAGCTCCGCGCTCAGCGTCGCCAGCCGCCGCGACACCGCCTCGGCGTGCTCGGAGGATGACTGGGACCGGCGCATGCCTCCACGCTAGGAACGGCGGGGCCGGATCGACAGGCCTCGAAGCCGATCTGTGGAGAGAGCTCAGCCGGCGGGCCGCGGGGCCACGCAGACCGCGACCATCCCCGGACCCACGTGCGCCCCGAGCACCGCACCCAGCTCCCCGCACATCACCTCGCGACCCTCGAGCCCGTCGGCGAGCCGCTCGGCGAGGGTGGCGGTGAGCTCGGCGGCGCGCTCGACGTTGGCGAGGTGGGCGACGCACACGTCGACGGGCTGGTCGCCCGCGACCTCGACGGCCAGCTCGGCGAGCCGGGCCAGGGCACGCGACGCCGTACGCACCCGCTCGCGCGGGACCACCCTGCCCTCGGCGATCTCGAGGAGCGGCTTGACCGAGAGTGCGCTGCCGAAGATCGCGGCCGCGGCCCCGATGCGGCCGCCGCGGCGCAGGTACTCGAGGGTGTCGACGTAGAACAGCGACGACGCCGCCGCCCCGCGGGCCAGCGCCGCCTCGGCGGCCTCCTTCGCGCTGCCCCCTGCGTCGAGCAGGTCGGCGGCGGTCAGCGCCGCGTAGCCGGTGGCGATGCCGACCTGGCCGGAGTCGACGACGTGCACGGGCAGCTCGACCTCCAGGGCAGCGAGCTGGGCGGACTCGAAGGTGCCGCTCATCTCGCGGGAGAGGTGCACCGAGACGATCTCCTCGGCCCCCTCGGACGCGAGCCGCCGGTAGAGGTCGGCGAACAGCGCGGGCGCCGGGCGCGAGGTGCTGACCGGGACGAAGTCGCGCAGCGCCTGCGCCACCACCTCGGGCGTGGCGCCGTCCGGTCCCTCGTCGAGCACCTTCGCCCCGATCACGACCTGCAGCGGCACGACCCGGATGCCGCGAGACTGCGCGACGTCGGCGGGCAGGCTCGCGGTCGAGTCGGTGACGACCACGACGCGGGACACGGCTCGACCCTAGACGACGATGTTCACCAGCTTGGGCGCGCGCACGATCACCGTGCGGACCGTCGCCCCGTCGATCGCGCGCTGCACGGCCGGGTCGGCCAGCGCGGCGGCCTCGAGGTCGGCCTCGGAGATGTCGGGAGAGACCTCGAGCCGCGCCTTCACCTTGCCCTTGACCTGCACGACCGCGGTGACGGTGTCCTCGACGAGGAGCGCCTCGTCGACCGCCGGCCAGCCGGCGCGCACCACCGTGGGCTGGTGGCCCAGCCGCTCCCACATCTCCTCGGCCGTGTAGGGCGCGACCAGGGAGAGCAGCACCGCGACGGCCTCGACGGCCTCGCGAACGGCCGGGTCCGCGGGGCCGCAGCCGGAGTCGATGGCCTTGCGGGTCGCGTTGACCAGCTCCATCACCCGGGCGACCATCACGTTGAACCGGTAGGACTCGACCAGCTCGGCCGCGTCGTGCACCGTCCGCGCCGTCGTGCGCCGCAGCGCCACGTCGCCGGTCGTGACGTCCGCACCCGGGTCGGAGGTGACGTCGCCGGAGAGCCGCCAGGCCCGCTGCAGGAACCGCAGCGAACCCTCGGGAGACATGTTGGCCCAGTCGATGTCGTCCTCCGGCGGACCGGCGAAGACCAGGGTCAGCCGCACCGCGTCCACGCCGAACGCCGCGAGCTGCTCGCCCAGGTTGACGCCGTTGCCGAGGGACTTGCTCATCTTCTTGCCCTGGTTGATCACGAAGCCCTGGTTGAGCTGGGCCGACCACGGCTCGCGGAAGTCCACCAGGCCCATGTCGTTGAGCACCTTGGTGAAGAAGCGGCCGTAGAGCAGGTGCAGGACGGCGTGCTCGACGCCGCCGACGTAGAGGTTGCACGGCATCCAGGCGTTGACCAGCTCGGGATCGAACGGCCGGTCCGCCTCGTGCGGCGAGCAGTAGCGGAACATGTACCAGGACGAGTCGACGAAGGTGTCCATCGTGTCGGTGTCACGGGTCGCCGGCCCCCCGCACGTCGGGCAGGTGACCTCGACCCACTCACGCGCCCCGCCCAGCGGGGAGGTGCCCTTCGGCTTGAGGTCGGCACCCTTGAGCATCGGCAGGGTCACCGGCAGCTGGTCCTCGGGCACCGGCACCTCGCCGTCCACCGGGCAGTGGATGATCGGGATCGGGGCGCCCCAGTAGCGCTGGCGGCTCAGCAGCCAGTCGCGCAGGCGGTAGTTGACCGCCCCCGCGCCGCGGCCGTCGGCCTCCAGCCGCTCGATGATCGCGCGGATGCCGGACGCCTTGTCGCTCAGGCCGTCGAGCTCGCCGGAGTTGACGTACGCCCCGTCGCCCGACGTGGCGACACCGCTGACCTCCGGGTCCTCGGCGCCGGGTACGTCGATGACGCGGCGCACCGGCAGGCCCATCGTCCGGGCGAAGTCGAGGTCGCGCTGGTCGTGGGCGGGAACGGCCATGATCGCGCCGGTGCCGTAGTCAGCCAGCACGTAGTCGCTCGCCCACACCGGCACCTCCTCGCCGGAGACCGGGTTGGTGGCGGTGATGCCGAGGTCCACCCCGGTCTTGGGCCGCTCGGTGGACAGGCGGTCGATGTCGGAGGCCTTGCGGACCTCGACCAGGTAGTCCTGCAGCGCCTGCGCCCGGTCGGGGTGCACGATCTCGGCGGCCAGGGCGGCGTCGGCGGCGACGACCATGAACGTCGCGCCGTAGAGGGTGTCGGGGCGGGTGGTGTAGACCTCGACGTCGCGCTCACCGCTCGCGGTGTGCAGGGTGAACGTGACGTGGGCGCCCTCGGAGCGGCCGATCCAGTTGCGCTGCGCGGTGACGACGCGGTCGGGCCAGGTGTCCTCCAGCTCGTCGAGGCCGTCGAGCAGCTCCTGGGCGTAGTCGGTGATCTTGAAGTACCACTGGGTCAGCTCCTTCTTGGTCACCTCCGCTCCGCACCGCTCGCACATGCCGGCGACGACCTGCTCGTTGGCGAGCACGGTCTGGTCCTGGGGGCACCAGTTGACCGGGCTGTTCTTGCGGTAGGCCAGGCCTCGCTCGTAGAACTTCAAAAACAGCCACTGCGTCCACCGGTAGTACTCCGGGTCGCTGGTGTTGAAGGTGCGCGACCAGTCGAACGACGCGGCGTACCTGCGGCACGACTCGATCGAGCGCGCGATGTTGGCGCGCGTGTAGGTGTCGGGGTGCTCGTCGTTGCGGATCGCGGCGTTCTCGGCCGGCAGCCCGAAGGAGTCGAAGCCCATCGGGTTGAGGACCTCGTAGCCGCGCTGCCACCAGTAGCGCGCCACCACGTCGTGCAGCGCGAACACCTCGGCGTGACCCATGTGGAGGTCACCGCTCGGGTAGGGGAACATCGTCAGCGCGTAGCGCTTCTCGCGCGGGCTGTCGTCGTCGGCCCGGAACGGCTGGAGGTCCTCCCAGACGCGCTGCCACTTGGTCTCGGTGGCCTCGATGTCGTACGTCGTCTCGCCGTGGGTGCTCTGCTCGGGGTTCATCTCTCTCGCTCCTGGTGGGTCCTGCTCCCGACATGAAAAAACCCCTCACGCACGGAGGGGTGGCCGCGATGACTGCCTGGACGGATGGTCAGCGCGGCTGTCGAAGCAGGAACTGCGACGCCATGGGCCCATCGTAGCCTGTCCGCCGGGACGACGAGCCACCGGAAGCGCCACCGCCCGGACCGAACTCGGGGTCCGGGCCGGGCAGTGGGCACAGGCGGGGCGCTCAGCGCCGGTGGGCGCTCACTTGACGAACGCCGGCGTGAGCGGCGGGGTCCACCACTCGCCCTGGTAGGCCTTGATCGCGCCGATCACGTGCATGATGCCGGCCACGACCGGCGGGACCAGGAAGACCGGCAGGAACACCACGAAGCCGAGGCCGAGCGTCACGACGCCCAGGACGACGTAGGCGACCGCGGCGAGCACGAGCCAGATGAACATCATGATCTGGACGTTGAGCGAGTTGGCGGCGTGCGCGCGCACGAACGGCCCGCGGTCCTTGTGCATCACATAGACCGCGATGGATGCCAGGAACCCCAGGAAGCCGGCGGAGCAGATCATCGCCACCACGGCACCCGCGTGCGAGATCGCGCCCCACGTGCGCTCGTCCTGGGGCGACATGGTCGCCGGTGCGGCCTGGTGGCCCGGGTAGGGCTGGTGGCTGTAGGGCTGATGGCCATAGGACTGGTGGCCGGAGGGGCCCTGTCGCGGGTCCTCGGGGTGCTGCGGGTACTGCGGGTACTGGTCGGACATCTCACTCATTCCTCGGTGGGCCGGTGCCCCCTGCCCGGCGTCTGAGCCAAGCCAACCACGTCGGCGGGCCGGATTCACCTCTTCCGGGGTCTCACCGGGGTCGGGTCAGGGATGCGTCCGGGTCCTTTCCTGCGCCACACCCCAAGAAGTGTTTGACAGTCAATGCCGACCCGCGGCACACTCACTGCCCAACGAGTGTTGGAGGGTTGGCATGGACGACGGAACAGACGACGGCACGACGAGCACCACCGACGTGGCGCGGCTGCGGGCGACCGCGCACCCGCTGCGGCTGCGCATCATGTCGCTGCTGACCGGGGAGGCGATGAGCGCCGCAGAGGTCGCCCGGACGCTCGGCATCAGCCACGCCAACGCGTCGTACCACCTGCGCGTGCTCCACGACATCGGCGAGCTCGTCGTCGAGTCCGAGGAGAAGATCCGCGGCGGCGTGGCCAAGCGCTACCGCTACGACGCCACGCGGGCGACCGACTCCAGGGGCAGCGAGGTGGACGACCGCATCGCCTACGCCCGCGCCAACGCGGTCGAGGTCGAGCGCCGGCTCCGCGAGGCGGCTCCGGGAGCGGCGACCTCGAGCGACCTGGAGGCGTGGGTCGACGTCGCCAGTTGGCACGCCGCGCTGGACCTGCTGCACGAGGCCGCACACCTCCTCCACGCCGCCGCCCGCCCGGCGGGCACGCCCGACACCGTCCACGTCAGCGTCACCACCCAGGCCTTCACCATGTCCGGCGGGCGCACCGGCGCCGACGTGCGGTGGACGCCGTCCGAGGAGTCGTCCCGATGACCTGGTCCACCGCGATCGCGCCCCTGCGCAACCGCAACTTCGCGTGGTACTTCGCCTCCCGCTTCGTCAACACGCTCGGCAACATGATGGCGACCATCGCCTTGGCGTTCGCCGTCCTCGACATCACCGACTCCCCCAGCGCGCTCGGGCAGGTGCTGGCCGCGCACACCATCCCGATGATCGCGCTGCTGCTCTACGGCGGCGTCATCGCGGACCGGTTCCCGCGCACCGTGGTGCTGCAGGCGTCCAACGTCGCCTCCGCGCTCAGCCAGGGCGCGATCGCCGCGCTGGTGCTGTCGGGGCACGCCGAGATCTGGATGCTCGTTGTGCTCTCCGTGGTGCACGGGGCCGTCTCGGGTGTCTCCTTCCCCGCGATGTCCAGCGTGCTGCCACAGCTCGTCGAGCGCGCCGAGCTCCAGCCGGCCAACGCGCTGGTGTCCCTGACCCGCAACGGGATGATGGTGCTGGGCCCGACCGTCGGCGCGCTGCTGGTGGTCACGGTGGGCTCGGGGTGGGCGCTGGCGGTGGACGCGGCGACGTGGTTGCTGGCCGCCCTGCTCCTGCTCCCGGTGACCATCCCGCCTCGCGAGGCCGACGGCGCCGCTCCGGACACCCTCGCCGAGCTGCGCGAGGGCTGGAGCTTCTTCTGGGCCACGCCGTGGCTGTGGACCGTCGTCGTGGGGTTCGGCGTCCTCAACGCCATCCACTCCGGGGCATGGTTCACCCTCGGCCCGGCAGTCGCCGACGACACCATCGGCCGCCAGGCCTGGGGCTACGTCCTCTCCGCCGAGGCCGCGGGCCTGCTGCTCACCACCGTGGTGCTGCTCCGCGTGCGGCTCGAGCGCCCGCTGCTGCTGGGCATGCTGGGGATCGCGATGATCGCGCCGCCGATGCTGCTGCTCGGGGTGTCCCCGCACGTGGTCACCCTGGTCACGGCGGCCTTCCTCGCCGGTGCCGGCACGGAGATCTTCGGCATGGGCTGGAACCTGGCGATGCAGGAGAACATCGAGGACCGGCTGCTCTCGCGGGCCTACTCCTACGACGCGCTCGGCTCGTTCGTGGCGATGCCGGTAGGCCAGCTCGCCTACGGTCCGCTGGCCGAGGCGTTCGGGTTCGAGCCGGTGCTGGTGGCGTCCGCGATCGCGTACGTCGCCGTGGTGGCTCTGGTGCTGTGCTCACGGTCGGTGCGCGACCTGCCCCGGGCCCCGTCGGGCGACGCGGCTAGTGTCACGTCATGAGCGTGATGGACTTCTTCCGCCTCGACGACAAGGTCGTCATCGTCACCGGTGCCTCGAGCGGGCTGGGCGTGGCGTTCGCGCACTGCTTCGCCGAGGCCGGCGCCGACCTCGCGCTCGGGGCGCGACGGGTCGACAAGCTCGAGAAGGTCGCCGACTCGGTGCGCTCGACCGGGCGCCGGGTGCACACGGTGGAGACCGACGTGGCCGACCCCGACCAGTGCCAGCGGCTCGTCGACGAGGCGATGGCGAAGTTCGGTCGGGTCGACGTGCTGATCAACAACGCCGGCATCGGCACCGCCGTGCCCGCGACCCGCGAGACGCCCGAGCAGTTCCGCTCGGTCATCGACGTCAACCTCAACGGCTGCTACTGGATGGCTCAGGCGTGCGGCCGGGTGATGCGACCGGGCTCGAGCATCATCAACATCTCCTCGATCCTCGGGATCACCACCGGGGGCCTCCCGCAGGCGGCCTACTCCGCCTCCAAGGCGGGCCTCGGGGGCCTGACCCGCGACCTGGCGCAGCAGTGGACGGGCCGCAAGGGCATCCGCGTCAACGCGCTCGCGCCCGGCTTCTTCGCCTCCGAGATGACCGAGACCTATCCCGAGGGCTATCTCGACCTCGCGATGCAGCGCGTCCCGGCCGGTCGCAAGGGCGACCCGCGCGAGCTCGCCGCCACCGCCGTCTGGCTGGCCTCGGACGCCGCCGGCTACGTCACCGGCCAGATGATCCCGGTCGACGGCGGCCTCACCATCGCCTGAGCCTTCGCTCAGTCGACCCAGGGCCGGCGACCACCTCGTCGGTACGCCGACCCGCGGCCGTCAGGCGGAGGCGAGGATCTCGGTGACTGCGGCTACCAGGCCGGCGATGTCCTCGTCGCTGGCCACGAGCGGCGGGGCGAAGCGCACCGTCGAGCCGTGCGTGTCCTTGGCGAGCACGCCGCGCACCATCAGTGCCTCGGACATCTGGCGCCCGGTCATCAGCGTCGGGTCGATGTCGATCCCGGCCCACGCGCCGCGTACGCGCACGTCGGACAGACCCTTGCCCACGAGCGGCTCGAAGCCCGCCCGGAGCAGGTCGCCGATCTCCGCGGAGCGCGCCTGGAAGGTGCCCTCCTCGAGCATCGCGACCACCTCGGTGCCGATGGCTGCCGCCAGCGGGTTGCCGCCGAACGTCGAGCCGTGCGAGCCGGGCGTGATGACGTCCATGATCTCGCGGTCCGCAGCGATGGCGGAGACGGGATAGAGGCCGCCGCCGAGGGCCTTGCCCATGACGTAGATGTCGGGGACGACGTCCTCGTGGTCGCAGGCGAACGTCCGTCCGGAGCGAGCGAGGCCCGACTGGATCTCGTCGGCGACCATGAGCACGTTGCGCTCGGTGCAGAGCGCGCGCAGGTCGCGCAGGAAGCCCTCGGGCGGCATGACGACGCCCCCCTCGCCCTGGATCGGCTCGAACAGCACGGCGACGGTGGTCTCGTCGATGGCGGACGCGATCGCCTCGACGTCGCCGTACTTCACGCTGCGGAAGCCCGTGGTGAAGGGCGCGTAGCCGGACGTGGCCACGTCGTCGTCGGAGAAGCTGACGATGGTCGTGGTGCGCCCGTGGAAGTTGCCCTCCATCGTGATGATCGTGGCCTGCCCGGCCGGCACGCCCTTGACCTCGTAGCCCCACTTGCGGCTGACCTTGATCGCCGTCTCGACGGCCTCCGCGCCGGAGTTCATCGGCAGGATCATGTCCTTGCCGGTGAGCCGCGTGAGTGCCGCGGCGAACCCGCTGAGCTGGTCGTTGAAGAACGCGCGGCTGGTCAGCGTCAGCTTGCC
The DNA here is from genome assembly GCF_017916425.1 of Nocardioides sp. SYSU D00065. Classification (GTDB taxonomy): domain Bacteria; phylum Actinomycetota; class Actinomycetes; order Propionibacteriales; family Nocardioidaceae; genus Nocardioides. The sequence continues at coordinate 1,043,583 of NZ_JAFMSX010000002.1, read as the reverse complement.
CAGCTGCTCGCGGGCGACCGCGACGAGCCGCTCGTTGGTGTGGCCGAAGTTGAGCGCGGAGTAGCCCGCGAGGCAGTCGAGGTAGCGCTTGCCGTCGACGTCGACGACCCAGGCGCCCTCGCCCCGCGCCAGCACCACCGGCAGGGGGTGGTAGTTGTGCGCGGCGTAGCGCTCGGTGGCCTCGATGTGGGCCTCGGTGCCCTCGAGGACGGTGCGGGTGGAGACGTCGATCGCGGTCATGACGGCATGGTGCCACCCGGTCGCCGTTCCACCAACACGCCGACGCGGCCCTGACGACCCGCCCCTGAATCGCCCATCGCAGGCCCTCGGGCCGTGGCCGGGAACGACGAGAGGCGCCCCGCAGGGCGCCTCTCGTGTCGGTGGAGCTGAGGGGACTCGAACCCCTGACCCTCTGCATGCCATGCAGATGCGCTACCAGCTGCGCCACAGCCCCAACATCGTCTTCCGGTCGTGCTGGAGGACAACGCGGAGAACATTAGCCGACGGCCGACGGTGAGGTGAAATCGGGGTGCGGGTCAGCGCGACCGCGCGGCCGAGGTCCCCCTCGTGGCGGGACCGGTCACGGCGTCACGACCCGGTTCCACACCCGCAGCCGCCAGCGGACCTCGGCGGCGGTCCACGTCCCGGCGGCGTGCTCGAGCTCGACCCACCCGCAGTTCGCGAGCACGCCCAGGGACTCCTCGATGCCGGCGGGCCAGCCCAGGAACGCCGGCACGCACGTGCGCAGGGCGGCGCCGTGCGAGACGACCACGCCCGTGTCGCCCTCGCCGAGCTCGTCGGCGTACGACCGCAGCGCGGGGAGGAACCGTGCGAGGACGTCCTCGCTGGTCTCCCGCCCCGGGATGGCGGCGATGTCGCCCGCGATCAGGGCGGCGTGCTCCGCGGGGTGCGCGGCCGCGTACTCCGCGGCGGTCAGCCCCTGACGGTGCGGTCCCACGTCGAACTCGCGCAGCCGGGCGTCGACGACCGGCTCGAGGCGCGCCTCGGCCGCGAGGAGCGCTGCCGTCTGGGTGGCGCGCGCCAGGTCCGAGGACCACACCGCCACCGGGTCGAGCGCCGCCAGCACCGGCGCGACGGCCTTGGCCTGGGCCTGACCGACGTCGTCGAGGGGCACGTCGGCGTGGCCCTGGGCCCGTCCGGCGTCGTTCCAGGCCGTACGGCCGTGGCGCAGGAGGACCAGTCGCCTCACGTGAGGGTCAGCGGGATGAGCGGGCAGTCGCTCCAGAGCCGCTCGAGGGCGTAGAACGAGCGCTCCTCCTCGTGCTGGACGTGCACGACGATCTCGCCGTAGTCGAGGAGCACCCAGCGGCCCTCCTTGTGCCCCTCGCGGCGGATCGGCTTGGCGCCGGCCTCGCGGAGCTTGTCCTCGACCTCGTCGACGATCGCGCCTACGGCGCGCTCGTTGGTGGCGCTGGCGAGGACGAAGGCGTCGGTGATGGCGAGCTGGTCGCTGACGTCGAAGGCCAGCACCTGGTCGGCCTTCTTGTCGTGCGCGGCCTGGGCGGCGACGGCGACGAGCTCGACGGCGTGGTCGGTGGCACTCATGCGGGGTCCTTGCTGGTGGGGGCTGAGTAGAGGTCGTGCTTGGCGATGTACTGGACCACGCCGTCGGGGACGAGGTACCACACGGGCTCGCCGCGCCGCTTCCGCTTGCGGACGTCGGTCGAGGAGATGGCGAGGGCCGGGATCTCAACCATCGTGACCTTGTCGGACGGGATCTTCGACAGCGCCTCTGCGTCCGTCGTGTAGCCGGGACGGGTGCATCCCACGAAGTTGGCGAGCTCGAAGAGCTCGTCGGCGTCGCGCCAGGTGAAGATGTCGGCCAGGGCGTCGGCACCGGTGATGAAGAACAGCTGCGCGTCGGGCATGACCGCCTTGAGGTCGCGCAGCGTGTCGATGGTGTACGTCGGCCCGTCCCGGTCGATGTCGACGCGGGAGACGGTGAATCGCGGGTTGGCCGCCGTCGCCACCACCGTCATCAGGTAGCGGTGCTCGGCCTCGGTCACCTCACGGTCGCTCTTCTGCCACGGGTCGCCCGTCGGCACGAACAGCACCTCGTCGAGGTCGAACCAGGCCTGCACCTCGGACGCGGCCACGAGGTGCCCGTGGTGGATGGGGTCGAAGGTGCCGCCCATCACCCCGACGCGACGCTGGGTCACCGGATCCACCGGGTCAGCTGTGCTCGCGCCCGCCGCCGAAGGTGACCACTGCCAGCAGCAGCGCGAGGAGCAGCGCGAGCGCGATCGCACCCACGACGTAGGGGCTGACCGCAGGCTCGGAGTGCTCGGCCTCGGCCGCGAGGACAGTCAGGGTGTTCAGCATGCGGTGATCCTATCCGCTGGACGCGGTGCGGGCTCAGCGGACGTGTCCGTCGCCCACCACGACGTACTTGCTCGAGGTCATCTCCGGCAGGCCCATCGGCCCTCGCGCGTGCAGCTTCTGCGTCGAGATGCCGATCTCGGCACCGAAGCCGAACTCGCCGCCGTCGGTGAAGCGCGTCGAGGCGTTGACCACCACGGCGGCGGAGTCGACCGCGGCGACGAAGCGGCGGATGGTGGCCTGGTCGCGCGCGAGGATCGCCTCGGTGTGGCCGGAGGAGAAGCGCCGGACGTGCTCGATGGCGGCCTCGACGTCCGCGACGACGGCGCCGGAGATCTCGGCGGCGAGGAACTCCGCGGCGTGGTCCTCGTCGGTGGCGGGGACGACGTCGTCGTACTCCGCGAAGGCGGCGTCGCCGTGGATCAGCACCCCGGCCTCCTGGAGCGCCTCGACGACGATCGGCAGGAACTCGTCGGCCACGTCCGCGTGGACCAGCAACGACTCCGCGGCGTTGCACACGCTGGTGCGCTGCGTCTTGGCGTTGAGCACGATGGCCAGGGCCTGGTCGAGGTCCGCCGAGGCGTCGACGTAGACGTGGCAGTTGCCCACACCGGTCTCGATCACCGGCACGGTCGACTCCTCCACGACGCTGCGGATCAGCCCGGCACCGCCGCGCGGGATCAGCACGTCGACCAGGCCTCGGGCTCGCATCAGCGCCTTGACGCTGTCGTGCGTCTCACCCGGCACGAGCTGGACGACGTCCTCGGGCAGGCCGCTGCCGGCCAGAGCACCGCGCATCGCCGCGACGATCGCGGCGTTGCTCGAGCGGGCACTCGAGGAGCCGCGCAGCAGGACGGCGTTGCCGGCCTTGAGGCAGATCCCCGCCGCGTCGGCGGTGACGTTGGGCCGCGCCTCGTAGATCATCCCCACCACGCCGAACGGCACCCGGACCTGGCGCAGCTCCAGCCCGTTGGCCAGCGTGCTCCCGCGCAGGACCTCCCCCACCGGGTCGGGGAGTCCGGCGACGTCGCGCAGCCCCTGCGCCATCGCCTGGAGCCGCCCCTCGTCGAGGCGGAGCCGGTCGACGATGTTGGCCGCGGTGCCGCCGGCCTCGGCCCGCGCGACGTCCTCGGCGTTGGCGGCGAGGACCTCGCTCGCCGCGTCGATCAGGGCGTCGGCCATCGCGAGCAGTGCGGCGTCCTTCGTCGCCCGGGTGGCGGTCGCCAGCTCGTGGCTGGCTGCCCGGGCCCGCCCGGCGACCTCACGGACCACGTCCTCGGTGCTCATGACCGAAGCGTAGGCCGCCGGTGCCTATCCTCGTCCCATGTCTCGGATCACGGGGATGGTGCTCGCCGTGGCGACGGCCGCGGCTGTTCTGACCGCTTCCACCGCGGGCGCCCTACCCCCGCCCGCCGTCTCGTCGGCACCCTCGTCGGCGGCGCCGCAACCGGCCGAGCTCCCACGGGAGGTCCGCGGAGGCGTCGAGCTCGCGCTCGCCGACGGCGACCTGCTGCGCGTGTGGGCCGCTCGCGACCGCCGCACCGTGTGGGCCGCCCGGCGCGACGCGAGCACCGCGACCTGGAGCGCCCGAAGGGCCATCCTGCGCGAGAGGAGCCTCTTCTGCGGCGACGTCGAGGCCCGCACGGCCGGCGGAGCGGTCGCCGTCCTCGCGCAGTGCGACCGGCACGGCTACGCCGAGGACCAGGCCCCGACCGCCTCCCGGGCGCTCTGGTCGGCCGACACCGTCACCTGGTCGTCGTACGAGCTGGAGGGCGAGGCCTACGAGGAGCCCGGCATCTCCCCCGACGGCACGCACGCGGTCTGGCCGCAGCACGGCCGCTACGTCACCCGAAGCCCGGACGGCTTCTCCCACCACCGGCTGGACGCGGCGGGGCAGGAGTACACCGTCACCGCCACGATCACCGACACCGGGCTGGTCTCGTTCCTCTACGGCGCATGGCTCGAGGGTCGCTGCCGGCTGGTGGTGCTGAGTCGCACGGGCGACGCCGCGCCGAGCCGGCAGGAGCTGCCGCTCCCCCACGCGTGCCAGGACGTCGACCTGGCCAACGCCGACGCCGACACCGTGTGGTTCGGGGACGTCACGAGCCCCGCCCACCGCGCGGTGGTCTCACGCTCCGCCGCGTCCTCGCCCTGGGCCGTGAGCGCGATCGCCCCGGCGGACGCGCCCGGCCTGCGGCACGAGCGGGGCAGCCTTCACACCGTCTACGCCACCGCACCCGGCCTCGCGCTCCACGCCGTGTGGTCCCGCGGTCGCCGCATCCTCCGGAGCCAGCGCTACGACCCGGTCACCCAGACGTGGGCAGCGCCGGTCGTCGTCCACGACGCGGGGAGCAGGCGGTGCCGGTGGGCCGACGGCTCGACGGCGCAGCCGCTGGGGGTCGTGCTCCTCCCGATGACGTGCAGTGGGCGCAACGTCGTGCTCACCACCGCCGACGGCAACGACTGGCGGGCGCTGCGGATGGGCCGGCACACCTTCGGCCTGTCGCCCGACGGACGGTACGTCGCGGTGCCCGGACGCACCGTCACCCACGTCGTCTCGGCGGAGCGCGGCGTGCTCGCGCTGCCGCTCGCGGTGAAGGGGCGGTGCGAGGTGGTGGTGCCCGACGGTCCCGACGCAGCAGTGCTCCTCACGTCTGCCGGCCGCCACCGAGGGTGGCCCACAGTGCTGAAGGCCTCGTCGCTCGACGGTTGGCGGTTGTTGTCGCGCACCCGGTTGCCGACCTTCGCCCAGGAGTGCCGGGGCGTCCGCTCGTCGCACCACGACCTGCCCTACCGCTTCGACGTGTTCAGCCGACGCCACGGCTACACGACGCGGATCGTGCAGCGCGACGGCGAGTGGACCGTACGCCGCAGCAGGTGGTGAGGCCGGGACGACCGACGCCCCCCGGCCGGGTCGGTCGGGGGGCGTCGCGGTGCGAGGGGCTCAGCCCTTGCGGGCCGTGACTTGCTCGGTGGCGGCCGGGAGCACCGTGTGGAGGTCGCCCACCACGCCGAAGTCGACGAGCTCGAAGATCGGGGCCTCGGGGTCCTTGTTGACCGCGACGATCGTCTTCGAGGTCTGCATGCCGGCGCGGTGCTGGATCGCCCCCGAGATGCCGGTGGCGACGTAGAGCTGCGGCGAGACGGTCTTGCCGGTCTGGCCCACCTGGAAGGCGTGCGGCATCCAGCCGGAGTCGACCGCGGCACGCGAGGCGCCCACGGCGGCACCGAGGCTGTCGGCGAAGCCCTCGACCGGCTCGAAGTTGCCGCCGGTGCCGCGACCGCCCGAGACCACGATCGCGGCCTCGGTCAGCTCGGGACGGCCGGTGGACTGGCGCGGCTGGGTGGCCACGACCTGGGCGGTCCGCGCCGCCTCGGACACCGTGGCGGTGAACGCCTCGACCGTGGCCGCACCCTCGGCCTGCTCGGGCGCGGCCGAGTTGGGCTTGACCGTGATGATCGGCGTGCCGTGGGTGACCTTGGCGCGGACGGTGTAGTTGCCGGCGAAGACCGACTGGGTGGTCACGCCGCCCTCCTGGACGTCGACGGCGTCGGTGATCAGCCCCGACTCGAGCTTGATCGCCAGGCGGGCGGCGACCTCCTTGTACTCGAACGTCGACGGCAGCAGGATCGCGGCCGGGCCGGCCTTCTGGGCCAGCTGCTGCAGCGCCTCGGCCTTCGGCGCGACGAGGAAGCCCTTGATCTGGGCGTCGTCGACGACGTAGACCTTCGCCGCGCCGTAGGCCTTGACCTTCTCGGCCACGGCGTCACCCTTGTCGGGCGAGCCGAAGAACACCGCCGCGGGCTCGCCGAGGCGGCGGGCGATGGTGAGCAGCTCGTAGGTGGGCTTCTTGACCTCGCCGTCGGCGTGGTCGATGACGACCAGGACTTCAGACATCGTCGCTCTCTTTCCCGGGTCTCAGATGAACTTCTTGGAGGCGAGGAACTCGACCAGCGCGCCCGCGCCCGAGCCGTCCTCGTCGGTGACGATCTCGCCGGCGGTGCGCGGCGGGCGGGCCGTGGTGTCCTCCACCTGCGTCCAGGCCACCGACAGGCCGACCTGGCTCGCGTCGACGCCGAGGTCGGCCAGCGAGTAGGTCTCCAGCGGCTTCTTCTTCGCGGCCATGATGCCCTTGAAGGAGGGGTAGCGGGCCTCGCCGGACTGGTCGGTCACGCTCAGCACGATCGGCAGTCGCGCGCCGATGACCTCGGTCGAGCCCTCGCTGTCGCGCTTGATGCGGACCTGGTCGCCCTGCGACTCCACCACCGACGCCAGCGTCACCTGCGGCAAGCCGAGGCGCTCGGCCAGCATCGCCGGCACCACGCTCCCCGCCGCGTCGGTCGACGCCATGCCGCACACGACGAGGTCCACCGAGCCGGCGGTCTCCCGGATCTTCTCGACCGCCTTCGCCAGCACCAGGGACGTGGCGACGTAGTCGGACCCCGCGATCGCGTCGTCGACCACGTGGACGCCGGAGTCGGCACCCATCTGCAGCGCCTTGCGCACCGCGTCGACGGCCTTCTCCGGACCGACCGTCAGCGCCGTGACGGTGATCTCCTCGCCCTCGCGCTTCTCACGGAACTGCAGGGCCTGCTCCACGGCGTACTCGTCGAGCTCGGACAGCAGACCGTCGACCCCGACGCGGTCGACGGTGTAGTCGTCCTCGAACTTGCGGTCGGCCGTCGCGTCCGGCACGTACTTCACACAGACAACAATGTTCATGGTGGTGTGGCCTCGCGGCCCCTCCTGTGCAGTGGGATGTGCTGCGAGGTTACAAGTCGCTCACCCCGGACCGGAACGGAGTGCCGGGTGGGTTCGCTCACAGTGACACTGTCACGGTCGTGCGCGGCCGCAGCGGCGCGCGCACACGTGACCGGGAGGCTCAGCGCTTGCGGACGACGAAGCGGGCGACCTGCCGCTCCGGCAGGTGCTGGGCGTCTCCGCCGTACGCCACCACGGCCCGGTAGCGGCCCTTCGGCAGCCTCCCGAACCGGGCGCGCAGCACCGCCGAGCGGTCCAGCTGGCCGACGATGCTGTCGCGAGCCCGCGACCCGGCTCGCTTGACGACCACCTCGACCGGGCCGGTCGGGCGGCTGCCGTACTCGCCGTCGGCCTTGACCTGCACCGAGGTCGGGATCCTCGCCCCCTTGCCGATCACCCGCACCTGCAGCCGGGTGCGGACCTGCGCCACCTGCCAGGTCAGCGGCGCGGAGGTGCTGCTCTGCTGGCTGGTCGGGTACTGCGGCACGAAGGTGGCGGTGACGGTGTGCTGACCCACCGTCGCGTCCGGCAGCACGACGCTCGCCGTGCCGCCACCACCGAGGTTGGCCTTGATCGCGAGCCCGTCGACCGAGAAGACGACGTCGCCCTCCGGCGGGCCCGGCACCGTGGTCACGGCCGCCGACGCGGTGACCGTCTGGCCGTAGGCCGACGCCGTGGTGCTCAGCGTCACCGTGGTGGTCGAGGGCGCAGCCGCCCGCGCTGCGGCGGGGGCGGCGGCCACTGGGCCGGCGCTGGTGAGAACCAGCAGCACGGCGCCAGCGGTCGTGAGGGATCGAGACGTTGCCGACATGCCCCGACCCTACGAGAAGTGCCGAGGAGTCCCGCGTCAGGGCTTGACGATGCGGTCCAGGACCCGGCCGACGACCAGCCACGCGACGGCGCCGATGCCCCAGTTGAACAGCGCGTTCTTGACGTCGGCTCCCTGCCCGCGGAACTGCTTGATGCCGTCCACGCGGGAGAACACCCCCAGGTCGGCCACGTCGGCGGCGTCGAGCACGAAGGCGACCAGGGCGTTGTCCCGGTTGGCGTCGAGGGCGATCAGCAGCGCGCCCACGGCCAGCAGCAGGGCTGCCAGGGCGCAGGCCAGCCACAGGAGGTGGGCCACCGTCGCCCGGATCTTCGATGCCACTCGTCGGTCTCCTTCAGGTGCGTGTGTCGGTGTGCGGTCAACGTCCCACGAACGTGGCCTTGCCCGGCCCGCTCTCAACGAACGAGGTCATGCCGCGGGTACGGTCCTCGGTCGCGAAGACCGCCGCGAACTGCTGGCGCTCGATCTCCAGGCCGGTGTCCAGGTCGACCTCGCTGCCGCGGTCGATGCACTCCTTGGCCGCCCGGATCGCCAGGGCGGCGGCGCCGCTGAACTGCGCGGCGTAGGCCACCGCCTCGTCCAGCACCTGATCGGCCGGGACGACGCGGTCGACCAGCCCGATGCGCAGCGCCTCGTCGGCCTTGACGAAGCGGCCGGTAAAGATCATGTCCTTCGCCCGGGCGGTGCCGACCAGCCGGGTGAGGCGCTGTGTCCCGCCCGCTCCGGGGATGATGCCCAGCAGCACCTCCGGCTGACCGAGCACGGCGTCCTCCGCGGCGAAGCGCAGGTCGGCTGCCAAGGCGAGCTCGCAGCCGCCGCCCAGGGCGTAGCCGTTGACCGCGGCGATGACCGGCTTGGGGATCCGCGCGATCGCCGTGGTCGCCGAGCTGGTCGAGGCGGCCACCTTCACCATCTCGGCGTAGGACAGCTCGGCCATCTCCTTGACGTCGTTGCCGGCCGCGAAGACCCGCTCGCCGCCCCACAGCACCACGGCGCGTACGTCGTCGCGCTCCCCGAGCTCGGCCGCGGCCTCGCGCAGGTCGGCCTGCACCTGGACGCTGATGGCGTTCATCTTGGGGCGGTCCAGCCGCAGGACGGCGACCCCGTCGGTGACGTCGATCGAGACGAACTCCATGTGTGTGCTCCTCGTCGTCGGTGCAGGCGCGCGCGGCCTGGCGGAACGGATGCCGCATTGTGCCGCGCATGGTGGTCTCCACCACAATGACCCGCGTGACACTGCTCCCAGATGCCAGCACGATCTGGAACCACGACGGCGAGACCAGGGACGTCTGGCCGGGTCGCCACTACCCGCTGGGCACGACCTGGTCGGAGGAGTCGACGAACTTCGCCGTCCACGCACCCGCCGCGGAGGCGGTGTGGGTCTGCCTGTTCGACGAGGCCGGGACCGAGCAGCGGCACCGGCTGAGCGAGCACACCCTGGGCGTGTGGCACGGCGCCATCCCCGGCGTGCAGCCCGGCGCCCGCTACGGCTACCGCGCCGAGGGGCCGTGGCAGCCGGACGCGGGCTTGCGGTTCAACGCGGCCAAGCTGCTGCTCGACCCCTACGCCAGGGCGGTCTCCGGTGACCTGGTGGTCCACGACGCGATCTACGGGCACGCGCCCGGCGACCCCGCGACGATCAGCGACCTCGACTCCGCGCCGTACGTCCCGCGCAGCGTCGTGGTGCACGACAGCTTCGACTGGGGCGACGACTCCTCCCCCGCCCACCGCTGGCGCGACACCGTCATCTATGAGATGCACGTCAAGGGCATGACCGCCCTGCACGACCGGGTGCCCGAAGAGCTGCGCGGCACCTACGCCGGGCTGGCCACACCCGCCGTCACCGACTACCTCCGAGACCTCGGCATCACGGCCGTCGAGCTGCTTCCGGTCCACCAGTTCTTCTCCGAGCCCGCGCTCGCCGAGCACGGCCTGGTCAACTACTGGGGCTACAACTCCCTCGGCTACTTCGCACCGCACAACGCCTACAGCTCCGCCGGCGACCGCGGAGAGCAGGTCGGCGAGTTCAAGCACATGGTGAAGGCGTTCCACGCCGCCGGCCTGGAGGTCATCCTCGACGTGGTCTACAACCACACCGCGGAGGCCGGCCCCCTCGGTCCGACGCTGAGCTTCCGCGGCCTCGACGACCTCGGCTACTACCAGCGCGCCGTGCCGCCCGAAACCCTCGGGGTCGCGGACAAGCCGACGCCCGACATCTACTGGGACGTGACCGGCTGCGGCAACACCGTCGACGCGAGCCACACCCCGAGCCTGCGGCTGATCCTCGACTCCCTGCGCTACTGGGTCACCGAGATGCACGTCGACGGCTTCCGCTTCGACCTGATGAGCGCGCTCACCCGCACCGACCAGGTCGTCGACATGGACAGCCACCTCCTCGCCGCCATCGGCCAGGACCCGGTGCTGCGTCACGTCAAGCTGATCGCGGAGCCGTGGGACGCCTCGATGGACGGCTACCGGGTCGGGCAGTTCCCGCCGCCGTGGACCGAGTGGAACGACCAGTACCGCGACACGATGCGCGACTTCTGGCGCGGCCGCTCCGGTGGCGTGCGGACCGTCGCGACGCGGCTGGCGGGCTCGAGCGACCTCTACGCCGACGACGGCCGATCGCCCTACGCCTCGATCAACTTCGTCACCGCCCACGACGGCTTCACGCTCCGGGACCTGGTCTCGTACAACGAGAAGCACAACGAGGCCAACGGCGAGGACAACCGCGACGGCACCGACAACAACCGCTCGTGGAACCACGGGGTCGAGGGCGAGACCGACGACCCCGGCATCCGCGCCGTACGACGCCGCCAGGCCGCCAACCTGATGGCGACCCTGTGCTTCTCCAGCGGCGTGCCCATGCTGACCGCCGGGGACGAGCGGGGGCGCACGCAGCGCGGCAACAACAACGCCTACGGCCAGGACAACGAGACCTCCTGGATCGACTGGCGCCCCGACGACGCCTGGCTCGACGTCTACGAGATCACCAAGACGGCGCTGCGGTTGCGGCGCGAGCACCCGGTGCTGCGCCAGCGGCACTGGTTCGAGGGTCGCCCGACGATCAAGGGCGGGATCAAGGACCTCATCTGGGTGCACCCCAGCGGCCGCGAGATGGCCGCGGAGGACTGGAACGACGACTCCTGCTGCACCTTCGGGATGTTCCTCAACGGCGCACCGCTGCGCTCACCCGGCCCGCGCGGTGAGCAGGTGCGCGACCGGTCGTTCCTGATCTGGCTGAACGCAGGTCCGCACGACGTGGACCTGACGCTGCCCGAGAGCCAGTGGGTGCACCGCGGCGAGGTGGTGCTGTCCACCAACGCCGACGTCGCGGTGGGCACTCCCGTCGTGGCGGGTGGCTCGCTGCAGCTGCAGGCGCACTCGGTGCTCGTCCTGCGCCAGACCTGATCGCCGCCGCCTGCGTGCGACCGGTGCGGACGAGCGTGGGACGGCGTGGGACGATGGGGGCATGCCCAGCAGCGTTCCGGCGCGACGCACGGAGAAGGGCCGAGGCCACCTCCTCGACCTCAACGCGCCGCGCCAGGTGATCCAGGACCCGGAGAAGGACGCGCGCGACCTCGCCCGCGTGCAGCGGTGGGTGATGTCGACGCTGGCCGTCACCACGGTCCTGCACCTCGTCGTCGGCCTCGTCGTCGCCGCGGTGACGCTCGACGGCGGCCGGGAGAGCTCCCAGGTCGGGCTCAACGTCATCGCCGGGATCTTCGGCGCGATCGCGGTCGCCATCGGGCGCGCGATCCACGGCCGGCGCATCCTCTCGCCGTGGCTGCTGCTCGGCGTCGTCCCGACCGCGATCGGGCTCTGGCTCACCTTCCGCTGAGCTGAGCCCGCCCGCCGTGACCGCGGCTCACCGGTCAGGCGGGCTCGGCCACCAGCCCCAGCTCGGCCACGGACGCCAGCGCCTCGTTGCGGGGCACGGCGCGCACGGTGTAGCCGAACGCACCGGACACCGCGAGCTGCACCGTCGCGTCGAACCGGTGGCGGTTGCCGTCGTAGGACTCCCCCACCACCATCGGCGTGACGGCGACCTCGGTGAGCTCGTCGTCGGCTCCGATCCGGCCGTGCACGACCTGCACCTCGACGTCGTCGGCCGTCAGCGAGCCGAGCGCCACCCAGGCGCGCACGGCCAGCGTCGCGCCGACCTCGGCCTGGTCGCCGACGCCCTCGGAGTCGACATGCTCGACCCGGACGCCCGGCCACGCGGCGCGGACGGCCTGCTTCCAGCCGGAGAGGTCGCGCGCGCCGGCGTAGTCGGAGTTGAGCGACCGCGCGGTGTGGGCCGCGGGCGCATAGAGCTCGCGGACGTAGTCGCGCACCTGGCGGGTGGCCAGCACCTTGGGGCCGAGCGACTTCAAGGTGTGACGCACCATCTCCAGCCAGCGCGGCGGCACGCCCTCGTCGTTGGTCTCGTAGAAGCGCGGCACGACCTCGCTCTCGATGAGGTCGTAGAGCGCCGCCGCCTCGAGGTCGTCGCGCCGGTCGGGATCGTCGATGCCGTCGGCGGACGGGATCGCCCAGCCGTTGTTGCCGTCGTACCACTCGTCCCACCAGCCGTCGAGGATCGAGAGGTTGAGGCCGCCGTTGAGGGCGGCCTTCATGCCCGACGTGCCGCACGCCTCGTAGGGGCGCAGCGGGTTGTTGAGCCACACGTCGCAGCCGGGGTAGAGCGGCTGCGCCATCGCGATGTCGTAGTTGGGCAGGAACGCGATGCGGTGCCGGATCTCCGGGTCGTCGGCGAAGCGCACCATCTCCTGGATCAGGCGCTTGCCCGTCTCGTCGGCCGGGTGCGCCTTGCCGGCGATGACCAGCTGGATCGGGCGCTCGGGGTCGAGCAGCAGCTTCTTGAGCCGAGCCGGGTCGCGCAGCATCAGGGTGAGCCGCTTGTACGTCGGCACGCGGCGCGCGAAGCCGATGGTGAGCACGTCGGGGTCGAGGGCGCTGTCGATCCACGTCGTCTCGGCGGGGGCGAAGCCGCGCTTGGCCGCCGAGCGCCGCATCCGGTCACGCGCGTCCTCGATGAACCGGGTCCGCAGCGTGCGCTTGAGGTCCCAGATCTCGCGGTCACCGACCTGGTCCACGAGCGGCCACAGGGCGTCGGTGTCGTCGCCGTCGATGTCCGCGCCGCGGTCGGCGGCGAGCTCCATGACCTCGCGCGCGATCCACGACGGGCCGTGCACGCCGTTGGTGATGGAGGTGATCGGCACCTCGGCCTCGTCGAAGGCCGGCCAGAGCCCGTTGAACATGCCGCGCGACACGTGGCCGTGCAGCTGGGAGACGCCGTTGGCGCGCTGGGCGAGGCGGAAGCCCATCACGGCCATGTTGAAGACGCCGGCGTCGCCGCCGTCGTAGTCCTCGGCGCCCAGGGCGAGCACGCGCTCGACGGGTACGCCGGGGGTCGGCGAGTTGCCGCCGAAGTACTGCTCGACCAGCTCACGCGGGAAGCGGTCGATGCCGGCCGGCACGGGCGTGTGGGTGGTGAAGACCGTGCCCGCGCGCGAGACCTCCAGCGCCGTGTCGAAGTCGAGGTGCGGACCGTCCTCGCCGACGGTGAGCTCGCGGATCCGCTCGATGCCGAGGAAGCCGGCGTGGCCCTCGTTGGTGTGGAACACCTCCGGCGCGGGCGCCCCGGTGATGCGCGACCAGACGCGCAGCGCCCGGACGCCACCCACGCCGAGCAGCAGCTCTTGGCGCAGCCGGTGCTCGGAGTTGCCGCCGTAGAGCCGGTCCGTGACGTCGCGGTAGTGGGCGCTGTTCTCCTCCACGTCGGTGTCGAGGAGCAGCAACGGCACGCGCCCGACCTGGGCGACGAAGATCCGAGCCACCAGGTCGGGGCCGTCTGGCAGCGCGAGCGAGACCGTCGCGCGGCTGCCGTCGGCCTCGCGGAGCAGGGTCAGCGGCAGCTCGTCGGGGTCGAGGACGGGGTAGCTCTCCTGCTGCCAGCCGTCGCGGTCGAGCGCCTGCTTGAAGTAGCCGTGCTTGTAGAGCAGGCCCACACCCGTCAGCGGGATGCCGAGGTCGGAGGACGCCTTGAGGTGGTCGCCGGCCAGGATGCCGAGGCCGCCGGAGTACTGCGGCAGCACCGAGGTGATGCCGTACTCCGGCGAGAAGTAGGCGATGGAGCGGGGGGCTTCCGCGCCGGCCTTCCGCGCGTACCAGCGGTCCTCGGACAGGTAGCGCTGGAGGTCGGCGTGCGCCGCGTCGAGCCGGGCGCGGAAGTCAGCGTCGTCGACGAGCTGGTCGAGCCGCTCGCGGCCGACGGCGCCGAGGAAGCGGACCGGGTCGCCGCCCACCTCACGCCACAGCCGGGCGTCGATGGCGGTGAACACGTCCTGCGTGGGCGGGTGCCAGGACCAGCGCAGGTTGCCGGCCAGGACGGACAGCGCCCCCAGCGGCTCGGGCAGGACGGGACGGACGGTGAATCTCCTGAACGCTCGCACGTTCCAGCACGCTAGGCCATTTCTTGGATCGATCCAAGAGACCACCCCAGACGTCCGGGTCACATTGATGCATAACCCCCGGGCACCCCACGCAGTTGTGGCGGCATGACACCCCCCCGCCAGCGCCTCGGCCGCACCTGCGCCGCGGCTGCCTCGCTCCTCGCGATCTCCGCCCTCGTCCTGACCACCGGCCCGGCCACCGCCGAGCCCGAGACGGTCGCCCCCGGGCCGCGGCCCGCCGACGTCCGCACTCTCGGCGATCCCGTTGCGGGGCCGGCCGACGTCGACGCGCGCGGCGAGACGACCCCGACCGCCCTGCAGCGGCGCGCCGCCGCCGCCCTCTCCGCCGCCGTGCCGCAGGGCGTCACCGTCCGCTGGAACACCCTCGGCACCCCGGCGTCCCTCCTGCCCGGAGGCGGCAGCCTCGGCGCCGCACCCGGGACGCCGGTCGAGGGAGCGCGCGCCTGGCTGCGCGAGCACGCCGACCTGTTCGGGACGAGCGCGGCCGACATGGCGGGCCTCCGGCTCGTGCGCTCGCAGGAGCTGGCTCGCTCCGAGGCCCGCGCGGTGCTGTTCCGCCAGGACTTCGACGGCATCGCCCCCGCGCTCGGCGGGCTGGTGACCGTGGGCGTGGCCGACGGCGAGGTCGCCTACGTCTCCTCCTCCCTCGCCCGCACGACCGGCACCCTGCCGGCGGCCACGCTGACGCCGCTGGAGGGCTGGCTCGCAGCTGCCGACGACCTCGCCGTCGGCGTGACCCCGGCGAGGGTCCCCGCGATCACCACGGTGGTCAGCGGCGGCTGGACCCGCCTCACCGTGCCCGGCTTCGCCCAGGAGCAGCAGGTGCGCCTGCGCGCGCTGCCGATGGCCGACGGCTCGGTCCGGCCGGTCCTCGAGGCCAACGTCGTCAACGTCCTGGGCGGCGCGTCGCTCGCCTTCACCTCGCTCGTCGACGGCATCACCGGTGACGTCCTCGCCCGCCACAACAAGGTCGAGAACTTCGCCTACAACAACGTCTTCAGCGGGTCCATCACCGCGACCGCGTGCGGCCCCAAGCACGTCTTCGAGCTGCAGGACGACCTGACGCGGTCCATCACCGCCGTCGCGACCGGCCTGCCGGTCGACGACTTCGTCGTCAAGATCTTCCGCGGCAACACCCTCCTCGTGGCCGGCGACCTCGCGACGAACCCCGAGGTCGCGACGTACTCGGCGGCCTCCATCCCCGCCGGCACCTACTCGGCACAGGTCTGCCCCTTCGACGAGGCCTCCGTCGTCGCCGGGCAGTACGCCCTGGCGGTCACCACCGGCGACACCGCGGCGCCGAGCACGGGCGACCTCTCCGCGAACCCGCGCTGGCGCTACTTCACCGCGAACCCGACGCTCGACTCGCCCGACGAGACGCCGACCAACTCGGTCGTCGGCTGCTGGCGCACCGGCGACCCGGAGTGCGCCGCCGGACCCACGCCGCTCGCGAACATCGCAGCGTTCGGGCCCTGGGACACGATCGGGCCGCTGCCGACCCTCACCACGGTGGGCAACAACGCCAACACCCACGAGGCGTGGCTCAGCCCGCTGACCCCCGGCGGCCTCGCCCAGGCGCCCGTCGCGCCGGACCGGCACTACACGCAGGAGTTCACCGACGCCTGGAACAACAGCCGGTGCGACACCCGCCAGCTGGTCCCCGGCGGCAACGACATCGACGCCTCGGTCGGCAACCTGTTCGTCGCCCACAACCGGATGCACGACTACTCCTACTACCTCGGCTTCACCGAGGAGAACTACAACCTCCAGCTCGACAACAGCAGCAGGGGCGGAGTCGGCGGCGACCAGGAGATCGGCAACGCGCAGGCCGGCGCCATCTCCGGCGGCAGCCCGAGCTTCCTCGGCCGCGACAACGCCAACCAGGTCACGCTGCAGGACGGCACGCCCGGCATCACCAACCAGTACCTCTTCGAGCCGATCGCCGGCTCCTTCTACGCACCCTGCACCGACGGCGGCCTGGACATGGGGATCGTCGGGCACGAGTACACCCACGCCATCAGCAACCGCATGGTCGCCGGGCCAGACGAGGGGCTGACCTCGGAGCAGGGCGGCGCGATGGGCGAGTCGTGGAGCGACCTCGTCGCCGGCGAGTACCAGTTCTCGCACGGCTACAGCAACGGCGGCAACGTGTGGGCCGTCGGCGCCTACGCCACCGGCAACACCGAGACCGCCATCCGCGACTACTCCATCGACCAGAACCCGCTGAACTACTCCGACTACGGCTTCGACACCACCGGACCGGAGGTCCACGCCGACGGCGAGATCTGGAACGGCACCATGTGGGAGGTCCGCCAGGCTCTGGTGGACAGGTACGACGCCCGGTTCCCCTACGCGAGGGCGGACCTGCAGCTGGCGTGCGCGCAGGCGACGCCGAACGGCTCCCCGCTCCCGGCGGAAGCGTGCCCGGGCAACCGTCGGTGGGTGCAGCTGATGTTCGACTCCTTCCTGCTCCAGCAGGGCGCCACCTCCATGCTGGACGCCCGTGACGCGATGCTCGCTGCCGACCGGATGCGTTTCGGTGGTGCGAACCAGGACGTGATGTGGGCGGCGTTCGCCCGTCGTGGGATGGGCGCCGCTGCCTCGGTGACCGACGCCGACGACCACGAGCCGATCCCCAGCTTCGCGACCCCGACCGGACCGAACTCGCAGGTCACGTTCGCCACGACCGGTGCCGCGCGGATCTACGTCGGGAACTACGAGGCGCGGGTCACGCCGGTCGCCGACACCGACCCGGCCACCGCCCTCGGCGCCACCGCCGCCTTCACCCCCGGCACCTACGAGATGCTGGCGGTGTCACCCGACCGGGGGTTCACCCGCTGGACCATGACGGTGCCCGGTGACGGCCGCGAACGCACCGAGACCCTCGGCGACGTGGTCAACCTGGCCAGTGCCGCGGCGGGCGCGTCCGTCCTGGCCGCGACGGAGGGCTCGCGCAACGCCGAGGCCCTCATCGACGGCACCGAGGCGACCAACTGGGGCGGCGTGACCGAGGCGCAGGTCGACGAGTCAAACCCGTCGGTCTCCGTCGACCTCGCCGGCGGCGTGAGCACCGTTGAGCGCGTCCAGGTCAGCGCGTACCTCACTCCGGCCCCGGCGTCCGGCACCGAGCTCCCCCTCGCGCAGGAGGACCCGGACTCGGGCTCCCGGTTCACCGCGCTGCGGCAGTTCGCGCTCGAGGCGTGCACCGCCGACTGCGCCTCCGACGACGCCACGTGGGAGCGGTTCTACACCTCCCCCGGCGACGCGTTCCCCAGCGGGCTGCCGCGCCCCACCGCACCGACGCTCACGATGCGCGAATTCGACGTCCCCGCCACGGACGCGGCCGCCGTACGCCTCGTGACGCTGGAGAACCAGTGCACCGGCCAGGAGCTGTACGCGGGTCAGCAGACGGCGAGCACCACCGTGCTGACGGACTGCAAGCAGGGCTCCGATCGCGGCACGATCGTCCACGCCGCCGAGCTGCAGGTCTTCGGCGACAGCCCCACCCTGCCCCAGCAGCCTTCAGTCCCCGGTACGGACGAGGGCGACGGCACCGACCCGGGCACCGACCCGGGCACCGACCCCGGGACGGACCCGGGGACCAACCCGGGGACGGACTCGAACGGCAACACCGGCAACACCGGCAACACCGGCAACGGCGGCACCACGTCGGCGGCCGCCACCCGGACCCGGATGATCGTCAAGCGAGCATTCCAGACCGCGCAGAAGCCGGCGCCGGTGCTGTTCCTCTCGGTGCGCAGCAGCCTCGACGCGGAGGCCGGCACCTTCGTGGTCCGGCTCAACGGCCGCACCTGGCGCAGCCTCGACACCACGACCGGTTCGACCCGGGTGAGGGTGCCGAAGGCGGCGCTGCGCGCCGGGCGCAACACGGTGCGCGTCCGGTTCGTGCCCGCCGACGCGTCGGCGCTGCAGCCGTCGCGGACGCGGCTGCGTGTGATCCGCATCTCACGGGGTCGCTGACCTCGCGCGCGTTGCCCGGCACGCGCTTCCTCCCAGTCGCGGCCGGGGTCGTCCCAAGGGGTGGCCTCGGCCGCGATCGGCTTGCGTGCGGGAGACGGGTTCGCAAGTGTGGGGCCATGGTTGGCCGCATACCCGTGATGGATGTTTCCCCCGTCGTCGACCTGGGTCGACAGTCGGCGAAGGCCACTGTCGGCGAGCCGATGCCCGTCCGGGCGACCGTGTTCCGAGAAGGCCACGACCAGCTCGGCGCCGAGGTCGTCGCGACCGACCCCGCCGGCACCCGCCGCCCCCCGGTGCGGATGGTGCCCTACGGCGAGGAGCCCAACCGCTACGTCGCCCACGTCACGCCCGACGTCGAGGGCGAGTGGACCTTCGAGATCCACTCCTGGTCCGACCCCGTCGCCACCTGGCAGCACGACGCCGGCATCAAGATCCCGGCCGGCGTCGACGTGGAGCTGATGTTCACCGAGGCCCGGCTCCTGCTCGAGCGGGTCGCCGCCGGCACGGGCGAGGCGAAGCTCGACAAGGCCGCCGCGGGGGTCGTCAGGAGCGCTCTCGCCGCCGCGAGCGACCAGGAGCGGCCGGTGGCCGCGCGACTGGCCGCGCTGCAGGACCCCGAGCTCGACGCCGTGCTGCTGGCCCACCCGCTGCGCGAGCTGACGTCGGTCACCGGTCCGTTCCGCTTCCGCGCCGACCGGGTGCGAGCGCTGTTCGGCAGCTGGTACGAGTTCTTCCCCCGCTCCGAGGGCGCCACCCGCGACGAGAAGACCGGGAAGGTCACAGGCGGCACCCTCCGCACGGCGGCCGAGCGGCTCGACCGCGTCGCCGAGATGGGCTTCGACGTGATCTACCTGCCGCCGATCCACCCGATCGGCGAGGTCAACCGCAAGGGGCCCAACAACACCCTGACGCCCGGTCCCGACGACCCCGGCTCGCCGTGGGCGATCGGCAGCAAGGACGGTGGCCACGACGCGATCCACCCCGACCTCGGCACCTTCGAGGACTTCGACGCCTTCGTCGCCCGCGCGACGGAGCTCGGCCTCGAGGTGGCGCTCGACCTCGCCCTCCAGGCCGCGCCCGACCACCCGTGGGTGACCACGCACCCGCAGTTCTTCACCACCCGCGCCGACGGCACGATCGCGTACGCGGAGAACCCGCCGAAGAAGTACCAGGACATCTACCCGATCAACTTCGACAACGACCCCACCGGCATCTGCCGCGAGGTGCTGCGCATCGTCAAGCTGTGGATGTCGCACGGCGTGCGGATCTTCCGCGTGGACAACCCGCACACCAAGCCGCTCGCGTTCTGGGAGTGGCTGCTGGCCGAGGTGCGGCGTACGGACCCCGACGTCATCTTCTTGTCCGAGGCGTTCACCAAGCCCGCGATGATGCACGGCCTGGGCGCAGTCGGCTACCACCAGAGCTACACGTACTTCACCTGGCGCACCGGCAAGCGCGAGATCGAGGACTACCTGGTCGAGGTGTCGTCCGAGTCCGACCACCTCATGCGGCCCAACTTCTTCGTCAACACCCCCGACATCTTGCACGCCTACCTGCAGTACGGCGGTCCGGCGGCGTTCAAGGTGCGCGCCGCGCTGGCTGCCACCGGGTCCCCGTCGTGGGGTGTGTACGCCGGCTACGAGCTGTTCGAGCACGTCGCGGTCAAGCCGGGCTCGGAGGAGTACCTGGACTCGGAGAAGTACCAGATCCGCATCCGGGACTGGGCCAAGCGCGACGCCGAGGGCACCACGCTGGCGCCGTACCTCACCCGGCTCAACGAGATCCGCCGCGCGCACCCGGCACTGCAGCTGCTGCGCAACGTCACCATCCACGAGAGCGAGGACGACAGCGTCCTGGTGTTCTCCAAGCGGCACACGCTGCCCGACGGCACCGACGACGTGGTCATCAGCGTCATCAACCTCGACCCGCACGGCACGCGCGAGACCATGCTGCACCTCGACATGCCGGCCCTGGGCCTGGGCTGGCACGACTCGTTCGTGGCTCACGACGAGATCACCGGTGCCGACTGGAGCTGGAGCCAGCACGACTACGTCCGGCTGGACCCGGGTCACGAGCCCGCCCACATCATCCACGTCAGGAGGACCCGTTGACCGACCACGCCACGTCAGCCCACCACTCGTCGGGGCAGATGCCGACCGACGCAGGCGCGGCCACGGCGGTCCTCAACGCGGAGCCGGAGTGGTTCCGCACGGCGGTCTTCTACGAGGTGCTGGTCCGGTCCTTCCGCGACTCCAACGGCGACGGCACCGGCGACTTCCAGGGTCTCATCGAGAAGCTCGACTACCTCGAGTGGCTCGGTGTGGACTGCCTGTGGATCCCGCCGTTCTTCACCTCGCCGCTGCGTGACGGCGGCTACGACGTGGCCGACTACAACAACATCCTGCCCGAGTGCGGCAGCGTCGAGGACTTCCACGAGTTCGTCGACGCCTGCCACCAGCGCGGCATCCGCGTGATCATCGACTTCGTCATGAACCACACGAGTGACGCACACCCGTGGTTCCAGGCCAGCCGCAGCGACCCGGACGGTCCCTACGGCGACTTCTACGTCTGGTCCGACACCGACGAGCTCTACGAGGACGCCCGCGTCATCTTCGTCGACACCGAACCGTCGAACTGGACCTGGGACCCCGTGCGCCAGCAGTACTACTGGCACCGGTTCTTCCACCACCAGCCCGACCTCAACTTCGACAACCCCGCCGTGCACCAGGCGATGCTCGACGCGATGGCGTTCTGGCTCGACATGGGCCTCGACGGGTTCCGGCTCGACGCCGTGCCCTACCTCTACGAGCGGCCCGGCACCAACGGCGAGAACCTGCCGGAGACGCACGAGTTCCTCAAGAAGTGCCGCCGCTTCGTCGACGAGAACTACCCCGGCCGCGTGCTGCTGTGCGAGGCCAACCAGTGGCCCGCCGACGTCGTGGAGTACTTCGGTCCCGAGCAGACCGAGGACGGCCGCTGGATCGGCACCGAGTGCCACATGGCCTTCCACTTCCCGGTGATGCCGCGCATCTTCATGGCGGTGCGACGCGAGTCGCGGTTCCCCATCTCGGAGATCCTCGAGCAGACGCCCGCCATCCCGGAGGGCTGCCAGTGGGGCATCTTCCTGCGCAACCACGACGAGCTCACCCTCGAGATGGTCACCGACGAGGACCGCGACTACATGTGGTCCGAGTACGCCCACGACCCGCGGATGAAGGCCAACATCGGCATCCGCCGCCGGCTGGCGCCCCTGCTCGACAACGACGTCAACCGCATGGAGCTGTTCACCGCGCTCCTGCTGTCGCTGCCCGGCTCCCCCGTCCTCTACTACGGCGACGAGATCGGGATGGGCGACAACATCTGGCTCGGTGACCGCGACGGCGTGCGTACGCCGATGCAGTGGACGCCGGACCGCAACGCGGGCTTCTCGGCCGCCACGCCCGGCAAGCTGCACCTGCCGGCGATCCAGGACCCGGTGTACGGCTACCAGTCGGTCAACGTGGAGGCGCAGCTGGAGAACACCTCCTCGCTGCTGCACTGGACCCGCCGGCTCGTGCACGCCCGGCGGCGCCACCCGGCGTTCGGCCTCGGCGAGTTCACCGACCTCGGCGGCTCCAACCCCAGCGTCCTGTCCTACATCCGCGAGCATCACTCGGCCGGGGGCGAGCGCGACGTCATCCTGTGCGTCAACAACCTCTCCCGCTTCCCGCAGCCGGTCGAGCTCGACCTGCGGCACTGGGAGGGCATGGTCCCGGTCGAGCTGCTCGGCGGCGTGCCGTTCCCGGCCGTCGGCGAGCTCCCCTACCTCCTGACCCTGGGCGGCTACGGCTTCCTGTGGCTCAGGCTCACCGATCCCACGACCTCGGGGGTGGAGCAGTGAACGCACCACACATCGACGAGCTGGCGGCCTGGATCGGCGACGCCCGCTGGTTCGCAGGCAAGGGCCGGGAGTGGACCCTGACCGGCGTACGCCGGGTGGGCGAGGTGCTCGGCGCCCCCGAGGGGGTGCGGGTCTCCATCGAGCTGGCCGAGATCTCCTACCCCGACGGCACCGAGCTCTACCAGCTCCCGCTCGCCTACTACGCCGAGCCGCAGGAGCGGCTGGCGCACGCGCTCGTGGGCGAGTGGGACGACGACGACTTCGGCCACGCGCACGTCTACGACGCGCTGCACGACCGCGAGTCGATGGGGCTGTGGCTCAGGGCTTTCGCGGCTCCGTCGGAGAGCACCGCCCGCGGGCTGCTGCACTTCCACAGCCTTCCCGGCCACGAGCTCGACCTCGACGCCCACTCCACCCTCTTCTCCGGGGAGCAGTCCAACTCCTCGGTCGCCTTCGGCGAGGACGCGCTGATGAAGGTGTTCCGCAAGGTCACCCCCGGCGTCAATCCCGACATCGCCATCCACCAGGTCCTCACCGAGGCCGGATCCAGCCACGTCGCCGCCCTCTACGGCTGGCTCGACCTGGTCGACGAGGAGACCGGCAGCACCGTCCAGCTGGCGATGCTGCAGCAGTTCCTGCGCACCGCCAGCGACGGGTGGGACCTGGCGCTGGCCAGCGTGCGCAACCTGTTCGCCGAGGCCGACCTGCACGCCGACGAGGTCGGCGGCGACTTCGCCGGCGAGGCCGCCCGCCTCGGCGTGGCGCTCGCGCAGGTGCACGCCGACCTCGCCGCGCACTTCCCGGTCGAGGAGCGCGACGCAGCCGCGGCCGGTGCCCTGGCCGCGGCGATGGCGGGGCGCCTCGACGCCGCGCTGGACGTCGTACCGGACCTGGCTCCCCACGAGGAGCGGCTGCGCCAGACCTTCGCCCGGCTGCGCGACCTCGACCGCATCGAGGTGCAGCAGGTGCACGGCGACCTCCACCTCGGGCAGACACTGCGCACCTCCAAGGGCTGGAAGATCGTCGACTTCGAGGGCGAGCCCGCCAAGCCGCTCGCCGAGCGGCTCGAGCCGGACTCGGTGTGGCGCGACGTCGCGGGCATGATCCGCTCCTTCGACTACGCACCCCGCGTCGTGGCCCTCACCGGGGCCGGTGCCGACGCCGGGGCGGAGACCGATCAGCGCAACTACCGCGCCGCGGAGTGGTCGGCGCGCAACCGTGCCGCCTTCCTCGACGCCTACACCACGCAGCGCGGTGCGGACCTCGACCCCGCGGCCGAAACGCTGCTCGACGCCTACCTCGCCGACAAGGTCGTCTACGAGGCCGTCTACGAAGCACGCAACCGTCCGGGATGGCTGTCCATCCCGCTGGCCGCCCTGGGAGAGACGCGATGAGCGACAAGACCACCAAGAAGGCCGTTCCGACGGCAGCCGCGCCGACCGCCGCGACCGCCGCGACGACCCCCGCACCGGCTGCCGCGCCGGCTGCGACGCGGGACCCGCACGCCCCCGGAGAGCTCGACCTGCACCTGATCGGCGAGGGCCGCCACGAGGAGCTGTGGACGGTGCTCGGCGCGCAGGTCACCGACGCCGGCACCTCGTTCCGGGTCTGGGCGCCCAACGCGCTGGAGGTCCAGGTGGCGGGCGAGTGGGCGGGCTGGGACGGCGCCGCCCACCCGATGACCCGCCTCGACGGCTCGGGCGTGTGGCACGTGCACGTCGACGGGGTCGGCGTGGGCGCGCAGTACAAGTACCGCCTGCGCGGCGCCGACGGGCAGTGGGGCGACCGCGCCGACCCGCTGGCGCAGTACGCGGAGAAGCCGCCGAGCTCCGCCTCGATCGTGTGGCAGTCCCAGCACGAGTGGTCCGACGACGCCTGGATCGAGGCGCGCCGCACCCGCAAGCCGGTCGACGAGGCGATGTCGGTCTACGAGGTGCACCTGGCGTCGTGGCGCAAGCACTACTCCGGCGACCTCTACACGTGGGACCAGATGGCCGACGCGCTGGTGCCCTACGTCTCCGACCTGGGCTTCACCCACGTGGAGCTGATGCCGGTCATGCAGCACCCGTTCGGCGGCTCGTGGGGCTACCACGTGACGTCGTACTTCGCGCCGGACTCGCGCTTCGGCGACCCCGACGGCCTCAAGCGGCTCATCGACCGACTGCACCAGGCCGGCGTCGGCGTCATCCTGGACTGGGTGCCCGGGCACTTCGCCACCGACGAGTGGGCGCTGGCGCGCTTCGACGGCACGCCGCTGTACGAGGACCCCAACCCGCAGCGCGGCTGGCACAAGGAGTGGGGCTCGCACATCTTCAACTTCGGGCGCAACGAGGTGCGCAACTTCCTCTACGCCAACGCCGTCTACTGGCTCGAGGAGTACCACGCCGACGGCCTGCGCGTGGACGGCGTCGCCTCCATGCTCTACCTCGACTACGCCCGTGAGCACGGCGAGTGGTCGCCGAACAAGCACGGCGGCCGCGAGAACCTCGAGGCCGTGCAGTTCCTGCAGGAGATGAACGCCACCGTCTACAAGCGGGTCCCCGGCATCGTCACCATCGCCGAGGAGTCCACCGCGTGGCCGGGCGTGACCGGCCCGACCAGCGACGGCGGACTGGGCTTCGGCTTCAAGTGGAACATGGGCTGGATGCACGACTCGCTCGACTACGTCGCCAAGGACCCCCTCTACCGCAGCCACCACCACGGCCAGATGACGTTCTCGCTGGTCTACGCCTACGCGGAGAACTACGTCCTGCCGATCAGCCACGACGAGGTTGTCCACGGCAAGGGCTCCCTGCTGCGCAAGATGCCCGGCGACCGCTGGCAGCAGCTGGCGAACCTCCGGGCGTACCTCGCCTACATGTGGGCACACCCGGGCAAGCAGCTGCTGTTCATGGGCTGCGAGTTCGGCCAGGAGTCCGAGTGGGCCGAGAGCCGCGAGCTCGACTGGTGGCTGCTCGAGCACCCCGAGCACGCCGGCGTGCACACGATGGTGCGCGACATGAACCGTGCCTACGCCGACAGCGGCGCCCTCTGGGGTCGCGACAACGACCCCGCCGGGTTCTCGTGGATCGACGCCAACGACGCCGGTCGGAACGTGTTCTCGTTCGTGCGCCGCGCGCCCGGCCACCCCGACCTGGTCTGCGTGGCCAACTTCGCGGGCACGCCGCACGACGGCTACCGGCTCGGGCTGCCGGCCGAGGGCAGGTGGTCGGAGATCCTCAACACCGACGCGGAGGCCTACTACGGCTCGGGCGTGGGCAACCTCGGCTCGATCACCGCCGTCGCGGGCGAGCACCACGGCCAGCCGGCGTACGCCGACATCGTGGTGCCGCCCCTGGCCACGGTCTGGTTCCGTCGCGACGAGTCCTGATCCGCGGGCTTCGCCCCCCTCTGCCTGTCCATCAAGGTATGTCGGCGAACAGGCACTTCCCCCGGTGAGCTCGCCTCGGGAAGTGCCTGTTCGGCGACATACCGTGATGGAGCAGCAGAGGGGGTGGCGCGCCGTCGCGGGCCGCTGACCGTGCACAGGTACGCCGCCGCGGCACCTGTCCCCAGGGCGGCCGCGCGTACGTCCCGCGTTGTCGCTCGTCGCGCGCAGGGTCGGGGCATGGACCCCTTGCGCGCGATCTGCCTCGAGCTCGGCTTCTTCACCCGAGCGCACGCCCGGGACGCGGGGTACGACGACCGCGCCATCACTCGTGAGCACCGCGCCGGCCGCTGGCGCCGGATGCGCCGCGGCTACTACACGTTCCCCGACCTGTGGGACGACGTCGGCGACGAGCAGCGCCACCTGCTTCGGTGCCGCGCCGTCGTCGACGCGCTCGGCGACAAGGTCGCGCTCAGCCACGTGTCGGCGTGCGTCGCCCTGGGGGTCGAGGTCTGGGGCGTCGACCTGGAGCGCGTGCACGTCACCCGACTCGACGGCGCCGCGGGCCGGATCGAGGGGGACGTGGTGCACCACGAGGGACTCGTCACCGACGACGAGGTTGTCGACGCCGGCGGACTCCGGGTGCTGACCCCCGCGCGGTGCGTGCTCGAGGCTGGGTCCTCGAGCAGTCCGGAGGCGGCGCTCGTGGTGCTCAACTCGGCGCTGAACCGCAGCGTGTGCACGATGTCCGAGATCGGCAACCAGTTCGACCTGATGGCTCACTGGCCGCGCACGCGCCACCTCCATGTGCCCGTACGGATGGCGGACGGGCGCGCGGAGTCCGTCGGGGAGTCGCGCGGACTGTGGCTGTTCTGGGTCGAGCACCTGCCCGCCCCGGTCCTCCAGTACGAGGTACGCGTGGATGGCGAACTCCTCGGCCGCACGGACTACGCCTGGCCCAAGCTGCGCGGGTTGGGCGAGTTCGACGGTCGCCAGAAGTACGGTCGGCTGCTCACGCCCGGCCAGGACCCCGGGGAGGTCGTGTTCCGCGAGAAGCGGCGCGAGGACCGCCTGCGGGAGGCGACCGGCTCGTGGATGATCCGCCTGGTGTGGTCCGACCTCGATCATCCGGCGCGCACCGCCCAGCGGCTGCGACGACTGATCGCCGACGCCGGCTGACGCCCGTACGAGCCGCGCTGACGCCGTACGTCGCGCGCTCGGCGGGACCGGTCCGCCGCCGCCGCTGCTTCATCACGGTATGTCGGTGAGTAGGCACTTCCCCAGGTCAGTTCCGCGAGGGAGGTGCGTGTCCACCGACATACCGTGATGGACAGGCGGACTTCCCGTAACGATTGACCGACATACCTTGATGGACAGGCAGAGCCGACCAGAGCCGACCCGAGCAAGCCAGCCCAGCCCGGCAGGCCGGCACCCGGCGGGGGTCCGTCCCACAGTCGCCTCGTTAAGGTGGTCCGGTGGCTGACCCGATCACCGTGACGACCGTGGCCGACGGCGTGGCCAGGATCCAGTGGCAGGGCGAGCCCACGACCGACGCGCTGCGCCAGGCGGTCGCCGGGGCGCTGACCGCGCACACGCGGGTCGAGGCCCTCGTCGGCATCGACGACCGCTCGGCCCAGCGGGCGGCCACCTGGGCCGGCCTGCTCAAGGAGGGGGTCACCCGCGGCGTGACGGTCGACGGCGCGGTCACCGACCGGGTGGTGTACGCCCGGGTGCGTGACGACCAGCCGGTCGACCAGCCGGAGGGCTTCCGCTCGCTGCTGAACTCCTTCCTGCCGCGCAAGCGCGCCATCTCCCAGATGCTGGTGCGCGACCCCGACGGCCGGGTGCTGCTGTGCCAGCTCACCTACAAGCGCGACTGGGACCTGCCCGGCGGCGTGGTGGAGGTCGGCGAGTCGCCGCGCCTGGCGGTGCAGCGGGAGGTCGAGGAAGAGCTGGGCCTCGACCTCGAGCCGGGCGTGCTGGTGCTCACCGACTGGCTGCCGGCCTGGAGCGGCTGGGACGACGCGGTGTGCCTGGTCTTCGACGGCGGCACCCATCCCCCGTCGGTCCTGGCTCGGGTCGTCATGCAGGAGCGCGAGATCCGCGACGTGCGGTTCTGCACGCTCGAGGAGGTCGACGAGCTGGCGGCGGACTTCACCGCCCGCCGTGTCCGGGCCGCTGTGAGCGGCGCTCGGCCGTATACGGAGTCCGGCCGCTGAGGCAGTATGCCTCCATGACGTGGGTCTACGACTTCTCCGAGGGCAACAAGGACCAGAAGGACCTGCTGGGCGGCAAGGGAGCCAACCTGGCGGAGATGACCAACCTCGGCCTGCCGGTTCCACCGGGCTTCACGATCTCCACCGAGACCTGTCGTGCCTATCTCGCCCAGGTCGAGGAGGGTGAGGACGGCGAGCTCGACGGACTCGCCGAGGAGGTCACCGAGCACCTCGCCGCCCTCGAGTCCGCGATGGGCAAGCGCCTCGGCGATGCCGACGATCCGCTCCTCGTCTCCGTGCGTTCGGGCGCCAAGTTCTCGATGCCGGGGATGATGGAGACCGTCCTCAATGTCGGCCTCAACGACACCTCGGTGAGCGGACTGGCCGCGCGCAGCCAGTCCGAGCGGTTCGCGCTGGACTCCTACCGCCGGCTGCTGCAGATGTTCGGGGGCACCGTGCTGCACGTCGACGCCGAGCACTTCTCGCACGCACTCGACGAGGCGAAGCGAGCCAAGGGCACCGACTCCGACCTCGACCTCGACGCGGACGACCTTCGGCAGCTGGTCGGGGCGTTCAAGGCGATCATCGAGGAGCACGCGGGCCGGGAGTTCCCCCAGGACCCGCGCGAGCAGATGGACCTCGCGATCCGAGCGGTGTTCGACTCCTGGAACACCGACCGCGCGCGGCTCTACCGCCGACAAGAGCGCATCCCGGAGGACCTCGGCACCGCCGTCAACGTCCAGGCGATGGTGTTCGGCAACTTCGGCATGGACTCCGGCTCGGGCGTCGCCTTCACCCGCGACCCGGCCAGCGGCGAGCAGGGCGTGTACGGCGACTACCTGCAGAACGCGCAGGGAGAGGACGTCGTCGCCGGCATCCGCAACACCGTGTCGCTGGCCGACATGGCCGAGATCGACCGGCAGTCCTACGACGACCTCATGGACATCATGGTCCGCCTCGAGCGGCACTACCGCGACATGTGCGACATCGAGTTCACCGTGGAGCGCGGAAAGCTGTGGATGCTCCAGACCCGGGTGGGCAAGCGCACCCCCGAGGCGGCGTTCCGCATCGCCATCGACATGGTCGACGAGGGCCTGATCCAGATGGACGAGGCGGTCCTGAGGGTGACGGGCGACCAGCTGGCCCAGCTGATGTTCCCGCGCTTCGACGCCGCGTCCGATCGCACGCTCCTGGCGACCGGCATGAACGCCTCCCCCGGCGCGGCGGTCGGCAAGGTGGTCTTCGACTCCGACACGGCGGTGGAGTGGGCCGGCCGTGGCGAGGACGTGATCCTGGTCCGCAAGGAGACCAACCCCGACGACCTGCGCGGGATGGTCGCAGCACGCGGCATCCTCACCAGCCGCGGCGGCAAGACCTCGCACGCCGCGGTCGTGGCCCGCGGGATGGGCCGCACCTGCGTGTGCGGCGCGGAGTCGCTCGACGTCGACACGAAGGGCAAGCAGTTCACGGTCCGCGACGGCGCGACCGTGCGCGAGGGCGACGTGATCTCGATCGACGGCACCACCGGCGAGGTCTTCGCGGGCGCCGTGCCGGTGGCGGACTCCGTCGTCGTACGCCACTTCGAGGGCGAGAAGCTCGACGACGACCTCGCCCACGCGGTCGCGCGGATCATGGCGCACGCCGACGGGGCCCGGCGGCTGCGGGTGCGCACCAACGCCGACACCCCCGAGGACGCGGCGCGGGCCCGCCGGTTCGGCGCGCAGGGCATCGGCCTGTGCCGCACCGAGCACATGTTCCTCGGCGAGCGCCGCGAGCTCGTGGAGAAGCTGATCGTCGCCGAGGACGAGGCGGGCGTCGAGGCCGCGCTCGAGGAGCTGCTTCCCCTCCAGCGCCAGGACTTCACCGAGATCCTCGAGGCGATGGACGGTCTGCCGGTGACCATCCGCCTGCTCGACCCGCCGCTGCACGAGTTCCTGCCCGACCTCACCGACCTGAGCGTGGAGGTCGCGCTGGCCGAGGAGCGGGGCCGCGTCGACGAACGGGCCGCGTCGCTGCTGACGCACGTGCGCCGCCTGCACGAGCAGAACCCGATGCTGGGCCTGCGCGGGGTCCGGCTCGGCATCCAGATCCCGGGCCTGTTCCGCATGCAGGCACGTGCCATCGCGGAGGCGGCGGCGGACCGGATGGCCGTGCACGGCTCACCTCGACCCGAGATCATGGTGCCGCTCGTGGCGAGCGTGCGCGAGCTGCAGATCGTCCGCGCCGAGATCGAGCAGGTCGTGGCCGAGGTCGAGCAGGCGCGCGGGGTCAAGCTCGACGTCTCGATCGGCACGATGATCGAGCTGCCGCGTGCGGCCTTCCTCGCCGACCGGATCGCCCAGGCCGCCGACTTCTTCTCCTTCGGCACCAACGACCTCACCCAGATGGCGTGGGGCTTCTCGCGCGACGACGTCGAGTCCTCGTTCTTCTCCCGCTACTTCGAGCACGGGATCTTCGACGTCTCCCCCTTCGAGTCGCTCGACCAGCGCGGCGTCGGCGGCATGGTCGAGATGGGGACGGTGAAGGGGCGCGAGACCCGTCCCGACCTCAAGGTCGGCGTCTGCGGCGAGCACGGCGGCGATCCCCGCTCCGTGCACTTCTTCGACGAGGTCGGGCTCAACTACGTCTCGTGCTCGCCGTTCCGGGTGCCGGTGGCCCGCCTCGAGGCGGGCCGCTCCGTGCTGGAGCGGCGCCCGTCAGAAGAGCGCTGACGCCAGGTTGCGACGGCCCGCGAGCACGCGCGGGTCGTCGTTGCCGACCGCGGCGAAGAGCCCCAGCAGGTGGTCACGCGCCTTCTCGCGGTCCTTGTCGCTCGTGCGCGCGACGAGGTTCACCAGCCGGGTGAAGGCGTCCTCGACGTGCCCGCCGAGCATGTCCAGGTCGGCGACCAAGGTCTGCGCATCGACGTCGTCGGGGTTCTCCGCGGCGGCGGCACGGGCCTGGTTGAGGTCGACGCCCTGCGTGCGCTGCATGACCTTGGCGATCGCCAGGCCGCCTGCCGCCTCGACGTCGGCGGGGTTGGCGTCGAGCAGCTTCTGGTACTCCGCCACCGCACGGTCGATGTCGCCGGCCGCCAGCGCGTCCTGCGCCGGCGCGTAGCGCGGGTCGACCGCGTCCTCCTCGCCGACCGCGCCAGCGGCCGCGCCGGACCGGGGCTGGTGGCGTCCCGTGATGCCCTGCGCCGTCAGCTGCTGTCCGACCTGGGTCAGGGCCGTGCGCAGCTCGTCGATGGGGAGGGCGTCCTGCAGGAGCGGCATCGGGCGACCGTCGACGACGGCCACCACGAGCGGGATCGACGGGATCTGCATCGCCTGGGCGATCTGCGGGACCGCGTCGATGTCGACCAGGCCCAACAGGTATCGCCCCTCGTGCTCGCCGACCACGGTGGCCAGGTCGTCGGCCAGCTGGCCGCTCTCGGGCATGCGGGTGCGGGAGTAGAACGCCAGGAGCACCGGTGCGGTCATCGACTGCTCGAGCAGGCCCTGGAAGTTCTGCTCGTCGACGACGACGCTGTACGACCCGGCGCCCGCCGGCGCACCGGTCGGGGCGGGGGTGGCGGCGGACGGGGCGGGCCGGCCCAGGCCGGACAGGTCGATGGCACCGGGGCGGCTGAACGGCTGCTGCGTCATGGCCCAATCCTAGGGAGGTCCGCCACGAGCGGGGGCGCGGGTCGGTAGCCTCGGCGCATGGGATCCCGGGGAGCCGCGCTGCTGGCGCGACACCGGCGCAACCTCGGCCTGCTGGGCCGCTTCGGCGTCGTAGGAGCCTCCGGCGTCGTGGTCAACCTGCTCGTGCTGGTCGTGCTGCGCCGGCTCGGCCCGCACTTCGACGACGTCGTCGTCGGCCTGGCCGCGTCGGACTTCAACGTGCGCTGGTACCACGTGTACTCGACGCTGGCCTTCCTCGTCGCCAACCTCAGCAACTTCCAGCTCAACCGCACGTGGACGTTCCGCAGCAGCCGGGCGGCCGGGTGGTGGCGGGAGTACTGGCCGTTCCTGGTCGTCGGCCTGGGCGGACAGCTGGTGGGGCTGGCCCTGCTGACGCTCCTGATGCACCCCCACTCACCGGTCGCGTTGCCGACCGACGTGCTCGACGACTCGACCGGCCTGCGCACCCGGCTGTACTGGGCGCAGCTGGCGGTCATCGTGCTGGTGACTCCCCTGTCCTTCGTGCTCAACAAGCTGTGGACCTTCGCTGCCGTCCGCACCGGACGCCTCGACCTGGTCGACCCCCTGCGCGAGGCCGGCGTACTCGCCGGTGACGAGGTGCAGTGACGAGGTGCGGTGACGACGATCTTGTGACCCAACTGAGCATGTGCGCACCTGTCCGGGCGTGACTACTGCGTGGTAGAAACGCCCCCGGGGGATCGACGGGAGGACGCGACAGCATGTCGACAGCGGGGGCGTACGACTTCGACGGCTACCAGGTGCTCGTCATCGGCGGCACGCGCGGCGAGGGCCACACCATCGCCTCCGCCTTCGCGTCCTGCGGCGCCTCGGTGACCGTCACCGGCACGATGATGCTGCGCTCCCTCTACGACAGCGACCTGTCGGCCTTCGACTACGAGTCGGTCAACCTGGCCCGCCAGGAGTCCATCGACCACCTGGTCGGGATGGTGGACCACATCGACGTGCTGGTCTTGGCCGCGACCTGCCACCTGCCGTTCGGCCTCCCGCCCGAGGAGCGGGCGTTCGTCGCCGAGGCGGTCCGCTCCGGTCTGCTGGGGCCCACGTTCCTCACCACCCGGTTGCGGCTCAAGCTCGGCCAGAGCCCGGCGCTGGGTGGCGGCTGCGTGGTCAACACCGGCGCCGTCCGCACCTGGCTGGAGCTGTCGTCGACGCCGGAGGCGGCACAGGCCGAGCTCGTCGACGCCACGGCCCGCGCCGGCGCGAACTGGGCCGGCCTCGGCGTCCGCGTCAACTCCGTGCTCCAGTCGCCGCGCGCCGTCCTGCCCCGCCAGTACGCACCCTCCTCCGCGGGCGGCGGCAGCCGGGTCGCCGGCGACACCCTGCTGCGGGCTGCCCAGCCCCGCGTCGGGCAGGCCGTCGCCGACGCCACACTGTTCCTCGCCAGCAGCGCCGCCGCCCGAATCACCGGGCAGACCCTCCACATCAGCTGAGCGGCAGCCTGCTCGGCGGACGTCCCCGCCGACTTCGCCGGAAACGCCGCACGCACGGCGGCGTGCCGATTACATTCAGGCCCACGCGAGTGCAACAAGGCGTACGCGAAAGCAACAGAACGCCCACAGGGCTATGAGGAAGGGGCGTCTCTTGACCGCAGAACTCGTCTCCCGGAGCGCGCTGCGGCGCGCTGCCGGGTGGGCCGGCCGCGCGTCGCAGCACCGTCGCGAGCAGGTCCGTACGCAGGCGACACCGGTCGCCGCCGCCCCTGCCCTGTGGTCGTCGCTGGTGGACGTGCTCCGCGCGATCGACGGCCCCTCCTCCGCGCTGCTGTGCACGATGACCGGATCCCCGGTGGCCACGCACGGCCTGGCGCGGACCGAGGTGGCGCAGGCGACCATAGACGCCCGGAGGGCGTTCGCCGCCGCAGCCCGCGCCGGAGCGACAGCGGCTGGCATCGAGACGGTCGAGCTGACCGTCGGCGCCCGGCACACGGTCATCGCCTCGGTGCCCGACGCCGTTCACGGCCACCTGCTCTCGGTGAGCGCCGAAGGGGTCAGCGCGCCGCTCCTGCGGGCATGGACGCAGCGGGCGGCCGAGGACCTTCAGGAGCTGCTGGTCACCGAGCCCTGGGCGAGAAGCTCGTCGGCGGCCGAGTAGGGGTCCAGCTCTCCGGCCGCCACTCGTCCCGCCAGGAGGTCGAGGTCAGTGCCACCGGCCCGGTCCCACCGCTCCCGCAGCGTCCCCAGGGCGATCGCCTCGACCTCGCCGCGGGCCCGGAGCGTACGACGGCGGGCCAGCTCACCGGTCTCCTCGAGCCAGGCAGCGTGGCGCTCCACTTCGGCCAGCAGGTCGTCGATCCCCTCCCCCGTGCTCGCCACCGTCTGGATCACCGGCGGTCGCCACGCGCCCTCGCGCCGGTCGGCCACGGAGAGCATGGTGCGCAGCTCACGGCGGGTCCGGTCCGCACCCTCTCGATCAGCCTTGTTCACGGCGTAGACGTCGCCGATCTCCAGGATACCTGCCTTGGCCGCCTGGACGCCGTCGCCCATCCCCGGCGCGAGCAGCACCAGCGTGGTGTCGGCCATCGCGGCCACCTCCACCTCACTCTGCCCGACGCCGACCGTCTCCACGACCACGACGTCGCAGCCGGCAGCGTCGAGGACACGCACCGCCTGGGGGGTCGACCGGGACAGGCCGCCGAGGTGCCCGCGCGCACCCATCGAGCGGATGTAGACCTCGCGGTCGAGGGCGTGCTCGCCCATCCGGACCCGGTCGCCGAGCAGGGCGCCGCCGGAGAACGGCGAGGAGGGGTCCACGGCCAGCACGCCCACCCGCTTGCCGGCCCGGCGCAGGCTGGCCACCAAGGCGTTGGTCGAGGTGGACTTGCCGACGCCGGGTGCGCCGGTGACGCCCACCACGTGCGCGCGTCCCGTGCGCCCACCCAACGCGGTCATCACCTCGCGCAGGAGCGGCGAGGTGTCCTCGACCAGGGTGATGAGGCGGGCCACCGCGGCCGGATCACCGTCGGTGGCGCGCGCGACGAGGTCGGGTACGGCTCGCGCGCCGCGCCGGGTCACGCGCGTCTCCGGCCCCGGCTCACCTGGCAGGGACGCGGACGATCAGGGCGTCACCCTGGCCGCCGCCGCCGCACAGCGCCGCGGCGCCGATGCCGCCGCCGCGACGCTGGAGCTCGAGCGCCAGCGTCAGGACGACGCGCGTGCCGGACATGCCCACCGGGTGACCCAGCGCGATGGCCCCGCCGTTGACGTTGACCTTCGCGTCCTCGATCCCGAGCTCGCGGGCCGAGGAGATGCCGACGGCCGCGAACGCCTCGTTGAACTCCACGAGGTCGAGGTCGGCGGGCGAGATGCCCTCCTTCTCGCAGGCCCTGGCCGTGGCAGCGGCGGGCTGGAGCTGCAGGGTCGAGTCGGGCCCGGCCACCTGGCCGTGCGCGCCGATCTCGGCGAGCCACGGCAGCCCGAGCTCCTCTGCCTTCGCCCTGCTCATCACGACCACGGCAGCGGCGCCGTCGGAGATCTGCGAGGCGGAGCCCGCGGTGACGGTGCCGTCCGGGCGGAAGGCCGGGCGCAGCCGGGCCAGCGACTCGACGGTGGTGTCGCCGCGCACGCCCTCGTCCTCGCTGATGACGACCGGGTCCCCCTTGCGCTGCGGGATCTCGACCGGCACGACCTCGTCGGCGAACACGCCGTTCTTCCACGCGACCGCGGCCTTCTGGTGCGAGTACGCCGCGTAGGTGTCCTGCTCCTCGCGGGTCAGGTTGGCCCCGGCGGCGTTGCACTCCTCGGTGAGCAGGCCCATCGCCTGCGAGGTGAACTGGTCGAAGAGCGCGTCGTAGGCCATCGAGTCGACGAGCTTGACGTCGCCGAACTTCACGCCCTCGCGCGACTTCGGCAGGAAGTGCGGCGCCTGGGTCATCGACTCCATGCCGCCCGCGACGACGACGTCGCACTCGCCGGCGCGCACGAGCTGGTCGGCCAGGGCGATGGCGTTGAGGCCGGAGAGGCACACCTTGTTGATGGTGATCGAGGGGACGGTCATCGGGATGCCGCCCTTGACCGCGGCCATCCGGGCGGGGTTCTGGCCCGCGCCGGCCTGGATGACCTGGCCCATGATCACGTAGTCGACCTGCTCGCCGGTGATGCCGGCCTTCTCCAGCGCCCCCCTGATGGCGACTCCGCCGAGGTCGGCCGCGGACTGGTCCTTGAGCCCGCCGAGCAGGCGCCCGATCGGGGTGCGTGCCCCAGCGACGATCACGGATCCGGACATGGCTTCCTCCAGGCGGGCAGATCGGGATGCGGGTGGTGGTGCTCTGGCGACGATACCCAGGCATCGGCTCCGTCCGGCAGGGGTGCGCCGACCGGTCGTCGTGAGGCGCACGTCACACCCGGTCGCGCCCCCGCGCCCCGCCGTGCACCATGTCGGCCATGACCACCCCCGCACTGCCCTCCGACGAGCTGCACGACGTACGCCACCTGTTCACCGCCGTCGACCACGTCGGCATCGCGGTGCCCGACCTCGACGCCGCGATCGCGTTCTACCGCGACACCTACGGGATGCGGGTGCTGCACGAGGAGGTCAACGAGGAGCAGGGCGTTCGCGAGGCGATGGTCGGCGTGGGCGACCCCGCCTCGAACCCGACCGGCTCCTGCCTCCAGCTGCTGGCGCCGCTGTCACCGGACTCGACGATCGCGAAGTTCCTCGACCGCAGCGGCCCGGGCCTGCAGCAGCTGGCGTTCCGGGTCGACGACGTCGAGCACGTCGCCGACGTGCTCCGCGGGCGCGGGCTGCGCCTGCTGTACGACGCCCCGCGCCGCGGCACGTCCGGCAGCCGCGTCAACTTCATCCACCCCAAGGACGCCGGTGGCGTGCTGGTCGAGCTGGTCGAGCCAGCCGTCGGGCCGCCCGGCGGCCACTGAGAGCGACGTACGTCACACCTCTCGCCGCTCGAGGTTACTCGCCGGTACGTTGACCCGATCGTGCCCCGCTGACCACAGGAGACGCCCGTGCAGAACATCCTCGACGCCATCGAGTCCGGCACCGCCACCACGGAGGACTTCGCCTCCCTCGAGCTGCCCGAGTCCTACCGCGCCGCCTTCGTGAAGAAGGACGAGGTCGACATGTTCGAGGGCGTGGCGTCCAAGGACAAGGACCCGCGCACGTCCCTGCACGTCGACCAGGTCCCGCTACCCGAGCTCGGGCCCGGCGAGGCGTTCGTGGCGGTGATGGCGAGCGCGATCAACTACAACACGGTGTGGACCTCCATCTTCGAGCCGGTGTCCACCTTCGGGTTCCTCGAGCGCTACGGTCGCAGCTCCGAGCTCACCAAGCGGCACGACCTGCCCTACCACGTGGTCGGCTCGGACCTCTCCGGCGTCGTGCTCGAGACCGGCCCCGGCGTCACCCGCTGGAAGCCGGGCGACCGCGTCGTCGCGCACTGCCTCTCCGTCGAGCTCGAGGGCCCCGACGGCCACAACGACTCGATGCTGGACAC
Source organism: Nocardioides sp. SYSU D00065 (assembly GCF_017916425.1). Classification (GTDB taxonomy): domain Bacteria; phylum Actinomycetota; class Actinomycetes; order Propionibacteriales; family Nocardioidaceae; genus Nocardioides. The sequence goes on along the minus strand of NZ_JAFMSX010000002.1, from coordinate 1,006,594 downwards.
CGAGCAGCGGATCTGGGGCTTCGAGACCAACTTCGGCGGCCTGGCCGAGGTGGCGATGGTGAAGGCGAACCAGCTCATGCCCAAGCCCGAGCACCTCACCTGGGAGGAGGCCGCCTCCCCCGGCCTGGTCAACTGCACGGCGTACCGCCAGCTCGTCTCCACCAACGGCGGCAACATGAAGCAGGGCGACAACGTCCTCATCTGGGGCGCCTCCGGCGGGCTCGGCGGCTTCGCGACGCAGTACGCCCTCAACGGCGGGGCCACCCCTGTCTGCGTGGTGTCCAACGAGGAGAAGGCGGCCATCGCACGCAGCATGGGAGCCGAGCTGATCATCAACCGCTCCGAGGAGGACTACCGGTTCTGGAACGACGAGGGAACCGAGCAGGACCCGCGTGAGTGGAAGCGCTTCGGGGCGCGCATCCGCGAGCTCACCGGCGGCGAGGACATCGACATCGTCTTCGAGCACCCGGGACGCGAGACCTTCGGGGCCTCGGTGTACGTGACCCGCAAGGGCGGCACGATCACCACCTGCGCGTCGACGTCGGGCTACATGCACGAGTACGACAACCGCTACCTGTGGATGAACCTCAAGCGGATCATCTCCAGCCACTTCGCCAACTATCGCGAGTCGTGGGAGGCCAACCGGCTCATCGCCAAGGGCAGGATCCACCCGACGCTGTCTCGGACCTACCCGCTCGCCGAGGTGGGCCAGGCCGCGCTCGACGTGCACCAGAACGCCCACCAGGGCAAAGTCGGCGTGCTGTGCCTCGCCCCGGAGGAGGGTCTCGGCGTCCTCGACCACGAGATGCGGGCGCAGCACGAGAGCGCGATCAACCGCTTCCGCGGCGTCTGAGGGGGTGCTTCCGCGAGCCGGGCTGTGATCGTTCGGAGGCATCGGCAAGACTGGGGGCTCGCAGTCCGTACGACGTGAGAGTGGGTGCCGCAGCATGAGCCGCGACCAGGGCCTGTCCATCTTCGACGAGCCGGATCCCGCCGAGGGCGCGGCCGAGGAGACCCAGGTCCTCCCGGTCACCGCCCGGGAGGAGTCGCGGGCGGCGGAGATGGCACCCGAGACGACCCCCGAGACCGCTCCCGAGACGGCCGCCGCCGAGGCGGCCCCGGAGGCGGCGGCTCCGCAGACAGCTCCTGCGACCCCTTCGGCGCCGGCTGCGGAGTCCCAGCCGACGCGCCGCACCCCGATCATCCCGCCGCCCGCCCCAGCCGCTCGTCCCGCGGCGCCTGCGCCTACGGCGGTGCCTTCGTCGGTGCCCCTGTCGATGCCGCCGGCAGCGGCGCCCGCGTCCGCGGCGCCCCTGCCGCAAGTGCGCCGCGGCGGCTACGACAAGGCCGCCGTCGACCAGCGCATGAGCCAGCTCCAGGCCGAGAAGTCCGGCCTGGCCAGCAGCCTCGCCAGCAGCGAGCAGCGGGTCATCGAGCTCGAGGGCGAGCTGCAGCAGCTGCGCGCGGAGCTCGAGGAGAACCGCAACCCGACCTACGCGGGCCTCGGCGGTCGCGCGACGTCGATGCTCAAGCTGGCCGAGGAGGAGGCCGCCGACGTACGCCGGGCGGCGCAGCGCGATGCGGCGGAGATCCGAGCCCAGGCCGAGCGCGACGCCACCAGCATTCGCGCCGACGCCGCGCGCGAGGCCGATGACATGCGCATCGTGCAGCTCAAGGAGCTCGACGAGATGCGGGCCCGGCTCACCGCCGACGCCGAGACCGAGCGCCACCTCGCCAGGGCCGAGGCCGAGGACCTGCTGGCCGCCGCACACCGCGAGGCCGACCAGCTCCGCCTCGCCGCGCAGCAGGAGACCAACGAGCTGCGGGTGACCGCGACCCGCGAGGCCGAGCAGGCCCGGGCCGCTGCGGACCGCGAGGTGCAGGAGGCACGCCGCACGCTGGCGGTGGAGAAGGAGCGTCTCGCCCGCGAGGCCGCTGAGCACCACAGCAACGCGACCGCCGAGACCCAGCGCCTGGTCACCGAGGCCGAGCAGCGCGCCGCCGCCGCCGAGCAGCGGGCCCGCGAGGCCACCGCCCAGGCCAACGCCCACCGCCAGCAGGCCCAGGCCGAGGCGGAGGGCCTGCTGACCCGCGCGCGCCGCGAGGCCGAGCAGGTCGTCGCCTCCGCCCGCACGCAGGCCGACTCCATCAACGCCACCCGGATCGCCGAGGCGGAGCGCGAGCTGGCCAACATCCAGGCGGAGGTGGAGCGCGTCACCAAGCGGCGTGACGCCATCACCGCCCAGCTGGGCGCCCTGCGCGACGTCGTCGCCGGCTTCGCCGAGGACGAGTCCTGAGCTGGCGCACCCGGCTCCGGGCGGCCGTGATGACCACGGACCGCCCCGAGCCGGAGCTTCCCGCCGCGGCGCAGGCGCGCGCCGACGCCCGGGCGGGCGACGCGGACGACCTGGTCGAGGAGGCCAGCGAGCACGCCGATCGCGCCGAGGCCGCCGCCGAGGCCGCCGAGGAGTCCGCGCAGTCCGCCGCCGAGATCGCCGAGAGCATCGACGACGCCACGGACCTCGTGGTCGACGAGGCCGCGCCGGCGCCGTACGTCCCCACCGAGCCGGCCACGCCGCCGCTGCTGCTGCGCCACTCGCCGTTCAAGATCGGCTTCTTCGGCGCGCTCGGCGCCCTCGTCGCGGTCTTCCTGAGCCAGCAGCTGCTCAGCATCTCGTCCGTGCTGGTGCTGCTCGTGATGTCGATGTTCCTCGCGATCGGGCTCAACCCGGTCGTGGAGTTCTTCATGCGTCGAGGCATCAGGCGGGGGCTCTCGGTCCTGCTCGTCCTCGTCGTGGTGATCGGCGTGCTCGCGCTCTTCGTGGTGGCGGTGGCGCCGGTCATCAGCGACCAGATCACCCAGATCACCCGCAACGCCCCGGGGTGGCTCGACCAGCTCCAGTCGAACCGCCAGGTGCAGAAGCTCGACGACCAGTACGACGTCATCGCCCGCGCCCGCGACTACATCGAGGAGGGTGGGTTCGGCGAGAAGGTGTTCGGCGGCGCGCTCGGCTTCGGCCTGCGGGTGCTGTCCGTGGTCACCAACAGCCTGATCGTCATCGTGCTGATGATCTACTTCCTCGCCTCGCTGCCGAGCATCAAGCACGCCGCCTACTCGCTCGCGCCGGCGTCGCGGCGCCCGCGCGTGAGCGACCTGGGCGACCGGATCATCCGCTCGACCGGTGCCTACGTCGCCGGCGCCTTCACCGTGGCCCTGTGCGCGGGGCTGAGCACCCTGGTGTTCTCGTTCCTGGTCGGGCTCGGCGACTACGCCTTCGCCCTGGCGTTCGTGGTGGGGCTCTTCTCGCTGATCCCGGTGGTGGGCGCCTTCGTCTCCGGCGCCATCATGACGCTGCTCGGGCTGACGGTGTCCCCGACCGTCGCGCTGGTGGCCCTGGTCTACTACCTCGCCTACCAGCAGCTCGAGTCCTACGTCATCTACCCGCGGATCATGAAGAAGTCGGTCGACATCCCGGGTTCGGTGACCGTGGTCGCCGCGCTGGTGGGCGGGTCACTGATGGGCATCGTCGGCGCGCTGCTGGCCGTGCCGTTCGCGGCGGCGCTCCTGCTGCTGCACCGCGAGGTGTTCCTGACGCGGCAGGACGCCCGCTGACCCCTGCCGTGCAGCGGGCTCGCGCTCGGGCTGGGACTGCGGCAGGGGCTCGACCGTCAGCGGCCTGCGTCCTTCGCCCATCTTGACGACCACCACGCCCACCAGCACCAGCAGGCCACCGGCCAGCTGCACCGGACGGGGCAGCTCGCCGAGCAGGAGCCAGGCGAAGACCACCGCGGCCAGGACCTCGCCCAGCGCGACGAAGGACGCCAGTCGGCTGCCGAGCCGGCGACCGGCGGCGATCCCGGTGACGTAGGAGAACGCGGCCGTCACCAGACCCAGGGTCAGGACGGGGAGCCACCAGGCGACGGTGCGCCCGTCGTACACCGCGTCCGCGGTCGAGGCGTCGAACGGCAGCACCCCGCTGATGCCGGCGAGGAGCAGGACGGCGCCTCCGACGAGGAGCCCGCCGGCCGCGAGGGTGATGCCCGGCAGGCCGTTGCCCTCGTCGGCGGAGATCACGAAGTACGTCGCCGCCCCGACCATCGCGCCGAGCGCCCACAGCACGCCGACCGTGCTCAGATCGGCCCCCGAGACGACGTCGAGCACGAGCACCAGTCCGCCTGCGGCGATCGCCGCGCCCGTCAAGGTCAGGCCCGAGGGCCGGTGCCCGTGTCGCAGCCACAGCCACAGCACGACGGCGACCGGCGCGGTGTACTCGAGGAGCAGGGCGACGCTCACCTGCATGTAGGTGACCGCGTAGAAGTAGCAGAGCTGGGCGCCGGCGACCGCCGCGACCCCGTAGACGACGACCAGGCCGGCGCTGTCGCGGACCAGGTGCCAGCGCCCGCGCAGCGCCAGGACGCCCGGGACCACGAGCACCGCCGCGGCGATCGCGATCCGCACCGCGACCGTGGCGCCGGCGCTCCAACCGGTGTCGAGCAGGCCTCGCGCGAGTGATCCGGACAGCCCGAAGCTCGCCGCGGACGCGACGGCGAGGACCAGACCGGCGGTCGTCCGGGAGAGCCGCGTGTCATGGGTCAAAGTCGTCACGGTCATGACGCTAGGACCGGGCTGTGTAACGTGTCAACATGCTTTTCACGGATGACACGGATGCGGCGCTGCAGGCGGCGGTCGCTCTGGTCAACTCCACCGACGAGCCCGGCGACCCGCTCGGCTCGGTCGAGGACCTGTCCGCCTTCCTCGCGGCGTGGTCCTACACGGGCCGTCACGACGCCACGCAGGACGAGCTCGACGCCGTACGACGCCTGCGACCGGCGCTGCGAGCGCTGCTCCTGGCGGAGCGGGACGAGGCCGTCGCCATCGTCAACGACATGCTGGCGAGGGCGAGGGCGCTCCCTCAGCTGCGGCGCCACGACCACTGGGACTGGCACCTGCACGCCGTCGAGCCCGACCGGCCGCTCGACGAGCGCGTGGTGGTGGAGACCGCGATGGCGATGGTCGACGTCATCCGTGCCGACGAGATGTCGCGACTGGCGCGCTGCGCCGCCGACGACTGCGACGACGTCGTGCTCGACCTGTCGCGCAACCGCTCCCGGCGCTACTGCTCCACCACGTGCGGCAACCGGGAGGCCGTGGCGGCCTACCGAGCGCGTCGCAAGACCTGAGCCGGCTCAGGGCAGGAAGCGGCGCAGCACCTCGAGGAACACCTCGGGCTGCTCCGAGTGCACCCAGTGCCCGGCGCCCTTGACGAGCACGCGCCGGTTGCGCGGGAACCTGCGGTCCATCTCGCCGGCGTGCTCGTCGGCGATGTAGTCGGAGTCGGCACCGCCGACCCACAGCACCGGGCCGTCGTACGTCGCCTCGCCCAGCGCGTCGCCCGGCCAGCCGGTCAGCGCGTACATGTGGTCGCCGAGCAGGTCGAGGTTGACCTGCCAGGCCCACCCGTCGGTGGTGCGTCGCAGGTTCTGCAGCAAGAAGCTGCGCACGACCGGGTTGGGGACCGCCTCGCGCAGGGCCTCCTCGGCCTGGTCGCGTCGCTCGAGCGCGGTGACGTCGAGCGAGCGCATCGTCTCGATGTAGCCGACGAACTCACGCCCGCTGGGATAGGCCACGGGGGCGACGTCGACCACGACGAGGCGCTCGACGAGGCTGGGGTGCCGCAGTGCCAGGCACATGGCGATCTTGCCGCCCATCGAGTGACCCACCAGCGCGACCGGCTCGTCGCCGAGCGCCGCGGCGACGAGGTCGGCGAGCTCGAGGTAGTCGAAGGTCTCGGTCCAGGGCGATCGGCCGTGGTTGGGCATGTCGAGCAGCAGCACCCGGTGCTCGGCGCCGAGGGTCTTGGCGATCTGGCCCCAGTTCTTGCCCTGTCCGAACAGGCCGTGGCAGAACGCGACCCTGGGTCCGTGGTCGCCGATGACCGTGGTGTGCAGCGCGGCCATCCCGGTCAGAGGTCGAAGCCGTCGAACATGCCGCCGATGCCGTCGCCGATCCCACCGAACATGTCGCCGAGGCCCTCGCCGAGCGCGCCGATCCCCTCACCGAGGCCGTCGAACCCGCCGCCGAACAGCATGCCCATGAACATCCAGTCCATCGGCGAGAAGGCACCGAAGTAGCCGGCCGCGTAGGGCTGGTAGGCCCGGCCGCCCTGCCAGTAGGGGACGCGCCGCGAGCCGACCATCACCTTGCGGATGTCGGGCTCGGCCCCGGCGCGCACCCGCTCGACGTCGAGCGCGCAGGCGGGCACGTCGCGCGGTGTGCCGCCTGGCGGCGTCCAGGGCACGTCGGCGACGGACAGGCCGTGACGCGGGTCGAAGAAGCACGGCGGGCGACGCTGCGGCAGGGGCTGACCGGCGACCCGTGCACGCACGCACGCCATCGCGTAGCGGCCGTCCTCGAGGATCTCGGTCACGTGCTTGACGTCCTCGGGGCGGCTCAGACCGGCCGCCGCGACCTTGGCGGACTCGTAGGCGTCGAGTGCACGCTGGTAGTCGGCGTTGGCACCGGGGTCGAGCTGCTCGCCGGCGAGGTCGATGTCGAGGTCCTGCAGCTCGACGCCCAGGGCCGTGACGTCCTCCTCGGCGAGCCGCTTCACCGGCGCGACCTCGGCCTCCGCGCGAGCCAGCTCGCGCTTCTTGCCCGACTTCCCGGCGGCCACGGCCGCGGCCGTCAGCCCACCCAGGACGACGAGCACCAGGACGAGTTCCATGACCCCAGCCTACGCAGCGGCCTCAACACGCCGGCGCGGGCACGTACGCCTCCGCCCCCGGCGGGACCCGCGAGCAGATCACCCGTCGACCCCCGTTGACGGGTGACCTGCTCCCAGAGGCGGCCGGCGTGCGGCGGGACCCTCCCCTGTGGGCTCCCGGCGCCGTCGGCGTAGGAGAAGACTCCCGCGCACCGGCGCGATACGGCATCCGTAGTCCTACGTAACTGGCCCGCACGGAGCGATACATTCGACTGGTGCTGTCCCCCTGCCTCGGTCGCGACGAGGTCCGGCGTGCGTTGACCGAGGCCCTCGACGAGTCCCGGTGGGTGACCGTCGTCGGCCCGCCCGGATGCGGGAAGACGCTGCTCGTGCGCCACGTCGCCGCGGAGGCGTCGCAGTCCTCGCGGGCACCGGCGACCTGGGTCGACGCGCGCAACCTCCGCGACCTCGACGAGGTGCTGGTCGCCGCGTTGGAGAGCCTCGGCTCCGAGACGGCGCCCGGGGACTCCCTCACCGGTGCGCTCGGTCGTGCGGTGGACGGCCGGACGTGCCTGCTCGTGCTCGACGGCCTCGACCTCGACGCGACGGCGGCCGGGCCCGTGCTCCAGTCCGTGCTGGAGAGCACGACCGACGCGCGCGTGGTGGTCACGGCGCGGACCACCGCCGACCAGCCCCACGAGTCCGTCGTACGCGTGGGTCCGCTGCCGGTGCCGACGCCGCGAGCCCCGCTGGAGGGTCCGGCGGTCGAGCTGTTCCTGCGCCGGATCCGCTCGGCCGGCGGCAAGCAGGTCGACCTCGCCGCCCAGGCCCACGAGGTACGCCGGCTGCTCAGCGCCACGGGCGGCCTGCCGCTCCTCATCGAGCAGGTCGCCGTGCAGTCGGCGCTGGTGGGGCTCAGCAACGCGATGTCCACCGTGAGCCTCGACCAGGCGGTCGACTCGGCGCACGACCTGCTCGACGGCCCGACCGCCACGGCTCTGCGCCGCATCGGACTGCTCGACTTCCCGGCCGGGCTGGGCGTGCTGGCGCACGTGCTCGACGTCTCGGTGCCCGAGGCGGCCGAGCGTGCCGGCGACCTGGTGCGCCGCAGCCTGCTGGAGGTCGACCACCGCGGGCACTTCGACATGCTCTCCCCGATCCGCGGCCGGGCCCGGGCGCTCGCGCGTGCGGACGACATCGCCGCGGTCGACGCCGGGCTGCTGGCGTGGGCACAGAGCAACGCTCCGGTGCACGACAACTTCGGCGCGGCCGACGCCGAGTGGCTGCGCGACCTCCCCGCCATGCGACAGGCGGTGCTGACCGCGTGCGCCCATGCGCGGACCCGGGCCGCGGGGTACTCGGTGGCCAACCGCATCTTCTCCTCCCTCTACACCTCGATGCGCGCCCGCGAGGCGCTGGAGATCCTCGAGGCGGCGCTCGCCAGCGGCGACGGGCCGCCCGAGATCGGCGCCCAGGTGGCACGCCGGGCCGGCATCGCGGCCTCGGAGGTGCGCGGGACCTACGAGGGACTGTGGCTGCTCGACCGCGCCGACCAGCACGCCTCCGCGGCACCGCGCCCCGAGGAGCAGCTGGCCAAGACCGCCTCCATCCGCGCCGAGATGCACCTCGATGCGGGAGACCTGACGAGCGCCGAGCGCGAGGCCAGGCGCGCGATCGACCTCGACCCGCAAGGCTCCATCCGCCGCCAGGCGACGCGGACGCTCGCCGACCTGTACGCCTCGCAGGGACGCTTCGCCGAGGCCACCCAGGCCGCGAGCGAGGCGATGCCCGCGCGCACCACCCGCGACGAGCGCTGGATCGACCTGTCCGCACGCACGGTGCTGGCGCGCATCGCCCTCGAGCAGGGTCGCATCGCCGAGGCGGTCGCCGGCACCCGCGCCGTCGTGCTGGAGGCACGCGAGCTCGCCGAGGACCGGGTGGGCCTGCTCGCCGAGACGCTGCTGCGCGGGCTCGACCCCACCTGGGAGCCGAGCGAGGTCGTCCGCGACACGCTGCCGTGGGCCGTACGCCTGCCGGTGCTCGCCCAGGACGGGCGCGACCTGCTCGTGCGCGGCGACGTACGGCAGGCCGCCGGCCTCGCCGCCGACGTGGTCGCGCTGGCCGACTCCGCGCAGCTGGGTCGCGACGGCGTCGACGCCCGACTGCTGCTGGGCCGCGCGCTCGTGTCGCTGGGCGACCTCGACCAGGCGACGACGACGTACCTCACCGCGCTCGACCAGTGCCGCACGATGCGGCTGCCGCTGCGGGCCGCGGACGTGCTCGACGGCCTGGCCGGCGTCGCGCGGGCCCGGGACCTCAAGGAGGCCGGCGCGCTGGCAGCGGCCGCCTTCGCGCTGCGGACGCCGCGGATGGCGGTGCGGTGGGGCTACTCGGCCGACTACGACGTGGTGCCGGCCACCCGCGCGCCCGCCGGGTGGATCACGGGCGACGAGCTGGCCGCGGACTCGGTCGCCCTGATCACGGCGGTCTTCCACCGTCCGGCGACTGCTCCGCCATCGGTGCTCGACGCGCTGACGGCTGCGGAGAAGCAGGTCGCCGAGCGGGTGGCGCACGGCCTGACGAGCCGGGCGATCGCCGAGGAGCTCTTCGTCTCCCCCCGCACCGTCGACGCGCACCTGACCCACATCTACCGCAAGCTCGACATCAACACCCGTGCCCGGCTCGCGGCCCTGGTGATGGAGACGCAGCACCGCTAGCCGCTGTCGGTGGACGCTGCCAGCATGCGGTCATGAGCCGGACCGTGCAGGTGACCTTCGACGCCCACGACCCCGAGGCGCTCTCCCGCTTCTGGGCAGACGCGCTGGGCTACGTCCATCCGCCTCCCCCGGGCCGTGACCTCGAGCCCGGGCAGGACCCCTTCGAGGCCTGGCACGACTTCCTCGCGCAGCTGGGCGTGCCGGACTCCGAGTGGGGCTCCGCGTCCGCCGCCCAGGATCCCGACGGCGGCGGGCCTCGCCTGTTCTTCCAGCGGGTGCGCGACGGCAAGTCGGCCAAGAACCGGGTGCACCTCGACATCCGGGCCGCACCCGGTCTGCAGGGCGAGGAGCGAATGGCGGCCCTCGAGGCCGAGTGCGAGCGGCTGGTCGGCCTCGGCGCGACGCGGGTGGAGCGGCACGAGCCGGCGCCGCCGATGACGCACGGTCACATCGTCATGCGAGACCCCGAGGGCAACGAGTTCTGCCTCGACTGACGCGGCAGCTCAGCGCGAGCCGTAGTCCCGGAAGCCGCGGCCGCTCTTGCGCCCGAGGTAGCCCGCCGTCACCAGGTGCTCCAGCAGCGGAGCCGGGCTGAAGCCGGGCTCGCGGAACTCGAGGTAGAGCTCCTTCTGGATCGCCAGCGACACGTCGTTGCCCACCACGTCGAGCAGCTCGAAGGGCCCCATCGGCAGCGCGCAGCCCTCCTTCATCGCGGTGTCGATGTCGTCGGCGGTGGCGTAGTGCGCCTCGAGCATCTTCACCGCGTCGTTGAGGTAGGGGAAGAGCAGCGCGTTGACGATGAAGCCCGCCCGGTCGCCGCACCGCACCGCCACCTTGCCCAGCCGCTCGCACAGGGCCAGCGCGGTCTCGGTGACCGTCTCGTCGGTGGCGACGGTGGAGACCACCTCGACCAGCTTCATCGCCGTGGCGGGGTTGAAGAAGTGCATGCCGACGACGTCCTGGGGACGCGTGGTCGCCGCGGCCAACGAGATGATCGGCAGGGACGAGGTCGTGGTCGCCAGGATCGCCCCGGCCCCTCCCCTGCCGCCGGTGCAGACCTGGTCGAGGCGCTCCATCAGCGAGGTTTTGGCGCTCAGGTCCTCGGCGATCGCCTCCACCACGAGGTCGACGTCGACGAGGTCCTCGAGCGAGGTGGTGCCGCGCACCCGACCGAGCGCCTCGGTCCTCTCCTCCTCGGTCGCGCGTCCGCGCTGCACCTGCTTGTCGAGGCTGCGGGTGATCGCGGCCACGACGCCGTCGACCTTGCCCTGGGCGCGACCCGCGAACGCGACGTCGTAGCCGGCCCTGGCGAACACCTCGACGATGCCCGCGGCCATCGTGCCGGTGCCGACGACGCCGACGGACCGGACGTCGTGTCGCATCTGGGGCTTCTCGTCCTCGCTGGGAGTCTGGGCGTCGGCGACCACGACGGGTGAGTCGGGCGCCTCGTAGGTGTAGAACCCGCGGCCCGACTTGCGGCCCAGCAGTCCGGCGGTGACGTACTGCTTGAGGATCGGCGCCGGCGCGTGCAGGCGGTCGCGGCCCTGCTTGTACATCGTGTCGAGGATCTCGTAGGCCGTGTCGAGCCCGATGAGGTCGAGCAGCGCGAGCGGGCCCATCGGGTAGCCGCAGCCGAAGCGCATGGCCGCGTCGATGTCCTCGCGCGAGGCGTACTTGGCCTCGTACATCGCGACCGCGTGGTTGAGGTAGCCGAAGAGCAGCGTGTTGGCGATGAAGCCCGCCTTGTCGCCGCAGACGACCGGGTTCTTGCCGATGCGGCGCAGGAGGTCGACCACGTCGGCCAGCACGTCGGGCTCGGTCACGACCGTGCGGACGACCTCGACGAGGCTCTGCACGGGGGCGGGGTTGAAGAAGTGGACGCCCACGACCCGCCCCGGCTTGGAGTTGGCAGTCGAGATCTCGGTGACGCTGAGCGACGACGTGTTGGTCGCCAGCACCGCCTCGGGCCGCACCACGTCGTCGAGGGCGCGGAAGATCGACCTCTTGACCTCCAGCGACTCCACGACGGCCTCGATGACGAGATCGGCGACCTCCAGGTCCTGCATCCGGGTGGTGAGCGTGATCCGGCCGAGCAGGTCGGCCTGCTCCTGCTCGGTCATCTTCTCGCGCCTCACCGCACGCCCGGTCGAGTGCTCGAGGTGCTGGCGGCCGCGCTCCAGCGCCGCGTCGGTCACCTCGACGCCGATGACCGAGTAGCCGTTGCGCGCGAAGACCTCGGCGATGCCGGCGCCCATCGTGCCGAGGCCGATCACGCCGACGGTGCTGAGCTCGCGAGTGGTCACGTCAGTCATGCCCCGCATGCTCCCACGGGGTCCTGGCTTCGCGGGTGTGGCGACGGTCACGCCCGGCACCCCTGTAGATTTCCCCGTCGTGAGGATCGTCGTCGCGCGCTGCCAGGTCGACTACGCAGGCCGGCTGACGGCGCATCTCCCGCTCGCCACCCGGGTGCTAATGCTGAAGTCGGACGGCTCGGTGCTCATCCACTCCGACGGCGGCTCCTACAAGCCGCTGAACTGGATGTCGCCGCCCTGCACCGTGCGCGAGGGGGTCTCCGAGGACGGTCGCGCCGAGTGGCTGGTCACCGCGACGAAGACCGACGACACGCTGCGCATCCTCATCGACGAGGTCCTCCACGACACCTCCCACGACCTCGGCGTCGACCCCGGTCTGCAGAAGGACGGCGTCGAGAAGCACCTGCAGGAGCTCCTCGCGGAACACCCGGCCTCCCTGGCCGACGGGCTGACGCTCGTGCGCCGTGAATACATGACGGCCATCGGACCGGTCGACCTGATGTGCCGCGACGCCGACGGCCTCTCGGTCGCGGTGGAGATCAAGCGCCGCGGCGAGATCGACGGCGTCGAGCAGCTCACCCGCTACCTCGAGCTGCTCAACCGCGACCCGCTGCTCAACGCCAGGGGCCCCGTACGCGGCATCTTCGCCGCCCAGGAGATCAAGCCGCAGGCCCGCGTGCTCGCCACCGACCGCGGCATCGCCTGCGCCCTCGTCGACTACGACGCCCTGCGCGGGATGGACGACGCCGAGCACCGCCTGTTCTGAGCGGTGGCGGCACGCCGCCTTGGGCCGGGCGGGACGGCGCTCGTTGCGATCACCGGCTAGCCGGGGATCGCAACGTCACCGTGGAGGATCCGAGCCACCAGGTGACGCGGATCCTCCACGATCACGCGCCGCCCCGCGCGACCGCGCCCGCGACCGCGCTGGCGCTGGCCGTGCCCTGACGAGCGTCTCGTCGGGCGGGCAGGATCAGGCGGCCTTGCCCTTGCCCGGGCCCTTCTGGCCGGAGGTGACGCTGACCTTCACGAGCCGACGCTTCTTCACGGTGTAGCCCGGGGGCAGGGTGCCCTCCTTGAGCATGCGCAACGGGCAGCGCTTGCACTTGGTCGAGGAGACGCAGCACTTCTTCTTGGGCAGCTTGGCGACCTTGGCCTTGCCCTTCTTCGCAGCGCTCTTGCCCGCGCTCTTCGAACCCACGCCGCCACCCTACCCCGGCTGATGAGGCAAGCCTTACCTCACGTCAAGGGATGCCCGGCCCAGGAGCGACACACCCAGCCGTCGGCGTCGGCCTCGAGCTCGACGAGGTCGCAGTTCGCCAGCGGCACGTCCAGCGCGTGACCCGGTGACACGTTGCGCGCCAGGGCCGGCACCCCCGCGCAGATGGCACCGCCGTGGCTGACCACCAGGGCCGCCTCGCCGCGGTGCGCGTCCGCGACCTCGGCCAGTACCTCGCTCACGCGGCCGACGACCTCCGCCCCGCTCTCGGCCCCCTCGACGCGCGCGTCGAGGTCACCGGCGACCCAGGCGGCGAAGGTCTCGCGGAAGGGGTCCGGGTTGCCCGTGCCCCCGGCGTGCACGCCGACCCCGAACTCGCGCAGTCCCTCCCGGACCACGACGTCGACGCCCAGCGCCCCGGCCACGATCTCGGCCGTCTGCACGGCCCGCGACATCGGGCTGCTCCAGACCCGGGCGATCCGCTCGGGGACCAGCCGCTCGGCCAGCTCCCGCGACTGCTGCCGGCCGAGCGGGCTGAGCCAGCCGCCGGAGTCGCTGAGCAGCTCGCTCTCGTAGTCCGCCGCCCCGTGCCGGACCACGAGGACCCGCGCGGCGCACTGCAGGTCACTCATCGACGAGCCGGACCACCTCGGCGGCGCAGCCCCACGACAGGGTCACCCCGGCTCCGCCGTGCCCGTAGCAGTGCACGACGTGCCCCACCCGCTCCAGGCGCACCTCAGGGCGGGCCGGACGCAGGCCCACCTTGTGCCGCAGCACCCGCGCCCCCTCGAGCTGCGGGACGAGCGCAATGGCGCGGTGCAGCAGCTGCTCGGCGACGACCGGGTCGGGCGTGCGGCTCCACTCCCCCTCGGCGTCCGTCCCGCCCACCACGATCTCGTCGCTGCGCGGCACGACGTACGTCGGGCCGGTCGCGTCCAGGGTCCAGCGGTCCAGGCCGATCTGCTCGACGACCACGACCTGACCCCGGACCGGCGTGACGTCGCGGTCCGCGCCGAAGTGCCGCGCCCCCAGTCCCGTCGCGTTGACGACCACCGCGCCGTCCTCCGGCAGCGCGGAGAGGTTCATCCGGGTCACGGTGCCGCCGAGCTCGGCGATGCGGGCGCCGAGCCAGCGCAGGTGCACCGGCATGTCGACCACGGGGCTGACGAACGTCCAGCCGTCGGCGTACCCCGCAGGCAGCGAGGTCTCCCGGTCCAGCGACGGGACGGCCGCGCGCCACCACGGGTCCGGCTGCGGGGTGGGAAGGACCTCGGTGCCGGTGAGCATCCGCACGCCGGTCCGCTCGTCGCCCGCGAGCGCGGCGAGGACGTCGTACGACGTACGCGCCCACGCGGCGACCCGGTCGTGCGGACCCGCACGGTAGGGGTACCAGAGCGCCGCGGCGACCGCGGACGTCGTCTCCAGCGGCAGGTCCCGGGCCACGACGTCGACCCGATGGCCCGCCTCGAGCAGCCGGACGGCGCACGTCAGGCCGATCACGCCGGCCCCGACCACGATCACACGTCGCATGACAGGGCAGTCTGCCAGCAGCCGGGGACGCGGTCAGTCCAGTCCGTTGGCCCTGCGGATGACGTCGACGAAGCCGTCCATGATCTCGGTGAGTCCGAAGTCCTTGGGCGTGTAGACCGCTGCCACCCCGCGCTCGAGCAGCGCCCGGGCGTCCGAGCCGGGGATGATGCCGCCGACGATGACCGGCACGTCGTCGAGCCCGGCGGCGGCGAGGCCGTCCAGCACGTCGGGCACCAGCTCCATGTGGGACCCGGACAGGATCGAGAGGCCGACCAGGTGCACGTCCTCCGCGACGGCGGCGGCGACGATCTCCGCGGGCGTCAGCCGGATCCCCTGGTAGACGACCTCGAAGCCGGCGTCGCGAGCGCGTACGGCGACCTGCTCGGCGCCGTTGGAGTGCCCGTCGAGACCCGGCTTGCCGACCAGCACCCGCAGCCGGCCGCCCAGCTCCTCGCCCGTCGCGCGGACCCGCTCACGCACCGCGCCCAGGTCGGCACCGGCGGAGCCGACCTCGGACACCGCGCCGACCGCGCCGGTGACCCCGGTCGGCGCCCGGAACTCGCCGAACACCTCCCGCAGCGTGCCGGCCCACTCCCCCGTGGTGGCTCCCGCGCGGACGGCGGCGAGCGTCGGCTGCATCAGGTTGGCGTCGGACCTGGCGGCCTCGGCGAGGGCGGCCAGCGCCGCGGCGACCGCACTCTCGTCGCGCTGCGCCTTCCAGGCCTCCAGGCTGGCGAGCGCTGAGCGCTCGGCCTCGGGGTCCGGAGCCTGGATCGCAGCGTCGAGGTCGGCCGTCAGCGGCGAGGGCTCCGTGGTCTCGAACCTGTTGACGCCGACGATGATCTCCTCGCCCGACTCGATGCGAGCGCGGCGAGCCGCATGGGCGGAGACCAGGTTCTGCTTCATGTAGCCCGACTCCACGGCCGCGATCGCGCCGCCCATCGCCTGGACCCGGTCGATCTCGGCCTTCGCCCCCTCGATGAGCTCGGCGACCTTCGCCTCGATGACGTGGCTGCCGGCGAAGATGTCGTCGTACTCCAGCAGGTCGGACTCGAAGGCCAGCACCTGCTGCAGGCGCAGCGACCACTGCTGGTCCCAGGGGCGCGGCAGGCCCAGCGCCTCGTTCCACGCCGGCAGCTGCACGGCGCGGGCGCGAGCGTCCTTGGACAGGGTCACGCCGAGCATCTCCAGCACGATGCGCTGCACGTTGTTCTCCGGCTGCGCCTCGGTCAGGCCGAGCGAGTTGACCTGCACGCCGTAGCGGAACCGCCTCATCGTGGGGTCGGTGACGCCGTAGCGCTCCCGGGTGATCTCGTCCCACAGCCGCACGAAGGCCCGCATCTTGCAGGTCTCCTCGATGAAGCGCACGCCCGCGTTGACGAAGAAGGAGATCCGCCCGACCACCTTCTCGAAGTCGTCGTCGGAGACCTGCCCCGAGTCCCTCACCCGGTCGAGGACCGCGATCGCCGTGCACAGGGCGTACGCCAGCTCCTGCACCGGCGTCGCGCCGGCCTCCTGCAGGTGGTAGCTGCAGATGTTGATCGGGTTCCACTTCGGGATCTCGTGGACGGTGTAGGCGATCAGGTCGCCGATCAGGCGCAGCGACTGCTCCGGCCCGAAGACGTACGTCCCCCGGGACAGGTACTCCTTGATGATGTCGTTCTGCGTGGTGCCGGCGAGCCGGTGGGCGACCTCGTCGGGGGTGAGGTCGGGGTTCTGCTCCTCGGCCACGACCTGGTACATCGCAAGCAGCCACATGGCGGTGGCGTTGATGGTCATCGAGGTGTTCATCTCGGTGAGCGGGATGTCCGCGAAGAGCTTGCGCATCTCCCCCAGGTGCGCGACGGGGACGCCGACCTTGCCGACCTCCCCGCGGCTGAGCGGGCTGTCGGGGTCGTAGCCGGTCTGCGTGGGCAGGTCGAAGGCCACGCTCAGGCCCGTCTGGCCCTTGGCCAGGTTGCTGCGGTAGAGCGCGTTGGACGCCTCCGCCGTGGAGTGGCCGGCATAGGTGCGCATCACCCAGGGACGGTCCTTGGCGGGGCGGTCCGGCTGCGGGCCCGGGGACGGGGTCATTCCGACAGGGTAGGACGTTGTTACCGGCCAGTCACCGGCGAATCGTGTGACCCATTTCTCAGGCGCTGGCCGCCGCCCGCTCGACCTCGAGGGCGTGCGCGAGCCGCGCGAGGTGTGCCATCCGGCGCACGGCAGGGCCGGGGTTGCGCACCGTGAGGTGGTGTCCGGCGAGCCAGGCGTGCCGCGTCGCCACGGCCAGCAGGCGCAGCGCCGTGACGTCGATGGTGGACACCTCGCTCATGTCGACGACCACGTCGGCGTCGAGGTCGTCGATCCGCTCGTAGATGGCGGCTCGGACCTCCCACGTGCTGCGCACGTCGAAGGCGCCGCGCAGGACGAGCGTGTCGCCGTCGGTCACGATGTCCATCGGGTTCTCCTCACCCGGCGTCCCCCGTCGCGGCCGCCGTGCTGTCGCTCCCAGGACGCCGTTGTACCCCGATCGGTTGCCTCCATGCCGCACCCGTGCGGCGAGTCCCGCCCGTTAGGCTCCGCCGCATGGTCAACCTGACGCGCATCTACACCCGTACGGGCGACGCCGGCCGCACCCGGCTCGGCGACATGAGCGAGACGTCGAAGACCGACCTGCGCCTCGAGGCGTACGCCTGCGTCGACGAGGGCAACGCCCACATCGGCGTCGCGCTGGCGCACGGCGGGCTGGACGACGACGTCGTCGCGGTGCTCACCCACGTGCAGAACGACCTCTTCGACGTCGGCGCCGACCTCTCGACGCCGGTCGTGCCCGACCCCGAGCACCCGCCGCTGCGCGTCGAGCAGGACTACGTCGACCGGCTCGAGGGCTGGTGCGACCACTACAACGAGGACCTGCCGGCCCTGCGGTCGTTCATCCTCAACGGCGGCACCGTCGCTGCTGCGCACCTGCACGTGGCGCGCACCGTCGTACGCCGTGCCGAGCGGGCCGGATGGGCCGCCTGGGCCGAGCACGAGGACTCCATGAACCTGCTCGCGCTCACCTACCTCAATCGTCTCTCCGACCTCCTCTTCATCCTGGCGCGGCACGCGAACCGGGAGAACGGCGACCTGCTGTGGGTGCCGGGCGGCGAGCGCTGAGTCCCATCCGCTCGCTCGCCGCACGCGGCCGGGCAGGCGCGACGTAGCGCTGTGGAGAGCGCCGGCCGGTTGTCGCCGCACGGTGACACGATGGTCGGACCATGGACATCCGCGACGCGCTGACCGACGCCTACCTGGCCGGGTTCTTCGACCTCGGTGCGTTGGCCCGCGCGCGCGACTACCTCGACGCGGTCGAGGAGCTCCACGTCGTGCACGAGACGTCCGCCAGCCTGACCGCCACTGCGGCCGTCCGCGGGAGCGCCCCGGAGGCCTACCGCGTGCAGCTCCACGCGGAGGTGGACCCGTCGGCCGACTGGGTGTTCAGCGCCTGCTCGTGCCCCGTCGGCCGGATGTGCAAGCACGGGGCGGCCGTGGCCCTTCGCCTGCGCGGCGCGCCCGCGCCGACGGCGGCCGAGCCCGCGTGGCGCCAGCGGCTGGCGGCACTGAGCACCGATCTCGAGTCGCGCGCCCGCTCCACGCTGACAGGTCAGCCCCTGGCACTGGAGGTGTCACGCAGGGCCGCGAGCCGCTGGTCGCGCAGCGCGGCCGGCGACCTCTCGATGCGGCCGATGCGGCCCGGAGCCCGCCGCGGGTGGGCACGCAGCGGCGCCGAGTGGAGCGACCTCGCCGCGCCCGTCGCGAAGTCGCGGTTCGTGCCCGCGCAGGTGGAGGCCCTGCAGGCCCTCCATCGCGGACTCGCCTCCCGCCACGTCTACCTCGTGGCCGGAGCGGCGCCGGCGCTCGAGGACTACGGCGACCACCTCGTGCCGGCGCTCCGCGCCGCCGTGGCGGCCGGCGTCACCCTGCTACCCGGACCCGGTCTCGCCACGGTGAGCCTGGCCGCCGATCCGGCGCGGCTGGTCGCGGACCTGACCCGGGCGGACGACACGGCGACCCTGGAGGTGTCCGTCCAGCTCGGGGAGCGGCGCTGGCGCGGCCCCACGGTGGTGCCGCTCGGGCGACCCGCCACCTCGGTCGCCCTGCTCGACGGCGATGACGTCGTCCTCGCAGAGGTCGCCGAGCCCGTCCGGGACGCGGTCGCCGACCTGCTGCTGGGGCCGCCCGTGGTGGCCGGCGCCGACGACCTCGAGGCGTTCTTGGAGGTCCTCGCCCCGCTGGCGGGCGCGCTGCGCGTCGAGTCCTCCGACGGATCGGTGGACGTGCCCGCTCCCCCACGCCCGGTGCTGGCCCTCCGGATCGACTGGCGCTCCTCGACCCGTGCGGATCTCGCCTGGCAGTGGGTCTACGGCGAGCGACGGTGCGCACTCACCTCCAGCGATCCGCTGGGCGGAGCCCGCGACCTCGACGCCGAGCGGGCGATCCGCGGCACGGTGCCCGACCACCTGGTCGCGGCGACGTCCGTCGCGGGAGGTGACGCCCTGGCCCTGGCCCTGCACGACCTGCCTCACCTGCGGACTCTGGCAGACGTCGAGGTGGACGAGCACGAGCCACCCGACTTCCGGGAGTCGACGAACGACCCGGAGATCGTGTTCACCCTGGCCGAGGCCCAGCCGGACCACACGGACTGGCTCGACCTCGAGGTGCGGCTGAGCGTGGACGGCGAGGAGGTGTCGCTGCCCGAGGTGCTGGCGGCGCTGACGCTGGGCGAGGACTACCTGGTCCTGCCCAGCGGCACCTTCGTCTCCCTCGACCGCCCCGAGCTCGCCCGGCTCCACGAGGTGGTGGCGCTGGCCGCGCAGCTGCGCGAGGCCGACGACGGACACCTGAGCGTCGGTGCCACCGACCTGGGCGTGTGGACCGAGCTCGCCGACCTGGGCTCCGTGGACTCGCGCGCCGCCGCCTGGGTGGAGCGCGCCGCCGCCCTGCGCGACCTGACGGAGGTGCCGCAGCCCGAGCCGGTCGGGCTGAGCACGGCCCTGCGCCCCTACCAGCTGGAGGGATTCCACTGGCTCGCCTTCCTCCACCAGCACGGGCTGGGCGGCGTGCTGGCCGACGACATGGGCCTGGGCAAGACGCTGCAGGTCCTGGCGCTGGTGCAGCACGCCGTGGCGGGGGGTGTCGGCTCCCCCTTCCTCGTCGTGGCGCCGACCAGCGTGGTGACCGCCTGGCGCCAACAGGCCGGCCTGCACGCGCCGGGGCTGCGCGTGGGCGTCGTACGCCGCCGCACCGACGACGTGGCGGCGATCGCGGAGTCCCACGACCTGGTGGTGACGACGTACGCCATGCTGCGACTCGAGCGCGAGCAGTTCACGGCGCGGCACTGGAGCGGGCTGATCCTCGACGAGGCGCAGCAGGTGAAGAACCACCGCGGCAAGACCTACGCCGCCGCGCGCGCCGTCGAGGCGCCGTTCCGCCTGGCCGTCACAGGCACGCCGTTCGAGAACCGGTTGATGGAGCTGTGGGCGCTGCTGTCCCTCACCGCGCCCGGGCTCTACCCGTCCTCGCGCCGCTTCCGGGAGGTGGTCGTCGGGCCCGTCGAGAAGGACGGCGACGAGGCGGCGCTCGCGCGGTTCCGCACCCGCATCCGCCCGTTCGTGCTGCGCCGGACCAAGGAGCGGGTGGCGGCCGAGCTGCCGCCGAAGCAGGAGCAGGTGCTCGAGGTCGACCTCGAGCCGCGGCACCGCCGGATCTACGACACCCACCTGGCCAGGGAGCGGCAGAAGATCCTGGGCCTCGTTGAGGACTTCGGGCGCAACCGGGTGGCGATCTTCTCCGCCCTGACCCGGCTGCGCCAGCTCGCGCTGGACCCCGCACTGGTCGACTCCGAGCACGAGCACGTCGGCTCGGCGAAGACCGACCTGCTGGCCGAGCGCCTGACGGAGATCACCGCCGAGGGACACCGCTCCCTGGTCTTCAGCACCTTCACCTCCTTCCTGCGCCGGGTGCGGGAGCGGCTCACCGCCGAGGGGGTCGCGACCGTCTATCTCGACGGCAGCACCGGCGACCGGGAGGCGGTCATCGAGGCCTTCCGGCGCGGAGAGGCCCCCGTCTTCCTCATCAGTCTCAAGGCCGGCGGGACCGGCTTGACGCTCACGGAGGCGGACTACGTCTTCCTGCTCGACCCGTGGTGGAACCCGGCCGCGGAGGCGCAGGCGGTCGACCGGGCGCACCGCATCGGCCAGACCGAGCACGTGCACGTCTATCGGCTGGTCGCCACCGACACCATCGAGGAGAAGGTCATGGCGCTCAAGGCACGCAAGGCCGACCTCTTCGCCAAGGTCGTCGACGGAGGCGGCGCGACGGCCACCGGCATCACCGCGGACGACGTCAGGAGGCTGTTCGAGCAGTGACCTGGTTCTCGCGGTGCTCGCGGGCCGAGGGCACGACGAGCGCCGCGGGCATCAGCAGCACGGCGACGACGAGGAGCGCCTTCAAAGTGCCGACCTCGTCGCCGACGAAGCCGAGGAACGGCGGGCCCGCGAGGAACGCCGCGTAGCCGATCGTCGAGACGACGCTGACCCGCGAGGCGGCGCGGACCGGGTCGTCGGCCGCGGCGCTCATGCCGACCGGGAAGCCGAGCGAGGCGCCCACACCCCACAGCACGATGCCGAGGACCACGAGGACCGGCTGCTCGGCGAAGACGATGAGCAGCACTCCGGCGCCGGCGAGCGCCATCGTGCCCCACAGCACGACGACACGACCGAAGCGATCGATCAGACCGGTGCCGGCGAACCGCCCGAGCGTCATCGCGAGCACGAAGACGGCGAACCCGGCGACCCCGACCGCATGTGTGACGTCGTGCCCGTCGACGAGGGCGACGGCCAGCCAGTCGTTGGCGGTGCCCTCGGTCATCGCCAGCGCCAGCACCATCACGCCGATCAGCAGCGTGCGCGGCTCGAGCCACGCCCGAGCGGCCGACACCCGCTGCTCCTGCGACTGCTCGACGACGGGCAGGAACGACGGGGAGGACCGCCACACGAGTGCCAACGAGACCACGACAACGCCCACGAGGTGGACCGCGGCGGGGACGGACAGCTCGACCAGGAGCGCGCCGAGCAGGGCGCCGACCACCGTTCCGGCGCTGAAGCCGGCGTGGAAGCGGGGCATGATCGTGCGCTCGAGCCCGCGCTCGACCTCGGCCCCCTCGACGTTCATCGCCACGTCCCACACCCCGATGCCGAGGCCGTAGACGAACAGTCCGACGACGGTCACGGGCAGGACCTCACCCAGGCCGAGGGCCGCGGTCACCATGCCGAGGGTCGCAGCCGCAGCCCCCAGCCGCACGACCCGCACGGTGCCCCACGCCTGGATCACGGCGCCCGTCGTGGGCAGCGCGAGGACGGAGCCCACCGCGATCGCGAGCAGCACCAGGCCGAGCCGGCCGTTGCTGAGCTCGAAGCTCGAGCGCACCTCCGGGATCCGCGCGACCCAGCTGGCGAAGACCAGGCCGTTGAGGAAGAAGGTGAGCCCGACGGCGTTGCGGGCGGCGATCAGCGTGGACACGGCTCTCCTGCGACTGAGGTGGCGAAACGTTTCGATACGACGGGTCCGATGCTAGCCTGAGGCGCGTGCCGGGTCCAACACGCGCCCCGACGCTGGCCGATGTCGCCGCCGCCGCCGGCGTCTCGCTGTCGACCGCGTCGCTCACCTTCTCGGGCAACAAGCCGGTGTCCGAGGCCACCCGCGAGCGGGTGCTCTCAGCGGCCGCGTCGCTGGGCTGGACCGGCCCCAACCCGCTCGGTCGCAGCCTGCGGCGAGGCCGCAGCGGAGTCGTCGGGATAGCGGTGGGGCAGCTCAGCACCGCCTTCCGGGACCCCGCCGCCCTGCCGATGCTCGACGCCGTGTCGGAGGTGCTCGGCGCCGCGGGACTCGGGCTGCTGCTGATGGGAGACGACGAGGAGCACGCACGGCTCCCGCTCGACGCCGTGATCTACGACATCTGCGGCCGCGACGACTGGGGCCCCTACGGGGAGCTCGTCGCCCGGGAGGTGCCGCTGGTCGTGGTCGAGGGACCCTCGTGGCCCGGCACCACCTTCATCGACATCGACCATCGCGGCGGCGCAGCAGCGCTCGCCGCGCACCTGCACGACCTGGGTCACCGGCGGGTGGCGACGCTGACGCTCGAGGCGTCCCACCCGCAGCGCGAGCGCGAGGCCGGCCTGCGGGAGGTGTTCCCCCGGGCCTCCGTGGTCGGCGCGTGCGCCAGCGACCTGGCCGAGGCGCAGCGCCTCGCGGCAGACTTCCTGTCCGCCGACCCCGGGGTCACGGCGATCGTGTGCCAGAGCGACGTACAGGCTGCCGGCGTGGTCCTCGAGGCCCGGCGCCGCGGCCTCGACGTCCCCTCGGACCTCAGCGTCGCCGGCTTCGACGGAGTGGCGACCCCGTGGCTGGACCTATCCCTCACCACGGTGGTCCAGCCACTCGTGGCCAAGGGCCGTGCCACCGCCGAGGCGGTGCTCGCCCGGATCAGCGGTGCGGACGTCGACGACGTCGTGCTCCCCGTCGAGCTGCGGGTCGGCGACTCGACCGGGCCCGCCTGAGCGTCGCCTCAGCGACGGTTCCAGTCGGTGCCGGGTGGTCCGGACTCCAGCCAGGACTGGAACCCGGTGAGCGAGGCCTCGCTCATCGCGATCTCGAGCGGCTCGCCGCCGTAGTGGCACGACACGACGACGTGACCCGCGTAGAGCGACAGCTCCTCGGCTCCTGCCGGCGCGCGGCGTCCGGAGTACTCGAGGAGGTCGCGGTCCCAGACCCGCTTGGGCCGCGGCGAGAGGGAGAAGATCCGGAACCACTCCAGCGACTGACCGGAGTAGCGGCCGATGCCGAGCAGCCATCCCCTGCCCGGCCGCTCGGAGTGCGCGCGATAGCTGAGCTCGAAGGTGCCACCGTGGCGCGCGAGCAGGCGGCGCCGGACGATCAGGGAGATGCCGTAGAGCAGGGCGAGGAGCAGGATCAGCCCGACGACGTCGAGCACCCATTCCCAGACCGGCATCCACACTTCCCTTCGACCGCCCGGGAGGCGGCCCGACCAGAACGAGAAACAAGATGAGCGCACGAACCCGGAGGTTCGTGCGCTCACCCTAGCGGTCGTGCGGAGGGACCTGTCAGGAGGCCCGCTCGACAGCGCGGACGCGAGCCTCGGCGCGACGTACGGCCTCGTTGGCCGCATCGTCGTTCTCGCCCGAGCTGCGTGCCCGCTCGAGCTCTTGCCGCGCCTTCTCCAGATCGATCTCGTGCGACATCTCGGCTCGCTCGGAGAGGATCGAGACGCGGTTGTCGGCGACCGACAAGAAGCCCGCGTCGACGGCGGCGACCCAGGTCTCGCCCTCCACGGTCTGCACGTCGACCACGCCCTCGATGATCGAGGACAGCAGCGGCGAGTGGTTCGGCAGGATGCCGACGTCGCCCTCGGTGGTGCGGGCGATGACCATGGAGGCCTGTCCCGACCAGACGAGCCGGTCGGCAGCGACCAGCTCGACCTGGAGCACGCTGTCGGTGGACGAGGCCATCAGAGGCTCTTCTGGATCTCGGCCCACTTCTGCTCGACGTCGTCCAGACCGCCGCACATGAAGAAGGCCTGCTCGGCCACGTGGTCGTACTCGCCGTCGGCGATCTTGTTGAACGCCTCGATGGTGTCGGCCACCGGCACGGTCGAGCCCTCGATGCCGGTGAACTGCTTGGCGACGTAGGTGTTCTGCGAGAGGAACCGCTGGATGCGGCGCGCCCGCGAGACGATGATCTTGTCCTCCTCCGACAGCTCGTCGACACCGAGGATCGCGATGATGTCCTGGAGCTCCTTGTTGCGCTGGAGGATCTGCTTGATCCGGATCGCGCAGCGGTAGTGCTCGTCACCGATGTACTGCGGGTCGAGGATGCGCGAGGTCGAGGTCAGCGGGTCCACGGCAGGGTAGATGCCCAGCGACGCGATCTCGCGCGAGAGCTCGGTGGTGGCGTCCAGGTGGGCGAACGTCGTGGCCGGCGCGGGGTCGGTGTAGTCGTCGGCGGGGACGTAGATCGCCTGCATCGAGGTGATCGAGTGACCGCGCGTGGAGGTGATGCGCTCCTGCAGCTGACCCATCTCGTCGGCCAGGTTGGGCTGGTAGCCCACGGCCGAGGGCATGCGACCGAGGAGGGTGGAGACCTCGGAGCCGGCCTGGGTGAAGCGGAAGATGTTGTCGATGAACAGCAGCACGTCCTGCTGCTGCACGTCGCGGAAGTACTCCGCCATGGTCAGCGCGGAGAGCGCGACGCGCAGACGCGTGCCCGGCGGCTCGTCCATCTGGCCGAACACGAGGGCGGTCTGGCCGATGACGCCGGCCTCCTCCATCTCGACGATGAGGTCGTTGCCCTCACGGGTCCGCTCGCCGACGCCGGCGAAGACCGACACACCGCCGTGGTCTTTGGCGACTCGCGCGATCATCTCCTGGATCAGCACGGTCTTGCCCACGCCCGCCCCGCCGAACAGGCCGATCTTGCCGCCCTGCACGTAGGGGGTGAGCAGGTCGATGACCTTGATGCCCGTCTCGAACATCTGCGTCTTGGACTGCAGCTGGTCGAAGGCGGGCGCCTTGCGGTGGATGCCCCAGCGCTCGGTGATGTCGAGGGTCTCGCCCTCGGCCAGGTTGAGGCACTCACCCGTGGTGTTGAACACCCGGCCCAGCGTCACGTCGCCGACGGGGACGGTGATCGGCTCACCGGTGTCGATGACCTGCGCGCCGCGGACCAGACCGTCGGTCGGCTTCATCGAGATCGCACGGACCATGCCGTCGCCGATGTGCTGGGCGACCTCGAGCGTGATCGTCTGGGACTCGCCGTTGAGGTCGAAGGTGACCTTCAGGGCGTTGTAGATCTCGGGCATGGCGTCGGTCGGGAACTCGATGTCCACGACCGGGCCGATGACGCGGGAGATCCGGCCGGAGCTGGCCGTGCCGCCCGCCGTGTTCGTCTCTTCAACAGTGGCAGTCATGTCTCTCTCACTCATTCCCGGCGTTGGCGTCGGCGAGGGCGTTGACGCCACCGACGATCTCGCTGATTTCCTGGGTAATGCCAGCCTGACGAGCCTGGTTGGCAATTCGCTTGTACTTCTTGATGAGCTCGTCGGCGTTGTCGGTGGCCGACTTCATCGCCTTCTGCCGGGCCGCCAGCTCGGACGCCGCTGCCTGGAGCAGGCAGAAGAAGATCCTGCTCTGGACGTAGCGCGGCAGGAGGGCGTCGAGGACCTCCTCGGCCGACGGCTCGAACTCGTAGAGGGGCAGCAGCTCGTTGTCGCCGGGGGCGTCGGTGCCCTCCACGACCTCGAGCGGGAGCATGCGGATGGCGGTCGGCTCCTGGGTCAGCATCGAGCGGAACCGCGTGAAGACCACGTGCACCTCGTCGACCGCGGGCACCCGGCCCTCCTCGGCGGGCTCGTCGACGTCGCCGAGGAACGCCTCGATCAGGGTGCTCCCGATGTCGGCGGCCACGTCGTAGGTCGGCTGGTCCGAGAAGCCGGTCCAGGCGCGCACGACCGCACGGTCACGGAACTTGTAGTAGGCCTCCGCCTTGCGTCCGGTGACGTAGAGGTCGACCTCCTTGCCCTCCTGCTTGAGCTTCTCGACGAGCCGCTCCGCCTCCTTGAGCACGCTCGAGGAGTAGGCACCGGCCAGACCGCGGTCGCTCGTGACCACCAGGACCGCCGCCCGGCGCGGGTTCTCCGGGTCGGTGGTCAGGGGGTGGTCGACGTTGGAGTAGGTGGCCAGCGCCGACACCGCCCGCGTGAGCTCGCGGGCGTACGGCGCGGCGCCGCGAGCCCGCTGCTGCGCCTTGATGATGCGCGACGCGGCGATGAGCTCCATGGCGCGCGTGATCTTCTTCATCGACTCCGTCGACCTGATCCGCGCGCGGTACTCACGTACCGAGAGAGCCACGACTCAGCCCCGCTTCTGCTTGACGATCTGCTCCTGCTCGACGTCCTCGTCCGGAAGAGCCTCCACGTCCTCGCGGCCAGCCTTGATCGACTGCCCGTCGGAGGTCTCGAACTGGTCGAGGAACGACTCGTAGGCCTGACCGAGCTGGTCGGCGGTGGAGTCCTCGAACTTCTGGGTCTCGCGGATGCCCGAGAGGATCCCCTCGTGCGAGCGGCGCAGGTAGTCGAGGAACTCGTGCTCGAAGCGCAGCACGTCCTCGGTCGGCACGCGGTCGAGGCGGCCCGTCGTGCCCGTCCACAGGGAGACGGTCATCTCCTCCACGGGGTAGGGGGCGTAGGCGGGCTGCTTGAGCAGGGCCATCAGACGCTGGCCGCGGTCGAGCTGCTGGCGCGAGGCCGCGTCGAGGTCCGAGGCGAACATCGCGAACGCCTCCATGGCGCGGAACTGCGCCAGGTCGACCTTGAGCGAGCCGGTGACCGCCTTCATGGCCTTCGTCATCGCCGAGCCGCCGACCCGCGAGACCGAGACACCCACGTCGATGGCGGGGCGCTGGTTGGCCGCGAACAGGTCGGACTGCAAGAAGATCTGACCGTCGGTGATCGAGATGACGTTGGTCGGGATGAACGCCGAGACGTCGTTGGCCTTGGTCTCGATGATCGGCAGACCGGTCATCGAGCCCCTGCCCATCTCGTCGGACAGCTTCGCGCAGCGCTCGAGCAGCCGGGAGTGCAGGTAGAAGACGTCACCCGGGTAGGCCTCGCGACCCGGCGGGCGGCGCAGCAGCAGCGAGACGGCGCGGTAGGCCTCGGCCTGCTTGGTCAGGTCGTCGAACACGATCAGGACGTGCTTGCCCTCGTACATCCAGTGCTGGCCGATGGCCGAGCCGGTGTAGGGGGCGAGGTACTTGAAGCCGGCGGAGTCGGACGCCGGGGAGGCCACGATGGTGGTGTACTCCAGCGCGCCGGCCTCCTCGAGGGCGCCACGCACGGAGGCGATGGTCGAGCCCTTCTGACCGATGGCGACGTAGATGCAGCGGACCTGCTTGTCCGGGTCGCCGGACTCCCAGTTGGCCTTCTGGTTGATGATCGTGTCGATCGCGATCGTGGTCTTGCCGGTGGCGCGGTCGCCGATGATCAGCTGTCGCTGGCCGCGGCCGACGGGCGTCAGGGCGTCGATCGCCTTGATGCCGGTGGCCAGCGGCTCGTGGACCGACTTGCGGGCCATCACGCCGGGAGCCTGCAGCTCCAGGGCGCGGCGACCGGAGGTCTCGACCTCGCCGAGGCCGTCGATGGGCGTGCCCAGCGGGTCCACGACGCGACCGAGGTAGCCGTCACCCACGGCGACGGAGAGGACCTCGCCGGTGCGGCGCACGGTCTGCCCCTCCTCGATGCCGGCGAAGTCACCCAGGATGACGACACCGATCTCGCGGGTGTCGAGGTTCTGGGCCAGACCCTTGGTGCCGTCCTCGAACTCGAGCAGCTCGTTGGCCATGCACGAGGGCAGGCCGGAGACCCGAGCGATGCCGTCGCCGGCCTCGACGACGGTGCCGACCTCTTCACGACTGGCGGTCTCGGGCTTGTAGTCCGACACGAAGCGCTGCAGCGCGTTACGGATCTCGTCCGGACGGATGTTGAGCTCCGTCATTTGTCTTCCTTACTGTTCGTCTGCTCGAAAGGGGTATGCGGGTGACGGCTCAGCTGGCGAGCCGGCGTCGTACGTCGTCGAGCCGGCTGGCCACGGTGCCGTCGATGACCTCGTCGCCGATCTCGACGCGGATGCCGCCGATCAGGGACGGCTCCACGACCACGTTGATGTGGACCGGGCGCCCGGTGCGACGGGTCAGCGCCTCGCCCAGTCGCTGCCGCTCGGTGTCGGTGAGCGGCTGTGCCACGCGGACCGTGGCGACGTGGCGACCGTGGACCTCGGCGGCGACCTTCTGGTACTCGGTGAGGGCCACCACCACGGTGCGGTGCGTGCCGGCCAGGGCCTGGACGGCCAGCGCGCTGGTCTCCGGCAGGGTCCTGCCCTCCAGCAACGTGGAGACGAGGGTGCGCTTGTCGTCGAGCGAGCGGGCGGGGTCCGCGAGTGCGTCGCGCAGCTCGGGCGAGCCCTTGACGGTCTGGGCGAACGCGAAGAGCTCGTCGGCCAGCTGGCCCGACTGCCCCTTCTCCGCCGCCGAGCGGACCACGGCGATGACACCGAGGTGCTCGAGGGCGTCCGGGAGGTGGCGCG
The DNA here is from genome assembly GCF_017916425.1 of Nocardioides sp. SYSU D00065. Taxonomy (GTDB): domain Bacteria; phylum Actinomycetota; class Actinomycetes; order Propionibacteriales; family Nocardioidaceae; genus Nocardioides. The sequence goes on along the minus strand of NZ_JAFMSX010000002.1, from coordinate 977,935 downwards.
TGGCCGCCCAGCGCAGCGTGACTGCTCGCTCGAGCAGCCGGACGGCGACCTCGGAGACCTTGCCGCCGAACACCTCGCGGGCCAGGCCCGCCTTGGCGGCGGGGGCCACCGAGACATCCGTGAGCACGCGACGCAGGCCCGCCTCGTTCCCCAGCACCGAGGCCAGGAGGAACAGGCCGCTGCCGACGTGGGTGCCGTCGGAGCCCGGAAGCTCCCCCTGCAGGTGGTCGGACAACGACGCGACGGCGTCGACGGACGCTCCACGGAAGGCCATCAGTTGACCCCGCTCGGAGCCTGACCGGACTCGAGGTCGGCCAGGAAGCGCTCGACGACCCGGCTCTGCCGGACCTCGTCGTCGAGGCTCTCGCCGACGATCCTGCCTGCGAGGCCGGTGGCCAGAGCGCCCACCTCGGCCCGGAGCGAGGTGACCGCCTGCTGGCGCTCCGCCTCGATCTGGGTCCTGCCGTGCTCGAGGATGCGCGCGGACTCGGCCTGGGCCTGCTCGCGCATCTCCGCCACGATGGCGGCTCCCTGCTCGCGCGCCTCCTCGCGGATGCGCGCCGCCTCGTGCCGAGCATCGGCGAGCTGCTTCTCCAGCTCGGCCAGCTTGGCGTCGGCCTCGGCCTGCTTGGTCTCGGCCGCGGCGAGGCCGCCCTCGATCGCAGCGGTGCGCTCGGCGAACGCCTGCTCGAAGGCAGGCACGATGAACTTCTTCACCAGCAGAACCAGGATGGCGAAGAAGACCAGCGCGAGGATCATCTCGGCGGGGTGCGGGATCAGGGGGTTGAGCTTCCCTGCCGCCACGATGCGGTCAGTCTGCATGGGCAGGTCCTTCTAGTCGGATCAGACGGGTTTCGACCGGGGCCGACGTCAGAGGACGAAGGCGAGCGCGATGCCGATGATGGCCAGCGCCTCGGCAAGGGCGAAGCCCAGGATGGCGATCGGCTGGAGGCGACCCTGTGCCTCGGGCTGGCGGGCCACACCGTTGATGTAGGCCGCGAAGATCAGACCGACAGCGAGGCCCGGACCGACGGTCGCGAGGCCGTAACCGAGCATGTTGAGAGAGCCGTCCACGGCTTCTTCCTTTCGTTGTTCCCTGATGGGTTTGAGGGTGTTGCGTCTGGGTGGAACAGGTCACGGACCGGAACGGTCAGTGCTCGTCCGCAAGCGCACCGGCGATGTACATGGAGGTGAGCAGGACGAAGACGTAGGCCTGGAGGGCCATGACCAGCATCTCGAGCACACTCACGCCCATGAACATCACGAACGACAGGACGCCCGCGACCGGGGTGAGACCAGTGGTGTGCAGGAGGAGGTACTCGCCGCCGAGGGCGAACAGGATGAGCAGCATGTGGCCGGCGAACATGTTGGCGAACAGACGCAGGGCCAGCGTCACCGGGCGAACGAGGATGTTGGAGAAGAACTCCAGCGGCACGAGGAGGAGCAGGACCACGCCTCGCACCCCGCTCGGCACGGTCTGCAGCTTGAGGTAGCCGCCGACGCCGTGCTTGCGCATGCCCACGTAGTTGTAGACCACCCAGCTCAGCGCCGCGAGGGCGTACGCCATCCCGGCGCGCGAGAAGGTGGGGAACTGGATCCCGGGGATGAGGCCGAAGTAGTTGTTGACCAGGATGAAGAAGAACAGCGCCACCAGGTAGGGCACGAAGCGCATGAAGTCGTGGCTGCCGATGGTGTCCCGCGCCAGCCCGTTGCGCACGAATCCGTAGGCCGTCTCCCCGACGTACTGCAGCTTGCCGGGCACCATGGCCCGGTGCCGCGAGGCGAGGTAGAAGAAGGTGAAGATCAGCACGACCGACAGCGCCAGCTGCACCATGGGCTTGGTGACGCCCCAGTACATGGTCTGCCCGAGGAACTCGAAGGTCGGTGCCGTTCCCTCGGAGTGACCGATCGGGGGGAGGTTGAAGTCACCCGGACCGGGCGGGGTGAACCCCTCGGTCGGAATCGCGGTCATCGCGATCGCACTCACACTGTCTCCTGTGTCTGCCGCACTGCCGTTGTCACTTCGAGTCCCGCTGCTCCGGCCGCGAGGGGCCGGGTGGTTCCGGTGTGGCGCCGAAGACACGCCAGGTGAGGTAGAGGCCGAGTATCGCTCCCACCACGATGCCGACGGCCACCAGGTACGTGGTGCCCCACCAGCGGTCCAGCCCCCAGCCGATCCCCCCGTAGAGCAGCACGCCGGTCACCACATAGCTGAAGGCCCGCCAGGGGTCCTGGCTCGACTGGTCGCTCGGGGTGTCCATGACGTGGCCTTCGGGGAAGTTCTGCTGAGCCATCGCGCACCGGACAATAGCAGTCGTGGCTGGTCACCTGGCACCCGCCTCGTGGCTGTTGGGCGACGCCGGCTCGGGCAGGTCGTAGAGCAGCACGCGGTCCCGCGCGCCGAGGATGATCTGACCGACGGTCCAGGCCGCCGTGACGGCGACGACACCTGCAGCGAGCCATCCCGCCGCGAGCTCGTCACCGAGCGCGCCGGAGCGGTCGAACGACGCCAGCGCACCGGTCAGAACCGTGAGCTGGAGGCCGTAGGTCAGCAGCGCGACGAGCAGGGAGGCGCTCGGCATCAGCCGGGCGACCACGTGGACGGCGAAGGATCCGCTGGCCAGCACGGTCAGGGCCAGTCCGGCGCCCATCGCCGCGCCGAGCGCACCGGGGCGGCCATCCACCACGCCACCGACCAGCGCCGTCGCGATCCCCACCGGCACGGCCCCCAGCGCTGCCGCCAGCAACACGCCGAGGGCGGTGTCCCGGCGGTGCTGCGTGGTCTCGGTCGTCATCGCGGCGGCCGTTTCTGTGGGGGGCAATCAGTGCATCGCACCACGTGCCGAAGGGGGCCGGGTGGCTCGTGAAAACTATCACAAGGTCCCGCACGGGTGGCAAATCCGGGTCAGGGGTGGCTCTCCCCCGGCGGGGCGGCGACCGCTTCCGAGCCCGCGGGGTCGTCGTCGCTCCGGTCGCTGCGCCCCTCCACCGCGGCGTTCTCGGGCAGTCCGGTGTCACCCAGGCCGGTCTTGCGGGGGCGGTGCAGCTTGGGCAGCACGAACGTCAAGGCGATCGTCAGCGCCAGCATCGACCCCAGGCTCCACCACACCCACGGGTCATCGAACAGGCTCACGATCACCGCGCCCGTCGCGATGGTGAAGGCCCACATCCACATGATCAGCACCGCCCGGCGCTGGGAGTGGCCGATCTCGAGCAGACGGTGGTGGAGGTGCTGCTTGTCCGCGCTCATCGGCGAGCGGCCCGCCCGCGTGCGGCGTACGACCGCCAGCACGAGGTCGGCCATCGGCACCATGAGCAGCGCGATCGGCAGCAGCACCGGCAGGACCGTGACGAACAGGCTGTTGCCCTCCGTGCTCGGCATGCCGAAGAACTGCCCGGTGAGGGTCAGGGCGCTCGCCGAGAGGACCAGCCCGATGAGCATCGACCCGGAGTCGCCCATGAAGAGCCGGGCCGGGTGGAAGTTGTGGGGCAGGAACCCGGCGCAGGCACCCGCGAGCGCCGCGCTGAGCAGCGCGCCGGTGGTGGCGAGAGTCAGGTTGTTCTGGTCGGCGAGCGTGTAGCAGTAGAGGAAGAACGCGGCCGCCCCGATGCCGACCACCCCCGCGGCCAGCCCGTCGAGCCCGTCGACGAAGTTGACCGCGTTCATCGTGCCGATGACCACGAGCAGGGTCAGCAGCGCGCTCTGGGCGTCGTCGAGGGCGAACTGGGTGCCGTCGGCGCCCGGGAAGTAGTAGAACCGCACGCCGAGCGCGACCAGCAGGCCCGCGGCGAGCACCTGGCCGCCGAGCTTGGTCAGGGCATCCAGGTCGAAGATGTCGTCGATGACCCCGACGGCGCACACCAGCGCGCCGGCCAGCAGCACCACGCCGGCGTCCTTGAACACGAAGCCCTCGCTGCGCAGGCCGAGGAACGGCAGCTCACGAGCCACGACGTACGCCGCGCACAGACCGCCGAGCATCGCCAGCCCGCCGAGGTAGGGGATCGGCTCGGCGTGCACGTCCCGGTCGCGGACCTGCGCCACCGCTCCCGTCCGCAGGGCGAACTCCCGGGCGAGAACGGTGAGCAGGTACGTCACCGACAGGGCGACGAGGAAGACGAGGAGGTACTCCCGCATCAGTCCTAGCCCTGGTCCGCGAGCACGACGCCGTGGTCCTCGAGGGCCGCGTTGAGCTCCTCGAGGGACAGCGCGCCCAGTCGCAGGACCCGCCCCTCGGGCACGGTGACGTCGACGATCGTCGAGGCCTCGCCGCCCGGGGAGGTGCCGCCGTCCACGACCACGGCGACGGCGTCGCCGAGCATGGCGACGGCCGCGTCGACGTCGGTGGCGGCGGGGCGTCCCGTGGTGTTGGCGGAGCTCACGGCCAACGGGCCGGTGCGCTCGAGGACGGCGAGCGCCACCTCGTCGTCGGGCATCCGGACCGCGACGGTGCCGCGGGTCTCCCCCAGGTCCCACATCAGCGAGGGCTGCTGGCGGCACACCAGGGTGAGCGGGCCCGGCCAGAACCGCTCGACGAGCGTGCGTGCCCACGGGGGGACGCCCTCGGCGAGCGCGTCGAGGGTGGTGGCGGCCGACACGAGCACCGGCGGCGGCATGTCTCGGCCGCGTCCCTTGGCCTCCAGCAGCCGTCGTACGGCGTCGTGGGAGAACGCGTCCGCGGCGATGCCGTAGACGGTGTCGGTCGGGATGACCACCAGCTCTCCACGCCGTACGGCGCCGGCGGCGGCGGTCACTGCCGCCTCCCGCTCCTCCTCCGTCGAGGTCGCATGCCTGTCCACGACGCTCATCGTGCCAGTCGCGCCGTCAGGTACCGCGCTCGACCCGCGAGGTCGCGGTGGTCGGCGACCTCGCGCCAGCGCCCCGACGCAGCGAACACGGCCGGAGCGGACTCCCCCTGCACGTCGGCGTGCTCGGCACCGACCACTCCCCCGGGCCGCAGGAGGACCGCGGCGCGCTGCTCGAGCACCCGGATCGCGTCGAGGCCGTCCTGCCCGGAGAACAGCGCGAGGTGGGGGTCGTGGTCGCGGGCCTCGGCGGCGACCGACTCCCACGCCTCCAGCGGGATGTAGGGCGGATTGCAGACCACCACGTCGACGGCACCGCGCAGGTCGTCGAAGGCCGTGGCGAGGTCGCCGTCGCGCAGGTCGACGCCCGTGCCGGCCAGGTTGCGCTCGGCCCACGCGAGGGCGCCCTCGTCGAGCTCCACGGCGTGCACCTGGGCACCCGGGACCTCGTCGGCGACGGCCTTGGCGATGGCGCCCGAGCCCGTGCAGAGGTCGACGACGACGGGTGCGTGCAGGGCCAGCGCCTGCTCGATCGCCCATCCCGCCAGCAGCTCGGTCTCCGGCCGCGGGACGAAGACACCGGGGCCTACAGCCAGCTCGACGTGGCGGAACGCGGCCGTGCCGGTCAGGTGCTGCAGCGGCTCGCGGGCGGCACGGCGCGCCAGCAGCGCGTCGTAGCGCTCTCGGGCGTCGCCGGAGAGCTCGTCGACGAGCGGCAACCGGCCCAACGCCACGTCGAGGACGTGGGCGAGGAGCAGGTCGGCGTCACGCTCCGGCGAGGCGACGCCGGCCTCCCGGAGGAGGGCCGCGCCGGCGCGACGCGCCGCACTGGCGCGCACTCAGGACTCCAGCGCCGCGAGCCGGCCTGCCATGTCGGCCTCGACGCAGGAGTCGAGCACCGGCTGGAGGTCGCCGTCGAGCACCTGGTCGAGGTTGTAGGACTTGTAGCCGGTGCGGTGGTCGGAGATGCGGTTCTCGGGGTAGTTGTAGGTGCGGATGCGCTCGGAGCGGTCCACCGTGCGCACCTGCGACCGGCGAGCCTGGCTCGCCTCGGCGTCGGCGGCGTCCTGCGCCGCCTGCAGCAGCCGGGCGCGCAGGATGCGCATCGCCTGCTCCTTGTTCTGCAGCTGGCTCTTCTCGTTCTGGCAGCTCACCACGATGCCGGTGGGCAGGTGGGTGATCCGCACCGCCGAGTCGGTGGTGTTGACGCTCTGGCCTCCGGGGCCGCTGGAGCGGAACACGTCGATGCGCAGGTCGTTGTCGTCGATCGTGACGTCCACCTGCTCCGCCTCGGGCATCACCAGCACGCCGGCCGCGGAGGTGTGCACCCGGCCCTGGGACTCCGTCACCGGCACCCGCTGCACGCGGTGCACGCCGCCCTCGAACTTCAGCAGGGCGTACGGCGCCTGGCCGGGCTCGACGGTGCCGCGGGCCTTCACGGCCGCGGTGACGGACTTGAACCCGCCGAGGTCGGACTCGGTCGCGTCGAGGATCTCCACGCCCCACCCGCGAGCCTCGGCGTAGCGGGAGTACATCCGCAGCAGGTCGCCGGCGAACAGCGCCGACTCCTCACCGCCCTCCCCCGACTTGATCTCGAGCAGGGCGTCCTTGCCGTCGGCGGGGTCGCGGGGCACCAGCAGCCGGCGCAGCCGCTCCTCCGCCGCCTCGCGGCGTGCGGCCAGCTCCTCGGCCTCGCGCGCGAACGCCGCGTCGTCGCCGGCCAGCTCCCGGGCGGCCTCGAGGTCGTCGCCGAGCCGGTGCCACTCCTGCCACGTGGTGACGACGGCGGTCAGCTCGGCGTACCTCTGGTTGAGCTGCTTGGCCAGGCGCTGGTCGGCGTGCGTCTCGGGCAGCGCCAGGTGTCGCTCGAGCTCAGCGTGCTCAACGCGCATGCCCTCGACGGCCTCGAACATCGTGCGGTGCTCCCTGGTGTGACTGGTCTGAGTGGCCCGGCGTGCCCCGGAGTGGCCCGGGGTGGCCCGGCGTGGTCGCGGCTGGTCGCGGCTCGGCCGGCCCGCGGACAGACGACAAGGCGCCGGCCACCCGCGCGGAGCGGGCGACCGGCGCCGAGGTCGAGCTACTTCTTGTCGGCCGGGGCCTTCTTGGCGTAGCGAGCCTCGAAGCGGGCGACGCGGCCGCCGGTGTCGAGGATCTTCTGCTTGCCGGTGTAGAACGGGTGGCACTGCGAGCAGACGTCGGCGTGGATCGAGCCGGAGGTCGCGGTGCTGCGGGTGGTGAACGACGCGCCGCAGGTGCAGGTGACGGCGGTCTCGACGTAGTCGGGGTGCGTGTCCTTCTTCATGGGTGTCCTCTCGAATTGTCCCGGGTCGCCCGCGTGGATCGCGTGATGACGTGAACCGGAACCGGCGCACAAGTGTGCCACCGGTCTGAACAACGGCGCCAATCGCTGGATTCCCGACCGGGGACCCCTCCATGGATCCCTCGGGTCGGACTGCCGTGACGGCAGCGCCACCGGCCCCTACCGGGAGCCGAAGACCTTCGCGACCGCCTGCGGCGAGTCCGCCGAGGCCAGCTGCTTGCGCAGGTCACCGACGACCGCCCCCTCGGCCGGCGCGAGCAGCTTCTCCTCGTGCCGGGTGCCCGACGCGGCGACGTCGATCGCGGGGACGATGCCGCGCGCGGCACGGTCGGCGCTGAGCACCAGCTCGAGGTTGGCGGTGCCGGCGAGCTCCTCGAGGAAGAACTCGTCGGTGGCGGACCCCGTGCCGACGGTGACGGTCGCGAGGATCGTCAGCGAGCCGCCGTCCTCGATCTTGCGCGCGGCACCGAAGAACTCCTTGGTCGGGTGCACCGCGGAGGCGTCGACGACGCCACCGAGCACGCGACCGTTGGCCGGGGCGGCGAGGTTGTAGGCGCGGCCGAGCCGCGTGAGCGAGTCCAGGAGCACCACGACGTCGTGGCCGAGCTCGACCAGCCGCTTCGCACGCTCGATCGCCAGCTCGGCGACGAGGGTGTGGTCGCCCGGCTGGCGGTCGAAGGTCGAGGCGACGACCTCGCCCTTGACCGCACGCTGGAAGTCGGTGACCTCCTCGGGCCGCGTGTCGACGAGCACCACCATCACGTGGCACTCGGGATTGTTGGTCGTCACCGACCGGGCGACCGACTGCAGCAGCGTGGTGGCCCCGGTGCGGGGCGGGGCCAGGATCAGGCCACGCTGGCCCTTGCCGACCGGGGCGGCGATGTCGACGACCCGGCCGATCGGGTTGTCGTCGGTGGCCAGGCGCAGGCGCTGGTGCGGGTGCACCGGGACCGCGTCGGCGAACTCCGGGCGCTCCTTGGCACCCTCGGCCTCGGTGCCGTTGACGCTGTCGATGCGCACCATCGGGTTGAACTTCTCCCGGCGCTCGCCCTCGCGCGGCTGGCGGACCTGGCCGACGACGGCGTCCCCGCGGCGCAGGTGGTACTTGCGGACCATCGACAGCGACAGGTAGACGTCCTCCGGTCCGGGCAGGTAGCCCGAGGTGCGCACGAACGCGCAGTTGTCGAGCACGTCGAGGATGCCGGCCGCGGGCACCAGCACGTCGTCCTCGAGGATCGTGGTGTCCGGCTCGTTGCGGCTGCCGCTGCGCACCACCGTGCGGTCGCGCCCGCGCCGACGACGGTTGCGGCGGCTGCCGCCCTCCCCGTCCTCGTCGTCCTCCAGCTGCTGCGCCTGAGCCTGTTGCGATGCGGACTGCTGCGCCTGAGCCTGCTGGGACTGCTGGGACTGCTGCGCCTGGGACTGCTTGCCCCCCTGCTTCTGCCCCTGGCCCTTCTGCTGGTCCCGGTCCTGGCGGTCCTGCTTGTCCTGGCGGTCCTGCTTGTCCTGGCGGTCATGCTTGTCCTGGCGGTCCTGCTTGTCCTGGTGCCCCTGCGACGGCTCGTCGCCCTGGCGCTGGCGTGAACCCTGCTGGCGGTCCTGCCTGTCCTGCTGCGGCTGCTCGCCCGCCGCCTCCGCCTGTCGCTGCTTGCGGGTGCGGGTGCGCACGGTCGTCCGGGTGGCCGGGGTTGACTCCTCCGCGGGCGCCGGCTGCTGTGCCGGGGGCTGGTCGCTCGGGGCCTGCTCGGTCCGCTCAGCCTTCTCGACCCTGTCGTTCGTCGGCCGCTCGCCGCGGGCGCCGCCGGACTGGGCGCTCTTGATGGCGTCCACGAGCTGTGCCTTCTTCATCGACCCGGCGCCGGGGATGCCGAGCCCGGCAGCCATCGACTTGAGGTCGGCGAGGAGCATCGAGCTGAGCCCGCTCGCCTTGCGGGCCGGCTTCTTCGCGGTCGCCTCAGGGGCAGCGTTCTCCGCGGTGGCGGGAGTCTCGGTCACGTGGGTCCTTCGCACGTCGCGTCGCCTGCGAGGCGGACGAGCCCCTGCGAGGCGGATGGTGGTCGCCCGTCCACTCGGTCAGAAGCGGGGACGGGCCGTACGCCGAACGGCGCGCGGTCAGGTTAGCAGCCGCGCGCCGTGCGCCTCGATCACCAGGTCGTGACACACCCAGCCGTCGGGGCAGCACGCGGTGAGCTGCGAGGTGTCGGCCGTGCCGAAGGCCAGCACCGTGGGGCCGGCGCCCGAGACGACCGCGGGTACGCCGTCGGCGCGGAGGCGGCGTACGAGCGCCAGCGTCTCGGGCATGGCCGGCTCGCGCTGCTCCTGGTGCAACCAGTCGCGGGTCGCCGTCAGGAGGTGCTCGGGCTGGCCGGTCAGGGCGGCGACGAGCAGGGCTGCCCGGCCGGCGTTGGCCGCTGCGTCGGCATGGCCCACCGACGCGGGCAGCAGACCTCGGGCGACCGAGGTCTCGACGCCGGTGGGCGGCACGAAGGCGACCGCGGTGATGCGGGGGTCGACGCCGGTGCGGACGGCGTACCAGCGGTCGTCCTCGCGACCGGAGATCACGAACCCGCCGAGGAACGCGGGTGCCACGTTGTCCGGGTGCCCCTCGAGGTCGGCGGCGAGGTCGAGCAGCGTCTCGTCGGAGGCGAGCAGCTGACCACCCGCGACGAGGGCGCGCGCGAGCACCACCCCGGCGACGATGGCCGCCGAGGACGAGCCGAGCCCGCGCGCGTGCGGGATCACGTTGCGGCAGGACAGGCGCAGGCCCGGGGGCTGCTCCCCCATCAGGTCGAACGCGGCCCGCATGGCCCGCACGACCAGGTGCGACTCGTCGCGGGGCACCGTCTCGGCACCGGCGCCGCTCACCTCGACGACCAACCCGTCGGCGCGCACCTCGGCCTCGAGCTGGTCGCGCAGCGACAGGGCCAGCCCGAGGGAGTCGAAGCCGGGCCCGAGGTTCGCGGAGGTCGCGGGGACGGTGACCCGGGCCGGGCCCTCGACGAAGGTCGGCATCCTCAGGCCAGCCCGGCGGCGGCCGCTGCGGCGTCGACGTCGGCGTCGACGACCGTGTCGACCAGGTCGCCGCAGGACTCCAGCGCCGTGGCGGTGTCCTTGAGCCCGTGCCCGGTGACCGTGATCGCGACCGTGGCCCCGGTGAACGTCTGGCCTGCCGCGAGCGCCGCCAGCAGACCGGCGACGCCGGCGGCCGACGCAGGCTCGACGAAGACGCCGTCGTGGCGCGCGAGCTCGAGCTGGGCCGACAGGATCTGCGCGTCGGACAGGGCCGCGAAGCCGCCCTCGGACTCCTTGGCCGCCTGCTCGGCGAGGTGCCACGAGGCCGGGTTGCCGACGCGGATCGCCGTCGCCTTGGTCTCGGGATCGGGGAACGGCTCGCCGGTCACCAACGGCGCGGCGCCCTCGGCCTGGAAGCCGAGCATCCTCGGGCGCCTGCTGGCCCGGCCGAGCTCGGCGTACTGCTGGTAGCCCAGCCAGTAGGCGGAGATGTTGCCCGCGTTGCCGACCGGCAGCAGGTGCAGGTCGGGGGCGTCGCCGAGGAAGTCGACGACCTCGAACGCCGCGGTCTTCTGGCCCTGCAGCCGCACCGGGTTGACCGAGTTCACCAGCTCGACGGCGTATCCCCGGGAGAGTCCGATCGCCATGGCGAGGCAGTCGTCGAAGTTGCCGCGCACCATGATCACCTGGGCACCGTGCACCACCGCCTGCGCCAGCTTGCCGGCGGCGATCTTGCCCTCCGGGATCAGCACGAGGGGCTTGAGCCCGGCCTTCGCGGCGTACGCCGCCATCGACGCGGACGTGTTGCCGGTCGAGGCGCAGACCACCGCCTCGGCGCCGGTGTGCCGCGCGTGCGAGATCGCGGCGGTCATCCCGCGGTCCTTGAACGACCCGGTCGGGTTGTCACCCTCGACCTTGAGCCACACCTCGGCGCCGGTGAGGCCGGAGAGCCACTCGGAGTGGACGAGGGGCGTGCCGCCCTCGCGGAGCGTCACCGCGTGCAGGCCCTCGGGGAGGTCGAGCAGGCCGCGGTACTCCTCGATCACGCCGCGCCACTGCCGGGTCCTGGCCGAGGCCGTGTCCATGCCGCTCACTCCGCGTCCCCCTCCACGCGCATCACCGAGGTGACCTCGCGCACGATGTCCATCTCACGCAGCTGCTCGACCGTCGCGCTCAGCGCGGAGTCGGGCGCGGAGTGCGAGACGACGACGAGCTGGGCGTCGGCGCCACGGCCCTCCTGCCGCACGGTCTGGATCGACACGTCGTGGTCGGCGAACGCGTTGGCCACCGCGGCCAGGACGCCCGCGCGGTCGTCGACGTCGATCGCCACGTGGTAGCGGGTGCGGGTCTCCCCCATCGGCTGCACCGCGCGGTCGGCGTACGCCGACTCCCCCGCTCCGCGGGTGCCGTCGAGGCGGTTGCGCGCCACCGTGACCAGGTCGCCCAGCACCGCGCTCGCGGTGGGAGCGCCGCCGGCGCCGGGGCCGTAGAACATCAGCTGGCCGGCGGCCTCGGACTCGACGAAGACCGCGTTGTAGGCCTCGTGGACGCTGGCCAGCGGGTGCGAGCGCGGGATCATCGCGGGGTGCACCCGGGCGGCGACCTGGTCCTGCCCGTCCGGTCCCGGCCGCAGCTCGCAGATGGCGAGGAGCTTGACCACGGAGCCCATGTCGCGGGCGCTGGCGACGTCCGCCGCGGTGACCTCGGAGATCCCCTCGCGGTGGACGTCGGAGGCCGTGACGCGCGAGTGGAAGGCGAGGCTCGCCAGGATCGCCGCCTTGGCGGCGGCGTCGAAGCCCTCGACGTCGGCGGTCGGGTCCGCCTCGGCGTAGCCGAGCTCCTGCGCCTCCTCGAGCGCCTCGGAGAAGCCGGCACCGGAGGTGTCCATCCTGTCGAGGATGAAGTTGGTGGTGCCGTTGACGATGCCGAGCACCCGCGTCACGCGGTCGCCGGCCAGCGACTCGCGCAGCGGGCGGAGGATCGGGATGGCACCGGCCACCGCCGCCTCGTAGTAGAGGTCGCGCTCGGCCTTGGCGGCCGCCTCGAACAGCGTCGGCCCGTCCTCGGCCAGCAGGGCCTTGTTGGCGGTGACGACGCTGGCGCCGTTGTCGAGGGCCGCGAGGATCAGGCTGCGCGCCGGCTCGATGCCGCCGATCACCTCGACCACCACGTCGACGTCCCCGCGGGAGACGAGCTCCGTCGCGTCGGTCGTCAGCAGGCCGGCCGGCACGTCCACCTCGCGGGGCGCGTCGAGCCGGCGTACGGCGACCCCGACCAGCTCGACTGGCGCACCCACCCGGGCCGCCAGGTCGTCGCGCTGCTCGGTCAGCAACCGCACCACCTGCGAGCCGACCGCGCCGCAGCCCAGCACCGCCACCTTCAGCGCGCGCTCGTCACCCTCGTTCATGCCACACCCACATCGGTCGCCAACAAGTCGGCCTCAGTCTCTCGTCGCAGGACGGTGAAGGTCTTCCCGTCCCGAACTCCGATCACCGGAGGACGGAGCGCGTGGTTGTAGTTCGACGCCATGGATCGGCAGTAGGCGCCGGTCCCGGGCACCGCGACGAGGTCTCCGGGACGTACGTCGCCGGGGAGGAACTCGTCCTTGACGACGATGTCCCCGGCCTCGCAGTGCTTGCCCACGACGCGGGCCAGGGTCGGGGACGCCTCCGACGCGCGGGAGGCGAGTGTCGCGGAGTAGTCGGCGTCGTAGAGCGCGGTGCGGATGTTGTCGCTCATCCCTCCGTCGACCGAGACGTAGGAGCGGCGTGCGCCGCCGTCCAGCGCCACCTCCTTGACCGTGCCGACCTCGTAGACCGTGCACATCGACGGTCCGACGATGGCACGTCCCGGCTCGATGGACAGCCGCGGCCGCGAGATGCCGCGAGCCCGGCACTCGTGGTCGACGATCTCCGACATCCCGGCGGCGAGCTGGGCGGGCTCCGACGGGTCGTCCTGCGTCGTGTAGGCGATGCCGAACCCGCCGCCGAGGTCCATCTCGGGCATCTCGGTGCCCAGCTCCTCGGCCACGCGTGCGTGCAGGGCCAGGACCCGGCGGGCGGCGACCTCGAACCCCGAGGTGTCGAAGATCTGGCTGCCGATGTGGGAGTGCAGGCCGAGCAGCCGGAGGCCCGGGGCTGTCAGGACGCGACGGACGGCCTCCAGCGCGTCGCCGCTGGCGATCGAGAACCCGAACTTCTGGTCCTCGTGGGCGGTGGCGATGTACTCGTGGGTGTGGGCCTCGACGCCCGCCGTGACGCGGATCATCACCCCCATCGTGCGGTCGCGCTCCGCGGTGAGGGCGGCGAGTCGCTCGATCTCGGCGAACGAGTCGACCACCACGCGTCCCACGCCGAGGTCGACAGCGCGCTCCAGCTCGCGGACGGTCTTGTTGTTGCCGTGGAAGCCGACCCGCTCCATCGGGAAGCCGGCCCGCTCGGCCACGGCGAGCTCGCCCCCGGAGCACACGTCGAGGGACAGGCCGTCCTCCGCGAGCCACCGGGCGACCGTCGTGCACAGGAACGCCTTGCCGGCGTAGAAGACCTCGTAGCCGGCGAAGGCGTCGCGGAACGCACGGGCCCGGGTCCGGAAGTCGTCCTCGTCGAGGACGAACGCGGGTGAGCCGTGCTCGCGCACCAGCTCGGTCAGCGGCACCCCGCCGACGCTGAGGACGCCGTCCGTCTTGGTCGCGGTGCGCGACCAGAGCGCGGGGACGAGCTCGTTGGCGTCGGCAGGCTCACGCAGCCAGTGGGGCCCGCGCAGGGCCCCGTCGGCGTGCGCCCAGCCGGAGGGATGGGCAGTGGGCACGGCCGATCACATCCTCTCGGGCGCCGAGACGCCGAGCAGCCGCAGGCCGTTGGCGATGACCGTGCGGGTGGCGTGGACCAGGACCAGCCGCGCCTCGTTGGCAGGGGTGACCGGCTCGTCGCCGATGGGCAGCATGCGGCACTCCTTGGTGTCGTACCACTTGTTGAACACCGACGCGGTGTCCTCGAGGTAGCGCGCGATGCGGTGGGGCTCGCGCAGCTCGGCGGCGCTCGCGACGACTCGCGGCAGGTCGGCCAACGCCCGGAGCAGCTCGCCGTCCCGCTCGTGCGTGAGCAGGGACAGGTCGGGCTCGTCGGGCAGCGTCATGCCGAGGTCGGTCGCGTTGCCGATCATCCGACAGGTGCGCGCGTGCGCGTACTGGACGTAGTAGACCGGGTTGTCACTTGCCGCCTTGGTGATCTCGGCGACGTCGAGGGTGAGCGGGCTGTCGGCCGGGTAGCGCGCCAGCGAGTAGCGGAGTGCGTCCACGCCGATCTCGTCCATCAGCTCGTTGAGCGTCACCATCGTGCCGGCCCGCTTGGACAGCCGCAGCTCCTCGCCGTCGCGCATGATCTTGACCAGCTGTCCGATCATGACGTCGAGGGTGAGCGCCGGGTCGTCGCCGACGCAGGCGGCCATGGCCTTGAGGCGACCGACGTACCCGTGGTGGTCGGCACCCAGCAGGTAGATGCAGTGGTCGAAGCCGCGCCCGCGCTTGTTGAGGTAGTAGGCGGTGTCGGAGGCGAAGTAGGTCAGCTCGCCGTTCGAGCGGATGAGCACCCGGTCGCGGTCGTCACCGAAGTCGGTCGTCCGCATCCACAGCGCGCCGTCCGCCTCGAACAGGTGGCCGTTGTCCTTCAGGGACTGCAGCGTGTCGGCGACCGACCCCTCGAATCCTTCCGCGTGCAGCCCGCGCTCGGAGAACCACACGTCGAAGTGGGTGTTGAACGCGTCGAGCTGGTCCTGCTGCTCCTTGAGCTGGCGGGCATAGCCGGCCTCGCGGAACGCCGCCAGGCGCTCTCCCTCGGGCAGGTCGACGATGCCGGGGTCGTCAGCGACGATCGCGGCAGCCAGGTCGGCGACGTAGCCGCCCTGGTAGCCGTCCTCCGGAATGGGCCAGCCGAGTGCAGCGGCCTCGAGCGAGGCACCGAAGAGGTCCATCTGGTTGCCCCGGTCGTTGATGTAGAACTCCCGGGCGACCTTGGCTCCCGCCGCCTGCAACACCCGCGCGATCGCGTCGCCCAGCACCGCCCACCGGGTGTGGCCCAGGTGCAACGGGCCCGTCGGGTTCGCCGAGATGAACTCGATGTTGATCGACTGGCCGGCCAAGGTGTCCGAGTGGCCGTACGACTCCCCCGCCGCGACGATGTCGGCCGCGACCTGGCCCTGGGCGCCCGCCTCGACGGTGACGTTGAGGAACCCCGGCCCGGCGACCTCGACCTCGCTGATCCCGGACGAGGCTCGCAGCCGCTCGGCGACCAGCTCGGCGAACGCGCGCGGGTTGGTGCCGGCCTTCTTGGCCAGCTGGAGCGCGACGTTGGTCGCGTAGTCGCCGTGGCCCTTCTGCCGGGGTCGCTCCACGGTAACCTGGGTCGGCACGCCGTCAGGGAGCGTGATCGCGCCGTCGGCCACCAGGGCCGTCAGCGCATCGACGATGGTCGCGGAAAGCTGCTCGGGATTCACCGGGCAAGCCTATCGGCGGCACGCGCACCGGCCCGAACCGGTTTCACGCCGTGGCTCCGGCCGGTCGTGTCACCGGCTGCCCTAGGGTTCTGCGCTGTGACCCACCCGACCTACGACCAGCTGGTCGACCTCCCGGCATACGTCCAGCAGCCCGTGCCGATGCCGTTCGAGGACATCAACGGCCACCTCAACGTCCGCCATTACATCGGCATCGCGAGCGAGGGTCTCGACGAGTCCCTGGTCGAGGTGGGCATCCCGCAGATGTGGCCGCTGACCCACGGTCACGCCTGCTTCACCGCCGAGCACCACGTCACCTACCTCAGCGAGCTGCGCACCGGCGACGCCATGTCGGCCCGCGTGCGGCTGCTCGGCCGCTCCGAGCGCGCCGCACACGTGCTGGTGTACCTCCTCGACGAGACGCACCACACGCTCGCCTGCGTCGTCGAGGAGATCTTCCTGCACGTCGACCTGTCCACCCGGCGCACCGCGCCGTGGCCGGACGACGTCGCCGCCGCCCTGGACGCGCGCGTCGCCGAGCACGCCACGCTTCCGTTCCCCGCCACGACGTCCGGCTCGATGGCGCTGCGCTGACCGGCGCCGACCGAGGGGACGGAGTCGGTTTCGCGGCCACGTCGGCGGACCGGTAGTCTTCGGTCCGCACCGGCCCCGGCCGGGCACGCCTCCGTAGCTCAGGGGATAGAGCACTGGTTTCCGGTACCAGGTGCCGCAGGTTCGAATCCTGCCGGAGGCACGGACCAGCGGCAGCACCCATCGGGTGCTGCCGCTCGTTGCGTCCAGGCCTCGGCGTGACCTATCCCACTGCCGTCTCGTTGAGGCCCAGAGGGAGTTACCGGTCGGTCACACGGAACGGCGTCGGGGCAGCTCCCCTGGACCTTGGGAGGGAACCATGGAACGCATCAGCAGGTCCCGGACGCTCGCCGCGCTCAGCCTCGGCCTGAGCGCCGCGCTCGCACTGTCGAGCGCGGTCGGCGTGCCCGCGCAGGGCTCCGACCCGATCGATGCGCGCGCCGGGAGCGCGCCCCAGCTCACCGACTTCGGTTACCGCGGCGACGTCTACGGCGTGAAGCTGGTGACCGACAGCGTCGAGTCGCTCAACCTCAAGGACGCCCACGCCCAGCAGCTCTGCACGCGGGCCGTCGGCCAGGTCGTGGAGCGCGAGAGTGCCGTGTCGGTCCCCGACAACCCGCTCATCCACGTCTCGGCGAGCACGAGCCGCACCGAGACGTACGTCGACGGGGACACCCACGGCGTACGCGGCACCAACACCATCGGCGACATCGCCATCGGCGGCACAGTGGGCCCGCTCACCACGCCGAGGCTGGTCATCAAGGGCCTGCGGACCACCGCCAACGCGTTCAACACGCCGCAGGGCTTCGGCCACGCGGAGAGCTTCACCTTCGCCAGCATTTCCCTGGAGCTGCTGGACAACACCGTCGTGCAGAGCCTCCCGCCCGAGCTCCAGCAGCTCCTCGCCCCGCTGGACCAGGTCACCGACACGGTCTTCACCGGCACCCAGCAGGTCGCGCAGCAGGTCTTCCAGGTCCTCACCGACGTGACGCGCCCGATCCAGATCCCAGGGCTGGGCACGATCGCCCTCGGCTACAAGAACGGCCGCGCCAACAGCCACAACGCGCAGTCCCAGGCCTCCGCCCTGCGCATCGAGGTGACCGCCGGTGACCGGCGCCAACTGGTGGAGCTCGGCACCGCCCGCGTCCGGATGGGTGGCCCCGCTCCTGTCGGGGTCTTCCGCTCCGGCGGGACCGCCATGGACTACCAGGCCCTGCAGGGGGCACTGCGGTTCGGCAACGTCGAGCACAAGGCGCTGCCCTGCCAGGGCTCGAACGGGCGCACGCAGACGTACCAGGTCCCCCACGCCAGCCAGCTCCTGCCGGTGCCGGTCCTGCTCGACGGCGTCACCTACCAGGTCAACGGCGACCAGTTCCGGGCCAAGAAGGTGGCCAAGGGCTGGTCGCGCACCGCGATCTCCTCGGTGTCCGTGCCCAGCGCGCAGCTCGTCATCAACGACGTCAGCTCGCGCGCGGCGATGCGGCAGAAGGCCGGCAAGCGGGTGACGTCGAAGATCTCCACCGCGATCGGGTCGATCACCGTCGGCGGGCAGGCCATCGCCGTGCCGGCGCCGGGCGAGGTGGTCGAGCTGCCCAACGGAGCCGGCGAGATCCAGCGCCAGGTCGTGGACACCGGCTATCGCGGCTCGCAGGTGATCGCGCTGCGGCTCACGCTGTACTCCGAGGCCGTGGTCATCGACCTGGCCCGCACCGCGGGGCGCATCTACCCGCGCTGACGGACTGCGGCGTCGGGTCGTCCATGGGGTCCGACCCGGCGTCGCGCCGGCGGGACCCACCGAGGTCGCGCTCTCGGCTCAGCAGTGCCGCAGCGCCGCGTCGTCGCGCGCCTCGCGCCCCAGCCGTCGCGCCTGCGCCACGTCGGGGAACACCACGCTGGCCGCACCCACGAAGCCGATGCGGCCCCGCACCACGCAGGTGGTGATCCTCGACGGATCCACCTGGGCCACTGCCTGAGCCAGCTCGTAGAGCTCGGCGGGCGAGGCGTTGGTGTCGGTGTGCGCCAGCACGGTCATCACCCCGCGCTCGATGAAGCCCGGCACGTCGGCCTGCGACCGGATCCGGGCGTGGATGCCGCGCAGCGTGCGCTGCTGGTTGGCCGACCGGTCGAAGTCGCCGCCGGCGAGGTCCTTGCGGATGCGCGAGAAGGCCATGGCGTCGTAGCCCCCGAGGCGGATGCGTCCCTGCGCGAAGCCCTCCTTCTTCAGGTACGGGTCGGCGAAGCGGCGCGGGTTCGTGACCGTGATCCCGCCGATGTCGTCGACCATGTCCTCGAAGAACGGGAACCGGGTGACTAGGACGTAGTCCGGCTCGATGCCGATGAGGTCGCGCACCGCCCCCGCCATGCCGCGCGGACCGGCGAGGTACAGCGCGGCGTTGATCTTCTCCGGACCGTGTCCGGGGATGTGCACCCAGGAGTCACGGGGCACGCCGATGGCGGTGGCCGCGCCGGTGCGCGTGTTGAGGCCGACCAGCTGCAGCGCGTCACCGCGCGAGCGGGTCATCACCTCCCCCGGCCGGGCGTCGGAGCCCACCCCGAGGATCCACACGACGTCCTGGCCGCCCACGGCGACCCCCTGGGCGTGCCGGATCCGGACCAGGCTCGCGTCGGTCGGCTGCACGGCCGACTGCGGCACCACGAGGGCGGTGGCGGCGAGGACGCCGGCCAGGGCCAGCGCCCTCGCCGTGCGGCGGACGATGCGTACGGCGCCCATCACCGTGCTCCCTTCGCGACGTCGTAGCCGAAGATGCGCCAGCCGCCTCGCTGCCGGGTGAGGAAGAGCCGCCCGCGCACGATGGTCGTGCCGGCTCGCTCGCCGGTGGTCGCGAAGCGCAGCACGAACTGCGCGGTCACCGTGCGGGCCCGTCCGTCCGTGGCGAGGATGTCGAGGCGCACCGACTTGCGCTCGGGGCTCACCGACTCGATGCGGGCGCCGTGCGCCTGGTTCGTGAGCAGCGCCTTGTCCTCACGGGCCCGCTCCTCGGCGCCGGCGGTGAAGCCGGGGAACGCCGACGGGAAGGCCTCGCGCGGGTAGCTGCCGCCGAGGAAGGCCGCGTCCCACCAGCGGTCCACGACGGCGCCGACCTGCGCCCGCACCACCTTGCGGCGGGCGTCGGGCAGGCGGCCGTGCACCCGGTGGATGCGGGTGCGGGTCTGCATGGGGTGCGAGGCGAGTGCGGCCCGTGCGTCGTCGCGACCGGCCCTCTCCGCAGACGTCGTGTCGCCGGTCCCGGACCGGCAGGCGGCGACGGCGACGGCGACGGCGACGGCGACGGCGACGACGAGGATGAGTCCGGCACAGCGGCGGACCCACGTGGCGCCCGGCGAGGGGCTCGGCATGACGACTCCAGGCGGGTGGTGCGGGGGCAGGTGGGGGTACCGATCGGTAGGGACCGGCTGTGGGCCACACCATGCCCCAAAGGACAGGGCCGCCCCTGCATTTGCGTGCGTGTGCGACTAGCCTTGTGGACGACTTGGTGAACACCTCGCGCGATGAGATCTGGAAGAGGCGAAACAAGCGTGGCGCAGTCCCCGAACGGGCAGTCCGGCAACCAGTCCTCGGTTGCACCGTCATCGGACCTGGGAGCCAACGAGTGGCTCGTGGAGGAGATGAAGGAGCAGTACGACAAGGACCCCGCCAGCGTGGGTCCGGAGTGGGCGGCGTACTTCGGCAACGGGACGGCCCGGCCCGCGGCCTCGACCGCCCCCGCCGCGGCTGCCGCGTCGAGCCCCCGCTCGACCTCCTCAGCCGAGGCTCCGGCCAAGGCGCCGGCCAAGGCGCCCACGCAGGCTCCGGCACAGAAGACCGCCGCTCAGGCGTCCCCGTCGCCCGCCCCGAAGTCCACGCCCACGTCCACGCCCACGTCCACGCCTCGTCCGGCAGCTCCGGCCGCGGAGCCGGCCAAGGGCACCAGCACGCCGGTCGCCAAGGAGTCGCAGCCGCCGGCAGCGGCCCCGGCCAGTGACGAGCCCACCTACACCGTGCTGCGCGGCGCGCCCGCCCGCACCGCGGCCAACATGGACGCCTCGCTCTCCGTCCCCACCGCCACGTCCGTGCGCTCGGTGCCGGTGAAGCTGCTGTGGGACAACCGCACCGTCATCAACAACCACCTCGCTCGCGCCCGCGGCGGCAAGGTCTCGTTCACCCACATCATCGGCTACGCCCTCGTCAAGGCGCTGCGCGCGATGCCGGAGATGAACGTCGGCTACGAGGTCATCGACGGCAAGCCCAACCTGATCACCCCGGCGCACGTCAACCTCGGCCTCGCGATCGACATGCAGAAGCCCGACGGCACCCGGCAGCTGCTCGTGCCGAGCATCAAGGGCGCCGAGGCGATGGACTTCGCCGCGTTCTGGACCGCCTACGAGGAGATGGTCCGCAAGGCGCGTGACGGCAAGCTGACCGTCGCCGACTTCCAGGGCACCACCATCTCGCTGACCAACCCGGGCGGCATCGGCACCGTGCACTCCGTCCCGCGGCTCATGGCCGGTCAGGGCGCGATCATCGGCGTCGGCGCGATGGAGTACCCGCCGGAGTGGCAGGGCGCCTCGGAGGAGGCGATCAACCGCAACGCCATCAGCAAGGCGATGACGCTGACCTCCACCTACGACCACCGCGTCATCCAGGGCGCGCAGTCGGGCGAGTTCCTCAAGCGCGTGCACGGCCTGCTCATCGGCGAGGACGACTTCTACGACGAGATCTTCCGCTCGCTGCGCATCCCCTACGAGCCGATCCGGTGGGCCCGCGACATCGTCGCCAGCCACGACGACGACATCGTCAAGCAGGCCCGCATCCTCGAGCTGATCCACGCCTACCGGGTCCGCGGCCACCTGATGGCCGACACCGACCCGCTGGAGTACCGCCAGCGCAGCCACCCCGACCTCGAGATCGAGTCGCACGGCCTCACGCTGTGGGACCTCGACCGCGAGTTCGCCACCGGGTCGTTCGGCGGCGAGGGCCGGCGCTTCATGAAGCTGCGCAACATCCTCGGCATCCTGCGTGACTCCTACTGCCGCACAACCGGCATCGAGTACATGCACATCATGGACCCCGAGCAGCGCAAGTGGATCCAGGAGCGCGTCGAGCAGCCGCACGTGAAGCCTCCGCGCGAGGAGCAGCTGCGGATCCTGCTCAAGCTCAACCAGGCCGAGGCCTTCGAGACGTTCCTGCAGACCAAGTTCGTCGGGCAGAAGCGCTTCAGCCTCGAGGGCGGCGAGACCACCATCCCGCTCGTGGACGAGATCTGCGAGGCGGCCGCCGAGGCCGGTCTCGACGAGGTCACCATCGGGATGGCGCACCGCGGCCGGCTCAACATGCTCGCCAACATCGTCGGCAAGAAGTACAGCCAGATCTTCCGCGAGTTCGAGGGCAACATCGACCCGCGGACCGTGCAGGGTTCCGGCGACGTCAAGTACCACCTCGGCGCCGAGGGCGAGTTCGTGGCCGGGTCGGGCGCGAAGATCAAGGTCTCCGTCGCGGCCAACCCGTCCCACCTCGAGGCGGTCAACCCGGTCCTCGAGGGCATCGCGCGTGCCAAGCAGGACATCCTCGACCGCGGCGAGGACTTCCCGGTCCTGCCGCTGCTGGTCCACGGCGACGCCGCGTTCGCCGGCCAGGGCGTGGTGGCCGAGACGCTCAACCTCTCGCAGCTGCGCGGCTACCGCACCGGCGGCACCGTGCACGTGGTCATCAACAACCAGGTCGGCTTCACCACCGCGCCCGGCTCGTCGCGGTCCTCCCTCTACGCGACCGACGTCGCGCGGATGGTGCAGGCGCCGATCTTCCACGTCAACGGCGACGACCCCGAGGCCTGCATCCGCGTGGCCCGGCTGGCGTTCGACTATCGCCAGGCGTTCCACAAGGACGTGGTCATCGATCTCGTCTGCTACCGCCGCCGCGGCCACAACGAGGGCGACGACCCGTCGTACACCCAGCCGCTGATGTACGACCTGATCGAGCAGAAGCGCTCGGTGCGCAAGCTCTACACCGAGTCGCTCATCGGTCGTGGCGACATCACGATCGAGGAGGCCGAGCAGGTCCTCAGGGACTACCAGCAGCAGCTCGAGCGGGTCTTCACCGAGGTGCGCGAGGCCAGCTCGGAGGCGCCGACCGAGTGGACGACGGTCCCCGACTACCCCGACAAGCCGGCCGGCGACTTCTCCACGGCCGTCACCCCCGAGGTGCTCAAGCGGATCGCCGACAGCTACGTCACGCCGCCGGAGGGCTTCACGGTCCACCCCAAGGTGATGCCGCAGCTGCAGCGTCGCGCGGCCGCGATCACCGACGGCCCGATCGACTGGGGCACTGGCGAGATCCTCGCCTTCGGCTCGCTGCTGATGGACGGACGCCCGGTGCGCCTGGCCGGCCAAGACTCGCGCCGCGGCACGTTCGTGCAGCGCTTCGCCACCATCATCGACCGCACCAACGCCGACGAGTGGACGCCGCTGACCAACCTCACCGAGGACCAGGCCAAGTTCCATGTCTACGACTCGCTGCTCTCGGAGTACGCCGCCCTCGGCTTCGAGTACGGCTACTCCGTGGCGCGGCCCGAGGCGCTGGTGCTGTGGGAGGCGCAGTTCGGCGACTTCGTCAACGGCGCGCAGATCGTCATCGACGAGTTCATCTCCGCCGGCGAGACCAAGTGGCGCCAGCAGTCCGGCGTCGTGCTGCTGCTCCCCCACGGCTACGAGGGCCAGGGCCCTGACCACTCCTCGGCACGCATCGAGCGCTTCTTGACGATGTCCGCCGAGGAGGCCATGGTCGTCGCCCAGCCGTCGACCCCCGCGTCGTACTTCCACCTGCTGCGCCGCCACTCGCTGGGCGAGGAGCACCGTCCCCTCATCGTCTTCACCCCGAAGTCGATGCTCAAGCGCAAGGAGGCCGCCTCGCAGCCGGCCGACTTCGTCGGGGACACGACGTTCCGTCCGTTCATCGGCGACGACGCCGCCGACGTGGACAAGGTCGAGACGCTGATCATGTGCTCGGGTCGCGTCACCTGGGACCTGATGGTCGAGCGGTCCAAGCGGGACAACGGCGACACGTTCGCCATCGGCCGCGTCGAGCGGCTCTACCCCAACCCCCTCGCGGAGATCAGGGCCGAGGTCGAGAAGTACCCCAACCTCAAGGCGATCCGCTGGGTGCAGGACGAGCCTCGCAACATGGGCCCGTGGCCGCACTACCAGCTCAACGTGTGGCCCGAGCTGGGCCTCACGGTGGAGCCGATCACCCGCACCAAGTCGGCCTCGCCGTCGGTGGGCACGGTCAAGCGTCACGTGCAGGAGCAGAAGTCGCTCCTCGACGCCGCCTTCGAGTCGCCCCGCGCGCGCGGCACCGACTACTGAGCGTGGGAGCGTCGGGTGTACTTCACCGATCGCGGCATCGAGGAGCTCGAGCGGCGCCGGGGTGACGATGAGGTCACCCTGGCGTGGCTCGCCGAGCAGCTGCAGGGCTTCGTCGACGCCCACCCCGAGTTCGAGACGCCGATCGAGCGGCTGGCGACCTGGCTGGCCCGCCTCGACGACCCGGACGACTGAGGCGAGCCCGCACCTCGGCGGGTCCTCGGACAGCCGCGGCACCACCGGTCGCGGCGTGCGCGTCCGAACTACGATCGGCCCCATGCTCACCGATGCGGAGCCCACCGAGTCCGGGGCGGGCCAACGCGAGTCGCGGGCGGTGCGCAAGGAACGCACCCGGCGCGCCATCCTCGACGCCGCCCTCGCCCTGGCCGCCGACTCCAATCTCGCGGCCATCTCGCTGCGCCAGGTGGCCAAGCAGGTCGGTGTGGTCCCCACGGCCTTCTACCGCCACTTCGGCTCCCTGGAGCTGCTGGGGCTGGCGCTGGTCGACGAGAGCTTCCGGTCGCTGCGCCTGATGCTGCTCGACGTGTGGCGCCACGCTCCGGAGTACCGCGACTTCATCGACGGGTCGCTGCCGATCGTGGCCGAGCACGTGCGCGAGCACCGCCCCCACTACGCCTTCATCGCCCGCGAGCGCACGGCCGGTCCGCCGCGCGTGCGGGAGGCGATCGGCCAGCAGATCGAGCTCATCACCCGCGAGCTGGCGACCGACATCGCCCGCACCGGGGCCGCCGAGCGGTACTCCGCCGCCGACATCGCGCTGCTGGCCGACCTGATCGTGTCCTTCGTCGTCACGATGGCCGAGCGCCTCGTCGACGACCCGGAGTCGGAGGAGCAGACCCTGGACCGGGCGCGTACGCAGCTGCGCATGCTGCTGGTCGGGGCGGTCAACTGGCGCTCGCAAGAGCCGGCGGCTCCGGCGTGACGGCGCGTCGCTCCTAGGTCCCGGGCCGCGGTACGACCGGCCGGACTGTGACGTCGGGGATCGTCGCGTCGGGCGGCAGGTCGATGACGTGCACGATCGTGTCCACGACCGTGTCGGCGCTGATCCAGCGGGACGCGTCGTACGTGCGCCCCTCCTGCTCGTGCACCTTCTCCTGCATGGGCGTCGCGGTGCGGCTCGGGTAGACCGTGCTGACGCGCACGCCGTGCTCGACCTCCTCCGCGCGCAGGGAGTCGGCGAACGCGCGCAGGCCGAACTTCGAGGCGGCGTACGCCGACCACCCGGCGCTGGCGGTGAGGCCGGCGGAGGAGTTGACGAACACGACCGTGCCGCCGGTGGCGCGCAGGTGCGGCAGCAGCTCGCGGGTCAGCACCGCCGGGGCCGTGAGGTTGACGGTGACCTGCTCCTCCCATTCGGCCAGCCGGAGCCGCTCGACGGGGCCGAGGTCGACGACGCCGGCCACGTGCAGCAACGTGTGCACGGGACCGTCCACCTGGCGGCCGAGACCGTTGAGCGTGCCCGGGTCGGCGAGGTCCGCCACCAGCACCCGGGCGCCGGAGAAGGAGTCAGCGAGCTCGGCGGCGCGCGCCTGGGTCCGTGCGACGAGGACGAGGTCGTCGCCGCGCTCGGCGAGGCGGCGGGCGAGGGCGTGCCCGATGCCGGACCCGGCGCCGGTGAGGACGTGCGTGCGCCCGCTCACCGGCTGAACACCACCTTCCCGAAGACGTCGCCTGCCGCCATCGCGGAAAACCCCTCGCGCGCCTGCTCCATCGGCAGGACGCGGTCGATGAGCGGGCGGGTGCCGGTGGCGTCGAGGAAGCGCACCAGCCGGTCGAGCTCGGGGCGGGTGCCCATGGTCGAACCGATGATCGAGAGCTGCAGGAAGAACACCCGGGTCAGCCCGGCGTCGTCGACGTCGGGCCCGGACGTCGTACCGCTGACGACGATGCGCCCGCCCGGGCGCAGGGCACGGATCGAGTGGCTCCACGTCGCCTTCCCGACGGTCTCCATGACGGCGTCGACCTTGACCGGGAGGCGGGCTCCGGACTCGAAGACCTCGTGAGCGCCGAGCTCGAGCGCGCGGGCTCGCCTGTCCTCGTCGCGGCTGGTGGCGAGCACCGTCAGGCCCGCCGCGCGACCGAGGGTGATCAGCGCCGTCGCGACGCCGCCGCCGGCACCCTGCACCAGCACCGTCTCGCCGGGCTTGCAGTCGCCCTGCACGAAGAGCATCCGGTAGGCCGTCAGCCATGCCGTCGGGAGACAGGCGGCCTCCTCGAAGGACAGCGAGGCCGGCTTGGGCACCAGGTTGCGGCGCGGCACGACCACCTGCTCGGCGAAGGTGCCCTGGTGGCGCTCCGACAGCAGCGACCGGCCGGGATCGTCGGCCTCGTCCCCGGTCCACGCCGGGTCGCCGATCACGCCGTGGACCACGACGTCGTTGCCGTCCTCGTCAACGCCCGCGGCGTCACAGCCCAGGATCATCGGGAGCGCCTCCTGACGCAGCCCCACACCGCGCAGCGACCACAGGTCGTGGTGGTTGAGGCTCGCTGCCTTCACCGTCACCCTGGCCCACCCGTCTGGGACGTGCGGCTCGGGGCGCTCCCCCACCACCAGGCCGCTCAGCGGGTCGTCGGAGGAGAAGGACTCGGCGTACACGGCGAACATGAGCCGACCCTAGCGTCAG
The DNA here is from genome assembly GCF_017916425.1 of Nocardioides sp. SYSU D00065. GTDB lineage: Bacteria > Actinomycetota > Actinomycetes > Propionibacteriales > Nocardioidaceae > Nocardioides. The sequence goes on along the minus strand of NZ_JAFMSX010000002.1, from coordinate 951,721 downwards.
CGGCGCGAGATCCTCCTGGCCCGCACGATCTCCTCCACCAGCTGCTCGGCCGGCACGTCGAAGGCGGTGATCGGCACGACCGGGTCGGTGGCGTCACCTCGGAGGTCGATCCTCACCCCGGCGGGCCCACGCCGCTGGATGGCGGCACCCTTGACGTCCTTCCACGCAGCCGTGAGGTCCGTGCCGTAGCCGCGGTAGGTCAGCGCCTCGGGGCCCAGCTCGAGGGTCCAGCGGTGCAGCCGTCCGGTGAGCAGCCGGACCAGGGCGGGCAGCGAGGCGACGGCGCCGACGATGGTGACGAGTGAGAAGCCCGGCGACTCCAGCGCGTCGAAGTCGGTGAACGCGATGTGGGCCCAGATCCCCGCCGTCACCAGCAGCGCGAGCCAGGCGCCGGCCAGCGGCCAGACCGTGAGGGCGGGCGCGCGGAACACCCGGGTCCCGTCGGCGGTGACCTCCGGCTCGCGCGGGCGCCGGCGCCTGGCCAGGGAGGACACTGCGGCGACGAGGAGCAGCCCGGTGGCTGCGACCAGGCCCCACATCGACCTGCCGGCGAGGTCGTCGGCGAAGGCAGCGGTCGTGCCCGCGAGGGCCAGGGTGACCAGGGTGAGCGCGGCGAGGACGGTGACGACGTACCACCGCGGGATCAGCCGCGCAGCGCCGCTCACCACGGGGTGACCGAGTCCCAGGCGTCCCTGAGGTGCTGCGTCGCTGTCACGTCTGGCACGTTACCCACCGGGCGCGGCCGGAAACCCGTTGCGCGGGTCGCCGGGCCGGCGCTTGGCTGTCGGGGTGAGCATCGACGTACGCCCCTCGCAGGACGCCGCGACGTACCTGGCCACCGACCAGCTCATCTGGTTCGGCGAGGTCGCGGACGCCGACGCCGAGCACCTGCGACTCGGCCTGCCGGAGGACCAGAGGTTCGTGGCGGACCTGCCCGACGGCCCCGACGACCTGCACAGCGGCATCTACGGCGTGCGCCCGATGGACCTGTCGGTGCCCGGCGGCTCCCTCGTGCCGATCGCCGGGCTCACCTGGGTCGGGGTGCACCCGGACATGCGGCGTCGCGGCGTGCTGTCGGCGATGATGACCGACCACCTGTCCCGGACCCGCGAGGCCGGGATCGCCATCTCCGCGCTGCACGCGAGCGAGGCCGGGATCTACGGCCGGTTCGGCTACGGGCTCGCCGCCGTCACGCACCAGGCGAGCGTCGGACGCGGCACCACCTTCACCGCGCCGCACCTCGAGGACGAGGCCGCCGGCATCTCCACCCACCTCCTCACGATGTCCGACCCGGGCGTGGCGGAACGGATGCGCGCCTGCCTGCTCGCGCACGCCCCGGCCTTCCCCGGCACGGTCGTGGGCAGCCCCGACTTCCTGACCCTCCTGACGCTCGAGCCGCCCGAGCAGCTGCGCGACAAGGAGCGGCGTCGGGTCATCTTCGCCCGCCGTGACGGCGAGGACGTCGGCTTCGTGGGCCTGCGCCGCACGCACAAGTGGGACAACGCCCGGCCCTCCGGCACCGCCACCGTCAGCGCGTTCTGCGGCGGTCCCGCCGCCCGTCTCGCCCTCGCGCGGCGGGTGGTCGACCTCGACCTGATGGGTACGACGAAGCTGGAGGACCTGAGCATCGACGACCCGCTCCTCGGCTGGCTCGGCGGCCCCCGTGGGACGAGCGACCTCCAGACCTGGGACAGCACGTGGGTGCGGCTGGTCGACCTCCCGGCGGCGTGGTCGCTGCGCACGTACGAGGCCGACTGTGACGTCGTGGTGGAGATCACCGACCGCTACGCGCCCTGGAACGCCGGTCGCTGGCGGCTGGTCGCGTCCGGTGGCTCGGGCTCGGCCTCGCGCACGGACTCCCCGGCCGACGTCACGCTGGACGTCGACGTCCTGGGCGCCGGCTACCTGGGACACGGCATCGGCGGACGCCTGCGCGCCGGCCTGGTGCGCGAGGGGCGCCCCGGCTCGTACGCCGAGCTCGCGCGGGCGATGCGGACCCTCGTCGCTCCCGAGCCCTCGGTCGGCTTCTAGCGTCAGCCGGCCGAGCGGGCGTAGACGGCCGGCGGAACGCCGAGCATGCGCCGGAAGTGCCGGTTCAGGTGCGCCTGGTCGTAGAACCCGACCTCGACGGCGACGACGCCCGGGCGCTCGCCGGCGAGCAGCAGGCGTCGCGCCAGGTCGAGCCGACGTCCCACCAGGTAGCGGTGCGGCGAGACACCGACCTCGAGGCCGAAGGCGCGCACCAGGTGCGAGGGCCGCGCGCCCAGGACGGCCGAGGCGGTCGCCAGGCTGATCCCCTCCACGACGTGGGCGTCGAGCAGGTCCCGCAGCCGTCGAGCCAGCGTGGGCGCCCGTCCGTCCGTGGGCCCCTCGTCCGCGCCCGCGATGCGGCGCCCGAGCCGGGCCGTGACGAGCGCCAGCCAGCTCTCCGCCTCCAGCTCATCCCCCGGTCGCTGCACCGCGCGGTGCACGCCGTCCACCGCCCTCCGCAGGGTCGGGTCGGCCCAGTCCGGCTGGTCGACCGCTCGACCCAGGCGGCGGACGTCGAGCTGACCGGTGTCCAGGTAGAGCACCCGCTTGCGGAAGCCGTGCGCACTGGCCGCGCGGCCGTCGTGCGCCACGTGCGGTGGCAGGAGGATCACCCGCGACGGCTCGGTCTGGTGCTCGCGACGGTCCAGGTCGTAGCGCACGCCGCCGACGTCGACCATGAGCACGGTCCACGCGTCGTGGGTGTGCATCGGGTAGGCGTGGCTCGCGAACGAGGCGTGCAGCACCTCGGTGAGGCCGGGCACGTCAGGGCGCCACGCACGGACGTGAGCCCCCGGGTCGGCCATGGCAAGAACGTACAAGACGGGGCGGGCCGCAGGACCCGACGATCTCGGCATGAGTGACTACCCGGCTCCACCGTTCGACACCAAGATCGCGATCGTCGTCCGCGACGACCTCGCCACGTGGCAGCGACTCAACGTGACCGCGTTCCTGGCCAGTGGCATCGCCGCCGCGCACCCGCAGCTGGTGGGCCTGCCGTACCTCGACGCGGACGACACCTCCTACCTCCCGCTGCTCGGCATGCCCGTCCTGGTCTTCGAAGCCGATGCGCCGACCCTCCGGGCCGTGCGCGAGCGTGCCGTACGCCGGTCACTGCCGACGGCGCTCTACACCTCCGACATGTTCCGGACCGGGCACGACGAGGCGAACCGCTCCGTCGTCCGAGCGGTGCGGGGCGACGACTTGGACGTGGTCGGGATCGCGGCGTTCGGCCCCAAGAGCGCCGTGGACAAGTCGGTCAAGGGTGCGGGCCTGCACCCGTAGCCGCGACGACTCGGCCGGCTCTCCGTCAGCGACGCCCGCGGGAGGCGGCCGACCGGGGCGGCGCCGCGCGCATGTGGTCGCGCACGGGCGCCAGCAGGTCGCCGAGCGCCTGGGTCTGCGCGGGCGTGAGGGCGGCGAACAGGTGCTGGCGCAGCACCTCCACGTGGCCGGGGATGACCGCGTCGATGCGTGCGCGGCCCGCATCGGTGACGGTGACGGTGACGCTCCGCTCGTCGTCGGGCGAGGGGGCACGCTCGACGAGGCCGGCCTTCTCGAGCAGGCCCGCCTGGTACGTCAGGCCGCTACGGCTGTAGACCACCCCGTCCGCCAGGTCCGTCATGCGCTCGCTGCCCGTCGGCGAGTCGAGAGCCAGCCTCGCCAGGACCTGGAACTGCACGTAGCTGAGGTCTCCGTCCTCGCGCAGCTGCTGCTCGACCGCGTGCCGCAGCAGCCCCGCCACGTCCATCAGGGCGAAGTAGGCGCCGAGCTGGACGGAGTCGAGGGAGGACGACGGCTTCGGCATGCCACCCACCCTAACAAGTACTTCGTGTTCGAATTACTTGCTTCGAGTTCGCAACATTGCTACGGTAACGATGTGCTTCAGATTCGAAGCACCAATCCCTGAGAAAGGTTCAGCCATGAAGGCCATCCGGTTCCACCAGTACGGCGACACCGACGTCCTGCGCTACGAGGACGTCGCCACCCCCGAGCCCGGCCCCGGCCAAGTTCGGGTCCGCGTCGCCGGCACGTCGTTCAACGGTGTCGACGCCAACATCCGCGCGGGCAACATGCAGGGCCCGATGCCTGTGACGCTCCCGCACATCCCCGGCGTCGACCTCGCCGGCACCGTGGACGCGCTCGGCCCCGACGTCGACGCCCCCGCCGTCGGAGCACGGGTCGTCGCGTTCCTCCCCTTCGTCGTCGACGGGGCCTCGGCCGAGCACGTGCTCGTGTCGGCCGGGGACCTCGCTCCCGCCCCCGCCTCCATCCCGCTCGCCGACGCGGCCGCGCTTCCCGTGGTCGGGCTCACCGCATGGCAGGCCCTCTTCGAGCACGCCGGGCTCACCGCCGGCCAGCGGGTCCTGGTCAACGGCGCCAGCGGCGCCGTGGGTGGCTACGCCGTCCAGCTCGCGCGAGCCGCGGGCGCCACCGTCGTAGCCACCGGCTCGGCGAGGCACGAGCGACGCCTGCTGGAGCGCGGGGCTCACCAGGTCGTCGACCACACGGCCGGCGACGTGAGCTCCGCCGTGACCGAGCGCGTCGACGTTCTGCTCAATCTGGCGCCGGTCTCGCCCGAGCAGCTCGCGGCGCTGACCGACCTGGTCGCCGACGGCGGCGTGGTCGTCAACACCACCGTGTGGATGCCCGCCCCGAGCGACGAGGAGCGAGGGGTGCGCGGGATCGACCTCTACGTCCGCAGCGACGCCGGGCAGCTCGCCGAGCTCACCGCGCGGGTCGACCGCGGCGAGCTGGTCGTCGACGTGGCCGAACGGGTCGCCCTGCGCGACCTGGCCTCGGTCCACGCACGTGCGGGCGCGGGCACGCTCAGCGGCAAGGTCGTCGTCGTCGCAGACGGCCAGGCGTAGTCCCTCGCGCGCTCACGGACGCCGCGCGACCCCGTCCCGGCGAGCCGCCTCGGCCACCGCGTCGCGGACGGCCCCGGGCACCCGAGGGTCGAAGGGGGACGGGATCACCAGGTCCTCGCGCAGGTCGTCCCCGACCAGGGACGCGAGGGCGGTGGCCGCCGCCACCTTCATGCCCTCGGTGATCGCGGTCGCGTGCACGTCGAAGGCCCCGCGGAAGATGCCGGGGAAGGCGAGGACGTTGTTGATCTGGTTGGGGAAGTCGGAGCGGCCGGTGGCCACGACGCGGGCGTACCTGCGCGCGAGCTCGGGGTGCACCTCGGGTGTGGGGTTGGCCAGGCCGAAGACGATCGCGTCGTCGGCCATCGAGGCGACGATCTCCTCCGGCACCTGCCCGCCGGAGACGCCGATGTAGACGTCGGCGCCGGCCATCACATGGGCGAAGGTGCCGCGCCGGTCGACGCGGTCGGCGGTGTCCCGGGCGAGCGCCGCCTTGACCGCGGTCAGGTCGGAGCGCGACGAGTGGAGCACGCCCTTGCGGTCCAGCACGACGACGTCTCGCACGCCGGCCTCGAGCAGGATGCGGGCCACGGCCACACCGGCGGCGCCGGCGCCCTGCACGACGACGCGCACGGTGTCCGCGTCGCGTCCGGTCAGTTGCAAAGCGTTCGTGAGCGCAGCCAGCGCCACGACGGCGGTGCCGTGCTGGTCGTCGTGGAAGACAGGGATGTCGAGGCGTTCCTTGAGCCGCTCCTCGATCTCGAAGCAGCGCGGCGCGGAGATGTCCTCCAGGTTGATGCCGCCGAAGCTCGGCGCGAGCCGGACGACCGTCTCGATGATCTCCTCGACGTCGGTGGTGTCCAGGCAGATCGGCACGGCGTCCACACCGCCGAACTGCTTGAACAGCACGGCCTTGCCCTCCATCACCGGCATCGCGGCGGCCGGGCCGATGTCACCGAGTCCGAGCACCGCGGTGCCGTCCGTCACCACCGCGACGGTGTTGGGCACCCACGTGTAGTGCTCGGTCAGCGACGGCTCGGCGGCGATCGCCTCGCACACCCGCGCGACACCCGGGGTGTAGGCGAGGGAGAGCTCGTCCGGGCCGTGCAGGCCGACCGTCGAGACGGTCTCCATCTTGCCGCCGACGTGCAGGTCGAACACGGGGTCGCCCGCGTGCGGATGAGGCGTGGCCATGCGGCGATGGTGGCACAGCTCAGCGGGCCCGGAGCCTGCGTCCCACACGTGGCCAGGGCCACACCCGCAGGCGTACGACGGCCAGCACCGCGTCCTCGGCCACGGGCCCGCGGTGCCGGGAGTCGACGCCCTCGGCGGCGTTGTCGCTGAGCAGCCACCACCCGACGCCCCCCGTGCTCGTACGCCGCCGCTCCACCGCCCGCTTGACCGTGAGCGTGCCGTCCGCGAAGCGCGCGACCACCAGGTCCCCGGGCCGCACCCGGGCGCCGTGGCGGACCAGCAGCAGGTCGCCCTCGCGCAGGGTCGGGAGCATGGAGCGTCCGCGCACCACCGCCGTGCCGAACGGGGGTCGCGGAGGCTCGCCTCGGCGGGCGAGACCCCGCTGACGACCGCGCTCCACGCGGAGTAGTCTCGCAGGCAGACGCAGATCCACCATCGAGAGGAACCCGATGCTCCGCCACCTGCTCGCACCCACCGTCGAGGTCTCTGCCCACTGCGACCTCCCCTGCGGCGTCTACGACCCCGCCCAGGCCCGCATCGAGGCCGAGTCGATCAAGGCGATCATCGCCAAGGTCGCCGACAACGACGACCCCGACTTCCGCACCCGCGCGATCCTGATCAAGGAGCAGCGCTCGGACCTCGTCAAGCACCACCTCTGGGTGCTGTGGACCGACTACTTCAAGCCCCCGCACTTCGAGAAGTACCCGCAGCTCCACACGCTGATCAACGAGGCCACCAAGCTCGCCGGTGGCGGCGGTGGCACCAAGGCCGTCCTCGACGCCGAGGTCGCCGACCAGCTGCTGGCCAAGATCGACGAGATCGCCGAGATCTTCTGGGAGACCAAGAAGGCCTGAGCGACGCCTTCTCCGTCCCACCCCTGCGGGCCCGATTGCCACCTCGTGGCGATCGGGCCCGGTTAGTGTGGGAGCAGACATCCGCTCGACGACGGGACACTGACGCAGATGCCAGAACACACGGGGGGCTCTCGCGCCGACGTCGAGCTCCGCCTGCCCGCTGAGGGTGCCTACGCGACGATCGTGCGGACCACCGCCGCCGGCCTCGCGGCGCGGCTGGACTTCACGATCGACGACATCGAGGACCTCCGCATAGCCATCGGCGAGGCCACCGCCCTCGCGATACCGGCGGCGGACCCGGGGACCGACCTGGTCGCGTGCTTCCACTTCGGCCGGGGGGCCATGACGGTGGAGCTCGAGACCGAGGCGGTCGACGACCCGGCCCTCGACACGGAGAGCTTCGCCTGGCAAGTGCTCGACACGATGGCGCACGACGCGTCGGCGGGTCCCGAGGACGGGCGCTTCCGCGTCCGGTTCACGGTGACCTCGACGGTCGCTGCGGGAATGACAGGTGCCGAGCGCTGACATGAGCGCACACACGGGGGACGGGGCGGTCGAGGCCGCCATGGAGCGCGAGCTCGACGAGGACGTCGTGCTGAGCGGCCTCGAGCACGTACGCGCGCGCAGTGCCGAGCTCTTCGCGGTGCTGCGCGACGACGGGGCCAGCGATGCCGCCCGGTCGCTCGCCCGCGACGACCTGGTGCACCTCCACCTCTCGCTCGTGGAGCACTGCGCGCGCAGGTTCCGCAACCGCGGCGAGCCCTTCGAGGACCTGGTCCAGGTCGGCACGATCGGCCTGATCAAGGCGGTGGACCGGTTCGAGACCGACCGCGGGGTGGAGTTCTCGACCTATGCCACGCCCACGGTCATCGGCGAGATCAAGCGTCACTTCCGCGACAAGGGCTGGGCGATCCGGGTGCCGCGGCGGCTGCAGGAGCTGCGCATGCAGATCGGCAGTGCCACGGGAGAGCTCACGCAGAAGCTCGGCCGCTCCCCCACCCCTCGCGAGCTCGCCGAGGTGATCGGCTGCACGGTCGAGGAGATCATGGAGGGCATCGAGTCGTCCCACGCCTATGCGACGCTCTCCCTCGACGCCTCGGACGACGACGACGACGGTCCCCCGGCGATGCTGTCGACGCTCGGCGCGGAGGACTCCAACATCGAGCACATCGAGATCCGCGAGTCGCTCAAGCCGCTGCTCGAGGGCCTCGGCGACCGGGAGAAGCGCATCCTGCTGCTCCGCTTCTTCAAGAACATGACCCAGTCCCAGATCGCCGAGGAGATCGGCGTCTCGCAGATGCACGTCTCCCGGCTGCTGACGCGCACCCTCGCCCAGCTGCGCTCGTCGCTCGAGGCCGACTGAGCGGCCACCTCGTCAGGGTTCGACCCGCGCGTCGCCCTCGAGGACCTCGGTGCTGGCGGGGTGCATCACGCCGAGCACCACGACGAGCGCGACGACCGCCAGGCCGGCGGCCAGCGCCCTGGTGGATCCGGCCCAGAAGTTCCAGGCGAGCCCGAGCTGGATGAGCTGCGCCATCACGACGGGTCCCCGCGCCCATCGGCGTACCCTCCACAGCGCCCAGGCGCACCAGGCCAGCGCCGCGGCGGCACCGAGGAAGAAGATCGAGGTCGTCAGCCCCATCGTGAGGCGGATCGCCCGGAGGTTCGCCAGCTCCAGGACGCCGAGCGCCGCCAGCACGAGCGCCTCGACCGCGACCAGCGAGGCCGCGACCACCAGGGGCGGCGGCGCAGCGGGACCGGGGGCGGGCGTCTGGGACGGGGAGGCAGGCACCGCACAACCCTAGTTGTGACGGACGCGACCAGCGTGTGGGGTTGTGTGAACGTTCAAGTCTTGCCAGTCTGGTCGTTGCGCTGTCGTGCGCCCGGGCTCAGCTGAATGTCCGCAAACAGCACTTGCCTGTGAACTAGAAAGAGGGACTTCCCCACTCATGGATTGGCGCAGCCGCTCCGCATGCCTCGACGAGGACCCTGAGCTGTTCTTCCCAATCGGCAACACCGGACCCGCGATCCTTCAGATCGAGGAGGCCAAGCAGGTGTGCCGTCGCTGCGAGGTGCGCGAGCAGTGCCTCGCCTGGGCCCTGGAGGCCGGGCAGGACCACGGAGTGTGGGGTGGCCTCAGCGAGGACGAGCGCCGCGCCCTCAAGCGCCGCAACGCCCGGGCCCGCATCCGGACCGCCTGACGCAGGACCGCTCGACCTCGGCCACCTCCCCCGGCGCGTCCCCCGGCACCTCCCCCGGCACGTCCCTTCGGTGCTCAGCCGACCGGTAGGTCCGCCTGCACGCGGGTGCCGCGCGTGCCCGGCCCGATCTCCAGCACTCCGCCCAGCTCGGACTCGACGAGCGTGCGGACGATCGACAGACCCAGCTGGGTCGAGGAGTCGAGGTCGAACCCGTCGGGCAGCCCCCGGCCGTCGTCCTCGACCACGACGTGCAACCGCCCGACGATCCGTCGGGCGGTGACCACCACCCTGCCCTCGGTGCGCCCGGTCACGCCGGCGTACCCGTGCTCCACGGCGTTCTGCAGGACCTCCGTGAGGACCATGGCCAGCGGCGTCGCGGCCTCCGACGGCAGCTTGCCGAAGGACCCCTCCCGCACGACGCGCACCGGAACCTCCACCCCGCTGACGTCGACCACCATGGCGCCGAGCCGGTCGGCGATGTCGTCGAAGTCGACCGTCTCCTCGATGGCGTGGCTCAGGGTCTCGTGCACGATCGCGATCGAGCCGACCCGGCGCACCGCCTCCTCCAGCGCCGCCTTCGCGTCGTCGGCGCCCGTACGACGCGCCTGCAGGCGCAGCAGCGCCGCCACCGTCTGGAGGTTGTTCTTCACCCGGTGGTGGATCTCGCGGATGGTGACGTCCTTGGTCACCAGCTCGCGGTCGCGCCTGCGCAGCTCGGTGACGTCGCGCACCAGCAGCAGCGCCCCGCTGCGCTCGCCCTCGGGCCGCAGCGGGATGCTGCGCACGATGAGGGTCACCTCGTCGGTGCCGACCTCGGTGGCACGACCGTCGCGGCCGCCGAGCACCGCGCTGAGCGTCTCCTCGTCGGGCCGCTTGCGCGCCGGGACCAGGTCACGGGTGAGGTCGGTCAGCACCAGCCCGGTCAGGTCGCCCTGCAGTCCGAGCCGCCGGTAGGCGGACAGCCCGTTGGGGCTGGCGTAGACCACGCGGCCCGCCGGGTCGAGCCGGACGAACCCGTCACCCACCCGCGGCGAGTCAGCGTGGTCGCTGCGCTGCCCGGGCAGCGGGAACCAGCCCGCGGCGATCATCTTGGTCAGGTCGGCCGCGGTCTGCAGGTAGCTCAGCTCGAGCCGGCTGGGCGTGCGGACGCCGAGCAGGTTGGTGTTGCGGGCGATCAGCGCCAGCACCCGGCCGGCCCGGCGGACGGGGATCACCTCCACCCGCACGGGCACGTCGTCGCGCCACTCCGGGTCGCCCTCGCGCACCAGACGCCCGGTCTGGAGGGCCTCGTCGAGCATCCGGCGCCGGCCAGTCGGGATGAACGTGCCGAGCACGTCGTCGACGAGGGCCGTCGGACCGGTCGTGGGCCGCATCTGCCCGCCCGCCCAGTAGCCCTTGCCCTCCTGGTCCGGCAGCCACAGCACCAGGTCGGCGAAGGAGAGGTCGGCGAGGATCTGCCAGTCCGCCATCAGCAGCTGGAGCCACGCCACGTCGTCCTCGACGAGGTCGGTGTGGGCTCGCACGAGCTCGTGGAGGGAGGGCACCGGACCAGACTAGGGCTGTGTCGTCGCAGGCTGGCAGGATGGAGGTCATGTCGACGGCGTACTGGAACCGGGTCCAGGCGGCGGGCTTCGAGGTCCCCGCGGACCGCCCGCTCGACGACCTCACGGCCGAACTCACCACGATGCTCGGCTCCACGCGGCCGGAGGTCCGCGACGGCACCGCCTATCCCGCGCTGGCGACCTGGATCGGTCGCGGCGTCTACGACGACCTGCTCCCCGGGCTCGGCGACGGGATGGTCGCGGGCCTCTCCGCCGGTCTCGGCGAGCGCGGCACCGACTCGGTGTTCCGGCGCAGCTTCAGCGCACTCATCCTCGGCGAGTGCCTCGAGCGCGACAACGACCAGCACCTCCTGCCCGGGGCGAAGGTGCTCGACTGGGGCGACCGGATCGCCGTCTGGTTCCTCACCGAGCGCGACACCCGTGGCTTCGTGCCCGGCAAGGGCTGGGCGCACGCGATCGCCCACGGTGCCGACTCCATCGCCGCCCTCGGCGAGTCGCACCACCTCTCCGCAGCCGAGCACGCCGTGCTCCTCGACGTGCTCGCCGAGCGCCTGCTGGAGCAGCCCGCGGACGAGCCCCTCGCGTCCGGCGAGGTCGACCGGATGGCTCAGGCGGCGATCCGGATCCTGCGGCGCGACACCCTGGGCACCGACGTGCTCGAGCCGTGGGTGCACCGCATCGGGAGCGGGGCCAACGCGTTCGGCAAGGGCGCGACGAGCGACCCGTTCCCGCCCACGGCGGCGCCGCAGGCGTTCCTGCGTGCGCTGTTCGTCCACCTCTCGCTCGCGCCGGAGCCCCCTGCCGTACGCCCCGACCTGCTGCTGGTCGTGATCGACGCCCTGCGCATGTCCAACGCGCCCTACCTGGCAGTAGGGACCGGCTAGCCTGCGGGCATGAGCGAGATCACAGGCCACAGTGGAGAGCTGGCCGTGCAGGTCGCCCGCGCCCACGGCGTGGAGACGATGTTCACCCTGTCCGGCGCGCACGTCTTCCCGATGTACGACGGCGCGGTGAAGGCCGACCCGCCGATGCGCCTGGTCGACGTGCGTCACGAGCAGACGGCCGCCTTCGCCGCCGAGGCCACCGGCAAGCTGACCCGGGTCCCGGGACTGGCCGTGCTCACCGCCGGGCCGGGGGTCACCAACGGGATCAGCGCCATCGCGCAGGCTCAGTTCGCCGGCTCGCCCATGGTGGTGGTCGGTGGGCGTGCTCCCCAGGGCCGGTGGGGCACCGGCTCGCTGCAGGAGCTCGACCAGCCGCCGCTCATCGCGCCGGTCGCCAAGTCGGCGAAGACGCTGATGAACGCCGGCGACGTCGCGGCCGGCATGGACGAGGCGTTCACCCTGGCACGCTCCAGTCACCGCGGCCCGGTGTTCGTCGACGTACCGATGGACGAGTTCTTCGCCTCGGCCTCCGGCGCCGTCGGCCGTGGCGAGGGCAGCCGCATCGAGCCCGACGGCGAGGCGATCGAGGCCGTCGCCCGGCTGCTGGCGCGAGCCCAGCGCCCCGTGCTCATCCTCGGCACCGACGTCTGGGCCGACCACGCCGAGGCGGCGGCGCTGAGGTTCGTGGAGGACCTGGGCATCCCGACGCTGACCAACGGCATGGGACGCGGCGTCATCCCGGGCGGGCACCGCTGCCTTGTCACCAAGGCGAGGAGCGCCGCACTGTCCGGTGCCGACCTGGTCGTGGTCGTGGGCACGCCGCTCGACTTCCGGCTCGGCTACGGCCAGTTCGGCGGGCCGGACAAGAACCCCGACGGCGCCTTCGCCCGGGTCGTGCACATCGCCGACTCCCCCGGCCAGGTCTCCGGCCACGCAGAGCTCGCCGGCTCGGTCGCCGGTGACCTCACGACCGTCCTGGACGGCCTGCAGGCGGCCGTCGAGCGCGGCGACAAGCCCGACTGGAACGCGTGGGCCGAGCAGCTCCGCGACCAGGTCCGGGCTGCCATCGAGCGGGACGCCCAGCTGCTCACCGCCGAGGCCGACCCGATCCATCCCGCGCGCATCTACGGCGAGCTGGCGCCTCGCCTCGAGGACGACTCCGTCGTGATCGGCGACGGCGGCGACTTCGTCTCCTTCGCCGGCAAGTACGTCGAGCCCCAGCGGCCCGGCGGCTGGCTGGATCCCGGGCCCTACGGCTGCCTCGGCGCGGGACTCGGTGCCGCGATCGCGGCGCGGATCGCCCGGCCGAGCGCCCAGGTGACCCTGCTGCTGGGCGACGGTGCGGCGGGCTTCTCCCTCATGGACGTCGACACGCTCGTGCGCCACGACCTCCCGGTGGTGATGGTGATGGGCAACAACTCCGCCTGGGGCCTGGAGAAGGGGCCGATGCAGATGCTCTACGGCTACGACGTGGCGGCCGACCTGGGCCAGCGCACGCCGTACGACGACGTGGTGAAGGCGCTCGGCGGGGCGGGCGAGACCGTCACGGACCCCAAGGAAATCGGCCCGGCGCTCGACCGTGCCTACGCCGCCGGAGTCCCCTACCTCGTCAACGTGATCACCGACGTCGAGGCGGCCTACCCGCGCAACACCTTCGGCATCTGAGCGGGCACGCCGATGGAGCTACGCCGGATCCGGCCCGACGAGCACGAGGTCGCGGGCGACGTCTGCGTCGCGGCGTACGACCCGCTGCTCACCGGCGCGGAAGACGACTACCGCGACCGGTTGCACGACGTGGCCACGCGCGACGCGCAGGCCGAGGTGTGGGTGGCCGTGCTCGAGGACCGCGTCGTCGGCGTCGTCACCTACTGCCCGCCCGGCTCGCCGTGGCGGGAGATCGGGCGCGACGACGAGGGCGAGTTCCGGATGCTCGCGGTCGACCCGGCGGCGCAGGGCACCGGTGCCGGCACCGCGCTCGCCCGCCTGTGCGAGGAGCGGGCCCGCAAGCACGGCGCCACCGGCATGGCCCTGTCGTCACTGGCCACGATGGCGGCCGCGCACCGGATCTACGGACGGCTCGGCTACGAGCGCGACCCGGGCCGCGACTGGTCGCCGCGGCCGGGCGTCGACCTGCTCGCCTTTCGCAAGACGTTCTGAGTCAGCACGGCCGCGCCGCCGACGGATCCCCGGCGTCGTCGAAGCACGTCACGCCCATCGGCAGGGCCGCCACCTCGGAGCCGGACACCATCGTCCACTGCCACACCTGCCAGTGCTCGTCGCCGGCCACGGCGGTCAGGAGCGCACCGTCCCCCGTGAGCCACGTCCGCACGTCGTCGCCGTTGCTCAGCGGCACCTCGCCGACCGGCTCGAGTACTCGCAGCCGCTCGCCGCGCTGCACGACGACCTCGACCCTGGCCGGGTCGGAGGCCGAGGTCACCACGAAGGAGGCGCCGTCGTAGAAGATGCCGGTGGGCTGCTGGGTGTGGAGCAACGGCTCGGGCACGTCGAGCCCGAGCTCGAGGACATCTCCGCCGACCCGGGCCGTCAGCACGCCGTTCCGGATCCCGCCGGTGAAGGAGAAGCCGTCGCCGAGCTCGGCCTGCTGCCCCTCGCCGATCGTCTGGTCGGCGACGGGACCGAGGACGGGCGGCGAGTCGACCTGCCCCGCCCGGCACTCCCCGGTCTCCCCGTAGGTGTCGCTGCGGCAGTCCGTCGGGCCCCGGCGGAGCACGCCGTCCTCCCCCAGCGTCCACCGCCACGCGTCCAGCACCGCGACCTCCGGCCGCAGCAGCGTCATCGCGGCTGTCGCGTAGGTGTTGCGCGAGCGCCCCGACCAGAGCTGCCCGCGCTCCAGCCACCACTCCTGGAGGTGCACCATGTCGTAGTGCTCGGTGCCGCCGCCGGCGGCCGGCACCTCCCGCCGCACCAGCAGGTCGGGCTCCTCGACGACCGCTTCCACGAGCAGTCCCTCGCGGAGGTCGAAGAGGACGGGACGGTTGCCACCGTGGGCCGTGGTGAGGTCCTCGCGGAGCAGCACCAGCTCCTGGTCGCCGTCCTCGTCGGCGTCGACCGCACCCAACGCGGACACCCCGATGGTGGTGCCGAGCTCGGCCATCCCGTAGGCCTCCACACCGGTGCTGCTCAGCGTGGTCTGCAGGCGGGTGCGGCCGTCGTACGTCGCGGTCTCCTCGGCCAGGAACTCGACCGTCTCGTCGGTGCCGTCGCCGTCGAGGTCGAGCCGCGCAGGCGAGGACAGGTCGTCCGCCTTCCAGTCCCGTCCCACGTCCGCGGGCAGCTCGAGCCGGGGCTCGTCGGGGCGGGGAGCGACGTCGTCGGACCGCTGGCGTCCACCGACGCCCTGGACGACCACCCCGAGGACGAGGAGGACCACCGCCGCCGTGGCGAGGAGCACCCACGGCGACTGCCAGCGCGGCCGCAGCTGCACGACCGGCGACAGCGGCGCGAGGTCCTGCGGGCCGACCAGCTCGGCTCGAGCGGCCAGCGCTGCGCGCAGGCGCGCCTCGATGTCCGCGACCGGGTCCGGCGTGGTGCTCATCGCTCCTCCTCCCCTTCGCTCGACGACATGGCTCGTTGTAGTGCGACGAGCCCCCGGCTGGCCGTGGACTTCACGGTGCCCTGGCTGATCCCGAGCGTCCGGGCGATGTCGGCCTCGGACAGGTCGGACCAGTACCTCAGGACCAGCACCTCCCGCTGCCGCGGTGCCAGCCCTTGCAGCGCCCGGATGACCTCGCGATGCTCCTCGGCGAGCACCGCACTGTCCTCGGGCGAGGGCGGCGAGAGGTCGTGGGGCGGCGTGTACGCGCGCGCCGTGCGCCGGCGGCGCAGCGACGAACGGGCGGTGTTGACGACCGACACCCGCAGGTAGGCCAGCGCCTTCGACGGGTCGCGGACGGCCTGGGGCCGGCGCGCGAGCGCGGCGAAGGCGTCCTGCACGACGTCCTCGGCCGAGGCGAAGTCGTCGACCAGCAGCACGGCCAGCCTCACGAGCGAGAGGCGGTGCGCGGCGTAGAGCTCAGTGATGTCCACTGCTGGCTCCATGCCGAGGGTCCTCGCGCTCATGTCTGGTAGACGTGTGGGTGGCACCCAGGTTGCCCCACCGACGCCCCGACATCGTGAAAGGCCCCCATGCCGCAGATCGAGCCCGCCACGCGGACGTACGTCGTCGGCGACCACGACACCGCCGCGGCCGTCGGCAGCGGCACGCTGCCGGTGCTCGGCACACCGCGACTGCTCGCCTGGCTGGAGGCCGCCACCTGCGCCTGCCTCGAGCCGGTGCTGGCCGAGGGCTCGACCAGCGTCGGTACGCGCGTGCAGGTCGAGCACCTCGCGGCGAGCCCGGTCGGCGCCAGCGTCGAAGTCAGCGCGTCGAGCGCGTACGTCGACGGCAGGCTGCACCGCTTCACCGTGGCTGCGCGCGACGCCGGCAGCGGCAAGGTGCTGGCGGCCGGCGAGATCACCCGTGTCGTGGTGGACGCGGAGCGGTTCCTGTCACGGTTGTGAGCGTGCGGACAGACTGCAGCCGTGCTGACCACCGACGGCGACCAGCGCGTCCGGCGACTCACGACCCGCGAGCCCTGGCTCAGTCACGGGCCCGGTCTGGCGACGAGAGAACGCGACGTCCATCAGATGCTGGAGCCCACGCTCGTACCAGCGCCTCGCTCCCGGGCCCTCGACGCCCACGGTGAGCGGTGCGGCTTTCCCGGCCACCTGATGACGCTGGTGCCGGGCCGGGTCGAGCACGACCGCGTCGACCGGTTCTCCCTCGACGGTTGGCGCACCTGCTCGCGACCATCCACGACGTCTCACCGACGATCGAGGTCCGCCCCTACCAGTCGTGGGCCTGGGAGCCGAAGTACACCGTCCCGTCGTGGGCAGCGGATGGAGGACTGTGGAGCGACGCGTTCGCGCTGCTCCGCACCGCTGTGCCGGACGACGACCCCTGCTTCATCCACCGCGACTTCCAACCCCGCAACGTGCTCTGGTCGGACGACCGGATCAGCGGGGTCGTCGACTGGGTCGAGACGTCGATGGGCCCGGCATGGCTCGATGTCGCGCACTGCTGCACCAACCTCGCCATCGCGCACGGCGACGCGACCGCCGAGCGGTTCGCCGCCGCCTATGTCGCCCGTACGGGGTGGGAACCGCAGCCCTCGCTGTCATGGACATCGTCGGGTGCCTCCCGCCGCCGGGCAAGGGCGGGTTCGTCCAGGCGAGCGACGAGCGCCGACGACTCGAGGAGCGCCTCGCATCGGTCATGCGGCGCATGGGTGACCCACCGGCCTGCGGACGTTGCCTATCCGCGCTGGAGCCGCACCCGCGTGACACGAGCTCTTCTGTCGTCCGTCAGCGGGCACCTCGAAGTCGGCGGCTCCACGCCGCGGTGAACTGAAGCGAACAGCGGCAGTGCGGGCGAGCGTAGCCGCCTTCAACGCGGCAGATCCGGACGTTACGGTCGACGCTCCTTCAAGGCGAGAACCCTGACGACGAGTTAGATCCAGCCGAGGGCTGCGAAGGTGCTCCTGGCGAAGTCGCCGATGATGGGCTGGTCGAGTTCGCCGCGCGCGAACCAGCGCACTTGGTCGACCTCGTGCCCGTCGGGTGACACGGTCACTTCAGGAGCCAACCGCGCGCTGTAGATGATGCTGACGTAGGCGCACTGGTCGCCGTTGGGGTAGGTGAGGCGGAACTGGGGGCCGCCAATGGCGCCGACCAAGCCAGTGAGTTCGACGTCGGCACCGATTTCCTCCCGAGCCTCGCGACGCGCTGCGTCCGCGGGGGCCTCGTCCTCGTCTACCGCGCCACCGATGGTGCCGTAGGACCCAAAGTCAGTCTGGCGGACTAACAGGACGCGATCGTCATCGTCGATGGGCAGGACCGCTACGGAGGGAAGCAGGAGCAAGTCGTTCCCCACCTTGGCGCGTAGGCGGGCTATGTGGGGCGCAGCAGGCATGACTTCACCCTAGATGCCTGCAAGCAGGCGACGGACGCACCCGCCGCGATGACGCGGATCACGAGCAACCGCATCTCGGCATGAGCGGACGCACGCGTCGCGGGAGATCCGGACGTTTGATGACGGCAGGTCACGCTGGTGGCTCCTGCTAGTCGCTGCCCACCAGATCAACCTGACCGACCTGCCACCAATCGGCGTACTCCGAGATGTTTGCCCGTTGCCGACACTCAGTCCATCGGGCCAGGTTCGCGGCGTCCATTGCGTGGTCCCAATCGCCGTCTTCGCCGAGTGGGACCTCGCTGCCAATGACGTCGACCTCGGCTGAGCCGTCCAAGGGGATGGGCGCATCGCCGTCGCTAATGCGTAGAAAGGTCGACCCGTCGACCAGCGTGGTGCCGAACGGGAACACCGCCAACTGCCCCTTGAAGAGGATGCAACCTGCCTCGACACGAAGGTGCCCGCGACCTGTGCTCCAGATGGTGTCGTTCTGGCCCTCGGGCCTGGTGATCAACGCGACCGCGCTGCCGTTGTCGTCGTCCGCTCCAGTCGTGGGGGCGGACGTCGAGCAGCCGACACACCCGAATAGCACGACGAGGGCGAGGGACCGCTTCATGCGTCGATCCTCGACTTCAACGCGCGCTCGCACCAGCGTTGTCGCCAAATCGAGACCGGGGCGCAGGGCGACAACGCCACCCGCTCCTCGGCAGATCCGCGCGTGCCGGCGGCCCGATCACCGGGTGGGTGTCGGGCTCAGCGGGGCGGTGGGGGTCGTCGGTGGGGTGGGTCGGTGGTGACCTGTCGGCCGGTGGGCAGGGTCCACTGGTAGGAGCCGTCAGGCAGGCGTCGGTAGGAGAAGTCGCCGAACGTCTTGGCGCGGTGGTGGCGCCGGCACAGCGGGGCGAGGTTGTCGGGAGCCGTCTGGCCCGGTGGTCCGCCGTCGTCGAGGGAGACGTACTCGACGACGTGGTCGAGGTCGCAGCGCTCGGACCGGCGGTTGCAGTGCGGGTAGACGCACGTCTCGTCGCGCAGCCGGACGCCGGCAGCCATGCGTGGTGGCGGGTCGTGCCGGTCGACGGCAGACATCGACGCAAGGTCGACGACGGGAGTGACGGTGACCTTGGCGGCGGTGAGCAGCCAGGTGCGGAGCCGGCCCACGAGCATCGGCCCGAGCCGGTCCGAGCGCGCCACACCGCCGGAGTCGGTGCGCCCGGCGTCGAGCAGGTCGCGGTCGGTGACGTGGAGGACGAGCGCCACCTCGCCGTTGCCGGCCGGGCCGCAGTCCAGCTCGCGGCCGGCGCCGACGGCACGGGTGGGGCCGCGGAAGGGTGACGGGGTCGCATGCGCGGCCTCTTCGGCGATGCACACGGCGGGGTCCCGGTGAGGGTCGATGGCCCGGTCGGGGTCGGCGACATCGGCGGCGGCGAGGACCTCGAGGGCCTGCTGCGGGTCGGCAAGCAGACCGACGGCGTGGGCGCGTCGCACTCCCAGGTCACCGTGGTGGCCCAGCGAGAGCATGGTCGAGGCCATGACCGTGACGGTGTGGTCGAACGCCACCGCGTCGGCGGTGTCGAGCGTCATGAACACCGCGCTGGTGCCCGGGGCGCCCTCGTCGTGGTGCACCTCGACCCGGCGCGTCGCCAGCGCGGCGTCGTGGTCGGCGATCGCGCGGTCCGGGTCGGCGTAGAGCCGGGCCTCGTGGACGAGCACGCCGATGCGGTGCGGGTTCAGCCGGCGCGACTGCCAGACCAGCAGCCGGTCAGCGTGTGCCGCTGCCGCCACGTCGAGGTCGCGCGACGCGCGGGCGGCCTCCCGTGCGAGGTGGACCGGGACCCGCAGCTCGCGGACCAGCGCCCACAAGCGCGGGAGGCGGTGCGCCAGGTCCAGGACGTCACCCAACAGCGCCAGCGTCGCCTCATGCGAGCAGTCGAGGACCGCGGCAAGCTCCATCACTGCGAACTCCGCGACCAGCGGTGTCCCCGCACCTGCGATCGGCATCGGCCGCTCCCCGAACAGCGCCGCCGCGCTGCCGGGAGGGTGGATGGTGTCGCAGCGCCAGCCCGCAGCCAGGTCCGGATCGCGGTCGCCCACCACGTGCGCGTGCGCCCAGGCCAACGCCGCTTCGAGCACCTCCACCTCCACCCGGCGCTTGGCCCGCATGGCGGCGACCGCACGGTCCAGCACAGCGACGGACGTCCCGGGGTCGGGCACCCCCGGGCCGGGCGCCGTAGGAGCCGGGGCGGTGGTGGACATGGGTCCAGTCTGGCAGGCAGCACCGACACTCAGACCTCCCGAGAGACGAGGCCCGAGGCTGCTGTTCTCGAACGATGCAGCAGTTGCCCCCACGCGTCCGGGACATGCAAAAGCCCCCGCCGAGGCGGGGGCTTCTACTGGTGCTGACGTCTGTCGAGCGCGTCAGGCGTTGGGGCGCTTGCCGTGGTTCGCGCCCTTCTTCTTGCGAGCGCGGCGCTTGCGTCCGGTCTTGCCCATGGTGGTCCTCCTGGAATCGGTGCTCGGGGCAGTCTCCCAGATCGCCCCGGGCGGAGCGAATCGGCTCAGGCCGGGTCCGAGCCGCCCTCGGTGATCTGGATGCGCACCTCGCGCAACTGGAGCCGGACGCGGTCGCGCAGCGACTCCGGTGCGGCCTCGGCGCAGGAGCGGGCCACGAGCTGCTTGACCGCGCGCTGCAGGTCGTAGCGCTCGAGGCAGGGACCGCACTCGCGCAGGTGCATCTCCACGACGGCGCAGTCGGCCTGGTCGAGCTCGTTGTCGATCATGTAGACGATGCGCTCGATGTAGTCGACGCACTCGTCCTTGTCGCCGTGCTCGTGCGTGCTCACGAGTCGCTCCCCTCGGGCCCGCCCGGGACGGTGGAGGCCGGCAGCAGGTCGTTGGCCCGCACGTAGTCGGCGAGCATGTCGCGCAGCTGGCGGCGGCCGCGATGCAGGCGGGACATCACGGTGCCGATCGGCGTGTCCATGATCTCGGCGATCTCCTTGTAGGGGAACCCCTCGACGTCGGCGAGGTAGACCGCCAGGCGGAACTCCTCGGGCAGACGCTGCAGCGCGTCCTTCACCTCCGAGTCCGGCAGGTGCTCCAGCGCCTCCATCTCGGCCGACCGCAGACCGGTCGAGGAGTGGGACTCGGCGCGAGCGAGCTGCCAGTCCTCGACGTCCTCGGACATCGACTGCTGCGGCTGGCGCTGCTTCTTGCGGTAGGAGTTGATGTAGGTGTTGGTGAGGATGCGGTAGAGCCAGGCCTTGAGGTTCGTGCCCGGCTTGAACTGGTGGAACGCGCTGTAGGCCTTGGCGAACGTCTCCTGCACCAGGTCCTCGGCGTCGGCGGGGTTGCGCGTCATCCGCATCGCCGCTCCGTAGAGCTGGTCGAGGTAGGGCAGGGCGTCACGCTCGAACCGCGTGGAGCGCTCGTCGGAGGTCTCGTCCTCGACGGCGATCTCGACGGGGGCGTCCGGGGAGGACATGTCGTCCTCGAGCGATTCAGTCATCGTCTCCCACAGTACCGCCGTGGGCGCGGGACCGCGCCTCGCGGTCTGCGGTCGGTCGAGAGTCAGTGCCGTCACACCGGTATGAACACCTCACCCGCCGCGGGGATTCCCGACCACCTCACGCACGAGCCATTCGAGCGTCGACTCCACGACGATCCCCATGGCCTCGTCCTGGCTCACCTCCCCGCGCGCCGGCACCTTCAGGCCGTGGTCGCCGCCGGGGATCACCACCATGTCGAGCCCGAGGTGACCGGGGAACTCCTCCGGGCGGCCCATTGGGTCGCGCTCGCCCTGCACCACCAGGGTGGGCAGGCCGACCGAGGCGAGCTCCGGCAGCCGCGTCGGCTCGGTCTGCCCGGGCCGGTGGAGCGGGAAGGACAGGGCCAGGCAGCCGCTCGCGCCGAGGAAGCGCGCCGTGCGCGCCGCCGACCGGGCACCGGCCGAGCGGCCGCCCACGACGAGCGGCGTACGCACCCGCATCGCGTCGGCTGCGCACGTGAGCGCGGCGTCGAGGGTCGGCGGTGCCGTGGCCACCTTGCGTCCAGCCACGCGCCACGGCTGCTCGAACAGGACGACCGAGACCCCCTGGGCGGGCAGCGCGTCGGCCAGCGCCCACAGGTCGCGCGACTCCACGCCGCCACCGGCACCGTGGCTGAGGAGCAGGGTCGCGATGGGTCTCGTCGCGCGTCGCGTGTGCAGCCGCCCCTCGCCGTGGGGAGTGTCGATGCTGCGGATGCTCGCCTTCTTCACGTCGTCGTCCTCACGCCGTGGCCTCGAGGGGCTCCACCAGCTCGGGCCCGTTGTTGCGCACGTTGCTGACGAGGGTCGGGACGGCGTACGCCTCGAGGCGGCCGGGAGCCGCCGGGACGAGCAGCGAGGTGTCTCCGGGATGGGTCGGGTCGAGCCAGTCGTGCCAGCGCTCGCGCTCGACCATCAGAGGCATCCGGTCGTGGATGTGCCCCAGCGAGTCCTCGGCCTGCGTCGTGAGGACGGTGCAGGTCCAGCGGAAGCGGTCGGGGTCGTCGTCGGCCTTCGTCGGGTCGCGCCAGATCTCGTAGAGACCCGCCATCGCGAGCACGCCGCCGTCGACGGGTCGGATGAAGAACGGCTGCTTGACCGGCTTGCCCTTGGCGTTGGTCTGCGACGTCGGGTACCACTCGTAGTAGCCGTCGGCGGGCAGCAGGGCGCGACGACTGGCGAAGGCCTTGCGGAAGGCCGGCTTCTCGGCCACCGTCTCCATGCGTGCGTTGATCATCCGGTTGCCGATGGCCGGGTCCTTGGCCCAGGAGGGCACCAGGCCCCAG
This sequence comes from Nocardioides sp. SYSU D00065, assembly GCF_017916425.1. GTDB lineage: Bacteria > Actinomycetota > Actinomycetes > Propionibacteriales > Nocardioidaceae > Nocardioides. Next base: position 929,354 of record NZ_JAFMSX010000002.1, on the reverse strand, counting down.
GTGAGCACCCGCAGCTGGCGCTGCGGTGGCTCGTCGGACTCCCGCGAAGGCGGCCGCTCGACCACCGCGTAGACCTCCTTGGTGGGCGCGACGTTGTAGTCGGCCGCGAGCGGGCCCGGGATCCGGCTCTCCACGACCTCGAACTCCTCGATGAGGTCGTCGGGCTGTCGTGACGAGGCGTACCGGCCGCACATGCGACCCACCCTAGGGGAGTCCGCTGACGCCGGTCAGCCGCGAGCCAGCTCGTCGAGCAGCATGCCGGCGCTGCCGTCGGTCGACGGCAGGCCCTCGATCCACACCCGGACCGAGGAGCGTCCGGGCCCGGCGGGCTGCGCACTCTCGAGCAGCGTGCGCAGCACCCGCACCCGGCGGCCCAGCCGCTCGTCGCGGCGGGTCAGCACGCCGACCCGGTGCATGCCGAGGCGACCGATCGTCTCGTCGCGAGCGAACGCCGTACGCGCCAGCTCGCCGGCCCGCGACAGCCGCATCGCCCGGGTGAAGTGGTCGCCCGGCTCCTCGGACGGGTCGTCGCCGAAGGGCAGCGCGATCACCACCAGCGCGTGGTCGGCGATGCCCGATGCGTCGTCACCGACCCGGTAGAGCTCCGCCAGCCGGCTGCGGAGGTGCGCCTGGCTGGAGAGACCGGTGAGGGGGTCCTCGCAGGAGAGCTGGTGCAGATAGCCCAGCGTGGTCTCGCTCCACGCCGTCAGCAGCGCCGTGACGACGTCGTACGGCGGGTCGGTGCCGGCGACGATGCGCCAGGTCGCGCGCAGGCCGTCCAGCGTCTCCTGCACGGATGCTCCGTCGCGGGCCAGGTCCTGACCCGCGACGAAGCACACCTCGAGCACGTCGGATCCCGAGACGAGCGCCTCGCCCAGGGCCTCGAACCGGTGCGGCAACCCCGACCGCGTGTCCGGAGGCCCGGCGTCGCCCGTCCCAGGACCGGCAGCCGGCAGTCGCCGCCCGCGCGCGGCGAAGATCTTCATGGCAGCTCCCTCCGGTCGTCGGCCGTGCTCACAGGTGAGACGGGGCCCCTCGCGGGCCATGACGCGGACCGGACCAGGAAATGCGTGATCCCCGCATCGACACCCCCGAGGGCACCGACACGGTCTACAGTCGGAGGCGTCCTGGCACCCGGGCCAGGCTCCTGGAAGCGTCCACCGACATGAGCAGTGCCACCAGCATCGATGCACCGGGCGACGCCGAGCTGATCTCGGCGGTCCGCGGTGGGGACGTCGACGCCTACGGCACGCTGTTCGAGCGGCACGTGGACGCGGCCCGACGCCTGGCCCGCCAGCTCGTGGCGCCCGGCGACGCCGAGGACCTCGTCTCCGAGGCCTTCATCAAGGTGCTCGGCGTGCTGCAGCGCGGCGGCGGCCCCGACGTCGCCTTCCGCGCCTACCTGCTCACCGCCGTACGCCGCCTCCACGTCGACCGCATCCGCGCCACGTCGAGGTGGCAGACCACCGACGACCTGGCGCCCTTCGACCCCGGCGTGCCCTTCCGCGACACGGCCGTCGAGGGCTTCGAGAGCGCCGCCGCGGCGCGGGCGTTCGCCTCGCTGCCCGAGCGCTGGCAGCTGGTGCTCTGGCACACCGAGGTCGAGGGCGAGAAGCCGGCCGACATCGCCCCCCTCCTTGGCATGAGCCCCAACTCCGTCTCCGCCCTGGCCTACCGCGCCCGCGAGGGGCTGCGCCAGGCCTTCCTGACCCAGCACGCCGCCGAGCTGGAGTCGGACACCTGCCGCTGGACGCACGGACAGCTCGGTGCCTACGTCCGCAGCTCGATCTCCCGCCGCGACGGCGCCAAGGTGGAGGCGCACCTCGACGAGTGCCGTTCGTGCATGGCGGTCTACCTCGAGCTGGCCGAGGTCAACTCCCACCTCGGCGGCATCCTCGCCCCGCTCCTGCTCGGTGGCGTGGCCACGGCCTACCTCGGCACCACCCTGGCCGCCGGCTCGATGCCGGTCGGAGTCGGCGCCGTCGTCGGGCGGGTTCGCGACTTCGTCGGCGCCCACGCGAGCGTCGCGACCGTCGCCGGCGTCGCGGCCAGCACCGTCGTCGTGGCGGGCGGCATCGCACTGGGCTTCGGTCGCCCGGACGCGGTGCCCGGCGACCAGGGGGTGCTGCGCGAGCCGACGCCCGCCGTCAGCAGCACGCCGAGCACGGACTCACCGGGGACGTCGCGCCGCCCCCAGCCAGGTACGCAGGGCCGCAGGCCCGCCTCGGCCCTGCCCCCGCCCGGCGACGTCGAGGCCGACGACACCCTGCCCGAGGTGGTCGCGCCCGACGTCCCGACGGACGCGCCGACCGACGTCCCGACGGACGCTCCGCCGCAGGACCTGACCGTGGACCAGGACCCGACCGAGGACCCGGAGCAAGACCCGGACCCGACCGAGGACCCGGAACCCACACCCGACCCGGACCCCACACCCGACCCGGACCCCACGCCGGACCCGGACCCCACGCCGGGCCCGGACCCCACGCCGGACCCGGACCCCACGCCGGACCCGGACCCCACACCGGACCCGGACCCCACGCCCGACCCCGACCCCACGCCGGACCCAGACCCGGATCCCGACCCGGATCCAGACCCCGAGCCCGACCCGGATCCCGACCCGGATCCAGACCCGGACCCGGACCCGGACCCGGATCCGGATCCCGACCCGGATCCCGACCCCGACCCAGACCCGGCCCCGATCGACACGTCCGTGACCGGCACCGTCACCGGCGGCTTCCCGCTGTACCAGGTGCGACTGCAGGTCGCCGGCCTCGCCGCGGGCACCACGGGCCAGGTGCAGGTGAGCGTCGACAGCATCGGGGCGATCAGGTTCGCCGACCGTCGGTGCGACCCGCGGCGCGGAGGCTTCACCTGCGCGGTCGCGGCCGGCGACACCGCTCCGCTGCTGCTCACCCTGGTGGCCCCGCTCGGTGCGTCCCTCACGGCCACCCTGCCCGCGCCCGAGGGCGACACCGACCCCACCAACAACACCTGGCACGCGACGCTGCGCTGAGCCCGAGGTGAGCCGACGGGCGTACCCCTGCGGACGGAGCGCCGGCTCCCGCGGGTCGTGTAGACAAGGGGTCATGACGATCACCCGCTTGCTCGCCCGTCCGATGCTGGCCTCGATCTTCGTCGCCGGCGGCATCAACGCCCTGCGCGCCACCGACGTGCACGCGACGAGGGCCAAGAAGATCACCGACAAGGTGGTCCCCGCCGCGCAGCAGGCCGCTCCCAAGGCGCCGATTCCGACCGACCCGGCCACCCTGGTGCGAATCAACGCCGGCGTCCAGATCCTGGCCGCGGCAGCGCTGGCGACCGGCCGGGCGCCGCGCCTCAGCGCCACCGTGCTCGCCGCCTCCCTCGTGCCGACGACGCTCGCCGGGCACGCGTTCTGGGAGGAGAGCGACCCGCAGGCCAAGGCCCAGCAGCGGCTGCAGTTCATCAAGAACACCTCGATCCTCGGCGGTCTCCTCCTCGCGGGCGTCGACACCGACGGTCGGCCCGGCCTGGCCTGGCGCGCCCGCCGTGCCGCGTCCGACGTACGCCGCGAGGCCAAGCAGGTCGCCAAGGACGCCCGCCGCGAGGCGAAGCTGGCCCGCGCCCAGCTCACCTGATCGGCGCCACCGATCTCGATAGGGTGCGCGGGTGAGTGAGCCTGCTGCCGACGCGACGCCGACCGACCCCTGGCCGGCCCCCCGACCCCACGACCGGGTCGACCGGGTCGTCTCGCTGCCCGGCAGCAAGTCGCTGACCAACCGCGCCCTGCTGCTCGCCGCGCTCGCCGACGGACCGAGCGTCGTACGCCGGCCGCTGCGATCGCGCGACACCCTGCTCATGGCGGCGGCACTCACCGCGCTGGGCACCCGCGTGGAGGACCGCGACGGCGACTGGGCGCTCACCCCCGCCGCGTGGGACCGCGACGCCGACGTGGACTGCGGCCTGGCCGGGACCGTGATGCGGTTCGTGCCGCCGGTCACCGGTCTGGCGCGCGGCACCGTCCGCTTCGACGGCGACCCCCACATGCGGCTGCGGCCGGTGGGCCAGATGCTCGCGGCGCTGGGCGCCCTGGGGGTGCCGGTCGACGACGGCGGCCGCGGCGCGCTCCCCTTCGCCGTGCACGGCACCGGGTCGGTGCCCGGCGGGACGGTGACGATCGACGCCAGCGCCTCCTCGCAGTTCGTCTCCGCGCTCCTGCTCGCCGGCGCCCGCTACGAGCACGGCGTCGACGTACGCCACGTCGGCAAGCCGGTCCCCTCGCTGCCCCACATCGAGATGACCGTGGCGACGCTGCGCCGGCACGGCGTCGAGGTGGACGACTCGGACGCCAACCGCTGGGCGGTCGCGCCGGGACCGGTCGCGGCCGTCGACCACGACATCGAGCCCGACCTCTCCAACGCCGCGCCGTTCCTGGCGCTGGGTGCCGCCACCGGCGGCCGGGTGCGGATCCGGGACTGGCCGGCACGGACCACCCAGCCCGGCGACCAGTTGCGCGACATCCTGGGGCTGATGGGCTGCGAGGTGAGCCTGTCGGACGGCGACCTCACCGTGGTGGGCCCCGAGCGGCTCTCGGGCGTCGACCTCGACCTGCACGACGTCGGCGAGCTGACCCCGGCCGTCGCCGCCCTGTGTGCCCTGGCCGACTCCCCCTCGCACCTGCGCGGGATCGCGCACATCCGCGGCCACGAGACCGACCGGATCACCGCCCTCGCCACCGAGCTCGGCCGCCTCGGTGCCGACGTCACCGAGCGCGAGGACGGGCTGTCCATCCGGCCGGCGCCGCTGCACGGCGGCGTCTTCCGCACCTACGCCGACCACCGGATGGCCCACGCCGGGGTCGTCCTGGGCCTCGCGGTCGACGGCGTCCTGGTCGAGGACGTCGCCACCACGGCCAAGACGTTCCCCGACTTCGCCGCCGCGTGGACCCGGGCCGTGCACGGCACCCCCACCTCCGGGGCCGCGTCGTGACGGGGCGCTACTCCGAGCACGACCACGAGCACTACGAACGGCCGCGGCGCCGCACGCGCCCGCGCACCAAGGACCGGCCCAGCTACGACGACGCCGTCGACGGCCGCGTCGTCACCGTCGACCGCGGCCGGTTCACGCTGCTGGTCGGGGGTGAGCGGGTGATGGCGATGAAGTCGCGCCCGCTGGGCCGCAAGGGCGTCGTGGTGGGCGACCACGTGCGCGTGGTCGGCGACACCTCCGGCGCCGACGGGTCGCTGGCGCGGATCGTCGAGGTGGTGCCGCGCACCACCACCCTGCGCCGCACCGCCGACGACGACGACCCCGTCGAGCGGGTGATCGTCTCCAACGCCGACCAGCTCGTCGTGGTCACCGCGCTCGCCGACCCCGAGCCGCGGCCCCGGCTGATCGACCGCGCGCTCGTCGCGGCGTACGACGCCGGCATGACGCCGCTGCTGTGCCTGACCAAGGCCGACCTGGCCGACCCGGAGACGCTGCTGTCGACGTACCGCTCGCTGGGCGTGCCGTGGGTCGTCACCCAGCTCAGGGGCGAGGGCGCCGGCGACCTCACCGAGCTGCGCGATCGCCTGCGCGGGCGCACCAGCGTGCTGGTGGGGCACAGCGGGGTCGGCAAGTCCACCCTCGTCAACGCGCTCGTGCCCGACGCGGGCCGCGAGGTCGGCATCGTCAACGCGGTCACCGGGCGCGGGCGGCACACCTCCACCAGTGCCTACCTGCTCGAGCTGCCCGACGGCGACGGCTGGATCATCGACACCCCCGGCATCCGCTCGTTCGGGCTGGCGCACGTGGAGCCGGCGACGCTGATCGAGGCCTTCCCCGACCTCGACGAGATGACCGAGGACTGCCCGCGAGGCTGCACGCACGGCAGCGAGGAGCCGGAGTGCGGGCTCGACGTGGCGGTCGCGGCCGGCCAGGCCGACCCCGACCGCGTGGAGTCGTTCCGCCGGCTGCTCGCCGCGCGCGAGGGCGCGACGGACTGGTAGGTCAGGCGCCCCAGACGGCCTGGGCGCCGGAGTCGCCGGCGAGGTAGATGGTCACCACGAGGCCGACCGCACCGACCGCGAGGAGCAGCATGGCGGGGATGCCGAGCCGCGTCTCGCGCGCACCCCTGCCCGACGCCAGCGCCGAGGTCCCCCCGAGCGCCCACGCCGCGAACCCGGCCACGGCGACGTAGCCGAGGGCCCACAGCCTCAACAGCTCGCCGTCCTCCTCGTGCTCGGCCACGATCGGCGCCAGCTCCGGCCGCGCGGCGAGGAGGTCCTCCCCCGCCGCGACGGCGACGAGGGTGGCGACGGCGGTGGCGACGGCCAGCACCACGAGCGGCCAGCGCAGCAGCCAGCGCCACCTCGGGACGAACGCGTACGCGAGTCCGGTGAGGGCGCCGAGGGGACCGAGGACGACCACCGCGTGCACCACGAGCGGGTGCAGCGGCACTCCGTTGAGCTCCATGCGTGCACAGTAGGACCCGTTGCTGGGAATAGCCTGTGAACATGCCCCTCACCGGACCGTCCCGCGCGAACGGCTCGATCGACTACACCGACGACCTCCGGCTGGCCCACCTGCTGGCCGACGACGCGGACTCGTTGACCCTCGCCCGCTTCAAGGCCCTCGACCTGCACGTGATGAGCAAGCCGGACCTCACGCCCGTGACCGACGCCGACAGGGCCGTCGAGGAGAGCATCCGCCGCACCCTGTCGCGGGTCCGCTCGCGCGACGCCGTCACCGGCGAGGAGCAGGGCAGCACTGGCCACAGCCAGCGGCGCTGGATCGTCGACCCGATCGACGGGACCAAGAACTACGTGCGCGGCGTCCCGGTGTGGGCGACGCTGATCGCCCTGGCCGTCGACGACGAGGTGGTGCTCGGCGTGGTGTCGGCGCCCCAGCTGCAGCGACGGTGGTGGGCCTCGGCCGGCCACGGCGCCTGGACGGGGCGTTCCCTGCTCAAGGCCACCAGGTGCGAGGTGTCCGACGTACGCCGCCTCGAGGACGCCTCGCTGAGCTACTCCTCGCTGTCCGGGTGGGACGAGCGCGACCGGCTCGACGACTTCGTGTCGCTGACCCGGCGGTGCTGGCGCACCCGCGCGTACGGCGACTTCTGGTCCTACATGCTGCTTGCCGAGGGCGCCGTGGACATCGCCGCCGAGCCCGAGCTGGCCGTCTACGACATGGCCGCCCTCGACGTGATCGTGCGCGAGGCCGGCGGCCGGTTCACCTCCCTCGACGGCACCGACGGACCGTGGGGCGGCAACGCGCTGGCCACCAACGGCCACCTCCACGAGGCGGCCCTCTCCTTCCTCGGGGCGCTGGGCGACGACGACCTCGACCCCGACGTGCCGCGACGCGGCCCCGGCACGGTGAGCAGCCTGCGCGAGCGGCAGGCGCCGCCCGTCCTCGACTGAGCAGGTGACCGAGGACGTCGGCCGCACGCAGCTTGGCTACGGTGGCAGTCCGGCAGGCGACACCCGCCGACCGGACCCGTCCACCCGCAGCAACCGAGGAGCAACCGTGAGCCAGAAGCCTGACGTCGACCCCCACCTGGGCGAGGCGCCCGCCGACCTCGAGGTCACCGACCTCGTGGAGGGCGACGGAGCCGAGGCCACGGCCGGCTCGACCGTCTCGGTCCACTACGTGGGCGTCGCCCACTCCACCGGCGAGGAGTTCGACGCCTCCTACAACCGCGGCACCCCGCTGCAGTTCCGCCTCGGCATCGGCCAGGTCATCTCCGGCTGGGACACCGGCGTGCAGGGCATGAAGGTCGGCGGCCGGCGTCGCCTGGTCATCCCGCCGCACCTCGGCTACGGCGACCGTGGCGCCGGCGGTGCGATCGCCCCCGGCGAGACGCTGATCTTCGTCGTCGACCTGCTCGAGGTGCGCTAGCCGCTCCGCGCCGCTCAGGCCTGGGCGTCGTGGACCAGGATCGCCACCTGCACCCGGTTCTCGACGCCCAGCTTGGTGAACAGCCGCCCGACGTGCGTCTTCACCGTGGGTACGCCCATGTAGAGCTCGGCCGCGATCTCGGCGTTGCTCAGGCCGCGGGCGACGCCGAGCGCGACGTCGCGCTCCCGCTCGGTGAGCAGCTCCAACGCGGCCTGCGCGGCCCGGGCGCGGTCCCGCGCCTGCGAGGCGGACCCGTCGCTGGTGACGGCCGCGATCAGCTGCGCGGTCACGCTCGGGGACAGCATCGGCTGGCCCGAGGCCACGGTCCGGATCGCCTCGACGAGACGAGCCGGCGGCGTGTCCTTGAGCAGGAAGCCGGCCGCCCCGATGCGCAGCGCGCGCAGCACCATGTCGTCGGTGTCGAAGGTCGTCAGCACGATGACCTTGAGGTCCGGGTGCGTCCGGCGCAGCTCCTCGGTCGCGCTGAGCCCGTCGCGCACCGGCATCCGGATGTCCATCAGGACCACGTCGGCGCCCGAGGTCGGCACCACCCGCAGGGCTTCCTCGCCGTCCTCGGCCTCCGCCACGACGGTGATCCCGGAGCTGCCGCCGAGCATCATCTTGAGGGCCGCGCGCACCATCGGGTCGTCGTCGACGACGGCGAGGCGGATCGGCTGGGACTCGCTCACGACTCCCACGGTATCCATGCCCGGACCTCGTAGCCGCCGGTGGCGTCCACGCCGTGACTGATGCTGCCACCGGCGAGCGCGGCCCGCTCGGCGAGACCGAGCAGGCCGAGCCCCGACGCCGGCAGCTGCGGTGCGGCGGCCGGACCCACGGGGGCCGCGTTGCGCACCACGATGGTGAGTCCGTCGGCCGGGGTCCCCTCGATGTCGACCGTGACGGCGGTGCCCGGGGCGTGCTTGCGCACGTTGGTCAGCGCCTCCTGCACGATCCGGTACGCCGTGCGTCCCGTCGTGGCGGGCACGCCGTCGGCCACCCGGTGCGACAGGCGTACGCGCATCCCGCCGTGCGCCTGCTCCTCCACCAGCGCCGCCACGTCGTCGATGCCGGGCTGGGGGCGCTCCGGCGTCGCGTCCGTCGGCTGCAGCGGGTCGCGCAGGACGCCGAGGACCGCCCGCAGGTCCGACAGGGCTCGGTGCGCGTTGTCCTCGATCGACCGCGCCGCCGTCGCCTGGTCCTCCGCGGTGAGGTCGGTGCGGTAGCTCAGCGTCCCGGCGTGCATGGCGATCAGCGAGATGCGGTGCGCGAGCACGTCGTGCATCTCCCGGGCGATCCGGGTGCGCTCGGCGGCGCGCGCCTGGGCGACCCGGGCCAGCTGCTCGCGCTCCGCGGTGAGCGCCCGGTCGCGGTAGGAGTCGAGCAGCTCACGCTGGGAGCCCATGGCGTAGCCCGTGGCGACCAGGATCCCGGTGACGAGCACCCCGAACGCGAGCGAGGCCCACAGCGGAAGCGTCTCCTCGGACAGGCCGAGGCGCTCCTGCACGATGCCGGCGACCACGCTGATCGGCACCACGACGGCCAGCAACCGCCACCGGCGGTGGGAGGCGATGGAGCCGACGATCCACGAGGCCGGCCCGGCGCTGGCGATGGAGACGAACGAGAACAGGCTGAGCACCACCGCGACGAGCGCGGGTCGCCGGTGGCGCCACCGGATGAGCACGAACGAGACCAGCCCCAGCAGCGGGTCGCCGACGAGGAACCACGCCAGCGCCGGGTCCCAGGACCGCTCCGCGGCTCCGACCAGCACGGTGCCCCACCCGAAGAGGCTGATCGTCGCCGCCAGCGCGTAGCGCCACAGCGCGGCCATCCGACCCGGCCGGCGGACGTCCCCGGGGCGTACGTCCTCCCCCTGTCGCATGCGCCGAGGGTAGAGGTTGTCGGACGCGACCGACGTCAGACCAGGGGGTCGACCCAGGTATCGACCCACGTCGGGCGGCGATACCGAGGTCGGACGGTGGCGAGCCCAGCGCCCGATGCCGGTCGCCGTCCGTCTCCCGGAGGCTGGAGCCATGATCACTGTGGAGAACCTCACCAAGCGCTACGGCGGCTTCACGGCCGTCGACGACATCTCGTTCGAGGTGCGCCCCGGGAGCGTGGTCGGCTTCCTGGGGCCCAACGGCGCCGGCAAGTCCACCGCGATGCGGATGATGACCGGCCTTACCCCCGCCACCTCCGGCCGGGCCACGATCTTGGGTCAGCCGTACCGCGAGCTGCACAACCCCGGCCGCCAGGTCGGGGTGATGCTCGACGCCTCGGCGCAGCACCCGGGTCGCACCGGCCGCGAGGTGCTGCGGGTCGCCGCCGTCTCCGTCGGCGTCGGCAAGGCCCGGGTCGAGGAGGCGCTCGCCCTGGTCGGGCTGACCGACGAGGAGGCCGGCCGTCGGGTCCGCAACTACTCCCTCGGCATGCGCCAGCGCCTCGGCATCGCTGCGGCGCTGCTCGGCGAGCCGCAGGTGCTCGTCCTGGACGAGCCGGCCAACGGCCTGGACCCCCAGGGGATCCACTGGATGCGCGGGCTCCTGCGCCGCTTCGCCGACGGCGGCGGCACCGTGCTGCTGTCGAGCCACCTCCTGCACGAGGTCCAGATCGTCGCCGACGACCTGGTCATGATCGGGCGCGGGCGGATCGTGGCGATGGGCTCCAAGGAGGAGCTGCTCAGCCGCGGCGGCACCACCGTGCACTCGACCGACGACGCACGCCTGGCCGGGCTGCTGGAGGCGGCCGGCGTGCCGGTGACCCGCACCGGCTCGGGACTCGTCGTGGACGCCGAGCCCGGCGTCGTGGGGAAGGTCGCCGCCGAGGAGCGCGTCGTGCTCCTCGAGCTGCGGTCCGGAGGCTCCGAAGGCCTCGAAGAGATGTTCCTCGGCCTCACGGCCGCCACGTCGCGCGAAGGAGACGCAGCATGAGCACCGACACCCGCACCGCCACCCCCGCGGTCGGCGGGGCACCGACGCAGTCGGTGTCGCCGGCCGCCCCGCTGGAGGGCCCGCCCGGGGTCCCGTTCGCCCGGACCCTGCGCGCCGAGCTGCGCAAGATGGTCGACACCCGGGCCGGTCGCTGGATGGTCATCGTGATGGCTGCCATCGCCGCCCTGGTCCTCGCCGCCTTCGTCATCTGGGGCCCGGCCGGCGACGCCACCTTCCGCAGCCTCCTGGAGCTCTCCACGCTGCCGCTCGCGCTGCTCCTGCCGGTCCTCGGCATCATGGCCGCCACCGCGGAGTGGACCCAGCGCACCGGGCTGGTCACCTTCACCCTCGAGCCGCGGCGTGGACGGGTCGTGCTGGCCAAGGCACTCGCCGCCCTGCTGCTGGCCCTGGTCGTGCTCGCCGTCGCGACCGCGGCAGCGGCCCTCGCCAACCTGGCCGGGGGCGGCGCCTGGGACCTCACCGCGGCCGTCGCCGGCGGGCTGGTCCTGGCGCTGCTGATCTACGTGCTGCAGGGCGTCGCCTTCGGCCTGCTCTTCCTCAACACCCCGGTCGCCATCGTGTCGGTGCTCGTGCTGCCGACCGCCTGGACGATCGCCACGCAGATCTTCGGCTCGCTGGACGACGTCGGCGAGTGGCTCGACATGGACTCGGTGACCCGGCCGCTGTTCGCTGGGGAGATGGCGGGTCGGGACTGGGCCCAGCTGACCACGGGGGTCGCGGCGTGGGTGCTGCTGCCGCTCGCCGTCGGCACCTACCGCGTGCTCCGGCGCGAGGTGAAGTAGCCGCCCCCACTCCTGTCACCAGGGGACGTCGATCTCGACCTCTCCGGTGGCGACCCGGGCCGCCAGCTCGCCCAGCGTGACCACGTCACCGGGGGCGAGCTGGCGGCCTCGCCGCGTCTCGACCTCGCCGTTGACGGTGACGGCGCCGTCCGCGATTACCGGCTTGGCGTCCGCGCCGGTCTCGACGAGGTTGGCCAGCTTGAGGAACTGGCCCAACCGGATGGACTCGTCACGGATCGGCACGTCGATCGGCTCGGGGGCAGGCATGTGACCAGTGAACCAGCAGGGTCGGCGAACCGGGACGCTCAGTGCACCAGCAGGCTCACGGCGTGGATGAGCACGCCCACCAGCCCACCGACGATGGTGCCGTTGATCCGGATGAACTGGAGGTCGCGTCCCACGTGCAGCTCGATGCGCCGGGCGGCCTCCTTGCCGTCCCAGCGCTCGATGGTGGAGGTGATCACCGTGGTCACCTCGGCTCCGTAGCGCTCGACCACGAAGACGGCCAGGTCCGCAGCGGCACGGTCGAGCCGGTCCCGCAGGGGCGCGTCGTCGCGCAGCCTGACGGCGAACAGGTTGAGCTCGTGCAGGAGCCGCTGCCGCACGGCGCCCTCGCGGTCCTGCACCGAGGCGAGGAGCGCGGACCGCATCGACTTCCACAGCGAGATCGCGGTCGTGACGACCTGCGGGTGCTCGAGCAGGCGGTTCTTGAAGGCCTCGGCGCGCGAGCGTGTCTCCTCGTCGTTGAGCAGGTCGTGGGCCAGCTGGCCGAGCATCGAGTCCAGCGCCTCGCGAGCCCGGTGGTGGGGGTCGTCGCGGATGTCCTCGAGCCAGGCCAGGGCCTGCACGTGCAGCCGGGAGGTGACCGCGTCGTTCAGCTTGGGCGGCGCCCACCAGGGCGCACGCTCCTCCAGCACCCGGGAGAAGGTCTCGGGGTTGTCCAGCAGCCACCGGTGCATCTCGTCGAGGGCGAGGTCCACCACGCCGTGGTGCAGGTCGTCGCGCAGGACCTCCATCAGCGCCGAGCCCAGCAGCGGTGAGATCGGCTCGTCCCGGAACCGCGGCACCAGCGCCTCGGTGACCAGGTCGGCGACGTGGTCGTCGCGGACCTTGCCCAGGGCGATGGCGGCCACGTCGGACGCCTCGTCGACGACGCGGCGGGCGTTGGCCGGGTCGCTGAGCCAGTCGCCGGCGCGCGCCGAGATCGTCGCGGCTCCGACCCGCTCGCGGATGATGTCCTCCTGCAGGAAGTTCTCCCCGACGAACTCCTCCAATCCCTTGCCGAGCTCGTCCTTGCGCTTGGGGACCAGTGCCGTGTGCGGGATCGGTAGCCCCAGTGGGTGCTTGAAGAGGGCGGTCACCGCGAACCAGTCGGCGATGGCACCGACCATCGATGCCTCGGCGCCGGCGTTCACGAAGCCCCACGCGCCGTCGCGGCCGAGCGTGGCGACGTACACGCAGGCGGCGAGGACCAGGAGCCCGACGGCGATCGTGCGCATCCGCCGCAGGCCGCGCCGACGCGCCTCGTCCGCGCCCGGGTCAGGCGTGATCAGCGAGACGCGGGGCGGGGTCGCGGTCGTGGTGGCGGCCATGGGCGTCATCCTCCCCGACCGTGCCACAATGCCGCGCATGCCGCGCACCGTCATCACCTTCGGGACGTTCGACGTCTTCCACGTCGGGCACCTGCGCGTGCTGGAGCGCGCCGCGGCGCTGGGCGACCGGCTCGTCGTCGGCGTGTCCGCCGACGCGCTCAACGAGCGCAAGAAGGGACGTGCGCCGATCTTCAGCCAGCGCGAGCGGCTCGCGATCGTTGGGGCGCTCAAGGTCGTCGATGAGGTGTTCGTCGAGGAGAGCCTGGAGCAGAAGCGCGACTACATCGTCGAGCGCGGCGCAGACGTGCTGGTGATGGGCGACGACTGGGCGGGCCGGTTCGACGACCTCGCCGACGTGTGCGAGGTGGTCTACCTGCCGCGGACCCCGGCCATCTCCACGACGGCGATCATCGAGCACATCGCCGACCTCTGAGCGATCGTCCCGTCCGGGCTGCGGGGGCCGTCGGCGGCCTGGGTTAGGGTCAGGCGAGACTGACAACCACGAGGGGAACCATGCGCAGAATCGTCACCACCGCTGTCGCCGTCGCACTGATCGGCGGCGCGGCGCTCGCGCCGGCCGTCGCGGCGGACACGACCTGGTCGACCGGCGCTGGCGGCGCCGGCGTGCCGTCCCCGGCCGAGGCCCTCGACCTCACGCCGGAGCCGGCGCTGCCCGAGTTCGGTGAGCCGACCGCGTCCGACACGCTCGCCACCGCGCGCCGGGTGCTCGAGGGGGACGCCCGCCCGGCCGACCCCTCCGCGACGCTGGTCCTGCGTGACCTCTGGCTGCGCCGCGCCGAGCTCCGCGGCGCCGAGCGCCGGCTCGCCGACGCCCTGCTCGCCCGCCCCACCGATGGGGTCGGCGACCCTCAGGGCTTTGGCTACACCGTCGCCGAGGCCCCGCCCGTCTGCAACACCCGCATCTGCATGCACTACGTCCCCACCGGCACCGACGCCCCGCCGTCTCCGGAGTGGGTCGCCCAGAACCTCGCGGTCATGGACTCGGTGTGGGCCACCGAGGTCGACCAGATGGGCTTCCGCCCGCCGGTCTCCGACGGCGTCAAGGGCGGCAGCCCGCTCTTCGACGTCTACCTCAAGGACCTCGGCGGCGACATCTACGGCTTCTGCGCCGGCGAGCAGCGGGCCAAGAAGCGCACCGGCTCGGGCTACTGCGTGCTCGACAACGACTTCTCCCCCGCGCAGTTCCCCACCGGGACGCCGGAGGGCAACCTCCGCGTGACCGCGGCCCACGAGTTCTTCCACGCCGTGCAGTACGCCTACGACTACGCCGAGGACCCCTGGATGATGGAGTCCACCGCGACGTGGATGGAGGAGCGGCTGGCCAGCGACGTCAACGACAACCGTCAGTACCTCCCCCGCAGCCAGATCTACGTCCCCTACCTGCCGCTCGACCTGTTCAGCCGCACCGACGGCTTCCAGTACGGCAACTGGGTCTTCTGGGAGCACCTGTCCTCGCAGTACGGCACGAGCATCGTCAAGAAGGCGTGGCAGCAGGCCGGCTCGCTCAAGCAGGACGGCGGCAAGTACTCGCTCACCGCGCTGCAGAAGGTGCTGAAGAAGAAGGGCGGGCTGACCAAGGTGTACGCCACGTACGCCGCCGGCAACCTCACCCCCGCCGCCAACTTCCCCGAGGGCGCGGAGTACCCCGCCCCCCGGGTGCGCGGCGCCAAGGCGCTGAGCAAGAACAAGCGCAGCAAGCGCTTCGCGGTGAAGATCAACCACCTCTCCTCGGCGTCCTACGTCTACACACCGGGCAAGGGCCTCGACGGCAGGAAGTGGAAGCTCGCGGTCGCGGTCAAGGGGCCGCTCAAGCGCACCTCCCCCGCCGCCGTCGTGGTCGCGCACCTGGGCGACGGCACGCGCCAGGTCAAGATGGTCAGGCTCAACCGCGGTGGCGACGGCCGGACCAAGATCGCCTTCGACAACACGAAGGTGGCCGCGGTCTCGGTCACCTTGGTCAACGCCTCGACGCGCTACCGCTGCGGCCAGCGCACGGTCCTGGCCTGCGCCGGCCTCCCGCTGGACGACAAGGCCCGCTTCTCGGTGACGGGACGCGTCACGAAGCGCTGATCTCCAGCAGCGCGTGGAGCGCGGCGACGCACTCCGCGACGAGCACGGACAACGGGACCGGGCGTTCGCCGGTCGGCACTGCCGACCAGGTGAGCGCCCGGTCCTCGGTGTAGGCCCACCACGCACGTACGACGTCGCGCCGCGGCTCCGGCACGCCGAGCGCTGCCACCACCCGGTCGGTGCTGCCCTCGCGGACCGAGTCGACCACCTCGCTGACCCGCGGGTCGGCGACGCCGTGGCCGTGCACCAGGGCGAGGTAGAAGTCCCGGCGGCGCTCGATCTGCTCGATCATCAGCCGGGTCAGCTGCTCGACCTGCGCCTCCCCCGGCAGCTCGTCGTCCGGCGCGGTGGTGCGCAGGAAGCGCCGACCGGCCGCGGCGATGCAGGCGAGGTAGAAGTCGGTCTTGGTCGGGAAGTAGTGGAACAGCAGCCCGCGTGAGATCCCCACCTCGGCGGCTACCTCGTCCATCGAGAGGTCCTGGATCGGCGTCTCGACGATCTTCGCCAGGCCGATCGCGACCAGCTGCCGGCGCCGCTCGTCGGCGCTCAGCCGGCGGCGTACGGCAGGAGCGTCGGCGCCGGGCATGTTGTTGAGCATCGCTCAACAGTGTGCCAAGGTCAACCGCATGGACTTCTCCCTCTCCCCCCGCGCCGCCGACCTGCGCGAGCGCGTCCGCACGTTCGTCGCGAACGAGGTCGAGCCCGTCGAGGCCGAGGTGCACCGCCGCACGACCCAGCTGCGCGAGTCCGGTGGCGACCACTGGACGCCCCACCCGGTCGTCGCCGAGCTGCAGGCCAAGGCCCGCGCCCAGGGCCTGTGGAACCTCTTCCTGCCCGCCGAGCACGCCGGTCGCTACGCCGCGGACTTCGGCACCGACGGCGGCGAGGGGCTGTCCAACGTCGACTACGCGCCGGTCGCCGAGGCGATGGGCCGCTCCTTCCTCGCGCCGCTCGTCTTCAACTGCAACGCCCCCGACACCGGCAACATGGAGGTGCTGCTGCGCTACGGCACCGACGAGCAGAAGGAGCAGTGGCTCGAGCCGCTGCTGCGCGCAGAGATCCGCAGCGCGTTCTGCATGACCGAGCCGGAGGTGGCGTCCTCCGACGCGACCAACATGGCCGCCACCGCCCGCCTCGAGGGCGACGAGGTCGTCGTCAACGGCCGCAAGTGGTGGTCGACCGGCGTCGGCAACCCGGACTGCCAGGTGCTGGTCTTCATGGGTCTGTCCGATCCCGACGCCGACCGGCACTCGCGCCACACGATGGTCCTGGTCCCCCGCGACGCCGAGGGCGTACGGGTGGAGCGGATGCTCACCACCATGGGCTATCACGACGAGCCGCTGGGGCACGGCGAGGTGTCGTTCGACGACGTCCGCGTCCCGGCCTCCAACATCCTGCTCGGCCCCGGTCGTGCGTTCGAGATCGCGCAGGGCCGGCTCGGTCCCGGCCGCGTGCACCATTGCATGCGCGCCATCGGACTCGCCGAGCGCGCCCTCGAGCTCGGCTGCGCCCGCGCCGTCTCCCGCACGGCCTTCGGCAAGCCGATCGCCAACCTCGGCGGCAACCGCGAGCGCATCGCCGACGCCCGGATCGCCATCAACCGCTCCCGCCTGCTGGTGATGCACGCCGCCTGGCTGCTCGACCGGGGCATGAGCCGCGAGGCGTACTCCGCGGTCAGCGAGATCAAGGTCGAGGTGCCCACCATGGCCCTCGACGTCATCGACCTGGCGATCCAGCTGCACGGCGGCGCCGGCATGTCCGACGACTTCCCGCTGGCAGCGGCCTGGGTCGGCGCCCGCACGCTGCGCCTCGCCGACGGGCCCGACGAGGTGCACCGCAACGTCGTGGCCAAGATCGAGCTCGGGAAGTACGTCTGATGAGCTTCGGAGACGGCAAGCGGGTGCTGGTCACCGGCGCTGCGTCCGGCCTCGGCGCGGCGCTGGTCGCGGCGTTCCGTTCGCGCGGCGACGACGTCCTGGCCACCGACCGGGTCGCTGGCGACGGCATCGACCTCGTCCTCGACATCACGTCCGAGCCCGACTGGGCCGCCGCGGTCGAGGCGGTGCGCGAGCGGTGGGGCGGCCTGGACGTGCTGATCAACAACGCCGGCGTCGCCGGCGGCGGCCGGGTGGACCTCTGCACCCTTGACGAGTGGCAGTGGATCACCGATGTCAACCTGTTCGGCGCCGTGCGCGGCACGCGCGCGTTCGTGCCGCTGCTGAAGGAGCAGGGCTCGGGCCACCTCGTCAACGTCGCCTCGCTCGCCGGCCTCGTGCACCCGGCCGGCATGGCGTCGTACAACGCGACCAAGGCCGCGGTCGTCGCCTTCACCGAGACGTGCGGCCACGAGCTCGCGTCCTACGGCATCCGGGCGAGCGTGGTGTGCCCGTCGTACTTCCGCACCAACCTCGTGGCGTCGATGCGGGGCAGCGACGAGGCCGTCGGCCGGCTCGTCGCCGGCCTGGTCGAGCGATCGAAGGTGAGCGCCGAGGACATCGCGGCCGCGGTGCTCGCCGGCATGGACGCCGGGGAGGACGTGATCGTCCCCGACGAGGCGGCGCGCCAGGCGTACTTCCTCAAGTGGGCCGACCGCTCGGCGTACGACGCGGTGATGCGCGACCAGGCGGCGAAGCTGCGCGCGGGAGCCGAGTCGTGAGCGCCGTCCCGGGCGCCCGGGAGGTGCGCGCGGAGGACGCGTTCGACGTGTCGCGGGTCGCCGCGTGGATCCGCGGCAACGCCGGCTCCGCCGAGGGTCTGGACGCCGAGCCGGAGGTGCAGCAGTTCACCGGCGGCGCCTCCAACCTCACCTACCTCCTGCGCTACCCGTCGGGCCGCGACCTCATCGTGCGGCGCGCCCCGCGCGGCACCAAGGCCAAGGGCGCGCACGACATGCGCCGCGAGTACGTCATCCAGTCCGCGCTGGCGCCGGTGTTCGACTACGTCGCCCCGATGGTCGCGTTCTGCGACGACCCCGACGTGATGGGCGGCGACTTCTACGCGATGGACCGCGTCGCCGGCGTGATCCCGCGCAGCGAGTGGCCCGCCGACGTGCCGCTGTCGCCCGAGCAGGCGCGCGCGCTGTGCCTCGACGCGGTCGACGTGCTCGCCGAGCTGCACGGCATCGACCCCGAGGCCGCCGGCCTCGCCGACCTCGGCAAGGGCCGCGGCTACGTCCGCCGTCAGGTCGAGGGCTGGTCCACCCGCTACCGCAACGCCCGCACCGACGACGTCCCCGATCTCGAGGCCGTGATGGCGTGGCTGGACGCGCGCCAGCCCGAGGACGTCGCCACCTGCGTCATCCACAACGACTTCAAGCTCGACAACCTCGTGCTCGACGCCGGCGACGTGACGAAGGTCGTCGGCGTGCTCGACTGGGAGATGGCCACGCTCGGCGACCCGCTCATGGACCTCGCCGGCTCGATGGCCTATTGGGTGCAGGCCGACGACACCGAGGAGTTCCAGCTCATGCGGCGGGTGCCGACCCACCTGCCCGGGATGCTGACCCGCGCGGAGTTCGTGGCGGCGTACGCCGAGCGCACCGGCCGCTCGGTGACGCCGGAGGAGTGGCGGTTCTACGAGGTGTTCGGGCTCTTCCGGATGGCCGTGATCGCCCAGCAGATCTACTACCGCTACGTCCACGGGCAGACCACGAACGAGGTGTACGCCCTGTTCGGGCCGGCGGTGCAGATCATCGGCCGCCGGCTCGACGGGCTGGTGTCCGAGGCGTGAGCCGGATCCTCCTGATCCGGCACGGCCAGGCGTCGTTCGGTGCTGCCGACTACGACGACCTCTCCCCGACCGGGCACGAGCAGTCCCGCGTGCTGGGTGCGGCCCTCGCCGCGCGCGGGGTCCGCGCCGACGTGGTCGTGGCCGGAGAGATGCGGCGCCACCACCAGACCGCCGTCGGCGTGCTCGAGGGTGCCGGCTGGTCCGGCGACGTCGAGGTGGACGCCGGCTGGAACGAGTTCGACCACCTCCAGGTGCTGGCGGTGCACGACCGGCCGTCGACCGCCGAGGGCGAGTCCGAGAAGGCGGGCTTCCAGCGGTGGTTCGAGGAGGCGACGCGGCGCTGGACCTCCGGCGAGCACGACGACGCCTACGACGAGTCGTTCGGCGCGTTCACCGCCCGCGTCGGGACGGCGCTGGACCGGCTGGCCGGCGCGCTGCCGCGCTCGGCGACGGCGGTGGTGCTGACCAGCGGCGGGCCGGTCGCGTGGGCGGCGGCCGCGCTGCTCGCCGACGACGTCGCCGCCCGCACCGCCCTGTGGCTGCGGCTCAACCCGGTCTCGGTCAACAGCGGCGTCTCGACGGTGGTCTGTGGGGCGCGCGGCACGACGCTGGTGTCGTTCAACGCCCACGACCACCTGCTCGTCCCGGGGTCCCCCGACCTGCTCACCTACCGCTAGGAGCTCGCGTGACATCGATCCTCATCACCGGCGCCAGCAGCGGCCTGGGCGCCGAGATGGCGCGCCAGTTCGCGGCACTGGGCCACGACCTGGCGCTGTGCGCGCGGCGTACCGACCGCCTCGACGACCTGCGCGCCGAGATCGGCGCGGCGCACCCCGGCGTACGCGTCGTGGTCACGGCGCTCGACGTCACCGACCACGACGCCGTGTTCGCCGTGTTCGAGGAGCTGGCCGCCGAACTCGGCGGACTCGACCGCGTCGTCGTCAACGCCGGCCTCGGCAAGGGCCAGCCGCTGGGCACCGGCCGCTTCGACGCCAACCTCGAGACGGCTCGCACGAACTTCATCGGCGCCCTGGCCCAGACCGAGGCGGCCGCCGCGATCTTCCGCCGCCAGGGCCGCGGCCACCTCGTGATGGTCTCGAGCTTCTCGGCGCTGCGCGGCATGCCCGGCAACATCACGACGTACGCCGCCACGAAGGCCGCGGTCGCGCACCTGGCCGAGGGCTTCCGCGCCGACGTGCACGGGACGCCGATCAAGGTCACCGTGCTCTACCCCGGCTACATCGTCTCGGAGATGTCCGGGACCTCGCGCAGGACTCCGCTGATGACCTCCACCGAGAAGGGCGTGCGCGCCATGGTCGAGGCCATCGAGAAGGAGAAGCGGTCGGCCCGAGTACCTGCGTGGCCGTGGGCGCCGCTCGGGTTCGTCGTGAAGCGGGTGCCGGTCGGGTTGCTGCGGCGGCTGACCTAACCGGGGCACCTATCGCTGCAGAGGTCACGGCAGGGTCGGCGTCGGATCGGCCGCGGATCTCCGGGGAACGGGAGGTTCGCACGCCAAACTGGAGCCTCGCCCCCGAAACTTCGGGGGTGAGGCTCCAGTTTCCCCGGCTCACCGGGGACTCCTACCGAGAGCACCGGGGACTCCCACCGCGAGCACCGGGGGACTCCCACCGAGGGGGCCGGGGCCCCACCGAGAGCACCGGGGCCGCCCGCCGGGGAAAGCCTCAGCCGAGCTCGCGCTCCAGCGCGTCCGTCAGCAGCGCGACCAGCGCCTCGGTCTGGATGTTGGCCGAGGACGAGACCTCCTCGTCGGAGCCGTCGAGCGCCCGCGCGGCCAGCCCGGCCTTGGAGTCGATGAGCTCGGCGATGCGGGTGTCGATGGTCTGGGCGGCGATGATCCGCCAGGCTGTGACGGGGTCGCTCTGGCCGATGCGGTGCACGCGGTCGATCGCCTGGGTCTGCTCGGCGTCGGTCCACGAGAGCTCGGACAGCACGACGTTGGAGGCGACCTGGAGGTTGACGCCGACGCCGGCGGCGGCGAGCGAGCAGACGATCACCTGGACGTCGGGGTCGTTGACGAAGGCGTCGATCGCCTTCTCGCGCGCCTTCGCCGACTGGTCGCCGCGGATCGAGGTGTGCTTGAGCCCGCGGCGGGTGAAGGTCTCCTCGGCGATGTCCATGACGTCGACGTGGCGGGCGAAGAACACGACCTTGCCGACGTTGCGCGCCAGCTGGGCGGCGTAGTCGGCGGCGAGGCCGGCCTTGGCGCGGCCGATGCGGCGGAACATCGAGAAGACGTTCTCCCCGCCGGTGCCCTGGTCCATCTCCTCGCGCTCCCACGTCGCGACGCGGCGGACGAGCTCGTGGTCGATGCCGTCGACGACCGAGCCCGTACGCCGGGTCTCGAGGGCCGCCTTGTAGCGCTGGACGAGCCGCCGCGCGAGGTCCTGCTCCGCGGCGCGGATCGAGCGGGTGTCCTCGTCGTCGAGCTCGACGGGGATGTCGGCGATGCGGCGGGCCGGGATGTCCTCGGCGACGTCGACCTTGCGGCGGCGCACGATGCCCATGTCGATGACGGCCTTGCGGGCCGCGGGGTAGAACGGCGGGTCGGCCGGCGTCAGGTCGGTCTCCTCGAGCGCCTCCATCAGCCGGGCCAGCGGCTTGGTGTCGTCGATCCAACCGAGGAACTGCCAGATCGCGCGGAAGTCCTCGATGTCGTTGATGAGCGGCGTGCCGGTGAGCGCCATCAGCAGTGGGCGCGCGGTGCGCGAGCGCAGCCGCTCGGAGAGCTCGAGCACGTGGCGCGAGCGCTGCGAGGTCTTGTTCTTGATGAAGTGCGCCTCGTCGACGACCATGCCCCGGAACCCGAAGGAGCCGAGCCAGCCGACGTGGCGGTCGAGGATCTCGTAGTTCACGACGATCACGTCGGCGAAGGCGTCGACCTGGTCCCCGTCCCCGTGGATCACCGTGGCGCGCCGGCGTGGGATCCAGCGCTCCGTCTCCCGGGCCCAGTTGGTCTTCACGACGTTGGGGCACACGACCAGCAGCGGGAACGCGTCGGCCGCCTGGGCGGCGAGCAGCGCCTGCGCGGTCTTGCCGAGCCCGGGCTCGTCGGCGAGCAGGAAGGTGCGGTGCCCCTCGGCGGCCGCGGCGATCAGGCGCGCCTGGTGCGGCATCAGCTCGAGCTTGCCGGGCGCGGTGAGCGAGGTCGCCTCGGGCAGCTCCATGCACGACGAGGCGCCGCCCAGCTCGAAGGAGCGGAAGAGCGGGCCGAGCAGCTCCCACGTCGCCAGCCGGCCGTGCACGGTGCGCCGCTCGCGCCCGATGCCGAAGTCGGGCACCAGGAACGGGTTGGCCAGCTGGTGCTGCACCACCGACTGCGGGATGACGCGCCGCTCCAGCACGCCAGGCCCGGACTCGTCGTCGGGCTTGGGCTCCTCGGGCACGGCCTCGACGCCGGCCTTGTGGAGCATCTCGAGGCGGAGGTCGCGGGCGCTGTCGGTGACGACGGCGTCCTCGGAGAGCAGTCCGAAGAGGGACGGGTCCCGCGTCGCGGTCTTGGCGAGGATCGTGGCGATGCCGTCGAGGCGCTTGAGCTCGTCGGCCTTCTGCGCGTCGGTGAGCTCGACGGAGCCCTTGACGTCGGCGCGGTGCTCGCGCACCAGCAGGGCGACGACCTGGAAGCGCACCCGCTGACCGGGCGCGAGCGGCCCGCGCTGGACGGCGGACTCGAGCTCGCGGACGGCACGCGCGAGGACGGGGACGATGCCCTCGTTGTCCTTGTGACGGGCGTGCGCAGGGGCGCGGCGACTGCCGCGTGAACGCTGGCGCTGGGCCAAGGGGTCCTCCCGGACTGGGTACGCGTCGCGGAGCAGGCGAGCCCGGGTCGGCGCTGACCTGCACACCACGGCGTGGAGGTTTGGAGCGGGCGTCGGATCCGCGTGGCCGATGGATCAGGGGGGATCAGTGGGGCACGGCGTCTGGACGCAGCGTCCACTGTAGCGCTCGCACGCCCGCTGCCGGCAAATGTGCGCCTCCAGGCGCGCCGCACGCGTGCCCGACGACCGGCACACCGGCGTGGCCCTCGAGCCCGCCGACGGATCGTGGGAGGGTGTGCGGCATGGGACGGATCCGCGCGGGCGGGACCGGCGGTGACGCTGCGCAGTCCGGTACGTCGGGCGAGGGCCCGGTGCGACGCGGCCGCCCCGGGCACGACCAGCAGGCGGTGCTGCGGGTCGCGGTCGACCTCTTCAACCGGCAGGGCTACGACGCGACGAGCGTCGGGGACGTGGCCCGCGAGCTGGGCTTGACCAAGTCCGCGATCTACCACCACGTCCCGAGCAAGGAACACCTGCTGCAGCGTGCGGTGGACGAGGCGCTCGACGCGCTCACCGAGGCGCTCGACGAGGTGGCCGCAGCCGAGCACGTCGACGCGGGCAGCCGGCTGCGGGCGGCGGTGCACGCCAGCGTGACCACGCTCGTACGCCACCTCCCGGCCGTGACGCTGCTGCTGCGGGTGCACGGCAACACCCCGGTGGAGAAGGCGGCCCTGGCGCGGCGCCGCGGCATCGACGAGCGGCTCGCCGACATGGTGCGCGTGGCGGCCGACGACGGGGTCGTGCGCGACGACCTCGACCCCCTCGTGATCAGCCGCCTGCTCTTCGGGATGGTGAACTCCCTGGTCGAGTGGGTGCGCCCGGGTGTCGACGGCGACGCGCTGGCGGACGCGGTCGCCGCGCTGGCCTTCGACGGGCTCACGCACGAGGGGCGCTCCCCCGCCTCACCGGCGCCGGGCGCCGAGGATCGCGCCTAGGCGTCGAAGTCGACCGTGACCGCGTCGCCGACCGGGTAGGTCTGGCAGGTCAGGACGAACTGCTGCTCCACCTCGGCCGGCTCGAGGGCGTAGTTGCGGACCATCTCCACCTCGCCGTCGACCACCTTCGCGCGACACGTGCCGCACACCCCGCCCTTGCAGGCGAACGGCAGGTCACCGCGTACGGCCTGGGCCGAGTCGAGCAGCGTCGCGTCGCGCGGCATCGGCGTGGTGGTCGTACGACCGTCGACCACGAGCGTCACCTCGCTCGTGTCGCCCTCGACCACCCGGTCGGCGTGGCGCAACGTGGGCGGCGGCTCTTCGACGAAGAACAGCTCGACGTGGATCTTCTCGCGAGGCACCCCGAGCTCCTCCAGGACCGTCCGACCGTCCTCGACGAGGCCGAGGGGCCCGCAGAGCCACACGTGGTCCACCGCGGCGAGCGGCACCTTGACGGGGAGCAGGCGCCGCAGCCGCTCGGCGTCGAGGCGCCCGGAGAACAGCTCCACGTCGCGCGGCTCACGCGACAGCACGTGCACCAGGTCGAACCGCGGCCCGTAGAGGTTCTTGAGGTCGCTCAGCTCCTCGGCGAACATCACCGAGGTCGTCTCGCGGTTGCCGTAGAGCATCGTCACGGTGCTCTCGGGGTGGGTCAGCACGGAGGCCGCGATCGAGAGCATCGGGGTGATGCCGGAGCCGGCGGCGATGCACAGGTGACGGCCGGGCGTGGTCGGGTCGGCGCGGAGCCCGCCCGAGGGCTCGGCGACCTCGATCCTCTCCCCCGGCCGGACCCGGTGGACCAGCCACGAGGAGAAGACGCCGCCAAGTATCTCGCGCACCCCGATGCGCGGCGCGGCACCGGCCGGGGCGCAGATCGAGTACGTGCGGCGGTGCTCGACGCCGTCGACGACCCGACGCAGGGTCAGCGCCTCGCCCGGCTCGAAGGCGAACAGCTCGCGCAGGTCGTCGGGCACGTCGAAGGTCACGGCCGCCGAGTCGTCGGTGAGCCGTTCGACGTCGCGGACCACCAGCTCGTGGAAGGCGGAGGCCGCCATCAGATCTCCTTCACGTGGTCGAACGGCTCCCGGCACGACGTGCAGCGGTACTGCGCCTTGCAGGCGGTCGAGCCGAACTCCGAGATCAGCTCGGTGGCCGGCGAGTCGCACTGCGGGCAGCGCACCTGCCGAGCCGTGGGCAGCAGGGTCAGCGGGATCGGCCCGTCACCGGACGGGGCAGGTCCCGGCGGGGAGATGCCCGCCGCCGCCAACGCCGAGCGACCGGCGGGGGTGATCCAGTCGGTGGTCCACGCCGGGTGCAGGCTGACCCGGACCTCGACGCGGTCGAACCCCGCCGCCCGCAGCTCGCGGACCAGGTCGTCGCGCATGGTCGCCATCGCCGGGCAGCCCGAGTAGGTCGGGGTGATGTCGACCACCACGTGCGAGTCGCCGACCACGTCGACGTCGCGCAGCACGCCGAGGTCGGCCAGGGTCAGCATGGGCAGCTCCGGGTCGGTCACGCGTCGGGCGACGCGGCGCGCGCGCTCCGAGGTCCCGCGGCTCACGCGTCGCACCGCTACCACCGTCCGAGGGGGTGGGCGCGGGCCACGGACTGCATCTCGGCGAGCAACCGGCTGAGCGGCTCGCCGTGCATGCCGTCGCGCCCGGTGCGCCCCAGCACGCCCGAGCGCCGCGGCGCCTCGGGCCGCGGCACGGCCCCGGCCGCCAGGACCTGGTCGAGCACGCCCTCGGCCGCGTCCCGGGTGGTCGCCGGGTCGACGCCGACCCCGGAGCCGGCGGCGGCGGCCTCGACGGCGTGGGTGTCGAACAGCTCGGGCCACAGCGGCCACAGCGCGTCGAGCGCCGCCAGCAGGCGACGCCGCGACTCGTCGGTGCCCCGAGCCAGCGTGACGAACCAGCGGGCGGAGTAGTCGCGGTGGTAGGCCAGCTCCTTGACGCCCTTGGCGGCCACGGCGGCGAGCACCTGGTCGCGGCTGGCGCGCAGCCGCTCGAAGGTGGCGAGCCGCCAGGTCGAGAACAGCAGCACCCGCACGGTCGCCTCGGCGAAGTCGCCGTTGACGAGCTCGGCGAAGCGGACGTTGCGGTAGTGGTGCGCCTCGCGGAAGAACGCCAGGGCGTCCTCCGGCGGGACCGGCGACCCGTCGGGCAGCGCCGGGACGATGGAGGGGTCGGCGGCCGCTGCGCGCGCGAGCAGCAGCCGGGCCTGGCCGAGCAGGTCGAGGGCGATGTTGGACAGCGCGATGTCGTCCTCGAGGTCGGGCGCGTTGCTGGTCCACTCCGAGATCCGGTGCGACATCACCAGCGCGTCGTCGCCCAGCATCAGGGCGTACGTCGCCAGCACATGCGCGTCGACGCCCTCGGGGACGGTCGTGTCGACGCCGGCGAGCGGGTCCTCGCCGTGCCCGTCAGGAACAGGGACGGTGCCGAAGGCCCAGTGCGCGTCGTTGACGAGCAGGCCGGAGTACACGCTGTCGTGCTCGTCCTCGGCGGGTGTCTCGATACGGGAGTTCATCGCAGCCTCGCGGGTGGCATCACATGTGGGGGACGTTGTCGGGGATGTCGTAGAACGTCGGGTGCCGGTAGACCTTGTCGCCGCTGGGCGCGAACATCGGGTCCTTCTCGTCCGGGCTGGACGCGGTGATCGCGTCGGCGCGGACGACCCAGATGCTGACGCCCTCGTTGCGTCGGGTGTAGACGTCGCGGGCGTGCAGGAGCGCCATCCGGTCGTCGGCCGCGTGCAGCGACCCCACGTGGACGTGGTTGAGGCCGCGCTTGCCCCGCACGAACACCTCGTAGAGCGGCCACTCCGGCTCGGGAGCCTGCACGCCCTGACCCGTCGGCACGCCCTGGAGGGGCACGGCCCCGTGGCCGCCCTCCGCAGACAGCTCGCGGCCGCTCGTCCGGTCCGTCACGAGACCGCGTCCCTCACCTGCGCGGCGTACGCCGTGGCGGCCTCGCGCACCCACGCGCCGTCCTCGTGGGCGCGCCGGCGGTGTGCCATCCGCTGCGCGTTGCACGGACCGTTGCCGCGCACGCCCTCCATGAACTCCTCCCAGTCCGGCTGGCCGAAGTCGTAGTGGCCGCGCTCCTCGTTCCAGGCCAGCGCCGGGTCGGGCAGGGTGACGCCGAGGGCCTCGGCCTGCGGGACGGACATGTCGACGAACTTCTGCCTCAGCTCGTCGTTGGTGTGCCGCTTGATGCCCCACGCCATCGACTGCGCGGTGTTGGGCGAGGCGTCGTCGGGAGGGCCGAACATCATCAGCGCCGGCCACCAGAACCGGTCGACCGACTCCTGCACCATCGCGCGCTGCTCGTCGGTGCCGCGCATCATCGTGGCGAGCAGCTCGTAGCCCTGGCGCTGGTGGAAGGACTCCTCCTTGCACACGCGGATCATGGCGCGGCCGTAGGGGCCGTAGGAGGTGCGGCACAGCGGCACCTGGTTGCAGATGGCCGCGCCGTCGACGAGCCAGCCGATGGTGCCGACGTCGGCGTACGACAGCGTGGGGTAGTTGAAGATCGAGGAGTACTTCTGCTTGCCGGCGAGGAGCAGCTCGGTGAGCTCCAGTCGGGAGACGCCCAGCGTCTCGGCGGCGGAGTAGAGGTAGAGGCCGTGCCCGGCCTCGTCCTGCACCTTGGCCAGCAGGATCGCCTTGCGGCGCAGGCTCGGCGCGCGGGTGATCCAGTTGCCCTCCGGCTGCATGCCGATGATCTCGCTGTGCGCGTGCTGGGCGATCTGGCGCACGAGGGTCCGGCGGTATCCCTCGGGCATCCAGTCGCGCGGCTCGATCCGCTCGTGGCGGGCGAGAGTGGCCTCGAAGTGGGCCTCCAGCTCGTCGGGAGCGGCCTGGGTGAGCGTCATGGGGCATCTCCTCGACGCGGCGTCCGGGACATTTACTGACCGATCGGTCCGGTATTAGTGTGGCACCGGTCACTCCGGCGCGCAAACACTGCGCCCGCTGCTCGGCCCGCAGCCTCAGACCCGCACCGCCCGACCCTGGAGGGGACCCCGTGACCCGACTGCTCGAGAGCTACGCCGCCGGCCGCTGGTACGCCGCACCCGCCGAGGGCGACCCGCTCCTCGACGCCGCCACCGGGGCCGAGGTGGCCCGGATCTCGAGCGCCGGACTCGACCTCGGCGCGATGGCGCACCACGCCCGCAGCGTGGGCGGTCCGGCGATCCGCGAGCTGACCTTCCACCAGCGGGCGCTGCTCCTCAAGGAGCTGGCGACCCACCTGACCGGCCTCAAGGACGAGTTCTACGAGCTCTCGCTCGCGACCGGAGCCACCCGGCGCGACTCGCTGATCGACATCGACGGCGGCTTCGGCACGATGTTCAGCTATTCGTCCAAGGGCCGCCGGGAGCTGCCCAACGACGTCGTGGTGTGCGACGGCGACCTGGAGCAGCTGGGGCGCACGGGCGTGTTCCTCGGCCAGCACGTCTACACCTCCCGTCCGGGCGTCGCGGTGCAGATCAACGCCTTCAACTTCCCGGTCTGGGGCATGCTGGAGAAGCTCGCGCCGGCCTTCATCGCCGGACTGCCCACCATCGTCAAGCCGGCCAGCCAGACGGCGTACCTCACCGAGCTCGTGGTCCGGCGCATCGTCGAGTCCGGCATCCTGCCTGAGGGGTCGCTGCAGCTGCTGTCCGGATCGGCCGGCGACCTGCTCGACCACCTCGGCGTCCAGGACTCGGTGGCGTTCACCGGCTCGGCGCACACCGCGGGGATCCTGCGCCAGCACCCCTCGGTGCTGCACGGCGGCGTACGGCTGCAGGTCGAGGCCGACTCGCTCAACTGCTCCGTGCTCGGTCCCGACGTGACACCGGGCGATCCCGAGTGGGACCTGTTCGTCAAGGGCGTCGTGACCGAGATGACGGCGAAGGCAGGGCAGAAGTGCACCGCCATCCGTCGCGCCATCGTGCCGGCGGCGGTGGCCGACGAGATGACCGAGGCCATCACGGCCCGGCTCGCGTCGATCACGGTCGGCGACCCCGGGGACGAGACGGTGCGGATGGGTCCGCTCGCCTCGCTCGGCCAGCGCGAGGAAGTCCGCAAGGCCGTGGAGGCGCTGCGCTCCTCGGCGGACGTGGTGCACGGCGACCCGACCGCGACGTCCGGCTTCGCCGGGGACGCCGAGCGCGGGGCGTTCATGCAGCCGGTCCTGCTGAGGGCCCGTCCCGGAGCGGTCGAGCCGCACGACGTCGAGCCGTTCGGTCCCGTGTCGACCGTGCTGTCGTACGACTCCCTCGACGAGGCCGTCGCCCTGGCCGCCCGCGGCAAGGGCTCCCTCGTCGGCTCGGTCGTCACCCACGACCCGGCTGTGGCCCGCACGCTGGTCCTCGGCCTGGCGCCGTGGCACGGCCGCATCCTGGTCCTGGACCGCGACGACGCCCCGGACAGCACGGGGCACGGCTCGCCGCTGCCGATGCTCGTGCACGGCGGTCCGGGTCGCGCGGGCGGCGGCGAGGAGCTGGGCGGCGTGCGCGGGGTGCTGCACCACATGCAGCGCACCGCCGTCCAGGCCTCCCCCGACATGCTCACCGCGATCACCGGGCGGTGGACGCGCGGGTCCCGGCGCACCACGACGCCCGAGCACCCGTTCCGGCGCTCGCTCGCGACGCTGCGGGTGGGCGACACGATCGCCAGCGAGCCGCGGGTGGTCTCGCGCGAGGACATCGACCACTTCGCCGACTTCACCGGCGACACGTTCTACGCCCACACCGACCCCGAGGCGGCTGCGCAGAACCCCCTCTTCGGCGGCATCGTCGCCCACGGCTACCTCATCGTGTCGATGGCCGCCGGCCTGTTCGTCGACCCGGCGCCGGGGCCGGTGCTGGCGAACTTCGGGGTCGACCACCTGCGCTTCCTCACGCCCGTCCGGGCCGGCGACTCGATCCGGGTGACGCTGACCGTCAAGCAGATCACCCCCCGCGCGTCGGCCGACTACGGGGAGGTCCGCTGGGACGCCCTCGTCACCAACGGCGACGACGAGCCGGTGGCGACGTACGACGTGCTGACGCTGGTGGCCAAGGAGGCCTGAGCCGGGGCAAACGGCGCTAGCGTGTCGCCCGTGAGCCGCAGCACCCAGCGCGTCGTCGGGATCGTCGTCCTCCTGGCCCTCGGGGCGCTCAGCCTGCCGCTGGCCGCGCTGCCCTTCGACGGCGACGGCGACGAGAACTGGATCGTCGTCGTCCAGCTCGCGCTCATGGCGGGCGCGGGCGCAGCGGTCACGACCGCGCTGCCCGGTCTCGCCCGCGAGGGCGCGGCGCCGGGCCGGCGAGCGCTGACCGGGGCGTGGTGGGGGCTGCTCGCCGCCTTCGCCGGAGTCGTCGTCTACTTCTTCCTGATCAGCGGCTTCGAGGGCGCGTAGCGCGCGACGGCAGGATCAGGCCCGCTCGAACACCGCTGCCAGGCCCTGGCCGCCACCGATGCACACCGTCTCCAGCGCGTAGCGGCCCTCGCGGCGGCGCAGCTCGTGGGCCATCGTCGCCAGGATCCGCGCACCGGTCGCACCGACCGGGTGTCCCAGCGAGATGCCGGACCCGAGGGGGTTGAGCCGCTCGTCCTCGGCGTCCATGCCCCACTCGTGCAGCACGGCGAGCACCTGGGCGGCGAAGGCCTCGTTGAGCTCGATCAGGTCGAGGTCGGCCATCGCCAGGCCGGCCCGGTCCAGCGCGGCCGCGGTGGCCGGCACGGGACCGATCCCCATCACCTCGGGACCGACGCCGGCGACGGCCCACGACCGCAGGACGAGGAACGGGTCCAGTCCGCGGCGCTCGGCCTCCGCCCGGGTGGTGACCACGCACATCGCGGCCCCGTCGTTCTGGCCGCTGGCGTTGCCCGCGGTCACCGTGGACGCCTCGTCGACCGCGAGCCGCACCGGCCGCAGCGCAGCGAGGTCGTCGAGCGTCGTCGCCGGCCGGGGGTGCTCGTCGACGTCGACCAGGACGCCGGGCCGGTCCCGCCGGCCGGGCACGGTGACGGCGACGATCTCGTCCGCGAACGCGCCCGACGCCTGCGCCGCTCCGGCACGCTGCTGGCTGCGCACCGACAGCTCGTCCTGGGCGCGCCGGGTGATGCCGTAGTGGCGCCGGAGGTTCTCCGCCGTCTCGACCATCCCGCCTGGGACCGGGTGGTCACGGCCGCCGGCGGTCTCGCGGGCACGCACCAGGCGGTCCATCAGCTCCAGGCTGCCGCTGCGCACGCCGGCGCGCAGCCCGAGCGCGTAGTGCTCGACGTTGGACATCGACTCGACCCCGCCGGCGACGACGAGCCGGGCGCCACCACCGGCGACCTGCCCGGCGGCGAACAGCACCGCCTGCAGTCCGGACCCGCAGCGCCGGTCGAGCTGCAGGCCCGGGACAGCGGTGCCCAGGCCCGCGTCGAGCGCGGCGATGCGGCCGATGGCCGGGTTCTCCCCGCTCGGGTAGCAGTGCCCCAGCACGACGTCGTCGACGTCGCCCTCGCCCAGTCCGGCCCGCCTGGCGAGCTCGGTCAGCGTCTGGGCCGCGAGGTCGACCGCGGTCAGCGACGCCAGGGCGCCCCCCATGCGCCCCACGGGGGTGCGGACGGGGTGGCAGATGACGACGTCGGCCGAGGAGTCCATGCGACCGACCCTAGTGCGCTGCCGCGCACCGCTCAGCCGGCGTACGGGACCTCGCTGCGCCACTCGGCGTCCGCGGTGGTGACCGCCGCCCAGATGGCTCCGGCCACCCGGTCGGGGCTGAAGACGCCCTCCGCGGCGAGGGTCCCCCGCACCGTCACGGAGACCGCGCGGATGCCGTGCGGGGCGAGCGCCTTGTCGAGGCTGTGCACGAGGTTGCGCACCCCGGCCTTCTGCACGCCGAGCGAGGCCGCGCCCTCCCACGGCGCGTCGGCGGCCATGCTGCCCGTGACGCTGATCCGCCCGCCGGCGGACAGGAAGGGGCGCGCGGCCTGGACGGCCGTGAGGAGCGAGCCGACCCCGAGCGCGACGTCCTCGAGCAGCTCCCCCACGGTCAGCGACAGCGGGTCCTTCTCGCGGAACGCGCTCGGGTTGAAGTGCAGGACGTCGATGCGCCCGGCGTGCTGGCCCAGGCGGCGTACGGCGTCGCGCGCGGCCGCCTCGTCGGTGACGTCGACCTGCGCCAGCCCGACGGCCGCGCCACGTCGCTCGAGGTCGGCGGCGAGCTCGTCGAGGACGCGCCGATTGCGCCCGAACAGACCGACGTCGTAGCCCTCGTCGGCGAAGCGGCGGGCCACCGACCCGCTGACGCCCGGGCCGGCTCCCACCACGACGACGACTGGTCTGCTCACACCGCCAGTTCTACAGCCTGGTCACTCCGCGGTGTGCGGGTGCTCCCCCGTGGGGTCGTCCGGCACGGCGTCGGGGCCCTGAGCGCCCTCCTCCACCTCGCCGGAGTACTCCTCCGGCTGGCCCGCCACCGAGTCGCCGGAGCTGATCGCCTCCGGCTCCTCGCCACCCATCGCCAGCTCGGAGACCTGCCCACCCTCGCTGCCGCTGTCCTTGCCGTCCGTGTCGGTCATGGGCCCTCCTCGTCGCATCGGTCGACCCGGTGCCTCCCGGGCACCTCCACACAAGCACCCCGCGCCACCTCGCGGCCTCACCTGCCCGGGTGGTGGCCCCGTGCGGCCGGCTGGCTACGGTCGGAGGATGACGCGCTTCGGATACACCTTGATGACCGAGCAGAGCGGGCCGCGCGAGCTGGTGGGCTACGCCGTCGCCGCGGAGCGGGCCGGCTTCGACTTCGAGGTCATGAGCGACCACTACTCGCCGTGGCTCACCGAGCAGGGACACGCGCCGTACGCCTGGACGACGCTGGGCGCGGTCGCGCACGCGACCGAGCGGGTGGGCCTGATGACCTACGTGACCTGCCCGACGCTGCGCTACCACCCTGCCGTCGTGGCGCAGAAGTCCGCGACGCTGCAGATCCTGGCCGAGGGGCGGTTCGTCCTGGGCCTCGGCAGCGGCGAGAACCTCAACGAGCACGTCGTCGGTGCCGGCTGGCCGGCGATCGCGGAGCGGCAGGACATGCTGGCCGAGGCGATCGAGGTCATCCGCGCGCTGCACACCGGCGACCTGGTCAACCACCGCGGCGAGTTCTTCCAGGTCGACTCCGCGCGGATCTGGGACCTGCCCGACGAGGGCGTCGACATCGGCGTCGCGGTCGCGGGCGACAAGGGCATCGAGCGCTTCGCCCCGCTGGCCGACCACCTCGTCGCGGTGGAGCCGAACGCCGAGATCGTCGAGTCGTGGAACGAGGTCGACGGCGCGCCGCAGATCGGCCGCGACGCGCGCGCCGTCGGCCAGATCCCCATCTGCTGGGACCCCGACGAGGACGCCGCCGTCGCCCGCGCTCACGAGCAGTTCCGCTGGTTCGGCGGCGGGTGGAAGGTCAACGCCGACCTGCCCACCCCGGCCGGCTTCTCCGGCGCGACGACGTACGTCCGGCCCGAGGACGTCGCCGAGTCCATCCCGTGCGGCCCCGACCTCGACAAGATCGTCGAGGCGGTCTCGGCCTACTGGGAGGCCGGCTTCACCGACGTCGCCCTCGTGCAGGTCGGCGACGAGGGCCAGGACCGCTTCCTGTCCGAGGCGGCCGGCCCGCTGCTGGAGAGGCTGCGCTCAGCCGCGCCGTGAGCGGTGCCGGGTCCGTCAACGCCAGCCCAGGCCCGGCGCCACCTCGGTGAGGACCGACTCGAGCAGGTGGGCGTTGTAGTCCACCCCGAGCTGGTTGGGCACGGTCAGCAGCACGGTGTCGGCGGCCGCGAGGGCCTCGTCGCCGGCGAGCTCCTCGACCAGCACGTCGGGCTCGGCGGCGTACGTCCGGCCGAACACCGCGCGCAGGTCGGCCTCGATCTGGCCGAACTGGTCGGAGCTACTGCCCTCGTGGCCGAAGTAGGCGCGGTCGAGGTCGGTGGTGATCGGCATGATGGAGCGGCTCACCGACACCCGCGGCTCGCCCTCGTGGCCGGCCTCGCGCCACGCGTCGCGGAAGACCTCGATCTGCTTGCGCTGCTGGACGTGGAAGGGCTCACCGGTCTCGTCGGCCTTGAGCGTCGAGCTCATCAGGTGCATGCCGCGCTCCGCGGCCCAGCGGGCGGTCGCGTCGGAGGCCGCACCCCACCAGATCCGCTCCCGCAGCCCCGGCGAGTGCGGCTCCACCCGCAGCAGCCCGGGCGGGTTGGGGAACATCGGGCGCGGGTTGGGCTGGGCGAAGCCCTCCCCTCGCAGCACCTCGAGGAACACCTCGGTGTGCCGGCGGGCCATGTCGGCCTGGTCCTCGCCCTCTGCGGGCGCGTAGCCGAAGTAGCGCCAGCCGTCGATCACCTGCTCCGGTGACCCCCGGCTGATGCCGAGCTGGAGCCTGCCGCCGGAGATGAGGTCGGCGGCACCGGCGTCCTCGGCCATGTAGAGCGGGTTCTCGTAGCGCATGTCGATCACGCCCGTGCCGATCTCGATCCGGCTGGTGCGCGCACCGACGGCCGCCAGGAGCGGGAACGGCGACGCGAGCTGGCGCGCGAAGTGGTGCACGCGGAAGTAGGCACCGTCCGCGCCGAGCTCCTCGGCCGCCACCGCGAGGTCGATCGACTGCAGCAGGGTGTCGGCGGCGCTGCGCACGGCCGAGTGCGGCGAGTCGGTCCAGTGCCCGAAGTTGAGGAAACCGATCTTCTTCATGACTCGTTCAACGCTCAACCACCCGGCTTGTTCCCGGCGCGGCCAGCGACAGCACCGCGCGGACGACCTCCGGACGCTCCTCGAGCCGGTCCTCGAGCCGCTGGAGCTGCTCGGCGGCCCGACTCTCGGGCTCGTCGCCGGCCAGGTCGACGGAGCCGACCAGGAAGAGCCGGTCCGGTCCGACGTACTCCAGGTGCAGCGTGCTGACGGCGGCCACCTCCGGTCGCTCGCTCAGCCAGGCGAGCACGGCCCCCCGCAGGCGAGGGTCGGCGACCTGTCCGACGAGGAAGGCCATGTTGCGCCGCAGCAGGTAGACCGCGATCCACCCCAAGAGCAGGCCGACGAGGATCGATCCCACGGCGTCCCACACCGGCTGGCCGGTGGCCTGGTGCAGGGCGAGGCCGCTCACCGCGATGACGATCCCGGTGAGCGCCGCGGCGTCCTCGAGGAAGACCGCGCGGAGCGTGGGGTTGGAGGTCGTGTCGAGGAACGTGGTCCGGCTCTGGTCGGCCCGCCGCGCCCCCCGTCGCACCTCGCGGCGCGCCTGGGCGAAGGAGATGCCCTCGAGGACGAACGCCGCGCCCAGCACGACGTAGGCCCACAGGTAGTCAGCCTCCTCCTCCTCGGCGCCCAACGACTGGATGCCGTGGAGGACCGACACGGCGGCGCCCACCGCGAAGAGCCCGAACGCCGCGATCATCGACCAGACGTAGGCCTCGCGCCCGTGGCCGAGGGGGTGGGCGGCGTCCGCCGGCTTCTCTGCACGGCGCTCGGCCACCAGCAGGAAGACCTCGTTGCCGGCATCGGCCCACGAGTGCGCCGCCTCCGCCACCATCGAGGCCGAGCCGGTGAGGACGGCGACGATGCTCTTGAGCACCGCCAGAGTCGTGTTGGCGGCGAGCGCGATGACGACGGTGAGCACGACTCAGTCCACCCGGTCCCCCGCGTGGCGCGCCACCTCGCGGGTGAGCGCGGGGTCGTCGGCCAGGTGCGGCTGGCCGGCTCGGCTGCCGACGTACGACCGCGCGCGCAGCACGGACATCCACCGGGGCGCCAGCCACCACCCCGCCGGCGAGTGCAGCACCGGGTCGAAGGCCGGACGCTCGAGCCCGGAGCGCCCGGTGACCACGACGGTGCCCGCCTGGACGTCGCCGTCGCGGCCCACTACTCGCAGCGCGACGCTGACGGGCAGCCGGTCGACGAGGACGTCCGGCTCCGGTGAGTCGAGCCGGTCGTCGCGGACCTCCAGGACCACCTGCAGCCCCTGACCGGCCGGTGAGCGCCAGGTCATCAGGGACGTGAGCGTGGCACCCGACCACCTGCGCGCGGGGCGCAGCACGAAGCGGCGCCACCCGCCCGTGCCGGGAGCGGTGCTGCACAGGACGTCGACCGGCGGGTCGTGCAGGAGGCGCACCGCCATCCCGAGGAGGTCGGGGGCCCCGTGCGGCGTGCCGATGCCCTTGGACAGGCGGACGAGGCAGTCGACCTCGCCCTCCGGCAGCGGCCCGGGTCCTCGCACCTCGACCGTGCCCTCGTAGAGGACACCGCGCGGGTGGAAGGCGGGCGCGGAGCGCAGGAGGGCGAGCGCCTGGAAGGCTCTCTCGACGAACGGCATGGCCCCCTTGTACCCCGTCGGGGCCGAGTTCCTGCGCGCCGTCGCTTGACGGAGTAGCGCCGCCGATGTGCAATATATTGCATGCCCGTCCCCGTGGAGGCCGCTCCGCTCCGTACGGCACTGCTTCGCGACAGCGTCCACGACCGCCTCCGGGACGCGATCGTCGACGGCACCCTCGCTCCCGGCGAGGTGGTGCGCGACACCGAGCTCGCCGCGTGGCTCGGCGTGAGTCGTACGCCCGTGCGCGAGGCCCTGCTCCGGCTCGGCGAGAGCGGGCTGGTCCGCTCCGCGCCCGGTCGGTCGACCGTCGTCGCCGACATCGACCTGGACGAGGTGCGCGCCGCCCACGCGGTGGTGGTCGCCATGCACCGGCTCGCGGTCGCCGAGGCGGTCGCCCGCCTCACCACGGCCGACCTCGACCGGATGCGCGAGGCCAACGACCGCTTCGCCGCCGCGATCGCAGACCGCGACACCGGCGCCGCGCTGGCTGCCGACGACGACTTCCACGCCGTCGCGGTCCGGGCCTCGGGCAATCGCGCCCTCGCCGCCGTGCTCGACCAGTACAGCCCCGTCGTCCGCCGGCTCGAGCGCCGCCGCTTCGCCTCGCACGCCGGCGTCGAGTCCGTCGAGCTGCACGCGCGACTGGTCGAGGCCTGCGCGGCCGGTGACGTCGAGGCCGCCGCCGGCGTGGCCGAGCGCACCTGGCACGGCCTCGCCGACCTGATCCCCGACACCGATCCGCCCACCGACCCACCCCTTGCCCCGCCCACCGACCGTCCGGAGACCCCGTGAACCTCGACCAGTTCCCCCGCCACCAGCTGACGTTCGGCCCCTCCCCGGTCCACCACCTGCGCCGGCTCAGCGAGCACCTCGCGAGCCGCGGCGGCGGTGCCCAGGTGTGGGCCAAGCGCGAGGACGTCAACAGCGGTCTGGCGTTCGGCGGCAACAAGGTCCGCAAGCTCGAGTACATCGTCCCCGACGTGCTCGCGAGCGGCGCCGACACGCTCGTCTCCATCGGCGGCTACCAGTCCAACCACACCCGCCAGGTCGCCGCCGTCGCCGCACACCTCGGGCTGAAGTGCCGGCTGGTGCAGGAGAAGTGGGTGCCGTGGGACGACCCCACCAACACCCAGGTGGGCAACATCCTGCTCAGCCGGATGATGGGCGCCGACTCCCGGCTGGATCCGCACGGCTTCGACATCGGCATCCGCGACTCGTGGAAGGACGCGATCCGCGAGGTCGAGGAGGCGGGCGGCACGCCGTACGCCATCCCGGCCGGGGCGAGCGAGCACCGCCTCGGCGGTCTCGGGTTC
This sequence comes from Nocardioides sp. SYSU D00065, assembly GCF_017916425.1. GTDB lineage: Bacteria > Actinomycetota > Actinomycetes > Propionibacteriales > Nocardioidaceae > Nocardioides. The sequence continues at coordinate 891,953 of NZ_JAFMSX010000002.1, read as the reverse complement.
GCCAACTGGGCCTTCGAGGTCGCCGAGCAGGAGAAGGCGCTCGGCGTCACCTTCGACACGATCGTCGTGTGCACCGTGACCGGCTCCACCCACGCCGGGATGATCGCCGGGTTCGCCGCGCTCGAGGACCTCACCGGCGTACGCCGCCGCGTCCTCGGCATCGACGCCAGCGCGACGCTGGAGAAGACCCGCGACCAGGTCGCACGGATCGCGCGCCACACCGCCGAGCTCATCGAGCTCGGTCGCGACCTGCGCGACGACGAGATCACCGTGCTCGAGGGGTGGGCCGGCGAGCTCTACGGCGTCCCGGTCGACTCGACGATGGAGGCGATGGCCCTCGGCGCGCAGCTCGAGGCGATGATCACCGACCCGGTCTACGAGGGGAAGTCGCTCGCCGGCCTGATCGACCTGGTCGTCGGCGGCGAGATCCCGCGCGACTCGCACGTCCTCTACGCCCACCTCGGCGGACAGCCCGCGATCAACGCCTACCACTCCCTCTGGCCCGCGCAGGGCTGAGCGTCACGCCGCTCGACCTAGTGCTCTGCCCAGGACTCCGACTGGGTCAGCCGGAACAGGTACACCAGGGGCGGGAGCACGACCACGCACGCGAGGCCGACCACCACCAGCAGGCCGGCGAGCGTGGCGTCCGCGCCCGCGGCCTCGGCGATGGTCACCTCGTCGACCAGCAGCCAGGGGTACTGGCCGATGCCCCATCCGCTGACGACCGCCGCCACGGCGAGCACCGCGGTGACGCGTGCCTGCGAGAAGCGGCGGCGCAGGAGCAGGACGAGCGTGGCGAGGCCGCAGATGCCGGACAGGATCACGAGCGGTGCGGCGCGGCCGGTGAGCCCGTCGGCGAGCGTGGGAGCGTCGCGGGTGATCGGCACGAGCGCGGCGAAGACGACGGCGCCGGTCACCGTGCCGACCGCCAGCGTGCGCCGGCGCAGCGTCTCGGCGAGCGTCGTACGGCCGGCGCGCCGGGCGTCCGCGGTGAGGAAGACCCCCGCGAGGAAGGCGCACGTGCCGACGGCGATGACGCCACCGAAGGTCGAGGTGGGGTTGAGCCACGACGACCAGAGGTCACCGCGACCCTCGGCCGGCACCCGCCCGGAGGCGATGGCCCCGGCGACGGCGCCGAGGAAGTACGGGGTCAGCAGCGACGAGGCGGCGAACACCGCACCGTAGAGCCGCGCCTGGCCGATCGTCGGGGCGAACTTGCGGAACGCGAAGGCCGCACCGCGCAGCACGATGCCCAGCAGCGCCAGCAACATGGGCACGATGAGGGTGCTCATGGCGCTTGCGAACGACTCGGGGAACCCCGTCCACCACATCACCAGCACGTAGATCAACCAGACGTGGTTGGCTTCCCACACGGGACCGATGCTGTGGTCGACCAGCGTGCGCAGCTCCGCGCCCCGGCGGGCGCCGCCGGCGGTGAGGTCGTAGAAGCCGGAGCCGAAGTCGGCGCCGCCGAAGAGGGCGTAGGCGAGGACCCCGACGAACAGGGCCGCGGCCACGGCGAGCTCGAGGCTCACGACGACCCACCCGTACGCCGGTCGCCACCGGCGGCGGAGGCCTGCGGCCCGTAGGGACTCGGCAGGTCCTGGTCCCCCGCCCGCCAGCGACGGGCCATCGAGCGCAGCACCACCACCGCCCCGACGGTGAGCAGGCTGTAGAGGGTGGCGGTGGCCGCGAGGAGGAGCCACAGCTGCGGGTTGTCGCCTGCGGCGTCCGAGGTGCGCAGCACCCCGTAGACGACCCACGGCTGGCGCCCCACCTCGGTCGCGATCCAGCCCGCCTCGAGGGCGACCACGGCGAGCGGGCCGGCGGCCACGGCCGCACGCAGCGCCCACCGGTTCGCCAGCGGGTCGCGCCCACGCCAGCGCAGGAACCAGTAGAGCAGCACGGCGGCGGCCAGCAGCGTGCCGATGCCGACCATGGTCTGGAACGCCACGTGCGTCACGTTGACCGGCGGCCGGTCGGCCGGCGCGATGGTCTCCAGCCCCTGGACCGGCTCGGTGAACGAGTTGCGCGCAATGATCGACCCCAGTCGGGGGATGTCGATCACGTAGCGCACCTCGCCGTCGATGAGCAGCCCGCCCAGGCGCAGCGGCGAGGGACTCTCGGTCTCGGTGGCCAGCTCGAAGGCCGCCAGCTTGGCCGGCTGCGTGTCGGCGATGCGGAGCCCCAGGACGTGACCGACGAAGGGCTGGACCAGCGCGGCCACGGTCGCGAACGCGAAGGGCACGGTGAATCCCAGCCGGTGGTGGCGGTCGCGTCGCCCCCGCAGCATCCCGGCGGCGTAGACGCCCGCCACGGTGAAGCCGACCACCATGTAGGCGGCCACCCACATGTGCGCGAACTGCAGCACCGCGCCGGAGCTGAACAGCACCGCCCACGGCTCGACGTCCACGACCTCGCCGTCCACCAGCCGGAAGCCGACCGGCATGTTCATCCAGGCGTTCACCGACACCACGCAGTAGGTGCCGACCACCCCGGCGAGGGCCATCGGGACCAGCATCAGCAGGTGACGCTTGGGCGGGATGCGTCCCCAGCCGTAGAGGTACAGGCCGAGGAAGATCGCCTCGACGAAGAACGACAGCCCCTCGAACGCGAACGGCAGCCCCAGGACGTCGCCGAAGGGCCCCATCAGCCCCGGCCACAGCAGTCCCATCTCGAAGCTGAGGACCGTCCCGGACACGGCGCCGATCGCGAACAGCACGGCGCTGACCTTGGCCCAGCGCTTCGCCAGCTCGAGGGCCGTGTCGTCGCCGCGGTACACCCCGCGCCAGTGCGCGACGAGGATCATCGCCGGCCACGCGACCCCGAAGCAGGCCAGGATGATGTGCCAGCCCAGCGACAGCGCCATCTGCTGCCGCGCCGGCATCAGGCCGGCCGGGTCGGCGACCCACGGGCCCTGCGCCAGCTCCCACCACAGCACGTCCACGCCTCCGACGGTAGCCAACCGTGCGAGCGACCGGGCTCCGGGGGCGAGACTCCAGGCGGCTCAGGCCAGCGCGAAGTCCACGGCCGCCCGGGCGTGCAGCTGGGTCGTGGCGAACACGGGCACGTCGACGTCGTCCGGACCGATCAGCAGCTCGATCTCGGTGCAGCCCAGGATCACGCCGGCGGCGCCGCGGTCGACCAGGCGGCGGACCACATCGGCGTACGCCGCACGCGACTCCTCGCGGACCACGCCGAGCACCAGCTCGTCGTAGATGACGTCGTGGACCAGCGTCAGGTCGTCGGCCTCGGGGACCAGGACGTCCAGGCCGTGACCGCGGAGCCGGTCGGCGTAGAACGGCTGCTCCATGGTGAAGCGGGTGCCGAGCAGCGCCACGCGGTCCACACCGGCACGGCGCACCGCCTCGGCGGTCACGTCGGCGAGGTGCAGCAGCGGCACGTCGACGGCGGCCTCGATCGCGTCCGCGACCTTGTGCATCGTGTTGGTGCACAGCACCAGGCACTCGGCGCCGGCCGCCTCGAGGGACCGGGCCTCCTCGGCCAGGCGCGTCCCGGCCGTCGCCCAGTCACCGGCGACCTGGAGCTTCACGATCTCCGCGAAGTCGACCGAGGCCAGCACCAGCCGCGCGGAGTGGAATCCCCCGAGCCGGTCGCGGACCTCCTCGTTGACCAGCCGGTAGTAGAGCGCCGTGCTCTCCCAGCTCATCCCGCCCAGCAGTCCCATCTTGCGCATCGTCATGACAACGATCCAAGCGGAACCGCGGCCCGGCGCGCTGCCGAATTATCGCTACCGTGGACGCATGGCCGCGACGCCACTCGCCCGGACCGAGCGCTTCACCGTCCATCCCGCCACCCATGCGCGCTTCGACGACGTCCGCACCATGGTGGGCCCCAAGAACCCGGCCGCCAACGTGTGCTGGTGCCTGAGCCACCGCATCCCGGCCACGCAGAACCGGTCCCTCGCGGGCGCGGCGCGCGCGGCCTACGTCGAGGCGCTGACCCGCAGGCCCACGAAGCCCGGCGTGCTCGCCTACGACGGTGACGAGGTCGTCGGGTGGGCGGCCGTCGCCCCGCGCGCCGAGCTCCCCTTCGCCCGCTCCACCAAGATCCCCCACGTCGACGACCAGCCGGCGTGGTCGGTGTGGTGCATCCGGGTGCGGCCCGGTCACCGCGGCAGGGGCATCTCGCACGTCCTCCTCGAGGGCGCGGTCGCGTACGCCGCCAGCCGGGGCGCGCCGGTGGTCGAGGGCTACCCCGTCGACAACCGCGGGGAACGGGTCGACCTGACCATGGCCTACGTCGGCACGCGAGCGCTCTTCGAGGCCGCCGGCTTCGAGCTCGCCGCCCGGACGACAGCCACCTCCGGCGGGTTCCCGCGCGTGCTGATGCGACGCACGACCTGATCGCCGCGGCTCACGGCAGGGGCGCCGCCGGGGTGCGCGCCACGACGGCCGCGGCCGAGACCAGGTCCCACCCGGGGGCGAACGAATTGCGCCGGGGCAGGTGCTCGTGGTGCTGCTCGTAGAGGTCGAGCAGCCGCAGCACCGAGGCCAGCACGTCGGCATCGGGGTCGTCGGCGGGCACGTCGCACGCGTGCCGGGCGACCGTCAGCGGCACCTCGGGCTCGAGGCCGCGCTGCATCGCCTCGAGGGCGGCAAGCAGGTTGGTCGAGACCACCTCGAGGAAGGGACCGACCTCGCGGGCCTCCCGTGCGGGTGCGGGCCCCAGGTCGAGCGGGTCGAGCCCCTCGACGATCCGGGTGGCCTGACCACCGAGGACGGACGCGACCTGCTGCGGGTCGAGACCTGCCTGCCAGGCGCAGCGCCCGGTCGACATCAAGGCGTTGACGGGCGTGCTGTAGGGCAGGTCGCTGGCCGCCAGCACCCGCCCCGGTGGGACGAGGCGGAACAGGGCCAGGAGGTTCGCCGGCGTCCACCACGAGGTGTCGAAGAAGAGGTTGGGCACCTCGCTCACCCGACGGTGCAGGTGACCCAGGTCGGAGAGTGCGCAGTGTGCCAGCACCAGCCGGAGGTCCGGCCATCGCTCGCACGTGGCCAGCACGTCCGTGCGCACCGAGTCGACCTCTGGCCCGGCGTGCACGAGCACGGGGAGCCGGCGCTCGTGCGCGACGGAGAACACCGGCGCCAGCCGCGGGTCGGCGAGGTCGAGGTCGTCGCTGGACACGTGCAGCTTGATGCCCTTGGCCCCGCCGTCCAGCAGCCCCTCCAGGGCGTCGACCTCGTCGGGGACGACGCGCACCAGTGCGTCGAGGCGCCCCTCGCTGCGCTTGGCCGCGTCGAGGCAGGCCGCGTTGGGCGCGCGGTAGTCGCTGTCGGGCTCGGACAGCGGGAACACCAGCGCCCGGGCCCGGGCGGCATCCAGCGCGACCTGCAGCTCCTCGACGGTCGCGGTGACCGAGTCGCTGTCGCCGACGTGGGTGTGTACGTCCAGCACGGGACCCACCGGCAGGGCGTCGCGCAGCCGGTCGTACCACGGCTGCACCAGGTGGTCGGCGTACACCCGTCAGCCGTCCAGGTCCGAGGTGCGATCCGCGAGGTCCGCCAGCAGCGCCGGCATCCCGTGCTCGGCGACGAGACGTCGCTGCCGCTCGGGCTCGCCCGGACGGGCGAGCATCGCCTCGACGGCGTCCAGTGGCGCCGCCAGCCCGTCGCCCGCCAACGCCACGCGCGCGTCGGCCAGGACGCGGGCCGCCACCTCGCGCAGCGGCCGGAGGGTCCGGTCGACGTCGACCACGCGTGTCTCGAGGCCGTAGCGGCTGGCACGGTGGTCGTTGACCGCGAGCACGTCGTCGGGCAGGTCGGCGGGATCCGGCGACTCCACCGCGCAGCGGGCGATGCCCTGCACCAGCGCGGTGAGGCCGGCCACGACCGACAGCGGGGCCACCGCGTCCATCATCCGCACCTCGAGCGTGCCGAGGAGCGGGCGCGGGCGCATCTCCCACCAGACGTAGGTGTGGTCGGGCGCCTCCGCCGCCTCCAGCACGGACTCGGTCCGGGTGACGTAGTCGTCCCACGTGCGCAGCAGTGGCGGCACCGTGGTGCGCGGGTAGGAGCGGATGATCGCCGAGCGGGCGGACGCGAGCCCGGAGTCCATGCCGTGCCAGTGCGGCGAGCCGGCGGCCAGCGCTCGCAGGAGCGGCACGTGGTGGCGCAGCCCGCGGTAGGCCAGCATCGCCGTCTCGGGGTCGGGCAGGCCGACGTGCACCTGCAGTGCGGCGGTGGGCGTGCGCAGCAGCCCGGCGTACTCGTCGACGATCCGGTCGTAGCGCGGCGACGAGGCCAGCACGGCGCCACCGACCGGCGCGGTCGGGTGCACGCCGGCGGCGAGCAGGCGGGCGCCCTGCGCCATCGCCGACGCGCGCAGCCCGCGCAGGGACCGCGCGGCGTCCTCCGCCCCGAGGTGGACCGGCGTGTTGAGCTCCACCTGGTCGACGTAGACCTCGCCGGTGAGAACCCCGTGGGCCGAGGAGGCGACCATCGAGTCGACGAGCGCGGCTCCCCCGGTGCCGAGCAGCTCGCCCGCCTCGTCGACGAGCATCAGCTCCTCCTCGACGCCGACGGTGAACTCACCGCCGCCGCGGAATGGGGGCACGCGCACCCGCTCAGTCTTCACCCGCACCTCCGTGGCACATGCTCCGGTCATGGGCCGAGGTGCCCCGCCGCAGACGCGCACATGCGCGCGGGCCCTACCGTGCCACGCGCCGCCCGCGCGGCGGGAGCGACAGGCGGAGCACCTTGTGCCAGGCGCTCGCCACCTGCCGGAGCAGGGGCGCGCTGTGGTAGCTCAGCCCGTGCCGCTCGAAGAGCTCGCGGACCGGTCCGGCGACCTCGCGGTAGCGGTTGCTCGGCAGGTCGGGGAACAGGTGGTGCTCGATCTGGTGGGACAGGTTGCCGCAGAGCACGTGGAGCAGCCACGGACCGGAGATGTCAGCGGAGCCGAGCATCTGCCGGACGTACCAGTGTCCGCGGGTCTCGGACTCGTCGAGGTCGTCGACCTCGAACGTCTCGACCCCTTCGGGGAAGTGCCCGCACATGATCACCGAGTGGCTCCACACGTTGCGCACGAGGTTGGCCACGACGTTGGCGCTCAGCGTGCTGCGCGCGGAGCCGGTCGGCGCCGACAACAGCGGGTGCAGGACGTAGTCGCGCACCGCGTTGCGGGCGACCCGGCGCCCCGTCGTCCTCATCTCGGCCTTCTGCTCCGCGGAGAACCCCCTGCCCGAGCGCAGCGAGTCGCCGAGGTCGAGGTCGTACATCGCGATGCCGTACTCGAAGATGCACGCGTTGACCAGGTTCCACAGCGGCTGCGCGAGGTGGCGCGGGCGCCACTCCTGGGCCTCGTCGACGCGCAGGATCCCGTAGCCGAGGTCGTTGTCCTTGCCCAGCACGTTGGTGTTGACGTGGTGCCGGTCGTTGTGGGCGCGCCGCCACTGCTCGGGCGCCGAGGCGTGGTCCCACTCCCACGTCGAGGAGTGGATCCGCGGGTCGCGCATCCAGTCCCACTGCCCGTGCAGCACGTTGTGGCCGATCTCCATGTTGTCCAGCACCTTGGCCAGCGCGAGCGAGCCCGTGCCCAGCCACCAGGCGGCACGGTGCCGGCTCACCAGCAGCACCACGCGGCCGGCGACCTCCAGTCCCGCCCGGACGGCGATCAGGCGACGGATGTACGCCGCGTCGGCGGCGCCGCGCGAGTCCAGCACCTGCTCGCGCAGGGTGTCGAGGGTGCGCCCGATGTCCTCGACCTCGGCGTCGGTCAGGTCGGCGTACGAGCGGTGGCTGGGACGGCCGGACGCCTGCTGGCCGGCGCGGGCACGAGTGTCCTCACCTGCCTGGTCGGGTGCGTGCTGCAAGAAGACGGCCATGGGCATGCAGTGCCCGTCGCGGCCACCGCGCATGCGCAGCAGCCCGGTGGGCACCGGAAGGCATGAGCACCTGCACAGCGGCCGGCGCACCGGGAGCGCGCGCCGGTGCCCGAAGGGGTGGTGCGGGTGGAGTGCATCCGGCACGGGTGGGTACGGGGCGCCCATGACCGACGAGACCCGCAACCACGACCAGGATGCCGAGCCGCCCACGCCGGACGGTCAGGAGCCGGACACCGGTCAGCTCCGACCGGACTCCGAGCCGGCGAGCGATCCGGACCCCGACCCGGACGCAGGCACGAGCCAGAACCGACACGAGGAGGACGCATGACGACGTACGGCAGCGAACAAGCAAGCAGCACGGGCGACAGCAGCACCACGGACAAGGCCAAGGAGGCAGCCTCCACGGCCGCCGACCAGGGCAAGCACGTGGCCGGCACCGCCAAGGACGAGGCGCTCAACGTCGCCAGCACGGCCGCGCAGCAGGCACGCAGCGTGGTCGGTGACGCACGCCAGCAGCTGACCAGCCAGGTCTCCGAGCAGGCCACCACCCAGCGCGACCGGCTCTCGGAGACCCTGCGCACCCTGGGCGACGACCTCGAGCAGATGGTCGAGCAGGGCCCCGGCCAGGGGCTGGCCACGGACCTGGCCCGCGAGGTCTCCGACCGCGTGCGCACCCTGGGCAGCCACCTCCAGGACCGCGAGCCCGGTCAGCTCCTCGACGACGTCCGGGACTTCGCCCGGCGCCGCCCCGGCACGTTCCTGCTCGGCGCACTCGCCGCGGGAGTCGTGGCGGGACGCGTGTTCCGTGCGACCGCCGACGGTGCGGCCGCCGCCTCGCTCGCCGAGTCGAGCGGCACGACCGGATACGGCACCACCGGCACCACCAGCACCGGAACGACCGGCACCGGCACGACCGGCACCGGCTACGGCACCGGGGTCGGCACGGGCCCGATGGGCACCGCCAGCGGCGCCGCTCCCCTGACCAACGAGCCGTCCACGACGGCCAGCACCGACCGTCCCGGCACGACCGGCTACGACACTCCCGTGCCGTCGCCGACCCTCACCACGCCGGCGAGCACGGACTCGACCACGTCGGGCCTGCCGGGCCAGCGCACCCAGGACACGCCGTGACCGGGCCGTCGGGCATCGACCCCGTCCTCGGCACGGCCCCGGCCGAGCCCCTGCCGCCGACCACGCCCGCGGCCGGGTCCACCGCGGCGGGCGGCGCCCCGGGCAGCGGCGACGACCGCAGCCTGGGACAGATCGTCGGCGACCTGACCCAGGACCTGACCACGCTGGTGAAGCAGGAGCTCGAGCTGGCGCGCACCGAGCTCAAGGAGGAGGCCGCCAAGGCTGGAAAGGGTGCCGGGATGCTCGGCGGCGCCGGCGTGGCCGGGCTGCTGACCCTCATCCTGGCCTCCTTCGCACTGTCCTACCTGCTCGACAACTGGATGCCTGTCGAGCTGGCGTTCCTGATCACCACCCTGCTCTGGGCCGCCGTGGCCGCCGTCCTGGCCGCACGTGGGCGCACAGAGCTGAAGAAGGCCAACCCGCAGCTGCCGGAGACGCAGCAGACACTCAAGGAGGACGCAGCATGGGCCAGAGCACAGAAGAACTGAGCGGCGACATCGCCCAGACGAGGCAGTCGATGACGGCCAACGTGGACGCCCTGCAGGACCGGGTGAGCCCGTCGGCCATCGTGGAGCGGCGCAAGGAGGCGGCTCGCAGCCGCGTCCTCGGCGTGCGCGACAAGGTCATGGGCACCGCCGGCAGCGTGCGCTCCTCCGCGTCCAGCGGCGCCGGATCGACCAAGGAGTCGGCCCTGGGTGCCGTCGACTCGGTCAAGGGCGCGGCCACCGGCACCGTCAGCGGTGCGCAGGACAAGGTGCAGGGCGCTCCGCTGGCCGCGGGCCTGGTCGCCTTCGGCGCCGGGATGATCGTCTCGGCCCTGATCCCGGCCTCGGAGAAGGAGGCCGTGGCCGCGGGCCACGCCGTCGACGCGGCCAAGGAGCACGGCCAGCCGGTCATGGACCAGGCCCGCTCGCTCGCCCAGGACGTGGCCCAGGACCTCAAGGGGACGGCCGTCGAGGCCGCTCAGGAGGTCAAGGACGCCGCGACCGAGGGCGCGCAGAACGTCAAGTCCGAGGGACAGTCCGGGGTGGACGAGGTCCGCTCCCAGACCAGCTCCTGATCGACATCGCTGCGCCGGTCCGCCGAGGCGGGCCGGCGCAGCGCCACCCGTCCAGCCCAGCCAGGAGCCCCATCCCAGCAGGAGCTCCATCCAGCAAGAACTCCATCCCAGCCAGGAGGCACCGTGCGCGCCATGGTCTACCGCGGTCCCTACCGCGTCCGCGTGGAGGACAAGCCCCGGCCGGTCATCGAGCACCCCAACGACGCCATCGTCCGCGTGCAGCTGGCTGCGATCTGCGGCTCCGACCTGCATCTGTTCCACGGGATGATGCCGGACACCCGGGTCGGTCACACGTTCGGCCACGAGTTCGTCGGGGTCGTCGACGAGGTCGGTCCGTCGGTGCGCAACCTCTCGGTCGGGGACCGGGTGATGGTCCCGTTCAACATCTTCTGCGGCACGTGCTTCTTCTGCGCGCGCGGGCTGTACTCCAACTGCCACAACGTCAACGCCAACGCCACGGCCGTCGGCGGCATCTACGGCTACTCGCACACCACCGGCGGCTACGACGGCGGCCAGGCGGAGTACGTCCGGGTGCCCTTCGCCGACGTGGGCCCCGCGATCATCCCGGACTGGCTGGACCCCGAGGACGCGCTGCTGATGACCGACGCGCTCGCCACCGGCTACTTCGGTGCCCAGCTCGCCGACATCCGCGAGGGCGACACCGTCGCCGTGCTCGGCGCCGGACCGGTCGGCCTGTACGCCGCTCGGAGCGCCTGGCTGATGGGAGCCGGCCGGGTGGTGGTCATCGACCAGCTCGGTGAGCGCCTCGAGAAGGCGCGGACCTTCGCGCACGCCGAGGTGCTCGACTTCACCGAGGTCGACGACGTCGTCGTGGCGATGAAGGAGCTGACCGGCCACCTCGGGTTCGACCGGGTGATCGACGCGGTCGGCGCGGAGGCCGACGGCAACATGACCCAGCACCTGACCTCGGCGCGCTTCAAGCTGCAGGGCGGCTCGCCGATCGCGCTCAACTGGGCCATCGACGGCGCCCGCAAGGGCGGCACGATCTCCGTGATGGGCGCCTACGGGCCCATCTTCAGCGCCGTGAAGTTCGGCGACGCGCTCAACAAGGGCCTCACCCTGCGGATGAACCAGGCCCCCGTGAAGCGCCAGTGGCCCCGCCTGCTCGAGCACATCCGCAACGGCTACCTCAAGCCCAACGACATCGTCACCCACCGCTTCGGGCTCGAGGAGATCGCTGAGGCCTACCACGTGTTCTCGGCCAAGCTCGACGGCTGCATCAAGCCGGTCATCGTCCTCGACGGCGACTGAGGAAGGACTCCCCCCGTGCCCTACACCGCTGACAAGCCCGCGCTCCCGGAGACCCCGGACCAGCTGCGCGCCCGCATCCCCGGCTGGGGCGCCGACCTGGACCCGGCCGACCGCCCGTCGTACCCCCGCGAGGTCCTCGACCTCGGCGCCACGGGCGCGCACTGGGACCTGCCCGAGGACCAGCCGGGCGGCGAGGGCCGCGAGCGCTCGATCGAGCACGGCCGGCTGACCCCGGTCTTCGGCACCGCCCAACCCCTCCACGGGCTCTCCGGGGCGGTCCGCCGCTACGCCTACGCCCGTCACAGCGAGGCCAAGGCCGCGCACTGGCTGCTGCTGATCGCCGCCGACCGCATCGACGTGGCCGAGCACGCCGCCCGCTCGTTCGCCACGCTGCGCCCCGACAACCCGATCACCGAGACCGGGATCCGCGCCGAGCTCACCCACGGCGGCCTGCGCTCGCGCCTGGGGCGCGGTCGCTCCGACATCCGGCACCATGCCCTGGATCCGGTGGTCAACGGCGCGCCCTGGGCACTCGGCGCCTACGCCGCCTGGCGCGCCGTACGCGCCCTCCGTCGCCGCTGATCCGCTCGGGCGGCGTGTGCCGGCGCGCTCCATCGGGTACCGGGCCGCATGACGTCACTCGCCCACCAGGACACCCGTCAGCTCGGCGGCCCCCTGAGCATCCTGACCCGTCAGAAGCGTGACCACGAGCGGCTCGACCGACTGCTGCAGCAGCTCGACCGCAGCGCGCCCGGGATCGAGGAGCAGGCCACGCTCCAGGCCATCGCCCGCCTCGTGTTCCCGCACGCGTTCGCGGAGGAGGCGGTGCTGTGGCCGGCCGCGCGCCGCGTGCTGCCCGACGGTGAGGCGCTGACCCTGCAGGTCGAGCAGGAGCACCAGGAGATCAACGAGCTCTGGGCCCGGCTGGAGGACCTCCCCTCCGGCACCGCGGAGCGCCGCGAGGTGCTCGAGAAGATCGCGACGGTCCTGCGCGAGGACGTCCGCGACGAGGAGGACGAGCTGCTCCCGCGCCTGCAGGACGCCCTCGGCGTACGTCGGCTGCGGCTGCTCGGCGTGGCCTGGGAGGCGGTGCGGCGTACGGCGCCGACGCGTCCGCACCCCGTGGTCGCGCGGCGCCCACCCGGCAACGCGCTCTCGGCGGTGCCGCTCAGCGTGCTCGACCGCAGCCGCGACGCGCTCGACGCGAGCGGCCGCCGGCTGCCGCACCTGCACGCCCGCACCTCACGGGCCAGCCACCGCCTCGCGTCCGTGGCCGGCCGCATCGAGCACGCCGGCCCGTTGCGCCGGGGCGAGGACCCCTCGACGCACCGCGACTGAGCGGTCCACCGCGTGCCGTGCCTGTCGTCGCGCGACCACGACGGCCACCAGCACGACCGCCATGGCCGCACCCCACGACGTCGCGGTGAGGGCGCTGCATGCTGCCAGGAGCAGGTGCAGGCGGTCGGTGGCGCTCAGGTCGAGGTGCCGGTGGTCCAGCCGGTGGCTGGGCACGCGGACGATGTGCTGGGACATGGGGACTACCTCCGGGATCAGGTGAGGACGAGGAAGGCGAGCCCCACCACCAGGGCGGGGATCGTGGTGAGCACCGTCGCGACGAGCGCGGAGCGGTGCTCGAGGGCCAGCAGCGGCAGCAGTGCGTCGCCGTCCTGGCTGATGGTGTTGGCGACGAGCGTCGCCAGAGGCATGCCGCCGGCGGCGAACATGCCCACGAAGACGATCTGGACCGCACAGCCCGGCACCAGCCCGATCAGCGCGCCGACGACCACGCCGGCCAGGCCCAGGACGGGCAGGGTCGACCCGTCGAAGCCGGTGAGATGCGTGACGAGGGCCCAGGCGACGTACGCCACCGCGACCCACACCGTCACGAACGCCACCTCGTGGCCGCCGTGCCGCAGCACCGCGGCGAACGAGGTCTCCCCCGCACTTCCCTCGTCGTCGTCGGCCAGCTTGCACCCGCCGCGGGCGAACACGACGATCGCCACGGACGCGCCGATCACGCCCAGCACGAGGTAGAGCGCCGCGGGGTCGAGGAGCTGGAAGGTCACGGGCAGGCTGACCGTGGCGCCGCCGCCGATCGCCAGCCACAGCAGGACCGGCAGGACGCCGACGTCGTGCAGGGCGAACGTCGGCCGGGGCAGCACCGGCACCCGCGGCGCCGCAGGGCGCGGCGCGGGGCGGCCGGCCGAGGCGGCCGGGACCCGGCGCCGCGGCGCGATGCCCACGGCGTCGACGAGCCAGCCTGTGCAGGCCCCCACGACGAGGAGCAGGGCCTTCAGCTGGACCGTCAGCCACGGGTCGTGCGCCAGCAGGACCCATGACGCGTCGCCCATCGTCGCCACGAGCGCCGCGATCGCGGACCCGAACGACACCGCCCCGCGCCCGTACGCCGCCATCACCACGATGGCGCCGCCGCAGCCGGGCGGCATCGTCAGGGCCGCCGCCACCAGCGGGGCCGCCGCCCGACGCCGCTCGAGAGCGGCGTCGAGGCGGTGGCCCCACCGGCAGCGCGCCCAGCCGAACGGCGCGATCATGAGGGCGACGAAGACGCCGACCTGCATGAACGCGTCGGCCAGGGGGCGGAGCAGGAGCTCGGTCAGCGCGACGGACATGGCAGCCGCTCACTCGCCGGGAGTGAGCTTCTCCTTGGCCTTGTTCATCAGGTTCTGCGCGCCCTGGGCGTAGGCACCACCGGCGGTGCCGGGCTTGCCGGGGCCCTTCGAGCCGTCGTACGTCGAGAAGTGCAGCGGGTCCGGTGCGGGGAGCTCCTGCACGTCGTCGGTGAGCGCGCGACCCTCCTCGAAGCGGATCTCGCCGTCGCCGACGAGCGTGGCGCCCTGGGCCCAGCGTCCCTCGTGCGCGGTGCTGCCCTCGTGGAAGCTGTAGAACACGCTGGCGTGCTCGGAGGCCTCCTCGTCCTTGCGCGAGTCCTCGAGGCCGTCGGTGTGGCCGTCCTCGATCAGCTGCTCGATGCCGAGCAGCCACTGCTGCTGGTGGAAGGTGTCGCGGGCCAGCGCGAAGGACAGCGTCTCCTTCACGCCCGGGTCGTCGGTCATGCCGATGAGGCGGGACACCTGGAGGCGACCCTGCGCCTCGGCGGCGACGTTGTGGCGGAAGTCGGCGAGCAGGTTGCCGCTCGCGACGATGTACCCGGCGTTCCACGGCACGCCCTGGCTGTTGGTCGGCATCGCGAAGCCGCCGCTGACGATGGCCTGCTGGGGGTTCTGCCCGCCGAGCACCGCGGCCAGCGCCGGGTTGGCCGCGGCGGCCTCGGCCTGGGTCTCGGCCGGCGCGCCCTCGAGGAGGCGGGCCAGCAGGGTGGTGAGCATCTCGACGTGGCCGATCTCCTCGGTGCCGATGTCGAGGATCATGTCCTTGTACTTGCCGGGCGTGCGGCAGGCCCAGCCCTGCCACATGTACTGCATCATCACGGTCATCTCGCCGAACTGGCCTCCGATGACCTCCTGCAGCTTGGCGGCGTAGAGGGCGTCGGGACGCTCGGGCTTGGCGCTCCACTGGAGCTCCTTGGTGTGCCTGTACATGTCGTTCCTCTCGTCGTGGAGCGCCGGTCGCCCCAGGTGCCCCACGCTTCCGGCAGGCCGTTCGGTCGTCGTGACGGTGGCGACTGCTGTGGCGACCCCGCGGCGACTCGCCGGCGGCCCGGTGGCGTCCCCGCGTCCGCACGGTGGGCGCACGGTCCGCGCACGGTCCGCGTACCGGGCGCGCGCGGTCGGCGCCCATGCCGCGTCACGGTCGCGTCACGGACGCGCGCATGAGCGTCGTGGCGAGGGGCACTGTGGCGGGACGGCACGGCTATCCGGGGAGGCGGAAAGTGGCGCTCACGGCACGACTGAACCTGCTGGGAGGGTTCCGGCTGGAGATGGACGGACAGCCGCATCCGGTCCCGGCCAGCGCGCGCCGGCTGCTGGCCCTGCTCGCGGTGGTCCATCAGGGCCGGCGGGCCTCGCGCACCGCCCTCGCCGAGATGATGCGGCCCGACTCCGACCCGGCCCGGGCGACGTCGACGCTGAGGTCGGTGCTCTGGCGACTGCCGCGCGATCGCGGCCGGGCCCTCGTCCTCGGGGACGCTCTCGAGGTGTGGCTGCATCCCGAGCTCGGGGTGGACCTGTGGGAGGCCGAGGCGCAGGCGCAGCTGCTGTGCGGCCCCACCGCGCCGCCGGTCGAGGAGCTGCCCGACCTGTCACTGCTGACGCAGGACCTCCTGCCGAGCTGGCACGACCAGTGGCTCACGGTCGAGCAGGAGTCGTTCCGCCAGCGCCGCCTGCATGCTCTCGAGCGCGGAGCCGACCTGCTGTGCCGGGCCGGGCGCTACCACGACGCCCTGCGTGCCGGGCTGGGCGCCGTGCGCGCGGAGCCGTTGCGCGAGAGCGCGCACCGGCGGGTGATCCAGGTGCACCTCGCCGAGGACAACCACGCCGAGGCGCTGCGCCAGTACGACCACTACCGCAGGCTGCTGGCCGACGAGCTCGGCCTGCCGCCGAGCGACACGATCCGCCGGCTGGTCGCGCCGCTGCTCGGCCGCCCGGTCGACCTGGCGGTGGGCCAGGACTGAACCGGCCCTCCACAGCGGGGAGCCTTCGCGACTCAGTGGTTCAGGGGTGCGGGGCGGCGGGGTCCAGGCTGACCACGTCCCCGCGGCCCGGGCAGCGCAGCGACGCGGCAAGGCCCTTGGCGCGTGCCTGCGCGACGAAGTCGGACAGCGGCGAGCGGAAGACCGTGTAGTCGTCGTGGTGCACCGGGACCACCACCGACGGGCGGGCGCGTTCGACGAAGTCGACGCCCATGGGGGCGTCCATGGTGACGGTGCGCAGCAGCACGCGGGTGCCGCCGAGGTGCACGACGGCCGCGTCGATGTGGGCGAACCGCTCGCGCACGGCGTCGACGTGTGCCCCCGTGAGGGTGTCGCCGCTGAAGTAGACGCGCCGGCGCACCTCGCCCCCGACGAGGTGCTCCACGACGCTGCCCATCACCGGCGGCAGCATCCGACCCAGGATGCCGCGAGCGTGGATCGCGGGGACGGCGGTGACGCGGAGCTCCTCACCGTCCTTGGTCAGGCTGTGGTGCTGCCAGGTCCGCAGCGCCTCGGCGTCGAAGCCCCACGCGTCCAGCCGCCGTACGGCCTCCGGGGTGGACAGGACCGGGGCCGTCCGGTCGAGCCGCGCCTTCGCGACGCGGTCGAAGTGGTCGCCGTGCAGGTGCGAGAGGAGCACGAGGTCCAGCGGCGGGAGCTCCTCAGGGGTCAGGGCCGGATCGGTGAGCCGCCGGGTGACCAGGCCCCACCCCAGGTAGGCGAGCTGACCACGGTGCAGGAAGTTGGGGTCCGTCAGCAGCGTGAAGGAGCCCAGCGTCACGACCGTGGTCGCGGTGCCGATGAAGTGGAGCCGGTCCCCGGTGGTCATCGCGTCAGCGCGTCAGCGACCCACGCCGGTCGTGCCGGGGCGCTTGGCGAGCACGACGCCGAGCGCGATCATGCCCAGGCCCAGCACGAAGTGCAGCCAGTCGTCGGCGGTGTTGAGCGGGACGAAGTTGGCCTGCGACGACTTGTCGATGACGAGCCCGTAGAGCCAGAGCACGAGGTAGACCACGCCGCCGCCCAGGAGGTAGGCGCGCGCGGTGGACGCCGCCCGGGCGAGGGCGATCCCGGCGATCCCGAAGAGCAGGTGGACGACGTTGTGCAGGATCGAGACCTGGAAGATGCCGAGCAGCTTGGCGTGGGACTCGTGGCCCGCGGCCTGCAGGCTGTCGTACTGGCTGGTGATGCCGGGGATGAAGCCCAGGACGCCCACGAGCAGGAAGACGGCGCCGACCAGGGCGGCGGCCGCCTGGATCGGTGAGCCCTTGGCGGTTGACCTCGACTTGAGGTGCATGTTGTCGGACATGTCGGTGGCTCCTCTCGACGCCGCGTCGAATCGGCGTACGTTCGTGACGACCACCGGTACCCACGCTTCCGCTTCGCACGCACTGCCTTCCACCCCCAGGGCGGAGTCGCGGGGCCGTGGCGCACGACACGCTCTGGCGTGGCACCCTTCGGGGTAATGGACCGAGCATCCGACGAGAGGAGCCCTTCGTGAACCCCATCCGTACGGTCACCGGAGCCATCAGCCACCCCGTCCGCACCGCCGGCGCCGTCGCCGGCGCGACCATCGGTGCGTCGGTCGGCGCCGCCTCGGCGGGACTCCGCACCACGGCGCGGGTCGTCGGGTGGGCGGTCGAGCGCACCACGGGGGCTGGACCCGATCCGGTCGCGTCCCCCTTCACCGGCGACGAGCAGGCCGCGCCCGCGGCCGCAGAGCCGGCGGCTGAGACGCCGGCCGAGGCACCTGTGAAGAAGACGGCTGCGAAGAAGACGGCTGCGAAGAAGGCCCCGGCGAAGAAGGCGGCTGCCGAGTCGCCCGCCAAGAAGGCGGCGGCCAAGAAGACGGCGGCCAAGAAGGCGGCCGCGAAGAAGACCGCGCGGAAGGCGCCGTCGGAGAAGGCGGCCGTGCTCGCTCCGGCGCTCGGGCTGAGCGAGGACGAGGTCGAGGACGACCTGCGCACCCCCTCGGGCATCCCCGCCGCGGGCGACGCCGTCAACCCCGACACGACCGACACCGACCTGCACCAGGTCGGCACCGAGCCGCTCGTGGACCCCTCGACCGTCAAGGCCGTGGCCAGCGAGTCGGAGATGCTGGGTCGCGCCGCGGACCCCGACAAGGGCTGACCCCGTGGGCCCGGGGGCGGCCGAGCCGGGTGCCGGTGCGTGGCGCACCGACACCGTCCGCCGTGAGGACGTCGACCTCGCCGTGCGCGAGCTCGGTGACCCGGACGCGCCGACGGTGGTGATGGTGCACGGGTGGCCCGACACGCACCGGGTGTGGCAGGGCGTCGCCGAACGTCTGGCGCCGCACCTGCGCGTCGTCGCCTACGACACCCGCGGCATGGGGAGGTCACGCACCGGTGCCCCCGACGAGGCCTTCGCCCTCCCCCGCCTGGCCGCCGACCTCTCGGCCGTCCTGGACGCCGTGAGCCCGGACCGCCCGGTGCACGTGCTGGGCCACGACTGGGGATCCGTGCAGGCGTGGGAGGCCGTGTGCGAGCCGGGCGCCGAGACCCGCATCGCCTCGTTCACGTCGATGAGCGGGCCCAACCTCGACCACGTCGCCCTGTGGGTGCGCGACACCCTGCGGCGCCCGCGCCCCGCGCGGGTCGCGGCGCTCCTGGGGCAGGCGGTGTCGTCGTCCTATGTGCCCTTCCTCGTCTCGCCGCTCGCCCCGCCCGTCCTGGGCGCGGTGGGCAGCCGCGACATGGTGTCCGGGTTGCGCTACTACCGCGCCAACGTGCTCACCGGCGCACGGGCACCGCGGGAACGGCGTACGACCGTGCCGGTGCTGCAGCTGGCCCTGACGCGCGACCCGGCCATTCGCGAGGGCGCGCTGGTCGCCAGCGAGCCCTGGTGCGAGGACCTGCGGCGTCGCCGTCTCCGGCTCGGGCACTGGGCCCCCGTGACGGCGCCCGACCTCGTCGCCGACGAGGTGCTGGCGTTCGTCACATCGGTGGAGTCGGGGGAATCCGGCGCACGCGGCCCCCGTTGAGACAGGTGTGCCCCCACCTCTCGCTCCCGGCGTGCCGACCGACGCCCGACGCGTTCCCGCCGACCTCAGCGACCGGCTGCTCGACGTACGGCGGATCTACCACGAGCGGGACATCGAGCGCTTCGCCCGCGCCCGCGAGGTCCTCGAGCGCTTCCCCGACGCCGAGCGCATCGAGGTGCTGTCGCACCAGGCCATCCCCGGTCTGTACGGCAACGCGGGGGCCGTGGAGGACTGGGTCCGCAACAAGCGCGAGGTGCTGGTGCTCGGCGAGAAGAAGTCGCTGACTGCGCGCCGCAACGAGCGCTCCAGCGACTGGATCGCACCGTCCACCGCCAACGGCTGCGCCATGGCCTGCTCCTACTGCTACGTGCCGCGCCGCAAGGGCTTCGCCAACCCGATCACGGTGTTCGCCAACATCGAGGCGGTGCTCGGCTACCTCGAGCGCCACGCCGGTCGCCAGGGCGTCAAGACCGAGCCCAACCAGTGCGACCCCGTCGACTGGGTCTACGACATCGGCGAGAACAGCGACTGCTCCGCCGATGCGCTGGTCTCGGACAACGTGCGCGACCTCGTGGACCTCTTCGCCCGCCTCCCCCACGCCAAGGCGAGCTTCGCGACCAAGCTGGTCAACCGCGATCTCCTCACCTGGGACCCGCGCGGCGGCACCCGCGTGCGCTTCAGCCTGATGCCCGAGCCGACCTCGCGCGTGGTCGACGTCCGCACCTCCAAGATCGCCGAGCGGATCGCGGCGATGGACGACTTCGTCGAGGCCGGCTACGAGGTGCACATCAACCTGAGCCCGGTCATCGTCCACGAGACCTGGCTCCAGGAGTGGGCCGAGCTGCTGGAGCAGGTCGCCGACGGCACGAGCGCCCGGACCCGCGCGCAGCTCGCGGCCGAGGTCATCTTCCTCACGCACAACGACGACCTGCACCAGGTCAACCTGGGCTGGCACCCTCGGGGCGAGGAGCTGCTCTGGCGCCCCGACCTGCAGCAGCCCAAGCGCAGCCAGAGCGGTCAGGCCAACGTGCGCTACCGCGCCGGCTGGAAGGGGCGCTGGGTGCAGCAGCTGACGGACCTGCTGGCGGAGAAGCTCCCCGAGTGCCGCGTCCGCTACGCCTTCTGAGCGCTGCAGGCGCTCAGGGCACGTCGAAGGTGACCGTACGCACCGGGTTGTCGAACTCGGTGGTGCGCAGCGACACCTGCACCGTCCACGTGCCGTCGGTGGGCAGCACCACGTCGCCCGCGTAGATCCCGGGGCCGAGGTTGCGCAGCTCCACTGCGCCGAGGTCGACCTCCTCGCCGGACAGGCTGAGCCGCGGGGCTTCGTGGCCCTCGGCCGGCTCGCCGGCGGCGTCGGTCATGGTGATCGTCACCGTGGTGGGACCGACCGCGAGCGGCTCGAGGCTGACCTCGCCGATGATCGCGTCGAGCCGCACCGTCTGCCGGGCCGTGTCCGCCGCTCCGGTGCTTCCGCCGGTCCCGGACGACGCCTCGGCCACGTCCGGCTCCGGGCTGCGGTCGACGAGGAAGCCGGTGACCAGCAGCACCGCCAGGAGCAGGCACGCCTCCGCGAGGGTGGTGCGCACGAGGAGACCGGCTGCGTCCCGGCGCTCGCGCCGCCTCCGGGCGTCGCGCAGGCGCGGCAGCAGCGACGACCGGTTCCACACCGCGACCGCGACGGCGGCGAGGACGAGGAGGACCTTGACGAGCAGGAGGCCGCCGTAGCCCGAGTCGAGCAGGGCCTGCCAGGTGCCGGCGATCCGCCACGCCAGCAGGGTGCCGGTGAGGACGAGCACCACCAGCACGCCGGAGGCCCACGCCGAGAACCGCGCCAGCAGCTTCGCGCCGGAGTCGTCGCGTGCGGCGAGGTCGCCCAGCACCACGGCGAGGCAGACGAGTCCGCCGAGCCACACCGCGCCGGCCACCAGATGCAGGACGTCCACCGCGACCGCCAGCGCCTCGGGCGTCGCCGCACGGGTGTGGCCGGTCAGCGCCGGGGCGACGAGCGCCACCACGCAGCCGAGGAGCACCAGGGCACCGCGCCCCCGGCCCGCGGGACCTGCCGGGAGGGCGAGCACCGCCAGGCTCAGCCCGAGCACGACGGCGACCGGTACGACGTACTCGGCGGCGGCGAGCGAGGACCAGGTCGAGCCATCCGCGAGCGCCGAGGCCGGCAGGCCCAGCTGGTAGAGCGCGACCAGCGGGACCGCGACCGCCCAGGCCGGGACCGCCACCGCGGCAGCGGCGCGGGCGACGGCACGCACGCGGCGTCGCGCCTGGTCGGAGGCCCGCTCGGCGGGCAGGAGCAGCACCGAGAAGGCAGCCGCGCCGGCCGCGAGCAGCAGCCCGGCGTACCCCAGCCACCGCACGAGGCTCAGCGGGGCCGGCGCGTCGGTGCCCGCGTCGGCGCTCGTGCTCGGCACGTCGACCACGCCGCTCGGCGCACCGACCGAGAAGCTCAGCGAGCCGCCGATGGGGTGCCCGTCAGCAGAGACCAGGCGCCACACGACGACGAGGGTCCCCTCACCGACCTCCTCCTCGAGGTCGACGACCAGCTGCGCCTCCTGCACCGAGGCACTGGAGGCGACCTCGTCCCCGGCGGCATCGAACACCCGGACACCGGCCGGGACCCCGATCACGGACTCGTCGAAGGTGAACCGCACCTGCTCGGGCGCGGTCTCCAGCACGGCGCCCTCGGCCGGGTCGGTGCTGATCAAGGTGGCGTGCGCCGCCGCCGGCGTGCCCGCTCCCAGCACGAGGACGAGCACGGTGGACAGCACCGGGAGCAGCAGCAGCCACGCGGCGGCGCGGCGGCACGCGGGGCGACCGATCATGCGCGGCGGCGCCGCAGGATCAGGAGGGCGCCGGTCGCCAGGCAGCCCACCAGCAGCACGCCGGCCGCTCCGTACGCCATCAGCTCGCCGTCCCGCGCCTCGCTGGGTGGCGGCAGGGCCGCCGAGGCGCTCCCGTCGGCGGCGGTGACCGTGACCACCGGCGCCGGCATGTCGAGCTGCTCACGGTCGGCCGCGTCGGGCGCGACCTCCGTCCACGCGGACTCGCCCTCCTGGCATCGTTGCACGACCGGGAAGACGAGCTCGGCGCCGGCATCGTCGGGAAGGCGCACCGAGAAGGCGACCTCGTCGCGCAGAGCGTCCGGCAGCGGGTCGTCGGTGCGGAAGGTGACGCCCGTGTCCGAGGCCTCGGCCGCCCAGCGCTGCGTGCTCTGCGCGCTCACCTCGGTGACCCCGACTGGGATCCGGACGGCCAGCTCGGTCGTCGCCGAGCCGGCGCACCCGTGCGGCACGACCATCCGCAGCACCGCCGTGGCCCCGGCCGCCGTGGTGGACGCCGTCAGCGTGACGTGCGCGGCGGCCGGGGCGGCGAGCGAGACGACGAGTCCCCCGGCGAGCA
Source organism: Nocardioides sp. SYSU D00065 (assembly GCF_017916425.1). Taxonomy (GTDB): domain Bacteria; phylum Actinomycetota; class Actinomycetes; order Propionibacteriales; family Nocardioidaceae; genus Nocardioides. Next base: position 869,620 of record NZ_JAFMSX010000002.1, on the reverse strand, counting down.
CGCCGGTCAGCATCCCGGTCACCATCCCGGTGGTCGTCACGGCCGCCGCACGGCGCGACGCGCGGCTGCGGTCCATGATGGGCTCCTGGCTGGGACGGACTCGCGACGGGACCGCGAGTGACCGTCCTCACACAACCAGCAGGCGGAACTGTTGTCAAGGATGTGAACTGGCACTACCGTGATTCGGGTCAGTGAACGCTGGTCGCACGTGTGAACGCTGTGGCACGGATCAGCCCACCCCACGAAAGGGACCACCATGCCCAACATCACCGTCGAGCTTCTCAAGGGCCGCTCCGTGAAGCAGCGACGCGACTTCGCCAAGGCGGTCGCCGACAGCGCCGTGGAGATCCTGGGCGCCCGCCGCCAGGACGTCCGCATGGTCTTCAGCGAGATCACCCCCGACATCGTCGCCAACGGCGGCGTGCTGGCCAGCGAGGACGAGAGCCGCGCCGGGGTCGTGGCGGCGCTGGCCGACGACTGATCCGCGCCCGCGAGGCGGCTGCTGCTCGCAGCCGGCGTCCGGACGACGTACGAACGACGAGGGCCCCGGGAGATCCCGGGGCCCTCGCCGTCTGCGTGCCTCCTAGCGCTTGCGGACCTTGATCCGCACCTTGTCCTCGACCGACTCGGCCAGGTGGCTGCCGGTGTAGGTCACGGTCAGCTTCAGCTTCTTCGCCGCCTTCGGCAGCCGCAGGACCACCTTGCCGTTGTCGATCGTGCCGGTGAGAGTCCTGCCGCCCTTGATCGCGACCGTCACCTCGCCGGTGACCGGGACGCGGTCAGGCGCTCGCAGGACCACCGTGACCTTGGCCTTCGCGCCCTTCGCCACCGAGCGCGGCGCCGTCACGGCCATCCGCGGGACGACCTTGTCGACCACGACCTGGACCTGCGACGTGGAGCCGCGGTGGCCGCTGTCGCCGGCGTAGCGCAGCGTCAGCCGGTGCGTGCCCGGCAGCAGGCTGCGTGCCGGCAGCTCCAGCTGCGCCTGCCCGGCCTCCAGCGTGCTGCCTGCCAGGACCCGGGTGCCGTCGAGCACCTCGACCCTGCCGGTGGCCGACGCCGGCGCGACGCTCACCACGAGCGTGCCCGCCTTCCCGTAGGTGACCGGCACCGAGGCGCCCGCGACCGCAGAGGCGAGCGGACCGCCGCCGTTGCCGCCCGAGGGCTTCACGGTGATGGTGACCGTCGCCGACGCCGAGGTGTCCGCACCGTCGGTCGCGGTGTAGGTGAACCGGTCCCTGCCCACGAACCCGGCGTCCGGCGTGTAGGTGAAGGAGCCGTCGGCCGCGAGAGTGACCGAGCCGTTGACCGGCTGGCTGGTCCGGGTCGCGCTCATCGGGTCCCCGTCGGCGTCGGTGTCGTTGCCGAGCACCCCCGGCGCGGCGAGCGACAGCGGCTCGCCGGCCACGGTGGCGAACGCGTCGTCCACGGCCACCGGTGCCCGGTTGGGCGGCGTCACCTGCTCCTCCACGGTGATGGTGACCGTGGTGGGCGCCGACGACGAGGTGCCGTCGTCAGCCCGGTAGGTGAACGTGTCGGTGCCCGTGAACCCCGTGTCGGGGACGTAGGTGAACGATCCGTCCGCCGCCAGCTGCACGACGCCGCTGGCGGGCTGCGCGGCCAGCACGGCGCTCAGGTCGCCGCCCTCGGCGTCCGTGTCGTTGCCCAGGACGCCGGGGGCCGCGACGGCGAGCGCCTCGTCCTCCGTCGTCGTGTACGCGTCGGCGACCGCGACCGGAGGGGTGTCGACCTCGCCGGTGAACAGGTCCATGACCTCGTCGGCGGTGAGCTCGTAGCCGTAGATCCGGAAGTCGTCGACCTGCTCGGTGGGACGCGGGTCGTTCCAGCTGCCGTTGCCGATGAAGTTGGCGGTGGTGCCGCCCTCACCGATGTCACCGATGTCGACCGGGATGTTGTCCCGGGTCGCGGCCGTCTGCAGCTCACCGTTGAAGTAGATCTTCCCCGTGGTGCCGGTGCCGGTCGGCGACGGACCGAGGGTGAACACGACGTGCGTCCACTGGTTGAGCGGCAGGTCGGTGTCGCCGGGCAGCTGGACGCGGAACTCCGTGCCGTTGTTGGCCCGCAGCGTGGCCGCGAACCCCCGCTCGCCACCGATGGTGGAGGACTGGAGCAGCAGGAACTCCGCCGTGCTCTTGCCGATCTGGACGTGGGTGGTCCAGTTGGGCAGGGCCGTGGGTCGGATCCAGGTCGAGACGGCGAACTCCTCGTCCATCCCGTCCGTGATGTCGTTCGGCAGCCGGACGTGTCCGTTGCCGGGCAGGTTCACGCCGGCGCCGAACTTCGCGGACGCCGCCCAGCCGGCACCCTCGAGCACGGCGTCTCCGACGGCGGGGTCGGAGCCGGAGTTGGCCGCGGTGGTGCCCGTGCCCTCGTCGAACGTGTAGTGCACCGGCACCCCCTCGCCGACCGGCGGTCGGGCGACCGCGTGCTCGACCTGCGCCACCGAGTCACGCCAGCCGTCACCAGCGAGGAAGCGGACCTCGATGTCGTGCGTGCCCGGAGCCAGGGTCAGCTCGGGGAAGGAGGCCGCGCCCTCTTCGACGGGGACCTGGCCGCCCTGGCGGGCGCCGTCGACCCACAGCTCCGCGACACCCGTCGGGTCGGCCCCGGCGGAGTCCTCGAACGTCGCCGACACCGTGATGGGGGTGTCGAACGGCGACGGGGAGGCCGGCGTCACGCTGAGCGTCGTGGTCGTGGCCAGTGCGGTGCCGTCGTCGTACAGGCCCGCGACGTCGTCGGCGGTGAGCGCCGAGGTGTAGAGGCGGACGTCGTCCATCTGGCCGTTGAGCGCCGGGTCCGGGTATCCGTTGCGACCCAGCCAGTTGTTGGAGGTGGGACCGATGTCGGCCATGGTGATGCTCAGGTTGTCCTTGCGGGCGATCTCGACCCCGTTCAGGTAGAGCACGCCCGTGGCACCGGTCCGCGTGAAGGCGACGTGGTTCCACTGGTTGGCGACCACGTCCTTGGTCGGGACCGCGTAGATGCGCTCCTGGACGTCGCTGCCCTTCTTCTTGAAGGTGACGGCGAGGCCGGTGCTGCCGGCGGCCTGGGTCTGCATCTGGACCTGGAAGAAGCTTCCGGCTCCTTCCAGCCCGTCGCCGATGTGGAACATGCCGATCCAGTCGGCCTTGGCCTCCGGGCGCACCCAGAACGAGGTGGTGAAGTCCGTCTCGCCCTGGAGCAGGTTGTCCGGCAGGTCGACGGCGTTGGCGTTGCTGCCGCCCGGCAGGTCGACTCCCCCGCCGGAGACGCCGCCGTCGGTGAAGGTCGCCCCGCCCGCGAACGTCGCCGCGCCCACAGTCGAGTCGGTGCCGGTGTTGGCGGCCGACGTGCCCGTGCCCTCCTCGAACTCGTAGCGCACCGCGGGATCGGCCGAACCGGCCCGGGTGCCCACGACCACGAGGTCGTCGATGGCCAGGCCACTGCCGGCGATCCTCAGGTCCTGTCGCCGCGAGGTGGCGGTGAAGGTCCCGACGAACGTGTCGAACGCGGCGGTCGACGGGGTGTCGGTGCCGGCCGTCAGCGTGGCCTCGAGGTCGGCGACCGACAGGGTCGCCGTGCCGGGAGCCGATCCCGCGGTGCGACTGTCGCGGGCGAAGCGCAGCGAGATCCGGTACTCCTTGCCCACGTCGAGCCCGCGCAGCGTGCGCGTCATGTCACCGTCGGCACCGAGCGCGAGCTGGTAGCCGGTGAGCCCCAGACCGCCCATGCCCTGGACCGTGCCGCGCACGAGCTGGACCTGCTTGGCGACCTCCCACGGCGACATCCGGCCGTTTCCGGGCGCCACGTCGACGGTGGCGGGAGCCGAGTTGGCCTGCCAGTTGGCGGGGAGGCGCGGGTACTCGAACTGGTCGACCACGGTGGGAGCCGGGGCGTCCATCTCGACCTCGGGGTCGATCTGGACGATGTCGGCGACCGACGGCGTGCCGTCCTCGTCCCACGCGAACACCATGTAGGCGCCGGGCGGGGCGAAGGTGGCGTCGACCGGGGTCTCGACGGTGAGGGTGCCGCCCGCCTGCGTGAACGCCAGCTCCTGGAAGTTCTGGTCGTTGTTGAAGCCGTGGGTCACCGAACCGTTGCGGACCAGGGTCACCCGCTCGATGGGGCTGTCGGACTGCACCTGGAAGGCGCCGTCGTAGCCGACCTTCTTGGGCACGCCGGTGATCTCCGGACGCGTCGCCGGCTCGTCACCGTCGAAGAGGTACGCCGGGGAGTAGAACTCCACGTCGGTGTAGTTGTGCGGTCCCGGGGCACCGCCGCCGCCGATCATGATCCGGCCGTCGGGCAGGAGCATGGCGATGGAGTGGTAGAGGCGCGGGTGCTCGTGGGGCACCTCGACCTCGGTCCAGGCACCGGTGGCGGGGTCCCAGATCTCGGGATTGGTGACGTAGCCCCCGATGCCGTTGTTCTCGCGGGAACCGCCGGTGACGATCACCCGGCCGTCGGGCATGACGGTGGAGGTCGCCCAGTGCCGCCGGTGCTTCATCGGCTCGGTCGCCGCGACGACGGGGGCCTCGGTGCCGCCGCTGACGTCGATGGTGACGCCGGCCCGGGCCCCGTTGGCGGCACCGGTGCCGCCGTTGGCCCAGGCACCGCCCCCGACCTGGAGGATCTTGCCGGGCGCGTACATCGTCGCGGTCGAGGTCGCCCCGACCGGGTTGCCGAGCGCGCCCTGGTTGCCGGTGCCGGCGCCGAGGGTGCCGCGCAGGGTCACCGCTCCGGTCCCGTCGTTGGCGTCCGGGTCGAGCTCGAACATCTGCGTGCCGGAGATGTTGAACAGGTTGCCGCTGCCCGGGGCGACGAAGGCCCGCGGGTACCACCACCGGTTCTCGTCCGGCTGGCCGTTCTGGCCGTCGCCGTACGCGGCGGCGCTGGTGGCGCCGGTGAGGAGCTTCCAGGAGTTGCCCTGCTCGGGAGCGTAGATCTCGGGAGTGAGCACGCCCGGGCCGCCGGGTCCACCCTGCAGCGCGCCACCCTGCACGACGATCGAGCCGTCGGGCATCGTCGTGCCGGTCGGGTACCAGCGCGGCAGGTTCATCGGCGCCTCGTTGCGCAGGCCGGAGTTCGTGGAATAGCTGGTGACGCCGATGGCGGAGTCGTTGGGCGCGTTCTCCCCCATGCCGTCGTCACCGCCGACGGTCATCGTCGAGCGACGGTGGGGCATCTGCACCTGCATCGAGCAGAACAGGTCGGTGTAGGTCGCGTTGGGGATGACGCCTGAGACGACGTTGGCGACCGTGCGGACCACGGCCGGGTCCCAGACGTCGATCTCCATCTGCCCGCCCTGCGAGACGCAGTTGTTGCCGTCGAAGTCGTAGGGGTTGCCGTCCGTGCAGCCGGTGGACACCGAGCCGAAGGACTGGACCTTGCCGTCGGAGGTCAGCGCGGCGTTGATCGGGACCAGCGGCCAGGGCGTGACGTCGCCCCACGAGCCGTGCTGGTCCTTCGCCGGCGGCGAGCAGTCCGCCTGCAGCAGGCCCGCCGAGTAGGCCAGGCCGTTGCGCAGCTGGCCGCGCACGAAGTCGTCGGCCTGGTTGTCGCCCGGGTTGCCGCCGTCGTCGGCCGCGGTGTAGGCGGAGGCGTGGTGGCCCAGCCCGGAGTACCACGACCGGCCCTGGTCGATCCTCTGGCACCACGTCACGGGGTGGGAGGTGCCCTCCTCACCGGCGCGCGCGCCGGGGGCGTACGTCGACTCGTCGACCGTCACGAGCGTCCGGACGTTCTGCGTGGGGTTGATGTCCCACTCGTACCACTCGTCGGTGTAGGACAGCGGCGACTGCAGGCCGGCCGTCAGCGGGTGGGCGGCGTCGCGGACGGTGATGGTCCCGCGCTGGCCACCAGCGGGCTCGGGGTGGCCCGTGGAGGCGGCGCCCACGAGGCGTCGGTAGAAGGGGTTCACGTCGTGCTCGGTCTGGTCGGGCGACCACGCCGTGTAGTGGATGCCGACGAAACCGCCGCCACCGCGGATGTAGGCCTCGAGCGCGGCGCGCTGCTCGGTGTTGAAGAGCACGCCCGCGGTGTGGGCGAAGACCAGGACGTCCTTGTCGGCCAGGTTCTCCGGGGTGAACGCGGCGGCGTTGGTGGTCTCCTGGATGTCGGCGACGGCCTGGGCCGGGTTGCCGGTGTCGTTGTCCAGGCCGTGCTCGGCCGCGAGGGAGTTCGACATCTCGCGCACCGCGGCGCGGGTCGCCGCCACGGAGCCGTGCACTCCGTCACCGCTGGAGAACAGCAGGACCTTGAGCACGTCGTCGTCGCTGCCCGGCGCTGCGGCCGCGCGGGCCGCGGACGTCGGCGCGGTCGACGGCGGGGCTGCCGACGTGGCGGCGGGAGCGGCGCCCGGGCCGGCGGCCTGGGCGGTGCCGGCGACCAGCGGCAAGGCGACGGCCATCGCGACCGAGGTCGCGAGCAGGTGCGCCGACGCGCGGCGCAGGCGCCTGACGTGGCGCCGGCGGGTGGAGCTGCGAAGCAGTATCATCTACGTTTCCCTAGGGCTCGGCGGTGCGGAGCTCGGCGGGCGACGGGTGCGGACAGCGCTCACGAGACAGCCCGAAGGTATGACGGCCGTCACACAGAGTCAAGAACTCTGTCCAGAATGATGAACTCGGCGCTCCACTGGTTCATGTACATGAAGCAGGCCTGGGCAGCCGATCCCCCGCACGGGGCCGACCGCCCAGGCCTGGACCTGGGGGTGTGGTGGCTCGATCAGCTCACCGGCGTACGCGTGCGCTCCCGCCGCCGGCGAGGGCGCGCACCTCCTCGCGAGTGGCCATCGACGTGTCGCCGGGGGTGGTCATCGCCAGCGCACCGTGGGCGGCGCCCAGCTCGAGGCACTGCTGCAACGGCTCGCTTTCCAGCAGCCCGTAGACGAGGCCGGAGGCGAAGCCGTCGCCCCCGCCGACGCGGTCGAAGATCGCGAGGTGATCACGTGGTGCCGAGGCCAGGACTCCGGTCTCGGGGGACCACGCGATGGCCTGCCAGTCGTTGTCGCTGGCGGTGTGGACGGTGCGCAGGGTCGTGGCGATCACCTTGAGCCACGGCATCTTCTCCGCGACCGTGCCGACCATCGCCTCGAAGCTGTCCATCGGCAGCGTGCTCAGGTGCTCGTCGACGTGGGCGACCTCGAAGCCGAGGGCGGCGGTGAAGTCCTCCTCGTTGCCGATCATCACGTCCACGTGGGCGGCCAGCCGGGTGTTGACGTCGCGCGCCCGCTCGGTGCCTCCGATACCGGCCCACAAGCTGGGCCGGTAGTTGAGGTCGAAGGACACGACCGTCCCGTGCCGCTGGGCGGCCGCCATCGCCTCCTCGGCCACGGCGGCGGCGTTCTCCGACAGCGCGGCGTAGATGCCGCCCGTGTGCAGCCAGCGGACCCCGCGACGACCGAACAGGTCGTCCCAGTCGATCGTGCCCGGCGCCAGCTGGGCGATGGCGGTGTGGGCTCGGTCCGAGACACCCACGGCGCCCCGGACGCCGTAGCCGCGCTCGGTGAAGTTGAGTCCGTTGCGCACGGTGCGGCCGATGCCGTCGTAGGGCTCCCAGCGGATCAGCGACGTGTCGACGCCGCCCTGCATGATCAGGTTCTCGACGAGGTGGCCGATCTCGTTGTCCGCGAGCGCGGTCACCACCCCGGCGCGCAGGCCGAACACCTTGCGCATGCCGCGGGCGACGTTGTACTCGCCGCCGCCCTCCCACGCCTCGAAGCGGCGAGCGGTGCGGATGCGCCCCTCCCCCGGGTCGAGGCGCAGCATCACCTCCCCCAGCGCGACGATGTCGAGCTCGCACTCCTCGGCCGGACGGGTCTCGATCATGCGGGGGCTCCTTGCAGGGTGTGGCGAGCGGGCTCGGGGACAGGGTCGTAGAGGGCGGTCGAGGCGGCGCACCGGGCGGCGACCTCGTCCCAGCGGCTGGCCGCGAGCAGGTCGCCGGCGACCATCCAGCTGCCGCCGACGGCGGCGACGGACGGGTGGGCGAGGTAGGCGGGTGCGCTGTCGGCGGAGATGCCCCCGGTGGGCATGAACCGCACCTGGGGGAACGCGGCGGCGAGCGCCTTGATGGTGGGCAGTCCCCCGTTGGCCTCGGCCGGGAAGAACTTCACCGTGTCCAGCCCCAGGTCGAGGGCGAGCATGATCTCGCTCGGGGTGGCGACGCCCGGGACCACCGGCACGCCGGCCTCCTGGCAACGCCGTACGACCGACGGGCTGAGGCCGGGCGAGACGACGAACTTCGCGCCCGCCTCCAGGGCCTGGTCGACCTGTCGGTCGGTCAGCACGGTCCCGGCCCCGACGACGAGGTCGTCGCGGGCCGAGAGCCGCCGCAGCACGGCCGCGGCCTCGGGCGTACGGAACGTCGCCTCCGCGACCGGCAGGCCGCCCTCGACGAGGGCGGCGCCGAGGTCGTCGGCGCGCGCCGGGTCGTCCAGGACGACCACCGGCACGATGCGGTGGCCGCCCAGGACGTCGGTCACGCTCACGGGAGCGTCGGCGGGAGCGTTCACCGGAGCTCCGCGATCACGGTCTTGAGCTCGGTGTAGTCGTCGAGGCCGAAGGAGCCGAGCTCGCGGCCCCAGCCGGACTGCTTGAAGCCACCGCGCGGCAGCGTGACGTCGTCGGCGTGCCAGGTGTTGAGCCACACCGTGCCCGCGCGCAGCTTGCTGCCGACGCGGTGGGCGGTGCCGAGGTCCTTGGACCAGACCCCCGCGGCGAGGCCGTAGACGGTGTTGTTGGCGGCCGCCACGACCTCCTCCTCGGTGTCGAACGGGATGGCGGTGATGACCGGGCCGAAGATCTCGTCGGTCTGCACGGCCATGTCCTCGGTGACGTCGGTGATCAGCGTCGGGGAGAAGAAGTAGCCGCGGTCGGCGGCCGGGTCGGGGCTGCCGGCGGCGATGGTGGCGCCGTCGGAGACCGCACCGCGGACGTAGCCCATGACCTTCTCGTGCTGCTCCTGCGAGACCAGCGGGCCCATCGTCGTGGCCGGGTCGAACGCGTCGCCGACCTTGATGGCCTTCGCGGCCGCCGCGACGCCCTCGATGACCTGGTCGAAGACGTCGCGCTGGACGTAGAGCCGCGAGCCGTTGACGCAGCACTGGCCCTCGTTGAAGTAGCCGGCCAGCGCGGCACCGGCGATCGCGGCGTCGAGGTCGGCGTCGGCGAAGATGATGTTGGGCGCCTTGCCGCCGAGCTCGAGGGAGACCTTCTTGAGGTTCTTGGAGGCACCGGCCGCGATCTTCTTGCCCACCTCGGTGCTGCCGGTGAAGGCCACCTTGTCCACGCCCGGGTGGTCGACGAGGGCGGCGCCCGCGTCGCCGAAGCCCGGCAGGACGTTGACGACACCGGCCGGGACGCCGGCCTCCAGCAGCAGCTCCCCGAGGCGCAGCGCGGTCAACGGGGTCTGCTCGGCGGGCTTGAGCACGATCGTGTTGCCGGCGGTGATCGAGGGGATCACCTTGAAGGCGGCCATGGTCAGCGGGAAGTTCCACGGCACGATGCCGGCGACGACGCCGATGGCCTCGCGACGGGTGTAGGCGTGGAACTCGCGCCCGGGCACCGACATCGGGATGGTCGTGCCCTCCATCTTGGTGGCCCACCCGGCGAAGTAGCGGAACAGCTCGGCGGCCACGCCCACGTCGCCGCGGGCGGAGGCGAGGCTCTTGCCGTTGTCGAGCGACTCGAGCTGGGCGAACTCCTCGGCGCGCTCGTCGATCATGTCGCCGATGCGCCACAGCAGGTGCGAGCGCTCGCGTGGCGTCATCCGCGACCACGGCGAGCCGGACTCGAAGGCGTTGCGGGCGGCCACCACGGCGCGGTCGGCGTCCACCGCCGAGGCCTGCGCCACGGTGACGAGGACCTCCTCGGTGGCGGGGTTGACGGTGTCGAAGGTCTGGCCGTCCTTGGCGTCGACCCACTCGCCGTCGATCAGCAGCTGCTTGGGCGAGGAGAGGAACGAGGAGACGGCGGGGAGGAGCTGGGGCTCGGTCATGGAGAGGCCTTCCGGTGCGGGATGTGTCAGGAGGGTCGGACGAGATGTCAGTTGGGAGGGGCGGGGTCGGCTCTGGTCGCTACTTGATGATCAGCACCTTCGACCGGTCGAGGGTGAGCGCGACGGCGGCGACGATGATCGCGCCGTAGAGGATCTGCTCCCACGCGGACGGGACGCCGACGATCGGCAGCCCGACGCGGAGCAGCGTCACCACGAGGGCACCGGCCAGGCTGCGCCAGAGCGAGCCGTGCCCGCCGGTGATGGCGGTGCCGCCGACGACGATCGCGGCGACCGCCGGGAGCAGCAGGTTGTCGGCCATCGTGGGGCTGCCGCTGAAGTTGCGCGACGCCAGCATCACCGCAGCCAGTCCGGCGCAGGCGCCGGAGACGGTGAACGCGGCGACCTTGACCCGGTCGACGGGCGTGCCGGCCAGGCGGGCCGCGGACTCGGAGTAGCCCGTCGCCCGCACGAAGCTCTCCAGCGGGGTGAGCTTGATGACGAGCGAGATGACGGCGACGACGAGCAGCGCGACGAAGAACGACATCGGGACGTAGCCGGCGACGTAGAGGTTGAGCCACGCGGTGGCGTCACGGTCCACCACCCGGATCGGGCCGGCGTCGGAGATGACGAGAGCGACGGCGGAGAAGATGCTCATGCCCCCGAGCGTCACCACGAAGGACGGTATGCGCAGCAGCACGTGCGCGATGCCCTGGACGGCGCCGATCGCCCCCGCGGCCGCGACCACGGCGAGGATGGTGAGCCCGCCCAGGTCGGGCAGCCACATCGCGAAGAAGACCGTCGAGAGGGAGCAGAGCGCCGCTATCGACAGGTCGATGCCGCCGCAGAGGACGACCAGGGTGGCACCCGCGGCGAGCACCACGAGCGGCGCCGACGTGCGCACCGCCGCGGTGAGGCTGCGCTGGCTCAGGAAGTCCGGGTCCGCGATCGTCAGCGCCGCGAGCAGCGTGACGAGCGCGATGACCGGCATGAACGACGTGACGCGCTGGCCGACGGTCGGGCCGCCCTTGACGATCGCAGGCTCGGCCGCGGGGTTCGAGGCCGGCTCGGCGATGACGGGGGTGCTCATACCATCTCCTTGACGAGGTCGAGGGGGGTCGGCTTGCTGCCCGACGGGCACCCGACCTCGGTGGTCGCCCGGCCGTCGCTCATCACGACGATCCGGTCGGACATGCCGATCGCCTCCTCGAGGCTGTCGGCGAGCAGCACGGTCGCCACGCCGCTGTTGGCGAGCTCGCGCATCAGGCGGTACACCTCGGAGCGCGCGCCGATGTCGAGGCCGCGGGTCGGGTGGTCGAGCAGCAGCAGACGGATGTCGCCAGCCACGAGCCAGCGGGCCAGGACCACCTTCTGCTGGTTGCCGCCGGAGAGCCGGCCGATCTGCGTGCCGCGGTGCGGGGTGCGGATCGAGAGCCGCTCGATCCACCTGTCCACGAGCGTGGCCTGCTTCTGCGGGACGACCATCGGGCCGGCGCAGCGGGACTTCTGCTTGGTCAGGGTCATGTTGTCGGCAACCGACATCGGCCCGACCATGCCCTCGATCTTGCGCTCGGCGGGGACGTAGCCGACGCCCGAGGCGACGGCGGCCCGGGTTCCGGACAGGTCGAGCTTCTCGCCGTCGAGCGTGACCTCACCGGACAGGATCGGCTCGGCGCCGAACAGGGCTCGGCAGACGTCCTCGCGTCCGGAGCCGTGCACGCCGACGATGCCGACGATCTCCCCGGCCCGCACCTCGAGGTCGACGTCGCGGAAGGTCTTGCCGGACAGACCCCGGACGACCAGTCGCGGCTCGCCGTCGGTGGCGGAGCGCTGGGAGAGACCCTCGTGGTAGTGGTCGTCGGACCCCGTCGATCCGATCATCAGGCGGTGCAGGTCGGTGGGCACCGCGTCGGCGGTGGGCATCTCCCCCACCGACTGGCCGCCACGCAGCACCGCCACCCGGTCGCAGACGTCGAGGACCTCGTCGAGGCGGTGCGAGACGAAGATGACCGACGCGAACTCGCGCAGCCGGCGCACCTGCGTGAAGAGGGTCTCGATCTCCTTCGACTCCAGCACCGAGGTGGGCTCGTCGAGGATGATGACGGGCGGGTGGGAGGTGCGCTCCTCGATGCGGAGCACCTTGGCGATCTCCACCATCTGGCGCTCGGCGAAGGTGAGCGAGTCGGTGCGCGCGAGCGGGTCGATGTGGGAGCCGATCTTGTCGAGCTGCTCCTGGGCCAGCCTGCGCATCGTGTCCCAGCGGTAGATGCCGCGCCGGACGCCCGGCCCCTCGCTGCCGAGGACGATGTTCTCGGCCGCGGTGAGGTTGGGGACCAGCGACTGCTCCTGGAACACCATGCCGATCCCGTGGTCGGCAGCGTCGACGACGCTCTTGAGCCGGACCTTCTCACCGCGCACCCAGATCTCGCCGGCGTCGGGACGGACCAGGCCGACCAGCGCCTTGAGCAGGGTGGACTTGCCGGCGCCGTTCTCGCCGGCGAGGCCGAGGACCTCGTTCTGGCGCACCACGAGGTCGACGCCGTCGAGCGCCTTGACGCCTGGGTAGTGCTTGACCAGGCCACGCACCTCGAGCGCGTTGACGCGAGAGGGCGCCTCCGCCTCGGGTCGGGGAGTGAGGTCGGTGGTCATTTCGTCACCTGGTTCCTACGACGCTGGGGGATGACCGCGGCCGACACGGCCGCGACGACGATGAGTCCCTGGACACCGCCCTGCCAGTACGGGCTGACCCCGATCTGGACGAGGCCGTTGATGAGCACGGTGACGAGGAGGACGCCGACAGCGGAGTGCAGCACTCCCCCGCGACCGCCCGTGAGCAGGGTGCCGCCGACGACCGCGGCGGTGATGGCACGGAAGTCGTACCCCGCGCCCGCCTGGACGAGCCCGGCACCGAGCTGGCTGGTGACCATCACCCCCGCGAGCCCGTAGAAGGAGCCGGCGAGGGTGAAGACGGCGACCTTGTAGGGAGCCACCTTGACCCCCGACAGCGCGAGCACCTCCTCGGCGCCGCCGATGGCGTACGCGTAGCGGCCCAGGCGCGAGTAGCGCTGGATCAGCCACCCGACCAGCACGCAGGCCATCGCGATCCACGTGAGGTAGGCCAGGCCGAGGAACCGGTTGACCGCCCAGCCGCGCAGCATCTCGTCGGTGATGTTGGGCTGGACGCCGGCGAACATGAGCGTCGCGACGCCGAGCCCGACGGCGGAGACGCCGAGCGTGGTCATGAAGGACGGCACCTTCAGGCTGACCAGGGCGATCCCGCTGAGGCAGCCGAGGGCCGCGCCGAGCAGGACCGCGACGAGGACCCCGAGAAGTCCCATCGTGTTGTCGTTGCGGTTGTTGGCGACCAGGAGGGCCACCGCGATCGCGGAGGCCCCCATCACGCCGGGGACGGAGAGGTCGATCGACCCCATCATCAGCACGAAGCTGATGCCGCAGGCCGCGACGGCGAGCACGGCCGCCGCGTCCATGATGTTCTGCACGTTGCCGATCGTGCGGAAGTCCGAGCTCAGCACCGCGAAGATGCCGACGATGACCACCAGTGCGATCGGGGGACCTGCGTCCCGGAGCGACACCCCCCGCCGAGGCTGGGGGCGTGGCGCGATCACGTCCTCGGTGTCGGCCTGGGCGGGGGATGTCATGGTCACTGGATCGCGCCCTGCGACCGGCTGAAGAGGTTGCCGCACTCGAAGTCGGACTCGTCCACCTCGGGAGCCTTGAAGTCGGCGACGTTGTCGCTGGTGATGAGGAACTGCTCGGCGAACCAGGCGCGGTCCTCGTCGGCGATGTCGTCGACGGAGAGCTCGCCGGTGGCCACGCAGTAGCCGATCGCGAGGCCGATGCCGCCCTGCCACGGGCCGTCGGAGGAGACGGTCGCGGTCATGGTGCCGTCCTCGATCGCGGTGAGGGCGTCCGGCACGGCGTCGATCCCGACGACCGCGACGTCGTCACGGCCGGCCTGCTCGAGCGCGGCGAGGGCGCCGAGCGCCATGTCGTCGTTGGCCGCCCAGATGCCCTTGATGTCCTCGCCGTGCTTGGTGAGCAGCGTCTTGGTCACTGCGAGCGCCTCGTCGCGCGAGAAGTTGGCGGTCTGCTGGTCGAGGAGCTCGACGTCCGGGTTCGCCTCCAGCGACGCCTCGAGGCCGGCGAAGCGGTCCTTGGCGGCACCGGTGTCCAGGATGCCCTGCAGCGCGATGATCCCGCCCGAGCCGCCGATGGCCTCGGCGAGCGCGTCGCCGATCTGCTGGCCGGAGTCGACGCCGTCGTAGGTGATGTGGCTCAGCCACTGGTCGTAGTCGGTGACGTTGACGTCGGCCGGCTTGTTCCACTGGGTGACGAGGTAGGCCCCGGCCTCCTCGGCGCCCTCGACGATCGGGAGGGTGTCGGAGTCGCCGTTGGGCAGGACGTTCATGACGAGGCACTCGGTGTCGCCGGCGAGGAGCTGGGTGATCTGCTCCTGTTGCTTGGTCGAGTCGCCGTCGTAGGTCAGGCGCTCCTGGCTCAGGCCGACCTGCTCCGCGAACGCGTCGCCGCCGTCGAGCCACGACGCCTCGTAGGGGTTGGACTCGTTGCGCACCTGGCCCACCAGGGTGACGTCCTCGGGCGCGCAGGCTCCGGCCTCGGAGCCACCGCCGCCGCCACCGGACGCCTCTTCGCTGCAGCCCGCCAGGGCGGCGGCAGCCAGTGTCAGGCCGATCACGACTGCGGTCGGTCGAGAGGTGAACTTCATGGTCGATCCTCATTCTGTGTGGGTGCCGGTGTCCCGGCGGTGGGCATTTGGGTCAGGTACTGCCCCGAGGGTGGGTGGTGCTGTGGTGCTGAGCTGTGCTGTTGAGCTGGGTGGTCCTGAGCTGTGGTGGTGCTGTGCGGTTCGGGGGTGGCGCTCAGCGCGCCATCCAGCCGCCGTCGACGACGAGGACGTGGCCGTTGACGTAGTCGGCGGCCGGCGAGCTGAGGAAGACCGCCGCGCCGGCGACGTCCTCGGCGCTGCCCCACCGACCGGCCGGGATCCGCTCGAGGATGGAGCGCGAGCGATCGGCGTCCTCGCGGAGCGCGGTGGTGTTGTCGGTGGCCATGTAGCCGGGGGCGATCGCGTTGACCTGCACGCCGCGGGGCCCCCACTCGTTGGCCAGCGCCTTGGTGAGGCCGGCGACGGCGTGCTTGCTGGCGGCGTACGACGCCACCCGCAGGCCGCCCTGGAAGGACAGCAGGCTGGCGATGCTGACGATCTTGCCGTGCCCGCGCTCCACCATCGGTCGGCCGAGCTGCTGGCAGAGAAAGAACAGGCCGTTGAGGTTGACGTCGAGGACCCGCTGCCAGGCCTCGCGGTCCAGGTCGACAGTGTCCTGCCGGTCGATGATGCCGGCGTTGTTGACCAGGACGTCCACCTGGCGCGAGCCGGTGAGCTCGGCGCCGACACGCTCGACGGCGTCGAGGTCGCTCACGTCGAGGTCGACGACGTCGACGCGGCCCCCGATGTCGCGGATGGCGTCACGGGTGGCGTCCTGCGCACCGGGTCGACCCACCAGGACGACGTCGGCGCCCGCGCGGGCCAGTCCCACCGCGACCGCGCGGCCGATGCCGCGACCGGCGCCCGTCACCGCCGCGCACCTGCCGTGCAGGTCGAACGGCGAGCGGGCGTCCGCAGGACTCGATGCGTCGATCACAGGTCCTCCACGGCCACGGCCGAGAGGTCGGTGTAGCAGTTGTTCTCGCCGGCCATGGCCCAGATGAACGCGTAGGAGCCGGTGCCCGCGCCGGCGTGGATGGACCACGGCGGGGAGATGACGGCCTCGCGGTTGCGCACGACGAGGTGGCGGGTGTGGCCGGGCTGGCCCATGAAGTGGAAGACGCGGTCGTCCTCGGCCAGGTCGACGTAGCAGTAGACCTCGGTGCGGCGCGCGTGCAGGTGCGGGGGGAAGGTGTTCCACACCGAACCGTCGGCGATGACGGTGACGCCGAACTGCAGGACGGACGTCTCCAGCTCCTGGCCCCACGCGTAGCGGAAGAGGCTGCGCTCGTTGGCGGCCTCGGCGGAGCCGAGCGCGACGGGCTCCACCTGGTCGTGGCTGAGCAGCGTCGCAGGGTACGTCGCGTGCGAGGAGGCGGAGACGAAGTAGAAGGCGGCCTCCGCGCCGGCGAAGGACACCTCGCTCCCCCGGCCGACGTAGAGGCCGTCAAGGTGCTCCAGCTCGAACTTCTCGCCGTCCACCAGCACGTGGCCCGCGCCACCGACGTTGACCACGCCGAGCTCGCGGCGCTCGAGGTGCGACTCGGTGCCGAGGACCTCGGTCCACGCCGGGAGGTCGAGCTGGCCGGTGCCGGGGACGGCTCCGCCGACGACCATGCGGTCCTCGTGGGTGTACGTCGCGTTGACCTCGCCGTCGACGAACAGGTCACCGACCAGGAACGTGCTGCGCAGGTCAGCCGTGGTGGCCGTCTCCGCACTGGTGGGAGACGTGGAATACCGAACCTGCATCACGCTGCTGCTCCTCGTTTTGTGAACTGCGTTCGTCTATGTGAACTCGGTGGAGCGTATACGTGACGCCGGTCACGGTCAAGGGCTTGAACGAGTGTCCATGTATGCGAACTCGGGGTACGCTCGTATCTCCGGGGCCGGCTTCGTGCCACGATGAGGACACGAGGAGGAGACTGCGATGCAGCTTGAGAAGGACATCACCGCCACGAGTGCGGCCGGACCGGTCAAGTCAGCCGCGCGGGCGCTCGACCTGCTCGACGAGATCGCCGCCCGGGGGCCCGGGACGCAGCTGCAGCTCTCCACCCGGCTCAACATCCCCAAGAGCAGCCTGCACGCCCTTCTGCGCACCATGACCGACCGCGGCTGGCTCCAGACGGACCCGACCGGCAGCGTCTACCAGCTCGGCATCCACTCCCTCGTCGTCAGCTCCGCCTACCTCGACGGAGACCCCGTGCTCGCCCGGGCGCAGTCGGTACTCGACGAGGTGGCCGCTGCGACCGAGGAGACGGTGCACCTGGGGCGCCTCGACGGCCACGACGTCATCTACACCGCGAAGCGTGAGTCGATGCACCCGCTGCGCATGCACTCCGCGGTGGGCCGCCGCCTGCCCGCCTACGCCACGTCGCTGGGCCGGGCGCTGATCGCGGAGCTGCCGGTCGAGGAGCGCGCCGTGATGGTCCCCGAGCAGATCAGCGCGATCACCCCCAACACCACCACCGACAAGCACGCCGTGCTCGAGATCATCGACCGGGCCTCGATCCAGGGCTACGCGACCGAGAGCGAGGAGTCGTGCATGGGAGTGCGCTGCTTCGGCGTCGCGCTCCCGTTCAGCCACCAGGCCGTCGACGCCCTGAGCGTCGCGGTGCCGATCAGCCGGCTCGACAACGGCCGCGAGGACCTCATCATCGAGACCCTGCTCAGCGTCAAGGCGCGCCTCGCCGCGGCGCACGGCAACCTCCTGGTGCGCTGACCGGCGCCCCGACCAGGTCGGACCCTCAGGCCTTCCGGCCGACGAGCAGGTACTGCACCACCACGTCGTGGCCCGGCGCCACCCCGAGCCTCCGGTCGAGCTCGAGGACCTCCGCCAGCGGGGTGACGGTGACGTCGGCGAGCCCGCCGCGCACCATGGCGTCGCGCACCTCCTCGATGCTCCGCGCCTCCGCCAACGGGAGCCTCCCGGCGGGACGCTCGCCGTACAGGTCCCCGAGGCCGTCGGCGAACCACGTGCTGTCCGCCATGGCGACGACCCCGCCCGGACGCAGCAGCCGCAGCCAGTTGCCGACCGCCGCCTCGGGGTCGCGCAGGGTCCACATCACGTAGCGGCCCACCACCGCGTCGAAGGACTCCGGCGGGAGGTCCGGGTCCACCGCGTCGCCCTCGAGGAAGCGCGGCGCGCGACGATCCGTCGCGGCGTGCTGCTCGGCGATCGCGAGCATGCCGGCCGAGAGGTCGATGCCGGTGACCCGGTGCCCCAGCCCCGCCAGCAGCCGCGCGACATGACCGCTGCCGGTGCCGACGTCCAGCACGTCGGCCGGTGCCGGCGGCAGCGCCGAGGACCAGGCCCTCCCCCACACCTCGAGGTCGAGGTCGCGGCGCTCGGGGCGCTGCTGGTAGGCGTCGTAGGACGGCGCCCGCTCGGTCCAGTACTCGTTGATCGTGTCCTGCAACCCGGTGTCGTGGTTCATGCGCGGGAGTCCTCCTGGATCCGGATGTGGGGGTGGAAGAGCAGGTGCAGCTGGCCGCCGGCACGCACGCGCTCGATGCCGATGCCGTACACCGGCTCCAGCACCTCGGGCACCAGCACCTCCTCGACCGGACCCGACGCGGCGATCCGCCCGCCGCCGAGCAGGACGACGTCGTCGCAGTAGCGGGCGGCGAGGTTGAGGTCGTGCAGCACCACGACCACCGTGCGGTGCAGGTCGTGGGCGAGACCGGCGACGATGCCCAGGACCTCGTGCTGGTAGCGGATGTCGAGGTGGTTGGTCGGCTCGTCCAGCAGCAGGTGGGTGGCCTCCTGCGCCAGGGCGCGCGCGATCAGGACCCTTTGCCGCTCCCCGCCCGAGAGACCGGCGAAGGAGCGGCCGGCCAGGTGCGAGGCGCCGACGCGGGCGAGCGCACCGGCGGCGATCTCGTGGTCGACGGCGCCGGTGCGCTGGAAGGTGGACAGGTGCGGGCTGCGGCCCAGCAGCACCGTCTCGGCCACCGTCAGAGCGCTCTCGCCGCCGCTCTCCTGCACCACGACGGCGACGCGACGCGCGGCCTCCCTGGCGGGCAGCGCGGCGAGCCGGTCACCGTCGACGGTCACGGTGCCGGTTGGGCTGGCCAGCACGCCGTGGAGCAGGCGCAGGAGGGTGGTCTTGCCGCTGCCGTTGGGCCCGATGAGGCCCAGCACCCGCCCGTGGGGCGCGGACAGCGACACCGCGCTGAGGACCTGGGCGGAGCCGTAGGACCAGGAGAGGTCGTGCGCGCCGATCACGAGGTGGGGCCGAACCTCTCCACGATCCGCGCCAGTCCCTCGACCACGAGCGGGGACGGCGGCTCGGTGAAGTTGAACAGCTGCACGAGGACGTCGCCGTTGCGGACCGCCGTGAGGTCCTCGGCGCCCGGCAGCTCGGTGACCGCCGCCTCGACCGCGGCCGGGTCGCCCTCGCTGTGGAGCAGGACCAGGACGTCGGGATCGCGACCCAGCAGCTCCTCGAGGCTGACCTCGAAGACCCGCTCGTCGACGTCGCCGAAGACGTTCTCGAGACCGGCCGCCTCGAGCTGGGGGTGCGCCATGCTCCTCGTGCCGTAGGCGTACGTCGTGCCGCCGCCGACCGTGGGGTAGAGCACCGCTGCCGTGCGTCCCTCCGGCTCCCCCACCTCGGCCTCGATCTCCCGCAGGTCATCCTCGAGGTCGGCGATGGCCTCCCGCGCCTGGCGCTCCCGCCCGAAGACCTGCCCGTAGAGCTCGAGCTGCGCGTACACGTCGTCGAAGCCCGGCTCGTCGACGCCGGCCTCGCACAGGGCGGGTTCCTCGATGAGGGGGACGCCGACCGCGTCGAGCGACTCGCGCGAGAGGTTGTCGACCTGGCCGAGCACCAGGTCGGGCTCCTGGGCGAGGACGACCTCCTTCGAGATCTGCAGGTGACCGCTGCTGTCGAGCTCGTCGGTGAGCAGCGGGATGTCCTCCAGCGCGGCGAGCGTCTCCTCGTCGTAGTACTCCGCCGGGTACTGCCCGGCGCGCGCGGTCACGCGGTCCATCACCCCGATCTCGTGCAGGAACGGCACGGCCGAGCTCTTCAGCAGCACCAGGCGCTCCGGCGCCTGCTCGAACCTCACCTCGGCGCCACAGTTCTCAACGGTGACGGGGTAGGACCCGGTGCTGGTGGACGTGGGCGCGCTGTCGCTCTCCGCCGCACCGCAGGCGGAGAGTCCGGCGGCGAGCAGCACGGCGGCGGCAACGGCGTACGACGTGGGCTGGGGCACGTGGGGTCTCCTGTCGGTGGGCACGGGCGGGATCGGGCGGGATCGAGCGGCGGGATCGGGTCAGGCGGCGGTGGCATGCAGGCGGCGGATCAGCACGAGCAGGAACGGGGCGCCGACCAGGGAGGTGATGATCCCGATGGGGATCTCCTGCGGGGCGAAGAGCGTGCGGGCCAGGACGTCTGCCCAGACCAGGAGGATCGCCCCCATGAGCGCGGCGACAGCCACCACGCGCACATGGGCGCCGCCGACGGCGCGACGCGCGAGGTGCGGGACGACCAGGCCGACGAAGCCGATGCTGCCCGCGGCGGAGACGACCACACCCACGCACAGCGCGACCAGCACCAGCAGCTGCAGCCGAAAGCGCTCCGGGTGGACGCCGAGGGTGTGGGCGGTCTCGTCGCCGATCGACAGCGCGTCCAGGCGCCGGCCCCACAGGGTCAGCGCGCCGGTCGCGCCGACCACCACGACCGCCACGACCGCGAGCGGCAGGTCCCAGCGCGCCAGACCGAGCGACCCGAGCAGCCAGAACATCACCGACCGCGCGCCCTCGGCCGAGCCCGAGGCGAAGATGAGGAAGCTGGTGAGCGCGTAGAGCGCGTATCCGACCGCCACCCCTGCCAGCAGCAGCCGGACCGACGTGACGCGGCCGGCGCTGCGGGCGACGAGCAGGACGAGCAGCGACGCCGCGAGCGCGCCGAGGAAGGCGGTCACCTGCAGCGTGTGCTCCACGACGCCGGCGCCGAGGCCGAACAGGATCGCCGCGGCCGCACCGCTCGAGGCGCCGGAGTTCACGCCGAGCAGGTAGGGGTCGGCCAGCACGTTGCGGACCATCGCCTGCAGCGCGACGCCGCAGATCGCCAGGCCGGCGCCCACAAGGGCGCCGAGCAGCACGCGCGGGAGCCGCACCTGCCACACGATCGCGTCCACCGGCGCGCTCCAGGACCGCTCCCCCGGCCAGCCCACCACGTGGTGGGCGACGACCTGCGCGATCGTGCCGGCCGGCACCGAGAAGGCGCCGATCCCGACACCGGCGACGACGGTGGCGAGCAGTCCGGCCACGAGACCGAGCAGCCAGGCGGACGTGCGTCGGCGTACGGCGCCGAGGTCGAGGACGGCAGCCGCGTCCGGCCGTGTGGCGGTGCCCGTCGTCATCCTGCCCCCGCTGGTCTTGTTGCAACCTTTTTGCAACAGCGACATCGTAGCGACAGGCGGCGCCCATGGGCGCCGGTGGCCCACTTCGGGCGCTGGGAGGATCTCCTCGCCCGGGGGCGCGCTGGACGGCGGCTCGCTAGCCCCCGAACCGCACTGTTCTGGCGTCGACCTCGTTGCCGTAGCGCTGCGTCAGCGGAGCGTAGAGGTCGGGGCGCCGGCCGGTCAGCCAGCGGCGGCCGGTCGACGTGGGCAGCAGGCCCAGGTCCAGGTCGGCGATGACCACGGCGTCGGCCGCGGCGGTGGTCTCGGCCACGATGCGGCCGTAGGGGTCGAGCACCATGGCGTTGCCGGTGCGGATCTCGTCGTCGTCGCGCCCCACGCCGTTGCTGAAGACCACGAACAGGCCGTTGTCGTGGGCGCGGGCCGGTAGCCACCGCATCAGCCAGCCGCGGCCGTTCGGACCCGTGATGGCGGCCGCGATCGCCTCGGGATCCTCCGTGCGCCGGTCCCACAACTCCACGGGGACGGGCTTCATGCCGTGCGGGCTGCGCGAGTTCGTGCCACCGGTCTGGTGCGGCGCCAGCAGGACGTCGGCCCCCAGCAGGGCGGTGATCCGGACGTTTTCGACGAGGTTGTTGTCCCAGCAGATCAAGATGCCGGCCCGAACGCCCCACGGGGTGTCGAAGACCGTGTAGTCGCTGCCGCTGGAGATCGCCTCGTGCTCGAAGGCGTGCAGCTTGCGGTGGACGTGGACGCCCCCGTCGGGCAGGCAGACAGCGTACGAGTTGAACAGCCGGCCGTCGGCGCCCCGCTCGAGGAAGCCCGCCCCGACCCCGATCCCGAGCTCGGCGGCGAGCTCCCCCACCGCGCGGACCAGAGGGCCGTCCGACGCCTCGGCCAGGTCGTGGAGCGTGGCCGCGTCGTGGCGGCGCAGGTGCCAGTAGCCCAGCAGGCACATCTCCGGGAACACGACCAGCTGCGCCCCGTCCGCCGCAGCGGCGGTGGCGAGGCGGCGCACCGTCGCCAGGTTCTGACAGGGGTCGTCCGGTACGGCTTCGAATTGGACCGTCGCGACACGCAGGCTCATGTCTCCATTCGACTGGCCGCCCCGGGTTTCTGTCCACTAACAATATTCCGGCCTGCGATAACCTTGCGGAATGGATCACCGCCTGCTCCGGACGTTCGTGACGACCGCCCAGAGTCCCACGTTCGGGGCAGCGGCCGCCCGGTTGCGCATCACCCAGCCGGCGCTGACCAAGCAGGTCCAGCAGCTCGAGCGGCTCGCCGGGACCGTGCTCTTCGTGCGCGGTCGTCGCGGCGCGCGCCTGACGGCCGCTGGACGCACCCTGCTCGCGGAGGCGACCGAGCTCGACCGCCGGTTGCGGGAGTTCGACCACCGGCTGCGACGTCTCGCCGCCGGGGAGGAGGGGCACCTCGCACTGGGCTTCGGCCTGTCGAGCATCGAGCTCGCCCCCAGCCTCGTCGCCCGGTTCCGCGACCGCTGCCCGGAGATCACCGTCGCCCTGGACGACCTCCCCTCGTCGGTCCAGGTCGAGCGCCTGCGCACCGGCCGGCTCGACGGCGCGTTCGTGCGCATGCCCGTGCCGCCCGACCTCGAGGCCATACCCCTGGCCCGGGACCGCCTGGCGATCGCCTCCGCCCGCGGGGTGGAGCCGCCGGGCACGGGTGTCCTCGCGGCATGGCTCGAGGACCACCCGCTCGTACGGCTGCGCCCCGCCCGGGGGCCCGGCCTCACCGCCCAGGTGGACGGGATGCTCGAGGAGCTCGGATGCCGACCGGAGATCGTGCAGGAGGCGGACGACCTCCAGACGGTCCTGGCGTTGACCGCCGCGCACCTCGGAGTCGCCGTCGTACCGGCCAGCGCCGAGCGGATCGCGCCGCCGGGGGTGCAGCTCGTGGCGATCGACGCGCCCCGTGCCGAGTGGGAGGTGGGCTTCGCCTGGAACCCGGCGGCGACCAGCGGTGCGCTGCGCAGGTTCCTTCCGCTGCTGGACCGAGGAGGAGCATGACTGCGATGGACCGGGCCGTGAAGGGCATGGAGCATCGGCAGCTGCTCCGCAGCGCCGTACCGCTCATCGCGGCCGGCTTGGGGGTCGCCGGCCTCTACGCCTGCCTCGCCGCCTCCAGCGGCGTCACCGAGTTCTGGATCGGTGTGCCCCTCGGCCTCCTGGGCGCCGCCTTCGCCTCGGTCGGCTACCTCGGTCGCCTGCGGGAGATCCGCAGCCCCCGACCGTCGACAGGCCGTCACTACCCGTGGTTGTTCCTCGGCTGGGCGTGCATCATCGGCGGCCTGCTCGTCCCGCCGTACGTCCTCGCCTAGGCTGCGGCGCGTCCGACGTGGCCCTCCGCCCGATGACGGCTTGGTCACCTGCCGCTCGGCCGAGCACTCGTCGACGCCCTGCTCGCCTTGCCTCGCGGAGCATGGGAGCGACAGCCCCTAGGCGTCCTCGGCATGCCCCCGGGATGCGTTTGGGGAAGCCGCGCATGAGAGCGTCCCGACCTGCCGCGACCCACGCGTCCCTGCCGGCCGGATCAGCGCTTGTGCAACGTCATGATCTCCGCCGGTCCGGACCGAGGATTCTCATGACGTCTCGAACTCCAACGTCCGGGTCTGCCGCTGTCTGCGCGCTTCGGTAGAGAAGACGTGGGAAACCGCGACACACAGCAACAGGGCCTGATCTGCGTTTCCGCAGGTCAGGCCCTGTTCTTTGTAGCGGGGGCAGGATTTGAACCTGCGACCTCTGGGTTATGAGCCCAGCGAGCTACCGAGCTGCTCCACCCCGCGTCGGTGAACAGAACATTACAGGGCTGCTCGGCGAGACCCCAAATCGGGGTCCCCGGACGCTCAGCCGGCCAGGCGGACGGCCTCCTCGATCAGCTCGCGGCCCTCCTCCATCAGCCGCGCCCACCGCACGGTGTCGCCCGCCTGCTGGGCCTCGTCGGCCTCGGTGAACTTCGCCTCCGCCTGCACCAGCAGCCGGCGGATCTGGGCCTGCGTGCCGCCCGGCACCGGGGTGGTCGGGGTTTCGGTCGGCTCGGCCGCCGGCGACTCCGTCGGCTCGGCCTCCGGGTCCTCCGTCTCCGGGTCCTCGGTCTCCGGGTCCTCGGTCTCGGGTTCCTCACCGTCGTCCGGAGCGACCGCGCCGTCGAGGGAGTCGGCGATGGCGTCGCGCAGGGTCTCGCCGATGCCGACCCGGCCCTGGTAGGACACCAGCACGAAGCGCAGGATCGGGTACGCCGACTCGTCGTCGCGCCGGGTGTAGAGCGGCTGGACGTACATGAAGCTGTCGCCGATCGGCAGGGTGAGCAGGTTGCCGAAGACCGGCGTCGCATCGCCCTGGGTGAAGCTCAGCAGCTCCTGGCGCACCGTCTCGTCGGTGCTCAGCGCCGCGGCGATCAGGCGGGGACCGTCCGTGCGCGTGTCCGGCAGCTCCAGCACGGAGATCTTGCCGTAGTCCTCGCTGGTCGCGTCGCTGTTGACGCTCATGTACGCCGCCAGGTTGTCGCGCTCGCGCGGGACGTACACCGAGGTCAGCGCCCACGTGGGCTCGCCGGCGGCCTCGGAGAAGAGCCGGTACGGCGGCTGTAGCCGGGTGGAGGCCTGCGGGTCCTTGGGGACCTCCCACCGGGTCGAGCCCTCGAACCAGTCGGCGGCCGAAGTCTCGTGGTAGCGCTGGAACTGGTAGCGCTGCGCCTTGAACAGGTCCTCGGGGTAGCGCAGGTGCGGCACGAGGTTCTCGGGGATCTCCTCGCGCGGCTCGATCAGTCCGGGGAACACCTCCTGCCAGGCCTGCAGGATCGGGTCGGACTCCTCCCAGGCGTAGAGCCGGACCGTCCCGTCGTAGGCGTCCACGGTCGCCTTCACCGAGTTGCGCATGTAGTTGATCTCGTCGGTGGGCAGCGTCTGGAAGCCGTTGTTCTGCTGCAGCGAGTCGTCGGTCATCGTCTCCAGGGACTCACGCTGCGACAGCGGGTACTTGTCGGTGACCGTGTAGCCGTCGAGCACCCACTGGATCCGGCCGTCGACGACCACCGGGTAGGGGTCGGAGTCGACGGTCAGCCACGGCGCGACCTTCTCGACCATGGTCCGCGGGTTGCGGTCGTAGAGCACCTTGGAGTTCTCGTTGACCAGGCTGGACAGGACGAAGTTGGGCTCGCTGAACTTCACCGCGTAGAGCAGCTTGTGGAAGAGGCTGCCGACCGGCACCCCGCCCTCGCCGTCGTACGTCGTCTCGGGGCTCTCCCCCTCCTCCTCGTCCTGCGACGAGGGCAGCACCAGCTCCACGTCCTGGCCGTCGTCGGCCTTGCCCACGATGCTGTACGTCGGGCTCTGCTCGCCGAAGTAGACGCGGGTCTCGACGCCCTCGGGCGACAGGCTGGTCAGCGCGTCCTCGTCGGCCTGCTGGCCTTGCGCCCACTGGATGCTCAGCGACTGCTCCGAGTCGTCGGCGGGGCGCTGGTTGGCATAGGCGGCGATGACGCCGTCGCCGTGCGTGTAGACGGTGTGGAGGTTGGACCAGTTGCGGTCGCCCTCGTCGAGAGCGTCCTGGTCGAGCTCGCGCACGCCGAGCACCACGGCACGGTCGACGCCCTCGATCTCGTAGCGGTCGACGTCGAGGACGTCGCTCACCGAGTAGTAGCCGCGCACCTGCTGCTGCTGCTCGAAGACGTCGCTGACGACCTGCGGGTCGACCAGCGGCACGTTCGCGGTCTTCTCGTCGAGTGCCTCGAGGCGACCCTCCGCGGGCACCTCGCTGCCGGACACGGACCCCATCTCGACGTCGTCGAGCGCGTACGCCTCGCGGGTCGCGTCGATGTTCTCCTTGATGTACGGCCCCTCGCGCACCGGCACGTTGGGGTTGACCCGGATCGCCTGGACGACGGTCGGCACGATGAGCCCGAGGACGATCGCCGACAGCGCGAACAGGGCCACGCCGACCGACGGCAGCAGCCAGGTGCGGCGCCAGATGTTCGCGAGGAACAGCAGCGCGCACACGATCGCGATGCCGGCGAGAATCTCCTTGCCAGGCAGCACCGCGTTGTCGTCGGTGTAGCCCGGGCCCGTGAAGATCGGGCCGGAGCTCGTCACCAGGTCGAAGCGGTCGAGCCAGTAGTCCACGGCCTTGGCCAGCACGAACAGCGCGAGCAGCGCCGAGACCTGGATCTGTGCGGCACTCGTGAGCCGCTCGCCGGGACGCGCGGCGAGCCTGATGCCGCCGAAGAGGTAGTTGACCACGATGCTGGCGAGCAGGCCGACCACGGCCAGCGCCATGACGTAGTCGACGAGGTAGTGCCAGAAGGGCAGCTCGAAGACGTAGAACCCGGCGTCCTTGCCGAAGTAGGGGTCGGTCTTGCCGAAGGGCTGGCTGTGCCGCCACAGCGAGTAGTTGCGCCACTGGCCGGTCGCCGATGCGCCGGCGAACAGTCCCATCACCGCCGCAGCGCCGGCGATCACCCAGGTCATGCGCGGCCCGAGCACCTGCCGGTAGCGGTCCATCCCGTCGTCCGGGACTCCCGGCATGCCGGGGAAGATCATCGGGCGGAAGCGGTAGGCCATGGCCATGCTGAGGGCCACCACCGCGGCCATCAGGCCCGCGAAGACCAGGAACAGGCCTGCGCGGGTGAGCAGCAGGGTGGTGAAGACCTCCCCGTAGCCCACGGAGCCGAACCACAGCCGCTCGGTCCAGAACGATGCGAAGCCGCTGAGCAGCATGAACGCGACGATCAGGATGATCGCGGTGATGACCAGCGCGCCCGGGCGGCGCGAGGCCCCGGTGGGCCGCTGCGGCCCCGGTCCGCCGGCTCCGCCAGGCCTTCCGGGACCGTCCGGCCCGTTCGGTGAGCTCGGTCGGTCGAAGGGTGTGCTCATGCGGGTCCCTGCTCGGTGCTGGAGTGACGGGGGTCGTGCGGGTCGTGCAACGTGGCGTGGAGGAGCTCGAGCAGGCCCGGCACCAGCTCGGTGCCGTTGACCACGGATTGCTCGTCGTCGTGGGCGCGCAGCCGCAACGCGCAGTAGGACGCGCCGGCGCGGGTCACGCCCGCCACCATCCGCACCTCCTGCCGGTGCGGGTGCTCGCGGGCGTACAGCTCGGCAGCGGCCGGGTCCTCCGGCAGGTCGTCGTCGGCGCCCGGCGGAAGCACCAGCCGCTCGATCACCGCCGCGCACCCGGCGACGGCGTCGGGCCACACGATGCTCGGCAGCGCCTCCTCGAGCGCCTGACCGGGCGGCAGCCCCTCCTGCTCGATCGGGGTGAAGGAGCCGTCGTCGCCGGGACCGTCGATGGCCATCGCGGCGGCCAGCGCGGGCTCCTGCGCCACGAGCTCGGCCGTGTCGACGAGTGCGTACAGCCGGGCGGGCTGGTCCCAGCCCTCCTGGGCGACGTGCGCCTCGATCTCGAGCACGGCCGCGGCGAGCGCCGGGTCCTCGGGAAGCGGAGGGACCTCGGCTGGGATCTCGGCTGGGATGTCGGCTGGGATGTCTGCCGAGGTCTCGTCGCTGCCCTGGGCGGGAGGCTCGATCGGGTCCGGGTCGGTCATGAGGCGGTGTCCTCGCAGGTGGGGAGTACGGCGTCGCGGTCGGCGACCCAGTCGGCGAGGCTCTCGACCGCGCCGTGCATCGTGGTGGCGCGGGCCAGCCGCATGTCGCCGGAGTCCACGTCTCCGATGCCGCTGCAGTTGTCGGCCGGCACGAAGAACAGCTCGGCTCCGGCGTCGCGCGCGGCGGCGATCTTCTGCTGGATGCCGCCGATGGGGCCGACGTCGCCGGAGGGGGTGATGGTGCCGGTGCCGGCCACCGCGGCGCCGCCGGTCAGCGAGCCCGGGGTGAGGGTGTCGAGGACGGCCAGCGACATCATCAGCCCGGCGCTGGGGCCGCCGATGTTGTCGGCGATGTCGACGGTGACGCGGAACGGGAAGTCGAAGCCGGGCCCTGGGGTGATGCCCACGCGGGGCTCGCCGTCGACCTCGCGGGGTGTGACCTGCACGGTCATCCGCTCGTCGTCGCGGCGCAGCACGAAGTCGACCGGCTCCCCTGCCTCGGCGCCCCGCACGGCGTCGACCACGTCCTGGGCCTCGGTGATCTTCGTGCCCGCGACCTCGAGGAGCACGTCGCGCACCTCGATCTGTCCCTCGGCGGGCAGGCCGGGGGTGACGTCGAGGACCTCCACGACGGGGTCGACCTCCTCGCCGAGCTCGGTCAGGGCCGCCGCGACCGCGGTGTCCTGGGAGGAGACCATCGCCACCGCGGACTGGCGGTCGCTGGACTCGTCGGTCTCGTCGGGGGCGTAGACCGAGGACCGCGGCCACACCGCGGCGTCGGGGTCGAAGTAGGCCTGCAGCAGCTCGGGCAGCGTGACGTCGTCCTCGGGCTGGGTGACGTAGACGGTGGTCATCCGCAGCTCGCCCGCGTCGTAGTAGGCCTTGTGGCCGGTGACCTTGACGGTCTCCTCGCCCTTGTCCTCAGCGAGGATGTCCACGGTCGGTCCGGGGTAGTAGGTGACGTAGGGCAGCGGCACGAACGCCGCCGTCCCCCACAGCACGGCCAGCAGGCACAGCGCGAGCAGCCCCGCCCTGGTCCGCTGACTCATGGGCGCAACTCTCTCAAACAAGCACAACTAGGACGCGCGACGGGTGGCGTCCTCGGCTGCGGCCCGGCCGTGGCTGGGACGCACCGCGATGCCCGTGCTGCGGTCGCGCGCCGGCGCCGGCGTACGCCGGGTGCCGCCGGGGAGCTCCTTGGCCAGCGCCCTGCCCAGCCGCTCGGCGGCCACGTCGCGGTCGACCTCGCCGTGGCTGTCCCGGCCGACCCACGAGACCCACGCCATCGCGACGAGCGTCACCACGGCGGAGGGCACGAGCCAGAGCAGGATCTCCACGCTCCGAGCGTAGGCGGCGATCGCGGCAGCGGCGGGCAGGCGCTACGGCGTGCCGACCCACTCCTCGGTCTCGTCGTCGAAGACCTGGTGCTTCCAGATCGGCACCTCGGCCTTGAGCGTGTCGATGAGGGCCCGCGACGCGGCGAAGGCGTCACCTCGGTGAGCGGCGGTGGTCGCGACGATCACGGCGAGGTCACCGACCTCCAGCGCACCGACCCGGTGCACGGCCGCCACGCCGCGCACGTCGTGCTCGGCGGCCACGCGTCGGCACACCTCCTCCAGGCGCGCCAGCGCGGTGGGGTGCGCGGAGTAGCCCAGCGCGGTGACGCCCTTGCCGCCGTCGTGGTCGCGGACCTGCCCGATGAACAGCGTGAGCCCGCCGGCGCCGTCGTCGCCGAGGGCGTCGACCACCTCGGTGACGTCGAGCGGGGTGTCGCGGATGCCGACCAGTCGCACGGGGTCACTCACCGGACCGAGTCTAGGCGCGCCGGGACCGCGGCGGGACGCGTGGCGAGAGGCGCCGAGACCCGGGCGGGGACTGGGGCGGGGACTGGGCGACGGTGAGTACCGTGGCTGGCATGAGTGACAGCCCTGGGGGCCCCGGACCGTCCGGTCAGGGCCCCGACGACCAGAACCCCTTCAAGGGCACGCCCTTCGAGCAGATCTTCTCGCAGATGGGCGGCGCCGGCGGCGCCATGCCCGACCTCAACGCCCTGATGGCGCAGATGCAGTCGCTGTTCGCGCCGCACGACGGGCCGGTCAACTGGCAGACGGTCACCGACCTGGCCCGCCGCACCGCCGCGCAGGAGCCCGACCCGACGGTGACCCCGGCCCAGTCCGCCGCGGTCGCCGACGCCGTACGTCTTGCCGACCACTGGCTCGACACCACCACCGAGTTCCCGTCGGGCGTCACCACGACCGCTGCGTGGTCGCGCGCGGAGTGGATCGTGGAGACCATCGACGTGTGGAAGGTGCTCGTCGAGCCGATCGCCGGGTCGGCGACCGCCGCGCTGGGCGAGGCCATGCCCGAGGAGATGCGCCAGCTCGCCGGCCCGCTGATGGCGATGCTCGGCAAGGCCAGCGGCGCCATGGTCGCCTCGCAGGTCGGCAGCGGCCTGGGCGTCCTGGCCGGCGACGTGCTGAGCGCCTCCGACATCGGGCTGCCGCTCGGACCGATCGGCAAGGCCGCTCTCCTGCCGACCAACGTCGCGGCGTTCGCCGCGGAGCTGCCCGACGTCACCACCGACGACGTCCTGCTCTACCTCGCCCTGCGCGAGGCCGCCCACCAGCGCCTCTTCGCCGGCGTCCCGTGGCTGCGCGATCACCTCATCGGGGCGGTCGCCGAGTACGGCGCGGGCATGGACTTCGACACCTCCGGCATGGAGGCCAAGCTGCGCGACATCGACATGTCCAACCCGGCAGCCATGCAGGACGCGCTGGCCGGCGGGCTGTTCGACCCCGAGCCCTCCGCGACGCAGAAGGCGGCGCTCGAGACGCTCGAGGTGACCCTCGCCCTGGTCGAGGGCTGGGTCGACGAGGTCGTCTCGCAGGCCACCGCGGAGCGGATGCCCGCCGCTGCCAAGCTGCAGGAGACCGTACGCCGTCGGCGCGCCGCGGGCGGCCCGGCCGAGCAGACCTTCGCCACGCTCGTCGGCCTCGAGCTGCGTCCGCGCCGGCTGCGCGACGCGTCCACCCTGTGGGGCTCGCTGCGCACCCGTCAGGGCGCCGAGGCGCGCGACGGCGTCTGGATGTCGCCGCACCTGCTGCCCACCGCCAAGGACCTCGACGACCCGCTGGGGTTCCGCGAGGACTCCGTCGCGCCGGGCCAGCTGTCCGAGGAGGAGTTCGACGCGGGCCTGCGTGACCTGCTCGACGGTGGCAGCGACAGGTGAGCCTGCACGCGGACGCCCGGGCCGTGCTGTCCGGGTGGACGCCCGCGTCCCCGCGCCTGGCGGAGCTGCGCGAGCGGTTCCTCCACCACCTCGCCGCGCATCCCGACGCGATGACGCGCGCGTGCCTGCCCGACCACCTCACCGCCGGCACCGTCGTCCTGACGCCGCAGGCGGACGCCGTGCTGCTCAACCACCACCGCAAGGCCGACGCCTGGCTGGCCTTCGGCGGTCACTGCGAGCCCGGTGACGCCACACTGGCGGGCGTGGCGCTGCGCGAGGCCCACGAGGAGTCGGGACTGCGCGAGCTCGCCCTCGACCCGGTGCCGCTCGACCTCGACGTGCACGCCGTGGAGTTCTGCGTCCCGGGCACGACCGTGCACCACCTCGACGTACGCTTCCTCGCCACCGCGCAGCGCGGCGCGGACCACCGGGCCAGCGAGGAGTCGCTGGACGTGCGCTGGTGGCCCCTCGACGCGCTGCCCGAGCTGCTCCCGGACATGCGGCGTCTCGTCGGCGACGCGGTGGCTCGCCTTCGCGGCTAGCTAGCCGTCGAGGTCCTCGCCGCCGGGCGGAGGCTCGAGCCGGGCGGCGGCCGAGTAGCCCTCGAGGTAGCCCTTGGCCTTCTCGGCGCGGGGGTAGCGGTCCACCCAGGCCCAGAACTCCGGCGTGTGCCCGGACTCGAGCAGGTGGGCCAGCTCGTGGACCAGAACGTAGTCGACGACCCATCCGGGCACCCGCTGGAGCCGGTCGCTGAGCCGGATGGTGCGATCACCGGGCGTGCACGAGCCCCATCGGGCGTTCTGGTTGGTCACCCATCGCACCGAGGCCGGGACGGCGAGACCACCGAGGTAGAGGTCGTTGAGCTTGGCGGCCCGGGCGACGAGGTCGTCGTCGGAGCGCAGCCTGCGCTTCTCCTGCCGCTCGATCCGCGCGACCATGTCGGCGACCCACGTGGCCTCGTCGCGCTTGCTCATCGTGGCCGGGATCAGCACGACGATGCGGTCGCCGTCGCGGTAGGCCGAGACCGTCCGGCGGCGGCGGCGCGAACGGCGCACCTCCACCTGGGGCGGCCCGGTCGACGTGCTCATGGGGCCGAACCTAGCCCCCTGCGCCCACGGCCGGGTGGGGGCGCGCGGGTCAGAGACGGGCGGAGGCCCACTCCAGCAGGCGGTCGCGCTTCCACGTGGTGACGATGCGGTCCGGGTCGATCCCGGCCTCGACGGCCCGGGCGGCGCCGTAGTCGAGCATGTCGAGCTGGCCGGGCGCGTGCGCGTCGGAGTCGATGGAGAACAGGCAGCCGAGGTCCCGGGCGAGCTCGAGCAGCTGGGTGGGCGGGTCGCGGCGCTCGGGTCGCGAGTTGATCTCGACCGCCACGCCCTCCTCCGCGCACGCCGTGAACACGGCGTGGGCGTCGAACTGGCTCTGCGGCCGGGTGCCGCGGTTGCCGGTGACGAGGCGACCGGTGCAGTGGCCGAGCACGTTGGTGTACGGGTTGCGCACCGCCGCGACCATCCGCTCGGTCATCGGCGCGGCTTCCATCTTGAGCTTGGAGTGCACGGACGCGACGCGGACGTCGAGCTGGCCGAGCATCTGCGGGGCCTGGTCGAGCGACCCGTCGTCGAGGATGTCGACCTCGATCCCCTTGAGCAGCGTGAAGCCGCCGGCGAGGTGCTCGTTCACCGCCTCCACCACGCGCAGCTGGCGGGTGAGCCGCTCGGCGCTCAGCCCGTTGGCCACCCGCAGCCGCGGACTGTGGTCGGTGAGCACGAGGTAGTCGTGACCGAGCTCCATCGCGGTCATCGCCATCTCCTCGAGCGGCGACCCGCCGTCGGACCAGTCCGAGTGCGAGTGCAGGTCGCCGCGCAGCCGGGCGCGCAGCTCCTCTCCACCACGCGCCAGCGGCCCGGCGGTCCGCTCCAGCGCGACCAGGCGCTCGGGCACCACGCCGTTGCACGCGTCGGTGATGACGGCCGCCGTGCTGGGACCGATGCCGGCCAGCTCGGTCAGGGTGCCCGCCTCCGCCCGGCGGCGTACCTCCTCCTCCGGCAGCGGCAGGATCGTGCGCGCCGCCTTGCGGAACGCCTCGATCCGGCGGCTCTCCTCGCGCTGACGCTCCATGAGGAACGCGATCCGGCGCAGCGTGGCCACCGGGCCGCGAGGCTGCGGCCCGGGCCCGCCGTCCTGGGTCACGTCGTCCTGGGTCACGTCGTCTCCTCCACAGCCGCGCCGTCGCCGTTCCTGCTGGTCACCCGCACAGTACGGCGCCCGCGGGCGGGTGTCGCCCACAGGTCCCTCCCCACCGGCGGGGTCGTCCTCCACGACCTCCACGCCGCCGTGCACACTTCGTCCACAGCCCTGTCCACAGGCGTGGAGAGCGATCTGTGGAGCGTGACGACCCGCCCGCTCACCGACCGCGGAACTGTGGCGCCCGCTTCTCCCGGGCAGCCCGGATGCCCTCCTGCAGGTCGTCGGTGGCCAGCGTGATCGGCTGCGCGAGCGCCTCCCACTGCAGCGCCGCCTCGACGTCGGCGTGCCCGCCGTCGGCCAGTGCCAGCTTGGTGAGCCGCGCCGCGACCGGCGCGGTCGCTGCGATGCCGGCCGCGGTGTCGAGCACCTCGTCGAGGAACGTCGCGGCACCGATCACGCGCGAGACCATGCCCAGCCGCAGCGCCTCGTCCGCGTCGACGAGCCGTCCCGTCAGGATCAGGTCGCGCGCGTGCGCCAGCCCGACCACCTCGGGCAGGAGCCAGGTCCCGGCCATCCCGGGGTGCATGCCGAGCTTGGTGAACGGCACGCCCATTCGGGCGCCCTCGGCGGCGTAGCGGATGTCGCAGGCCAGGGCCAGGCAGAGGCCGGCGCCGATGGCGGGGCCGTTCACCGCCGCGATGGTCGGCACCTCCAGCCGGCGGATCGAGAGCCAGGCCCGGTAGAAGGGCAGCATCCGGGTGCGGAGGAGGTCGACGCTCGCGTCGGGGTCTCCGGCGATCCACGAGGTGTTGCCTCCCGAGCAGAACGCGCTGCCCTCCCCCGTCACCACCACCGCGCGGACGGACCGGTCGGCGGCCAGCTCGTCGATGGCCGCAACCCATGACGAGGTCATCTCGTCGCTCATCGCGTTGCGCATGTCGGGGTTGTCGAGGGTCAGCAGGGCGACCCCCTCGGAGGGGCGCTCGAGGCGCAGATGGGTGAGGTCTGGCATGGGGTGAGGGTACTGACGACGCCCCGCGCCGGAACGGCTGGTTTCACGCTCAGCGCGTGTGGTGCGTGAGCGTGGCCCACGCGTGGCGTAGGGTCGTCGGCGGAGCGCTGGCAACCGCCAGGCTCCCCGACGGGCTTCCCCATCGACAACCCCGTCGCGACGACCACGAAGTAACGAGCAAGGAGGCCGTCATGGCGGAGACCTGGAGCGGTGAGTTCTACTGCGTCAAGTGCAAGGAGAAGCGCGAGGCGGAGGGCGAGATCAAGGTCAACGACAAGGGCACGAAGATGGCCAAGGGCGTCTGCCCGGTCTGCGGCACGAACCTCAACCGCATCCTCGGCAAGGCCTGAGCCTCAGCCCTCGGGCTGAATAGCAGCGGCGTCACCTCCGGGTGGCGCCGCTGCTCGCATTTCGCGGGCTGTGGAGGGCGCCCACCGGCGACTCGCGCGTGGCACCGTCGGGGCATGGACGCCGTACCGCTCCGCGCGCAGCTCGACTGCCCCGACCCGTGGCACGCTCCGGTGGCCGCCGCTCTCGGCGCTGCGGGCATCCGCCTCGATGCGGGCGCCGCGGTCGGTGTGGCGGTGACCCCGGGTCGCCTGGTGTCCGCGACGCTCGACGACTGGAGCGTCGCCTCGCTGCCCCACCTGCTGGTCGCCGTCCGGCCCCACGCCGTCGAGGTCGGCCCGTGGGTGGCACCCGGTGTGGGACCCTGCGCGCGGTGCGTCGCCGCGGCGGTCCTCGACGAGGGCCGTCCGGCCCGCGCCGGGGAGGCCGCGCGAGCCCTGCTCGCCCTGGCCGCCGGCGCCGCGGCGCGCGAGCTCACCGCGTGGAGCCGGGGCGAGACCCCGCACAGCTGGCTGACCTCGTGGACCTTCGGCCACCATCCGGTGCCGCAGGCCCGGCGTTGGCAGCGCCACCCCGACTGCGGGTGCGCCTGGTTCGACACGGCCTGAGACGACCGGTGACCACGCGACCGTGACACCTCGACCGCGGCGGCCGAATCACCACCACTCGCTGTCGAGCTTGCCCTCCATCGCCCGCAGGTTGCTCCGCGAGCAGGTGTCGCAGAAGGCGCGGCGCCGGCCGTTCTCGACCGCGGTCGACCAGGTCAAAGTCTGCCCCTCGGGCGCCTGCGCCCCGCAGAAGTCGCACGTGACGAGCTCACTCACGCAGCCGAGGCTACTCCTGCCGTCCCGTTCTGGCGTCCCGTCCCGCGAACGCCAGCGAGCCGGTACGTCGTCACCGTGACGACGTACCGGCTCGTGGTCAACGCCACCCGCGATCAGGGCGTGAGCCGATCCGAGGCGAGTCCTCGGTCGCTCAGATCGCGCGAGCGAGGGCGAGGCGCGCCTGCTGCGCGGCCTGCTCGGCCTTGCGGCTCATCCGGCGGGCCAGGGCCAGCTGGTGACCGCGCCGCATTTCTTGCGCCTCTCCCAGGCGCGCGGACATTTGCGCGCGTGCGAGTTCTTCATGCATGAGATTCATGTCGGTGCTTCCGTTTCGGTAGGTCTTCATGGGTCGAGTGATTCCTGTTGTTTCCTCGGAGGTGATGGGTCCGCGGTGGCGCCTAGGCGGCCGCCCCGTCCTTCTGGTTCTGTCCGGCCGGTGCTGCTGCGGTCTGCTCGGACTTGCGGGGCCGGCCTCGCGGCCGCTTGCGCGGGATCACCACGCCCTGGAGGAAGAGCTCGCCTCCCCAGACGCCCCACGGCTCACGCCGCTCGAGGGCTCCGTCGAGGCACAGTGCCTGCACGGGGCACTCGATGCAGAGCTTCTTGGCGTGCTCCACGTCCGCGGGGGACTCGGCAAACCACAGCTCTGCGTCGTTGACGCGGCAGGGCAGCAGCTCCTCATCCACTCCGGACGCTGCGTCGTGCAGGGCCCCGAGCGGGGCCTGGGGCTCCAGCAGGGTCTTGTCGTCGGCAGCTCGGCGGTCGAGAACGCTGATGGTCATGTGTTCACCTCCTACTCGTTGACCTGGTCGCGGGTGTGTCGGACAAACAGAAAGGCCGCGGATCCCGGGTTCGGGTTCCGCGGCCTGGAGGCTGCCGGTGCGAGGTGGTGACCTAGCTCGACGGACTCCAGGCGGGAGAACCCGGGAAATCGCCCTTGACGCGCTCGATGGCGGTGGCGTCGCCCTGGACAGCCACCACACCGGCGCCGAAGCCGCGCAGGTGCGCGCAGGGGCGGCCGAGGGTGGACATGCCGAAGGACGGCGTCCAAGCCGTCGTCGTCGTCATCGTGTAGTTCTCCATGAGGGCCACCTCCTTCGGGGCGTCGGGCGCGGATCGTTGTCAGCGATCCCAGTGCGCGGGTTGTTGTGAGCAGAACGCTAGACCCTGATCGGCGTCAGGGGCAAACCATTTTATGGGTATTACCAAATATTCTTCGAGGAGTGCCGCTTCGCACCGTCTCCGAGGCGGCCGGAACAGCTCCGGGACGGCGCTCGAAGGCTCGGCTGCGGCTAGTCGGCGCCCGGGCCCGCCACCAGCGCGAGCACCTCGTCGCCGTACTTGGCGATCTTGCCCGGACCCACGCCGCTGATGGCGCGCAGTCCCTGCTCGTCGGTGGGGACGTGCTCGGCGATCAGCTGCAGGGTCGCGTCGGTGAACACGACGAAGGCCGGCACGCTGTCCTGCGAGGCGCGCGCGAGCCGCCACTCGCGCAGTCGCTCGAAGAGCGCCTCGTCGTAGGACGCCGGGCAGTCCGCGCACCGTCCCGTCTTCTTCTCCCGGGCGGTGGACAGCGCCCGCCCGCACTCGCGGCAGTGGAGGGCCGCGCGGTTGCGCCGGGTGCGCTCGCGGCCTTGGGTGGAGACGCCGGCCACGCCGTCGAGCAGCGGCGCGAGGAACGGCGAGCCGCTCCGGTTGGACCGGCCGCCGGGCTCCCGCGCAGTGGCCCACGAGACGGTGAGCTCGTCGCGGGCGCGCGTCATGGCGACGTAGAGCAGCCGGCGCTCCTCCTCGATCTCGGCGGGGGTCTGCGCCTGGGAGATGGGCATCATCTTCTCGTGCATGCCGGCCACGAAGACGGCGTCCCACTCCAGGCCCTTGGCGGAGTGGATCGTGGCCACGGTGACGGCGTCGGCCACCGGGGCGTGCTGCTCGCCGGCGCGGCGGTCGAGGTCGTCGACGAGGTCCCCGAGGCCGGCGTCGGGCCGCTGGCGCCCGAACTCGGCCGCTAGGTCGACCAGCGCCTGCAGCGACTCCCACCTGTTGCGGACCTCGCCGCGTCCCTCCGGCGGCTCGGTGGAGTGCCCCATCTGCGAGAGCACGGCCACCACCAGCTCGCGGACCGGCCCGGACACCTCTCCCCCGCGCGCGGCGCCCCGGATGAGGGTGATGGCCTGGCGCACCTCGGCGCGGTCGAAGAAGCGCGCGGCGCCGCGCACGACGTAGGGGATGCCGCGCGCGGCCAGCGCCTCCTCGAACCGCTCGGACTGCGCGTTGATCCGCAGCAGCACCGCCATCCGGCTCGCGGGAGTGCCGCGCGCGCGCAGCGCGGCGATCCGGTCGGCCACCGCGTCGGCCTCGGCCACCTCGTCGGCGGCCTCCCTGAAGGTGATGGTCGCCCCGCTCGGGCGCTGGGCGACGAGGTCGACGCCCTTGCTCGGGGTGCCGTCCAGGAGGCGATTGGCCCCGGTGACGACCTCGGGCGTCGAGCGGTAGTTGCGCACGAGCTCGACGCTGGTGGCGGAGGGGAAGCGCTGGGTGAACTCGCGCAGGTAGCGCGCGTCGGCGCCCGCGAAGGAGTAGATGGTCTGGGCCGGGTCGCCCACCACGCACAGCTCGTCGCGGCCGCCCAGCCACAGGTCGAGCAGCGCGTGCTGGAGCGGCGAGACGTCCTGGAACTCGTCGACGACGAACCACTTGTACTGCCGGCGCACCTGGGCGGCCACCGCCTCGTTGTCGGCGAGCAGGCCCGCGGCGTAGAGCAGCACGTCCTCCATGTCCATCCGGCCCTGGCCGCGCTTGACCTCCTCGTAGGCCTCGAAGGCGCGCGCGACCACCTCGGGCTCCAGCCCGGAGACCGCGCGCCCCCGCGAGCGGGCGAGGGCGGCGTAGGTGTCGGGGGCGACGTTGGAGACCTTGGCCCACTCGATCTCGCTGGCGAGGTCGCGCAGCGTGGCCTGGTCCACGCGCAGGCGCTGGCTGCGCGCCGCGAGGGCGAGGGCGGCGAGCTTGGACTCGGTCAGCTCGGGCAGGTCTCGACCGTGCACGCGGGGCCAGAAGAACCTCAGCTGGCGCAGAGCCGCGGCGTGGAACGTCCGCGCCTGCACCCCGGGCGCGCCCAGCGAGCGCAGTCGCTCGCGCATCTCGCCCGCGGCCCGGGTGGTGAACGAGAGGGCCAGGACCTCCGTGGGGCCGTACACGCCGGTGGCCACGCCGTGGGCGATGCGG
This sequence comes from Nocardioides sp. SYSU D00065, assembly GCF_017916425.1. Classification (GTDB taxonomy): domain Bacteria; phylum Actinomycetota; class Actinomycetes; order Propionibacteriales; family Nocardioidaceae; genus Nocardioides. The sequence continues at coordinate 831,125 of NZ_JAFMSX010000002.1, read as the reverse complement.
TGGGTGATCGCGCGCGTCTTGCCGGTCCCCGCACCCGCCAGCACCCGCACCGGTCCGCGCAGCGCCTCCGCGACCCGTCGCTGCTCGGGGTCGAGCGCTTCGAGCAAGGTCGCCTCCGTCGGCTCGGATGATCCGCAGGATCAAGGTGGTGGGCCTGAGCCACCCTAGACGCCCGGCCCGACACCGGCCCCGGCGAGGGAATGCCCGCTCCCCCGCCCCCGTTGGAACAGACATGTCCGAGAACCGGTTCACCATGTTCACCACGCCCTGGTGCGGCTACTGCCACCGCCTCAAGAGCCAGCTCGACCGCGAGGGCATCGCCTTCGACATCGTCGACATCGAGCAGGTGCCGGAGGCCGCGCTGACCGTCGAGCAGGCCAACGGCGGCAACCAGACGGTGCCGACCCTGCTGTTCGCCGACGGCAGCACGCTGACCAACCCCTCGGTGGCGCAGGTCAAGGAGCGCCTGCAGTCGTTGGCAGGCTGAGCGAGGCCACCGGCGGGTATGTTGTGCGGGTGGATCCCGACCTCGCCGAAGCCAGCCGTCGCCTGCGGGCTGCGCTGAAGCCCGCTGATCTCGACGAGACGCTGGCCAAGATCACCGCCGCGGCCGTCGAGGTCCTGCCCGAGGTGCACTACGCGAGCATCACGGTCAAGCACGCGGACGGCCGGCTCGAGACCTTCGCTCCCACCGACGAGATCCTCTGGGACGTCGACGCGACGCAGTACGAGCTGCAGGAGGGCCCCTGCTACGAGGCGGCTGTCGAGGAGGTGCACGTCACGGCGCCGCGCCTCGCCGGCGACCAGCGCTGGCCGCGCTACGCGCCCAAGGCCGTCGCCGCCGGCATCGCCGCGCAGGCCGGGATCCGTCTCTTCGAGACCTCGAAGGCGCACGGGGCGCTCAACCTCTACGCCCGTGTCGAAGGTTCGTTCCAGGACCTGGGCGCACTCGGCGCCCTGTTCAGCCACCAGGCCGCGATGGCCATCGACTACGCCCACGAGATCACCCAGCTGCGCCAGGCGGTCCAGACCCGGCAGCTCATCGGCCAGGCCGTGGGCGTGCTGATGCAGCAGTACGAGCTGGACGAGGCGCGCGCCTTCGCCTTCCTCACCCGGATCTCGTCCACGACGAACACCAAGCTGCGCGTGGTGGCCCAGGACGTCGTGGACGACCTCAACCGGCGCCACACTCCTTGAGCACTTCTGGCCGCCACCACGGTCGCCCGCGTTCGATGACCTCGGGCGGCGGCCGCCACCATCGCGGGGTTAGCCTGCTGTCGTGTCGCTGCTGAACTCGATCGACCGTGACCACGTCCTCACCGCGCTGGAGACGTGGGACGCCGCCGGCGGTGCGAACTACATGCTCGTGCGCGGTGGCGTCTCGACCCACGTCCTGCTGCACCAGGGCAGGGAGTACGACGCCGCCGCGATCGCCGGCATCGCCCACGGCCTCGCGACGGGACGCACCCTGACCCCCGCCGACATCCCCGGCGGGTCGGCAGGTGCCAGCAAGGCGCTGGCGCGGCTCGGGTTCCAGATCCGCGACGACTCCCCGCCGAGCGAGCGCGTGCCCGGCACCCGGGCGCGTACGTCCGGCACGCGGTCGGCGACGCCCCGCAGTGCCTCTGCTCGCAGCACCAGCAGCCGCAGTGCGGCGACCGGCCGCGGGTCGCGGGCCGCGGCCAGCGACAAGCCGGTCGACCTGTGCCCGCGCTGCTTCATCGCGCTGCCGGCGACGGGGATCTGCGACACCTGCGACTGACGGCGCGCCCAAGCGCACGCAGCCCGGTCATCCCCAGCCAGGTCATCCCCAGCCGGGACCGTCCAGGGGGCGGCCGAACCAGCTCTGGATGAGCGAGGACGAGATCGAGACGCCCCGCGGCACCGCGAGCTCGCCCGAGCGCACCGCCGCCTCGAACTCGGCGCGCGTCCACCACCGCGCCTCCTCGATCTCGGCGCCGTCGACGTCGATCTCCGTCGTGAGCGCCCGACCGGTGAACCCGAGCATGAGACTGGCCGGCATCGGCCAGGGCTGGCTCCCGAAGTAGTCGACCTCGCCGACGCGTACGCCGACCTCCTCGTCCACCTCGCGGCGTACGGCGTCCTCGAGGGTCTCCCCCGGCTCGCAGAACCCCGCGAGCGTCGACCAGCGCCCCACCGGCCAGGCGGCGTTGCGGCCGAGCAGGATCGCCTCGTCGTCGCCCTCTCCGTGAGTGATCGCCATGATGACCGCCGGGTCGGTGCGGGGGTACTGCGCCCGGCCGCACGCCGTGCAGCGCAGCTCGTGACCGGCCGCCCCGCTCACGAGCGCGCCACCGCAGCGAGGGCAGAAGCGGGTGGCGTGGTGCCACTCGGCCAGCCCGATGGCGTGCATCAGCAGCGGCGCCTGGTCGGACGCCCCTTCCGCCAGCAACGGGAGCACCGATCGCAGGGGCACCCATTCCTCCGGCGCGCCCGGCGCGTCCTCGGGCGCCACGATGACCGCGAGGTGCACGACGCCGTCCCGGTCACCCAGCAGCACCAGCGTGCCCTCCGGCGCGCGGTCGGGTGAGACCCACTCGACGGCCCCGTCGACCGGGCGGAGCCGGTTGCCCGCGAGCACCAGGACCCGCGTCGCCGGGTCCGACATGCGCTCGTCGAGCCAGCCCTGGTCGGTGCGGCGCAGGCCCAGCCGGTTGTGGGCGTGGGCGGACAGGGCGGCATGCGGGAGAGGGCGCTCCGAGGGGCTGGGTTCGCTCACCCGGTCACGCTAGCCGGTAGCGTCCGGGCCCGTGAGCACGCACATCGGCGCCGCCCCCGGCGACATCGCCCCCACCGTCCTGCTTCCCGGCGACCCCCTCCGGGCGCGGTGGATCGCAGAGACGTTCCTCGACGACGCCCGCTGCTACAGCGAGGTCCGCGGGATGTACGGCTTCACCGGCACCTGGCGCGGCCGGCCCGTCTCGGTGCAGGGCTCCGGCATGGGTCAGCCGTCGATGTCGATCTACGTCAACGAGCTGTTCACCGACTACGACGTCGCCACGATCGTGCGGGTCGGCTCCTGCGGGGCGGTCACCGAGACCGTCGGCGTGCGCGACCTCGTCCTCGCCTCCGGCGCCTGCACGGACTCCTCGATGAACCGCATCACCTTCCACGGCATCGACTACGCCCCCGTGGCCGACTTCGGGCTGCTGCGCGGGGCGGTCGAGGCCGCCGAGGCCCGCGAGGGCGGGTCGCCGTTCCACGTCGGCCTAATCTTCTCCAGCGACTCGTTCTACCCCTCCCGACCCGAGCTGCTGGCCGAGATGGTCGGCTACGGGGTGCTCGCCGTCGAGATGGAGGCCAGCGCCCTCTACACCCTCGCCGCCAAGCACGGCCGCCGCGCGCTCGCGATCTGCACCGTCTCCGATCACATCGTCACCGGCGAGGAGACGACCGCGCAAGAGCGCGAGCAGACCTTCGGCGAGATGGTGGAGATCGCGCTGACCGCGGCCCTGGCCTGACGACGTACTCGCCTGGGGTGCCGGGCGCGGTGGTCGGCGGGAGCTCGGCCGGAGCTCGGCGGACCGCCCAGCGGTGTCCCAGCCACATTCCGCGCCCGCCCGAGGTGGGTCACGCACCGCGACCCCCGCGGACGGCGCACGAGCGGACCCCGGCGGTGCCCCAGCCACATCCGGCGACCGCCCGAGGTGGCTGACGCACCGCTACCCCGGCGACGGCGTACGGCGGCCCGCCCGGCGGTGACCCAGCCGCATCAGGCGACCGCTGGAGGTGGGTTACGCACCGCTACCCCGCGGTGGGCGTACGGCCGCCCGCCGGGCGGTGTCTCAGCCACATCCGGCGACCGCACGAGGTGGGTGGCGCACCGCTACCCCCGCGGACGGCGTACGGCGGACCGCCCAGCGGTGTCCCAGCCACATCCGGCGACCGCTGGAGGTGGGTCACGCACCGCTACCCCCGCGACGGCGTACGACGGACCCCCGGCGGTGTCCCAGCCACTTCGCCCGCTGTGGCGAGGTGGCTCAGCCACCGCTCGGTCAGCGCGCGAGCAGCTGCTCGAGCTCGGCGCGACCGGGCAGGTCGTCGGGCTCGACGGTGCGCCCGGTGCGGACGTAGTGGAACGCCGCGCGCACCTGCTCGACCGGCGTGCCGGTGAGCTCGGCCCAGGCCAGGCGGTAGAGGGCGAGCTGGAGGGGGTCGGCGCTCTCGTGCCGGCCGGTCTTCCAGTCGACGACCAGGAAGCCGCCTCCCGCGTCGGCGGGCTCGGCGTAGACGGCGTCGATCCGTCCCCGCACCACCTGGCCGCCCAGCACCAGCGCGAAGGGCGCCTCGACGGCGTAGGGGGCGCGGTCGCCGAACGGCCCGTCCTCGAACCGCTTGACCACCTCGCCGAGGTCGGCCTCGTCGTCGATGCCCGCGTCGGCCCGACCCGGCAGCTCGTCGGGCTCGATGAGGGCCTGCTGTCCGAACCGGTCCTCGACCCAGGCGTGGAAGGCGGTGCCGAACCGGGCCGCCGGCGCCGGCGGGCGCGGCATGGGACGCGCGAGCTCGCGAGCAAAGCCCTCGGGGTCGTCGCGGAGCCGGGCCACGGACGTGGCCGAGAGGCTGCTCGGCAGCGGCAGGTCCACGGTCGTGGAGCGCTCCGCCCGCGCCTCGGCGAGCAGCTGCGCGAGGTCGTCGTCCCACTCCGCCACGCGCGCCGCCTCGACCATGTCGAGGTCCTGGTCGGGGGCGGTGGGGTCCACGCTGCGCACCAGCTCGGCGGCGGCCAGGCGGCGCCTCGCCTCCTCGCCGGGGCCCGGCACGGGCCAGGGCCTCGAGGGGTCCACGTCGTCGTTGGGGTTGGGCGTCTTGCCCACCGGCTTCTCCAGCCACCGCTCCACCGGGCGGCCCCACTCCTCGAGCTGGTCGCGCACCACGCACTGGTAGGCGGACGGCCCGAAGGGCGTCGAACGCTGCCCCCAGACGTAGGACGTGACGGCGAGGTGGTGGGCGGCGCGGGTGTAGGCGACGTAGCCCAGCCGCAGCTCCTCCTCGGCGTCGTGCGCGCGGGTGGCGGCGCGGTAGGCGTCGAGGGCTGCCTTGTCGTACCCGGCGAGCTGGGGCTGGTCGGCCCGATCACCGCGCAGCGGCGCCGGCAGCACCGCCGGCGACGACGTCCAGAGCGTGCGGGAACGGTTGCTGGGGAAGCGGGTCTCCCCCACTCCGACGCAGAACACCGACGACCACTCGAGGCCCTTGGCGCGGTGGACCGTCAGCAGCTTGACCGAGTCGGCGGCCGTCGGGGTCGCGACGTCGAGCCCGTTGCCCTGGTCGTCCTCGGCGGTGAGGTAGGCCAGCAGCGCCGGCAGGGTCACGTCGCCGTCGACGGACTGGAACTCCGCGACGGCCTTGACGAACAGGTCGAGGTTGTCGCGGCGCGCGGCCGCAGCGGGCGAGGTGGCCGACGCGAGCTCCACGTCGACGCCCGTGGTGTCGATGATGCGCCGCACCACGTCGAGCAGCGGGTCGCCGACGTGGGAGCGCAGCCGGCGCAGCTCGGCGGCGAGCAGGGCGAACCGGTCGAGCGCCTCAGGCGAGTACGCCGCCTCGCCGGGCGACTCCACGGCGTCGCTCAGGGCCGGCAGCTCCGAGGCGTCGATCCCGTCGGCGATCTGCAGCAGCTGGTCGGCGATGGACGCGGCCTCCGCGCGTCCGCGCACGCCGGCGATCTCGGCGGCGCGGAGGGCGACCAGCCGCAGGTCGCGCGGTCCGATCGCCCAGCGGGGACCCGTCAGCAGCGTGAGCATGGCGGCGTTGGCGGTCACGTCGTGCAGCAGCGTCAGCGTGGCGACCACCTCAGCCACCTCCGGCAGCCGGATCAGGCCGGACAGGCCCACGATCTCGACCGGGATCCCTGCCGACGTCAGCGCGTCGTAGACCTCCTCCGCCTGCGCGTTGTCGCGGCTGAGCACCCCGATCTCCGACCAGTCCGTGCCCGAGTCGTGCACCCGCCGGACCTCGCCAGCCAGCCACGACAGCTCATCGGCGGCGCGCTCGAAGACGTGGGCCTCGACGTGGCCGTCGCCGGCGATCTCGGCGGCCCGGAGCCGCGCGACCTTGTCGCCGTAGGCCGCGAGCAAGGGCTCGGCCAGCCGGTTGGCCACGTCGAGGATGCGGCGGTCGGAGCGGCGGTTGACCGTCAGCGGGAGCCGCCCGGGCTCGCCGTCGGCCGCCGGGAACGTGTCGGCGAAGTTGAGGATGTTGGACACCGACGCCCCGCGCCAGCCGTAGATCGCCTGGTTGGGGTCGCCCACCGCCATGACCGGGTGGCCCAGGCCGTGCTGCTCGTCGGGGCCTGAGAACAGCCGGGCCAGCATGGTGGCCTGGGCCACGGAGGTGTCCTGGTACTCGTCGAGCAGGACGACCTTGTACCGCGACCGCTCGAGCTCGCCCACTTCCGGCTGGTCCTCGACGAGCCTGGCCGCCAGCGCGATCTGGTCACCGAAGTCCATCAGCCCGAGGTCGGACTTGAGGCGGCGGTAGCCGCTGACGAGCTGGAGCAGCTCGGCGCGCCGGTCGATGGCGTTGATCGCCTTGGTGGGCGGCTCGAGGTAGGTCTTGCGGCCCTTGCCGGCCAGCTCGTCGGCGATGGCACGCTCGAAACCGCGGCGGGCCTCGTCGTCGACGCGGCGTACGTCGTCCTCGCTGACGAGGTGCTCGCTCATGGCGCCGTCGAGGGCCAGGAGGTTCTGGATGGCGGTGGCCGGGTGGTCGGTGAGCAGCTCGATGTGCCCGGTGAACCGCTCGATCACCCGGGAACCCAGCTGGTAGCGGGAGGCGTCGGAGACGACGCGGGTGTCGGGCTCGTGGCCGATGCGGAGCCCGTGGTCGGTGAGCAGGGTGGCGGCGTAGGCGTGGTAGGTCGCGACGGTGGGCTCGAGGACGTCCTCCCCCTCGGCGACGACCGAGCGGTCCAGCAGACCGGCGGCGCCGAGGGCGGCGGTGACGCGGTGCCGCAGCTCGGCCGCGGCCTTGGTGGTGAAGGTGAGGCCGAGGACCTCCTCGGGGCGGACCCGGCCGGTGGCGACGAGCCACACGACGCGCTGCGCCATGAGGGTGGTCTTGCCGCTGCCGGCGCCGGCGACCACCACGGTGGGTCGCAGGGGTGAGGTGATCGCGGCCCACTGCTCGTCGCTGGGGGCGTGGCCGCCCATCAGCGCCTGGAGGTCCTGAGGCGTCTCCAACCGGACGGGCTCGCGGCGTGCGGTCTGGGCTGGGGTCTGGGTCACTGGACCGTCACGCTCCCCGCGCCCTTGGCCGGGCAGATGGCGACGAAGGCGCACTCGCGACACTGCGGTCCCGCCGTGGCGGGGAACGTCTCGGTGCGGACCAGCTCGGCGGCCCGGGCGAGGCCCGCGCGCAGCACGGTGCGCTCGGGCCCGGCGTCGTCGTGCGGCGGCTGGCCCTGCACCTTGGCGCTCGAGGAGTCGTCGTCGATCCCCAGCTGCACGAGCTCGGCACCGCCGGAGGTCACGGGGCGACCGGCGGCGTCGTCGAGCGCCCCGGCGTCGACGGCGTACTGGTAGAGGGCGAGCTGGAGGTTGCCCGCCACTGCGGGTCCCGACGGCGCGCTGCGGGCGCTCTTGAAGTCGACCACGACGACCCGGCCGGCGTCGTCGAGCTCGAGGCGGTCGGCGAAGCCGGTGAGCATGACGGGACGTCCGTCGACGTCGACCACGCTCTGGAAGCGCTGCTCCGCGCCCAGGACTTCCCGCGGGTTGGCCAGGTGCCACTGGACGAATCGCGCCACGGCCTTGCGGATGCGGGCGAGCTCGCGCTGGCGGGACCACGGCGTGCGGAAGGCGAGCCGGTCCCAGATCGCCTCGACCTCCGACATGAGGGGGTCGACCTCGGCCGGCAGGTCGCCGCGCGCGACCCGCTCGGCCACTGCGTGGAGGACCTGGCCGAGGTTGGCGGACTGGTGCACTGCGGAGACACCGCCTGCCTCGCGCTCGAAGAACCACTGCGCCGGGCAGACGAGGATCGACTCGAGCATGCTGGCCGAGATCGGCACCGGGCGCTCGGGGTCGCGGATCGGCTGGACCGAGCGGGTGGCACTGCGGGTGCCCCACCACGTCGACGGGTCGGCCGAGGGCACCAGCTGGCGACCGTCCACCTCTTCGGCGGCGAGGGCGGCCAGTCGCCGGGCGGCCGCTTCGCGCAGGGCCGGCGTGGCCTCGGGATCGGCCGCGGTGCGGCGCAGCTCGGCCACCAAGCCGCCGAGGGACAGCGGCCGGGGCGGGCGACCGTCCTGGTGCTCGATGGTGACGCCCAGCTCCTCGAGGAACCGCGAGGGTTGCTCGCCGTCGTCGTCGGACGAGCGGACCGCGCTCACCACGAGGCGGCGCCGGGCACGCGTGCAGGCGACGTAGAAGAGGCGGCGCTCCTCCATCAGGAGCGCTCGAGTGGTGACGGGCGGGACCAGGTCGGGGTGGCCCGCACCATCCACGCCGATGCGGTCGGCGCCGAGCAGCGTCGCGCGGCGCCGGAGGTCGGGCCATCCTTCCTGCTGCACGTGGGCGACCACGACCAGGTCCCACTCCAGCCCTTTGGAACGGTGGGCGGTGAGCAGCCGCACCGCGGCGCCACGCACGCCTTGCTCGGCGAGGGTGTCGGCGGGCAGCTGCTGGGCCACCACGCTGGCGAAGAACGCCGCGACCCCGACGTGGTCGCGCTGGTCGACCGCGCGGGCGGCGAGCTCGAAGAGCGCGACGATCGCGTCGAGGTCGCGGTGCGCCCGTCGCGCGCCTGCTCCCCCGAGGTCGACCTGGCGGCGCAGCCGCGCCGGCCACGGCGTCGACGACCAGAGGTGCCACAGGAGGTCCTCGACGCCGGCCCGCTCGGCGAGCATCCGTGCGCCTTCGCGCAGCAGGGCGGCCAGGGCTGCGGCCCGTTCGACGTCGGGACCGGCGACCTCGTCCAGGAACCCCGGTTCCACGAGAGCGAGGCGGAGCAGCTCGCGCGAGGTGCGCCTCGAGGTGGGGTCCGCCTGCTCCTTCTCGCGCGTGCGGAGACGGCGCACGAGTGCGCGCAGGTCGGAGGCGTCGAGACCGCCCAGCGGAGAGAGGAGCAGGGATTCGATGCGGCCGGGGTCGAGGTAGTCGGGCGAGTCGGGGTCGTCGTTGTCGAGGTTGACCACGGCGCGGAGCGCGTCGAGCAGCGGCACGACGGCGGGGTCGTGCACGAGCGGCAGGTCGTCGGAGGCCACCTCGACCGGCACCCCGGCCGCCGCCAGTGCGCGCCGCAGCGGCGGGATGCTGGTGCGACCCGACCGCACGAGCACCGCCATCCGCTCCCATGCGATGCCGTCCTCGAGGTGCGCTCGGCGCAGCAGGTCGGCCAGTCGCTCGGCCTCGGCCCGCTCGGTGTCGTAGGTGACGACCTCGACGCGGCCCTGCCCCTGCGGCCCGGGGACCGCCTCCGGCGACAGGAAGGCCTCGCGCGCCTCGGGGGCGATGCTGCCGGTGAGGGTGAGCCGGCTGGCCACGCGCCCGGCGGCCAGCAGGATGCGCGGGCCGAAGCGGCGCGTGCGGCGCAGCACCACGACCGGCGCCGGAGCGCCGCTGCTGGTCGGGAAGCTGGACGGGAAGTCGAGGATGCCGCGCACGTCGGCGCCGCGGAAGCCGTAGATCGACTGGTGCGGGTCGCCGACGACCGTCAGGTCGCGCCCGTCGCCGGCGAGCGCGCGGAGCAGGGCGACCTGGCCGGGGTCGGTGTCCTGGTATTCGTCGACGAAGACGTGGCTCCACCGGGCGCGCAGCTCCTCGCGGTGCGCCTCCGCCTCGATCACCGCCCGGCGGATGAGGTCGGAGTAGTCGGTGGCGCCGAGGCTGTCGAGGACCGTGAGGTATTGCTCGAGGAACAGCCCGGCCGCGACCAGCTCCGGCAGGTCGTGCTCGATGCCGAGGCTGCGCAGGCCTGCGGGATCGAGGCCCTTCTCGCGGGCGCGGGCGAGCACCGCCTGCACCTCGCGGACGAAGCCCCGGGTGCCCACGGCTCGCCGCAACGGCTCGGGCCAGACCACCGACTCGGGGTTGTCGCGCAGCAGCTCCCGCAGCACGACGTCGGCCTCGGGCGCCGAGAGCAGGCGGATGGCGCCCTCGTAGAGCTCGGCGGGGGCGTACTTGCGGACCAGGGCGTAGGCGAAGGAGTGGAACGTCGAGCACGATGCCGCCGAGGTGGTGCGCGCGACGCGGGCGGTCACTCGGTCTCGGAGCTGCTCGGCCGCCTTGCGGGAGAACGTCAGTGCCAGCACCGAGTCGGGTGAGGCGCCGCGGTGCTCGATGCGGTCGACGATCGCCTCCACCAGCGTGGTGGTCTTGCCCGTCCCGGGCCCGGCGAGCACCAGCAGGGGGCCGCCCTCGTGGTCGACGACGCGCTGCTGGTGCTCGTCGAGCTCGGGCACCACGACCTCGCGCTCGGGGCGGACGAGCCGGTAGCGGACTGTCGAGGTGCTCACGCAGGACACCTCATCACGCGGCACCGACAGTCCGTAGCGGGCACGCGGAGCGGCTCGGAAGAGCGTGTCCCAGGGCCCGACCGGGAGCGCGCCACGCGAGACCGCGACGACCCGGCAGGCTGGCGGCAAGATCGCGGCGACCGGCCATGGACGAGACTGGAGCCGCTCGGGGCCGAGGACGATGGACCACCGTGAAGGGAGAGGACCGCGTGGACGAGCACGAGTCCGGCGCTCGGCTGCGCGCCCTGCGTCAGGAGGGCGGCCTCAGCCAGGCGGCGCTGGCCCGGCGCAGCGGCGTGAGCGTACGCACCATCCGAGGGCTCGAGACCGGCCGCGTCACGCGTCCGCACACCAGCACGCTCGAGGCGCTCGTCGACGCGCTGGGCATCGACGGGGCGCGTCGCGAGCACGAGCTGCGCCGCTGGCGCAGCGCCGACACGCTCGCCCCGTTCAGCGAGATCATGACGCCCTCGGCGGACGACGTGCTGGCGGCCGCTGGCGTCAGGGCGGCGGTCGACATGCGGATCCGGCGGGTGGCGAGACGGGCGTACGTCGACGCCGACCGGTGCGTCGGCTACTCCACCAACGAGCTGCTCATCGAGGCGCTCGCCGACGGCCTCGACCACCACCCGGTGCTGATGACCGCCGACAACCAGGACGCCCTGGACCAGGTCCAGGTCGAGGACACTGTCGGGTGCACGGTCGCGCTGCGTCGCCCCGTTCCCGATCTCGCCGTCGTCGCGTTCGAGCTCGACCTCGGCACCCCGATGCGCAGCGGCGAGTCACGCGTCATCGCGTTCCGGACCAGCGGCGCCGGGAGGCCTGTCGAGGTCGGCGAGACCGACTGGACCATCGACGGCTTCCGCCGTTCCGTGGGACACCACAGCCTGCACGTCGTGTTCACCGGGCCGACCCCCCAGCGGGTGTGGGAGACCGTGGACGTCGAGCGCTCGCGCGTGCGCGAGCTGACGCTCGACCCCTTCGGTGGCGTCCACATCGCCGCGGAGGACCGGCCGCCGGGCGTCTACGGCATCGAGTGGTCGTGGTGAGGTCCTGGCGGCTCAGCGGACGTCGTCGCGATCGACCACCGAGAAGGTGATCGTCCTGCGCTTCTGCTTCACCGCGGCATCCCCGAGGTACCGGACGACGACCCGGACGTCACCGGTCCGCCTGAACCTCGGCAGCAGGACGCGCGTCCCGCCGCGTACGGAGAGGGTCTTCGTCCACGACGTCGACCGTCCCGCGCCCTTGACCCGCACCTTGACGGTGCCCGACGGCACGACCTCCTTGGCCCGCACGCTCACGCGCAGCCTGACCCGGGTGCCGACCTCGACCGGCTTCACCATCTTGGTCACGACCCGTGCCGCCACCTTGGCGGCCGCCGGCGTCGTGGGGGTGGTGGGCGCCGGCGTCGTGGGGCTCGGGCTCGTCGTGGGCGCTGGCGGCACAGTGGGCTCGTCGCTCCCGATGATCGTGATGTCGGCGTCGTTGACGTCGAAGAAGTAGTTCTCGACCGCCTCGACCTTGATGCGCGCCGTCGTGGTGGACACGTCGGGCCACGTCACCTGCGTGTTGCCGTCGTTGGGAGTGCTCTCCGCCAGCACCGTCGGGAACGTCCGGCCGCCGTCCAGCGACAGGGTGATCCTGACGTTCGGCGAGAGCGCGGTCGTGTTGGCCGTCCAGTAGATCGTCTCGGTGCGTCCGCCGACGGCGGCTGCGCTGGTGGCGCCCTTCGACGTCACCCGGAACGGAGCGGCGTTGGGCGAGGTGTCGAGCAGCAGCTTGACGTCGCCGTAGGAGTACCCGCCGCCCTCGGGGGCCAGGTCACGCGCGGTCAGCCGGAAGTTCAGCGACGGCTCGGTGTTGCCCGCCCACCCGACGTTCGGCTGCGCGGGCGATCCCACGTAGCCGGCGGTCGGCAGCCACTCCGCGAAGCACTCGATCACCGGGACGGGGACGTTCGTCGCGCCGCCGCTGGCCGGCTTGGGCGGCATCGGCGGGCACGTGCCGTCGAGCGCGTTGGTGTTGTTGGCGAGGATCTGCGCCATGTCCGGGAAGACCCTGGTGGGGTTGGAGGTCGCGAGGTTCTCACCGGGCGAGTTGATCTGCAGCGCACCCGCCGGGGTCACCGGCGCGTAGGTGCCGAACATCCGGAACAGCGGGCCGTCGACCTTGGTCTGGCTGCCCAGCGCGGTGCCGGCCGCACCGCCGCGGTCGTTCTGCTCCCAGATGTAGACGAGCGGGTCGCCGTCGGGGTCGGTCGCCCGACCGGTCAGCGCGAACGGCGTCCGGATCGGGATCGTCTTGCTCGCGGGAGCGGTCACGACGGGTGCGTGGTTGCCGGACGGGGTGACGGTGTGGCCGCCGTTGCGCTGCGGGCCGCCCTGCGCGGTCTCGCCCACGAAGCCCGTCACGTCGCCCGAGGCCGGCGCGAGGCCGAGGGCGGCGACGTCGGTGCCGGCGTACGGGGCGCCGGTGAAGCGCACCTCGAACCCGGTGTCGTCGAGCGTCGGGACGTTGCCCGGCGCGGGCACCGGCACCCTCAGGTCGCCGAACCCGCGCACCTCGACGGTGCCGACCCCGGTCACCGCCTCGATGGCCGCGTCGATGCCGGCGAGGTCGTAGTTGACGCCGCGGACGATCGGCGCCGTCTCCTGGCCGTTGAACGACAGCACGAACGACTCGCCGTGGGTGTCGAAGCCTCGGAGGGAGACCGTCTGCACCTCGCTGATCGGTGCCCGCGGGGCCGTGACGGTGTTGCTGATGTCGGTGATGCTGCGCTGCGAGAAGTACGGGTCGCTGTGCGGCTGCAGGTTGTCCTGCTGGCAGATGCCGGCGTAGGCCATGATCGAGCTGCCCGAGCCCGGCTCGTACGGCGAGCCGCCGCGGTTGCCCGAGCAGTTGAACTCGGTCCCGTTGAAGGTGTGGGGCCCGCCGAACTGGTGCCCGATCTCGTGGGCGACGTAGTCGACGGCGAAGTAGTCGCCCTCGGGCGTGGGGATGCCGGTGCAGCCGCGGGCCTTGCCGTCGCCGCCGACGACGCCCAGGCCGGCCACGCCACCGCCGTTGACGCCGAGCGCGAGGTGCCCGACGTCGTAGGCGGAGGCGCCGACGAGCTGGCCGAGGACGATGCGGTTGCGGTTGAGCGACGCGCCGGTGCAGCTGCTGAGCTGGGCGGGGGTGAAGCAGGCCGCTGCGCCACACGGACCGTTCGGCTCGGTCGCCTCGGCGGCGGTGTCGAGGTTGAGCTTCTCGGTGTCGTCGATCAGGAGAATCCGGACCGCGAGGTCGTCGTTGTAGATCTGGTTGACCCGGTTCATCAGGGTCACCTTCTCGGCCAGGACGTTCTCGGTGCCGAAGTAGGCGGCGTACGACGGGTCGGTCACGAGCGCGAGCCGGTAGGTCCGCAGGCTCACCTCCGTGCCGGGCGCCTCGGCGAGGTCCGCACCCAGCCGGCTCACGGTGTGCTCGTCGAGCTCGGGCTCGACCAGGCCGCGGTCCGTGCGGGGCAGGTCGCCGTGGCGGTAGGAGAGGTAGAGGCTGTCGTCGCCGTTCCACGCCGGGTCGACGTACCACGAGGCGCGCTCGCCGTCCCCGCGCACGGCGGCGTGGAACCCCATCGGCGTGAGGTCGAGCCTGATGGTGGCGGTCGGGTCGCCCACGGCGCGACCGGCGTACGTCGTCAGCTCGGGGTGGCGGGCGGCGAGGCCGGCCTCCATCACGGCGACCTCCTGGACCCGGAAGTCGACGAGCTCGCCGTTGGGCGCGGGGACGGTCACCACCGCACCGGCGTCGTCGGCCGCGCGGGCGGCGTCCTCCGCGGGTGCCCGGTCGAGGGCGGCGCGGATCCCGGCGCGGTCCAGCGTGAACGCGGCGTAGCGCGTCGGCTCGACCCGCCGCTCGATCCTGCCGCGATCACCTCCCGGCCGCTGGTCGGTGGCGGTCCAGTAGCCGTCCGGCGGAGCGGCCGACCCGGAGGCGGTCAGCGCCTGGAGCCCCGCGAGCGCGAGGAGGACGGCGACGAGCACGGACAGCAGGCGTGACGAACCAGACATGTGATCCTCGAGAACTCACAGTGAACAGGAGCCTGAACCGTAAGCCTCCCGCGGCGGATCGGCTGCACCCCGAGGGGTGTCGGTCGACCGGAGGGCACCTTCGATTCGACATGCCTCGGCGATCGTGTTCTCGTGGTGGGGTCGCAGGCAGCGCCCCTCTCGGACGAGGCGCCTCCCATCGTGAGGCGAGTGCCCGCCGCGGCCTCGACGCCCGAACCGGCGGCGTCGCGTCCGAGCGCCCCGAGGCGCCCAACCGTGAGGTCAGAAGCACGTGCGTGCCACCACCACACCGACCATGCCCCCGATCAGGCCCCTCCGCCCGCGCAACCTCGCCGCCGGCGCCGTCGCCACCGCGCTCGCTCTGACGCTGGTGCCCGGCAGTGCGGCCGGAACGGCGGCCGACCCCGTCGACGTACGGCTCCGCGTGGCCGACCAGCCCGCGGTCGCGACCACGGCCGCGCCTCGCACGTGGCCCACCAAGCTGCTGGAGACCCACGGCGTCCGGGTCGACGGCAACGACCTGGTCGACGTGGTGCGCGACGGCCGCGAGGTCTCGGGGCGCCGCAAGCTCCTGCGCGAAGGCGACGTCGTCCGCCTGACCGCCGTCGACAAGCAGCGCAAGACCAAGCACCGCCGGGTCCGCGCCGGGATCGATGAGATCCCGACCACCGACCTCGCCCCTGGCCGCCGCAAGGTGGTGCGCGAGGGCCGGCCCGGGGTCCGCGAGGTGGTGGCGGTCCGCACCCTCCACAACGGCGAGCCGGTGAAGTACCGCGTCGTGAGGACCACGCTGGTCCGCGAGCCCCGCCCGCGCCGGGTGCTCGTCGGCCGCCGGCCCTACTCGGTGCCGGGCGCCGACGGGCTCGACTGGGCGGCCCTCGCCGACTGCGAGTCGGGCGGCAACCCCCGCGCGGTGAACCCGGCCGGCTACTACGGGCTCTACCAGTTCGACGTGTCCACGTGGCGCAGCGTCGGCGGCTCCGGGCTGCCGACCTCCGCCTCGGCCGGCGAGCAGACCTACCGCGCCAAGCTGCTCTACCAGCGGCGCGGCCGGTCGCCGTGGCCCACCTGCGGCCGGCTGCTCTAGGACCCCGCTCCCCCGTCGGTCATGCGCCCGACGTGCTGGCGACCCCTCGCGGCTCAGTCACCTCGCTGGGCGCGGGGGCGGCCGGGCCTTCCGGGAGCCTGCCGCGCAGTCCCAGCAGCGCCACGGCGGCGACGACGGCACCGGTGCCCGCGACCCAGGCCACCGTCGTACCCGTCGCCGCGGTCGGCCCCTGCTCCATCGCGGCCGAGCGGTGCAGCGCCTCGGCGGCGGCGAGGGCCACGGCACCGATGACCTGCCGTCCCAGGAGCAGGGCGCTCATCGCGGCACCGAGGTCGGCCGGCGCGGAGGTGCGGCCGATCGCGATCTGGAGACCGGACAGGGCAGGTCCCATCCCGAGCCCGAGCACGGCCATGGCCAGCAGCGGGTGCCAGCCCGGCGACGACTCGTCGAGCGCCGCGAACGCAGCGGACCCGACGAGCACCAGCGCCCCCGCCACCAGGAGCGGCCCGCGGACGTCGCGGCGGCGGACCACCGCGACAGCGCCGATGTTGACGGCGAGCAGCAGCGCGATGAGCAGCGGGTAGAGCCGGAGCCCGGAGCCGGTCGAGGACGTGCCCTCCTCCAGCTGGTACCAGCGAGGCAGCAGCAGGATCGCGCCGTACAGGCCGGTGGTCGCGAAGGCGCCGGCCAGCAGGATGCGTCCGGTGACGCGGTCGCGCAGCAGCCGGAGCGGGATGATGGGCGCGACCGCGCGTCGCTCGACCTGGAGGAACACCAGGAGGCCCAGGACGCCGACGCCGACCGCGCCTCCGGAGGCGGGGTCGCCCCAGGTGCCGAGCTGCTGGTGCCGGTTGAGCCCGAGCAGCAGCGCCCCGACCGACACCGTGAGCGTCGCGATGCCGAGCAGGTCGAGAGGGGTCTCCCGGGACTCGTGACGGCCGAACTGCCGCGGCAGCGTGCGGACGAGGACCGCCATGCCGGCCAGGCCGATCGGGACGTTGACCAGGAACGCCCACCGCCAGCCGACGTGGTCGGTCAGCAGACCCCCCACGAGGGGACCGGCGACGAAGCTGAACCCCATGACGGCGCTGAGCGCCGCCTGGCCCGTCGCGCGACGTCCGGCCCCCGACAGCTCGCTGACGACGATGAACGACAACGCCTCCAGCGCCGCGGCCCCGACCCCCTGGACCGCGCGGCCGGCCGTCAGCACCGGCATCGAGCCGGCCACCGCGCAGAGCGCCGAGCCGGTGACGAAGAGCCCCATGCCCGCGACCAGCACGTGCCGTCGGCCGTACCGGTCCGACAGGCGCGCCGCCACGGGAAGCAGGACGGTCGCCGGGACGAGGTAGGCCGTGAATGCCCAGACGTACCAGCCCGGCCCGCCCAGGTCCTGGACGATCTCCGGGAGGGCGGTCCCGACGATCGTCTGGTCGAGCATGGCCAGCAGCAGGCCCGAGACGACCGCGGCCCACAGCAGGATCCGCCGGGAGGCGGAGAGAGTTGTCAGATCCATAGGAAGAATCTGACATGTCATTTCTTACAGGTCAATTGATATAGGTGGCGTAGGCTGATCGCATGTCGCTGCGGCACGCCGTCCTGGGCCTGCTGGCTCGCAGGCCGTCGACCGGCTACGAGCTGGCGCGCATGTTCGACCTCTCCCTGCGCTCGGCCTGGCACGCCAAGCACAGCCAGATCTATCCCGAGCTGGCGAAGCTGGAGGAGCTCGGGTGGGCCGAGGTCGTCAGCCGGGGGCCCCGCGGGAGCAAGACCTACGCCCTCACCGACGCAGGACACAGCGAGCTGCGACGGTGGCTCGTCGAGGTCCCGCCCGACCGCGGCCAGCGCAACGAGGGCGCCGTACGACTGTTCCTCGGCCAGCTGCTCGGTCCCGAGGACCGGCGCGCCGTGTTCGAGCGGGACGTGGCCTACGTCGAGCAGGAGGAGGCCGAGCTGCGGGCACTACGCGACGACCTCGACCCGGACGAGCCGTTCGCCGCGCAGGTCGACCTCGGGCTTCGCATCAACGCCGTCCTGCTGGAGTGGCTGCGCGAGCAGGCGTCGCGGGACTGACGCGACCCGAGCACCCGGACGGCGCCGCGCCGGGCCGCTACGCGTCCACCGGCCGCTCGTTGTAGACGCCCGCCTGCTCCTGGCCCGACAGCGCCCCGATGGCCGTCATGATCCGGTCGGTGAGGTCGCGACGCGCACGCCCCGCGGGAACCCCGTCGTAGTCGCCCGACACGGTGATCGGCTCGCCGAACCGCACCGTCACCTTCGCCAGCCGCGGGACGTTCGTCCCGACCGGCTGGAGCTCGGCGGTGCCCTGCAGGCCGACCGGCACGACGGGGCAGCCGGCCGTCAGCGCGAGGTGCGCCACCCCCGTGCGGCCGCGGTAGAGCCGGCCGTCGCGCGAGCGAGTGCCCTCGGGGTAGATCCCGAACGCCTCGCCACGGCCGAGCACCTCCAGAGCGGTGTCGAGGCTCGCCATCGCCGCCCTCGTGTCGTCACGGTCCACGGGCAGCATGCCGAGCCCCTCGAACCACGCCCGCGTGAGCGCGCCCTTGACGCCGGTGCCGGTGAAGTAGTCGGACTTGGCGAGGAACACCACCTTGCGCGGCACGACCACCGGGATCACGACGCTGTCGGCGAACGAGAGGTGGTTGCTCGCCACGATCACCGGGCCGGTGGCGGGGACGTGGTGCAGGCCCTCCACCGTCGGGCGCCACACGGCGCGGGCCAACGGTGGCACGACGCTGTGCAGGACGGTGTAGAGCATGCGGTCATTGTGCCTGCAGCGTCGGCTGCCAGAAGGCGCGTCCCAGGTCCACGGTGCCGCCGGGGCGCAGCGGGGTGCCCTCCTCGAGGTACGCCTGGCGCGCCTCGGCGTCGTGGGAGGGCGGCAGCGACCCGTCGGCGCGGACCACCCGCCACCACGGCACCGCGCCGCCGTGGCGCGCGAGCACCGACCCGACCAGGCGGGGCCCGCCGCGGCCGAGCCGGCGACCGACCACCTCGGCGATCGCGCCGTACGTCGTCGCGCGCCCGCGCGGCACCGACTCAGCCGCCTGCAGCACCAGCTCGACGTACAGCTCGCGCTCCTCCGCGGTGGTCACGAGCGCCCCGGCCGGTGGCCGATCAGTACGCCGGCTGGCTGGGGTCGATCTGGCTCACCCAGGCCACGACGCCGCCGCCCACGTGCACCGCGTCGGCGTAGCCCGCGCCCTTGACGATCGCGAGCACCTCCGCGGAGCGGACCCCGGACTTGCAGTGCAGCACGACCGGCTTGTCGCTGGGCAGGTCGCCGAGGGCGTTGCCGTTGAGGAACTCCCCCTTGGGCACCAGCACCGAGCCCGGGATGCGGTTGATCTCGAACTCGTTGGGCTCGCGGACGTCGATCAGGGTGAAGTCGCGCTCCCCGGCCTCGCGCTCCTTGAGCATCTGCTCGAGCTGGGTGACCGAGATCGTGGAGCCGGCGGCAGCCTCCGCGGCCTCGTCGGACACGGCGCCGCAGAACGCGTCGTAGTCGATGAGACCGGTGACGGTGGCGTTCTCCCCGCACAGCGCGCAGTTCGGGTCCTTGCGGACCTTGAGCTTGCGCCACTCCAGCTCGAGGGCGTCGTAGATCACCAGCTTGCCGATGGCGGGGTCGCCGATCCCGGTGAGCAGCTTGATCGCCTCGTTGACCTGGATCGAGCCGATGCTCGCGCACAACACGCCCAGCACGCCGCCCTCGGCGCAGCTGGGGACCATGCCCGGCGGCGGCGGCTCGGGGTAGAGGCAGCGGTAGCAGGGGGCGTCGTCGGCCAGCGACGGCGCGAAGACGGACGCCTGGCCGTCGAAGCGGTAGATCGAGCCCCAGACGTAGGGGATCTTCAAGAAGTACGCGGCGTCGTTGACCATGTAGCGCGTCGCGAAGTTGTCGGTGCCGTCGACGATCAGGTCGTAGCCCTCGAACACCTCCATGACGTTGTCGTTGTCGAGGCGCTCGCCGTGCACGACCACGTCGACCAGCGGGTTGACCTCGGCGATCGACTCGCGGGCCGACTCCGCCTTGGGCCGGCCGATGTCGGACATGCCGTGGATGACCTGGCGCTGCAGGTTGGACTCGTCGACCTCGTCGAACTCGGCGATGCCGATCGTGCCGACACCCGCCGCGGCGAGGTAGAGCAGCGCAGGGGAGCCGAGCCCGCCGGCGCCGATGACCAGCACGCGGGCGTTCTTCAGCCGCTTCTGCCCGGCCATGCCCACGTCCGGGATGATCAGGTGGCGGCTGTAGCGGCGCACCTCGTCGGTGGTGAGCTCGGCGGCCGGCTCGACGAGCGGGGCGAACGACACGGTGACTCCTTGGGGGGCTGACGTCGGTGAACAGGTTCAACCGGCGTGGCGCCGGCTCTGTTCCCGACCATGGTCAGCCCCGCCCGCGCGCTGCTCGTACGACGTCCCGGCATCCGGACTCCCGGCGACCGGGGCACCGGCGGGGCACCGGGCGGCCGGATAGGCTCGTGCTCCACTACCCGCGAGTACCCCCCTCCCGGGTACCAGAGCACCAGGAGGACGACGTGACCGCAGGCAGCACCGACACGACGTCCGGCGGCACGTCCCTGCGACCGCGCGGCGGCCGGATGCCGAGGCGCGAGCGGCGCGTCCAGCTGCTCGAGTCGGCGCTCGAGGTCTTCGTGGCGCAGGGCTACCACGCCGCCGCGATGGACGACATCGCCGATCGCGCGGGCGTGTCCAAGCCGGTGCTCTACCAGCACTTCCCCGGCAAGCTCGACCTGTACCTCGCGCTGCTGGACTCCTCGTGCGACATGATCATCGACAACTGCCGCGAGGCGCTCGCCTCCACCACGGACAACAAGGACCGGGTGGCGGCGACGATGAAGGTGTTCTACAGCTACGTGGCCTCCGAGGAGGGCGCGTTCCGGCTCGTCTTCGAGTCCGATCTCACCAGCGAGCCGCACGTGCGCGAGCGCGTGGACCGGGTCACCACGGAGTGCGCCTCGATGATCGCCGACGTGATCCGCACCGACACCGGACTGCCCGACGAGGCCTCCGAGCTGCTGGCGGTGTCGCTGGTGGGAATGGCGCAGGTCTCCGCCCGGTTCTGGCTCGCGGGTGGTGGCTCGATCCCCCAGGACGACGCCGCCGCGCTGATCGCCGGCCTCGCCTGGCGCGGCATCCGGGGCTACCCCCGGTCCGACGACCACTGACGGGCGACGAACGGTCGGCGACCACCCACCCGGCACCATCGACTCATCACCCCGGACACCCCCCGGACACCGAGAACACCGAGCTGCAAGGAGCAACACGTGGAGGTCAAGATCGGCGTGCAGAACGCCCAGCGCGAGCTGGTGCTCGACACCGACAGCACGCCCGAGGACATCGAGGCGCACTTCGCCGAGGCGCTGTCCTCGAGCGGACTGCTGCGCCTCGCCGACACCAAGGGCCGGGCCGTCGTCGTGCCGGCCGACAAGATCGCCTACGTCGAGCTCGGCTCCCCGACCGCGAGCACGGTCGGCTTCCGCTGACCGGGCGCACCGCTCCGGTGCGCCTCACCCCGACGGGCTCACCCCATCGGAGGCGCTGCATTGCTACGGCAGCAGGCCACCGACATGATGACGGTGCCGGCACACCGTGCCGGCTCCCGACAGAAAGGTGTCCCCAACAATGGATCTCTCCGACATCCTGGTAGCCCTCATCGGAGGTGTCATCATCGGCCTCCTCGGCAAGTTGGTCGCACCGGGCGACAAGGACAACATCCCGCTCTGGCTCACGATCGTCTGCGGCATCGGAGGCGTGCTCCTCGGCACGTTGCTGTACTCGATGTTCTTCGACCCGCAGACCAACGGCATCGACTGGTGGCGCCACGTCTGGCAGATCGCCGTCGCCGCCGTGCTCGTCGTCATCGCCTCGACCGTGACCGGCCGGAACCACGGCAGCCGCACCAGGGCCTGACGCCCCGGCAGCCCCAGCACGAAGGACCTCGCACCGACCGGTGCGGGGTCCTTCGTCGTAGGCGGGGTCCGGCTCAGGCCTCCAGTCCCAGCGCGTCCATCCGGGCCGCGTGCAGCTCGGTCAGCCGGGTGAACATCCGGCCCAGCGCAGCCAGGTCGAGACCCGGGCGGTCCACTCCCCCGGCCAACAGGGCGGTCAGCGACTCGCGGTCGCCCGCGACCCGCTGGGCCTGGGTCAGCGCCTCGCCCATCAGCCGGCGCCCCCACAGCGCCAGCCGGCCCCCGAGCCGGTGGTCCTCGGCGATGCCGGCGCGGACCCGCTCGACGATGAAGGCGGTCTGCCCGGTGTCCTCCAGCGAGCTGATGATCACCTCGCGCGTCTCCGGGTCGAGGTAGGCGGCGATCTCGCGGTAGAAGTCGGCGGCCAGCCCGTCGCCGACGTAGGCCTTGATGAGCCCCTCGTAGTAGTCGGAGGGTGCCGTGTGCGCGTGGAAGGCGTCGAAGCTGTCCCGGAAGACCTGCATCGCCTGGGCCGGGTCGGCCCCGAGCCCCTCGAGCCGTCCGACCAGCTTCTGCAGGTGGCCGAACTCGGCGGCGGCCATCGCCCCGATCGCGATCCTGTCGTCGATGCCGGGCGCCATCTTGGCGTCCTCGACGAGTCGCTCGAACGCGGAGAGCTCGCCGTAGGCGATCGCCCCGAGGAGGTCGACTGCGGCGCGGCGGTAGTCCTCGTCGGGCGATTCAGTCATGCGCGCAGCCTAGCGATAGCATGAGGGGGACCGAGCCGCCGACGACGAGTCCGGTGGCCGCCTGTATGTGCGCGGTCGGCGATACGACCTCTTGAGTGGGCTGACCGCATACGCGTGGGACATCCAACTCTTCCCGAAAGACACCTCGTGACCACCTTCCGCGACCTGGGCGTGCAGCCCGAGATCTGTGACGCGCTCGAGCGCGCCGGCATCACCACCCCCTTCGCCATCCAGGAGATGACCCTCTCGGTCGCCCTGATGGGCACCGACCTCATCGGCCAGGCCCGCACGGGCACCGGCAAGACGCTCGCGTTCGGCATCCCGGTGCTCCAGCGCTCGGTGGCGCCCACCGACCCGGAGTACGCCGACCTGCCGCAGGGCAAGCCGCAGGCCCTCATCGTCGCCCCCACCCGCGAGCTGGCGCTCCAGGTCTCCGGCGACCTCGCCCTCGCGGGCAAGGACCGCGGCCTGCGCGTCCTCACCGTCTACGGCGGCGTGGGCTACGAGCCGCAGCTCGAGGCGCTCGAGGCCGGCGTCGACATCGTCGTCGGCACCCCCGGTCGGCTGATCGACCTGGCCAACCGCCGCGCCCTCGACCTCTCCCACGTGCACGCGCTGGTGCTCGACGAGGCCGACGAGATGCTCGACCTCGGCTTCCTGCCCGACGTGATCACGCTGATCTCCAAGACCCCCGAGACCCGCCAGACCATGCTGTTCTCGGCCACCATGCCCGCCGCGATCGTGGCACTGGCGCGCACCCACATGCGCCACCCGATGAACATCCGCGCCGAGTCGTCGTACGAGAACGCCACGGTGCCCGCGACCGCGCAGTTCATCTACCAGGCCCACGATCTCGACAAGACCGAGATCATCGGCCGCGTCCTGCAGGCCGTGGACGCCGACAAGATGATCGTCTTCACCCGCACCAAGCGGCAGGCTCAGCGGGTCGCCGAGGACCTGCAGGAGCGCGGCTTCAAGGCCTCCCCGCTGCACGGCGACATGGCCCAGGTCGCGCGTGAGAAGGCGCTGGCCCGCTTCCGCGAGGACAAGATCCAGGTCCTGGTCTGCACCGACGTCGCGGCTCGCGGCATCGACGTGCGCGGCGTGTCCCACGTCGTCAACTACACCTGCCCCGAGGACGACAAGACCTACGTGCACCGCATCGGCCGCACCGGTCGCGCCGGCGCGACGGGCACCGCGATCACCTTCGTCGACTGGGCCGACCTGCACCGCTGGAAGATGATCAACAAGGCGCTCGACCTGCCGTTCGACCAGCCGCAGGAGACGTACTCGACGTCCGAGCACCTCTTCCACGACCAGGGCATCCCGGTCGGCACCAAGGGGCGCATCGTCGACCCCGCGCCGGTGGAGAAGAAGGAGCGGGCGCCGCGCGAGCGCCGCTCCGGCGGCTCGTCGTCGACCAACGGCTCCTCCAAGGACGCGGGCTCGGCCTCCGGTGACGCCCCTCGGCGTCGCAACCGCAACCGCCGGCGCACCCGTGGCGGCGCCGCGGTCGAGACCCCCAAGGCCTGACGCACGACCGTACGGGGTCGCGGTCGGCGGCGCACTCCTGAAATGCTGTCGTCCATGACGACCTCCCTGATCACCGGCGCGACCGCCGGCATCGGCCACGAGTACGCCGTCCAGCTCGCCGCCCGCGGCGACGACCTCGTCCTCGTCGCGCGCGACTCGGCGCGGCTCGAGGAGGTGGCCGACGACCTGCGCGGGGCGCACGGCGTCGCCGTGGAGGTGCTGGTCGCCGACCTCACCGACCGTGCGGACCTCGCCCGCGTCGAGGCGCGGCTGGCGGATCGCGAGCGGCCGGTGGACCTGCTGGTGAACAACGCCGGCTTCGGGCTCAAGAAGCGGTTCCTCGACAACACCGCCGACGAGGAGACCGCGATGCTCGAGGTGCTGGTCACCGCCGTGCTGCGGCTGAGCCACGCGGCCCTCGGGCCGATGGCCGAGCGCGGCCACGGCGGCATCATCAACGTCTCCAGCGTCGCCGCCTTCCTGCCGCGCGGCACGTACTCAGCCGCGAAGGCGTACGTCAACAGCTTCAGCGAGTGGGCGCACCTCGAGTACAAGTCGCGTGGCGTCACGGTGATGGCACTGTGCCCGGGCTTCACCAAGACCGAGTTCCACCAGCGGATGCAGGTCAAGCCCGGCGAGGGCTTCATGTGGCTCGACGCCGACTTCCTGGTGCGTACGTCGCTCGAGGACTTCGCGAAGGGCCGCGCGTACTCGGTCCCCGGTGCGCAGTACAAGGTGGTCCGCGCGCTGACCAAGGCGATCCCCAACCGGGTGCTGCGACTGACGCAGAACCTGGGCCGGCGCTGACAGCTCACCCACGTTCGGTGGCGTGTCAGCGAAGATCGGTCGCCAGCAGGTCGTAGGTGAGCTCGTCGGTGAAGGTGCCGTCGATCAGCAGGTCGCTCTGGCGGGTGTGCCCGGTGCGCAGGAACCCCGCGGCCTCAGCGACCCGCTGCGACGCGACGTTCCCGACGGCGACCCGCAGGGTGAGGCGCCGCAGCCCTCCCCCGCCGCCGGCTGTCGGCGCGAGCGCCTCGTCCACCACGGCGACCGCTGCGGCGGTGGTGACGCCGGTGCCGCGGGCAGCGGGGTGAGCCCAGTAGCCCAGGGCCGCCGTGTCCCTCAGCTCGCCGTCGCGCCCGAGCAGGCTGATGTGCCCGAGCAGATCGTCGGACGTCGCGTCGGCGATCGCCCAGCTCATGGAGTGTCCCGCCGACATGTGAGCGAGCGCCCGCTCCATGAACCGCTCCGCGTGCTCCAGGCTGTAGTGCTCGTTGATGATGTCGCTGCCGAGCCACCGGACCGTCTCCGGGTCCGAGCACGCCTGCTGCACTCGCGGCGCGTCCCCGGGCTTCAGCCGCCGCAGGGTGAGGCTACGGCCGCTCCGGGTCTCGGTGGACAGGTGGTCGCGCATGGGGGTCAAGGTAGCCACCGGGCTGCCTCGCCGCACCCGAGATCCGGGCACGTCCCGCCGCCGGGCCCGGTGCCGGGCTCCGTCCGCCGCGCAGATCTAGGCGGCCCTCGCCTCCAGCGCCGGCGGCGGGCGGCACGCCTGACACGGTCCGCGGCTCGTCGACGAGGGCCACGCCCGCAGATCTACGCTGGCGACGTACGTCGACCACTCCTGCCGCTGGACGTCATCGCTCTGCTGTCCGCGCGGCCTTCTCTCGACAACGGGTTCGGGGAGTCGGAGACAGTTCCGCCGAGCCGCCTACGAGCTGCGAGGCCGCTGACCGTCGACTCCGCAGTGCTGACCTGCGACGCGGGGTCGGTTCTCATCCAGTAGCGGTTTGCAGCGAGCTCGTCGACGCGCAGACTCGACCTTGTGACGTGTCCGGCAGGTTCCGCGGGGTCTGGTCGCGTCACGGCGCCAGTGGCCGGATGGACCTACGGGCGTTGATCGAGGACGCCGCGGCCCTGTGCGATTGACGCCCGGCGCAGCGAGGCGGTGTCGGGACGCGCCACTGGCCCGGCCACCTCTAGGAGGCCGGGCTCAGCGGGGCGGTACGGGTCGTCGGCGGGGTGGGTCGGTGGACACGCGGGTGCCTGAGGGCAGTGTCCACTGGTAGGAGCCGTCCGCCAGGCGCAGGTAGCTGAACGGACCGAAGGTCTTGGCACGGTGGTGGCGTCGGCACAGCGGGGCGAGGTTGTCCGGCCGCGTCTGATTGGGAGGGCCGCCCTCGTCCGGCGGGACGTACTCCTCGATGTGGTCCAGGTCGGAGCGTCCGGAGCTGCGGCGGCAGCCGGGAAAGACGCAGGTCGCGTCGCGAAGCCGGACGGCGGCCGCCATGCGGATCGGGGGGTCGTGCTGGTCCACCGCGGCAAGCGACGGCGCCTGCGGTTCGAGGTCGAGGACGGGTCGGATCGTCACCTTGCCGGCGCTCAACAACCACGACTGGAGCCGGCCGGTCAGGACCGGGCCGAGCTCGGGGGACCGAGCCACGCCATCCCGACGGATCGCTCCGTCGCGGTCCAGGAGGTCGCGGTCCGTGAGGTGGAACACCAGCACCGCCTCGGCCGACGCCGTGGGCTCGCTGGCGTCAGCACTGTCGCGGTTCGGCCGGCGGAACGGGTCCGACGGGCCGAAGGCGACGTCCTCAGCGACGCAGATCGCGGGGTCGTCATCTGGGTCGACCGTCCGGTCAGGATCGGTGATGTCACCGGCGGCGAGGAGGTCGAGTGCCCGCTGCGGGTCCGCCAGCACGCCGACGGCATGGGCACGCCGGGCGCCGAGCTCGCCGGGGTGCCCGAGGGACCGCATGGTCACGGCCATCATCGAGACAGTGTGGTCGAACGCGACAGCGTCAGCGGTGTCGAGGCTCATGTACACCTCGCTCACCCCCGGGGCGCCGTGGTCGTGGTGGACCTCCACCCGGCGCGCGGCGAGGGCGGCGTCGTGGTCGGCGATCGCACGATCCGGGTCGGCGTAGAGACGCGCCTCGTGGACGAGCACCCCGACGCGGTGCGGATTGAGCCGCCGGGGCTGCCATGCCAGCAGCCGGTCCGCGTGGGCGGCGGCACCGACATCGAGGTCACGCGAGACCCGCGCCGCCTCGCGGGCCAGCCGGGCCGGGACCCGCAGCTCGCGCGTCAGTGCCCACACGCGGGGCAGACGGTGGGCAAGGTCGAGAACGTCGCCCAGCAGGCTCAGGCACGCCTCGTGCGACAGGTCCAGGACGGCGGCAAGCTCCATCACCGCGAACTCCGCGACCTGCGGCGTGCCAGCCCCTGCGATGGGAAGCGCCTGCTCGCCGAACAGCGCCGCCTTCGAACCGGGCGCATGGATCGTCTCGGAACGCCAGCCGGCGGCCTCCTCCGCGCTGTCCACGACGTGCGCGTGTGCCCACGCCAGCGCGGCCTCCAGCACCTCCACCTCGACGCGGCGCCGGGCCTGCATCGCCGCGACCGCCCGGTCGAGCGCGACGCGCCCCTGCTCGCCGCCGCGGCGGGCGCGAGAGACATGGGCGGTGGTGGTCATGGACCCATTTTCGCAGGACCCACCGACACTCTGACCTGCGCCGACACAGATGTGGAAAGAAGTTTTCGAGCATGTGTTCAGGCGTCAGGGCGCGGCGATGCCGGCGACCGCAGCCACGCGCGGATCTCTACGCAGCACTGGTGGGGTCGACCCCCAGGAGGCGCACGAGACCACTTCGCTCGGCGTCACGCTGCTCCACATATACGACGAACGACTGATCCTGCCGGGCCTCTGCGCGTGCCCAATCGAGGACTTCCTCGACGTCGACCGCGTCCCTCAACCGGTACTCATCGCAGTGCCACATCACGTGCTGCTGCTCGACGCCAGGAGGTGCCTCCGGTTGGTGCCAGAAGTAGACGCGGTAGACAGGCCGGTCGACCTCCCACTGGGCGTCCCTGGGATCGACCCCCTCGATGATCACCCCACGAACCTATGGCAGCGCGAAACCGCTCGCCGCCAGGTCCAGCATCTGCCGGCGCCATGAGGGACACACCCGACAACTTCCTACCGACGTTCGAGCGTCTCCAGCCACGCCTCGAGCTGGCGCGGGCGACGGAACAGCAACACCAACGGCCCCTCGGAGGACGCGGCCCAGGCGCGCATCCGGTCCCGCTTGCGGGCGAACGACGCGAAGTGCCAGCGGATGATCGAGCTGCGACCCACGATGTTGCGCCAGCTCTCGACGTTGCCGTTGCAGCGCGGCTCGCCGGTCAGCGCGCCCGACACGGTCCGACGGACGAGCCGTCCCAGCGAGAGCCAACGCGGATAGTCGAGGCCGACGACGAGCTGAGCCCGCGGCAGCACCAGGTCCAGCCAGGCGCCGTACGCCGAGTCGAGCAGCCACCGCTCCCCCGCCACGATCTCGCCGATCACCTCACGCTGCACCGATGCCTCCACCGGAGCCCACCCGGGCAGCCATGTGAGCTCGTCGACGAGCGTCGCCTCGCGGCCGGCGCGTGCCGCGATGGCGAGGGCGCCGTGCTCTTGCCGCTCCCGGTGACCCCGTACACGAGGACCCGGTCGGGCAGGACCGTCACGGCCGGCGTGCTGCCAGCGAGAGCAGGCGCTCGTACTGCTCGGGGTCGGTCGTGTTGACGCCCAGGTCGTGGTCGATCTTGCCCAGGCCGTGGTGGTCGCTGCTGCCGGTCACCACGAGGTCGAGGTCGCGGGCGATCGCGCGCAGCTCGGCGCGGTCCTCGGCGGAGTGATCCTGGTGGTCGACCTCGATGCCGGCGAGGCCGAGGTCCTTCAGCTCGGCCAGCACCGCCACGTCGAGCACCGCGCGGCCGCTCCTGCCCCACGGGTGGGCGATGACCGCGACCCCGCCCGCGGCGGTGAGGATCGGGACCATCTCCTCGAGCGGCACGGCGTAGCGGTTGGCGTAGCCCGGGCGCCCCGGGTCGAGCAACGACGTGAACGCCTCGGTCCGGTCCGTGGCCACGCCGAGCCGCACCAGGGCGTCGGCGACGTGCGGCCGGCCGGTGGCGACCGATCCGCCGGCCTCACGGCGTACGTCGTCCTCGGTGATGTCGATGCCGTGGCGGCGCAGGGCGTCCACGATCGCTGGCGTCCGCTCGGTGCGGCCCGCCAGGATGCGGTCGAGCGCGGCCACGAGCGGTGGGTACGCCGGGTCCGGCAGGTAGCCGAGCAGGTGCACGCCGCGGTGGCGGAGCTTCGTGCTGATCTCGAGGCCCGGCACCAGCGTGATCCCGACCTCGTCGGCGGCGCGGGCGGCCTCGCTCCAGCCCGACATGGCGTCGTGGTCGGTCAGCGCGACGACGTCGAGACCGGCGGCCTTCGCGGATCGGACCAGGTCGGCGGGCGTGTCGGTGCCGTCGCTGGCCGAGGAGTGCGTGTGGAGGTCGATCCGCACGTCAGCTGTTCCACTTCAGCAGGACCGGTGTCTCCCGCTCGAAGCCGAGGACGCAGACGGTGGAGGTGTCCAGCTTGAAGAACCGCCCGTGGGCGGCGGGCTGCTCGAGCCAGCGCGCGGTCAGCACCCGCAGCGAGTGGCCGTGGGCGAAGACGAGGGTGCGGTCGCACTGGCGCGCCCGCTCGACCACCCGGTCCAGCCTGGCGGACACGTCCTCGGCGCTCTCGCCGCCGGGCGTGGGATGCGTCCAGACCGTCCAGTCGGGCACCGTCTCGCGGATCTCGGCCGTGCTGACGCCCTCGTAGTCGCCGTAGCCCCACTCGACCAGGTCCTCGTCGACCTCGGCGTCGGGGAAGCCCGCCAGCTCGGCCGTACGACGCGCGCGCTGGCGAGGACTGGTGAGCACGAGGTCGAACTCCGCCTCGGCCAGCCGGTCCGTGAGCGCCGTGGCGGCCTGCTCGCCGACGTCGGTGAGCGGGAGGTCGGTGGTGGAGGTGTGCCGGCCGTCGCGGCTCCACTCGGTCTCACCGTGCCGGACCAGCCAGAGCTCGGGACCGGCGGGGCGCGAGCCTGTGTCGGACATGCCGCGAGTCTGCCACGGTCGCCGGGACTGGATCACGTCACCTACGCGGGAGCGCCGTCCGCGCCGGCGGACGAGGTGCCCGCCGGCGCGTGGTGGGCCGCGCGGTCAGACTCCCCCGCCGCCGGACTTGCGGCGATGCATCGGCTTGGCGACGTTGCGGTCGGAGATCTCCGAGCCGTGCGCCTTCTCCTTGGCGCCGGCACGGTCGTCGGGGTGGCCGTGACCCTTCTTGCGATCGAGGGCCTCCCGCATCTTCGCCTTGATGTCGGCGTTCGGGTCCTGGTCAGCCATGGCTCCTCCTGGGATCGCGTACGTGCTCGAACCGTGCACTGCCACCTTGCCAAACCCCACGAACAGGGTCGAGCGGTTAACTCCGGCGGAGCACGTCGACGCGACCGGCGAGCTTGCCCATCATCAGGTAGACGTGCCAGCGGCAGTCGCCGAGCATGACGTCGTACGCCGCGTCGCCGAACTCGCCGCGGTAGCGCGCCGGGTCGCGCAGCAGTCGTGCCAGGTGCAGGAGCGCCCGGCCCCCGCGGCCGTCGAGCTCCTGGGACCACTCGCCCCACTCGCCGGCCAGGTCGATCGTGGCGACCACCTCCAGCCCGGAGCCGGCGATCGCGTCGTCGAGCACGTCCGGGTCGAGGGAGGCGGGCGCCAGGCCCCGGACGTCGCGCAGCTCCTCGGCCTCGTCGGCGCCCAGCCGGGCGGTGGCCACCACCTGGTGCGCCACGACGTGGCCGCCCGGTCGCAGCACGCGGGCGAACTCGTCGAACGCCTCCGCGGGGTCCTCGACGTGCTGCATCGCGTCGCGGCACCAGACCAGGTCCTGGGACGCGTCGTGTGCGGGTATGCGCGTGGCCGACCCGCGCTCGAAGGACACGCGCGATCCGATCTCGGCCGCCACCTCGCGGCGGGCCTCCCGGGCCACGTCGAGGTTGCGCTGGACGGGATCGATGGCGAGGACCCGCAGGCCGAACTGCGTCGCCAGCCGGAAGGCGTCGGCGCCCTCGCCGCAGGCGACGTCGACGGCGCGGCTGTCGGGGCGCAGACCGAGCTCGCGCACCACCTGCAGGAGGATCGAGGGGTCGCGCGGGGCGAGGCTCTCGTCGAGCCGCGCGGCGAAGGCGTCCTCCACGCGCGGGTAGGTGTCGTACAAGTCCCGGTCCCAGGCCACGGGGAGAGTCTGCCCCGCACGAGGGTGCTTCTAGGATCAATCCCATGGCCCGCCGCGTGTTCCTTCACTGCGGCACCGCCAAGTCGGGCACCACCTACCTGCAGGACCTGTGGTGGCGCCACCGTGACGCCCTGCGCGAGCGCGGGCTGCTGCTGCCGGGCGCCGCGCTTCGCGACCACTTCCATGCGGCCGCCCTGGTCAAGGGCATGGACGTGATCGTCGAGGACCTCGAGCCGGACGACCGCGAGGTCTGGCAGCGGCTGGTGGCGCAGACCCGCGCGTGGCCGGGCGACGCCCTGATCAGCCACGAGCACTTCTCCGACTCCTCGGCGCAGGCAGCCGCGGCCGCGCTCGCCGACCTGGCGGGGGCGGCCGACGAGGTGCACCTGATCGTGACCGTGCGAGACCTGGGGCGGGTGCTCCCCTCCGCGTGGCAGCAGCGGGTCAAGCAGGGTGCCCGGCAGCCCTACGGCCGGTTCCTCTCGACCGTCCGGCGAGGGCGCGCGGACCAGAAGTTCTGGCGCTACCAGGACGTCCCGGGGATCCTCGACCGGTGGGCCGCCGGTCTTCCACGCGAGCGCGTGCACCTCGTCGTCGTACCCCCTTCGGGCGCGCCGCGCGACGAGCTGTGGCGGCGTACGGCGGCCGTGCTCGGCGTCGACGTCGAGGGGCTCGACACCGACCCGAGGCTGCCCAACGACTCGCTCTCCATCGCCGAGGCCGAGCTGCTGCGGCGGGTCAACACCGTCATCCCGCGCTCGGGTCGCTCGGTCGCGCTGACCCGGCTCACCAAGGGCAGCTTCGCCCGCGACCTGCTCGCCAGGAGCCCCGTGGACGACCCTTTCGTGCTGCCGGCCAGGCACGTCGGGTGGGTGCGCGAGCGGTCGCAGGAGATGGTCGACCACCTGCGGGCGGGGGGCTACGACGTGGTGGGCGACCTCGACGACCTGCTCCCCGCGCCTCCGCGCGAGGGCCGGACGCCGGAGGAGGTCTCCGACGCCGAGCTCGTGGCGGTCGCGTCGGTCGTGGTGGCCCGGATGATCGAGCAGGAGCGCTGATGGCCCGGCGCGTCCTCGTGCACATCGGCACCCCCAAGTCCGGCACGACCTACCTGCAGAGCCTGTGGTGGCACAACCACGTCGCGCTGGCGAGACGGGGGCTCCTGCTGCCGGGCGCGTCGGCCGACGTGCAGTTCCAGGCCGCCGCCGTGGTGCGCGGCAACGCCGGGGTGCTCGAGACGATGGACGAGCGCCAGCTCCGCTCGTGGGACCGGGTCGTCGACGAGGTCGAGGCGTGGCAGGGCGACGCGCTCCTGAGCCAGGAGCAGCTCGTCGAGACCACCCGCGAGGGTGCCGCCGCCGCGCTCGACCGGCTGCGTGCCGTCGCCGACGAGGTGCACGTGCTCGTCACCGCCCGCGACCTCGTGCGCCAGGTGCCGAGCGCGTGGCAGCAGCGGGTCAAGCACGGGTCCGCCACGACCCTGAGGCGGTTCTTCGAGAGGGTGGCCAAGGACGATCCCGACTTCAACTTCTGGCACCACCAGGACGTGCCGCGGATCCTCGAGCGCTGGGCACCGGACCTGCCGCCGTCGCGGGTGCACGTCGTCGTCCTGCCGCGGCCCGGGGCCGACCCGCGGCTGCTGTGGCGGCGTACGTGCGACCTGCTCGGCATCGACGACACCGGGCTGTCGCTCGACGCGCCGGTCGCCAACGAGACCCTCGCCCCCGCCGAGATCGCCTTCCACCGCGCGGTCAACGCCCACTTCCGCAACGCCCACCTCGACGTCGCGCTCTCACGCCGGGTCAAGGCGTTCATGGAGCCGCGCCTCGGCGGCGCGCCTGCGGCCAGGATCGCGCTCGCACCCGACATGCACGCCTGGCTGGTCGAGCGCGGCAACCGCATGGTCGACGAGCTCGCCACCGCGCCCTGGCGGGTCGTCGGCGACCTCGACGACCTGCGACCGGACCCCGAGCCGGGCGACGGCGTCGACCCCGACGCCGTGCCGGACGCGGAGGTGCTGGCCGTGGCTCAGCGGTTCATCGCCGCCGAGCTGCTCGCCCGGGTGTCTGCGGAGCCGCCCAGGGCGGTGGGTGCGGCACCTCGCCACCGCCCCGGACCTGGCTCACGCATCCGGCTGGCGCGCGTCGTACGTCGCATCGCCCGTCGGCGGTGAGCGGTCAGCGGGGCACGAGCGCCCAGTAGTCCAGGTCGAGCAGCACGCCGTCGGCATACGTCCCGTCCGCGGTGCGCAGCGTGGTCGAGGCGTCCCGCCCCTTGGTCGCGACCAGCCGCAGGCGGAGCGCACCGACTCCCGGCGCGTCCAGCTCGGCGACGTCGAGCACCTCGGACCAGGCGTGGACGGTGTCGCCGGCGAAGGCGGGCGCCACGTGGGCGCCGGCGTTGATCGCAGCCACGAGCTGGGCGTTGGCCAGACCGTTGAACGACAGCGCGCGCGCCAGCGAGATCACGTGCCCGCCGTAGACCAGTCGCCGGCCGTCGGGGCGGGCGTCGGTGCTGAAGTGCACCTTGGCGTTGTTCTGCCACAGCCGGGTCGCCATCATGTGCTCCGCGTCGGTCAGCGTGACCCCGTCCACGTGGTCGATGCGCTCCCCCACCTCGTAGTCCCCCAGGCGGTGCGGCTCGCCGGCGGCGGCGAAGTCGTACGACGACAGGTCGAGACCGGTCGGCACGACGAGGTCCTCGGCGGCGACGGCGGCGGCGAGCGCCGGTACGACGGGCGCGGGCGCGGGCGCGTCGGCGTCGCGCTTGTGCACCATCACCCAGCGCACCCAGTCGATCGCGACCTCGCCGCGCTGGTTCGTCGCGCTCGAGCGCACCCACACCACGCCGGTGCGGCCGCTGGAGTTCTGCTTGAGGCCGATGACCTCCGAGCCGGTGCGCAGCGTGTCGCCCGGCACGACGGGGACGTGGAAGCGGCACTCGGCGTAGCCGAGGTTGGCCACCGCGTTGAGGGACACGTCCGGCACGGTCTTGCCGAAGGCGACGTGGAAGCCGATCAGCTCCTCGAGAGGGTGCCCGCCGCCGGGTCCCCTCAGGCCGACCGACGCGGCGAACTCCGCCGACGACCAGACCGCGAACCGGGTCGGGTAGATCGCGCCGTAGAGAGCCCGGTCCCCCTCGGTCACCGTGCGGGGGGTGGCGTGCTCGATGACCTGCCCGACGGCGAAGTCCTCGAAGAAGTTGCCGGGATCGGTCTTCGCGCTCATGCGGCACATGCTGCCGCACCGCGCCCCCGCCGGGAGCGTCACGGCCGGGTGGGATCGATCACCCGTCGTAGGGGTGGGCGCGCACGAGGTCGCCGGACAGCGTGGTCCTGAGGAGCCCGGTCCCGGCCCGGTTGGCGATGTAGATGCTCACCGTCGGGGTCCCCTCGGTCGAGACGTTCACCAGCACGTGGGTGAGCCGGCCGTGGGGCACTCCCAGGGTGTCGCGGGCGGTCGCGATGTTGTCGAACAGGCGGCGCACGTCGAGCTCGCCGAGGTCGACGGGGACCTCCGCGCCGATGGTCCGGGTGGCCGGCGTGTCCTGGCGCCACCCCCCGTCGTAGGACCACCGCTCCTTGCGCGACCGCGTGCCCGCCGCCGGGACCTGGAAGCTGGCACGCGAGGGGTAGAACACTGCCTCGAAGGCGTCGAGCGTGCCGAACGTCGAGGCGTAGCCGTGCAGCAGCCGACGGACCGCGGGAGCCGTCATCTCGAACCCCCGAGACTGGGTGCCCGCCTGGGGTGCGGGGCGGGGCCGGGCAGGGTCGGCGGAGGAGAAGGGGTCGCCGGACCCCTCACCCGTGGAGGCGAGGACGACGAGCGCCACGGCACCGGCGACGATCAGCGCTGCGGCCGCCCCCAGCGCACCCAGCACGCCGCCGAGGCGTCCCGGCGTGCGGGCGCGGTCCGGCGCGGCCGGCACAGGGGCACCGGGCCGGCGCTGCAGGTCGCGCGTCAGGGCCTCGAGCTCGTCGAGCGTCGCCGCCGACAGTGCCCGCGAGACGCGCAGCTCACGGTCGGCGTCGCCGATCTGGCCGTCGACGTACGCCGCCTCGATCACCTCGACGTGGCGATCCCGGTCCGCGTCTCGTGCCCGGAACCGCGCCATGCCGGGAGTGTAGTCAGCGCGGTTCGGCCGGTCAGGCCTCGGACTGCTTGCTGAACGCCGCGTCGAAGGACGCCGCCGGCGGGTCGAAGTCGAGCGCGCGCAGCCGCGCCAGGGCCTCCGGCGCACCGCGCAGGCGGTCCATCCCGGCGTCCTCCCACTCGACCGAGATCGGGCCGTCGTAGCCGATCGCGGTGAGCGTGCGGAAGCAGTCCTCCCAGGGGATGTCCCCGTGTCCGGTGGACACGAAGGTCCAGCCGCGCCGCGGGTCGTCCCAGGGCAGGTGGGAGGACAGGATGCCGTTGCGGCCGCCGCCCATCCGCATCCGGGTGTCCTTGCAGTCCACGTGGTAGATCCGGTCGGCGAAGTCGGTGATGAACGCGACCGGGTCGATGCCCTGCCACATCATGTGGCTGGGATCCCAGTTGATGCCGAACGCGGGCCGGTTGCCCACCGCGTCCAGCGCTCGACGCGTGGTCCAGTAGTCGTAGGCGATCTCGGAGGGGTGCACCTCGTGGGCGAACCGCACGCCGCACTCGTCGAAGACGTCGAGGATCGGGTTCCACCGGTCGGCGAAGTCCTGGTAGCCGGCCTCGATGCGCTCGGGCGGCACCGGCGGGAACATCGCGACGTACTGCCAGATCGAGGACCCGGTGAAGCCGACGACCGTCTTGACACCCAGCTTCTGGGCGAGCCGCGCGGTCAGCTTCATCTCCTCGGCCGCGCGCTGGCGCACGCCCTCCGGATCGCCGTCGCCCCACACGCGCTCGCGCACGATGGCCTGGTGGCGGAAGTCGATGGGGTCGTCGCAGATCGCCTGACCGGTGAGGTGGTTGGAGATCGCGTGCAGCTGCAGGCCGTGGCGCTCGAGGATGCCGAGCCGCTCGGCGACGTAGTCGTCGTCCTCCCAGCGCCACGCGTCGAGGTGCTCGCCGGAGACCGCCACCTCGAGGCCGTCGTAGCCCCACTCGGCGGCGAGCCGGGCCACCTCCTCGAGCGGCAGGTCGACCCACTGGCCGGTGAACAGCGTAAACGGTCGTCCCATCAGAGGTGCTCCACTCCGGACTCGACGCGGGCGCAGCTGCCGCCGCGGGCGGCACTCACCTCGATCGCGGCGAGGACCCGCTGGACGGCGAGACCGTCCTCGAAGGACGGCGTCGGCTCCTGGCCCGCGGCGAGGGCGGCGAGGAAGTCGGCTGCCTGGTTGGTGAACGTGGCGTCCCAGCCCAGGACGTGCCCCGGCGGCCACCACCCGTCGATGTACGGGTCGTGCGGCTCGGTGGCGAGCACGCGCGAGAAGCTGTCGGCGCCGTCGAGGCACACGTCGAGGTGGTTGAGCGACTCGAGGTCGAAGCGCAGGGCGCCGGTGCTGCCGTAGATCTCGATCCCGAGCGCGTTCTTGCGCGCGGTCGCCATCCGGGTCACCTCGAGGCTCACCACAGCGCCGCCGTCGGTGCGCATCATGCTCCACGCCGCGTCGTCGACGGTGACGTCCTCGGGTCCGTCCGCGCCGGCACGCCGGGGCACGAAGGTGTGGGTGAGGGCGTTGACCTCGCTCACCTCCTGGCCGAGCAGGAAGCGCACCTGGTCGACGGCGTGCGAGGCCAGGTCGCCCAGGGCACCGGAACCGGCGAGCTCACGCCGCAGGCGCCACGTCATCGGCGCCGCCTCGTCGGCCAGCCAGTCCTGGAGGTAGGACACGCGCACCTGGCGCACCTGGCCCAGGCGGCCGGCCGCGATGTGCTGCCGAGCCAGCGCCAGCGCGGGCACGCGGCGGTAGTTGAAGCCGACCATCGAGTGCACGCCGCGCTCGCGGGCGGCCCGCGCGGTGGCGACCATCTTCTCGGCCTCGGCCATCGTGTTGGCCAGGGGCTTCTCGGCGATGACGTGCTTGCCCGCCTCGAGCGCTGCGATCGCGACCTCGGCGTGCAGGTGACCGGGCACGCAGACGTCGACGATGTCGATGTCGTCGCGCTCCAGCACCGCGTGCCAGTCGGTCGCCGACTCGGCCCAGCCGTACTGGTCGGCGGCCGCCGCGACCGCGTCTGCGTCGCGGCCCACCAGCACCTGCTGGCGTACGCCGGGCGCGCCGGGGCGCAGCGCTGCCACGTTGCGCCAGGCGTGGGAGTGCGCCTTGCCCATGAAGGCGTAGCCGATGACGGCGACGCCCGGGGACCCGGATCGGGCACTCGGGTCGCTCGGGGAGCTGGTCACGTCGTTCTCCTGACTGCGGGGGGCTCGGTGCTCGCTCAGCCGAGCGAGCGGAGGAAGGCGAGGCCGTCGCGGGCCAGGTCGTCCTGGGTGGGTGCCAGCGGCCGCCAGATGGAGGCAGCGGTGGCGATGGAGGCGTTGTCGGCGGTGAAGCTCTCGATGACGAGGGGGCCGCCGTAACCCACCTCGTCGAGGGCCGCCACGAGGGCCGGCCAGTCGGTCTGGTCGCCGCCGGGGGCGCCGCGGTCGCTGCCGCAGACCTGGACGTGGGCCAGGTGCGGTCCCGCCGTCCTGATCGCGTCGGCGCTGGAGCGCTCCTCGATGTTGAGGTGGTAGCTGTCGAGCGCCAGGCCGAGGCCGTCGCCCAGCAGCGGCTCAAGCGCGGTCAGCGCCTGGTCGACCGTGTTGACGAGCGAGGTCTCGTAGCGGTTGAGCGGCTCGACGCCCAGCTGGACGCCGCGCTCGAGGGCGTGCTCCACGACCGGGGCCAGGTGCGTGCGGAGGTCGTCGTAGGCGGCCGCGCGCTGGTCGGCGTCCATGCGCCAGACCCGGCCGGTGGCAGCGTAGAAGGGCCCGCACACCGTGCGGGCACCGATCCCGGCCGCGAAGTCGATGCAGGCCCGGAGGTAGTCCTGGGTGCCGGCCACGCACGAGGCGTCGATCAGGTCGCGGCCCGGCGCCATGGCGCCCACGACGCACGGCGTCAGACCAGTGCGGGCGAGGACCTCGGAGACGACCGGGACGCTGAGGTGACCGGCCTCCTCCAGCGGCAGCTCGACGGCGTCGAAGCCCATGTCGGCGATCCGCGGCAGCAGGTCGCCGGCTCCCGCATCGGTGAGCGGCGAGGTCCAGACCCACGTGTTCACGCCGATCTCACGCATGCGGTGTTCGTCCTTCCGAGACAAGTGGTGTGGCAGGTGCTGCCAGATGGTGTGGCGATGGTGTACCGGTGGGCCGGGCTCGGGACCCGGCCCACCGGTGTCCGGGGTGTCAGCCGGTCGGGCTGACGGTGATCATCCGATCAGGGGATCTGGCGCTCCTGCCAGACCTCGGGGTAACCCACCAGGTCCTCGCCGCCGAACTTGGCGTAGTGACCGTCGGGCATGCCCTCGTTCGCGGCGAGGAAGTCACCGCGCTCCTCCTCGGTGATCGGCACCTGCGGGAGGACCCACTCCTTCGGGACCTCTTCGCCGGCCCAGATCTTCTCGAGCGCGAGGAGCGGGGTGCGCCACTGGAAGTTGGAGTAGACGGGCGCGAGGCCGGTCAGGCCGGTCTCCTCCCACTTGCGCAGGAAGCTCATCTCGTCCTCACCGGTCATGACCGGGAGGTCGGCGCCGAAGTCCTCGAAGGCCTCGATCGCCGCGACGGCACCGTCACCGGCGTCCATCCAGACGCCCTGGACCTCGCCCTTGTTGAGCTCGTCGGTGATGAAGGTCTTGATCTCGGTCGGGTCGGCGCCGGTGAAGAAGTCCACCGCCTCGATGCCGTTCTCCTCGAAGATCTTCTCGGCGGCGGCCCAGCGCTGCTCGAGCACGTCGACGCCGGGCAGGATGCGCAGCGCGACGACCTTGTCGCCCTCCTCGAGGTTGTCCACGAGGAACTCGGCGGTGTCGATGCCCCACGCGAAGCCACCGATCGGGTGGATGAAGGTGGTGGCGCAGTCGGTGTTGACGCCGCGGTCGAAGACGATGACGGGCTTGCCGGTCTCGCAGGCGCGCTCGACCGCGTCGGTCATGGCGGCGGTGGAGTTCGGCGAGATGATGAAGGCGTCGCAGTTGCCCTCGGAGATGAAGTAGTCGATGTCGGCGATCTGGGTGTTGTCGTCGTCCTGGGCGTCGCGGGTCTCCATCTCGGAGATGACGCCCTTGTCCTGGAGCTCCTTGAGCTGCTGGTTCATGGTGATCCAGCCGGTCTGACGCCACGGGTTGCCGATGGAGGCGTTGGCGAAGCACGCCTTGCCCGCCTTGTTGGTCTTGTAGTCGGCGGTGTCGGTCATCTCACCGTCGATGTACTGCAGCCACGGCGTCTCGGGGTCACCCTCGAAGGTGGCCGAGCGCTGCTCGTACTGCTCGTCGTAGACGGCCTGGTCGAACCACTCCTGCTCGCCCCCCTCCTCGGAGCTCTCCGAGGCCTCGGGCGACTCGGAGGTCTCCGAGGAGGTGTCCGAGCCGGTGTCCCCGTCCGAGGGGTCCTCGGTGCTGCAGGCGGTGGCGACCACCCCGAGCAGCAGGGCCGAGGCCACGGCGATCGGCGCGCGGTGAATCTTTCGGCGCATCAGTTTTCTCCTGTTTCAGTGCCCGGACGGG
The DNA here is from genome assembly GCF_017916425.1 of Nocardioides sp. SYSU D00065. Classification (GTDB taxonomy): domain Bacteria; phylum Actinomycetota; class Actinomycetes; order Propionibacteriales; family Nocardioidaceae; genus Nocardioides. The sequence goes on along the minus strand of NZ_JAFMSX010000002.1, from coordinate 791,568 downwards.
CAGAGGTGGGTGATGGTGCGGGTTCAGCAGGTGCTGCAGGCGGTGACGTCCGAGAGGGCCGACGGCCGAGGGACCAGGCGCGTCCGGCAGCGGCGACGGCCAGGATGATGATCACGCCCTGGACCGTCGGCCTCCAGGTGGATTCGATCTCCTGGAAGTTGAGGAACGAGAACAGCAGCTCGAGGGCGAACGCACCCGCCGCGGCGGAGAGGAGCCAGCCGCGGCCGCCGCCGAGGACCACCCCGCCGAGCACGACTGCGGTGATCGCCTGGAACTCGTAGCCCGCGCCGACCGAGGGGTGCACGCCGGCGTAGCCGACGAGCAGGATGCCGGCGATCGTGGCGGAGAGGGAGGACAGGATGAACGCCCGCGTCTTGACCCACCAGACGTGGGCGCCGGCGAGCGCGGCGGCGTCGGGGTTGTCACCCGTGGCGATGATCGTGCGGCCGAACGGCGAGCGCATCAGCCACACGCCGGCCGCCATCACGACGACGAGGATGATCACCGAGTAGGGCAGGACCTCGAGGACCGGCACGTCGTCGATCGTGCCGCGACCGATCTCGCGGAAGCTGTCCACCGGGTTGCCGGTGGCCGCGCCGCCGGTCATGTAGCGCACCAGTCCGCCGAGGGCGAGCATCGTGCCGAGGGTGACGATGAAGCTCGGCACCCGCAGCAGCGTGGTCGCCAGGCCGTTGATCAGCCCGACCACGGCGCCGATGACGAACATCAGGACCAGCGCGGGAAGCACGCGGCTCTCGTCCTCGCCGATGAAGTTGCCGGCGATCACGACCTGGGTGGCGATGACGGCACCCATGGAGAGGTCGAACTCGCCGGAGACGATGACGTAGTACTGGCCCATCGCCGCGATCACGATCGGCGCGGTGCGGCCGATGAAGCGGATCAGCTGCGGAGGCTCGCCGAAGGACGGGTTGGCGGTGAGCACGGCGACGAAGAGGATCGCGGCGAGGATGAACACCGCACCGCCGGGGGTGACGGCGCCGCGCAGGATCCGCTGGAACACCGAGCCCTCGGTCAGGGGGAGGGTGCGGCCGGTGGTCGTGCTGCCGGAGCTGGTGACGGAGGTGGTGGCGCTCATGCCTGGTCCCCCTTCGTGGACGTGCCCATCGAGGACGGGACTGGGAGGACGGGTCTGGAGGCGCCGAAGCGCGGAGGACGGCGTACGACGCTGCGGCGGGCGTAGACGGCGACGGCCAGCACGATCACCAGGCCGCGCACGAAGTCCTTGAGGAACGGGTTGACCTGCATGACGCCCATGACGTTGTCGAGGACCGCGAAGATCGCGACGCCGCCGATCGTGCCCACGACGCTGCCCTTTCCTCCGGCCAGCAGCGTGCCGCCGAGGACGACGGCCGCGATGGAGAGGAGGTCGTAGCGGCCCTGTGAGCCGATCGTCGGCGAGCCGACGCCGGTGCGCGACAGCAGGAGGAGCGCTGCCATGCCGGCCAGCACGGAGCAGAGCACGTGCGCGACGATCACGGGCGTCGCGGTGCGCACGCCGGACATGCGGGCGACGTCCCGGTTGCCGCCGATGGCGTAGACGTGGTGGCCCAGGCGCGTGTAGCGGAGCATGAGCGTCACCAGGATCGCGCAGACCAGCAGGACGATGAACGCGGTGGGGATCCAGCCCGCGATGCCGCTGCGGCCCAGGAGCCGCAGGTCGGGCGCGGCGGCACCGTGGCTGCCCTGGTAGTTGGTGCCGAGGTAGCCGCTCACGACCAGGCCGATGCCGAGACTCGCGATGAAGCCGTGGACGTGCAGGAGGCTGACCAGCAGGCCCATGACGAGGCCGATGACAGCGCACAGCGCGAGCGTGTTGACCACCGCGGCCGAGATGTTGCTGTCGAGGCCCATCATGCCGCCGGCCGCGATCACGGTCGCGAGGCTGACGACGTAGGGCACCGACAGGTCGAGGCTGCCGACGAGGATCACCAGCGTCTGGCCGATCGCGATCAGGCCGAGCACGCTCATCGCGGTCAGGACCGCCCACACGTTGCCCTGGCTGAAGAAGTTGCGGCCCTCGATGCCGGTCAGCACGGCCGAGGCGGCCACGACCACGATCAGCACGAGGTAGATCAGGGTGGTCGAGTCGAGCTGCTTGCGCGGCCCCTTCGGGCGCGCGGCGCGCCGACGGCGCACGGACTCCTGCGACTCCACGGGGGCCTCCGGGATCTGGTCGGTGGTGGCGCTCATGCCGCCTCTCCTTCGGTGGCTGCTCCGGTGGCCATGGCCAGCACGGCCTCCTCGCTCGCACCCGCCGGGAGCTCGCCCGCGAGCGTGCCGTCGCGCATCACCAGGATGCGGTCGGACATGCCGATGACCTCCGGCAGCTCGCTGGAGACCATCAGCACGGCCACGCCCAGGCGGGTCAGCTCGCGCATCAGCTCGTAGACGCGGTGCTTGGCACCCACGTCGATGCCGCGGGTGGGCTCGTCCATCAGCACGACGAGCGGGTCGATGCTCAGCCAGCGGGCGAGCACGACCTTCTGCTGGTTGCCGCCGGAGAGGAACTGGACCTCCTGGCCCATGCTCGCCGCGGCGACCTCGAGGTTGCTCAGCACGCCGGGCATGTCCTTGCGGGCCTGCGACGTGCGCCGCGGGAACACCGAGCGGACCACGCCGAGCGCGTTGTCGAGGATCGACTGGTTGAGGGCGAGGCCCTTGGCCTTGCGGTCCTCGGTGATGAAGGCCAGGCGGGCGCGCACGCCCTGGCGCGGGCTGCTGACCTTCAGCGGCGCCCCGTCGAGCGCGATGCTGCCGCGGGCGACCGGGTGGACACCGAAGATGGTCTCGAGCAGCTCGGTGCGTCCGGAGCCCTGGAGACCGGCGATGCCGACGATCTCGCCGGAGCGGACCTCGAGGGAGACGTCGTCGACGTAGCCGTTGCCGACACCGGACAGGGCGAGGCGCACGTCGCCGACCGTCACGTCGGCGGGCTTCTCGGGGAAGTACGTCGTCAGCGGTCGCCCGACCATGAGTCGCACGAGCTCGGACTCGGTCAGCTCGGCGGCCGGCCGGGTCGCGACGTGCTGGCCGTCCTTGAGGATCGTGATCGTGGCGCAGAGGTCGAAGATCTCCTTGAGCCGGTGCGAGACGTAGACGATCGCGACGCCACGATCGGTGAGCCGGCGGATGATCGAGTAGAGCAGCTCGACCTCGTGGTCGGCGAGCGCCGCGGTCGGCTCGTCCATCTGGATCACCTTGGCGTCGAAGCTGACCGCCTTGGCGATCTCGACGATCTGCTGCTCGGCGACCGACAGGCTGCGCACGAGGGCGCCGGCCCGGAGGCCGGACACGCCCAGGCCCTCGAGCAGCTCCTCGGTGTCGCGGCGCATCCGCGCGGTGTCGACGGGTCCGGCCTTGCCGAAGCGGCGCGGCTCGCGCCCGAGCCAGATGTTCTCGGCGATGGTGCGCTCGAGCAGGAGGTTGAACTCCTGGAACACGGTGGACACGCCGGCGCGCTGGGCCTGGACCGGGTGGCTGAAGGAGACCTGCTCCCCCGCCACCTCGATCGTGCCGCTGTCGGGCGTGTAGACGCCGGCGAGCATCTTCATCAGCGTCGACTTGCCGGCGCCGTTCTCACCGACGAGGCCGTGCACCTCACCGGGCTGCAGGGTCAGGTCGAGATCGGCCAGCACGGTGTTGCCGAAGAAGCTCTTCGTCATGCCGGTGGCGACGAGGGCAGGTGTTGTCACGGCGCAACTGTGGCATGCGTCACCGGCTTTTGTCGAGGACACGCCAAAAGTGTCTGGTCTAGCGTGCAAAGTCGTGCATGTGCTTGACTCCGGCCGTGCGCACCGGTGAGCTTTTCGATCTCCTCCGTGACGGAAGGCCCTGGACGCGCGCCCAGCTGGCCGAGGCGACGGGGCTGGCCCGCTCGACCATCACCGCCCGCATCGACACCCTGATGCGCCTGGGCCTGGTCGCGCCGTTCGGCGGCGCCCGCTCCACCGGTGGACGTCCTCCGGCCCTGTTCGCACTCAACCCCACCGCCAAGCTCGTGGTCGGGGTCGACGTCGGCGCCACTCACGCCAGCGCCGCGCTGACCGACCTCAACGGCTCCATCCTCGGCGAGGTCGACGCCAGGATCGCGGTCGCCGACGGCCCCGAGGCGGTGCTGAGCTGGGTCGTGCAGTCGGTCCGCGAGCTCCTCGAGGCCAGCGACCGGCCGCCCGAGGACCTCTCCGCCATCGGCATCGGGCTGCCCGGGCCCGTCGAGCACTCCACCGGCCGCCCCATCAACCCGCCGATCATGCCGGGCTGGGACCGCTACGACGTCCCCGGGCACCTCCAGCAGAGCTACCAGGTGCCGGTGCTGGTCGACAACGACGTCAACATCATGGCCCTGGGCGAGCGGCGGCGACATCTGCGCGACGTCGACGACCTGGTGCTCATCAAGGTCGCCACCGGCATCGGCGCCGGCATCGTCTCCGGCGGGATCCTGCAACGCGGCGCGCAGGGCACCGCAGGCGACCTCGGGCACGTGCGTGTGCCCGGCTCCGAGGACGTGCCGTGCCGCTGCGGCAACACCGGCTGCCTCGAGGCGGTGGCCGCGGGACCGGCGCTCGCCGCCGCCGTGCGCGCTCAGGGCGAGGACGCCCAGACCGGCAGCGACGTGGTCGAGCTGGTGCGCGCGGGCAGCCAGGTCGCGATGGCCGTGGTGCGGCAGGCCGGACGCGACATCGGCGAGATCGTGGCCACCATGGTCAACCTCATCAACCCCTCCGTCGTCGTCATCGGGGGCCAGGTCGCAGGCGCGGGTGAGCACCTGCTGGCCGGGATCCGCGAGTCGGTCTACCAGCGCTCGCTGCCGCTGGCCACCGAGCACCTGCGCATCGTGACCTCGCGAGCCGGCGGCGAAGCGGCGGTGCTCGGGGCCTCCGCGCTCGCCATCGAGCACGTCCTGTCACCCGACGCCGTCGAGGCGGCCAGCGAGGCGCTCGCTGCCGCCGATGCCGCCGCCGAGGCCGCCGGCGCCTAGTCCGGAGGCTGCTGCTCGGCCCGGGTGAGGGTCGCGACCAGCCCGGCCAGGCCGGCCAGGGCCGCCTCCGCCACCTCGCCCTCGCCGATCGTCTCCGGATCGATGCCCGGCACGGCGACGGGCGTGAGGTCGGCCCACTCGCCGACCAGGCGCACGCCGAGGTCCGTCAACCCCCGCTGCTGGGCTCGGGCCTCCTCGACCACCCACGGCGCCACGGCGAGCCCGATCGCCGGCTCGGCGGGCTTGCGGGCTGCCAGCACCTGCTTGGTCAGCAGGCGCTTGCGCAGCGGGTGGCCCTGCGGGAAGGGCAGGCCCTCGGCGTCGAGCAGCTCGTTGAGCCGGCGCATGGCCGAGGCCGACGCGGCGCCCAGCGACTCGTTGGGCTCGGGTGCGGAGGTGAGGTCGGCCAGCTCGGGACCCGCGACGGCGGCGAACCTCGACCACAGCAGCTCCGGAGCGGCGCCCGGCGGGGGCACCGTCACCACCGTGACCCGCTCGTGGCCGAAGACCGAGGCCCACGTGCGCACCATCCGCACCAGGTCCTGCTGGATCCAGAACGCGCGGCCGGGATCGGTGGCCGGGGCGCCCGCCCGGGCGCTGGGACGGTCCTGGTGCGCCCCGGCGACGTAGTCGTGCCACCGCCACGACCGCCCGTTCTGCACGGTCTCCTGCCACATCGCGGGGATCGAGCGGTTGAGGTCGCGTGCGGTGAGGACGACCTCGACCTCGGCCTCGACGGAGTCCCGCAGCCGCATGAGGACCTCGCGGGGGGCCGGGCCGAGGAGCTCCACCGAGATGACCGACGTACCGTCGTGCCGGGACACGGACGCCGCGTGCCGGTCCCACATCGGCCCGCCTCCGCGCAGCAGCTGCTGCACGGCCAGGACCTGGCTGCGGCGCTGTCGGCCCGGCACCCGCACGCCGCGCTCGCGCAGCAGGTCACGGTGGGCGAACAGCCGCGACTGGACGAAGGTGGTGCCCGACTTCATCGCACCCACGTGCAGGACGAGGCGACCAGCGGGCATGGCGCGATCCTAGGTGGGAGCGACGAGGCGGCGGAGACGGGCTCAGCGCAGCTGGTAGTCCTTGAGCAGGCTGCGGCCGATGATCATCTTCTGGATGTCGGAGGTGCCCTCGCCGATGAGCATGAACTTCACCTCGCGCATCAGCCGCTCGATCTCGTACTCCTTGGAGTAGCCGTAGCCTCCGTGGATCCGGAAGGAGTCCTCGACGACCTCGTTGGCGTACTCGGAGGCGACCATCTTCGCCATGCCGGCCTCGACGTCCATCCGCTGACCGGTGTCCTTGAGCCGGGCCGCCCGCACCATCATCGTGTGCGCGACCTCGACCTTGGTGGCCATCTCGGCGAGGCGGAACAGCACCGCCTGGTGCTCGGCGATCGGCTTGCCGAACGTCTTGCGCTGCTGCGCGTAGGCCACCCCCAGCTCGAAGCCCCGCCAGGCCAGGCCGCACGCGCGGGCCGCGACGTTGACGCGACCGACCTCCACGCCGTCCATCATCTGGAAGAAGCCCCTGCCCGGCTCCCCGCCCAGGACCTGGTCGGCGGAGATGCGGTGGTCCTCCAGGACCAGCTCGGTCGTCTCGACGCCCTTGTAGCCCATCTTGTCGATCTTGCCCGGCACCGTGACGCCCTGGGCCGTCTGCCCGAACCCGGCCTCCTTCTCGACCAGGAACGTCGTCATGTTCTTGTAGACCGACTCGGCACCCTCGTCGGTCTTGGTCAGCACGGCCACCAGCGTGGAGGTGGCGCCGTTGGTCAGCCACATCTTCTGGCCGGTGATCGAGTACGAGCCGTCCTCGGCGCGCGTGGCCCTCGTCGACACGGCCGACACGTCCGAGCCCAGGCCGGGCTCGGACATCGAGAAGGCACCGCGGACCTCGCCGGTCGCCATGCGGGGCAGGTAGGTCCGCTTCTGCTCGTCGGTGCCGTGCTGGACGAGCATGTAGGCGACGATGAAGTGGGTGTTGATGACACCCGAGACGCTCATCCATCCTCTCGCGATCTCCTCGACCACCAACGCGTACGTCAGCAGGGACTCGCCGAGCCCGCCGAACTCCTCGGGGATGGTGAGCCCGAAGACGCCGAGCTCCTTGAGACCCTCGATGATCTCGGTGGGGTACTCGTCGGCGTGCTCGAGGCCCTGGGCCACCGGGATGATCTGCTCGTCCACGAACTGCCGCACGGCCTTGAGGATCTCGGTCTGGTCCTCGGTGAGGCCGTCGGTCTGGCAGAGGCGGGGCATGTGTGGCTCCTGGGCGCTCGCGGATGGACCGCTCGCAGTCTAGTTACCGGTCGTTCACCTGGGCAGGGGCCTCACCGGAGACCGTCGTCACATCGTCGCGGGGCTCGAGCGGACCGCGGTCGTCTGCGGTCCAGGGCTTCGCGTCCGGACGTCGACGACGCCACGACCGCCACCCGACGAGGGCCAGCGCCAGCCCCAGCACCGTGCCGAGGCCCGCACCGAGGAGCCCGAGCGTCAACCCGGGCGGGCGGTAGGTCAGGTCCACCGTGCCGCTCGCACCGGCCGGCAGGGTGACGACCAGCAGCCCGGCGTCGCTGCGCGTGACGCTCAGCGGCTTGCCGTTCAGGTCGGCCGTCCACCCCGGCCAGGCGAGCATCGCGAAGACGAGCTGGCCGCCCTGGTCCGCCGAAGCCACCTGCACCGTCTCGTGCAGGTCACTGCGGGTGGTCGCGCTCTCGACCTCGACGCCGTCGGAGGTCCACGACAACGACGAGCCCGGCCAGGGGTGCTCCTCGTCGCGGGTCAGCACGACCGCGTCGTCGTCGGAGGTCGCGACGCTCCACCCCTCCCCCGGGGCGACACCCTCGGCCAGCGCCGGCTGCACCACGAGCGTGTCGAGCTTCATCAGGTCGGCCAGCGGCGGCTGCCCCGGACCGCCGGCGCGCCAGAGGTTGCGGTAGCCGCACGGCTGGGTGAGGCCGTCGTACTCCATGCAGAAGGTGCGGGTGAACGGCACGAAGCCCATGCCGGTGTAGTTGTTGACCGCCTCGACCCCGGCGGGGTGGTACATGCTGCCGGGCAGGTAGGTGTCCCACTGGCCCTCCAGGCGGCGGATCTGCCCCTTGTTCTGCAGCGGCTTGAGGTCGGCGAACTGCATGACCCGGCCCTCGCGGTCGGCGAAGGTCTCCTGCAGTGCGGAGACGTCGCTCGGGACGTGCCACACCCGCGAGCTGGCGTTCTCGCCGAACACCCCCACCTGCAGCGCCAGGACCGCGCCGACGCCGCCGACGGCCACGAGCGAGACGAGTGCGGTGCGCCGCAGCACGAGGTGCACCGCCAGCGCGACGACCGTCAGCGCCGCCACCGCCGCGGTGCCGATGGCCGCGCGGCGCAGGGCCGAGGGGTCCTGCGACCAGGTCAGCCAGCCGAGCGCGGCGAGGACGAGGGCGGTGGCGGCCGCGCGCGGCCGCACGCCCGAGCGCGCCAGTCCCTGGCTGAGCAGCACCGCGAAGACGACGAGGACGCCGAGGTAGAAGTACTCGATGACCCGCAGCGGCCAGCGGAACAGCCAGAGCTTGCTGGGGCCGAGGGTGAGGGCGAGGTAGGCACCGGTGATGAGGCCGAGGCCGACCAGCTCGCGCGCCCGGCGGCGTACGACGTCGTAGCGCAGCCAGGGCAGCAGCGGGAGGACGAACCAGGCCAGGAAGGTGGCCGGCACCATCATCGGGCCCGTGATGGCGCGGATCGGCGGGGTGTGCAGCGGGGAGCTGGCGGCCAGGAGGTCGCCTGCGGTCGGGCGCAGCTTGCCGCTGTTCTCGAACAGGGCGCCGGCCGAGCGGACCGCGAGGTCGGAGGACTCCAGGAGCGGCAGGTAGACGAGCGGCAGGAAGGCCGCCACGGCGACGCCGACCAGCGCCAGGCGCACGACCCCGCCCCAGCTGCGCAGCACGACGCCCTCGACGACCAGCGCCGCGCCGATGGTCACGACCGCCAGGGTGCCGTAGGGGTTGCCGTTGAGCACGGCGAGCAGCCCGGCCAGGAACGCCCAGAACGGGCTGCCCACGCCGCGCAGGGCGCGGCGGAAGGTCACCCACACCCACGGGGCGTAGGCGAAGGCCATCAAACCCGAGGGCCACGACCCGGCGTCCCAGAACAGGGTGAAGCCGGAGAACGGCAGCGCGATCGCGACGGCCGCGGCGGGCGCCGGCGCGGCGTCGTACTCGCGGGCCAGTGCGTAGGTGCCGAGCGCGAGCAGCACCATCACGGCCGCCTTGACCAGGTACGTCGAGACCGCCAGGTCCGGGCCCAGCGAGACCGCGACCCAGATCAGCACGTTGAGGGGGTTGTAGGTGCCGAACAGCGCCTCGGCGACGTAGTTGCCGCCCGCCCACGACTGCGGGTCCAGCCACAGGGGCCACTGACCGTCGCGGACCATGTCGCCGAAGTGCCACCACGTCGGCGCGAACTGGGCCGCGGTGTCACCGCGCTGGTAGAACCACCCGGTGGTGAGGTAGGGGATCGCGGTGTACGCGGCGGTCACGACGACCACGAGCAGCGGCCAGATCCACGTGGACCGGGGACTGCGCGGCGCGGCGGTGCGCGCGCGCCGACGGCTGCCGCTGGCCGGTGCCGGCCGGGCGGGGGTGGACGGGCTCACTCCAGGACGCTCCGTTCGCTCGGGTGGCCCTCGAGCTCGGCGAGCGCCTCGTGCTCGCGCCCCAGCGAGCTTGTCACCGGGGCGTCGGAGCCGCTGCTCTCCTTGAGCAGGAACAGCGGCCGTTGCTTGGTCTCCGCGTAGATCCGGCCGAGGTACTCCCCGATCACCCCGAGGACGATCAGCTGCACTCCGCCCAGTGCCGTGACGGCGCAGATGGTGGTGACGTAGCCGGGCACGCTGTTGCCGTGCCAGATGGCGTCCACGAGCACCCACAGGGCGTAGCCGACGGCGACGGCCGTGACGAGGAGGCCCAGCCAGATCGACATGCGCAGCGGGCGGTAGTTGAAGGACACCACGCCGTCGATGCCGTAGTTGAACAGGTTGCGCATGCTCCACTTGGTGGCGCCGGCCTCCCGCGACACGTTCTCGTAGTCGACCACCGCGGTGGGGAAGCCGATCCAGGCGAAGAGCCCCTTGGAGAACCGGTTGGTCTCCCCCAGCGTGAGCAGCGCGCGCACCGCCTGGCGGTCGAGCACCCGGAAGTCGCCGACGCCGTCCTCCAGGTCGACCTCGACCAGCCGGTTCATCAGCTTGTAGTAGACCCGGGACAGCGCGGTGCGCACGAGCGGGTCGTTGGTGCGGGTGCGGCGGGCCACCACCTGGGAGTACTCGCCGGACTCCATCAGCGGCAGCATCTGCGCCAGCAGCGCCGGCGGGTGCTGGAGGTCGGCGTCCATGATCGCCACCTTGTCGCCGCGAGCGTGGCTGAGCCCAGCGAGCATCGCGGACTCCTTGCCGAAGTTGCGGCTCAGCGAGAGGTAGCGGAAGCGCGGGTGGGCTCGGTGGACCTCGCGCAGCATCGGCAGCGTGCGGTCGCGACTGCCGTCGTCGACCAGGATCACCTCGAAGTGCGGCGTCAGCGCCGACAGCTGCTCGGTCAGCACCTCGACCAGGCGGGGCAGCGACTCCTCCTCGTTGTAGCACGGGATCACCACGGAGAGGTCGACGCGCTCGGCCGGCGGGCGCGGCACGGGGGCGACGGGCATGTCGGTCATGCTCCCATCCCCGCGTCCGCGCGCCGCGACAGCACCTCGGCCACGTCGCGCTCCAACCCGTCGACCAGGACGGCCAAGGGCACCTCGAGCGCCCGGTTCTCCCGCACGGCCACCTCGAGGGAGCCGACAGCGGCGTCGAGGGCGTCGAGCTCCTCGGACCCGGTGATCCCGGCGAGCCGGTCGCCCACGCGATCGCCCAACCGGCCGCCGACGAGCTCGCGCAGCCGGCCGGCACGTCGCGACGGGGTCACAGTGACCGGTCCCGGTAGGACCGGAGGGCCTGCATGGTGAGCTCCTCGTCCTGCTGGGCGGCCGGGAGCAGCAGCTGGGCCACCACGTCGGACAGCGTCGCCACGCGCAGGTGCAGCGCCCGCGACGCCTCGACCTCGGCCTCGAGCTCGGCGATCCGCCGCTCCAGGTGGGCGACCCGGCGCTCGCGCACAGGGGCGGCGAGCCTGGCCAGCGAGCCCCGCACGGCCCCCTTGACCTCCCCCACCCGCGACGGGGCGGTCGGCTGGGTGGTCGCGGCGGCGCCCCCTACAGGCGTGCGTACGTCGGCGCCGGCCGCGCGGGCCCACACCAGCAGGTCGGCGAGGGCGAGGGCGGCCGATCCGGCGACCTCGGCGTCGGTGACGTCGCCGGGCAGCCGGGCGTCGACCGGAGCGGGGCGCAGGTCGTCGAGGTCGCCGTGGACGCGGTAGCCGGCCGCGGTGATCGCCGCGATCGCGGCGTCGGCCTGGGCGGCGGCCTCCTCGGCCTGCGCGGGCGTGAGCCCGATCGGCTCGCGCCCGAGAGGGGCCAGGACGCCATGCGTCAAGAGGTCGCGCAGCCACAGGGACTTCTGGCGGCCTCCACGGATGCGTCCGTCCAGGGCGCCGTTGACGCGGCGCAGCAGCTCGGCCTCGACGACGCCGAGCGACTCGTTGGCGCGCTCGACGCCGAGGTCGAGCCCGGCGACGGCGTCGAGGCCGGTGGCGCTCGCGAAGCGGTGCCACAGCTCGCCGGTCCCCGACGACCGGGCCGGCACCGTCACGACGTGGACCTGCGCGGCCGGCAGGCCGGCGCCCCAGCGCCCTGCCACGTTGGCGGGCTGCATGGTGCGCCAGCCCCACTCGCTCGCAGCCGCGGACTCCTGCGGCGGCGACCAGGACTCCAAGGGCCTGGTCAGGCCGAACTTGAGCTGCTCCTGCCAGGAGGAGGCGATGGCCTTGCCGAGGTCGCGCGCGGTCACCACGACGTGCACCTCGAGGCCGTCGAGGCGGGCCAGTGCGTCGCGCGCCTGCTCCGCCGAGGCGTTGGCGAACAGCTCGTAGCTGATGATCGCCGACTCGCCCTGCCACGCGCGGACCTGCTCGGTCACGCGCTCCCAAGCCGTGCGCGCGGACGGCGGCAGGTCGTCGAGCCGGCCGTCACCGCGCACCGCCATGGCGGCGTGGATGAGGTCCAGGCGCGGCCCCGCCACGAGCACGCCCGCCTCGGCGAGGACCTCGGAGTTGTGCGTCAGCACCTGCTGGATGAAGGTGGTGCCCGACTTGGGTCCACCCACGTGGAGATACACGACCTGCGTCATCGGTCCGTCCGACCTTCCTGCGTTCCGTAGTCGACCATCATCCGCCACCGGGCGGGACTGCCGGTGCGACTGGCCCGCGACGCGGCCGCGAACCCCTCGCGGTGCACCACGCGGCCCCCGCTGGCGCGTACGTCGTGCTCCACGTCGGCCGGGTCGACCGGCCAGAGCCGCGGCGAACCGGTGCGCTCCTGGATGCGTCGGCACTCACCGGGCGAGCGGCTCATTCCCTCGACGTAGACCCGGCCACCGCCGCCCAGCGCCATCGCCGTGAAGCGCCAGAGCCGGGCGCGCGAGCGGGGCGGGACCGCCTCGAGCACCCGCCGTACGGTGACCACCTTGGCGCCCTTCTGGCGCGCGGCCAGGGCGCCCACGGTCAGCACGTCGCGCTCGTCGAGCAGGTTGAGGCTGCGCCGACCGACCGCCTCGGGCAGGTCGATCTCCTTGCCGCCCAGGGCGTGCTTGCCGGGGTGGGCGTAGTCGTAGCCGATCGCCTTGCACCCCGCGTCGTGGTAGAGCCGGAGGTCGGCCGAGGAGCCGGACCCCACGTCGAGGATGCGCAGGTCGGGCCCGAGGGCGTCGCCGAGCCTTTCGACGACCCAGTGCGCGAAGGGGCTCGGGCGCTTGCCGGCAGCGCCCACCTGGCCGTTGAACTGCGTCCAGTCGCGCCGGTTGGTCATCACCGAGCCGAACCAGGCGTCGAAGCGGTCGGTGATCTCCCGCGACGGCTGGTGCCGGAACGAGGGGTCGGGCACCCGCCAGCCGGGTCCGTAGGAGACCGAGAGCAGCCGGTCGGGATCAGCCGGGGCAGGCATGAGGCGGCCCTCGAACTCGAGCGCGCGCAGCGGCAGGATCGCCGACCGCGGCACCCGCTCGCGCACGGTCGCCGTCTCGTGGAGGAGGTCGCCGACGTAGAAGCAGGTGTAGATGTCGATGCCGTCCTCGCCGCCGTCGGGGGCCTCGTAGACGACCGTGATGAAGCTCGCGGTCTTGTGCTTGACCGAGATGCCGGCGTCGGTGAGCGCCCGGGCCAGGTCCCACATCTCGACGGCCATCTCCGCCGGTGTCTGCTTCTCGGACAGGAAGCACAGGTCGATGTCGCTGTCGTGACCGATCACCGTCCCCGAGCGGGCGGCGCCGAGGAGGGTGCCGAAGGAGATCCACCCCTCCAGGCCGCACGCGTCGCGCATGACGCCCAGGACGCGCTCGGCCATGGCCGTCATCGCCTCGACCGCGCCGTTCTCGCGCCGGGTCTCGAAGATGCGCTGGGTCAGGCCCCACTTGTCGATGATCACGGGGTTGCCGAAGCGGTCGACCAGCGCGACGCGACCCTCACCCGTGCCAAAGGACACCTCCTCGCGGAAGATCTCCTCGCCCTGCAGCGTCACGGTGACCTCGGAGACCCCCTCGAGCCGTGCCTTGAGCCGCTTGGGCCACGCCACGGTCACCGGGTCGGGGTCCTCCTCGACGGCGACCGACCACCCGCGCCAGCCGTCGAAGTGGACGTCGAGGGAGCAGTCGGTGCCGTGCTCGAGGTGGAGTCCCTCGTCGTCGACCCGCTGCACGACCGGCTTCACCGCGACTCCTCCCCTGCTGCCCGGATGCTCGACATGGGCAGGCCGGGACACTACTGCACGGTGAAGCGCGAGGAGACCACGGCGTGGTCGGTCGTACGCCGCACCTGCGCGCCCTGGTCGACCTTGGTGTCCGCGAACGTGCCGGAACCGAAGATCCAGTCGACCCGCATCGCCTTGGGCGGCTGGCACGCGTTGCCGCGGCTGTTGCCGCCGACGGCTGCGTCGAGGTCGGTCGGGCAGGCGATGCGCCGGAACGCCTTCGCGTGCTCGTTGAGGTCACCGGTCACCAGGACGGGCAGGCCGTCGCGGCGCAGCTCCTTGACGGCCAGCTTGATGATCTCCATGCCCTTGTCGCGGTCGGCCTGCATCTTGCCGGGCGAGAGGTGCGCGTTGATCCAGTACAGCTCGCGCCCGGTGGACCGGTGCCGCAGGCGGACGAGGGCCTGCGGCCGCGACTTCTTCATGAAGGGCATCTGGATGGTGTTGCCCCACACGAAGCTCCACTCGGAGTCCTTCCACATCACCGACTGCGGAGCGGCCTCGTAGCCCATCGTGTTGCCGGGGTAGAACGAGAAGTCGCCGTTGGTCGCGACGTCGAACGAGGTGATCTGGTCGGGCTGCGGCTCGGAGAGGCCGACGAGGGTGGCACCACGCTGGTTGATCAGCGTCCTGGCCCACTCCGTGCGCACCCGGCCGGGGGCGAAGTCGGGTCGCGTGCCCTGCGGCCCCGGGGCGGTGTGCTGGCTGCCGAGGACGTTGAACGTCATCACCTCGGTCGAGAGCGGCCCGCGCTTGGCACGTGCGTTGGCACCGGGACGACCGGCGATGGCGGTCTTCACCAGCTTGGCGGCGCTCCACTGCTTGGTCTGCTTGTCGGTGACGACCGTTCCCGGACCCCACGGGGCCGCGGGCTCGGACGGCATCGACGCCGTGGTGATGGTGCCGTTGCCGAGCTGTCCGAGGTCGTTCGCGCCCCAGCAGCCGGCTCCCTCGGCGCACAGGTGCAGCCAGCCGCCGGTGATCCGCCCGCTGGCGGCGATGCCGGCGGCGACCGGCGTGGCGGAGCCACTGGTGCCGGCGGCTGCGGGACCGAGCTGGCCGTAGCGGTTGTCGCCCCAGCAGAGGACCTGGCCGTCGGTGCGCGTGGCGCAGGTCGCGGTCAGGGCGGTGCCCACGGCGGTGAACGTGCCGCCGTCAGCGACCTGCACGGGCTTGGCGGAGTTGGTGCGGGTGCCGTTGCCGAGCTCGCCGTTGGCGTTCTCCCCCCAGCACCACACGTGGCCGGTGGGCGTCACGCCGCAGGAGCGGCCCCAGGTCGTGGAGACCTGAGCGAGCTGGATGCCGCCGGTCACGACGGTGGGCCGGTTGCGGTTGGTGATCGTGCCGTCGCCGACCGATCCCATCGCGTTCTCGCCCCAGCAGTACGCCGTACCGCTGGAGGTGGTGCCGCAGGTGGTCCAGCCGCCGGCCGAGACCGAGGTCCACTGCTGGTCCCCGGCCACGCGTACCGGCGCGGTGCTGCGCCGCGTGTTGGAGCCCGCGCCCAGCTGGCCGCGCTGGTTCTGCCCCCAGCACCACGCCGAGCCGTCGGCCTGGGTGGCGCACGCGTGCTGCCACGCGACCGAGACGTCGCGCCACGTGGTGGCGGTGCCGACCTGGCGCGGCAGCACCGAGGTCGCGCTGTCGGCGCCCCCGAGCTGTCCGAAGTTGTTGAGGCCCCAGCACCACAGGGTGCCGTCGAGCTTGACGCCGCACGTCGAGCTGCCGCCGGTCGCGATGCGCGACCACCCGGTGCCGACCACCTGGACGGGGCTCACGCGCAGCGTGGTGGTGCCGTCGCCGAGCTGTCCGAAGTCGTTGCGTCCCTGGCACCAGGCGGTGCCGTCGGAGCGCACCGCGCAGGAGGACTGGCCGCCGGCGGCCGCACCGCTGGAGGGCTCGCGCACGACGACCGAGAGGACGGCGGTCCGTGCGGACGTGGCGGGCGACACGCCGCCCACCTTGTAGGTCAGCGGGTAGGTGCCGGCCGTGTCGATCCGGCCGGTCAGCACGCCGGTCTCGCTCAGGCTGAGGCCGGCGGGGACCGAGACGGGCGAGAACCGGGCGGCGGTGCCGGTCGGCGAGCCGCCGGCGACGCCGATCTGCGTGGCGATCTGCTCGCCGATCCCGACCACGACCTGCTGCGAGGTCGGGACCGGCCACAGGGAGACCTGGGTCCAGGCCCGGTCGGCCGCGGCGCGCATGGCCGAGCGGGACGACTTGGCGGCGTAGGACTGCGAGAGCGCGAGAGCCTTGCGCGCGGAGACCTTGCTGGGGTTGCAGATCAGGTCACCGCGGTGGCACACCGACACCACGCGGAAGGTGTCGGTGGCGTCCGGGACGTCCCCGGCCGACCTGGCGAACCTGGCCAGCACACCCTCGGAGTTCCGGGCGGCCGCCGGGTTGCCGAGCGGCCGGCCCGTCGAGGACTTCCGCACCCGCAGCGGGTCCGAGATGGTGATCGCACCCGCGACCTCGGTGAGCGCGTCCTTCTTGTCCAGGTCCTGCAGCACCTCGTGCGCGACCGCGGCGCCCTGCGCGTAGCCCACCAGCAGCACCTGCTGCTCGGGGCACGACTCCAGCTGGCGGTTGACGAGCTTGCGGGTGGCCTTGACGCCGGGCCGGACCGGCTTCTTCCACCGCTTGAGGCCGGCCTTGGAGACGGCTCCGGCGCCCGTGCCGTTCCTCGTGCGCAGCGTGACGGCCGCGCCGGGGGTGGCGAGCTTGACCCGCTTGACGGTGACGCCGCGACCCTGCTGGGCCGAGCGCGCCTGGATCTTGTTGGTGATCGCCGAGACCACGGCGCCGGGCTTGTCCTTCTTGCCCTGACCGTTGCCGTCGATCGCGACCACGAGGAGGTCGGTGCACCCGGTGCCGCGCTCGTCGCGTGCCGTCGTCGCGGCCGTCGTCGTCGACGCCAGGGCCAGGTCGTCGGTCGAGGTCGCGGAGCCGACCTCGGTGCCGTTCGCGGCCAGCAGCAACCCGGCCACGAGCCCGACGGAGGCGAGGCGGGCGACGACCGGTGCGAACCCGGCGACGGGAGACTCCATGCGGGCTCTGTGGGACCGGGTTCGCATCGGCGTCATCTCAGTTCTCTTCCTTGATCAGGGCGTACGGGTCGACGCCGCGCTCCTTCGCGCGCGCCGCGACCTGGGCGTGGTAGCGGTCCTGCGCGGCGGCGCGGGCCTCGTAGGTGTCCATGGCCCACATCGGAGTACGGCCGGCGGGAGCGTTGCCGTTGTTGCCCGGGTGCTCCGGGCCCCAGATGGCCGGGCGGTGGGTGAACATGTAGTCGATCCACTGCATGTAGCGGTTGGTGACACCCCGCTTGCGGATCATGCCCAGCACCTCGTCGCTGGCGAGAGCCACCGACGTCCAGTTGGCCGAGCCGTTCCAGGTGATCTTGGCGCGCGGGTCGCCGTTGATGACCCCGCTGATCGCCATCGACTTCATGTGGACGTAGCGGTCGTAGAGCCCGTCGCCGTTGTTGTCGTAGGCGAGGTGGGTCAGCGGCACCCTCGCGGCGCGCAGGATCTGCAGCACCTCGTTGCCGAACATCGCGTAGACGAGGCGGATGTCGCAGCCCTGTCGGCGCATCTGGGCCAGCTTGCGAGCCAGGGCGAGGCCGCGGTCGCCGTACATCGCGGTCTGGGCGATCCGGATGCGGGTCGTGCCGGTCTTGTTGCTCGCGCCCTTGCAGGCCACGGCGTTGAGCACGTCCATCACCGGGTCGCCGCTGATGCCCTTGCCGGTGTAGGGGTAGAAACCGGTGCTGGTGACGCCGTCGTCGTAGGTGACGACCGGGTTCTTGACCGGCTTGTCCTTGACCATCTCGTTGAAGACGCCGAGGAAGGACTTGTAGCGCTCCTCCTCGTTCTTGATGGTGTAGAGGTCGTTCCACTGGATGGTGGCGCCGAGCTCGGTCGCGTTGTAGGAGCCGAACATGGTCACCCAGCGGACCGTCTTGACGGTCTTGTTCTTCTTCACCCGCACCTTGTTGAACAAGAAGAACTTCGAGTGCGGGATGCCGTGCTCGCCGCGGCAGGAGCCGATGCAGCGGCGCACGAAGCTCTTGTCCGACCTGGACCGCTTCTTGTTGCCGACCTTGAGCGCGCCGGCGAGCCGGGCGGCGTCGGTGTTGGGGTTGTTGGGGTTCCAGTTGGCGCGGTCCATGACGACCTGCACGCTCACGTTGCGGTTGTGGGCGCGGATCAGGGCGTTGGTGATGTTGGCGCTGCGCACGTTCCACGCCGAGATCCGGATCTTGCCGCCGCGCGGGACCGAGTCGATCGTGCGGTTCACCTGCGAGATCAGCCGACGTACGGCGGGCTGCTTGCCGTAGGGGTTGTTGAAGGCCGGACCGGCCTTCGGCACGTAGTGGTCGGGGGTCGCCACCGCCGGGGCGGAGACCCCGGAGAGGGACACGGCGACCATCGTGGTCGCGACGAGCAGAATGATCTTGCGCACGGAAATTCCCCACTGGTGTGTGTCACGGGACCCTCCCTGCCGATGGCAGGCGGAAGCGATCCCGTGACGAACGACTCGTTGACTGTATCTCAATTTTCACATCAGTCACATGAGCACCACCGACACGCGGTGGCGCACAGGGCTGACGCGCCTTGCGGTCTCGGCTCAGGCCCCGCAGGCGGCCAGCGCCCTCTGGAACTCTGCGTTGCGCGCCAGCGGGGTCGGCGACTCGACAATGACCTCGCCCTTGGCGGCGTAGAAGTTGCGCTGGTAGGTCACCAGGCGCTGACCGGACGAGCAGCGGTAGACCATCGCCTCGACCCAGGTGTCCCGATCGGCGTCGTGGCACCCGTCGTACTGCTGCGGCAGCGTGGCCCCGGCCACCCAGACGTCGGCGCACGCCGGACCGGTGGGCGCCTCGCTCGGCTCCTCGGTCGGCGTCTCGGTCGGCGTCTCCGTCGGCGTCTCGGTCGGCGTCTCGGTGGTGCTGGATCCGCCGTCCGCGGGGTCCTGCGCGGACTCGGGGCCGTCCTCGCCGCACGCGGTGAGCGCGAGGCAGACGAGGAGCGTGAGGCCCGTCGCGCCGCGACGCAGGAGTGCTGTGGAGCGTGTCGAGCGTCTGGTCATGGCGTTCCCCCCGGATCGACGACACTGACGTCTGCGTGGATGAAGTAGTGGTCACTGATCCGGGCCAGCGTAGCCCCGTCCTGGACGTAGCCGGAGAAGTCCACGCCGTCGCCGCCGCCGCCCATGATCCAGTCGACGCGCAGCGGGCGTGGGGGCAGCGCGCACCCGGGCCCGCCACCGTTGGCGGCGAGGAACCCCGTCGCCTGGCACACGCGGTAGAAGAACTCCTCGTGCTCGTTGACGTCGCCGCCGATGATCACCGGCTTGCCCGTCTCGGCCATCAGGCGCTGCATCAGCGCGATCTGGATGCTGGTCGCCGCGTCGCGCTCCCCCTCGAGGTCGCGTGCGGAGTTGTGGGTGGAGATCACCCAGAACTGGGCGCCGCTGCCGAGGTCGCGCAGGAGCACGTAGGGCAGCGGGATGGACTGGTTGTCGAACGGATAGGTCACCGAGCCGCTGTCGAGCATCTCGAACTGCGAGGTCCGCCAGGCGATCTGCAGGCGCTGGCCGTTGCTGCCCAGCGCGTGCTGCGGCCAGATGCCGTAGCCCGCGAGCCGGCTGTTGAGCACGGCGAGCTGGTCGTCCTGCACCTCCGACAGGGTCAGCACGTCCACCCCGCGACTCATCACGAGGCCGGCAGCCATGGCGGCACGCTCCGTGCCCGGGCCGTAGCCACCCGGGCCTGCGGAGTGCTGGCTGCCGAGGATGTTGAGCGCGCCGACCCGGAAGCTCGACGTCTTCGCCATCGCGAGCCGGCGGGCCGCCCGACGCAGCCGTGCCGCCTTGCGGCGCGCCTCCCGCGCCTCGATGCGGGCTCGGCGGGCTTCGATGCGCGCGCGTCGCTGCCGCTGTGCCACGACGCCGACCGCCTTGCGCGCCGCGGCGTTGTCGAGCGGTGCGGCTCGCTGGACGCTCACGTCCCCGCGACCGGCCCGCTGCTCGCGGCGGTCGCTGCGCGAGGCTCTCGGCTGCTCGGTCGTGGCCACCTCGGCGGCCGAGATGCTCGTCGCGCCGCCGTCGATGCCGCCGGGGCGCTGGTCGCCGCCCGGGAGCAGCAGGAGCGAGGCCACCATGACCCCCGTCACCACCAAGGCCGGGAGGAGCAGGCGCCACGTCGACCGGGCAGGCGCCGCCGCACGGCGGTGTGGTGCGCGGTGTGAGGTCACGGGGGGCGAGATCCTTCGACGTCGGTCCGGAGCGTCCCGCTGGCGCGGCGGGGCCGGTCGAGGGTAACCCACGAACGCTGCCGCGCCCACGTCGTCGCCGCCCCGTCACCGGCTCCTCGCCGCCTCGCCTTGCCGCCTGCGCGGGGGGCGCGCACGCTAACGTTGCGGCCGTGAGCACCACGCCGACCCGCGTCTTCGTGGCCCGGCTCGTCGGGCTGCCGATCTTCGACCCCCAGGGCGACCAGGTGGCCAAGGTGCGCGACCTGGTCGTCGCGATCCGCACCGAGACGAGCCAGCCGCGGGTGCTCGGCATGGTCGCCGAGGTCTTCGGCCGGCGCCGCATCTTCGTGCCGATGACACGCGTCACCAACATCGACAGCGGACAGGTGCACATCACCGGCCTGCTCAACATGCGCCGCTTCGAGCAGCGCTCCACCGAGACGCTCGTGATGGGCCAGATGCTGGACCGCACGGTGACCATCAAGGACTCCGGCGGGGGCGGGATCACCGGCGTGGTCTACGACGTCGCGATGGAGCAGGCCCGCAACCGCGACTGGGTCCTGTCCCGGGTCGCGGTCCAGGAGCCCAGCAAGGGCTTCCGCCGCCGCGGGCAGACCCACGTGGTCGAGTGGCGCGACGTGACGGGACTGACCCGGCACGAGCCGGCGCAGGGCGCCACCCACCTCATCGCCGCCCTCAACGACATGCGGGCGGCCGACGCCGCCAACATCATCCACGACCTGCCGCCCGAGCGGCGTACGGCGGTCGTCGCGGCCCTCGACGACGAGCGGCTGGCCGACGTGCTCGAGGAGCTGCCGGACGAGGACCAGGTCGAGATCCTCGAGCACCTCGACTCCGAGCGCGCCGCCGACGTGCTCGAGGAGATGTCGGCCGACGACGCCGCCGACCTGATCGCGGACCTCAACCCGGAGACCGCGGCCACGCTGCTCGGGCTGATGGAGCCCGAGGAGGCCGAGGACGTACGCCGCCTGATGTCCTACGAGGACGACACCGCCGGGGCGATGATGACGCCCGAGCCGGTGATCCTCTCCCCCGACGCGACCATCGCCGACGCGCTGGCCCACGTCCGCAACCCCGAGCTCACCCCGGCGCTCGCGGCGCTCGTCTACGTGTGTCGCCAGCCGTTGGAGACGCCCACCGGCAAGCTGCTCGGCGCCGCCCACATCCAGCGCCTGCTGCGCGAGCCGCCGTCCACGCTGGTCGCTGCGGCCCTCGACGACTCCATGGACCCGCTGCGCCCCGACGCCTCCCTCGACGAGGTCGCCGCGCACCTCGCCACCTACAACCTCGTCGCGGCGCCCGTCGTCGACGACGAGGGCCGGCTGCTCGGCGCGGTGACGGTGGACGACCTGCTCGACCACATGCTGCCCGAGGGCTGGCGCGACCGGGCGCCGCGTCCCGGCCCGATCAACGGGTCCGGCACGGGTGGTGCGCGGTGACCGAGAGCCGCCGAGCTCGCCTCGACACCCCCCGTGAGGCCCGCCGGCCGATCGTGCGCCGTCCGAGCGTCGACGCCGACGCCTTCGGCGTCTTCGCCGAGTCGTTCGCGCGCTACATGGGCACCGCGAAGTTCCTGCTCTGGATGACGATGTTCGTCGCCGCGTGGGTCGCGTGGAACACGCTGGCCCCGGTCGACCTGCGCTTCGACGAGTTCCCCTTCATCTTCCTGACGCTGATGCTCAGCCTGCAGGCGTCGTACGCCGCCCCGCTGATCCTGCTCGCGCAGAACCGCCAGGAGCAGCGCGACAAGGTCGTCGCGGAGCAGGACCGTCAGGCCAATGCCCGCGGCCACGCCGACATGGAGTTCCTCGCCCGCGAGGTCGCCTCGCTGCGCATGTCGGTCGGCGAGGTCGCCACCCGTGACTTCCTCCGCTCCGAGCTGCGCGGCCTGCTGGGCGACATCGAGGGTCTCTCCCGCTCCGACCCGGACGAGGACGGGCAGGGGCGCCCGGACCGGGTGCAGCGGCCGGCACAGTGACGCTGCGGGTCGGCTCGTAGACTGGGGCATCATGAGCACCCCCACGCAGCAGCAGGTGATGGACGCGCTGGCGACCGTCAACGACCCGGAGATCAAGCGCCCGATCACGGAGCTGGGGATGGTCGACTCGGTCGAGGTCGCCGACGACGGCTCGGTGGCCGTCCACGTGCTCCTGACGGTCGCCGGCTGCCCTCTCAAGGACACCATCAACCGCGACGTGACGGCAGCCGTCTCCCGGGTGCCCGGCGTCGCCTCGATCGACCTCAGCCTCGGGGTGATGAGCGCCGAGCAGCGCGCCGGTCTCAAGGAGATCCTCAGCGACGGCCGCGCCCAGCGCGAGATCCCCTTCGCCCAGCCCGGCTCGCTGACCAAGGTCTGGGCGATCGCCAGCGGCAAGGGCGGCGTCGGCAAGTCGTCGGTCACCGTCAACCTCGCGCTGGCCCTCGCCGCGCAGGGCCTCAAGGTCGGGATCGTCGACGCCGACATCTACGGCCACTCGGTCCCCGCGATGCTCGGCATCGCCGACGCCCGGCCGACTCAGGTCGACGACCTGATCATGCCGGTGCCGACCCAGAGCGGCGTCTCGGTGATCTCGATCGGCATGCTCAAGCCGCGTCGCGACCAGGTCGTCGCCTGGCGCGGCCCGATGCTCGACCGGGCGCTGGTGCAGATGCTGGCCGACGTCTACTGGGGCGACCTGGACGCGCTCCTGCTCGACCTTCCCCCCGGCACCGGCGACGTGGCGATCTCGCTGGGGCAGCACCTGCCCAGCGCCGAGGTCGTGGTCGTCACCACCCCGCAGGAGGCGGCCGCGGAGGTCGCCGAGCGCGCCGGCACGATGGCGTCGATGATGCACCAGCGCGTGGTCGGCGTGGTCGAGAACATGAGCTACCTGCCCTGTCCCCACTGCCCCGCCGAGGACGACCACCGGCTCGAGGTGTTCGGCAGCGGCGGCGGCGCTCGCGTGGCGCAGACGTTGTCGGAGCGGTTCGGCTACGACGTGCCGGTGCTGGCGCAGATCCCGCTCGACATCTCGCTGCGCGAGGGCGGCGACGTCGGCAAGCCGATCGTGGAGGCCGACCCCGAGGCGCCGGCTGCCCGCGAGCTCAGCAAGGTCGCGCGCACCCTGTCGGGCCGTGGCCGCGGGCTCGCCGGGATGCAGCTCGGACTCACCCCCGCACGCACGCTCTGACCGATAGGTTCTGAGCCATGTTCGACGTCGGGATCCTCGAGCTGGCCGTGATCGCTCTCGTCGCGGTCGTCGTCCTCGGCCCCGAGAGGCTGCCCGACCTCGCGCGACAGGCCGCCCAGCTGCTGCACCGGGCGCGTGGACTGGCCCACAACGCGCGCGACGAGCTGCGCAACGAGCTCGGCCCGGAGTACGCCGACCTCCAGCTGCGCGACCTCGACCCCCGGGCGATCGTGCGCAAGCACATCAGCGAGGCGATGGCCGAGGTCGATCGCGAGAAGGCACAGCGCGCGACGCTGCCCGAGGGCCAGGTCCCGCCTTACGACGTCGAGGCCACCTGATCCCGCACGCTGGACGGTCCTAGCCGTCCCGGCTCTGCACCGCCACGACGCCGGCGTAGGGCACCAGCACGAGGTCGCTCCCCGCACCGGGACGGCACTCGGCGAAGTCGGCACCGACGCGGACGACGTACGCCTCGTGGCTCGTGCCGTCGGCGAGGTGCACCACGCAGCGCGCCTGCGCGTCCGCGAGCCGGCGCAGCGCTGCGCGCAGACCCAGCCGGTCGACCGGCGACCAGGCCACCTCCGGCACGGACCGCTCGCTGGCACCGCGCACGGCGACCACCCAGCGCAGCGGCACGATCCAGTCCTGGCCCGGGCCACCCAGCAGGCACCAGCCCTCGCCGACGCGGTCCAGGCGGCCCTCGATGCGGCCGAGGTGCGGCAGGTCCAGCGCGACGACCCGGCCGCGCGAGGCCATCAGCCGGCTGGCCAGGGTGACCGAGCCGTACTCCGTGCGCGCGCGATCGGCGAGCTCCGCCTCGCGGTCGAGCTCCCACAGCGCCTGCGCCTGTCCCTCGAGGTCGTCGAACAGGGCGAACAGCTCGTGCTCCCAGGACATGGCACGAGCCTAGGCGGGTCGCCGCACCCTGTGGAGAGCCCGTTGACACCGATGCCAAATATTCGTTGACTGCATCAAACGCACGCAAACGGAAAGGTATGCGGACGTGTCTCGGGCTCTCCTCGCTACTGCACGGCCCCTCGCTGTCTGGGTCGGCGTGTCGGCCGCGGCGCTGGCTGCGGTCGCCTCTGCTCCGGAGGCCTGGCGGGTCGTCGACGCCGGGGCGGGCGACGTGGCCGTGCTCCTTCCGCGACTCCTCGTGGCGGCGTGCAGCACCGCACTGGCGGCGGCTTTGGCCTGGCTGTGGGTCGTCACCACGACCACCGTGGTCGGTCTGGTCGCCGGCCGACCGCGCACCGGCGGCGCCACCCGACGGCTCGTGCTGGTCGCGTGCGGCGCGGTCGTGGTGACCGCCGCGGGCGGCCCGGCGCTCGCCGACCCCGGCAGGGACGGGCGCGAGGCGCTGGTCGGCCTGTCGCTCCCGGACCGGCCCGCCGCCCCCGTCCAGGCCTCCGAGACGCCGGAGCCGGCCCACGACCGGCGGTCGACGCCGCCGGCTGCGCCGCCAGAGGCGAGCACCTACGTCATACGACCGGGCGACTCGCTCTGGTCGATCGCCCGGGCGCATCCCGGTGTCGCCGGCTCGGTGGACGAGCGCTGGCGCGCCATCTGGCGCGCCAACCGCGACGTCGTCGGCGACGACCCCGACCTCATCCTCCCCGGACAGGCGTTGCGCCTGCCCGGACCCGACCGCCACCGGATCGACCACCCATCCCAGGACGGAGACCGACCATGAGCACACCCGACCCCACCCAGGCGGAGGTCATCGACCTCCGCTCCGCGAGCTCGTCCGGCGCGATGGCGAGCGTGCAGGGCGCGCTGGCCCTCGACCTGACGCAGCGCACGGCTCCCCCACGACCGCGGTTGCGCAGCAGCCGGGCCAACGACCTGGTGCTGGTGGAGGTCGCGGCCCGCGACCACGTCGACGCGTTCGTGGGGCGCTACCTGCAGGCCGTCGTCGAGATCGTGGCCGGCGACCGGCCGGTCAGCCAGTTGCTGCGGCACACCGTGCCGGAGCTCTACGAGGACCTGTCGGCGCGCGCCCGGACGGTCAGCGCCGCCGCCGGGCTCGCGCCGGGCCGGGTCCGAGGACCCAACCCGGCGCGACCGGTCGTGGTCGGCGTCCGCACCGCGATGGTGCGCCGCGACGCGGTCGAGGCCAGCGCGCACGTGCGCTACGGCCGTCGCTCGCGCGCGGTGGCGGCCCGGTTCGAGATCGTGCGGGACCGCTGGCAGTGCGTGGCGCTCGCCTGGGGCTGAGTCAGCCGCCCAGCGTGGCGCGGCCGGTGGCGCCACCGGGCGCACCGTGGCAGCGCTTGAACTTCTGCCCGGACCCGCAGGGGCACAGCGCGTTGCGACCGACGCCGGCGAACTCGTCGTCGCCGGCTGTCGCGGGAGCGGCGTGCACCTCGGCCTCGCCGTCCTCCGACGGCGCGGTGTAGGACAGGTTCTGCGGACGGCTCGGCTTGTCGAGGCCCTTGGCCCGGATCTGCGGCGCGTGCGCCTGCGCCTGGGCGAAGTCGATCTGCGGCGTCGCCGCGGACAGCTGCGGAGCAGCCGGCGCGACGGCGACCGGCTCCTCGTCCGCGCCGGCGGCGTCCTCCTCCTCGACCTCCACCTGGAGGTTGAACAGGAAGCCGACCGACTCCTCCTTGATGCCGTCCATCATCGCGGCGAACATGTCGAAGCCCTCGCGCTGGTACTCCACGAGCGGGTCGCGCTGGGAGTAGGCACGCAGGTAGATGCCCTCGCGGAGGTAGTCCATCTCGTAGAGGTGCTCGCGCCACTTGCGGTCGAGGACGGACAGCACGACGCGTCGCTCGAGCTCACGCTGGACCTCCTCGCCGATCTCGTCCTCGCGGCGGTCGTAGGCCTCCTGGATGTCCTTCTGCAGGTCCTCGATCAGCTGCTCGCGGCTGAGCCCCTCGACCCCGCCGGCCGCCTTGACGACGCCGTCCTTGGTGAGACCGATCGGGTAGAGCTGGCCGAGCGCGGTGAACAGGCCGTCGAGGTCCCAGTCCTCCGCATAGCCCTCCGTGGCACCGCGGACGTAGCCGGCGATGACGTCGTCCATGAAGCCGCGGATCTGCTCGCCGAGGTCGGCGCCCTCGAGGACGCGCCGACGCTCGGCGTAGATGACCTCGCGCTGGCGGCTCATCACGTCGTCGTACTTGAGCACGTTCTTGCGGGACTCGAAGTTCTGCGACTCGATGTTGGCCTGGGCGCCGGCGATGGCGTTGCTGACGCGCTTGGCGTCGATCGGCACGTCGTCGGGCACCTTGAGGACGGTGAGGATCCGGTCGACCCACTCCGACTTGAACAGCCGCATCATCTCGTCCTCCAGCGACAGGTAGAACCGGGACTCCCCCGGGTCGCCCTGTCGGCCGGAACGACCGCGCAGCTGGTTGTCGATGCGTCGCGACTCGTGGCGCTCGGTGCCGACGACGTAGAGCCCGCCGAGCTTCCTGACCTCGTCGTGCTCGGCGGCCACCTGGGCCTTGATGCGCTCGACCATGGCCGGCCAGGCGGCGTCGTACTCCTCGGGCGACTCGACCGGGTCGAGGCCCTGCTTGCGCAGCTCCTGGTCGGCGAGGAAGTCGACGGAGCCACCGAGCATGATGTCGGTGCCGCGACCGGCCATGTTGGTGGCCACGGTGACCGCGCCCTTGTGCCCGGCCAGCGCGACCACCTTGGCCTCGTCGGCGTGCTGCTTGGCGTTGAGGACGGTGTGCGGGATGCCGCGCTTCTTGAGCAGGTTGGACAGGTACTCCGACTTCTCCACCGACACGGTGCCGACGAGCACCGGCTGGCCCTTCTCGTGGCGCTCGGCGATGTCGTCGGCCACGGCGGCGTACTTCGCCTCCTCGGTGCGGTAGACGAGGTCGACGTTGTCGACGCGCTGCATCGGCCGGTTGGTCGGGATCGGGACCACGCCGAGCTTGTAGATCTTGTCGAACTCCGAGGCCTCGGTCATGGCCGTGCCGGTCATGCCGGAGAGCTTGGTGTAGAGGCGGAAGTAGTTCTGCAGCGTGATGGTGGCGAGGGTCTGGTACTCCTCGCGGACGGTCACGCCCTCCTTGGCCTCGATCGCCTGGTGCAGGCCGTCGTTGTAGCGGCGACCGGCCAGGATGCGGCCGGTGTGCTCGTCGACGATGAGCACCTCGCCGTCCATGACGACGTACTCCTTGTCGTTGCGGAACAGCTCCTTGGCCTTGATGGAGTTGTTGAGGAACGAGATGAGCGGGGTGTTGACCGAGTCGTAGAGGTTGTCGATCCCGAGGTGGTCCTCCACCTTGGTGATGCCGGGCTCGAGCACCGAGATGGTGCGCTTCTTCTCGTCCACCTCGTAGTCGGTGTCGCGGACCAGGGACCGCGCGATCTTGGCGAACTCGGCGTACCACTTCACCTCGTCCTGCGTCGGGCCGCTGATGATCAGCGGGGTCCGCGCCTCGTCGATGAGGATGGAGTCGACCTCGTCGACGATGGCGAAGTTGTGGCCGCGCTGCACGCACTCCTCGACCGAGTCGGCCATGTTGTCGCGCAGGTAGTCGAAGCCGAGCTCGTTGTTGGTGCCGTAGGTGATGTCGCACGCGTAGGCCTCGCGCCGCTCGGCCGGACGCATCGACGGCAGGATCACGCCGACCGTCAGGCCGAGGAAGTGGTGGACGCGGCCCATCTGCTCGGACTGGAACTTCGCGAGGTAGTCGTTGACCGTCACCACGTGCACGCCCTTGCCCTCGAGCGCGTTGAGGTACGACGGGAGCACCGCGACGAGGGTCTTGCCCTCACCGGTTCTCATCTCCGCGATGTTGCCGAGGTGGAGCGCTGCCGCTCCCATGATCTGCACGTCGAACGGGCGCATGCCGAGCACCCGCTTGCTCGCCTCGCGGACCACCGCGAACGCCTCGGGCATGAGGTCGTCGAGCGTCTCGCCGTCGGCCAGACGCTCACGGAACTCCGCGGTCATCCCGCGCAGCTCGTCGTCGGTCATCTTGACGAAGTCGTCCTCGATGGCGTTGACGGCCTTGCTGACCGCTTCGAGCTCACGGAGGATCTTGCCCTCGCCGATGCGGAGGAGCTTGTCGATGATGGCAGGCACGAGTGGTAACTGTACCTACCGCTCCAACGCCGCTCCCAATGCGCGCGACAGGTCCCCGCGGTGGCCGACAGCGACGTCGTCGAGGCCCAGCCAGCCGGCCAGCCGGCGCAGCTCGGCGGCGAGCTCCTCGGCCGTCTCCGACGGCGCTCCCGGCTCGGCGAAGGCCGCCGGGACCACCAGGACGCGGCCGGCCCGGTCGGCCTTGAGGTCGACGCGCGCCACGAGTCGGTCCCCGAGCAGGAAGGGCAGCACGTAGTAGCCGTGCTGCCGCTTGGCGGCCGGCACGTAGATCTCGATGCGGTAGAAGAAGTCGAACAGCGCCTCGGCGCGCGCCCGCTCCCACACGACGGGGTCGAACGGGCTCAGCAGGGTCCGTGCCGCGACCCGGCGCGGCAGCCGGGCGTCGCGGTGCAGGTAGGCCTGCCGGTTCCAGCCCTGGACCCGCACGGGCAACAGCTCGCCGGACTCGACCAGCTGCTCGATGGCGACCTTGACGCTGGGCCGCCCCGGCGCCGGCTGCAGGCGCAGCCGGTAGTAGTCGGCCAGGCAGGCGCCGCTCGCCACGCCGTGCGAGCGGGCGGCGCGGCGTACGAGCTCGGTGACCGCGTCCTGGGGCGTCGGCGTCGGTGCCGCGAGCACCGCCGGGGGCAGCACCCGCTCGGCGAGGTCGTAGCGGACCTCGAACTGGCTGGTGCGTCCGGCGATGGCGACGTCGCCGACGAGGAACAGGTAGTCGAGCACCTTGCGGGCCTCCGACCAGTTCCAGCCCCAGTGCTCCCGGGTGCGCGGGCCGGTGCTGAACTCCTCCTCGAGGTCGCGAGCCGTCACCGGTCCGCGCTCGCGGACCGCGGCGAGCACCCGCCGCTCGAGATCGGCGTCGGCGGTGAAGCCCCACTTGCCCCGCTCGGAGCGGTACGTCTCCATCCGGTGCCGCATCAGCGGCCACAGCTCGACGGGCATGAGCGCCTGCACGTGCGCCCAGTACTCCACCACGCGGCGGGGCCGGCGCTCCGAGGCCCGGCGCAGCAGGTCGACGTCGTAGGGGCCCATCCGCGAGTAGAGCGGCATGTAGTGGGCCCGCTGCAGCACGTTGACCGAGTCGACCTGCAGCACGCCGGTGCGCGACAGGGTGCGCTCGAAGGTCCGCATGCTCGGGACCGCGTGCGGACGGTCGGTGAAGCCCTGCGCCGCGAGCGCGATGCGGCGTGCCTGGAGCCGGGTCAGCGACTCCACGGCGTCAGGGGAGGTCCAGGAGCTTCTCGCGCATGGCGTACATGACCGCCTCCATGCGGGAGTGGAGCTGCAGCTTCTCCAAGATGTTGCGGACGTGGTTCTTGACCGTGTTCTCGGAGATGAACAGCTCCTTGGCGACCTCGCGGTTGTTGAGCCCCTTGGCGACCAGCCGCAGGACCTCCAGCTCGCGCTCGGTCAGCCGCAGGGCGGGGCCCTGCTCGCGCTCGGGCTTCGACATCTGCTTGAACTCGTCGATGAGCTTGACCGCCATGGACGGGCTGATCAGCGACTGGCCCTCGTTGACCACGCGGATCGCCTGGGCGACCTCCTCGATGGAGGAGTCCTTGAGGAGGTAGCCGGCGGCGCCGTTCTTGACCGACTCGTAGAGGTCGGCCTCCTCGTCGGAGACGGTCAGCATGATGATCTTGGCCGACGGCACGGCCTCCTTGATCGCCCGGCAGGCCTCGACGCCGGTGCGCCGGGGCATGCGTACGTCGAGCAGGATCACGTCGGGCGCCGTCTTGACGGCCAGGTCCGTGGCGGTGATGCCGTCGGCAGCCTCGCCGACCACGTCGATGTCGGCGTCTCCCCCGAGGAGCATGATCAGGCCCCGCCGGAAGAGCTCCTGGTCGTCGACGACGAGGACGCGGACGGGTTCGGTGCCTGTTGCCTCGGTCACGCGCGCATCATTGCACGCGCGCGTGACCGAGGCGCCCACGGCGCTGCGGCGAGCGCCGCCCGGGCACGCTGCGGCTCAGGCGACGTCGAGCGAGATCACGCCGTAGTCGTAGCCCCGGCGTCGGTAGACGACCGAGGGACGCTCGCTCTCCTTGTCGACGAACAGGTAGAAGTCGTGGCCGACCAGCTCCATCTCGTAGAGCGCCTGGTCGAGGGTCATGGGGGCCGCGGCGTGGGACTTCTCCCGCACCACGAGCGGACCGTCCCCGGTCACGGTGATGGGACCGACCTTGCGCTCCACGACGCCGTCGTCCGGCGTCTCCGGCGCGGGCTCGCTGACGCCGGCGAGGGCCTCGCCCACCGAGACGGGCGTGTGGCGGCCGCGGTGCACGCGGCGCCGGTCGGCGGCGCGACGCATCTGTGCCTGCATCTTGTCCAGCGCCAGGTCCAGCGCACCCATCTTGTCCGCGGCGGCCGCCTCGGCGCGGATCACCGGCCCCTTGGAGAAGGCGGTGAGCTCCACCTTGGTCGACCGGTCGTGCTGTCGAGGGTTCTTCTCGAGCTCCACCTCCACCTGGACGCGCATGATGCGGTGGTCGTGCTTCTCCAGACGGGTGAGCTTCTCGGACACGTGCTCGCGGAACCGGTCGGACACCTCGCAGTGCCGTCCCGTGACCACAACCTCCATGTTGAACCTCCTCAGCTAGCGAACGGTCCGCACCCCTCCATTCGCCACGACGGCACACCCGCCGCGGCAGGGTGGGATGGAGCCCGCCCGGCCGACCTGGTCTTCGACCCCACAACCGCCTGCTGAAGCGTTCGCGACTTCTCCGTCACTACTGGCCTTCTCCCGGCACCCGGGCCGAGGCCCGAGTGGACCGACACATCTGGTGTCGGCGCCGAGGCAGGACTTACTTCTAAGCCGCACCGTGATCGTCCGAGGGG
Source organism: Nocardioides sp. SYSU D00065 (assembly GCF_017916425.1). Taxonomy (GTDB): domain Bacteria; phylum Actinomycetota; class Actinomycetes; order Propionibacteriales; family Nocardioidaceae; genus Nocardioides. The sequence continues at coordinate 760,327 of NZ_JAFMSX010000002.1, read as the reverse complement.
CACGGGGCCCGGAGGACTTACGTGGACCGTTTCGCCTGCGACTGGCATCGGCTAGCCACGGGGCGGACCGGGCGAGGGACCTCTCGGTCCCGCGCGCAGCCCTCTCCGTGACGCAACCACGGACCCGGGCGGACTCCATGAAGAGACGCTAGCCCCTCGGTGGCCGCGGGCCAAACGTCATGCCACCAGCCGGGACCGGCGCGCGGTGGCCGCCACCGCGGCGATGGCCACCGGCGGCAGGCCCACGGCCTCGAGCGCACGCTGCGCCTCGCGCGCCGTCGCCCCGGTGGTCACCACGTCGTCGCACACCAGCACGTGCGCCTGCGGCCGCCGACGGGCGATGCGCCCCAGGACGGCGGAGGGACAGTGCATGGAGTGGGTGACGTTCGCCGCGCGTCCGCCGGCGTCGAGACCGGCCTGGTCGGCCGCGCCGCGCGAGATCAGGAGCGGCGCCGCGAGCACCTGCCGCTCGCCGCGCAGCCGGGCCGCCGCCGTGCGCACCAGCGCCGACGTCGCCTCGTAGCCGCGCTGCCGGCCGGCACCCGGCCGCGACGGCACCGGCACCAGCAGCAGCGGCGTGGCGGGATCGACGCCCACGTGGGTCGCCGCGGCGCGGACCGCACAGGCGAGCAGGTCCGCCAGCGCGCGCCGGTGTCCCCACTGGCCGCGGTCCTTGTGACCCACCACCAGCGCGCGCACGGCGCCGTCGTACGACTCCGCGGCGAACGGCGGCACCAGGCCGTCCGGGACCGGCGAGGGCCACGCCAGCCGCGCTGTGCGCGACAGCGAGCCCCGGCAGGGGACGCACAGCATCCGGCCGGGCCGGTCGCAGCCCACGCAACGGCTGCCCAGGAACAGGTCGAGCGCCTCGTCGAGCACCGCACCGATGCCACCAGCGCAGGGCCCGTGCGGCAACCCGGCGGCGTACGCCTGTGGAGGGTGCTCCTGTGAACGGTGCTCAGCCGACGTAGGTCAACGAGGTGAGCCCGCGGGGCAGGTCGGGCACCGAGCGCTCCGGGGTGGTCAGGCTGAGCACGGCTCGGCCGGCGAGGGCGTACACCTCGCTGCGCTCCACCGGGGAGGAGACCAGCACCCGGTTGGGGCCGCGGAGCCGGGTGTTGCCGCCGGTGACGACCTCGCCCGGGGCGCCGTCCACGGACACCGTGCGGACCTGGGAGCCGGCGGTGATGTCGCTGAGCACCGAGATCGTGGTCGTGCTGCGCCAGGCGATGTCACGGATGCGGGGAGCGTCCTCGGGCGGCAGCGACAGCGTGCGCAGCGACGAGAAGCCCAGGATGGTGCCGGCCGGGTCGTGGCGGATCCGCGTCGACACCACCCGGTCGGTCCGGCGGCCACGCACCAGTGCCACGAGGCGGCTCCCGTCGCGGGAGACGAGCAGGTCGGTGACGGCGCGGCCGGTGATGCCGGGCACGTCGACGACGGCTGCCTCGCCGTCCTCGACGACGATGATCTTGGCCCGTCCCGCGCCACGGTCGAGGACCCAGGTGCGGCCGCGCACGTCCCAGTGGGGAGGCGCCAGGTCCACGGCCTCCACAACGGGTGTGCTCACCTCCGCCGCGCCCGGCTCGCCCGAGCCCGGCGCGCCCGCGGCCGGCTCGGTCGGTGCCACGAAGAGCTGGGTGCCCGTCTTCGACACGGCCGCGACGCGCGAGCCGTCGACGCTGACCCCGATGCTGCGCAGGGCGTAGCCCGGTTGCCCGAGCGGGCCGAGGGTCGGCTCGAAGGCTCCGATGGTGCCGGACACGACGCGGCCCCGGTGCAGCGCGAAGAGCTCGGTGCTCTTGAGGTCGCCGGTCGGGTCGTAGGCGCTGCCGACGTTGAGCCGGACCTGCGTCAGTCCCCCGGAGCCGTTGAAGGCGCGGCCGCCGATGCTGAGCTGCACGGCGTTGATCCGCTCCTCCTGTCGCAGCGTCCACGCGAGCTGCGCGCGCATGAGGTCGGCGGTGGTCTCGTCGACGGCGTCCGGGTCCCCCGACAGCGCCACCTGGGCGATCCCGGACTCGATGGGGACCGAGAGCCCGGGGCTGGTGCCGGGAGGGAAGTAGCTGCGCAGCACGTCGCGCTGCCCGCCCCCGGGCTCGGCGAGCAGCCCGCGCACGAGCGAGGAGGCGAACTGGTCACCGCGGGGGACGAAGACCGGCTCCGGCACGAGCACCTGCGAGGTGGGGTCGAAGTAGTAGAGCGAGACCCGCTCGTACCAGTCGTCGAACCACGAGTCGGGCACGACGAGGGCGTCGGGGACCTCGTCGATGCGCCACTCGCCGTCCTCCTCGACCAGACCCAAGCCGAGCCGGCTCACGGCCTTCGTGCGCTGCCAGGCCCCGCGCGCGTCGTAGACGTTGACGTCGGTCAGCGGGATGCGTACGGCGGTGCTGCCCGCGGTGCCGGTGGCCGTGCCGAGCTCGCCGTAGGTGATGATCTGCTCCTCCGGCACCCATGCCTCGGCCGCTTGGCGCGAGAGGAACTGGCGGGCGACCGTCGGGCTGATGGGAGTGGCCTTCATCGCCTCGAGAAAGCCCGAGACGATGTCGACGGCGGACTGGCCGGGCTGGGGCGGACGCGGGTCGAAGGACACGCCGGGCGCCTCCCCGACGTCGGCGGAGACCTGCGGCTCCACCACGGGGCCGGACGTGGGCATCTGCACGCAGCCCGCGAGCAGGGTGCAGGTCGCGGCGACCACGACGCCGGTCAGCCGGCGGGTGCGGCTCATGCGGTCTCCCGGGCGTCGTCGGGCACGAGGGGCAGCGGCGAGTGGCGCAGCTGCGTGCCGAGGTGGCGCGGCAGGGTCAGCCGGAACTGGGCGCCCTCCCCGGGGCGGCCCCACGCCTGGAGCCAGCCGCCGTGCAGGTGCGTGTCCTCCAGCGAGATCGACAGGCCCAGGCCGGTGCCGCCGCTGGTGCGGGCGCGGGCGGGGTCGGCGCGCCAGAACCGGTTGAAGACCATCGCCGACTCCCCCGGGCCCAGCCCCACGCCGTGGTCGCGCACGGCGATGGCGGCGGACTGGCGGTCCGCCCCGACGAACACCTCCACGTCGCGGCTCTCGGCGTGGTCGATCGCGTTGGTGACCAGGTTGCGCACGATCCGCTCGACGCGGCGTACGTCTGCCTCGGCCACGCAGGGGACGCCGGGGTCGTGCACGACGACCCGGGTGTCGCGCTGCGCGGCGAGGGCGGAGGTCATGTCCACCACCCGGTGGGCCACGTCGACGAGGTCGACGTCCTCGGCCTCCAGCACCGCTGCCCCGGCGTCGAAGCGGCTGATCTCCAGCAGGTCGGCGAGCAGGGTCTCGAAGCGGTCGAGCTCCTTCTGCAGCAGCTCGGCGGCGCGGCCGGTGACCGGGTCGAGGAAGGGCCGCGCGTCGTGGATGACGTCGCTGGCCATTCGTACGGTCGTGATCGGCGTGCGCAGCTCGTGGGAGACGTCGGAAACGAACCGGCGCTGCAGCCGGCTGAGCTCCTCGAGCTGCCGGATCTGCTTCTGCAGGTTGGACGCCATCTGGTTGAAGGACGTGGCGAGGCGCGCCAGGTCGTCCTCGCCGCGCACCCGCAGGCGCTCCTGCAGCTGACCCGCCGCGAGCCGCTCGGCGACGCGTCGGGCCATCCGGATCGGGGTGACGACCTGGCGGGTCACCAGCCAGGTGAGGCAGGCGACCAGGAGCAGCAGCGGGATGCCGGCGACCAGCATGGCGCGCGAGACGAGGGCAAGGGTCTCGCCCTGCTCGTCGAGGGAGTACAGGTAGTAGAGGGTGTAGGTGTTGTCGTCGGCGGGCAGGCGCACCTGGCTGCCCACGACGATGCCCGGACCCTCCGGGAGCCCGGGGATGTCGCGGGTGGTGCGGATGTCGGTGTAGGTCCAGGCGGTCGGCGACGCCTGGTCGAAGCGCTCCTCGAGCTTCTCCGGGACGCTGGCCAGGTCGAGGCCCTGGGTGAACTTCGCGCCGCCGCCGGACAGCCGGCTGCCCTCGCCGATCGGGGGCGAGAGGACGACCGCGAAGCCGCGCGTCGAGCCGCGGTCGATGATCGGCAGGACCAGCGCCTCCTGCTGCGCCGACTCGTCGACGTCGAGCCCGGTGGCCGCAGCGAGGGCGTCGCGGGCCGCCTCGGTCTCGGCCTCCGCCTCCTGCACGACCGCGTCCACGCGCTGCTCGAGCAGGCCGTCGCGAGTCTGCTGGATCAGGAACCAGCCGACCACCCCGACGACGGCCGCCGAGAGAAGCACGGTGCTCACCACCACCCGGGCCTGCACGGAGCGCCGCCAGAAGGCCGGTCCGTGGCGCAGCACCGGCGGAACCCGCTCGAGGAGCCGCCGGCCCGCGGCGGTGGCCGGGCCGCCCGGCTGGACCGACGGCCCGGACGAGATCGTCATGGTGTCGCCGCTACGACTTGCCGGCCTTGTAGCCCACACCGCGCACCGTCACCACGACCTCCGGGTTCTCCGGGTCGTGCTCGACCTTGGAGCGCAGGCGCTGGACGTGCACGTTGACCAGCCGGGTGTCCGCGCTGTGGCGGTAGCCCCACACCTGCTCGAGCAGCACCTCGCGGGTGAAGACCTGCCACGGCTTGCGCGCCAGGCACACCAGCAGGTCGAACTCGAGCGGCGTGAGGTTGATGGGCTCGCCGCCGCGCATGACCGAGTGGCCGGCGACGTCGATGGACACGTCGCCGATGGTGAGGCCCTCGTCGGGCGTCACCGCGTTGCGGCGTACGCGGGCACGAACCCGCGCGACGAGCTCCTTGGGCTTGAACGGCTTGGTGATGTAGTCGTCGGCGCCCGACTCGAGGCCGACAACCACGTCGACGGTGTCGCCCTTCGCGGTCAGCATGACGATCGGCACGCCGGACTCGGCGCGGATCTCCTTGCACACGTCGATGCCGTCCTTGCCGGGCAGCATCAGGTCGAGCAGCACCAGGTCGGGCTTGTAGTCGCGGAACGCGTCCAGGGCCACGTCACCGCGGCCCACGATGCGGCTGTCGAACCCCTCCTGGCGCAGGACGATCGAGAGCATCTCCGCCAGGGAGGCGTCGTCGTCGACGACGAGCACGCTGCCACGCGTGGGCTCGGCAAGGTCGGTCATGGCGCCAGTGTAGGGACGGTCCCCGCACCGGCGCCGTGACCGCCTGCGGCTCAGTAGCGGTAGTGGTCGGGCTTGTAGGGGCCCTCGACCGCGACGCCGATGTACTCGGCCTGCTCCTTGGACAGCTCGGTCAGCTCGACGCCGAGGGCGTCGAGGTGGAGCCGGGCGACCTCCTCGTCGAGGTGCTTGGGCAGCACGTGCACGCCCATCTCGTACGCGTCCCGGTTGAGGAACAGGTCGACCTGCGCGAGCACCTGGTTGGTGAACGAGTTCGACATCACGAACGACGGGTGACCGGTCGCGTTGCCGAGGTTGAGCAGGCGGCCCTCGGACAGCACGATGATCTTCTTGCCGGGCGCGCCGTCCTCGCCGGTGAAGATCCACTGGTGGACCTGCGGCTTGATCTCGTCCTTGACGATGCCGGGGATGCGGGCGAGGCCGGCCATGTCGATCTCGTTGTCGAAGTGGCCGATGTTGCCGACGATGGCCTGGTTCTTCATCCGCTGGAAGTGCTCGACCTTGATGATGTCGAAGTTGCCCGTCGTGGTGATGAAGATGTCGGCGGTGTCGACGACCGACTCGAGGCGGCGCACCTCGTAGCCGTCCATCGCGGCCTGGAGCGCGCAGATGGGGTCGATCTCGGTGACGATTACGCGAGCGCCCTGGCCGCGCAGCGACTCGGCGGAGCCCTTGCCGACGTCGCCGTAGCCGCACACGACCGCGACCTTGCCGCCGATCATCACGTCGGTGGCGCGGTTGATCCCGTCGATGAGCGAGTGGCGGCAGCCGTACTTGTTGTCGAACTTGGACTTGGTGACCGAGTCGTTGACGTTGATCGCCGGGAAGAGCAGCGAGCCGTCCTTGAACCGCTCGTAGAGCCGGTGGACGCCGGTGGTGGTCTCCTCGGTCACGCCCTTGATGTCGGCGGCGATGCGGGTCCAGCGCTGCGGGTCGGCGGCGAGGGAGCGCGCGAGGACCCGCAGGACCTCCTTGTACTCCTCGTTGTCGGTGCTGTCCTGGGGCGGGACGGCGCCGGCCTTCTCGAACTCCACGCCCTTGTGCACGAGCAGGGTGATGTCACCGCCGTCGTCGAGGAGCATGTTGGGTCCGATCGGCGCACCGTCGGCGTCGGTGAAGGCGAAGACCTTCTCGGCCTCGTCCCAGTACTCGGCGAGCGACTCGCCCTTCCAGGCGAAGACCGGCGTGCCGGCGGGCGCGTCGACCGTGCCGTCGCGGCCGACGACGACGGCCGCCGCGGCGTGGTCCTGGGTCGAGAAGATGTTGCAGGTGGCCCAGCGCACGTCGGCACCGAGCGCGACGAGCGTCTCGATGAGCACGGCGGTCTGGATCGTCATGTGCAGCGAGCCGGCGATGCGGGCACCGCGCAGCGGCTGCTCGGCGCCGTAGCGCTCGCGCATGGCCATCAGGCCCGGCATCTCGTGCTCGGCGAGCTCGATCTCCTTGCGGCCGAACGCGGCCAGGCTGAGGTCGGCGACCTTGAAGTCCATCAGTTGTCTCCTGGTGTGGTGGAGGCCGTCTGCGCCGCACATCTGTGCATCGTCGGGATCTCCCGCGCGGACCAGAAGAGCGTAGGACTGCGCTCAGCGATTCGGAGAATCGTCGGCGGGAGCCCCGCCGGCGTGGTCCTGGGGGTGCCCGTCGCTGCTCGCGACGCCGGAGGAGGACTGCTCGGACCCGTGCTCCGAGCCGTGCTCCGAGCCGTGCTTCGAGCCGTGCTCCGAGCCGTGCTCCGAGCCGTGCTCCGAGCCGTGGCCGCCGACCCCGAGGGCTCGCAGGACCACCAGCACGATGCCACCGACCACCAGGCCGACCAGGGCGGAGACGACGGTGTTGAGCAGCCACCCGAGCAGGGCGCCGAGGGCACCGCCGACGGCGTGGTGGACGTCCTCCTCCCAGTGGTGCAGGAGGTCGTACGGCGCGTGCAGGGCATCGCCGAGGCCGGTGCCCTCGAGCAGGCCGTCGTGGCCACCGATCTCGTAGAGGCTGACCAGGAAGATGTGGCCGCCGACCCAGAGCATCGCCAGCGTGCCGATGAACGAGATCGCGGCGAGCAGCCGCGGCATGGCGGACACCAGCGCCAGGCCGATCCGCTGCGACCCCTTCGACGGCTTGCCCGCCAGGTGGAGGCCGACGTCGTCCATCTTCACGATCAGCGCGACCACGCCGTAGACGAGGACCGTGATCAGCAGCGCCACCACGGCCAGCACGATCGCCCGCATCCAGATGCTGGCGTCGGGGTCGGAGCCGACGACCTCCTTGAGCGCGATGACCATGATCTCGGCGCTGAGGATGAAGTCGGTGCGGATGGCCTGCGAGATCGTGCGCTGCTCGTGCTCCGGGGTCAGCTCCCCCTGCTCGGCGACCTCCGCCTCGGCCTCGTTGGTGTGCCCGGTGAGACGCTCGTGGACCTTGTGGGCGCCCTCGTAGGCGAGGAAGCCACCGCCGAAGATGAGGATCACCGGGAGCAGGTACGGCAGGAACTGGCCGAGCAGCACGGCCGCCGGCAGGATGAAGAGCATCTTGTTGCGCAGCGAGCCGATCGCGATCTTCTTGATGATCGGCAGCTCGCGCGCCGCAGCGGACCCGTGGAGGTACTGCGGGGTGACGGCGGTGTCGTCGACGACCACACCCGCAGCCTTGGCGCTCGCGCGCGCCGCCGCGGCGCCCACGTCGTCCACGCTGGCAGCGGCGATCCGCGCCAGGGCGGCGACGTCGTCGAGGAGGGCGAACAGTCCGCCGGCCATGAGCGATCCTTGGGGTCGTGGGTCGGGTCGGCGCCCAGCCTATCGGCGCGGAGCTCGCCATCACCCCGCGCAGGGCGCCTCAGCCTGCCAGAATGCCTCCCATGCCAAGGGACGCGAGGGGGCGGGCGCACACCTGGGTGGGCTCCGCGCTCGTCGCCGTGCTCGCCGTCGGCTGCTCGTCGGACCCGGTCGAGCCGGTGACGACCGCGCCGTGGGTCGAGGGCGGGCTGAACCAGTACTGCGGCGGTCGGGGCGGCGAGCTCGAGTCGTTCTGGGAGCTCGTGCACTCCTCGTGCGCGGTCGCCCAGGACGGCGACGTCCGCCAGGGCGAGGCCCTGGCGGGCCTCCTCGCGGAACTGCCCGAGGAGCGGACGGCGGACTTCCGACGGACGTTCCGCCGGCTCAACGCCGACCTCGTGGTGATCACGGAGGTCGCCGACGACCTGTGCGCCCCCGGCCTGGGCCTCGGTGACGACCTCGGCGCCGACTACCGCAGCTGGGTGATCGCCCACGGGCAGGACGCCTACGAGGCGGTCCTCGACGACCCCGAGCGCCTGCGCGACTTCCCGGATGCGACGGCCGGCTGCGGGCTCGGCGAGTTCTTCGGCGCGGCAGCCACCGGCAACCCGATCCAGGGCTAGCGCGACCAGTCACAGGCCGCGGACGTAGGTCAGCAGCTCGGCGTGCGGTGGCATCGGCCCGCGGCTGCGCTCGGACAGTAGCCTCGACGGGTGCCGGACGTCGCCCACCACCAGTGGTCCATCGACGAGCGGGAGTACGCCCGCCACGAGGCCCGCCGCGGCAGGCGGCACGCGTACGACCACCTCGACCCGCACCGTACCGCCCTCGTCGTCGTCGACCTGGTGCCGTTCTTCGTGCGAGAGTCGGCGTACGTCCGCGGCATCGTGCCGCGGGTGAACGCGCTCGCCGCTGGGATGCGCGCCGCCGGCGGCACGGTGGCGTGGGTGGTGCCGGGGTACGCCCCGCCGAGCCCGAAGGACCGCGAGTTCTTCGGCGACGAGGTGGCCGAGCGGTACGCGCGATCCGGCGGCTCGGGACCGCCTGCCGCGCGGCTGGACCCGTCGCTCGCCGTCTCGCCGGACGACGTGGTCGCCGAGAAGACCTCGCGCAGCGCGTACGTCCCGGGCTCCTCGGACCTGCCCGCGTTGCTCGCCGCGCGCGACGTCGACACCCTCGTGGTGACCGGCACCGTGACGAACGTCTGCGTCGAGGACACCGTGCGCGACGCCAGCGCCTCGGGCCTGCGCGTCATCCTCGTCGCCGACGCCTGCGCCGCCACGCGCGACCAGGACCACAACGCCACCCTGCACGTCGTCTACCGGTCGTACGGCGACGTGCGGGCGACCTCGGAGGTGCTGGAGCTGGTGGCCGCGGGGCGCTCGTCCGGCAGGTGAGGCGGGGACTTCGTCCTTGTCGGGGGTCGAGACTCGTGAGACCTGTGCGCGGCGCGCGCCCGAGCTGGGCGACATCGTCGCGTGCGTACGACTGTCCCCGCCGGCCGCGTGCGACCCGCCGCGTTGAGCCAGCGTCAGGACCCGGAGGACCTGTGTCCGCGCCTGCGTGCCGCTTCTCCACAGAACGGCTCAACTGCTCGGCAATGTCGGTGGATCGGCGTACAATCGAACACATGATCGAGACGCTGGCGGTGCAGGACGCGAAGGTCGACGACCTCGCGCCCGCCGCGCTGCTCGCGCTCGCTCGCGACCGCAAGGCCGCCGAGGACCGGGCGGCCGCCGACCTTCTGGAAGTCGCTGCCCGGTGGGCTGACCTGCACCCGCCGGAGTCGATCCACGCTGCTGCGTCGTTCACCGTGCCCGGCTGTGAGCACGAGGAGCCGATCGCTGGCGAGGGTGCGCCGTTGGTGGCGGAGTTCTGCGTCGCCGAGCTCGGCGCCGTCCTCGGGATCTCGACGACTGCGGCGAAGCGACTGATCGGGGACGCGCTCGAGCTGCGCCACCGGCTGCCTCGGCTGTGGGCGCAGGTCCAGTCAGGACTGGTGCCGGCGTGGCGGGCGCGGTCGGTCGCCGAGGCGACGATCCATGCCACCCCTGCGCTGACCCGCGAGGCGGCGGGCTGGGTGGACAGCCAGGTGGCTGCGGTGGCCGGGCGGGTCGGTCCGGCGCAGCTGGACCGGCTCGTCGCCGAGACCATCAAGCGGTACGACCTGGCTGTCGCGGACCCGGCTGCTGACCCGGAGGACGGCTACCTGCACGTGGACCCGCGGCACGCCACCATCGACACGCAGGACGTGCACTACGCCGGGACCATGCGCCTCGAGGCCGAGCTCGACCTCGCCGACGCCCTCGACCTCGACCGCGCCCTTGCCCACGGCGCCGCGACGCTCGCCGCGCTCGGCTCCCCCGAACCGCTCGATGCTCGCCGCGCCAAGGCGCTCGGCGACCTGGCCCGCACCCAGACCGCCCTCGACCTCTACAAGCAGGGGTCCACAGAAGCGCGGGCACACGACGGGCTGCCCGCCGCGCGCGAAATCGTGCTGCACGCCCACTTCGAGGCCACCGCTCGCGGCGACGTCGACGGCACCATTCACACCGCGTTCGGGGGCACCGGGCGGCTCGAGGAAGGCCAGCGCCTCGTGCTGCTGGACCAGGTCCGCGCCTGGTGCGCCGACACCCGCACCAAGGTCACCATCAAGCCCGTCATCGACCTCACCGCCGAGCTCACCTCGCCGGGCTACGACATCCCCGACCGGATCCGCGAGCAGGTCGTCCTCCGCGACGTCACTTGCGTCTTCCCCTGGTGCTCCCGACCCGCCCGTGGCTGCGACATCGACCACGTCATCCCCTACGACCCCGACGCCGACGCGGAAGGCCGTCCACAACCCGGCCCCACCACCACGTCCAACCTCGCCGCCCTCTGCCGCAGGCACCACCGACTGAAGACGCACTCCGCCTGGCGCTACAGCGTTACCGGACCGGGCAGGTTCGAGTGGATCAGTCCCCACGGCCACCGGTTCAGACGAGATCCGTCCGGCACCACCGCACTCGCGCCAGCGCCGCCGTTTCCGGCCGCGCGCCGGACACCGCCGCAGGTACCACCACCGCGCCGACCATGACCCCGCCCCGCACCCCCTGGCGAAGAGACGCGAAGGGGGTGTGAGCCGCGCGCGGATGCCGGAGAAGCGCTGTCGAGCAGGCGGCCGCCGGCCCGCCGAGCCTCCGCCACGGGCTGCACACTCGCCACTCGTCGCCCCGGCCGCTCCGCCTCGTCTCGCACCCGGACCTGGACCCGGATGTCCCCCGGTCAGCTCTCGGGGGTGGCACCTTCAGACTCTCCCGCAGGAGCATGGCGAACGTGCAGCACAGAGCCGTCGACGCGTTCCTCGTCGAGCTCATGGCCTTGGGCTGGGTGAGGGACGTATGGCTCTACGGTTCTCTCGCCTCCGGCGACCACCGGCCGGGCGCGAGCGACATCGACCTCGTCGCGGTGACCGGAAGGGTGCTCGGCCGCGTCGAGGTCGGCACTGTGCGCCGCATCCACTAGCGGTTGGACGCGACCGTCGGACGCGGCGCGGCCCTGGGCTGCACGTACGTCTCGTGTGAACACCTCGGTCAGGCCGATGCACGGCACCCGACCTGGACGCACGGCCGGCAGGTGGAGCGGCACCTCGCCGAACATCTCCCCTACGCCGGACCCCCACGCCGTCCTGACGGGCCGTACGCTGACGCGGTGCTGCCCGAGCCGACCGAGCGCCTGCGCTTCCGTCCGATGATGATGGCCGACCTCGACGTCGTGGCCGCGCTGCTCGCGGCTCCCGACCCGGTGCGTGTCGACCGCCCCGTGCGTACGCGCGAGGACGCGGTCCGGTGGATCGAGTGGCAGCAGCGCAACTACGCCGAGCACGACTTCGGCCTGTGGGTCGTCGAGACCCACGACGGCACGTTCGTCGGCGACTGTGGGCTCACGATGCAGGACGTGGAGGGCACGGCGTACGTCGAGGTGGGCTACCACGTCGTGCCGGAGCTGCGCCGGCACGGCTACGCCACCGAGGCGGCGAGGGCGGTCCGCGACTGCGCGGCACGCCACGGCGTCGACCACCTCGTCGCCCTCGTCCGGCCCGAGAACACGCCGTCGCAGGGCGTGGCCCGCAAGCTCGGCATGGAGGTCGAGCGGACGGCGCACGTCCACGGCGGCGACGCGCTGGTGTTCGGCTGCCGCCTGCGGACGGCGACCGGCTAGTCGTCGACGAGCCCCACTCGCAGGTACTCGGCGGCGTAGGTCCCGGTCAGCAGCAACGAGGCGTAGCGTCCGACCTCGGCGTCGGCGTCGGTGGTCAGGGTCTCGACGCGCACCCCGTGGCGGGCCGCGGCGGCCTGCAGCATCCCGGTCTGCTCGCGCACGGCCGGGTCGTCGGTGCGGTCGTCGAGGACCAGCAGCAGCGGGCGCAGGTCGGCCGGCTCCTCGGCGAACGGGTCGGCGAACAGGTCGTGCGGCTTGGTCGCCTCGATCACCGGCAGCAGGTGCTCGGCGTCGCCGGCGATCGCGGAGCGCCCGCTCGTGCGCCGCAGCAGCTCGGCCAGCCGGCGGGCCGCGCGGGCCGCGAGGACGGAGCCGCCCCACACGAGCGGGTTGGTGTCGGCCATGGCGATGGCGAGCATCTTGGCGGGGTTGACCGCCAGGTCGCGGTGCGGCGAGCAGTCCTCTGCGACCTTGTCGAGCGCGGCGGCCACCGACTCGGCGTCCGCACGGGGGCCGAGCTGCACGTGCGAGAGGTAGTCGAGCATGACCACCGCGGTGGCGAGCTGGTCGCGGGTGACGGTGGGCAGCACCGTCACGTGCCGTCCGGCGGCGTGCTCGCCGACCAGCGAGCGCTCGGGACAGGCGACGACCACCTGCGCGCCGCGGCGTACGGCCTCGGCGACCGCCGACGCCGACCCGTGGTCGTTGCCCTCGGGGGCCAGCACCACGACGAGGTCGAGCGAGCCCGCCCAGCCGGGGAGCCCAGGATTGGGCCAGGCCACGAACGGCACCGGGCACCACGGCTCCAGCACGGCGCGCAGCAGGCGTGAGTCGGGTCCCGCGGCGATCACCGCGCGGGGACGCTCGCCGTCGCGCCCGCGGGCGATCAGCTCGGCGGTCGCCGTCGCCGCCTCGTGGGCCTCGCGGCGCACGCGCGCGCCGCTCTCGGCGAGCGTGCGCAGGCGCAGGTCCACCGTCTCCAGCACCCCGGCGTCATCGAGCCGGGCCTCGTCGAACCAGGTCACCACGGCCTCCGTCCTCAGGCCGGCTTGCGGGCCTCGTCGACCAGCAGCACCGGGATGTCGTCGCGGACCGGGTAGGCGTTGCCGCAGCCCTGGCAGACGAGCTCCTCGGCCTCGCCGGGCGCGGAGGGCGACAGCTCCCCGTGGCAGGCCGGGCAGACGATGATGCTCAGCAGCTGCTCGTCGATGTTCACGCGGACGATCCTAGGGGGTGGCGAACCGGGTCAGTCGGTGGGCGTGAGCACCCGCAGGTGCCCCCGCTTCGCGCCTCGGGACGGGTCGTCGGTCGAGTGGAGCGGCGCGGGCGCCGGTGCCGGGCGGGCCGCCTCCCGCACCGCGTCGGCGAGCGCGAGTAGGTCGTCGGTGCTGGGTCCCTGGGCGCGCGGATCCGGGGCCAGCCGGAGCACCTCCCAGCCGCGCGGGGCCGAGAGGCGCTCGCTGTGCATCTCGCAGAGGTCGTAGGCGTGCGGCTCGGCGTACGTCGCCAGCGGACCGAGCACGGCGGTCTGGTCGGCATAGACGTAGGTCAGCGTGTTGACCGCGGAACGGCCACACGCCGTCCGCGAACAACGACGGGCAAGGCTCACGGCGCCGACGCTACCTGCCCCACGCACGTGCGGCGCTTAGGCTCGCGGCGTGGACGAGGTGAGCGCGGCGGGTGCACTGGACCGAGCGGGCGGACCCGCGCCCCGACGGCGCAGCCGGAGCCGGGACCGTCGTGGCCGCGGGATCCGCGGCCCGGGCGTCGTGCCGGTCGATCCGGGCACGCCGGTGATGCGCACCGCACGGCAGCGCTTCGACCAGCTGGTGCTCGACGTCGTCGAGCCGCTGGACGAGCGCTGGCAGCGCCACCTCGGCCTCGTCGAGTACGCCGTCGAGGACGCTCCGATGCTGCCCGACGACTGGGGCGACGACACCGTCCCGCTCTCCTCGCTGGTGCGCGGCAAGGGTCAGGAGCCGACCCGCCTGGTGCTGTTCCGCCGGCCCATCGAGCACCGCGCCACCACCCGCGACGACCTCGAGGCGATGGTGCACACCGTCGTCGTCGAGCAGCTGGCCGAGCTGCTGGGCCTCACCCCCGGCCAGGTCGACGAGCGCTACGGCGACTGAGCGGCGCTCAGCGCTGTGCCGGGCGCACGTCCGGCACCTGGCTGGTGGTCTCCAGCGGCGCCAGCGGCAGCACGGACAGGCCCCGGTCGCTCACCTCGAGCGACACCACGGCCACGGTGCGCTCGAGCGTGACCTGCGCCAGCACGGCCTCGTCGGGCAGGCGCAGCCGCGCCGCCGTGGCCGGGTCCACCTCGACCCGGCGCTCGCGCACGACGGCGGCGCCGTCCTGGTCCCAGGCGCGCAGAGTGAGCACCCCCGGTGCGGTGGCGCCGGCGACGACGAGGCGCTTGGACCCTGCGGGAAGCGCGACGGCGGTCTCGTCGGTCACCGACGGGCCGGCTGCGGAGAGCGCCAGGTCGCCCGAGGTCTGCGTGCGCAGCGTGGCCGTCACCGGCCCGGTGGCCTCGACGCGCAGCGCCTGGACGCCCTCGGCGGTGCGCCCGCGCAGCACCCCGCTCAGGTCGACCTCGCTCACCGACGCCGGCGGCAGCGAGACCTCGTCGAGCCCCTGCGGCGCGAACTCGCTTTCCTCGCTGACCAGCTCGAGCGCGACCCGCACCTCGCTGTCCCCGGGGTTGGCCAGCGTCAGCGTGCGGTCCGCGGGGGCGGGGCCGACGCCGACGACGTACGACGTCGAGGCAGGCGCCGGCTGCGACGGCAGCCACTCGCGCACGGGCCGATCGCGGCCGATGGGGTCGAGGACGTCGACCACGCTGGCACCGAGACGGCCCCGGGAGACCAGGACCCGCACCGCGAGGGCGTCGCGGTTGGGAGCGACCTCGGCGAGGTCGAACGACGTGGCCCGGCCTCCGGGGACCCGGACGCCGCGCAGCGCGGGGACGTCCACGAGGCCGCGCCCGTCCCACACGGTCACGTCGGCGACCGCAGGTCCCTTGTCCGGGTTGACGAGGGTCAGGGTCGAGGCGTGCTCGGCCGATGCGCCGACGCCGGTGAACCAGCGCTCCGGGGTCGGGCGCTCGCAGCCGACCGCGGATCCGGCGCCGGAGCGGCTCGCGACGAGGCCGGCGGCCAGGTCGCCGCTGGCGTCGACGACGACCGTGGACCGGTCGCTGCGCGCCGCGACGCCGGCCCGCAGGCGCTCGGTGTCCTCGTCGCCACCGACCCGCAGTGCGAGGTCCCCCGAGGACAGGGCGGTGCTGGCGAGCCTGAGCCGGTCGGCGCCCGGCAGTCGCGGGGGGCACACCGCGGTGGAGCGGTCGAGCGGTGCGCCGGTGGGCGCGTACGACGAGGGCGGCTCCTCGGCCGGGCGCACCAGGCTCAGCGCCGCCACCGCGAGCAGCGGGATCAGCACGGCCAGGACGGTGAGCGGCGCGGGGCGGCGGCGAGCGGCCTCGTCCACCCGGCGGCGGCCGCCGCCTCCGGTCGCCGCGCTCGGGCTCGTGTGCTCAGCCATGGCGTCGCTGCCTCACGGTCGGTGCGGCCAGCACCAGCACGACGACGATGGCCAACGCCTGCACGACCAGGAGCGCGGTGCGCCACCACGAGCGCGAGCCGTCCAGTGCGGAGTCGTCGAGCGGCCGGTCGACGCGCCAAGCCCGCGTGCTGCGGTCCTCCGCGCTGGCCTGCTCGAGGCCTGCCGTGGCGTCGAGCAGCGCCGAGACGCGCCCGTCGGCCGGTGAGCCGAGGACGACGTACTCCACGCCCCGCGCCCCCAGGGCGGCGACCACGGCCGGCGTCGGCGAGGACACCAGCGCGCGCACCTCCGACGTGAGGGCGGTGTCCTCCCGGGCCAGGGTCAGGATCTCGTCCTCGCCGACGGTCGTGCCGTCGTCGCGCCGGATCCGGTAGGTGATGCCGTCGTCGACCGAGCCGGCGAGCACGAGCACGCCGTGCTCCTCGCCCAGCAGCGAGCTCTGCTGCATGTAGACCGGCACCGACTGCTCCGCGTCGCGCGCGAGGACGTTGTCGGGGGTCGTGAGCCACCAGGCGAGACCACCGAGCGGCACCACCGCGGCGGTCACCGCCAGCGCCGCGGCCAGCCCGCGCTGCCAGGCCGGGTGGTGCTCCTCGAGGCGGCGCAGGTAGGCGTCGGCGCCGAGCGCGACCGCGACGATCGAGGTGCCCTGCAGGATCACCACGAACAGGCCCAGGCTGGGCCGGGTGGTCACGGACGGCAGGTCGAGGGTGAGGTGGGAGAGCAGTCCCGAGACGAGCGCTGCGGCGAGGGCCACCAGCCAGCAGATGACGACGGGGACGCGCGTACGCCGTGGGAGCAGGGCGACCAGGGCGAGCACGCCCAGCACCGCACCGAGCCACTCCGGCGCGCCGAGGTCGTTGAGCCGCCCGGTCACCAGTCCGGCGAAGGTCACCTGGTCGACGGTGAGCCGCCCGGCCTCGAGCAACAGGCCGGAGGCCGATCCGGTGGTGAGCAGCGGGACCAGCCAGGGCGCGAGCAGCAGCGGGGGCACCGCCACCGCGACGACCGGCGGACCCCAGCTGTCGCGCTCCCGCAGCAGGCGCGGGGCGAGAACGGCGGCGGAGCCGAGGACCACGGCGGTGGCGAGCAGCGCGAAGAGCCAGAAGGCCGGCACGAAGGCGGCGCCGAGCGCGACCAGCAGCGCCGTCCGCCAGGCGGCGCGCCAGCGCCGGTCACGGTCGGGGTCGACGAAGCCGAGGGCGGCGTGGGCGGCCCACGGCAGCAGCGCGGCCACCGCCACGGTGCCGAACCGCCCCTCCCCCCAGGCGCCCGAGGTCACCGGGACGAGGGCGTAGGCCAGCGCGCCCCACACGACCAGCCAGCGCGGCAGGCCGCGCGGGTCCACGAGCCGGCCCACCACCCTGAGCAGCCGCCAGGCGCCCCAGGCGGCGACCGGCACCGCCAGCAGCATCAGCGCCGACACGACCGCACCGGTGTGCCCGAGCAGGATCGAGGCAGCGATCGCGAACGGCAGGACGTAGGCCGGCGCCGGGACGTCGGTGCCGGTGCCGAGCGGGTGCCACGTGGCGGCGTGCAGCCGCCACCAGTCCCCCGCCGCGGACGGCACGGGTGACAGCGCACCGCCGGTGATCGAGCCGAGGGCCTCGCGTCCGGCGACCAGCGCGAGCACCCCGAACAGCACCAGCACGACCGCCACCGGGTTGGTGAAGAAGCGGGCGACCAGGCCGGTGTCGGTCAGGTAGGCCTCGTCGTCGTCCTCGGCCTGCTCGCGCCGCCTCTCCCCTCCGTCGACGACACCCGGGGCGGCGTCGGCGGCCCTGGCGAGCCGGCGGCGCTCGGCCACGTCGGCGGCCTGGCTGGTGGCGGCCGAGGCGAGGTCGGTGACGAAGTCCAGTCCGTGGCGGTAGGGCAGCCACGCCGGCGCGAGCAGCCGTCGTACGTCGGCGGGCTCGCCCTCGCGGCGCCGCGCGCGCTCCCGGCGCGCGGCCAGCACCTGCCCGGGCCGCCCGTGCACCGACAGGGCGGCGGCGAGCTCGTCGAGCGCCTCGCCCACCGAGCGCACGGCCAGGAAGCCGACGACGCGCAGCAGCGAGCCGAGGAAGAGCCGGACGTACTGCCACGCGAAGCCGCGCGAGGAGACGTTGGCCAGCGAGGTGAAGAGCGCGGCGCGGCGCTCCTGGTAGTGGGTGTGCCGGCCCGTCAGCGGGGTGCGCCGCAGGCCGCGGTGCGCCGCCTCGGCGTGGAACACGACCGCCTGCGGCACGACCAGCGTGCGGTGGCCGGCCAGCGCGGCGCGCCACCCGAAGTCGATGTCGTTGCCGAAGATCGGCAGCTCCTCGTCCAGGCCGCCCAGGGCCTCGAGCACGTCGCGGCGGACCAGCATGCCCGCGGTGTTGACCGCCAGCACCTCTCGTACGGCGTCGTGCTGGCCCTGGTCGTACTCCCCGCGCTCCAGCCCGGTCTCGCGCCGACCGGTGCCGGTGATCGTGAGACCGACCTCGAGCAGGCGCCGCAGCGAGGGCCACTCGCGCAGCTTGGGGCCGAGGATGGCCGCGTCGGGGCGCTGCTCGGCGGCGGCGAGCAGCTCGGCCAGCGCGGTCGGCTCGGGGTTGCTGTCGTCGTGGAGCAGCCACACCCACTCGTCGGGACCTGACGGGGGCGCGAGGGCGAGGCCGTGGCGTACGGCGGAGGGATAGCTGGTGGATCCGGGGACGACGTCGACGACCGCGCGCGACGCGTCCAGGCCGGCATGGGTCAGCGCGTCGCGGACGAGGGTGACACTGTCGTCGCGGCTCGTGGTGTCGACAGCCACGACCCGGTCGACCGGGAGGGTCTGCCCGGTCAGACCAGCGAGAACTGCTGGCAGCCACCGCGCCCCGTCATGACTGACGAGAAGCGCTGTGACGGTCACCGGAGCACCTTAGCGAGGCGCCCGGGACCGTCGAGAACCGACGTGGTGCGCGGGGATCGCTCAGACGGCGCGCTTCTTCAGCTTGCGCCGCTCACGCTCGGACAGCCCGCCCCAGATGCCGAAGCGCTCGTCGTTCATCAGGGCGTACTCGAGGCAGTCGTCGCGGACCTCGCACGTCAGGCAGACCTTCTTGGCCTCCCGCGTCGAGCCGCCCTTCTCCGGGAAGAACGCCTCGGGGTCCGTCTGCGCGCACAGCGCGCGGTCCTGCCAACCGAGCTCCTCGCCCTCGGGCTCGAGGAGGAACAGTTCTGCTCTCATGGCGTACGCCCTTTCGACCCTGTTCGAGAACTGAACGACACTGCTGGAATTACATGCCTGTCGTACCCCGCAAGTCAAGCCCGGATCTGATATGGCCATTCCCCTTCGGGCAGGCTGTTCCCTATGCCATCATCCGCGCCAGAGCTGCGTCGCGTCACCGTCCTGTCCGGCGGTGTGGGCGGCGCGAGGTTCGTCCAGGGCCTGCTGTACGGGCTGCGCTCCGGGGTCGTGCCCGGCGGCTCCGCCGACACCGAGGTCACGGTCGTGACCAACACCGCCGACGACTGGTGGGTGCACGGGCTGAAGGTCTGTCCCGACCTCGACACCGTCATGTACACCCTGGGCGACGGCATCGACGTCGAGCGCGGGTGGGGCCGCCGGGAGGAGACGTGGAGCGCGCGCACCGAGCTGGAGGCGTACGGCGTGGAGCCGACGTGGTTCGGGCTGGGCGACCGCGACATCGCCACCCACCTCGTGCGCACGCAGATGCTCGAGGCCGGGTTCACGCTGTCGCAGGTGACAGAGGCCCTGTGCCGGCGCTGGCTCACCCCCGCCCACGGCACCCGGGTGCGGCTGCTGCCGATGAGCGACGACCGGGTCGAGACCCACGTCGCGATCGCCGACCCCGACACCCCGAGCGGGCGCCGGGTCGTCCACTTCCAGGAGTACTGGGTGCGGCTGCGCGCGTCCGTGCCGGCCGAGGCGGTGGTGGTCGTCGGCCAGGACGCCGCCACGCCCGCCCCCGGGGTCCTCGAGGCGATCGCCGAGACGGACCTGGTGGTGCTGCCGCCGTCCAACCCGGTCGTCTCGGTGGGCACGATCCTCGGCGTCCCGGGCGTGCGCGACGCGGTGCGCGCGACGCGCGCGCCGGTCGTCGGCGTCTCCCCCATCGTCGGCGGCTCCCACGTGCACGGCATGGCCGCACAGATGCTGACCAGCATCGGTGTCGAGGTCAGCGCGGCCGGGGTCGGGCGCCACTACGGCGCCCGCTCGAGCGGCGGCGTGCTCGACGGGTGGCTGGTCGACGAGCGCGACGCCGCGCAGCTCCCGCGGCTCGAGGAGGCAGGGGTGCGCGCACGCGCCGTCCCGCTGATGATGTCCGACCACGACGCGACGGCTGCCATGGCAGCCGCCGCCGTGTCGCTGGCGTGGCCGGCGTGAGCCGGCTCGAGGTCTGGGCGCCCGACGGCCTGCCCGAGGTCGTCGCCGGCGACGACCTGGCCGGCATCCTCCTGGCCGGTCTCGAGGAGCGCGGTCCGGGCGAGGGCGCCGCGCTCGCCGACGGCGACGTCGTGTGCGTCACCAGCAAGGTGGTGAGCAAGGCCGAGGGCCGCGCACGCGTCGGCGACCGCGAGGCCGCCGTGGACGAGGAGACGCTCCGCGTCGTCGCGCGGCGCGGGGCGACGCGGATCGTGCGCCACCGGCTGGGGCTCACCATGGCAGCGGCCGGAGTCGACGCCTCCAACGTCGCCGCGGGCTCGATCGTCCTGCTCCCCCTCGATCCCGACCGCTCGGCGCGCGGGCTGCGGCAAGAGATCCACCGGCGCACCGGGACCAACGTCGCCGTGGTCGTCACCGACACCGCCGGCCGCGCCTGGCGCGTCGGCCAGACCGACATCGCGATCGGCGCGGCCGGCCTGGTGGTCGCCGAGGACTTCGCCGGTCGCACCGACCCGCACGGCAACCCCCTCGCGGTCACTCTGCCCGCGGTGGCCGACGAGATCGCGGGCGCCGCCGAGCTCGCCCAGGGCAAGCTGGCGCGCCGACCCGTCGCCGTCGTGCGCGGGCGCGGCGACCTCGTGCTTCCGCCCGGCGACGACGGGCCCGGCGCCGCCGCCCTCGTCCGGCCCGACGGCGGTGACCTGTTCGGGTGGGGCGCCCGCGAGGCCGTCGTACGGGCCCTGGCGGGCGAGGAGGAGGACCGGGCTCCGTTCGGTGAGCCGGCGCCCCTGGCGGAGCTGCACGCGGCGCTCAGCCGCGTCGTGGGCCACGGGCGGGCGCGCGCGTCGACGCTGTCGACGTCCTTCGACGACGATCCGCAGCGGGCCGTGGTGCGCCTGCCGGCGGCCTCTGACCGCCTCGCCGTCGACGCCGTCTGCTTCGCCCACGGGTGGCGGATCCGGGACTGGCAGACGGGGCGGAGTGGCGTCGTGTGCCACGTATCACCCGTGAGTACGTAGACTCTGCCACCGCAGCCCGCCCCACCGAACCGAGAGACGCCGAGCACCGTGGCCAAGAAGGCAAAGACCGACCGTCAGGCGGTCATCGACTCCATCCGCTCCCAGCAGTCCCGCGCCGAGAACCGGCGGGGCATGGCGATCGTGGGCGTGTGCGTCACCATCGCCGTGCTCATCGTCGGCGCCGCCGCGTTCAAGCCGGTCAAGGACTGGTACGACCTGCGCGCCTACGCCTCGGCCTCGCTGAGCGACATCGGCGCCCCGGCGGACGCCTGCGAGAAGATCACCACCAAGAAGGCCACCGGCAACCAGGAGCACGTCGACGTCGGCACCCCGCTGTCCTACCCGGAGGCGCCTCCCGCGTTCGGCCAGCACTGGAACATGTGGGACACGATCGACCGCAAGCTCTACACCGCCTCCGACCGTCCCGAGCTCGGCGAGCTCGTGCACAACCTGGAGCACGGCTACACGATCCTGTGGTACGACGAGACGGTCGCCGACGACCCCGAGATGATGGACGACCTGCGCGGCATCGCCTCCAAGCTGTCGAGCACGACCAACCTGCGGGACAAGTTCAAGGCCGTGCCGTGGACCTCCGAGGACGGCGAGCCGTTCCCCAAGGGCCAGCACGTCGCCCTCACGCACTGGTCGGTCGGTGGCGTCGGCGAGACCGACCCCGAGAAGCAGGTCGGCGTGTGGCAGTACTGCTCGGCTCCCAGCGGCGAGGCGCTCGACGCGTTCATGGAGAAGTACCCCTACATGGATTCCTCGGAGCCGGCCGTCCTCTGAGGCGCGCCTGACAGCACCGCCCCCGTGACGACGTTCGCCGAGGTCCTCGCCGCCCAGCTGCGGCGGGACCCCGGTCGTCCGCTGGTGACGTTCTACGACCACGCCACCGACGAGCGGGTCGAGCTGTCGGTCACGACGTACGCCAACTGGGTGGCCAAGGCCTCGGGGCTGCTGACCGACGTGGCCGACCTCGAGCGGGGCATGTCGCTGCGCATCGACCTGCCGCCGCACTGGCTGTCCACGGTGTTCCTCGGCGCCGCCTGGACGGTCGGCCTGCGCGTCACCACGTCCGACCAGCCGGACGCCGTGGTGTGCGGCCCCGAGACGCTGGACGCGTGGGCGCCGCAGGCGGCGGCGCTGCCGGTGCTGGCTTGCAGCCTGCGGCCGCTCGGGGTGCGGTTCGCCGAGCCGCTGCCCGCCGGGGTGCACGACGTCGGCGTGGAGATCTGGTCCCAGCCCGACGGCTTCACCGCCTGGGACCCGCCCACGGACGACGACCCGGCCACCGACGACCTCAGCCTCGGCGAGCTGTTCACGCTCGCGCCTCGCAACGACCTGACGGCCGCCGCCGGGAGTCTCCTCACCGACGGCGGCCGTCTCCTGTCGGTGACCGACCCGGCTTCCCCACCAGGAACGGCCACCTTCACCGAGCCCCTCGCACGAGGCGGCTCGCTGGTCCTCGTCCGCAACCCGGACCCGGCTCGCCTCGACGACGTCCACGACGCCGAACGGGCGACGGCCAGGGCCTGACCGCGTTCCTCTCGCGGATCACCCCGCCAGGTCGTAGGCCCCCATCCCCTCGGCCAGCACGCGCGGGCCCGAGACGCCGGACTTGCGCCCGTCGAAGACGTAGGCGAGGCCGTTGGACCGGTTGCGCACGACGTAGTCGCCCGGGCCCTTGAGCTGCATGTCCTGCACCTGGAGCACCCAGTCGTAGGCCGACAGGTCGCCCGGCAGCCCGGGGCGGGCCTGGACCCGGCCGGCGACGGGTACGGCGCTGCCGAAGCCCCCCACGACCCCCGGCCACACCGACAGCCGGCCGCTGGCGGGCGTGCCCATCAGGTCCGGACGCCCGTCGCCGGTCACGTCACCGACCGCCTCGAGGTCCGGGATGCCGTTCCAGCCGTTGCCGATGGCGGTAGGGGCCGCCAGGGCGCCGGTGCCGTTGCCGGCGAACAACAAAAGCCGGCCAGCGGCGTCGACGGTCAGCACGTCTCCGTTGCCGTCGGCGTTGACGTCGCCGGCGTTGAGGATGCGGGTCATCCCGGCGAAGGACACGCCGGTGTCGACGGGGGCCCCGAGCTCGAAGGTGTCCCGGTTGGCGATCACGACCAGGCTGCGCCCGGACACTCCGACGAGGTCACCGCCGGGACCGCCGACGAGCTGGGCGCCGGTGAGCATGCGCATCGACTTGAGGTTCGCGGCCGGCCCCAGTGCGGCGCCGTACGTCGCGTCGCCGCGGCCCGGCAGCAGCCAGATCTTGCCGTTGGCCGAGCGCGCCACCAGGTCGGACCTGCCGTCGCCGTTGAAGTCTCCCCCGACCAGCCGGTTGTAGCCGCGCCACGACCCGGCCACCCGCTGCGGAGGAGCGAAGCGTCCCGTGCCGTAGCCGCGCTGCAGCAGGAGCCGGTTCTTGGTGCGCAGGAGCAGGTCCGCTCGGCCGTCGCCGTCGACGTCGCCGGCGCCGATGAGCTGGCGGTAGTTGCCGTAGCCCTTGCGCGTCACCTTGCGGTCGAAGCCGCCCTTGGCGGTGGCGAGCAGCGTCGTGAGGCGGCCCTTGAACCGGGCCACGAGGTCGTTGCGTCCGTCGCCGTTGATGTCGCCGACCGCGGTGATGAGGGAGTAGCCGCGCAGCCGGAGCTTGCGCTTCGTGTCCCCGAACTTGCCGCCCCCGCGGCCCTCGCGGATGCGAACCATGCCCGACGTGTCGACCGTGACCAGGTCGACGACGCCGTCGCCGGTGAGGTCGGGCGAGACCAGCACGTCGGCCCGATCGTCCCAGCCCTTCTTGCCGACCACCGTGCGCTGCTGGAACGACGTCAGGCCCCCGCTGGGCAGCACGAGGCCGCGGCCGTCCGCTGCGCGGCGCACCACCAGGTCGGGGTAGGCCGAACCGGCCAGGTTGTTCTGCGGGCTGGGCTCGGAGACCTGCACCGGCGTCGGCCCGACGGGCGCCTGCTGCGTGGCGTACGTGCGGATCAGCGGGAGCTGCGCGTAGAGGTACTTGCCCGGGCACGCGGTGGACCCGGCGTCGCGGTGGCCGTTGATGGCCGCGAACGTGCCGCGGCCGACCTTCTGCGACGTCGAGGCGGGATTGACCCCGTGCAGCGACAGCTTCCACGCGAACAGCTGGCCGTAGGCGCGCAGCATCACGTCCGGAGGCTGCACGACGTCGAAGTTGCCGATGGCCGACATCGCGAACGAGTAGTCGTTGTAGTTGAGCGTGTGGGCGCCCACGACCGGCTTGTCGATGCCGCCGTAGCGGCCCTCCCAGATGCGGCCGAACCGGTCGACGAGGAAGTTGTAGCCGATGTCGCTCCAGCCTCGGGACTTCACGTGGTAGGCGTAGATGCTGCGGATGATCGCCGGCACCTGGGCCTCGGAGTACTCGTTGGCGTTGACCGTGTGGTGGACGAAGCCGGCGCTGATCGAGCCGTAGCGCAGGGAGCCCTTGTCGCGGATGCCCTCGTCGGCGCCCCACTGGGCCCGCGAGAAGATCGTGGGCTGCGCGACGGCACGCTTGGCCGCGGCACTCGTGGTGGCCGCCTGCAGCTGGATCCCGTCGGACCCGGACGCGGTCATGTCGCCCTGCTCGGCGTAGTCCTGCTCGTACGCCGCGGTGCCGTCCGGGTCGGTGCTCGGCGCGGGCCGGTCGGCCGGCGCCTCGGTCTGGCTCCCCTTGGCGGAGCCGGGGTCCACGAGGGCGAGCGAGAGGTCGTCGGGAAGGGCGACACCGTCGGTGCTCGCCTTCACCTGGACGTCGTCGACCTCCCCGACGAACAGCGGCTCGGTGCCGGGCCGGGCGGCGGCCGCCTCGGCGCTGTCCGGGTCCGGGCCGTGCTCGTCGTGGTACTCCAGGGTCTCCCAGTCGCTCCACTCCGCACCGGTGCGGGTGCGCACCCGCAGGGAGATCTGGTCGTCCTCGATCTCCTGGCCGTGGCGCCAGGTCACGCCGATCGCGGCGAAGCCGGCGACCGCCTGCGGCTTGCTCTGCACGCGGGCCTGGCTGGCGCCGTCGGCGACGGTGCGCCCGCGCAGGCCGGCGAAGCCGCCGTCCATGGCGGTCAGAGGCACCTCGGTGACGGTGGGCGTCACCGAGGAGGTCGGGACGGTGGCCGCCACCAGCTCCGCCGGAGCGGCCTGGTCGCCCTGGTCGCGCGGGGCGGTCTGCTCGTCGGGGTGCTCACCCACGATGTCGAGGGACACCACGCCGGAGGCGGGGGTGAGGACGACGAGGACGACGCCCAGGGCCAGCACCTGCTGGCAGAGGGTGACGACACGGGCCTGAAGAGGTCGCATGAGAAAGTCCAACTCCTGTGTGGGGGAAGGTCACACAAGGCAGGAGTTTCACAGCAGTCACACCAGTCACGGAAGAGTTTCTGAGTAACTACAAGCGTGTAATTTCCAGCCGACACGCCGTTACATCCATGTAATTCTCACCCACAATGCCTCAGGAACGCTGCGAGCGGTGCCCCAGCCACGTCGCGTCGCTCGCGAATGTGGCTCGGACACCGCTCGCGCGGGGCTGGAGGGCTCAGATGTCAGCGCCGAGGCCGTCGTCCTCACCGTCGTCGTCGCCGTCGTCGTAGTGCAGGTAGGCGATGCCCTCCTCGACGTCGCCGTCGAAGGCCAGCCGGCCGCTCTCCATGACGAGCACGCGGTTGCACAGGTTGCGTACGGATCCGGGGGCGTGCGAGACGTAGAACATCGTGACGCCGGACTTCACGATCTCGTCCATGCGCTTCTTGCACTTGCGCTTGAAGGGCCGGTCCCCCACCGCCAGTGCCTCGTCGGCGATGAAGATGTCGGCGTCGACGTTGACCGCGACCGAGAAGCCGAGCCGCGCCCGCATGCCGGAGCTGTAGTAGGCCACGTCGGTGTCGAGGAACTTGCCGAGGTCGGCGAAGTCGACGATCTCGTCGAACTTGCGATCCGTCTCGGCGCGCGACATCCCGAGGATCGCGGCGTTGAGGTAGAGGTTCTCGCGACCGCTCAGGTTGTTGTCGAACCCGGTGCCAGTCGCGATGAGGCCGGCGATCCGGCCGCGGGTCAGCACGGTGCCTGAGTCGGGGCGCATGACGCCGCTGATCAGCTTGAGCAGCGTCGACTTGCCCGATCCGTTGAGGCCCATCAGCCCGACGGACTCGCCCTCCTTGACCGTGAACGTGACGTCGTCGACGGCGTTGAAGGTGTCGTGCGTCTTGCGGCCGCGAGCCTTCGCCAGCACGGTCTGCTTGAGCGAGCGCTGGTAGGACAGGGTGAACGCCTTGGTCGCGTGCTCGACCTGGATCATCGTCGTCATCAGAGTCGCTCCGGGACCTTGGCCTCGAGCCGCGAGAACAGCCGCTGGGCCAGCACGAGCAGCACGACGGAGACGCCGGTCATGATCAGGCCGCGCGTGAACAGGTGGTCGGGAAGGTGCGCGGCCGCGGTGGCAGACGGGTCGCTCGTCGTGCCGGTCCAGAAGCCGCGCTGGATGAGCAGGACCGCCTCGGCCATCGGGTTGAGGAGGTAGTAGCCCGACCACGGGTCGCCGAAGCGTTCGTGGACCAGCGTGAACGGGTACATCATCGGGACGCTGAAGGTCACGAACTGCGTCAGGGTCTGCGCGACCTTGCCGATGTCGCGCATGAACACGTTGCCCACGCTGAAGACCAGGCCGAGGGCCAGGCCGAGCGCGGCGGCGAGAGCGAAGCCCAGCAGAGCGGCGGCGATCCCCTCGAGGTCGGGTCGCCAGCCGAGCGCGATGCACGGCACGACCAGGATGATGAGCATCGGGATGGTGTGCCAGCCCGCGACCAGCATCCGCGCCACCGGAAACATCTCCCGCGGCACCGGCAGCTTCGTGATGAGCGACCGATTCTGCACCAGCGACTGGGTGCCGCCGTTGAACGTCTCGGTGAAGAAGTGGACGATCACCATGCCGGCGAACAGGTGGATCGCGAAGTTCTCGATCGTGCCCTCACCGCGCCCGATCATCACCTGGAACAGGAAGTAGAACATGCAGAACCGGATCGCCGGCTGCAGGTAGCTCCACACCCACCCCAGCACCGTGCCCTGGTAGCGGGACTTGATCGTGTTGCGGACCAGCATGCCGAGCAGGTAGCGGCGGCGCACGACCTCGCGCAGCCCGGTTGCTGCCGGCGGGGCCAGCGGCAGGGCCGCGAGGTCGCCCTCGGTACGACGGGCCGGTCCCACGGACCCCGCGCTCACCACCGGCTCACTGCTCACCGCCGGCGGACGCGTCGGTCCACGGCGTGAAGGTCTTCTCCCACGCCTCGGGCGAGGTGATCTCGCCCAGCGCCGCGCGGTACTCGGCGGCCAGCCGGGGCCACTCGCGCTGGAACCGCGCGTGGACCTCGAGCGTGCGCTTCATCAGGTCGCGGAACTTCTCCGGGTCGCGCTCGTAGAGCGCCGCCGAGGTGCCGTCGGGCATCGAGACGATGGCCGAGTCGTAGCGCGCGATGCGGTACCACTTCGCGTCCATCGCGGGGATCTCCGCCTCCGGGTGGCTGCGCGAGGTGGGGCGCACGGGCTTGAGCTGGCGCAGCGGCATCGTGGCGGCCCGCACCAGGAGCGAGACGCGCCCCGGGACGCCGGAGTCGTCCTTGCCCTTGCGCGGGGGCTTGTGGCGGCGTACGGGCGCGAACGTGTCGGGGTCGACCTGCAGCTGCGCGTCGGTGAACTGCTTGCGGAACGCGTTGACCTCCGCGAGCTTGCCGGGCAGCATCCCGTGCAGCGCGTGCGGACCGGCGAGCACGTCCTCCATCGCCTTGAGCCGCAGTTCGACGGTGGAGTACTGCATCGACACCAGGTGCGCGATCTGGTGGTTGAGGCTCTCGCGCACCATCCGGCCGCCGCGCTCGTAGACGGAGTGGAGCAGGGCCGCGACGAACCGGTTGCGCTGGTGGAAGTACGCCTGCCAGTCCAGGGCGTCGTTCTTGTCGGTCCACGGGATGTGCCAGACCGCCGCGCCGGGCAGCGAGACCGTCGGGTAGCCGGCCTCCTTGGCCCGCAGCCCGAACTCCGAGTCGTCCCACTTGAGGAACAGCGGGAGGCTGAGCCCGATGTCCTCGAGCACGCGGCGCGGGATCAGGCACATGAACCAGCCGTTGAAGTCCACGTCGATCCGCTTGTGCAGCCAGCGGGTGGAGCGCAGGTTGCGCGCGCCGAAGTCCCAGTCCTGGAACACGCCGGGTGCCGAGAGCCACCAGAAGCGCCACGGCGTGATGATCTCGCCGAAGCTGTGCAGGCGCGTGCGGGCGTAGATGGAGAACATGTGCCCGCCCACGATCGTCGGGCGCCGCGCGAGGTCGCCGAAGGTGACGGAGCGGATGATGCCCTCGGGCTCGCAGATGACGTCGTCGTCCATCATCATCGCGTAGGTCGCGGTGCCCTTGCGCACCGACTCGAGCTGGCCGCGGGCGTAGCCGCCGGACCCGCCGAGGTTGCCCTGCTCGATGACGCGCAGCGTGTCGCCCAGCGCCTCGGCGGCCGCCGGGAAGAACTCGGAGTCACGCATCTTCTGCGTGCCCTGCTCCATCACCATGACCTCGTCGAGGTACGGGCGCAGCTCCGGGGCGTCGGCGAGCTGGCCGAGGAGCTTGGCCACGAAGTCGGGCCGGTTCATGGTGGTGATGCACAGGTCGACGGTGCCGTGCTCGGCGCGGTCCTCGGGCACCTCCGCCGTCCAGCGGGCCGAGCGGACCACGACGTCGTGGTCGCCCGCGACGACGTCGTACCAGTACCACCCGCCGTCGACGAACGGCTTGAGCGGCAGCTCGAAGGTGAAGGTGGAGGCGACGTCCTCGCCGGTGGTGACGGTCTCGACGCGCTGCGAGCGCCCGTTGGCCATCGAGCGGTAGACGGTCACGGTCGCGCCGGGGCCCTCGACGGACAAGGTCAGCGTGACGTCGGTGACGACGGTGTAGCGGCGCCAGTAGGACGCCGGGAAGGCGTTGAAGTAGGAGCCGAAGGAGATCCGCTGCTCGGCCTGCAGCGCGAGCGCCTCGCGGTCGAGCACCTGGTCGGGGTGGATCGTGGCCCCCGTCGACACCGACTGCCGCATCTGGGCGCTGTTGAGGTTCTGCGCCGCGCGGCTCGAGCCGACCTCGTACTTGTCCGCGTCGAGCACGGCGGGCTCGGGGTCGACGTAGAGCCGGAAGACGTCGGTGTCACCGTCGACGGGCATGATCTGCCGCTGCAGGAGCCGGGTCACCGTCCCCGCCGCGGCCTGGCTGCCGCTCTCGGGATGGGTCTGGTTCTGGGTCTGGGTGGTGCTCATGCCTCGATGCCTCCGCTGGTGAGCTCCGCGCCCTCGGTGAAGTGCGGCTTGAGCTTGTTGTCGTACATCGACAGCGCCGAGCCGATGGCCATGTGCATGTCGAGGTACTTGTAGGTGCCCAGGCGCCCGCCGAACAGGACCATCGGCTCGGCCTTGGCGAGCTCGCGGTACTTGAGCAGCTTGGCGCGGTCCTCGGCGGTGTTGACCGGGTAGTAGGGCTCGTCGCCCTCCTCGGCGAAGCGGCTGTACTCGTGGACCACGATGGTCTTGCCGGGCAGGTAGGTGCGCTCGGGGTGGAGGTGCTTGAACTCCAGCACCCGCGTCCACGGCACGTCCTGGTCGTTGGCGTTGACGACGCCGGTGCCCTGGTAGTCGTCGACGTCCAGCGTCTCGGCCTCCAGGTCGATCGTGCGCCACGACAGGCGGCCCTCGCTGTTGCCGAAGTACTCGTCGACGGGGCCGGTGTAGACGATCGGCACCTTGCCCTTGTAGTCGTCGGCGACGGCGAAGAAGTCGGTCTCGAGGCGGACCTCGATGTTGGGGTGGTCGGCCATCCTCGTCAGCCACGCGGTGTAGCCGTCGACCGGCAGGCCCTCGTAGGTGTCGTTGAAGTAGCGGTTGTCGAAGGTGTAGCGCACCGGCAGGCGGGTGATGATGTCCGCGCTCAGCTCGCGCGGGTCGGTCTGCCACTGCTTGGCGGTGTAGCCCTTGACGAACGCCTCGTAGAGCGGGCGACCGATCAGGCTGATCGCCTTCTCCTCGAGGTTCGTGGCGTCCTCGGTGGCGATCTCGCTGGCCTGCTCGGCGATGAGCGCGCGGGCCTCGGCCGGGGTGTGGGACTTGCCGAAGAACTGGTTGATGAGACCGAGGTTCATCGGGAAGGAGTAGACCTGCCCCTGGTACTTGGCGAAGACCCGGTGCTGGTAGTCGGTGAAGTCGGTGAACCGGTTGACGTACTCCCACACCCGCTTGTTGGAGGTGTGGAACAGGTGCGTGCCGTACTTGTGCACCTCGATGCCGGTCTCGGGGTCGATCTCGCTGTAGGCGTTGCCGCCGATGTGGTCGCGCCGCTCGAGGATCAGCACCTTGAGGCCCAGCTCGGCCGCACAGCGCTCAGCGACGGTGAGCCCGAAGAAGCCGGCGCCGACGATGACGAGGTCAGGTGCGTGGTCGTTGTGGTGCGTGGGGCCCTGGGACAAGGGAGGTACTCCTGTGGGTGAGAGGCGCTGCGAGTCTAACGAGGGGGCCGGGCCGAGTCCGTCAGGCGCCGCATGCCCCGCGCCGAGGCCATGGCGCGGATCACGTTGCGGGCCTCGGCCCGGCCGCCGCGCAACGGGCTGAGCAGGACGACGGCCAGCGTGATGAGCCAGGGCTTGAGGCGCACCAGCGCGTTCTCCCCGTGGCGCAGGTGCACCACGAAGAGGTTGCGGTACATGTAGAAGCCCTTCCAGCCCGACAGGTCGTGCTGCTGGTTGAAGTCGAGCTGGCGGACCAGGACGGCGTCGCGGACCGCCCACACGCGGTGGCCGGCGTTGCGGGCGCGCACGGCGTACTCGGCGTCGTCGTAGAAGATGAAGAAGGCCGGATCGGGGAACCCGACCTCCGCGATCACGCCGCGCCGCACCATGAATCCCTCGAAGGCGACGTTCTGCACTTCCAGCAGCGCCGGCATCGACGCGCGGTCGGCGTACACGGTGTCGACGGCGGCGCGCTTGGGGCGCACGGCGAGGGGGTTGCGCAGGTCGAAGTCGACGGCGGCCTTCTCGACCAGCGTGCCGGACAGGTCCTCGCGCACGGCGATCAGGCAGTCCTCGTCGACGCCCATGAGCGCCTCGAGGCAGTCGGGCGCGGGCACGACGTCGTCGTCCATCAGCCAGACGCGGTCCCAGCCGGCGTCGTACGCCGCCCGCACGCCGAGGTGGAAGCCGCCCGCGCCGCCGAGGTTGGTCTCCGACGTGGTCACGTGCAGCGGCAGGTCGGTGCGGGCCTCGAGCACCTCGCGCGTGTGGTCGGTGCTCGCGTTGTCGACGACGACCACCGCGTCGGGGCGCCGGGTCTGGGCGGCGAGACCGTCGAGCATGCCGGCGAGCAGGCCGGCGCGGTTGTAGGTGACGACCACGACCGCCACCGTCTCCGCGGTGGCGGCGCTCACGACAGGTACCTCCGGTGACCGTCGAAGTCCCCGGCGATCCCGGCCCGCATGGCGCGCAGGCTCAGCCGCAGCCGCGACAGGCTGGGCCGGGTGAAGGTGTAGAACCAGGCGGTCTTCACCACGAAGGCCAGCGCGTGCAGCGGGCCGCGGTAGTCGCGCAGGTTGACGAGGTTGTTGCGGGCCATGCAGTAGTGCTTGAGCTCGCTGGGCGAGTCGTTGTAGGTCGTGCGACCGAACATCATCGGCGTGCCGAGGTTGCCGACGCTGGGGTGCCGCACAGTGGCGGTGACGACGGTGGCGACGCGGGCGCCGGCCTCCTCCGCGCGCAGCCGGTACTCGTGGTCGTCGCCCCAGATGAAGAACTCCTCGCGCGGCAGGCCGATGCGGTCGACGAGCTCCTTGGTGACCAGGACGCCGTTGAAGGGGATCACGATGCCGTCGATGCGCCCGTCCCTGGCGACGCGGCGTACGTCGTCGACGGCGTGCACGACGCGGGTGGTGCCGGGGAGCCGGATCGGGAAGACGAGCCTCCCCGGCTCGTCCTCGTCGACCACGAGCGGGCCCCAGAAGTCGAGGTCGGTCTCGGCGAGGAGCGCGTCGAGGCAGTCGACGTCGGGCAGACCGTCGTCGTCCATCAGCCAGACCATGTCGGCCTCGCGGTCGATCGCCCAGGCCAGGCCGTCGTGGAACCCGCCGGCACCGCCCCGGTTCGTCGACAGCGTGCGCGAGCGCAGCGGGATCTCGCCGGTGTGGGCGCGCGCGGCCAGCCACTCCCCCGTGCCGTCGGAGGACGCGTTGTCGACCACCAGCACCTCGGCGAGCGCGTCGATCTCGCCGAGTCGCTGCACGAGCCGCTCGAGCAGCCCGAGCCGGTTGAAGGTGACCACGACCGCCACGACGCGAGGCAGGGGTCCGGTGGTCACGGCCTACACCCTAGGGGCCGCGGCGACGGCCTCAGCAAACCGCGCCGAGGTCCTCGGACTGGTTGGCCGCGTAGCCCTCGGACAGGGAGCCGAGCGAGCCGCCCGTGACCGCGGACGGGGTGCTCGGCGCGCTGGGCGTCGGGGTGCTCGGCGTGGGGGCGCTGGGCGTCGAGGTGCTCGACGTGGAAGCGCCGGGCGTCGTCGTCGCTGTGTCCTCGTCGGCCGTCGCCTCGCTGCCCGCGGTGGCCTCGTCGGCGGCACCGGAGGCCGCCTCGGCGGTGGTCTCCGGCTGCTCGCCCTCGGCGCGGGCGATCACGGCCGCCACCGTCTGGTGGATCAGGTCGATGTCGGGGTTGGCGGTGTCGATCATCGGCGGGACGAGCGACAGCGTGGCGATCTTCTGCGTCCGCGCCTTGAGGGCGAGGTCGACGAAGCGGCCGACCTCGCCGCGCGGCAGGTCGGTGGAGACCATGGCCGAGCTCGCGCCGGCGATCTTCTCGAAGTTGCGCAGCGCCGTCTGGGGGCTGACCTGCGCGAGCATCGCGCCCATCACGCACTTCTGCCGCGCCATCCGCGAGTAGTCGTCCGAGCCCTCGCGCGCCCGCGCGAACCAGAGCGTGTCGTGGCCGTCGAGGGTCCGTCGGCCCGGCTCGATGTAGTGGAAGGTCTTCTCGTGCGGCAGGCCGACCGGGATCGGCTGGCGCACGTTGAGCTCCACCCCGCCGACGGCGTCGACGAGGTCCTTGAAGCCCTCGAGGTTGACCATCGCCCAGTAGTTCATCTCCAGGCCGGTGATGCCCTCGACGCCCTGGATCGTGGCGTCCACGCCGGGATTCTCCGAGCCCTTGAACAGCTCGGCGTGGTCGAGCGCCCAGGTGGCGAGTCCGTTGAGGTACATCCCCTCCTCGTCGAAGCCGTCGGGGAACTGCTCGTCCATGACGGAGCCCTCGGCGAAGGGGAAGTTCTGCATGTTGCGCGGCAGCGAGATCAGCACGGTCTTGCCGGTCTCGGCGTCGATGCTGGCGACCGTCATCGAGTCCGGGCGCAGGCCCCAGCGCCCGGCGCCGGAGTCGCCGCCCAGCAGCAGCACGTTGTAGCGCCCGTCGTGGGCGCCCACGGCGTCGCCGTCGCTGAACGTCGAGAGCATGAACTGGCGCTGCACGCCGAGCACGTGCGCGCCGAAGAGGAGCGCGCCTGCGACGCTGAAGCACAGCACGCCGTTGACGCCGACGACGGCGAGGCGGTGCTGGCGCTGGAGGGTGAGCGGCTGGCCGAGCCGCCACGCGTCGATGAACAGGTAGGCCCAGCCGACGGCCAGGGCGATCAGCCCCAGGCGCAGGCTCTGCAGGACCATCGGCCGGGTGCCGGCCCAGAAGGCGACGCCGTGCCACAGGTAGGACGCCACGATCGCGGCCAGGCCGAGCACGGCCAGGCAGATCCAGGTGCGCAGCGCGATCCGGCCGACCCTGCGGTTGCCGGCCACCAGCTGCGCCGATCCCGGGAGGACGAACGTCATCAGCATCAGCGTCACCGCGCGACGGAACCGCACGCGCTGGGCGCGGTGGAGCGTGGTGAACCGCGTCGAGTGCGACCCGGAGGGGGTGACGGGCGGCATCGGGGGAGCCTCTCTGTGCTGGGGGAAGTCAGCCCGCCCAGTATCACCAGTCACACCCGTCCCACCGGGTCGCGACGCGCCGGGACCGGGCGGTCGTCCGCCTCCCCGAACCAGCCGCTCGGCGCCGGTCCCCCGACGTCAGCGGCCGACGAGGCCGTCGACGGACATGCCCTGCGCCGCCAGGTCCGCGACCAGCAGGTCGTCGGGTGCGCGGTCGAGGTAGACGAGCCGGATGGCGGCGGGGTCGGGGTTGTCGCGGTCCGGCCCGCGCCAGACCAGCCGCAGGCCGAGCTTCTCCGCCGTCCGACGCGAGGCGTGGTTGTGTTCGACGAGGTAGGCCAGGACCGGGCGCTCGGGAGCTACGTCGTGCGCCGCTTCGATGGCCCGGGCGCCCATCTCGGTGGCGTAGCCGCGACCCAGGACGCGCTGGTCGAAGCGGTAGTAGAGGTTCCACCAGCCTCGGGCGCCGAGTGCCTCGTCGGGCACCGCGCACCCACCGCGGCCGACGACGGGTCCGTCCTCGCTGTCGCGCACCGACCAGTACGCCAGCCCGTCGCGCTCGAAGCGGCGCCGGCTCGCCGCCACCATGACGGCGCCGGCCTTCGGGTCGGTGACCACCCCCGACGGGAAGTGACGCCATGACGCAGGGTCAGCGTGGATGGCGAGCAGCCGTTCGGCGTCCTGCTCGACCGGGACGTCGAGCCAGAGCCGGTCGGTGCGCGCCCGCGTCCAGTCCGTCATCCCTCGCGACCGCGGTCGATCTCGGCCTTGCGGGCGAGCCGGTGCGAGCGGCGGATCTCGGCCTCGCGCTGGCGGCGTACGTCGGCTGGCGTCTCGGTCTCCAGCGGCGGGACGGGGCGTGGCTTGCCGTCCTCGTCGATGGCGACGAAGACGAAGTAGGCGCTGGCGACGTGCACCGGCTCGTCGCCGGCGTTGCCCCACGGCTGGGCCTCGACCCGGACCCCGATCTCCATCGAGGAGGTACCGGCCCAGTTGACCTGCGCGTAGGTCTTGATGATGTCCCCGACGTGCACGGGCGCCAGGAACGTCATGTCGTCCATCGCCGCGGTGACCGCGGGACCGCCGCTGTGCCGGTAGGCGACGGCACCGGCGGTGGAGTCGGCGAGCTTCATGATCTCGCCGCCGTGGACGTTGCCCAGCAGGTTCGCCTCGCTCGAGTGGGCCATGATCCCCAGGCTCACCCGGCTGTACGACGTGGGTCGGCTCATGCCGGGCACGGTAGCGTCCGTCCACATGGCTGATCGTCCGCAGGGCTCCGGGATGCCCGAGAAGGGAACGCCGGAGTACGACTGGCTCTACGGCGGCTCGTCGCAGACGCCGCCCGGCGACGCCACGCAGCGCGTCCCCCAGCAGGGGCCCGAGCGCCCCGACGAGACCCGGGTGATGCCGGTGGCCTCGCGGAAGCAGGGGGCCTCGGGCGGGCAGCCGCCGGCCCGGCCGCGCACCGCGCCCGCGACCCCGGCGCCGCGTCCACCGCGGCGCCGCTGGCGTCCGCGCCTGCGCCTCGGGCTGGTGCCGCTGGTCCTGCTGCTGGTGCTGGTCTACCTCGTCGGCGTGCCGCTGTGGCACTGGACGACCATCGAGAAGGTCGACAGCGAGCCCAGCGGCGACCGCCCCGGCGACCAGCCTGGCACCAACTACCTCATCGTCGGCTCCGACAAGGCCGACGACCTCACCGACGAGCAGCGCAAGGTGCTGCAGACCGGTGAGCGGGGCGGCACGAACACCGACACGATCATCGTGCTGCACACCGGCTCCGGCGGCCGCACGATGATGTCGATCCCCCGCGACACCCTCGCCGAGGTCCCGGGGCACGGCACGCAGATGATCAACTCCGCCTTCGCGCTCGGCGGCCCCTCGCTGCTCGTGTCGAGCGTGGAGAAGCTGACCGGCATCCACATCGACCACTACGTCGAGCTCGGGTTCGGCAGCGTCATCAACACCGTCGACGCGTTCGGTGGGGTGGAGATCTGCCCCAAGCAGGCGATGAAGGACCCGATGGCGCGCCTCGACATCGCGAAGGGCTGCCAGGAGGTCGACGGCCTGACGGCGCTGGCCTACTCGCGCTCGCGCCACGTCACCGCGCTCAGCGACCTCGACCGCGTCGCCCGGCAGCGGGAGGTGATCAGCGCCCTCGGCGACGAGGCACTGACTCCGTGGACCTTCGTCAACCCGGTGCGCTACTGGAACATCAACGACGCCGCGTTCGACGCGATCCGCGTCGACGAGGGCATGAACCCCGTCGACCTGGGCCGGTTCGCGCTGGCGATGACCGGCGAGAGCCAGACCTGCACCATGCCCAACCTCGCGGCGCCGAGCGACCCCAACCGGCTCATCGCCGACCCGGACCGGGCACCGGCGCTCTTCGACGCCATCATCGAGGACAGCTCGGTCCCGCGCGCCGCCTGCACGCCCACCGGCCGGGCGCGCTGACGGCGTACGCCCTCCCGGCGGCCTGGACCTCTTGTCGTCGACCGACTGTCGGCGTACGCTCGCGATATATCGCGATACGTCACCGAGCATCGTTCTCGGTCACCATCTTCGACGAGGGAGCATCCGACATGGGACACCACTGGCCCGGGTCCGACTGGCCCGGCGACGACGAGCGCGACGCGCGCCGTAGCAGCAACGACTGTGCAGGCTGGAGCGCCTGGTCCCCCGGCGGCCACCGCGGTCGCCGTCCGGGCGGTCCTCCGCCGTGGCTGGGCGACATCCTGGGCCTGGCGACCGCCCCGCAGCGACCGCAGCAGCGCGGCCCGCGCGTACGACGCGGCGACGTCCGCACCGCGATCATCGACGTGCTCCACCGCGCCCGGGCGGCCGAGGCGCCGATCAACGGCTACCAGGTCATCCAGGAGATCTCCGAGCTCAGCCACGGCGAGTGGCGACCGTCGCCCGGCTCGGTCTACCCGACCATCCAGCAGCTCCAGGACGAGGGCCTGGTCGAGTCGGACGACGCGCGCGGGCGACGGACCATCCGGCTGACCGATCGCGGCGTCGCCTGGGCCGAGGCCCACACCGACCAGCTCGCCGCCGTCTGGGCCCCCTTCGCCAGCACCCCCGAGCCCGACCTCGACCAGCCGTCCGGCCACGCCGACATCAAGAGCGAGATCGGTCAGGTCGTGAGCGCCGTGTGGCAGCTCGCCACGCAGGGCTCGGAGCAGCAGAAGCGGGCCGCCCTGGACGTGCTCGTCGACACCAGGCGCCGGCTCTACGGCATCCTCGCCGACGGACGGGACGCGGAGCGATGAACGCGCCCGACCCGCGGCAGCGCATCGCCGACAGCGACCGTGAGCGCGCGATGGCCGACCTGGCCGGGCACTACGCCGAGGGCCGCCTCGACCACGAGGAGTACGACGAGCGGCTCGACGCGATCTGGACCGCGCGCACGCGTGCCGACCTCGCCGTGCTCTTCGGCGACCTGCCACGCCTGGAGCCGGCGCGCGCGCCGGCGGTCCCGGCGCAGCCGGGCCGACGCCCGTTCCGCCTGCCGCTGCTGCCGGTGCTCGCCGTGCTGATCGCGCTCAGCGTGCTCGTCGAGGCGCCCCTGTGGCTGCTGGTCTTCCCGCTGCTGTTCCTCATGGGCCGACGCGGCGGCCAGTGCGCCCCGAGGCACGGCCACGCGGGCCCCCATCCCCACCACCACGTCGACTACCGGCGACCGCGCCGCTCCGCCGGCTGGTAGCAGGCTGCCCCGCCGCCGCTGACGCCGCTCTGCGATCATGTCGCCATGACCGTGGAGCCGAGGGTGGTGAGCGCCCGAGCGCCTCACGTCCTCGCGCGAGCGGTCGCCGCGACGGTCGTCGCGACGACCGGTGCCGCGGCGGCGCACACGTGGGCCGGCGGCGACGTCCCCACCGGCCCGGGGCTGCTGCTCGTCACGGCCGTGCTGCTCGCCTCCAGCCTGCTGCTCTTCGCCCGCGAGGTCCCGCAGTGGGCCCTGCTCCCGGCGGTCGCCGCGGCCCAGCTGGGCCTGCACGAGTCGTTCGGGCTCGCCGACCACCAGCACCACGCCGCCGTGCCGAGCGAGGCCGGCTGGACCTGGCAGATGCTCGTCGCCCACCTCTGCGTCGCGGTCCTCACCGCCGCGGCGTGGTGGGCGGGCCGGCGCGCCGCGTCGTACGTCGTCTCCCTGCGCCTCCACCCCGCGCTGCCCGTCGCGCCGCGTCCCCGGCTCGGGCCAGCGGCCGGCTGGACCCGTTCCTCGCTCACCCACCTGCTCGTCTCTCCTCGACGCGGGCCACCGCTCGCGCTCGTGCCCGCCTGAGCCCGGTCCGGGCTCGGGTGGCACGCGCGACCCCAGACCCGCACGACCCACCTCATGCTCATCAGGAGAGACATGTCCACCCGTACGTTCGCGCGCCTCTGCGTGCTCCCGGCCGCCACCGCGGCCATCGCCCTCTCGCTCGCCGCCCCGGCCAGCGCCCACGTCAGCGCCACGGTGACCGACGCCTCGGCCGGCGCCTACACCGTCGCGACCTTCAGCGTCCCCCACGGCTGCGAGGGCTCCCCCACCACCAGGATCGAGATCCAGGTGCCGGAGTCGGTGCTGTCGGTGACGCCGACCCGCAATCCCTTCTACACCGTCGAGACCACCACGGCGCAGCTCGAGGAGCCGGTCACCGACAGTCACGGCAACGAGGTCACCGAGCGGATCGCGTCGGTCGTCTACACCGCCACCACTCCGCTGCCGGACGCCCAGCGCGACACCTTCGAGCTCTCCTTCCAGGTGCCGGACGTCGCCGGCGAGACCCTCGCGTTCCCGACGATCCAGACCTGCGCGAAGGGTGAGACCGGCTGGACCCAGGTCCCGGCCGAGGGCCAGGACCCCGACGAGCTGGAGAGCCCCGCGCCGGCCTTCGAGGTCGTGGAGTCCGCCGGGGACGGTCACGGCAGCGAGGCGGCCGAGGAGGCTGCGGCCGACGAGACCGCCGAGGGAGCCGACGAGGACGCTGCCGCGGTGGCTGCCGGCGACGAGGCCGGCGAGCCGGCGGCGGCCTCCGACGACGAGGGCTCGGCCGCGCTCGGCTGGGCCGCCCTGGTGGCCGGCCTGCTCGGCCTGGCCGCCGGCGTTCTCGCCCTGGCCCGCACGCGCTCGACCTCGTGACCGCGCTGGCGCGACCGGCGTGGTGGTCCCGGGCGACGAGCCTGGCGGCCGCCGCGCTGGTCGCGCTCGCGCTCGTCCTGCTCGGCAGCGCCCCCGCCTCGGCCCACGCCGAGCTGGTGGAGACCGATCCCGCCGAGGGCGCCGTGGTCGAGACGGCACCCGACACGGTGACCTTGACGTTCAACGAGACGGTGCGCCTCACCTCGCAGGAGATCGCGGTCTACGACGCGCAGGGCCGGGCCGTCGAGTCGTCGGCCGGCGCGCACGGCACGGAGGTCCGCGTCGACCTGCCCGGCGCCGCGGGCCTCGGGGACGGGACGTACGTCGTGTCCTGGAACGTCCTATCCAGCGACGGCCACCCCGTCTCCGGCGCGCTCACCTTCGCCGTCGGCGCGCCCAGCGCCAGCGTGACGCCACCACCTGCGCCCACGACGTCGTCGGCCTCCGTCACGGTGCTGCGCGACGTGGTCACGGCCGTGTCGCTCATCGGCCTGCTCCTGGCAGCCGGACTGGCGCTGTTCGTGGCGCTCGTCCTGCCGCGGTCGTGGTCCGGGACCGCCGTGCGCGCCCGGCTGCGCCGACTGCTCGCGTACGCCGCCGGCGCGGCCGGAGCCGGCGCAGTGCTGCAGGTGCCCGTCGCCTCGGTCTACGGCCAGGGCCTCGAGCTGGGCGACCTCGTCGCGTCCTTCGACCCCGGGCTGGTCGCCAACGAGATGTTCGCCGCTGCCCTGGTAGTCGCCGGCCTCGGGCTCGCCGCTCCGGCCTGCAGGAGCGCCGCACCCGGCACCGTGGACCGCTGGCTGCTCACGGCGGGCGCCCTGGTCGCGCTGGCCGGACCCTCGGTCGTGGGGCACTCGCGGGCCTACTCCCCCTCCGCCCTGCTCATCGCCGCCGACGTCCTGCACCTCGTGGCCGGCGCGCTGTGGCTCGGCGGCCTGGTCGGGCTGGTGCTGTCGTTGCGCGCGCTGTCCGGCCGCGAGGTGCTGGCTGCCCGCACCCTGACCCGGTTCTCCGCACTGGCCGGCGGTGCGCTGCTGGCCGTGGCGGTGACCGGCACCTTCGTGGGCTGGCGGATCGTCGGGTCGTGGGCGGCGCTGGTCGAGACCCGCTACGGCTGGCTGCTGCTCGCCAAGGTCGCCATCGCGCTGGTCGTGGCGGCGATCGGGGGCTGGAACCGGTGGCGCACCCTTCCCGCCGTGCAGGCGGCCGCCGGGTTCGGCGACCGGGAGCGCGCGGCGGTCGCCGTCACCCGGACGGTGCGGGTCGAGGCCGTCCTGCTGGTCGTGCTGCTCGGCGTCACCGGCGTCCTGGTCAACCAGTCGCCCCGGCCGGTGCCGCTCACGGCCGCCACCGGCGGCACGGGGGTCGGCGCGGCCACCGCGGGCGACCTGCGGGTGCTCGCAGTGATGGACCCGCGGCGCACCGGCAGGAACACCCTGCTCGTGCAGGTGCAGGACTCCTCCGGCGAGCCCTACGACCCGCCGGTCAACCCCACCGTCGAGCTGCGGACCGACGGGCTGGACCTGGGCGCGGTCGCGGTCGCGCCGATCGCCTCCGGCACCTACCGGGGCGACGTCGTGCTGCCCCGGGCGGGCGAGTGGGAGGTGCAGGTCAGCGTCGAGCTGAGCCGCTTCGAGAACCCGGTGACGACCGTCAGGCTGACGGTGCGACCGTGAGCTCGACCGGCACGGTGTGCAGGAAGCCGTCGACGCGCACCTGGACGAAGAGCCGGTAGTCGCCCGCGTCCTCGACATCGGCGTGGAACGTCAGCTCCGAGCCGTCCTCGGTGACCTCGGGCGCGGCGAGCGGATGGAGGTGCACCATGGCGCCGGTCCCGGTGTGGAACCCCGTCACGTGACCGTACGCGCCGAGGTAGGTGCCGATGTCGACCGGCTGCTGGGCGGCGTCACGGACCATCAGCCGCAGGACGCCGTCGGACCCCGTCCGGGGCGCCTGGGAGACGGTGACCTCGACGGCCCGGTCCCCGGCCGCCGTGTCCCCCGGATCGCCCGGCGACAGGGCCACGCGCCGTCCCAGCACCACGTGGTCCCCGTTGCCCCCCTCGTCGACGGCGACGAACTCGGCGATCACCCGGTAGCCGCCCGCGTCGGGCACGTCGAACGGCGCCGTCCAGGTGCCGTCCTCGTCCATCGTGGGGTGCAGGTGGCGGAAGACCGTGAGGTCGTCGTTGACGACGTAGAGGTGCAGCTCCTTGGTGAGCTCCTCGACGTAGTCGGTGACCGGCTCCCCGTCGGGGTCGTCGATGCGGAAGCGCAGCTCACCGATGCCCTCGGGCCGCTCCCGCACCCGGAGGCCGTCGAGGGAGTAGCCCACCTCGCTGGCCCGGGTGCCGTCGCCGACCGGCATCGAGACCATGCCGCCGCCAGCGTGGCTGTGCCCGGTCGCGACCTGCTCGGCGTCGGCCGAGCTGCAGCCGGCCACCAGCGCGGGGACCACGGCTGCCAGTGCCAGACCCGCGACTCGTCGACCCACGCCACCAGTATGGCGACCGGCGACAACGCGAGCCGCTCAGGGGGCGATGACCAGCTCGGCGATGAGGCCGTCGACGAGGGTGAAGCGGTAGCGGAGCTCGACCACGCCGCCGGGGAAGTCGCCCTCCAGCCGGTTGACGGCCACCCAGTGGGCGTCGTCGACGCGTTGGGCGTCGATCAGCTCGGTCGTGTAGGTGTACTCAGCGCCGGCGCCGCGGAGGAAGTCGAGGACCTCGGCGGTGCCGCGGAACGTCCGGCCGTCGTCCACGACCTCGGCGGTGGCGGCGAAGGTGCGCGCCGCACGCTCGGTGTCGCGGGCGGCGTGGGCGTCGAGGAAGGTGCGGACGGGGGCGGGCAGCTGCGTCGTGGATGTCGTCATGCCGCAACGGTGCGGCGTACGTCCGGGCGAGGGTCAAGCGCTGGACCCTCCCGCAGGGGGAGGGTGCACACTGCGGGCATGCTGGCGATCGGTGAGTTCTCCCGCCTGACGCACCTGAGCGTCCGGACGCTGCGTCGCTACCACGACGCGGACCTCCTGGTCCCCGCCACGGTGGACCCCGCGACCGGCTACCGCTACTACAGCGCCGAGCAGATCCCGACCGCCCAGGTCATCCACCGCCTGCGCGAGCTCGACGTCCCGCTCACCGAGGTCCGGAGCATCCTGCGCACCCCCGATCCCGGCGCCCGTGCCGCCCTCGTCGCGGATCACCTCCGTCGGCTCGAGGCCGAGCTCGACCGCACGCGCGCCGCCGTGACGTCGCTGCGCCGCCTGCTGGCACCGGAGCCGGCGCCCGTGGAGGTGGAGCTGCGCTCGGTGCCCGGCAGCACGGTGGCGGCCGTCGAGGCGGACGTCGACCTCGACGACGTCCTCGCCTGGTACGCCGGCGCCATGGCCGAGCTCGACGCGGCGGTCGAGGAGCCGACCGGTCCGCCTGGCGGGCTCTACGACAACGCCCTGTTCGAGGTCGGCCACGGTCACGCGCTGGTGCACCGCCCGACGAGCCGGCCTCCGACCCGCGGTCGGGTGCACCCGGTGAGGCTGCCCTCCGTCGAGCTGGCCGTCGCGACGCACGTCGGCGGCCACGAGGACATCGAGGTCACCTACGGGGAGGTCGGCGCCTGGGTCGTGGCCAACGCGCTCGCGGTGGCCGGGCCGGTGCGCGAGACGTACCTGGTCGGCCCGCGGGACACCGCGGACCCGTCGCAGTGGCGCACCGAGATCGGGTGGCCGGTCTTCCGGGTCGCCGAGCCCCTCCACGGCGCGCCCGGGCTTGCTCCGGCCGCCTCTGTCAGTGAGGATTGACTCAACATCGACTGACTGAATCGGGGCGGCATGGAGCTCGACGCGCGGGTAGCGGCCCTGTCCGCGCTGGCGGACCCGGTCCGGCTGCGCATGGTGGACGTGCTCGTTGCCGGTGACGCTTCCCCGGGCGAGCTGCGCCAGCAGCTGGACCTCCCGTCGAACTTGGTGGCCCACCACGTCAAGGTGCTGCAGGACGCGGGCCTCGTGTCCCGCCACCGCTCGCACGCGGACCGGCGGCGCACCTATCTCCGGCTGCACCGTGACGGACTCACCGGCTTGCTGCCGGGCGCGACGGACGGCGCCGGTGCGGCGGAGCGGGTGGTGTTCGTGTGCACCGCCAACTCGGCGCGCTCCCAGTTCGCCGCCGCGCTGTGGCAGCGGGCGAGCCCGATCCCCGTCGCCTCGGGCGGCACCCGCCCGGGACCGGCGATCGCCCCCGCGGCGGTCTCGGCCGCCCGCCGGCACGGACTGACCCTGGTGCAGGAGCGGCCGCGGTCGGTGGACGGCCTGCTCCGCGACGGCGACTACGTCGTGACCGTGTGCGACGCCGCCCACGAGGAGCTCGGGCCCGCCGGGCCCAGCACCCGGCTGCAGCTGGCTGGGACGAGCCACTGGTCCGTGCCCGACCCGCTCGCCGAGGGCACCGATGCCGCCTTCGACGCCGTCTACGACGACATCGCCGTCCGCGTCGCCGACCTCGCGCCGCGCCTCGACGCCGCGGCGCAGCGAGGCATCCCGCACGCCCCCTCCGAGAAGGACGCATGACACACACCACGCCCGACACACCCCACAGCAGCGCCGCCCGGACCCGGACGGACGCCGGCGACGACGTCCTGCACCGCCTCTCCACGCTCGACCGGTTCCTCCCCGTGTGGATCGGCGTCGCGATGCTCGGCGGGCTGCTGCTCGGCCGCTGGCTCCCCGGTCTCGGCGACGCCCTCGCGGCGGTGGAGGTCGGCTCGGTGTCGCTACCCATCGCGATCGGGCTGCTGGTGATGATGTACC
This sequence comes from Nocardioides sp. SYSU D00065, assembly GCF_017916425.1. Taxonomy (GTDB): domain Bacteria; phylum Actinomycetota; class Actinomycetes; order Propionibacteriales; family Nocardioidaceae; genus Nocardioides. Next base: position 716,401 of record NZ_JAFMSX010000002.1, on the reverse strand, counting down.
CGGTCCTGGCGAAGGTCCGCTACGACGAGCTCGGGCACGTCACCGGCGACCGGCGCATGCTCGCCACGTCCATCGTCCTCAACTGGGTGCTGGGGCCGGCGCTGATGTTCGCCCTCGCCTGGCTGATGCTGCCCGACCTGCCCGAGTACCGCACCGGCCTCGTCATCGTCGGCCTCGCGCGCTGCATCGCGATGGTGCTGATCTGGAACGACCTCGCGTGTGGCGACCGCGAAGCCGCGGCGGTCCTCGTCGCGCTCAACGCGGTCTTCCAGATCGTCGCCTTCGCGGTCCTCGGCTACTTCTACCTCGAGGTCCTTCCCGGCTGGCTCGGCCTCGAGCAGTCGGCCCTCGACGTGTCCATGTGGTCCATCGCGAAGTCGGTCCTGGTCTTCCTCGGCATCCCGCTCCTGGCCGGGTTCCTCACCCGCACACTCGGCGAGCGCGCCAGGGGGCGCGAGTGGTACGAGGAGAGGTTCCTTCCCCGCATCGGCCCGAGCGCCCTGTACGGGCTGCTGTTCACCATCGTGCTGCTCTTCGCCCTCCAGGGCGACACCATCACCCACCAGCCCCTCGACGTCGCGCGCATCGCGCTGCCGCTGCTGGCGTACTTCCTGCTCATGTGGGGCGGCTCGATGCTGCTCACGAAGGCGCTCGGCCTCGACTACGAGCGCGCCACCGCCGTGTCGTTCACGGCGGCGGGCAACAACTTCGAGCTGGCCATCGCGGTGGCCATCGGCGTCTTCGGCGTCACCTCCGGCCAGGCACTGGCAGGCGTCGTCGGGCCCCTCATCGAGGTGCCCGTGCTGGTCGGCCTGGTCTACGTCAGCCTCTGGGCGCGGCGCTGGTTCCGGCCCGCACCCGGCGAGACGACCCCCACCCCCGCCACGACTGGAGCATGACGATGAGCGACCTCGACACCACGTCCGCCGCCGCGGCCGCCTCGAGCGCTGCTGTCCCGCAGGTGGTGTTCGCCTGCGTCCGCAACGGTGGCCGCTCGGTCATCTCGCGGGTCCTGGCCGAGCACTACGCCCGCGGCCGGGTGCTCGCGCTGTCGGCCGGCACCCAGCCGGGCGAGCACATCCACCCCGAGGTCGCGCAGGCGCTGGAGAGGCTCGGCCTGGACACGTCGGCCGAGACGCCGACGAGGCTGACCCGCGAGACGATCGAGGCCTCCGTCATGGCCATCACCCTCGGCTGCGGCGAGGAGTGCCCCTACGTCCCCGGCGTGCGGTACGTCGACTGGCCGGTCGCGGACCCCGGCGGCCAGGACGAGGAGACCGTGCGCGCCGTCATCGCCGACATCGACGGGCGCGTCCGCGCGCTCCTCCGCGAGCTCGTCCCCGACATCGACCTGCCGCCGTCGGTCCTGGCGAGGCCCGGCCGGCGCCCTCGGGCATCTGGGTGATCCGCAGGCCGCGGGACGCGGGCGGCTCCCCTGCCGTCAGTCCCTCGGCCCGTCCTCAGCCGTCGCGATCCCGGCGCCCCCGTCCGCTTCGCGCATCACGCGCTCGATGCCGGCCAGACCGAGTCGCAGGCCGGCGACCTCGGCGTCGGTGAGGCCGTGCACCACGTCGCGCCAGTGCCGCAGCTGCATGGCGGCGACCTCCTCGAGCGCCTCGCGACCCGCGGAGGTCGTGCGCAGGTGGAGGGCACGGCGGTCGTGCGGCGCCGGTTCCTGGACGAGGAGGTCGCGGGCCACGAGGCGCGACACGAGTCCCGACACGGTGGCGGCGCTGACGCCGAGGGCGTCGGCGACGGCGTGGGCCGTCATGGGAGAGCGGTACTCCACCAGCATGAGGACCTTCAGCTGCTGGATGGAGAGGTCCGTGGCCACGACCTCGTCCACCCGGACGGCGGCGGACGCCTCCTGCAGCCGTCGCGAGAGCTGCTCGACGGCGAGGACGTCGTCCTCACGATTGCTCACGCCATCGACCCTACCGTTAGCATCAGGCTAACGACTTGGCGGACCGCGGGTGCGCCCAGACACAGGAGCTGTTCTTCGTGGGCCATCTGGCGTCCTTCTCCCTGCGCAACCGCGCGCTCGTCGCACTCTCCACGGTCATGGTGGCCATCTTCGGCGTGCTGTCCATGGGCTCGCTCAAGCAGGAGCTGATCCCGAACCTGCAGTTCCCCGCCGTCGGGGTCGTCCTTCCCTACGCCGGCGCGTCACCGGAGGCCGTGGAGCAGGAGGTCACCCGGCCCGCCGAGCAGGCGCTGGCGGGCGTCGACGGACTCGAGCAGCTCGACTCCACGTCGTCCAGCGGCGTCTCCCTCGTCCTGGTCACCCTCGAGTACGGGACCGACCTCGACCGCGCGCAGCAGCAGGCCGAGAGCGCGATGAGCGGGGCGCAGGGCCTTCCGGAGTCGGTCGAGCCGGTCGTCTTCGCCGGCAGCTTCGACCAGTTCCCGGTGGTGCAGCTGGCGGTGACGTCGGACGCTGCTCCGGCCGAGCTCGCCGAGCGGATCGACCGCCTGGTCGTCCCGGAGCTCGAGGACGTCGAGGGCGTACGCCAGGTCGACGTCACCGGCGCTCCCACCGACCGCGTCGAGATCACCCTGACTCCCGACGCCCGCGAGCTGGGCGTGACCGCCGCCAGCGTGGGCGACGCGCTGTCCAACGCGTCGCTGATCCCCGCGGGCACCGTCGACGAAGCCGGGTCCAGCCTGTCGGTCCAGGTGGGCTCGACGCCGACCACCCTCGCCGAGCTGCGCCGGGTGCCCGTGTCCCTGCCTGATGCCGGGACGCGACCGCTCGGCCAGGTCGCCGAGGTCCGCACCGCGCAGACACCCCCGTCGTCCCACGCCCGCACCAACGGCGAGACCAGCCTGGCCGTCGCGATCACCAAGACCCCCGACGGCAACACCGTCGACATCTCCCACGCGGTCACCGAGCTGCTCCCGCAGCTGGAGGAGGACCTCGGCGACGGTGCCGAGTTCTCTGTCGCCTTCGACCAGGCACCCTTCATCGAGAAGTCCGTGGAGGACCTGACGACCGAGGGTGCGCTCGGGCTCTTCTTCGCCGTGCTCGTGATCTTGCTGTTCCTCTTCTCGGTCCGCTCGACCCTCGTCACCGCGCTGTCCATCCCGCTCTCGCTCCTGATCACGCTGATCGGCCTGCGGGTCGGCGGCTACACGCTCAACATCCTCACCCTCGGCGCCCTCACCGTGGCGATCGGCCGGGTGGTCGACGACTCGATCGTGGTCATCGAGAACATCAAGCGCCACCTCTCCTACGGGGAGGCCAAGGTCTCCGCCATCACCACCGCCGTGCGCGAGGTCGGCGGCGCCATCACGTCGTCCACGATCGCGACCGCGGCGGTGTTCCTGCCCATCGGCATCGTCGGCGGCCAGGTCGGCGAGCTCTTCCGTCCGTTCGCCGTGACCGTGGCGCTCGCGCTGCTCGCGTCCCTCCTGGTGTCGCTGACGATCATCCCGGTGCTGGCGTACTGGTTCCTCAAGAGCCCCGATGCGGTCGTGGACCCGGCCGAGGTCCGAGCGGCGGCCGAGGCGCGCGAGGATCGGTCGTGGCTGCGCCGGGCGTACGACCCCGCAGTCCGCTGGGTGGTCCGCCGTCCGTGGCGGACGGTCGCCGTCGCGCTCGTCGTGCTGATGGCGACCGCGGGGCTCACTCCCTTCATCAAGACCAACTTCCTCGGCAGCAGCGGCCAGAACACGCTGACGGTCACCCAGGAGCTCGAGCCCGGTGCCACGCTCGCACGGCAGGACGCGGCCGCCCGCGAGGTCGAGGCGGTCCTCCTCGAGGACGACGAGGTCGAGACCGTCCAGACCACTGTCGGTTCCGGCGAGGGGATGGCCGCCGTCTTCAGCGGTGGTGCCACGACCTTCGCTGTCACGCTCGGCGAGGACGTCGACAGCGAGGCCGCCGCCGAGCGGATCGAGTCCGACCTGACCGACGCGGCCGGCGACGTCGTCGTGACCTCCGGAGACGCCGGCTTCGCGTCCGAGCTGGAGCTCGTGGTCACCGCGACCGACCAGTCCCGGCTGGACGAGGCCGCTGAGCTCGTCGCGGCCGAGCTCGAGTCGGTGGACGGCGTGGGCACCGTGACCTCGGACGCGGCGACCGCCCAGCCCATCCTGTCGGTCCGCGCTCGCCCCGAGGCGGAGGCGTCGGGGCTCACCTCCGCGCTGCTGGGCGGCGTGGTCGCCCAGTCCCTCGCGCAGCCGCCGGTCGGCCAGGTCAGCGTCGGTGGCGAGCAGCTCGACGTCGTCGTGCTCACCGGCCGCAAGCCGGAGTCCCTCGCCGAGCTGCGCCGGCTACCCGTCGGTGACGGCGCCGTGCTCGGACAGGTCGCCGAGCTCGTCGAGCGGGACGTCGCGACCGCGATCACCCGCTCCGACGGCGAGCGCACCGTCACGATCACCGCCGAGCCGGCAGCCGACGACCTCGGCTCGGTGAACTCGGACGTCCAGGCGCTGGTCGAGGACCTCGCCCTCCCCGAGGGCACCGACGTCTCCATCGGCGGCGTCTCCGAGGACCAGGCCGAGGCGTTCGGACAGCTCGGTCTCGCCCTCCTCATCGCCATCGCGATCGTCTACGTCGTCATGGTGGCGACCTTCAGGTCACTCCTCCAGCCCCTGATCCTGCTGGTGTCCGTGCCGTTCGCGGCCACCGGCGCGATGCTGCTGCTGGCTGTCACGGGCATCCCGCTGGGCGTTCCGTCGCTGATCGGCGCCCTGATGCTGGTCGGCATCGTCGTCACCAACGCCATCGTGCTCATCGACCTCGTCAACCAGCGCCGCGAGGCGGGCGCCACCATCGTCGAGGCACTGGCCGACGGGGGCGGCAAGCGAGTGCGCCCCATCGTGATGACCGCCCTCGCCACCGTCCTCGCCCTGACCCCGATGGCCTTCGGCGTCACCGGCGGCAGCGCGTTCATCTCCCAGCCGCTCGCCGTGGTCGTGATCGGCGGCCTGGTCTCGTCGACCGTCCTGACGCTGCTCCTCGTGCCGGCTCTCTACCTGCTGGTCGAGCGACGCAAGGAGCGGCGAGCGGTACGCCGCGCAGCACGGGAGCGGTCCGCTGCACCGGCCTGACGACGTGACGTCCCCCCACCCGGCTGCAACCGCCACCGCCCCGGACCCGACGCGGGCGCGCGCGTACGGGTTCCTCGTCGCCAACGCGATCGTCATGGGCGCGTTGGCCTTCGCCGCGAGCCTGGCCCTCGACCGACCGATCGCCGACCCGGAGGGCAGCTTCCTCGGGCCCTCCTGGGTGCGGCTTCCCGTGCTGTGCGCAGCGGCGATCGTCGCCGACCTGTTGCCGCGGGCGCTGTGGCAGGGCCGCCTCCACCCCGCGCGGACCGTCGACGCCGTCCGGCACCGGGTGCGGACGCACTGGACCGCGCCCCGGCTGCGTCTGGTCGTCGTCGGGATCTCCGCGTTCTACGTGATCTACGTGTCCTACCGGAACCTGAAGTCGGTCCTGCCGCTGGTCCGCGACGTCAAGTACGACCGGGAGCTGCGCAGGCTCGACCAGCTCGTGCTCCTCGGGCACGACCCCGCCACCCTGCTGCAGGACGTCCTGGGCACCGGCGTGACGGCACACCTGCTCTCCGCGGTCTACCTCACCTACATCCCGCTCGTGGCGGTCTTCGTCACCGTCTGGCTCGTCTGGTCGAACAACATCCGCTACGGCTGGTGGTTCGTCACCGCGCAGGGCATCGCGTGGACCCTGGGAACGGCGTCGTACTACCTCGTGCCCACGCTCGGTCCCGGACTCATGTACCCCTGGTTGACCTCCGACCTCACGCCCAACGGAACCTCCGACCTCATGGACTCGCTGGTCCACGCCCGGCAGGGCTTCCTCTGGGGCGGCGGCGACTACCAGGGGGTGGCCGGGTTCGCGAGCCTGCACACCGCCATCGCCCTGCTGTGGGCCCTGATGGCTCGCGCGACGATCGCGAACCGGACGGTCCGCACCGTCCTGTGGATCAACTTCGCGGCCACGGTCGTGGCGACCCTGTACTTCGGGTGGCACTACCTCGCCGACGACGTCGCGGGCGTCGCCATCGCCATCGTTGCGTTCCGTGTCGGCGCGTGGGCCACGGGACACCGTCCCCCGGACCGGACATCACGTCGTCCCCGGCCCCGCCCTGCGCGCGGGTCAGAGCTCTGACTGGACCCCTGCAAGAAGCTGGCGTGCCATCACGATGCGCTGCACCTGGTTGGTGCCCTCGTAGATCTGGGTGATCTTCGCGTCGCGCATCATCCGCTCGACCGGGTAGTCGCGGGTGTAGCCGTAGCCGCCGAGCACCTGCACGGCGTTGACGGTCACCTCCATCGCGACGTCGGAGGCGAAGCACTTGGCGGCCGCCCCGAAGAACGTGAGGTCGTCGTCGCCGCGCTCGGAGCGTCCGGCCGCGGCATACGTCATCTGACGGGCCGCCTCGACCTTCATGCCCATGTCGGCGAGCATGAACTGCAGCCCCTGGAAGTCGGCGATCGAGCGGCCGAACTGCTGGCGCTGCTTGGCGTAGTCCAGGGCGTAGTCCAGGGCGCCCTGCGCGACGCCGACGGCCTGCGCGGCGATGGTGACGCGGGTGTGGTCGAGGGTCTTCATCGCCGTTGCGAAGCCCGTGCCCTCCTCACCGATCATCCGGTCGGCGGGGATGCGGACGCGGTCGAGGTAGACCTCGCGGGTCGGGGAGCCCTTGATGCCCAGCTTCTTCTCCGCGGCGCCGAAGGAGACGCCCTCGTCGGACTTCTCCACCACGAACGCGGAGATGCCGCCGCGAGTCCTCTTCTCGGGGTCGGTGACGGCCAGGACGGTGTAGAACTCCGACTCCCCGGCGTTGGTGATCCACCGCTTCACGCCGTCGAGCACCCACGCGTCACCGTCACGCACCGCACGGGTCTTCATGGAGCCCGCGTCGGAGCCCGCGTCGGGCTCGGACAGGCAGTACGAGAAGCCGCCCTCGCCCCGGGCCAGGGCGCCGAGGTAGCGGTGCTTGAGCCCCTCCGAGCCGGCGATCTGCACCGGCAGCGAGCCCAGCTTGTTGACCGCCGGGATCAGCGACGACGAGACGCAGGCTCGGGCCACCTCTTCGATGACCAGCACGGTGGCGAGCGCGTCGGCGCCCGCGCCGCCGTACTCCTCGGGCACGTGGGGGGCGTGGAAGTCCGCGGCGAGCAGGGCCTCCGCGGCCTCGCGTGGATAGCGCGCCTCCTCGTCCACCGCCGCCGCGAAGGGCGCGATCTTGGCGTCACAGAGGGCACGCACGGCCTCGCGGACGGCCTGGTGCTCCTCGGGGAGGGCGTAGAGGGTGTCGCTCATGGCACCCGATTCTAGGACGTCCATGCTTTCTGGAGGTGGGGTCTACGGTGTGGGCATGACCACTTCTGAGTCCCCCGCCCAGCGGTCGTGGCAGGACCCGGCGAGCGTCGACCTGATGCTCGACGAGCTCGAGACGTGGGCGGTGGTGGGCCTGTCCGGCGACCCGTCGCGCACGGCGTACTCGATCGCCGCGCTGCTCCAGGAGCGCGGCAAGCGCATCGTCCCCGTCCATCCGCAGTTCGCCGACCCCGGCGCACCGGCCGTGCTCGGCGAGCAGGGCTACGCGACCCTGGCCGAGATCCCGTTCGAGGTCGACGTCGTCGACGTGTTCCGCCGCTCCGAGGCGGCCGGCGAGTTCGCCGACCAGGCGGTCTCGATCGGGGCGAAGGGCGTGTGGTTCCAGCTCGGCGTCGTCGACGAGGATGCGTTCGAGCGCACCACGGCCGCGGACGTGCCGATGGTCATGGACACCTGCCCGGCCATCGAGTGGCGCCGACGCGGACGCTGAGCCAGGGACCGGTGGGTCACACGACACCCATCGCGAGCATCGCGTCGGCCACCCGGATGAAGCCCGACACGTTGGCACCGAGCACGTAGTCGCCCGGCCGCCCGTAGTCGTCGGCGGCCTCCGCGCACCGCGCGTGGATGCCGGCCATGATCTCGGCCAGCCTGGTCTCGGCGTGGTCGTGGGTCCAGGAGTCGCGCGAGGCGTTCTGCTGCATCTCGAGCGCACTGGTCGCGACGCCGCCCGCGTTGGCCGCCTTGCCCGGCGCGAACAACACGCCGGCGTCCACGAAGGTCGCCACGCCGGCAGGGGTCGTCGGCATGTTGGCGCCCTCCGCGACCACCGTGCAGCCCTGCGCCACCAGCGTCCGGGCGGCGGTCTCGTCGAGCTCGTTCTCCGTCGCGCACGGCAGCGCGACGTCGCACGGCACGTCCCAGATCGACCCGCCGGCGAAGTACGACGCTCCGGACCGGCGCTCGGCGTACTCACTGATGCGGGCGCGCTCGACCTCTTTGACCTCCTTGAGCAGCGCGACGTCGACACCGGCCTCGTCGACGACGTAGCCCGCCGAGTCCGAGCACGCGACCACGGTCCCGCCGAGCTCGTGCACCTTCTCCACCGCGTAGATCGCCACGTTGCCCGAGCCGGAGACGACGACCTTCTTGCCGTCGAGGGACTCGCCGCGCTCGCGCAGCATCTCCTGCACGAAGAAGGCGGTGCCGTAGCCGGTGGCCTCCTTGCGGACCGCGGATCCACCCCAGCCGATGCCCTTGCCGGTCAGCACCCCGGACTCGTAGCGGTTGGTGATCCTCTTGTACTGGCCGAACAGGTAGCCGATCTCCCGCCCACCGACGCCGATGTCACCGGCGGGGACGTCGGTGTACTCCCCGATGTGGCGGTAGAGCTCGGTCATGAAGGACTGGCAGAACCGCATCACCTCGGCGTCGGAGCGGCCCTTCGGGTCGAAGTCCGAGCCGCCCTTGCCGCCGCCGATCGGCATGCCGGTGAGCGCGTTCTTGAAGACCTGCTCGAAGCCCAGGAACTTCACGATGCCGAGGTAGACGCTGGGGTGGAAGCGCAGGCCGCCCTTGTAGGGGCCGAGCGCGGAGTTGAACTCGACGCGGAAGCCCCGGTTGATCTCCACCCGGCCGGAGTCGTCGACCCACGGGACCCGGAAGATGATCTGCCGCTCCGGCTCGCAGATGCGCTCGATGACCCGGGCGTCGGCGTACTCCGGGTGTCGCGCGATGACCGGGCCGAGGCTGTCGAGCACCTCGCGCACGGCCTGGTGGAACTCGTCCTCACCGGGATTGCGGTGGACGACGAGGTCGTAGATCGAGTGCAGGCGGGGGTCGTCGACGGTCACCGTCGCACCCTAGGCAGACCGCCCCGCTCGCCGACACCCCCGGTCCCGGACCGCGGGCCGGGCGGTCACAGGGCGACCGTCGCCTCCGCCATCTCCACACCCAGCTGGCCAAGCGCCTCCTCCAGCACCCACTGCACGTCGAGGGTGTCGGCCAGCGGCATGACCGGGCTCTCGGTCAGGCCGGCCGCGAGGCAGCGCTGCACCTCCTCGGCCTGGTGGACGTAGCCGCGCCCGGTCGGCAGCGCCTCGACCGTGACCGGCTCCTGCCCGTTGCGGCGTACGACGACCTCGGTGGGGTGGTAGAACGGCGGCACCAGCTCGAGCGAGCCCTCGGTGCCCACGAGCAGCGCGCGACCCGGCGTCTGGCTGGCCAGCGAGCACGTGAGCGACGCGGCGCGCCCGTCGGCGTAGGACAGCTGGATCGCCGCGGACCGGTCGGCGCCGCTGGGATAGGTCGTGCCGGTGGCGGTGACGCCATCGGGGCGGCCGAGGAAGTGCTGCGCCAGCGAGACGGGATAGACCCCGAGGTCCAGCAGCGCCCCGCCGCCCAGGGCGAGGTCGAAGAGCCGGCTGTCCGGGTCGTAGTCGCGATGGGCGCCGAAGTCGGCCTGCACCAGCAGCAGGTCGCCGATCCCACCGCCGGCGACCAGCTCGCGCGCGTGCACCAGCGCCGGCTGGAAGCGGGTCCACATCGCCTCCATGCAGAAGACCTGAGCGCGACGGGCGGCCGCGACGACCTCCTCGGCGCCCGCCAGCGTGGCCGTGAACGCCTTCTCGACGAGCAGCGCCGTGCCGCCCTCGATGGCGGCCAGCGCGAGGTCGCGGTGCTGCGGATGCGGCGTGGCCACGTAGACGACGTCGACCTCGCCGGCGCGGGCGGCGTCGAGGAGGTCGCGGTAGGTGCCCGAGCCCGGAGCGCCGAAGCGCGCCGCGAAGTCGGCCGCCGAGTCCGGCGAGCGGCTGCCGACGAACGCGATCTCGGCGTCCGGCACCAGCTGCAGGTCGGTGGCGAAGGCCGCGGCCATCCCCCCGGTCGCGGCGATTCCCCAGCGCGTCATGCAGGTCAACCTAGTGCGACCGGCGCCCGCGCACGGGTGCGGCCCGCGGTACGTCGCGCGGACCGGGGTTGAATGGACGGGTGCGCGACCTCCACGTCCCAGCCGGTCCCGGGCTGCCCGACGGCCTGGTCGTGCCCGCGACCGAGCTGGTCGAGCGGTTCTCGCGCTCGCCGGGCCCCGGCGGGCAGTCGGTCAACACGACGGACTCCCGGGTGGAGCTCGACTACGACGTCCGCACCTCGAGCGCGCTCACCGAGGCGCAGCGGGCGCGCGCGCTGCGGCGCTGGCCCGACGGCCGGATCTCGATCGCCGCCTCCGAGCACAGGTCGCAGCACCGCAACCGGGTCGCGGCCCGCGAGCGGCTGGCCGACCTCCTGCGCGAGGCCCTCGCGCCCCCGCCGCCCCCGCGGCGACCGACCCGGCCCAGCCGCGGGGCCCGCGAGCGGCGGCTGCAGGCCAAGAAGCAGCGCGCGCAGACCAAGTCCCTGCGCGGCCGGGTGCGCGACTAGAAGCCCAGCCGGCGCTCGGCGCCGGCAGCCGCCCGGCGTACGACGTCGCCCTTGGCGTGGGCGGTCTCGGCGAGCGAGGCCTGGTAGTCGACGAGGCGCTGCTGCAGCTCGGGGTCGCTCGTCGCGAGGATCCGCGCGGCCAGGATGCCGGCGTTCTTGGCGTTGCCGATGGCCACCGCCGCCACCGGGATCCCGCCGGGCATCTGCACGATGGACAGCAGGGAGTCCATGCCGTCGAGGTACTTCAGCGGCACGGGCACGCCGATCACCGGCAGCGGCGTCACCGAGGCGAGCATGCCGGGCAGGTGCGCCGCTCCCCCGGCGCCCGCGACGACGACCGACAGGCCGCGCAGGTGCGCCTGGCGGCCCCACTCGATCATCTCGGTCGGCATCCGGTGCGCGGAGACCACGTCGGCCTCCCACGCGACGCCGAGCTCGGACAGGATCTCCCCGGCGGCCTGCATGACCGGCCAGTCGGAGTCCGAGCCCATCACGATGCCGACGCGTGCCGTCGCGCCGCCGACCTGCTCATTCATCTGCTGACCCATCCGTCGTCACTCGCTCTCGTCGCCCAGGTCGCCGCGGAACCACGCGGCGGCGTGCCGCGCGCGCTCGAGGCAGTCGTCGAGGTCGTCGCCGTAGGCGTTGACGTGGCCGACCTTGCGTCCGGCGCGCAGGTCCTTGCCGTAGAGGTGCACCCGCAGCTGCGGGTCGCGTGCCATCGCGTGCGGCAGGCCGTCGTAGAGGCGACCGGTGTCGGCCGGGCCGCCGAGGATGTTCACCATCACCGTCCAGCGGCTGCGGGGGGCCGGCGAGCCGAGCGGGAGGTCCATCACGGCGCGCAGGTGGTTCTCGAACTGCGACGTCACCGCTCCGTCCTGCGACCAGTGGCCGGTGTTGTGCGGGCGCATGGCGAGCTCGTTGACCAGGATCCGGCCGTCGACGGTCTCGAAGAGCTCGACGGCCAGGATGCCCGTGACGTCGAGCGCGCCGGCGATGCGCAGCGCGATCTCCTGCGCCTGACCGGCCAGGGCGGGCGAGAGGTCCGGCGCCGGGGCGACCACCTCGTGGCAGATGCCGTCGAGCTGGGTCGAGGCGACGACCGGGTACGCCGCGGCCTGCCCGCTCGGGGAGCGCGCGACGAGCGCGGAGAGCTCGCGGCGGAAGTCGACGAGCTCCTCGGCCAGCACCTCGACGCCGGCAGCCGCGGCGGCCGCGAAGGCCGTCTGCGACTCCTCGAGGCTCCGCACGACCCACACGCCCTTGCCGTCGTAGCCGCCGCGCGTGGTCTTCAGCACGCAGGGCAGCCCGAAGGCCTCCACGTCGGCCTGCGAGGTGACCACTGCGTTGCGCGGGCACGGCACGTCGAGCTCGGCGAGCCGGCGACGCATCACCGCCTTGTCCTGGGCGTGGACGAGCGCCTCCGGCCCCGGGCGCACGGCGACACCGTCCGCGGCGAGCGCGTGCAGGTGCTCGGTGGGCACGTGCTCGTGGTCGAAGGTCACCACGCTCGCACCCTCGGTGACCCGGCGCAGGGTCGCCAGGTCGCGGTGGTCGCCGACGAGCTGGTCGGGGATGACCTGCGCCGCCGACACCCCCTCGGCCTCGGCGAGCAGCCGCAGCGGCAGGCCGAGCGCGATGGCGGGCTGAGCCATCATCCGGGCGAGCTGGCCGCCCCCGATGACGGCGAGCGTGGGAGCGCGGTGCGAACCGGTCGAGGACACGGCGCGAGCCTATAGAAGGCGACGGCGGCCGCGCCGCCCGGCTCAGCCGGCGACCGGGCGCGCGGTCGGCTCGAAGCGCAGGCCCCGGCCGCGGTGGGTGGTGATCAGGGTCGGGTTGCGCGGGTCGTCGTCGAGCTTGCGGCGCAGCCAGCCCAGGTGCACGTCGATGGTCTTGGAGCTGGTGTAGAACGACGCCTGCCACACCTCGGCCATCAGCTCGTTGCGGGTGACGATGTCCCCGGCACGCCCCATCAGGGCGTGCAGCAGCTGGAACTCCTTGCGCGAGAGCTTGATCTCACGGTCGCCCCGCCACACCCGACGCGTGGTCGGGTCCAGTCGCACGTCTTGCACATCCAGCACGGTGCCGAAGGTAGGGATGCCGTGCCGCCGCGGTGGTCCTTATGGGTGAATTGCCGCAAGTGGTCTGGTCCACCTGGCGCGCGCCCTGCATCGCCCGCCCCCGAGGCGGCGCCGAGCCCGCCGGCGAGGGGGTCAGCGACGGCGTACGGCCACCGGCTCCACGAGCCCGAAGCCGCGCACCGGCCGGGCCGGGAGGCGGCGGCTCTCCCAGTCCTCGAACGGCAGCAGGTCCGCGGTGTTCTGGTCGACGATCAGCCGGTTGCGCCGAGCGACCTGGGTCAGCCGCGCCGCCATGTTGACCGGGGGCCCGAAGATGTCGCCGAGCCGCTGGATGACCGGACCGCTGGCCAGGCCCAGGCGCACGTCGGGCATCTTGGAGTCGCGGCCGATGACGTTGATGATGCCCTCGGCGACGGCGACCGCGTCCTCGGCGCCGCTGGTCACGAACAGCACCGAGTCCCCCAGGCTCTTGATGATCCGGCCGGCGTAGCGCGCCACGACGTCCTGGCACCGGCTCTCGAACACCTCGACGAGGTCGCCGATCTCGTCGCGGTCGAGGGTGTTGGACAGGGCGGTGAAGGAGACGAGGTCGGCGAAGCCGACGGTCACGTCGATGGTGTGGAGGTCCTCGTCCTTGGCGCCCATCGCCTCGATCCGGCCCACGGCGGCGGCGAGGTGGCGACGCCACGCGTAGACCAGCAGCCGCTCGAACGACGGGTTGACCTCGTGGATGAGCCGGAGGGCCGAGCCGATGCGCGAGCCGGTCGCCTCGTCGCCGGACTCCATCTCCTCCACCCGGCTCACCAGCGTGGAGACCTCCCAGTCCGCCAGCCGGGCCATGGTCTGCCCGACGCCGCGCGTCAGGTTCACGGCCATGTCGAAGTCGACGGCGCCCGTGTCGACGAATCCCATCAAGGTGGCGACCGCCTCGATGTCGGCGGAGGTGTAGGCCTTCTCGCCGGTGAACTCGGGGAAGCCGAGCGCGCGCCACAGCCGCCGGGTCTGCTCGACGGTCACCCCGGTCTCGGCGGCCACCTCGAGTGCGTTGAACTGCGGAGCGCTGCGCAGGATCGCGTCGTCGAGCTGCTCCCCCGGTGCCCGGCCCCGGGACGGCTCGGGCGGACCGGTCGGCGTGCGGTCAGGCGCCATCGTCGCGGCGGTCGGCGGAGAGGCGGTGCAGCTCGTCGGAGACCTGCAGCTGGACCTGCTCCACGTCGGGGATGTCGTGCAGCGCCACCCGGCCGCCGGTGCTGGCGTCGGAGACGACCAGCGTGCCACAACCGAAGATCCGGTCGACGACCCCGATCTCGAAGTCCACCCCGCTGATGCGGTTGAGCGGGATCGTGCGCCCCTGGGTGGCGATGAATCCGGAGCGCTTGATGAACCTGCGGTCGGTGAAGGTGTAGGTGGTGGTCAGCCACAGCACGAGCGGGCGCAGCACGAACCACGCCACGACCAGGACCGAGACCACCCCCGCGACCATGCCGACCGCCGTCGAGTCCGTGACGGTGCTCAGCGCCAGCACGGCCGCCACCACCAGGACCAGGACGGCGGCGGGCCCGATCAGCGCCTTGGGGTGGCTGCGTGTCGAGACGACGACGCGCTCGCCCTCGTTGAGGAGCTTGCTCGGGAAGGCCACGCGCCGATCATGTCACCCGGTGCACCCGACTTCTAGGCGGGGCGCACGTGCACCACGTCGCCGGCGGCCACGGTGAGCGTGCCGCCGTCGGTCCCCACCACCAGCGCCCCGGTCGCGTCGATGTCGAGCGCCTCGCCGCGGCGTACGTCGCCCCCGGGCAGGTGGACGTCGACCGTCCGCCCGAGCGTGACGCAGACGTCGGCGTAGGCGCCGCGCAGCGCCTCGGTGTCGTCGAGGAGTCCCTGCAGCCCGTGCAGGGAGCCGAGCACCTGGGCGAGCAACCCGGTGCGCTCGACCGGCTCGCCGGTCTCGAGGGCGACCGACGTGGCGGCCGCGACGGGCAGCTCGTCGAGGGTCTGGTCGACGTTGATCCCCACGCCCACGACCGCCACCGGCCCCTGCTCGGTCTCGATCCGCTCCACGAGGATCCCGCAGACCTTGCGGCCCACCCCGGACCCGTCGTCGACGAGCACGTCGTTGGGCCACTTCAGCGCGATCTCGGGCAGCCGGTCGGCCAGCGCGGCCTGGACGGCGTACCCGGTCAGCAGCGGCAGCCACGACCAGGCGGACGGCGGCAGCTCGGGGCGCAGCAGCACCGAGAAGGTCAGCGACGACCGCGCCGGCGTCTCCCACACCCGGTCCAGGCGCCCCCGGCCGGCCGTCTGGTGCTCGGTCACCAGCACCAGGCCCGGCTCCTCGCCGGCACGCGCCCGCTCGGCGACCACGGCGTTGGTCGACGGCGTCTGTGCCACCACCTCGACCCGCCACCCGGAGGGGGTCACGAGCCTGTCGAGGTCGAGCGGTGGGCGCGGTGCCGGGGTGTCGGTCATGGCACTAGATTGCCCCAGGGACACCGTCCCCGTGCGAGACGACCAGGAGGCCACCGCGTGAGTGCACAGCCGGGTGAGGGCACCGACGTCCCCCCAGAGATCGACGTCCACACGACCGCGGGCAAGCTCGCCGACCTCGAGCGGCGCCTCGACGAGGCGATCCACGCGGGCTCGGCGAAGGCGATCGAGAAGCAGCACGCCAAGGGCCGGCGGACGGCCCGCGAGCGCATCGAGATGCTCTTCGACGAGGGGACGTTCGTCGAGCTCGACGAGCTGGCCCGGCACCGCTCGACCGCGTTCGGGCTGGAGAGGACCCGCCCCTACGGCGACGGCGTGGTGACCGGCTACGGCGAGGTCGACGGCCGGATGGTGTGCGTGTTCAGCCAGGACTTCACCGTCTTCGGCGGCTCCC
This sequence comes from Nocardioides sp. SYSU D00065, assembly GCF_017916425.1. Taxonomy (GTDB): domain Bacteria; phylum Actinomycetota; class Actinomycetes; order Propionibacteriales; family Nocardioidaceae; genus Nocardioides. The sequence continues at coordinate 700,704 of NZ_JAFMSX010000002.1, read as the reverse complement.
TGGGCGAGGTCTACGGCGAGAAGATCACCAAGGTGATGGACCTCGCGATCAAGACCGGCTGCCCGATCATCGGCATCAACGAGGGCGCCGGGGCCCGCATCCAGGAGGGCGTGGTCTCGCTGGGGCTCTACGGCGAGATCTTCCGCCGCAACGTGCACGCCTCGGGTGTGATCCCCCAGATCAGCCTGATCATGGGCAACTGCGCCGGCGGGCACGTCTACTCCCCCGCCGTCACCGACTTCACCGTCATGGTCGACCAGACCTCGGCGATGTTCATCACCGGCCCCGACGTCATCAAGACCGTCACCGGCGAGGACGTCACCATGGAAGAGCTCGGCGGCGCGCGGACCCACAACACGAAGTCCGGCAACGCCCACTACCTGGCCTCGGACGAGCAGGACGCCATCGACTACGTCAAAGCGATGCTGTCCTACCTCCCGCAGAACAACCTGGATCCCTCTCCGGAGCTGGACGAGACGCCGGAGATGGAGGTCACCGACCTCGACCGGACCCTGGACACACTCATCCCCGACAGCCCCAACCAGCCCTACGACATGCACGACGTCATCACCGCCGTGCTCGACGACGAGGAGTTCCTCGAGGTCCAGGAGCTGTTCGCCCCCAACATCATCGTCGGCTTCGGCCGCGTCGAGGGCCGCTCGGTCGGCGTCGTGGCCAACCAGCCGATGCAGTTCGCCGGCACGCTCGACATCGACGCCTCGGAGAAGGCCGCCCGGTTCGTGCGCTTCTGCGACGCGTTCAACCTGCCGGTGCTGACCTTCGTCGACGTACCCGGCTTCCTGCCCGGCACCGACCAGGAGTGGGACGGGATCATCCGCCGCGGCGCCAAGCTCATCTACGCCTACGCCGAGGCCACCGTCCCCCTGGTCACGATCATCACCCGCAAGGCCTACGGCGGCGCGTACGACGTGATGGGGTCCAAGCACCTCGGGGCCGACATCAACGTCGCCTGGCCCACCGCGCAGATCGCCGTCATGGGCGCCCAGGGCGCGGCCAACATCCTGCACCGCAAGACCCTTGCCGCGATCGAGGCCGAGGGCGGCGACGTCGAGGCGAAGCGTGCCGAGCTCATCGACGAGTACGAGACCACGCTCGCCAACCCCTACGTCGCGGCCGAGCGCGGCTACGTCGACGCGGTCATCGCCCCGCACGAGACGCGCATCGAGATCGTGCGCTCCCTGCGCCTGCTGCGCTCCAAGCGCGAGACGCTCCCGCCCAAGAAGCACGGGAACATCCCGCTGTGAGCGAGCCGGAGCACCCACCCGTCCTGCGGGTCCTCAACGCCGACGCCACGGACGAGGAGGTGGCCGCCCTGGTGGCGGCCCTCTCGGCGCTCGGACCGACCGGCGCGGCTTCGGCACCGCGGCCGCGGCCGTCGTGGAGCGACCCGGCCCGGGTGGTACGGCGGACCCACCGCAGCGGTCCCGGCGGCTGGCGCGCGAGCGGGCTGCCCGGCTGAGCTCGGCGATCGGGCGTGCGCTGGCGTGACTGGCGGCGCTGGCGTGCCGGGCGGTGAGTCAGCCACATCTTCGGGCGTACGAATGTGGCTGACGCACCGCTGGGGCGGGGCGGCCGTGAGCCAACCACATCTTCGGGCGTACGAATGTGGCTGACGCACCGCTCGGGCGGGGCAGCGGTGAGTGAGCCACATCTTCCGGCGTACGAATGTGGCTCACGCACCGCTCGGGCGAGGCGGCGGTGAGCCAACCACATCGTCGGGCGTACGAATGTGGCTGACGCACCGCTGGGGCGAGGCGGCGGTGAGCCAACCACATCCTCCGCCGTACGAATGTGGCTCACGCACCGCTCCGGGCGAGGCCGACGCCCGCCTCGCGTCGGAGGCTAGGGTCGCCGACGTGACCGAACGCACGATCGATGCCCTCTGCGACGCCTACGTCGACGACTACTGCGCCCTCGACCCACTGACGGCCACCTCGCTCGGGGTCGCCGGCCACGAGCACGAGATGACCGACTACTCCCCCGCCGGGTTCGACTCGCGCGAGGCGCTCGCCCGCGCGGCCGTGGCGGCGGTCGAGGCGGCCACGCCGGTCGACGACCGCGAGGCGGCGGCCCGCGACGCGTTCCTGGAGCGCACCCGCCTCGAGATCGAGCTCGAGGAGGCCGGCGTCAACCGCTCGCGGATGTCGGTGCTGTGGAGCCCGCTGCACGAGATCCGCGGCGTGTTCGACCTGATGCCCACCGAGGGCGAGGACGCCGTCGCCGCGATCGCGGACCGGCTCGCGGCGGTGCCGGCAGCCCTCGAGGGCCTGCGGGTCACCCTCACCGAGGAGGCCGCCAAGGGGCACGTCGTCGCCGCCCGGCAGTACGTCGAGGTGGCCGAGCAGGTGCGCCGCTGGACCGGGCAGGCCGGCGAGGCGGGCGACTTCTACCTCGGCCTGGTCGACCGGCTCGACGCCGGCGATCGCACCGACCTGCGCGCGCTGGCCGGGGCCGCGAGCGCGGCCACGGCGGCGTTCGGGGTGTTCCTCACCGACGAGCTCGCGCCGCAGGGCAAGGAGCGTGAGGGCGTGGGCCGCGAGGTGTACGCGCTGGCCAGCCGCTACTTCCTCGGCGCCGAGGTCGACCTCGACGAGACCTACGCGTGGGGCTGGAGCGAGCTCCAGCGCCTGTCCGACCTCATGCGGGCCACCGCCGAGCGGATCCTGCCGGGGGCGGACGTCGACGCGGCGGTCGCGCACCTCGACGCCGACCCCGACCGTGTCATCCACGGCCGCGAGGCGTTCCGCGACTGGATGCAGGAGCTCGCCGACCGCACGATCGAGGCGGTGGCCGACGTGCACTTCGACATCCCGGACCCGATCCGGCGCATCGAGTGCATGCTCGCCCCCACCAACGACGGCGGGATCTACTACACCGGCCCGTCGGAGGACTTCGTGCGGCCCGGTCGGATGTGGTGGTCGGTGCCCGACGGCATCGAGGACTTCCATCCCTGGCGGGAGGTCACGACGGTGTTCCACGAGGGCGTTCCGGGCCACCACCTGCAGGTCGCCCAGACCGCCTACCGCAGCGACACCCTCAACCGCTGGCAGCGGCTGATGTGCTGGTGCAGCGGCCACGGCGAGGGCTGGGCGCTCTACGCCGAGCGGCTGATGGAGGAGCTCGGCTTCCTCGCCGACCCGGCCGACCTCCTCGGCATGCTCGACGCGCAGTCGATGCGGGCGGCGCGGGTGATCGTCGACATCGGCATGCACCTCGAGCTGACGATCCCCGAGGACAACCGGCTCGGTCCCGGCGGGACCGCCTTCCACCCCGGCGAGACCTGGACGCCCGAGCTGGGACTGGAGTTCATGCGGCTGCACTGCCGGATGGACGACGAGGTCATCCAGTTCGAGGTCAAGCGCTACCTCGGCCTGCCGGGGCAGGCGCCGTCCTACAAGGTCGGCGAGCGCATCTGGCTCGAGGCCCGCGCGAGCGTGCAGGAGCGGCAGGGCGACGCCTTCGACCTCAAGGCGTTCCACCGGGCGGCGCTCGACCTCGGCTCGCTCGGGCTCGACCCGCTGCGCGCGGCGCTGGAGCGGCTGTGACGACCCCGCTGGTGCTGGCCTCCGCCTCCCCGGCGCGGCTCGCGACGCTCCGCGCGGCCGGGCTCGACCCGATCGTGATCGTCAGCGGCGTCGACGAGTCCCGCCTGACCGGCCTGCCTCCGGCCGAGCTCGCGCTTCAGCTCGCCGAGCTCAAGTGCGCCGCCGTGGCGGGGCGCGACGAGGTGCCAGCCGACGCGCTGGTGCTGGGCTGCGACTCGGTGCTGGAGCTCGACGGGGAGGCGCTCGGCAAGCCGGGCGACCCCGCCGAGGCGACCCGCCGCTGGCTGACGATGCGCGGGCGCTTGGGCGTGCTGCACAGCGGGCACTGCCTGCGCGACGTGGCCAGCGGCCGGGTGGCGGCCGCCACCGGGTCGACCACAGTGCACTTCGCCGACGTCGACGACGCCGAGATCGAGGCGTACGTCGCCACGGGCGAGCCGCTGCACGTCGCGGGCGCGTTCACCATCGACGGCATCGGGGGCGCCTTCGTGACCCGGATCGAGGGCGACCACCACAACGTGGTCGGCGTCAGCCTGCCCCTGCTGCGCGAGCTCGTGCTCGAGCTCGGCCACGTGTGGCCCGAGCTGTGGACGTGACCCGCTAGCATCGGCGTCCGTGGGGAGCAGGGTGGGCACGGTGCAGGCGCAGCCCGTCCCCGACCCCGAGAACCGCTACGGCGTCCGCGACGAGCGGCTGCTGACCGGCGCGACCATCATCACCGCGGTGCGGACCGTGATCTCGGTCGTGCTCGCCGCCCTCGCCGCGCACCAGGACAGCCTGTCCCTCCTGGTCGCCGCATTGGCCGTCTACTGGGTCGGCGACATGCTCGACGGCTTCTGGGCCAGGGTGCGCGACTGCGAGACCCGCGTCGGCGCGACCCTGGACGTCCTCTGCGACCGGCTCAACGCCGCCGCGTTCTACATCGGCCTGGCGTGGCTGCAGCCGGACCTCTCGCCGGCGATCTTCGTCTACCTGGCCGAGTTCATGGTCGTCGACTGCTTCTTGTCGATCGCGTTCCTGGCGTGGCCCGTACGCAGCCCCAACTACTTCTTCGTCGTCGACCGGCCGCTGTGGCTGTGGAACTGGTCCAAGCCCGCCAAGGCCGTCAACAGCGCGCTGTTCGCGGTGCTGCTGCTGGTCACCGGGTGGATGTGGGTCGGCCTGGCGATCGCGACCGCCCTGCTGGTCCTCAAGTGCGTCTCGCTGCACCGCCTCGTGCGCATCGGGCTGCCCGTGCCCGGGGACCGCGGCTGATGCTCTTCTGGAGCGTGATGGGAGCCTCGATCGGCTCCGCCCTGTTCCCGCTCATCAACATCGAGGCCATCCTCGCGGTCGCCGTGAGCCGCTCCCCATCGTTCATGTGGGGCCTGATCATCTCCGCCACCATCGGCCAGATGGTCGGCAAGGTCCTCTGGTACTGGGGCGGCATGCACGCCGACCGCGCCCGGTGGGTCAACCGCCACCTGGAGAAGCCCAAGGCCAAGGCGTCGCTGGAGAAGTGGCACGCGCGCGCGGAGGGGCGGCCGTGGTTCACGGCCGCCCTGCTGTTCTTCTCCGCCGCCACCGGCTTCCCGCCGTACGCCGTCACCGCGGTGCTGGCCGGTGTCCTGCGGGTGCCCTTCTGGATCTTCCTCGTCACCGGCGCGCTGGGCCGCGGCCTGCGGTTCTGGGCGGTCGTGTCCGGGACCTCGTCGCTGCTGCACCTGTTCTGAGGTCGCACCCGCGACAGGTCCCGGACCCGCCCGTCCTCACTCGGCGGTGGACCACGCCTGGCGCAGGGTGACCCGTCCGCCGGTCTGGAGCAGCGCGCGGCGGTAGAGGCGCTCGCCGATCGCCACGGTGACCACGGCGAACGCCGCCAGCAGGCCCAGGGCCAGGAGCGGCTCCCACCACTCGACGCCGCCGGCCAGGATCCGCTTGGGCATCACCACCGCCGACACCGGCGGGACGAAGGACGCGATGACCTGCCCGCGGCCGTCGAGGGAGATGCCGCCGAAGAACATGACGAGCATCAGCATCGTCAGCGGGGTGGAGGTGGCCTGGAGGTCCTCGGTGCGCGAGGCCAGCGAGCCGGCCACCGCCCACAGGCAGGCGAGCGCGACGAAGCCGGCGAGGAAGAAGAGCACGAACCAGACGGTCGGGCCGGACAGGTCCGGGACGTAGGACTTGTAGGAGGTGAAGGCGAGCCCGACCAGTCCCACGACGAGGTAGACGAGCAGCTGGATCATCGCCAGCGCGGTGTTGCCGAGCACCTTGCCCGCCAGCAGGTGTCGCAGCGGGATCGCGGCGGCGATGATCTCCACGATGCGGCTCTGCTTCTCCTCGATCACCGACGAGGCGAGCTGCATGCCGAAGACGAGCGCTGCGAAGTAGAAGAGGAAGACGAACACGAAGCCCACGGCCTGCGCCACGGCCGCCTTCTCGGCGTCACCGCGCAGGAAGTCCGTCGACACGGCGCTGCCGGCTTCGAGCGCCTCCACCGAGGTGCCGGCGCCGGCGGCGTTCTCGGTCAGCACCTGCTGGCGGACCACGGCGCGGGTGACCTCGGTCAGGGCGTCCTGCTCGCTGGACTCCGAGGTCAGCTGCCAGCCGTCGTCGGCCGGGTGCAGCCAGGCGTCGACCTCGTCCTCGCGCAGCGCGTCCTCTGCCGCGGCGTCGTCGGCGAGCTCCTCGACGGTGACCTCGACCTTGTCGTCCACCTCGGGCGCCCCCGCGGCGACGGCCTCGGCCATCGCGACGGCCTCGGGGGTGGCTCCGAGGGTGACCTCGCTGGTGCGCTCCTCCTGCCAGGCGGTGAAGCCGATGAAGCCGACCAGCATCGCCACCATGAGCACGGTGCCGATGAGGAACGACTTGTCGGTGATGCGCGAGACGATCTCGCGCCGGGTGACGAGCAGCCAGGGGGCGTCGCCGCCGCGCTCCCGACTGGCGTCGGGGTGGCGGCTGGGGCCGGCGTTCGGGTCGGGGTTGGGTGCGGTGGTCATGCGGTGGCCTCCCGGTAGATCTCGCTGAGCGCCGGACGGACCCGGACGAACTCGTGTACGTGGCCGCGGCTCGTCGCCTCGGCGATGAGGTGCTGCTCGGCACCGTCCTGGCGCACCTCGACGAGGGCGGTCGTCCCGTCGAGGTCGAGGACCTCGAGCCCGCGGAGGTCGCGGACCCAACCGGCGTCGCCGCCGAGGACGAGACGGAAGCGCGGCACCCCCGCGTCGCGCAGCTCCGTCACCGTCCCGGCGGCGACCCGGCGTCCGTGGGCCAGCACGACCAGTCGGTCGCACAGGCGCTCGACGAGGTCGAGCTGATGGCTGGAGAACAGCACCGGCACGCCGGCGCGGGTGTACTCCCGCAGCAGGTCGACCATGGAGTCGACGGCGATCGGGTCCAGGCCCGAGAAGGGCTCGTCGAGGATCAGGGCGGCCGGTCGCGGCAGGACCGAGGCGATGATCTGCACCCGCTGCTGGTTGCCCAGCGACAGCTTCTCCAGGTGCTCGCCACCGCGCTCGCCGAGCCCGAACCGCTCGAGCAGCTCCTGCACCTGGGCGCGCGCCTCGACACGGCTCATGCCCTTGAGCTGGGCGACGTACACGAGCTGGTCGAGCACCGGCTGCTTGGGATAAAGGCCCCGCTCCTCGGGCATGTAGCCGAACGTGCGCCGGTCCAGCCGGGTGATCGGCCGGCCCTGCCACAGCACCTCGCCCTCGTCGATGCCGAGCACGCCCATGACCATGCGCATGGTCGTGGTCTTGCCTGCGCCGTTGGCGCCGACGAAGCCGGTCATCTGCCCGGCAGGCACCTCGAACGACACTCGGTCCACGGCGGTCTTGTCACCGAACCGTCTGGTCAGCTCCCTGATCTCCAACATGGCACCGACGCTAGGGCCCGACCGCAGGCCCCGGATCCCCCGCGCGACGGAACCTGCAGGCGGAGCCGGCGCGGATCGCGCCCGGCCCCGGGGCTCAGTCCTCCGCCGGGAGGATGAGACCGGCCTCGTAGGCGTAGATCACCGCCTGCACCCGGTCGCGCAGGTGCAGCTTGGCGAGCACGTTGGACACGTGCGTCTTGACCGTCGCCTCGCCGAGCACGAGCTCCTCGGCGATCTCTCCGTTGGAGAGGCCGCGCCCCAGCATGACCAGCACCTCGCGCTCGCGCGCCGTGAGGTGCGCCAGTCCGGCCGGCTCGGGCCGGTCGGGGCCCCCGGCCCCCGCCGGGTCGCCGCCGGTCATCTTGCCGATGACGCGGCGGGTCACCTCCGGCGCCAGCAGTGCGTGGCCGCGACCCGCGGCGCGGACGGCGTCGAGCAGCTGCTCGGGACCGGCGTTCTTGAGCAGGAAGCCGCTGGCGCCGGCCTCGAGGGCGGCGAAGAGGTAGTCGTCGCGGTCGAAGGTGGTCACGATGACGACGTGCCCGAGCTCCTCGGCCACGAGGTGGCGGGTCGCCTCGATCCCGTCCATGCGGGGCATCTGGACGTCCATCAGCACCACGTCGGGCCGGGTCGCGCGCGCCCGCTCCAGCGCCTGCACCCCGTCCGCGGCCTCGCCCACCACCTCGATGTCGTCCTCCACCGACAACACCATGGCGAAGCCGGAGCGCACCATGGCGTGGTCGTCGACGAGCAGCACGGTCAGCGGCCCGGCCGGCTCCGCCGTGGCGCTCACGCGGCACCTCCGAGCGGGTAGCGCACCCGGACGCGGTAGCCGCCCGTGACCCGCGGGCCGATGTCGACCTGGCCGCCGTGGGTGGCGGCGCGCTCGCGGATGCCGAGCTGGCCCAGCCCGCTCCCCGAGGTGCCGTGGCGCGGGCGACCGTTGTCGACGACCTCCACCTCCGCGTAGGCCGCGGCCTCGTCGACCCGGACGACGACGGACGCGGTGTCGGCCGTCGAGTGCCGGCGGACGTTGGCCAGGGCCTCCTGGACGGTGCGATAGACCGCGAGCGCGATCCCGCGCGGCAGCCGCGAGGCGGCGTCGGGCTGGGTCTCGACCACGTCGAGCCGGACGGTGAGCCCGCCGTGGCCGCTGACCTCGGCGACGAGCGCCGGCAGGTCTCCGACGCCGGCGTCCGTCGTACGGCTCGCGCCGTCGTCCTGGGCGCGCTCCCCCACCCCCTCGCGCAGCGTGCCGAGCAGGCGGCGCATCTGCGTGACCGCCTGGCGTGATGCCTCCTCGACGTTGGCGAGGGCCGCCCGCGCGGCGTCCGGGTCGCGGTCGAGCACCCGCCGCGCGGCACCGGCCTGGATGCCCATCGCGGAGACGCCGTGGGCGACCACGTCGTGCAGGTCGCGGGCGATGCGGAGGCGTTCGTCGACGACCGCCTGCTCGCGCAGCCGTCCGGCCTGTGCGGCGATCGTGGTCGTCTGCTCCTCCAGCCGGGCCCGCTGCCGGGCGGCGCGCCAGGAGAACCCGCCGCCGGCGATCGCGCCGCCGAAGTAGAGGGCGTTGATGACCAGGGTGAATCCGACGGCGGCCGGGATCCGGGGGAAGAGGCCCTCCTGGTCGGCGCCCTGCTCGTCGTCGAGCCACTCCTGGGCCGCCGAGCCGACCGCGAACTGCCAGCCGATCCAGGCGAACATGAAGAGCACGATGACGCCCACGACGATCAGCATCGCGCGCCGGTCCCGTGCCCAGGCGACGCCCGACAGCAGGGCGACGAAGTAGACGATCTGCAGCGACATCTGCCCCATCACCTGCGGCATCGTCACCCCCGCCACGAACATGTGCAGCGCGGCGAGGCTCGCCACCACCAGCGGCCAGCGCCGCCGGCCCAGCAGCAGCAGCGCGCCGGTCGAGACCGCCAGCCACTGCGTCCACACCGGTGCGTCGGTGTGCTCGAAGCCCCCGGCGCTGCGCACCAGCTCGAGCGTCAGCAGTCCGACGGCCTCCACGCCCGCCGCGAGCACGACGTCCTGGCGACCGATCGCCGGGCGTGGGCGCTCCCACGCGTCGTCCACGCCGAACCACTCCATCAGGCGGGCGCTCAGGCGGGGCATGGGGCGAGGGTAGAGGCCGCGCACCGTCCGCGGCTCCGCCGGGAGGGGGAGATCGCCTCGTGCCCGACTGCCACACTCGCGCCATGACCGTCGTGAAGTCGCTCGCCCTCTTCGCCCTCGCCGCCCTCGCCGAGATCGGCGGCGCGTGGCTGGTCTGGCAAGGCGTCCGCGAGCACCGCGGCTGGCTGTGGGTCGGCGCCGGGTTCGTCGCCCTCGGGCTCTACGGCCTGGTGGCGACCCTGCAGCCCGACGCGAGCTTCGGGCGGATCCTGGCGGCGTACGGCGGGGTGTTCGTCGCGGGCTCCCTGGCGTGGGGCATGGTCGTCGACGGCTTCCGGCCCGACCGGTACGACGTCGCCGGCGCGCTGGTCTGCCTGGTCGGGGTCGCGGTGATCATGTACGCCCCGCGACCCGCCTGAGCTCACTCGACCGGCAGGCCGAGCCCCCGCGCGATCAGCATGCGCTGGACCTCCGAGGTCCCCTCGCCGATCTCGAGCACCTTGGCGTCGCGGTAGAAGCGCGCCACCGGGTACTCCTCCATGAACCCATAGCCGCCGAAGACCTGCGTCGCGATGCGCGTCGCGGTGACGGCCGACTCGGTGGCGTAGAGCTTGGCGACCGCGGCGGCCTGCTTGAAGGCGGCCATCGAGACCGCGGACGAGCCGGCGTCCATGGCGTCCTTCATCGCCGCCGCCTTGTAGGTCAGCAGCCGCGACGCGTCGAGCATGACCTGCAGGTCGGAGACCTGGAACGCGACGCCCTGCTTGCGCCCGATGGGCCCGCCGAAGGTCTGCCGCTCGCCGGCGTACTGCAGCGACATGTCGAGGCACGCCTGGATGCAGCCGACGGCGAGGGCGGCGATCGCGACGCGGCCGTCGTCGAGGGTGGCCAGGAACTGGGCGTAGCCCCGGCCCCGCTCGCCGAGCAGGTTCGCCTCGGGCACGCGGGCGTCGGTGAACGACAGCGGGTGCGTGTCGGAGGCGTGCCACCCCAGCTTGTCGTAGGCCTTCTCCGCGGCGAACCCCGGCGTGTCGGAGGGGACGATGATCGTGGAGATCTCCGGGCGCCCGTCGGGCCGCTCGCCGGTGCGGGCGGTGACCGTGACCAGCGAGGTGATCGAAGAGCCGGAGTTGGTGATGAACTGCTTGGCGCCGTTGACGACCCACTGGCCGTCCTCGAGCACCGCCCTGGTCCTCGTCGCCCCGGCGTCCGAGCCCGCACCGGGCTCGGTGAGGCCGAAGCCGGCCAGGCGCTCGCCGGCGACGAGGTCGGGCAGCCAGGTCGTGCGCTGCTCCTCGGTGCCGAAGGTCAGGATCGGGTTGATGCCGAGGCCGACGGCCGCCTCGAGGGTGATGCCCATCGACTGGTCGACGCGCCCGATCTCCTCGATCGCCAGGCACAGCGAGGTGAAGCCGCCGTCCTCGCCGGCCATCCCCGCGCCGCCGAACTCCTCCGGAGCGGTCAGGCCCATCAGACCGAGCGCACCCATCTTGCGCACCACGTCGGTCGGGAAGTGGTGCTCGCGGTCCCACCGGGCCGCGTGCGGCGCGATCTCGGCCTCGGCGAAGTCACGGACGCTGTGACGGAACTGCTCGTGCTCAGGGGACAGCTCGAAGGTCATGCCGGGATGCTAGCCCGAGGGGGTTAGCGATCGCTAACCCCCGGTGGCGCCGATCACATCGGGCCGCGGGCGACCCACCCCGGGCTAGCGGTAGCCTGCCGAGCGGTACGCACCACGGCCACCGCACCGCCGACTAGGAGTCCCCGCGTGAGCTTGAAGAAGGTCCTCATCGCCAACCGCGGCGAGATCGCCGTCCGCGTCGTCCGCGCCTGCAAGGACGCCGGCATCGGCAGCGTGGCCGTGTACGCCGAGCCGGACCGCGACGCGCTCTTCGTGCGCCTGGCCGACGAGGCCCACTCCCTCGGCGGCGCGACCCCGGCGGAGTCCTACCTCGACATCGCCAAGATCATCGCGATCGCCGAGAGGTCCGGCGCCGACTCGGTCCACCCCGGCTACGGCTTCCTCGCCGAGAACGCCGACTTCGCGCAGGCGGTCATCGACTCCGGACTGACCTGGATCGGGCCCCCGCCCGCCGCGATCGAGGCGCTGGGCGACAAGGCGAAGGCCAAGCACATCGCGGCGCGGGCCAACGCCCCGCTCGCGCCCGGCACCAAGGACCCCGTCGAGGACGCCGACGAGGTCGTCGAGTTCGCGAAGGCCCACGGCCTGCCGGTCGCGATCAAGGCCGTGTTCGGCGGCGGCGGGCGCGGCCTCAAGGTCGCCCGCACGCTCGAGGAGATCCCCGACGCCTACGAGTCGGCCGTGCGCGAGGCGGTCACGGCCTTCGGCCGCGGCGAGTGCCTGGTGGAGAAGTTCCTCGACAAGCCGCGCCACGTCGAGACCCAGTGCCTGGCCGACCAGCACGGCAACGTCGTCGTGGTCTCCACCCGCGACTGCTCGCTGCAGCGCCGCAACCAGAAGCTCGTCGAGGAGGCGCCCGCCCCGTTCCTGTCCGAGGAGCAGGTCGCGGAGCTCTACGAGTCCTCCAAGCGCATCCTCGCCGAGGCCGGCTACCACGGCGCCGGGACCTGCGAGTTCCTCGTCGCCCAGGACGGCACGATCTCCTTCCTCGAGGTCAACACCCGCCTGCAGGTCGAGCACTGCGTCTCCGAGGAGGTCACCGGCATCGACCTGGTGCGCGAGATGTTCCGCATCGCCGCCGGCGAGGAGCTCGGCTACGGCGACCCCGAGATCCGCGGTCACTCCATCGAGTACCGCATCAACGCCGAGGACGGCGGCCGCAACTTCATGCCCGCCCCGGGCACCCTGTCCGCATGGCGCCCGCCCAGCGGGCCCGGCGTACGCCTGGACGGCGGCTACGAGACCGGCGAGACCATCCCCGACTCCTTCGACTCGCTCATCGCCAAGCTCATCGTCACCGGCCGCGACCGCACCCAGGCGCTGGAGCGCTCGCGCCGCGCGCTCGACGAGTTCGTCGTCGACGGCATGCCCACCGTCATCCCGTTCCACCGCGCGGTCGTCTCCGACCCCGCCTACGTCGGCGCCTCCAACCCCACCGGCGAGGGGTCCTTCGACGTCTACACGCAGTGGATCGAGACCGAGTTCGACAACCGCATCGAGCCGTACGCCGGCGACAGCGCGGAGGCCGGCGAGCCGGAAGCACGGCAGGCGGTCACCGTCGAGGTCGGCGGTCGCCGCCTCGAGGTCGTCCTCCCCGCCGGTCTCGGCGGCCTGTCCGCCGCCAACGGTGCCGGCGCTGCGGGCAGCGGCGCACCCGGCAAGAAGGCCAAGCGGTCGGCGAAGAAGGCCGGGGCAGCCGTGTCCGGCGACGCCGTCACCTCGCCCATGCAGGGCACGATCGTCAAGGTCGTCGTCAGCGACGGCCAGGAGGTCGCCGAGGGGGACACGATCGTGGTCATGGAGGCCATGAAGATGGAGCAGCCCCTCAAGGCGCACAAGTCCGGCACGATCACCGGGCTGCAGGCCGAGGTCGGAGCGACGGTCAGCAACGGCGCGGTGATCTGCGAGATCACGGGCTGAGCGTGCCGCCGCACCCCCACCAGGAGGCCCGATGAGCGACCCGCACGCCGACCGCAGCGACTTCGCGCCCGACGTCATCGTCGTCGGCGCCGGCCTGGCCGGCCTCGTGGCCACCCACGAGCTCGCCCTCGCCGGCCGGCGCGTGCTGGTCCTCGACCAGGAGAACCGCCACAACCTCGGCGGCCAGGCCTGGTGGTCGCTGGGTGGCCTGCTGTTCGTGGACAGCCCCGAGCAGCGCCGGATGGGCATCGAGGACTCCCCGGAGCTCGCCTGGCAGGACTGGCAGGGGTCGGCCCAGTTCGACCGTCTCGGCGACGGCACCGACGGTCCCGGCCGCGGCGAGGACTACTGGCCGCAGCGCTGGGCCGAGGCGTACGTCCGCTTCGCGCACGAGGAGAAGCGCGACTACCTCCGGGCGCTCGGCCTCCGGTCCCTGCCGTTCGTCGGCTGGGCCGAGCGCGGCGACGGCCGTGCGCTGGGCCACGGCAACTCCGTGCCCCGGTTCCACCTCACCTGGGGCACCGGGCCGGAGGTGGTGCGGATCTTCGCCGAGCCGGTGCAGCGCGCCGAGGCTCGCGGCCTGGTCCGTTTCGCGTTCCGCCACCAGGTCGACGAGCTGGCGGTCGAGGACGGCGCGGTCGTCGGCGTGCGGGGCACCGTCCTGGTCGACGACGACTCCCCGCGCGGCGTGCGGTCGAGCCGCGAGGCCGCGGGCGCCTTCGAGCTGCGGGCCCCGGCGGTGGTGGTGACCTCCGGCGGCATCGGGCACAACCACGAGCTGATGCGGCGCAACTGGCCGGCCGATCGCCTCGGCGCGGCCCCCGAGCACCTGATCGCCGGCGTCCCGGCGCACGTCGACGGCCGGATGCAGGGCATCGCCGCCGACGCCGGCGCCACGACCGTCAACCGGGACCGCATGTGGGCCTACGTCGAGGGCATCCACAACTGGGACCCCGTCTGGCCCGACCACGCCATCCGGATCCTGCCCGGTCCCTCGTCGATGTGGTTCGACGCGACCGGCCGGCGGCTCGAGGGCATGTCCGGGGTGCCGGGCGCGGACACGATCGGCGCGATGAAGCAGATCCTCGGCGCCGGTCACGACTACTCGTGGTTCGTGCTGACCCAGTCGATCATCGAGAAGGAGTTCGCCCTCTCCGGCTCCGAGCAGAACCCCGACATCACCGGCAAGGACCTGAGATTCCTCGCGCAGAGCCGCCTGGCCAAGGGCGCGCCAGGCCCCGTCGAGGCGTTCAAGGAGCACGGCGTGGACTTCGTCGTGGCCGACGACCTCGCCGAGCTCGTCGCCGGCATGAACCGGCTCGCCCGCGGGCCGCAGCTCGACGCCGACGACCTGCGCCGCCAGATCGAGGCACGCGACCGCCAGGTCGACAACGCCTTCGCCAAGGACGTCCAGGTGATGGCCATCCACAACGCCCGGCGCAGCCGCACCGACCGGCTGCTCCGCGTCGCGAAGCCCCACCGGATCCTCGATCCGGCCCACGGCCCGCTCATCGCGGTGCGCCTCAACATCCTGTCCCGCAAGACCCTCGGCGGCCTGGAGACGAACCTCGACGGCCAGTGCCTGGCCGCCGACGGCACGCCGGTGCCCGGGCTGTACGCCGCCGGCGAGGTCGCCGGGTTCGGCGGCGGCGGCGTGCACGGCTACAACGCGCTCGAGGGCACCTTCCTCGGCGGTTGCATCTTCTCCGGCCGGGCGGCGGGGCGCGCGCTCGCGCGCTGACGACGCCCTGGGGCGCCCTCAGCCCAGCCCGACGCTCTCCACCAGTGCCCGCAGGTGGTGCTCGAAGACGTCGCCGGTGTCGGTGAACGTGTCCGGACCGTACTGGCCGAACACCTCGAAGCTGACGCACCCGAACAGCGAGGCCCACGCGAGCAGTCCGCGCGCGATGACGGCGTCGGGGACGGTGAGGTCGAGGTCGCGGCGGATCCGGGCCAGGTCGGCGGCGAGACGGGGCGCGACCGGCTCGTCGGGCACAGCCAACGCGCCCGCCCGCCAGGCGTCCTCCCACACCTCGACCAGGCGGAGCACGACGCGGGTGCCGGGCCCGGTCGTCCGCTCGGGCGGCGCCTCGTAGCCCGGCACCGGGCTGCCGAAGAGCACGGCGTACGTCGCCGGCTCGGCCAGCGCCCACAAGCGCACGGCACGGCCGACGGCCGCCATGCGGCCGGCGTGGTCGGCGGCGTCCACCTCCCCGACCGCCGCGTCGACGGCGTCGCCGAGCTCGTCGTAGCCGTCGACGACCAGCAGCGTCAGCAGCTCGTCGCGGCTCGCGACGTAGCGATAGACCGCGGACGAGACGACGCCCAGGTCGCGGGCGACCGCGCGCAGCGAGAGGGCGGCAGCGCCGTCGGTCGCGAGGTGGGCGCGGCCGATCCGGACGATGTCGCGCATGGTCTGCTCGCGGGCGCGGCTGCGCGGAGTGGAGGTCTCGGTCATGGGCGGCATCCTCCCATATGAGCGAGCGCCGATCGTTTCAGAGAGCAGCGCTCTTGCTTTCCGATCCCCGGACCGGCAGGATGGGCAAAACCGAGAGCAGTGCTCTCCCAACCCGAGGAGAACCATGACCGTCCACGTCGTCACCGGAGCCGGACCCGTCGGCTCGACCATCGCCCTGCAGCTGGCCGCGGCCGGCGAGCGGGTCCGCCTCCTGACCCGGTCGGGCAGCGGGCCCGACCACCCCCTCGTCGAGCGTCGCCGCGTCGACGTCTCGCGCCGCGAGCACCTCGACGACGCCTTCGCGGGCGCGACCGCGGTGCACCACTGCATCCACGGCTCGGCGTACGACGCGAAGGTGTGGCGTGCCGAGCTGCCGTGCGCCGAGCGGGCCGTCCTCGACGCCGCGGGCCGCGCGGGCGCCGTCGTCGTCTTCCCCGAGAGCCTCTACTCCTACGGGCCCGTCGCCGGCACCATCACCGAGGCCACGCCGCGCACCGCGACCCGCGGCAAGCTCGGCGTGCGCACCGAGCTCCTCGCGCAGCGCGCGGCGTCGGACACGCCGACGGTCAGCGTCGCGGCCTCCGACTTCTACGGCCCGCTCGTGCGGACCGCGCACGCCGGCGAGCGGATGGTGCCCGCCGTCCTCGCCGGGCGCACCATGCGGGTGCTGGGCAGCGCCGACCAGCCGCACTCGTTCACCTACGTCCCCGACCTCGCCGCCGCGATGGTCGTCGCCGCGCGCCGGGAGGACCTGTGGGGCTCGTTCCTCCACGCCCCGACCGCGCCGGCGCTGACGCAGCGGCACCTCGTCGAGCTCGTCGCCGAGGCCGGTGGCGTGCCGGTGCCGAAGGTGTCGTCGATCCCGGTCGGTGTGCTCCGCGCCGTCGGCACGGTCTCGCGGCCGGTGCGCGAGATGGCGGAGACGGGCTACATGTTCGACCGGCCGTTCGTGATGGACTCCTCGGTCAGCGAGCAGCGGCTCGGCCTCTCGCCCACGCCGCTGGTCGACGGCCTCGCCGAGACCGTCGCGTGGTGGCGGGCGCAGCCGGTCGCGGCGTGAGCGTGCCCGGTTCCCGGACAGGTGCGGCAGGTCACAGGCGCACTGGATAGCGTTCGGCCATGTTCTCCAAGGTGCTCGTCGCCAATCGAGGCGAGATCGCAGTCCGTGCCCTCCGTGCCGCGCGGGAGATCGGCGCGCGCACGGTGGCCGTGTTCCCCCACGAGGACCGCTGGTCCGAGCACCGGATGAAGGCCGAGGAGGCCTACCAGATCGGTGAGGAGGGCCACCCGGTCCGCGCCTACCTCGACCCCGAGGCGATCGTCGAGGTCGCGGTCCGCTGCGGCGCCGACGCCGTCTACCCCGGCTACGGCTTCCTCTCGGAGAACCCCGCGCTCGCGGAGGCCTGCGCCGCTGCCGGCATCACCTTCATCGGGCCCAGCGCCGAGGTGCTGACCCTGACCGGCAACAAGGCGCGCGCGATCGCCGCCGCCAAGGCCGCCGGCGTACCGGTGCTGGAGTCGGTGCCGCCGTCGACCGACGTCGACGAGCTGGTGGCGGCCGCCGAGCGGATCGAGGCTCCGCTGTTCGTCAAGGCGGTGGCCGGCGGCGGTGGCCGCGGCATGCGCCGCGTCGAGGACCGCGCCGACCTGCGGGAGGCCATCGAGACCTGCATGCGCGAGGCCGAGGGCGCCTTCGGCGACCCCACGGTGTTCATCGAGCAGGCGGTGGTCGACCCGCGCCACATCGAGGTGCAGATCCTCGCCGACGGCACCGGCACCGAGGAAGGCGTGATCCACCTCTACGAGCGCGACTGCTCGGTGCAGCGCCGGCACCAGAAGGTCGTCGAGATCGCTCCGGCCCCCGGGCTCGACCCGGAGCTGCGCGACCGGATCTGCGCCGACGCCGTCCGCTTCGCCCGCGAGATCGGCTACAAGAACGCCGGCACGGTCGAGTTCCTGCTCGACCCGTCCGGCCGCTACGTCTTCATCGAGATGAACCCGCGCATCCAGGTCGAGCACACCGTGACCGAGGAGGTCACCGCCGTCGACCTCGTCCAGTCGCAGATGCTGATCGCGGCGGGTGCCACCCTCGCCGACCTCGACCTCACGCAGGACTCGGTGCAGCCCCGCGGGTTCGCGCTCCAGTGCCGCATCACCACCGAGGACCCGGCCAACGGCTTCCGCCCCGACACGGGCCGGATCACGATGTACCGCTCGCCGGGCGGCCCGGGCGTCCGCCTCGACGGCGGCACCACCTACACCGGCGCCGAGATCAGCCCGCACTTCGACTCGATGCTGGCCAAGCTGACCTGCCGCGGCCGCACGTTCGAGGCCGCGGTGCAGAAGGCCCGGCGCGCGCTGCTGGAGTTCCGCATCCGCGGCGTGTCCACCAACGTCGGCTTCCTGCAGGCGGTGCTGGCCGACCCCGACTTCGCCGCCGGCGGCGTCACCACCTCCTTCATCGAGGACCACCCGGGGCTGCTCACGGCGCAGGTGGGCGCCGACCGCGCCACGAGGCTGCTGTCCTACCTCGCCGACGTCACCGTCAACCAGCCCCACGGCCCCGCCCCGGTCACGATCTCCCCGGCCAGCAAGCTGCCGGCCCTCGACCGCTCGCAGGCCGTGCCCGACGGCACCCGCCAGCTGCTGCGCGAGATCGGCCCCGAGGAGTTCGCGAGGCGGCTGCGGGCCCAGGACACCGTCGCGGTCACCGACACCACCTTCCGCGACGCCCACCAGTCGCTGCTCGCGACCCGCGTGCGCACCCGCGACCTGCTCGCGGTCGCCGACCACGTCGCGCGCACCACGCCGCAGCTGTGGTCGGTCGAGTGCTGGGGCGGGGCGACGTACGACGTCGCGCTGCGGTTCCTGTCCGAGGACCCCTGGGAGCGGCTGGCCGCGCTGCGCGAGGCGATCCCCAACATCGGCCTGCAGATGCTGCTGCGCGGGCGCAACACGGTCGGCTACACGCCGTACCCCACGGAGGTCACCGAGGCCTTCGTCCAGGAGGCGGCGGAGACCGGGATCGACGTGTTCCGCATCTTCGACGCCCTCAACGACGTCTCGCAGATGCGGCCGGCGATCGACGCGGTCCGCGCCGCCGGCACGTCGGTGGCCGAGGTGGCGCTGTGCTACACCGGCGACCTCTCCTCCCCCGACGAGAAGCTGTACACCCTCGACTACTACCTCCGCCTCGCCGACCAGATCGTCGAGGCCGGCGCCCACGTGCTGGCGATCAAGGACATGGCCGGTCTGCTGCGGGCTCCGGCGGCCCGCACGCTGGTCACGGCGCTGCGCGAGCGCTTCGACCTCCCCGTGCACCTCCACACCCACGACACCCCCGGCGGCCAGCTCGCCACGCTCGTCGCGGCGATCGAGGCCGGCGTGGACGCCGTCGACGCGGCCTGCGCCTCGATGGCCGGGACCACCTCGCAGCCCGCGCTGTCGGCGCTCGTCTCCGCCACCGACCACTCCCCGCGGGAGACCGGCCTGTCGCTCGCCGCGGTGAACGCGATGGAGCCCTACTGGGAGGCCGTGCGCCGCGTCTACGCCCCGTTCGAGTCGGGACTGCCCTCCCCCACCGGGCGCGTCTATCGCCACGAGATCCCCGGCGGGCAGCTGTCCAACCTCCGCCAGCAGGCGATCGCGCTGGGCCTCGGCGAGAAGTTCGAGCAGGTCGAGGACATGTACGCCGCCGCCAACGACATCCTCGGCAACGTGGTGAAGGTGACGCCGTCGTCCAAGGTCGTCGGCGACCTCGCGCTCGCACTGGTCGCAGCAGGTGCCGACCCGGCGGACTTCGAGGCCGACCCGGCGTCGTACGACATCCCGGACTCGGTGATCGGCTTCCTCAACGGCGAGCTCGGCGACCCGCCCGGCGGCTGGCCGGAGCCGTTCCGCAGCAAGGCGCTCGCGGGACGGACGTGGAAGCAGCCCACCGAGAGCCTGACGGCCGAGCAGCAGCAGCGGCTCTCCTCCGACCGGCGGGCGGCCCTCAACGAGCTGCTCTTCCCCGGTCCCACCATCGCCTACCGCGAGTCGCGGGAGAAGTTCGGCGACCTCTCGGCGGTCTCGACGATCGACTACCTCTACGGCCTGCGCCGCGGCGAGGAGCACCGCGTGCAGGTGCGCGAGGGCCGGGAGATGCTCGTCGGCCTCGAGGCGATCGGCGAGCCCGACGAGCGCGGGATCCGCACCGTGATGGCGACGATCGACGGGCAGCTGCGGCCGGTGTCGGTGCGCGACCGGAGCGTGTCGGCCGAGGTCGCCTCCGCCGAGAAGGCCGACCCGCAGGCAGCCGGGCACGTCGCGGCGCCCTACGACGGCGCGGTCACCGTGTCCGTCGCGGAGGGGGACTCCGTCGAGGCGGGCCAGACGGTGGCGACGATCGAGGCGATGAAGATGGAGGCCTCGATCACCGCGCCCACGGCCGGCACCGTCCGGCGCGTGGCGGTGCGCTCCACGCAGGCCGTCGAGGGCGGCGACCTCGTCCTGGTGATCGGCTAGCCGCCGGCCTCCGGCTGCTCGTTGAGCACCACGACGTCCGGGTCGGGCTCGGCGTACTCGGTGACCTCGGGCTCCTCGCCGGTGACCTGGCGGTAGACCTCGGCCGCGACGGCGCGCATGCCGTTGAGCTTCGGGTGGAACGGCGCCGCGACGCCCACCCGCAGGCGCGGGCCGTTGACCCACGCCCGGCCCTTGGCACACACGTCGTGGCCCTCGGAGACGGCCTCCATGTCGACGTACGACGCCCCCGCCGCGGCTGCGCCGCGCTGCAGGGAGTCGTTGAGGAGGCCAGCGACCTCGGCGACCGGCCCCAGCACGTCGGCCGGCACGCCGACGGCCGCGCAGCTGCCCTCGGTCGGCAGGATGTCGGGATAGCCGACGACGAGAACCCACGCCTCCGGGGCGGCGCGCCGGATCCGCCGCACGGCTCGCTCGATGTGGTCGGCGACCTTGCGGGCGTCGGCTCGGAGCCGCTCGACGGGGCAGGTCGCGGCCGGTCCCTCCTGGCAGTCGATGAGCGTGTCGTAGATGCCGAAGTCGTTGCCGCCCATGCCGAGCGTGACCAGGTCGGTGTCGGCGCTGACGGCGTCGAGCTGGGGGCCGGTGGTGTTGCCGTCGAACATCGTCATCGGCGCGTAGAGGTCCGCCGTCGTCGCTGCCGAGCAGGTCACGTCGGTGTAGCTGGCGACGTCGAGCCACTCGGCGAGGAAGGCCGGGTAGTTGCTCCGCGAGCGGGCGCATCCCTGCGGGTCGGTGCGCATGGTCCCGATGAACGGCCCGGCCGAGAACGAGTCGCCCAGGGCGACGTAGTCGATGTCGCTGGTGGCCTCGACGTCCAGCACCGGGTCCGGGGGGTCGCCGTCGGCCCCGCCCGCCTGGCACCCCGTCGCCGCGAGGACGAGGGCCGCCAGGAGAGCGGCCGGCCGCAGCCGGATCACTGGCGGGCCGGGCCCTGCTGCCGGGGCGTCACGCTGAACGTGAACCAGTCGGAGTTGAGCCCGAAGTAGGAGCGGACGGTGTCGCCGTCGACGCGCGCGGTGCCGGTGGTGCCGATGAACGCCATGTCCGTGACCCGGCCGCCCCAGTCGCCGTTGCCGTCGCGCGAGGTCACCTCGATGGACGTCAGGTCGCCGATCGCGGGCCAGTGCCGCTCGACCTGCACGTCGTCGATCGTCTCGGTCCACGTGGAGTACTGGTGACCGGTCACGCCGTCGTAGGGGTCGGCCTGCGCCACCAGGTAGGGCATGGACCCGGCCGACGACCAGCCGCCGTTGCTGGCGGAGAACTGCGTGAACGCGGGACGGCCGTCGTACATCAGCCCCTGCCCGGCCGTCGCCTTGATGGCGGCCGTCGCGGCCGGGTGCTCGGCGTCGACACCGCCGTAGACCTGGCACTGGGTGGTGTCGCAGAGGTCGTAGTGGGCTGCGGACGGGTGGGAGCGCTCGAACGCCGCGTAGGTGCGGGCGGCCACCGACTGGGCGCTGACCGCAGCCTGCGTCCACAGCGCGGGGACCTCCTGCGGCACGACGCCGCGCAGGTAGGCCTCCATGCCCACCTCGTTGACCGTCTGGCGCTTGCCCTGGCGCGGCGCCACGGACTGCAGGGTGCCGCGGTACTCACGTCGCTCACCGGGCAGCACAAGGGTCAGTCGACCGGTGGTCGAGGAGAACTCCGCCTCTCCCGGCACCTTCTTCCAGGTCCGCCAGGCGCCGCCTCGCGTGTGCTGCACGAGCGTGTCGTCGCCCCGGGCGATGAGCCGCCACTTCTTGGCCGGCACGGCGGGCAGCCGCCACGTGCGCTTGCGGGCCACGCTGCCCACCTTGATGCCGCGCTGGGCGACGACCTGCACGTCGCGACCGGTGTCGGCGGTGATCAGCACCCGGACCTTGCCGCCGATGCGCCCCCACGTCGTGCCGGGGTAGTAGAAGTCGACGATCTGCCGCCACGACAGCCCCTGCTCCGCGGCGCCCAGGGCGCCGTACTGGGAGAGCCCGTGGCCGTGCCCGTAGCCGTGGCCGGTCACCGTGATGGCGGTGCTGCCCGGGGTGGCCCACGTCTCCGCCTTCCGGCGCGGCTCTGCGGTCGCGGACGCGGGCAGGATCGGCAGCAGCAGCGCGCTGAGGGCCGCTGCGAGCAGCATGCGGGAACGGATCATCGGAGCTCCCCCGAGTGTCGACGAACGGAACCACCGAGCGTACAGGCGCGCCGTGGCACCGCCCAGCGGGGACGCTGAGCCGGTCAGGGCAGACCTGTCAGGGTGGGCCGGTCAGGGTGCGCCTGTGACACTGGAGCCGTGCCCGAGGGAGACAGCGTCTGGCGCCTCGCTCGCCGGCTGGACCGGCAGGTCGCTGGGCGTACGGTCGTGCGCTCCGACTTCCGCACGCCCACCCTGGCGACCCGCGACCTCTCCGGGCGCCGGATCGTGGGGCACGACACCCACGGCAAGCACCTGCTCACCCGCTTCTCCGCGACGGGCGACTCCCCCGCCGCGACGCTGCACAGCCACCTGCGCATGGACGGCTCGTGGTCGACGCTGGCGCCGGGCAAGCGGCTGCCGGCGAAGGTGCAGCCGCACGTGCGCCTCGTCCTGGGTCTCGATGACGCACGGACCGTGCACGGCATCCGCCTGCACGACCTGGTCCTGGTGCCCACCGACCGCGAGAGCGACGTCGTCGGCCACCTCGGACCCGATCCGCTGCGCGACGACTGGGACGCGGCGGAGGCGGTGCGCCGCCTCGGCACCGACCCCCGGACCCCGCTGGTCACCGCCCTGCTCGACCAGCGCTCGCTGGCCGGGCTGGGCAACCTCTGGGTCAACGAGCTGGCGTTCCTCACCGGCGTGAGCCCGTGGACGCCGATCGGCGAGGTCGACATCGCCCGCCTGGTCGAGCGCGCCGCGACCATGCTGCGCCACTCGGCGACGGTCGAGGGCGCCTACCAGGTCACCACGGGGTCGTCGGCCAAGGGCGACGACCACTGGGTGACCGGCCGACAGCGGCAGGGCTGCCGACGCTGCGGCGGTCCGGTGAGCGTGAGCGCCGAGGTGCCCGGCGATCCGGCCAACCGCCGCACGTGGTGGTGCCGCACCTGCCAGCCGGGACCCGGCCCGGAGGCCCGGACGGGTCTCAGACCCCGTGCAACCGGCGAGCCGCCTCGGCGATCGAGCCGCTCATCGACGGGTACACGGTGAACGCGTGCGCCAGCTGGTCGGCCGTCAGTGACTCGGCGACCGCGACGGAGACAGGGTGGATGAGCTCGGAGGCACGCGGTCCCACCACCACTCCTCCCACGACGATGCCGGTGCCCGGGCGGCAGAACAGCTTCACGAAGCCGTCGCGCACGCCCTGCATCTTGGCGCGGGCGTTGCCGGCCAGCGGCAGCGTGACCACCTCGGCGGTCATCTCCCCGGCGTCGACGGCCTGCTGCGACCAGCCGACGGTGGCGATCTCCGGCGAGGTGAAGACGTTGGACGAGACCTTCTTGAGGTCGAGCGGCGCCACCGCGTCGCCGAGGAAGTGCCACATCGCGATCCGCCCCTGCATCGCCGCGACCGAGGCCAGCATGAGCACCCCGGTGCAGTCACCCGCCGCGTAGATCCCGCGGGCGGAGGTGCGCGAGACCCGGTCGACCATGATGAAGCCGCCGTCGTCGGTCGCCACCCCCGCCTCCTCGAGGCCGAGGTCGGCGGTGTTGGGGATCGAGCCCAGCGCGAGGATGCAGTGGCTGCCGGTGACCGTGCGGCCGTCCGTCAAGGTCACCGTCACCGTGTCGCCGTCCCGGGTCACCGACTGCATCCGCGAGCGGCTCAGCACGTGCATCCCGCGGCGGGTCAGGACGTCCTCGAGGACCGCCGAGGCGTCGGCGTCCTCCCCGGGCAGGACCCGGTCGCGGCTGCTGACCAGCGTCACGTCGATGCCGAGGGAGAGGTAGGCGCTGGCGAACTCCGCGCCGGTGACCCCCGAGCCCACCACGATGAGCTTCTCGGGCACCTCGGTGAGGTCGTAGACCTGCTCCCAGGTGAGGATGCGCTCCCCGTCGGGCCGGGCGCTCGGCAGCGTGCGCGGCGCGGCGCCGGTGGCCACGATGATGGCGTCGGCCTGCAGCGTCTCCTCGCCGTCGGCGGTGGTCGCGACGACCGTGAGGTCCGGTCCGAGCCGGCCGCGGCCGGTCACCAGGCGTACGCCGTCGCGGTCGAGACGGGCGGCGATGTCCACCGACTGGTCGGCGGCCAGCTGCTTGACGCGGGCGTTGACCCGGGCGAGGTCCACCGCGATGGAGGTGGCGGCGTCGCCCTCGTTGTCGCTGAAGTTGACCCCGAGCTCGCTCGCGGAGGACATCTCCGTCATCAGCTCGGCGGTCGCGATCAGCGTCTTGCTCGGCACGCAGTCGGTGAGGACAGCGGAGCCCCCGACACCGTCGGTGTCGACGACGGTCACCTGGGCGCCGAGCTGGGCGGCGACGTGCGCGGCCTCGTAGCCGCCGGGCCCGCCGCCGATGATGACGATGTGGTCGGTCATCAGAGGTTGATCATGTGGCCGGCGATCCCGTGGACGGCCTCCTTGACCGCCTCACCCAGGGTCGGGTGGGCGAACACGTTGCGGGCCACCTCGTCGGCGGTCAGGTCCCACTTCTGCGCCAGCGTCATCACCGGCAGCAGCTCGGTCACGTCCGGACCGATCATGTGGGTGCCGATGATCTCGTTGTGCTCGGCGTCGGCGACCACCTTGACGAAGCCGACGGCCTCGCCCAGTCCCATCGCCTTGCCGTTGGCGGTGAACGGGAACGTCGCGGTCTTCACGTCGTAGCCGAGCTCCCTGGCCTGCGCCTCGGTGTAGCCGAAGGAGCCGATCTGCGGCATGCAGTACGTCGCGCGGGGCACGAAGTCGTACTCGACCGGCATCGTCTCCGCGCCGTTGATGGTCTCGGCGGCCACGATGCCCATCGCCTCGGCGACGTGGGCGAGCATCATCTTGCCGGTGCAGTCGCCGATGGCGTACACGTTGGGCACGTTGGTGCGGCAGTACTCGTCGACCTCGATGGCGCCGCGCTCAGTGACGTTGACGCCGACGTTCTCCAGGCCGAAGCCGGTGACCCGCGGGGCGAAGCCGAAGGCGGCGAGGAACTTGTCTGCCTCGAGCACCTGCTCGTCGCCACCGCCGGCGGGGGCGACGGTGACCCGGACACCCGACCCGGTGTCCGCGACCTTCTTGACCGCGGTCGAGGTCAGCACCTTCACGCCGAGCTTCTTGTAGTGCTTGAGCAGCTCCTTGGAGATGTCGGCGTCCTCGGTGGGGACCATCCGGTCGAGGAACTCCACGATCGTCACGTCGACGCCGAAGTTGGCCATGACGTAGGCGAACTCGACGCCGATCGCACCGGAGCCGCCGATGACGATCGAGCCCGGCAGCTGGTCGCTGAGGATCTGCTCCTCGTAGGTGACGACGTTCTCGCTGAGCTCGACGCCCGGCACCAGGCGCACCGTCGCACCGGAGGCGATGACCAGGTTGTCGAACGTGTAGCGGGTCGTCTGCCCGTCCTTGGCGACGTCGATGTCGTTGCGGCCCTGCAGCGTGCCCCAGCCGTCGATCTCGGTGATCTTGTTCTTCTTCATCAGGTAGTGGACGCCCTTGACGATGCCGGCGCTCACGTCGCGGCTGCGCTTGTGGGTCGCGCCGAAGGCCATCGTCACCTCGCCCTCGATGCCGAACTTCGCCTTCTCGTGCTGGAGCGTGTGCGCCAGCTCGGCGTTCTTGAGCAGCGCCTTGGAGGGGATGCAGCCCACGTTGAGGCACACCCCTCCCCAGTACTTGTCCTCCACCACGGCCACCTTCTGGCCGAGCTGGGCTGCGCGGATCGCGGCGACGTAGCCACCGGGGCCGGCGCCGAGGACGAGGGTGTCGAAATGGGTGTCGGTCACGGCGCCAGCCTAGTTGTCCGCCGTCTACGCAGAACACCCGAGGTCCGGGCTCAGTATCCTGTGGCCCGTGACGCTCTACGCCGCCTACGGGACGAACCTCGATCCCGCCCGGATGAGCGAGCGCTGCCCGCACTCGATCCTGCAGTCCACCGGCTGGCTGACGGGCTGGCGGCTGACCTTCGGCGGCGAGGAGCACGGCTGGGACGGCGCCCTCTCCACCATCGTCCAGGACCCCTTCGAGCAGGTCTTCGTCGCCGTCTACGACGTCACCCCCGAGGACGAGCGCGCCCTCGACGGGTGGGAGGCCGCGGACACCGGCCTGTACCGCAAGACCAAGGTGCGGGTCTCCACGATGAGCGGCGAGCTGGTGGTGTGGGCCTACGTCCTCGACGCCTACGAGGGCGGGCTGCCGTCCGCGTCCTACCTCGGCGTGCTCGCCGACGCCGCCGACGCCGCCGGAGCGCCGGAGGACTACGTCGCCGCCCTGCGGCGCCGCCCCTGCCGCTCCACCGGCCTGTGACCGGCCGCTGACCCGCTCCTGACCGGCTTCTGACGAGAGCCGTCGATCGGGTGAGCGCCGCGCGAGTGACCTCCGCGCCACTCGCGCGTTGGACGTGTGACGGCGTCCGCCGTTGCGCAGGGGCAGCGGCGGGCGTCGTACCGAGCCTCGCCTCGGTCTAGAGTTCGCCGCGTGACGCACGCAGCCCAAGTCCCCACCCCCTACGAAGCGGCCGCCTCCGCCGCGGCCACGCTCGCCGAGCTGACCGGCGTCGAGCGCCACGACATCGCCCTGGTGCTGGGCTCGGGCTGGCTGCCGGCCGTCGACGCCCTCGGCGAGGCCACCGCGGAGATCGACACCACCGACCTGCCCGGCTTCTCCGCGGCGGCCGTCGCGGGTCACAGCGGCAAGATCCGGTCGATCCGCAGCGGTGACAAGAACCTGCTCGTCTTCCTCTCCCGCACGCACTACTACGAGGGCAAGGGCGTCGCCGCCGTCGTCCACCCGGTGCGTACCGCCGCTGCCGCCGGCTGCTCGGCGATCGTGCTGACCAACGGGTGCGGCGGCCTCAAGGAGGGCTGGCAGCCCGGCCAGCCGGTGCTGATCTCCGACCACATCAACCTCACCGGCACGAGTCCCATCGTCGGCGCGAACTTCGTCGACCTGACCGACCTCTACAGCCCCCGCCTGCGCGCGATGTGCAAGGAGGTGGACGGCACCCTCGACGAGGGCGTCTACGTCCAGTTCCCCGGGCCGCACTACGAGACGCCCGCCGAGGTCCGGATGGCGGGCAGCATGGGCGGCCACCTCGTGGGCATGAGCACCACTCTCGAGGCGATCGCCGCACGGGAGGCGGGCATGGAGGTGCTGGGCATCAGCCTGGTCACCAACCTCGCCGCCGGCCTGAGCGGCGAGCCGCTCAACCACGAGGAGGTCCTCGAGGCGGGTCGTGCCGCTGCCAGCCGGATGGGCGGTCTGCTCAGCCAGGTCGTCGCCCGGATCTGAGGGCGGCACCGGTGCGCGTACTAGTCGCGGGAGCCGCCGGCAGCCTGGGCCGGGTGGTCACCGTCGGGCTGGCCGAGCACGGCCACGAGGTCGTCGGGCTCGACCTCGTCCCGCCGCCGGAGGGCACGACGTTCGCCTGGCACGAGGCCGACTGCGCCGACGCCGACGCCGTCGCCGCGGTGTTCGCCGAGGAGCGGCTCGACGCGGTCGTGCACCTCGCCGGCGTACCGGAGGAGCGGTCGCTGCCCGAGGAGCTCACCTCGCACGTGGTGACGACCGCGGCACTGCTCGACGCGATGGTCGCCCACGACGTGCCGCGCCTGGTCTACGCCTCGTCCAACCACGCCGTCGGGCGCACCCCGCGGGCCGACGGCGAGCTCACCGAGCACGCCCTTCCCCGTCCCGACACGTACTACGGCGTGGCCAAGGTGGCCGCCGAGGCCCTGATGCGGCTGTTCGCCGACCGGCACGGCATCGACGCCGTCTCCTGCCGGATCGGATCCTTCCTGGAGGAGCCCACGAGCGTGCGCAACCTGTCGACGTGGCTCTCGCACGACGACGGGGTCCGCATGGTCGAGGCCGCGCTCACGGCCCCGGCGCCGGGGTACGCCGTGCTGTACGGCATCAGCGCCAACACCCGCGCCTGGTGGGACCTCGAGCCGGGCCGGCGCCTGGGCTACGAGCCGCAGGACGACGCCGAGCGGTTCGCGGACCGCATCGAGCCCGGGCCGCAGGACGAGGCGGAGGCGCAGTTCGTCGGCGGACCGTACGCCACCGCGCAGTTCCACCGCCCCGCGCTCGGGGACTGACGCTCCCGTCTCCGGTCCCGCTCTCCCGCCGGTCCGCCGGTCCCGCAGCCGGCGGCAAGGCCTTGACGTGGAGTGCACTCGAAGTCGGAGACTGGTCGGGTGACCAGCCTGAGCATCGCCGAGGCAGCCGAGCAGACCGGGCTCACCGCCCACACCCTGCGCTACTACGAACGCGACGGGCTGCTGCTCGGCTCGGTCGAGCGCGCGTCGTCCGGGCACCGCCGCTACACCGAGCGCGACCTCGCCTGGATCCAGATGGTCACCCGGCTGCGCGCGACCGGGATGCCGATCCGCGACGTACGCCGCTACGCCGCGCTGGTGCGCCAGGGCGAGGGCAACGAGGCCGAGCGCCTCGACCTGCTGCTGGCCCATCGCGAGGTCGTCGAGCGGCAGCTGAGCGAGGTCACCGCGCACCTGCGCGCCATCGACCACAAGATCGCGATGTACGAGAGCTCGGTCGCACCGGCGGAGTCCGCCGCGGGGGCTTGACTTGGAGCGCGCTCGAAGGCGAAAGGTGGAGACATGACCACCACTCCCATCGGACAGCGCACGCTCGGCTCCTCCTCGCAGGGGTCCTCGCTCACCGTGAGCACGCTCGGCCTCGGCTGCATGGGGATGTCGGAGTTCTACGGCACCCCTGACGAGCAGTCCGGCATCGACACGATCCATCGCGCCCTCGACCTCGGCGTGACCTTCCTCGACACCGCCGACATGTACGGCCCGTTCACCAACGAGCAGCTGGTCGGTCGCGCCATCAAGGACCGCCGCGACGAGGTCCAGCTCGCCACCAAGTTCGGCAACGAGCGCAACCCCGACGGCTCCTGGGTCGGCATCAACGGCTCCCCCGACTACGTGCGGCGGGCCTGCGACGCCTCGCTCGAGCGGCTCGGCGTCGACCACATCGACCTCTACTACCAGCACCGGGTCGACCGCAGCGTCCCCATCGAGGAGACCGTCGGCGCCATGAAGGAGCTGGTCGAGGCCGGCAAGGTGCGCCACCTTGGCCTGTCCGAGGCCGGCGCGGAGACGATCCGGCGCGCGCACGGCGTACACCCGATCACCGCCCTGCAGAGCGAGTACTCGCTGTTCACCCGCGACCTGGAGGACGAGATCCTGCCCGTCCTGCGCGAGCTCGGCATCGGCCTGGTCCCCTACTCGCCGCTCGGGCGCGGGATGCTCACCGGCGCGGTCACCCGCGAGTCGCTGCAGTCCGACGACTCGCGCGCCACGGGCCGGTTCCCCCGCTTCGCCGGCGACGCCCTCGAGGCCAACCTCGCGCTGGTCGAGAAGGTCACCCGGCTCGCCGGCGAGAAGGGCTGCACGCCCGGACAGCTCGCGCTCGCCTGGGTGCTCGCCCAGGGCGACGACGTCGCACCCATCCCCGGCACCAAGCGGGTGCGCTACCTCGAGGAGAACGTCGCCGCTGTCGGCGTCGAGCTCACCGAGGACGACCTCGCAGCGCTCGAGGAGGCCGTGCCGCGCGGCGCTGTCGCGGGCGACCGCTACGGCGACATGTCGACCGTCGAGGCCTGAGCCGCCTACGGAAGACACACCCCGCGGGGGCCAGGTCGCGGAGGTCAGGTCGCGGCGATGCCCACCCGGCCCTCGCGGAAGGCGTCGACGAACAACGCGTGGTCCTTGCGGACGCGGACCGCGTAGGCGATCCCCCAGTCGCACAGCCACGAGACGAGGTCGTTGCGCCTGCCCTCCAGGGAGCGCCGGATCGCGTGCTCGACCTGGAAGTCCACCAGGTCCTGCTGGCTGTCCTCGTCGGAGGCGCAGTGGATCTTCGCGGTCGCCCGTCCCAGCAGGTCGACGACGGCGCGCATCTCCTCGGGCTCGTTGATCTCGCTCCAGTCCAGGTCGACCTCGTAGGGCGAGACCTCGGAGACGACGTACCCGACCCCGTCGATGCTGGTGTGACCCAGCAGCGGGTCGGTGTGCACCTGCAGGGCCCGCTGGCTCACGA
The DNA here is from genome assembly GCF_017916425.1 of Nocardioides sp. SYSU D00065. Taxonomy (GTDB): domain Bacteria; phylum Actinomycetota; class Actinomycetes; order Propionibacteriales; family Nocardioidaceae; genus Nocardioides. Next base: position 670,427 of record NZ_JAFMSX010000002.1, on the reverse strand, counting down.
CCGTGCGGTGCCCCTCGTGCTCGAAGTAGGCGTCCACCTCGCTGGTGTCGACGAAGCGGCTCAGGGCCGGGACGTTGGCCTGCTTCATGCTCAGCACCACGTCGTTGTCGAGGGCCTGGCTGTAGCCCTCGACCAGGACGTTGTACGCCGGCAGCCCGGCGCTGCCGATGCCGAAGCCGGACTTGCCGACGACGTCGCGCAGCTCGTAGAAGAGCCCGCGGTCGAACCGCTTGGACTCCGGGATGGTGTCGAGGTAGTCCCCGAAGGCGGCGACCACGCGCGAGCGCTCGTCGCGCGACAGGCGCCGGGTGGTGGCGTCCTCGACGAAGGCGCGGGTGCCGCGCTGCATGACGGTGACCCGGTCGAGCAGGTCGGCGCGGCGCATCTGCCGCGCCGTCTCCAGCGCGGTGAGCACCGGTCCGTGCGCGGTGTCGAGCCGGATCTCGAAGTCCTCGTCGTCCTCGGTGCCGGTGTAGTGGTTGACCTGCGCAAGGTACGAGCGCACGTAGCGGCCGATGAGCTTGCGGATGGCGTCCTCCGGCAGCGCCTTCTGCCAGCCGAGCAGCGCCAGGCTCGCGGCGAAGCGCTGGAGGTCCCAGGTGAAGCGGCCGATGTAGGCCTCGTCGAAGTCGTTGACGTCGAAGATCAGCCGGCCGTCGGAGTTGAGGTAGGTGCCGAAGTTCTCCACGTGGAGGTCGCCGTGGATCCAGATGCGCTCGGCACCGTGGTCGGCCCAGCCCTCGTCCTCGCCGGTGACGTCGCAGTAGAACAGGCACGCCGTCCCGCGGTAGAACGCCAGCGGGTCGCGCGCCATCTTGCGGTACTTGGTCCGGAAGGCGGCCGGGTCCGCCCGCATGAGCGGCGCGAACGCGTCGCGCAGCACCTCGATGATCACGTCCGTGCGCTGGTCGGGTGCCATTCCCGCACTCTAGGCCGCGCCCGGGACCGCGGCTGCCGAGCGACGACCGGGGCCGGCGCCGTCGGGCGGCATCGGGGTGTGCGGTAGGAATGGGCCATGGCAACCACACAACTCGGTGACAGCACCGTCAACACCGTCGGCGAGCTGCCGGCGGTCGGCTCGCAGGCCCCCGGCTTCGAGCTGGTCGACACGACCTTCCAGTCCCTGACCGAGGCCGACGTGGCCGGCAGGCGCGTGGTCCTCAACATCTTCCCGAGCATCGACACCGGCGTGTGCCAGGCGAGCGTGCGCCGGTTCAACGAGCTGGCGGCCGGACTGCAGGACACCGCCGTCGTCAACGTCTCGGTCGACCTGCCGCTCGCGCAGGCCCGCTTCTGCGGAGCCGAGGGCATCGACGACGTGCTCGTCGGCTCGGCCTTCCGGTCCACGTTCGGCCAGGACTACGGCGTCGCCATGGCCGACGGCAAGTGGGCCGGGCTCCTGGCCCGAGCGGTCGTCGTCCTCGACGCGGACCGCACCGTGCTCCACACCCAGCTGACCGACGCGATCGGCCAGGAGCCCGACTACGACGCTGCGGTGGCCGCCCTCGGCTGACTGCTCCCGCCATCGTGAGTGGCCGTGGACCCGCCCGGGTCCGCGGCCACTCGTGCGTTCGGGCGTCGGAGGTCCGAGCACCGGGACGATTGCCGAGTGCTAGGAACTAAGGCTAGCCTCACCTCACTTAGGTAAGGCTAACCAAAGGGCATCATGACTCCCGCTCCCCAACCGCCGACCGGCCCGCGCCGCGCTGCGGGCCGCACGGCCCGCATCGCCGGCATCGTCCTCGCGCTCTCCCTGCTCGGCGGCGGCTGCTCACCCATCACCTCGCCGTCGTCGTCGGCACGGGCGGCGGCCGGGCACGTCCCTTCCCTCTCCGAGGTGGAGCCGCTCGCCGATCCGCGCGCATGGGACGGGGTCGTCGACATCGCCCTGCCGGAGCCCGACCTCGAGCCCGTCGCCAAGGTCCCGGAGCCGCGCCTGCCCGTGACCGTCACCGACGCCCAAGGCACCGAGGTCACCGTCGAGGACGCCTCGCGCATCCTGGCGCTCGACATCCACGGCACGCTCTCGCAGACCGTCTTCGAGCTCGGGCTCGGCGACCGGGTGGTCGGCCGGGACACCTCGTCGCAGTTCGAGGCCATCGCCGACCGGCCGCTGGTGACCAGCAACGGCCACGAGCTCAACGCCGAGGCGATCCTGGCCCTCGACCCCACCGTCGTGCTCACCGACACCTCGCTCGGTCCGTGGGACGCGGTCCTCCAGCTCCGCGACGCCGGCATCCCCGTCGTGGTCACCGACTCGCGGCGCAGCCTCGACAACCTCGCCGCCCTGACCAGCGAGGTCGCCGATGCCCTGGGCGTGCCGGCCGCCGGAAGGCGACTGGGCCGGCGCATCACCGCCGAGGCGGAGGCGATGCAGGAGGCCATCAGCCGGGTCGCCCCCGAGGACGTCACCGGCCGGTTGCGCACCGTGTTCCTCTACGTGCGCGGCAGCTCGGGTGTCTACTACATGTTCGGCCAGGACTCCGGCGCCGACTCCCTCATCGAGGCCGTCGGCGGCTACGACGTCAGCAAGGAGATCGGCTGGAAGGGCATGCGGCCGCTGACCGACGAGGGACTCGTCGCCGCCCAGCCCGACGTCGTGCTGATGATGAGCAAGGGCCTGGAGTCCGTGGGCGGCGTCGACGGCCTGCTGGAGCGCTTCCCGGCCCTGGGTCAGACCCCGGCCGGCGAGCACGAGCGCATCGTCGCGATGGACGACGACCGCATCCTCAGCTTCGGTCCCAGCACGGCCGAGGTCCTCAACGCGCTCGCCGTCGCGCTCTACGCCCCGGACGCGCTGTGACGGCGCCGGTCCTGCCGCGCACGTCGCTGCCTGCGTCGCGCGTCCCTACCTCCTCGGCAGCCGGGCGCCGCCCACGCGACTGGCGGCGCCCGCTCGGGATGACCGGCCTCTTCGCGCTGCTGGGAGGGGCGCTGGCGGCGGCCCTCCTGGTGTCCGCCGGCTCGGGACAGCTTCCCGTCCCGGCCCAGGAGGTGGCCGGCTCGCTCCTGCACCGGCTCGGCCTCGACTGGCTCCCGCTGCCCAGCCACCCGCGCGGCGACGCCACCTTGTGGTCGGTGCGCTTCCCGCGCGTGGCCATGGCCGCGCTCGTCGGGGCGGCCCTGGCCGTTGCCGGCGCCCTCATGCAGGGCGTCTTCGGCAACCCCCTCGCCGAGCCCAGCATCGTCGGGGTCTCCTCCGGCGCCGCGGTGGGCGCCGCGGGCGTCATCGTCTTCGGCCTGACCTTCGCCGGGGGCTGGACCGTCGCCGTCGCCGCATTCGCGGGCGGACTGCTCACCACGCTGCTCGTCTACGCCCTCGCGCGCTCCGGCGGCCGTACCGAGGTGGTCACGCTGGTGCTCACCGGCATCGCGGTCAACGCCGTGGCCGGCGCCCTGCTGGCCCTGCTGATGTTCCTCGGCGACACCCAGGCACGCGAGCAGATCGTCTTCTGGCAGCTCGGCAGCCTCAACGGGAGCCGCTGGCCCTACGTCGCGGTGGTGGCTCCCCTCGTCGTGGCCGGCGTGGTGCTCGCACTCCTCAGCGCCCGCAGCCTCGACCTCCTCGCGCTCGGCGAGCGGCCCGCCCGCCACCTCGGGGTGCACGTGGAGCGGCTCCGCGTCGGGCTCATCGTGGTCGTCGCGCTCCTCACCGCGGCCGCGGTCTGCTTCTGCGGCATCGTCGCCTTCGTCGGGCTGGTCGTCCCACACCTGGTGCGCATGGTGACCGGCCCGGGGCACCGCCTCGTGCTGCCCGCCTGCCTCCTCGCCGGCAGCCTGGTGCTCGTCGTCGCCGACCTGGCCGCACGCACGCTCGTCGCCTACGCCGACCTGCCCCTGGGGATGCTCACCTCGCTCGTCGGCGGCCCGTTCTTCTTCTGGCTGCTCTGGCGCACCCGGCGTACGTCGGGGGGCTGGGCATGAGCGCGCCCGCGCCGGTCGCCTCGGTGCGCGGCGTCTCGCTCGCCCTCGGCGGCCGCCGCGTCCTCCACGACGTCGACCTCGACGTGCACGCAGGCGAGGTGCTGGCCCTCGTCGGCCCCAACGGCACGGGCAAGTCCACGCTCCTCGCCGTCGTGGCCGGCGACCTCTCCCCCGACTCCGGCACCGTGTCGGTGCTGGGCAGACCGGTGCGCGAGTGGCGGCTGCAGGCCCTCGCCCGGGAGCGCGCCGTGCTCCCCCAGGAGCAGCAGATCTCCTTCCCCTTCCCCGTCCGCGAGGTCGTGAGCATGGGGCGCGCCCCCTGGCGCGGTCGACCCGAGGAGGACCTCGACGACCTCGAGGTCGCCGCCGCCATGCAGACCACCGCGGTCGACCACCTGGCGGACCGATCCTTCGGGTCGCTGTCCGGCGGGGAGAAGGCTCGCGCGTCCTTCGCCCGGGTGCTGGCCCAGCAGACCGGGATCCTGCTGCTCGACGAGCCGACCGCCGCCCTCGACATCGGGCACCAGGAGACCGTCCTCGGCACGGCCCGCCAGCAGGCGCGCGCCGGCGCCGCGGTCCTCGTGGTGCTCCACGACCTCACCCTCGCCGGAGCCCATGCCGACCGGCTGGTCCTGCTCGAGGAGGGAAACGTCGCTGCCAGCGGCACGCCCACCGAGGTGTTGGATGCCGCGCTGCTGACCCGCGTCTACCGCCACCGCGTCGAGGTGGTGGCCCACCCGCGCACCGGCGACCCGATCGTCCTGGCCGAGCGCGGCACCGCCGCCGACGCCGACGACGTCGACGACGTCGCCCGCGCCGACCGTCCCCGGGAGGACACGTGCTGACCCGTACCGCTCCGATCCGTAGCGCAGGCACGCGGACCGCGTCCCCCTGCCGGCTCGCCGGGGTGCTGGTGGTCCTGCTGGCCGCGAGCGCCGTGCTCATTCCCGCCGCGCCCGCCCGGGCGGACGCTCGGATCAGCGTCGTGACCGACCGCGGCACGTCGCTGGCCGACTCCGGCCGGCCGACCATCCTCACCCTGAGCGGCTCCGGCTTCCAGTCCGTCCGAGGCGGCTTCGGAGGCGTCTACGTCGCCTTCGGCTGGGTGCGTGACCCCGCCGGCGGCGGGTGGCGCCCCTCCCGCGGCGGCGTCACCGGTCGCGACTACCGCTACGTGCCCGACTCCGAGAGCGAGGACAACGCCGGCTACCTGCGCTTCGTGGCCTTCCCCGGCAGCTCCACCGCCGGCGAGGCACAGGCCGTGATGTCGCCCGCTGGCGCCTTCCGTGTCTCGCTGGCCGTGCCGGGACCCACCTTCCGGGCACTCGACCGCAACGGCGAGGCGGTCGACGTGGACTGCCGACAGGTCACCTGCGGAGTCATCACGTTCGGGGCGCACGGGGTCGAGAACGCCCGCAACGAGACGTTCACCCCCGTGCGGTTCCGCGAGCTGGACGCCGACGAGCCGGGCAGCCCGGCGGACTCCGGGAGCGACGACACCGGCGCCGGTGTCGGCGCATCCACCGATGGCGGCGCAGCGACGTCCGATCCCGGCGGCGTACCGAGTCGAGGACCCAGCGAAGCACCGGGCGGCGGCGCAGCCGTCGGCACCGGGGCGGCGGGTACCGTGACCACCCGCCTGAGCGGCCGCCCCCGGGTCGCCACCGAGCGGGCCACCGCACGCGCCGGCCAGGCGCTGGCCTTCACCGGCCGCGGCTTCCAGCCCGGGGAGCAAGTCCTGGCGCTGCTCGACGACGGAGCGGTGGCACTCGGACCGCTCGTCGCCGGCACGGCCGGCGACGTCGCCGGCGTCATGGCGCTGCCCGCGGACCTCAGCACGGGCACGCACGAGCTGCGGCTGGTGGGAGCGGCCTCGGGCGCCCGTCCCAGCGAGCGGTTTCCGGTCCGGGGGCAAGCCTCGGGCACCCTCGCGCCCGGCAGCGGGCCGGTCGGGAGCAGCGGCGATCGCGACATCGCCGCCTGGGCGTTCGTCGGGGGGTCGGCGCTCGCGCTCGTCGCCGCGCTGGCGCTGCTGGGCGTACGACTGCGCCGTCGGGTCGCCCGCCCGGCCCGCACGACCGGAGCGGTCGCGTGACCGGGCCGGCGCGGCTGCGCCGCCTGCACGCGGCCGCCGCGCTCGCCGGGTGCGTGGCTGTGCTGGCGACGGCGCTGCTCCCGTCCGCCCTCGCGGGACCGGCGCAGGGGTCCGCTCCGACGAGGACGGAGCCGTTCGCGGTCTCCGGGGCGATCCTGCGCTGGGGCGTCAACAACGAGACGAACAATCGCGCCTTCGCACCCGGCACCTACAACTTCATGTCGGCCGGTGTCGTGCCCGACCCGGGCCGGGGCGGCACGACGCTGCCGCGGGCGAGCTGGCGGGCCGAGGACGGCAACGTCCGCATCGAGAAGCAGCAGGCCGACGGCGGCTACGCGCTCGCCACGTGGGAGGGCCTGTCCACGACACCGCAGGGCGCCACCATCTCGAGCCCGACGAGCGGGCAGTTCAGCAACCACCAGGTGGTGATCGGCGCCGGCACCGGCACGGTGGATCCCGCCACCGGCTTCGCGACCATCTCGTGGACGGGCTCGTTCACCGTCCTCTTCTACTCAGGGATGAGCTACTTCACGGTCACCGATCCGACGCTCACCGTCACCCCGGAGCGGGCCCAGCTGACGGCGACCGCCGGGGGCTTCGCCTCCGACATGGACGACCAGTCGCAGTGGCTCCCGCTCCCGCCGACGCCCGTCGTGCTGGCCGACCTTCCGGTGGCCGAGGTCGACCTCGCGGCGGCCGACGGCTTCGTCAGCACCCCCACGTACCTCGGCGTGGACTGGCAGGCCCCTGCCGACGAGGCGGCGCAGGCGGGCGGCCCGTACCGCGGAGCGTTCCCGAGCAGCTTCCTGGACTTCCTCGCCACGGCCGGGACCGCGGGCTACTGGTACTCCACGGGCGGGGCGACCGACGCGTTCAAGCCGGCCCTGCCGCTGAGCGTGAGCTGGTCCGGCGTACCCGTCGCGACACCGTCGGCCGCGGCCTCGACGAAGCCGACCAAGCGGCCCACCAGGGTCCCGACGCCGGCACCCACCAGGCAGCCCAGCCCCTCGCCGACCGCCTCGGACCCGACGTCGCCGACCAGCTCGCCGACCACCTCGCCCACGCGAGCGCCCGCCGCCGCCACCGGTCGCCCGCCGGTGACCGACCCTGCATCGGTCCCCTCGGGCGTGGACGCGTCGGTGCCGAGCGCCGCGGCGCTGGCGGCCGCGCCGGCGCTGCCCGCCGTACAGCCGGTGCTCGTCGCGGCCTCGTCCACCTCGTCCACCTCGGCCGCCCCGGCTGCCGCCACCGACTCCGAGCGCCACGCCCTGTGGCTGCTCGGCTGCGTGCTGCTGCTCGGAGCGCTCGCGACCACCCTGATCAGCACCACGTTGGAAGGAAGAAGATGAAGCACGCGCACAGCGGCGCACGTTGCTCGGCGGGCAGCGTCGCCGCACTGGCCCTGGTGGCCGGGGCGACAGCCGTCCTCGCCGGCCCGGCCCCCGCACAGGCGGCCACCACCACGATCGTCGACGCCGAGCTCCGCTGGGAGATCAACAAGGAGTCCCTCTCCGGCGCCTTCGCGCCCGGCACGTGGAACCTCCTCTCGGCCGGCAGGCTCGGCAACCCGGGCGCCGGCGGCCAGACCCTGAGAAGCACCGACGCAGGCGCGACGTGGGCCAACGGTGCGCCTGCGGGGTGGACGAACACCGCCGGCAACGTCACCGTCCTCGACAAGCAGGGCGACGGCAGCTACGCCCCCACCACCTGGCTCGGCACCCGCACCAACGCGGCCGGGCAGCTCACCAGCGGCGCATCGCACACGGTGAACTCGGAGAACCTGCTCTCGCTGACCGAGGGCACCGGCACGGTCGACCCCGTCACCGACACCGGCACCCTCGCCTGGGACGGCGACTTCACGGTCGTCTACTACTCCGGGATGTCGTTCTTCTACGTCTCCGACCCCCGGTTGACCCTCACCAACGGCACCGGCAAGCTCACCGCGACGCTCAGCGGGTACGGCTCGGACCAAGCGGACCAGTCCACGTGGACTCCGCTCCCGGACACCGAGGTCACGCTCGCCGACGTGTCCGGCGTGGACCTCACCGACAGCGGCCTGACCGCGACTCCGGCCTACCGCGAGGTCGTCTACGACGGCGCCACCTCCACCCCCCAGGTCCGCACCGGCATGAGCTGGGGTTCCTTCCCGTCCTCCTTCGTCGACTTCCAGCAGGGCGTCGGCACCGCCTCCTACTGGTACTCCAGCGGCGGCTCCGCCGACCCGCGGAAGGTCGCCAGCCCCTTCAGCGTGGCGTACTCGCAGCCGGGGCAGGCCCGCGTCACCGTCTCCGACACGACCCTTCTGCCCAGTGGCGCGCACCAGGTGACGGTCGAGGGCGCCGGGTTCGACCCCGACCTCGCCACCGGCACCCGTCCTCCCCTGGCCGGCAGGCCGGCCGGCGCCTACATCGCGTTCGGCCGCTACGCCGACCACTGGCGCCCCTCGGCCGGAGCGCCGGCGTCGTCGCGGGTCAACGCGGGCGGGGCCGGACTGAAGTGGGCCGTCTCCGCCGCTGACGCGGCCGCCGTCGGCGGTCCCGCGGCAGGTGCCGTCGAGCTGCGGCCCGACGGCACGTTCACGGCCACCCTCACCGTGGACAAGTCCGTCGTCGACGCCAAGACGAGCACCGGCACCTACGGCATCTACACCTACCTCGGCTCGGGGGCGGTGCAGCCCGCCTACGAGACCTTCACCCCGATCACGTTCGCCAGGTCCACCCCGGAGGTGTCGATCGCCGCGGCCAACGTGACCTACGGCGCCGACGCGCCCGTGACCGTGACCGTGTCGTCCCCGTCCTCGTCCCCGTCGCCGTCCTCGTCCCGGTCCCCGGCGACCGGCACCGTCACCCTCACCGACGGCACCACCGTCGTCGGCAGCGCCTCCCTCGTCGACGGCAAGGCCGCGTTCACCCTCGCCCGCCCCACTGCGGGCCAGCACCGGCTGACGGCCACCTACTCCGGGGACGGCGACACCGAGGCCGGCGAGGCGAGCCGCACCGTCACCGTGGCCAAGGCGGTCCCCGCCGTCAGGGTGACGGCTGGCGACCCCGACGCCGGCGAGGACGTCGTCGTGAGCGTCGGCCTTCCTGCCGCCGCGACCGGCACCGTGGTGCTCAAGGAGGACGGCACGGTGCTCGGCACCGCCACGGTCGCGGCCGGCTCGGCCACCCTCGCCCTCGGCGACCTGGGCGCCGGCGAGCACGCCCTCGTGGCGACGTACGGCGGCGACGCCAACCACGAGGCCTCATCGGGCACCACCCGGGTGAACGTCGTCCGGGTCGCCGGCCGGGCCAAGGTCCGCTGGGCGGCCAAGCCCACGGCCGGCAAGCGCGGCAAGGCCGTGGTGGCCGTCAGCGCGCTGGCCGGCGGCAAGACCACCGCCGTGGTGCGCACCGCCCGGGGACGCAAGGTCGAGGCGCTCACCGCCCGGATCCGGGGCGCCAAGGTGACCTTCACGCTGCCGCGGCTCGCGCGGGGCGCCTACACGCTCGTCGTGCGCGTCCCCGGCAACGACGACGTCGCCCCGGTCACGACGAGGCGGACGTTCCGCGTCGCGTGACCCCCCAGGGCGTCCCCGCCGGCCTGGCGGGGACGCCCGCCCACGCCGCTCTCCCTTCACACAGGAAGCACACGACATGACACTGCTCGACCCAGCACCAGCGACGGCACCGCTGTCGATCGCGATGCGCGAGGGCTCGCAGGCGGCGCACACGGCGGCCGAGAGCTCCCCCTTCATGGCCGAGCTCACCGCGGCTCGGGTCAACGCCCTCGCCGTGCGCGACTACCTCCTGCGGTTCCGCGAGGTCTACCGCACGCTCGAGCTGCTCGGCCGCGAGCTCGGGGACCACCCCGCGGTGGCCGCGGTCGCCGATCCGGCGCTCGACCGTCTGTCGGCGATCGAGTCCGACCTCGCCCACTGGTCGCAGGCGGCCGGTGCGCCCGCTCCGGAGGTGTTCCACAGCCCAGCCACCGACGCCTACGTCGCGCGGCTCCTGGAGGTGCGCGAGTGGCCGCCCCTCTTCGTCGCCCACCACTACACCCGCTACCTCGGGGACCTCTCCGGCGGACAGGTGATCGGCCGCGTGCTCGACCGCGAGCTCCAGCTCGAGGGCCGCGGCACGGCGTTCTACGCCTTCCCGCTCATCCCCAAGCCGAAGCCCTACAAGGACGGCTACCGGGCACGGCTCGACGCGCTGAACCTGACGGTCGAGGAGCAGGCACGGATCGTGGCGGAGGTCAGCGTCGCGTTCGAGCTCAACCAGGCGGTCTTCGCCGAGCTGGGCCGGGACCTGCCGAGCTACCTCCGCTGACGCGCCGGAGCCGGCGTCCCTCGACGCCGGCTCCGGTCGTCCGGCGCGGCCCGCTCAGCGCCGCGACTCCAGCCAGTCGTGCTCGGCGCGCGGCAGCACCCGCGCCCGCAGGAAGACCTCGGCCAGGCCCTGGTCGCCCATCCACGCCCGGAAGTACATCGGCACGGTCAGTCCGTGCCCCGGCCGGTGGACGACCTCGATGGCGTCGCCGGGCTCGATCACGCCCGGCTCCCGGACGGCCAAGTAGGCGCCGGTACGCCCGCGCTCGGCGAAGCGGCGTACCCACCGCGTCTCACCCATGTGCTTGGCGAACGTCGCGCACGGGACCCGCGGCCCGCAGACCTCCAGCAGCGCGCTGCCGATCTCCCAGAGCTCGCCCACCTCGGCGGCGTCCACGTCGATGCCGATCGTCGTGAGGTTCTCCCCGAACATCCCGTCCGCGAGGTCGCGGTCGAGCTCGCGCGCCCACCAGTCGAGCTCCTCACGGGCGACGGCGTAGACCGCCTGCGTGGCGCCTCCGTGGTGCTTGCGGCTGTAGATGGCGTCGCCGACCACCCCGCTGCCCAGCCCGCTGCGCTTCGGTCCCGGGTCGCGGACCTCGATCCGGTCGACCGGGTGCTTGCGGATTCCGCTGGGACGACGCAGCCCCTCCACGGGCGCCAGCGGGCCGGAGTTGGCGGACAGGACGGTGGCGCTCACGGCTGCACGCTAGCCCCGCTGCCGGAGGGGCGCAGAGCCAGCGGGCCCGACCGGACCTCAGGAGTCGCCGGAGTGGCAGACGGCCTCGATGTTGTTGCCCTCGGTGTCGCGGACGAAGGCGCCGTAGTAGCCGGGGTGGTACTCCGGCCACAGGCGCGGCTCGTGCAGCGACTCCGCGCCGGCGGCGACGGCCTCCGCGTGCCAGGCCCGCACCGTGGCGGCGTCCGGCGCCCGGAAGGCGACGTGCACCTCCCGGTTGGGCCCGACGCCCTCGAAGGTGCCGATCCAGAAGTCCGGCTCCTCGGAGCCGTAGCCGATGGCCACGTCGAAGTCCATCAGGCGACGGTGCCCCAGCACGGCCAGGACCCGGTCGTAGAAGGCCGCCGCGCGCGGCAGGTCGGTGCAGTTGATGCCGAGGTGATCGATCATGCCCCGAGCGTGACACCGGCCACCGACACCGGCCACCGGCACCGGCCAGGCCCACGGACTACGGTGCGCACATGAGCGAACAGATCGACCAACTGATCGAGCAGGCCCGCGCGTGGGCGGCCGCGGACCCGGACGACCGGACGCGCGCCGAGCTCGAGGCCGTGGTGGCCGCCGCCGGGCGCGGCGAGCCGACCGACCTGGCCGACCGGTTCGCCGGCACCCTGCAGTTCGGGACCGCCGGTCTCCGCGGCGCGCTCGGCGCCGGCCCCAACCGGATGAACCGGGTCGTCGTCACGCGAGCGGCGGCCGGGCTCGCGGCGTACCTCACCGACACCGGCCACGCCGGCGGCTCCGTGGTCATCGGCTTCGACGCGCGCCACGACTCCGACGTCTTCGCCCGCGACACCGCCGAGATCATGACCGGGGCCGGCTTCAAGGCGCTGGTGATGCCACGGACGCTGCCCACCCCGCTGCTCGCCTTCGCGATCCGCGAGCTCGGCTGCGTGGCCGGCGTGATGGTCACCGCCAGCCACAACCCGCCGCAGGACAACGGCTACAAGGTCTACCTCGGCGACGGCAGCCAGATCGTGCCGCCCGCCGACGTCGACATCGCCGCGCGGATCGCCGCCGTCGGCCCGGTCGCCGACCTGCCCCGCGGCGACGCCGGGTCGCTGGTGGGCGAGGACATCGTCGACCGCTACCTCGACACCGTCGCTGGACTGGCGCAGGACGGTCCCCGCGACCTGCGCATCGTCTACACGCCGCTGCACGGCGTCGGGGGCACGACCGTGGCGCAGGTGCTGGAGACCGCCGGGTTCGACGCCCCGCACGTGGTCGAGCAGCAGGAGCACCCGGACCCGGACTTCCCGACCGTCTCCTTCCCCAACCCCGAGGAGCCGGGCGCGATGGACCTGGCGATGGCGCTCGCCGCGGAGTCCGGCGCCGACCTGGTCGTCGCCAACGACCCCGACGCCGACCGCTGCGCCGTCGCGGTGCCCGACGCCGACGGCTGGCGGATGCTCCGGGGCGACGAGGTCGGCGCTCTGCTCGCGCACCACCTCCTCGCCCGGGGCCGCGAGGGGACCTACGCGAACTCGATCGTCTCCTCGAGCCTGCTCGGCAAGCTCGCCGCAGCGGCCGGCCAGCCCCACGAGGAGACCCTCACCGGCTTCAAGTGGATCGGACGGGTGGAGGGCCTGGCCTTCGGCTACGAGGAGGCACTCGGCTACTGCTGCGACCCCGAGCACGTCCGGGACAAGGACGGCGTCTCGGCGCTGCTGCTGGTGTGCGAGCTCGCCGCGCAGGCGAAGGCGGAGGGTCGCGGGCTCCTCGACGTCCTCGACGACATCGCCCGCGAGCACGGGCTCCACGCCACCGACCAGCTGTCGGTGCGCTTCGAGGACCTGGCCGACATCCCGGCCACCATGGACCGGCTGCGCGCCGCGCCTCCGACCACCCTCGGCGGGCTCGCCGTCCACCGGGTGGAGGACCTCTCCGAGGGCTCGGCCCAACTGCCGCCCACGGACGGGCTGCGCTACTCGCTGGCGGAGGGCGCGCGCGTGATCGTGCGTCCCAGCGGCACCGAGCCCAAGGTGAAGTGCTACCTCGAGGTGGTCGTGCCCGTCCCGCCGGGCGGGGCCGGCGACGGAGGCGTCGACGCGGCGCGGACCTCGGCGACCCGCCGGCTCGACGCGATCAAGGACGATCTCCGCGCCGCGGCCTTCGGCGGCTGACGTGCGCAGCCCGCGGTCGGCTCGCCGCCCCACGGCGGCGCTCCCCGTCCCCGTGCTCCTCGCACTCGCGCTGCTCGCGCCGCAGCTGCTCACGCCGCGGCACCCGAGTGCGCCCGCGCTCGGTGGATCGCCCGCAGCAGCGGCGTACGACGCCCGCGCGCCGCGGACGTGGCGGGTCGGCCCGCAGCGGGAGCTGGCCACGCCCAGCGCCGCCGCTGCCGTCGCCCGCGACGGCGACACCGTGCTCATCGACCCCGGGACCTACTCCGGCGACGTCGCCACGTGGACGCAGGACGACCTGACGCTGCGCGGCGACGGCGGCCGCGCCCACCTGCGCGCCGACGGCCGGGATGCGCAGGGCAAGGCCATCTGGGTCGTCGCCGGCGACCGCACAACGGTGGACCGGATCGAGTTCAGCGGTGCGGCGGTCCCCGACCGCAACGGCGCCGGCATCCGCCAGGAGGGCACCGACCTCACCGTCACGCGCAGCTGGTTCCACCACAACGAGAACGGCATCCTCACCGGAGCCGACCCCGACAGCGACGTCGTCGTCCGAGACTCGCGGTTCTTCGCCAACGGCGCCGGCGACGGCTACTCGCACAACCTCTACGTCGGCGCCGTCCGCTCGCTCACCGTGGTCGGCAGCTGGCTCTCCGACGCCGACACCGGGCACGAGCTGAAGTCCCGGGCCGCCCGCAACACGATCGTCGCCAACCGGATCAGCGACGGCGACTCCACGGCGAGCTACTCCATCGACCTGCCCGAGGGCGGCCGCTCCCTGGTCGCGGGCAACGTCCTCGTGCAGGGTCCCCGCTCGGAGAACCCGGCGCTCGTGGCATACGGCGCCGAGGGCCTGACCCACCGCTCCTGCACGCTGTGGATCGTCCACAACACCTTCGTCAACCGCCGCACGTCGGGCACGTTCGTCGCCTCGGCCGAGGGCAGCAGCGTCCACCTGCGCAACAACCTGTTCGTCGGCCCGGGCGAGGTGGGCGACCGCGCCCTCCGCAGCCGCGGCGACCGGCGCGTGGACCTCAGCGGCTTCGTGGCCCCGGGCGCCGAGGACTTCCGCCTCCGGCCGTCCTCGCCCGCCGTCGACCGGGCGGTCGGGGTCCCGAGGCGCTGGCGACCCCGCTGGGAGTACGTCGCCCCGGCCCGGGCGGTCCGCCGACCGACAGCAGGTCGCGCCGACCTCGGCGCGTTCGAGCTCCGCTGACCGGTCGAGCGGTCCCGCCTCGAGGGGTGGCCACGCCTGTATGCCGGCCCGGGCGCCGGGTACGGAACCGATTCGCCTCTGCGAGGTCCGGCACCGACGCACCCCTGCACCGCCCAGCACACGGGCACCGCCCGAGGCACAGCGGGCACCGCTCAGAGGAACAGCGTCACCGCGAACACGAGCGCGGCCACCGCGAGCAGCACGATGGGCAGCCACGCCGGCTCACGGCGTACGGCGTCGGGCAGCGCCAGCTGCTCGGACGAGCCCGGCCGCACACCCGCGGCCCTGCGCGCGGTGTCGACGAGTTCGTGGAGACGGTTCTCGGCGAAGTCGGCGTAGGACATGCCCTCGGCCGGCGTGGTCGGACCGGACGCGGGCCGGGCCACGATCGCCTTGCGCCAGGAGCGTCCGATCACCGTGGAGACCCAGCGTCGGTCCCCGGCGCGCACCGCGAGCACCTGGCGTACCGCCATCTCCTCGATCGCGGCGAGCCGGATGTGGACGGTCTCGGCGAGGTTGCGCATGACCAGGTGCTCCTCGGTGACCCACAGCGCGGGCCGGAGCATCGCCGCCCAGGCCGCCACGCCGGCGAGCAGCGCGGCCGCGGCGACCCACGGCGGGAATCCCTCGTCGAGGTACGCGAGACCGGCCACGAGGACGGCCGCCGCCAGCAGCAGTGCGAGCCAGCCGGTCAGCCGTCCGCTCGTGGCGTGGAAACGCTCGACCACCTCGTCCTGCCGGCCTGCCATGTCGTCCTCGTCGAGTCGGGGGAAGTCGCGCCGGCGTTGATTGCCGGGCGTGTCCGACCCAACTCTATGCTGGGTCGGTGACGCCCACTGCCAGCTCGACGGAGAGCTCCGCCCCGACCTCCGGGGTCTTCGACGACGTCGTGCGCTCGGACTCCTCCCTGCGCCGTTTCCTCCACGGACTGCCCGGCGTGGACCAGGTCGGCGCCGAGGCCCGCGCCGCCGGGCTCGCCACGCGGTCGGTGAAGACCACCTCGAAGGCCTACGCCATCGACCTGGCCATCCGGATGGTCGACCTGACGACCCTCGAGGGCCAGGACACCCACGGCAAGGTGCGCGCACTCGCCGCCAAGGCGATGCGACCCGACCCGGCCGACCCGACGTGCCCGGCCACCGCCGCCGTCTGCGTCTACCCCGACATGGTCGCCACCGCCCGGCAGACGCTGGGCGACAGCGGCGTCCACGTGGCGGCCGTCGCCACCGCGTTCCCCAGCGGTCGCGCGGCGATGGACATCAAGCTCGCCGACACGCGCGACGCGGTCGAGGCCGGCGCCGACGAGATCGACATGGTCATCGACCGGGGCGCGTTCCTCTCCGGGCGCTACCTCGACGTCTACGAGGAGATCGCCCAGGTCCGCGAGGCCTGCAACCGCCCCGACGGCACGGGCGCGCACCTCAAGGTGATCTTCGAGACCGGCGAGCTGCAGACCTACGACAACGTACGCCGCGCCAGCTGGCTGGCGATGATGGCCGGCGCCCACTTCATCAAGACCTCCACGGGCAAGGTGCAGCCGGCCGCCACGCTGCCGGTGACCCTGGTCATGCTGGAGGCGGTCCGCGACTTCCGCGACCAGACCGGACAGATGGTGGGCGTCAAGCCCGCCGGCGGGATCAGGACCACGAAGGACGCCATCAAGTACCTGGTGATGGTCAACGAGACCTGCGGCGCCGACTGGTTGACGCCCGACTGGTTCCGCTTCGGGGCCTCCACCCTGCTCAACGACCTGCTCATGCAGCGCACCAAGATGACGACCGGTCGCTACTCCGGTCCCGACTACTTCACGCTGGACTGAGGCACACCATGTTCGAGTACGCACCCGCACCCGAGTCGCGAGCGATCGTCGACATCAAGCCGTCCTACGGGCTGTTCATCGACGGCGAGTTCGTCGACGGCTCCGGCACGGCGTTCAAGACCGTCAACCCGGCGAACGAGGAGGTGCTGGCCGAGGTCGCCGAGGCCAGCGACGCCGACGTCGACGCCGCGGTCCGGGCCGCCCGCCGCGCCTACACCCGCGTCTGGTCGCGCATGTCCGGGGCCGAGCGGGCCAAGTACCTCTACCGCATCGCCCGGATCATCCAGGAGCGCGGCCGCGAGCTGGCCGTGCTGGAGTCGATCGACAACGGCAAGCCCATCCGTGAGTCGCGCGACGTCGACGTGCCGAGCCTGGCGGCCCACTTCTTCTACTACGCCGGCTGGGCCGACAAGCTGAAGTACTCCGGCTACGGCTCGACCCCGCTCGGTGTCGCCGGCCAGGTCATCCCGTGGAACTTCCCGCTGATGATGCTGGCCTGGAAGATCGCCCCGGCGCTGGCGTGCGGCAACACGGTCGTGCTCAAGCCGGCCGAGACCACTCCGCTGACCGCCCTGCTGTTCGCCGAGATCTGCCAGCAGGCCGATCTCCCGCCGGGTGTCGTCAACATCGTCACCGGTGCCGGTGACACCGGCCGGGCGCTCGTGTCTCACCCGGACGTCGACAAGGTCGCCTTCACCGGCTCGACCGAGGTCGGCAAGGCGATCGCGCGCGCGGTCGCCGGGACGGACAAGAAGGTGACGCTCGAGCTGGGCGGCAAGGCCGCCAACATCGTCTTCGAGGACGCACCGATCGACCAGGCCGTCGAGGGCATCGTCAACGGCATCTTCTTCAACCAGGGCCACGTGTGCTGCGCCGGCTCGCGGCTGCTCGTGCAGGAGTCCGTGGCCGACGAGGTGATGGCCCGCCTCAAGCGCCGCATGGCGACCCTGCGGGTGGGCGACCCGCTCGACAAGAACACCGACGTGGGGGCCATCAACTCCGCCGAGCAGCTCGCCAAGATCCGCGAGCTGTCGGAGGTCGGCGAGTCCGAGGGAGCCGAGCGCTGGTCGGCGCCGTGCGAGCTGCCCGCCCACGGCTACTGGTTCGCCCCCACCGTCTTCACCGGCGTCACCCAGGCCCACCGGATCGCCCGCGAGGAGATCTTCGGCCCGGTCCTGTCGGTGCTGACGTTCCGCACCCCGTCGGAGGCGGTCGAGAAGGCCAACAACACCCCCTTCGGCCTCTCGGCCGGCGTCTGGACCGACAAGGGCTCGCTGATCTTGTCGATGGCAAACCACCTGCGCGCCGGCGTGGTCTGGGCCAACACGTTCAACAAGTTCGACCCGACCTCGCCCTTCGGCGGCTACAAGGAGTCCGGCTACGGCCGCGAGGGCGGCCGCCACGGGCTCGAGGCGTACCTCAAGGGAGAGGACAGCTGATGGCATCGACACGCATCGACGTGCGCAAGACCTACAAGCTCTACATCGGCGGGCAGTTCCCCCGCTCGGAGTCCGGGCGCTCCTACGTCGTCAACGACGCGAAGGGCCGCCTGCTGGCCAACGCCGCCCAGGCCTCGCGCAAGGACGCGCGTGACGCCGTCGTCGCCGCCCGCGCCGCCTTCGGCGGCTGGTCGGGGCGCACCGCCTACAACCGGGCACAGGTCGTCTACCGCATCGCCGAGGTGCTGGAGGGCCGTCGCGAGCAGTTCGAGGCCGAGCTGCGCGCCGCCGAGGGCGTCTCCCCCGGCCGTGCCCGCGCCTACGTCGACGCCGCTGTCGACCGGCTCGTGTGGTACGCCGGCTGGGCCGACAAGATCGCCCAGGTCGTCGGCAACGCCAACCCGGTCGCCGGCCCGTACTTCAACCTCTCCACCCCGGAGCCGAGCGGCGTCATCGCCGTCGTCGCGCCCCGTGGACCGCTGCTGGGGCTGGTCAGCGTCGTGGCGCCGCTCATCGTCACCGGCAACACGGTCGTGGTGATCGCGAGCGAGCAGCACCCGCTGACGGCCATCACGCTCGGCGAGGTGATGGCGACCAGCGACCTGCCCGGCGGCGTGGTCAACGTGCTCACCGGCTCCGTGGCGGAGATCGCGCCCTGGCTGGCCTCGCACATGGACGTCAACGGCATCGACCTCACGGGCGTGGCCGACCCGGCCCTGGCCGCGCAGCTCGAGGTGTCGGCCGCCGACAACCTCAAGCGCGTACGCCGCCCCGCCCCCGACACCGACTGGCTGGCCGAGCCTGACCTGGACCGGATGACGCGGTTCATGGAGACCAAGACCGTCTGGCACCCCATCGGGGTCTGACCCGGACCTGACAGCCGTCCGCCGAGACCGTGGAGGATCCGAGTCACCTGGTGACCCGGATCCTCCACGATCCGTTCGATCAGCGGTTGACCAGCGCCTGGGCGAGCACGCCGAGGATCTCGTTGGGGTTCCTCACCAGGTAGTTCTGCCCGCCGGTCGCCGCGGCGATCTGCTCGAGCTCACCGGTGTCGGAGTCCTCCGAGATGCCGATGATGATCACCTTGACCGGCTTGGCGGGGTCGCGGATCGACTTCAGCTGGTTGACCAGCGACTCCAGCGACAGCGAGCTGGAGTCGTCGCTCGCGCCGTCGGTGAAGATCACCACGGAGTTGAACCACGCCGGGTCCCACTTCTCCTGGGCGTGCTTGTAGGCGGCCAGCGCGGTGTCCATGAGGCCGGTGGCGCCACGCACGCGCCCCACCAGGGCGGCGGCCTCCTCACGGACCACGTCGCCGTGGGTGCCGGCGTCGCCGGCGGGGGCGTCGAGGCGGTCGAGCGCGGCGTACTCCGCCCACGAGGCGCCGTCCTCGCCACGGTTCTTGGAGAAGCCCCAGACGCCGATGCGCGCCTGGGCGGGGAAGGCCTCGAGGGCGACCTGGGAGGCGTTGACGGCGAGCTCGATGCGGGTGACGCCGCCGATGGCGGTCTTCATCGAGCCGGACAGGTCGACCACCGCGAGGATGCTGGAGGGGACCGACAGCACCCGCCACTGGCGCAGGACGTCGTCGGTGGTCTTCTGGGCCACCCTGTCCAGCACCGGCGCGTCACCGAGCCCGATGTCGCTGCCGAGCGGGGCGCCGTCGGGACCGCGCAGCTCGGCGGCGGCGATCGCCCGGGCACCGGCGGCCGAGGTGAACCATCGGGTCAGCGCGCGCGCCACCCGCGCCGAGAGGTCGCCGCCCTGGGCCATGACGTCCATGCTGCCGCGGTTCACGTCGACCAGCGGGTACTGGAGCATCGGTACGCCGGTCCGGGGCGCCACCAGGGTCAGCTGGTCGTTGCTTCGGCGGGCCCGGAGGTAGGCCTGCTCGGTCGCGGGCACCAGCTGGGTGCTCGACGCCGAGATGGTCGAGAGGTCGGTCTCGGTGGCGCCGCCGGAGACGGCACGCTCGCCATAGGTCTGCGCGACGGGGACGGTCTTCTGCTCGATGGAGGCCGGCGTCTCGCCGGTGCGGCCCATCTCGGCGTAGGGCGCCAGCAGGGCGAGCGCTGACGCGCCCTCGGCGCTCGGGTCGGCCATGGCCAGGCTGCCGCCGTCGAGGACGTCGGTCCACGACGCCGGGGCCTGAGCGGCCGGGCCGCCGATCAGGCCCACGGGCGTCTGCGCGAGCACGTCGGCGACCGGCGTGCCGGTCCAGCCCGCCGCGGTGAGCTGCCCCTTCCACGTCGGGCTGTCGGGGATCCAGATCTCGGGCAGCTCGGCGTCGGGATCGCCCAGCAGCGCCACCACGTCCTTCACGGTGCCGGTGGAGACCTCGATGTCGATGCACGGCTCGTCCGCGTTGACGTCCTCGACCGCCTGCGCGACCAG
The DNA here is from genome assembly GCF_017916425.1 of Nocardioides sp. SYSU D00065. GTDB lineage: Bacteria > Actinomycetota > Actinomycetes > Propionibacteriales > Nocardioidaceae > Nocardioides. The sequence goes on along the minus strand of NZ_JAFMSX010000002.1, from coordinate 650,366 downwards.
GCTCTCCATCACCGGAGCCGTGGTCAGAGTGACCTGCTCCGAGACGCAGTCCGCCGCCTCGGTATCGTCGCCGCCGCCGATCACGAGGAAGCCGACGACGCCGATCACGAGCAGCAGGGCGAGCCCCACGAGCAGCGGCACTCTGCCGGTGCGCGAGGATCGTCGAGACCCTCCGGAGGTCTGCGAGCCGTCCGGCGCTGCGGTCGAGTCGTCGAGACTCATGGGGGCCTCCCACAGAGGTGTCGGTCGGGGTTTGCGCGAGACTAATGTCCAGCCCGACCCTCCGTGGTCGAACGACGAAATGAGTTCGTAACACATGAGCACAGCCCAGGTGGTCGTCCTGGCCGGCCCCAGCGGGGCCGGGAAGTCCCGGCTCGCCGAGCGGCTCGGGCTGCCCGTCCTGCGCCTCGACGACTTCTACAAGGACGGCGACGACCCGACCCTGCCGCGGATCGACCACGGCGCCAACGCCGGTCTGGTCGACTGGGACGACCCGGGCTCGTGGCACCGCGACCACGCGCTCGCCGCCCTCCGCGAGCTGTGCGCCACCGGTCGCAGCGAGGTCCCGGTCTACGAGATCGCACAGAACGGCCGCTGCGGGTCGCGCACGGTCGACCTCGGCGGGAGCAGCCGGTTCGTCGCCGAGGGCATCTTCGCGCCCGAGGTCGTCCAGGCCTGCCGCGACGAGGGACTGCTCGCCGCCGCCTACTGCATCACCCAGCACCCGCTGATCACCTTCTGGCGCCGCCTGACCCGCGACCTGCGCGAGCACCGCAAGCCCCCGCTCGTGCTGCTGCGCCGCGGAAGGGCGCTGATGCGCGACCAGCAGCGGGTCGTCGCGCACGCGCTGCGCCAGGGGTGCCGCCGGGCGACCGGCGACCAGGCCTACGCCGAGCTCACGGCCTCGGCGCGCCGGCCCTAGCCCTGCGCGGCCAGCTCGGCGTAGCCGGGCTTGACGACCCGCTCGATGATCGCCAACCGCTCGTCGAAGGGCAGGAACGCCGACTTCATCGCGTTGATGGTGAACCAGCGCAGGTCCTCCAGCGAGTAGCCGAACGCCTCGACCAGCCCGTACATCTCCTCGGTCATCGACGTGCCGCTCATCAGCCGGTTGTCGGTGTTGACGGTCACCCGGAACCGGAGATCGGTGAGCAGCCCGATCGGGTGGGTGGCGAACGACTCCGCGGCACCGGTCTGGACGTTGGAGCTCGGGCACATCTCGAGCGGGATCCGCTTGTCCCGGACGTACGCCGCCAGCCGGCCCAGCTGGACCGAGCCGTCGTCGGCGACGGTGATGTCGTCGATGATCCGCACGCCGTGGCCCAGCCGGTCGGCGCCGCACCACTGGATCGCCTCCCAGATCGACGGCAGCCCGAAGGCCTCGCCGGCATGGATGGTGAAGTGGGCGTTCTCCCGCTGGAGGTACTCGAAGGCGTCGAGGTGCCGAGTGGGCGGGAAGCCCGCCTCGGCGCCCGCGATGTCGAAGCCGGCGACCCCCCGGTCGCGCCAGGCGATGGCCAGCTCGGCGATCTCCATCGACCGGGCCTGGTGCCGCATCGCGGTGAGCAGCTGGCGTACGACGATCCGGCCGCCGCTGGCGGCCATCGCGGCGTCGAAGCCCTCCTGCACCGCCGCGACGACCTCGTCGAGCGTCATCCCGCCGCTCACGTGCTGCTCGGGCGCGTAGCGCACCTCGGCGTAGACGACGCCGTCGGCGGCGAGGTCCTCCACGCACTCACGGGCGACGCGGGCGATCGCGGGTCCGTTCTGCATGACCGCGACGGTGTGGTCGAAGGTCTCGAGGTAGCGCACCAGCGAGCCGGAGTCCGCGGACTCCGCGAACCAGCGCCCCAGCGACTCGGCATCGTCGGCGGGCAGCCGGTGCCCCGCCTCGGCGGCGAGCTCGACGATCGTCTGCGGCCGCAGGCCGCCGTCGAGGTGGTCGTGCAGCAGGACCTTGGGGGCGGCGTGCACCTGCTCACGGGTGGGTCGACGGCTGTGATCGGTCACCTGCTCATCCAAGCAGGCGGACTATCTTCGTGCCCATGCGCACCTTCACCTCGCTCGACGACGTCGCCGCTGCCGCCGGGACCGACATCGGCACCAGCGAGTGGCTCCTCGTCGACCAGGCGCGGATCGACGCCTTCGCGGACGCCACGTTGGACCACCAGTGGATCCACGTCGACGTCGACGCCGCGGCGGCGGGTCCGTTCGGCACCACGATCGCGCACGGCTTCCTGACGCTCAGCCTGCTCCCCCACTTCGCCAGTGAGGTGTTCCGCCTCGAGACGCCCGGCGCCCGGCTCAACTACGGGCTGGAGAAGGTGCGCTTCCCCAGCCCGGTGCCCGTGGGCAGCCGGCTGCGCTCGCACGTGCGGTTCGGCGAGGTCCGCGACCTGCCCACGGGCAAGCAGCTGATCGTCGAGCACACCGTGGAGATCGAGGGGTACGACAAGCCGGCGTGCGTGGCCGCGCACGTGGTGCTGCTCCTGTCCTGACCGGGCGTGCCCGGTCAGGGGCGTTATCGGAGCGTCAGGAGATTCGGTCGAGCACCAGCGGAGTGGGCTCGAACGGCCCGTCGCCGATCTCCCAGCCGCCGTCGAGCGAGGCCAGCGCCCGCTCGAACCGCTCGGGCTCGTCGGTGAGCAGCGTGAACAGCGGCTCCCCCGCGGTGACCTGATCGCCGGGCCGGGCGTGCCAGACCACGCCGGCCCCGGCCTGCACCGGGTCCTCCTTGCGGGCCCGGCCCGCACCGAGACGCCACGCGGCCATCCCCACCGCCATCGCGTCGAGGCGCGTCAGCGTGCCGCTCGTCGGTGCGGCCACGACGTGCGACTCCTTCGCCTGCGGCAGGGGCGCGTCCGGGTCGCCGCCCTGAGCGCGGATCATCGCCTTCCAGGCGTCCATGGCCGAGCCGTCAGCGAGCCTGTCGGCGGGGTCGACGTCGTCGCGACCAGCGCCCGCCAGCATCTCGCGCGCCAGGGCGAGGGTCAGCTCGACGACGTCGGCCGGACCGCCGCCGGCGAGCACCTCGACGGACTCCTGCACCTCGATCGCGTTGCCGGCGGTCAGCCCGAGCGGCGTGGCCATGTCGGTGAGCAGCGCGACCGTGCGGACGCCTGCGTCCGTGCCGAGGGCGACCATCGTCTCGGCGAGCTCGCGGGCCGTGGCCAGGTCCTTCATGAAGGCGCCGCTGCCGACCTTCACGTCCAGCACCAGCGCGCCGGTCCCCTCGGCGATCTTCTTGCTCATGATCGAGCTGGCGATCAGCGGGATCGCCTCGACCGTGCCGGTGACGTCGCGCAGCGCGTAGAGCTTCTTGTCGGCCGGGGCGAGGCCGTCGCCGGCCGCGCAGATCACCGCGCCGACGTCCTCGAGGATCGCGAACATCTCCTCGTTGCTCAGCGACGCCCGCCAGCCCGGCACCGACTCGAGCTTGTCGAGGGTGCCACCGGTGTGGCCGAGCCCGCGACCGGACAGCTGCGGCACCGCGACGCCGCAGGCGGCCACGAGGGGCGCCAGCGGGAGCGTGATCTTGTCGCCGACGCCACCCGTGGAGTGCTTGTCAGCGGTCGGGCGCGACAGCGTGGAGAAGTCCATCCGCTCGCCCGACGCGATCATCGCGGCGGTCCAGCGCGCGATCTCGGTGCGGTTCATGCCGTTGAGGAGGATCGCCATGGCGAGGGCCGACATCTGCTCGTCGGCCACCGCGCCGCGGGTGTAGGCGTCGATCACCCAGTCGATCTGGCTGTCGCTCAGCTCGTGCCCGTCGCGCTTGGCGACGATCACCTCGACGGCGTCGTGGGCGGGCATCAGCGCTCACCTCCGGTGGCGGTGGCGGTGGCGGTGCTGGTGGAGGCGTCGGGCGTGGGCGCCACGGCGGCCAGGTCGTCGGGACCGAACGCGTCCGGCAGCACCTCCGACATCGGGCGGACGCCGGACACCGTCCACAGCAGCAGGTCGCGACCGCCGTGCTCGAACAAGAGCTGGCGGCAGCGACCGCACGGCATGATCACCTCGCCGGCGCCGTTGACGCACACGAAGTGCGTCAGCCGCCCGCCGCCGCTCGCGTGCAGCTGGGAGACCAGCCCGCACTCGGCGCACAGCACCACGCCGTACGCCGCGTTCTCCACGTTGCAGCCGACCACGAGGCGGCCGTCGTCGACCAGCGCGGCGGCGCCCACGGGGTAGCCCGAATAGGGGGCGTAGGCACGCCCCATCACCTCGACGGCGGCGGATCTCAGCTCGTCCCAGTCCCTCTGCTCCACGCGGCCACTATGGCGCATGCCGGCGATCGTGCGCACAGCAGCGCGGGTCGCCGGAAGTCCTAGGTCTCAAACGGGTGACGTTGTGCCGGATCTGCGTGACGGGCGGCGTGGGGGCAGGCATCATGACGCCGGAAAGCTGACCCCATCCCGGGGTGCACGAACTTGGAGGCATTGTGTTGAAGACGAGGAAGGTCGTCTCGAGCGGCTTCGTGGCGCTGCTCGCGGCCGCGACCCTGGCTGCGTGCGGCGAAGCGCCCGAGGAGGAGAGCGGCGGCGGTAGCGGCGGTGAGGCCGCATCGAGCGACTTCCAGCCGTGCATCGTCTCCGACGCCGGCGGTTTCGACGACAAGTCGTTCAACCAGCTCGGCTACGAGGGCGCCAAGCAGGCCGCCGACGAGCTCGGCGCGGAGCTCACCTCCGTGGAGTCCAACAGCGAGAACGACTATGGCCCCAACCTGGAGAGCCTCGTCGGTCAGGGCTGCGACGTGATCGTCACCGTCGGCTTCGCCCTGGCCGCTGCCACCAAGGAGTCGGCGGCCGCGAACCCCGAGATCGAGTACGTCCTCATCGACGACTCGGCCGACGGCGGCGAGGACGGCGAGACCTTCGACGGCAAGGCCGACGAGGAGAACATCAAGCCGCTGCTCTACGACACCGCGCAGGCCGCGTTCCTGGCCGGCTACGCCGCTGCCGACTACACCAAGACCGGCAAGGTCGGCACCTTCGGCGGCATGCCCTTCCCGACCGTCACCATCTTCATGGACGGCTTCAAGCAGGGCGCTGAGTACTACGCCGAGGAGAAGGGCAAGGACATCGAGGTCGTCGGCTGGGACGGCAAGAACGGCTCGTTCACCGGTGGCTTCGAGGCCAACGAGGCCGCGACCAGCACGGCCAAGCAGATCCTCGACCAGGACGTCGACGTCGTCCTGCCCGTCGGTGGCCCGATCTACCAGGGCGCGATCACCGCGATCGAGGACTCCGGCAAGGACGTCGCCATGGTCGGTGTCGACGCCGACCTCTACGAGACCGACCCGAACACCCAGGACTACGTCCTGACGTCGATCCTCAAGGGCATGAAGGTCTCCACCTACGAGGCCGTCCTGGCCGCGGGCAAGGACGAGTTCGACTTCGCGCCCTACATCGGCACCCTCGAGAACGACGGCGTCGGCATCGCCCCGTTCCACAACTTCGAGGACAAGGTCAACCCCGAGCTCACCGACGAGCTCGAGACCGTCAAGGCCGGCATCATCGACGGCTCGATCAAGGTGAACTCCTACCTGGGCTGATCACCCGCACGCTCCACACGGAGGGAGGCCGACGGTTGCGTCGGCCTCCCTCTTCTGTGCCGTGCAGCTGCCGCCGTACCAGGCCCCGGGCCTGACCTCCCGACCGTTCCGACCCCTAGGATGCGATGCCATGAGACTCGTCCTGCGAGGCATTACCAAGCGCTTCGGCAGCGTGGTGGCCAACGACTCGATCTCCCTCACGGTGGAGCCGGGCGAGATCCACTGCCTCCTCGGCGAGAACGGCGCGGGCAAGTCGACGCTGATGAACGTGCTCTACGGCCTCTACAAGGCCGACGAGGGCGAGATCGAGCTCGACGGCGAGGTCCAGCACTTCACCGGCCCCGGCGATGCGATGGCCGCGGGCATCGGCATGGTCCACCAGCACTTCATGCTGATCCCCGTCTTCACCGTCGCCGAGAACGTCATGCTCGGCAACGAGTCGACCGGCTTCGCCGGCACGCTCGACCTCGACGCTGCCCGCACGCGGGTCACGGAGATCTCCGAGCGCTTCGGCTTCCAGGTGAGCCCCGACGCGATCGTCGAGGACCTCCCGGTCGGCGTGCAGCAGCGGGTCGAGATCATCAAGGCGCTCTCGCGCGACGCCGAGCTCCTCGTGTTCGACGAGCCGACCGCGGTGCTCACGCCCCAGGAGACCGACGAGCTGATGGACATCATGCGCCAGCTCCGGGAGACCGGGAAGGCCATCGTCTTCATCACCCACAAGCTCCGCGAGGTCCGCGAGGTCGCGGACCGGATCACCGTGATCCGCCACGGCAAGGTGGTCGGCGAGGCCGATCCCCAGGCCAGCAACGCCGAGCTCGCCTCGATGATGGTGGGTCGGCCCGTCGAGCTCGTCGTGCACAAGGACGAGCCCGCCCTCGGCGACGACGCGCTCGTCGTGCGCGACCTGCGCGTCATCGACCCGGCGGGCCACGTGCAGGTCGACGGCATCAGCTTCACGATCCGCGCCGGCGAGGTGCTCGCCGTGGCCGGGGTGCAGGGCAACGGCCAGACCGAGCTCACCGAGGCCCTCCTCGGCCTGCAGGACGACGTGCACGGCTCGATCTCCCTCGACGGCGTGGAGCTGGTGGGGCGCTCGACCCGCAAGATCCTCGACGCTGGCGTCGGGTTCATCCCCGAGGACCGCCAGGTCGACGGCCTCGTGCCGGGCTTCACCATCGCCGAGAACCTCATGCTCAACCGCAGCTTCAAGTCGCCGTTCGTGGCTCGCGGGGCGCTGCGGCTCGGCGCGCTGCGCGCCTTCGCGGAGCAGAAGCTGCGCGAGTACGACGTACGCGCGCGCGACATCGACTCGCTCGCCGCCAACCTGTCGGGCGGCAACCAGCAGAAGGTGGTCGTGGCGCGTGAGCTCTCCCGCGACCTGCGCCTGCTCGTCGCGGCCCAGCCCACCCGCGGCGTCGACGTCGGCTCCATCGAGTTCATCCACAAGCAGATCGTCGCGACGCGCGACAGCGGCATCCCGGTCCTGGTGGTCTCCACCGAGCTCGACGAGGTGGTCGCGCTGGCCGACCGGATCATGGTGCTCTACCGCGGCCGGGTCGTCGGGATCGTCCCGGCGGACACCCCGCGCGAGACGCTCGGCCTCATGATGACCGGCGAACGCCCGAAGGACCTGAAGGACGTGGTCGCGTGAGTGACACCGACAAGCCCCAGCCCGCCGAGCCGGAGCCCGGGACCCAGCAGACCGCACCTCGCGAGGTGGACCCGGCCGAGGACGCCGCCGCGGCGCAGCCCGACCGGTCGCGCTCGGTGCTGCGCGACATCGCGACCGGCAACGCCCTGTCCGGCGTGCTCGCCGTCTTCCTCGCCGTCCTCGTCGGCTCGGTGATGATCGCCGCCACCGACGAGGGCGTGCGGGAGACGGTGGGCTACGTGACCGCGCGCCCCTCCGACTTCTTCACCGCCCTCTGGGACGCAGTGTCCGGCGCCTACACGGCGATGTTCCGCGGCGCGATCTTCAACAACCTCGTCGACGACCCGGCCCAGCAGTGGCGGCCGCTGACCGAGACGCTGAAGTACGCCGGCCCCCTCATCCTGGGCGGGCTCGGCGTGGGCCTGGCGTTCCGCGCCGCGCTGTTCAACATCGGCGGCCGCGGCCAGATGCTCATCGCGGGCGGCGCCGCCGGCTGGGTCGGCTTCCAACTCGACCTGCCGATGGCGGTCCACCTGCCGCTGGCGATCATCGTCGGCATGGTGTTCGGCGCCCTGTGGGGTGGCATCGCCGGGCTCCTCAAGGCGCGCACCGGCGCGCACGAGGTGATCGTCACGATCATGCTCAACTACGTCGCCTACTACCTGCTGTTCTGGGCGCTCACCAAGGAGGCCCTGCTCAAGACGCCGGGCTCGGTGAACCCCAAGTCGCCCCCGATGCACGACACCGCGATCCTGCCCAAGGTGCTGGGCGACCGGTTCAACCTGCACCTCGGCTTCGTGCTGGCGCTGGTGGCCGTCGCCGTCGTGTGGTGGCTGCTCAACCGGTCCACCCTCGGCTACCGCATCCGCGCCGTAGGCGAGAACCCCCACGCCGCCCGCGCCTCCGGCATCAACGTCGGCAAGACCTACACCGTCGTCATGATGATCGCGGGCTCCCTGCTCGGCCTCGCCGGCGTCAACCAGGTGCTGGGCACCGTGACCACCGGCGTCTCGCTCGACCTGGACGCCTCCATCGGCTTCGACGCCATCACCGTCGCCCTGCTCGGTCGCTCCCGCCCGCTCGGCATCCTCGCAGCGGGGCTCCTGTTCGGCGCCTTCAAGGCCGGCGGCTTCACCATGCAGGCCTCGGAGAACATCTCCGTCGACCTGGTGCTGGTCGTGCAGTCGCTGATCGTCCTCTTCCTCGCCGCGCCCGCCCTGGTGCGCACGATCTTCCGGCTCCCCGCCCAGGAGGCCAAGTGAGCACCCTGACCGACCAGCCCACGCCCGAGAGCGGCGGGCTGGCCCCCGACGCCACCGTCGCGCCCACCAGGTCGGCCGGCGCCCGCAAGCTGCCCGTCGTGCTCGGGGTGCTGACCCTCGGGCTCGGCCTGATCCTGGTGCTCTCGAGCCACTCGGGCGACACCACGTTCCAGCTCGCGGCCGACACCGACTTCGTGGCGCTGCCCGACATCGTGGTCCCCTCGGGACCGACGGGATGGGTGATGGTGCTCGCGTGCCTCGCGCTCACCGCGGAGGCCGTACGCCGCATGCTGGGCCACCTGCGCCAGCCCACCTGGATCCCGGTCGTGTTCGCGATCGCCTGGATGACCGGCTTCCTCAGCTGGGCCGCCGCGGACAACAGCATCCGCGTCGTCAGCCTGTTCGGCGGCGCGGTCGCGCTCGCCATCCCGCTCGTCTTCGGCGCGCTGGGCGGCGTGCTCGGCGAACGCGCGGGCGTCGTCAACATCGCCATCGAGGGACAGCTCCTCCTCGGCGCCTTCGCCGCCGCCATCACCGCCTCGACGACCGGCTCCCCGTGGGCCGGCCTCGTCTCGGCGGCGATCGCCGGCGCACTGGTGGCGCTCATCCTCGGCCTCTTCGCGATCACCTACTTCGTCGACCAGGTCATCGTCGGCGTCGTGCTCAACGTGCTGGTCCTCGGCCTGACGAACTTCCTGTTCCGCCAGGTGCTGACCCCGAACGCGCAGACCCTCAACGCCCCCGAGGGCTTCGACCGGGTGCCGATCCCGGTCCTGGGCGACATTCCGCTCGTCGGCCCGATCTTCTTCCGCCAGACGGCGCTGGTCTACGTGCTCTACCTCGTCGTGGCGCTCGTCGCGTACGCCCTCTACCGCACCCGCTGGGGCCTGCGCGTCCGCGCCGTCGGCGAGCACCCGAAGGCCGCCGACACGGTGGGCATCAAGGTCAACCGCACCCGCTACCGCACGATCCTGCTGGCCGGCGCGATCGCGGGCATGGGTGGCGCCTACTACACGCTCGTCTCGGTCAGCCAGTTCAACCGTGAGCTGACCAACGGCGCCGGCTACATCGCGCTGGCTGCGGTGATCTTCGGCAAGTGGGATCCCATCCGGGCCACCCTCGCCGCGCTCCTGTTCGGCTTCGCGACCAACCTGCAGGGCGTGCTCTCGGCCATCGGCTCCCCCGTGCCCAGCCAGTTCATGCTCGCGCTGCCCTACGTGGTCACCCTCTTCGCGGTCGCGGGCCTGGTCGGGCGCTCGCGCGCACCGGCGGCCGACGGGGTGCCCTACAAGCAGCAGTGAGCCCCTCATGCTGTCGACGCCCTACGAGAACCGGGCCGTCGGCTGACCGCCGGTACTCGGGGGCGTTGCGTCGTTCGTGAGGGATCCCCGGCCGGCCGGGGATTCCTCACGTTGTCGGCCCATGCAAGGGCCGACAACCTCAGGAAGAGCCGGACAACCCTCAGGCGGCAGGCGTACGGAGCAGGTTGCGGATCCGGGGAACTACCCGCTCGGGGCGGTGCAGGTCCGCCCACGTCAGCCGGATGCAGCGCCAGCCCCCCGAGGACCCGACGCCTCGGTCGGGTCCTCAGGAGCGCTCGCTCGTGCTGTACTGGGAGGCCACCGGTCGGCAGGAGGGTGCCGGCCGGGGCAGCGCGGCGATCGCACCCGGAGGGGCAACTGATGGAAGCTGAGCAGGGCGGTCCGGCGGACTCGGCCAGCACGTCTCTCGGGGAGGGCGCCCTCGCCCAGAGCAGCGAGCGCTACGCGTCGATGTTCATCCACCACCCCCACGCGGCGTACTCGGTGGACCGGCGCGGCTACTACACCGACGCCAACGAGCCGGCCCTGGCGATGACCGGGCTGAGCCTGCAGCAGATGAGGCAGTCGCACTACTCCCAGGTCATCCACCCCGACGACCTGCACATCATCGACGCCGCCTTCCACCGTGCCCTGACGGGGGTCCCGCAGCTGAGCGAGGCCCGGGTGCTGCGCCCCGACCGCGAGGTCATCGACATCCGGTGCACGATGATCCCGGTCGTCGTCGGCGGCGAGGTCGTCGGCGTGCACGGCATCGCCGAGGACGTCACGCGGGCCAAGGAGATGGTGCGCCAGCTGGAGGAGGCCAACGCCGCCAAGTCCCTGTTCCTGGCCACGGTCAGCCACGAGGTCCGCACCCCCCTGGCCGCCCTCGTCGGTGCCACCGACCTGCTCCTCGACGCCGGTCTGGGCCCAGAGCAGGAGCACTACGTGCGCATGGTGCACCGCTCCAGCCAGCGGCTGATGCACCTGGTCAACGACCTGCTGGAGTACTCCGGGCTGGAGGCGCACCAGAACGTCGTGCACCCGCGACCGTTCGAGGTGCGCTCGGTCGTGGAGGACGTCGCCGCCTGGGCCGTCCCGTTCGCCGCGAGCCGCGACCTCACGATGTCCTTCGCCGTCGACGAGGCCGTGCCGGCGAAGGCCGTGGGGGACGCGCGCCGGATCACCCAGGTGCTCACCAACCTCGTGCAGAACGCCCTCAAGTTCACCGAGCGCGGCGGCGTCGAGGTCCGGGTCCGCGCCCGCCCCATCGCGCCCGACGAGCGCCCCGACGACCGGGTCACCGGCGGCTGCGAGGACAGCACGGGGGTCGAGTTCGCGGTCGCCGACACAGGCATCGGCATCGCCGACGACCACCTGAGCACGCTCTTCGAGCCGTTCACCCAGGTCGACCCGCACGCCGCGCGCGAGCACCGCGGCGTTGGGCTCGGCCTCGCGATCTGCCGCGCCCTGGTCGACCTCCTGGGCGGCCGGCTGCAGGTCGAGTCCACCCTCGGGCAGGGCAGCACCTTCACCTTCGGCGTGCCCCTCGGTCGCCTGGAGCGCGACGCGACGGACGCGCCGTGACGGTTCTCAGGCGCTGAGCGCCGTGACCGCTGCCTCGGCGAGCACCCGGGCGGCGATGGGCGTGGCGGCCTCGTCGATGCGCAGGTTGCCCTGGTGCAGGTCGTACGTCGGACCGCCGGGCGTGCGCGTCCCGAGACGGGCCATCGCGCCGGGGACCGAGTCGAGGTACCAGCCGAAGTCCTCCCCGCCGAGGCTCTGCAGGGTCGAGACGTGACCCTGGGGCCCGAGGACCCGCTCCAGCGCGTCGCCCAGCAGCGCGGTGGACCTCGGGTGGTTGACCACCGGCGGCACGCCGCGCTGGTAGGTCACCTCAGCGGTCACGCTGTAGGGCGCGACGATCGAGGTGATCAGCTGGCGGATCAGGTGCTCGGCGTCCGCCCAGGCGACGGCGTCGAGCATGCGGACCGTGCCCGCGACGACACCGCCGTGCGGGATCACGTTGTGGGCCGACCCGGCGCGCACCATGCCCCACACCACGCTCACCCCGGCGCGGGGGTCGAGGCGGCGACTGAGGATGGCGGGCAGCTCGGTGATGACCTTGCCGAGGGCGAAGGTGAGGTCCTCGGTGAGGTGGGGACGTGAAGTGTGGCCGCCCTTGCCGATGAGCCGGACGGTCAGGGCGTCGGCGGCACCGGTCAGCGGACCCTCGCGCAGTCCGATCCGGCCCACGTCGAGACTGGGGTCGCAGTGCAGGCCGAAGACGTGACTCACGCCCTCGAGCGCACCGGACGAGATGAGGTGGAGCGCCCCGCCGGGCATGACCTCCTCGGCCGGCTGGAACAGCAGCCGCACCCGGCCCGGCAGCAGGCCGCGCACGGCTACCTCGGCGAGGGCCAGGCCCGCACCGACCAGGCCGGCGGTGTGGACGTCGTGACCGCAGGCGTGGGCGACGCCCGGGACGGTGCTGCGCCACGGATCCGAGATCAGGTCGTCCACCGGCAGCGCGTCGAGGTCGGCGCGGAGCGCCACGAGCGGTCCGCCGTGACCGATCTCGGCGAGCACGCCGCCGCCCTCGGGCCGCGTGATGGCCCAGCCGGCCCCCTCGAGCGCGGACACGACGGCATCGGAGGTGCGGTGCTCGCTCCAGCTGAGCTCGGGATGGGCGTGCAGGTCGCGGCGGAGCGCGACGAGCTCGTCGGCGTACTTGTCGACGACCTCGGCGATGACGGACGTGGCGGGGACTGGGGCAGGCATAACCCACCCAGCGTAGTTGCTCGGCCATGACGGCGCGGCGGATCTCATCCGACCCTGACGTGACGGACGCCGGCGGCCTCAGGCGCGCCGGCCCGCCTCCTCACGGTCGTACGCCGCCAGCAGGCGGTCCGCGGCCAGTGGCGCCGGCAGCTCGCCGGCCAGCACGGCCCGCCGTACGTCGTCGCGCACGGCTGCGACCCCGGGCGAGGACCGCAGGCGCTGGGCGAGCTCGTCGCGCACCAGCGCCCAGGTGAACTCCAGCTGCTGCTCGGCCCGCTTGCGCGCCAGGCCGTCGGTGCCGAGGTGCTCGCGGTGAGCGCCGACGCGCTGCCACACCTCCTCGATCCCGGCCCCCGTCAGCGCCGAGCAGGTCACCACCGGCGGCGCCCACTCGGCCTGCCCACGCACCAGGCGCAGCGCACCGGCGAGCTCGCGGGCGGCCACCCGCGCGTCGGCCTCGTGGTCGCCGTCGGCCTTGTTGACCGCGACCACGTCGGCGATCTCGAGGATGCCCTTCTTGATGCCCTGCAGCTGGTCGCCGGTGCGGGCGAGGGTGAGGAACAGGAACGTGTCGACCATGCCGGCGACGGTCACCTCCGACTGCCCGACGCCGACGGTCTCGACCAGCACGACGTCGTGGCCGGCCGCCTCCAGCACCAGCATCGCCTGCGTGGTGGCGCGTGCGACGCCGCCGAGGGTGCCGGCGGAGGGCGAGGGACGGATGAAGGCCCGGGGGTCGACCGACAGCGCGGCCATCCGGGTCTTGTCACCGAGCACGGAGCCGCCGGTGCGCACCGAGGACGGGTCCACGGCGAGGACACCGACCCGGTGCCCGGCCGCGGTGAGGCGAGTGCCGAGGCTCTCGATGAAGGTGGACTTGCCCACCCCGGGCACGCCCGAGATGCCCACCCGGGTCGCCGTGGGAGGGTCCTGGGCGGCCAGGGCGGTGAGCAGCTCACGCGCCGCGGCCCGGTGCTCGGCCCGCGAGGACTCCACGAGGGTGATGGCGCGCGCGACATCCGCGCGCCTGCCCGAGCGGATGCCCTCGACCAGCGCGGCGACGTCGACCTCTCGCACCGGGCGCGCCATGTCAGGCGCGCAGCCGGGCCAGCAGGTCGAGCGCGGACTCGGCGATGACCGTGCCGGGCAGGAACACCGCGGCCGCGCCCATCTCCTCGAGCACCGGCACGTCGTCGGGCGGGATCACGCCGCCGATGACGATCATGATGTCCGGGCGGCCCTGGTCGGCCAGCGCCTGCTTGAGCGCCGGCAGCAGCGTCAGGTGGCCGGCCGCGAGCGAGGAGACGCCGACGATGTGCACGTCGGCGTCGATCGCCTGCTGCGCGACCTCCTCGGGCGTCGAGAACAGCGGCCCCACGTCGACGTCGAAGCCGAGGTCGGCGAAGGCGGTGACGACGACCTTCTGCCCGCGGTCGTGGCCGTCCTGGCCCATCTTGGCGACGAGGATGCGGGGGCGGCGGCCCTCCTCGGCCTCGAACTCCTCCGTGGCGGCCAGGACCGCGGCCACGGCGCCGCTGGGGGCACCGTCCGCGCCGGCCTTGGCTGCCTCGTCGCGGTACACGCCGCTGATCGTACGGATCAAGGCCTGGTGACGGCCGTAGACCTTCTCCAGCGCATCCGAGATCTCCCCGACCGTGGCCTTGGCGCGCGCCGCGTCGACCGCCAGCGCCAGCAGGTTGCCCTCCAGGGAGCCGCCGCCGACCGGGCCGCGCTCGGCGGACGCGGTCAGCGCGTCGAGCGCCCGGCGTACGTCGTCGTCGTCGCGCTCGGCGCGCAGCCGCTCGAGCTTGGCGACCTGCTGGCGGTAGACGTCGTCGTTGTCGACGCGCAGCACGTCGAGCCGGTCCTCGGCGGCGAGGCGGTAGGTGTTGACGCCGATGACCTTCTGGGCGCCCGAGTCGATGCGCGCCTGGGTGCGGGCGGCCGCCTCCTCGATGCGCATCTTGGGGATGCCCTGCTCGATCGCGGCAGCCATCCCGCCGGCGCGCTCGGCCTCGAGGATGTGCGCCCAGGCCCGCTCCGCGAGGTCGTGGGTGAGCTTCTCGACGTAGTAGGAGCCGGCCCACGGGTCGATGACCTCGGTGGTGCCGCTCTCCTGCTGCAGCAGCAGCTGGGTGTTGCGGGCGATGCGCGCCGAGAAGTCGGTGGGCAGCGCGATCGCCTCGTCGAGGGCGTTGGTGTGCAGCGACTGGGTGTGGCCCTGGGTGGCGGCCATCGCCTCGATGCAGGTGCGCCCGACGTTGTTGAAGACGTCCTGCGCGGTCAGCGACCAGCCCGAGGTCTGGCTGTGCGTGCGCAGCGAGCGCGACTTGGGGTTCTGCGGCTCGAAGTCGTCGACGAGGCGCGCCCACAGCGCCCGGGCGGCGCGCATCTTGGCGACCTCCATGAAGAAGTTCATCCCGATCGCCCAGAAGAACGACAGCCGCGGGGCGAACTGGTCGATCGTCATGCCGGTGCCGAGGCCGGCGCGGATGTACTCGACGCCGTCGGCCAGCGTGTACGCCAGCTCCAGGTCGGCCGTCGCCCCGGCCTCCTGGATGTGGTAGCCGGAGATCGAGATCGAGTTGAAGCGCGGCATCCGCTGCGAGGTGTAGGCGAAGATGTCGCTGATGATCCGCATGCTCGGCGCCGGCGGGTAGATGTAGGTGTTGCGGACCATGAACTCCTTGAGGATGTCGTTCTGGATGGTCCCGGCGAGCTGCTCCGGCTTCACCCCCTGCTCCTCGGCCGCGGCGATGTAGAGCGCGAGCACCGGGAGAACGGCGCCGTTCATGGTCATCGACACCGACATCTCGTCCAGGGGGATGCCGTCGAAGAGGGTGCGGGTGTCGTAGATCGAGTCGATCGCCACGCCCGCCATGCCGACGTCGCCGCGTACGCGCGGGTGGTCGGAGTCGTAGCCGCGGTGGGTGGCGAGGTCGAAGGCGACGCTCAACCCCTTCTGGCCCGCGGCGAGGTTGCGGCGGTAGAAGGCGTTGGACTCCTCGGCGGTGGAGAACCCGGCGTACTGCCGGATCGTCCACGGCTGGGTGGTGTACATCGTCGGGTAGGGGCCGCGCAGGAACGGCGCGAGACCGGGCCACGTGTCGAGACCGTCGAGTCCCTCGAGGTGCTCGGGACCGTAGATCGGCAGGATGTCAATGCCCTCGGGGCTGGCCCACGGCTCGCCGCTCGGCCCGGTCCGACCGCGTCCGGTCGCGCCGGACTCCAGCGGGACCTCAGCGAAGTTCTCCGGGATGCTCATCGCGCGAGCTCCTCTCGGATCCGGCCGAGGAAGCCGAGCGCGTCGACCCCCATGGCACACGAGTCGTCGACGTCGGTGACCGTCCGCTCCCCCGGCCTGCCCGCCAGCACGACGTACGACGCCCCTGCCGCCCGGAGCGCGGCGACCAGGTCGGCGCCCCACTCGGCGTACGCCGCGTCGGTGCCGGCCAGGCAGACCACGCGCTGCCCGGCGTAGGCGGCGGTCACCTCCGCGACGCCCTCGGTCGCGCCGACGGTCTCGACCGAGACCCCGCCGGCGGCGAACAGGTTCGCGGCGAAGGTGGCGCGCGCGGTGTGCGCGGCGACCGAGCCCATGGTGGCGAGGAACACCGGGTGGGCGGCCGGCTCGGCGCGCATGTCCTCGTATGCCCAGCCGTAGTGGCGAACGTAGCGGTGGATCCCCGGGTCCCGCTCGGGCAGGGCCTCGGCCAGGTGCGGGAACTCCGAGACGCCGGTGAGCGGACGCGACCGGTCGGCGACCTGGGCGTCGCGGACGGCGGCCACCTGCCGCACCCGCTGCTTGACGCCCTGTCGGGCGTCATCGGCGAGCGCGCCGCCGTCGGCCTCGATCCGCCCGAGCTCGGCCCAGGCGGCCGCAGCGAGGTCGTCGGTCAGCCTCTCGACGGCGTACGCGCCGCCGGCCGGGTCGGCGACGGCGGCGACGTGCGACTCCTCGATCAGCAGCGACGAGGTGTTGCGGGCGATGCGGCGCCCGAAGGCGTCCGGCGCACCGAGCGGTTCGTCGAACGGCACCACGGTGATGGCGTCGGCGCCACCCACGCCGGCCGCGAACGCGGCGACCGTGCCCCGCAGCATGTTGACCCACGGGTCGCGCCGGCTGGTCATCGGCCGGCTGGTGACGACGTGCAGGGCCATCTCGCCGCCCTCGGCACCGCCCTCGGCACCGCTCGCCTCGAGGACCCGCGCCCAGAGCCGGCGCGCGGCGCGCAGCTTGGCGATGGTGGGGAACTGCTCGTCGGTGGCGGCCAACCGGAACTCGATGAGCCGGGCCGCGGGCTCGACGTCGAAGCCCTCGTGCGCCAGGAGGCGGAGGTAGGCCACGCCCGTGGCGACGGCCCAGCCGAGCTCCTGGGCGTCGCTGGCGCCCCGGTCGTGCAGGGCCGTGCCGTCCACCACCAGCGCTCGTACGCCGAGCTGGGAGGCGCGCCGTACGACAGGGGCGACGAGGTCGCGAGCGGAGGCGCCGTCGTCCCGGACCCGCGAGACCAGCATCTCCAGGGTCTGGAGGTCGAAGGAGAGGTTGGTGTGCGGGTGCACCGCCCCCTCGATCCCGTCGAGGAAGTCCGCGAACGACTCGAGCTGCTCGGTGGAGGGCCGGTCGAGCACGACGGGGGCCAGGTCGAGGAGCACCCCGTCGAGGAGGGTTCCCCAGTTGGGGGCGCCGTGCCCGTCGAGGTGCAGCAGGACCGAGGTGGCGCCGTTCTCCAGGTCCTGCAGCACGGCCTCGTTGGCCGCCCTCGCGTCGACGACCTCGACCTGCGTGCGCACGTCCCAGGAGCCGGAGCGCTGCGGTCGTCCGCGGGTGCGCAGCCCGTCGAGGTCGGCCGGCCGGCCGATGGGCGCGACACCGATGCCGTCGAGGCTGGTCCGCGTCAGCGCCGACCAGACGTCCGAGTCCGGGGCGTCCTCGCCGAGGCGGCGTGCCTTGCGCAGCACCGCGGCGGACGCCGCCTCCCACGTGGTGACGTCGTACGCGTCGCGCGGTCCCACGAGGCGCAGCGAGCCCTCCTCCGGCTGCAGCTCCGCGGGCTCGTCGAGGCCGCCCTCGAGGGCGCCGTCGGCCTCGCCGTCGGGGCCGGCATCCGGGTCGGTCATACGGCGCAGGATAGGACGAGCGTCACGTGCGGGACACCGGGGCGTGCCCATGGGATGGGTCTCAGCATCGCCAGCCGACCTCGGCTGGGCTCGGGCGACGGCCGCCGCTGCGGCGTACGACGGAGGGGCACGCACCCCTCGGCGGCCTGTGGCGTCGGTCACACTGCAGCCGGATGGCGTGCGCGCGGACGAACCTCACACCGCCTCGGCACGTGGTAGCCGCAGGATGAGATATACGGTGACCAGGTGGCAACCCAACTCAACGCCTCTCGACCGTCCGGCCCCACCCTGGTGAAGGGCGCGCGGGCGGCGCGCACCACCGTCGCGCTGAAGCTCGCCATGGCGGTGAGCGGCTTCGTGTTCGTGAGCTTCGTGCTCGCGCACATGTACGGCAACCTCAAGGCCTTCGCCGGCCACGACGCGTTCAACGAGTACGCCCACCACCTGCGCGAGCTCGGCGAGCCGCTGCTGCCGCACGAGGGCGCGCTCTGGATCCTGCGCCTCGGGTTGATCCTCTCCCTCGTCGTGCACGTCGTCACGGGCATCGCGCTGTGGCGCCGCGCCGCGCGCGCTCGCACCACGAAGTACGTGAAGAAGCGGGACACCGGCGCGTCCAAGGCGAGCCTGATGATGCGCTGGGGCGGCCTGACCATCCTGGTGTTCCTCGTCTGGCACCTGCTCAACTTCACGATCGGCAAGGTCAACCCGCAGGGCGGCGCGACCGACGACCCCTACAACCTGCTGGTCGACACCTTCGACGTCTGGTGGATGACGCTCATCTACCTCGTCGCCATGGTCGCCCTCGGCCTCCACCTGCACCACGGCGTCTGGAGCGCCGCCCAGTCGCTCGGCTGGACCGGCACGGCGGCCAAGCGCCGGCGCGCCAAGAACATCGGATTCATCACCGCGGTGGTCATCGCCGGCGGCTACTCCCTCGTCCCGCTCGCCGTCCTCGCCGGCATCATCACCAAGTAAGGGGTCACCACACCGTGAGCCACGACATGGACACGACCGACACCGTCACCTCCACCGAGGCCCCCACCTCCGGGATCGCCGACGGCGAGCACGACGACGCGGCCGGCTACTACACGCCGGGCGAGCCGATCATCGACTCCAAGGCCCCCGGCGGCCCGATCTCAGAGCGCTGGTCGACTCGCAAGTTCGAGGCGCGACTGGTCAACCCGGCCAACCGGCGCAAGCTCTCCGTCATCATGGTCGGCACCGGGCTCGCCGGCGCCTCGGCCGCCGCGACGCTCGGCGAGGCCGGCTACAACGTCAAGACGTTCTGCTACCAGGACTCCCCGCGCCGGGCGCACTCGATCGCCGCGCAGGGCGGCATCAACGCCGCCAAGAACTACAAGGAGGACGGCGACTCCGTCCACCGCCTCTTCTACGACACCGTCAAGGGCGGCGACTACCGCTCGCGCGAGTCCAACGTCTACCGCCTGGCCGAGGTCAGCACCAACATCATCGACCAGTGCGTCGCCCAGGGCGTGCCCTTCGCCCGCGAGTACGGCGGTCTCCTCGACAACCGCTCCTTCGGCGGCGTCCAGGTCTCGCGCACCTTCTACGCCCGCGGCCAGACCGGCCAGCAGCTGCTGATCGGCGCCTACCAGGCGCTCGAGCGGCAGGTCTCCGCCGGCACCGTCACGATGTACGCGCGCCACGAGATGCTCGAGCTGATCGTCGTCGACGGCAAGGCGCGCGGCATCATCGCCCGCGACATGGTCACCGGCGAGATCCAGACCCACCTCGCCGACGTCGTCGTCATCGCCTCCGGCGGCTACGGCAACGTGTTCTACCTGTCCACCAACGCGATGGGCTCCAACGTCACCGCCGCGTGGCGCGCGCACCGCAAGGGCGCCTACATGGCCAACCCCTGCTACACGCAGATCCACCCGACCTGCATCCCGGTCTCCGGCTCGCACCAGTCCAAGCTGACCCTCATGTCGGAGTCGCTGCGCAACGACGGTCGCATCTGGGTGCCGAAGAACCAGGCCGACTGCGACAAGGACCCGCGCGACATCCCGGAGGAGGACCGCGACTACTACCTGGAGCGGATCTACCCCTCGTTCGGCAACCTGGTCCCCCGCGACATCGCCTCGCGGGCCGCGAAGAACGTCTGCGACGAGGGTCGCGGCGTCGGGCCCGAGGTCGACGGCGTACGGCGCGGGGTGTACCTCGACTTCGCCGACGCGATCGAGCGTCTGGGCCTGGAGGCGGTCGCCAACAAGTACGGCAACCTGTTCGACATGTACGCCCGGATCACCGGGGAGGACCCCTACTCGGTGCCGATGCGCATCTACCCCGCCGTGCACTACGTCATGGGCGGCCTGTGGGTCGACTACGACCTGCAGTCCACGATCCCGGGGCTGTTCGTGACCGGTGAGGCGAACTTCTCCGACCACGGCGCCAACCGGCTCGGGGCCTCGGCGCTGATGCAGGGCCTGGCCGACGGGTACTTCGTGCTGCCCCACACGATCCGCGACTACCTCGCCGACGGGCCCTTCGAGCCGATCGGTGAGGACCACCCCGCCGTCGTGGAGGCGCAGCAGTCCGTCCGCGAGCGCATCGAGCACTTCCTCACCGTGAACGGCACCCGCAGCGTCGACTCCTACCACCGCGAGCTCGGCAACATCATGTGGGAGTACTGCGGGATGGAGCGCAGCGAGGACGGGCTCAAGAAGGCCATCGACCTCATCCGCGGCCTGCGCGACGACTTCTACCGCAACGTCAAGGTGCTCGGCAGCTCCGAGTCGCTCAACCAGTCGCTCGAGAAGGCCGGCCGCGTGGCCGACTTCTTCGAGCTCGGCGAGCTGATGTGCATCGACGCGCTCAACCGGCGCGAGTCCTGCGGCGGCCACTTCCGCGCCGAGTCGCAGACCGAGGACGGCGAGGCGATGCGCCACGACGACGAGTTCGCCTACGTCGCGGCGTGGGAGTGGGCCGGGCTGGACGAGCGCCCGATCCTGCACAAGGAAGACCTGGTCTACACCGCCATCGAGATGAAGCAGCGGAGCTACAAGTGAGCATGAACCTGACCCTGAAGATCTGGCGGCAGCCCGACCGGGACACCCCCGGCGCCATGCACACCTACGAGGTCGCCGACGTCTCGCCGGACATGTCGTTCCTGGAGATGCTCGACGTGCTCAACGAGCAGCTCAACGACAAGGGCGAGGAGCCGATCGCCTTCGACTCCGACTGTCGCGAGGGCATCTGCGGCACCTGCGGCCTGATGATCAACGGCGACGCGCACGGGCCCGAGGTCACCACGACCTGCCAGCTGCACATGCGCTCGTTCAAGGACGGCGAGACCATCACCATCGAGCCGTGGCGCTCGGACGCGTTCCCGGTCATCAAGGACCTCGTCGTCGACCGCGGCGCCCTGGACCGGATCGTCCAGGCCGGCGGCTACATCTCCGTCAACACCGGCTCGGCGCCCGAGGCGCACTCCGTGCCGGTGCCCAAGGAGGACGCCGACCGGGCCTTCAACGTCGCGACCTGCATCCAGTGCGGCGCCTGCGTCGCGGCCTGCCCCAACGGGTCGGCCTCGCTGTTCATGGGCGCCAAGGTCACCCACCTGGGGCTGTTGCCCCAGGGCCAGCCCGAGCGCGACGAGCGCGTGGTCAACATGGTCGCCCAGCACGACCACGAGGGCTTCGGCGGCTGCACCAACATCGGCGCCTGCACGGCCGCCTGCCCCAAGGAGATCCCGCTCGACGTGATCTCGCAGCTCAACAAGGACCTGCGCACGGCCATCAGGCACGGCCACTGATCTGTTGCTCGTCGACGAGGGCCGGGGGTCTCCCCCGGCCCTCGTTGCGTGTGCTGGCTCTTGGAGCGGTGAGCCAGCCACATCCCAGGGCTGCCCGATGTGGCTCACGCACCGCTAGCCTGTCACGGCCCTGGTGCTGGCCCGGCGGTGAGCCAGCCACATTCCGGGACCGCCCGATGTGGCTGACGCACCGCTGACGCGGATCGCGGCCTTGGTGCTGGGTCCGGCGGTGAGCCAGCCACGTCCCAGGACCGCCCGATGTGGCTGACGCACCGCTGACGCGGATCGCGGCCCCGCTGCTGCCCCTAGCGGTGTCCCAGCCACATTCCGGAGCCGCTCGATGTGGCTCACGCACCGCTGGCCTGGGTCACGCGGCGCGATACCGCCGCCGTACGACGTCGGAGAGCGGCCGGAACAGGGACGTCCAGCCGGACCCGAAGTCCGGTTCTGGGCCGTCGTAGCCTCGCGCCACGAGCGCGGCGTGCACCAGCCGAACCGTGGACTTGGGGGAACGCATCCGTTCGCGGGTGACGAACGAGCTCGTACGCGACGCCGTGCCGGCGATACAGGGAGTACCGGTCGATGTCGGCGTTGTACTGGCCGCGGTGCTCCTGGTGCTGGCTGCCCTCGTACTCGATCGCCACCTCGTGAGGCCCGTACCACTGGTCCGGCGTCAGCACGACGCCAGGCGCGACCTCGACCGTGCGGTTGACTTCGGGGGCCGGCAGACCTGCTGCGACGACGTACGCGAGGAGCTTCGCCTCGGGCATCGACCTGCACCGGTCGTCGAGGAACGGCAGGACGTACGCCGTCTCCGGCACGCCGCGTCGCCACTTCTCCTCGTCGAGCATCCGCTCGAGCAGGTACGGGTCGAGCTGCGCGGCATGCATCATCGCGCACCCGACCTTGATCGCTTCGATGGTCCGCGTCTCGGCGCAGAACGCCACGTAGGCCGCTTCAGCAGAGACGCCCTCGTCGTCGTGCGGAGGCATCTTGACCGTGCGGTGCAGGAACACCCCGTCCAGCGCCAGGTGCAGGTCGCCCTCGACGACGAAGTGCAGTGGAAGTGGCGCACCGACCTCGAAACCCAGCTGCCTCAGCCGCGTGGCTCCGGTCGTCCTCGCGGAGTCCGGCAGGGCGAGACGGGCGGCTTCCAACCGCTCCTCCCACGTGAGGAGGTGGTCGCGGGCGCAGTAGACGCCGTGATGGAGACGGCGAAACCGCACACCCTCCAGCATTCGTGGGGTCAGGCCCGATGCCAGGGCCTCGGCGCGGGCGATGGGTCGGTGGAACAGGTCATCAGGGACGGTCGACATCGGCCCATTCGACGCGCGACGACGCACGTCCGTCGCCGGTACGGGCCGCGCCTGTGGATGCGATCGAGGTGATCGAGGCTGTGGACGGTTCGCGGCTCGCGTGCCGACGTACGCAGCGGTGCCTGAGCCACCTCGCGAGTGCTGGGGATGCCGCTGGGTCACCGTCCGACCGTCCGGTTTCGATGCGTGAGCACCGGCGGTGCGTCACCCACATGACGGAGCCTCGAGATGTGGCTCACTCACCGCCCCGACCCGGACGAGGCGCTCACGCACCACCAGCGGTGCCACACCCACATCCAGAAGCCCCAGAATGTGGCTCACTCACCGCCCCACCCCGCACGAGGCGCTCACGCACCACCAGCGGTGCCACACCCACATCCAGAAGCCCCAGGATGTGGCTCACTCACCGCTCGGCCAGCGCTCAAGCAGCCACCGCCCAGTCCCCGCTCGGGCGGGGAGCGCAGACGGTCAGCGTCGCCGGCGGAGCAGGGCGACGAGGCCCAGCATCGAGGCAGCCCCGGCTGCGAAGGCCGTCCTGGGTGAGGACGCGCCCGTCACCTGCGGGCGTACGACACCCGCTGCCGCGGCGAGGTCGATCCGCGGTCCCTCCGGCATCTGGTCCGCGACGCGCCGGGCGTCGCGCTCGGCGCGGGCCTGGGGCGAGGTGTAGGCCCAGGCGGCGGAGTAGACCACGACGCGGGAGAAGTAGTTGATCCAGACCAGCAGGATCAGCGCGATGCCGAAGGCCTGGAACGCGGCGGAGTTCGCGGTGGACTTGAGCAGGAGGGTGGACAGCTGCTTGAGGACCTCGAAGGCCACCGCCCCCAGCAGCGCGCCGGACCAGAGCGAGCGGGTCGGCACCTCGGGCGCGGCGAGCAGGCGGAAGAACGCGAAGAACAGCAGCGCGTTGGCCGCCAGCCCCAGCACGACCGCCAGCGTCGCGAGCACGACCCCGGCGACCATCCCGAGCGACAGCGCCTCGAGGATCGGGGTCAGCAGCTTGGTCGCGACACCCGAGACCGCGACGCTCACGACCAGCACCGACCCGAGCGTCATCAGGGCGAGGATGTCGCGCAGCTTGCCCGTCACGAAGCTCGGCTGCTCGCGCGGCGGCTCCTCGAAGACCGCCACGAGCGCCTCGCGCATGCCCGAGAGCCAGCCCAGCCCGGAGTAGAGGGTGAGCAGGATGCCGACGCTGAAGATGCCGGGCGCCGCGGCCTGCAGGGTTTCGAGCGAGACGCCGCTGTCGCCGCCGACGAGTCCCGGCAGCACCGAGTTGGCCGCGTCGACGAGGGTGTCCTGCGCGTCGCTGTAGACCTTGGCGACCTGTCCGAAGACCGCGAACGACAGCGCGAGGATGGGGAAGAAGGAGAGGAAGGCGAAGTACGTCACCGCGGCGGCGAGGGCGTTGCCCTTGACGAGGTTGTAGTGCTCGACCATCCGCACGACGTGGTCGACGACGGGCCGGCGCGCGCGCAGTCGCGCGACGCGCTGCTTGGCTGCGGTGACGAGGGACATCGCTCAGCCCAGCGCGTAGTGGTGCGTGGGCTGCCAGCCGGCGTGCTGGTCGTGGACGTAGAGGCTGAACGCGTCGACGGCGAAGCGGCACTCGAAGGTGGCCAGGTCCTCGTAGGCACGGTCGAGCGCCTCGTCGTCGAGGTGGTGGGCGATGGTCACGTGCGGGTGGTAGGGGAAGTGCAGGTCCACCGCGAGCGGCCCGCGGCGTACGGCGTCGGCGAGGACCTCGCACGCCGAGATCCCCTCGGCGAGCATGACGAACACGACCGGCGAGACCGGGCGGAAGGTGCCGGTGCCGCGCAGGTGGATGTCGAACGGCTCGACGCCCGCAGCGGCCGCGCCGAGGTGCTCGATCACGGCCGGGAGCTCGGCCTCGTCCACCTCCGTGGGAGGGATGAGGGTGATGTGGGTCGGGATGTGCGTCGCGGTCGTGTCGCCGATCGAGGTCCGGTAGTCCTGCAGCTCGCTCGCCCACGGCTCGGGGATCGCGATGGCTACTCCGATGGTCGGCACGTCAGCGACCCTAGCGACCCGCGGGCAGGAAGCCGACGCGGTCGTAGACGTCGCGCAGGGTGGCCTCCGCCACGGCGCCCGCGCGTTCGGCGCCCTCACCGAGGATCCGCTCCAGCTCGGTGCGGTCGGCGAGCAGCTCGCGCGTGCGCTCGCGGATCGGGGTCAGCACGCCGAGGACCACCTCGGCGACCTCGGACTTGAGGTCACCGTAGCCGCGACCCTCGAAGGAGGCGACCAGCTCCTCGACCTTCTCCCCCGACAGCGCCGAGTGGATGCTGAGCAGGTTGCTGACGCCGGGCTTGGTCTCCCGGTCGAAGCGGATCTCGGTCTCCGAGTCGGTCACCGCGGACCTGAACTTTTTGGTCACCACGGTGGGCTCGTCGAGGACCCACACGCAGCCCTGCCCGCCGATGGACTTCGACATCTGCTTCTCGGGGATCTGCAGGTCGTAGATCTTCGCCGTCGACTCGAGGATGTACGGCTCGGGCGCGCGGAAGGTCTTCTTGAACCGGTGGTTGAAGCGCGCGGCCAGGTCGCGGGTCAGCTCGAGGTGCTGGCGCTGGTCCTCCCCCACCGGGACGTACTGCGGCCGGTAGAGCAGGATGTCGGCCGCCTGGAGGATGGGATAGGTGAACAGCCCGACGCTGGACGCGCCCTCGCCGCCCTTGGCGGACTTGTCCTTGAACTGCGTCATCCGACGTGCCTCGCCGAACCCCGTGAGGCACTGCAGCACCCAGCCGGCCTGGGTGTGCGCAGGCACCTGGCTCTGCACGAAGATCGTCGCGCGGGCCGGGTCGACGCCGGCGGCGAGGAGCTGCGCGACGGACACCAGCGTGCGCTCGCGCAGGAGCTTAGGGTCGTGCTCGACGGTGATGGAGTGCAGGTCCGCGATGAAGTAGAAGGGCTCGAACTCCTCCTGGAGTGCGACCCACTGGCGTAGCGCCCCGAGGAAGTTCCCGAGGTGGAAGGAGTCCGCTGTCGGCTGGATGCCGGAGAGGACCCGCGGACGCGAGGCGGGCGTGGTCGACATGCGATCAGTCTCTCACCGCCGACGCCCCGCGACTCGACGGGGGACGGGAGCACCAGCGCGGGAGAGGTCAGACTACCCAGCCCACGTTGTCGGCGACCAGGTCGGCCATCGGGTAGATCCCGCGCAGCTCCTGGCGTCGCTCCAGCAGGCTCACGACGGCACCCACGTTGCGGTCGGCCAGCTGCCGGCGGCGCTCGATCTCCTTCGAGAGCTTCTCGTCCATGTTGATCCCTCCGTTCTCCGGGTGGCGGGTCCACCCCACGAATTGGATCGTTACAAAGGAGGGCTACACAAGGGTTCCGGTTGTGTTAACTCCACGCAACATGCACGGAAAAGGCGTGCACCCGCCGCGCGTCCCGCGGGGGTCAGGCCGAGGCGGCGTCGCGCTGACGCACGTGCAGTCGCGCCGACACCAGCAGGATCGCCACCCCGCCCAGCGACAGCGCGAGGCCGACCAGTGCCGGTGCGCGCAGGCCCCAGCCGGCGGCGATGACGAGGCCGCCGAGCCATGCGCCGAGGGCGTTGGCGACGTTGAGCGAGGCGTGGTTCATCGCGGCACCCAGGGTCTGGGCGTCACCGGCCACGTCCATGAGTCGCAGCTGCAGGTTGACCACCAGCACGGAGCCGAGGGTGGTGATGAGGAAGACGATCGGCAGCGCGGCCCACCCGTGCGGGGCGGCGACCCAGAAGGCCAGCATCGTCGCGGCCATGCCCGTGCCGCCGATGATCAGCGAGCGGAAGATCGACCAGTCGGCCATGATCCCCGCGACCCAGGTGCCGGCCACCATGCCGAGCCCGAAGGCCAGCAGGTAGACCGGGACCGATCGCTCGCCCAGCCCGGCCACGTCGGTGACCACGGGGGCGATGTAGGAGTAGACCGCGAACATGCCGCCGAAGCCGACGGCGCCGGCCAGCAGCGTCAGCCAGACCTGGGGCACGGCGAAGGCGGAGAGCTCGCGCCGTCCGCTCGCGCCGGCGTCTCCCGCGACCGACGGCACGAACCAGGTCACCAGCGCGAGCGTCAGCAGCGCGAGCACGCTGACGGCCCAGAAGGCCGCTCGCCAGCCCAGCTCCTGGCCCAGCACGGTCGCCGCCGGCACGCCGAGCACGTTGGCCACGGACAGGCCGAGCATCACCTGCGAGACCGCTCGCCCCTTGCGCGACGGCCGCGCCAGGCTCGCCGCGACGAGCGAGGCCACACCGAAGTACGCCCCGTGCGGCAGCCCGGCCGCGAATCGGGCGACCATCAGCTGCTCGTACGACGTCGCCAGCGCGCTCACCCCGTTGCCGACCGCGAAGGCGGCCATCAGCGCGACGAGCATCGCCCGGCGCGGGAGCCGCGCCCCGAGGAAGGCGAGCACGGGCGCGCCCACGACCACGCCCACCGCGTACGCCGAGATCACGTGGCCGCCGGTGGGGATCGAGACGTCGACGCCTCCCGCGATCTGGGGCAGCAGCCCCATCGTCACGAACTCGGCGGTGCCGATGGCGAAGCCGCCCATCGCCAGGGCGAGGACGGCCAGGCCGAAGTGGCGGGCGGTCACCGAGGGGACGTCGAGGTCGTCGGCGGGAAGGTCGGTGGTGGCGGCAGTCGTCGTCATCACCTGGCGCAAGACAGGAGCCTTCGGGGGTATTCCCCGGGGGCTCCGTCTGTGACGCGGCTCGCGCTCAGCCCAGCGAGGCGAGCGTCTGGTTGAAGGTGGCGGACGGACGCATCACCGCGGCCGCCTTCTCCGGGTCGGGCCGGAAGTAGCCGCCGATGTCGGCCGGCTCGCCCTGCACGGCGAGCAGCTCGTCGACGATCGTCTGCTCCTTGTCGCGCAGGTCGCCGGCCAGGGCGGCGAAGGCCGCCGCGAGGTCGGCGTCCTCGGTCTGCTTCGCGAGCTCCTCGGCCCAGTAGAGCGCGAGGTAGAAGTGCGAACCGCGGTTGTCGATCGTGCCCAGCTTGCGACCCGGCGACCGGTCCTCGTTGAGGAACGTCTCGGTCGCGCGGTCGAGGCTGTCACCGAGGATCCGCGCCCGGGCGTTGTCGTCGTAGCCGGCGAGGTGCTCGAGGGATGCGGCCAGCGCGAAGAACTCGCCCAGGCTGTCCCAGCGCAGGTAGTTCTCCTTGACCAGCTGCTGCACGTGCTTGGGCGCCGAGCCGCCGGCGCCGGTCTCGAAGAGGCCACCGCCGTTCATCAGCGGGACGATCGAGAGCATCTTGGCGCTGGTGCCGAGCTCGAGGATCGGGAACAGGTCGGTGTTGTAGTCGCGCAGCACGTTGCCGGTCACCGAGATGGTGTCCTCACCGCGGCGGATCCGCTCGAGGGAGTACGTCGTCGCGGCCGCCGGCGCCATGATCTCCAGCGAGAGGCCCTCGATGTCGCCCACCAGGTCGCGATCGGCGAGGTAGTCGTTGACCTTGGCGATCAGGTTGGCGTCGTGGGCGCGGGTCTCGTCGAGCCAGAACACGGCCGGCGTACGGCTGGCGCGGGCGCGGGTGACGGCCAGCTTGACCCAGTCGCGGATCGAGGCGTCCTTGGTCTGGCACGCGCGCCAGATGTCGCCGGCCTCGACCTCGTGCGACATCAGCACGTCGCCCGCCGCGTTGCGCACCTCGACGCGGCCCGGCGCCGGGATCTCGAAGGTCTTGTCGTGCGAGCCGTACTCCTCGGCCGCCTTGGCCATCAGCCCGACGTTGGGCACCGAGCCCATCGTCGACGGGTCGAGCGCGCCGTTGGCCTTGCAGTCGTCGATGACGGCCTGGTAGACGCCGGCGTAGGACGAGTCGGGGATGACGGCGAGGGTGTCCTGCTCGGCGCCGTCCGCGTTCCACATGTGGCCCGAGGTGCGGATCATGGCCGGCATCGAGGCGTCGATGATGACGTCGGAGGGGACGTGCAGGTTCGTGATGCCGCGGTCGGAGTCCACCATGGCCAGCGCCGGTCCCGAGGACAGGCCGGCCTCGAAGGCCGCCTTGATCTCCGCACCGTTCTCGACGCCGTCGAGGCCGGACAAGATGGCGCCCAGGCCGTCGTTGGCCGACAGGCCCGCGGCGGCCAGCTGCTCGCCGTACTGGGAGAAGACGTCGGCGAAGTACGCGCGCACGACGTGGCCGAAGATGATCGGGTCGGAGACCTTCATCATCGTGGCCTTGAGGTGGGCGGAGAACAGGACGCCGTCCTCCTTGGCCTTGGCGACCTGCGCCTCGAGGAACTCGTCGAGCGCGGCGGCGCTCATGAAGGTGGCGTCGACGACCTCGCCCGCCAGCACGGCCAGGTTGTCCTTGAGGACGGTCTCGCCGTCGGCGCCCACGTGGACGATGGACAGCGTGTCGTCGCCCTCGATGACCACCGACTGCTCGTTGCTGCGGAAGTCGTCGTGGCCCATCGTGGCGACCGACGTCTTGGAGTCGCTGCTCCAGGCGCCCATCGAGTGCGGGTGCGACTTCGCGTAGTTCTTCACCGACGCGGGTGCGCGGCGGTCGGAGTTGCCCTCGCGCAGCACCGGGTTGACCGCGGAGCCCTTGACCCGGTCGTAGCGGGCGCGGACCTCGCGCTCCTCGTCGGTCTGCGGGTTCTCGGGGTAGTCGGGCAGGTCGTAGCCCTGCGAGCGCAGCTCGGCGATGGTCGCCTTGAGCTGCGGGATCGAGGCGGAGATGTTGGGCAGCTTGATGATGTTGGCCTCGGGCCTGGTGGCCAGCTCGCCGAGCTCGGCCAGCGCGTCGTCGAGGCGCTGCTCGTCGGTGAGCCGGTCGGGGAACTGCGCGATCACGCGTCCGGCGAGGGAGATGTCACGGGTCTCGACGTCCACACCTGCGGTCTTCGCGTAGGCGGCGATGATCGGCAGGAACGAGTACGTCGCGAGCAGCGGCGCCTCGTCGGTGTGGGTGTAGATGATCTTGGCCATGGGTAGGACAGCTCCTGGTGATCGTTCTGAGTGATCGGGCGGCGGGATAACTCTTGACGTCAAGATACCTGACGCCGGACGACAGTGCGACTCGCCTACCCTCGCACCCCGGTGCGCACGCGGCTAGAGTGCGCGTGGCCGACGCGGGGTCCGGCCCACGACCTGGAGGACAGCCACGATGACTGACACCGTCGCAGACACGCCGACGACCGGACAGAAGTTCACCGCCGAGACGCTGGGCACCTTCGTGCTCGTGTTCTTCGGCTGCGGGGCAGCCATGCGCAGCGGCGGCGACTACGTCGCCACCGGCCTGACCTTCGGCTTGACCGTCGTGGTCATGGCCTACGCGGTGGGGCGCATCTCCGGCGGCCACTTCAACCCCGCGGTCACGCTGGGCGCCGTGCTCGGCGGTCGCCTCCCGTGGAACCAGGTCGGCATCTACATGGCCGCCCAGCTCCTCGGCGGCCTGCTCGCCGGCGCCGCGTTGTTCGGGCTCAACCACGGCTTCGACGGCTTCAGCGCCGAGGGCAACATGGCCCAGAACTTCTTCGGCGACCAGGGCACCGGCTACGCCTGGTGGGCCGCGCTGCTGCTCGAGATCCTGCTCACCGCCGTCTTCCTCTGGGTGATCCTCGCGGTGACCGACGAGCGCAACGAGGTCAACGTGGCGCTCGGCCCGCTAGCCATCGGCTTCGCCCTCGCGATGATCCACTTCGCCTCGATGAGCGCCACGGGCACCTCGGTCAACCCGGCCCGCTCCATCGGTCCCGGCGTCTTCGCCGGCACCGACGCGATCGTCCAGCTCTGGCTCTTCGTCCTGGCGCCGCTCCTCGGCGCGGCGATCGCCGGCCTCACCTACCCGATCCTCTTCGGACAGGGCGCCGCGCCCGTCGCCGGCTCCGGCCTCAACTTCGGCGGCGGCCGCAAGGACCAGTTCGTCCCGGGCAACTACGAGGCCCAGTGGAACCAGGGCCAGCAGGGTGGCTGGGGCCAGCCCGGTGCCGCCTGGGGCGCTCCCCCGCAGCAGCAGTGGGGCCAGCCCGCGCCGCAGCAGCAGCCCGACCCGGCCTACGGCGCTCCCCAGGCCGCGCCGCCCGCGGGTCCGCCCGCCCAGCCCGGCCAGTGGGGCCAGCCCGAGCCCTACCAGCCGCCGACGCAGCCGGCTCAGCCCGGCCAGTGGGGTGCCCCGCCGGCCCCCGGCGCCCAGCCCGGACAGCAGAGCGCTCCCGGCCACTGGGGCAACCCGGACGGCGACGACGACGGCCGCACCCAGGTGCGCCGCCCCGACTAGTCCGCGGGACCGCTCACCCGCCGGGCCACCCAGCCGGCGTCGAGGTCCTCGACGCTGACGAGGCCGACACCCGACTCGTACACGTTGCGCGTCGCGGTGTCGGCCTCGTTGCGTCCCGCCTCCCGCGTCTGCACCATCTGCCGCGACTGGTCCTCGACGGTCGTGCTCGCCCGCGGCAGGCCCGGAGCGGCGTACGCCAGCCAGCCGTCGCCGAGGCGCGGGTCGGCCGGCATGGCGAGTCCCGCCTCGGCGCCGTCCTCGCCCGCGCGCCAGCTGCCGACGGCACCGTCGGCGCCCACCAGCCACACGTTGCCGTCCTCGTCCTGGGCGTAGAACCGGGTCTCCTCGGCCGCGTCCCGCCCGATGCGCGTGGTGGTGCGGACGACCGTGGCGCCCAGACCGGCGACCACGCTGGGGTCCTCGAGCACCTCGGTCTCGACGGCGCCGATCTCGCGGCCCTCGTCGGTCACCTCGTAGGACCAGGTCGCTCCCGGCTCGAGCGGCAGCCACGGGTTGTCGACGCCGCCGACGAAGTCCTCGGGGTCCGGCGAGGGCGTGGGGATGACCAGGCCGTTGATGCCGACCGAGTCGTAGGGAGCAGGCTGTCCGATGCCGGCGCACCCGGCGAGCGCGGGGACGCCGAGGGCCAGCGCGGCGAGGACGCCGGCGCCCGCGCGGGGGCGACGTACGGCTCGGGGCATGGGCGCCAGCATGCCAGCCGCCACCACGGGTCCGGCGCGGGAACCGGCGCTGCTAGCGTCAGCAAGGCTGCACCCCTCACGCTCATCCACGCACACCCACGAGGAGTACCACCGTGACCTCCGAACCGCTCAAGGTCGCCGTCACCGGCGCCGCCGGCCAGATCGGCTACAGCCTGCTCTTCCGCCTCGCCAGCGGTGCGCTGACCGCGGACCGGCCCATCGAGCTGCGCCTGCTCGAGATCGAGCCCGCCCTCAAGGCGCTCGAGGGCGTCGTCATGGAGCTCGACGACTGCGCGTTCCCCGGCCTCGCCGGCGTCGAGATCGGCGCGGACGCCGAGAAGATCTTCGACGGGGTCAACCTGGCCCTGCTGGTCGGTGCCCGCCCCCGCGGCCCCGGCATGGAGCGTGGGGACCTGCTCTCCGCCAACGGCGCCATCTTCACCGCCCAGGGCAAGGCCCTCAACGCGGTCGCGGCCGACGACGTGCGCATCGGCGTGACCGGCAACCCGGCCAACACCAACGCCCTCATCGCGATGAGCAACGCCCCCGACATCCCGCGCGAGCGGTTCTCGGCGCTCACCCGCCTCGACCACAACCGCGCGATCTCGCAGCTCGCGACCAAGACCGGGGCCAAGGTCACCGACATCAAGAAGATGACCATCTGGGGCAACCACTCGGCCACGCAGTACCCCGACCTGTTCCACGCGGAGGTCAACGGCCAGAACGCCGCCGAGCTGGTCGGCGACCAGGACTGGCTCGAGAACACGTTCATCCCGACCGTCGCCAAGCGCGGTGCCGCGATCATCGACGCCCGCGGCTCGTCCTCGGCCGCCTCGGCCGCGTCCGCCACCATCGACGCCGCCCGCGACTGGCTCTACGGCTCGGCGCCGGACGACTGGGTGTCGATGGCGGTCGTGTCCCGCGGGGAGTACGGCGTGCCCGAGGGCCTCGTGTCGTCGTTCCCGGTCACCACGTCCGGTGGTGACTGGTCGATCGTCGAGGGGCTGGACATCGACGACTTCTCCCGCGCCCGCATCGACGCCTCCACCGCGGAGCTCGCCGACGAGCGTCAGGCCGTCACCGAGCTCGGGCTCATCTGAGCCCTGCTCCGCAGCACCGGACGGTGCGTGCGGCGGGTCCGGGACGCCCCGGTCCTGCCGTACGCACCGTTCCTGCGTTCAGGGGACGGTCACAGGCCTGGCTGGTCCGGGATGGAGCCGGCGAGGAACACCAGCGACCCGCCCAACGCGATGAGGATGGCCGCGTCGAGCAGCTTGTGGCGCACCGCCAGCATCCCTGCGTCGCGACTCCTCAGCAGCAGGCGCAGGAGGGCGGCGAAGATCAGCGAGCCGCCCATCAGCCGGATGCCTGGGCGCCACTCGCCGACGGCGACGAGGACCATCGCGACCGCGACGGCACCGAGCACGAGCAGGTAGAACGTGCCGCCGATCGTGGACGGGTAGCGCCGGGGCTCGTCCGGGTCCACCGGCTCGGCCGAGGTCGGCGCGACCGACTCGGGCGGCTCGATGTGGTCAGGGCGGTCCGGCTCGGTCATCTCAGGACCGGACGGACTTCTCGGCGATCTCGACGATGTTGGTCAGCAGCATCGCGCGCGTCATCGGGCCGACGCCCTTGGGGTTGGGCGAGACCCAGCCCGCCACGTCCCACACGTCGGGGTGCACGTCGCCGGTGACCTTGCCGTCGACGCGGGAGACGCCGACGTCGAGCACCGCGGCGCCCGGCTTGACCATGTCGGCGGTGATGATCCCCGGCACCCCGGCCGCGGCCACGACGATGTCGGCGTTGCGCACGTGCGCAGCGAGATCGACGGTGCCGGTGTGGCACAGCGTGACGGTCGCGTTCTCCGAGCGCCGCGTCAGGAGCAGGCCGAGCGGCCGGCCGACCGTGAGGCCGCGGCCGACGACGACGACCTCCGCCCCGGCGATCTGGACGCCGTGGCGGCGCAGCAGCTCGATGGCACCGACGGGGGTGCACGGCAGCGGCCCGGCCTCGCCGAGGACCAGCTTGCCGAGGTTGGTGGGGTGCAGTCCGTCGACGTCCTTGTCGGGGTCGACGCGCGAGAGCAGCGCGAACTCGTCGAGGCCGGTGGGCTGCTGCACGATGAAGCCGGTGCAGGCGTCGTCGGCGTTGAGCTCGTCGATGACGGCCTCCACCTCGGCCTGGTCGGCCGTGGCCGGCAGGTCGCGCCGGATCGAGGTGATGCCGATCTCCGCGCAGTCCTTGTGCTTGGCGCCGACGTACCAGTGCGAGCCGGGGTCGTCGCCGACCAGCACCGTGCCGAGCCCGGGGGTGACCCCCTGCTCCCGAAGCGCGGCAACGCGCTCCGCCAGCTCCGCCTTGATGGTCCGCAGGGTTGCTGCCCCGTCGAGGGTCTGTGCCGTCACGCCGGGCAGTCTAGGGCCACGCCTCCACGCGCCGGCGGTGCGCCAGCCACATCTCGCGGGGGCCGGATGTGGCTGGGGCACCGCTCGGCGTACCACGCGCGGGTGTCGCCCGCGCCGGCGGTGCGCCAGCCACCTCACGCAGCGCCCGGATGTGGCTGAGCCACCGCTCGGCGTACGACGCGCGGGTGTCGCCCGCGCCGGCGGTTTGTCAG
Source organism: Nocardioides sp. SYSU D00065 (assembly GCF_017916425.1). GTDB lineage: Bacteria > Actinomycetota > Actinomycetes > Propionibacteriales > Nocardioidaceae > Nocardioides. Next base: position 616,041 of record NZ_JAFMSX010000002.1, on the reverse strand, counting down.
CCACATCACGCAGCGCCCGGATGTGGCTGAGCCACCGCTCGGCGTACGACGTGCGGGTGTGCCCGCGTCGGCGGTGCGCCAGCCACATCGCGCGAAGGCCGGATGTGGCTGGGGCACCGCTGGGCGTACGAGCGGGGGTACCCACGCGCCGGCGGTGCGCCAGCCACATCACGCAGAGCCCGCATGTGGCTGAGCCACCGCTCGGCGTACGAGTGCAGGGGTGTCGCCTGCACCGGCGGTGCGCCAGCCACCTCACGCAGCGCCGGGATGTGGCTGGGCCACCGCTCGGCGTACGACGCGCGCGGGGTCGCCCGCCCCAGCGGTGCGCCAGCCACATCACGCAGCGCCCGCATGTGGCTGGGCCACCGCTGAACGTACGACCGGCGTACCCCCGCCAGCCGCCCGCGATCAGTGGAAGAAGTGCCGCGTGCCGGTGAGGTACATCGTCACGCCCGCCGCCTCGCACGCGGCGACGACCTCGGCGTCGCGCACGGAGCCGCCCGGCTGCACGATCGCCCGCACGCCGGCGTCGATGAGGATCTGCGGACCGTCCGCGAACGGGAAGAACGCGTCCGAGGCCGCGACGGCGCTGGCCGCCCGCTCCCCCGCCCGTTCCACCGCGAGCCGGCAGGAGTCGACGCGGTTGACCTGGCCCATGCCGACGCCGACGGAGGCGCCGTCGGCGGCCAGCAGGATCGCGTTGGACTTCACCGCGCGGCAGGCGCGCCAGGCGAAGGCGAGGTCGGCCAGGACCTCGGGCGAGGCGGCGGCGCCGGTGGCGAGGGTCCACGTGGCCGGGTCGTCGCCCTCCGCGGAGAGGACGTCGCGCTGCTGCAGGAGCAGGCCGCCGGAGATCGACCGCGTCTCGGCACCCCCGCGCGCCAGCGGCGGGCACTCCAGGACGCGGATGTTCTTCTTGGCGCGCAGCGCCTCGATCGCACCGTCCTCGTAGCCGGGGGCGACGATCACCTCGGTGAAGATCTCGGCGACCTGCTCGGCCATCGCCACCGAGACGGGCACGTTCGTGGCGATCACGCCTCCGAACGCGCTGACCGGGTCGCACTCGTGGGCCTTGCGGTGCGCGGCGGCGACGTCGTCCCCCACCGCGATGCCGCACGGGTTGGCGTGCTTGATGATCGCCACCGCCGGCTCGTCGAAGTCGTACGCCGCCCGGCGCGCCGCGTCGGCGTCGACGTAGTTGTTGTAGGACATCTCCTTGCCGTGGTGCTGCGTGGCCTGAGCCAGGCCGGGGCCCTCGGGCAGGAAGCCGTTGGCGTACAGCGCGGCGCCCTGGTGGGGGTTCTCGCCGTAGCGGAGCACCGCCTGCTTGTCCCAGGTGGCGCCGATCCAGGCCGGGAAGCCGGAGCCCTCGCTGGTGTCGGTCAGGACGTTGCCCATCCAGGAGGCGACGTGGACGTCGTAGGTCGCGGTGTGCACGAACGCCTCGGCGGCCAGGCGCTGCCGCTCGGCGAGGGTGAACCCCCCGGCCGCGACGGCGGCCAGCACGTCGTCGTACGACGCGGGCGAGGTGACGATGGCGACGCTCGGGTGGTTCTTGGCGGCGGCACGCACCATCGAGGGGCCGCCGATGTCGATCTGCTCGACGCACTCGTCGGGGCTCGCGCCCGAGGCGACCGTCTGCGTGAACGGGTAGAGGTTGCTCACCACGAGGTCGAACGGCTCGACGCCGAGCTCCTCGAGCTGGGCGACGTGGGAGTCCAGGCGGCGGTCGGCCAGGATCCCGGCGTGCACGCGGGGGTGCAGCGTCTTGACGCGGCCGTCGAGGCACTCGGGGAAGCCGGTGAGGTCCTCCACCCGCGTGACCGGCAGCCCCAGCGACTCGATGAGGGCGGCCGAGCCGCCGGTGGAGACCAGCTCGACGCCGGCCTCGTGCAGGCCTCGGACCAGGTCGTCGAGACCGGCCTTGTCGTAGACGGACACCAGCGCGCGGCGGATCGGGATGCGGGCCTCAACAGCTTCGGGGGACACGGGACTCCTCGGTCGGTTCGAGTCGGGGCACCCAGGCGTTCGATGCTCCCGCGCGTCACTCCCCGGTGGTGGCCCACCTGCGCCAGTCGTGTGGTGGCAGCCTACCGAGCGGCGGCGCCGATGCGAACCCGGCGCCCCTCCACCGTGATGCCCTCGCGGGCGATGCGACCGACCGCGTCGACGAGCATGGCGCGCTCGGCGGTCTTGATCCGCTCGTGCAGCGACTCGACGTCGTCGCCCTCGTGGACCTCGACCGGCACCTGGGCGACGATCGGGCCGGTGTCGACGCCGGCGTCCACCACGAAGAGGGTCGCGCCGGTGACCTTGACGCCGTACGCGAGCGCGTCGCGCGGGCCGTGCATGCCGGGGAAGGCCGGGCACAGCGCCGGGTGGGTGTTGAGGGTCAGGAACCGGTCCAGGAAGCGCGCCGAGAGCAGCTTCATGAAGCCCGCCGAGACCACGACGTCGGGCTCGAATCGCTCGACGACGGTCGCGAGGGACTCGTCCCAGCCCTCACGGGTCTCGAAGTCCGTGACCGACCGGCTGAAGGTCGGGATCCCGGCCCGCTCGGCGCGGGCGAGGCCCTCGATGCCGTCGCGGTCGGCGCCCACGGCGACCACGCGGGCGCCGTACGCCGGGTCGGCGCAGGCGTCGATCAGGGCCTGCAGGTTGGTGCCGGAACCGGAGACGAGGACGACGAGGCGGGCGGGCTGCACGCGCTCACTCTAGGCGCGGTGCGAGGGCTCCGGTGCCGTGGTCCGCTCGCGGACCAGGCGGCCGGCGACCAGCGCGGCGATCCCTGTGGTCACCGGCACGGCGGCGATGATCCCCAGCCCGCCGACCAGGCCGCGGACGACCTCCTGGGCGACCACCTCCTGGCTGACCGCGATGCCGAACGGCAGCGAGAGCGCGGAGAAGACCAGCATCAGCGGCAGCGTGGCCCCGACGTAGGCCAGCACGAGCGTGTTGACCGTCGACGCGACGTGGGAGCGCCCGATCCGCATGGCGCGCACGAACAGCGACCGCGCGGTGGCGTCGGGATCGACGTCGGCGAGCTCCCACACCGCCCACGTCTGGGTGACCGTGACGTCGTCGAGGACGCCGAGCGCGCCGATCACCAGTCCCGCCAGCAGCAGGCCACGGAGGTCGACCTGGGTGGCGATGCCGGAGATGTACTGGCTGCCCTCGTCGACCAGTCCGGTGAAGTGCCCGACGGTCGTGAAGACCCAGCCGATCCCGCCGATGACCACCAGCGCGATCAGCGTGCCGAGCATCGCGACGCTCGAGCGCAGGTCGAAGCCATGGGACAGGTAGAGCGTGACCAGCATGATCGCCGCGGCGGTGACCACCGCGACCGCCAGCGGCGGCGAGCCCTCCATGATCGCCGGCAGCGTGAACACCGCGATGAGCACCAGGGAGTAGGCCAGGCCGGCCAGCGCGCCGATGCCGCGCCAGCGGGAGAGTGCGAGCACGCCGAGCGCGAAGATCACCGTCAGGGCGAGCAGAGGCGGGCCGCGATCGAAGTCCTGGAAGGCGTACTGCTCCCCCTCCGGCGCCTGCTCGGCGTAGGAGACGATGATCCGGTCGCCGGGCACGACCTCGGGCGCCCGCTCGCCGTAGGGCAGCAGCGCCTCGGCCTCACCGGGCGCCCCCGGACCGCTCAGCAGGTCGACCCGGGCCGACCGGCACCCCGGGCGGTCCTGCCGGCACTCCCCGATGTCGAGCACGTGCGCCGTCCCGCGCTGTACGTCGACTCCCGGTCCGGAGATCTCGAGGTCGCCGTCGGGCCAGAGGACCGCGACGCCCACGACGGTCGCGAGGACGAGCGGGACGACGAGGAGTGCCATCAGCACCCGGATGTGCCGCGGCGCGGGCCCCAGGGAGGGGCGCTCGCCGTGGCTGTGGCCAGCTCCCACTCGTCAGTCCCCGGCCGCAGACGGGTCGTGGATCGGGTCGGTGCCCGGCTCGGAGGCCGACTCGGGGGCTGGGCCGGACGCCGCGCGGGCGGCGCGCCACGCCGGCACCGCCAGCACGCTCGCCCCGAGCAGCGCACCGAGGCCGCAGGCGGTGACCGCGTGCACCAGCACGTCGGGGTGGAAGGGACCGACGAAGCGCATCCGGCCGGGGCCCGCGGCCCCACCGGAGAGCGAGGCGAGCACGGCGAAGCCCACACCGGCCGCGATCCCGCCGCCGCACCCGGCCAGGGCGAGCTGGTCCCAGCTCAGGGCGCGTCCGCGCAGCGCTCGGAACGCCGCGACCGCGGCCACCAGCGGCGGCAGGAGCATCAGGGCGCCGACCCAGCCCGCCGGCGTGCCGGGGGCCGGCAGCGCCGCCAGCAGGGGCACGACCGGCAGCGGTCCGAGCACGACCGCGCTGGGCGAGACGACCGTGGCCCCGCCGACGGCGAAGCCCGGGCCGAGGAGCCACGAGCCGCTGAAGACGGCGGCGTTGGGCACGAACGCCGTGTTGAGCAGCGCGAAGTAGCCGGCCTCGGCCGCGCTCGGGTGCAGCTGTGAGGTCATGGTGGCGGCGTCGTCGAAGGAGAGCCCCAGCGCCACGACGAACACGAGCGCGGAGACCGCCAGGAAGGTGCCGAGCAGCCTCGCGGCGACGCTCGCCGCGGAGCGCAGGGTCGCCGGCACGAGGGCCGCCCAGATCGCGGCACGGCCCGAGCCGACGGCGATCGCCGGTGCCGCCACGAGCGCCGTCATGGCGATCGTCCAGGCCAGGACGCGCGGCACGGACGGGTCGGCGGAGGTCCCGGCGGCCAGCGCGGCGACGACGACGGCCACCACCGCGTAGCCGGACAGGAAGAGCAGGACCGCGGTGGGCACGGTGAGGTCGCGCTCACCGTCGGAGATGCGGTCGGCGTCGGGACCGTGGCCCGACACCGCGTCGCCGACGCGGTGGCCCAGACGCCACATCGACCACGCCGCGACCGCGGTGATGCCCAGCGGCACGACGGTGATGCGCACCCCCTCCACGGTGACGCCCGAGCCGTGCCCGACCAGCCAGGCGAGGGCGCCCGCGCGCATGCCGTCTCGAGGTACGCCGTGCACGCCGGCGTCCGCGACGAACCAGCCGACCACGCCCACCGCCAGCAGCACCACGAGCGGTCCCAGGGCGGCGAGGGCGCCGCCGAGCGTGGCGATCAGCACCAGCGGTCGCGGCCGGGCAGCATCGGCCCGGACGGTGTCGGGGCGGGTGAGCAGCGACGTCATGGCCGCCCCATCATCACCCGCCCCGCGCGCGGGATCACGCTCCCACGCCGCCTCCCGTGGCGCCTCCCATCAGCCTCCGATCGAGCCTCCCCGCACCGGCGTACGCACCCGTGGCGCCCGGACGAGGACGATGTGCGCGGCGTTGCGCGCTCCCGTACCGTGGAGCGGTCATGAGGAGCCCGGAGACCTTCGACGCCTACTACGTCGAGACGCGCGCGCGACTCCTGCACGAGGCCTACGCGCTCACCGGCGACGCGCCCGCAGCCCGGGCGGCCGTGCGGGACGCCTTCGTGATCGCCTGGCACCACTGGCGCAAGGTCGGCGTGCTCGAGGACCGCGACGCCTACGTCCGCCCGCTCGCCCTCGGCCGGGCCCGGCGCCGGCACACCGCGCGCATCTGGCACCGCGACAAGTCGCTGGACCCGGAGGTGCGCGCCACCCTCGACGCGCTGGCCAAGCTTCCCGCCCGGCAGCGCGAGCTGCTGGTGCTCAACGGCCTGTCCGCGCTGTCGCTGACCGACATCGGCCGCGCCGTGGGACTGCCGCGCTCCGATGCCGAGCGGGAGCTGCAGCTCGCCAGCGCCCAGTTCTCACTCCACCGCGACCTGCCCAGCACCGAGATCCCGCGCCTGCTCCGCGACCTCGCGGCACCGCTGGAGTCCATCCGCTGGCCTCGGGCCACGGTGGTCCGCCGCTCCGGCGCCGCGCGGCGGCGTACACACACCGCCATCGGCGCCGCGGTCGCCACGGCGGCGCTGGTGGCCTCCGGCTCCCTCGTGGCCACGGGGGCCGGCGCCGAGACCGCCAGCCTGAGCGAGGAGAAGGCGGTCACCGGTGTCACCGTGCACGCGCCGGCCCCGACCGCCTCCGGCGAGGAGCTGATCACCGAGTCGGCGCTGCTCTCCCCCGCGCAGATGTCACGCTTCGGCGCGGGTCTCGACTGGCGCGAGACCGCCACGACCGACAACCTGGGCGGCGACGGGCTGCTCGCCCCCTGCCAGCGCGAGCGCTTCGCCGACCCCGACGGCGTCACCGCTCTGGCCCGCACCTGGGAGGGGTCGACCAGCCGCACCGTCGCACGCGGCAACACCGGCGGCAGGCAGGGCGACCGCCGCGAGCGCAGGATGCGCCGGGTGGAGTCCACCGCGGTGCAGATGGTGGAGCTGTCGCGCAACGACCAGCAGGCGGCGCGGGGCTTCGAGACCGCCTCGATGTGGTTCGCCGGCTGCGCCGACCCGCGCACCCAGCTCGTGGCCACCCGCACCGTCAAGCGCGTGGGCGACCAGGCCCGCACGTTCCGGCTGCGCTCGTGGGGTCGGCAGCCGGCGACGGTCACGGTCGGGGTGGCCCGCACCGGCAGCCTGGTGGTGACCACCGTGGTCCGCAGCCAGGGCCGTCCCGTCAGCGACCGGAGCTCGCTGACCGGGTTGGCGGCGGCCGTCAACGCGCTGTGCGGATCCGAGGGTGCGGCGACCTGCGCGGGTCGCGCTCGGGCGTCGACCAGCCCGCCGCTCGACGTCGGTACGCCGCCCGGACTCCTGTCGGTCGTCGACCTGCCGCCCGTCGCCGCCGTCCGCGGTCCGTGGGTCGGCACCGAGCCGGAGCGGGCCCGCAACAACTACGCGGCGACGCGGTGCGACCGCACCACGTTCGTCGGCGAGGGCATCCGGCGACCGCTGACGCGCACCTTCTTGTTCCCGGAGACGCCGAACGCCTCGCAGCTCGGCCTGACCCAGACCGTCGGGTCGATGTCGCCCGGCCGGGCGCGCAGCTTCGTCGAGCAGGTCCGCAGCCGCATCCGCGAGTGCGGCCAGGCGAACCTCGGCACCACCGTGACCCCCCTGGCGTCCTCGTCGTCGGACGGCACCGACCTGAGCGCCTGGGCGCTGTCCATGGAGCTCAACGACCGGCAGTCCTTCCCCTTCCTCATGGCGATCGTGCGCGACGGGACGGCGGTCTCCCAGCTCGGCTTCGCCCCGGACCGCGACATGACGATGAGCCGCGCCGACTTCGTCGCGCTGTCGCGCCGGGTCCTCGAACGGCTGCGCGCGCTCGATTCGCGCGACTGACGCAACCTTTCGGCCCCCCAGCGGGTCTTAGCAGTCATGAGGCTTCCGACACTGGCACCTGCCGTGGCCCTGGCCTGCGCCGTGGCGCTGGCCGGGTGCGGCAGCGAGGAGTCACCCGTCCCCGTCGCCGGCACGGCGACCCCGTCGCCGGACAGCACGGCGACCCCGTCGCCGGACAGCACGGCGACCCCCGCCGACTTCCCGCTCGCGGCCGGGATGGTCGAGGACGGCGGCGACGTCGAGGTCAGCCCGCCGTCGGCGGACGGCGACGGCGTGGGTGAGGTGGAGGTCTGCGGGCGGGTGGTGTGGCCGCACAGCGATGCGTCCGCCCCCGCGATCCGCCGCCTCGTCACCACGGCGATCGGGCCGGAGTACGCCGATGCCCGCGAGCTCCTGGTCCATCGTGACGCGGCGGCAGCGACGGCGGCCGTGGAGGCGGTGCGCGAAGCCGCGGCCTCGTGCCGCACCTCCGAGACCCAGGTGTGGACGCCGCTCGAGCGCGACACCGGCCACGACACCGTCACCGTGGGCCTGACCTTCGACCAAGGGCCCGGCAGCGCGATCTTCCAGGTCACCGCGATCGGCTCTGCCACGCTGCTGGTGCACACGTACGGTGAGGGCACGCTCGCGTCGCTGGACGCCCAGGCCGACGAGGTCACCGCCACCACGGCGGAGATCGCTCCAGCGATGTGCGCGTTCACGGAAACGGGGTGCTAGGGGTGTCCATTCCCTCGACGCTCACCAGCTCGGCCTGTCCGACGCTGCCTTCGCCGCGGCGGATCTCGGCGGTCGCGCCGGTGCGCCTGCTGGGGGCCCACATGCTCTGGCGGGTGCTGTGGACGGTCAGGCGGCCGGAGCTCCACCACGCGCGGACGGCCCCGCAGGATGACCTGCGGGGCCGTCTCGAGAGCGCGGAGAGCGACGGGGCTCAGAGACCCTGAAGGACCTCGCGCATCAGGGCCGCGGTCTCGGAGGGCGTCTTGCCGACCTTGACGCCGGCGGCCTCGAGGGCCTCCTTCTTGGCCTGCGCGGTGCCGGACGAGCCGGAGACGATCGCGCCGGCGTGGCCCATGGTCTTGCCCTCGGGCGCCGTGAAGCCGGCGACGTAGCCGACGACCGGCTTGGTGACGTGCTCCTTGATGTACGCCGCGGCACGCTCCTCGGCGTCGCCGCCGATCTCGCCGATCATCACGATCGCCTTGGTCTCCGGGTCGTTCTCGAAGGCCTCGAGCGCGTCGATGTGCGTGGTGCCGATGATCGGGTCGCCGCCGATGCCGATGGCGGTGGTGAAGCCGAAGTCCTTCAGCTCGTACATCATCTGGTAGGTCAGCGTGCCGGACTTCGACACCAGGCCGACGGGGCCCTTGCCCGCGATGGTGTGCGGGGTGATGCCGGCCAGCGACTCCTCCGGCGTGATGATGCCCGGGCAGTTGGGCCCGATCATGCGGGTGGACTTGCCCTCGAGGTAGGCCACCACCTCGGCGGTGTCGAGGACCGGCACGCCCTCGGTGATGACGACGAGCAGCGGGATCTCGGCGTCGATCGCCTCGATGCAGGCGTCCTTGGTGAAGGCGGGCGGCACGAAGGCGACCGAGACGTTGGCGCCGGTCTCCTTCATCGCCTCCTCGACGGTGCCGAAGACGGGCAGCTCCTTGCCGCCGAGCTCGACGGTGGTGCCGGCCTTGCGGGCGTTGACGCCGCCCACGATGTTGGCACCGGACTCGACCATGAGGGTCGTGTGCTTGGCACCCATCCCACCGGTCATGCCCTGGACGATGATCTTGGAGTCGCGGTTCAGGTAGATAGACATGGCTTCTGTTTTCTCTCTCTCAGGCCTGGTGGGCGAGCTCGGCGGCCTTGTCGGCGGCGCCGTCCATCGTGTCGACCTGGGTGACCAGCGGGTGGTTGAGCTCGTCGAGGATCGCGCGGCCCTTCTCGACGTTGTTGCCGTCGAGGCGCACCACGAGCGGCTTGGTGGCGCTGTCGCCGAGGATCTCGAGGGCACCCTTGATGCCGTTGGCGACCTCGTCGCACGCGGTGATGCCGCCGAAGACGTTGACGAAGACGCTCTTGACCTGCTCGTCGTTGAGGATCACGTCGAGGCCGTCGGCCATCACCTGCGCGTTGGCGCCGCCGCCGATGTCGAGGAAGTTGGCGGGCTTGACCCCGCCGTGCGCCTCGCCGGCGTACGCGACGACGTCGAGGGTGCTCATGACCAGGCCCGCGCCGTTGCCGATGATGCCGACCTGGCCGTCGAGCTTGACGTAGTTGAGGCCCTTGTCCTTGGCCTTCGCCTCGAGCGGGTCGGCCTCCTCGCGGATCTCGAACTGCTCGTGCTCGGGGTGGCGCACCTCGGAGGCGTTGTCGTCGAGGGAGACCTTGCCGTCGAGCGCCTCGAGCTTGTCGCCCTCGAGGCGGGCCAGCGGGTTGACCTCGACGAGGGTGGCGTCCTCCTCGACGTAGACCTGCCACAGCTTCTGGACCATCTCGATGGCCTGGTCGCGCAGCTCGGCGGGGAACTTGGCCTCGTCGACGATCGCAGCGGCCTTCTCGGGCGTGACGCCCTCGATGGCGTCGACGCGGATCTTCTTCACCGCATCGGGGTTGGTCTTGGCGACCTCCTCGATCTCCACGCCGCCCTCGACCGAGGCGATGCACAGGTGCGAGCGGTTCGAGCGGTCGAGCAGGAAGGAGAAGTAGTACTCCTCCACCGGCGGGGTGGCCGGCGTGACCAGGACGCGGTTGACGCGCAGGCCCTTGATCTCCATGCCGATGATGTCGCGGGCGTAGGACTCGGCCTCGTCGGCGGTCTTGGCGATCTTGACGCCGCCGGCCTTGCCCCGGCCGCCGGCCTTGACCTGGGCCTTGACGACGGTGACCCCGCCCATCTCCTCAGCCGCGGCACGTGCGGCCTCCGGGGTCTCAGCGACCACACCGAGGGTGGTCGCTACTCCATGCTTGGCGAAGAGCTCCTTCGCCTGAAACTCCATCAGGTCCACGACGTACCCAGTCCTTCTCGTGTGCGCTACAGTCCGGGAATTTTCCTCTCGGCACACTAGCCCTGTCGGGTGGCAGGCACGAGGTCGGGTGCGGGTGGCGGTCGTCACCCGCGGCTACGTTGGGGTCATGTCCTCGGTGATGTGGTTCCGACGGGACCTGCGCCTGCGGGACAACCCGGCGCTCCTCGCCGCGCTGGAGGAGGGACCGGTGACGGCCCTCTTCGTCGTCGACCCGGCCCTGTGGTCCGGTGCGGGACCGTCGCGACGTGCCTGGCTCGCGGCGACGGTGCTCGACCTCGCCGAGCGGATCCCGCTGACCGTCCGCCTCGGTGACCCGCGGGACGTGGTGCCCGAGGTCGCGGCGGGCCGGCGCGTGCACGTGTCGGCCGAGACCACGCCGTACGGCCGCCGTCGCGACGAGGCGGTCGGCGAGCGGGTGGAGCTGGTCGCGACCGGCTCGCCGTACGCCGTGGGGCCGGGGCTGGTCCGCAACGGCGCCGGCGACCCCTACCAGGTGTTCAGCAGCTTCGCCCGGGCCTGGCGCGAGCACGGCTGGTCCGCGCCCGCCCCCGCACCCGACCCCGCGCCCGGCTCCGTCGTCATCGAGCCGGCCGACTCCGAGCACCGGGCGCTGCGCCTGCTCGAGGAGGCGGCCGCCTCCCCGCCCGTCGACATGCCCGACGCCGGCGAGGACGCGGCGTGGCGGCGCTGGGAGGCGTTCACCGAGACGGGGCTGCGCACGTACGAGACCGAGCGCAACCGCCCCGACCACGACGGCACCTCACGCCTGTCCCCCTACCTCCACCTCGGGGTGCTGCACCCGCGCTCGCTGCTGGCGTCGGTCGACACCCGGTCGACGTACGCGAACGAGCTCGCGTGGCGCGAGTTCTACGCCGACGTGCTCTGGCACGCGCCTGCCTCGGCGTGGACCGACCTCAAGCCGGCGCTCGCGGCCATGGCGTACGACGAGCCGGGCGACACCTTCGAGGCCTGGCGCCGGGGCGTCACCGGCTACCCGATGGTGGACGCCGGGATGCGCCAGCTGGCGAGCGTCGGGTGGATGCACAACCGGGTGCGGATGATCACCGCCTCCTTCCTCACCAAGGACCTGCACGTCTACTGGACCTCCGGCGCGCGGCACTTCCTCGACCTGCTGATCGACGGCGACGTGGCGTCGAACAACCACGGCTGGCAGTGGGTGGCGGGCACCGGCACCGACCCCTCGCCGTACTTCCGGGTCTTCAACCCGGTCACCCAGGGGCTGAAGTTCGATCCGCAGGGGGACTACGTGCGGCGGTGGGTGCCCGAGCTGGCCCACCTGCCGGGCAAGGCGGCACACGAGCCGTGGAAGTCCGCGGTCGGCTACGAGCGCGGCTATCCGACGCGGATCGTCGACCACGCGCAGGAGCGCGCCGAGGCGCTGCGCCGCTACGAGGCCGCTCGCGGGTGAGCGCGACCGGGCCCTGACGAGCCGTCTCGACGGCCGCGCCGACACCTGTCGCGCCCTCCTCGTCCGGAAACCGGTCATCGACGGGGCTGTGGCAACGAATTTGATCGAGGGTTGCACTTCCTCGTGATCTTTCCGTTACAGTCGTGCGCGGTCTTGCCGACCTCAACCCCCGAACCCGGCAGATTGGTAATCACCCCTATGGGCAACCACCGAGCGGAGCGCGCTCCTCGGCGACGCACCTCGGCATCGGCTGCACCCGTGACCGGCAAGCGACGTGCCACCACGCCGCCTCGGCGCGCGTCCCTCCGCATGCCGTCCCTGCCCCTCGTGGCCGGGGTCGCCGTCCTCGCCGTCTCCGCTGGTGGAGCCGTCACCGCCTCCGGTGCCGGGGCCACGGCACTCGCCAACACCAGCGCCTCGCTCGAGGCGTCCAACGCGCTCGGGTCCGTCGCCGGTCAGGCGCTCGCGCGCCGCGGCGCCGTGGTGAGCCGCGACCACACCCGCGCCCCCGTCGGCGAGGAGGTCGACCCCGAGCTGGTCGCGCTCGCCGAGAAGCAGATGGCCGAGCGCGCCGCCGCGCTGGCCGAGGTCCGCCAGGCCGCGGAGAAGCAGGCGGCGAAGATCAAGGAGAACAAGTGGGTTCTCCCCCTCGCCAGCTACGGCATCACCGCCACCTTCGGCCAGTACGGCCTCTGGGCCAGCTATCACACCGGCCTGGACTTCAACGCCAACAGCGGCGACTCGATCTTCTCCGTGGCCAACGGCACCGTCACCGAGACCGGCTACGACGGCGCCTACGGCAACAAGACCGTCGTCACCCTCGATGACGGCACCGAGATCTGGTACTGCCACCAGACCTCCATCCACGTCTCCGTCGGCGACCGCGTCAACGGCGGCGAGGTCATCGGGACCGTCGGCGCCACCGGCAACGTCACCGGCTCGCACCTGCACCTCGAGGTGCGCCCGGGCGGCGGCGACCCGGTCGACCCGTTCCAGGCGTTCGTCGAGCACGGCATCGTCCCCTGACCTGGCCTGGCCCAGCGTGGCCTGCCCTGACCGGTCACCGGGACGTCATGGGATCCCCTGGTTCGCACCGGCGATCCCCATGACGTACGGCAGCTAGAGCTTCTCGACCGGGGCGTAGCGCAGCAGCAGCCGCTTGACGCCCTCGGAGCCGAAGTCGATCGAGGCGACCGACTTCTCCGCCACGCCGTCGACAGCCACGACCGTGCCCATCCCGAACGAGTCGTGCACGACCCGGTCCCCCGGTGCCAGGCTCGGGATCTCGCGCGCCGGCTTGGCCTTGGCGGCCGCGTCGGCCCGCAGCGCCGCCGAGCTGAAGTTGCGGCGCCCGGCATCGGTCGGCGTCCCGAGGCGGGTCGACCCGCCGGTGACGTCGTGGCGGCCCCAGCGCGTCTGCTCGGCGGCCGTACGGCGCCAGTCGACGAGGTCGACCGGCAGCTCGTCGAGGAACCGGCTGGCGGGGTTGTGGCTGGGCGCGCCCCACGCGGAGCGGACCAGCGCGCGGGAGACGTAGAGGCGCTGCTGGGCGCGGGTCAGGCCGACGTAGGCCAGGCGGCGCTCCTCCTCCAGCTCCGGCTGGTCGCCGAGCGAGCGCTGGTGCGGGAACACGCCGTCCTCGAGACCGGTGAGGAACACGACCGGGAACTCCAGGCCCTTGGCGGTGTGGAGCGTCATCAAGGTGACCACGCCGGAGTCGTCGCCGTCGGGTGCGTCGGGGATCTGGTCGGCGTCGGCGACCAGCGCCACGCGCTCGAGGAAGTCGCCGAGCCCGACCGCCACCGTGCCGGCCTCGACGTCGGCGGGATCGGCGCTGGGCCCCGGCTGCGGGTCCTCGGCGAACTCGCGGGCGACGGCGACGAGCTCGGCGAGGTTCTCCACGCGGGTGCCGTCCTGCGGGTCGTCGCTCGCCTCGAGCTCGGCGAGGTAGCCCGAGCGCTCCAGCACGGACTCGAGGATGACGTCGGGCCGCTCGTCGGCCTCCACCATCGACTGCAGCTCCTGCACCATGGCGACGAACGCCTCGATGTTCTTGAGGCTGCGGGTGGCCAGGCCGGGGGCGTCGGCCGCGCGGGTCAACGCCTCCCAGAAGGTGATCCGGTCGCGGTCGGCGAGGGCGGCGATGCACGCCTCCGCGCGCTCGCCGATGCCGCGCTTGGGCGTGTTGAGCACCCGGCGCAGGGAGATCTCGTCGGCGGTGTTGACCAGCATCCGCAGGTAGGCCAGGGCGTCGCGGACCTCGCGCCGCTCGTAGAAGCGCACTCCGCCGACGACCTTGTAGGGCTGGCCGGTGCGGATGAACACCTCCTCGAACACCCGCGACTGGGCGTTGGTGCGGTAGAACACCGCGACGTCGGCCGGCCGGACGCCGGCCTCGTCGGTCAGCTTGTCGATCTCCTCGCTGACGAAGCGGGCCTCGTCGTGCTCGTCGTCGGAGACGTAGCCGACGATCCGCTCCCCCGCGCCCGCGTCGGTCCACAGCCGCTTGGGCTTGCGGCCGCGGTTGTTGCCGATGACCGAGTTGGCGGCGGTGAGGATCGTCTGGGTGGAGCGGTAGTTCTGCTCGAGCAGGATCGTGGTGGCGTCGGGGAAGTCCTGCTCGAAGTCGAGGATGTTGCGGATGTCGGCGCCGCGGAACGCGTAGATCGACTGGTCGGCGTCGCCGACGACCATCAGCTCGCTCGGCTCGACCCGCTCACCGGCCTCCTGCGTGGCCGGCTCCTCCAGGGACTGCCCGCACAGCTGCTGGATGAGGCTGTACTGCGCGTGGTTGGTGTCCTGGTACTCGTCGACGAGCACGTGGCGGAACCGGCGGCGGTAGTTCTCCCGGACGTCGGGGAACGCCTGCAGCAGGTGCACGGTCGTGGCGATGAGGTCGTCGAAGTCGAGCGCGTTGGCCTCGCGCAGGCGCCGCTGGTAGTGGGTGAAGGCCGACGCGTAGGCCTCCTCGAAGCTGTTGCGGGCCTCCTTGGCGGCGTCCTCGGCGTCGCGCAGCTCGTTCTTCTGGTCCGAGACCCAGTGGAGCACGGCGTTGGGCTGGTAGCGCTTGGGGTCGAGCTCGAGGTCGCGCAACACCAGCGTCATCAGCCGCTTGGAGTCGGCGGCGTCGTAGATCGAGAAGTTCGACTTGAAGCCGAGGCGGTCGATCTCCTTGCGCAGGATCCGCACGCACGCGGAGTGGAAGGTCGAGACCCACATGATGCGCGCGCGCTTGCCGACCAGCTCCTCGACGCGCTCCTTCATCTCGGCCGCGGCCTTGTTGGTGAAGGTGATCGCCAGGATCGAGCCCGGGTGCGCCTTGCGCTCGTTGATCAGCCACGCGATGCGCCGGGTCAGGACACGGGTCTTGCCCGAGCCCGCTCCCGCCACGACGAGCAGCGGCGCGCCGGCGTGCGTCACGGCCGCGCGCTGGGGCTCGTTGAGGCCCTCGAGCAGGGGGTGGTCGATCAGGGCGCTAGGACTCATGACCTGCCAAGCCTATGCGGCGGGTGGGACATCCCCGGCTTCCGCGTCCCCCGCCTGTGGGGACGCGGCGGGTGCCGGGGTCAGGCGTGGACCGGCGACCAGAACACCGCGACCGCGATGTTGGCGACGGTCAGCACCAGCAGGCCGAGGTAGAGGCCCTGCGGGATGCTCGGCTTGCGCATGTTGGCCATGACCAGCACCAGGATCACCAGCCCGATGGCGAACTTCACGCCGAGCTTGGCGTGGTCGGGCGAGCCGAGGCTCTCGAGCACCCCGACCAGCAGGAGTCCGGCGAGGAACGCCGTGCCGATGCCGTCGCGCATCAGCGGGTTGACCGCCTTGGTCTCCTCGCGCACCTGCACGAGCAGCCCACCGAGGAGCGCGGCGAAGCCGAGGATGTGGACGAAGAGCAGCACCAGTCGCAGGGTCTCCATGCGCACACCCTAGTGATCCGCCTGCCCGGCGGACGCAGGCAGCCTCAGCGCTTGCGCGGCTTGCGCGGCGCGGGACGTACGACGAGCACCGGGCACGGCGCGTAGTGCTGGACCCGCTGCGCGGTGCTGCCGATGAGCACGGCGTCGCTGAGGCCCCGACCACCCGCCGCCACGACGACGAGACCGGCGTCGTACTGCTTGGCGGCCTTGATGATCTCGTTGGCCGCCGAGCCGCTGCGGACCCGCTTGTGGACCTTCGGTCCCCACCCGTCGAAGACCGCGGCGATGGCGGCGACCGCGCTCTCGGCGGCCTCCCGGAACGATCCCGCCGGCCACTTCTCGCCCTCGGAGAGGTCGTCGGCGAACGCCACCGACGCCAGCGGCCGGATCACCGCCACCACCGAGACGTCGGTGATCTTGGTGGGGTCGGCGAAGGACTTGAGGTGCTTGGCCGCGGCCAGCGACTGTCGCGAGCCGTCCGTGGCGACGATGACGTGCATGTGTGACCTCCTAGTGGTGCGGCTCGACGTCCGGCGTGCGGGAGCCGGTGCCCTTGCTGCCGAGGAAGTACTCGGCCAGGAAGAGCACCAGGCCGACCCCGAGCAGC
Organism: Nocardioides sp. SYSU D00065; assembly: GCF_017916425.1. GTDB lineage: Bacteria > Actinomycetota > Actinomycetes > Propionibacteriales > Nocardioidaceae > Nocardioides. The sequence goes on along the minus strand of NZ_JAFMSX010000002.1, from coordinate 599,786 downwards.
CCGGCGCACCAGATCAACGAGTGCGGGTCGTCGACGACGGTGAAGTAGAGGATGGCCAGGTTGCCCAGCAGCCCGAGGACCAGCAGCGGCGTGCTGGCGTGGAAGACCCGGTCGTGCTCGTCCTGCCCGCGCAGCTTGAGGCAGGTGACGATGACCAGAGCGTAGATGGCCAGCAGCAGCACGACGGTGACGGTGGCGAGCCGGCCCACCAGGTCGATGCCGCCACCGGCCTCGGTGACGAGCGTGCCGATGACGAGCAGCGAGCCGACCACGAAGCCGGAGAACAGCAGGCCCACCCAGGGGCTGCGGCGGGTGGGGTGGATCTTGGCGAAGACGCCGGGCACCACGTCCTCGCGCGCCATCCCGTAGAGCACGCGCGGCTGCGTCACCACGGTGACCAGCGTCGTGTTGGTGATGGCGATCAGCGCGATGACCGAGAACAGCGTGGTCATCAGGTCGGTCGAGAAGGGCAGGATGCCGGCCTTGACCACCTCGAGGAGGGCGGCGTCGGACTCGGCCAGCGTGTCGGGCGGCACCGTCAGCGCGGCGGCCATCGACACCAGCACGTAGACCAGGCCGGCCACGATCATGCCGCCGACCAGCGAGCGCGGGAACGCCTTGTGCGGGTCGATGGTCTCCTCCGCGACGTTGGCGGTGTTCTCGAAGCCGGTCATGGCGAAGAAGGAGAACGAGATGCCGGCGAGCACGGCCAGCGCCGGGCTGCCGAAGTCGCCGGAGGTGTCGATCTGGGTCAGCACGCCGAAGTCGGCGTTGCCCTCGGCGATGTGCACGATGCCGATGACGAGCACGATCAGCAGTCCGGCGACCTCCACGAAGGTCATCACCATGTTCATCCACACCGACTCGGTGATCCCGATGAAGTTGACCACCACCAGCAGCGCGAGGAACGCCAGGGACACCAGCAGGGCGGGCGGCGCGGACCACAGCGTCTCGAAGTAGGACGCGAACCCGACCGCGAGGGAGCCCGAGGCCGCCATGCTCGCGGCGAGGAAGGAGACCGTGACGAGGAAGGTCAGCGGGCGGCTCCCGAACGCCTTGTTGACGTACAGCGAGGCGCCGGCGGCCTGGGGGTACTTGGTGACCAGCTCGGCGTACGCCGCACCGGTGATCGCGGCGACGCTGACCCCGAGCGCGAAGGCGATCCAGAAGGCCCCGCCGACCGCTGCGGCGACCAGTCCGATGAGGACGTAGATGCCGGAGCCGAGCACGTCGCCCAGCGTGTAGAAGAAGAGCAGGCGCCCGGTGATGGACCGCTTGAGCTCGCTGTCCTCCTCGTCCGGACGGGGATCGGCGGCGGTGTGAGCCACGGTGGCCTCGCTTGGGGAGTCGGTGGGGGGTGAACCGACCCCACCGCTCCACGCGGGGTTTGTCAATCGTGCTCACCCGGAGGGACGACAGGCGCCGCCCCCGGCAGCCGTGCCCGGCGCGGAGTCAGAGGAGCCTGCGGTCCGAGGCCCACCTGGTCAGCTCGTGCCGGCTGGAGAGCTGCAGCTTGCGCAGCACCGACGACATGTGCGTCTCCACGGTCTTCACCGAGATGAAGAGCTCCTTGGCGACCTCCTTGTAGGCGTAACCGCGCGCGATCAGGCGCATCACCTCGCGCTCGCGCTCGGTGAGCCGGTCGAGGTCCTCGTCGACCGCCGCCACGTCGATCGAGCCGGCGAACGCGTCGAGGACGAAGCCGGCCAGTCGGGGCGAGAACACCGCGTCGCCGCCTGCGACCCGGGTGATGGCGTCGACCAGCTCGGGGCCGGTGATCGTCTTGGTGACGTAGCCGCGGGCGCCGCCGCGGATGGTGCCGATGACGTCCTCGGCGGCGTCGGAGACCGACAGCGCGAGGTAGAGGGTGTCGGGCGAGGGCTGGCGCCGCATCACCTCGACGCCGCCGCCGCCGGGCAGGTGCACGTCGAGGAGCACCACCTGCGGCCGCAGCTCGTGGACGACCGCGATCGCGGCGTCGGCGTCGGCCGCCTCGCCGACCACCTCCACGACCCCGGCGCCGGTGGAGGCGAGCTCGGCACGGACCCCGGCGCGGAACATCGCGTGGTCGTCGACCAGGACGACGGTCACGGGTCCGGTCGGGCTGGGCTGGGTCATCGGGGCTCCTCGTGCTGGGTTCGGGAGGGGGTGCGGGGCATGTGCAGCCGGACCTCGGTGCCCTCGCCGGGAGCCGAGCGTACGTCCGCCCGCCCGCCGTGCCGGACCATCCGGTCCACGATGCTGCTACGCACGCCCTGCCGGTCGCCGGGGACCGCGTCGACGTCGAAGCCGGCGCCGCGGTCGCGGACGAAGACGTCCACGGCCCCGGGCGAGGTCTCCGCGTAGACGTCGGCGCGCTGCGTGCCGGCGTGCTTGGCGACGTTGACCACGGCCTCGCGCGCGGCGTGCACGACCGGTCGCAGCCCTTCGTCGAGCGGGCAGTCGCCCACGGTGACGACGTCCACGACGACGGGGTGGTCGGACTCGACGTCGGCGGCCATCTCCTTGAGCGCGCCCGCGAGCGTGGTGGCGTCGGAGCTGTCGGCCTCGAACAGCCACTGGCGCAGGTCGCGCTCCTGCGAGCGCGCCAGGCGCGCGACGGTGGTGGCGTCGTGGGCGTTCTTCTGGATCAGCGCGAGGGTCTGCAGCACCGAGTCGTGCAGGTGCGCGGCCATGTCGGCGCGCTCCTGGGTGCGCACCCGCTCGGCCCGCTCGGCACTCAGGTCGTTGACCAGCCGCATGGCCCAGGGCCCCACCACGATCGCCAGGCCGAGCAGGCCGAGCAGCCCGGCCACCAGGACCGGCACCGCGAAGCGCGCCTGACCGGCGGCCACGGCGAAGACGATCAGCGCGGCGAGGATGAGGCCGAGCCCGGCGGCGATCCGGCCGTAGGCGCCCCAGCCGCCGTTGCCGAAGACCGCCCGGAACGGGTCGATGCGGCCCGAGGTGTCCATCCAGCGCTCGCGCTGCGCCTCGTCGGCCTGCCGCCAGAGCAGGGCGATGCCGGCGACGCCGAGGACCACCGGCCAGAAGAGCACCCCCTGGCCCACGATCCCCTCGAAGCCGAGGACGACGCCGAAGAACAGCGCGCCGAGGGCGATCGCGGGCCCGGCGTCGCGCAGGCGGGAGCGGCGCCCGGGGCGCTTGCCGGTGCGGGTGGCGCTCTCCAGGCCGGGCGCGCTGACCTCGAACCCCTGGCCGGCGGGCAGGAAGACCCACAGCCCGGCGTACAGCAGCATCCCGAACCCACCGAGGAAGGCCGTGGCCACGAAGAACCCCCGCACCCACAGCACGGGCAGCGCCAGGTGCACGGCCAGGCCGGACGCGACCCCGCCGGCGATCGGCGCGGAGAGGTCGCGGTAGGCGCGACGGGAGCCGCCGGGGCGCGCGCGGGCACCGCTCGCGGCGGTGCCGGGCGGCGTCTGGGCGGAGGAGCTGGGAAAGGTCATCGTGGCTCCATCGTCGCAGGCACGCACGTGCGCGACCATGAGGACTGACCCCGAGCCGACCCTGACCCGACCCCCGGCCCGGGCCGGGTCCGCGACGAGGCGAATCAGGGCTGTCCCCGATGGTGCGGGCCGCGCCTGCCGAGGAGAGTTGACCCATGGACGAGACCACCCCCACCACCGAGCAGCCGCCGCCGAGCGGCCTGCCCCCCGCGTCGGGGCCGCGCGTGACCCGCGACGAGATGAAGGACCTGGGCCGGCTGCGGCGCAGCGTCACCGACCGGCACATCGCCGGCGTCGCCGGCGGCATCGCCCGCCACCTCGACATCGACGCCGTCATCGTGCGCGTCGCCCTCGTGGTGGCGGTCTTCTTCGGCGGTGCCGGGCTCCTGCTCTACATCGGCGCCTGGGTCCTCGTGCCCGAGGAGGGCACTCAGGACGAGCCGCTCGCCCTCGACCAGCGCAGCCGCACGCTCGCCCTCGGCGGTGTCGGCGTTCTCGCGCTGCTCTGCGCGGTGGGCGACTGGGCCGGCGCCTTCTGGTTCCCCTGGCCGCTCGCGATCGCCGCGGCAGTCGTCGTGTGGTTCCTCAACCGCAACCCACGGAGCACGCCGACGAGCGGTTACGGCTACGACCCCGCGCAGCCCTCGGTCGGCGGGCCGACACCCGCAGCGGCCGCCGGCGACCCGTACGCGTACTCCCCCACCGCGCCGCCGACAGCTCCGTACACCGACACGTACGAGGACACGTACACCGACACGTACGCCGCACCCGGCGCGTGGGCCCCGCCCACGTCGTACGCCCCCGCCCCGCGCCCACCCCGGGTGCCGCGGAACCCGCGCAAGCGCGGCCCGCGCCTCTTCTTCTTCACGCTCGCGCTGATCGCGCTCGCCGAGGGCGTGCTCGGCGTCGTGGACCTGGCCGGTGTGGACGTCACCGACAGCGCCTACCCGGTGCTGGCCCTCGGCATCGTGGCGACGATGCTGCTGATCGGCTCCTTCTGGGGCCGCGCCGGCGGGCTGATCGCCCTCGGCGTCGTCGCGGCCCTGGCGACGACGGCGGCCACGATCGGGGACGACATCGACCACGAGCGCCGCCTCCTCGCGCCCACCAGCGCGACCGGCGTCGAGTCCGCCTACGAGTTCGGCGGCGGGACCTTCACCCTGGACCTCTCCCGGGTGTCCGACGTGGACGCCCTCGACGGCCGTGACGTCGCCATCGACGGGTTCGGCGGCGAGATCGAGGTGATCGTCCCCGACGGGATGGACGTCGACGTGCGGGCACAGGTCGTCGGCGGCGACGTCGAGGTGTTCGACCAGCGTCAGGACGGCATCGGCGTCAACCTCGACGGCTTCCTCGACGGCGGCGACGGCGTCCCCGACATGACCATCACCATCGACCTGTTCGCCGGCGAGATCCTCGTCCGCGAAGCCTGAGGAGCAGCGCCATGAGTGAGCACGACACCACGTACGACGGCACGTACGACGGCACGTACGACACCACGTACGGCCTCACTGACGAGACGGGCCACGACTCCGGCTACGACTCCGGCTACGACGAGCCGATGACCGGACCGCTCGACGCCCCGGCGAAGTCCTCGGGATGGCACCCGGTCAACATCACCCAGCTCGTGATGGGCGTCGCCTTCGCCGGCATGGTGCTGGTGTGGGCGCTCGTGCAGGGCGACGTGGTGGAGACCGACGAGCTCGACTGGCTGCTGCCGATCCCGTGGCTCGCCGCCGGTGCGGCGGGGCTGGTCGCGACGGTGTGGCCCTCACGCAAGTGAGCAGGCCGGCAGGGCGAACCACCGCAGGTCGTCGAGGTCGGCACCCAGGTGGGCGGTGTCGGACCAGTCCGGCGGCGACGCGGCGGCCATGATGGCGCGGCCCTCGTCGAGGTGCTCCCGGAGCACCGAGACGGGGGCCGTCGCGGTGTGCGACGGCCAGGTCATCGTGCCGTCCTCGGCGTACGACACGTCCGCCAGGCGCAGCGGCGGCTCGACGGCGCCGTCGCGGTGGCGCCACAGGCCCGTGGCCGGCTCGAAGCGGTAGTCGCCGAGCAGGCGCCAGCCCTCTCGGGCCACCAGGCGCACGGCCTCCACGACGTAGGTGAAGACCTCCTCGTCGACGAAGTAGTTGAAGTTCACCCGCACCCAGCCGGGCTTGATGCCCTCGCAGCCGGTGGCGATCTGCGCCTCGAACTGGTGACTGCGGTCGAGGTCGATGTCGAGCAGACGGTGCCCGTAGGGACCGGCGCAGGAGCAGCCGCCGCGGGTCTGGATGCCGAACAGGTCGTTGAGCAGCGCGACCACGAAGTTGTGGTGGAGGTAGGAGCCGTCGGGGGCCTTGACCACGAAGGAGACGATCGAGAGCCGCTGCGCCTCCAGGTTGCCCAGGATCTGCAGCGTCGGCTCCGCGCGCCACGCCTCGACCGCGCGCCGGAGCATCTCCTCCTCGTGCGCCTGGATGGTCTCCACCCCGACGGCCTGCTTGAGCTGGAAGACCAGGCCGGCGCGGATCGACTCCACGATCGCGGGCGTGCCGCCCTCCTCGCGGTGGGCGGGGTCGTCGAGGTAGCGGTGCTCGGTCGGGTTGACGTACATGACGGTGCCGCCGCCGGGCACGACCGGGACGCGGTTGGTCATCAGCTCGCGGCGCACCACCAGGACCCCGGGTGTGCCGGGGCCGCCGATGAACTTGTGCGGCGAGAGGAAGATCGCGTCCTTGTGCGAGTGGCCGGGACCGTACATCTCGATGTCGACGTAGGGCGCGCAGGCCGCGAAGTCCCAGAAGCTGAGGGCCCCGTGCTCGTGGAGCAGGTCGGCGACGCCCTCGGTGTCGGTCACGATGCCGGTGACGTTGGAGGCGGCCGAGAAGGAGCCGATCCGCAGCGGGCGGTCGGCGTGCCGCTCGAGCTCCTCGCGCAGGTGGTCGAGGGAGACCCGGCCGTCGGCGTCCTCGTGGATCGTGACGACGTCGGCGATGGTCTCGCGCCAGCTGACCTCGTTGGAGTGGTGCTCGAAGGGCCCGAGGAACACGACCGGACGCTGGTCGGCCGGGATCGCGTCGCTCAGCCGGTAGCGGTCCTCGAGCGCGGCCGGGATGCGCAGCCCAAGGATGCCGATGAGCTTGTCGATCGCCGCGGTGCTGCCGGAGCCGCAGAACACCACGACCGTCTCGTCGTCGCCGCCCACGGCGTCGCGGATGATGCGCCGCGCGTCCTCGCGCAGGCGGGTCGTCTGCAGCCCCGTGCCGCTGGCCTCGGTGTGGGTGTTGGCGTAGGCGGGCAGCACCTCGTGGCGGATGAAGTCCTCGACGAAGCTCAGGCTGCGACCCGACGCGGTGTAGTCGGCGTAGGTCACCCGCCGCGGCCCGTAGGGCCCGTGCATCACCTGGTCGTCGCCGATCACGGACGCGCGGATCCGTTCGAGGAGGGCGGTCGAGGAGTCCGTGGCCAGGGTCACGGGCCGAGCGTACGCCGGTGCGCGGCCAGGCCTGCCACGACCGGTTGGTCTTCCCTCGCACTGCTCGCGCGCAGCGCCGCGAGCGCCATCTCGGGGTGGTCGGTGATGACACCGTCCACGCCCGCGTCGAGCAGCGCCTGCACCGAGGCGACCATGTCGCCGAGCGCGTCCGGGGACTCGCCGCGGCGGAAGTTGCTGGGCAGGAAGCGGTTCTCCCCGCGCACCGTCCACACGTGCACGGTGAGGCCGCGCCGGTGCGCGTCGCGCACCAGCCCCGACGGCGCGTCGACGGCGCCGCTGCCGTCGCGGGGCAGCACCAGCGAGGTGTGCGGGCCGATCCCGTCGGCGTACTCGTCGATCCACGCCAGGCCCTCGGGGGTGACCAGGTCGCCGTACGTGCGCGGGTCGCCGGCGGCGACGAGGTCGGCCGGCCGGGTCTGCGCGGTGTCGACCAGCTGCACGATCGGCAGCCGGGTGCGGCCCGCCAGCCGGCGCAGGATGGTCGTCTCGAACGACATGATCGTCACCCGCGCCCACGGGTGGTCGAGGCCGTGGCGGGCCAGCTCGCGCAGCAGCGGCGCGTCAAGCGGCAGTCCGGCGGCGTCGTGGTGCGCGGCGTGCTTGAGCTCGAGCAGCACGCCGACCGCCCGCCCGCGCCGGGTCGACTCCGCGCCGATCATCGCCAGCACCTCGGTGAGGGTGGGCACGCCCTCGGCGCCGTCGTAGGCGGTGTTGGCCGGCCGGGTCGCCGGCATCCGCTCGCGGGCGGTCAGCGTCTTGAGCTCGGCGAGGGTGAAGTCCTGCACGAACCAGCCGTGCTCCGCGACCCCGTCGACGGTCAGGGCGCGCCGCCGGTGCGCGAACTCGGGCCGCTCGGCCACGTCGGTCGTCGCGGTGAGGTCGAGGTCGTGGCGCGCGACCAGCACCCCGTCGCGCGTCGAGACCAGGTCGAGCTCGATGTCGTCGACGCCCATCCGGATGGCGGTGCGGTAGGCGTCGAGCGTGTGCTCGGGACGGTGACCGCTCGCGCCGCGGTGTGCGACCACGGCGGGGGTGAGGACTAGCGACGCGGCCGTGCTGAGCGCTTCGCGCATCACCGTCATGCCGTCACGGTGCACGTCCCGCGGGACCGCCCGGTGTCCGCTGTGTGAATGCCGCATGATGACCGCGTGACGCTCCCCTCCTTCCCGTCCCTCACGTCCCTGCCCGCCGCCGAGCACCCCGACCGGGTGGCGGCACCGGTGGCGGCGGCGCTCGCGGAGTGGTCCCGCGCCGCGGAGGTCGCGGTGGTGGACATCGACCCCGGCCTGGCCGACACCGCCGCGATGAGCGAGGCGTACGACATCCCGCTGACCGCGAGCGGCAACTGCGTGGTCGTGGCGGGCGCACGCGCCGGTGACGAGCGCGTCGCCGCGTGCGTGGTCCGCGCCGACACCCGCGCCGACGTGAACACGCTGGTGCGCAAGCTGCTCGACGTGCGCAAGGCGTCGTTCCTGCCGATGGAGCGCGCCGTGGCCGAGAGCGGGATGGAGCACGGCGGCATCACGCCCGTGGGGCTGCCCGCGACCTGGCGGGTCCTGGTGCACGACGTGCTGCTCGAGGAACCCGTGGTCGTGCTCGGCAGCGGGGTACGGCGATCCAAGCTGCTGGTGCCGGGCGCTGCCCTGGCGGACCTCCCGGGCGCCGAGGTGGTGGCGGGCCTGGGCCGCTGACCCCTCCCGGGGGAGGGCATGGATCCCGCCACCCCGGGTACGGACGCAGACCCCCGTACCCGAGACCTGGAGATCCCCATGCCCACGAACAGCACCCTGTCCCGCTCGCTGCACGACCTCGGCCTCGCCGCCTGGTTCGGCGGCACGCTGGCCAACGCGACCGCCCTCAACGCCGCCGCCGCCGAGGCCGACTCGCCGAGCGGCACCGGTGCGGTGGCCAACGTCGGCTGGGACCGCTGGACGCCGGTGAACGCCGCGGCCATCGCCGCGCACGTCGTCGGCAGCATCGGCATGCTCAGCAGCGACCTCGGCCGGGTCGGCGCCCAGCAGGGCGCCACCCGCACCGCCGTCGTGAAGACCGGCCTGACCGTCGCGGCGCTCGGCGCCACCGCCTACAGCCGCGTCCTCGGGCGGCGCGTGTCGCAGCAGACGCACGTGCCGGCGGAGTCGGGCACCGACCCCTCGGCCGGCACCCCCGCCGACGTGGCCGCGGCCCAGCGCCAGCTCAAGCTGCTGCAGTGGGCGATCCCGGCGCTGACCGGTGCCCTGGTGGTCGTCAGCGCCCAGGCCGGCGAGGAGCAGCGACCCGCCTCCGTCCTGGAGGGCCTCACCTCCAGGTTCACGGCCTGACGCCTGACCGACGCGGCTGACCGCGGCCCCCGACGCGACGCCGTACGTCGGGGGCCGCGGACGGCGGATCCGGTCCGCCGGCGCCTTGCACCGTGACAGTCCCACTGTCACGCTTGCCGCATGCGCCTGGCGACCCTCCTGATGTACGACGGCAACCCCCGCACCGCAGCCGACCAGGTCGTCGCGCTCGAGCGGGCCGGTCTCGACAGCGTGTGGGTCCCGGAGGCCTACGGCTTCGACTCCCCCACGCTGATGGGCTACCTCGCGGCGAAGACCGAGACCGTCCGCATCGGCTCGGGGATCCTCAACATCTACTCGCGCACCCCCGGCGCGCTCCTGCAGACGGCGGCGGGCCTCGACAACGTCAGCAGCGGCCGCGCCATCCTCGGCATCGGGGTCAGCGGCCCTCAGGTGATTGAGGGCTTCCACGGCGTCCCCTACGCCCGGCCGATGGCCCGCACCGCCGAGGTCGTGGAGATCATCCGGCGCGGGCTCAAGCGCGAGCCGCTGACCGCCAGCGGCGAGTTCCACCTGCCGCTGACCAAGGACGACGGCGCGGTCACCGGGCTCGGCAAGCCCATCAAGCTTCTGACCAAGCCCGAGCGCGACACGATCCCGATCTGGATCGCGGCCCTTGGCCCCAAGAACGTCGAGCAGACCGCCGAGATCGCCGACGGCTGGATCCCCCACCTGTTCCACCCGGAGAAGGCGCAGCTGGTGTGGGGCGACGCCCTGGCCGCGGGCAACGCCAAGCGGCACGAGGGCCTCGACCCGCTGCAGGTCATGGCCGGCGGCATCGTCGCGATCGGCGAGGGCCCGGAGACCCGGGCGCTGCTCGACCTCGCCCGCCCCTATTTCGCCCTCTACGTCGGCGGCATGGGCGCGAAGGGCCGCAACTTCTACAACGACGTCGCCCGCGCCTACGGCTACGAGAAGGAGGCCGGGGAGATCCAGGACCTCTACCTCTCGGGCAAGAAGCGGCAGGCCGAGGCGCTCGTGCCCACGGAGTGGCTCGAGGCCGCCAACCTCGTCGGCCCGGCGTCGTACGTCCGGGAGCGGATCGCCGCCTTCCGGGAGGCGGGCGTGACAGACCTCAACGTCACCCCCGTGTCCGACGACCCGGCCGCGACCGTGGCGCAGCTCAAGGAATGGGTGTCGTGACCTCGTGCCCTGGCCGGGTCAAGGGCCGGGTCACGGCGTCACCAGCGCTCGTCCAGCAGCCCGGCCGCGCCGCGCTGCTGCTCTCCGAGCTCGGCGTCGAGCACCAGCACCGCTCCGGTGAGCGCCGGCGTCGCCCACTGCAGCCAGCGCAGCCTGGCCCGGGCGGCCTCGGCGGCCTGCGGGTCGCGGGGGTGCCCGTCCTCCCCGGACGCCTTGCCCAGCCGCTGGCCCCAGACGTACGCCGCCGCGGTCGAGGCGACCGCGGCGCCGGTGAGCACCGTCTTGGCGACGGTCGCGATCGTCGTGGGCGGGTGCGCCACGACGCGGTTGCGGTTGTCGGCGACGATCGCCAGCCCGCTGAGCAGGTGCAGCCCGACGGCCGCGCCCTGCACCGGTCCCCAGCGCTCCCAGCCGGTGCCGGACACCTCCGCGCGGCCGCGCTCGGAGTCGGCCTCGCGGGCCGCCGGGTTGAGCCCGACGGCGCCGAACAGCGAGCCGCCGAACCACGCGGCGTTGGTCACCAGGTGGGTCGCCCGTACAGCCGTGCTCACAGCGCTCATCCGGCCACGGTAGGCGCGCCCCGGCCCCGTCGCCTCACCCCACCGGGGAGGTCCACCGTGGCCGAGCGGAGGACCCGTGCCTGAGCGCCCGAGCATCCTCGAGCAGGAGCACGAGGACTTCCGCGCCGTCGTGCGCGCGTTCCTCGACAAGGAGGTCGTGCCGTTCCACGAGCAGTGGGAGCGCGACGGCATCGTCGACCGTGAGGTGTGGCGCCGGGCGGGCGAGCGCGGGCTGCTGTGCTTCGACGTCGACGAGGCCTACGGCGGGCCCGGCATCCGGGACTTCCGCTACAACATGGTGCTCGCCGAGGAGGCCGCTCGCGCCGGCGCCACGGGCCCGGGCTTCGCGGTGCACACCGACATCATCGTCCCCTACCTCTCCGCGCTCGGCACCGAGGAGCAGAAGCAGCGGTGGCTGCCCGGCTGCGTGTCGGGCGACCTGGTCACCGCGATCGCGATGACCGAGCCGGGGGCCGGCTCGGACCTGCAGGGCATCCGGACGACCGCGGTCGACGCCGGCGACCACTACGTCCTCAACGGGTCCAAGACGTTCATCTCCAACGGCATCCTGGCCGACCTGGTGGTCGTGGTGTGCCGCACCGACCCCGACGCCGGCCACGAGGGCATCTCGCTGCTCGTGGTCGAGCGCGGGATGGCGGGCTTCGAGCGCGGCCGCAACCTCGCCAAGATGGGCCTGCACGCCCAGGACACCGCCGAGCTGTCGTTCACCGACGTACGCGTGCCGAAGGCGAACCTGCTCGGCGCCGAGGGGTCCGGCTTCGTGGCGCTGATGGAGAACCTGCCACAGGAGCGGATCTCCATCGCCTGCATCGCCGTGGCCGCGGTCGAGCACGTGCTGGACCTGTGCCTGACGTACGCCAAGGAGCGGCAGGCCTTCGGCAGGCCGATCGGGACGTTCCAGCACAACCGGTTCGTGCTGGCCGAGATGGCGACCGAGGCGCACATCGCGCGCGTCTTCATCAACGACTGCGTGCTCCGGCTCAACGCGGGGCAGGTCGACACCTCTCTCGCCTCGATGGCCAAGTGGTGGACCACCGAGCTGCAGAAGCGCGCCGTCGACGCGGGCGTGCAGCTGCACGGCGGCTACGGCTACATGGACGAGTACCCCATCGCGAAGGCGTACACGGACTCGCGCGTCCAGACGATCTACGGCGGGACGACCGAGATCCAGAAGGAGATCATCGGCCGGATGCTGGGCCTGTAGCCGGCTTGGCTCGGAGGCTAGGTTCGGCACCATGGACCTCTTCGAGATGGACGAGACCCGGACCATGACCCGCGAGGAGGCGGCGACGCGGCTGCGCGCCCTCGCCGACTCGCTCGCCAAGCACAACTCGGTGGAGTTCGCCCGCGACGGCGGCCGGATCACCGTCGCCGTGCCCGACGAGGTCAACCTCAAGGTCGAGGTGGAGCTCGGCGAGTCCAACGAGATCGAGATCGAGCTCACCTGGTAGCACCCGGCAGCTGCCGGACCGCCTCAGCCGAGCACCTCGCGCAGCCGCGCGGCGAACTCCTCCGGCTTGCCCGTCTGACCGAACTCGCCGCCGAGGAAGCCGTTGTGCCCGCCCGGGAAGACCACGGGCTCCTGGCCGAGCGCCCGGGCGACGGCGTACGCCGAGCGGCCGGCGATCTCGCCGTCGGTGGGCCCGCCGGACTCCTCCCCCACGCCGACCACCACGCGCGTGCCGGCGGCGCGTACGGCATCGAGGTCGGGCACGCGGGTGACGCCCTCGCCGCGCATGTTGGCCATGAGCGGGTCGTTGCGCGAGCCGTCGTCCTCGCTGGGCAGCCCGAACATCGCCGGGTCCGGCACCGGCTCCTCGCCGGTCACCTCGCCGCGATGCATCACCAGCCCGATGAAGCGGGCCATCGCCGGCCCCTGCCCGGCGGCGTCGTAGGTCGCGACCATGTCGGCGCACACGCGGGCGATCGCCGCTGCGTCCGGCAGCAGGGCGGTCATCGGCGGCTCGTGCGCCACCAGGATGCGGACGTCGCCGGGGTGCATGGCGACGAGGTGCAGGAAGTTGACCGCGGCGCCCGAGGAGGCGAACACGTCGACCGGTCCGACGCCCAGCGCCTCGACGAGCGCGTGCAGGTCCTCGGCGTGCTGCTCGGGCGTCACCGCCGCGGTGTCGTCGTCGCGGGTGCTCCGACCCGTGTTGCGCGGGTCGGTCAGCACGAGGACCCGGTCGGACCCGGATGCCTGCAGGGCGGCGGCGAGGCTGCCGAAGCCGGTGCTGTCCATGGGCGAGCCGGCCAGGACCAACGGCGGGGCGTCGGGGGTCGCGTCGGCGAGGTCGCCGATGACGTCGAAGGCGAGGACGGCGCCGGGGACGGCCACCGTGCCCGGCGTGCGGGGAGCATCGGCCATGGACCCATTCTCGAACCGGACGTCGATCGTCCGCAACGGCTCCTAGCCTGCGGGCATGACCGAATTCGTTGAGCAGGACCTCGCCGGGTCGGCGTTCCACCGGGTCGACCTCTCCCGCAGCGCCTTCCGCGAGGTGCGCCTGGCCGGCGCCGACCTCCGCAACGTCGACCTGAGCGGTGTCCGGGTCCGCGCCGCCTGGCTCCAGGGCGTCCGCATGACCGGCGTCGAGGTGCCCGACATGGAGATCCACGGCGAGATCGTCAGGCTGGTCGTCAACGGGGTCGACGTGGCTCCGCTCGTGGAGGCCGAGCTGGACCGCCGCCACCCGGAGCGGCCCCTGATGCGACCCACCGACGTCGCGGGCTTCAAGGAGGCGTTCGCGACGCTCGACCGGCTCTGGGCCGGCACCGTCGAGCGGGCGCGGGCCCTTCCGCCGGAGCGGTTGCACGAGCAGGTCGACGACGAGTGGTCCTTCATCGAGACGCTGCGCCACCTCGGCTTCGCGCACGCCTGCTGGGTCGACGGCGTCGTGCTGGCCGACCCGTCGCCGTGGCAGCCGCTCGACCTGCCCTGGGACGAGGCGCCGGTCGTCGAGGGCGTCCCGTGGGACCGCGACGCACGTCCCTCACTCGACGAGGTGCTCGACCTCCGCGCGCAGCGGCGGGCCACCGTGCAGGCGGTGCTCAACGACCTGACCGATGCCGGTCTCGAGCGGCGAGTCAGCCCGGCGACGCCGTTCAACAGTGACGCCGAGGACCTCACCGTGGCCGCCTGCCTCACGGTGGTCCTCAACGAGGAGTGGGAGCACCGGCTGTACGCCGAGCGCGACCTGGCGGTGCTCGAGAGCTGAGCGAAGGCTGGCACGCCTTGCCACAATCGGCGGCATGCCGGTCTACCTCGCTTGGACAGCAGCCCCGCCGGACACGCTCGAGGGGCCCTGGACGGAGGCGCGCGAGGTCGCCCCGGGCGTGCTCCTGGTGGACAGCACCGAGTCCCTGTCGGCCGTCTTCCACGCGATCAAGTGGTCACTGCCCGACGACGCCGCGCTCATCGTCACCCCGGTGCCGCAGACCCCGAAGTCCCGCGGCATGGCGCCCGGCACCACGACCTGGCTGCGCGACCGCACCGAGCGCCCCTGACGTCTTTCGCCTGCTTCCACCTCCTTCCAGCTCCTTCCACGAGACGCCGGACGGGCGCACACTGGCGCCATGACTGAGACGCTGGGCGCGCGGCTGGCCGGCGCCATCGCCGCCAAGGACGAGGACGCCCTGCGCGCGCTGCTCGCGGACGACGTGGACTTCAAGGGACTCACGCCCGGCCGGTTCTGGGAGGGCACCGGACCCGACGCCGTGGTGGACGTCGTGTTCGGCTCGTGGTTCGAGGAGTCCGACACGATCGAGCGCGTGCTCGACGTGACGGAGCGCGACGACGTCGCCGACACCTCGCACGTCAGCTATCGGTTCGACCTCACCAACCCCGACGGGACGTACGTCGCCGAGCAGCAGGCCTACTACCGCGGCGGGGAGACGATCGAGCACCTGCGGATCCTGTGCTCGGGGTTTCGGGCGCGCTGAGGGATGTGTGGGGCGGGAGCGCGGAGCGTGTTCGGGTCGTGAGCCTGGTCGTGGCGGCTGGTGACGTCCCCGGGCGGGCGCCGGCCTCGACGCAGGCGAAGAGGCGTCATACCCCCCAGAATGACGTGCCTTTCCGTGACTCTGCGGACGGACTCGTTCTCAGCGAGCTCCGTCATGGGGATGTGACAACTGCGACCATCGGGCCACACGGAGAGCAATCCCTAGACGCCGACGGAAGGATGAGGAGGGTCCGGTCAGCGGCCCTGCCGATGCAGCGGGCGGCCTACGAGGTTGCGATGCTCGCTGAGAGCACGACCATGACTAGAGTCATGTCCCATGGCTGTGACGCTGGTGGAGGGCGATCTACCGGGTGACCTTGTTGCCGCGCTGCGTGCCGAGCGGGTGGTGGCAGTAGACACGGAGACGTCGGGACTCGACTGGCGCGACTCGAAGGTACAGATCTGCCAACTTTACAGTCCTTCGAGTGGGGCCGTGGTTCTGCGAAACGTACGCGGAGTTCCGTCTGGACTCGCCGCCGTCATGAGTGACCCTGACGTGCTGAAGGTGTTCCACTTCGCACCGTTCGATCTGCGGTTCTTGCTCGCGGGCTGGCAGGTGACAGTCGATTCCGTCGCCTGCACGAAGGCGGCATCCAAGCTGCTGCACCCCACCCAACCCGCTGGCGAACACAGTCTTGCCAGACTTGCTGCGCGCTACCTGGATGTGACGCTCGACAAGGGCGCCGTTCGAACCAGCGACTGGGGCGCTTCGACGCTGACCGACGAGCAACTGACGTACGCAGTTGCCGACGTCATGTACCTGCCTGAGCTGTTGAACACCCTTACGCAAAAGCTCGCCGCGGCCGGACTAACGAAGGATTATTGGGACGTGTGTAGGTATATGCCGGTCGGTGCCAGGCTTGAGGTGGCTGGCATTCCAAACCCGCTCACGTACTGATTGGCCTCTTAGCATGACGCCCGTCGAGAGGCGACAGCTACGCCCACCGACCCTCGCGGTCGAACTGAAACCCGTCTGGAGCAGGTACGTCCAGATCAAGCACTAGCCTCAAGTGGGAAGGCGACTCCGGCCCGTTGACCCGGAGGACGCGAGCCTGGATCGGCGCGGCCTCTAAGAGCTCACGAATGCTGGCAGTCAATGACTGCGGTACCCAACCGAGTGGAGTGCCCGACGGCGCGGTTAACGTAACCAACGTGGCATTGGCGTCGTAAGGGTTTTCCATTTGGCGCGCGAAATCCACGGTTGCGCCCGGCCTTAACGATTCCAGTGCAGCCTCGTGCTCAGATCGCGACACTGTGACGGTCCCAGTGGACAGGTGGAGAGGGTGGTCGGGAACGTGGCGTACGCCGCTTGTGAGGAACCGGGCGCGCGCACGACCACCTGACACCACTGGCAGTTCCATGAATTGCAAGGTGTCGCCCGCGCGGTTGCCACCGGAACGCACAATCTGCTCCCACGGAGTTGCGGTAGTGGGGTTCAAGCCGAGGGATGCGATGTAGTTGGCAAAGTCGGGTCGCTCCGCATCCATGACCCGCATCCGGAAGATCGCTGGCATCGTGGCGCTCCGTACACCGTCCTCGAGCGTTCCCAAGCCAGGCAGAGGACGAAATCCTTGGATGGTTGCAGCTGTGCGTGTGTATCGGTACGTGTAACCGTGCTGATCGTGGCTGAGTCGGCCGATTGGGACGATCTCGCGTGTCTCCGGGTGCTGCCAAAGCACGAGAAGTTCGGCGGCGCCGGGCTCGACAGCGGACGGTGTCGCGGCGTCCATGACGTCAGATGGCATCGGTCAACCTCTCGAAGTTGTGGGTGAGTAGTTCGCAGGCAAACCTAGAGGCCACCACCGACATCGCTGGGATAGCGCCCTGTGAGAGGTCCCTGAGCACCTCGTCGAGGTCTAGCGAGCGGAGTTGGGTCGACCAGTGAGCACGGGCATCGTTGCTCCCTAGGGTGAGTGCCTCGGCGAAGAGGTCGACAAGAGTTTGCGCCCGCTTGGCGTTGCCCTCGTGCTCGAATCGCCACGCTGTACCGCCAGATGCCCACTTCGCGAGAGCCCTCTTGTTGCTCAGGGTGATCGCGCGCCTGTCATCGGTCAGGTTGTACCCGAGGCTCGTTGCGTGATCGTAGCTCGGTGCCAACTGGACTGGCAACGTGGTCAAACCGGGAGTAAGCACAGCCCAGTTCTGTTCGTGGCGGTCACGATTGGCGACCAACGCATCGAACATGAGGTAGCCAATGAACACATCGAAAGCGTCCAAGGACGCGGGGCCAGCGAAAGTCGACGGTGCGATGGCGCCTCTCAGCGCAGTCTGGATGTTGTCCAGTCGGTGGCCAGGGCGCTTGACCGAAGGCCGATCTGGGTCGATACCCGGTGCGCCTTCGACATGCGGAAAGTAGTCCGTCACGTGGGGGCACTCCTCGAGCAGTACGTACCCGTTGTACAGGGAATGGCCGTGAACATTCACGTCCTTCGACAGCGAGCCGCGTCGCCCGTTGCGCAGGCATAGTTGGGTTTCTGCGCACGGCACGCCGAGAAGCTTGGCGATTGCGGTACTTACGACCTCAGACCAATCCTCACCCTGCTCAACTCCGTTATCCGGAACAACGGTGTCCTTGTGTAGCCAGCGATCTCCCGTGGCGGGGTCGATGAGCCATGTGGCAACGCTCGTCGCGGCCTTCTCAAGCGAATGCACAGACCAAGCTGACACGTCGTGTCGAACCCAAGCGCCGTTCGCCATCCCTCTCACCCCCGCCTGGAGACCCTAGCGACTAGTCCTCGCCGACGCGGCGCCCGACCCGCCCGCGCCGAGCGGATCGTTGCGGAGTTGCGGCGTCACAGCATCCGCGAGAGACGGCGACCTGTGTTCGGGAGGGTTTCTGTCTTGCGCGGCCGGGGGACAAGTCGAGCGCGTCCTTCCGCCGCCTGTCTGGCGGGCATGGGGCTTGCGGCGGTCGCACTCTGCGGCACCTGTCACCCCTCGGGATTGACGGGAGGCAAGGTGGGGTTGGCTTCTTGGGGTGAATGTGGCACCCATGTACCGACGCGCGCGTCCCACAACAGCAAGCGCTGGTCGCTCGGGTCCGGCGAGCTGCCGGCTGGATGAGCCGCCTCCATGAACTCGCGAGCAAGCCCGTCGAAGACATCGAGAGCTTGGGCGACCACAGCCTCCTCATGTGTGTCTACGATCCCGGTCAGTGACCGTCCGCCGGCTTCGAGCTTGATGTTCACTCGAGTTGGCTTGTGCGTGTCACCACCAGAAGGGGTTCTCCGCCTCCTGAAGAGAACCTTCACTGCGTCCCACAGTGCGCTGCCGAGCGTTCCGGTCGCTATGGCACCTGCCAAAGGGAGCGCGACTGTGACGAAGATCTGCGGGTCCGGAACAAAGCCAAATTGGTATGTGCGCTGCGTTCGGATCTCGTGTTGAGACACGCCACCGTCAACAAGCAGCGCTTCGGCTGCTAGAAGTGAGTCGTCGTCAAACCACGCGTGATCAGCGCTAAGTTCGACGGCCGCACGCTCAATACGGTCGTCTTCCCGACCGTCGAGCGGCGCTCGCACCGCGGCGGACATTCCGGACCGCGTAGTCACATAGTGCGCGTCGTCCGGATGAATTTCGTAGCTCAACTTGAGCCGGTAGAAGCCCTCGGCGCCGTCATCAACCCACGCCCGCAAGTTTCGGACCCGTACCGGTTTCGTCTGGTCGTGGTCCGCTTGCATCGGGACACTTCCAGTATTCAAGGATGCAGCCGCGAGTTCCAATGCGTCTCTGCCGAACTGCAGGCCGCCATACGCGTCGACCGGCTGGCTGGTCATGAGCGTCGCCTCGATTAGCGGCCAGTTCTCCTCGGTCACAGTCGAACCCTTTCACGCGAGGAGTCGTCTCGGCACCAGGCGCTCCGCTTCAGGTCGCAGCGCCTTGCCTGGCCTGAACGTCTCTAGGGCCCGGGTGGGTGGGAGCCAGACGCTGAGGGCTGTTGAGCGTCATTCCGCCGCTTGTCGGGCCGTCGGGCCGATCCCCGTCAGGGACCAGAAGTCGCGTCCCCTGGCGCCTAGGCTGCGCCGCATGACTCGAGTGCAACGCTGGGAGCGACGTGCGGAAGTGCCGCTGCTGATGCTGGCGGCGGCCTTCCTGCTCGCCTACGCCTGGCCAGTGCTGGACCCTCGGATGTCGCCGAGTGTCCGCACGGTGCTCACGGTCGCGAGTTGGACAGTCTGGGCGGCCTTCGCCATTGACTTCGCGGTCCGAATTCACTTGGCCGACGATCGACCTCGCTATGTGCGTTCTCACTGGTACGACGTTGCACTCATCGCGCTGCCGATGCTTCGACCCTTGAGGCTGCTGCGGCTGCTGGCACTGGCTCGCGTGCTCCACCGCTCGACCGCGGGGTCGCTCGTCGGAAAGGTCTCGACATACGTAGCTGGGACAGCGCTCGTGTCGGTGGGGCTCGGCGCGATCGCCGCTCTCGACGCCGAGCAAGATGCACCCGGCGCAAACATCACCTCGTTCGGCGACGCCCTGTGGTGGGCCACAACAACTGTTACGACGGTCGGATATGGCGACCACTTCCCGGTGACGACGTCGGGGCGGCTGGTGGCGGTCGCTTTGATGCTCGTCGGGATTGGCAGCATCGGCGCTGTTACCGCCGGAGTCGCTGCGTGGTTCGTCGGCCAGGTAGCGGCTGAGCACGAGCTGGAGTCCGGTACTGACCACGCCGAATAGGACGTTGGTTGGTCCTCACGCGAGGTGGCTTCCGTTCGGGTGGTCCCTCGGTTCTCGAACAGCGTCCCCAGGCGGGCTGCCGGTCGGCTTGGACCGATGCACCGACCCTCGTGTGGAGTGCTCATGCCCAAACACCATCCGTACTCGCGCCGCGATTTCCGGCGGCGGTGGCGCCTCTGGCTTCGCCGCAACCAGAGGCTTGTAGCCGTCTCCACCGTGGGGTTGATCGGTTTGATCGCCGTCAGCGTCGGTGTGCTGACGCTGCTGCCTGACTCCGGCTTCAGGTGGTGGCTCATGGGGGCGTTGCCGACCGCGTTGGTCGCTGGGTACTTCCACTTGATTCACACAGCCTTCTTGGCGCACGACGCGAACGCCATCTGGCACGTACGTGGGGCCTGGAGCGAGGACAACACCCGCAGCGAACTTCAGCGCGCCAAGCGCAAGAGACTCGTCTGGGGATGGGTGGACAGCCTCGGGCTGCAGCAGGGCGACATCGACCATCTCGTCGTCACACGGATGGGCGGTCTGGTGGCGGTCGATTCCAAATGGCGCAGCCAGGTCCACGACCGCGCCGAGATGGCACGGGCGGCCCACAGAATGCGCCTTCGGGCAGAAGCTTTGACTCGTGACCTGCTGAAGGGTGACTCCCGAGGCACGCGCCGGGCGAGAGTGAACCCGCTCAGCGTCACATCCGTCGTTGTCCTGTGGGGCGCTGCCCAGCACGGAGTGCCGGACGGAGCAAAAGTCGACGGCATTGAGTTCATCGCAGGGAGACGGTTCATGGATTGGCTCGGTCAGCTCGACCGTCAACCCGTCGACCGGCGAGCCGCGGCTGGCATCGTTCGCAGTCTGGAACTCAAGCGTGCCGCGACTGATCAGGCGCGGTCTGCACGAGTAGCCGAGGAACGCGCTACACGGAGAGTCGACGACTGATTGGATCACCGGTCCGCAACGCCACAAGTGGCATGCAGCCGATGCGTCTTTCCGCCACGATCAGGCGTCGCCCGTCCCTCGCTGGCCGCGGGCGACGGCGAGGTGGTGCTTCATGAGCTCACTCAGCGCGACGGAGTCCACGGAGACGGTCACGATGGTTGCTCCCTCAGCGGCATAGCGTGCGGCGTCGTCCCCGTTGTAGGCATGGACACCGACAGGTGTCCCGGCGGAGACGGCCCGGGCGATGATCGAGGACAGGACCTGACGCAGCTCGCCGGCGCGATCCGCGCCTGCGAGCTCCAGGGACAGGGAGAGGTCCCCAGGGCCGACGTAGACCCCGTCCAGACCTTCCACCTGCAAGATGGCGTCGAGGTCGTCGAGTGCTGTCGCGGTCTCCACCATGACGATGACCAGCGGCTGATCGGCTCCGCCTGAGAGGCGGCCGATGGACCGCCCACCGGCTGGGGCGTAGCGGGTGGCGGCGACGACCTGCCGGGCGTGATCGGCGTCGCGCACGTTCGGCACGATGACACCGCTGGCACCGAGGTCAAGGGGGCGACCGACGTCGGCGAACAGCGGGCTGCGTGTCCGCACCAGCGGCATCGAGCCTGCTGCCCTGATGGCTGCGGTGACCCCGGGAAGCTCGGCCTCGGCCACAGCCCCGTGCTGCAGGTCCACGACGACGAAGTCGGGACCCGTCCGTGCGAGGACCTCAGCGCTCACGGCGCCTGGCAGCAGGCTCCACAGCCCATGGCAGGGCTGCCCCTCGGACCACCGCCGCCGTACGCCGTCCTCATTCATGGCCATGCCGACATCTTCCCTTGGCCCGCCCGACAGTGATCGGCAGGTCGACCAGCACGACCTACGCGCAGGAAGTACGTCCTTCCGCCGGCTCAGCCGCCCACGCGCGCGCGCCGATCCTCCACGACTTCAGGCGAGGCACGATCTCGGACCGAGACCCCGGGGACGGCTGCCGCGCCGGACGGAGATTCTTCACCGTCCGTTCGTGTGGGAACAGTTCGGCCGACGGTCGACGGCTCCGGTCGACTGGATGGATGGCGCGGTACCGCGATCGCGGTGTCGAGCACCCCTACACGAGGTTGACGCATGCCCCTCTTGCCCTACCGATCGGGCCGACCACGACTCCGATCCTCCCTCACCGCCGTCACCGCGTCCGCGCTGGTGGCCGGCGTCCTCGGCGGCCTCCCGGCGGCACCAGCCACGGCCGCTCCCCCGTCGGTCACGGCGGACGCCGCAGCCCCCGACTCGCTCTCTCTGGTCGACGAGACGGAGGAGATCGGTCCGGGCATCACCCTGCGCAGCCTCACCTCGGTCACCCCGAAGGGCTGGTACGACCAGCGCATCCTCTCGGTCGACCTCGCCGAGCCGGCCGTGACCAGCGACCTGCTGGCGGGCGAGACCGTGACTGAGCGCAACGCGATCTCGGTCAAGGCCAACAAGGCCGGCGCGGTCGCCGGGGTGAACGGCGACTTCTTCGACATCAGCAACTCTGGCGCTCCGCTGGGGGCGGCGGTCAAGGACAACGAGCTGCTCAAGTCCTCGGACCACGGAGCGTGGGGACACGTGGGGGTGGGCCTCGACGGCATCGGCCGCGCGGTCGACATGGCGCTGGAGGCCACCGCCACCTTCGGCGGCACCAGCCACGTCGTCACCACCCTCAACTCCTCGAACAGCGTGGCGGCCTCCCCGACCGACTCGATCCACGCCTACAACTCCATGTGGGGGACCTACAACCGCGCCGTCGGGGTCCGGGGCGCCCAGGACGTGGCGTCGGTGCTGGTGCAGGACGACACCGTGGTCTCGGTCGACCCGGCCGCTGCCGGTGAGGGAGCGATCCCGGCCGGGGCATTCGTGCTGGTGGGCCGCGAGGCCGGCGCCGCCGCGATCCGCGCCCTGTCCGTGGGGGACGCCGCGACCCTGAGCTACGGCCTGCGCGACGCCGTCGCTCGCGAGATGAAGTTCGTGATCGGGAGCAACCGCGAGCTCGTGCGCGACGGCGTCGCCCGTCCGGACTCCGAGCTCGACAACGACGTGCACCCGCGCACCGTCATCGGGTTCAAGGACGACGGCCAGACGATGCTGCTTGTCACCAACGATGGCCGGCAGTCGCCCGTCCTCGGCATGACGATGCGCGAGCTGGCGGCGTTCATGGTCAGCCAGGGCGCCGAGACGGCCTGGAACCTCGACGGCGGCGGCTCGACCACCATGGTCGCGCGCTCGCTCGGCGAGTCGGGCGTCACCGTCCGCAACGTGCCCTCCGACGGCGGCGAGCGGCTCGACCCGAACGGGGTCGGCGTCTTCGTGGCCCCGGGCACCGGCAAGGCCGAGCAGCTCGTGGTCACCCCGGGCACCGGCGACGCGAAGGTGTTCCCCGGCCTCCACCGGACCCTGAGCGCGAAGGCTGTCGACGACCACCTGACCCCCGTCCCGCTGGCGCCCGGCGCCGTGCGGTGGAGCACCTCCGCCGGGGCGATCGACGGCGGGTTGCTCGCGGCCCCCGCGACGGCCATCGGCCCGATCACCGTCAGGGGCACCACCGACGGCGCCGCCGGCCAGGCCCGGGTCCGGGTCCTGGGCCCGCTCCGCACTCTGGAACTGTCCAGCAACCGGATCGCCATCACCGACCCGGTCCCCGCCAACGCCGTGCAGCTGCGGGTCACCGGTCGCGACGCCGCGGGCTTCACCGCTCCCGTCGAGTCCCCCGACCTGGAGCTCGACTACGACCGGGCGGTCGTCAGGATCACGCCCTCGGGCACCGGCCTCAAGATCACTCCGGTCGCCGACGGCGGCACCGTGCTGGTCCTGCGCGCCGGGGGCCAGACGGCGAAGCTGCCGATCACCGTCGGGGTGCAGACCGTGCGCCCGTACGCCTTCGACGACGAGTACGCCGGCAACGGACGCTGGACCACGAACGGCACCGCCGGCTCGACCATCGCGATCACCAAGGTGGCCGAGGGCCTGCGGCTGGACTTCAACGCCGCCCGCAACAAGGGCATCACCGCGGCCGGGGTCCCCAGCCGGTGGGTGGAGATCCCCGGGCAGCCGCTGCGCGTGCGTCTCAAGATCAAGTCCGACGTGATGATCCCGTCCGGTCTGACCTACGCCGGTTTCTGGGACGCGGCAGGCAAGTCCATCGGTCTCTACGGCACCGGGCTGGTGGCCTCGGACCAGTGGCAGTACGTCACGTTCACCATCCCCTCGACCGCGACGTTCCCCGTCCGGTTCAACTCGTTCCAGGGCATCAACACGGCCGTCGATCAGCAGAAGCCAGGACACTTCATCTTCGGTGGGGTGGAGGCCGACGTCCCCTCGCAGATCGAGCTCCCGGCCCAGGACCCGCTGCGGTCCGACCCGCTCTTCTCCGCTGACGGGAGCATGGAGGAGGGGCAGGACTGGAGCTTCGCGACCCTCTCGGACGTGCAGTTCACCGCCTCCCAGCCGGAGCTCACCAAGGTCGCGGTCGCCGCACTCGCCCGGATCCGCGCGCAGAACCCCGACCTGGTCGTGCTCAACGGCGACATCATCGACCGGGGCCTGCCCGAGGACGTCGCGCTGGCGCGCGAGACCCTCGAGGCGGGCGGCTGCGACCTGATCGCCGTGGGTGAGGAGCCCGCGCCCGAGAGCACCCCGGACCCCGCGTCGGGCACGGTGCCCTGCTACTACGTGCCCGGGAACCACGAGTCCTACGGCGTCAACAACGTGCAGTCGACCCTGGCGAGCTGGACGGCCGAGTTCGGCCGCCCGTTCCGCACCTTCGACCACAAGGGCACCCGGTTCGTGCTGCTCAACAGCGCGCTCGGGTCCCTGCGCGGCTCGGACTGGGACCAGCTGCCGATGCTCGAGGAGGCGCTGGCCACGGCGGCGGACGACGCGAGCATCAGCAACGTCATGGTCTTCGCCCACCACCCGGTCCGCGACCCCGCCGAGACGGCCTCGAGCCAGCTCGGCGACCGGATGGAGGTGCGACTGATCGAGAAGCTCCTGTCCGACTTCCGCGCCGGGAGCAACAAGGGCGTCGCCATGGTCGGCGCGCACGCGCAGATCGCGAACGTGCATCGCACCGAGGGCGTCCCCTACGTCGTGCTCCCGACGGCGGGCAAGGCGCCGTACGGCGCGCCCGACCGCGGTGGCATCACGGGGTGGCTGAACTGGAACGTCGACCGCGACGCCTCAGCGGGCGAGCGGTGGCTGACCGCCGACGTCCGGGCCTTCTCCCAGGAGACGGTGGTCAACGCACCCGAGGCACTCGAGGTGAGCCGCACCGCCACGCTCAGCGGCCACGTCGTCCAGCCCTCCGGGGTGGTGGCCGGGAGCCGGGTCGTGCCACTGGCCTACCCGATGTCGGTCCACTGGTCCGGCGACCCACAGCTGGCCATCGGCTCCGGTGAGGGCGCCGTCGCGGCGGCCCGGAAGGCCCGCAAGGTGGCCATCCTGGACCCCGAGACCCGTGCGCTGACCGGCCTGCGGGCCGGCTCGGTGACGCTGACGGTCACGAACGACTCGATGCGTGAGCTCACCGACGCCGCCTCGCTGGCGCCCGTCACGGCCGAGCGCACCGTCCAGGTGGTGCCGTACACCGGTCCCGGGGCACGCATCGACGCGCCCGCGCCGGTGTTCCCGTCCCAGCCGGTGGGCACGGTCGGCGTGGGTCAGCGGGTGGTTGTGACCAACAGCGGCGACGAGCCGCTGCGGATCAGCGCTGTCTCTCTCGGCGGTACCGGCACGAGCCCGGCCGGCGAGTTCGTCCTGGCGGGCCAGGACTGCGTCGACGTGACGATCGCTGCCGGAGCGGCGTGCGAGGTGCTGGTGCGGTTCTCGCCGTCCACGGCCGACACGACGTCGACCGGCGAGCTGGTGCTGGAGGCCAACACGCCGGAAGGACAGGTCGAAGTCCCGCTGACCGGATTGAGCACCGCTCCGGTCCAGGGCGAGCCCGGCGAGCCGGGCGAGGACGGCCCAGTCGGACCGATCGGTCCGCAGGGTCCGCAGGGGCCGGGTGGCGAGTCCGGCGCACTGGGGCTGACAGGTCCGCAGGGTCCGGTCGGCGTGCCGGGTGCGACGGGCCCCCAGGGTCCCCAGGGTCCCCAGGGTCCGCGCGGTCCGCGGGGCTCCGTCGTGTTCGAAGCGCGGAAGCGGGTCGTCACGGTCCAGCGCGGGGACGAGGCGCGGCTCGCGTTCATCCTCCGGAACAAGACCGCGAGCACGTTGCGGTCGACCATCCGGGCACGCGCACCGAAGGCGCTGCGTGCCACGGGCACGCGGGTGGTCACGATGAAGAAGGTGCCGGCCGGAAGCACCCGGCACCGGGCCTTCCGGTTTGCGATCGGCGACTCGGCCCGCCTCGGTCGTCACCGCGTCATGGTCGAGATGACGATCGGCGACCGTGAGGTGACCCGCAGCGTGATCGTGAAGGTGCTGCGCGGCTGACACCGGTTGAGGATCTCGACGACCCCCGCCCTGGATCCCAGGGCGGGGGTCGTCTGGTCATGATGGCCGGAGGAGCTCGTTCGTCACGGTGAGCGGCATTGCCACCAGCTGGGCGATGCGTCATCGTGAAGGACCCGGCGCTCAAGGAGTAGACCATGGCGATCACGAGCTCTCCGCGGTATGTGCTGGCCACCCACGTCAAGGCGGGCAGGGACGACGACTTCGAAGCGTTCATGCGCGACGTGGTCGTGCCCGCAGAGGTCCAAGTTCGGCCACACCAGGTCGGTATGTGGCAGCTCATGCGTCCCGCCGCAGATCAACCCCCGGGGTGCACACGCGCCTGGCTGATGTTCTTCCATGGGCCTTCGGATCTGGACGACTGGAACCTCGAACCGCTCTTCGACGAGGCGTACGGGGTCGACGCGTCACGCGAGCACATGCAGTACTTCGAAGGCATGGTGGAGGGCGAACAGACCGCTTACGCGCTCGACGGCGAGTCGACACTGTGATCGATGCTTCGTGCCCGGCCGGTCGTCAGGCGAGGCGCTTCCACTTCGAGACGTTGCCCGCACGGTCCTGCACCCGCACGAAGATCGTGCGCTTGCTGGTGGTGTAGGACCGGCTCCTCGTGTAGCTCAGCCACTTGCCAGGTCGGCTCTTGCGATGGGTCACCTGCATCCGGGCGACACCGGACGTCTTGTCCTTCGCGATGACCCGGACGCGGAAGACACGGCGGGGCGCAGACGCTGCGCGGTTGCTCGCTCGCGTAGGCGTGGCGGCTCCCGACTCGATCGAGGGCCTCGTCTGGTCGAGTATGATGTCGTCCTGGTAGGTCTCCGCGCCGGACGCACCGCCCATGAACCTGACGTAGATCGTCTTCGGCAGGCGCTCGGGACCCGATCCGTCCAGGCGCCAGCGGTACGTCGAGACGACCGGCGCTCGCGTGGCAGGGACGAACCCGCCGTCGTTGCTGATGACGAACTCTTGAGCGAAGGTCGGCCACCGCAGGTGCATCGTGACGTCGGGGTCGTTCGTGTACCGCGCGCCCCCGTTGATGGAGACGCCGACCGGACCAGCAGCGGGCCCCTCGCGCACGTCGACCGACACCGTCGCGACGGCGCTGCCCCCGCGCGTTGAGGTCGCTCGGACGGCGGGGCTACGCGCACCCCGGCTGGCGTACCTGTGGTGGATGCGCGGCTCCGTGCCCGTCGATGTCTCGAAGGTGCCGTCGCCGTCGAGGTCCCACTCGAAGAGTCGGATGCTGCCGAAGGGGACCGCCGAGGCGCTTGCGTCCAGCGTGATGGTGCGGTTGGTGTCGGTGATCAGGTCGCTCGTCTTCAGCACGACGTCGGGCGTCGAGCCGTCCAGACGCACAAGGAACCACGAGGACCCGTCCGACTGGACCGTCCAGACGACGTCGTCACCGGTCGCGGCAACGTCCACCAGGTAGGTGCTGGCGGACTGGCCCGTCGATCGAGCGGCGGTGCTGATGTCGAACTTGGTCAGGCGCATGCCAGGGCCGGGGCCCCACGACGTCTCGTCGCCGTAGACATGGCCCTCGGGGCTCGATGCGATCGCTCCCCGGAACTCCGGGATCCGACGCACCTCAGCACCGGCGGGCGTGACTTCGATGGCGCCGTCTGCGGTGGAGAGAAGCAGGTTTCCTCCGGGCGTGGCTGACAGGTCGCGACTCGACATCGTGATGCTCGGGGCTGCGGATCCATCTGTCGTGCGGGCCGAGTCGAGCGAATTGAGCCCGCGCCACCACACCCGTCCATCAGCGACGGCCAGGCCCCCTGACTGGACCATCTGCCTCGTGGTGGTCCAGGCGAGCGTTCCATCCGCAGACGTCTTGCGAATCTCCGTCTCCATCGCGTGGCCGCCGGTCTGCCTGGTGCTGTAGACGGCACCGTCGGAGTCGACCGCCAGGGCTGTGACCGGTGCGGGGATGCTGTCCAAGGTGCGAACGAGCTGCCCGTCGGCAGTCACTTCGACGACCTCGGTGCTGCTTCCGATGTAGACGTGGCCGCTCGGGCCGCCGCTGGCCACGACGCGGGGAATCCCCCTCACGATCTGACCGGCAGGCATCTGCTGCGTCGCCGTCACTCCGGCGGGTGCCGAGCACAGCGTTCCGAGCAGGGCCAGCGCTACGACTGCGCCGAAACGGTTGAGGTTCACGGCGCGACCCTAAGCGGCGACCGCATCGCTGCAGCAACGTGTCCGGCCGCGGCCGGGATGAAAGGGCCGTCCGACCCCGCCCGTAGGATCCCCCGGTGAGCACGCGGGAGCCGATCTGGCGGCAGCCAGGCATGGCGCCCCTGGTGGTGATGACGTGCGCGGGCTTCTCTGGGTACGCGCTGCTGCTGACCGTCGCCCCGCTGTGGACCGTCGAGGGCGGAGCGACCACCGCCGGCTCCGGGCTCGTCAACGGCGTGCTGCTGCTGTTCACCGTGCTGACCCAGCTGCTCGTCCCGCGTGCCCTGCGCACCTTCGGCTGGGGGCCGGTGCTCGCGGTGGGGCTGGCGCTGCTCGGTGCCCCCGGCGTGCTGATGTCGCTGAGCGACGGGCTCGGCGCGGTCCTCGCGCTCTCGGCGGTGCGAGGGATCGGCTTCGGCGTCCTCACCGTCACCGGGAGTGCCGCCGTCGCCGCGCTGGTCGGCGCCGAGCGCCGCGGCGAGGCGATCGGGGCGTACGGCCTCGCCGTGGCGGTGCCCAACGTCGTCCTCCTCCCCGCCGGGCCGTGGATCGCCGAGACGGCCGGCTACTGGGTGGTGTTCACGCTCAGCGCCCTCCCGCTCGTCGGCATCCCCGCCGCGCTCCGTCTCGCGTCCGCGCTCCGGGTCAGCGCGCCCGACCTGCACCCCGACGCGGTCGCGTCACCCGACCCGGACGACCCGGCGTCGGCGGCGTACCTCCGGCTGCTGCGGCCGATGCTCCTGCTGCTGGCCGTCACGCTGGCGGGCGGAGCGGTCATCACGTTCACCCCGCAGATGGTCGACAGCCCCGCGGTCGCGGCTGGCGGCCTGCTGCTGATGGGGTTGACGGCCGCGCTCAGCCGGTGGCGGATCGGGCGGCTCGCGGACCGCCACGGCGCCCAGCGCTTCCTCGTGCCGCTGGTCCCTCTCACCGGCGCGGGCATGGCGCTCGTGGCGTGGTCGGTCGCGGACTCCGACAGTGTCCGCGTCGGCTCCTTCCTCCTCGCCATGCTGCTGGTCGGCCTCTGCTACGGCGGGTTGCAGAACCTCACGCTGCTGATCTCCTTCGCCGCCGTCTCGCGCCGGCACCACAACCTCGCCAGCGCGGTGTGGAACGTCGGCTTCGACGCGGGTACGGCGATCGGCTCGGTCGCCATCGGGGTGATCGCCCAGCTCACGTCGTTCACCACCGCCTTCCTCATCGCCGGCGCGATCGCCGTGGCGACTCTCCCCCTCGCGTTGCATCGGCCTGCCGCCGCCACGACGGGCACCGAGACGGAGAGTCCCAGGACTCGCCGGGCCGCCGGATAGGGGTCGGACCCGCCGGGCCCTACCCTGGCTCCGTGCCCCGCCAGACCCGCCGCGCCCGTGCCGCCACGCGGCGCAAACGCCGGATGGCAGCGGTCGAGCACGACCTCAGCGCCGCCGACTGGGCAGCGCTGCAGGCCGCCTGGGGCGGGTGCGCGTACTGCGGCGCGACCGGCACGCCGCTGCAGAAGGACTGCGTGCTGGCGATCTCGCGCGGCGGGCGCTACACGCTGCTCAACGTGGTCCCGGCGTGCGCGTCGTGCAACGCCAGCAAGTGCAACGACGAGGTGACCGGCTGGCTGCGCCGCAAGCGGCTCGACGAGCGCGCGTTCCTCGAGCGGCTCGGCGCGATCCACGCCGAGCTCGCTACAGCGGCGTGTCCTCCGGGATCGCCCGCAGCACGCTGACGTTGCCGGCCTCGCGGCCCACCACGAGCTTCACCCCGTCGAGGCGGCCGAGGGCGGCGCGTACGTCGTCCTCGTCGAGGCCGGTGTCGATCGCGATGTCGACGTCGCGGACCGGCACCGTCGTCTCGGGCCACTCCGGCGAGGGCAGCTGGAAGGGGTCGAAGTCGGTCTGCGCCGCCGCCCACAGCTGGAGGGCGGACTCGCCGACCATGTCGTCGATGGTGGACTCGTCGATGGTCTCGTCGGGGGCCATGGCGACGACCGTACGCGCCGCCGCGGACGCCCGGCCGGACGGGCCGGGTGCTGGAAGGGGCGCGGGGTGACGGGGACCCGGTTGACTGGACCCATGGCGACCCGACTCCTCCTCCTGGCCGACACCCACGTCCCCAAGCGCGCCAGGGACCTCCCGGCCCAGGTGTGGGACGCGGTCGCGGACGCCGACCTGGTGCTGCACGCGGGCGACTGGGTCGACGTGGGCCTCCTCGACGAGCTCGAGGCGCGCTCGCGCCGGCTGGTCGCCTGCTTCGGCAACAACGACCACGGCGCGCTGCGCGAGCGGCTGCCCGAGGTGGCCCGGGTGGAGGTGGAGGGCCTGCGGCTCGGGGTGGTCCACGAGACCGGCCAGGCCAAGGGCCGTGAGGAGCGGATGAGCCGGGAGTACGCCGACCTCGACGTGCTGGTCTTCGGCCACAGCCACATCCCGTGGGACACCACGACCGCGACGGGCCTGCGGCTGCTCAACCCCGGCTCCCCCACCGACCGCCGGCGGCAGCCGTACTGCACCTACCTGACGGCGGTGGCCGCGGACGGCGAGCTGCGAGACGTCACGCTGCACCGTCTCCCGCCACGGACCTAGGCTGCCAGGACCGCATCGCCGGCGTCCGCGATCCCGAGCGCGCGATCCACCAGCCCAGCACGATCTGCAGCGCGCCCAGGGCCAGGAAGGCGAGGTCCCACGCGAGCGGCCCGCCGAGGTCGTCGCGCACGTGGTGCACCCCGAGGATCTGGTGGTCGACGAGGCCCTCGACCAGGTTGAACCCGCCCCACCCGGCCAGCACGCAGCCGAGGTGGAAGCGCCAGCTCGGTGGCAGCCGCCCCTGGCGCCACTGCGCGAGCGTGACGATGGAGGCACCCGCCACGGCGAACCACGAGAACAGGTGGAAGAAGCCGTCGGCCAGCGTGTTGACCTCCAGCCCGGCCACCGTGGTCATCGGGTAGTCGCTCGTGGCGCTGACCATGTGGTGCCACTGCAGGATCTGGTGCAGCACGATCCCGTCGACGAACCCGCCCAGCCCGATGCCGTACAGCAGGCCGGCGGCAGGTGACGGAGGCTCTCCCACGGACGACGTCATGGTGCCCCCGTACCCAGCGCGTGCGCGCGTACGCGGTCGCGGCCGGCCCCGGCGTCAGGCGTCCGGGCCGCCCTCTCGGTGCGACGGGCAGTCGTCGTTGGTGCACACGCGCACGTCGACGGGCTCGTCACCGGCGCCGACGACGCCGTCGTCGGGACCGGCGGGCTCGCGGGTGTCACCCGAGGAGCCAGGGTTGGCGACGAGCCGGACCTCGGAGCCGCAGACGGCGCAGGCGTCGTAGTCGGAGTACACGCCACGACCCTAGCCACCGCACCTCCCGCACGCGCCGGCGCCGTGCGCCCCCGGTCTAGTCCTCGGGGAAATCACCGATGCGAGGACGCGAGCGGTCCTGTTGGACTGGATCCATGCACCGACAGATCGCCGGCTCCCTGACCGGTCGCGTCACGAAGTGGATCGTCCTCGCCGCCGCGCTGGTGCTGACCGGCGTCATGGGCGGCTTCTCGACCCAGCTCACCGAGGTCCAGGACAACGAGGCCTCGTCGTGGCTGCCGGAGTCGGCGGAGTCGACCAAGGTGCTCGAGGCGCTCTCCGAGACCGTCGACCCCAACGACATCCCCACGCTCGTGGTCTACCACCGCGAGGGTGGGCTGACCGACGACGACCTCGCGGCCATGGAGGCCGACGGCGAGGAGATCGCCGCGCTCGACGGGGTCACCGACGACGGCGTGCTGAGCCCTGCCGCGGCGGAGGCGGCGTCCGCCCAGGGCGCCCCCGTGCCGACGCTGGTGTCCGAGGACGGCGAGGTGGCCTACCTCTACTTCGTCCTCAACTTCGGCGCCGACGGGTGGAACGCGATCCCCGACGCGGCGGACGAGATCCGCGACATCGCCGTCCTCGACGGCGGCGAGGTCCACCTCGCGGGCTTCGGCGGGCAGGCGGCCGACTCGGCCGAGGCGTTCGAGGGGATCGACACCGACCTGATCCTCATCACGCTCGGCGTGGTGGTCGTGATCCTGCTCTTCACCTACCGCAGCCCGGTCCTGTGGCTGCTGCCGATCGTGTGCGCGGTCGTCGCCAACACGATCGCCACCGGCCTGGTCTACCTCCTCGCCAAGCACGCTGGGCTCACCGTCAACGGGCAGAGCCAGGCGATCCTCAGCATCCTGGTGATCGGCGCCGGCACCGACTACGCCCTGCTGCTCGTCGCCCGCTACCGCGAGGAGCTGCGCCGCCACGAGGACCGCCACGAGGCGATGGCGTTCGCGCTGCACCGAGCGGCTCCGGCGATCTTCGCCAGCGCGGCCACGGTGGCGGTCGGCATGCTGTGCCTGTCGTTCGCCGAGCTGAACTCGACCGCCGGCCTCGGCCCGGTCAACGCGATCGGCGTCGCGGTGACGATGCTGGTGATGGTGACGCTGCTGCCGGCGCTGCTGGTCATCTGCGGCCGCTGGGTGTTCTGGCCCAAGCGGCCGGCGTTCCGCAGCGCCGAGCCCACCTCGAACGGGCTCTGGGCCCGCGTCGGCCGGGCCATCAGCCACCGGCCGCGCCGGGTCTGGGTCGTCACCACGGGCCTGCTGCTGATCGCCTGCCTCGGCCTGTTCCGCCTCGACACCTCGGGGCTGTCGACCGAGGACAGCTACACCAAGGAGTTCGACTCGATCAAGGGACAGCGGCTGCTCACCGAGCACGACCTGTCCGACAACTCCAACACCCTGCAGGTCGTCGCCGGCGCCGATCAGGCGGCGGACGTCGCCGCGGCCCTCGGCGGCATCGACGGGCTCGGCGAGGCGGGCGAGGTGCAGCCGCTGTCCGACGGCCGGGCGTGGTTCGAGGCGACGATCGACGCCGACATCTCCTCCTCGACCGCGACCAACATCGTCGAGCAGGCCCGCGAGGCGGTCGACGACGTCGAGGGCGCCGACGCGCTGGTCGGCGGCGGCTCCGCGTTCATCCTCGACACCAAGATCGCCTCCGAGCGCGACAGCTGGGTGATCATGCCGCTCGTGCTGCTGGTCGTGCTGCTGATCCTGATCGGCCTGCTCCGGTCGCTGCTCGCCCCGCTGATCCTGATGGCGACCGTGGTGCTCTCCTTCGGCGCCGCGCTCGGCATCTCGGCGCTGCTGTTCGAGTACGTCTTCGGCTTCGCCGGG
Organism: Nocardioides sp. SYSU D00065; assembly: GCF_017916425.1. Taxonomy (GTDB): domain Bacteria; phylum Actinomycetota; class Actinomycetes; order Propionibacteriales; family Nocardioidaceae; genus Nocardioides. The sequence goes on along the minus strand of NZ_JAFMSX010000002.1, from coordinate 566,358 downwards.
TCCGACCCGGGGTTCCCGCTGTTCGCGTTCGTGTTCCTCGTCGCGCTGGGCATCGACTACAACATCTTCTTGATGACCCGCGTGCGCGAGGAGACCGCGACGTACGGCACCCGGCGCGGCTCGCTGATCGCGCTCGCGTCCACGGGCGGGGTGATCACCTCGGCCGGCATCGTGCTGGCGGCGACGTTCCTCGTCCTCGGCTCACTGCCGCTGGTGTTCCTCGCCGAGCTCGGGGTCGCGGTGGCGCTGGGCGTCATGCTCGACACCATGATCGTCCGCTCGGTCCTGGTCACGGCGCTCAACCTCGACCTCGGCGGGAAGATCTGGTGGCCGAGCAAGCTCGACCGCGCCGACGCCCCGCTCACGGACACCGAGGCCGAGGCGCCGCTGGAGACCGTGCACTAGCTCCTAGGCGCTGCTACGAGCTGGGGAGCGTGAGGATCTCCGCGCCGTCCTCGGTGATCGCGATCGTGTGCTCGCTGTGGGCAGTGCGGCAGCCGGTGGCGCTGCGCAGCGTCCAGCCGTCGTCGTCGGTCACCAGCTCGTCGGTGTCGGCCATGATCCACGGCTCCAGCGCGAGCAGCAGGCCCGGCCGGAGCTTGTAGCCGCGGCCGGGCCGGCCGTCGTTGGAGACGTGCGGGTCCTGGTGCATCGTCGTGCCGATGCCGTGCCCGCCGAACTGCATGTTGATCGGGTAGCCCGCCTCCGACAGCACCGTGCCGATGGCGTGGGAGAGGTCGCCGATGCGGGCACCCGGCCCGGCGGCGGCGATGCCAGCGGCGAGCGCCCGCTCCGTGGTCTCGATGAGGGCGACGCTCTCCGCGGGCCGGCTCTCCCCCACCACGAAGCTGATGGCCGAGTCGGCGGCGACGCCGTCGAGCCGGACGGCGAGGTCGAGGGTCAGCAGGTCGCCGTCGGCCAGCACCTGGTCGCGGGGCCGGCCGTGCAGCACCGCGTCGTTCACCGCGGTGCAGACGTAGTGGCCGAAGGGGCCGCGACCGAAGGACGGCGCGTAGTCGACGTAGCACGACTCGGCGCCGGCGTCGCGGATCATCTCCGCCGTCCAGCGGTCGAGGTCGAGGAGGTTCGTGCCGACGCGGCTGCGCTCCTTGAGCGAGTGCAGGATGTCGGCCACGAGGGCGCCCGTCCTGCGAGCACGGTCGACCTGGGCGGGGGTGAGGATCTCGATCATCGCAGGCCCAGCCTTTCACACCGCTGAGCCGTCGCACCGGCGCACAGGTCGTCGAGGGTGACGACGCCCTCGCCCACCAGCACCGTGGTGAGGGAGTCCACGGTGACGTCGCGGTCGCGGTAGAGCCACGACTCGACGCCGTCGACCTCGTCGTCCCCGCGCGCGGGCTCGCCGGCGAGGTAGGAGACGGCGACGTCGGCGGCCCGCTCGCTCATCGCCCGCGTCGGCACGTAGGTCATCGACCGCTCCTCTCCGAGCAGGACGTCCCGCGCCGCCTCGAGGTCCGAGCCGGACTGGCTGGGCACCTCGCCGCTCTCGAGCCCGACGAAGCGGTCCGAGTTTGGCACCAGCTCCCCCAGCGAGACGACCGGCAGGTCCTCGCCGGCCTGCGGGTCCAGGTCGGTCGCGTCGACCGGCACCACCACGAGGACGTCGGCCGAGTCGGCGCCGGCCTGGCGGACCTGGCTGGCTTGAGTGGCGGCGTCGCCCTCGGCGTCGTACACCTCCACGCGGCACTCGTCGCAGGTCGCCGTGACGCGATCGGTGAACAGCTCGACGTCGACCGCGCGGGAGGAGGAGTCCGAGGCGTCGGCCACGAGGAGGGCGACGGTCGGCTCGTCGCCGACGCACCCCGAGAGCAGGGGTGCGACGGCGACGAGCGCGAAGGGCAGGAGTCGGGCGCGAAGCATCCGGAGGAGGTTATCCCCTGGGTCAGCCTCGTCCGCTCGAGGAGCGGGCCCGCCTCGACACCGAGTCGATGGCGACGGCCAGGAGCAGCACCCCGCCGGTCACCATGAAGCGCACCGAGGAGTCCACGCCGACCAGGTTGAGGCCGGTCTGGATCGCCTGCAGCACGATGATGCCGAGCATGGCGGCGTACGCCGACCCGCGACCACCGAACAGCGACGTGCCACCGATGACGGCGGCCGCGATGGCGGTGAGGTTGGTGTCGGTCGTGCCGCTCGCCTGCGAGACGCTCGTCTGCAACCCGGCCTGCAGCAGGCCGCCCAGCGCCGCGAAGAGCGACGTCAGGGCGAACACCGAGAAGTAGACCCGGTTGACCTTGATGCCGGAGCGGCGCGCCGCCTCCTCGTTGCCACCGACGGCGAACACGTGCCGACCCCAGCGGGTGCGGCGCAGGGCCACGTCCATCAGCACGACCAGGACGGCGAAGAGCACCCAGAGGTAGCTCCAGCCCCGGTCGATGTTGACGTAGTAGGACAGGAACCCCAGCCCGACGAGCAGCGCCACCGCCTTCAGCGCGATGAGCACCACCGGCGGCGAGCTCAGCCCGGCTGCCGAGCGCCGTCGCACCGACAGCAGCTGCGTGCCGGCGTAGGCGACCGCGATCAGCACGACCAGGACGTAGGACATGGTCGGGCTGACGAACTCGAACCGCGTGAACTGCACGAGGAACGAGTCCGAGGGCAGGTTGATGGTGCCCTGGGTGCCCAGCACGTAGAGCAGCGCGCCCTGGAAGCCCAGCAGTCCTGCCAGCGAGAACACGAACGACGGCACGCCGACGCGTGTGTAGAGCACCGCGTAGAACGCCCCGATCAGCAGGCCGGCGACGAGCGCGGCGAGGATCGCCACGATCATCGAGTAGCCCTCGTTGACGACCAGCACCGCCATGATCGCGGCGGTGAACCCGCTGACCGAGCCCACCGAGAGGTCGATCTCACCGAGCAGCAGGACCAGCACGATCCCGAGCGCGATGATGCCGATCGGCGCGGCGAACTGGGTGATGGACACGATGCTGCGCGAGCTGAGGAACCGCGGCTCCGCGGAGTAGAACCCCACGCAGATGACCAGCAGGCCGATGATGACCGGCAGGCTGCCGAGGTCACCGGCGCGCAGGCGCCCGAGGAACTGACGCACGTAGCCGCCGATGCCCTGGGCGCGGATGAGGCGCTCGTCGGCGAGGTCGGCAGCGATGCTCTGGTTGGCCGTGTCAGTCATGGGCTCCTCCGTCCCGGCGGGCGGCCCGGGAGGCCACCACGTTGTCCGACGCGCCGGTGATCGCGGCCACCAGCTGCTCGGTGGTCACGTCGTCGACGCGGAACTCCGCGGCGTTGCGCCCCAGGCGCATCACCACGATCCGGTCGGCGACGGCCTGCACGTCGGCCATGTTGTGGCTGATCAGGATCACGCCGAGGCCGGTCTCGCGCAGCCGCTCGATGAGGTTGAGCACCTCCGCGGTCTGGGCCACGCCCAGGGCGGCGGTCGGCTCGTCGAGCATGACGACCTTGGGCTTGCCCACCAGGCTGCGCGCGATGGCGACGGTCTGGCGCTGGCCGCCCGAGAGGGAGGCGATCGGGATCCGCACCGACGGGATCTTGGCGGAGAGGGTGCGCAGCAGCCGCCACGACTCCTTCTCCATCTCGACCTCGTTGATGAACGGGCCCGTGGACTCCTCCCGACCGAGGAAGAGGTTGGCGACGACGTCGAGGTTGTCGCACAGTGCCAGGTCCTGGAAGACCGTGGCGATGCCGAGGGCCTGAGCCTCGGAGGGACCACCCACCGTCACCTTGCGGCCGGCGAACGTGATGTCGCCGGAGTCGGGCTGGTACACGCCCGAGATGACCTTGACGAGGGTGGACTTGCCGGCGCCGTTGTCGCCCACGAGGGCGACGACCTCGCCCTCCCGGACGTGCATGTGCACGTCCGAGAGGGCCTGGACGGCTCCGAACCGCTTGGAGATGCCGGTCAGGGACAGCACCGCGTCCCTGACCGGCACCGTCGACTCGGGAGTCGAGGTGGAGGTGTCCGACATCAGGAGATGCCAGCCGCCTCGCACGCCTTGGCGTACTCGCCGGTGCAGATGTCGTCGGCGCTGTAGAAGCCGTCGGCGATCACCGTGTCCGCGACGTTGTCCTGGGTGACGACGATCGGGTCGAAGATGTAGGAGGTGACACCCTCGTACTCGCTCTGCTCGACGCCCGACTCGCTGGTGGCGGGCACCTCCTCGCCGTTGGCCAGGGCGACGGCCAGCTCGGCTGCGGTCTCGGCCTCGATCGGGATCGGCTTGTAGATGGTCATCGCCTGCTCGCCGGCGAGGATGCGCTGGATCGCGGCGACCTCGGCGTCCTGGCCGGTGATCGGGGGCAGCTGGTCGGCGGCGACGCCGGCACCGGTCAGCGCGGCGACCACGCCGCCGGCCTGGCCGTCGTTGGCGGCGTAGACGCCCTGGATCTCGGACGGGTCGTACTTGCTCAGCTGGTCGGTCGTCCAGGTCTGGGCGTTCTCGGGGCTCCAGTCGGGGTTGTCGTACTCCTCGAGGATCTCCACACCGCTCTCGTCCAGCACCGAGTGGGCGCCGGCCTTGAACTGCGCGGCGTTGGGGTCGCTGGGCGCGCCGTTGAGCATCAGGATGCTGCCCTTGTCGCCCATGGCCTCGACGAGCGCCTCGGCCTGCATCTGGCCCACGGTCTCGTTGTCGAAGGAGAGGTAGTAGTCGGCCTCGGCGATGAAGCGGTCGTAGGCGATGACCTCGGCGCCCGCCTCCTGGGCGGACTGGACCATGCCGCCGGCACCGGCGCCGTTGACCGGGTCGAGCACGACGACGCTCGCGCCCTCGGAGATCGCGGTGTCGACCTGCTGGGTCTGCTTGGCCTCGTCCTGGTCGGCGTTGTAGTAGACGACCTCGCAGTCGTCGCACAGCTCGGCGACCTTGTCCTCGAACAGGGGACGGTCGAAGGCCTCGTAGCGGGTGGTCTTCGACTCCGGGAGCAGCAGCGCGATGACCTTGCTGTCGCCGCCGCCGCCGTCACCGGCGCTGTCGCCGCCGCCGTTCTGGGCATCGTTGGCGCCACAGGCGGTCAGGCTCAGTGCGCCGATCAAGATGGCGGCGCCCAGACCGGTGACGCGGTGGGATCGTGACATGGGTTCTCCTGGTGGTGATGGCTCGTGGCCGAGCCCGTGGGTTCCCCGAGAGTGTGATGACCACCACGGGTTGTCGTCAAGAGTCGAACACAAACCCGTACAAATCGTGATCAAGTCTGGACTTGTGTGCGTCTCTTGACGTCTACGCGGACCGTCGTTCACTCTTGCGTCCATGTCCGTCACCGGGTCGCCCGGCACGACCGCCTCGCTGCGCTCGGCCAACCAGCAGCGCGTCGTCGACGTGCTGCGCTCCGGTGACCAGGTGACGCAGGCCGACCTCGCCCGCCAGACCGGGCTGGCGCCCGCCACCGTCTCCAGCATCGTGCGCGACCTCGCGGCGGCCGGCCTGGTGAGCACCGAGCCCGGGAGCGGCCGTCGCGGCACGACCGTGACGCTCGCCCTCGCCGCGGGCGTGGTGGCCGGTGTCGACTTCGGCCACAGCCACGTCGCCGTCGCCCTCGGCGACCTCACCGGCGCGCTGCTCGCGGAGCGTCGTACGCCGCTCGACTCCGGTCACCCCAGCGACTCGGGGCTCGACGCCGCGGCCGGGCTGCTCGCCGAGGTGCTCGCCGACGCGGGCGCGGACGCCGGCACGCTGCGCTGCGTCGGGATGGGGCTCCCCGCCCCGATGACCGACGGCATCGTGCGCAGCTCGGCGATCCTGCCCGGCTGGGTGGGCGTCAACGCCCTCGACGCCGCGCGCGAGCGGTTCGGCCTCGAGGTCCACGTCGAGAACGACGCCAACCTCGGCGCGCTGGCCGAGCACCGTCACGGTGTGGCCCGCGGCCACGCCAACTCGGTCTTCGTCAAGGTCTCCTCCGGCGTCGGCGCCGGCATCGTCTTGGAGGACCGCCTCTTCCACGGCAGCGGCGGCACCGCCGGTGAGATCGGCCACCTGACGCTGGACGAGACCGGTCCGGTGTGCCGGTGCGGCAGCCGCGGCTGCCTGGAGGCCTACACCTCGAGCGGGGCGCTGCAGTCGATGATGCACACCCAGCTGCCCGGCGCGGGGGTCGACGAGATCGTCGCCGCCGCCCGGGAGGGCAACGTGTCGGCCGTCCGCGCGCTGGAGGACGCCGGGCTGCACCTGGGCTGGGCGCTGGCCAGCGTCGTCAACCTGCTCAACCCCGGCCTCGTCGTCGTCGGGGGCGACATGGCCCGCGCCGGCGAGCTGCTGCTCGAGTCCGCTCGCATCGGGCTGCGCCGCCACGCGCTCGACGCCGTGGCCGCCACGCCGGTCGAGGCCTCCGAGCTCGGCGAGCGGGCCTCGCTCGTCGGTGCCGTGCTGCTCGCCGCGGAGCGTACGGAGCTGACCGCCGGCTGACCGCCGGCTGACCGCCGGCTGACCGCCGGCTGACCGCCGGCTGACCGCCGGCTGACCGCCGGCTGACCGCCGACGGCGTCAGCCGGCGCCGCTCCTCAGGAGATGAGCTCGTCGAGCCGCGAGTAGGCCGCGGCGTCGCCGGCGATCACCTCGCTGGGCCGGCCGTCGATGGCGACCGGCACGTCCCCGGCGACGGTGATCCGGCGCATCTCGCGCGGCTCGCTGCCGAAGTCCGCGACGGCGTAGTGCTGCGTCGCCCGGTTGTCCCACATGGCGACGTCGCCGGGCTGCCACGTCCAGCGGATGGTGTTCTCGAGCCGGGTGATGCGGTTCTGCAGCACGTGGAAGAGCGCGTGCGACTCGGAGGTGTTGAGGCCGGTGAACCCCTTGACGAAGTGGCCGAGCACCAGCGACCGCTCGCCGGTCTCCGGGTGCACCCGCACGACGGGGTGCCGCGTCTCGAACAGCTGCGAGGTGAAGTCGTCGCGCGTGTAGTTGGCGTCGGGCTGCTCGTTCTCCTCGTCGCGCTGTGCGTAGTCGTAGCTGTTGGTGTGCACCGCCCATGCGGAGTCGGCGAACGCGCGGAGCGCCTCCGGGAGGGACTCGTACGCCGCCACCGTGTTGGCCCAGACCGTGTTGCCGCCGTACGGCGGCAGGGTGACGGCTCGCAGCACGCTGATCGCCGGCACCCGGTCGACGAAGGTGACGTCGGTGTGCCAGGCGTTGGCGGCCATGCCCTTGTTCGCGGTGACGCGGAAGACCCGGCCGGTGCCGGTGTTGACCGTCGGGTGGGCGGTGGTGAGCGGGCCGAACAGCTCCGCGAACGCCAGGTGCTGCTCGTCGTCGAGGTGGTCCTGACCGCGGAAGAAGACGACCTTGTGCTCGAGCAGCGCCCCACGCACCGCAGCGACGGTGTCGGCGTCGAGGTCGCCGCCGATCCGCACACCGTCGATGCGTGCGCCGATGCGACCGCCCAGCCGGTGGACGGCGACCGCCGGGGTAGCGGGGGCGTCCGGGGTGGGAACGTGAGCGGAAAGGGTGTCGAGGGTGAGTGACATGGGGGTCCTCCTGTGGGTCGGGCCGGTGTGAGTCGGGCTGGAGTGAGTCGGATCGGGTCAGGCAGCGGTGGGCACAGGCGGCGCCGGCGCAGCGGCGGCGCCGCCGGTACGCCGGCGCCGGGGCCACCAGGCGGGGGCCCCGCGACCCTGGCCGCCCAGGGCCGCGGAGACGCGGTCGAGGTAGACGGCGAGGACGACCACGGCGAGGCCGCCCTCGATCGAGGCGCCGATCTGGAGTCCCTGCACGGCGTTGACGACGACGCCGCCCAGGCCGGCGCCGCCCACCAGGCCGGCGACGACCACCATGGACAGGGCCAGCATGATGACCTGGTTGACCCCGGTCATGATCGAGGGCAGGGCCAGTGGCAGCTGCACCTCGCGCAGGACCTCGCGACGGCTGGCCCCGAAGGCGCGCGCCGCCTCGACGGTCTCCGCGTCCACGTGCTGGATGCCCAGCTGGGTGAGCCGGACGGCCGGCGGGATCGAGAAGACGATGGTCGCCACGAGCCCGGGGGCGTCGCCCACGCCGAAGAACAGGATCGTCGGCAGGAGGTAGACGAACACCGGCAGCGTCTGCATGAGGTCGAGGACCGGCCGCACGACGGCGCGGACCGCCGGATTGAGCGCCGACCAGATCCCGAGCGGGACGCCGATCGCGAGGGCGATGACGGTCGCGACGACGACGGAGGTCATCGTCTGCATCGTCTCGGGCCACAGCTGCATCGACTGGATCAGGAGCAGGCCGGCAGTCAGGACGAGGGACAGCGCCAGCCGCCGGGTGGCCACGAGGGCGACCACACCGAGCACCACCACCATGGCCGTCGGGGTGAGGACGGTGAGGGCGTCGTACACCGTGCGGAGCAGGAGGTTGAGGACGTCCTTGACGGCGTCGAAGAAGCCGCCGAAGTTGTCGGTCATGAAGTCGATCGCGGTCTCGCCGCGCTCGCCGAGGCGCAGGTCAGGCACGAGCCACCTCCGGCACAGGAGCCGCGTCCGCGGGTCGGGCGTGGGAGAGGGAGGACAGGATCGTGGCCCGCGGGACGACGCCCAGGAGGCGGCCCGCGTCGTCGACGACGGTGACCGGCACGACCTGTCGGCCGGCCAGGTGCATGAAGTCGCCGACCAGGTCGTCGGGGGCGACGGCGTGGTAGTCGTCCCACAGCGCACCCGTGAGGTCGCCCGCCTCGCGACGGACCGCCTCGACGAGGCGCGCGTCCGTGACGACCCCCAGCAGCCGGCCGTCGTCGTCGACGACGAAGGCGCCGTTGGCCTCGTTGTCGCCGAGCCGCCGCAGGGCGTCCGCGGGTCGGTCGCCCCGCGACAGGGTGAGCAGCGGGGCACGCAGCAGGTCGGCGGCGGTCAGCACCCGGGCGCGGTCGACGTCGGCGACGAACTCGCTGACGTAGTCGTCCGCCGGGTGGGCGACGATCTCCGGCCCTGAGGCGCACTGCACGACCCGGCCCTGGCGCATGACCATGACCCGGTCGCCCAGCCGCATCGCCTCGTTGAGGTCGTGGGTGACGAAGAGGATGGTGCGCCCGTCCTCCACCTGCAGCTGCATGAGCAGGTCCTGCATGTCGCGCCGGATCAGCGGGTCCAGGGCGGAGAACGGCTCGTCCATGAGCAGCACCGGCGGGTCGACGGCCAGCGCGCGGGCCAGCCCGACGCGCTGACGCATGCCGCCGGACAGCTCGTGCGGGAGCTTGTCGCCCCGGTCGCCGAGCCCGACCCGCTCGAGGGCGGCGTCGGCGCGCTCGCGCCGCTCGGCGCGAGCGACGCCACGCACCTTCAGCCCGTAGGCCGCGTTGTCGCGCACGGTGCGGTGCGGGAACAGGCTGAAGTGCTGGAAGACCATGCTGATGGTGTCGTTGCGCAGGGCGCGGAGCCGGTCCGCAGGAAGTCGGGTGACGTCCTGCCCCTCGACGAGGAGGCGCCCGGCGGTGGGCTCGTTGAGCCGGTTGACCATGCGGAGCACGGTCGACTTCCCCGAGCCCGACAGCCCCATGATCACGAACACCTCGCCCCGCTGGACGCTGAAGCTGACGTCGTGCGCGCCGAGGTAGCCGCCGGCCGCGGCCACCGCCCCCGCCGGGTCCGCCGCGGCGAGCGCCTTGGCTGCCTGCCTGTCCGAGAGGCCGTAGACCTTCGACAGGCCCTCGGCGGCGACCACCGTCTCCCGCTGCGGGCCGCGGGTGCTCGTCGCGGCGGGTCCCGGTGCCGCGTACGTCGTGGCGCTCACGACAGCGCCTCGGCGGCGGGCTGTCCGTCGACGTCCTCGACGCCCTCGAGGAACTCCGCCACCTTGTCGGGGTTCTCCTCGATCCAGCTCGCGGCGATGTCGTCGACGGCCTGCCCCTCCTTGTCGTGGGCGTAGTAGAACTCCCCGGCCTCGTCGGTGGTGAAGGTGAGGTTGGCCAGGAACGTCGCGATGGACGGGTTGTCGTCGGCGAAACCGTCGCGGGCGACGGTGCGGATCTCCCCGGCACCGCCCCAGACGCCCTCGGGGTCCTCGAGGAAGACCGTGTCGAACTCGACGGTCATCCAGTGCGGGCTCCACGCCAGGAAGACGATCGGCTCGCCGGCCTTGTGCGACTTCGCGACCTGCGCGAGCATCGCCGGCGTCCCGCTGGCCACCAGCTCCCAGTCGCCGAGCCCGTAGGCGTCGGCGTCGATGGCGGCCTGGATCGTCTCGTTGCCGGGCGTGCCGGCCTCGATGCCGTAGATCTTGCGGCCGAACTCGTCCGCGTGCTCGTCGAGGTCGGCGAGGGAGGAGATGCCGAGCTCCTGGGCGACGTCGCCCGGGACGGCCGGCGCGTACTCCGTGCCGGTGACGATCGTGGAGAGGACGTCGACCTGTCCCTCGTCGATGAGGGTGCCGAACGTCGGCTCCTGCGAGGGCCACCAGTTGCCGAGGTAGGCGTCGAGGTCGCCCGAGCCGATGGCGGCAGCGGCGTTCTCCACCGACAGGTTCTTCTTGATCGAGGCGTCGTAGCCGAGCTCGTCGAGCAGCTGCACGGCGATCTCGTTCTGCACCTGCAGGTCGACCCAGGGCTGCTCGGCCAGGACGACCGAGTCGCTGCCGCCACCGGCGGCGTCCTGGGCGAAGCCCTCGTCGCCCCCGCCCGCAGCGGAGTCCGAGGCGCAGCCTGCGGCTGCGAGCAGGACGGTACCGGCCGCTGCAGCTGCGGCAGCGCGGACGAGGCGGGTGAGGGGCTGGTGGTCGCTCATGGTGCTCCTGACGTGTGTCGCCGCTTCCCGAGCTGCGACCTGCGATCTTTGGCGAGTAAGACAGTAGACATTAAACGCTTTGGCGCTCAAGCGAATCGCCCGCCCGACCCAGACCGGTTCCGAGCGGCAGGAATAGCCCGGCTCGATGGCTCACGACCCGCCGGTCGCGGGCACGCGCGACCTCAGGACGCGTCGGCTCGGAGCGGGGCGAGGACCGGCGCCTCGTCACCCGTCGCGGAGGCGCCCGTGCCCAGGTGGTCGGCCGCCAGCAGCACGAGGTGCTCACCGAGCTGGGACAGCCGATCGGTGCGCCACACCAGGGAGAGGTCGGCGCGGGCCGCGGGCTCCAGCTGCGCGATGCGCGCCCCCTGGGCCGCGGCGAGCGCCGCCATGCCCCGGGGCAGGATGGTCGCCCCGGCACGCGCGAGGACGAGGGGCACCACAGAGGCGACGTGCGCCGTCTCGACCTCCACCTCGGCAGACGACCCGGACGCCGCCAGCTGCTCGTCCAACAGCGTCCGCATGGCCGTTCCGGCCGGGGTGCTGATCAACCCGTGGGTCGAGACGTCGGCGACGGACACGGACGCGGGCGCCGCCTCCGGGCCGGGAGGCAGGACGGCGACCAGCTCCTGCTCGCCCAGCGGCTGGCTGGACAGGATCCCCGGTGGAGCCCCGGTGAGGGGCGTCAGTCCCTCGACGACACCGATGTCGGCATCGCCGGCACGGACCTGCTCGAGCACGTCGGAGCGGTTGTGCGGGTCGGTCACCACGAGCTGGGCCGCCGCGTGCAGGCGGCGGAACTCGCCCAGGACCGCGACGAGGGGCTCGACCACCCACAGCGTGCTGGACACGATCACCAGGCGGCCGTAGCCCTCCCCCGCCGCCGCGCGCACAGCACCCGCGGCGAGATGGAACGCGCGCACGGTCCTGCGCGCGGGAGCGACCAGCGCCCGGCCGGTCTCGGTCAGGCGCACGCCGCGGCCGTGCCGCTCGAACAGCTCCGTCCCGAGCTCGTCCTCGAGCGAGCGCATCGCCGCGGAGAGTGACGGCTGCGCCACGTTGAGGCGGCTCGCCGCACGCGTGAAGCTGCCAGCATCCGCGATCGCGAGGAAGTACTGCAGCTGGCGCCGTTCCACCCGCCGCTCCGCTCAGTGCGCCTGGGCGAGGTGCACGGTCAGCACGCCGGCGGCGATCAGCACGATGCCGCCGACCGTCGGCAGGTTCGGGACCTGACCGAGGAAGGTGGCCCCGATCAGGACGATGGCCGCCGTGCCGAGGCCGGACCACAGCGCGTACGCGATCCCCACCGGAAGGTGCTGGACCACCTGGGCCAGCAGGTAGAACGAGACGCCGTACGCCGAGAGGCACACCGTCGTCCACAACGGCCGGGTGAAGCCCTCGGTGCGCCCCAGCAGCGACGTCGCCGCCACCTCCGAGGCGATCGCCAGCAGCAGCAGTGCATACGCCATAGTCCGAGTCTACCAACTAAGTAGACAATCGCCGATCCGGGCGGCCCCGCGCCCGACGAACGCGGGGCCTCGCCGCAGACGGCGTCAGTGCGCCGGCGGCCGCTTGCGCTGCGGGGCGGGACGCGTCGGGTCGTCGTCGGGACGGTCGAAGTCGGGCGGCACCACGATCGGCTTGAGCTTCGCCCAGCCGAGGAAGAACACGGCGACGGCGAGCAGCGCGAGCCCGGTCCAGAGGTTGGCGTTGACGTCACCGGTCTTCGCCGGCTCGTGCTCGCCGAGCAGCCCGGCGAGCGCGAGGATGACGCCGTAGACGCCCATCAGGGCCCCGATGATGTTGCGGATGTCGAACGCGCCGGCCTTGCGCGGCTGGGACTGGGCGCTGCCGGACGTGGTGTCGGTGGACATGTGGGCCCCTCTCTCAGAAGGCGACGTTGAGGACGATGACCATGGCCAGGGCGATGCCGGCCAGCGGGGCGGTGCGCCGCCACCACGGCATCGAGGCCTCGTCGGGGTCGGTGCGGTCCTCGCGTGGAGTCTCGGAGTAGACCAGCCCTCGCAGCTCGGAGGCCGGCTTGGGCTTGGTGACCAGGGAGACCACGATGCTGAGCACGATGTCGACGACGAAGGCCGTGGCCGCGGCGAGGAAGGCCGCGCCCTGGCCGGGCAGGTCGATCACGCCGGCCGCCGCGAGGCGGTCGACCGCGATGGCGGCGAGCGTGCCGGCCACCAGCCCGACCCAGCCGGCGGTCGGCGTCATCCGCTTCCAGAACATGCCGAGGATGAACGTCGCGAACAGCGGCGCGTTGAAGAACCCGAACAGCGTCTGGAGATAGTCCATGACGTTGTCGTAGCCCATCGCGATGCGGGCGGTGAAGATCGCGATGACCGTGGCCGCGATGGTCGCCAGACGCCCGATGCGCAGGTAGTAGTCGTCGCTGTGGTCCTTGCGGATGTAGCGCTGCCACAGGTCGTAGGAGAAGACGGTGTTGAAGGCCGAGATGTTGGCCGCCATGCCGGCCATGAAGGCCGCGAGGAGTCCGGCGATCGCCAGCCCCAGCAGACCGTTGGGCAGGACGTCGCGCATGAGGAGCAGCAGGGCGTCGTTGTACGCCACCCCCTCCCCCGAGGCGCCGCCCGCGGGGCTGCCGCCGCTCTTGAGGTCGACCATCTCCTGCACGAGGACGGCCGAGATCATGCCGGGCACGATGACGATGAACGGCACGAACATCTTGGGGAAGGCGCCGATGATCGGGGTCTTGCGCGCCGCCGAGATCGAGTCGGACGCCATCGCGCGCTGGACCTCGACGAAGTTCGTCGTCCAGTAGCCGAAGGACAGCACGAAGCCGAGACCGAAGACGATGCCGATCACCGAGAGCAGCGGCGAGTCGAAGCCGGACAGCGCCTGGCCGGGCCAGGACTCCAGCTGCTGGGACGCGGGAGCGACGGCGGCGTCGGCGGGGGCGCCGTCCGCCGCGGCGGTGATCTTGTCGGTGAGCCCGTCCCACCCGCCCACGCGGTGCAGGCCGATCAGGGTCAGCGGGAGCAGCGAGGCGACGATCACGAAGAACTGCAGCACCTCGTTGTAGATCGCCGCGCTCAGTCCGCCGAGCGTGATGTACGACAGCACGATCGCGCCGGCGACGACGAGCGCGATCCAGATCGGCCAGCCCAGCAGCGCGTGCACGATGCCTGCCAGCAGGGCCAGGTTGACGCCCGCGATCAGCAGCTGCGCGACCGCGAAGCTGATCGCGTTGACCAGGTGGGCCCCGGTGCCGAAGCGCCGGAACATGAACTCCGGGACCGAGCGCACCTTGGAGCCGTAGTAGAACGGCATCATCACGACGCCGAGGAACAGCATCGCCGGCACCGCGCCGACCCAGAAGTAGTGGACCGTCGGCATGCCGATCTCGGCGCCGTTGGCCGACATGCCCATGATCTCGACGGCACCGAGGTTGGCGGAGATGAACGCCAGGCCGGTGACCCAGGCCGGCAGCGAGCGCCCGGACAGGAAGAAGTCGATCGAGTCCGACACCGACCGGCGGGCCATCACCCCGATGCCGAGGACGAAGCCGAAGTAGATCGCGACCAGCAGGTAGTCCAGCCAGTTCGCGTCGATCAGGGTGTCGGACACGGGTTACCTCCCATGATTCAGTTGGGCCACCCAGCAACCTAGACCGTGCCCGCCGTCCGCGCGACCACCCCCCGGGTGGGTCAGTCCTGCGGGCCCGCACCTACTACGCCCCCGCCCGGACCGGACGCGAGAAGCCCGATCGCCGCGGCGTGGCGGCGTACGGCGTCGCTGTCGGCGGCCAGCACGAAAGGCACGTCGTGGTCCCAGGCGTCCGAGACCTTCTCGACCCGGCCGTCGCCGGGGTCCAGCCGCGTCTCGCGGATGTAGACCGCGAGGACCCGTCCCGGGTGCTCGCGCACGATGTCCGCGTAGATCTCCGGGTCCCGCTCCCCCGAGTCCCCGAGCAGCACGAACGGCAGGTCCGGGTGCAGCTCGAGCACCTCCCGGATCCGTCCGTGCTTCTCCTCCCGGCCCGCCGCCGACCCGAGCAGGTCGCGCAGGAGGACCGGCCCGAGCGGGAAGGCGCGGTGGGCGAGGAAGGCCTCGAGGAACGCGTGGAGGTTCCACGGGCTCGAGGAGACGTAGAAGACCGGGTTGGCCTCGCCGCGCGCCAGGTCGCCGTACAGCTCGACGACGCCGGGGAACGGCATGCGGGTGAGGGCCGACCCGGTCAGCGTCTGCAGCACCATCCGGCCCACCCGCTGCACGCCGGTCTCCAGGATCGTGTCGTCCACGTCGGAGATCACTCCGAACGCCGCCTCGCTCGACGGGACGCGCACGCGTACGTCGGTCGGGTGGCGGTCGGCGAGCCCGCGGTAGTCCCCGGCCAGCTCGACGGTCCCCCTCGCCCAGGGGCCTTCCAGGGACCCGGGTGCGAGGCGCGCCCGGAAGTAGCCCTCGGCGTCGGTCGTCACCAGCGCCTCGGCATCACCCAGCCGGACCCGCAGCGGGACGCCCGGCAGCTCGTCGGTCAGGAACGCACGCACGCTGCGCCCGACCGCGGCCCGCAGACTCTCGCCCTCGACGGCACTCGACAGCGGCGGGTCGTCGACCACCCGCCCGCGTACGACGACGCCTGCCCCCGTCCCGTGCCCGCCGTAGGACTCGATGCGGAGATGAGCCGGCGCCCGGCCCGCCCGGCGCCTGGCCCGGGCGCCGTCCCAGGCGTTCTCCAGGGCGACGATCCAGCGGCGCGCTTCCATGGGGGCAGCCTAGGGTGAGCCGGCCTCATCGGTCGGCGGCACTGCCGCTCACTCGCCCACGACGACCTCGACCTCGAAGCCCTCCGAGCTCTCCAGGTACAGCGCGACGTGCCTCTCGCCCCCAGCGTGCGGGTAGCGGTCGGCGAAGAGCTCGTGCCACCCGTGCTCGGTCGACTCCGCGCGCATGCGGTCCAGGGCCTCGCGCGTGTCCACCACCATCGCGAGGTGGTTGATGCCCGGCCGGAGCCGGTCGTGCGCGCCGCGCTGGTCGGGCGAGTGCTCCATGAAGAGGTAGGTGCCGTCGCCGTGCACCCACGACAGCGTCCCCTCTTCGCGGTCCCAGCCGCACCACGCGAGCAGCCAACCCCACTCCGCCTCGGCGGTCGTGACGTCGTCGACCCACAGGTCGAGGTGGTGGAGGGCGCGGGGCATGGGCCGACCCTAGACCCGGCGCCGTTGCTGGTCAGCGCGGCGTTCTGAGCATTTCTCGTCGCTGGGCTGGCTCGGCCCCGGATCGGAGACGGCGCAGCGCGCGCCGTGACCGCAGGGTCCTGCCTCCGCTCTACGTCTGCGTCGCGCTCCCTGGCAGCACACAGCACTCAGCCCCGGATACCGACCAGCTGCCGCGCTGGCAACCACAAACATCTGTCCGTCCCCACCGAGGGTCCGCGACCACCCATGTTGCGTTCGCCGCCATGGACGATGTCGGCGGTCGAGCGTATAATCGAACACATGATCGAGACGCTGGCAGGGCCGCGAGGCGCAGGGGTCGAGGACCTCTCCGCCTCCGCGCTGCTGGCTGCGATCAAGGAGCGGAGGGCCGCCGAGGACCGCGCGGCAGCCGACCAGCTCGACCTGGCTGCCCGGTGGGCCGACCTGCGCCCGCCGGAGTCGATCCACGCTGCTGCGTCGTTCACTGTCCCGGGCTGCGAGCACGAGGAGCCGATCGCCGGCGAGGGGGCGCCGTTGGTGGCGGAGTTCTGCGTCGCGGAGCTCGGCGCCGTGCTGGGCATCTCGACGACCGCGGCGAAGCGGCTGATCGGGCATGCGCTCGAGCTGCGGCACCGGCTGCCGCGGCTGTGGGCGCAGGTCCAGTTCGGCCGCGTGCCGGCGTGGCGGGCCCGGTCGGTCGCCGATGTCACGATTCACGCCGCCCCCGCGCTCACCATCGAGGCCGCGGGGTGGGTCGACTCCCAGGTCGCCGCGGTCGCCGGGCGGGTGGGTACGGCGCAGTTGGACAGGCTGGTCGCCGAGAGCATCAAGCGGTTCGACCTGGCCGCGCCAGATCCAACCGCCGATCCGGAGGATGGCTGGCAGCACGTGGACCCGCGCCACGCGACTATTGACACGCAGGACGTGCACTACGCCGGGACCATGCGCCTCGAGGCCGAGCTCGATCTCGCCGACGCCCTCGACCTCGACCGGGCCCTGGCCCACGGCGCCGCGACCCTCGCCGCCCTCGGCTCCCCCGAGCCGCTGGACGCTCGCCGGGCCAAGGCCCTCGGTGACCTGGCCCGCACCCAGACCGCGCTCGACCTGCACACCCAAGGCAATGCCGAGGCGCGGGCAGCTGACGGGCTGCCGGTCGCGCGGGAGGTCGTGCTGCACGCCCACTTCGACGCCTCAACGGTCGGTGAGCAGACGGTGTTCGGGCCTACCGGTCGCATGGAGGAGGGGCAGCGGCTCCTGTTGCTGGACCAGGTCAAGGGGTGGTGCGCCGACACGCGGACGAAGGTCACCATCAAGCCGGTCATCGACCTCGCCGCTGAGCTGTTTGCACCGGGCTACGGGATCCCGGACCGGATCCGCGAGCAGGTCGCCCTCCGCGACGTCACCTGCGTGTTCCCCTGGTGCTCACAACCGGCTCGTGGCTGCGACATCGACCACGTCATCCCGTTCGACCCGAACGCCGACGCGGAGGGCCGGCCACAACCCGGCCCCACCACCACGTCGAACCTCGCCGCGCTCTGCCGCAGGCACCACCGGCTCAAGACGCACTCCGCCTGGCGGTACACCGTCACCGGACCCGGCAGGTTCGAGTGGGTCAGTCCCCACGGCCATCGCTTCACCCGCGACCCCTCCGGCACCGCTCCGATCGACGCCTCGGATCCGCCGGGCGTCCCGCGGCCCCGGCGACGATGACCCCGCCCCTCACCCCCTGACAGGTCAACAGCCAGGGGGCGCGGAGCACGTTCTGGCGCTCGCGCTGCTAGGGCGCGTCGAGATCCGACGAGAGCTTGCTGAACACCTCGAGGTCGACGCGCCCGGCGTGGACGATTCCGGCCGATCGCGCGCGCCCCTCGTGGCTGAACCCGGCCGACACTGCTGCCTTCTGTGACGCGACGTTGCCGGTCGCGCAACAGATCACCACTCGCGCCATGCCCTGTGTGGACAGAGCCCAGTCGGCAAGGACTCGCGAAGCCTTGCCAGCGAGGCCGTGCCCTCGCGCCCAAGGGGCGACCCAGTAGCCGATCTCGGTCGCGCGCACTCGCCAGTCGGTCGCCTTCAGGTCGATGACGCCACACAGCCGTCCAGCGACCTCGATCCGCCGGACGAGACCGGCGCCGCTCGCGTGCATCCTGGGTGCGATCTCCTCGACGAACGCACGCGCCACGTCGGAGGTGTACGGCGACGGCAGTGGCAGCCATCGCTGAGTGACCTCGTCGCGGCAGGCCGAGGTGACGTCCTCGATGTCAGCCGATCCCAGAGGGGTGAGGCGGAAGCCGTCACCCGCCAGCACGTCATCGGCGAACTGGTTGCCCATACGAGTCAGCGCCCGGCGCTCACTCCCACTCGATGGTGCCCGGCGGCTTCGAGGTGATGTCGAGGGTGACCCGGTTGATCTCGGCGACCTCGTTGGTGATGCGCGTGGAGATCCGCTCCATCACCTCGAAGGGCAGGCGCGCCCAGTCGGCGGTCATCGCGTCCTCGGACGTCACGGGCCGGATGACGACGGGGTGGCCGTAGGTGCGGCCGTCGCCCTGGACGCCGACCGAGCGGACGTCGGCCAGCAGCACGACCGGCATCTGCCAGATGTCGCGGTCCAGGCCGGCGCGGGTGAGCTCTTGGCGGGCGATCGCGTCGGCGCGGCGCAGGATGTCGAGCCGGTCGGCCGTCACCTCGCCGATGATCCGGATGCCGAGGCCCGGGCCGGGGAAGGGCTGGCGCCACACCATCTCGGCGGGCAGGCCGAGCTGCTCGCCGACGAGGCGGACCTCGTCCTTGAACAGGGTCCGCAGCGGCTCGACGAGCTCGAACTCGAGGTCCTCGGGCAGCCCGCCGACGTTGTGGTGCGACTTGATGTTGGAGGTGCCGGCGCCGCCACCGGACTCGACCACGTCCGGGTAGAGCGTGCCCTGCACGAGGAAGCCGACCTTCTCGTCGTGCTCGGCCGCCTCGCCGAGCACCTGGACCTCGGCCGCCTCGAACGCGCGGATGAACTCGCGGCCGATGATCTTGCGCTTCTCCTCCGGGTCGGTGACGCCGGCGAGCGCAGCGAGGAACGTCTCCCGGGCGTCGTAGACGTGCAGGTTGACCCCGGTCGCGGCGACGAAGTCGCGCTCGACCTGCTCGGCCTCGCCCTCGCGCAGCAGGCCGTGGTCGACGAACACGCAGTGCAGCCGGTCGCCGATCGCGCGCTGCACGATGGCCGCGGCCACCGCCGAGTCGACGCCGCCCGACAGGCCGCAGATCGCCAGGCCTCTGTCGCCGATCTGCTCGCGCACCCGCTCGATCTGCTCCTCGGCGATGTTGAGCATCGTCCAGGTCTGGCGGCACCCGGCGATGTGGTGCAGGAAGTGCTCGAGCACCTTCTGCCCGTGCTCGGAGTGCAGCACCTCGGGGTGCCACTGCACGCCGGCCAGGCCGCGGCCGACGTCCTCGAAGGCCGCGACGGGCGTGTCGGCGGTCGAGGCGAGGACGGTGAAGCCCTCGGGCGCCTGGGCCACGGAGTCGCCGTGGGACATCCACACCTTGTGCTCGGCGGGGATCCCCTGCAGCAGGGTGCCGGGCTCGCTGACGGCGACGGGCGTACGTCCGTACTCGCGCGCGCCGGTGTGGGCGACCTCGCCGCCGAGGCCCTGCGCCATCAGCTGGAAGCCGTAGCACATGCCGAACACCGGCACCCCGGCCGTGAAGACGTGGTCGTCGATGCCGGGGGCGCCGTCGGCGTACACGCTCGACGGGCCGCCGGAGAGGATGATCGCCTTCGGCTTGCGCGCGAGCATCTCCTCCACCGGCATGGTGTGCGGGACGATCTCGCTGTAGACGCGTGCCTCGCGGACGCGCCGGGCGATGAGCTGGGCGTACTGCGCGCCGAAGTCGACGACGAGGACCAGGTCGTGCTCTGCAGGCTGCGTCACGCCTGGAGTCTATCGAGGCCCGTCCCGGTGCGACTCCCCGCCGTGGATCGCACCAGGGCCCGATCGGGGAGGGAGGGTGACCGGGCCCTGGTGCTTGAGATCCAGCAGCTGCACAGCAGCGCCGAGATCGGGAGTCCGACCCTTGGGAGGGAGCATGACTGCCGGACTCCTTACCCGCCCAACGACCCCTCGACAGCGTGGTTACGCCTCCCTAGGGGTGAATTTCCGGGTCCCTTGCCCGGCGGGTACAGGTCTCAGGTGATCCCGACGACCGGCAGGCGCAGCGCACCCGGCGCGGCGTCCGGGACGACGGGGTTCTTCGGCTCCACCGGCTCGACCCTGCGGTAGGCCGAGCCCAGCGCGGGTCGCGGGTCGGCCTCCCCCTTGTTGGGCCAGAACGCCATCGCCCGCTCTGCCTGGGCGGTGATGGTGAGGGAGGGGTTGACGCCGAGGTTGGCCGAGACCGCCGAGCCGTCGACCACGTGCAGCCCCTCGTGACCGAACAGCCGCTGCCACGGGTCCACCACGCCGGTCTCGGGCGAGTCGCCGATCGTGCACCCGCCGATGAAGTGCGCCGTCAGCGGCCGGTTGAACGGCTCCCCGACGTTGCCGCCGGGCGTCCCTCCCATCACCGCCGCCATCCGCCGCACCGCGTCGTAGGCG
Source organism: Nocardioides sp. SYSU D00065 (assembly GCF_017916425.1). Lineage (GTDB taxonomy): Bacteria > Actinomycetota > Actinomycetes > Propionibacteriales > Nocardioidaceae > Nocardioides. The sequence goes on along the minus strand of NZ_JAFMSX010000002.1, from coordinate 545,908 downwards.
ACGGGGATGTACGTCGGGTTGGGCAGGCCGTGGCCCTGCACGCTCGTCATCCGCCAGCCGAGGCGGCCCTTGACGCCGCGGGTGGTGATGGAGTTGTCGAGCGTCTGCATCACCAGCGCCACGACGGTGCGCTCGGACCAGTGCTTGAAGTCGTAGAGGTCGAGGGCGGTGCGCCGCTGCGCCCACAGCTCGCGCAGCCACGTCCGGACCCGGGATCGCCCGGGGGTGTCGTCGGCCAGCACCGTCTGCAGCAGCGCCATCGCGTTGGAGCCCTTGCCGTAGCGCACCGGCTCGATGTGGGTGACGTCGTCGGGGTGCCACGACGAGGTGATCGCGACGCCCTCTGTGTAGTCGGTCGAGGTGTCGGGCGCGAGCGCGCCGAGGATGGCCTCGGAGTTGGTGCGGGTCAGCACCCCGAGGCGGTCGCTGACGCGCGGCAGGTCGCCCTCGCCCTTGAGCTGGTGGAGGAGCTTCTGGGTGCCGAGGGCGGCCGCGGAGAAGACCACCTGGTCGGCGGTGAACGTCCGGGTGGCCGTACGCCGTGACAGCTTGGCCTTGGTCCAGCGGGTCGTCACCTCGTAGCCGCCGCCGCGCCGGGGCCGGACCCGCGTCACCGTGGTCAGCGGGTGGACGACCGCGCCGGCCCGCTCCGCGAGGTGCAGGTAGTTCTTGACCAAGGTGTTCTTGGCGTTGTGGCGGCACCCCGTCATGCACTCGCCGCAGTTGCGGCACGCGTTGCGCGCCGGGCCCGCGCCGCCGAAGTACGGGTCCTCGACGCGCTCCCCCGGACGCGCGTCGGGGCCGCCGAAGAAGACCCCGACCGGCGTGGGGTGGAAGGTGTCGCCCACCCCCATGTCCTCCGCGACCTGCTTCATCACCGCGTCGGCCGGCGTGTGCAGCGGGTTGTCGACCACCCCGAGCATCCGCTTGGCCTGGTCGTAGTAGGGGGCGAGCTCGGCCTTCCAGTCGGTGATGTGCGCCCACGAGGGGTCGCGGTAGAACGCCTCGAGCGGCTCGTAGAGGGTGTTGGCGTAGACCAGCGAGCCGCCCCCGACGCCGGCGCCGGCGAGGATCAGGCAGTCCTTGACCATGTCGATGCGCTGGATGCCGTAGAGGCCCAGGGCCGGTGCGAACAGGAAGCGCTTGGCGTCGAACGACGTGGCCGGGAAGTCGTCGTCCCCGAACCGGGCGCCCGCCTCCAGCACCCCGACCGAGTAGCCCTTCTCGGTCAGCCGGAGCGCGCTCACCGAGCCGCCGAACCCGGACCCGATGACGAGGACGTCGTAGTGGGTCATGCTCAGGCGCGCCCCAGCTTGTTGAGCAGGCGCAGGGACGCGGTCAGCACCTTGGCGTTGGTCTCCTCCGACATCCCGAGCATCGGCGCGATCGGCACCAGTCGCTGGGTGGCGACGGACTGCGCCTCGGTGTAGCGGTGCACGCCCTCGGCGCCCTGACGCCGGCCCATGCCGGACTCCCGCATCCCGCCCATCGGGGCGGCGAGCGAGCCGAACGTGGCGCCGTACGCCTCGTTGACGTTGACCGTGCCGCACCTGATCCGCCGTGCGAGGGCCCGCCCGCGGGCGCCGTCGCGGGTCCAGACCGAGGCGTTGAGGCCGTACAGCCCGTCGTTGGCGCGCTCGACGGCCTCGTCCTCGCCGTGGAAGCGGTAGAGCGACACGACCGGCCCGAAGGTCTCCTTGCCGAAGCACTGCATGTCGGCCGTGACGCCCTCGAGGATGGTCGGCTCGAAGACGAACGGACCCAGGTCCGGGCGGTGCCGGCCACCGGTGAGCACGCGGGCGCCCTTGGCGACGGCGTCCTCGACGTGGGCGGTGACGGTGTCGAGCTGGGCCTGGGAGATCAGCGAGCCCATGTCGACCGACCAGTCGTGGCTGGCGCCGAGCGTCATCGCCTCCGTGCGGGAGACGAAGGCGTCGACGAACCGGTCGTAGACCTGGTCGGCGACGAAGAGCCGCTCCGTCGACACGCACAGCTGGCCGGCGTTGGAGAACACCGCCCGGACCGCTCCCTCGGCCGCCCGGTGCGCGTCGGCGTCGCGCAACACCAGCATCGGGTTCTTGCCGCCCAGCTCCAGGGAGCAGCCGATGAGTCGCTCGGCGCACTGGCGGGCGATGATCCGGCCCGTGGCGGTCGAGCCGGTGAAGGCGACGTAGTCGGCCTCCGCGACCAGCGCGCCGCCGATCTCGGGACCGGGGCCGGCGACCACCTGCCACAGCTCCGGCGGGAAGCCGGCCTCCTCGAGCAGCTGCACCCCGAGCAGGGCGGTGAGCATCACCTGGGCGTCGGGCTTGGCCACCACCGCGTTGCCGGCGAGCAGCGCCGGCAGGCCGTCGCACAGCGCCATCGTGAGCGGGTAGTTCCACGGCGAGATGACCCCGACGACGCCCTTGGGAACCCGGTGCACCTCGGCGCGGGTCAGCACCGGGAACATCCCGGCGACCCGACGGCTGTCGAGGTGCTGGTGGGCGGTGCGGGCGTAGTAGCGCGCCGTCAGCGCGACGTGGGCGACCTCGAGGTAGGCGTCCTTGCGCGCCTTGCCCGACTCCCACACGACGAGGTCGATGAGGTCCTCCTGCCGGTCCAGGACCAGGTCGTGGAGGCGGAGCAGCGCTGCGGCGCGCTCGTCGAGGGACGTGCCCGCCCACGCCCGCTGCGCCCGGCGGGCGCGCACGAACGCCTCGGACACGTCGGCCGGGGTGGACTGCGGCACGTGCGCGAGCGGGGTGCCGCCGATGGGCGAGAAGACCGCCTCGGTCCGCCCGGAGGTGCTGACCAGACGCCGCGTGAGGGCGGCGACGTACGAGCGATCGAGGCCGTAGGCGGCCGTGGTGTCGTGCTCGGGGTCCGCGGGGCCGTCCGTGATGGGGCTCGGGGCAGGGCTCTGCTCGCTCATCCGTGCAGCGTAATTCGCGGCCGCGGCGGTTGCTACCGGTTGGTCACTTCGTCCCACGTCTCGACGCTCCGGTCGGATCCGTCCACCCGCCGGCTTCGCTAGGGTCGGCGCATGCCGACACCTCCTCCCCCGGCCGCCGGGTTCGCGTCGTCCAACCGCATCCTCGCCGGCACCCTGATGGGCGCCCTGGTGGTGATCGGCGTCGCCGTCTCGTTCGTGCTGCCCGCCGACACGTCGCTGCCGATCGTGGTGCCGGTGGCGCAGGTCGCCATCGGGGTCGCGGTGCACCTCCTGCTCGACGCCTTCGGCTACCGCCTGCCCGCGCTGCCGACGACGCTGGACGCCGAGGAGGCGGCCGCACAGGCGCGCGGGCGGTGGAGCAGCGCCATGGTGCTGCGCTTCGCCATCGCCGAGGCGGTGGCGATCGCCTCGCTGGCCGCGGCCTTCGTGCTGCCCGACGGCGGGATCCTCGTCTACGCCGGCGGCGCCGCGGTCTCGCTGGTCCTGATGGCGGTGCACGTGTGGCCGTGGGAGCGCCCGGTCGGCAAGGCGGCGGACGCCCTCGAGGCGGACGGGCGGGCGTCCGGCCTGCGCGAGGTGTTCGGGCTCGCCCCGCAGGGGCCCGTGCAGCGGCTCTGACCGGACGACCGGCCCTCAGACGATGTCGGGGGCCCGGACCCGGGCCTCGTCGGCCTCCTGGTCGGTGGACATGAGCTGGCTCTGCCGCTCCGCCTCGACCCGGCGCAGGTAGTGGTCCACCTCGTCCTCGAGCTGGGCGTCGTCCCACCCGAGCGCCTCGGCCATCAGCTCGGCGGCCGGGCGGGCAGCGGCGATCCCGCGGTCGAAGGTCTCGATCGACACCCGCGTACGACGCGCCAGCACGTCGTCGAGGTGCCGCGCGCCCTCGTGGGTGACCGCGTAGAGCACCTCGGCGCGCAGGTAGTGCTCGGCGCCCGGCAGCGGCTCGGCCAGGTCGGGTCGCCGGTGGATGAGCGCCAGCACCTCGTCGACGAGACCGCCGTAGCGCCCGAGCAGGTGGTCCACCACCCCGACCCCGAGGCCGGACGCGCGGCTCAGCGCGACCCGCTGGTTGGTGCGCGCCTCGAAGCCCCACGCGCCCATCAGGGGCACCCGGTCGGTGATCGAGGGCCGGGGCGCGTCGAAGTCGCGGATCGCGTGGTCGACCGCGTCCCGGGCCATCACCCGGTACGTCGTGAGCTTGCCGCCGGCGACGAGCACCAGGCCGGGGGCCGGGTTGGCCACCGTGTGCTCGCGCGAGAGCTTGGTCGTCTCGCCCATCTCCCCCTCCTTGCGCATCGGCTTGAGCAGCGGGCGCAGGCCGGCGTAGACGCCGACGACGTCGCGGTGGTCGAGCGGGTCCTTGAGCAGCGCGTTGACCTGACCCAGGACGTAGTCGATGTCGGTTCTGCTCGCGGCGGGGTGCGCCAGGTCGAGGTCCCACGCCGTGTCGGTCGTGCCGATGATCCAGAACTGGTCCCACGGGATCACGAACAGCACCGACTTCTCGGTCTTGGTGATGAAGCCGCACTCGGACCGGATCCGGTCCTTCGGCACGACGACGTGGATGCCCTTGCTGGCGTCGACGTCGAGCTGCGCACGCCCCCCGAGCAGGTCCTGCACCTCGTCGGTCCACACGCCGGCGGCATTGATGACCACCCGGGCCCGGATCTCGAGGTCGCGCTGGCCCTCCAGGTCGCGGGCGGTGACGCCGACCACCCGCTCGCCCTCGCGCAGGAAGCCGGTGACCTTGGTGCGCGTCGCGACGTGGGCGCCGTTGTTGGCCGCCGTGCGGGCGATGGTCATCACCAGCCGCGCGTCGTCGACCTGGCAGTCGTAGTAGCGGATCGCACCGTGCAGGCCGTCGGTCCTGATGTCGGGCGCCAGCCGCGCCAGCTGCTTGCGGAAGACGTGCCTGTGCCGGGGCACGCCCATGTCGTACTTCCCGGCCATCGCCATGGCGTCGTACAGCGCGACACCGGCGCCGACGTAGGGCCGCTCCCACGCGTGCTCCAGCGGGTAGAGGAACGGCACGGGACGTACGAGGTGGGGCGCGAGCCGCGTCAGCAGCAGGCCGCGCTCCTCCAGCGCCTCCTTGACGAGCGCGAAGTCGAGCATCTCCAGGTAGCGCAGCCCGCCGTGGACCAGCTTGGACGAGCGCGACGACGTGCCGGAGGCGAGGTCGCGCTGCTCCACCAGCCCGACCCGCAGGCCGCGCGTCACCGCGTCGAGCGCCGCGCCCACGCCGACGATCCCGCCGCCGACCACCAGCACGTCGAGCTCGCCGCCGGCCAGGTGCTCGAGGGCGTCGGACCGCTGATCGGCGTCGAGGGCTCGCGCAAGCGTCATGGCGCCAGTCTCCCAGGGGCCGCCCAGCGGCTCGGCGGCCCGACGACTCCGCGAGTCAGCGGTGGACGATGACCTCGATGCGCTGGAACTCCTTGAGCTCGGTGTAGCCGGTGGTCGCCATCGAGCGACGCAGGGCGCCGACCAGGTTCATCGTGCCGTCGGCGACGTGGGAGGGGCCGAACATGATCTCCTCCAGCGACCCCACCGGGGCGAAGCCGACCCGCTCGCCGCGGGGCAGGTCGGCGTGGGTCGCCTCGCTGCCCCAGTGGAACCCGCGACCCGGCGCCTCGCTCGCCCGGGCGAGCGGCGAGCCGATCATCACGGCGTCGGCGCCGCAGGCGATCGCCTTGGCGATGTCGCCCGAGCTGCCGATCGAGCCGTCCGCGATGACGTGGACGTAGCGCCCGCCGGACTCGTCGAGGTAGTCGCGGCGTGCTGCTGCGACGTCGGCGACGGCGCTCGCCATCGGCACCGCGACGCCGAGCACCGTGCGGGTGGTGTGGGCCGCCCCGCCGCCGAAGCCGACGAGCACGCCGGCGGCGCCCGTGCGCATCAGGTGCAGCGCCGCCTGGTAGGTCGCGCACCCACCGACGATGACCGGGACGTCGAGCTCGTAGATGAACTCCTTGAGGTTGAGCGGCTCGGCCTGGCTGCTCACGTGCTCGGCGCTGACCGTGGTGCCGCGGATGACGAAGATGTCGACACCACCGTCGACCACCGCCTTGGCGTGCTCCTTGGTCCGCTGCGGCGACAGCGAGCCGGCGACCGTGACACCGGCGGCCCGCATCTCGCGCAGCCGCGCGGTGATGAGCTCGGGCTTGATCGGCTCGGTGTAGATCTCCTGCATGCGCCGGGTCGCCTCGGGACCCTCGAGGCCCGCGACCTCCTCCAGCAGGCCGGTCGGGTCGTCGTAGCGGGTCCAGAGACCTTCGAGGTTGAGGACCCCGAGGCCGCCCATCTGCCCCAGCGCGATCGCGGTCGAGGGCGACATGACCGAGTCCATCGGCGCGGCGAGGACCGGCACGTCGAAGCGGTAGGCGTCGATCTGCCAGGCGGTGCTGACCTCCTCGGGGTCACGGGTGCGCCGCGAGGGCACGATCGCGATGTCGTCGAAGGAGTACGCCCGGCGACCGCGCTTGGCACGGCCGATCTCGATCTCGGTCATGCCGGGGAGCCTATCGGCGGCCACCCCGGCCCGGTTCCGCGCGTGCGACGAGCAACAGGAGATGAACAACATCCCGAACCCGTGCCGCGCCTCTGGAGCGGTCGCCTACGGTGGCACCGTGGGGAACAAGGGGACGCGGCCTCACTCGCGGCCGCAACGAACGATCGCGCGCGTGCTCGCATCCGTCTGCGCGGCGGGCGGCCTGCTGGTGGTGTCCGCGCCCACCGCACAGGCCGCGGACGACTACCCGTGGGCCGGGCAGGGCCGCTGCCCGATCGTGCCGCAGGAGCCCATCGAGGAGCCCACCCCGACGCCCGCGCAGACGCCCACGCAGACGCCCGCTCCGTCGGCACCGACGCCCAGCCCCGCTCCCGACCGCTCCCCCAACCCGTCCGCGCAGGCGACGACCAGCCCGACCCCCGGCGAGCCCGGCGAGGAGACGGCCACCATCGTCGAGCCGCCGCCACCGCCGCCGCCGGTCCTCGACCCGGTCACCGGCCACCTCTACGACCCGCGCGGCCCCAAGCCGACGTGCGCGCGCCGGGTGTGGTCGATCGACGGGTCGATCGGCGACCCGTGGGGCTTCGTCCTGCGCAACTGCACCAGCTTCGTGGCCTGGCGGCTGCAGGAGCGCAACCGCATGGCGGGCTTCTCCAACCACTTCGGCGGTGAGCACTGGGGCAACGCGGAGAACTGGGACGACGTCGCGCGCCGGCTGGGCTACCGCGTCGACTCCGTCCCGGCCATCGGTGCCGTCGCGCAGAGCGACGCCGGCCGCGTGGGCCACGTCGCGTGGGTGAGCGCGATCGGCCGCGGCACGGTGACCATCGAGGAGTACAACCACGCCACGCCCGGCGGCTACGGCGTACGCACCGTGCCCGTCGGGGAGTTCCGCTACCTCCACCTCGACGACGTCGCCCCCTCCCCCTTCGTCGGCTCGGACCGTCCGGTCGTGTCCGTGCCCGACGGGCTGGGCGAGTCCTGGACCGCTCGGGTCGACGACGGCGGCACCCTGCGGGTCGCCCGGCCCGGCCGCCCCGCCCGGGTCGTGGGGCCGCGCGCGGCGTTCTCGCCGCTCGCCGCCCCGGCGCTGGCCCTCGACCGGCGCGGCCGGCCGTGGGTGGGTGCCACCACCCGCGACGGGCGGGTCCTGGCCGGCACGCTCCGTGGGCCCCGCTTCGCGCTGCGTCCGGTCGCGACCGCCGCAGCGACCTCGAGCCCGGCGCTCGCGCTCGCGCGCACCGGTCGACCGGTGCTGGCCGCGATCTCGCCGGCCGGCACCCTCGTCACCCGCCGCCTCACCGAGCAGCGTCGCTGGAGCAGGTCCGAGCGGGTCGGTCGTCCCGGCTCCTGGGCCACCCACGCGGCTCCGGTGCTCGGCACCGACCGCTCGGGACGGACGTGGCTGGTGGCGGTCACCAGGGCGGGCGGCACCTTCGCGCAGTCCCTCGAGCGAGGCCGCCTCGCGCGCCTGCGCGGCGACGCCGCCTCGATCACGTCCACGCCCGCGCTCTCCACCTCAGGCGACGGGACCACCTACCTCCACCAGGTGACGGCCGCCGGACGGCTGGTCGTACGCACCCTCGACGGGCGTCGGTGGGGCCGGGCGACCACCATCGAGGGCGACTGGTCGCCGTACGCCTCCCCCGCCGTGGGCTCTGCGGCGGGACGACTGCACGTCGCGGCGGTGAGCGGCGCCGGGGCGGTCCTGGTGCGCGCCGCCGTCCCCGGCGAGCAGTCCCGCCTGCCCCGCAGGGCGCGCGCGTCGACCGGCGACCCCACCCGGTCCCCCGGCCTGGTGACCCGCAGCAACGCCGGCCTCTTCGTGGTGGCCGACCGCGGCCGTACGGCGACCGCGCGCCTGCTGACCCGCCCCGCGCAGGCCGTGTTCGGGCGCACGGCGCCCACTCGCGCCGGCTTCACCCCCTGAGCACCCCTGGACGTGCCACGGCGCGGCCACCCCGGGAGGGATGACCGCGCCGCGAGCGTCGGTGCAGCGTCAGGTCAGCGGCCGGCGTAGGCCCACGACGTGACGTTCTCGGTGTTCTCGAGCCCCGTGAAGCCCTCGACCGGCGCGTAGACGTCGGTCCGGAACTCGATGTTCTCGTCGTCGGCCGTGCCACCCACGTTGTCCGGGCCGACCCCGTAGAGGTTGACGCCGAAGTTCGCGCCGCCGGAGTCCATCATGTTGTGGATCTCGTCGGCGTTGTCGGTGTGGTAGTTGCCGATGGTGTGCCCGACCTCGTGCGCCGTCACGTTGGCCACCGCCTGGGAGACGAAGGCGATCCGGTCGCTGCTGGCGTTGAGGTAGGTGTTCAGCGACGACGCCGGACCGGCGGGCGCGCTGAGCACGTCGAGCAGCACGATCGCCTCGTCCTCGTGACCGAAGTTGCCCGGGTCGATGTACTGCGCGATGCCGATGGTGTTGAGGCCGGTCTCGGCGATCGTCCCGGCGACGTAGATGCGCGAGACGTTCTCCTGCCCGATCAGCTCGGGGTTGGTGCGCGCGTTGAGCACCTGCACGTTGACCGACGGGTTCGTGCCGGCGATCTCGGCGTCGAGGTTGCGCTGCACCTGGTTGAGGATGCGGTTCTCGAGCTGGCGTGCCGACGTGCGCGGGATGCCCCACTGCGGCACGAACGCGGCGAACGGCGAGACCCGGCGCTGCCCGGGACCGCCCCACGTGCCGGTGTTGACCCGCCCGGGCGCGAAGTCGAGCAGCACCGTCTGCGTGCGACCGCGGTCGCCCTGCGTGCCGGGACGGTAGCCCTCGACGGTCACGTCGTAGGAGCCGCTGGCCCCCGTGACCTCGACCGTGTACCAGCCGGCCTCCTCCGCGACGTAGGCGATGGCGGTGTTGCCACCGCCGATCAGCGGCGAGGTGGGCGGGTAGAGCGAGGACGCGTCGGTCCCGACGCCGCCCACGCGCTCCTCGCCGGACGGCGTCCGGACGGCGAGGCCGGTGGCGGTGCCCTCGGCGTTGGCGCCGACGGTGTCCCCGGGGCGCAGCCGCACCGAGTAGAAGTCGGCGTCGAGCTCCTGGCTGGCGACAGCGAGGCGGTAGTCGCCGACGTCGGCGCCGCCCGCTCCGCTGCCCGAGTCGAACGGATCGGCCGGCAGCGGGTCGAAGGCGTAGCCGCCCACCATCACGTAGTAGGTGCCGGGCGCCTCGGGCTTGTAGGTCAGCGCGCTGTGCGTGCCGGTGCCGCTGTCGTCGTCCGCCGCGAGCGGAGTGCCCTCCGCATCCCACACGACCAGGATCGTGTCCGTGGCCGTCGCGCTGCCCTCGGTGTCGGCGGTGAGCGTCTGGCCCTCCCCGACCTCGACGGAGTAGAAGTCGAAGTCGTTGCTGCCGGTGCCCTCGGGGCCGTGCGGCCCGTCGCCCAGCACGGAGCTCACCACCGCCGAGCCGGTCCCCGCGATGCCGGTGGGCGTGGCGAGCGGGATCGCTCCCTGGTCCTCGGCGGTGGTCACCGTGCTGGGCGTGCTCGCCCCGGGCGCGGCCAGGCCGCCGAGGATCCGGACGGCCGGCATCCGCGCGGCGCCGGTGCCGAAGCCGGGGATCGGCTCGGCGTCGACGTGCGAGTCGTTGGACCCGGTGGTCCCGGCCGGCTCCTCCTCGTCGTGGACGAACGGCGTGAGCACCGCACGGCCCTCGACGCCCCGGCGGGCGGTGAAGGCCTCGCGCCGGTTCGCGGCGAGCCGCTGGGACACCGCACGCTTCTCGGCCTGGGCGTGCATGTTCTTGTTCCAGGCGAAGTAGTTGGCGTCGGTGATCGACGGCAGGTTGGCGAGGTAGGGGTTGGGGTTGGCCTGGGCCGTCAGCGCGGCCGCTCCCGTCTCCTTGGGCGCGACCTGGAGGCCCAGGTCGAGGGCCTGCTGCTGCTGGGGTGTGACGGCGTCGCCGTCGGCCGGTGCCGCGTTGGACAACGTCGGCATCACGAGGGCCACGAGACCGGCACAACCGGTCGCAGCCAGAATTCTTGCGCGCACTGGCGCTCCTCCCGAGAGAAACCGGGATCGAGCACGTCGTGCCGATGGATCACACCGTCGCGGGGCCCGATCCCCTGACCTGAGTCAACGTAGGCGCTCGCGACCGGTTCGGGAAGAAATACTTTCGGCTGACGTCACGCGCCGCTGTAGTTGGGCGCCTCGACGGTCATCTGCACGCCGTGGGGGTGGCTCTCCTTAAGCGATGCGGAGGTGATCCGGACGAACCGGCCCTTGTCCTGCAGCTCGGGGATCGTGCGCGCGCCGACGTAGAACATCGACTGCGTGAGCCCGCCGACAAGCTGGTGGGCGACCGCCGAGAGCGGACCGCGATAGGCGACCTGGCCCTCGATGCCCTCGGGCACGATCTTGTCGTCGCTGGCGACCTCGGCCTGGAAGTAGCGGTCCTTGGAGTACGACTTCTTGCCGCGGCTGCTCATGGCGGCCATCGAGCCCATCCCGCGGTAGGACTTGAACTGCTTGCCGTTGACGAACACCACCTCGCCGGGCGACTCCTCGCAGCCGGCGAGCATCGAGCCGACCATGACGGAGTCGGCGCCCGCGACCAGCGCCTTGGCGATCTCGCCGGAGTACTTCATGCCGCCGTCGGCGATCAGCGGGACGCCGGCCGGCTTGGTCGCGAGCGAGGCCTCGTAGACGGCGGTCACCTGCGGCACGCCGACACCGGTGACGACGCGGGTCGTGCAGATCGAGCCCGGCCCGACGCCGACCTTGACCGCGTCGGCGCCCGCGTCGACGAACGCCTGCGCGCCCTCGCGGGTGGCGACGTTGCCGCCGATGACCTGCACGTGCCGGGTGGCCGGGTCGGACTTGAGCCGGCGGACCATGTCGAGCAGCAGGTGGACGTGCCCGTGGGCGGTGTCGGCGACCAGGACGTCGACGCCGGCCTCGACCAGCGTGGTCGCCCGCTCCCAGGCGTCGCCGAAGTAGCCGATCGCCGCGCCGACCAGCAGCCTGCCGTCGGCGTCGTACGACGCGTGCGGGAACTGCTCGCCCTTGACGAAGTCCTTGACCGTGATGAGGCCGCCGAGCCGTCCTTGGTCGTCGATGAGGGGCAGCCGCTCGCGCTTGTGCGCACGCAGCAGCGAGGTCGCCTCCTCACGGGAGATCCCCACCGGGCCGGTGATGAGCCCCTCGGCGGTCATCACCTCGGTGACCTTGGTGGTCGCCCACTCGGCGACGGGCGTGAAGCGCAGGTCGCGGTTGGTGATGATGCCGAGGAGCCGGTTGTCGACGTCGACCACGGGCAGGCCGGAGACGCGGTACTCCCCGCACAGCCGGTCGAGCTCCTCCAGGGTCGCATCCGGGCCGATGGTGACGGGGTTGGAGATGATCCCGGTCTGGGTGCGCTTGACCAGGTCGACCTGGCGCGCCTGGTCCTCGATCGACAGGTTGCGGTGCAGCACGCCGAGACCGCCCTCGCGCGCCATCGCGATCGCCATCCGCGACTCGGTGACCGTGTCCATCGCGGCGCTGATCAGCGGCACCTTCACCGAGATCTCGCGCGTCAGGCGCGTGGTGGTGTCGATCTCGCTCGGCGCGAGGTCGGACTCCCCCGGCAGCAGCAGCACGTCGTCGTAGGTGAGGCCCAGGGCAGCGAACTTCTCGGGGATCTCCACCACCTCATTCTACGGGGCGTCACACGCGCTCTGCGAAAGTGTCGCCATGGGGTTCGGGAGGGACTTCTCTGCGCGTTCCGGCATGCCTTCCGGCATGCGCTCGGGCATGCGCTTCGGGCGGCCGGTCTGGCTGGCCGCGGCAGCGGCCTTCGTGGCCCGCTTCCCCTCGCTGCTGTGGCCGCTGCGGCCCGACGAGGCGGGATTCCTGCTCGTCGCGCGCACCTGGCAGCCCGAGCCCGGCTCGGTCTACGGCCACCACTGGGTGGACCGACCGCCGCTGGTGATCTGGCTGGTGCGCGCCGCCGACGCGCTCGGGGGGCCGTACGCCCACCGCCTCGTCGGGGCGTTCGCCTGCGCGCTGCTCGTGCTCGCCGCCGCGGGGGCGGCCGGCGAGGTCGCGCGCCGCGCCCGTCTGACCGATCCCGCTGGTGCGCAGCGGGTCGCCGGCTGGGCGGCCGCGCTGACGGCCGCGCTGGTCGGCAACGCGTGGATCGACCCCGCGGCGGCCAAGGGCGAGCTGTTCGGCATCCCCCTCGTGCTCGCGTCGTGCTGGCTGGCGCTGCGTGCCGTCCGCCGCACCTCGGCGCCCGACGCCTTCTGGGCCGGACTGCTCGCCATGACAGCGCTCGGGCTCAAGCAGAGCATCGTCGGCGGGCTCGTCTTCGGGGCGGTCCTCCTGGCCGCCACGCTGCTGACCAGGGAGCTGCCGGCACGCGCCGGGCTGCGCTGCGCCGCCGCGGCGACGGCCGGCGCCGCCGTACCCGTGGCGGCGGTGGTCGGATGGGCCCTCGCGGCCGGTGTGCGGCTGCCGACGCTGTGGTACACGGTCGTCACCTTCCGCTTCGACGCGAGCCGGACCATCGCCGCCCAGAGCGGTGGCGCGCCGACGGACCGCGCCTGGCTCCTGCTGCTGCTCTTCCTCGGCGTCGGGATGCTGTTCGTGCTCGTCTGCTTCGCGACGCGCCTGCGCGCCCTGCTGCGCCACGACGCGGCGCTGGTCGCGGCGATCGCGGCGGTGCTCGTCGTGGACGTCGTGGGCATCGTGGTGAGCGGCAGCTACTGGAAGCCGTACCTCCTCGTGCCGATCCCCGGACTCGCCCTCGCCGTCGCGGCACTGCTGACGCTCGACCAGGTACATCCCCCACGCCGCCCGACGACCCCGGCCGCAGTGATCTTCGCGGTCGCCTCCAGCGTGGTCGCGCTCGTCACGTGGACTGCCGCGTGGGCCGCCGGCCGGGTGCCGGTGGAGGTGCGCACCGGCGAGGCCATCGCTGCCGCCGCCGGTCCCGGCGACCGGGTCCTCGTCTACGGCGGTCGCGCCGACATCCAGTGGGCCAGCGGCGCGCCCTCGCCCTACGCGCACCTGTGGTCCCTGCCGATGCGCACGCTCGATCCACGGCTGTCGCAGCTGCGCAAGGTGCTGACCGGCGACGGCGCGCCCACGTGGTTCGTCGAGGCCACCCGTCTCGACGCCTGGAGCGAGCGCGGCACCCGTCGTCTGGAGCGCTCCCTGATCCGCGACTACGACCTGGTGACCGAGGCGTGCGACCGCTACCGGGTCTACCGCCTTCGCGCGGCCGGTCCGGCCCGGCTCGACGTCGACTGCTCGACCCCGTTCCGCACGATCTGGGGGCGATGACCGACCCGTGGAGGAAATTCGCGGACCTCGCCGTGCAACCCGCGCGGTGCCTCACCCCGTTCTGACCGGCATGGAGAAGAACAGTGCGTGACGAGGCGGCCTTCGTCGAGTTCGCGCAGTCGACCCGGGACCGTCTGCGCCGTACGGCGTACCTGCTGTGCGGCGACTGGGACCGGGCGGCGGACTTCGTGCAGGAGGGGCTGGTCCGGGTGTACGTCCGGTGGCCGCGGCTGGTGCGCCACGGCGGCGAGCTGGCCTACGCCCGCAAGGCGGTCCTCAGCGCGTACCTCGACCACGCGCGTCGCCGCTCGAGCACCGAGCGCCCCACCGAGGACGTCCCGATGCTGGCCTCGCCGGAGGACGTCGCGGCTGCGGTGACCACGCGGGAGGCGCTGATGGCGGCGCTCACCGCGCTGCCGCCGCGCCAGCGGGCGTGCGTGGTGCTGCGCTACTTCGAGGACCTGTCGGTCGCGGAGACCGCCGCCCTGCTGGGGTGCGCCGAGGGCACGGTGAAGAGCCAGACCTCGCGCGCGCTGTTCGCGCTCCGGTCCACGTTGGAGGACTCGCCGTCCGGCGAGCCGGCAGAAGGAGCCGCGTCATGGTGAACGAGCTACGAGAGCTGTTGCGCGAGGCGTCCGCCAGGCCGCCGCAGGACCGCGGGGACCTGGCCGCCGTACTGGGCACCGGCCGACGGCGGGTGCGCCGACGGCGCGCCGGGGTGGCCGGCGCCGGCGCCCTGACGGCAGGGGTCGTCGCCGTGGCGTCGGTGACCTGGATCGATCCCGCCCCGAGGGACCTCGAGAGCGCGGAGATCCCACGCCCGGCCGGCCCCACCATCCGGCTGACGGAGGCGCGTCCGGCGGTCGAGGGGACCGACTACCGCGACCTCACGACGTACACCAACGAGGACCTCGACACCGACAACGGGCAGTACTTCGACGGGGTCACCGACGACGGCCTCGTGCTGTTCCGCGACGGACCGCGGTCGGGGCAGCTCAACCCGCGCTTCGCCCTGATGGACCCCGCCACCCGTCGGAAGGAGTGGTTGCCGCGTCTCGCCGTCGGTCAGTCCCAGTTCTGGTCCGCGGAACTGAGCGAGGACCGGCTGGTGCTCCTGACGTTGGACACCGCCGCCGCGCATGTCTTCGATCGGGACACACGGCAGTGGTCGAGTACGTCCTGGCCCTCGTTGTCGGGAGGGAGGGGCTGGGGGGTTCGGCTGCCGAGCGTGGGGCCCGACGGGCGCCTCTACGTCCTTGTCCCTGCGACGCAGGGACGGATCCCCGAGGGCGGCTGGCCGATGGGCTCGGACGGCGAGGCGGACGACGCAGACGCCGAAGGTGACACCTTCGACCTCTGGTCAGTCTCCCTCACTGACGGCTCCGATGTCCGCGACGAGGGCCTGCAGGTCGGGGCATTCGGCTTCGACGGCGACTCCCTGGTGTGGACCGACTCCTCCAACGGGGCCGCCGGCCTGGTCCACGTGCGCGACCTCGCCACCGGCGAGGAGACGTCCTTCGACCCGCAGCTGGGTGAGCGGTGCAACCTCCTCGGCTTCGACGTCGCCGGGGGCCGGATCGCCCTGTCTCAGTACTGCGGGACGTACGGCGAGGGCGTGCGGGACGACCGCGTCCAGGTCGTCACGACGGAGGGTGAGCAGGTCGTTACCGTCCAGGACAGCGGCGTGGACGGCGGGGACCTCGTGGCGGACGGCGACTTCCTCACGCTGACGGCGCACGACCCCGCCACCGGCGGCACCTACGTCTACGACTTCGAGGACGGCCGTCTGATGCGGCTCAGCGAGGCGCACTCTCCCTGGGCCGTGGGGCAGGGGCCGACCCCGGGCGACCAGTTCCTGTGGAGCGAGCCCGCCGGGCGGAAGGTGGCGATGTTCGGCCGCAGCGGCGCCGAGGTGCACCTCAGCGAGATCGTCCGCTGACGCGACAGGCCCGCACCGGAGTCCGGTGCGGGCCTGTCGAGTGGAGCGGGACGGTCAGTGACCGTGGCCGTGCCCGTGACCGGCGGCGGCCGCGGGCTCCTCCTCCTCGGGCTTGTCCACGACCAGCGTCTCGGTCGTGAGCAGCATCGCGGCGATCGAGGTCGCGTTGACGAGTGCGGAGCGGGTGACCTTGACCGGGTCGAGGACGCCCTGGGCGACCAGGTCGCCGTACTCGCCGGTCGCGGCGTTGTAGCCGTTGCCGACACCGAGCTCGCGGACCTTGGAGGTCACGACGTAGCCGTTCTCGCCACCGTTCTCGGCGATCCAGCGCAGCGGCTCGTCGGCCGCCACGCGGACCACGCGGACGCCGGCGGCCTCGTCACCGCTCAGGCCGAGGCTGTCCTCGAGCACCGACACGGCGTGGATCAGCGCGGAGCCACCGCCGGGGACGATGCCTTCCTCGATCGCGGCGCGCGTCGCGGAGACGGCGTCCTCGATGCGGTGCTTCTTCTCCTTCAGCTCCACCTCGGTGGCGGCGCCGACCTTGATCACGCACACGCCGCCGGCCAGCTTGGCGAGACGCTCCTGGAGCTTCTCGCGGTCCCAGTCGGAGTCGGTGTTCTCGATCTCGGCCTTGATCTGGTTGACGCGGCCCTCGACGGCGGTGGTGTCGCCCGCGCCGTCGACGATCGTGGTGTTGTCCTTGGTGATCACCACGCGACGCGCCTGGCCGAGCACCTCCAGACCGACCTGGTCGAGCTTGAGACCGACCTCGGGCGCGACGACCTGGCCGCCGGTGAGGACCGCGATGTCCTGCATCATCGCCTTGCGGCGGTCGCCGAAGGCCGGGCTCTTCACCGCGGCGACGTTGAAGGTGCCGCGGATCTTGTTGACCACGAGGGTCGAGAGCGCCTCGCCCTCGACGTCCTCGGCGAGGATGAAGAGCGGCTTGCCGGTGGCGATGACCTTCTCCAGCAGCGGGAGGAGCTCCTGGATCGAGGAGATCTTGCCCTGGTGGAGCAGGATGTAGGGGTCGTCGAGGACGGCCTCCATCGACTCCGGGTCGCTGACGAAGTAGGCCGAGATGTAGCCCTTGTCGAACTGCATGCCCTCGGTGAACTCGAGCTCGGTGCCCATGGTGTTGGACTCCTCGACCGTGATCACGCCGTCCTTGCCGACCTTGTCGAAGGCCTCGGCGAGCAGGTCGCCGATGTGGCTGTCGCGGCTCGAGATCGTGGCGACGGACGCCATGTCCTCGCGCGACTCGACCTCGCGGGCGGCCTCGCGCAGCGCGTCGCCGACGGCCTCGGCCGCGGCGTCCATGCCCCGCTTGAGGCCCATCGGGTTGGCACCGGCGGCCACGGCGCGCAGGCCCTCGTGGACCATCGCCTGCGCCAGCACGGTGGCGGTGGTGGTCCCGTCACCGGCGATGTCGTTGGTCTTGGTGGCCACCTCCTTGGTGAGCTGGGCACCGAGGTTCTCGAACGGGTCGTCGAGCTCGACCTCGCGGGCGACGGTCACGCCGTCGTTGGTGATGGTGGGGGCGCCCCACTTCTTGTCGAGGACCACGTAGCGGCCCTTGGGGCCGAGCGTGACCTTGACGGCGTTGGCGAGGGCGTCCACGCCGCGCTCGAGGGCGCGGCGGGCGTTCTCGTCGAACTCCAGGATCTTGGGCATCTGTGTGCTCCTAGGAAAGGTTCATGGCCGGACGTGCACGGATCCCGGCTGGCGATCCGCCAGCCGGGATGCCAGGTGCGTCAGGAGACGACGGCGAGGACGTCACGGGCGGACAGGATGAGGTACTCCTCGCCCGCGTACTTGACCTCGGTGCCGCCGTACTTGCTGTAGATGACCTTGTCACCCACCGCGACGTCGATCGGGACGCGCTGGCCGTTGTCGTCGACACGACCGGGGCCGATCGCGATGACCTCGCCCTCCTGGGGCTTCTCCTTCGCGGTGTCCGGGATGACCAGGCCGGAGGCGGTGGTCTGCTCGGCTTCGAGCGTCTGGACGACGATGCGGTCCTCGAGGGGCTTGATGTTGACCGACACTTCGGATCAACCTCCACTTTCTCTGCACGAGATTCTTCAGGAGCCGGGGCTCCCAGGACGTGGGCCCGGGACTGGCCGGCACGCCGTCGCGGGGATCGAGCCGGGGTCACGAGCATTGACACTCTCGGGTCGAGAGTGCCAGATCAGACGCTAGCACTCTCCCAGAGGGAGTGCTAGCACAGGTGCTGCGGCCGGGCTGACAGGATGCGTGGGTGGAGATCGAGACGCTGGCCTGGTTGCGCACCACCGAGGGCGGCCGCCTGCTCGCGCACGCCGAGCAGGCCTGGGCCGAGCACGCCGGCGACCCGGTGCGCGTCGCCGGCGCCGTACGACGCGTCGAGCCGGACCCGGAGAAGGCCGCCGCCGCCACCACGCAGGCGCAGCTGCGCGCCAAGGCCGTGGCCAAGTTCGGCGATGCCGCGCGGCTGATGTTCTTCACCCCCGACGCCCTGGAGCAGGCGACCCGCACGCGGGTCGCCGACCACCGGGCCGCGCGCCTGGCGGCCGCCGTGCCGGGAGGCAGCGTCCTGGACCTGGGCTGCGGGATCGGTGGCGACCTGCTCGCGTTCGCGCGGGCGGGGCTCGTCAGTGCCGGCATCGACCTCGACCCGGTGCGCGTCGCAATGGCGCGCGCGAACCTCGAGGTCCTCGGTCTGCCGGGCGCCGTTCAGGTCGGCGACGCGACGTCCGTCGACGTCAGGGGCTTCGACGCGGCCTTCGCCGATCCGGCGCGCCGCGGCGGGCGGGGCCGCGTCTTCGACGTCGAGGGGTGGACCCCGCCGTGGCCGTGGGTGCTGGACCTGCTCACCGGGCGCTCGCTGGTCAAGGTCGCGCCCGGCATCGGCCACGACCTGGTCCCCGCCGGGTGCGAGGCGGAGTGGGTCAGCGACGGCGGGGACGTCAAGGAGGCGGTGCTCTGGTCGCGGAGCCTGTCGACCACCCACCGCCGCGCGACCGTCATCGCCGACCACGGGCTCGCCACGCTCACCGAGGACGACGCACCGCCACCCGGAGCGGTCGGCGCCGACGTGCGCGACGTCGGCGCGTATCTCTACGAACCGGACGGGGCGGTCATCCGGGCCGGCCTGGTGACGGCCGTCGCCGCCGGCGTGGAGGGCGGGCTGGTCGACCCCCACATCGCCTACGTCACCAGCGACCAGGCGTTCCGTACGCCGTTCGCCCGCGGCTACCGGGTCGTCGAGCACCTCCCCTATCGCGAGAAGCAGCTGAAGGCGGCCCTGCACGAGCGCCGGATCGGCCGGCTGACGATCAAGAAGCGCGGCGTCCAGGTGGTGCCGGAGGAGCTGCGCAAGCGACTGGCGCTCAAGGGTGACGAGGAGGCCACGCTCGTGCTCACCCGCGTCGCGGGGCACGGCACGGCCCTGCTGGTCGAGCCGTTCTAGCCGCAGCCGGTGCGGGACACGCCCGCGACCTTGACCGGCAGCCGCCCCGGTGCGGGCGACTCGCCGAGCAGCACCTGCACCAGCACCTCCATCGCGGCCGGGGTGTCCCCGTACGTCGCGATGCGGGTGGGCGCGCTCACCCGGCCGAGCACCCAAGGGCTGTCCGTGGCGACGGCGACCGCGCCGTCCACGGGGGCGTCGCGATAGCCGGTGAACCCGACGGCCGTGCCGGCGGCCAGGCGGGCCTCCTCGCGGTCCGACCAGGCATCGAGGCGTCGTACGCGCGCCGCCTCGGCCTGCCTCCAGGCACGCAGGCGCCTCTCGTACGCCGGCTTGCGCTCGCGCGGTCTCCGCACCGGCTTGGGTCGCGCGTCGGTGAGCGCCGCCGGCGCCGTCCGGCGCTGCAGGACGGTGATGCCGGCACCCTGCGCCGCGGCGATGAAGGTGCCGACCGCACTGGCGTCGCCGTAGGGGTGCACGGCGTCTCCCACCAGCCGGCCTGAGCACGGCCCGTCCGTGACGGTGATCGCGGCGGCCGAGAGCCGCCGAGAGGCATCCCGGGCGGATCCGGCCCTGCCCCTCGTGTCGCCGAGGTGGGTCAGCAGGGCGATCTGCCGGGCCGCGGCCTGCTCGAGGCGGCGCCGGGGAAGCGCACCGGCGCGCACCGCACGGACCAGCGCCGACCGGGCGAGCGCCGGGGACGGCGGCATCAGCAGGACGTCCGAGCCGGCGCGGATCGCCTGAACCGCCGTACGCCCCGGGTCGCGGCCGCGGGTCACGGCGGCCATCTCGAGAGAGTCGGTCACGACGAGGCCGCCGAAGCCGAGGTCGTCGCGGAGCAGCCCTGTGACCACGGCGCGCGACAGGGACGAGGGAACCTTCGGGTCGACGGCCCGTACGTCGAGGTGGCCGACCATCACCGCCGGCAGGCCTGCCTCGACGGCGCGGCGGAACGGCACGAGGTCGGAGGCCTCGAGCTGGTCCAGCGTCTTCGTCTGGACGGGCAGCGTGAGGTGGCTGTCGGCCGGGACCGACCCGTGGCCGGGGAAGTGCTTCACCACCGGCAGCACGCCGGCGGAGAAGAACCCGTCGGCCGCTGCGACGACCTGCTCGGCCACCGTCGCCGGCCTCGAGGAGGCCGAGCGCGACCCGATCGTCGGGTCGTCGGGGCCGGAGGTGACGTCGGCGTCGGGGGCGAAGTCGACGGTGAACCCGAGGCCGCGCAGCTCCGCCGCCCCCGCGGCGTAGGTCCGCTCGGTGAGCTCCGGGTCGTTCGCGGCTCCAGCGCTCATGAACGCCGGGAACCGGGTCGCCGCCTCGCGGAGCCGCTCGACCACACCGCCTTCCTGGTCGACGCCGATGAAGAGCGGCCAGCGGCGGCGCACCTGCCGCGTGAGGGCGGTCGTGACGGCTCTGACGTGGTCGGCGGAGACGACGTTGGAGTCGAACGCGATGACGCCGCCGAGGTGCAGGTCGCGCACCATGTCCACCGGGGCGCCGGTGCCGCGCCAGTCGGCGACGATCACCTGTCCGGCGAGCTCCGGCAGCGGCATCCTGCCGACGATCCGGGCGGCCCGGTCCAGCGCCGCCCGGTCGGGACCCCAGCCGACGGTGAGCCCGAGCCGCTCGGACGGCGTGGCAACGACCCTCGGCGAGCCGCTCGCGCCGGCTGCGCCCGGTCCGTCCTCGTCCTCTCCCCCGCCGTCGCCCGTGCAGGCACCCAGCGAGCAGACCAGCACCAGGGTCGCCAGCACCGCCCCACCGCGAAGCCACCTCCCGGTCGACGGGCCGGTCGATGGGCCGGTCGACGGGCGGGTCCGCGGGCCGGTCCGCGGGCCGGTCCGCTGCTGGTCCAACCTCCGCCCGAAGCGCATCAGGCCATGGTGGCACGAGCCGCGCCCAACGGTCTCGCGATGCCTGCGGAGGCAGCGCCTCCGCCGTAGCGGGTCTAGGGGTCCCATGACGTCCCGGATCGGCCGTCACACGTAGCGGCGCACAATTCCGGGCGTCGACCGCCGCACCCGCCCACTCTCGCGGCTGAGTCTCTGAGCGACTCAGCTCCCCCGCGCTCTCCGGACCGCGTCTGTCGCGGTTGAGTCCGTGAGCGACTCAGCCGCGACAGTGCGCGCCCGTCGGGGAGGGCGACGTCGCCGAATTTGGAGCTCGCGTCGACCGAGTCGCTGCCCCTGTGGACAAGGGCGCTCGGTTGTCGGTGCGTGGCGTTGGGATCGGAGGACGACACCGACGCACCGGGAGGGACAGATGGGCACGACCTCGAGATGGGTCCGCACGGAGGGGTGGAGCGAGGAGGAGCTGGAGTGGTTCTTGATGGGGCCCATGGACGGCGGCATACCGGGGCTCGTACGCCGGATCAGGCGGGTGCTCGACGTCTCTCAGCGCGGGCTGGCCGCGATCATGGACGTGTCCCAGTCGGTGGTGGCGCGGTGGGAGACGGGGCGTACGAGCCCGCGCGCCGACGTCCTGCACGAGCTCCTGCGGATCGCCGGGCTGCGGCCGGGCGTGCGCGACGCGGAGACCGGCGAGGAGGTCGAGCCGATGCGCAACGACGGGGCGCGGGACCGGGGCGGTCGTCGCTACCCGGCCCACGTCGACCTCGACGTCGTCGGCTGGTGGAGCCCGCGCGCTTCGGGGTCCACGGCGGACTTCGCGGCATGGCGTCGGCGATCGCGTGCGCGCCGCGACCCCGCGGTGCGGTTCCACACCTCGTACCGCCGCCTGCACCGCCTGCTCCACGGCACACCCGTCGACCATCCGTCGCTCGCCCAGCTGGTGGCCGAGGCGGTGCACCTCGACGAGGTCAGGGAGCAACGCCGGCGCGACGCCCTGAAGGCGCTGCCCGGATTCCGACCGCCGCCCGGCTGGCTGACGGCCTGACGCGGCGCTCCGCCGCCGCGGCTACACGTTGGCGCGCTCGGCGGCGATCGTCGTGTCCGGACCGTGCCCGGTGTGCACGACCGTCTCGTCCGGCAGCTCGAGCAGGCGGGCCCGGATCGAGTCCCTGATCAGGTCGGCGTCGCTGTAGGAGCGCCCCGTCGCTCCCGGTCCACCCTCGAACAGGGTGTCGCCGGTGAAGACGCAGCCGAGTTCCTCCACGTAGAGGCAGACCGCTCCGGGCGCGTGGCCCGGCGTGTGGATCACGGTCACGGCCGTCCCGGCGATGGTGAGCACCTGCCCGTCGGAGAGGTCGACGTCCCACAGCTCGTCGGTGTGGGTCAGCTCCCACAGGGGCCGGTCGTCGGGGTGCAGCAGGATCGGCGCGCCGACGCGACGGCGCAGCTCGGGCGCGACGCGGACGTGGTCGTCGTGGGCGTGGGTGCACACGATCGCCCTCACCGTCCTTCCTGCGACGAGCTCAAGGATCGCGTCGACGTCGTGCGGGGCGTCGACGACCAGGCACTGCTCGTCGTCGCCGATGACCCAGACGTTGTTGTCGACCTGGTGCGTCTCACCGTCGAGGCTGAACGTCCCGGAGACGACGGCGTGGTCGACCCGGGCGCTCACAGGACCACCACCGAGCGCAGGACCGAGCCCTCGTGCATCTTCGCGAACGCGGCCTCGACGTCGCCGATGCCGATCTCCTCGGTCACGAACGCATCGAGGTCGAGCCGTCCCTGCCGGTAGAGGTCGACCAGCATCGGGAAGTCGCGCGAGGGCAGACAGTCGCCGTACCAGGACGACTTGAGCGAGCCGCCGCGTCCGAACACGTCGATCAGGGGGATGTCGGGCACCTTCATGTCCGGAGTCGGTACGCCGACCAGGACGACGGTGCCGGCCAGGTCGCGCGCGTAGAACGCCTGCTGCCACGTCTCAGGGCGCCCCACCGCGTCGATGACCACGTCGGCACCTCCCTCGTGGCCCGTCCCGTCCGCGGGCGGGGTCAGCTCGCGGATCGCGGCGACCGGGTCGGTCTGGCGGGAGTTGACCGTGTGCGTGGCGCCCATCCGCCGGGCGGTCTCCAGCTTGCGGTCGTCGATGTCGACGGCGATGACCCGGGCCGCGCCCGCCAGCACGGAGCCGGCGATCGCCGCCGCGCCGACGCCGCCACACCCGATCACCGCGACGGTGCTGCCACGACCGACGTTGCCGGTGTTGATCGCGGCGCCCAGGCCGGCCATCACGCCGCACCCGAGCAGCCCCACCGCCGCGGCGCGTGCCGAGGCGTCGACCTTGGTGCACTGCCCGGCGGCCACGAGCGTCTTCTCGGCGAACGCGCCGATGCCGAGCGCCGGAGAGAGCTCCGTGCCCGCCAGGTCGCCCTCGGCCAGCGTCATCTTCTGGGTGGCGTTGTGCGTGGCGAAGCAGTACCACGGCTCGCCGCGCTTGCAGGCGCGACAGTCCCCGCACACCGCGCGCCAGTTCAGCACGACGAAGTCACCGGGCACGAGCCCGGTCACGTCCGGTCCCACCGACTCCACGACGCCGGCCGCCTCGTGACCGAGCAGGAAGGGGAACTCGTCGTTGATCCAGCCCTCGCGGTAGTGCAGGTCGGTGTGGCAGACGCCGCAGGCCTGCACCTGCACCACCGCCTCGCCCGGCCCGGGGTCCGGGACGTTGATGGTGGTGAGCTGCACCGGCT
The DNA here is from genome assembly GCF_017916425.1 of Nocardioides sp. SYSU D00065. GTDB lineage: Bacteria > Actinomycetota > Actinomycetes > Propionibacteriales > Nocardioidaceae > Nocardioides. Next base: position 522,203 of record NZ_JAFMSX010000002.1, on the reverse strand, counting down.
CGCCCTGGGCGAGCGCGACGACCGCCTTGACCTGCTGCATCCGTGCCTCCTGTACGTCGGTTGCGGCGAGCCTTGCAACGTCGTCCAGCTCGATGCAACCCCCCGGCAGGCGTGCGCGTCCTCACCCCGACACGCCATCGAGGAGACGAAGGAGGGCGGAGGATGACCGCGACACTCGTCGACATGCGAACGCAGGACCGACGAGCCGACAAGGACGCCGACTTCTCGGCGTACATGTCCGCGCGCCAGCCCGCCCTCTACCGGACCGCCTACCTGCTCGCCGGCGACCACGCCGGCGCCGAGGACCTGCTGCAGAACGCCTTCGCGAAGCTCTACCTGTCGTGGGACCGGATCCGCGACCACGAGGCCATCGACGGCTACGTCCGCCGGATCATGGTGAACGAGCACAACTCGCTGTGGCGCCGCGCGTGGAAGCGTCGTGAGCACACCACCGACACCATGCCGGAGACCGGCACCGTCGACACCTACGACGACGGCACGGGCGGAGCTCTCTGGGCCTACGTCTCGACGCTGCCGCCGCGCCAGCGTTCGGTCATCGTGCTGCGCTACTACGAGCAGCTCAGCGAGGCCGAGATCGCCGACGTGCTGGGCATCTCGGTCGGCACGGTGAAGTCCCAGGCCAGCCGCGCCCTCGCGGGCCTGCGCGCACGCGCGCCTCGATCACTCGACCCTTCTGAGTCCGGAGAGCCCCGATGACCCACACTCCCCTCGAGGACCAGGTCCGCGACGCCCTGCACCGCCGGGTCGACCCGCTGCACCACCCGCCGCTGACCGTGGACGACGTCCGCCGGCGCGCGGGCCGCATCCAGCGCCGCCGCACCGCCGTCGCGGGCGCCGCCGTCGCGGCCGCCCTCGCCGTCGTCGGCTCCGTCGGCCTCGCGATCACCGGTCCCGCCCAGCGCAGCGACGTCCCGCCGGCCACGCAGTCCCCTGTGCCCGCCCCCGCGGGTCCGGTGCTCATCGACACGCGCAGCGCTCCGGTGACCGACTCCCTCGGCGTCGCGCTGCTCGACGTGGACACCCCCAGCCTGATCGCCGGCGGCGAGGTCACGCCGCTGCCGGAGAGATACGACCAGCTCACCCCCTACCTCGCCGGCTGGCTCGCGGTGGTCAACGTCGAGGGCGCGCGCACCGTCCGAGTCCTCGACGACCGGTTCGAGGTCCTCGACGAGCGCGGTCCCACCAGTGCGCTCAGCGTCTCGCCGGACGGCTCGCGGATCGCCTGGGCCGAGCGCGACGGCACCCGCTGGGCCGTCGTCGACGCCGACCGCGACGGCGCCCGCGAGGAGCGGCGTACGGCCGTGCCCGCCGGGCCGGTGGGCGCCGACGTCCGGGTGGTCGGGTTCCTGCCCGACGACGGGCTCGTCGTGGCCCGGACCGATCCGGCGACCGGCGAGGAGACGACGCTCGTGCTGGGCGCCGACGGCAGCACGAGTCCTCTTCCAGGCTTTCTCCGGCCCGAGGCGTCGTCCGCGGCCACCGGCCAGGTGGCCGGGCAGACCAGCGTCAGCGGCGACGGCTCGTGCTGGCAGGTGAGCGACGCGGCGACCGGCGACGTCGCCTGGCGGACGTGCGAGCACTCGCTCGGCGCGTTCAGCCCCGACGGACGGCACGTCGCCGCGTTCGCCAGCTACCTCGACGGCGGCAACGGATCCCCGACCGTGTCCCTCCTCGACGCGGCGACGGGCGAGCCGGTGGTCGACTTCGAGATGGCCGGCGCCCGGCGCAGCATCGTGATGATCGATCCGGAGGTGGCGTGGGAGGACGAGGAGACGGTGGTCGCCACGATGGTCAGCAACAACCAGCAGTACGTCGTACGCCTCGGTCTCGACGGGACCGTCGAGCGGCTGAGCGCCCCGGCGACCACCGTCGAGCCGGGAGCAGTGGCGCTCAAGCTGGCCGCGAGCTAGGCGAAGGTCGGCTCGAAGCTGGCGAGGATGCTGTCGATGACCTCCTGGCGCTCCTGCTCGTCCAGCGGTCGCGGCTCGCCCTGCTCGTAGAAGCTGATGTGGATGGTCCACGACCCGTCGAGGAACATCACGCCGAAGACGTGCCCCTCCTCCGTGGGGTCGCTGCGGTCGAGCATGTGCCAGGCGTTGTACTCACCGCCGACGACCACGTCCTCGACGCGCTCGAGCCGGTTGCCGTCGGTGGCGACCCGCTTGTACTGCCGGGCGAAGGCGTCGAGGGACGGGGCGTCGGTGTAGCCGGGGAGGAAGGACAGCGCGCTCTGGTCGTCGCGGTAGCCCTGGAGCACGCCGAAGTCCGAGACCCGCCTGTACGTCTTCAGGCCGCGGATGGTGGCGCCCTCCGTGCGGATCAGCGGCCCGTCGGCCGGCTCCGCCGTCGGCGGCGGACTCGGCACCTCGACCGACGGCGACGGGGAGCCGGACGCAGTGGTCGAGGTCTCGCCGCCGGACGGGCCCTCGGCACCCGCGTCGTCGGAGCCCGACCCGCACCCGGTCAGGAGCAGCAGGAGGACGGCTCCGGCGACGGTCGGAGCACGGCGCAGCGACATCCGAGAAGTCATGGCGCGAGCCTAGTCACCTCCGTTCGCGGTGCATCTCGCACATCGTGCGCCTAGGGTGGTTTTGACGGTGGACCAAGGGGGAAAGGACACACCATGCTGCCGCTTGAAGACCGGGAACTGCTCAACCAGACCATGGTGGGCCTCAACATCGACCCGGACACGATCGCCTCGTTGATGACGTCGTTCGACCACGCAGCCGAGGGGCTCGAGGCCGACCCGATCACACCGGTGCCCACGACATCGTTCGGTGAGTCCTACACCGGCGGCTACCGGCTGGGCACCAACGTGGAGATGGCCCACACGGCCGTCGCCGAGGAGCTCAAGAAGATGGTCGCCGGCCTCCGCGGGATGGGGACCTCGGTCGAGGCCTTCAGCCAGGACATGGAGCGCACCACCGAGCAGACCGCCGCGACCATGAACCTCATCGAGGCCTCCACGGCGTGCGTCGCGGCACCCACGTTCAACGACAGCTCCTGCCAGCTGCCGACCGAGGAGAACTGAGACATGACCAAGGGACCCAACCGGCTCCTGCTCGACCAGTACCTCGACACGGCGAGCCCGGGGCAGCTCAAGGGTGCGGGCGCCGACTGGAAGAAGAAGGCCGAGGACCTCGACAAGCTGAGCGCAGCGCTCAAGACGGCCGCCGAGCAGGCCGAGCTCCGCATCGGCGAGCAGACGCTCACCGGTCCGGCGCTGCGCAAGAGCATGGAGGAGTCCGCCGCCTCGCTGGCCACGAAGTCGCAGCAGCTGCACGCGGCCGGCGAGGCCCTCACGCAGGTCGGCCAGCAGCTCGCCGACGCGCGCGAGAGCCGCGACGCCCTCGCCGACCTCGGTCCCAAGCCCGCTCCCTACTCGGCTCCTCCCGGCACCCCCGGCGTGCCGCCCACCAAGGAGGACCTGGAGGCCCAGGCGGCCGCCTCGCAGGCGCGCGCCAAGGAGCGCAGCGACTGGCAGGACGCCTACAACCAGCAGGAGGCCAAGGCCCTCGCGCTGACCAAGGAGATGGACGCGGCGTTCCTCGGCGCGATCCCGCCGATGAAGGAGATCCACGGCCAGCAGGACCCGACCGAGCCGCCGCCGAACGTCCCCGGCGGACCGGGCGGTCCCTACCTGCCCGGCACCCAGGCTCCGCCCGTCACCGGCGGCGGTGGCAACGGCGGTGGCAACGACGGCGGCAACGGCAACGGAGGCAACGGGAACGGCAACGGCAACGGCAACGGCAACGGCAACGGCAACCAGAACCCCACCCCGACCCCCACTCCCAACCCGAACCCCAACCCGAACCCCAACCCGAACCCGAACCCGAACCCGAACCCGAACCCGAACCCGATTCCCAACCCGAACCCCACCCCGCACGTCATCGCGCAGCCACCCACGACGACGATCGGGGGCAGCCCGGAAAGCGGCATCAGCTACCAGCCCACCGGCCCTCACGCCTCCGCGCCGACCGGTGTCGTGAGCAGCGGCCCAGCCACGTCCGGGATCTCGCCGGCCGCGCTCGGTGTGGCGGGCGCCGCGGGCGGAGCGGGCGCCCTGAGCGGCGCCGTACGTCCCGGTTCGGTCGCCGCCTCGTCCGCGGGTGCGACCCCCGCCCGCGCGATCGGCGCGACGGGACGCAGCGCCACCGCGGGTGCCCTGTCCCGCCCGACGGCGGCCTCCGGCTCGACGGCCGCGCGGGCTGCGACCGCGGCCGGCAGCCCCACCTCCCGCGCCGCCGGATCCGCGGCGTCCCGCGCCGCGGGCTCGGCCGCAGGTCGCGGCGCGGCGAGCGGCAGTACGTCGGGGCGCGGGTCCGCGGGCGGTCGCGGTGCGGCCGCCGGCTCCAGCGCTGGCTCGCGCTCGGCTGGCCGCGGCACGAGCGGTGCGCGCAGTGCCGGCGCAGGTGCCGGCGCCACCGGCGCTCGGGGCAGCCGCAAGGGCGAGCGCGAGGCAGGTCAGCGCGACAGCCTGGTCTACGACCAGGACTGGCTCGGCGACGACGACGTCGCCCCCGGCGTCCTCGACTGAGGCCGCCGCACCCGGCTCCGCATGACGGAGGCCCCCGCTCCGGCGGGGGCCTTCGTCGTCCGACAGCTCAGGCCACGACGGTGGTGATCGGCTGCGAGGAGTCCGCCGGCAGGTCGAGCAGGGAGGGCGTACGGCCTCGCGCGACGAGCTCGGCACCCAGTGCGGCGACCATGGCACCGTTGTCCGTGCACAGGCCCGGCCGGGGCACCCGCACCCGGATCCCGGCTGCCGCGGCCCGCTCCTCGGCCATCGCGCGCAGCCGGCTGTTGGCGGCGACGCCACCGCCGATGAGGATGTCCTCGATGCCCCGGCTCGAGGCGGCGTCGACGGCCTTGCGGGTCAGCACGTCGCACACCGCCTCCTGGAAGGAGGCGGCCACGTCGGCCACGTCGATGCTGGCGCCCTCGCGCTGCTGGGTCTCCACCCAGCGCGCGACGGCCGTCTTGAGGCCGGAGAAGGAGAAGTCGAAGCGGTGCCGCTCGAGGTCGCGGCGGCTGGTGAGCCCGCGCGGGAAGTCGATGGCCACGCTGTTGCCGCTGCGGGCTGCGCGGTCGATGTGGGGGCCGCCGGGGAAGGGCAGGCCGAGCAGCCGGGCGACCTTGTCGAAGGCCTCGCCCGCCGCGTCGTCGATGGTCGAGCCCATCGGCTCGACGCCCACCGTCACGTCGGTGACCTCGAGCAGGCTGGAGTGCCCACCGGAGACCAGCATCGCCAGGCACGGCTCCGGCAGCGGGCCGTGCTCGAGCTGGTCGACCGCGACGTGGGCGGCGAGGTGGTTGACGCCGTAGATCGGCTTGCCGAGCCCCAGCGCGAGCGCCTTGGCGCTCGCCACGCCGACCAGCAGCGCGCCGGCGAGCCCCGGCCCGCTGGTGACCGCCACCGCGTCGATGTCGGTCAGCGAGATCCCGGCGGTCTCGGCGGCCCGTTCGATGGTGGGGACCATGGCCTCGAGGTGGGCGCGGCTGGCGACTTCGGGCACCACCCCGCCGAAGCGCGCGTGCTCCTCGACGCTGCTCGCGACGGTGTCGGCCAGCAGCGTGTGGCCGCGCACGATCCCGACGCCGGTCTCGTCGCATGAGGTCTCGATGCCGAGGACCAGGGGCTCGTCAGTCATGGGCGGTCGCCGTGTCCTGCCGCGCGGCACCGGGCAGCCAGCGGCACATGACCAGCGCCTCGGACCCGTCGCGGTAGTAGTGCGGACGCACGTCGATCACGCTGAACTGCCGAGCGACGTAGAACCGGAGCGCCGCCGCGTTGGTCACGCTCACCTCGAGCAGCATGCGCGAGGCGTGCTCGGTGTCGACGAGCAGCTCGTCGAGCAGCCGCGACGCGATGCCGGTGCGCCGTGCGTCGGGACGTACGCCGATGCGCAGCAGGTCGACGATGTCGCCGCCCGTCATCGTCACGGCGTAGCCGGAGAGGTCGTCGGCCACGACGAAGCGCCGTCCCGGGCCCTCGATCTCCTGGCGGATCAGCGCCTCGCTCCAGGCGTCGGGGCCGAAGAGCTCCTGCTCCAGCGCGACAAGGGCCGGCAGGTCGGCCAGGGAGGCGGGACGGATCACGACACGGGCTTTCTGGGTGCGCCGGCGACCGCGTCGGGACGCCGCAGGTAGAGGGGCTCGGGGTCCAGCAAGTCTACGAGCTCCGAGCTCACCCCCGCCGCCAGCCAGCCGGCGCCCGGCCGGCTCGGCGTGATCGCGTGCGGAAAGGCCTCGGGGTACAGCGCGGGGCCCGCGCCGGCGACCGGGGCGTCGGTGGCCACCTCGGCGGGCCGGGTGACGACCGGACCCTCGAGCCGCCGGCCGTCGGCGTCGTAGGAGGCGAGGTAGACCTCCTTGCGCCGCGCGTCGGTGGCCACCAGGTAGCTGCCCGGCGCCGCGCCGGTGCCGACGACCTCGAGGGCGATCACGTCGAGGGAGCAGACCCCGTAGACCGGGACGTCCAGCACGAAGCCCAGCGTCCGCGCGGTCACGACACCGACGCGCAGCCCGGTGAAGGGACCGGGGCCGACGCCGACCGCGATGGCGGTGAGGTCCTGCCGCACCGCTCCCGCCTCGTCGAGGGCGCGCTCGATGAGCGGCGCGAGGTGCTCGCCGTGCTTCATCGGCTGCTCGGAGGAGAGCTCGACGAGCACCCGCTCGCCGTCGTGGAGGGCGACGGTCACGAGCGGGGTCGCGGTGTCGAAGGCGAGGAGCACGGCGTCGAGGCTACTGTCCGACGACCCAGCGCAGGGAAACCCGACGGGGATCGATCTCGTCGCCGTCGGGGCGGTCCCCGAGCCCACGCTCGATGACGACCTCCAGGCGCGCCTCGGCCAGGGCCTCGGCCAGCCCCGCACCCCACTCCACGACCGTGACCGCCGAGTCCAAGGACGCGTCCAGGTCGAGGTCGTCGAGCTCGTCGAGCCCCCCGAGCCGGTAGGCGTCGACGTGCACGAGGTCGGGTCCAGCGACCAGCGAGGGATGCACGCGCGCGATGACGAACGTCGGCGAGGTGACGCCCCCGCGCACCTGCAGGCCGGTGCCGAGACCCTGCGTGAAGGTGGTCTTGCCGGCGCCCAGCTCGCCGGTCAGCACCACGAGGTCGCCCGCCACCAGGGTGCGGCCGACCCGTTCGCCCAGGCCGCGCATGGTCTCGGCGTCCGGCGCCTCGAACGTCGTGGGCAGCTGCAGCGACAGCTCCACGCACGGGGGGACCCGCGCGGTCTCGACGAAGCCGTGGCGCTGCCAGAACGCGACGGTGGCCGGCAGCTCCTCGCGGGCGAGGACGACGATCGCCGAGCGCCCCACGGCTGCGTCGAGGGCGGCGTCCAGCAGCGCGGTGGCCACTCCCCCGCCCTGCGCGGCGGGCGTGACGCCGAAGCGTCGCAGCACGAGGGCGTCGCCGCGCACGTCGAGCACGGCACAGCCGACCGGCACGTCGTCCACGGTGGCCAGCAGGCCGCCGCGCACGCTCAGCAGCCGACGTACGGAGTCGAGGTCCTCGCCGAGCGCGTCCGCCGGCGGGTCGAGCGGGGGCCGGGCACCGAAGGACTCCCGCACCACGGCGAGCACCTCGGCGGCCGCGTCGGGTCCGACCCGGCGTACGACGACGCTCACGGCAGCCCCTGCCCCTGCGCGAGGGAGAGGAGGTCGTCGAGCTCGGCGGTGACCTCCTTGTGCCGCTCGAGCAGCACCATGTGGCCGGCCCCCTCGCACTCGAGGAGGCTGGAGCCGGGGATGCGGCTGTGCAGCTCGCGGCTGTGCGAGACCGAGGTGATCTTGTCGGCGGTCCCGCAGATCACCGAGGTCGGGACCCGTCCCAGCGGCTCGAGGTGGTCGGCGTGGTCCAGCGTCGCGAACGCCGGGTAGAAGTCGGCCACGACCGCGAACGGCGTCGCGGCGAGCATCGAGTAGACGAACTCCACGTGGGAGGCCGGCACGTCGTCGCCGAAGGCGTAGCGGTCGGTGAGCACGTCGGCCACCGCGTGCCCCCACGAGCGGGCCAGGTCGACGACCCGGTGGCCGAGGTCGAGGGTGCGGACCGCGCGCGCCATGAACCGGCCGCCCATGCCGAGCGGCAGCATCGGGAACAGGACCCGACCCGGGTCCAGCCCGCCTGCGGAGGTGGAGATCAGGGCCGCGCCAACGACCGTGTCGCCGAACAGCTCCGGGTGGTGCTGGGCCAGCGACATGACGCTCATCCCGCCCATCGAGTGGCCGATCACGACGCACCGGCCCGGGACGGTGTCCTCGATGACGCGGCGCAGGTCGTGGCCCAGCTGCTCGATGGTGCACCGCTCCTCGCTGGAGCGGGGCGAGCGGCCGTGGCTGCGCTGGTCGTAGAAGACGGTGCGCACCTGGCCGCGGTAGGCCGCGCGCTGGAAGTGCCAGCAGTCCAGGTTGAGTGCGTAGCCGTGCACGAAGACGACGGTGAGGTCGTCCTCGGTGGCGGGGACGCCCCCGAAGTCCTCCGGCTCGTCGATCTCCACGTGGAGGTCCAGCGCGTCGTCGGTGACGACCACCCGGGCGGGGCTGCGCAGCTCGCCGAAGGCCACCAGCTCGCCGGCCACACGGTGCCCGATGACCCGGTTCTGGCGCGCGATGCCCACCGCGCCGGCGGCGGCAACCAGCCCGGCTGCGCCGACGACGGTCCCGAAGATGCGGCCCTTGACGCTCACCGCACATCACCTCCGGTCGTCGCCTCGCTGGTGGTGGAGGTGGCGTCGGTGTCGCTGTCGACGTGGCGCCGCACCAGGCGGCCGCCGAGGCGGGTCACGACCTCGTAGCTGATGGTGCCCACGGCCTCGGCCCAGTCCTGCGCCGTGGGCTCGCCGCGGTCGCCGGGGCCGAGGAGGACCACCTCGGTGCCGGGGGCCGGCAGCTCGCCGTGCAGGTCGACCACCAGCTGGTCCATGCAGACGCGTCCGCGCACCGGGCGGAGGGAGTCCTCGACCCAGACCGAGGCGGTGTTGCCCGCCGCCCGCGGGATGCCGTCCGCGTAGCCGAGGGGGACGACGCCGACCGTCGTGTCGCGCTCGGCGTGCCAGGTGTGGCCGTAGGAGACGCCGTCGCCCGCGGCGACCGGCTTGCTCATGACCAGCCGCGCGCGCACGGTCATCGCCGGCCGCAGCCCGAGCCGCGGCGTGACGCCCGGAGCGGGGTCCAGGCCGTAGGCCGCGATCCCGCAGCGCACCAGGTCGAACCGGGACGACGGCCGCAGGATCGCCGCCGCCGAGTTGGCCAGGTGGGCGAGGTCCGGGCGCAGGCCCGCCTGCTCGGCGAGGGCCAACGCCTCGCGGAAGGCCGCCTCCTGCTGGTCGTTGGCGGGGTGCGCCGGCTCGTCGCTCGCCGCGAAGTGCGACCAGACGCCGGTGACCCGCACCCGGCCGGCGGACTCGTGCGCGGCAGCGGCGGCGAAGAACGTCTCCCACTCCGCGCGCACCGCACCACCGCGGGACAGGCCGGTGTCGACCTTGAGCTGCACCCGGGCCGGGCCGGCCGCGGCGATCGCGTCGAGCTCGGCGACCGTGTAGGCCGTCACCTCCACGTCCGCAGCCACCGCGGCCGCGAAGTCGTCGCCGGGGGCGCTGAGCCAGCACAGCAGCGGGCCGCGGTCGCCCGCGGCGCGCAGCGCGAGCGCCTCCTCGATGGTGGCCACGCCCAGCCAGTCCGCGCCGCCCGACCTGGCCGCGGCAGCTGCCTCCGCCATGCCGTGGCCGTAGCCGTCGGCCTTGACGACGGCCATCAGCCGCACCGGCCGTTCGGTGCTCACCAGGTCCTTGAGCAGCCGGACGTTGGCGCGGATGGCAGCGACGTCGACGACGATCTCGGCACGAGGCGGCACAAGATCGGGCATGGGACCGATCATCCCAAACCCGCGAGGGTCTCGCGGACCAACCCGGGGATCTGGACGGCGACCCGGCTCGCTGTCAGCGGGCCGCCCCCGGCGGCGCGGGTCGCGGCGGCGCCGTGCAGCCACGAGCCCACGGACGCGGCGTCGTACGGCTCGAGGCCCGCCGCCACGAGCGCGCCCACCACTCCTGCGAGGACGTCGCCCGCGCCCGCCGTGGCCAGCCACGGGACGCCGGTCGTGGTCGCGCGGACCCGCCCGCGCGGGTCGGCGACCAGCGTGTGGTGGCCCTTGAGCAGCACCACGCACTCCCACCGGCGGGCCGCGGAGCGCACGGCGTCGAAGGGCGCCGCCTCCACCTCGGCCCGCTCGACACCCAGCATCGCGGCGAGCTCGCCGGCGTGCGGGGTGAGCACGCGGCCGGGCACCGGCCCGCTCACGTGACGCAGCGCGTCGGCGTCCACGACGACCGGCACGCCGTCGGCACTCGCCTCGGCGAGCATCGTCTCGGCGTCGTCCCCGCCCCCGGGGCCGACCACCCACGCCTGGACGCGGCCCGCGCCGACGACCTCGGGGTGCGCGCTGCGGACCGTGTCGGCGACCTGGGCCGGTCCGACGTACCTCACCATGCCGGCCAGGCCGGTGTTGGCGCCGGCGACGGCCAGCAGCGCCGCGCCGGGGTAGGTGCTCGATCCGGCGCGCACGCCGACCACGCCGCGGGTGTACTTGTGGGCCGACGGCCCCGGCCGGGGCAGCAGGGCCCGTACGTCGTGCGGCTGGAGCGCCTCGACGGCGGGCGCGGGCAGGTCGAGCCCGAGGTCGACGAGGTGCAGCGCACCGCACGCCGTCGAGGCGGGGTCGACGAGGTGGGCGACCTTGTGGGTGCCGAACGTGACGGTCAGGTCGGCGCGGACGTGCTCGCCGTCGATGCGTCCGGAGTCCACGTCGAGCCCTGAGGGCACGTCGACGGCGACGACCGGGACGCCGGCGAAGCGCTCCAGCGCCGCGACCGCGTCCGGCCGCAGGCCGGGACGGCCGCCGATGCCGACGATCCCGTCGACGAGCAGGTCGGGGGCGGGGTCGAGGTCGTCGAGCTCACGGATGGCGCGCCCCCCGGCGCCGCGGAGCGCGGACAGGCCGGCGGCGTGCACCCGCTCGGCGAGCAGCAGGGCCTCCACCCGAGCGCCCCGCCCCGCGAGCCGGGCACCGGCCCACAGGGCGTCGCCGCCGTTGTCGCCGGGCCCCACGAGCAGCAGCACCCGCCGGCCGTAGCCGCCACCGAGCAGGTCCACGACCGCCGCCGCCAGACCGGCGGCGGCGCGCTGCATCAGCGCGCCCGCGGGCAGGACCGCCATCGCGGCCTGCTCCGCGCGGCGTACGTCCTCGACGGTGTGGGCGCGCAGCACGTCAGCCCTCCAGCACCACGACGGCGGAGGCGATGCCGGCGTCGTGCGACAGCGAGACGTGGACGTGGGCGACGCCGAGCGCCTCGGCGCGGGCAGCCACGGTGCCGCGGATCTCGAAGCGGGGCCGACCCGTCTCCTCCGAGACGATCTCCGCGTCGTGCCACGCCATCCCGACCGGGGCGCCGAGTGCCTTGGCGATGGCCTCCTTGGCGGCGAACCGAGCGGCGAGCGAGGCGGGCGGCCGGGCGGCCTCGGCGTCGGTGAAGAGCCGCTCGCGCAGGGCCGGCGTGCGCTCCAGGGACCGCACGAAGCGGTCGATGTCGACCACGTCGATGCCCACGCCGATGACCGGCACGACCAGCTCCTTCCAGCCCGTCCGCGCGGGGCGTCTACTCGACCGTGACGGACTTGGCGAGGTTGCGGGGCTGGTCGACGTCGTGGCCCAGCTGGGTGGCGAGCTCGCACGCGAACAGCTGCAGGGGCACCACGGCCACCAGCGGCTGGAGCAGCACCGGCACCCGGGGCAGCGTGATCAGCACGTCGGCGTACGGCTCGATCGTCGTGTCGCCCTCCTCGGCCAGGCACAGGGTGCGCGCGCCGCGGGCGCGGACCTCCTGGATGCCGCTGAGCATCTTGTCGTGCAGCTGGTCGCGGCCACGGGGAGGCACCACGCACAGGATCGGCAGGCCCTCCTCGACCAGCGCGATCGGCCCGTGCTTGAGCTCGCCGGCGGCGAACCCCTCGGCGTGGAGGTAGGCGATCTCCTTGAGCTTGAGCGCTCCCTCGAGGGCGATCGGGTAGCCGGCGTGACGGCCCAGGAAGAGCACCGAGCGGCTCTCGACGTGGTCACGGGCCAGGGCGTAGACCTCCTCGCTCTTGGCCAGCACCGTCTCGACGTGGCCCGGCATCTCCTCGAGCTGGTCCATGACCTGCGAGATCTCGTCGCCGTAGCGGGTGCCCTTGACCTGCGCGAGGTAGAGGGCGAGGAGGTAGCAGGCGACGAGCTGGGTGAGAAAGCCCTTGGTCGAGGCGACGCCGATCTCCGGGCCGGCGTGGGTGTAGATCACGCCGTCGGACTCGCGCGGGATGGTCGAGCCGTTGGTGTTGCAGATCGACAGCACCTTGGAGCGCTGCTCGCGCGCGTGGCGGATCGCCTGCAGCGTGTCGGCGGTCTCGCCGGACTGGCTGATCGCCACGACGAGCGTGTCGCTGGTGAGGATCGGGTCGCGGTAGCGGAACTCGCTGGCGAGCTCCACCTCGACCGGGATGCGGCACCAGTGCTCGATGGCGTACTTGGCGACCATGCCGGCGTAGAACGACGTACCGGCCGCGATGATGATGATCTTGTCGATGTCGCGCAGGTCCTGGTCGGACAGCCGCATCTCGTCGAGCTGGAGCAGGCCGTCGGCACCGCGGCGACCCAGCAGCGAGTCCGCCAGGGCCCGCGGCTGCTCGAAGATCTCCTTGCGCATGAACCAGTCGTGGCCGTCCTTCTCCGCGGCGGAGAGGTCCCAGTCGACGTGGTAGCGGCGACCCTCGGTCGGAGTGCCGTCGAAGGCGGAGACGCTGACCGTCTCGCGGGTGATGGTGACGACCTGGTCCTGGTCGAGCTCCATCGCCTCGCGGGTGTGCTCGATGAAGGCCGCCACGTCGGAGCCGAGGAAGTTCTCGCCTTCGCCGATCCCGACGACGAGAGGGCTGTTGCGGCGCGCCGCCACGACCCGGTCGGGGTCGAGCGCGTCGACGGCGACGAGCGTGAAGGCGCCCTCGAGGCCGCGGCAGACGTTCTGCATGGCGACGGTGAGGTCGACACCGGTCTCGAGCTGCTCCTCGAGCAGGTGGGCGGCGATCTCGGTGTCGGTGTCGGAGGCCATCTCCACGCCGGCGGACTCCAGCCGGTCGCGCAGCTCGGCGAAGTTCTCGATGATCCCGTTGTGCACCAGAGCGACCCGGCGCGCCCGCCCGAGGTGCGGGTGGGCGTTGCGGTCGGTCGGGGCTCCGTGGGTGGCCCAGCGGGTGTGGCCGATGCCGGTCGTGACCGGGGGCAGCGGGGTCTCGGCGATCGCCTTCTCGAGGTTGGCGAGCTTGCCGGCGCGCTTGTCGCTGAGGATCGTCCCGCGGTCGACGAGCGCGATGCCGGCGGAGTCGTAGCCGCGGTACTCCAGGCGCCGAAGACCCTCGACGACCACGCCCTCGGCCGGCCTGCCACCCACGTATCCGACGATTCCGCACATGGGCGAGGAGTCTATCGGCAGGGCGCCGCACGACCGCGCCCCGCCGCGGTGCCACAATCGCACCCATGTCCGAGGTCCCGGAGCCGCACCACGGCGCCACCACCGGCGTGGCCGGCGTCCCCGGCGGGGAGGCCTCTCCCTACGTCGAGCTCGAGCGCGCCGCCTGGGCGCAGCTGGCCGGCACGGCCGAGACGACCCTCACGCCCGAGGAGGTCGTGCGCCTGCGCGGTCTCGGCGACCAGCTGGACCTGCGCGAGATCGAGCAGGTCTACCTGCCGCTCTCGCGCCTGCTCAGCCTCTACGTCGCGGCCAACTCGCGCCTGCACCGCGAGCAGGAGGAGTTCCTGCACCGCGTGACGCCGCCGCGCACGCCGTTCGTCATCGGCCTCGCCGGGTCCGTCGCGGTCGGCAAGTCCACCACCGCGCGCGTGCTGCAGCAGATGCTCGCGCACTGGCCCGAGCACCCCAACGTCGCGCTGGTCACCACGGACGGCTTCCTGCTGCCCAACGCCGAGCTCGAGCGCCGCGGCCTGCTGCACCGCAAGGGGTTCCCGGAGTCCTACGACCGCAAGGCGCTGCTCAAGTTCGTCATCGACATCAAGTCCGGGCGCGACGAGGTCGAGGCCCCGATCTACTCCCACCTCGTCTACGACGTCATCCCCGGCGAGCGGGTCGTGGTCAAGCGGCCCGACATCGTGATCATCGAGGGCCTCAACGTGCTGCAGCCCGCGCGGGTGCGCGACGACGGCCGCACCGGCCTGGCCGTGAGCGACTTCTTCGACTTCTCCGTCTACGTCGACGCGGCCCTCACCGACATCAAGCGGTGGTACGTCGACCGCTTCCTGCGCCTGCGCGAGACCGCCTTCCGCGACCCCGCCTCGTACTTCCGCAAGTACGCCGCCCTCTCCCACGACGAGGCGGTCGACCAGGCGACCCGCATCTGGGACTCGATCAACGAGCCCAACCTCGTGCAGAACGTCGCTCCCACGCGCTCGCGCGCGAACCTGGTGCTGCGCAAGGACACCGACCACTCGGTGCGCTACGTCCGGCTGCGCAAGCTGTAGCTGGCCGGAGGCGCCGGCGTACGTCATGGGAATCCCCGGTGCGCACCGGGGATTCCCATGACGTCAGCGCGGCACGCCGGTCAGGCGGAGGCCACGGTGAACCGCTGGCGGCGGTGCCGCGGCTCCTCGATCTCGTCGACGAGCGCCACGGCGTAGTCCTCCGCGCTGACGAAGTCGCCGGCGGGGGTGTCGAGCGCGGTGGCGTACGAGCCGGTGCGCTCGCCGGGCGCGATGACCGGCGCCGGGCTGAGGTAGGTCCAGTCGACCGACTCGGGGGCCGCGCGGAACAGGTCGAGGGCAGCGGCGCCGGAGGTGGCCTCGGCGCGGTACTCCGGCGGGAAGCCCTCGGTGTCGAGCAGCCGGGTGCCGTCGGCGGTGAGCAGCGAGCCGGCGCCGCCGACGAACAGGACCCGGGTGCCGCCGACGTTGCCGAGCAGGGTCGCCACCGCGTCGAGCCACGGCTGGTGCGACTCCCCGGTGCGGCTGGGACCGGTGGCCGACACGACGACGTCGTGGGCCGCCGCGGCCTCGCGGACGACGTCGGCGTCGGCCAGGTCGGCGCCGGTGGCTCGGCTGAGGCCGGTGACCTGGTGGCCGCGCGAGGTGGCCTCGGCGACGATGCGGGAACCGACCATGCCGGTGGCGCCGAACACTGCGATCTTCATGGGACGTCCTTCGGGTGCGGGGAGGATGACGCTGCGGACAGTAACCACTGGTAACCAAGTACTTCAACGTGATATGAGTACCCTGTGGTAACCATGAATCGCGGCGACGCCTTCGACCCGAGCTGCCCCACGCGCGTGGTGCTCGACCGCATCGGCGACAAGTGGACGGTGCTCGTCATCGGAGCGCTGCAGGACGGCCCGCTGCGCTTCACCGCGCTCCGCGCGCGCGTGGGCGGCGTGGCCGCCAAGGTGCTCACCCAGACCCTGCGCGCGATGGAGCGCGACGGCCTGCTCACGCGCACGGTCCACGCCCAGGTGCCGCCGCGCGTCGACTACGAGCTCACCCCCCTCGGTGCCTCGCTCACCGCGCCGATCGCCACGTTGACCGACTGGGCCGAGACCCACCTGAGCGCGATCCTGGCGGCGCGCGACGACTACGACGCCGAGCTCGGCGCCCGCTGATCACAGCTTCTTCTGCAGCTCCAGCAGCGTCTCGATGGTGCGGTAGCCCAGCGCCTCGTTGACCGCGTTCATCCAGGTGTTGACCTCCGCGTTGGACGTGTCGAGCGTGACCAGCAGCGGGTACGTCGCCGCCACCAGGTCGTGGGTCGCGACCTTGAGCGCCAGCCCCAGCCGGTGGCCCCGGTGGGCCGGATCGACGAGGGTGATCCCCACCTGTCCGTGCGTCGGGTCGCGGTCGTCGACGCGTACGTCGGACACCCCCGCCACCGAGCCGTCCGGGGCCATCGCCATCGCGGTCTGCACGTGCCGGCCGATCCCCACCTGGCGCTGCTCGGCTGCCCGGATCCGCTCCGGCGTCCACTCCGACGCGCTCAGGTCCAGCTCGCCGAGGGGCACCTCGCTCATGAGCATGCCGAGCAGCCGGCCGAACGACTCCAGGTGCTCGTCGGGGCACACCGTGTCGAAGGTGACGATCCGGTAGTCCGCGGCCGCTCCCGCGACGGCGGCCAGCGAGTCGCGTCGCTCGAGGTAGTCGCTCAGCGCGAGCTCCTTGATCGCCTCGCGGCTCGCGACGTCGTAGCCCAGCGCGGTCGCGAACGCCTCCGGGCCGCCCGAGCCGCCGGGCGGGAGGTACGCCTCGCCCTGGATCGTCGTACGCCCGTCCCCCGCGGCGATGACCTCGAGCTCGCCGACCAGAGCTCGGCCGATCCCCTCGCGCGTCCGGTCGGGCCGGACGTAGGCGAACGCCATCGCGGTGTGCAGGTTGTCCCGCAGGGGCCGCGTCAGCAGCCCGGCGCCGACCATCTCCCGCCCGTCGATCGCCCCGAGCAGCGTGACGCCGCGCTCGGGGCTGTCGGCGGTCATGGCCACCCGGCTCTGCTCCCACACCGGCCACGGCCGGCCGGGGCGCTCGGCTGTCGCCGCACGACCCACCTCCCACCACGCGCGCAGCGCCGCCTCGTTGCGGGGGTTGAGCTGCTCGATGTCGACCACGCCGGCGACGGTAGCCGCGCCGGCGGAGACCCGTCATGCGGATAATCGGGATGCACGGGCCGCCCCGGACGCGGCAGGCTCGTGGGATGACCACCGACTCCCCGCTGCGCGCACGACTGCGCGCCGCCCTGCTGCAGGCCCGTCGCGACCGGGACGCCGAGACCGTGTCGACGCTGCGCACGGCGCTGGCGGCACTCGAGAACGCGGAGGCCGTGCCCGCGTCGGCGACGGCCGGCGCGATCGAGGACGCTCCCGTCGGGGTGGGAGCGAGCGAGGCACAGCGTCGCGTGCTCAGCGACGCCGACGAGCTCGCGGTCCTCGACGCGGAGATCGCCTCCCTGCTGGAGGCGGTCCGGGCGTACGCCAGCTCGGTCCCCGAGCGAGCCGCCGGCGCCGACCGCGCCGCCGACACGCTCCGCGCGCTGCGCGAGGGCTAGAGCGCCAGCTGGCGCTGCACCACCGCGGCGAGCCGCGAGGCGACGCCCTGCGCCTCGTCGTGGGTCGGCGCCTCGACCATGACCCGCACGACCGGCTCGGTGCCCGACGGGCGCAGCAGGATGCGGCCGCGCTCCCCGAGCACGGCCTCCTCCTCGGCGACGGCGGCGGCGAGCACGGCGTCCTCGTCGGTGCGCGACTTGTCGACGCCGGGGACGTTGATCAGCACCTGCGGGAGCCGGGTCATCACCGAGGCCAGCTCGGCCAGGGACTTGCCGGTGGTCGCCATCCGCTCCATCACGTGGAGCGTGGTGAGGATGCCGTCGCCGGTGGTCGCGTGGTCGCTGAGGATGACGTGGCCCGACTGCTCCCCGCCAAGGGAGTAGCCGGAGACCTTCATCGCCTCGAGGACGTAGCGGTCGCCGACCTTCGTCTGGCGCACCCCCACGCCGCCGGCGCGCATGGCCTGGACGAACCCGAGGTTGCTCATCACCGTCGCGACGACGGTGTCCTTGGCGAGCCGGCCCTGCTCGAGCAGCGACAGAGCGAGGATGGCGAGGATCTGGTCGCCGTCGACGACGTTGCCGTCGGCGTCGACGGCCAGGCAGCGGTCGGCGTCGCCGTCGAGCGCGAAGCCGGCATGGGCGCCGTGCTCGACCACGGCGGCCTGCAGCGACTCCAGGTGCGTGGAGCCGCAGTTGTCGTTGATGTTGATGCCGTCGGGGTCGGCGTGGATCGCGATGACCGTGGCCCCCGCGTCCTCGAGCGCCCGCGGCCCGGCCGCATAGGCGGCGCCCTCGGCGCAGTCGAGGACGACCTTGAGGCCCACCAGCGGGTGGGTGATCGTGCTCTCGAGGTGGGCGGCGTACTCCTCGACCGCGGTGTCGTAGACCTCCACCCGGCCCACGTCACCGCCGGTCGGCCGCTCCCACGGCTCGCCCATGCGCCGCTCGATCGCGATCTCGATGGCGTCGTCGAGCTTGTGGCCGCCGCGCGCGAGGAACTTGATGCCGTTGTCGGGCATCGGGTTGTGCGAGGCCGAGAGCACCACGCCGAGGTCGGCGCCGAGCCGCTCGGTCATGTAGGCCACGCCCGGCGTGGGGAGCACGCCGAGCAGCAGCACGTCGACCCCGGCCGATGCGAGACCGGCGACGACCGCCGCCTCCAGGAACTGGCCGGAGATGCGCGTGTCCCGGCCCACCACGGCTCGGGGACGGTGTCCCTCGAACTCGCCGCGGTCGGCCAGGACGTGGGCGGCACAGACGGAGAGGTCCAGGGCCAGCTCCGCCGTGAGATCGGCGTTCGCCAGGCCCCGGACCCCGTCCGTGCCGAAGAGTCGCGTCATGGACGAGACCCTAGGAGATCAGCGCTTGCTGAACTGCGAGGCCTTGCGGGCCTTCTTGAGACCGGCCTTCTTGCGCTCCACGACGCGGGCGTCGCGGGTCAGGAGCCCGGCCTTCTTGAGCGTCGGGCGGTTGGCCTCGACGTCGACGGCGTTGAGGGCACGGGCCACACCGAGGCGCAGGGCGCCGGCCTGGCCGGCGATGCCGCCGCCGTGGATGCGGGCGATCACGTCGAAGCGGCCCTCGAGCTGCAGCTCGGCGAACGGCTCGTTGGCGATCTGCTGGTGCAGCTTGTTGGGGAAGTAGTTGTCGAGCGTGCGGCCGTTGATGGTCCACGAGCCGGTGCCCGGGACGATGCGGACGCGGGCGACGGCCTCCTTGCGGCGACCGGTGGCGCCGGCCGGCGCGATGGTGGCCGGGCGGGCGGGGGTGTCGGCCGAGGCGTCGCTCTCGGAGGTGTAGGCGACACCGTCGGCGTCGGTCTCGAAGGTCTCCTCGACCTCGGTGGTGTTCTCAGTCATGGGTGCGTCCTCAGTCGTCACTGGGAGATCTGGGAGATCTCGAAGGGAGTGGCCTGCTGGGCCAGGTGCGGGTGGTCGGGGCCGGAGTAGACCTTGAGCTTCTTGAGCATCTGGCGACCGAGCTTGTTCTTCGGGAGCATGCCCCACACGGCCTTCTCGATGGCCTTGCGGGCGTCCTTCTCGAGGAGCTCACCGAACGGGGTGGCCGAGAGGCCGCCCGGGTAGCCGGAGTGGCGGTAGGCCATCTTGGTGGTCTTCTTGGTCCCCGACAGCGACACCTTGGAGGCGTTCACGATGATGACGAAGTCGCCCATGTCCATGTGAGGGGCGAAGGTCGGCTTGTGCTTGCCGCGGAGGAGGTTGGCGGTCTGGACGGCGAGGCGGCCCAGGACCACGTCGGTGGCGTCGATGACGAGCCACTCACGCTGGATGTCAGCGGGCTTGGGGCTGTACGTGCGCACGGCGGTGTCCCGTTCTGGTTCGTTGGTCCCGTCCCTCGGGCGAGGGACGGAGGTCGTGCAGCGGCTCCTGACGAACACGGCCCGGATCGCTCCCCGACCCAGCGGGGATGACGTCCGGATCTGCACCCGCCGTGGTCCTCCGTGGGGAGGGGCGGACGCGGCAGTAGTCGCGACCAGCAACAGTACGGCGCCGCGCGCGGGAGGGTCAAAACGGCGGGACCCAACTCGGGAGCACCACAATGGCACGGTGCGCAACGGCGGCGTGTCCTTCTGGTGGCAGCAGGTCGGGCTGCCCTCCCCCACCGACCGGCTGAGCGGCGACGTCCGCTGCGACGTCGCGATCGTGGGCGGCGGGCTCACCGGTCTCTGGACGGCGTACTACCTGCACCTGGCCGACCCGGGCCTCGACATCCGGGTCGTCGAGGCGCAGTTCGCCGGGTTCGGGGCGTCGGGGCGCAACGGGGGCTGGCTGTCCAGCGAGCTCGCCGGCAGCGCGAGGGCGTACGCCGCCGCGGCGGGCGAGGACGGCGTCGACCGGCTGCGGGCGGCCCTGCGCGCGAGCGTCGACGAGGTGATCGGCGTCGCAGCGCGCGAGGGCATCGAGGCCGACATCGTGCGCAGCGGCGTCCTCATGGTGGCGCGCTCGGCGGCGCAGGCCCGGCGGCTGCGCGGCGAGCTCGACGCGGCCGGGGTCGCCGAGCGGATCCGGGTGGCCGGCGCGGTGTCCGGACACGTCGACCCGGCCTGCGCACGGGTGCACCCCGCCAAGCTGGTGGCCGGGGTGGCGCGCGCGGTGCGGCGGCGCGGCGTACGGATCCACGAGGACACCCGGGTGGTCGCGGTCGAGCCGGGTGCCGTCATCACCGAGCGCGGGACCTTACGGGCGCCGGTGGTGCTGCGCTGCCTGGAGGGGTTCACCGCCGGCCTCGCCGGGCACCGGCGCGACTGGCTGCCGATGAACTCCGCGATGGTGGTGACCGAGCCGCTCTCCGCCGCCCAGTGGGCCGACATCGGCTGGGACGGAGCGGAGCTGCTCGGCGACGAGGCGCACGCCTACTGCTACGCCCAGCGCACCGCCGACGGTCGCATCGCCCTCGGCGGGCGCGGGGTGCCCTACCGGTTCGGCTCGCGCACCGACGTCGACGGGCGCACCCAGGACGCGACCGTGGCCTCGCTGCGCTCGACGCTCACCACGCTGTTCCCGTCCCTGGCCGGCGTCCGCCTCGACCACGCCTGGTGCGGGGTGCTCGGCGTGCCCCGCGACTGGAGCGCCAGCGTGTCCTTCGACGCGGCGACGGGACTAGGCCACGCCGGCGGCTACGTCGGCTCCGGGCTGACCGCGACCAGCCTCGCCGCGCGCACGCTGCGCGACCTGGTCCTCGGCCACGACACCGACCTGACCGCCCTCCCCTGGACCCACCACCGGGTGCGCCGGTGGGAGCCGGAGCCGCTGCGCTGGCTCGGCGTCCACGCCCTCTACCGCCTCTACCGCGCCGCGGACCGGCGCGAGGACGCCGGGCTCCCACGGACCAGCCGCATCGCCCGGGTCGCCGACCGGGTGGCGGGCCGCTGACCCGGGTGATGGACACCTGATTCGCGGTCGCCGCCGGCACCGGACTAAGTTGAGCGGACATCCACGACGTACAAAGACGTATGAACAGGAGCCGACGTGACCGACGTTGCGGCCAAGGATTCCCTGACTGTCACCGACAACCGGACCGGTCAGACGTACGACATCGCGATCACCGACAACACGATCGCGGCCAAGGACCTCGGGCAGATCCGCCTGACCGACGACCAGCCGGGCCTGGCCACCTATGACCCCGGATTCGTCAACACCGCCTCGTGCCGCTCGTCGGTGACCTACATCGACGGGGAGAAGGGGATCCTCGAGTACCGCGGGTACCCGATCGAGCAGCTCGCCGAGAAGTCCACCTTCCTCGAGGTGGCCTACCTGCTCATCCACGGGGAGCTGCCCACCAAGGAGCAGTACGACGCCTGGGTGCACGAGATCACCTACCACACCTTCGTGCACGAGAACGTCAAGGGCTTCATGCACGGCTTCCGCTACGACGCCCACCCGATGGGCATGCTGATGGCCTCGGTGGGCGCGCTGTCGACGTTCTACCCCGACGCCCGCAACATCACCGACGCCGACAACCGGCACATGCAGATCGTCCGCATGATCGCCAAGATGCCGACGCTGGGCGCGTGGTCGTTCCGTCACGCCCAGGGCAAGCCGTTCGTCTACCCCGACAACGACCTGTCCTACACCGCCAACTTCCTCTCGATGCTGTTCAAGATGAGCGAGCAGAAGTTCGAGGCCGACGAGCGCCTCGTCAAGGCGCTCGACGTGCTGTTCATCCTGCACGCCGACCACGAGCAGAACGCCTCGACGAACGCCGTGCGCTCGGTGGGCTCCACCCAGGTGGACCCCTACTCCGCGGTCGCCGCGGGCGTGGGCGCGCTCTACGGCCCGCTGCACGGCGGCGCCAACGAGGCGGTCCTGCGGATGCTGCGCCGCATCGGCAGCACCAGCGAGATCCCCGCCTTCATCGAGGGCGTCAAGAACGGCAACGAGCGCCTGATGGGCTTCGGGCACCGGGTCTACAAGAACTACGACCCCCGCGCCCGCATCATCAAGAAGGCCGCCGAGGACGTCTTCGAGGTCACCGGCACCAACCCGCTGCTCGACATCGCGCTGGAGCTGGAGAAGATCGCGCTCGAGGACGAGTACTTCGTCAAGCGCAAGCTCTACCCCAACGTGGACTTCTACTCGGGCCTGATCTACGAGGCCTTCCAGTTCCCGCCGGAGATGTTCACCGTGCTGTTCGCCATCGGCCGCACGCCCGGCTGGCTGGCGCAGTGGCTCGAGCTGGTCCAGGACAAGGACCAGAAGATCGCGCGTCCCAAGCAGATCTACACCGGCGACCGCGAGCTCACGTTCACCGCGGCCTCCGAGCGCTGGGCCTGAGCCCCGGCGCACCAGCACGCCACCGACAGCCCCCGGCCCCCGGCCGGGGGCTGTCGGCGTCCACGGCCGATCTGCGCACGTTCCCAGTGCCCTCTCAGTGCGTCCACAGGATCGCGACGCATGCTGGAGGCATGAGCGACGGACACACTCCCCCGCAGGGCGCCGGACAGCCGCCCGAGCACCAGCCCACCCACCCGTACGCGAGCCCGAGCCCGTACGGGCCCGAGCCCCAGACCCAGCAGCTGCCCCGCGCGGCCGAGCCCGCGCCCAGGCGACGGCGTACGGGACTGGCCGCGGCGGTCCTGGCCACCTCGCTGCTCGTCGGCGGCGGGGCCGGGTTCGGGGGCGCGGCGGTCTGGGACGCCGCGCAGGACGAGCCGACGAGCTCCGCGCAGGGCGACCCGGTGTCCACCGCGACGGTCGCCGACCAGACCCCGGCGCCGGCGGCGGACGGCTCGGTCGAGTCGGTGGCGCAGAAGGTGCTGCCGAGCGTGGTGAAGATCGACGTCGCCACCCCGCAGGGCGAGGCGTCCGGCTCCGGGATCATCCTCACCTCCGACGGCACCATCCTCACGAACAATCACGTGGTCGAGGGCGCCGAGGCGGGCGGCACGCTCACCGTCTCCTTCGACGACGGGACCAGCGCGGAGGCGGAGATCCTCGGCACCGACCCGCTCACCGACACCGCGGTCATCCAGGCCCAGGACGTCTCCGGCCTGACCGCGGCCACCATCGGCAAGTCGGCCAACCTCGGCGTCGGCGAGGGCGTCGTGGCGATCGGCTCGCCGTTCGGCCTGGACGCCACCGTCACCAGCGGCATCGTCAGCGCCCTGGACCGCCCGGTCAACGTCGGCTCCGACGACCAGGGCAACGCCACGACGTACCCCGCCATCCAGACCGACGCGGCGATCAACCCGGGCAACTCCGGCGGTCCGCTCGTCGACATGACCGGCGCGGTCGTGGGCATCAACTCCTCGATCCGCACCGCCGCCTCGGGCTCGCCCTACGGCCAGGGCGAGTCCGGCTCCATCGGCCTCGGCTTCGCGATCCCCATCGACGAGGTGATGCCGATCGTCGACCAGATGGCGGCCGGCGAGACCCCGACCCACGCCCGGCTCGGCATCCGGATCGACGACGACGAGGCCGGCGCCCTGATCGTCGAGGTGACCGAGGGCTCGACCGCGGCCGAGGCAGGCATCGAGCCCGGCGACGTGATCACCGAGATCGACGGGCGCCGCATCACCGGAGCGGACTCGCTCGTGGCGACCATCCGGTCCTACCGTCCCGGCGACGAGGTCTCGGTCACCTGGACCCGCGACGGCGAGTCGCAGGAGGCAGACGTCACGCTCGACAGCGACGCCGCGGGCAGCTGAGCGCGGCGGCCCGCCGAGAGCCGCCCCCGGCAGGCCATGATGGACCCACCGGACCACACGCGCGTGGCGCCGGGTGAGACGCGAGGAGTCACATGCAGCTCGAGCTGAGTCCGGCCGACGCGGAGTTCCGCACGCGGATGCGGGAGTTCTTCACCACCGAGGTCCCCCGCGAGATCCGCGACACCGTCCTCGAGGGGCGCCACCTGACCCGCGAGCAGATCGTGCAGAGCCAGCGCATCCTCGACGCCGAGGGGCTCGCGGTGCCGCACTGGCCGGTCGAGTGGGGCGGCCAGGACTGGACCGACCTGCAGCGCCACCTGTGGCACGAGGAGATGCAGCGCGCCGGCGTCCCCGCACCGCTGGCGTTCAACACCTCGATGATCGGCCCCGTGATCGCGCACTTCGGGAGCGAGGAGCAGAAGAAGCGCTTCCTGCCGGCGACGGCCAGCCTCGACATCTGGTGGTCGCAGGGGTTCTCCGAGCCCGACGCCGGCTCCGACCTGGCCGGCCTGCGCACCGCCGCCGTGCGCGACGGCGACGACTGGGTGGTCAACGGTCAGAAGACGTGGACCACGCTCGGCCAGTACGGCGACTGGATCTTCACCCTGGTGCGCACCGACCCGGAGGTGAAGAAGCAGGCCGGCATCTCCATGCTGCTCATCGACATGACCACCCCCGGCGTGGAGGTGCGTCCCATCGAGCTCATCGACGGCGGCCATGAGGTCAACGAGGTCTGGTTCTCCGACGTGCGCGTGCCGGGCGACCTGCTCGTCGGCGAGCCCGGCCAGGGCTGGACCATCGCGAAGTTCCTCCTCGGCAACGAGCGGGTGGGCGTGGCGCCGGTGGGCGCCACCAAGCGGGCCCTCGCGACCCTCAAGGCCACCGCGGCCGACCGGCTGGCCGACCCGCTGGTCCGGGCGCGGGTGGCGGAGCTGGAGAACGACCTGCTCGCCCTCGAGCTCACCGCGCTGCGGGTGGCCGCCCACTCCTCCGAGGGTGCGCCGCACCCGGCCTCGTCGGTGCTTAAGCTCCGGGGCACCGAGCTGCAGCAGGCGGTCAGCGAGCTCGCGCTCGACCTCGCCGGACCGGCCTCCCTCGCGGCCCGCGCCGGCGACGACTCGCCCCTCGAGGGCTGGGCGCGCCGCACGGCGCCGACCTACCTCAACCTCCGCAAGGCCTCGATCTACGGCGGCTCCAACGAGATCCAGCGCCAGATCATCAGCCGCACGATCCTGGGACTGTGAGGAGACGACCATGGACTTCACCTACGACGACGAGCAGCAGGCACTGCGCGAGGCCGTCCGCGGCCTGCTTGCGACGACGTACGGCGACCACGAGGCGCGCCGACGCACCGTGAAGGAGCAGCCGGGCTACGACCGGGCGCTGTGGGCCCGGCTGGCCGAGATGGGCATCCTCGGGCTGCCGTTCAGCGAGGCCGACGGCGGTGTCGGCGCCGGGCCGGTCGAGATCGCGATCGTGTGCCAGGAGCTCGGCCGCGTCCTCGCGCCGGAGCCGTACCTCGCGAGCGTCGTTCACGCCGGCGGCCTGGTCGCCGCGGTCGGCACGCCCGAGCAGCGGGCCGACCTGCTGGGCCGGCTCAGCGCCGGTGAGATCGTGCTCGCCGCGGCGGACACCTCCCCCGGCAAGCGGTGGAGCTCGCACACCCGCGGCGTACGGGCCGCGGTCGAGGGCACCGCGTGGTCGCTGACCGGTGTGGCGGACCCGGTGATGAACGGCGAGTCCGCCGACGTCCTGGTGGTGAGCGCCGCACTGCCCGACGACGCCGGCACCGGGGTGTTCGTGGTGGACGCCGGCGACGTCGAGCGCACCGGCTACGCCGCCGCCGACCTCACCCGTGCGGCGAGCATCCGCTTCGACGCCACTGCCGCCACGCCGCTCGGCCAGCCGGGTCGCGACCTGGCCCCGAGCATCGCCACCATCAGCGACCTGACCCGCATCCTGGGCGCCAACCAGGCCCTCGGCGTCATGCAGAGCCAGGTGCGGGCCACGACCGACTACCTCAAGAGCCGCAAGCAGTTCGGGGTCACGCTCAACACGTTCCAGGCGCTCACCTTCCGCGCCGCCGACATGTACGTCTCCCTGGAGCTGGCGCACAGCACCGTCGACTGGGCGACGATGACGATCGCCGGCGGTGACCGCGCCGCCGTGGCCGACGCCGCCGACCGCGTCGGCCTGCAGGTGAGCCGCGCCGGACGCCACATCGGCCAGGAGGCGATCCAGCTCCACGGCGGCATCGCGATGACGGCGGAGTACGCGGTCGGGGTCGGCACCGCGCACCTCACGGTGCTCGAGCAGTGGCTGGGCAACGCCTGGCACCACCTCGACCGGCTGTCGGGCCGCGTGACCGAGCACGACACGGTCGAGGCGCTCGGCTGATGGACCTCACGCTCACCGAGGACCAGCAGGCCTTCCGCGACCTCGCCCGCGCCTTCCTCGAGCGCGAGGCGGTGCCGCACCGCGCGCAGTGGGACCGCGAGGAGTCCGTCGACCTCGCGATCGTCCCGCGGATGGCGGAGCTGGGCTTCTTCGGGCTCACCATCCCCGAGGAGTACGGCGGCGTCGGCGGCGACTACGTGACCTACTCGCTCGCCATGGAGGAGCTCGGCCGGGCCGACTCCGCGCTGCGCGGCATCGTGTCGGTGAGCAGCGGGCTCGTGGGCAAGTCGATCCTGTTCCACGGCACCGAGGAGCAGAAGCAGCAGTGGCTGCCGCGGCTCGCGTCCGCGACGAGCCTCGGCTGCTTCGGGCTCACCGAGCCCGGCACCGGGTCCGACGCGGGCAACCTCACCTCCCGCGCCGAGCGGGACGGCTCGGACTGGGTGATCACCGGGCAGAAGCTGTTCATCACCAACGGCACGTGGGCCGACGTGGCGCTGGTCTTCGCCCGCACCAGCGACGACGGCCCGCGCGGGGTGACGGCCTTCCTCGTCCCCACCGACTCCCCCGGGTTCACCGCCCGCGAGGTGACCGGCAAGCTCGGCCTGCGCGGCCAGGCCACCGCCGAGCTGTTCCTCGACGGTGTGCGCGTGCCGGACGAGGCGCGGCTCGGCGAGGTCGGGCAGGGCTTCAAGATCGCCATGGGCACGCTCGACAAGGGCCGCCTCGCGGTCGCCTCCGGCTGCGTCGGGATCGTCCAGGGCTGCCTCGAGGCGTCCGTGGCGTACGCCTCGCAGCGCACGCAGTTCGGCAAGCCGATCGCGTCCTTCCAGCTCGTCCAGGACCTCATCGCCGACATGTCCGTCGACGTCGACGCCGCCCGGCTGCTCGCGTGGCGCTGCGCGGACCTGATCGACCGCGGCCAGCCCTACGGCACGGCGGCGTCCAAGGCCAAGCTGTTCGCCTCCGAGGCGGCGGTGCGGGCGGCGAACAACGCCATCCAGGTCCACGGCGGCGCCGGCTACGTCGACGACTTCCCGGTCGCCAAGTACCTGCGCGACGCGCGCGTGATGACGCTCTACGAAGGCACGTCGCAGATCCAGAAGCTGCTCATCGGCCGGGCGGAGACCGGCGTCAGCGCGTTCGGCTGAGCCGTCGCGGGCGCCCGGAGGGCCCGTGTGCAAGCGGTCCGCAAGGCGGGTCGCGGAGGCTCTCGCCATGGACCTCGACCTGCCGCCCGGCTACACCCACCGCCCGCTGACTTCCGCCGACGCACCGGCCGTGCTCGCGGCCATCGCCGCCGAGGAGGTCGCCGACCTCGGCGAGTCCTCGATGACGCTCGAGGACGTCCAGGCCGACTGGGCGCGCCCCAGCTACGACATCACGGCGAGCACCGTGGGCGTGTTCCACGACGGGACGCTCGTCGCCTATGCCGACCTGAGCGGTCCCGGCATCGCCTACACAGCGGTGGTGCCCGACCACCGCGGGCGCGGCATCGGCACCGCGCTCGCCGGCTGGGTCCAGCAGCGGGCTCGCGCCGCCGGCATGGAGCGGGTGGGCACCCAGATGCCCAAGGGCAGCGCCGCCGACCGGCTGATGGGCGACCTCGGCTACGACGTGCTGTGGACCGCCTGGGACCTGGAGCTCCCTCCGGACCGCGAGCTCGCCGCTCGGCCGCTGCCGGCGGGGTACGCGATCAGCGACGCCGCCGAGGAGGACTTCACCTCGGCGTGGACGCTGCTCGAGGACGCCTTCCTCGAGTGGTCCGATCGTGACCGGCTCCCGCTGGACGACTTCGGAGCGCGGGTGTGGGGCCGTCCGGGCTACGAGCCGTGGAACCTGCGCCTGCTCCACGACGCCGCCGGCGAGCTCCTCGGCGCCACCCACGTGCACCTCGCCGGCGGGGAGGGCGACGCGGCGACGTCGGCGTACGTCGCGAGGATCGCAGTGCGCCCCGACCACCGCGGCCGCGGCCTGGCGCCGGCCATGCTCGTCGACGCCTTCTCCCAGGCCCGCGCGCACGGCGCCACCCGGTCGTACCTCTCGACCGACACCCGCGCCGGCGCCCGCGGGCTCTACGAGCGGGTCGGCATGGTCGTGACCTCCACGTGGGTCAACCGCAGCATCCGCCTCTGAGCGGCGGCGGCACCCAGGGCTGCGGGAAGGGTTGCGGCAAGGGCCGTGGCAAGGGCGCGGCAAGAGCCGTGCCCGAGGCTCCTCGGGTGGCCCACCGGCCGCCGCCCGGACGCCGTCCGAGGAACCCGCACCAGCCAGGAAGTCACCATGTCGCTCTCCAGTCCCCACACCGTCGTCGTGCCCGTCCGGTATCCCCGGACCCCGCAGCAGTCGCGTCGCCGGGCGCTGCTCCTGAGGCAGGCCATCCGGGTGGAGGTCGCGGTGCGCCGCTCCGTCGACCCGCAGTGCGGCTGAGCGGCTTGCCGCCGCCTTGCGCCTCGCGCGCAAGCCGCTCGCCGTCGCCGACAAGCCCACGACAAGCACGCTGCGACATCGTCGTCCCCGGCGACGCCGACGTGCCTCGCCCCGGGCGCCGACCGTCGGCTCCCGGCCACGTATGAGAGCAGGTCGACATGACCGTCCGTCCCCTCCACCGCCGGCTCCTTCCCCTCACCGGCCTCCTCCTCGCCACGGCGGTCTCCGTGTCCGCCTGCGGCAGCGACGAGTCCTCGGGCTCGGAGTCCGCTGCAGCCTCCAGCTCGGAGAGCACCGACGAGGCGCTCGACGGGCTCGACGAGCTCGCCGACTCCGGCGGCGTGCCGGAGGAGTGTCGCGAGGCCTTCCCGGCCGAGGTGGTCCCCGCTGACATCGCCGACGTCTCCGGCATCCCCGCCGAGTGGCCCGAGCCCCCCGTCGACGCGACGCTGTGCCGCACGAGCTCGACGATGGACGACACCCTCAGCATCGCCGGCTACGCCACCGCCAGCAGCCCGGCCGAGGTCCTCGACGCCTACGAGTCCGCCCTCGCCGAGCAGTGGGAGGTGACCCGCGAGGACAACGGCATGGGCGAGGTCCTCACCGGGACGGCAGGGGACGTGTGGTTCCAGGTCGAGACCCGCGACGGCGCCTTCGACCTGTCCTTCGCCCCCGCCTGAGCCCGACAGCCCGCCACCCGAACCCCGACACGACTCAGAGGACCATCATCATGACCACCCGAATCCGCGCGGCCCTGGCCGGCCTTGCGCTCCTCGGCAGCGGGCTGCTCGCCGCGACGCCGGCGTCCGGCGCCCCCGCCGACGCCGTCACCGGCGCCTGGAACGACGGCCGCTCCGACCACGACACCATCACCGACTGCATCACCGGCACGCCGGGCACCGGCCTCGACGCCCAGGTGGGCTGGCTGTCCCCCACCGGCCGCGTCCCGGTCGTCGGCGAGGTGTTCTGGATGCGCACCTACGTCGGACTCGTCTCGCTGCCGTGCACCCAGCGCGGGGCCTCCTTCCTGCCCGAGGTGCTGCTGCCGGAGGGCGTGGTGTTCCACGAGGACGCCGCGCACCCCGTCGAGTGGTCGCTCGGCTACGCGGGGCAGCCGCAGGAGTGGCGCACCGACGGCCTCGACTACAACTACGGCGCCAATGGTGGAGCCACCGTGGAGCACGTCGGCGGGGAGCCCTGGTACATCCGCCAGGGCCAGGTGCTGGAGATCCACCTCCCCGTCCGGGCCACCCGGGAGCTCAAGGGTCCTGCGTCGCTGCAGCCGGAGTGCCAGAACCGCCGCGAGGGCTATGGGCCGTGCCCGGTGGCCGAGGCCGGCGACCACGTCCAGGTCGCCTACACGATCGGCGGCTACGGCAGCAACAAGCGCTACGTCACGCCGTACGTCGGCCTGTTCGCGACGAACGGCACCCAGCCCCCGCCGGCACCGCCCGCTCCGCCCACGACCGGCAACAACGGCAACAACAACGGCGGCAACAACAACGGCGGCAACAACAACGGCGGCAACAACAACGGCGGCAACGACAACGGCGGTCACGGGGACAACGGCACGGCCGGCCGCGCGGCGTCGCGCACCAAGGCGTCCGCGACCGGGCGCAGCCTGCGGGTGCGCGTCAGAAGCACCGCCGTGCCCACCGGCACGGTCCGCGTCCTCAAGGGCGACAAGACGCTGGTCCGCGCGCAGCTGAAGCGCGGGCGCGCCACCGTCCGGCTCCCGCGCCTGCCACGCGGGCGGCACCGGCTCGTCGTGCACTACCCGGGCTCGGCCACGGTCGCGCCCTCGACCTCCAAGCCGGTCGTCGTCGTCATCCGCTGACGCCCCGACCACCAGACCGCCCCGTATCCCCCGGGGCGCGCGCCGCCGACCTCCCCACGGGGTCGGCGGCGCTGTCGTGTCCCGGGCAAGTCGAGCGCAAGGCGGTGCCAAGGCCGCTCCTCCAGGCTCGTGCTCCCGGCTCGAGCCGGGCCACACGAGGAGAGGGACAGATGTACCTGAGAACCCTGGCGCTGCGGGCCATGACGCTCGCGGCCGCCACCCTGACCCTGGTCGGCGTGACCAGCGTCGTGACCGCCCCCGCCCACGCCGGCCAGGTCGGCGTGACCATCTCGATCACCGGCGCGGGCTTCGTTCGCGTCGTGGAGGGAACGGTGGCGGACAACGTCTTCGGCGAGTGCAACGCGAGCGAGAACGCCGCCAACCCCACCGCGACCAAGACCTGCGCGCGGATGAGGAGCGAGGCGCCGTTCGAGGCCTGGCTGTGGCTGCGGCCCTACCCGTCGTACGGCTGGAAGATCTCCCCGAGCGGGTGGCGCGGCTGCGACAAGACCCGCGTCCACCTGGGCGTGACCGAGTGCGGCGTGGGCTCCGGCGCCTTCAGCAGCGACGAGCGGACGCCCTCGATCACCTTCTACGACGACACCCCGCCCACGCTCACCCTCCTGGCAGCAGAGCCGGCGGAGCGTACGGACCGTACGGCGCGGATCGAGTTCAGCGCCAACGAACGGGTCAACGCCTACTGCCGGATCGACGGAGGCGACTGGATGGGCTGCAAGTCGCCGTTCCTCCCCACCTTCGCCACCGACGGCGCCCATCAGGTCGACGTCCAGGTGGTCGACCTCTCGCAGAACCCGAGCGAGGTCATCTCCCGCAGCATCGAGCTCGTGGACACCGTCATCGAGCACGGCCCTCCGGCGCTCACCAACAGCACGACGGCCCCCTTCACCTTCAGCACGCGGGGTGGCCGCACGTTCCAGTGCTCCCTGGACGACGGGGACCTCACGTACTGCGGCTCCGGCCCACGCGCGGCTCACAGCTTCGCGGGGCTGGCCGACGGCCGGCACACCGTCCTGGTGTGGGCCCACGGCACGACGGCGGACCCGGTCCCGGCCATCCACGCCTGGGTGGTCGACACCGTCGCTCCCGAGACCACGCTCGTCGAGAGGCGCGTGCTCGGGAAGCAGGCGCGCTTCGCGACCAGCCTGTCCGGCGCCACCGCGCAGGAGTGCCGCATCACCAGAGACGGAGCCGTCGGCGCATGGTCGACCTGCACCAGCCCGGTGGAGCTGCGCGACCTCGCCGACGGGACGTACACGATCGAGATCCGCGCCAAGGACGCGGCGGGCAACGTGGACCCCACTCCGGCCTCCCACACCTGGACGGTCGACGAGGCGCCGACGGACCCGGATCCCACCGACCCGGACCCCACCGACCCGGACCCCACCGACCCGGATCCGACCGACCCGGACCCCGGCAGCCCCACCGACCCGGGCCCCATCGGTCCCGGCCCGACGACGCCCAGCGCACCGGCTCCGCAGCCGGCGCCGCAGGACACCGTCGCTCCGGACACCGCACTCACGACCGGACCCGCGGAGGCGACGTTCGTGACCTCCGATCGCACCGCCCTCGGGTGGTCGGCCACTGAGGGCGCGACCGCGTACGTGTGCACCCTCGACGGCGCCCCGCTCGCCTGCTCGGGCACGGCGACGGAGCTCACCGGACTCGCTGCCGGCACGCACCGCTTCTCAGTGGCCGCGATCGACGCCGCGGGCAACCGCGACGCGACCCCGGCCACGCGATCCTGGACCGTCCCGATCGCCAGCCGTGCACTGAAGCACGGCAAGGGGTGGAAGGAGAGGCGTGCCGCCACCGCGTACGCCGGCTCGTACGCCACGTCGCGCCGCCGCGGTGCGGTGCTGTCCACGCGGGTGCGCGGTGCACGTGCGGTCGCCCTGGTCGCGACCACGGGACGCCGCCACGGCACGGTCAAGGTGTACGCCGGCACGAAGCTGCTCGGCACGGTGCGCCTGTCCGCGCGGAGGTCCGGCACCCGCCGCGTGCTCCCGGTCGCCACCCTCCCGGCGCCGTACACCGGCAGGATCCGCGTCGTCGTCGCCCGCGCCGGCAAGCAGGTGCGGATCGAGGGTCTGGGGATCGCCAGCTGATCCGCCGACCACTCCAACGGCACGAGGCCCCCTCCCGATCGGGAGGGGGCCTCGTGCGTGACGGGGGTGATGATGTGGCGGCTGCAGCGCCGAGCCGGTCAGACCAGCGGAGCGGGGGCGACGTGCGGCACGCTCTCGACCGCCGTCCACACGCGGGTCCCGCGACTGCGGGCGACGGCGACCAGCTCGTCGGCGACCGCGGAGTGTCCGCCGGTGCGCACGACACCGTCGCAGCGCTCCAGCAGCCGACGGGCGTACGGATGGACGACCTGGGGCTGAGCGGGGTCGGCGTCGGCCCCCTCCCCCGTCGTCTGCTCCTCGGGCGTCGTCGAGGCGATGGCCTCATCCGTCAGCGGCACGTGCCCTCGCCGGAACAGCTCGAGGCCGGCGGCCGCGACCTCGTCCGGGCCCGAGCCGTGCGGGCCGACGACGAGCAGGAGCAGCGGAGCGGGGACGGTCTTCGGGGTGAACAGCTCCTCCAGGGTGGGCGGCGCTGCGGCGGGCTCGGGGCCAGCGATGGTCATGGTTCTCCTCTCGCGCCCGGCGGTCGCCGGGCCGACTCCAGCCTTCCGGCCGCGTCTTGCCCCTCGATTGCGCGAGGCTTGCGCACTCGTCAGCCGAGGACGTCGAGGGGGACACCCTGCTCGCGCGCCGCAGCCCGAGCCGCGGCGAGGTCGGCCGCGGTGTCGTGCCCGCGCTGCGCCTGGATGCGTGATCGCAGCAGGTGCAGGTGGACGAGGTGGAACCGCTCCCCGGTCTGGTCCGACAGGGTCAGGGCGTGCTCCACGACCTCGAGGGCGTCGTCGGCGTGACCGGCGAGCAGCCGACTCTCGGCGAGCAGCCCCACCATCAGGTGCGCGAACATCTGTCCCGTGGGCAGCGACGCGTCGATGGCCCGGCGCAGCATCGCCTCGCCCGCCGCGGGGTCGCCCAGCCGGGCGGCGGAGGCGCCGGCCGGGATCAGGGCGAAGCCCTCGAGCTGCTCGAAGCCGTGCTCCCGGGCGAGGTCGAGACCGCGGGCCGCGCGGTCCGCCGCGCCGACGGGTCGCTCGAGCCACAGCAGCCGCAGGCCCTCGAGGATCTCGGCGAACGTGCGCGTGTAGGGATGGGCCAGCTGCTCGGCGAGCGCCAGCGACTCGAGCGCAACCCGGTCCGAGCCGGCCTCGTCGCCGCTCAGGGCCAGGACCACCGCGAGCACACCGCGTGCCTGGACGCCCGGGTGCTGCAGGAACAGGTCCAGCGGGACGGCGTCGCCCTGCGCGTCCGCGCGCCGTACGGCGTCCTCGAGGGCCGCCCGCGCCTCGGCGAGCCGCCCCTCGTACCACCGCGTCTGCCCGAGCGCCGTGCTCGCGGCGATCGCCAGCAGCGGGTCGCCCGTCGCATCGGCGGCCCGCGCGAGCCGGTCGCAGGCGGTCAGCGCGGTGGCGTAGTCACCGGACACGACCGCGACGCCCCAGGTCCCCCACAGCGCGGAGAGCAGGTGCTCGGCGGCGCCGATCTCCTCCGCCAGCACCAGCGCCCGGCGCCGCAGCTCGCTGACCTCCGCGGCGTTGTAGCCCAGCCTCAGCGTGACCAGCGAGCCCAGCCGGACGAGCACGTCCAGCTCCAGCGCGGGCCGCGCCTCCGGTGGTGCCATCGGGACCGTGTCGAGGGCCAGCCGGGTCGTACGCTCCGCGTCACGCAGGGCCAGGCGCTGCTCGGCGTGCTGGGCGGCGCGCAGCAACCAGGCCACGGCGCGGACGGGATCACCCGTCGCACCGGCCTCGGCGTAGTGGTGTGCCAGCGCGGCGGTGCGGGCCTCGTCCTCGCCGCCGTACG
This sequence comes from Nocardioides sp. SYSU D00065, assembly GCF_017916425.1. GTDB lineage: Bacteria > Actinomycetota > Actinomycetes > Propionibacteriales > Nocardioidaceae > Nocardioides. Next base: position 487,775 of record NZ_JAFMSX010000002.1, on the reverse strand, counting down.
TCTCCAGCACGGCCGCGACCCGGGCGTGCAGCGCCGCGCGCCGCTGGGGGCCCAGGCTCGCCGCGATGGTCTCCTGGACGAGGGCGTGGCTGAACCGCTGCTCGCCGCCGGTGAGGTCCGGGGTCAGCAGACCGGCGCGCACCGCACGGTCCAACGACTCGGCCACGTCGAAGCGCGGCCGGCGCAGGAGCTCGGCCAGCAGCCCGACCGCGAACGTGCGCCCGATGACGGACGCGCTGTCCAGCACCTCGCGGTCGTCGGCCGGCAGCCGGCGGAGCCGACGCTCGATGACGGCGCGGACCCCGGTGGGCACCGGTACGTCGGCCCGGCCGGACGCGCGCCGCTCCTCGTCGAAGAGCCGGGCCAGCTCGTCGAGGTAGAAGGGATTGCCCTCCGTGCGCTCGCGGAGCGCGGCGGCGACGTTCTCCTCGACCGGCGCGCCGATCCGTTGGGCCACGAGCTCGCCGACCTCGGCCACGTCCAGCCCGCTCAGCGCGATCCGGCGCAGCCGCGGCGCCCGGGCCAGGACGGCGACCACGTCGTCGGCGGCCAGCGCGTCGGAGGGGTCGCGCACCGACACGACCAGGGCCAGCCGCGCGGCGCGCGTCGCCGCGGCGACGTGCTCGGTCAGCTCGACCGACTCCTCGTCGGCCCAGTGCATGTCCTCCAGGACGACCACGACGCTGCGGTGCGCGCTCGCGGCGGTGAGGAAGGCCACCACGCCGTCGTAGAGGCGGGCGCGCGCGACCTCGGGGCCGTCCGCCACGAGACGCGAGTCGGCGTGCCCGGGCAGCAGCAGCGCCGCGGCCGCGGCGCGGCCCGCGAGGGCGGCTGCGACCTCCTCGGGAGGCAGCGCGTCTGCCAGCGCGGTGAGCGCCTGCTCCCAGGGCCAGTACGCGGGCGCGCCGTCGTGGTCCCAGCACCGCCCCCAGACGACGAGCGCCTCGGCGCCCACCGTCCGCACGGCCTCCTCGAGAAGGCGGGTCTTGCCGATGCCCGCCTCGCCCGTCACGGTCGTGACCGACGCCGGGCCCGGCGCGGGGACGTGGAGCCCGGCGCGCAGCTCGGCAAGCTGCTCGGCCCTGCCGACCATCGCGGCGTGGTCCGGGGAGGCGCTCGGGCGGGCACCTGCCCCGTCGGCCGCCGCCGGAGCGGGCACCTGCGCCGGCAGCGGCGCCTGCAGATCGGGGTCCTGGCGCAGGATCCGCTCGTGCAGCCGCTGCAGCGACGGCCCGGGGTCGAGTCCGAGCTCGTCGGCCAGGGCGTCGCGCGCCTGTTCGTAGAGCTCCAGCGCCTCCACCTGACGACCGGTGCGGTACAGCGCGAGCATCAGGCTGGCGCGCAGCGACTCACGCAGCGGGTGCTGCTCGACCAGGGCGGGCAGCTGCTCCACCACGTCGGCGTGCCGGCCCAGCTCGAGGTCGAGCTCGGCGGCGAGCTCCTGGGCGGCCGTGCGGGTGGCGTCCAGACGTGCGGCCTCGGCCTCGGCGGCGAGCGTGCGGACGTCGTCGTACGCCGGGCCGCGCCACAGCGCCAGCGCTGCCGTGAGGTGCTGGCGCGCGCTCGCCGCGTCGTCGGTCGCCCGGGCCCGGGCGACGAGGTCGGCGAACCGCACGGCGTCGACCGCCCCCGGCTCGAGAGCGAGCCGGTAGCCGGCGGCGTCGGTGGCGATGACGCCGTCACCGAGGCGGCCGCGGAGGCGGGAGATGATGGCGTGCAAGGTGCTGGTGGACGCGGCGGACTCCCCCCATACCCGGGCCAGCAACGCGTCGACCGAGACCGGCCGCCCGACGTCGGCGACCAGGGTCGCCAGCACCTCCCGGTGGCGGCGGGGACCCAGGTCCACCGCTCGGCCGTCCACCCTGACCTGCAGCGTCCCCAGCACGTCGACCTCGACCGCGCCGCTGCTCACGTCCATCCGTTCGTCCCCCTCGTCCGTCGTCGGCGACGGTGGTCGCCCGGACGAGGGTGGCGGTACGGGCTTGCAGCTCGCTTGCAGGCTCGTTGCGGTGCTTAGGCGGAGGGCGCCGCCAGCGGCGCGCCGACGGAGCCCATAGGCTGCGACGCCGGCTCGGATGCCGGCTCGTCGGCCGTGCCGGAGTCCCGGAGCAGGCTCGCGACGACGCTCGGCTCCTCCAGGTGCGGCGAGTGCCCGACCTGCGGCAGGAGGTGGGTGCGCCAGTGCGGACGCAGCGCCGTGAGCTGCTCGAGTCCGCCGGGGTCGAGCACCCGGTCCAGGGCGCCGTGGACGATCCGGACGGGCTGGTCCACCCGGGAGATGACGTCACGGTAGCCGCGGCCGCCGGCGACGAGCATCCCTACGGACCGGGCGGCCCGGATGAAGCCGGCGAGGGGGTCCTCGCCCCCGTCGTAGGCCGCCTGCATCTCAGCGGTGACGGCCTCGACGACCTCCGAGAGGCCGGTCACGGAGGCACACGTCAGTCGGAACCTGTCCCAGACGTAGTCCTCCAGGCTCTGGCGCGACAGCCGCCGCTGCAGGGCGAGCAGGCCCACGCGTGGCCACAGGCACACGGCGACGTGCGGGATCAGTGCCGGGCTCATGAGCCGCGCCCCGTCACGCGGCGCCGGCGGGGCCAGGAGGAGCAGCCGGCTCACCGACGACGGGGCCGAGGCGGCGGTGAGCATCGAGACGGCCGCCCCCATCGAGTGGCCGACGAGGACCACCGGACCGACCTGCAGCTCGTCGATCACCCCTTCCAGCACCCGCGCTGACTCGGCCACGGACATCGTGCGTCCCTGCGCCGGGGACCGACCGTGCCCGGGCAGGTCGATGGCCAGCACCCGCAGGGACGGCCCGACCGCGTCCGCGAAGGTCCGCCACACCGACGAGGACCCGCCCAGGCCGTGGACGCAGAGCACGACCGGAGCGTGCCGCGACCCGCCGAAGTCGGTGACGTGGACGGGGCCGTCGACGTCGAGCAGCAGGGATCGGACATCGGCCACGGCGACCTCCGGGTACGAGAAGCGGCGCGGCCGCCGTCTCGACCGGGTGAGGTCGACGTAGGTACCCCGTTGTCGTCGCGTTCATGCCCCGTTCATCCCGCGACGGTTCAGCCGAGCCTCTTCTGGAAGTCCCCCAGCCGGGCGACCGGCCGGAACCCGAGCGCCCGGTTGATCGCGATCATGTGGTCGTTGACCTCGGCGTTGTAGGTCGTGAGCCGCTCGATGTCGCGCCGTTCGCGCTGCAGGAGGCGCAGGTTGGCGACCTTGACCGCCATGCCGAGGCGGTGGCCGCGGTGCTCGCGTCGCACGAGCGTGCCCCACTGGTAGGCACGGCCGGGCTCGTGCTCGGTGGTGGCGAGGTCGGAGTAGGCGACCATCGCGCCCGTCGCATCGAGGGCGACGGTGACGTACTTCGTACGTCCCTGCCGCGCGGCCAGCGCCTCCCGCTCCCGGACGGCCTCCAGGCTGACGGCCTGCGGCTCGAGCGCGAGGTCGCCGGTGGGCGCCTCGGTCTCCAGGCTCGCGGTGATCTCCGCCCACCCGGCGAGCAGCTCGTCGGGCACCGGACCGACCCAGGAGCGCAGCTCGTACGCCGCGTGCTGGGCCGCCGCATCGGTCGCCAGCCGCGCGAGCGACTCGTCGGCCACCGGCAGCCGCAGCTCGCGCTGCACCTCCGACAGCGCCAGGGCGTAGCCCCGGCTGCGCGCGAACCCGGGACCGGCGGCTCCCGCGCCGCTGGGACCCGCCTCGTAGGGCCAGGAGGCCAGGCTGTTCAGGACGCGTCGCCCGCGCTCGAGCGCCACCTCCTCCAGCCTTCGCAGGACCGCGGTGCCGAGACCTCTGCGGCGGTGGGCGGGAAGGACGTGGACGAGGACCTCGGCCAGCTCGTGGTTGTCGAGCAGCGGGGTGCGCATCCAGCCGCTGGCCACGGTCTCGCCGTCCAGCACGCCTGCCCAGCCTCCGGTCCAGGAGTGCGAGGCGGTGTCCTGCATGGTGGCCCGCACCTCCTCGAGCCGCCAGGGCGTCGCAACCTCGCCCAGCTCGTGGCGCTCGGCGGCGTCGTAGACGTGGTGCCACGCGGCGAACGCGGCCTCGTTCGCCGGGTCGACCCCGACGACCTCGAGCCGGCTCGCGAGCGTGGTCATCGCGCCCGGACCACCCGTCCCTCGTCCCACACCGGACCGTCGGACTCGTAGACCTCGCCGTCGGATCCGTAGACCAGGAAGCGGTCGAAGCCGCGCGCGAACCACCGGTCGTGGGTCACCGCGAGCACCGTGCCCTCGAACGCCTCGAGCCCGGCCTCCAGCGCCTCGGCCGACTGGACGTCGAGGTTGTCGGTGGGCTCGTCGAGGAGCAGGAGGGTCGCGCCGGACAGCTCGAGCAGCAGGATCTGGAAGCGCGCCTGCTGCCCGCCGCTGAGCGACTCGAAGGTCTGCTCGCCGGCGTGCGCGAGCTCGTAGCGGTCGAGCACGCGAGCGGCCTGCTCGCGCCCCATGCCGGCACGACCGCCGGGCGCGCCGTCGCCGCGGTGCAGGATCTCCAGGAGGGTCCGGCCCACCAGCTCCGGGTGCTCGTGGGTCTGCACGAACCAGCCGGGCCGCACGCGCGCTCCCAGCTTGGCGGTGCCCGTGTGCGGCACCGGCGCGGGAGGGTCGCCGACCGGCCGGTGCTCCACGTCCGGGTCCGACCCGCCGGCCGCGAGGAGTCGCAGGAAGTGCGACTTCCCGGAGCCGTTGGAGCCCAGCACCGCCACGCGCTCGCCGTACCAGACCTCGAGGTCGAAGGGCTTCATCAGCCCGGTGAGCTCGAGACCGGTGCACACCACGGCTCGCTTGCCGGTGCGGCCGCCCTTGAGGCGCATCTTCACCTGCTGCTCGCGCGGCTGCTCGATGGGCGGGCCCGCCTCCTCGAACTTGCGCAGGCGGGTCTGCGCGGCGCGGTACTGCGAGGCCATCCCGTCGTTGTACTCCGACTTGATCTTGAGCCGCAGCACGAGGGCCTTGATCTTGGCGTGCTCCTCGTCCCACCGACGCCGCAGCTCCTCCAGGCGCGCGAACCGGTCGGTGCGGGCGTCGTGGTACGACGCGAAGTCGCCCGGGTGCGTCCACACGCGGTTGCCGGCGCTGCCGAGCTCGACGGTGACGATGCGGGTGGCGGTGTTGTTGAGCAGCTCGCGGTCGTGGCTGATGAACAGGATGGTCTTGGGCGACTCGCGGATCCGCTGCTCGAGCCAGATCTTGCCCGGCACGTCGAGGTAGTTGTCGGGCTCGTCGAGCAGCAGCACCTGGTCGGGACCGCGCAGCAGGTACTCCAGGACCAGGCGCTTCTGCTCGCCGCCGGACAGGGTGGTCAGCAGCCGGTGCCGGGCCCGGTCGAACGGCAGTCCCATCGCGGCCGTGGTGCACACGTCCCAGGTGACCTCGACGTCGTAGCCGCCGGCGTCGGCGTACTCCCCCAGCGCCTCGGCGTAGGCCAGCTGGGTCTTCTCGTCGTCGACCTCCATCAGCGCGAGCTCGCACTCGTCGACCCGCGCCGACGCCTGCCGCATCCGCTCGGGCGCGACGGACAGCAGCAGGTCGTGGACGGTCTCGTCACCCCCGCCGTGCCCGACGAACTGGCGCATCACGCCGAGGCCGCCGGACCGGGTGACGGCGCCGGCATGGGGCGTCAGGTCACCGGTCACGATCCGCAGCAGGGTCGTCTTCCCGGCCCCGTTGGCGCCGACGAGGGCGACCTTCTGACCGTCGCCGACCCGGAAGCTGACGTCGTCGAGCAGCACCCGCCCGTCCGGCAGCTCGTAGCGCACTCCAGCGACATCCACGTGACCCACGACAGACGATTGTCCCCGCCCGCCGCTGCCCCGTCACTCGATTTGTGGGGCCAGGCCCCGACGGTTGCCAGGTGGGCACTGCTGCGCTGGACGAGCCTCCCGCGCGGACTGGCAAGGCGTCAGCGTTCCGCGTTCCGACCAACCGGGTGCGACTCGACTGTCATCCCCAGGCCCCCGGAGAACTCGACGTTGTCATTGGAACGGAGTAGAATCGAACACATGATCGAGACGCTGGCAGGGCCGCGAGGCGCAGAGGCCGAGGACCTCTCCGCCTCCGCACTGCTGGCTGCGATCAAGGAGCGGAAGGCCGCAGAGGACCGCGCCGCCGCCGACCAGCTCGACCTCGCCGCCCGGTGGGCCGACCTGCACCCTCCTGAGTCGATCCACGCAGCTGCGTCGTTCACTGTGCCGGGGTGTGAGCACGAGGAGCCCATCGCCGGTGAGGGTGCGCCGTTGGTGGCGGAGTTCTGTGTCGCGGAGCTCGGCGCCGTGCTCGGCATCTCGACGACCGCGGCGAAGCGGCTCATCGGTCACGCGCTCGAGCTGCGCCACCGGCTGCCTCGGCTGTGGGCGCAGGTCCAAGCAGGCGCCGTGCCGGCGTGGCGCGCCCGGTCGGTCGCCGAGGCGACGATCCACGCCACACCGGCGCTGACCCGCGAGGCAGCGGGCTGGGTCGACAGCCAGGTCGCTGCCGTGGCCGGGCGCATCGGTCCCGCGCAGCTGGACCGGCTCGTCGCCGAGACCATCAAGCGGTACGACCTCGCAGCGCCCGATCCGGCCGCTGACCCGGAGGACGGCTACCTCGCCGTGGACCCGCGCCACGTCACGATCGACACGCAGGACGTGCACTACGCCGGGACCATGCGCCTCGAGGCGGAGCTCGACCTCGCCGATGCCCTCGACCTCGACCGGGCACTGGCGCACGGCGCCGCGACGCTGGCCGCGCTCGGCTCGGCCGAGCCGTTGGACGCTCGCCGGGCCAAGGCGCTCGGTGACCTGGCCCGCACCCAGACTGCCCTGGACCTCCACGCTCAAGGCGCCACGGAGGCGTGGGCACACGACGGGCTCCCGGTCGCGCGGGAGGTCGTGCTGCACGCCCACTTCGACGCCACCCCTCGCGGCGACGCCGACGGGACCACTCACACCGCGTTCGGTCCCGCCGGCCGGCTCGAGGAAGGCCAGCGGCTCGTCCTGCTGGACCAGGTCAAGGGATGGTGCGCCGACACCCGCACCAAAGTCACCATCAAGCCCGTCATCGACCTCAACGCCGACCTCACCACCCCCGGCTACGACATCCCCGACCGGATCCGCGAGCAGGTCGTCCTCCGCGACCGGACGTGCGTGTTCCCGTGGTGCAGCAGACCCGCCCGTGGCTGCGACATCGACCACGTCACCCCGTTCGACCCCGACGCCGACGCCGACGCCGACGCCGACGCCGAGGGTCGGCCACAATCCGGCCCGACCACCACGTCCAACCTCGCCGCCCTCTGCCGCACCCACCACCGGCTGAAGACCCACTCCGCCTGGCACTACGAGATGACGTCGAACGGCATCTTCGAGTGGACCAGCCCCCACGGACACCGCTACCGGCGCGACCGCACCGGCACCACCCCGATCGACGCCTCGGATCCGCCCGGCATCCCACGCCCGCGCCGACGATGACCCCGCCCCGCACCCCGCCGAGCCGATGACGGCGGGGTCAGCGGCACGTCGTCACCCGCGACAGCCCCCGCACTCCCACGTCAGCCGCCGAACCCGGGCTCGACCGACACCACCCCGTTCAGCTGGGAAGCCGCGGCTCCACCCGGACCAACCCCCTCCGTCGCCACAGGCATGAGCAACCACGTCGCGCGCCGTACCACCCACCGTCCCCACCCCAGGGGACCCACCACCCGCGACAACCGGTCCAGACCGGTTCTAGGGTGAAGCGCATGGCTTCCTCCACCCCCGCAGAGCAGAGCACCGTCCCCCGGTGGCGCATCATCGGCCCCGGCCTCGTCGTGGCGGCGACCGGCGTGGGCGGCGCGGACCTCGTCGCAACCCTGGTCGCCGGGCAGAAGTTCGGCTACACGTTGCTGTGGTGCGTGGTCGTCGGGTGCGTCATGAAGATCGTGCTGGTCGAGGGCGCCGGCCGCTACTCGCTGGCGACCGGCCGGACGATCTTCCAGGGCTGGCGCTCGCTGGGCCGGTGGACGACCTGGTACTTCGGGCCCTACATCGTCATCTGGGGATTCGTCTACGGCGCCGCCGCGATGGCCGGCACCGGCCTGGCGCTGGACGGGCTGCTCGGCGGGCTGTCGGTCACCTGGTGGGGCATCCTGTCCGGCCTGCTCGGCCTCGCGCTGGTGTGGAGCGGTCGCTACGAGCTGTTCGAGAAGGTGCTCGCCGGGTTCGTCGGCCTGATGTTCGTGACGATGGTCGGAGCGGCCCTGCTGACGCTGCCCAACCTCCCCGAGCTCCTCACCGGCCTCGCGCCGCGCATCCCGGACGGCGGACTGGTCAACACGCTCGCCCTGGCCGGTGGTGTCGGCGGCACGATCACGCTGGCGGCGTACGGCTACTGGTTGCGCGAGAAGGGCTGGAGCAACCCGACGTACATGCGCGTCATGCGCCTCGACAACTCCATCGCCTACGTCGTCACCGGCATCTTCGTGCTGGCCACGCTCATCGTCGGCGCCGAGCTGCTCTACTCCACCAGCATCGCCATCGAGGGCGGCGACCGGGGCCTGCTCGACCTCTCGGTGGTCCTGCAGGACCGCTACGGCGAGTGGGCCGGCAAGGTGTTCCTGGTCGGGTTCTGGTCGGCCGCGATGTCGTCGCTCGTGGGGGTCTGGAACGGCGTGAGCCTGATGTTCGCCGACTTCATGACCCACGTGACCGGCGGCGACAGCACCGACGCGGACGCCCGCGCCGGCGGCAAGTGGTACAAGGCCTACATCCTGTGGCTGACCTTCCCGCCGATGGCGATGATGTTCCTCGGCGAGCCGGTCTGGCTGATCCTGGCCTACGGGGTGCTGGGCGCGTTCTTCATGCCGTTCCTCGCCGTCACGCTCCTGTGGCTGCTCAACACCGACCGCACGCCGCGCGAGTGGCGCAACAAGCTGCACTCCAACGTGCTGATGGCGCTGTGCGCGCTGGCGTTCCTGGCGCTGTGCGTCAACGAGCTGCGCAAGGCGACCGCCCAGTACCTCTGAGCGGCGCGCCGGTCACACTCCCGTGGCGTGGCGCACCCACACGTTCGGCTCGACGTAGGTCGCCGTGCCGTGCTCGGCGTCGCACCACACGGGGGCCAGCGCCCCGGGCACGACGACGGGACCGGTGGTGTCGAACGGCAGGCCGGTCCACTGCCGCCACTCCGACAGGGTGCCGGGGATGACCATCGAGCGCGACGCGACCCGGTCGACGCGGCCGCCGGCGCGCACGTGCACGCGCAGCCACGGGTCGACCGGCAGGCCGTCGTCCCGGGTGCGCGAGGCGTACGACGCCATCGGCTCGTGCACGTCTGCCTTGCCGTTGGGCCGCACCGGGGCGAGGAGCTCGGTGAACCCGAGGCGCCCGGCGTTGTCGCGCAGCGCGGCCAGGATGCGCTGCGACAGGCCGGTGCCCTGGAGGGCGGGCTCGACGGCGATCTCGACGGCGCTGACGGCGTTCGGCTCCTCGCCCCAGAGCAGGGCGAGCAGCCCGCTGCGGATCGCAGCGTCCCAGCCTCCGTCCGGCAGCTCGCCGGCGGGCAGCTGGAAGGGCACAGAGTGCGCCTTGGCCACCTGCCGGCCGCTGTCGTCGAGGCACACGAGCACGAACTCGGAGAACTCGCTCAGCACGTTGTAGTAGGCGTTGCCGATCGGGTCGTGCTTCATGAACTCCGGCCACGACGTCTCGAGGTCCCAGAAGGTCTCCATGAGCTCGGGGCGCTCGGCGAGGGTGACGATCTCCAGCTCCATGCCGCCATCCTGGCGGGGCAGGCAACCGATTTCCGCCGCGCTCAGAGCCGCTCGGCGACCCGCCGAGCCGCCACCTGCAGGACCTCCCACGTCGTCGCGAACGGCGGCGCGTACGCGAGGTCCATCCAGGCCAGGTCGTCGACCGTCCCCCCGTGCCACAGCACGGCCGCCGCCGCGTCGACCCGCTTGCCCGCTCCGTGCCCCCCGACGACCTGGACGCCGAGCAGGCGCCGCGTCGTCCGGTCGGCCATCACCCACAGCGCGATCGGCTCCGCCTCGGGCATGTAGCCGCTGGCGGTGGTCCCCTCCGTCAGCAGGGCGACGGCGTCGTACCCCGCCTCCTCGGCATCGGCACGGGAGAGCCCGGTGCGCGCGATCTCGAGGTGGACCTCGCCGACGGAGAAGCGGGTGATGGAGGTGTCGACCATCCCGTCGAAGGTCAGCGAGCCGCCGGCCAGCGAGTCGCCCAGGGCGCGACCGTGCTTGGCGGCGTGGGTGCCGAGCGGCCGGAACACCCACCTGTCGTCGATGCGCCGGCGGACCTCGCAGCAGTCGCCGGCCGCCCACACGTGGTCGGCCACCCGCCCGTGCGGGTCGGGCCGCAGCGCCCCACCCTCCGTCAGCCGGAGGCCCGTGCCCGCAGCGTGCGCGCCGCGGAGGAACTCGGTCGCGGGCCGCACCCCGATCGCCACCACCACCAGGTCGGCGTCCCGGCTGCCACCGTCCCACCGCACCCCGGTCACGCGGTCCCCGTCGAGGGCCAGGCCGGTCACCTCGGCGCCCAGCACGAGCTCGACGCCCGCGTCGCACAGGGCGAGGTTGACCCGCTCCGACATCTCGTCCTCGAGCATCGACATGCCGCGCCCCCGCGTCAGCACGGTGACGCCGCAGCCGCGCCGCAGGGCGGCCTCGGCGACCTCGACGCCGACGTAGCCGGCACCCACCACGACGACGTGCGCGCCGTCGCCGGCCCCGGCGAGGCGGTCGAGCCACGCGGCGCCGTCGTCGAGGGTCTTGACGGTGCCCACGCCGTCGTACGCCGTGCCGTCGGGTCGCAGCGCCCAGTCGGGCATGACGGCCGGCGCGCCGGTGGCGACGACCAGCTCGTCGTACGCGACCTGCTCGCCGCCGGATGTGGTGACCGTCCGGGCCGACAGGTCGGCGTCCACCACCTCGACCCCGAGCCGGAGGTCGATCCCGGCCTCGCGGTGCTGCTCGGCCGTCCGGGCGACCAGGTCGTCGGCGCTGCCGACCTCGCCGGCCATCCAGTAGGGGATGCCGCAGGCGCTGTAGGAGGTGTGGTGCCCGCGCTCCAGGACGGTCACGGCGAGCTCGCGACCGGTGCGCCTCGCCGTGCGCAACGCCTGATGGGCGGCCGACATCCCGGCCGCGTCGGCGCCCACGACGACGACGCGGACCGGGGCCGGGGTCACTGCTCGGTCTGCTTCGCCCAGAGGTTGATGCCCGACTCGACGGCGTACCGGTCGATCTCGGCGATCTCCTCGTCGGTCAGCGGCGGCGCGGAGAGGGCGTCCAGGTTGGTGTCGAGCTGCTCGACGCTCGAGGCGCCGATGACGGCGCTCGTGACCCGCTGGTCGCGCAGCACCCACTGCAGGGCCAGCTGGGCGAGCTTCTGCCCGCGTCGCTCGGCGACGGCGTTGAGGGCACGCACCCGCTCGAGGACGTCGTCGTCGAGCCCGGTCATCGTCGAGTCGTCGCGGGCGGCGCGGGAGTCCGAAGGGACGCCGTCGAGGTAGCGGTCGGTGAGCAGGCCCTGGGCCAGGGCGGTGAAGACGATGCAGCCCATCCCCTGCTCCTCGAGCTCGTCGAGCAAGCTCTGCCCGCCCTCCTGCGGCGCCTCGATCCAGCGGTTGAGCATCGAGTAGGACGGCTGGTGGATGAGCAGCGGGGTGCCGAGCTCGCGGGCGATCGTGGCCGCCTCGTGGGTCTTGGCCGCCGAGTAGGAGGAGATGCCGATGTAGAGGGCCCGCCCCGAGCGCACCGCCGTGTCGAGAGCCATCATCGTCTCCTCGACCGGCGTCTCGGGGTCGAAGCGGTGGCTGTAGAAGATGTCGACGTAGTCCAGCCCCATCCGCTGCAGCGACTGGTCGAGCGAGGCCAGGACGTACTTGCGCGAGCCCCCGCCCTGGCCGTACGGGCCGGGCCACATGTCCCAACCGGCCTTGGTCGAGATCACCAGCTCGTCGCGGTACGTCTTGAAGTCGTCACGCAGGTAGCGCCCGAAGTTCTCCTCGGCCCGGCCGTAGGGCGGGCCGTAGTTGTTGGCGAGGTCGAAGTGGGTCACGCCCCGGTCGAAGGCGCGCCGCAGGATCGCTCGCTGGGTCTCCTCGGGACGGTCGGTGCCGAAGTTCTGCCACAGCCCCAGCGACAGGGCCGGGAGCTTGAGCCCGCTCCTGCCGGTGAACCTGTAGTGCATGCCGGCGTCGTACCTGTCAGAGGCTGCTTCGTAGGCCATGTGCCCATCCTGCCCGGTCCGCGCCCGAATGGCCCCCCGGGGACATGCCGGGGTCTTACCTGATGGTGCTTGCACCCCTAGGGGCGGTTGACTGGACCCATGGCAGTCTCCCTGCGACGTACGGCCCTCCGCGTTGCCGTGTCGTCGGCCCGACGCGTCCCGTCCAGCATCCGCTACCCCCTGCAACGCAACGGGGTCGACCCGGTGCCCCGCCTCGAGGCGAGCCGCAGCCGCGGCGACGTCGTCCAGCTGGCCCGGTTGCTCGGCACCCGCGTCTGGCTGGTGACCGGGTACGACGTCGCCCGGTCCGTACTCGCCGACTCCGACGCGTTCGCCAACGACGTGCGCGAGCTGATCGGCCGTCAGGACCGGGCCCCGGCCGAGCGCATCGGCGGCCTGGGCATGACCGACCAGCCGGACCACGGCCGGCTCCGGCAGGTGCTCACGCCGTACTTCACCCGCCGCCGGCTCGCCGAGCTGCAGGACGACATCGACCGTGTCGTCTCCGACGCGCTCGACGACATGGCCGCGCACGGTCCGGTCGTCGACCTGGTCGAGCGTTTCGGGTTCGCCGTGCCGTTCGGCGTCATCTGCGACCTGCTCGGGATGCCCGAGGTGGACCGCACCGCGTTCCGGCAGCACGGCGCCGCGCGCTTCGACCTGCGCGACGCCGGCACGAGCATCTTCGACACCGCGGCCGGGACCCGGCAGTTCCTCATCGACCTGGTCGCCGCCGAGCGGCGCGCGCCGTACCTGCCCGACGGCATCGTCGCCCGGATGGTCGCCGACCACGGCGCCGACTTCGACGACGTCGAGCTCGGCGGCCTCGCCGACGGCGTCTTCCTCGGCGGCTACGAGACCAGCGCGAGCATGCTCAGCCTCGGCACCTGGGTCCTGCTGCAGCACCCCGAAGCGTGGCAGGCGCTGCGCCGAGGCGAACGGCAGGAGGTCGACCGGGTCGTCGAGGAGCTGCTCCGCTTCGTCTGCCCCGTGCAGGTGGCGTTCCCCCGCATCGCGCGCCGCGAGGTGATGGTCGGCGACACGCGGGTGCGCGAGGGCGACGTCGTCGTGGTGTCCCTCACCGCCGCGGGCCGCGACCCCGCCCGTCATGTCGATCCCGCGCGATTCGACCCGACGACCGAGGCGGCCGGGACGCTCGCCTTCGGCCACGGGCTGCACCGGTGCGTGGGCGCCGAGCTGGCCCGCATGGAGCTGCGCAGCGCGCTCGTGGCGCTCGCACGACGCTTCCCCGACCTGTCGCTGGCGTGCGACCCCGCCGAGCTGCGCTTCACCGAGCTCGCCATCGTCCACGGCGTCGAGGCGCTGCCCGTGCGCCTGTCCTGAGGAGCCGGCGCCCACCCACCGGCTCGCTACCGTGGACGGGGTGGCAGCCCGCCCCGTCCGCGCCCCCGCGGCGCGCCGCGCCGCGGCTCTCCTCGCTGCGCTCCTCGTGGTGGCGACGGGGTGCACCGCCGAGCGTCGTACGACCGCCCCGCCGGCCCGGAGCGCCACGGCCACCAACCCGTCCGACGCGAGCGGCACGCCCGCGCCCGCGACCACCCGTGAGCCGACCGCGGAGCTCACCCCGAGGTCGGCTCCCGAGCCGGTGCTCCCCGAGCCGCGCCGCTCCTTCGTCACGATCCCGGCGATCGGGCTGCGGGACTTCCCTGTGGTGCGCTACGCCGGCTCGCCCGACGACGCCCCGGGCACCGCCCTGCAGAACGCGGGCGAGATGGCCTCGCCGCGTGGCCCGCGCGGCGGCACTGGTCCGGGCGAGGTGGGCAACTTCATCGTCACCGGGCACCGCCTGACCGGCACCGCTCCCCTGCGACACTCCCCCTCGCTGCGACGCGGCGACCGCATCCGGGTGCGGACCGGCGGCACCGTGTTCGTCTACGAGGTGCGACGCACGCGCTGGACGTCCTTCCGGCAGCCCGCCTCCCTGCGCGCCCAGCGGGCCCCGGTCCCGGGGCGACCGGGCGAGGCCGCGACCCGACCGATGATCACCCTGTCGACCTGCGCGACGCCCGAGGACCACGCCGCGGGCAACTACTGGTCCGACGAGTTCGACAACCCCGAGCACCGCATCGACAAGATCGGCGTCCTGGTCGCGACGCACCGCGCCCGATAATCCCGTTGCCCCGATCTGCGCGGACGAGGTGCAATGCGCGGCATGCAGCATCCGGCGCACTGCTCGGCGCAGCAGAGGTGGCGCGAGCCGTCGTTCGTCACGGCCGCCCACGCGTGGATCGACGAGCGGCTCGCCGCCCTCGGGTTGACCCGCAGTGGCGACGTCGAGCAGTCGCATGTCACGGACTGGTCCACCGTCATGCGGGTGCCGACCGACGCCGGCCCGCTGTGGTTCAAGGCCAACGACGCGACCATGGCACACGAGGCCGCCGTGCTGGAGCTGGTCGCCTCCCGGTCGGCCGGCCGGGTGCCCGCCCCGCTCGCCCGCGACGCCGACACCGGCTGGATGCTCCTGGCCGACGCCGGCCGCCGGCTGAGCGACGTGATCGCCGAGGAGCGCAGCCTCGCGCGCTGGCACGACGTGCTCGCGGCGTACGCCCGCGTGCAGATCGCGTGCGAGGGCGACGTCGACGCCCTGCTGGCCCTGGGACTGCCCGATCGGCGCCTGCACACGCTGCCCGGGGCGTACGCCCAGCTGCTCGCGGGACTCGACGACACCGACCCCCGCCTGCCGCCGGCGGATGCCATCGCGGACCTGTGCGAGCAGCTGGCCGGCCACGGCATCCGCGAGACCGTCCAGCACGACGACCTGCACGACGGCCAGGTGTTCCTCGGCTCCGGCGTGCACCAGGTGCTCGACTGGGGCGACGCGTGCGTCTCCCACCCGTTCCTCACGCTCGCGGTGACGCTGGAGGGCGTCGTCGCCTGGGGCGTCGAGGACGAGGAGGGCTCGGAGGACCTCGGGCCGCACCTCGCGGCGTACCTGCGTCCCTACGAGGAGGCGTACGGCCGCGACCCGGACGAGCTGCGCGAGGCCGCAGCCGTGGCGATGCGGCTCGGCTGGATCTGCCGCGCCGTCAACGGTGCGCTGCCGCAGGACCCCGGTCGGACCCACCTGCGCCTCAAGATGTTCCTCGACGCCCGGCCCTAGCGCTCAGCCTCGCCGCGTCTCCAGCACCCGGAAGCCCTTGCTGCTGGCGAGGCGCTCGGTGGGCCAGCCCTGCTCGGTCAGCCAGCGCTGGAGCGAGTCGGCGCCCAGGTTCTTCCCGACCACCATCACCATGCGGCCGCCGGGCGCGAGCCGCGGGAGCCACGTGAGCAGCAGCTCGTGCAGGGCGTCCTTGCCGATGCGGATGGGCGGGTTGGACCAGATCTCGTCGAACACCTGGTTGCCCGGCACCTGCTCGGGCGTGCAGGCCACGAACCGCGACTCGAGACCGGCGGCGCGGGCGTTCTCGTTGGCGAGCAGCACCGCCCGCTCGTTGACGTCGACGCCGGTGACGTTGGCCAGCGGCACGGCACGCGCGATCGCAAGCCCGATGACGCCGTATCCGCAGCCGAGGTCGAGGAACTGTCCCTGCACCGGCGGCTCCAGCTCGCGCAGGAGCACCGCGGTGGCATGGTCGAGGTGGCCCCGGCTGAAGACGCCGGAGCCGGTCTCGAAGGTCAGCGTGCTGCCCCACAGCTCGGCGGTGAAGCTCTCCCGCTCGAAGGGCACCGTGGGGTCGGCGGAGAAGTAGTGCTCAGGCATCGATCGCCTCTCGTCGTGCGCGGGCCCGCGCGGCCTGCGTTGCCAGCTCGTCGTCCTCGGGGTAGCCGACCTCCTCCAGCGTGAGGCCGTGGGCATGTACGACGCGCACGCCGGCGTCGCGTCGTCGTCCCGCCATCACCTCGGCGGGCCAGGTGGTCGGCTGCCGGCCCTCGCCCACCGCGATCAGGCTGCCCACCAGGGCGCGGACCATGTTGTGGCAGAACGCGTCCGCGCGCACCGAGCCGACCACCAGCCCGGCTCCGTCGCGACGCCAGCCGAGCTCGAGCAGCGTGCGCACGGTCGTGGCGCCCTCGCGCTGCTTGCAGAAGGCGGCGAAGTCGCGCAGCCCGACCAGCGACGACGACGCCTCGTTCATCGCGTCGAGGTCGAGCCGTCGGCCCCAGGACAGGACGTGGCCGCGCACGAGGGGGTCGGCCAGCTCCTGGGCGTCGGCGATGCGGTAGGCGTAGCGGCGCCAGATGGCGGAGAACCGCGCGTCGAAGCCCGCCGGCGCCTCGGTGACCCGGCGCACGCGCAGGTCGGGGGGCAGGATCCCGTCGACCCGCCGGGCCAGCGCGTCCGGCGGCGGGTCGGTCGACCTGCCCGCCGCCGCCTCGACGAGTGAGCGCTCGACGTCGACGTGAGCGACCTGCCCGCGCGCGTGCACGCCGGCGTCCGTGCGTCCCGCCACCGTGACCCGCACCTCGGGCACGCGCAGCGCGGTCGCAAGCGCCTCCTGCAGCGTGCCCTGGACCGTACGCCGACCCGGCTGGGCGGCCCACCCGGAGAAGTCGGTGCCGTCATAGGCACAGTCGATCCGAAGGCGCACGCAGCGATCCTAGGTGGCGCGATCGACGTCCGTTGTCAACCGTAAGGTTGACAACGCTGGGTTCCCCCTCTACGTTGTAGTCAACCGATCAGTTGACGAAAGGTGCCGATGTCCGACCAGCTCTCCCGCGTCTTCGCCGCCCTCGCAGATCCGACCCGGCGCGACATGGTCGCTCGCCTCACCGAGGGCGACCACACGGTCAACGACCTGGCCGCCCCGTACGACGTGAGCCTCCAGGCCGTCTCCAAGCACCTCAAGGTGCTCGAGGAGGCCGGGCTGGTGACGAGGAGCCGCGAGGCGCAGCGGCGTCCGGTGCATCTCGAGGCGGAGGTGTTCGACCTGATGACCAAGTGGATCGAGCGCTACCGCCGTCGGGCCGAGGAGCGCTTCTCGCGCCTCGACGCCGTGCTCGCGAGCATGCAGGACGAGGACCCCGCGCACCGCGACCACCACGACCCGCAGGAGGGAACCGCATCATGACCACCACCCAGCCCCCCGGCACCGCGACCCGCTTCCCGGAGGCGGCGATCCTGGCCGACGAGCACGTCCCGGCCGTGCACATCTGGCGCGACTTCCACGCCACCCCCGAGCAGCTGATGCGCGCGCACACCGACCCCGAGCTGTTCGCCCGGTGGGTCGGCCCCGACTCGCTCACCACGCGCATCGACGAGTGGACCTGCCGCACCAACGGTGCCTACCGCTACGTCTCCACGCGCGGCGAGGAGGAGTACGCCTTCCGCGGCACCTTCCCCTTCGTCGGCGACGCCAAGATCGTCCAGACCTTCACGTGGGAGGGCATGCCGGAGGCGATCGCGCTGGAGACCCTGACCTTCGAGGACCTGGGCGACGGACGTACCCGGCTGCACGCCTTCTCCCTGTGCGACTCCTTCGAGGGCCGCGACCAGATGCTCGCCAGCGGCATGGAGACCGGCATCCACGAGGGCTACGCCAAGCTCGACCGGCTGCTCGCCGAGGGCTCGCGCTGATGGGCCTCGACGCATCCGCGGCCGTGCGCCACGACGCCGTGGCCGGCGAGTTCACCCGCCTGGTCGAGCAGACCACCGACTGGTCCGCGCCGACCCCCGTGGACGGCTGGACGGCCCGCGACGTCGTCGACCATCTCGTGACCTGGTTCCCCGGCTTCCTGGCCGCCGGCGGCATCGAGCTCCCCGCGGGACCCGCCACGGCCGCGGACCCCGCGGGCGCCTGGCACCACCACGCCGCTGCCGTGCAGGATCTGATCGCCGAGCGGGGAGCCGAGTCGTTCACGCACCCCCACGTCGGCACGCTGCCACTCGCGGACGCGGTCGACCGGTTCTACACCGCCGACGTCTTCATGCACTCCTGGGACCTCGCCCGCGCCGGCGGACAGGATGCCCGGCTCGACCCCGACTTCGCCGGTCGGCTGCTGGAGGGGATGAGCGCGATGGAAGACGTGCTGCGCAGCAGCGGGCAGTACGGCGACCCGGTGCCGGTCCCGGCCGACGCGCCGGTCGTCGACCGGCTGATGGGTTTCATCGGCCGCGATCCGGCCTGGCGGCCACCGGCGGCAGGCACGTCGTGAGCACGGTGGTGCTGCACGCCGTCGCCTCGGTGGACGGCTTCGTCGCCGACCTGCACGACGATCCCGGCCCCCTGTTCGACTGGTACTTCAACGGCGACCAGCCCCTGACCGCGCAGGACATGGCCGACCCGGCGCCCGGAGGGCTGCGGGTGTCCCGGACGTCGTACGACTACGTGAGGCGCGAGTGGGACGCCGTCGGGTGCATGGTGATCGGCCGACGGCTGTTCGACCTCACCCACGGGTGGGAGGGCCGGCCACCGACCGGCGACCACGTCGTCGTGGTGTCGCACCGCCCGCGGCCTGACGGCTGGCACCCCGAGGCGTCGTACCACTTCGTCGACGACGTGACCGCCGCCCTCCGCACGGCGCGGGAGCTCGCGGGCGAGCAGACAGTGTCGGTAGCAGCGGGCGACGTCGGTGGGCAGGCACTCGCCCTCGGCCTGGTCGACGAGGTGGCGATGGACGTCGCCCCCGTCGTGCTCGGCACGGGCAAGCGGTTCTTCGGCTCGCTCGACGTCCCACACCTGCTCGAGGACCCACACGTCGTCATCCAGGGCGACCGGGTGCTGCACCTGCGGTTCCGCGTCCGCCGCTGAACCGGTCGCCCGGCACCTGGCAGGCTGCACCGCCCTCGTAGGGTCGAGGACATGAGGTACGTCGTCTACGGAGCCGGTGCCGTCGGTGGGGTCATCGGCGGGCACCTCCACCTCGCGGGCCGTGGGGTCACGCTCGTCGCCCGCGGCGAGCACCTCGCCGCCATCCGTGCCGGTGGCCTGGTGCTCGACGCCGGCGACGGCCGGCACCGCATCGACGCGCCGGCCACCGACACCGCGGCGGAGGTCGCCTGGACCGACGACACCGTGGTGCTGCTGGCGGTCAAGTCGCACCAGGCGGCGGCCGCGCTCGCCGACCTGCGTGAGCACGCGCCGCCGGACGTGGCGGTCGTGTGCGCGACCAACGGCATCGCGACCGAGGTCGCCACCCTCCGCCTGTTCGCCCGGACGTACGCCGTGTGCGTGATGCTGCCGGCCGCCCACCTCGAGCCCGGAGTGGTGGAGGCCGGCTGCCACCCCACGCCGGCGATCCTCGACCTCGGCCGGATCCCGCACGGCACGGACGCCACCACCGCTGCCGTCGCCGCCGACCTCCACGCCGCGGGCATCGCCTCGGAGGAACGCGCCGACATCATGGCCTGGAAGCGACGCAAGCTCCTGATGAACCTCGTCAACGGCGTCGACGCGTCGTACGCACCGGGCCGGGCCGCCGACGAGCTGGCCGAGGTGGCGATCGCCGAGGGCGAGCGGGTCCTGGCCGCGGCCGGCGTCACCGTCGTCACCGCCGACGAGGACGCCGCGCGCCGTGGCGACATCCTGCGCCGCCGCCCCGACCTCGAGCGACGTGGCGGGTCGACCTGGCAGAGCCTGGCCCGCGGCACCGGCGACTCCGAGATCGACTACCTGGCCGGCGAGATCGTGCTGCTCGGCCGGCTGCACGACGTACCGACCCCCGCCAACGAGGCGATCGTGGCGGCCACCCGCCACCTGACGTACGCCGGCGCGGCGCCCCGCAGCCTCGACGCCGCCGAGGTCCTCGCCGGTCTCTGACCGCACGCGCGGCCGAGCGGTGCGTCAGCCACATTCCGTCGGCCGCCCATGTGGCTCAGCCACCGCCGCCGGGTGGCCGGCGACCCGCCGCGTCCCCTGGCGGTGAGTCAGCCACATTCGTCGGTCGACGATGTGGCTCAGCCACCGCTCCCCCCGGCCGGCAATCCCGCGCGCCCCAGCGGTGCGTCAGCCACATTCCGTCGGTCGACGATGTGGCTCAGCCACCGCCCCGGGGTACGCCGTCCCGGCGCGCGCCCCAGCGGTGCGTCAGCCACATTCCGTCGGCCGTCGATGTGGCTCAGCCACCGCCCCGGGGTACACCGCGCCCCGCGCGCATCCCTGGCGGTGAGTCAGCCACATTCGGCCGGCCGTCGATGTGGCTCAGCCACCGCCCCGGGGTACGCCGCCCCGGCGCGCACCTCAAGCGGTGCGTCAGCCACATCCCATCGGCCGCCCATGTGGCTCAGCCACCGCCCCCCGAGCAGCACGAAGGCCCGCCACCCCGAAGGGCGGCGGGCCTGCGTGAGGACCTGGATCAGGCCTTGGTGTCGTCAGCCTCGGTGTCGGGAGTCTCCTCGACCTCGGCGGCGTCGCCCTGAGCCTCGGCCTCGGCGGTCTCGACGTCGGCGGACTGGGTGTCGAGCACCTCGGTCTCGCCGTCGACGCCCTCGGCCTCGACCTCGGCAGGAGCAGCCTCGGCAGCCGGCGCGGGAGCGGCAGCGGCCTCGGTCTTCCTGCTCGACGGGGCCTTGGGGCTGTAGGCCTCGGTCACCAGCTCGATGACCGCCATGGGGGCGTTGTCGCCCTTGCGGGGGCCGATCTTGGTGATGCGGGTGTAGCCACCGGGACGCTCGGCGAACGTCGGCGCGATCTCGGTGAACAGCGTGTGCACGACCGACTTGTCGCGGATGGTCTTGAGGACCTCGCGACGGTTGTGCAGGTCACCGCGCTTGGCCTTGGTGATCAGCTTCTCCGCGACCGGGCGCAGCAGGCGCGCACGCGTCTCGGTCGTGGTGATCCGGCCGTGCTCGAACAGGGCGGTCGCCAGGTTCGAGAGCATCAGGCGCTGGTGGGCGGGGCTGCCGCCGAGGCGGGGACCCTTCTTGGGCTTGGGCATGTGTCGCGTTCCTTCTCTCGGGCCGTGTCAGGTACCCGGGTAGACGGCCCCGGTCAGGGCCGATTTGGGTGGTGGAGCCGGATCAGAGCTGCTCGTCCTCGATGAACGCGTCGTCGTCGTCGTCGCCGTAGGCGGCGAGGGCGGCGTGCGGGTCGAAGCCGGGCGCGCTGTCCTTGAGCGAGAGGCCCATCTCGACGAGCTTGGCCTTGACCTCGTCGATCGACTTCGCGCCGAAGTTGCGGATGTCGAGCAGGTCCTGCTCCGAGCGCGAGATGAGCTCGCCCACGGTGTGGATGCCCTCGCGCTTGAGGCAGTTGTAGCTGCGGACCGTGAGCTGCAGGTCCTCGACCGGCAGGGCCAGGTCGGCGGCCAGCTGCTCGTCGACGGGCGAGGGGCCGATGTCGATGCCCTCGGCCTCGACGTTGAGCTCGCGCGCCAGGCCGAAGAGCTCGACGAGCGTCTTGCCGGCCGAGGCGATGGCGTCGCGGGGACGGATCGACGGCTTGGTCTCGACGTCGATGACGAGCTTGTCGAAGTCGGTGCGCTGCTCGACTCGGGTGGCCTCGACCTTGTAGGTCACCTTCAGCACGGGGCTGTAGATCGAGTCGACCGGCATCCGGCCGATCTCGTTGTCGGCACCCTTGTTCTGCACCGAGGAGACGTAGCCGCGGCCGCGCTCGACGACCAGCTCCATCTCCAGCTTGCCCTTGTCGGAGAGCGTGGCGATCTTGAGGTCGGGGTTGTGCACCTCGACACCGGCGGGCGGGGTGATGTCGGCGGCGGTGACGTCACCGGCACCGGACTTGCGCAGGTACATCACGACCGGCTCGTCGTGCTCGGAGGACACGACGATGCCCTTGAGGTTGAGGATGATCTCGGTCATGTCCTCGGTGACGCCCTCGATCGTCGAGAACTCGTGGAGGACGGAGTCGACCTTGATGCTGGTGACGGACGCGCCCGGGATCGAGCTGAGGAGCGTACGGCGCAGCGAGTTGCCGAGGGTGTAGCCGAAGCCGGGCTCGAGGGGCTCGATGACGAACCGTGAGCGGAACTCGTCGACGGTCTCTTCCGTGAGGGTCGGGCGCTGAGCGATGAGCACGGAGCATTTCCTTTCCGGATCCACCCACTATTTGACGGATCCGAACATTCGGTTGGCGTGGAAGAGGGGCGCCGGCGGCCGCCTGAGCTGGTCAGGCGGCCACCGGCAGGGAGTCACTTCTTGGAGTAGTACTCGACGATGAGCTGCTCCTGGACCGGGACGTCGATCTGCGCCCGGACCGGGACCTGGTGGATGAGGATGCGCATCCGCGACGGGATGACCTCCATCCAGGCGGGGACGACGCGCTCGCCGTGGGTCTCGCGAGCCACGATCAGCGGGGTCAGCTCCAGCGACTTCTCGCGCACGTCGATGATGTCGTGGTCGCTGACCTGGAAGGACGGGATGTCGACCTTCTTGCCGTTGACCAGGAAGTGGCCGTGCACGACGAGCTGGCGGGCCTGGCGGCGCGTCCGCGCGAAGCCGGCGCGGTAGACCACGTTGTCGAGGCGGCACTCGAGCAGCTGCAGGAGGTTGTCGCCGGTCTTGCCCTGGCGACGGCTGGCCTCCTTGTAGTAGCGGACGAACTGCTTCTCCATCACGCCGTAGGTGAAGCGAGCCTTCTGCTTCTCGCGCAGCTGCAGCAGGTACTCGGACTCCTTGATGCGACCGCGACCGTGCTGGCCGGGGGCGTAGGGGCGCTTCTCGAAGGCAGCGTCGCCGCCGACGAGGTCGACACCGAGACGGCGCGACTTGCGGGTCATGGGGCCGGTGTAGCGGGCCATGTCAGTCTCTCTTTCTCAGTCTCGGGTCAGACGCGACGGCGCTTGGGCGGCCGGCATCCGTTGTGCGGGGTGGGCGTGACGTCCTGGATGGTGCCGACCTCCAGGCCGATGGCACCCAGCGACCGGATGGCGGTCTCACGACCCGAGCCCGGACCCTTGACGAAGACGTCGATCTTCTTCATGCCGTGGTCCATGGCGCGACGGCCGGCGGCCTCGGCAGCCATCTGCGCGGCGAAGGGGGTGGACTTGCGCGAGCCCTTGAAGCCGACGGTGCCGGCAGAGGCCCACGAGATCACCGCACCGGTCGGGTCGGTGATGGTGACGATGGTGTTGTTGAACGTGCTCTTGATGTGGGCTTCGCCCTGAGCGACGTTCTTCTTCTCCTTGCGGCGGACCTTGGTCGCGCGGCTCTTGGGAGGCATTCACTAACTCCTGAGGTCTGGTCTGGAAGCTTCGATGACGAGGATCAGCGCCGAGCGCCGATCACTTCGCCTTCTTCTTGCCGGCGACGGTGCGCTTGGGACCCTTGCGGGTGCGCGCGTTGGTCTTGGTGCGCTGACCGCGGACCGGGAGGCCCATGCGGTGGCGGCGACCCTGGTAGCTGCCGATCTCGATCTTGCGACGGATGTCGGCCTGGACCTCACGGCGGAGGTCACCCTCGATCTTGAAGTTGGCTTCGATCTCGTCGCGAAGCTTGACCAGCTCCTCGTCACCGAGCGTGTGGACCCGGGCGTTGGGGTCGACACCGGTGGTCTCGAGCAGCTGCTTGGCGCGGGTACGGCCGATGCCGTAGATGTAGGTGAGCGCGATCTCGATGCGCTTGTCGCGCGGGAGGTCGACACCAACGAGGCGTGCCATGTGGCGGTTTCCTTGTCTGTACTCGCTCTGGTTTCGGACGTGTCGCGTCCCGGTGCCCCGAGGGGACGGGCTCCGGCCAGTGCTCCGGAGGTGGTTCGGTCGGGCGGTGCCGGACCTAGCGATCACGTTGTGTGGTGGTGCTGGGGTTCAGGCCCCTCGCCGCACGCGGCTTCGGGGCTCGGGCTGCTCGTCCGGCAAGCCGGACGAGATCCCTCAGCCCTGGCGCTGCTTGTGGCGCGGGTTCTCGCAGATGACCATGACGCGACCGTGACGGCGGATGACCTTGCACTTGTCGCAGATGGGCTTGACGCTGGGGTTGACCTTCATGTCAACGCCTTTCTCATGGTGTAGCTGTGCTACTCGGCTGGCTGGATGCTGACCGACGCCCTGCCGGGCGGGGTCACTTGTAGCGGTAGACGATCCGACCGCGGGTCAGGTCGTAGGGGGAGAGCTCCACCACCACGCGGTCCTCGGGGAGGATCCGGATGTAGTGCTGGCGCATCTTGCCGCTGATGTGGGCGAGCACCTTGTGTCCGTTGGCGAGCTCCACGCGGAACATGGCGTTGGGGAGGGCCTCCACAACGGTGCCCTCGATCTCGATCACGCCTTCCTTCTTCGGCATGTCCTCCACAATCTGTCGCAGTGTCTGATCAAATGCTGCCTACCGTGGCCCGGGAACCGCCCGGCCCCTGCGCGCAGGTGGCCAGTGGACCTCGTGAGGCGGCTCCGAGGACCTCTTCCCGGGCACGCGCCGGATCGTCTGGGACGAGTCGGTCGCGGTCCGGGCAGCCGCGAGGCACCACGAAACACAGCCCACGTTGGGCCGACGCACCAGTTTAGTCAGGCGTACGCCGAGAATGCCAATCACCGAGCCCGCGCAGGCGGCGCGTGCCAGCGGTGTCCTCGCGGCTCGCCGGCGCCGTCGCACCGCGGCGCAGCGAGCGCAGGCTGATCGCAGCACGCAGGCGCTGCCACCGGCCCACCTCCTGCGACATCGCCCGGCGCTCGGCGTCGATGGACTCCCAGTACGTCGCGGCGGCCGACACCGCCGGCACCTCGGGCCCGAACACGAAGCTGTCCGCGCGCCGCGCCAGCACGCCGGCCTGCGCGGACACGATGCCGAGGGACTGCTCGCGACGGGTGACCGTCGGGCCGAGGGGCACGACCTGGCCGAGGTCGCGGGCGTGGTCGACCAGCTCGCGCCAGGCGCCGACGAAGCGTGCCGACGGCGAGTCGGCGCTGCGGCGTCGGTGTCGGCGCCAGGCCTTGATCCCGACGATCGCACCGAGCACGAGCAGGACCACCAGCAGCGGGCCGCCGACGTAGGCCACGACGACACCGATCCAGGACGGCACCCCGGGGATGAGCGAGTCCTCCTCCTCGTCGGCCTTCTTGCGGGTGGCCTTGCGCTCCTTGAGGTCGGCGTCGCTCTGCTCCCCCGCGTCGGACGGCGGCGGGATCGGGTTGGGCGGCGGGATCACGGTGCCGGACATCGGCGTGTTGGTCTCGGGGACCTGGTCGGCCGGCGGCGTGGTGGGGGTGAACTCCTCGGTGGGCAGGGTGCGCCACGACCCGTCTGCGGCCCGCAGCTCGACCCACGCCGAGACCTCCTTGCCGGTGACCCGGCCGCTCTCGGGAACCACCGCACCCAGCACGACCCGGGCGGGTACGCCGATCTCGTTGGCGATCAGCGCCATGGTCGCGGCGTACTGCTCGTCGTTGCCGACGATTTGCGGGGCGTTGACGAACTCGTCGGACAGGCGCCACACGCTGTGCCCACCCACGTAGATGCGCTCGGTGCGGCCGATGCCGTCGGAGTACTTGCCCTCGGTCCGCAGGTGCTCGGCGGCCGCGAGCACGCGGCGCATCGGGTCGCTGCCGGCGTCCTCGGTCCACTTCTCCGTCGGCCCCTGGATGAAGGCCGCCTCCGGGGGCAGGGGCGCGACCTCCGACGAGCCGACCGTGCGCGCCGTGAGCTCGTCGTCGGGCTGGACGGCGGTGAAGGTATAGCGGTCCCCGGGCCGGAGACCGGTCGGCACGACGGCCGTGGACGTGGCGAGGTTGTAGCGGAACACCTCCGCCTTGGCCCGCGCGTCGGCGGTCTCGAACTCCATCGACGTGAGCGCGCCGACCGTCGGCAGCCACACACCCGTCCATCCCTCACCCAGGGTGATGGTGACCTCGACCTCCTCGCCCTCGACGGGGTTGTCGATCGTCGACGAGACGCGCTGGAAGGAGTCGTCGGCCGGACCGGGCAGCGCGTCGTCGCTGGCTCCCCACACCATCCCGTCGTAGCGGTCCATGGCGGCGAAGCGGACCCGGGCACCGGCCGGCACGCCGTCGATGTCGAGCAGGGTCTTGTCGTAGACGTTGGTCGAGTCGGAGCGGCCCTTGAGGTCGACGTACTTGCGGAACCCCGCGAGCGGCGAGGGGTAGCGGCCGATGTCGAACGGCGGCTCGACGTAGTTGCGCGCGATGACCCGCCCGTCGTCGTCGCCGGCGACCAGGGCGCTGGCCGGCAGCGCGACGCCGGCGGCGAGGGCGAGCATCGCGAGTGCCCCGACCCCGCGCACGTACGACGTGCTGCCGCCCTGGACGGTGGCGCTGGCGCGGCGAGCGCGGATCGCGAGCCAGGCCAGCGCGAGGGCGGTGAAGACCGAGCCCTGCAGCACCAGCGAGTGCGGGTGGCGCACCCCGAGCACGATGGCGGTCGACAGCACGAGCGTCATGCCGACGACGGGCAGCAGCGCCGTCAGCCACGCCCGACGCACGGGGAGGCGGGCCAGCCCGAGCCCGACGAGGCCGGCGACCATCCCCGAGAGCCACGGCAGCACCAGCAGCGGACCGTCGCCGTCGACCGGCGGGAGCGTGGTGAGCAGGTCCTTCCAGCCGAACACGGCCTGGTCAGCCACCCGGCCCAGCGTGGAGGCACCCGGCAGCATGGACGCGTCCCCCAGCGAGCGCAGGCACAGCGGCCCGCCGAGCAGGAAGAACACGACCAGGCAGATCGCGACGGCCGACACGAGCGGCCAGCCGGCGGCACGCGTGAGGTGCGTGACCGTCACCGCAATGACCACGCCGAGCATGCCCACGACCAGGTACGCCGAGCCGGTGAACGAGGCGCCGAAGGCGCTGAGCGCCACCGCCGACAGCACGACGGTGAAGGCGATGTCGAGCCACGCGTGCCGATCGGGCAGCAGCGCGTGCGGACGGACGCGGGTGCGGGTGCCGGTGCTGGCGGTGCCGGTGGCGGCGCCGGCGGTGGGCCCCGGGGCGGCGGTGCTCATCGCACGCTCCAGCGCAGCAGGCCGCCCAGGTCCTCCTTGGCGGCCAGGTGCAGGACCGGCAGGCCGCCGGTCTCGGTGACGCGACTGTTGCCGCCGGCCTCGACGACGATGCCGAAGCGACGCACCTCGGGCGGGAAGGCCGCCGCGGAGCGCAGCAGGTCGGTGAACGGCGTCTCGCTCCCGCCGACGAGGAACGCGAGGCTGGTGTCGGGGGCCAGCGTGCTGGCCTGCCGGCCGGACTCGACGATCCCGTGGTCGCCGAGCTCGGCGCGGCACACCGCGTCGAGGGCGAGGTGGCCGTCGGAGCCGGTGGAGGCGTGCCGGCCGCACACGAACGAGACGTCGAACTCGTCCAGCACGGCGCGCACGGCGATGGACGCCGCCACCGCCATCGCGGTCTCGAAGTCCTCCGGATCGGCCCAGGCGGAGACCCGGTCGTCGACGACGATGGTGGCGTGGCTGCGCCGGGTGTCGAGGTACTGGCGCACCAGCAGGGCCGACTCGCCGGTGGAGGCCATCACCTTGGCCGAGGAGCGCCAGTGGATGTGGCGCAGGTCGTCACCCGGGACGTACTCGCGCAGGGCGTGGAAGGCGAGGTCGCTCTGGCTGACCGCGTCGGTGGACACGCCCTCGAGGTCGCGCAGCAGCCCGGCGCCGAGGGACTCCATCGGCACCAGGTGCGGGCGCACCAGCACCTCGCGCTCCGGGGTCCAGACGACGTCGCGGGAGAAGATGCCGACGGGGTCGCCGCGTCGCGTCATGGCCGGTCCCACCGTGATCACCCCGCGGCGCTCGGTGCGGATCGTGAACGACTCCTCGTGCACGCCGCCCGGCGCGAGCGAGCTGATCCCGTAGCGGTGGATCGCCGACCCCACCGGCACCTCGAGGGTGGTGGGGACCAGACGCGAGGAGGCCCGGTTGACGACCACGACGCCGGCGGCCACCGACCCGCCCGCTGCGACCCGCTCCGGCTGCAGCCGCAGGTCGACCGAGACGTTGGTGCGGCCCAGGAGGAACGGCAGCGCGAGGACGACCAGCGCCAGGCAGGCCATGCCGAGGACGGCCAGCTCGCGCCACAGGGTGAACGTCGCCACCAGGAGCGCGCCCAGGCCGAGCATGAGGATCAGCCAGCCGATCGGCTTGATGACCTCGAGCGCGTCGTTCAACCGCTGCCTCATCGACTCGGTCAGGCTCCCACGCGGTCCGTCGGCGGCGCCACGGCGTCGAGCAGGCGCGAGATCACGGTCTGCACGTCCACCCCGCTGAACTGCGCCTCCGCGTCGAGCAGGAGGCGGTGCGAGAGCACCGGCTCGGCGAGGTCCTTGATGTCGTCGGGCACGACGTGGTCACGTCCGTCGGCGGCCGCCCACGTCTTGGCGACGCGGACGAACGCCAGGCAGCCGCGCGCCGACAGGCCCAGCTTGACGTGGGGCTGGCGGCGCGACTCCTCGGCCAGCTCGGCGACGTAGCCGATGACCGCGGGGTCGACGTAGACCTGGTCGGCCAGGCCGCTCATCTGGGCGATCGTGGCCGCGGTGATGACCGGCGTGACGAGGGCGGCGCGGTCGCGGACCGCGGCGTTGTTGAGCAGCTCGACGGTGGCCTGACGGTCGGGGTAGCCGACCGAGGTCTTCATCAGGAAGCGGTCGAGCTGGGCCTCGGGCAGCCGGTAGGTGCCGGCCTGCTCGATCGGGTTCTGCGTGGCGATCACCAGGAACGGCCGGCCCACCGGGTGGGCGACGCCGTCGACGGTGACGCGTCCCTCCTCCATGACCTCCAGCAGGGCCGACTGCGTCTTGGGCGAGGCGCGGTTGATCTCGTCGGCGAGCACGATGGTGTGGAAGATCGGTCCCGGGTGGAACTCGAAGGTGCCCTTGTGCTGGTCGTAGACGGTCACCCCCGTCACGTCGGAGGGCAGCAGGTCGGGCGTGAACTGGATGCGCGCGTGACTGCCCTGCACCGTGTTGGCCAGGGCGCGCGCGAGCATCGTCTTGCCCGTGCCGGGGAAGTCCTCGAGGAGGATGTGCCCTTCGGAGAGCAGGCAGGTGAGGGCCAGCCGGACGACGTGGCGCTTGCCGAGGACGGCCTTCTCCATGTTGTCGGTGAGCTGGTCGAAGGTGGACTTGAACCACTCGGCCTGTTCGTGGCTGATCGTCATGCGTGGGTTCCTCCGGGGCGTGGGTGGAGCACGGGGTGGGCGTGGGGGCTGGGCACTGCGTCTGGGGCTACCAGTTCTGGGAGCCGCTGGACGTGCGTTGCCAGAAGCCGCTTCCTTGACACGTGACGGTGGCTCCGCCGCCGCTGGGTGCGTACCAGTCCGTGTCCTGCGTCGTCGTGCTCGAGCGGGTCGCGTTGAACGAGTAGGTGCGCCAGCCCGTGTAGCCGTTCCAGGACATGCTCACGCGGCAGGTGAAGTCCTCGTAGAACCCGTTGACGGAGAAGGAGATGAAGCCGCAGGACTCGCGTTCGCACGGGGGCGGGTTGCCCTCCCCGCCGCCCTGCCAGCAGTTGTTCCCCAGCTCCGAGTCGTCGTCGCGGCACGCGGCTCGCTTCTCGACGGTGACGCCCGGCTGCGGGACACCGCTGGTCGCGCGGTCGTCCCGGTAGGACTCCCCGCGGCCCCCCGGTGAGGAGTCGCGCAGTCGGACCTCCAACCGGACGTCCTGGGCGAACTCCTGCGTCGTGATCGACACCGACTGGCTGAAGGCGCCGACCGACGGGAGGTTGATCGTGGGCTGCTCGACACCGTTGAACCAGTAGGCGAGCTGCGCGGGGTCGCCGTTGCTCGACCCGGAGAGCGTCCACGTGATCGTCCTGCCGTTCACGACGGGTTCGGCGATCTCGTTCAGCATGCCGTCGAGGCGCCCGTAGGTCTGCACGTCCTGCTGCGCGCTGAGCGTGCACCCGGCGGGCGCCTCCTCGTTGCACACCCGCAGCTGGACCGGGTAGGGCTGCTCGTTGCTGGGGACCATGATGCGAGTGGTCACGTTGCCGGTCTGCTGGTTGAAGGTCTTGTTGACCGCCCCGCCGACGAGGATTTCCACCTTGCTCGTGCTTCCCCGCGAGTCCGGGACGGTGTACTGCAGCTGGGCCTCCTGGTTGGCCCCCGTGGGAGCCGCGGTGAACGAGCCCCACGCGGCGGGGCGACCGACCGCCTCGATCGCCGTGGGCTCCGACGGCTGCGAGCGCTTGCCCGGCTCGTTGGCCGCCACCACGCGGTAGCTGTAGGTGAGCCCGTCGTAGGGGACGCCGCTGTGGGTGCAGGTGAGCGCGACCAGCTTCTGGCATCCCGGGACCACTCCCGACGCGGTGCCGTTGGAGTAGGACACGGTGTACGACGTCGGCCCGGGCCCCTCGGGCAGCACGGCCTGCCAGGCGATGCGGATGCTCGTCTGGTTGGCCCCGGCCTCGAGGTCGGTCACGCTCGGCGCCGGCGGTGCGCTCGGGGTGCCGAGGGGCTGCATCTCCGGCGACGGGCGCGGCAGGGAGTTCCCGACGCGGTTCTCGGCGGTGATGCTGAAGACGTACTTGTCGTTGTTGTCCAGGCCGGTGGCGGTGTAGCGGGTGACGTCGCCCGTCACCACCGCAGGCTGCGCGGCGCCCGGCCACGTGATCGTGTAGGTCAGGATCCTCGAGGTGTTGGTGGAGGGCTTGTCCCAGGCCAGGGTGATGAAGCCGTCGCCCCGGTCCTGCATCCGGATGTCCTGGACCCGACCGGGCGCGGTGTCGGCCCGGGCGGTGCGCGAGAGGCCGCTGAACTCGCTCTTGCCGACGCGGTTGACCGCCTGGGCCCGGAAGCTGTAGTTGCCACCGTTGTCGAGCTTGCGGAAGACGCACTCGTTGGTGTCGCAGCGCTGCGTCTTCCCGGTCTTCTCCTCGCGCACGATGTAGTAGAGGATCGGCGCTCCCCCGTCGTCGGCCGGCGGCTTCCACGACATGGTGATCGTGCCGACCTCGTCCGAGAGCGGGTACGGGCGCGGCTCGCCGGGTGCCTCCGGCACGCCGACGACCTGGAACTGGATGCGGCCCTCGGCCCGACGCGAGGGCGGCGGGTCGGAGGACGAGACGTCGCTGACGACGAGCCGGAAGCTCGCCTGGACCCCGCGGGTGTCGCGCTCGGCCGTGAGCGTCAGCCGGCTGCCCTCGAACTCGGCACGCACACCGGGGTTGCCGGTGTTCTCCACCGACACGATCGTGGGCTCGGGCTCCCCCACTCCGGCCCTGAGGTAGGAGCCGACGTCGAAGGTGCGGCTCTGCCCCGCCTCCATCGTCTCCACCCGGATCGGCAGCAGCGTCGGCGGGGGCGCCTGGGCGAGCCGGAAGCGGACCTCCTCGGTGTTGCTGTCGCCGGCGCGGACCGCGAGGACGGCCTCTCCGCCCTCGGTCGCGGACTCGTCGGCCGTGATGGACACCACCGAGCCGGACGGGCCGCCGGCGCTGACGCCGTCCAGCCCCTGGCTCCACTCGGCGCTGTAGTCGAGGCCGACCGCGTCTCGCGGGTCGAGGGTGAAGACCTTGCAGAACGTCGCGATGTCGAGGTCGTAGCGCTGGCCTGCGGAGATGGGCACCACGGTCGAGGGGCACTCCAGCTCGGGGGTGTCGTCGCCGACCTGCACCGGGATCGACAGCAGGACCGTCGCCCCGTCCTCGGTGGTCGTGGTGTCCTCGTTGCCGCTCGCGTCGGCGGCGCTGGTCACCTCGACCAGGACCGCTCCGGGACCGCGGAAACCGGGTGCCGCGGAGAGCCGGAAGCGGTTCTCGCCCTCTGGCCCGACCGTGAGCGCCGACGGCGAGGCCGACCACGAGCGGCGCCCGGAGGCGAGGCGTACGTCGGCACCGTCGGGTGCTGCAACGTAGTCCGCCACCGTCCCGGTCATGCTGTCGCCGGAGTCCAGCTCGATCAGCGCGTCGGGCAGCACGTAGGGCAGGCCGTTGCCGGTCGGCGGGATGTAGACCGACGCCACCGCGGCGGCACCGTCGGCGTCGCGCACCTCGAAGGGCAGCACCTTGGGCGCCGTGCCTCGGTTCGCGCGCACCTCGACGCCGTCGAGGACCCGCGCCGAGGGGTCGCCGACGACGTCGGTGACCTCGAGGTCCTCCACGGAGCCGTCCGGGTCGTAGGCGCCCTCGAGGACGTCGACGACCACGCTGCCGCTGTCGTCGGCGCGGCCGAACGCGTCGTAGACGATCGGGGGGTTGTTGAAGTCCTCCGCCGTCTGCAGCGTCATGGTCGCGCGCGACTCGCTGAGGCCGTTGGTGACTCGGTAGACGACCACCACGGGCGGGTCGGCGAGCGAGCCCGGGGCCTTGACGGTGACCAGGTTCGTCTCGGGGTCGAGCCGGGCGCCGCCGGCGCTGTCGAGCAGCTCGACCTCGACGGAGTCGCCGGCTGCGATGAAGTCGTTGGCGAGCGGGTCGAAGGTCGCGGTGCGCCCCGGCTCTACGGTCATCCGGTCGGGCACCGCGAGCGGCGGCTGCGGCTGGCCGGGCGGGACGACGGCGACGCGGACGATGCCGGTCGCGAACGCGCCCTGGGAGTCGACGACCGCGTAGCTGAACTCGTCGGTGCCGACCGTGCGCGGGTACGCCTGGTACTCCAGGAAGTTGCCGCCGTACGACACGATCCTGCCCAGCCGCGGCGCCGAGGTGATCCCGGTGACGGTGACGGGATCGCCGTTGCGGTCCACGCCGGTGCCGGGGACGCGGATCTTGACGGTGTCGGCGGAGGTCACCCGGCCCTCGAGGGTGGGCGGCTCCGGCGGGTCGTTGGGGTCGTCCGTCGGCACGACGGTCACCCGGAGCAGGCCGTTGGCGCGCTGGCCGTCGAGGTTCTGCGCGACGTAGGTGATCTCGTAGGTGTCGCGCTCCTCGACGTCGTCGGGGGCGACGTAGCGCACCACACGGCCCGACACGAAGGCACGACCCACGTCGCCGGTGACGTCGACCGGAGCGATGACCTCCAGCTCGCCGGGTGTCTCGCTGTCGACGAGGTCGCCCAGGAGCGTGAGCCGGTCACCCGACGGCGACACGTCGTTGTCGAGCACCGGGGCGGAGACGGACGCGCCGGCGCGCACGACCACGCGGTCGGCCACGGTGACGGGGGTGTTGTCCGCCGGCTGCGGGCGCTGGGTGACCACCACCTCGCCGCGTACGCCGGAGCTGGTGCCGTTGCTGATCGTGTAGGAGACCGTCTGCGTGGCCGGCGACAGGTCCGGCTGCACCGCGGAGACCCGCAGCCAGCGGCCGTCGATGATCGCCACGTCGAGCTGGCCGTCGCGGTCGGCCGTCGCCCGCTGCACGACGAGCAGCCCGCCGCCCGGGTCGAGGTCGTTGGCCAGCACGTCGACGGTGCCCGGCGCCTGCCCGTAGACGGTGAGCGTGTCCGGCATCGCGATCGGCTCGGAGGCGCGCTTGGGTCGCGGCTTCACGTCGACCCGGACGGTGCCCTGGTCGAGCGGCGCGTCGCCGTAGCCCGCGTCGTAGTTGAAGAAGTAGGTGCCGGGACGCTCGGCGGTGAAGGTGAGCTGGCCCGAGTCGAGGTCGGAGACGATCTTCGCCCCGGGCTGCTGCGGCACCTTGCCGGCGAGGCTCAGCTCCGCGTTGACCGTGCTCGGGTCCGAGCCGGGCAGGTCGTTGAGGAGCGGGCGGATCTTGATCGGCTTGCCGACCTCGCCGCGCACGACGTCGGGCTCCGCGGTCGGCGCGAACGCCTGCAGGTCCCGGCGCGCCTGCACCTGGAAGCTCATCGACTTGCGCACCGGCGCCGAGCGGCCGTCGGTGACCGCGAAGTCGACCCGCACCAGCTGCTGGCCGTCGGCCTGGCCGGTGGGGGCGGTGAAGCGGATCCGCCCGTCGGCCGTCGTGCGGGCCGAGGCGCCGGACTCGTCCCCACCGACCGCACGGGCGGAGTCGAGGAGCAGGGTGTCGCCGTCGCGGTCGTCGCGCCAGTCGGCCAGCACCGGCACGGACAGCGCGCCGCCGTGCGGCACGCGGTAGGTGGGCTTCTCATAGCCCTCGCGCAGCGTGGGCGGCTCGTTCTCCTGGCTGTCGCGCACCTCGACGTCCACCGCGGCATGGGCGGAGAGCCCGTTGCGGCCGTCGTCGATGTAGTAGTCGAAGGTCGCCGGTCGCGCGTCCTCGGGCATCTCCAGCACGAGCGTCTGGCCGTCCGGGCTGATCTCCACCCGCGCGCCGCCGCTGGGCTGGTCGACGTCGACGATGCTCAGCAGCCTGCCCTCGGGCGCCGAGTCGTTGTCGAGCGGGTGCAGCACGGTGGTGCGCCCGGCTCGTACGCCGTAGGAGTCCGGCTTGGCACGCGGCGGCCGACGGTCGGCGTCGCTCTGGTTCTCGTTCTCGTTGTCGTCGTCGTTGTTCTTCTTCTTCGACGTGAACGCTTCCCAGTTGTCGATCCGGATCGGCTTGTCCTGCTCGATGTCCCAGACCGCTCCGCTGTTGGCGTCGTTGAGGACGATCTCGCCGCGGTTGACCCGGAAGGCGAGGCTGGTGGCGTCGCCTCCCAGCGCGTTCTCCTCGACCTCTCCGGTGCCGCACTGGACGGCCACCGCTCCCAGGCCGCCGGACCAGGCTCCGAACACGCACGCGCCGAGCCGCACGGGCTCGACCGGGTTCCCCGAGCGCGACGACACGGTGGTGACCGCGCCCGAGTCGAGGTCGACGCTCAGCAGGCCGTCCGGGGCGCCGACGAGCACGGCGTCGTCGGCGGGCCCGGCCTGCTGCAGCACGCTGCCCGGCGGGACGGACGCGGCGGCGCCGTCGACGACGCGCAGCACGCCGGAGTCGGCGTCGAGGGTCACCACCCGCTCACCGACCGTGGTGACGCTGGAGACCTGGCCGGCGTCGCCGGGCAGGTCGCGGGTGCGTGGCTCGCCGAAGGACGTGCCGTCGGGCGCGATCGTGGTGAGGGTGCCTTCGGCGGCCGAGGTCACGACGACCGTCCCGGCCCCGCTCACCGCCAGCGCCGCGTCCTCGCCGGCCTCGGCCAGGGGCTCGGCCTGTCGGTCGACGGCCGTCATCACCGGCTTGCCGAGCTGGTCGTCGTAGCGCACCGCCCAGACCTCACCGGTCTCGGCGTCGGCACTGGCCAGCGTGCCGCCTCCGATGCGGACCTCGCCCGCGGTGGGGATGGCGGCCGTGCCGCCGTCCTGCGCCTCCAGCCGGCGGGTCTCGATCGCCTGACCGCGGCTCGCGTCGGCGTTCAGCGTGACGACCGCGGCGCCGTCCTGCACCACGTCGAGCCGGGCCTTGCCGTCCTGGCTGGGCACGACCCCGTCGAGCTGGTTGATGGGCTTGTTGAGCCGGCCCGACCAGCCCTTCTTGCCGTTGACCACCCACACGCCGCCGTCGTTGAGCTCGGCCTCGTGCGCCTTGTAGCCGTTGGCCGTGACCGCGTAGGCCACGACGGCGACGGAGGCAACCGTGAGGGCGGCACCCGAGGCGATTCCCGCCCGGTGCCGACGCATGAGCGTCCCACGTGCCACGCAAGCCCCCCTTGGCCCCACGGATGACGCGCGCCCGCCGCCGTCACCGAGAGGAGGGTATGTATCCGGTCAAGCCCGGGACAAGTCGGGGAACCGTGCGCCGGGCTGGCCCGATGGGTGATGATGGGGGGCGTCGCGTACGAGGGGAGCCGACGTTGATCGTGGAAGCGAGGTACACCGGTGGGGCCGGTGTGCTTCTCGGCAACGGCGCCCACTGGGTGCTGATGACCGATCCCGCCGACGAGCAGGTCGTCCAGGAGGTCTGGGACGCCCTGGTGATGGACGCCCCGTCGGGCGCCGCGGTGGTCGAGCGCGTCCTGGCGATCACCGAGAAGGCGTTCGACGGCGACCCGCCGGGGCTGGCGCTGGTCGACTTCACCGCCGGGGCCTCCACCGCCATCTCACGCGGGACGGGACACGTCCGCCTGGCCGGTCCCGGCCGCGTGCTCAGCCTCGGCGGCGGCGCCGATCCGCTGACGCTGGCGCCGACCCGCCGGCTCGTGGGCGGCGTCGTCGCGGCCGACCGGGTCGAGCTCCAGCCTCTCTCGGCACGCACCGCGCCGGCTCCGGCACACGCTCGCGAGCGCGTGCAGGAGGTCGCGGCGCCGGCCGCGTCCGGCCCGCTCATCGACGGCATCCCGGCGGAGATCCTCGCCGCCAAGGGCCCCGACGGTCCCCCGCCCCGCACCCGCACCCCGCGTCCGGTGGAGGACACCGGGTCGCTCGTGGACACCTCCGAGCCCGACCCGCTCATGATGCGCCGCATCGAGGAGGGCGCCCACACCACGATCCGGCCCGCGACCGCCCCGCACGCCGCGCCGGCGGAGCCCGACGACCACGACGGGGCCACCACCGTGCGCCCCGCGCACCTGAGCCACAGCACCGCGCCGACGGTGCTCGCGGTCAGCTGCCCGCTGGGCCACCTGACCCCGCCGGTCGCGCCGCAGTGCCGGGTGTGCCACCAGCGCGTGGCCCCTCAGGAGCCGCGCCGCGTCGAGCGGCCCTCGCTCGGCGGCCTCCGACTGCCGACCGGCGAGGTCGTGCCGCTGGACCGGGGCGTGATCCTGGGCCGCAAGCCGGCCCCGCCGGAGGGCAGCACCGACTGGCCGCACCTGGTGCACCTGCCCGCCGACCACTCGTTCGTGTCCCGGCGGCACCTCCAGATCGAGCTCGACGGCTGGGACGTCGTGGCCCGCGACCTCGACAGCCGCGGCGGCACGACGCTCGCCGCCCCGGGCCGCGAGCCGCAGCGGATGCGCCCGGGCGACGCCTACGTCCTCGAGCCCGGCACGGTCCTCGACATGGCCCAGGTCTACGCGGTCCGGTTCGAGACGGGAGCGGTCGCCCGGTGAGCGCCCCGGTCATCCCCGGGTTCACGTTCATCGAGCACCTGGGCAGCGGCGGCTTCGCCGACGTCTTCCTCTACGAGCAGCAGTGGCCCCGGCAGCGGGTCGCGGTCAAGGTCGTGCGCCCCGACGTGCCGCTGACCGACCGCGAGAAGTACCTGTTCACCGCCGAGGCCAACGCGATGGCCCGGCTCGCCGATCACCCCTACATCGTCTCGGTGATCACGGCCGGCGTGACCGCCGAGGGCGGCCGGCCCTTCCTCGTCATGCGCTACTGCCCGCCACCCGACCTCGGCGTACGGGTGCGCGCGAACCCGATGGCCCCCGTCGACGCGGTGTCCACCGGCATCAAGCTGGCGAGCGCGATCGAGACCGCCCACCGCTCGGGCATCCTGCACCGCGACATCAAGCCGAGCAACGTGCTGGTCACGACGTACCACGAGCCGGCGCTGACCGACTTCGGGATCGCCGGCCACATGGGCGACGTCGAGGGCGACAACGACGTGCGCATCTCCTACCCCTGGTCACCGCCGGAGCTCCTCGACGGCCGCTCCAACGGGTCGGTGGCCTCCGACGTCTACTCGCTCGGCGCGACGATCTGGCACCTGCTCGTGGGGCGCTCGCCCTTCTCGATCCCCTCCGGCGACAACTCCACCCGGGCGCTCAGCGCGCGGATCCTGCACGCCGCCCCGCCCGCCACCCAGCGGCCCGACGTGCCGCCGGCCCTGGACCGGCTGCTCCAGCAGTGCCTGGCCAAGCGACCGGAGCACCGCCCGGCCAGCGCGCTGGAGCTGGCGCGTGCTCTGCAGCGCATCGAGGCCGCGGCCGGCTGGGCCCGCACCTCCGTCGCGGTCGAGGGCGACCGGCCGGACGCGTCGGTGGCGGTGCCCGGGATCCCGGACGCGCCGGAGGACGCCACGGCGATGAAGCCGGTGACCGTGATCTCGGCCAGCGGCCCCCGCCGGATCGCAGCTCAGGACCCTGTTCCCTCCCCCGGTGACGACCAGGAGGACGACGGCGGCGTGCCCGCCCTGGTCTGGGCCGGCGTCGCGGCCGCGGTGCTGGCGCTCGTGGTCGGCTACCTGACGTTCCGCGGCGACGGGCGCGAGGAGGACCCCGGCGTCGTGGTCCCCACCGAGTCGCACACGCCGATCGAGGTCGTCCCCGACGTGCTGACCGAGGCGCCGACGCTGAGCGGGCGACGTACGGCGCGGGGGGTGCTGTTCGAGTGGAGCCCGCCGGTCCCGGTGGAGCCCGGCGACTCCTTCAGCTGGCATCGCGACGACACCGACGAGTACGGCAGCACGTCGCGCCGTTCGCTGCTCGTCCGCACCGACTCCCCGGTCTGTCTCGAGCTCAGCATGACGCGCGGCAACGACAACTCGCCGCGCGCCAACGAGTGCGTGACCTGACCGCCACCGGGTCGCCGGCGGCGGTCAGGACGCGGTCAGCACCCGGTCAGTCGTCGTGCCAGTCGCGGCGCGGGCCGGTCGCGGCGTCCTGCTCCTGGGCCGACATGCGGCTCGAGGCCCACAGCGACAGCACCGCGGTGACGGCGAGCGTGGCGATGATGACGACCAGCGAGAGCCAGATCGGGATCTCGAGCCAGGCGTAGTCGAGGTGCTCGCCGCCGTTGATGAAGGGCAGCTCGTTCTCGTGCAGCGCGTGGAAGAACAGCTTGACGCCGATGAAGGCGAGCAGGAACGCCAGGCCGTAGGAGAGGTAGATCAGGCGCTGGAGCAGGCCGCCGATGAGGAAGTAGAGCTGGCGCAGGCCCATCAGCGCGAAGATGTTGGCCGTGAGCACCAGGTAGGGCTCCTTGGTGATGCCGAAGATCGCCGGGATCGAGTCGAGGGCGAACAGCAGGTCCGTCGTGCCCAGGGTCAGGATCACGATGAACATCGGCGTGATCATGCGCTTGCCCGCGGCGTGGGTGAACAGGGACTTGCCGTGCCACTCGGAGGTGGCCGGGAAGCGGCGCTCGACGAAGGCGACGAGCTTGTTCTCCTCGAACTCCTCGTCCTCGTCCTCGGCCCCCTCGCGGGCCAGCTTGAAGGCGGTGTAGACGAGGAAGAGGCCGAAGAGGTAGAAGATCCAGCTGAAGTTGCTGATGGCGGCGGCGCCCACGGCGATGAAGATCGCGCGCATCACCAGCGCCATGACGATGCCGATCATGAGCGCGTACTGCTGCAGCTCACGCGGCACGGCGAACTTCGCCATGATGATGATGAAGATGAACAGGTTGTCGATCGACAGCGAGTACTCGACCAACCAGCCGGAGTAGAACTCGAGCGCCGACGTGCCGCCTGAGGTGTACCAGACGCCGAGGCCGAACAGCACGGCGAGGCCGACGTAGATGGAGAGGTAGGTCGCGCACTCCTTCATGCTCGGCTCGTGGGGCCGGCGGCCGACCACGGCAAGGTCGAAGGTGAAGATCGCAAGGGTCACCACGGCAGTGGCGATCCAGACCCAGGTGGGGACGTCCACGCTTGAGCTCCTAGTGGGTGGGGGCGAGTGCGGTGCCGGTGCAGCACACGGTCACCGGAGGTCTCTTCCGCCCGCCCGTCACGGGCGGACCGGTGGCACCGGGCCCCGCTCGCGCGGATGCCGTGCTGACGACGCCACCGTGGGGAATACTCCCCTCCTGCGCACCGAGTCTTTCACGAGCGACGGCGAGCGCGCGAAACGGCCCTCAGCGTCCGCCGAACGGGACGCCCAGCTCGGCGAGCCGGGCCTCGCCGCCGTCGACCGCCGTCAGCACCCAGGCTCCCTGCGCGGTGACGGTGAACGTGTGCTCGAAGTGGGCCGCGACGGAGCCGTCGACCGTGGCAACGGTCCACTCGTCGTCGAGCAGGTCGGTGTGCTTGCTGCCGAGGGTGACCATCGGCTCCACCGCCAGGGCCAGGCCCTCCACGATGGTGGGCCCGCGACCGCGCCGGCCGTAGTTGGGGACGTTGGGGGCCATGTGCATCTCGGTCCCGATCCCGTGTCCGGTGTAGTCCTCGAGGATGCCGTAGCGGCCCTGCGCGCGCACGTGGGTCTCGATGGCGTGGCTGATGTCGGTGACGCGACCGCCGAGCCGGGCCGCGGCCATGCCGCGCCACAGCGACTCCTCGGTCACGCGCAGCAGCTCCAGCACGTCGTCGGCCACCTCGCCGATCGGCACCGTGATGGCCGCGTCCCCGTGCCACCCCTCGACGATGGCGCCGCAGTCGATGGACACCACGTCGCCCTCGGCCAGCGCCCGCGGCCCGGGGATGCCGTGCACGACCTCGTCGTTGACCGACGCGCAGATGGTCGCGGGGAACGGGGGCTGGCTGTAGCCCTTGAACGACGGGATGCCGCCGTGGTCGCGGATGTGGGTCTCGGCGAGGGTGTCGAGGTCCTGGGTGGTCACCCCCGGAGCGGCGGCGTCGCGCAGCAGCTCGAGGGTCTCCCCCACCAGCCGACCCGCGACCCGCATCAGGTCGATCTGCTCGGGGGTCTTGATCTCGATCCCGCGGTCACGGAACGCCATGCGCCGGCTCGCGCGGGTCAGCTCTGCGGGACCACGTCGAGGGCGGCGAAGATGCGCTTGGTCACGTCGTCGACCTCGCCCATCCCGTCGACCTCGATGAGGATGCCCCGGTCGCGGTAGACCTCGATGAGCGGCTCGGTCTGCTCGGCGTAGACCTCCTGCCGGCGCCGGATGACGTCCTCGGTGTCGTCGGCGCGGCCGTCGGTCTGCGCGCGGTGGAGCAGACGCTGCACGAGCTCCTCGGGGTCGACCGTCAGCACGACCACGGCGTCGAGGCGGTGACCCGTGAAGGCGATCATCCCGTCGAGCTCGGTGACCTGGGCCAGGGTGCGCGGATAGCCGTCGAGCAGGAAGCCCGGCTCGGCGTCCGGCTCGTCGATGCGGTTGCGCACCATCTGGTTGGTGACCTCGTCCGGGACGTACTCGCCGGCGTCCATGTAGCGCTTGGCCTCGACACCGAGGGGGGTGCCCTCGGAGACGTTGGCCCGGAAGATGTCGCCGGTCGAGATCGCCGGGACGCCGAAGTGGTCGGCCACGACCGAGGCCTGCGTGCCCTTGCCCGCACCCGGCGGGCCCATGAGGATCAGTCTCATCTACTTCAGGAATCCTTCGTAGTTGCGCTGCTGGAGCTGGCTCTCGATCTGCTTCACGGTGTCGAGCGCGACGCCGACCATGATGAGGATGGACGTGCCGCCGAACGGGAAGTTCTGGTTGGCCTGGATCATCGCGAAGGCGACGAGCGGGACCAACGAGATCAGGCCGAGGTAGAGGGCTCCAGGGAACGTGATGCGGGACAGGACGTAGGACAGGTAGTCCTCGGTCGGCTTGCCCGCCCGGATCCCGGGGATGAAGCCGCCGTACTTCTTCATGTTGTCCGCCACCTCGACAGGGTTGAAGGTGATCGAGACGTAGAAGTACGTGAAGAAGATGATGAGCGCGAAGTACGTCGCCATGTAGAGCGGGTGGTCGCCGTTGACGAAGTAGGTCCCGATGAAGTCGAGCACCGGGTTCTGGCTCTCGGGGTTGAACTGCACCGCCATCGCCGGCAGGTAGAGCAGCGACGAGGCGAAGATGACCGGGATGATGCCGGCCTGGTTGACCTTGAGCGGGATGTAGGTCGAGTTGCCGCCGAACATCTTGCGCCCGACCATCCGGCGGGCGTACTGCACGGGGATGCGGCGCTGGGCCTGCTCGATGAAGATGACGGCCGCGACCAGGATCAGGCCGATCACCATCACGATGGAGAAGGTCACCCAGCCCTGGGAGGTCTGCACGCTCCACAGGGAGGCCGGGAACGTGGCGACGACCTGGGTGAAGATCAGGATCGACATGCCGTTGCCGATGCCGCGGTCGGTGATGAGCTCACCGAGCCACATGATGACCGCGGTGCCCGCCGTCATGGTGACGACCATGACCAGGAACGTCCCGGTGCCGTCGTCGTGCAGCAGGTCGCGCGTGCAGCCCTGGAGCAGGGCGCCGTTGCGCGCGAGCGCCACGATGCCGGTCGCCTGCAGGACGGCCAGGCCCAGCGTCAGGTAGCGGGTGTACTGGGTGATCTTCGACTGGCCGGCCTGCCCCTCCTTCTTCAGCGCTTCGAGCCGTGGGATCACCACGACGAGCAGCTGCAGGATGATGGAGGCCGTGATGTACGGCATGATCCCCAGCGCGAAGATGGTGAGCTGCAGCAGCGCACCACCCGAGAAGAGGTTGATCAGGCTGTAGAGCCCGCCCTCCTCGAGCTGGCTGATGCAGGCCTGGACGTTGGCCACGTGGACACCCGGGGTGGGCACCTGAGAGCCGAGCCGGAAGATCGTGACGATCAGCAGCACGAACAGCAGCTTGCGCCGCAGGTCCGGCGTCCGGAAAGCGTTGGCGAACGCGCCTAGCACTGGTTCCTCTTTCGTATGGGTGCCCGACCGAGATCGGCGGGCGGACGAGAAACCCCCACCGTCGTGCGGCGTGGGGCCCGGGGCAGCCTAACAGTCGGGGTTCGCCCCGCTTCTCCCCCACAGTCAAGGGGAGAACGACGAAGGCCCGGCCGACAGTTCCCACTGTGCGGCCAGGCCTTCACCGGATGTGCGAGATGGTGGCCTCAGGCCACGGTCGCAGTACCGCCCGCGGCCTCGATCTTCTCCTTGGCGGAGCTCGAGAACGCGTCGGCGCTGACCTGGACGGCGACCGACAGGTCGCCCTGGCCCAGGACCTTGACGGGCTGGCCCTTGCGGACCGCGCCCTTGGCCACCAGGTCGGCGACGGTCACCTGGCCGCCGTCGGGGAAGAGCTCCCCGAGGCGGTCGAGGTTGACGACCTGGAACTCCACGCGGAAGGGGTTCTTGAAGCCCTTCAGCTTGGGCAGGCGCATGTGGATCGGCATCTGGCCACCCTCGAAGGCGACCGGGACCTGGTAGCGCGCCTTGGTGCCCTTGGTGCCGCGCCCGGAGGTCTTACCCTTCGAGCCCTCACCGCGACCCACGCGGGTCTTGGCGGTCTTGGCGCCCGGAGCGGGACGCAAGTGGTGCAGCTTGAGCGTCATGTCACTCCACCTCCTCGACCGTCACCAGGTGACGGACGGTCTGGACCATGCCGCGGATCTCCGGGCGGTCCTCCTTGACGACCACGTCACCGATGCGCTTGAGGCCGAGCGAGCGCATGGTCTCGCGCTGGTTGGCCTTGCACCCGATGGTGGACTTCTTCTGCTGGACCTTGAGCTGTGCCATTACTGCTGCACCCCTGCCGTGACCTCGACCTGGCCCTCGGCACGCGCCTTGAGGAGCGCGGCCGGAGTGACGTCCTCGACCCGCATGCCGCGACGAGCGGCCACGGCCTCGGGCTCCTCCAGCATCCGCAGCGCCTCGACGGTCGCGTGGACGATGTTGATCTGGTTGGACGAGCCGAGCGACTTGCTCAGCACGTCGTGGATGCCGGCGCACTCGAGGACCGCACGCACCGGGCCACCGGCGATGACGCCGGTACCGGGAGCGGCGGGACGCAGCAGGACGACGCCTGCGGCCTTCTCGCCCTGCACCGGGTGCGGGATGGTGCCCTGGATGCGCGGGACCTTGAAGAAGTGCTTCTTGGCCTCCTCGACACCCTTGGCGATCGCCGCGGGAACTTCCTTCGCCTTGCCGTAGCCGACGCCGACCAGACCTTCACCGTCGCCGACGATCACGAGGGCGGTGAAGCTGAAGCGACGACCACCCTTCACGACCTTGGCGACACGGTTGATCGCCACGACGCGCTCGATGTAGGCGGTCTTGTCAGCCTGGCGACCGTTGTCGCGTCCGCGACGGTCACCAGACTGGCGCTCGCCACCGCGCTGTCCGCGCTGGGCTCCGCTCATGAGACTTGCTCCTTCAATGTTGTCTGGCGCGAGCGTGCCGACTGCGTCGTCACGCTGCCGCGCGCCATTCCGGGGTGTCGTGCGATCAGAACTGGAGGCCGCCCTCACGAGCGGCGTCAGCCAGGGCCGCGATGCGACCGTGGTACTTGTTGCCGGCACGGTCGAAGACGACGCCCTCGATGCCTGCGGCCTTGGCGCGCGAGGCGACCAGCTCGCCGACCTTCTTGGCCTGCGCGGTCTTGTCGCCGCCCGCGGTGCGGACGTCGGACTCCATCGACGAGGCGTAGGCCAGCGTGGCACCGGCCAGGTCGTCGACGACCTGCACCGTGATGTGCTTGGCCGATCGCGTCACCACCAGGCGCGGACGCTCGGTGGTGCCGTTGATCCGCTTGCGGCCCCGCGCCTGGCGGCGCAGGCGGGCACGGACCCGGCTCGCGGTGTGCTTGTTGTTGGACAGCGAGATCGCCATGTCACTTACCGGCCTTTCCGACCTTGCGGCGGATGTGCTCGCCGGCGTAGCGCACGCCCTTGCCCTTGTAGGGCTCGGGCTTGCGCAGCTTGCGGATCTTGGCCGCAACCTCGCCGACGAGCTGCTTGTCGATGCCGACGACACCGAGCTTGGTCGGGCCCTCGACGGTGAAGGTGATGCCCTCGGGGGCGTCGAAGATGATCGGGTGGGAGTACCCGAGCTGGAACTCCAGCTGGGTGGGGCCCTTGGGCAGGACGCGGTAGCCCACGCCCACGATCTCGAGCTTCTTCTCG
Organism: Nocardioides sp. SYSU D00065; assembly: GCF_017916425.1. Lineage (GTDB taxonomy): Bacteria > Actinomycetota > Actinomycetes > Propionibacteriales > Nocardioidaceae > Nocardioides. Next base: position 443,300 of record NZ_JAFMSX010000002.1, on the reverse strand, counting down.
TAGCCCTCGGTCACGCCGACCACCATGTTGCTGATGAGCGTGCGGGTCAGGCCGTGCAGCGAGCGGCTGGTCCGATCGTCGTCGGGGCGCTGCACCTCGAGGACACCGTCCTCGCCCTTGGCGACCGTGATCGGCGCCGCGATGGTGTGGGACAGGGTGCCCTTGGGGCCCTTGACCGTCACCAGCGACTCGTCGATCGCGACGTCGACACCGGACGGGACCGCGATGGGGAGCTTGCCAATGCGCGACATGCTTCTCTCTCTTCCTGGTCTCAGTTGGTCCGGGTCACCAGACGTAGGCGAGGACTTCGCCGCCCACGCCCTTCTGGTTCGCCTGGCGGTCGGTCAGCAGGCCCTGCGACGTCGAGATGATCGCGACGCCGAGTCCACCGAGGACCCGGGGCAGGTTCGTGCTCTTGGCGTACACGCGCAGACCGGGCTTGCTGATGCGGCGCACGCCGGCGATCGAGCGCTCACGGTTGCGGCCGTACTTGAGGGTCACGGTCAGCGTCTTGCCGACGGCGGGCTCGCCCTCGGCGGTCACGTTGTCGGCGACGTCGTAGGAGGTGATGTAGCCCTCCTGCTTGAGGATCTCCGCGAGGCCGGCCTTCATCTTGCTGTAGGGCATCGACACCACGTCGTGGTACGCCTGGTTGGCGTTGCGCAGACGCGTGAGCATGTCTGCGATCGGGTCAGTCATCGTCATGATGTGGTTCTTTCTCGTCGTGGTTTCGAGCGGCTCGCGGCCGGTCGACCTTCAACGTGTTGAGGTGGTTACGAGGAGGACCGTGCTCACCAAGAGGACTTGGTGACGCCGGGGAGCTCACCGCGGTGGGCCATCTCCCGCAGGCAGATGCGGCACAGGCCGAACTTGCGGTAGACGGCCTTCGGGCGGCCGCAGCGCTGGCAGCGGGTGTAGCCGCGGACAGCGAACTTGGGCTTGCGAGCGGCCTTGACCTTGAGCGAAGTCTTCGCCATGTCAGTTCTCCTTGCAGTGCTGGACGTTCAGCTCGAACGAGCTCGACTTCGTCATCGCTCAGTTCTCCTTGAACGGGAACCCGAGCTGCTTCAGCAGCGCGCGGCCCTCGTCGTCGTTGGTGGCGGTGGTCACGACGGTGATGTCCATGCCGCGGGACCGGTCGATCCTGTCCTGGTTGATCTCGTGGAACATGACCTGCTCGGTGAGACCGAAGGTGTAGTTGCCGCGGCCGTCGAACTGCTTGGGCGAGAGGCCGCGGAAGTCACGGATGCGGGGCAGTGCCAGCGAGAGCAGGCGGTCCAGGAACTCCCACATGCGGTCGCCACGCAGCGTGACGTGCGCACCGATCGGCATGCCCTCGCGCAGCTTGAACTGCGCGATGGACTTGCGGGCCTTGGTCACGGCCGGCTTCTGGCCGGTGATCGCGGTGAGGTCGCGGATCGCGCCCTCGATCAGCTTGGAGTCACGAGCCGCCTCGCCGACACCCATGTTGACCACGATCTTGGTCAGGCCGGGGACCTGCATGATGTTGGCGATGTCGAACTCGGAGCGCAGCGCGGGGACGATCTCCTCGCGGTAGCGAGCCTTGAGACGCGGGATCTCGGTCTGGGTGGTCTCGGCCATCTCAGATCTCCTTGCCGGTGGTGCGGGACACGCGGACCGAGCGGCTGGCGCTGTAGGTCGAGCCGTCCGGGCGGCGCTTGGTCACCTCGTCGCGGCGGAACCCGACGCGGGTGACGTCGTCACCCTCGACGAGCATCACGTTGGAGACGTGGATGGGCGCCTCGCGGGTGATGATCCCGCCGGTCGTGTTGGTCTGCTGCACGGACTTGGTGTGGCGCTTGACGAGGTTGACGCCCTCGACGACCACCCGGTCCTCCTCGCGGAGCACCGAGATGACCTTGCCCTGGGCACCCTTGTCCTTGCCGGCGATCACCTTGACGGTGTCGCCCTTCTTGATGTTCATGTGCTTACCCATCTCTCACAACACCTCCGGGGCGAGCGAGATGATCTTCATGAAGCGCTTCTCGCGCAGCTCGCGGCCGACAGGCCCGAAGATGCGCGTGCCACGGGGCTCGCCGTCGTTCTTGAGGATGACGGCGGCGTTCTCGTCGAAGCGGATGTAGGAACCGTCGGCGCGGCGACGCTCCTTGACGGTGCGCACGACCACGGCCTTGACGACGTCGCCCTTCTTGACGTTGCCACCGGGGATCGCGTCCTTGACGGTGGCGACGATGACGTCACCGATGCCGGCGTAGCGACGGCCAGAGCCACCGAGAACACGGATGCAGAGGATCTCCTTCGCACCGGTGTTGTCGGCGACCTTGAGTCGCGACTCCTGCTGGATCATTGGTTTCTCCTGGTTGTCGAGCTGGTTCTCACACCCTCACGGGAGTGCGAGCCTGGCCGAACTGGTGGGGTTCTGTGCTGGGGAATCGGGTGGGGCGAGCTGCGCTCACCTCACCGACGACTCACTTGGCCTTCTCGAGGACCTCGATCAGGCGCCAGCGCTTGGTGGCGGACAGCGGGCGGGTCTCCATGATCAGGACCCGGTCACCGATGCCGCACTGGTTGGTCTCGTCGTGAGCCTTCAGGCGCGACGTCTTGCGCAAGACCTTGCCGTAGAGGGCGTGCTTCACGCGGTCCTCGACAGCGACGACGATGGTCTTGTCCATCTTGTCGCTCACGACGAGGCCCTCGCGGACCTTGCGCTGGTTGCGCTCGTCAGTCGTCTGGGTCGCAGTGTTCTCGCTCATGCCTTCGCCTCTTCGTTGGTGCCCGGCGTGGTGCGGATGCCGAGCTCGCGCTCGCGCACCACGGTGTAGATGCGGGCGATGTCCTTCTTGACCACGCGCAGCCGGCCGTGGCTCTCCAGCTGGCCGGTCGCGGCCTGGAACCGGAGGTTGAACAGCTCCTCCTTGGCCTCGCGGAGCTTCGCCTCCAGGTCGGTGGCGCTGAGCTCGTCGAGCTCGTGGGCGTTCAGCTTGGTAGCCATCAGAATTCACCGGCCTCACGGGAGATGAACCGGCACTTCATCGGAAGCTTGTGCATCGCGCGGCGCATGGCCTCACGAGCAGTCACCTCGTCGACGCCGGAGAGTTCGAACATGACGCGGCCGGGCTTGACGTTGGCCACCCACCACTCGGGGGAGCCCTTGCCCGAGCCCATGCGGGTCTCGGCGGGCTTCTTGGTCAGCGGACGGTCCGGGTAGATGTTGATCCAGACCTTGCCGCCACGCTTGATGTGACGGGTCATGGCGATACGAGCCGACTCGATCTGCCGGTTGGTCACGTAGTGACCCTCGACCGCCTGGATGCCGAAGTCACCGAAGGCCAGCGACGTGCCACCCTTGGCAGCGCCACGGCGCTTGGGGTGGTGCTGCTTGCGGTGCTTGACGCGACGGGGCATCAACATGAGCTCAGCCCTCCTGGGTCTCGGCCGGGGTGGCGGCCAGCGCGGTGTCGCCACCGGCGGGAGCCTCGGTCACGGCCGGCGCGTCGCCGGCACGGCCACCGCGGTCCCCGCGCGAGCCACGGCTCGGACGGTCGCCGCCACGGGTGTTGGGACGTCCGCCGCGACCGGGAGCACCGGCGCGGGCGGCCTGCTGGGCCTGGCGCTCGGCACGGGTGCCGGCGACCTCGCCCTTGTAGATCCAGACCTTCACGCCGATGCGGCCGAAGGTCGTGCGGGCCTCGTAGAAGCCGTAGTCGATGTCGGCGCGGAGCGTGTGCAGGGGCACGCGGCCCTCGCGGTAGAACTCCGTGCGCGACATCTCGGCGCCGTTGAGGCGACCCGAGCACTGGATCCGGATGCCCTTGGCACCCGAGCGCATCGAGGTCTGCATCGCCTTGCGCATGGCGCGACGGAACTGCACACGGCCCGAGAGCTGCTCGGCGACGCCCTGGGCGACCAGCTGCGCGTCGACCTCGGGGTTCTTGACCTCGAGGATGTTGAGCTGCACCTGCTTGCCGGTGAGCTTCTCCAGCTCGCCGCGGATGCGGTCGGCCTCGGCGCCGCGGCGGCCGATGACGATGCCCGGACGCGCGGTGTGGATGTCCACCCGGACGCGGTCGCGGGTGCGCTCGATCTCGACCTTGGCGATGCCGGCCCGCTCCATGCCCTTGGAGAGCAGCTTGCGGATCGCGACGTCCTCACCGACGTAGGACTTGTAGAGCTTGTCGGCGTACCAACGGCTCTTGTGGTCGGTGGAGATGCCCAGGCGGAAGCCGTTCGGGTTGATCTTCTGGCCCATCAGGCACCCCTTCCGTTCTTGGCCTGCTTGGTGGTCAGCGCGTCGGCCGGCTGCACCGCGAGGGTGATGTGGCTCGTGCGCTTGTTGATGCGGGTCGCTCGGCCCTGGGCCCGGGGGCGCCAGCGCTTCATCGTCGGGCCCTCGTCGACCATCGCGACGGAGAGGACGAGGTCGGCCCGGTTGAGCCCCTCGGTGGTCTCCGCGTTGGCGACGGCGCTCTCCAGCACCTTGTAGACGGTCTCGGAGGCAGCCTGCGGCGCGAACTGCAGCAGGGTCAGGGCCTCGTCGACCGGCAGGCCGCGGACCATGTCGACGACACGGCGGGCCTTCATCGGGGTGATCCGCACGAAGCGTGCGCTGGCGAAGGCGCCCGGCTGGTCGCCGAGCAGCGACGCGCGACGCGCGCTGGTGCGACTGCGCTCGGTGGTGCTCATCGACGGCGTCCCTTCCGGTCTTCCTTGACGTGCCCGCGGTAGGTGCGGGTGGGGGCGAACTCCCCGAGCTTGTGGCCGACCATGGAGTCGGTCACGAAGACCGGGACGTGCTTGCGACCGTCGTGCACGGCGATGGTGTGACCGATCATGTCGGGCACGATCATCGACCGGCGCGACCAGGTCTTGATGACGTTGTGGGTGCCCTTCTCGTTCTCGGCATCCACCTTCTTCTGAAGGTGGTCGTCGATGAAGGGGCCCTTCTTCAGGCTGCGAGGCATGTCGGTTACTTCCTACCCTTGCCGGACTTGCGACGACGGATGATCTGGGAGTCGCTGGCCTTGCGCTTGCGCGTGCGGCCCTCGGGCTTGCCCCAGGGGGAGACGGGGTGGCGACCACCGGACGTCTTGCCCTCACCACCACCGTGCGGGTGGTCCACCGGGTTCATGACGACACCGCGGACGGTCGGGCGAACGCCCTTCCAGCGCATGCGGCCGGCCTTGCCCCAGTTGATGTTGGACTGCTCGGCGTTGCCGACCTCGCCGATCGTGGCGCGGCAGCGCACGTCCACGAAACGCATCTCGCCCGAGGGCATGCGCAGCGTGGCGCGGCTGCCCTCGCGGGCGACCAGCTGGGCGGAGTTGCCGGCCGAGCGGGCGATCTTGGCGCCGCCGCCCGGACGCAGCTCCACACAGTGGATCGTCGTGCCGACGGGGATGTTGCGCAGCGGGAGGTTGTTGCCGGGCTTGATGTCGGCGTTGGGGCCGGACTCCACGGCGGTGCCCTGCGTCAGCCCGCGGGGGGCCACGATGTAGCGCTTCTCGCCGTCGGCGTAGTGCAGCAGCGCGATGCGGGCGGTGCGGTTGGGGTCGTACTCGATGTGAGCGACCTTGGCCGGCACGCCGTCCTTGTCGTAGCGACGGAAGTCGATGATGCGGTAGGCGCGCTTGTGACCGCCACCCTTGTGCCGGGTGGTGATGCGGCCCTGGTTGTTGCGGCCACCGTTCTTGGGCAGCGGACGCGTCAGCGACTTCTCGGGCGTGGTCCGGGTGATCTCGACGAAGTCGGCCACCGACGAGCCACGACGGCCCGGGGTGGTCGGCTTGTACTTGCGGATAGCCATATCAGTTCCTAGTCAGGAGCCCGGTCAGGAGACCGGACCTCCGAAGATGTCGATGCGGTGGCCCTCGGCGAGGCTGACGATCGCGCGCTTGGTGTTGGGACGCTTGCCCAGCCCGTAGCGGGTGCGACGCGTCTTGCCCTGGCGGTTGATCGTGTTGACGGAGGTGACCTTGACGTCGAAGACCTTCTCGACCGCGATCTTGATCTCGGTCTTGTTGGCGTCCGGGTGGACGATGAAGGTGTACTTGTTGGCGTCGAGCAGGCCGTAGCTCTTCTCGGACACGACCGGGGCGATCAGGATGTCGCGGTGGTCCTTGTGCAAGGTGCTCACTGGTCGGTCTCCTTCTCCTCGGCACGGGTGAGGCCAGCGGCCTCGGCGTCCTCGACGGACTTGAACCAGAAGTCACCGGCCGCGGCGTCGTAGCCGGCGTCGCCCTCGAGGAGGTACGTGCCGGACTGCTGGCCGAGGACCTCGTAGCCCTTGGGGTTCTTGCCGCTCTTGAGCGGGGCCTTGGCGCCGGCCGGCAGCTCCGTCTCGTCGGCGGCGTCCTCGGCGACGGGCGCCTCGGTGCCGGTCGCGGCAGCCGGGGCGGCGGAGGCGCGGCCGACGAAGACGTCGTAGGCGCCCTTGGTGAAGACCACGTCGTCGGCGGCGAGCACGTCGTAGGTGTTGAGCTGGTCGACGGCGACGATGTGGACCTCGGGCGCGTTGCGCAGCGAGAGCCAGGTGATCGCGTCGGAGCGCTCGAGCACCACGAGGTAGCCCACGCGGTCGGTCAGCGAGGTCAGCGCGGCCAGCGCGGCCTTGGTGGAGGGCTTGTCACCCTGCACGAGGCCTTCGACCACGTGGACGCGACCGTTGCGAGCCCGGTCGGACAGGGCACCGCGCAGGGCGGCGGCCTTCATCTTCTTGGGGGTGCGCTGGTCGTAGCTGCGCGGCTGCGGGCCGTGGACGGTGCCACCGCCGGCGAACTGCGGGGCGCGGGTCGAGCCCTGGCGGGCGCGGCCGGTGCCCTTCTGCTTGTAGGGCTTCTTGCCACCGCCGCGGACCTCGCCGCGGGTCTTGGTGGCGTGGGTGCCCTGACGCGCGGCGGCCTGCTGGGCCACGACGACCTGGTGGATCAGGGGGATGTTGACCTCGACGTCGAAGATCTCGGCGGGGAGGTCGACCTGGACGGTCTGGACAGCCATGCTCAGGCCTCCTTGCCAGAGTAGGAAGAGCTCTTGGCGGCCGAGCGGAGGAGCACGAGTCCGCCCTTGGGGCCGGGAACGGCGCCCTTGAGCAGGATCAGGCCCTTGTCGGCGTCGACGGCGTGGACCGTCAGGTTCTGGGTCGTGACCGTGTCGTTGCCCATCCGGCCCGACATGCGGGTGCCCTTGAACACGCGACCCGGGGTGGCGCAGGCGCCGATCGAGCCCGGCTTGCGGTGGTTGCGGTGGGCACCGTGCGAGGCGGAGACGCCGGAGAAGCCGTGACGCTTCATCGTGCCGGCGAAGCCCTTGCCCTTGCTGGTGGCGGTGACGTCGATCGCCTCGCCGGCGGCGAAGGTGTCGACGCCGAGCTCCTGGCCCACGGTGTAGGTGGCGGCGTCGGCCGTGCGGATCTCCGCGAGGTGGCGGCGCGGGGTGACCCCGGCCTTGGCGAAGTGACCGGCCTCGGGCGAGTTGACCTTGCGCGCCTCGATCTCGCCGAAGCCCACCTGGATGGCGTTGTAGCCGTCGACCTGGGGCTGGCGGACCTGGGTCACGACGTTGGTCGCGGCCGCGATCACGGTGACGGGGACGACCTTGTTGTTCTCGTCCCAGAGCTGGGTCATGCCGAGCTTGGTGCCCAGCAGGCCCTTGGCATTGCGTTCGAAAGTGTTGGACATGTCGCGCCTCAGAGCTTGATCTCGATGTCGACACCGGCGGGCAGGTCGAGACGCATCAGCGAGTCGACGGTCTTCGGCGTCGGGTCGATGATGTCGATCAGGCGCTTGTGGGTGCGCATCTCGAAGTGCTCGCGGGAGTCCTTGTACTTGTGGGGCGAGCGGATCACGCAGTACACGTTCTTCTCGGTCGGCAGCGGCACAGGGCCGGCGACCTTGGCACCCGTGCGGGTGACGGTGTCCACGATCTTCCGCGCCGAGGTGTCGATCACCTCGTGGTCATAGGCCTTGAGCCTGATGCGGATCTTCTGTCCCGCCATAGGTCTCTCTCGTCCTCTTCGATCTCGTACGCCTGGTCTGTCCCGGCGCTCAGCCCCCGGTGGGCGAGCGCCGCCTGTCTCTCTGCCACCCCGCCGACCCCCGCGGTCGGGCGTGTCGCGCTTCTTGCTCGTGACACGCCTCCGTGCGGAGGCGGTGATGCTCTAGGTGGCACCCGACAGCTGTCGGATCTGGTCGGGTCTCCGATCAAGGTTCTGATCCGGTGCGGCGCACGCAGACGACTGCTTCGATCGAGGAGACGCGATTCAGAAGTCAAGGTGTGTGCCGCGCCCCGGCGACCCGCCGGAGCAACCGGGTTATCTTGACAGACTCCGCACGCCCGCGCCAAATCGCAGCGACCGTGCTGCGACGACGTACGTCTTGTGCCCTGGAGGCACCCCACCTACCGTCGAACGATGGGCGGTCCGGTCGCGGTCGTGCTGCTGACGCTGATGGTGGGCGTCGCGGCCGCCCTGGTGTGGCACGAGCAGCTCGCCCGCGCCCGGCGGCGGCTGCGCGAGCGCCGCTCTCTCCCGCCGGCGGCGCCCGGCGGCCCCGCGATCGAGGACGTCGCCCGCTCCCTGCGGCGGCTGCGCGCGGAGGTCCTCGCCCCCGCGCCCGGCACGACGATGGCGCGGCGGCGCGGCACCCGGGCGGCGTACGAGGACCTGCTCGTGCAGGCGGCGGGCTGCCTCGGGGTGCCCGACACCCTGAGCGATGTCCCGGAGGGCACCGACCGCGAGGCGGAGCGGCTACGCCTCGAGCACCTGCTGCGCGAGGCCGGCCTCGCCCTGGACTGAGCGGCGGTAGAGGAAGTCGTGGATCTCGCGGTCCACGTCGAGGCCCTTGCGCTCGAAGCGGGTCACCGGACGCTCGTCCCAGCGCTCGACGCGGCCACCCTCCAGCGTGGGCTCGGCGTCGAGGACCTCGGCCATCTGCACCGCGTAGTCGGGCCAGTCCGTGGCCAGCCGCCAGGCGCCCCCGGGCACGAGCCGCGACGAGGCCAGCGCGGCGTTGGCGGGATTGACCAGGCGCCGCTTGCGGTGCTTGGTCTTGCGCCACGGGTCGGGGAAGAACGTCCAGAGCTCGCTCACGCTGGCCGGGGCGAGCAGGTGCTCGAGGGACCAGACCGCGTCGACGGAGCAGAAGCGCACGTTGGTGGCGCCGGCCTCGGCCACGCGCCACAGGGAGTCGGCGATGCCAGGGCGCCACACCTCGAGTGCCAGGACGTCGTGGTCGGGCCGGGCGGCGGCCAGCACCGCCGTCGCCTCGCCGATGCCGGAGCCGATCTCCACGATCAGCGGGGCCTCGCGCCCGAACCACTCGGTCAGCGAGAAGTCGGGGCGATCGACGGCCTCCTCGGGGATCACCCAGTCGGCGTGGTGCGCCGCCCACGCCTCGGCCTGTCGCGGCGTGAACCGGTTGCCGCGCCGGGAGTAGGTGAGGACCTCGCGCATGCGACGCCCGTCCTCGGTCAGCTTGAGGTGCGGGCGGGCGGGGCGTACGACGTCGTTCACGGGCCCATCCTCGCGCCCCAGCGCGTCGTGCGCACATCAGCGCCGGCCCGCGGCGCGGTCCTCAGAGGTGCGCGAGCGCCCCGGTGAGCACCGAGCGCAGGCGCTGCTCGATGTCGTCGAACTCGGGCTGACCGATGACGAGCGGCGGCGCGAGCTGGATGACCGGGTCGCCGCGGTCGTCGGCACGGCAGTAGAGACCGGCCTCCCACAGCGCGCCCGAGAGGTAGCCGCGCAGCAGCCGCTCGGACTCGGCGTCGTCGAACGTCTCCTTGGTGTCGCGGTCCTTGACCAGCTCGATGCCGTAGAAGTAGCCGTGACCGCGCACGTCCCCGACGATCGGGATGTCGAGCAGCTTCTCCAAGGTGGCCCGGAACGCCGGGGCGTTGTGCTGCACGTGGTCGTTGATCCCCTCGCGCTCGAAGATGTCGAGGTTGGCCATCGCGACCGCCGAGGAGACCGGGTGACCGCCGAAGGTGTAGCCGTGCGCGTAGGCGGTGGCGCCGGACCGGAACGGCTCGAAGAGGCGGTCGCTGGCGATCATCGCGCCGATCGGCGAGTAGCCCGAGGTCATGCCCTTGGCGCAGGTGATGATGTCGGGCTGGTAGCCGAACTCGGTGGCGCCGAACATCTCCCCCAGCCGCCCGAACGCGCAGATCACCTCGTCGGAGACGAGGAGGACGTCGTACTGGTCGCAGATCTCGCGGACCCGCTCGAAGTAGCCGGGAGGCGGCGGGAAGCAGCCGCCGGCGTTCTGCACCGGCTCGAGGAACACCGCAGCCACGGTGTCGGGGCCCTCGAACTCGATCGCCTCGGCGATCCGGTCCGCGGCCCAGCGACCGAAGGCCTTCTCGTCGTCACCGACGAACTCGGGGCGGCGGTAGAAGTTGGTGTTGGGCACCTTGTGGGCGCCGGGGACCAGCGGCTCGAACATCTCCTTCAGCGGCGGGATGCCGGTGATGGACAACGCCCCCTGCGGCGTGCCGTGGTAGGCCACCGCGCGGGAGATGACCTTGTGCTTGTTGGGCTTGCCGGTGAGCTTGAAGTACTGCTTGGCCAGCTTCCACGCCGACTCCACGGCCTCGCCGCCACCGGTGGTGAAGAAGACGCGGTTGAGGTCGCCGGGCGCCATGGCGGCGATCCGGTCGGCGAGCTCGACGGCACGGGGGTGCGCGAAGGACCACAGCGGGAAGAAGGCCAGCTCCCGCGCCTGGCGCGCGGCCGCCTCCGCGAGCTCCTCGCGCCCGTGGCCGACCTGGACGACGAACAGGCCGGCCAGCCCGTCGATGTACTCCCGGCCGTGGCTGTCCCAGATCCGGTGCCCCTCGCCCCGCACGATCAGCGGCATCTCGCCGCCGTTCTCGTAGGTCGAGTGCCGGGTGAAGTGCAACCAGAGGTGGTCGCGACCCGCGGCCTGGTAGTCGAAGGACTCGCCCTCGCGAGATTGGTCGAAGCTCATCGCGTTCCCCAGTTGTAGTGCTGCTTGTTGAGCTTGAGGTAGACGAAGGTCTCCGAGGAGACCACGCCCTCGAGCTCGCGGACCTGACGGATGACGTCGAGCAGGTGCGGGTCGTCCTCGCACACCACTTCCACGAGGAGGTCGAAGCTGCCGGCCGTCGTGACGACGTAGTCGACCTCGGGCACCTCCGCGAGCCGGTCCCCCACCTTCATGGGGTCGCCCTCGGTGCGCACGCCGATCATCGCCTGCCGGGTGAACCCGACCTGGGTCGGGTCGGTGACGGCGACGACCTGCATGACGTCGGAGTCGAGCAGCTTCTGGACCCGCGCGCGGGCGGCGGCCTCCGACAGGCCCACCGCCTTGGCGATCGCGGCATAGGAGATCCGCCCGTCCTCCTGGAGGAGCTCGATGATCCGCTTGGCGGTCGCATCGAGGCGCACGGGTCCGTCGCTCATGCGCCCATGGTGCTGTGCCTGACCGGCCTTCCGCAAGCCGGGCGACGCGGAATCCGTGTTTCAGGGGTGTGAATTCTGCGCTTCCCGCACTTTCTTTGCCTCGGGCTATGGCGATCGACCGGTGTCCCGTCCTACTCTCCCCTTCACCGCACCCGACCGGGAGGATCTCGTGACCAGCCCACGCACGCTGCGCAACTTCATCGGTGGCAGCCACGTCGACGGCAGCTCCGGCTCGACCAGCGACGTGGTCGACCCGACCACCGGCCAGGTCGTGGCCTCCGCGCCGGTCAGCGGCGCGGAAGAGGTGGACGCCGCCTACGAGGCGGCGGAGGCCGCCTTCGGCGAGTGGGGTCGTACGACGCCCAGCGAGCGGCAGCAGGCGCTGCTGCTGCTCGCCGACGCCGTCGAGGCGCACGCCGAGGAGCTGATCGCCCTCGAGTCGCAGAACACCGGCAAGATCAAGGCGCTCACCGCGAGCGAGGAGATCCCGCCGATGGTCGACCAGCTGCGGTTCTTCGCCGGCGCGGCGCGGGTCCTGGAGGGCAGGGCCGCCGGCGAGTACCTGGCCGGGCACACGTCCTGGATCCGGCGCGAGCCGATCGGCGTGGTCGGCCAGGTCACCCCGTGGAACTACCCGCTGCTGATGGCCGTGTGGAAGATCGGTCCCGCGCTCGCCGCCGGCAACACGGTCGTGCTGAAGCCGAGCGAGACGACGCCGGAGAGCACGCTGCGCCTGGCCGAGCTCGCCTCGCAGTTCCTGCCGCCGGGCACCCTCAACGTGGTCACCGGCGACCGCGAGACCGGTCGCCTGCTCGTGGAGCACCCGACCCCGGCCATGGTGGCGATCACCGGGTCCGTGCGCGCCGGCGCCGAGGTCGCCGCCAGCGCGGCCCCGGCGATCAAGCGGGTCCACCTCGAGCTCGGCGGCAAGGCACCCGTCGTGGTCTTCGACGACGCCGACATCGAGGCGGCCGTCGAGGGCATCGCCGTGGCGGGCTACTTCAACGCCGGGCAGGACTGCACCGCCGCCACCCGGGTGCTGGCCGCTCCCGGGATCCACGACGACTTCGTCGCGGCGCTGGCCGACTACGCCAGGTCCTCGGCACCGGTCGGCCTGCCCGACGACCAGGACGCCCTCCTCGGCCCGGTCAACAACGCCCGGCAGCTGGCCCACGTCAGCGGCTTCATCGAGGACCTGCCCGCACACGCCACCGTGGCGGCCGGTGGCAACCGGCGTACGGACCTCGGGGACGGCTTCTTCCTCGAGCCCACGGTCCTCTCCGGGCTGCGCCAAGAGGACGCCGCCATCCAGAACGAGATCTTCGGTCCGGTCATCACCGTGCAGCGCTTCACCGACGAGGAGGAGGCCGTCCGCTGGGCCAACGGGGTCGACTACGGCCTCGCGTCGTCGGTGTGGACGAGGGACTTCGGCCGGGCGATGCGGATGTCGCGGGCGCTGGACTTCGGGTGCGTGTGGATCAACACCCACATCCCGCTCGTGGCCGAGATGCCCCACGGCGGCTACAAGAAGTCCGGCTACGGCAAGGACCTGTCGATGTACGGCTTCGAGGACTACACCCGCATCAAGCACGTCATGGCCAACATCGAGAGCTGAGCTCGCGCTGAGCGGAGGACCTGGACAGATGACACCGATCCCGCGCCGGGCACGGCGCCCGATGTCGCAGCCGGCGGCTGCCGTGGCCGCGGCGGCGTCCGGGGGGCTCAGCCGTCGCGCGCTCCTGGGCACGGGCGTGGCCGCCGGCGCCGGGCTCGCGCTGACCGGCTGCGCACCGCCTCCGCCGCCGTCGGGTGGCGCCGCGGCGCTGGAGCTGCCCGAGGACGTCTCCAGCACGGAGAAGATCCTCAAGTGGGCCAACTGGACGGCCTACCTCGACATGAACGGCAAGGAGACCAGGTCGCCGACGCTCACGGCGTTCGAGCAGCAGACGGGCATCGAGGTCAGCTACAGCGAGGACATCGACGACAACGACTCCTACTACGCCAAGATCGGCCCCCAGCTGCGCGCGGGGCAGAGCATCGACCGCGACATCATCACCCTGACGGACTGGATGGCGGCGCGGGTCATCCGCGACCAGCTGTGCCAGCCGCTCGAGCTGATCCAGATGCCCAACGTGGTGGGCAACCTGCTCCAGCCGCTCAAGGACGTCTCCTTCGACCCCGGCCGCAACCACTCGATCACCTGGCAGAGCGGCTTCGCGGGGATCGGCTACAACCGGGACGAGGTCGGCCGCGAGCTGAGGTCGCTCGACGACCTGTGGACGGAGGACCTGAAGGGCCGCATCGTCGTCCTCTCCGAGTTCCGCGACACCGCCGGGCTGGTGATGCAGTCGCAGGGCGTCGACATCAGCAGCGGCTGGGGCCGGGCGGAGTTCGAGAGCGCGCTGGACTTCATCGAGCAGAAGATCGAGGAGGGCTACATCCGCAAGGTGAAGGGCAACTCCTACATGGAGGACCTCACCAGCGGCAACGCCGTCGCCGGCATCACCTGGAGCGGCGACATCTTCGTCCTGGCCTTCGACACCGGGAACCCGAGCTGGACCTTCACCATCCCCGAGTCCGGGGGCACGCTCTGGTCGGACAACCTGATGGTCCCCATCACCTCCACGCACCGCAGCAACGCGCAGCGGCTCATGGACTACTACTACGACCCCGCGGTCGCCGCGCAGGTGGCGGCCTGGGTCAACTACGTCTGTCCCGTCGACGGCGCCCAGGCCGAGATGGAGAAGATCGACCCGGAGCTGGCCGAGAGCCAGTGGATCTTCCCCACGGCGGAGTTCATCGCGGACAGCAACATCCAGCAATTCCGCGTGCTCGACGCCGACGAGGACATCGAGTTCGCCGACCTGTGGTCCACCAAGGTGATGGGGAACTGACATGGCCGGATTCCGCGAGGCCCGCGGCGACCTGCAGCTCGAGAGCGTGACCAAGTCCTTCGGCGACTTCACCGCGGTCGACGCGATCGACCTGTCCGTCCCCCGGGGCTCGTTCTTCGCCCTGCTGGGTCCCTCGGGGTGCGGGAAGACCACGACGCTGCGGATGGTCGCCGGGCTGGAGCAGCCCACGTCCGGGCGGGTGCTCATCGGCGACACCGACCTCACCGGCTCGCGCCCCTACGAGCGGCCCGTCAACACCGTCTTCCAGTCCTACGCGCTCTTCCCGCACCTCACGATCCGCGACAACGTCGCCTTCGGTCCCAAGCGGCGCAAGGACAAGGACGCCGCCGCCCGCGCGGCCGAGGCGCTCGAGCTGGTGCAGATGAGCCAGTTCGCCGGGCGCCGGCCCGCGCAGCTCTCCGGCGGCCAGCAGCAGCGGGTCGCGCTGGCGCGCGCCCTGGTCAACCACCCCGAGGTGCTGCTGCTCGACGAGCCGCTCGGCGCGCTCGACCTGAAGCTGCGCCGCGAGATGCAGGTCGAGCTCAAGCGCATCCAGACCGAGGTCGGCCTCACCTTCATCCACGTGACCCACGACCAGGAGGAGGCCATGACGATGGCCGACACCGTCGCGGTGATGAACCGGGGACGCATCGAGCAGCTGGGCGCTCCCGCCGAGCTCTACGACCTGCCCCGCACGCGCTTCGTCGCCGAGTTCCTCGGCCAGGCCAACACCGGCGTCGGCACGATCGAGGGCAGCGACGGCGAGCACCTGCTCGCCGACGTCTTCGGCACCAAGGTGAAGATCCTCAGGTCCCGCTCGCAAGTGCACGAGGGGACGCTGCTGTTCGGCGTACGACCGGAGAAGGTCACCGTCTCGCGCAAGCAGCCCGAGGGGGTCGGCAACGACGTCAAGGGCGTGGTGCGCGACGTGTCGTTCCTGGGCGTGGCCACCAGCTACCTCGTCGACATGCCGAGCGGGGCCACCTGGAGCTGCTACGAGCAGAACCTCGACGTCGAGCCGATCGACCTGCGTCCGGGCGACGAGGTCTGGCTGACCTGGAACCCCGGGCACGCGTTCGGCGTGCCGGTGGACGCGGCGTGAGCGCGCTCGCCCACGCGGCGGCCCCGGCCGGCGCACCCGCCCCCGCGGCTCAGGAGACCGCGAAGCGCAGCTGGACGGCGTACCTCCTGCTGCTGCCGGGCGCGCTGTGGCTGGGCGTCTTCTTCGTGCTGCCGCTCGTGCAGCTGGCCTCGGTGAGCCTGCAGAGCCGCTACCCCGGCTTCCCGGGCTACTACTACCGCGACCTCAACGTGGAGAACTACCTCCGCGCGCTCACCGACTACGCGCCGCACTTCGCGCGGTCCTTCCTCTACGCCGGCCTCGCCACCCTGCTCGCGTTCGTGGTCGCCTACCCGCTCGCCTACGCGATGGCGTTCAAGGCCGGGCGGTGGCGCAACCTGATGATGATCTGCGTCGTCGCGCCGTTCTTCACCTCCTTCATCCTGCGCACCTTCGCGTGGTCGCAGATCCTCGCCGACGAGGGGTGGGTGGCCGGCACCCTCGAGGCGCTGCACCTGCTGCCGGGCGGGCACATCATCAACACCCCGGTCGCCGTGGTGGCCGGGCTGACCTACAACTTCCTGCCGTTCATGGTGCTGCCGATCTACGCCTCCCTGGAGCGCGCCGACCCGCGGGTCATCGAGGCCGGCGGCGACCTGTACGCCAACGGGTTCACCACGTTCCGCACGGTGACGCTGCCGATGTCGATGCCCGGCGTGCTCGCGGGCACGCTGCTCACCTTCATCCCCGCGGCGGGCGACTTCGTCAACATGGAGCTGCTCGGTCCGCAGCGGGGCAAGATGGTCGGCAACGTCATCAACGACCAGTTCCTCGCCATTCCCGGCGGCTACCCGGTGGCCGCGGCGCTGTCCTTCACGCTGATGGCGGCGATCCTCGCGATGGTCTTCCTCTACGTACGCCGCTTCGGCACCGAGGAGCTGGTGTGAGGTGGCAACGATGACGCCGTCCACCCGCCCGGCCGCCGGCCCGTCCTCGCCGGCGTACCGGCCCTCGGCAGCGAAGCGGGCGCAGCTGTGGCTGGGCCGCCACTTCGCGATGCTCGCAGCGGTCCTGGTGCTGCTCTACCTGTTCCTCCCGGTGGCCTACACCTTCGCGTTCTCGTTCAACGACCACGGCAAGACCAACATCGTGTGGCAGGGCTTCACCCTCGAGCACTGGCGAGACCCCTGCGGGGTCCCGGGCGCGTGCGAGTCGCTGGTGACCTCGCTGCAGGTGGGCGCGATCTCCACGGTCGTGGCCACCGTGCTGGGCACGCTGATGGCGCTCGCCATGGTGCGCTACCGCTTCCGCGGACGGGCGGCCAGCAACGTGCTGATCTTCGTGCCGATGGCCACTCCCGAGATCGTGATGGGCGCGGCGCTGCTGACGATCTTCGTGCAGGGCTTCGCCGACGTCGGCATCCACCTCGGCTTCGCCACCATCGTGTTCGCCCACATCATGTTCTGCCTGAGCTTCGTGGTGGTCACCGTGAAGGCGCGGATCCAGTCCCTCGACCCGCGCATCGAGGAGGCCGCGCAGGACCTGTACGCCGGCCCGGTGCAGACGTTCTGGAAGATCACCTTCCCGCTGATCCTGCCCGGCGTCCTCGGCGCCGCGATGCTCGCCTTCTCGCTGTCCTTCGACGACTTCATCATCACCAACTTCGTCTCCGGCAACGAGTCCACGTTCCCCAAGTTCGTCTACGTCGCCTCGCGCCGGGGCATCCCCGCCGAGGCCAACGTCATCGGCTTCTCGATGTTCGTGCTCGCCGTCCTGCTCGTGATCGGCGCCCAGGTCGTGGGCTCCGTGCGGGCGTCCCGGTCGCGCGACTGATCCAAGGAGTGACATGCCAGACCCGATGCGCGTGCTGATGATCGGGGCGGGAGGCGTCGGTGACGCAGCCGCCCGGATCGCGGTGGAGCGCGACTTCTTCGAGGCGTGGGTCGTCGCCGACCACGACCGCGGGCGCGCCGAGCGCACCGTCGCCGCGGCGCGCGAGCGGCGTACGGGCGAGCAGCGGTTCAGCGTCGCGCAGGTGGACGCCGCCGACGCCGCGGCGGTGACCGCGCTCGCCCGGGAGGTGCGTGCCACCCACGTCCTCAACGCCGTGGACCCGCGATTCGTGATGCCGATCTTCGCCGGCGCCCTCGCCGCCGACGCCGACTACCTCGACATGGCGATGAGCCTGTCGGTGCGCCATCCCGAGGCGCCCTACGAGAAGGTCGGCGTCAAGCTGGGCGACGAGCAGTTCGCCCGCGCGTCGGAGTGGGAGGCCGCCGGGCGGCTGGCGCTGGTCGGCATGGGCGTCGAGCCGGGGCTCTCCGACGTGTTCGCGCGCTTCGCCGCGGACGAGCTGTTCGACCACATCGAGGAGCTCGGCACCCGCGACGGCGCGAACCTGGTGATCCGCGACGACGACGGCAACGAGGTGTTCGCGCCGGGATTCTCAATGTGGACGATCATCGAGGAGTGCCTCAACCCGCCCGTGGTGTGGGAGCGCGAGAGGGGCGGCGGCGACCTGGAGTCGGGGTTCTTCACGCTGCCGCCCTTCTCCGAGCCCGAGGTGTTCGACTTCCCCGAGGGCATCGGCCCGGTGGAGTGCGTCCACGTCGAGCACGAGGAGGTGCTCCTCATGCCGCGCTGGGTCGAGGCCGACCGGGTCACCTTCAAGTACGGCCTGGGCGAGGAGATGATCGGCATGCTGCAGACGCTGCACAAGCTGGGGCTCGACTCGACCGAGCCGGTGAGCGTGAAGGGGGTGGAGGTCTCCCCCCGCGACGTGGTCGCGGCCTGCCTGCCCGACCCCGCCACGATCGGCCCGCGGATGGAGGGCAAGACGTGCGCCGGGGTGCTCGTCACCGGCACGGGCAAGGACGGCGCCCCGCGCTCGACGTACCTGTACCACGTGGTCGACAACGCCGACTCGATGCGCGACTACGGCGCCCAGTGCGTGGTGTGGCAGACGGCGATCAACCCGGTGGTCGCCCTGGAGCTGCTGGCGCGGGGCACCTGGTCCGGCACCGGCGTGCTGGGTCCGGAGGCGCTGCCCGCCCGGCCGTTCCTCGACCTGCTCGCCGCACCCCGGCCGGAGGGGTACGGCTCCCCGTGGGGGATGGAGGAGCGGTCGTGACCCTCTCCCAGGAACGCATCCTCGCCACGCCCATCCCCGGACCCCGCTCGCAGGCGCTGCAGGCCCGCAAGGCCGCCGCGGTCTCGGCGGGGGTCGGCACCACGCTGCCGGTCTACGTCGAGCAGGCGGCAGGCGGCATCCTGCGCGACGTCGACGGCAACCAGCTCATCGACTTCGGCTCCGGGATCGCCGTCACCACGGTCGGCAACGCCGCGCCACGCGTCGTGGACGCCGTGCAGCGGCAGGTCGCCGACTTCACCCACACCTGCTTCATGGTGACCCCCTACGAGGAGTACGTCGCGGTCTGCGAGAAGCTCGCCGAGCTGACCCCGGGGGCGCACGAGAAGCGCTCGGCGCTGTTCAACTCCGGCGCCGAGGCGGTGGAGAACGCCGTGAAGGTCGCGCGCCACCACACCGGACGCGACGCGATCGTGGTGTTCGACCACGCCTACCACGGCCGGACCAACCTGACGATGGCGCTGACGGCGAAGACGATGCCGTACAAGCACCGCTTCGGCCCCTTCGCCGGTGAGGTCTACCGCTCCCCCATGGCCTATCCCTACCGGTGGCCCGGCGGGCCCGAGGCATGCGCCGAGGAGGCGTTCGACGCGTTCGTCGCCACCGTCCACGCCCAGGTCGGCGAGGACAACTGCGCGGCCGTGCTCGTCGAGCCGATCCAGGGCGAGGGCGGCTTCATCGTCCCGCCGCCCGGGTGGCTGCCGCGGGTGGCCGACTGGTGCCGCGAGCAGGGCATCCTCTTCATCGCCGACGAGATCCAGACCGGCTTCGCCCGCACGGGCGACTGGTTCGCCTGCGACCACGAGGGCGTGGTCCCGGACCTCGTCACCACCGCCAAGGGCATGGCCGGCGGCCTCCCGCTCGCGGCGGTGACCGGCCGGGCGGAGGTCATGGACTCCGTCCACGTCGGGGGCCTCGGCGGCACGTACGGCGGCAACCCCGTCGCCTGCGCCGCTGCGCTGGCCGCCATCGAGACCATGGAGGCCGGCGACCTGCCCGGGCGCGCGCGAGAGATCGAGGCGGTCTTCCTCCCCCGGCTGCACGCGCTCGCCGAGCGGCACCCCGACCGGGTGGGCGAGGTCCGTGGCCGAGGCGCCATGCTCGCTGTCGAGCTGGTCAGCGACGGCCCGGGCCGCACGCCCGACGCCGCCCTCGCCGGTGCCGTGCACCGGGCGTGCTCGGCCCAGGGCCTGGTGACCCTGACGTGCGGGACCCTCGGCAACGTGTTCCGCTTCCTGCCGCCCCTCTCGATCGGCGACGACCTGCTCCTGGAGGGGCTCGACGTCTTCGAGGGGGCCTTCGACGCGGCGGTCAGTGGCAAGGTGGAGTGATGACCGTGGAGACCGTGATCGAGAACGTCCCGACCCAGCTCCTCGTGGGTGGCGCGTGGGTCGACGCCGCCGGCGGCGCGAGCTTCGAGGTGCGCAACCCCGCCGACGACTCCGTGCTCGCCCGTGTCGCCGACGCGACGCCGGAGGACGGCGAGCGCGCCCTGGCGGCCGCGGCGCAGGCGCAGCGGGAGTGGCGCGCCACCGAGCCGCGCGTGCGCGGGGAGATCCTGCGCACCGCGTTCGAGCTGCTCACCGAGCGCGCCGACGACTTCGCCCGGCTGATGACACTGGAGATGGGCAAGACGCTCGCCGAGGCGAAGGGCGAGGTGACCTACGGCGCGGAGTTCTTCCGCTGGTTCTCCGAGGAGGCCGTACGCGTGCACGGTCGCTACTCGCAGGCCCCGACGGGCAGCACCCGCCTGATCACCATGAAGGCCCCGGTCGGGCCCACGCTGATGATCACGCCGTGGAACTTCCCCCTGGCCATGGGCACCCGCAAGATCGGACCCGCCGTGGCGGCCGGCTGCACGATGGTGGTCAAGCCGGCCTCGGAGACGCCGCTGACCATGCTGGCCCTCGCCGCGCTGCTGGAGGAGGCGGGCCTGCCGCCGGGCGTGCTCAACGTCGTCACCACCACCGACTCCGGCGGGGTGTGCGAGCCGATCATCCGTGACCCGCGGCTGCGCAAGCTCACCTTCACCGGCTCGACGGCGGTCGGCAAGGTGCTCGTCGGGCAGGCCTCCGAGCAGCTGCTGCGGGTGTCCATGGAGCTCGGCGGCAACGCTCCGTTCCTCGTCTTCGCCGACGCCGACCTCGACGCGGCCGTCGACGGCGCGATGCTGGCGAAGATGCGCAACATCGGCGAGGCGTGCACCTCGGCCAACCGCTTCCTCGTCCACGAGTCGGTGGCCGCGGAGTTCTCCTCGCGTCTCGCCGAGCGGATGGGCGCTCTCGAGGTCGGCGACGGCACCCGTGACGGCGTGGACGTCGGACCGCTCATCACCGCCAAGGCCCGCGACGGTGTCCACGAGCTCGTCGCCGAGGCGGTCTCGGTCGGCGCCCGGGCGCTGGTCGGCGGGACCGTCCCCGACGGTCCCGGCCACTTCTACCCGCCGACGGTCCTGGTCGACGTACCTCCCTCCGCCCGGGTGCTGCGCGAGGAGATCTTCGGCCCCGTGGCCCCGGTCGCGACGTTCCGCGACGAGGAGGAGGCCCTCGCCCGCGCCAACGACACCGAGTACGGCCTGGTGGCCTACGTCTTCACCCGCGACCACGCGCGCGTGCTGCGGGTCAGCGAGGCGCTCGAGTTCGGCATGGTCGGGATCAACACCGGCATCGTCTCCAACCCCGCCGCCCCGTTCGGAGGCGTGAAGCACTCCGGGTTCGGCCGCGAGGGCGGCTTCGAGGGCATCGAGGAGTACCTCGAGACCAAGTACGTCGGCAGCGCCCTGTGACGCGCGTCGACCGGCAGCGCCTGGCGGCGCTGCACGCCGAGGAGGAGCAGCGGTTCGTCGAGCTGCACCCGACCTCGGCACGGCTGGCGCGCGAGGCCGGCGAGCACCTGCTGGCAGGGGTGCCGATGCCCTGGATGACCCGGTGGCCGGGGTCCTTCCCGCTGTTCGTCGAGTCGGCCTCGGGCGGCAGGTTCACCGACGTCGACGGGGTGGACTACGTGGACCTCTGCCTCGGCGACACCGGCTCGATGACCGGCCACT
Source organism: Nocardioides sp. SYSU D00065 (assembly GCF_017916425.1). Lineage (GTDB taxonomy): Bacteria > Actinomycetota > Actinomycetes > Propionibacteriales > Nocardioidaceae > Nocardioides. Next base: position 421,754 of record NZ_JAFMSX010000002.1, on the reverse strand, counting down.
GCCTGCCCGCGGTCGCCGACGCCGTACGCCGCAGCACCGAGCGCGGCATCACCACCATGCTCCCCTCGCAGGACGCCGCGTGGGTGGGCGCCGAGCTCAGCCGCCGCTTCGGCCTGCCGCGCTGGCAGCTGGCGATGACCGCCACCGACGCCAACCGCTTCGTGCTGCGCTTCGCCCGCCACCTCACCGGCCGCCCCCGCATCGCGGTCATGGACTGGTGCTACCACGGCACCGTCGACGAGACCCTCGCCGTGCTCGAGCACGGCCGCGCGGGCGACCGGGTGGTGCCGCGGCCCGGCGCCCTCGGTCCGCAGGTCGACGTCGCGCAGACCACGGCGGTGGTGCCGTTCAACGATCTCGACGGCCTCGACCGACGGCTCGCGGAGGGCGACGTGGCGTGCCTGCTCATGGAGCCCGCGCTGACGAACATCGGCATCGTGCTGCCCGACGAGGGCTACCTCGCCGGGGTCCGCGAGATCACCCGCCGCCACGGCGTGCTGCTGGTCAACGACGAGACGCACACCATCTGCGCCGGGCCGGGCGGTGCCACCGCGGCGTGGGACCTCGAGCCCGACTTCGTCGTGGTCGGCAAGCCGATCGGCGGTGGCGTCCCGGTGGCCGCCTACGGCATGTCGAGCGAGGTGGCGTCCCGCCTCGAGGGGCCGATGCTCGGCCACGACATCGACGTCGCGGGCGTCGGCGGCACGCTCTCCGGGTCGGCACTCGCCACCGCGGCGGTGCGCGCCACGTTGTCCACGGCGCTGCGCCAGGAGGACTTCGACGTGGCCATTCCTCTGGCCGAGAGCTTCACCACCGGGATCCGGGAGGTCATCGACGACCACGACCTGCCCTGGCACGTGCAGCGGCTGGGATGCCGTGCGGAGTACTGGTTCTGCCCGCCCCCGCGGGCAGGGGCCGAGGCCGCGACCGCGGTCGACGAGGAGCTCGACGCGTTCTTCCACCTGTGGACGGTCAACCGCGGCGTGCTGCTCGCGCCGTTCCACAACATGTCGCTGTTCTCTCCCTTCCACACCCAGGCGGACGTCGACGCGCACACCTCCGTCTTCCGCGGCGCGGTCGAGGCGCTGCTCGGATGACGGTGCAGCGCCGGGTGCCCGGCGACGTCCTGGTGCACCTGCGCCGGGCGCGCGACCACCTCGACCGCCACTTCGCCGAGCCGTTCGACCTCGACCACCTCGCCGGCCTGGCCGGGATGAGCCGCTACCACTTCCTGCGGTCCTTCGCGACGACGTACCGCACCACTCCGGCCGCCTACCTCGCCCGGCGCCGGGTCGAGCGCGCGCAGGACCTGCTGCGGGCCGCCAACCTCACCGTCACCGAGGTGTGCCACGCGGTGGGCTACAGCAGCCTCGGGTCCTTCAGCTCGAGGTTCCGCGAGATCGTCGGCGAGAGCCCGAGCGAGTTCCAGCGGAGGTACGCCGTCGCCGGCAACCCCCGGATCCCGGGCTGCTACGTGTTCATGGCAGGACTGGTCGAGCGCACCGCAACGCAGGAGAAGCGGGTCGACGCCTCGCCTGCCTAGGCTCGACCCATGATCACCAACATCTCCCTCGTGTCCCTGTGGGTGAAGGACATCGACGAGTCCCTCGCCTTCTACACCGACGTCCTCGGCTTCGAGACCGGCGACGACCTGCAGCTCGGCCCCGACTTCCGCTGGTGCACGATCTACCACCCGAAGCAGCCCGAGATCCACGTCCACCTCACCACCCCGAGCGGCCCGCTCCCCGACTACCTCGTCGACGCGATGCGGCGCGCGCAGGACGAGGGCGGCCTTCCCGGCATCGGCATGAACGTCGACGACTGCCGGGCGACCTACGAGGAGCTGCGGGCCAGGGGCGTGGAGTTCCTGCAGGCGCCCGAGGAACGCCCGTACGGCGTCGAGGCGCTGATGCGCGACAACTCGGGCAACTGGGTGGTGCTGGTCGAGAAGCGCGACTACACCCCCGAAGACTTCGAGGGAGTGGACATGGGCTGAGCGGCGCTGCTCAGGACGCGATGACGCCTGCGGCTCGGGCCGCGGCGGCGTACGCCGCGGCGAGGGTGTCGGTGGTCTCGTGGGCGTTGAGGCCCGACGGGTTCGGCACGACGAACACCCGCGAGGCGCCCCACGGCGCCGGCTGCTCCCCCACCTTCGCGCGACGGTCGCCGAAGGCCGTGCGGTAGGCGGTCACCCCCGCGACCGCCACGACGCGCGGGCGCCGCTCGACCACGAGCGCCCGGAGCCGCTCCCCGCCGCGGCGCAGCTCCTCGGCGGTGAGCTCGTCGGCGCGGGCGGTGGCCCGCGACGCCAGGTTGGTGATGCCGATCCCGCGTCGCCGCACCGCGTCGCGGTCCGCCTCGCTCATGCCGGCCGCCTGGTCGACCGGGGCGTCGAGGATCCCGGCGCGGAGGAGAGCCGGGTAGAAGCGGTTGCCCGGGTGCGCGAAGTGCGTCTGGGTGGCGGCGGTCCACAGCCCGGGATTGATCCCGACGAACAGCAGCAGGAGCGCCTCGTCCGGGGCCGGCAGCAGGTCGGGCACCTCGACGTCGCGGAACGACTCGAGCTCGGCCCTGGTGAATCCCATGGCCACCATCCTGCCGTGGCGACGCACGCACGAGGCCCCGCCTCCCTGACGGGAGACGGGGCCTCGGTGGTGAAGCAGTGCGCCGAAGCGCTCAGATCACTTGGTGATCTTGGTGACGCGGCCGGCGCCGACGGTGCGGCCACCCTCACGGATGGCGAAGCGCAGGCCCTCGTCCATCGCGATGGGCTGGATGAGCTCGACCGACATCTCGGTGTTGTCACCCGGCATGACCATCTCGGTGCCCTCGGGCAGGGTCACGACACCGGTCACGTCCGTGGTCCGGAAGTAGAACTGCGGACGGTAGTTGTTGAAGAACGGCGTGTGACGGCCACCCTCGTCCTTCGACAGGATGTAGACCGAGGCGTCGAAGTTGGTGTGCGGGGTGGTGGTGCCGGGCTTGATCACGACCATGCCGCGCTCGACGTCCTCGCGCTTGGTGCCGCGGAGCAGCAGACCGACGTTCTCACCGGCCTGGCCCTCGTCGAGGAGCTTGCGGAACATCTCGACACCGGTGACCGTCGACTTCTGCGAGCCCTCGCGGATGCCGATGATCTCGACCTCCTCGTTGACCTTGACGATGCCGCGCTCGATGCGACCGGTGATGACGGTGCCGCGACCGGTGATCGTGAAGACGTCCTCGACGGGCATGAGGAACGGCTTGTCGGTGTCACGCTCGGGGGTCGGGATGTAGTCGTCCACGGCCTGCATGAGCTCGGCCACCGACTCGCCCCACTTGGCGTCGCCGTTGAGGGCCGGGAAGGCCGCAACGCGCACGACGGGGATGTCGTCGCCGGGGAACTCGTACTCGGAGAGGAGCTCGCGCACCTCCATCTCGACGAGCTCGATGAGCTCCTCGTCGTCGACCATGTCGCACTTGTTGAGCGCGACCACCAGGGCGGGAACGCCGACCTGGCGGGCGAGGAGCACGTGCTCGCGGGTCTGCGGCATGGGGCCGTCGGTGGCGGCGACCACGAGGATCGCGCCGTCCATCTGAGCCGCACCGGTGATCATGTTCTTGATGTAGTCCGCGTGACCCGGGCAGTCGACGTGCGCGTAGTGGCGCGACTCGGTCTGGTACTCGACGTGCGCGATGGAGATCGTGATGCCGCGCTGGCGCTCCTCGGGAGCCTTGTCGATCTGGTCGAACGCCGAAGCCTCGTTGAGGTCCGGGTGCTTGTCGTGCAGCACCTTGGTGATCGCCGCGGTCAGCGTCGTCTTGCCGTGGTCGATGTGACCGATGGTGCCGATGTTGACGTGCGGCTTGGTCCGCTCGAACTTCGCCTTAGCCACTGGGGCTCCTCCTGATTGTTGTTCTACTGCTTGGGTGAGTTGTGGGACTCGTGGGTGGGGTGGTGCTGGTGCCGAGGACCCGGGGCGCGCTTACTCGCCGCGGACCTTCTTCACGATCTCGTCGGCGATGTTCGTCGGAACCTCGGCGTACGAGTGGAACTCCATCGAGTACGACGCCTGACCAGAGGTCTTCGACCTCAGGTCGCCAACGTACCCGAACATCTCTGACAGCGGCACGAGGGCGCTGACGACCAGGTCGCCGTGACGCTCCTCCTGTGCCTGGATCTGGCCACGGCGGGAGTTGATGTCACCGATGACCGTGCCGAGGAAGCTCTCCGGCGTGGTCACCTCGACGGCGAACATCGGCTCGAGCAGGACGGCCTGGGCCTTCTGCGCGGCCTCCTTGAAGGCCTGGATGCCGGCGATCTTGAACGCCAGCTCGGAGGAGTCGACATCGTGGTAGGCGCCGTCCTCGAGGGTGACCTTGACGTCCACCATCGGGAAGCCGGCCTTGACACCGAACTGCAGCGCCTCCTGCGCACCCTGGTCGACCGAGGGGATGTACTCCTTGGGCACGCGACCACCGGTGACGGCGTTGACGAACTCGTAGCCCGCGCCGGTGCCGGTCTCGGGGTCGACGTTCGGCTCGATCGTCATGACGACCTTCGCGAACTGGCCGGAGCCACCGGTCTGCTTCTTGTGGGTGTACGAGTGGTTCTCCACCTTGCGGCGGATGGTCTCGCGGTAGGCGACCTGCGGCTTGCCGACGGTGGCCTCGACCTTGAACTCGCGCTTCATGCGGTCGACGAAGACCTCGAGGTGGAGCTCGCCCATGCCGGCGATGATGGTCTGGCCGGTCTCCTCGTCGGTCTTGACGGTGAAGGTCGGGTCCTCCTCGGTGAGCCGCTGGATCGCGGTGCCGAGCTTCTCCTGGTCACCCTTGGTCTTGGGCTCGATCGCGACCTCGATCACCGGGGCCGGGAACGTCATCGACTCGAGGACGACCTGGTTCTGCGGGTCGGACAGGGTGTGACCGGTCTTGGTGTCCTTGAGGCCCATGACCGCCACGATCTGGCCGGCGCCGACCGACGCGATCTCCTCACGCTTGTTGGCGTGCATCTGGTAGACCTTGCCGATCCGCTCCTTGCGGCCGTTGACCGAGTTGACCACGGTCGAGCCGGCCTCGAGCTTGCCGGAGTAGACGCGGACGTAGATCAGCTTGCCGAGGTGCGGGTCCGAGGCGATCTTGAACGCCAGGCCCGAGAACGGCTCCTCGTCGCTCGGGCGGCGCAGGATCTCGGTCTCCTCGTCGTTGGGCTTGTGGCCGACGATGGCGTCCACGTCCAGCGGCGAGGGGAGGTAGTCGACGACCGCGTCGAGCAGGGGCTGCACGCCCTTGTTCTTGAAGGCGGTGCCGGTGAGGATCGGGTTGAGCTTGTCGGCGAGGGTCGCACGACGGATGGCGGCCTTCAGAGTGGGGACGTCGAACACGTCGCCGTCCTCGAGGTAGGTCTCCATGATCTCGTCGTCGGCCTCGGCGAGGGTCTCGACGAGCTTCTCGCGGTACTCGGCGGCCTTGTCGGCGAGGTCGGCCGGGATCTCCTCGACGACGTAGTCCTCACCCATCTGGGTCTCGCCGCGCCACACCTTGGCGTGCATCTCGACGAGGTCGACGACGCCGATGAAGTCGGACTCGGCACCGATCGGCAGCTGCAGCACCAGCGGGGTGGCGTGCAGGCGCTCGACGATGGAGTCGACGACCTTGTAGAAGTCGGCGCCGGTGCGGTCGAGCTTGTTGACGAAGCACATGCGCGGGACGGCGTACTTGTTGGCCTGGCGCCACACCGTCTGGGACTGCGGCTCCACGCCGGCGACACCGTCGAAGACGGCGACGGCGCCGTCGAGGACGCGCAGCGAGCGCTCGACCTCGACCGTGAAGTCGACGTGACCGGGCGTGTCGATGATGTTGATCTGGTGGTTCTTCCACCAGCAGGTCGTCGCGGCGGACGTGATGGTGATGCCGCGCTCCTGCTCCTGCTCCATCCAGTCCATCGTGGCGCCGCCCTCGTGGACCTCACCGATCTTGTAGGTGATGCCGGTGTAGAACAGGATGCGCTCGGTGGTGGTGGTCTTGCCGGCGTCGATGTGCGCCATGATGCCGATGTTGCGGACCTTGTTGAGGTCGGTGGTGATGTCGACAGCCACGTCTGTGTCTCAGTCCCTCGAAGTAGTGGGGTTGTGGGGGTGGGAGGCCCGACGCCGCGCGGAGCGGAGCGCCGGGCCTCCCGTCCTCACCAGCGGTAGTGGGCGAAGGCCTTGTTGGACTCGGCCATCTTGTGGGTGTCCTCGCGCTTCTTCACAGCGGCGCCGAGGCCGTTGCTGGCGTCGAGGATCTCGTTCATGAGGCGCTCGGCCATCGTCTTCTCGCGACGGTCGGCGGCGTAGCCCACGAGCCAGCGCAGCGCCAGCGTGGTGGAGCGGTTGGCCTTGACCTCGACGGGGACCTGGTAGGTCGCACCGCCGACGCGGCGGGACTTGACCTCGATGGCCGGCTTGACGTTGTCCATCGCGCGCTTGAGCGTGACGACCGGGTCGGTGCCGGTCTTCTCGCGGCAGCCCTCGAGTGCGGTGTAGACGATGCGCTGCGCCACGGCCTTCTTGCCGTCCTGCAGCACCTTGCTCACGAGCTGGGTGACCAGCTGCGAGCCGTAGACCGGGTCGACGACGAGAGGACGCTTGGGAGCGGGACCCTTGCGAGGCATTACTTCTCCTTCTTCGCGCCGTAGCGGCTGCGGGCCTGCTTGCGGTTCTTGACACCCTGGGTGTCGAGCGAGCCGCGGATGATCTTGTAGCGGACACCGGGAAGGTCCTTCACACGGCCGCCGCGCACGAGCACGATCGAGTGCTCCTGCAGGTTGTGACCGACACCCGGGATGTAGGCGGTGACCTCGACGCCGCTGCTCAGGCGCACGCGGGCGACCTTGCGGAGGGCGGAGTTCGGCTTCTTCGGGGTGGTCGTGTAGACGCGGGTGCAGACGCCACGGCGCTGCGGGGATCCCTTCAGGGCAGGCGTCTTGTTCTTGGACACCTTGTCCTGGCGGCCCTTGCGGACCAGCTGGTTGATGGTGGGCACCGGGTGGTTCCCTCTCTCTGTTCTCTCGTCACGGCCCGGCGCGGTGCCGGACTCGGGTGTCGTGCGTTGCTGCGGTGTGCCTGTTGCGAGTGCGTGGTGCAGGTACGTGGTGCCTGGTGCCGTGCGGATGCGTGGTGCGCCGCGGCCTCGAGAGCCGCGCGCTCGGCAGGTGCGCCGTTGGAGCATGCGCAGGAGCCTGGACGTGCCAGACACAGGGATTGAGGCTACTCGGGCCCTACTGCAGGGTCAAAACGCCGCAGACGCCGCCTCGACGGGCGCTGGGTCCACTCTAGCCGCCCGCTCCTGACGCGACCGCTCGAGGCGCAGGTAGACGAGTGCCGAGACGGCCACGCCGGCGATCGTGAGCGCGCCGCCGCCGAGCAGCGTCCAGCGCGCGCCGTACTCGTGGCCGATCCACCCGATGATGGGCGCGCCGACAGGGGTGCCGCCCATGAAGATCATCAGGTAGAGCGCCATCACGCGACCGCGGACACCGGCGTCGGTGTGCAGCTGCATGTAGGTGTTGGCGCTGGTGATGAAGGTCAGCGCGGTGAGCCCGGTGACCGGCGCCAGCAACGCGAACGTGACGTAGGACGGCATCAGGCCGGCCAGCACGACGGTGACGCCGAAGGCGAGGGCCGAGCCGACGACGAGCCGGTGCCGGACGCCGCCGCGGCGCGCCGCCAGGAGCGAGCCGGTGAGCGAGCCGATCGCCAGGACGGTGCCGAGCAGGCCGAACTCCTCGGGCCCCTTGCCGAACACCTCGGTCGCCATCAGCGCGGAGGTGATCTGGAAGTTGAGGCCGAACGTGCCGGCGAAGAACACCATGCTCAGGACCAGCAGCAGGTCGGGGCGGGCCCGGACGTAGGCGACCCCCTCCTTGATCGCGCCCGGGCCGCGGTCGGCGGGCGCGGCGGCGTCGATGCGGCTGGCGTCGAGGTGGCGCAGCGACCAGATCGGGGCGGCGTACGACACCGCGTTGAGCAGGATGACCCAGCCGGTCGCGACCGCTCCCCCGCCGAAGGCGGCGATCAGCACGCCGGCCAGGCCGGGCCCGACGAGGCGCGCGGCGTTGAAGCTGGCGGAGTTGAGGCCGACGGCGTTGGTCAGGTCGCCGGGGTCGACGAGCTCGGAGACGAACGACTGGCGTGCCGGGGCGTCGAACGCCGACGCCGCACCGAGCAGGAACGCCAGGACGTAGACGTGCCAGACCTCGGCCGAGCCGGTGACGGCGAGCACGCCGAGGACGGCGGCCGGCACCGCCATGCCGACGTTGGTGAGCTGCAGCAGGCGCTGCTTCGGCATGCGGTCGGCGACGAGCCCGGCGAGCGGGGTGAGCAGGAGGAACGGCAGGAACTGCAGGCCGGTCGTGATGCCGAGCGCGGTGGCGCCGGAGCCGGCGGCGAGCTCGAGCACCAGCCAGTCCTGGGCCACGCGCTGCATCCAGGTGCCGGTGTTGGACACGACACCACCGGCGGCGTAGCGGCGGTAGTTCGGGTTGGAGAGGGAGCGGAAGGTCGGGCTCGTGGGAACTCCTCGGTCGTACAGGTGGTCAGTCGGTCAGGGCGAGGCGGGCCAGGATCGGCGCGGCCTCGCGAAGGATGGCGCGCTCAGCGGGGGTCAGCCCCGCGAGCTGCTGGGAGAGCCAGGCGTCGCGACGCTGGCGGTCGGCGAGCACGGCGGCGCGGCCGGCGTCGGTCAGCGCGACGACCACCTGCCGGCGGTCGGTCTCGTGAGGCCGGCGCGTCACGTAGCCGTCGGCCTCGAGGCAGTTGACCGTGCGGGTCATCGACGGCGGCTGCACGCGCTCGGCGCGGGCCAGCTCGCCGACGGTCTGGTCGCCCATCCGGACGAGCAGCCCGAGCACGACCATCTGGGCGATGCTCAGGTCGTTGTCGGGGTGGCGCTCGGCCACCAGGCGGCGGCGCAGGCGCATCACACCGGCCCGGAGCTCGGAGGCGAGCCCGGCGCGGCTGCGGAGGTCGGTCGTCGGCATGATCGTTAGCATAACTCATTACCTGTGCTAACTATTCCGCTGTGCCGCGGCCCGGCGGCCGGGTCAGGTGAGCTCGGACGTCGGGTGAGCCCGGGTCAGGAAAGCCCGGACGTCGGGTGAGACCTCAGGTGAGCCAGGACGTGATCGGGTCGATCGCGAAGTAGACGACGAAGAGGCCCGCGACCAGCCACATCAGCGGGTGCACGTCGCGCACCTTGCCGACCACGGCCTTGATGAGGACGTAGGCCAGGAAGCCGGCGCCGATGCCGACGCTGATCGAGTACGTGAACGGCATCAGCACGATCGTCAGGAACGCGGGGATGGCGATCTCGAGGTCGTCCCAGTCGATGCCCTTGACCTGCTGCATCATCAAGAAGCCGACCAGCACCAGCGCCGGTACGGCGGCCTCGGACGGGATCGCCTCCACGATCGGGGCGAAGAAGGTGCTCAGCAGGAACAGCAGCCCGGTAACCACCGACGCCAGGCCGGTGCGCGCGCCCTCGCCCACGCCGGAGGCGGACTCGATGTAGGACGTGTTGGACGAGACGCCTGCGGCGCCACCGGCGAGGGCGGCCACCGAGTCGACGATCAGGATGCGCTGGGAGTTGGGCGGGATCCCGTCCTCGTCATTGAGGCCGGCCTCGGCCCCGATCGCGGTCATCGTGCCCATGGTGTCGAAGAAGTCGGCGAGCAGCAGCGTGAAGGCCAGCAGCAGCGCGGCCAGCACCCCGACCGAGGAGAAGGCGCCGAAGAGGGAGAACTCGCCGAGGGTGCCGAAGTCGGGGACGTCGACGAAGCCGCCGAGCTCGGGCACGTTGAGCGCCCAGTTGCCCGGGCCGTCCTGCGCGACGGACCCGAGGTCGAGGACGGCCTGCAGGACGAAGGCCAGCACGGCGGTCGCGACGATCGAGATCAGGATCGCACCGCGCACGCGGCGTACCCACAGGGCCACGACGAGGACCACGCCGACCGCGAAGACCAGGACGGGCCAGCCCGTCAGCGTGCCGCCCGTGCCGAGCTGGACCGGGACGGTCGTCTGGGCGACGTCGGGGATCCGCGTGACGAAGCCGGCGTCGACGAAGCCGATGAGCGCGATGAACAGACCGATGCCGACCGAGATCGCGATCTTCAGCTGCTGCGGGACGGCGTGGAACACCGCGCGGCGGAACCCGGTCAGGACGAGGACCAGGATGATGATGCCCTCGAGCACCACCAGGCCCATCGCGTCCTCCCACGTGGAGCGGGTCGCCACGGCGTTGGCCACGAACGCGTTGAGGCCGAGGCCGGTCGCGAGCGCGAGCGGGAAGTTGGCCACCGCCCCCATGGCGATCGTCAGCACGCCGGCCACGAGCGCGGTGCCGGCGGCGATCACGGGCAGGTTGGACCCGTCGCCGGGGCCACCGCCGAGGTAGGCGCCGGTGGAGTCGGGGACGAAGCCCAGGATGAGCGGGTTGAGCACGACGATGTAGGCCATCGTCAAGAAGGTGACGACGCCGCCGCGGATCTCGCGACCGAGGGTCGAGCCCCGCTCGCTGATGCGGAAGAACCCGTCCAGGCCCCGGGCGCGGGACGGTCTCGCTGCGTGCTGCGTCTGGTTGCTCACGAGGGTCCAGTGTGGCAGAAGCGCGCTACGGGCGTGTTTCGGCCAGTGTCGCTTGTGTAGCGTGACGGCGTGGACCTGGGCGACGAGCAGCCGACTCGGCACGAGATCGGCAACCGCACCTACATCGTGGCGCAGGTCGAGCCCCTCGACGTCGACGGGGTCCGCACCACCGAGGTGGGCACGGCCCTCTGGCTCCTCGGCTTCCTCGGCCTGCTGCCGTTCTGGGGAGCGCTGCAGGAGAGCGGGCGGACGTGGTGGCTGTGGACCTGCCTGGCGGGCTTCGGCCTCGGGCTGTGCGGGCTGGAGTACTGCCGCCGCCGCCGGCGGGAGCGGACGGCGCGACAGGCCGACCGGTGAGCCTGCCGCCGACCCGCTGGGAGCTGGTGGGCGAGGGCAACCGGGGCTACGGGGAGCACTTCGCCGACGTCGTCGCCCGCGGCGATGACGTCGACGGCGAGGCCAGGCTGGCCGACGCGCTGGTCGCGCGAGGCGCCCGGATCCTCGACATCGGCTCGGGCATGGGACGCGTGTCGGCCGCGCTGCAGGCGCGTGGGCACCACGTCGTGGCGACCGAGCCCGACGCCGCGCTGCGGGCCCAGTCGCGCGCGACGTACCCCGACCTCGAGGTGCTCCCCCACGAGGCCCTGGCTCTCGACCCCGACGAGCACGGAACGTTCGACCTCGTGGTCGTCGTCGGCAACGTGATGATCTACCTCGGGGAGGGCACCGAGCGGGCGGTGCTGCAGCGGATCCGCGACCTGCTCGCCCCGGCGGGGCGGGCGCTGGTCGGCTTCGAGCTCGGCTCAGCCAGGGCGGGCAGCCGCACGTACCCGGCCGAGGAGTTCGTCGCGGACGCCGAGGCGGCCGGGCTCCGGGTGGTGCACCGCTTCGGCAGCTACGAGCTGCACGAGCCCGTGCCCGACTACGCCGTCTGGGTGCTCGCGGGCGCCTGAGCCCCGCCGGTGCCCCGCGGCGGAGCGGCGCTCAGATGCTCTCGAGCTCGTCGTCGGTGAGGGTGTCGTAGACGTGCTCGGGCATCGGCAGCGGCTGCTGCTTGCGGGCGAGCTTGACCTCGGAGTGGGCCCCGCAGCCGTGGTCGAAGCTGACGACCCGGCCGTCGTCGTTGGCGTTGCCGTTGGCGCAGACGCCGAAGCGCTCGGACAGCGAGCCGTTGAGCCGCACGAGGAAGCCGCACGACCAGCAGGTGTCGGGGGCGCTCTTGGCCAGCGGCGAGTCGGGGCCGCCGGGGCCGGCGTACCAGCGCTCGGCGGCCATGTCGATGCCCTCGCGGCTCAGCGTGCGCACGCGCCCCAGGCCGAGGTCCTCGGCGACGCGGCGCACCTGCGCCCGCGCGTCGCCGTCCAGAGGACCGTCGATCGGGTCGTCGCCGACGAGGTAGGTCGGCACCAGCCGGACGTCCTCGTCCTCGACCGGCAGCAGGTCGCCGGGCGAGAGGTCGCCGGGCTGCAGGCGCTCCTTGTAGGGCACCCACGGCGGCGCCACGATGGCCTCGTCGCCGGGCAGCAGCACGACCTCGTTGACGGTGAGGTCCTTGCCGCGCTTGGCGCGGGTCAGCGTGACCGACCAGTACCAGCCCGGGTAGCCGCGGCTCAGGCACGCGAAGTGGTGGGTGACGACCCGCTCCCCCTCGGCCCGGACCCCGAGGTGGTCGCCGACCTCCGTCGGCTCCGCGACCTCGAGGACGACACCGCGGGCCAGGTCGACGGCCTTGGCGAGGGCCGAGTCCGGCTTGCCGGCGCGTGTGGGGAGAGCGATCACCTGCGCATCATGGCAAACCCGTGGTCGTCCTGTCCCGTCGGCACTGCCGGTACGTCCTGCGCCGGGGTGTCGGGTGCGTAGGTCAAGATGTCCCCCGTGACCTCCGATCACCCCGACGCGCGCCCGGGCACGGAGCCGGCAGGCCACCCGGGGGCCGGGCAGGAGATCCCGTCCGGACCCGCCGCGGCGCACCGTCCCGGTGCCGTACGCCGATCGCTGTCCGGTGCTGCCCGCGGTGCGCGGGCGGCGGGGCGCGGCGCCAAGGTGGCGGGGCGCGGAGCCGGAACGGCAGGCCAGTTCGCGCTCACCCAGGCCCGTCGCGCGGCGCGGGCGGAGGGCGCCGGCGACTCGGGCCTGTCACGACTGATCGAGCTGCACGCCTTCAACGCCGCCGGCGACGCGGCCGTGGCCATCTCGCTGGCCGGCACCCTGTTCTTCCAGGTCCCCACCGGTGAGGCGCGCGGCCAGGTGGCGCTGTTCCTCGGCCTGACGATGCTGCCGTTCGCCATCGTCGCCCCGCTCATCGGCCCGTTCCTCGACCGGTTCAGCCACGGCCGCCGCTGGGCCGTGGGCGCCACCATGGCCATCCGGTGCTTCCTGTGCTGGGTGCTCGCCACCGCCGTGGTCACCGAGTCCGGGTGGCTGTTCCCCGCCGCGCTGGGCTGCCTCGTCGCCTCCAAGGCGTACGGCGTCACCCGCGCGGCAGCGGTGCCACGCCTGCTGCCGCCCGACCTGACGCTGGTCAAGGCCAACGCCCGGGTCTCCCTCGCAGGCGTCGTCGGCGCCGGCGTCTCGGCGCCGCTGGCGGTGCTGGCCTCGACGTTCGGGCCGGAGTGGTCGCTGCGCTACGGCTTCGTGGTCTTCGTGCTCGCCACGATCTGGGCGATCCGGCTGCCGGAGAAGGTCGACGCCAGCCACGGCGAGGGCGAGCTCGTGCTGACCGGCTCGAGCGACGACGCCGACACGACGGTCCGCGCCCGCCGCCCGCGCACCCGGATCCCGGCCGCCGTGGCGTTCGCGCTGCGGGCCAACTGCGGGCCACGGTGGCTGTCGGGGTTCTTGACGATGTTCATGGCGTTCCTGCTGCGCGACAACCCGATCGGCGACTGGCAGCCGGAGGTGCTGCTCGGCCTCGTGATCGGGGCAGCGGGCCTCGGCAACACCCTCGGGATCGCCATCGGGTCGCTGCTCAGGCGCCTCAACCCCGCGGTGACCGTGGTGCTGGCGCTGCTGGCCGACGCGGTCGTCGCGGTCGTCGCGGCCCTGTTCTACGGCCTCGTCCCGCTGGTGCTGCTGGGCCTCACGGCCGGCCTGGCCCAGGCGTTGGCCAAGCTCTCGCTGGACTCGACGATCCAGCGTGATGTGCCGAGCCGGATCCAGGCGAGCGCCTTCGCCCGCTCGGACACCACGCTGCAGCTGGCGTGGGTGATCGGCGGCTTCGTCGGGATCGTGATGCCGCTGATGCCGCAGCTCGGCCTCGGCATCGCGGCGGGCGTGCTCGGCGCGTGGGCGACCTTCGTGCTGGCGAGCCGTCCGCGCGCGGGGTCGTCAGCCACGCACGGCTGACGACGGCGCTCAGATCTCGAGCTCGTCGGCGAGCGCGCGCAGCACCTTCGCGGTGCCCCGGGCCGCGGCGCGCTCGGGGTGTCGGCCGCGGCGGTACGTCTCCTCGACGCCCTCGAGCATCTTGATGAGGTCCTCGACGATGGTGACCATCGCCTCCGGCTGCTTGCGCTGGGCGTTGCGCTGGTTGCGGCTGACCGATGCCGGCGCGTCGAGCACCCGCACCTGCAGCGCCTGGTCGCCGCGCCGACCCTGGGCGATGCCGAACTCGACCTTGGTGCCGGCCTTCAGCGTGGCGACGCCCTCGGGCAGCGCGTCGGAGTGCACGTAGACGTCCGGGCCGTCGTCCTGGGACAGGAAGCCGAAGCCCTTCTCCGCGTCGAACCACTTCACCTTGCCACTGGGCACAGGACCGCTCCGCTCCACCTCGACCGGCGCCGCGTGGGTTTCACGGGCGCGGCACAGGATAGGCGGCTGCGACCGGCCACCACCAACAGGTTGTCCGAGGCCCTTTGATTTCCGCGCTCCCCTGCTGGGACGATGAGAGGTCCGCGAGGCTCATGACGCGCGACGACGACCGACGTGGAGGTGGGGCAGGTGCAGGCACGACCCGTTCGGCGGACCCTGACGTCCGGCCTGCTCGCGCTGTCGCTGGTGCTGCCCGCCGCGGGTGCCGCACTCGCCGACGACCCGACCACCGGCGCCACCACGGCGTCGCAGCCGCTGACCCTCGTCACCCTCGAGGGCGCCGGCACCGCCGCGGGACGCCGGGACGCCGCAGAGCTGCTCGCCCAGCAGGACGCGGTGCTGTCGGTCGTCGGCGCCGAGCCCGTCTACCGCTGGACCACCGCCCTCAACGGCTTCGCCGCCCGGCTCACCGGCGCCCAGCTCGCCGTGCTCGACGACCAGCCCGGAGTCGCCGCCATCGAGGCCGACGTGGTCCGTCCACTCGCCGCCCACACGTCGAGGGCGGCCGTGCGCAGTGCCGCCGCCAGTCCCCGGCTCCGCGGTGGCGCTGGGGTGGTCATCGGCGTGGTCGACTCGGGCATCGCCCTCGAGTCGCCGGCCTTCGCAGAGGTCCCCGGCCTCGGCAAGGACCCGAGTGACTTCTCCGGCGCGTGCGCGGAGGGTGAGGACTGGTCGAGCGACGACTGCACCCGCAAGGTGGTCGGCGCCCGGTGGTTCGTCGAGGGATTCGGCGCGGACCGTGTCCGCTCCTCGGAGTCGCTGTCCGCGGCCGACGTGCTGGGCCACGGCACCCAGGTGTCGTCGGTTGCTGCCGGCAACGCCGGAGTGAGCGTCCGCGTGGACGGCCGCGACGCCGGCCGGTTCGGCGGCGTCGCGCCGCAGGCCCGGCTCGCGGCCTACAAGGCGTGCTGGGGCGCGCCGGACCCTGCCGACGACGGGTGCTCGACCGCTGACGTGGTCTCCGCGGTGGACGCCGCGGTCGCCGACGGCGTCGACGTCCTGACCCTGGCCCTCGCCGGTGGCGAGGGCATCGACACCCTTCAGCTCGCCCTGCTCGGCGCGGCCGAGGCCGACATCGTGGTCCTCGGCGCGGCCGGCAACTCCGCCGACGCGGCGTACGCCGCCCACGCTGCCCCGTGGGTGACCACGGTCGGCTCAGCGGTGGGCCGGATGTCGCGCGCCCGGGTGGCGGCGCCCGGCGGCACCACCTGGACGGGCGGCGGACGCCCGTCGGACGTGCGCGCGCAGGCCGTGCTGGCACAGGACGCGGCCGCACCCGGGGTCTCCCGGCGTGCCGCGGGGCAGTGTCGCAGCGGCGCCCTCGACTCGCGCCTGGTCGCCGACCGCATCGTGGTGTGCCGCCGCGGCGGCATCGGGCGCATCGACAAGTCGGACGCCGTCGCCCAGGCCGGCGGTCGCGCCATGGTCCTGATCAACCAGCGCCCGGGCAGCGTCAGCGCCGACCTGCACGCGGTGCCCACCGTCCACCTCGCCGCCGACGCGGGCCGCGCGTTCAGCCGGTGGGTGGCTCGCCACCCCGGCGCCAAGCTCGCGATGTCCCGCGTCGCCGGTGAGCCCGGCACGCGGCGTACGGCGCCGTGGAGTGCCGCCGGCGATCCCCGCGGGTCCGTCCTCAAGCCCGACGCGGTGGCCGACGGCGACGCCGTCCTCGGCGCCCTGCCCGACTCCACCGGCCGGAGCTGGGGCGTCTTCAGCGGCAGCTCGGCGGCCACCGCGCACGCCAGTGGCCTCGCGGCGCTGGTGCTCGCCGAGGGCGACCGCACCGCGGCCGAGGTCCGTTCGCTGCTCGTCACCGCGGCGACCCCGGTCCGCGGCGCCTCCTCCCTCGAGCAGGGCGCCGGCGCCCTGCCCTCCCGCGCGCCGGGCGCACACCTGGCGCTCGACGTCGCGCCGGCCGCCTGGCGCCGCGCGTGGCGCAGCCATGACCTCGCCGACCTCAACACCAGCTCGATCCTGCTGCGTGGGCCGCGGACCAGGGCCGTGCGCACCGTGACCAACATCGGCTCGCGCGCGGAGTACTTCTCCGTGACGGCCCGCGGCTTCACCTCCCACCGCGTGAGCGTCCGACCCCTCGCCGTACGCCTCGCGCCCGGCGAGTCGGCGCGCTTCACCGTCACCGTCGCCGGCCCGACGACGCCCGGCCAGCTCGACGACGGCGAGCTCGTCTGGCTCGGCGCTCGCGGCGGGATCACCCGGATCCCGGTCGCCCTGACGCGCTGATCGGCGTCAGGCCTCGCGGGTGATGGTCATCTCGCGGTCGCCGTAGACGACCTTGTCCCCGTCGACGAGCGCGGCCGGCTTGCCCGGGGCGAGCTGACGCGAGACGCCCTGCCGCACGAGGATGGTGCCGTTGGTCGATCCGCGGTCCATCACGACGATCGTCCCGTCGGGGGCGGGCCCGAACTGGGCATGGGTCTTGGAGACCGACATGTCGGCGGACGTCAGCGGGACCAGGTGGGCCACCTGCTCGCCCGCTCGGGCCTCGGGACGCCGCCCGACCAGGGCGAGGCCGGCGATCACGAAGCTCTCGCCGTTGTCGAAGTGCACGCGCCAGCGCTGCGGTCCGGCAGGCACGCGCGGGGCCGCGTGGGGGGCGCCCTGCGGCACCGGTGCCCGTCCGGGCGGTGGCGCGTGGTGCTGGGGAGGCAGCCGCGGCGGCACCTGCGGCTGCGGGGCCGGGACACCCGGCACCGCAGCGGCGTGCCGACCGGCCGCGGTCGGTGGTGCCGCCCCCCGCGGCGGGGGCGCGGTGTGCGGCGCGGTGGCGGGCGGCGCGGTGGCCGGCGGTGCGGCGAGGTCGGCCGGGAGGGGCTGGCGCCGCGTCGAGTGCTCGGGGCGCTCGGGAGTCCTGATCACCTCGACCGGCGGCGCGGGGATGAGGCGCATGGCGGTGAGGTTGACGATGTGGCGCGGGCCCTCGTCGGCATCCTCGTCGGCCACCTCCTCCACCGGGCGTACGTCGACCACGACGGTGTGCGTCAGGTGGTCGTGCCATCCGCGGCGCTGCCGGTTGCGGTCCTCCACGGCCGTCCAGGCCAAGGTGGCGATGCCGAGGCCGAAGGTGGGCAGCCCGGCGGCGCCCAGCACGAGCGAGCGGAGCAGCGCCGGGCCGACGCCGATGGGGGTGCCGGTGCCGTGGTGGACCACCCGCAACCCCACCATCGCCTTGCCGGGGGAGGTCCCGGTGGCCCCGAGCACGACCGCCAGCGCCAGCCACAGCAGCACCATGGCCCCCGCGACCACGCCGACGACGGTCCAGAAGTCGTCGGACACGAAGAGGGCCGTGACGAGGCCGACGAGGGCGAGCAGGCTCCAGGCCAGCAGGCGGTCGACGGCGAACGCGGTGAAGCGTCGCTCGAGCTGGGCGACGGGGTACGTCGTGGGGTGTGGGTGCTGGGTCACGGACGTGTCGGGCTCAGGGGTTGGTGACCTGGATGGTGACGCCGTCGCCGAGGTCGAGCACGGCACCGGGGATCAGGCTGACGGCGATCCCCGGCTTGAGCTCCTCGGGCTCGAGTCCGGGCTGGGCCAGCACCGTGCCGTTGGTCGAGCCGAGGTCGGTCGCGATCGCCGAGCCGTGGTCGGCACCGGCGCCGGGCCGGATCTCGAGGTGGGTGGAGGAGATCTCCTGGTGCGGGCTGGGCACCGTCACGACGTGGGGCTGGTCCTGCGAGGAGAACCGACGCGCCTCGGGCGCCCGGCCGACCAGCACGGTGCGGTCGACGGACACCACGTCCCCGGTCGAGAAGACGAGCGAGGCGACCGGCTGCGAGACCACCTCGGGCGCGAGCTCCTGACCGGGGATCGGCGGACGAGCGAACTCCGGCACCGGGGCGCCGGCGCGCGTCTGGCCGTCGCGGTCGGGCCAGTCGTCGACGGTGGGTGTCTCGCCGGTGGGAGCGTCCTCGAGGCCAAGGCCCACGGGCGCCGGGGCGGCGACGGGGGCGGGAACCGGCTCGGGGACCGGCTCGGGAGCCGGCTCGGGGACCGGCTCGGGAGTCGGCTCGGCGACCGGGCTCGGGGTCGGCTCCGGGTCGGCCTGCGGCTCGGGGTCGGGTCGGGAGGTCGCGACCGGCGCGTCGACCGCCTCGGTCGTGGTCGGCGTACCGAGCTCGACGACGGAGACGCGCGCGATGCCGGGGGTCAGCACGTGATCGGCCGTGCCGTCGCCGGTGAGGGTGATCCGGAGGCTGGTGACCCCGGTGACGAGTCGCTCGGCCCAGGCGGTGCCGGGGACCGCGCTGACGATCGAGTCGCCCGCCGTGGCGGTGACGGTGGCGCTGGGCGCGCCGCGCACGATGAGCCGGGTGGCGTCGTCGCCGTGGGCGACGAGCGCGAAGTGCTCGAGCGAGGACAGCCCGCCGGCGAGCAGGGCGTCGAGAGCGGCGTCGGGGCCGGCGCCGGCGTCCACGAGGTCCCAGAGCGCGGCCACGCGCTCGCGCTGGCTGCCGGGCAGCAGGACGGTCACCTGCTCGCCGACGACGGCGTACCAGTCGCCGGCCGCGAACCTGGCCTCAGTGCTCACAGTCGTCCCCCAAGCTTGGATTCGAGACTCTCGAGCTGGCGCTGGGAGTCATAACTGGCGTCCTTCACCAATCCCACCACATCGACGACGACCGCCGTCGCGTTGTCGCGGCCTCCGGCAGCCACCGCCGCTCGCACGAGCCGGTCGGCCGCGTCGCGGGGGTCTGCCACGGTCTCGAGGATGTCGTGGATCACCTCGTCCTCGATCATCCCGGTGACGCCGTCGCTGCACAGCAGCAGCCGCTCGACCGAGGCCAGCGGCAGCAGGAAGAAGTCGGGATCGATGCCCTCGGGGCTGCCCAGCGCACGGGTGATGACGTGCCGCTCGGGGTGGACCGCAGCCTCCTGCGCGGTGATCTGTCCCGCGTCGACGAGCTCCTGCACGACCGAGTGGTCCACGCTGATCTGCTCCAGCCGGCCCTCGGTGATCCGGTAGATGCGGGAGTCGCCCAGGTTGGCGAGCAGCCACTTGATCACGCCGTGGTCGTCGACCAGGACCGCGACGACGGCGGTGGTGCCGGCGTGCCAGCCCGGCTGCAGCGCCCGGTGCGCGTTGCCGTAGTCGACGATGCGCGCCTGCGCCCGTGCGAAGGCGTCGGTGACGTGCTCGGCGCCGCGCGCGGGGTCGTACGCCTCGGCCAGCCGCTGGAACTCCTCGACGACCATCTGGCTGGCGACGTCGCCGCCGGAGTGCCCGCCCATGCCGTCGGCGACGACGAACACCGGCGGTGCGACCAGGAACGAGTCCTCGTTGACCTTGCGCACCAGCCCGACGTCGGTCGCCGCCCCGTGGTGCAGGTCGACGTTCCTCATGCTCTGCCTTCTTCGCCCGTGTGGTGGTCCGGTGTCGAGATCGCGGCCGGCGTCGCCGACCCGGCGAGTAGCGTAGAAGGGATGTCCAGTTCAGGACGGGCGACACCCGCGCGCACCCTCGCCGACCAGCTTCGCGCCTGGCCGGACGAGCGGCTCGTGGCGCTGCTCAGGGCCCGTCCGGATCTCGCCACACCCGCCCCTCAAGATTCTTCGCAGCTGGCCTCGCGGGCCAGCACGCGCTCGTCGATCCACCGAGCCCTCGACGGCCTGGACCGTCTGGAACTGTCCGTGCTTGATGCCCTGCTGGTTGCAGGTCAAACCACTTCGGACGATCTGATCTCGATCGTCGCTGCCGACCCGGCGCGCACCGCGGCGGCGCTGGATCGGCTCCTGGACCTGGCGCTGGCCTGGGAGGCGCCGGGCGGCATCCGGGCGCTGACGGGCGTCGCCGACGCCCTGCGCGCCATGCCGGGGGTCGTGAGCGGCCTCCGCCCTGCCAGCCCCGAGCCCGCCCCGCCCGACGAGGTCGCCGCGCGGATCGCCGAGCTCAGTCCGGCGGCCGCGGCCCTGCTCCGCCACGTCGACGCCCACGGCGGCGAAGGCACCACCGGGTCGGCACGCCGCACGGTCTCCCCCGCCGAGGCGCGCACCCCGGCCGAGGAGCTGCTCAGCCGCCGCCTGCTCGTGCCGCGGGAGGGCGACACCGTGGTGGTGCCGGGTGAGGTCGGCCTGGCGCTGCGCGGTGGGCGCACGACCACCGAGCCGGTGGACGAGGTGCCCACCCTCGCCACGTCGTCGCGCGACGCCGCGCTGGTCGCCCGGACTGCGGCCGGCGCCGCCTTCGACGTCGTACGACGCGTCGAGCTGCTGCTCGACCACTGGGGCGTGCAGCCGCCGAGCGTCCTGCGCAGCGGGGGCCTGGCCGTGCGCGACCTCAAGCTGGTGGCGCGCGAGCTCCACGTGGACGAGCCCGGTGCCGCGCTCATCGTCGAGGTGGCGCTCCCCGCCGGCCTCGTCGCCGAGGGCGCCCAGCCCGACGGCTCTCCCGCCTGGCTGCCCACGGACGAGTTCGACGTGTGGTCGGGGCGACCGATCGCCGAGCGCTGGTCGCGCCTGGTCGGGGGGTGGCTGGCGAGCAGCCGGGTGCCGTCGCTGGTCGGCTCGCGGGACCCGGCGGGCAAGTCCTGGAACGCGCTGGCGCCCGAGCTCTCCAGCGGCCTGGCCGAGGAGGCGCGCCGGCTGGCGCTGCGGGTCCTGGCCGAGGTGCCGGAGGGCGAGGTGCTGGCGGCGGGCACCGGCGTCGCCTCCCTGGTGCAGCGGATCGGCTGGCTGCGACCGCGGCGGCCGGCGGTCTTCACCGACCTCGTCACCTGGGCGCTGGACGAGGCCGCGGTGCTGGGCGTGACCGGAGCCGGCGGCCTCCCGCCGAGCGGCCGGCTCGTGGCCGACGGTGACCTGTCCGGTGCGGCAGCCGCGATCGACGATCACCTTCCCAGGCCCGTCGAGCACGTCCTGCTGCAGGCCGATCTCACGGCGGTGGCTCCAGGGCCGCTGGAGAGCGAGGTGGCGCGCCGGCTGCACCTGCTCGCCGACGTGGAGTCGCGCGGCGGCGCGACCGTCTACCGCTTCAGCGCCGGCTCGCTGCGCCGCGGCTTCGACGCGGGCTGGTCCGCCCTCGAGGTCCGCGACTTCCTGACCTCGGTCTCGCAGACCCCCGTCCCGCAGCCGCTGGAGTTCCTGGTCGACGACGTCGCGCGCACCTTCGGCAGCGTGCGCGTGGGCCACGCCGAGGCCTTCCTGCGCGCCGACGACGAGGCGGCGCTGGCGGCCCTGGTGCACGACCCGCGCGCCCGGACGCTCGGCCTGCGGCTGCTCGCCCCCACGGTGGCGATCTCGACCTCCCCGATCGACGTGCTGCTGCCGCGCTTGCGCGAGCTGGGCGCGGCGCCCGTCGTCGAGGCGGCGGACGGCACGGTGCGGGTCAGCCGACCCGACCTCCAGCGTGCCCGTCCCCGGCGGGGACGCCGTCCGGCCGGAGCGCTGGAGGCGCGCCAGGCCGCGCAGGTGCAGGCGGTCGCGACCGCGATCCGCGCCGGCGACCGAGCCGGGGCGTCCCGACCGACGCTCACCGATGCCACCACCCCGTCGGGGGCGTTGGCGGCGCTGCGAGAGGCGATCGAGTCCGGCAGCACGGTGGTCATCGGCTACGTCGACAACCACGGCGCGAGCGGTGAGCGGGTCGTCGAGCCACGGCGGCTCGACGGCGGCCGGCTCTCGGCGTACGACCTGCGCGCGGACGACGTCCGCGAGTTCGCGGTGCACCGCATCACCGGTGTCCGTCGAGGCTGACCCAGCGCCTCCGTAGAGTGGTGCGGTGGACTTCATCCGCTACGCCGAGCGCTCCGCGTCGCTCGTGAACGCCGAGCTGCCCGACGCGGCCGCGCTGCGGGCGCACCTCGCCGACCGCGTCTGGCTGCACCGCTCGGTGGTCGACGAGGACGTGCGCCGGCTCCAGCAGTTCCAGGCCGAGCTCCGCGGCGTGTTCGAGGCGTCGGCGGCCGACGACGTCCCCTTGGTGGTGCGCTCGCTCAACGACCTGCTGGCCCGCCACCCGGTCACCCCGATGATCTCCGACCACGACCCCGACAACCTCCACATGCACGTCGCCAACCGCGCGGCGTCGGTCGCGGAGCTGCTGGTCGGTGAGGCCCTGATGGGGCTGGCGAACCTCGTCTGCGACCTCGGCGCCACCCGCCTCGGCACCTGTTCGGAGACCCGGTGCGACAACGTCTTCGTCGACACCTCGCCCAACCAGTCGCGACGCTACTGCTCGGACCGCTGCTCCTCGCGCGCCAACGTGGCGGCGTTCCGCGCGCGGCAGAGGGCCGCGGCCGCCAGCTGAGCCTGCCGCCCGTCCGTAGGATTGCCGGGTGAACGACGGTCCCCTCATCGTCCAGTCGGACAAGACGCTCCTGCTGGAGGTCGACCACCCCTCCGCCGCGCAGGCCCGCAAGGCGATCGCGCCCTTCGCCGAGCTCGAGCGCTCCCCCGAGCACATCCACACCTACCGGCTCACGCCCCTCGGGCTGTGGAACGCGCGGGCGGCCGGGCACGACGCCGAGCAGGTGGTCGACGCGCTGCTGACCTGGTCGCGCTACGCCGTGCCGCACGCCCTCCTCGTCGACGTCGCGGAGACCATGGGCCGCTACGGGCGACTGCGGCTGGAGAAGCACCCGGTGCACGGACTGGTGCTGTCGTCCACGGACCGCGCGGTGCTCGAGGAGGTGCTGCGCGCCAAGAAGGTCGCCGGGATGCTGGGCAACCGGATCGACGACGACAGCGTCGCGGTCCACCCGAGCGAGCGAGGCAACCTCAAGCAGGCCCTGCTGAAGCTGGGCTGGCCGGCCGAGGACTTCGCCGGCTACGTCGACGGCGAGGCGCACGCCATCGACCTCGCCGAGGACGGCTGGACGCTGCGGCCCTACCAGCGCGAGGCCGCCGAGTCGTTCTGGGAGGGCGGATCCGGGGTCGTCGTGCTGCCCTGCGGGGCCGGCAAGACCATCGTGGGGGCGGCGTCGATGGCGCACGCGGGCGCGACCACGCTGATCCTCGTCACCAACACCGTCAGCGCCCGGCAGTGGAAGGACGAGCTGGTCGCGCGCACGTCGCTGACCCCGGACGAGATCGGCGAGTACTCCGGCGCCGTCAAGGAGATCCGGCCGGTCACGATCGCGACGTACCAGGTGCTCACGACCAAGCGGAAGGGCGTCTACCCGCACCTGGAGCTGCTCGACGCCCGCGACTGGGGCCTCATCGTCTACGACGAGGTGCACCTGCTGCCGGCGCCGATCTTCCGGATGACCGCCGACCTGCAGGCCCGGCGCCGGCTGGGACTGACCGCGACCCTGGTGCGCGAGGACGGGCGCGAGGGCGAGGTGTTCTCCCTCATCGGACCCAAGCGCTACGACGCGCCCTGGAAGGACATCGAGGCGCAGGGCTGGATCGCGCCCGCAGACTGCGTGGAGGTGCGGGTCACCCTGCCCGACGGCGAGCGGCTGGCGTACGCCACCAGCGACCCGGACACGCGCTACCGGCTCGCCTCGTGCACGCACGCCAAGGTCGACGTCGTGCGCGACCTGGTCGCGCAGCACGCGGGCCAGCCCACGCTCGTCATCGGCCAGTACATCGATCAGCTGGACGAGATCGCCGCGATGCTCGACGCGCCCGTGATCAAGGGCGAGACACCGGTCCGCGAGCGCCAGCGGCTCTTCGACGCGTTCCGCTCCGGCGAGGTGGGCCTGCTGGTGGTCAGCAAGGTCGCCAACTTCTCCGTCGACCTGCCCTCCGCGGAGGTGGCCATCCAGGTCAGCGGGTCCTTCGGCTCGCGCCAGGAGGAGGCCCAGCGCCTCGGTCGGCTGCTGCGCCCGAAGACCGAGGGCCGCAGCGCCCACTTCTACACGATCGTCTCGCGCGACACCGTCGACGCCGACTTCGCCCAGAACCGGCAGCGCTTCCTCGCCGAGCAGGGCTACGCCTACCGCATCATCGACGCGGGGGACCTGTCCGGCGCGGAGTGATCGACGCGACCGCGGACGGTGGGCGTGGACGCCCCGCAACGGGGTACCGGGGCCGTCCACCCCCCACAGAAGCGGCGAGACGATGGCGAACGAACACACCGAGCGGCCGATGGCGCTCCTCGTCGACGGCCTGGCGACCTACCGGTTGGTCAAGCTGGTGCGCGACGACCGCATCACCGAGCCCGTGCGCGACGCGGTCGAGGAGCGCAACGGACCGCCGGAGAAGTCGAAGCTGACCTACCTCCTGAGCTGCCCGTGGTGCCTGTCCATCTACGCCGGTGCCGCGCTCACCCTAGCGCGGCGCCGCTGGCCGGTCGCCACCTCGCTGGTGGCGCGCCCGCTCGCGCTGTCGGCGCTGACGGGGCTCGCCACGACCCACCTGGAGTGACGAGCCACCGCCGGCGAGTCAGGCGAGCGTGCTGGCGTCGATGACGAAGCGGTAGCGCACGTCCGAGGCGAGCACGCGCTCGTAGGCCTCGTTGACCTGGTCGGCGGCGATCAACTCGACCTCCGAGACGATGCCGTGCTCGGCGCAGAAGTCGAGCATCTCCTGGGTCAGCGCGATGCCGCCGATCATGGAGCCGGCGAACGACCGGCGCCCCCCGATCAGCGACATGGCGTTGACAGGCAGCGGCTCCGGCGGCGCGCCCACGTTGACGAGCGTGCCGTCGACGGCGAGCAGGCCGAGGTAGGAGTTGACGTCGATCGCGGCACTGACCGTGTTGACGATGAGGTCGAAGCTGCCGGCGAGCGCCTCGAAGGTGTCGGGGTCGGACGTCGCGAAGTAGTGGTCGGCGCCGAGACGGAGGCCGTCCTCCTGCTTCTTCAACGACTGCGACAGCACCGTGACCTCGGCTCCGAGGGCGTGCGCGATCTTGACGCCCATGTGTCCGAGCCCGCCCAGGCCGACGATGGCGACCCGGGTGCCCGGTCCGGCGCCCCAGCGCCGCAGGGGTGCGTACATGGTGATGCCGGCACACAGCAGCGGCGCCGCTGCGGCCGGGTCCAGGCCCTCGGGCACGGTGAGCACGAAGTCGGCGTCCACGACGATGTGCGTGGAGTAGCCGCCCTGCGTGGTGGTGCCGTCGCGGTCGGTGACGGCGTAGGTGCCGATCATGCCGCGGGCGCAGTACTGCTCGTCGCCGTTGCGGCAGCTGTCGCACTCGCCGCACGAGCCCACCATGCAGCCGACGCCCACCCGGTCGCCGACGCGGTGCCGGGTCACCTCGGCACCGACCTCGGTGACCGTGCCGACGATCTCGTGGCCCGGGACGACCGGGAACGGCTGCGGGCCCCAGTCGCCGTTGACGGTGTGGATGTCGGAGTGGCAGATGCCGGCGTACTCGATCGCGATGAGCACGTCGTGGGCGCCGACCTCGCGGCGCTCGATGGTGGTGGGGGCCAGGGGCTGGCCGGCGGACGGGGCTGCGTACGCGCTCACGCGCATGAGTGACTCCTTCGGTGCACCGCGGTCGGTCCGCGGCGGGTTGGGTCCGGGTCGAGGACCCGGATCAGGGGTGCGTGACCGCCCGCAGCTCGTCGGCGAGCTCGCGCGCCTGGTCGGCGAGGCGGTCGCGGCCGGCCCTGTCGCCGGCCTCCACCGCCTGCCAGTAGCCGATCTTCAGCTCCACGTAGCGCCGGCGCAGGACCAGTCGCTCGGCCTCGACGGCCAGGTGGCGCTGCTGCTGCTCGAGCAGCTCGCGCTGCTCGGCGGCCGCGGCGGGGCCGCGCCGGTTGTTGGCCATGTACTGGCGCATGTCGCCGACGGACATCCCGGTCGCGGCCAGGCAGGACACCCAGACCAGCTGGTCGAGGTCGTCCTCGTCGTAGACGCGGTGCCCGCTGCTGGCGCCCCGGGCGATCGGCTCGATCACGCCGATCTGCTCGTAGTAGCGCAGCGTGCTCGCGGGCAGGCCGGTCAGTGCCGCTGCCTCCTTGATGGAGTAGCCGCGGGTCTCGGCGGGGATGGTCACTCCATCGACGGTAGGAACTTCGAGTACTCGAAGTCAACGCGTCGTCGAGACGGTCGGAGGCGTCACCTCCGCCGGGCTAGCCTCGAAAGCGTGAACCTTCGCGAGCGCCTCGGCACCGAGCTGTTCCACAAGGTGGCCGGACCCGACGGCCCGCGTCAGCGCGAGCGGGTGCACGGCAACCCGGGTCCGCGCTGGTTCGCGCCCGGCTCCCCCATCGCCCGGGTGCACGGCGACGCGTCGATGTTCGTCGGTGGCATCCGGGCGATCATGCTGCAGTCGCTGCACCCCGCCGCGATGCAGGGCGTGGCCGACCACTCGGGCTACCGCGGCGACATGTGGGGTCGTCTCGCGCAGGTCTCCACCTACCTCGCGATGACCACGTTCGGCACCGAGCGGGACGCCCTGCAGGTGATCGGCGCCGTGCGGCGAGCACACGAGTCGGTCACCGGCACGATGCCCGACGGGACCCCCTACGCCGCTTCCGACCCGCACCTGCTCGGCTGGGTGCACGCCGCCGAGATCGACAGCTTCCTCGCCGCGCACGACCGCTACGGGCACCGCCGCCTCGTCGGTGCGGACCGCGACGAGTACGTCGCGCAGACAGCCGTCGCGGCGCGCCACCTCGGTGTCCTCGACCCGCCGCGGACCGAGGACGAGCTGCGCGCCACCCTGACGGCGTACGGTCCCGAGCTGCGCGGCACGCCCGAGGCCCGCGACGCCATCCGGTTCCTGGTCCTGCACCCGGACCTGCCGCTGCCGGCACGGCCCGGCTACCTCTCACTGGTGGCCGCGGCCGTGGGGCTCCTGCCCGGCGAGGCCCGCCGCGAGCTGCGGCTGCCCCCGGTGCTGCCGGTGACCGACCGGGTGCTGGGCACCGCCGCCACCGTGGCCATCCGATGGGCGATGGCGCCTGCGCACGCCCACGCCCGCGAGCTCCAGCGGCAGGCCGGGACGTGACGATCAGCGAGCGGTGGCCCCTGCCCGACCACCACGACCTGCGCGACGAGCTGCTCCTGGCCTGGGACCGGCCCGGCTATCACGACCTGCTCCACCTGAGCGAGGTGCTGGACCGGCTCCAGCAGCTGGCGGAGGCCGGCGCCGCCTTCGACGCCACCACCGTCGGCCTCGCCGCCTGGTTCCACGACGCCGTCTACGACGGGGCCGAGGACGACGAGGAGCGCTCCGCCCAGTGGGCCGAGCGGGCCCTGCCTGACGCGTACGCCGCCGAGGTGGCGCGGCTCGTGCGGGTGACCGCCCACCACCAGCCCGTCGACGACGACCCCGCCGGCTGCGCGCTCAGCGACGCCGACCTGGGCATCCTCGCCGCCCCCGACGAACGCTACGACGCCTACGCGGCGGGCGTGCGCACCGACTTCGCGCACGTGGCCGACGACGACTTCCGGTCCGGCCGGGCAGCCGTGCTCGACGAGCTGGTCGCCCGCCCGCACCTGTTCCGCACGGCTCAGGGGCGCGCCCTGTGGGAGGCGGCCGCCCGCGGCAACATCGCCCGCGAGCTGGCATCGCTCCGCAACGGGTGAGGCTCAGCGGTCGGCGAGCTGGTGGTAGACGGTGAACCTGTCGTGGCGGTAGCAGGTGCGCGAGACCTCGACGATGCGGCCCTGGGACACCGCGCGCCGCGAGTGGCGCAGCACGGGGTCGCCCTCGGCGACCTCGAGGACGGCTGCCTCCTCCGCACTCGCGCGGTCGGCGCTGATCGAGTCCTCGACCTCGGTGGGACGCAGACCGCGTGCTGCCAGCGCCTCGTAGAGACTCGTCGGCGTCCCGTGCTGCAGGAAGCCCGGGAGCAGCACCTCGTTGAGGTAGGCGTCCTCGACGCAGACGACGGCCTGGTCCGCCCGGCGCAGCCGGCGCCAGTGCAGCACCGGGTCACCCGGCGAGATGTCGAGCGCGCGAGCCACGCCCGGACCGGCCTGCTCCACACGGGCGAGCAGGGTCTGGGACTCCGGGAGCATGCCGCGGCGGCGGATCTCCTCGGTGAAGGAGCTGAGCCGCCCCGGGGTCCTCGGCGGCTGCGCGACGAACGTGCCGCGTCCGGGGATGCGTTCGAGGAGACCCTCGGCGACGAGTGCGTCGAGGGCCTGGCGTACGGTCATCCGTGCCACGCCGAAGCGGGCGACGAGCTCGCGCTCGGAGGGTGCCGCCGCCCCGGGCGGCTGTGACTCGATGAGGCTCCGGACGTGCTCGCGGACCTGCACGTGCTTGAGCGCCCGCTGGCGCGGGACGACGAGGTCCGGGTGGTCCATAACCGTCAGGCTAGGACTGGGCTGGACCGGCGTCACCCGATTGACCCATTCCCTCGTAGTGCCTTGACGGATTCTTGATGTTCGAACCTCTGTTCGACGGATGCGCTACGCTGGCTCCCGTGGACTTCCAGTCGTCCCTCTTCGCCGACCGCGCCGTGGCGCCCACCGGGCTCGCCCCGCAGCGGCGCACGCTCACGCACGGCGCCTGGGTCGACGTGCAGCGCGACTGGCTGGACGACGCCGACGCAGTCTTCGCCGCGCTCGTCGAGCGGGTGCCGTGGCGTGCCGAGCGCCGGGAGATGTACGACGCCGTGGTGGACGTGCCCCGCCTCGTGCACACCTACCTCGGCGGCGACCCGCTGCCGCACCCCGCGCTCGAGCGGGCTCGTGCCGACTTGAACGAGCACTACCTCCCCGAGCTCGGCGAGCCGTTCGTCAGCGCCGGCTGCTGCTACTACCGCGACGGCCGCGACTCGGTCGCCTGGCACGGCGACACCATCGGCCGCGGGCGCAGCACCGACACGATGGTCGCCATCGTCAGCGTGGGCGACCCGCGGCGCCTGCTCCTGCGGCCTCGCGGAGGAGGCGCCTCGATCGCGCTGACGATGGGGCACGGCGACCTGGTCGTCATGGGCGGGTCCTGCCAGCGCACGTGGGAGCACGCGGTGCCCAAGGTGGCCCACTCCGGACCACGGATCTCGGTGCAGTTCCGACCGCTCAACGTGTTCTGAAGGCCTACCGCCTCACCAGTCTGCGCAGCACGACGAGCGCGGCGAGCGCCGCCGCGGCGTGCCTCCAGTACGACCGCACCAGCACCGGCAGCACCGTGCTCCCGAGGTCGAGCGCCTCGGTGGGAGCGGAGGCCTCGGTGGGGTCATCCGGATCCACAGCCGCAGCGGCCTGCTCGGACCGGGCCGGAGGCTTCGGAGCGGCGGGCGCAGCCGATGGTGCAGCCGGTGGTGCAGCCGGTGTTGCGGCTGGCGCGCCGCTCAGTGCGGTTGCGGCGCCGCGGACCGCCAGTCGCTGCTCCAGGCACGCCGCGAACTGCGCGAGCAGCTTGTCCGAGACGTCCTGCATCACCCCGCGGCCGAACTGTGCGGGCTTGCCGGTGATGGAGAGGTCGGTGTCCACCGACACCTCGGTCGAGCCGCCGGCCTCCGCCATCGACACGGTCACCGTCGCGCCCGCCGTACCGTTGCCGCGCTTGTCCTTGCCCTTGGCGTCGACGACGAAGCGATGCGCGTCGGGATCCTTGTCCACGAAGGTCCCGCTGCCGGTGTAGAGCAACGCGATCGGTCCCAGCTTGACCTTGACCGAGCCGGCGAAGGACTCGTCGTCGGCCTCGGTGACCTGGGCGCCCGGGAAGCACTCGGCCACCGAGGCGATGTCGTTGAGCTGCGCCCAGGTCGCCTCGACGCCGATGGGGACGGTGAAGCGGTGGCTCAGCTCCACGCCTGCGCCCCCGCGGCCTCGAGCACGGCCCGGCGGGTCAGCACCCGGGCGAGGTGCCGCCGGTAGTCGGCGGCGCCGTTGAGGTCGGACGGCGGGTCGGTCCCCTCCGCCGCGAGGTCCGCCGCAGCGCGTACGCCGTCCTCGGTCGCGCTGACCCCCGCCAGCGCGGCCTCCGTCGCACGGGCCCGCAGCGGCGTCGGTCCCATGTTGGTCAGGCCCACCCGCGCCTCGTCGATCGATCCCCGCACGGTGGCGGCGACGGCCACGATCGGCCACTGGTGGGCGACCCGGACGAACTTCTCGTAGTGCGCGCCCCAGCCGGTGTGCTTGGGGATGCGCACCTCGGTGAGGATCTCGTCGTCCCCGATCGCGGTCTCGAACAGCCCGACGAAGAAGTCGCTCGCCTCGACCGTGCGCGTGCCGTCGGTGCCGGCGATGACGAACTGCGCCCCCAGGGCGAGGGCCGGCGCACCCAGGTCGCCGGCGGGGTCGGCGTGGGCGAGCGCCCCGCCGAAGGTGCCTCGGTGCCGGATCTGCGCGTCGGCCACGTCAGCGGCGGCCTTGGCGACCAGGAGCGCGTGCTCGCGGACGAGCGGGTGGTCGCGCACCTCGTGGTGGGTGGTCATCGCGCCCACGACGATGGCGTCGCCCTCGTCGCGCACACCGCGCAGCGCGTCGATCCCGCCGAGGTCGATGACGACCTCGGGCGCGTTGAGCCGCATCCGCAGCACCGGGAGCAGGCTCTGCCCGCCGGCCATGATCTTCGCGTCGTCGCCGTGCTCGCCCAAGGCGGCGAGCGCCTCCTCGACCGACGTGGGGGCGACGTAGTCGAACTTCACCGGGATCACTGGGCCGCTCCGTCCTGGTTGAGAGCACCTTCGTCGAAGTGGGGCATCGCACCCCCTGGTGTCGGCGCATCGCCGTCGTTCGCGTGGATCGCGCGCCACACCCGCTCCGGCGTGCACGGCATCTGGATGTCGCGGACGCCGAGGTGGCGTACGGCGTCGACGACCGCGTTGACCACGGCCGGTGTCGAGGCGATGGTGCCCGCCTCGCCGACGCCCTTGGTGCCGAGGGTGTTGGTGGTGCACACGCTCGGGTCGTCGGCGTGCACGACGTCGAACGAGATCGTGTCGGCCGACGTCGGCAGCAGGTAGTCCACGAAGGAGCCGCTGACCAGCGTCCCGGACTCGTCGTGGACCGCCTCCTCCCACAGGGCCTGCGCGATCCCCTGCACCAGGCCGCCGTGCACCTGGCCGGCCACGATCAGCGGATTGATGATCGTGCCGATGTCGTCGCAGCAGGTGTACTTGCGCATCGAGACCTTGCCGGTCTCGGTGTCGACCTCCATCGCGCACAGGTGCGTGCCGTGCGGGTAGTTGAAGTTAACCGGGTCGTACGTCGCGTCGGCGTCGAGGCTCGGCTCCATGTCTTCGGGGTAGTCGTGCGCCGCGAACGCCGCGGTGGCGAGCTCCTGGATCGCGATGCCCTGGTCGGTGCCCCGGACGGTGAACCGCCCGCCGGCGTAGTCGAGGTCGTCCTCACTCGCCTCGAGCAGGTGCGCGGCCAGGCGCGTGGCCTTCTCGACGACCTTGTCGACGGCCTTGACGAGGGCTTCCCCGCCCACCACCAGCGAGCGCGACCCGTAGGTGTCCAGCCCCCGCGGCGCGACCTGCGTGTCGCCGTGCAGCACCTCGACGTCCTCGAAGGGCACGCCGAGCCGGTCCGCGACGATCTGGCTGAACGCCGTCTCGTGGCCCTGTCCGTGGGCGCTGGCGCCGGTGACGATCTCCACCTTGCCGGTGGCCAGCATCCGCACGCTCGCGTGCTCCCATCCGCCGGCTCCGTAGTCGAGGCTGCCGAGCACCCGGCTGGGGGCCAGGCCGCACATCTCGGTGAAGGTCGAGACGCCGATGCCGAGCTGCACCCGGTCCCCGCGCTCGCGCCGCTCGCGCTGCTCGGCGCGCAGGGCGTCGTAGCCGAAGACCTCCTTGGCCCTCGCGGTCGCGGCCTCGTAGTTGCCGGTGTCGTACTCCAGCCCGGCCACCGTGGTGAAGGGGAACTCCTCGTGCGTGATCCAGTTGCGCTCGCGGATCTCGAGCGGGTCGACGCCCACCTCGGCCGCCAGCTCGTCCATCATGCGCTCGATCGCGTACGTCGCCTCCGGCCGGCCGGCGCCGCGGTAGGCGTCGGTCCAGGTGCTGTTGGTCAGCACGGTCTGGCACTCGAAGCGGTAGGCGGGGAACTTGTAGATGGCGTTGAACATGAAGGCGCCGAGCACCGGCACGCCACCGCCGACGAGCGAGACGTAGGCACCGAGGTCGGCGTCGAGGTGCACCTTGAACCCGGTGACCCTGCCGTCCCGGTCGGCCGCGAGCGTCAGCGTCTGCACCTGGTCGCGGCCGTGGTGGGCGGCCATCAGGCTCTCGCTGCGGGTCTCGGTGTACTTCACCGGCTTGGACAGCCGGCGGGCCACCGCCCACGTGATCCACTCCTCCGGGGTCGTCTGGAGCTTGCCGCCGAAGCCGCCGCCGACGTCGGGGGCGACGACGCGGATCTTCGACTCCGGCACGCCGGTGGTGGCCGCCAGCGCGAACCGCAGGATGTGCGGGATCTGGGTGGCCGACCACATGGTGAGCTGCTCCCCGGTGGGGTCCACCACGACGCTGCGCGGCTCCATGAACGCCGGGATGAGGCGCTGCTGGCGGTACTCGCGCTCGATCACGATGCCGTCGGCCCGGGCCTGGGCGATGGCGGCCTCGACGTCGCCGCCGGTGCCGGCCTCGGCTGAGTCGAAGACCCACAGCGCCGACTTGTTGGTGCCCAGCTCGGGGTGGGCGAGCACCGTGTCCTCCAGGGCCTTCTTGATGCCCACCACGGCCGGCTGCTCGTCGTACTCCACGTCGACGAGCTCGGCGGCGTCGCGCGCCTCCGCGGCGCTGCGGGCCACCACCACGGCGACGATCTCGCCGGCGAACGCGACGCGGTCGGCCGGCATCGGCGAGTGCGTCGGCGTCTTCTGCTCCGGGGTGATCGGCCACGCGTTGATGTTCACGCCGAGCTCGTCGCCGAAGTCCTTGCCGCTCAGCACGGCCACCACGTTGGGGGACGCCTTCGCCTCCTCGACGTCGATGGAGGTGATGGTGGCGTGGGCGAAGGGGCTGCGCACCATCGCCAGGTGCAGCATGCCGGGCAGGGTGATGTTGTCGGTCCAGCGGGTGCGGCCGGTGATCAGCCGCTGGTCCTCCTTGCGGCGGCGGTCCCGCCCGATCTCCTGGGCCGGACGGTCCTGGGTGGCGGTCATGCGCGTGCACCTCCCTCGGCGGCGTGCAGGACGCTCTTGACGATGTTGTGGTAGCCGGTGCAGCGGCACAGGTTGCCCTCCATGCCGAGGCGCACCTCCTCCTCGGTCGGGTGCGGGTTCTCGGCCAGCAGGTCGACGGCCTGCATGATCATGCCGGGCGTGCAGAACCCGCACTGCAGGCCGTGGCACTCGCGGAACGCCTCCTGGACCGGGTGCAGCTCACCCTCGACGGTGTCGGCCAGCCCCTCGATCGTGGTCACGCTGCGACCGTCGGCCTGCACGGCGAGCACGTTGCACGACTTCACGCTGGTGCCGTCGAGGTGGACGGTGCACGCGCCGCAGTTCGAGGTGTCGCAGCCGATCACGGTCCCGGTCTTGCCGAGCTTCTCGCGCAGGTACTGCACCAGCAGCATCCGCGGCTCCACGTCGTCGGAGACCGCGGCTCCGTCGACGGTGAGGTGGATCTTCGTCATCGAGCGCCTCCGGGCGTGTGAGGGGGGTCACTGGCGCCGACGCTAGGACGCCCTGGTTGGTCGACGGTTGGGCGCCGTGCCCCCCTCCCCACGCCCGGAGGCCCTGCTCAGTAGCGCAGCACGACTCCCTTGGGGGTCTCGCTCAGCACCTTGGCCGACACGAGCACGTCGCCGCCGGCCCACTCCACCGCGGCCGGCATCGGCACCTGTGCCCACGTCCGGACCCGCGTGCTGCCCGCCTTGATGCGCGAGACCTGGCCGCCGAACAGCTGGGCGACGTAGACGTCGCCGTTGCCGGCCACCGCCACGCCCGTCGCGCCGGCGAAGCCTGTGGCGACCGGCCGGACCTCGCCGGTGCGCGCCTT
Organism: Nocardioides sp. SYSU D00065; assembly: GCF_017916425.1. Taxonomy (GTDB): domain Bacteria; phylum Actinomycetota; class Actinomycetes; order Propionibacteriales; family Nocardioidaceae; genus Nocardioides. Next base: position 387,571 of record NZ_JAFMSX010000002.1, on the reverse strand, counting down.
GACCTTGACCACAGCGCCGTTGGCGCCGGTGCTGCCGTCCTCCGGGCCGCCGGGCAGGAGCGAGACGTAGAGCCAACCGCCCTTGCCCACCTCGACGTCGGTCGGCACCGGCTCGAAGCCGTAGCTGTGCCCGACGGTGCACGCGGGCAGCCCGTTGGCCTGCGCCGCCTCGGCGGTGATGGTCACCGGCACCGGCGGCAGGACCGCGACGGTCGACACCTTGCCCCTGGCGCTCACGCCCAGGATGGTGTTGCCGGCCGCGTCGGCGACGTACGTCGTCCCCCGGTGCACCGCCGTGCCGTAGGGGTGCGACTCGAGGATCCCGGTGTAGGTCGCCGGGACCTCCTCGGGGATCTGGGCGGCGCACGCCGGGTCGAGGTCGCTGAATCCGTACGCCTGGTCGCCGTCGGGGTTCTTGGTGCGCTCGTGCTTCCAGAGGTCGGCCAGCTTGGTCGGTCGAGCGCCGGGGCGCATCGTCCACAGCGCGGTCCGCTTGCCCTTGGTGGTGGCCAGCCGCAGCATGCCGCCGGCCTCCGACAGCGCACCGACCTCGGTGCCCTTGGGGGCCTGGAAGACGACCTGCGGCCTGCGGCCCGGCTCGATGGCGGTCAGCATGCCGGCGAAGTTCTGGCTGACGTAAGCGGTGCCGTTGCCGGCGACCACCATGCTGAGTGGTGAGACGAGCCTCGTCGCCACCTTCGTGGGCTCGGGGGCCGGTGCGGCACCCGCCGAGGCAGCGCCGAGCAGGCTGCCCGCGAGCAGGGTGACCACCCCGGCAGTCATCCCGAAACGTGTCGTGACCATGCATTCTCCTTGGACGTGGCCGCACCCTCCCTCGGTGCGACACCTCGTCGCAGGATCCATGCCCGCGGCGCGTGGTGCGCGCCTGCGACCCCCTTTACCGAAGATCGGGCACGCGTCAGCGTGCGCTGGCCAGCTTGCCCTTGAGCAGTGGCCCGACCGGGTGGTGCACGGGCAGGGACGCCAGGCACGCCTCGAGGACCGCGGTGTCGTAGGGAGCGAGGTCGCTGTAGCGCAGCACCGCGTCGGGGTCGGGATCGGCCAGGAGGGCCTCGCGGACGCTGACTGCGAGGAACTCGCCCATCTGCACGAGTGCGGGCGAGTCGGTGCCGGGCAGCAGGTCGCCTCCGTAGGCCCGCACCGCCGCGCGTACGTCGCCGCGCCGCAGCAGCCGCTGCACCTCCTCGACGTCGGTGACGACCGGCATGGTGAGCCGGTACGGCCGCGAGGAGAGCTGGCCGGCGAGCGCCGAGCGCAGGTGCGACACCTCGGCCTTGAGGGTGGAGGTGGTCACCGCGGCGTCGCCGTAGAGCAGCGCGTGGAGGTGCTCGACCGACAACCCGCCGGGATGCAGCGCCAGGAGGGCCAGGATCTCGGTCTGGCGGCGGTTGAGCAGCAGGCGCTGGCCGTCGAGCCACACCTCGGCGGTGCCGAGGAGGGTGAGGGTGAGGCCGGGCTCGCTCGGCGCGGAGCCGCCGGCCGGGACCGTACGCCGGTCCGCGGGTAGCGCGCCCTCGATCAACCGGGCCATCACCCGCGCCGTGGCGAGGCCGATCGGGTGGCTGCGGTCCCACGTCGTCGACAGGTCGATCACGCCGAGGGAGCGGCCCGTGACCGGGTCGAACACCGGCGCGGCCCAGCAGACCCAGTTGTGGACGACCTCGGCGTAGTGCTCGGCGCCGAACACCATGGCCGGCGCCGCCGTGCGCCCGGCGATGGCGAGCGCGTTGGTGCCCACGCTCGCCTCGTCCCAGCACCCGCCGGGCACGAAGTTGACGGTCTCGGCCTTGCGGCGCATCACCCGCCCGCCGTACGTCCACAGGATCCGCGTCTGCTCGTCGGTGACCGCGATCACCAGGTCGCCGTCCTCGGCCGTGCGGCGCAGCTCGTCCTGCACCCGCTCGACCGCCGTCTGCAACGGCGACGCCTTCCAGAAGTCGGCCGTGTCCGCCTCGTCGGCCAGCGGGGCCTGGGGCACCGACGGCGACACGACGTGGGACAGCTGCCAGCTGCGGAGGATCTCCGGCCGGACCGCCTCGGCCTGCTCGTCCCCGTCGGAGACGAACCGCGTCCAGGCGCGCACGGCGCTCACCCTGCGGTCGTGCAGGTCGTGGTCGGTCATGTCGGCTCCCCGGGTGCTCGCGGCCAACCTAGCCTGCGGTCGGGGCGTGCGACAGGGTGTGCGAGGTCGAGCCGTCAGCCGTCGTGGTGGATGCGCCCCTGCGTGGCGGCCAGCCGCTCCCCGGAGCCGCCCCAGCGCCGCGCCACGATCTCCGCGGCGATGGAGACCGCCGTCTCCTCGGGCGTGCGGGCGCCCAGGTCGAGTCCGATCGGGCTGGACAGGCGCGCCAGCTCCGCGTCGGTGACGCCGGCCGCGCGGAGGCGATCCACCCGGTCCTCGTGGGTGCGCCGAGAGCCCATCGCGCCGACGTACGCCACGGCCGGCAGCCGGAGCGCCACCTCGAGCAGCGGCACGTCGAACTTCGGGTCGTGGGTCAGCACCGCCAGCACGGTGCGGCCGTCGACCCGCCCGGCCTCGACCTCGGCCTGCAGGTAGCGGTGCGGCCAGTCTACGACGACCTCGTCGGCACGGGGGAAGCGCGACGCGGTGGCGAACACGGGCCGGGCGTCGCAGACGGTCACGCGGTAGCCGAGGAAGGAGCCGACCTCGGCCACCGCGGCCGCGAAGTCGATCGCTCCGAACACCAGCATGCGCGGCTTCGGGGCGAAGCCCCACACGAAGACCCGCATCCCCTCGCCGCGGCGCTCGCCGTCGGGGCCGTAGGTGAGCGTGGCGTCGGTGCCGGCCGCCAGCAGGCCGAGGGCGTCGTCGCGCACCGCCGCGTCGGCCCGCGTGGAGCCCAGACCGCCCTCGGACGCGGCGTCGGGCCGGATGACCATCCGACGACCGACCCGGGTCGGGTCGGGGTGCTCGATGACGGTCGCGAGGGCGACCGGACGTCCCGCTGCGACGTCGGCGGCGATGGCCCCCAGCTGGGGGAACGTCGCGCGGGACACCTGCTCGACGAAGACGTCGAGGATCCCGCCGCAGGTGAGCCCGACGGCGAACGCGTCGTCGTCCGACACGCCGTACCGCTCCAGCACGGGGGTCCCGGAACCCGCCACGGCCTGCGCCAGCTCGTACACCGCGCCCTCGACGCAGCCGCCGGACACCGAGCCGACCGCGGTCTCGTCGGGACCGACCAGCATCGAGGCGCCGGGGGGTCGCGGCGCGGAGCGGAACGTCGCCACGACCGTGCCGACGCCGATCGTCTCGCCGGCCTCCCACCACGCCATCAGCTCGGGAAGGACGTCACGCACGCGCGATCACCTCCGTCAGGTCGGCGAACGTGGCCAGCGAGTGGCCGGCGAGGAAGTCGTCGCAGTGCGGCAGGGCTGCCACGACGCCGCCCTGGAGCGGCTCGTAGCCGGCCTTGCCGCGGTGCGGGTTGACCCACACAACACGGTGCGCGATGCGCTGCAGGCGCGCCATCTGGGCGCCGAGCAGGCCCGCGTCACCGCGTTCCCACCCGTCGCTGAAGACGACCACGACCGCGCCGCGGGCCATGCCGCGCTGGCCCCAGCGGTCCAGGAACACCTGCAGGGTCTCCCCGAGCCGCGTCCCGCCGGACCAGTCCGGCACGACCTCCCCGGCGGCGCCGACGGCTCGGTCCGCGTCGACCGAGCGCAGCGCGCGGGTCACGTGGGTGAGGCGGGTCCCGACCGTGAAGGTCTCGACCGCGGCGCCCGCGGCGCGACCGGACTGGGTGAGCCGGTGGGCCAGGCGCAGCAGGGCGTCGGCGTACGCACTCATGGAGCCGCTCACGTCGACCAGCAGCACCACCCGGCGCGGACGGGTGCCGCGCCGACGCCACGCGACCTCGGCGGGCTCGCCGAGGTGGCGCAGCGAGCTGCGCAGGGTGCGCGGCGCGTCGAGGCGCCCGCGGTGCCATGCGCGATGACGGGCCGTACGACGTCGGGGCGGGCGCAGCGACAGCCGGTCGAACATCGCGGCCAGCCGTCGCCGCTCGGCGGCGTCGAGCGACGCGACGTCGCGGTGGCGCAGCACCTCCGCCGCCGAGGCGGCTGCGCGCACGACGTCCTCCTCGCCCGGGTCGGACGCACCCGCGCCCTCCGCGTCGGGCAGCAGGTGTGCCGTCGAGGGGCGCGAGCTGTCCCGGCGGTGGGTGCGTGGCAGCGCGTCGCGCGGGTCGAACCACGCGGCGAAGACCCGGTCGTAGCGCTCCAGGTCGTCGGGCGAGGCGCACAGGGTGGCCCGGCCGGCCCAGTAGGTCGTCTGCCGGTCACCGGCGCCGAGGGTCGCGACGGCGGTGAGGAAGGTCTGCGCACGGTCCTGGGTGACCGGGACCCCCGCGGCCCGCACCGCCCGGGTGAAGCCGAGCATCACCTCGTCCGCCGAGTGCAGCACCGTGCTCACCTCACCGTCATCCGATCGAGCGCGACCCGGACCCGGTCGGCGTCCTCGCGGTACTTCACCAGCGCGCCCAGCGTCGCCGCCGCAGCCGCCAGGTCGAGCTCGGCGCTTCCCAGGTGGCTCAGGGCGCGGGCCCAGTCGAGCGTCTCGGCGACCCCCGGCGGTTTGAGCAGGTCGTCCCTGGTCCGGAGCTGCTGCACGAGGTCGACCACCTGGCGGGCCAGCACCTCGCCCACCTCCGGGGCCCGCGAGCGCACGATGCGCACCTCGCGCTCCAGGGTGGGGTGCTCGATCCAGTGGTAGAGGCACCGCCGCTTGAGCGCGTCGTGCAGCTCGCGGGTGCGGTTGGAGGTGAGCACGACGAGCGGCGGCTCGGGCGCGGTGACCGTGCCGAACTCCGGGATCGTGACCTGCCAGGTCGACAAGACCTCGAGCAGGAACGCCTCGAACTCGTCGTCGGCGCGGTCCACCTCGTCCACGAGGAGCACCGCCGGAGCCTGGCGCAGCGCGGCGAGCACGGGTCGCGCCAGCAGGAACCGCTCGTCGTACAGGCTCTTCTCCGCCGCGTCGGAGTCCACCCGGCCGGCAGCCTCGAGGGCGCGCAGGTGCAGGATCTGGCGCGGGAAGTCCCAGTCGTACAGCGCCTGGCTGGCGTCGATCCCCTCGTAGCACTGCAGCCGCACCAGCGGGAGGCCGAGGCCCTGCGCCAGCGCCTCGGCGAGGGCGGTCTTGCCGGTGCCGGGCTCTCCCTCGAGCAGCAGCGGGCGCTGCATCCGCGCGGCGAGGAAGACGATCGTGGCCAGCTCCTCATCGGCGAGGTATCCGGTCGCGCCGAGCCGGGCGACGACATCGGCGGCGGAGTCCATGGCGCTCAGGCTACGACTCACGACGTTGGTCGGGCGTTGGGTCGCGTCAGCGGCGCGAGTCCACGTCGCGCCCGGTGGCCAGGTCGCCGCACTCGACGAGCGCCACCTCCCGCGCAGCGAGGTAGTCGCGCGCCCCCCGGTCGCCGGTCGCCGTGTCCGCGACACCCGCCCAGTGACGGCGTCCCAGCAGCACCGGGTGCCCCGGGACCCCTCCGTACGCCGCTCGCGCCAGGTCGTCGGGCCCGCGGGCCGAGGCGCAGAGCCGGGCGACGACGCCCGCGTCGACGTCAGGGAGGTCGACGAGCGAGACGAGCGCCACGTCGTGGTCGGTCGGCGCGAGCGCTCGGAGCCCCGCTCGCAGGGAGGCGCCCATGCCCTCGGACCAGTCCTCGGCACGGACCCGTGCGACGGACATCGGAAGGAGGGCGGCGGCGAGCTCAGCCTCGGCGCCCACCACCACGACGATCTCAGCGCACGGCCGCAGCGCCTGCACGGCCCGCAGCAGCCAGGACGTGCCGTCGTCGTCGCGCGCCAGCGCCTTGGGGCCGCCGAACCGCCTCCCGGCCCCGGCGGCGAGGAGCAGCCCGACGACCGACGTCACTGCGAGAAGGCCTCCGCGTACATCGCCTCCAGCTCCGGGGTGCGCTCGGCGGTGAAGCCGCAGAGCGTGACCCGGTCACCGTCGGCGCTCACGAGGTACGACGAGCCCTGCTCGAAGTCGACCGCCATGAGCAGGTCCTGGAGGTCGTCGCTCGGCGCCTCGACCGTGACCTCGGCGGCCTCGTCACCGGCGTACCACTCGTCGACGGTGAGGGTCGCGGTGCCGTCGTCGAGGGACGTGACCGTGCCGGCGAAGGCGGTGTCGAAGGTGGCGAGCGTCTCCGCGGACGGGACCGCGCACTTGCCGGCCGCCGACGCGTCCGCGGTCAGGCTCAGCGTGTCGCCCGCGTCCTCGGAGCCGGTCTCGGTGCCGGCCTCGGTGCTCATCGTCGGGCTCGACGCAGCCGGGGAGTCGCCGGCACCGTCGGTGCGGTCGTCGGCTCCGCAGGCGGCGAGGCCGGCCACGGCGATCAGGGATACGACGAGGCGGGGGACGATGCGGGGTCGGCTGGTGTTCACGGTTCCTCCTGCTGGTGCGGGGCCGGTGCGGTCACCGTGCCACACCGCTTGGACGCCTGCGGGCGCGGGCCCGTTCCGCCTCAGGCGTCGTCGTCCTCCTCGATCTTGCGCTTCAGCCGCCCCATCCCGGGGATCTTGCCGAGGAGCTCGTTGAGCTCGCGCGAGACGTCGAGCATCTCGTGCAGGTCGGGGGCGACCGAGCCGAGGGTCGCCAGCACCGGGAGCACGTCACGCTCGAACTGCTCGGTCAGGGCAGGCAGGTGGTCGACCAGGCGCACCAGAGCGGCGACCTCGTCGGGGTGCGTGGTGTCGGCCAGGGTCTCGAGGGTGGGCTGCAGCGCCGTGAGCGACGGCTCGAGGCTGTCGAGGAGGCTCACGGCCCGTCCCACGAGGGCGGCCGCGTCGTCGGCCACCTCCCCGACGCGGTCGATCTGCTTCTGCGCATCATCAGCCACCGTGCCCACGCGATCGATCTGCTTCTGCGCATCATCAGCCACCGTGCCCACGCGATCGATCTGCTTCTGCGCATCATCAGCCACCGTGCCCACGCGGTCGATCTGCGTCCGCGCATCGTCAGCCACCGTGCCCACGCGGTCGATCTGCGTCCGCGCATCGTCGGCCACCGCGCCCACCCGGTCGATCTGCTTCTGCGCGTCGTCCACGACCCGCGAGACCCGCGCCACCTCGACGGTCGCCGCCTCGGCCACCGCATCGACCCGGTCGATCGTGGCGGAGGCCCGGGCGAGCAGGGCCTCGGCCTGGTCCAGCAGCGCCAGGGCGCGGGGCACCGCCCCGATCAGGGCCTCCACCTGCTCGCCGCCCCTCTCGAACGCGGAGATCAGGTCACGAGGTCCGGGCACGGGCAGACGCATGCGTCCTTCCTACCAGCGAGGTCCCCGGAGTGGCCGGGACGCAGCAGGGCCCCCGCCGGAGCGGGGGCCCTGCTGGTGGTGCTGTGTGGTGGGAGCCGGACTCAGAAGTCCATGCCGCCCATGCCGCCCATGTCGCCGCCGCCGGGCACGGCGGGCGCCTTCTCGGGCTTGTCGGCCACGACGGCCTCGGTGGTGAGGAACAGCGCGGCGATCGACGCGGCGTTCTGCAGCGCCGAGCGGGTCACCTTGGCGGGGTCGATGATGCCCTCGGCGATCATGTCGACGTAGTCGCCGGTGGCCGCGTTGAGGCCGTGGCCGGCCTCCAGGTTGCGGACCTTCTCCGACACGACGCCACCCTCGAGACCGGCGTTGACGGCGATCTGCTTGAGGGGAGCCTCGATGGCGACCTTGACGATGTTGGCACCCGTGGCCTCGTCGCCGGCCAGGTCGAGCTTGGCGAACGCCTGGGCACCAGCCTGGACGAGAGCGACGCCACCGCCGGCGACGATGCCCTCCTCGACCGCGGCCTTGGCGTTGCGCACCGCGTCCTCGATGCGGTGCTTGCGCTCCTTGAGCTCGACCTCGGTGGCCGCGCCGACCTTGATGACGGCCACGCCGCCGGCGAGCTTGGCGAGGCGCTCCTGCAGCTTCTCGCGGTCGTAGTCGGAGTCCGACTTCTCGATCTCGGCGCGGATCTGGTTGACCCGGCCCTCGATCTGACCCTGGTCGCCGGCACCCTCGACGATGGTGGTCTCGTCCTTGGTGATGACGACCTTGCGGGCCTGGCCGAGCAGCTCGAGACCGGCCGACTCCAGCTTGAGGCCGACCTCCTCCGAGATGACCTGGCCACCGGTGAGGATGGCGATGTCCTGCAGCATGGCCTTGCGGCGGTCACCGAAGCCCGGGGCCTTGACGGCCACGGAGCGGAAGGTGCCCTTGATCTTGTTGACGACCAGGGTCGACAGCGCCTCGCCGTCGACGTCCTCGGCGATGATCAGCAGCGGCTTGCCGGACTGCATGACCTTCTCCAGCAGCGGGAGCAGGTCCTTGACCGTCGACACCTTGGAGTTGGCGATGAGGACGTAGGGGTCCTCCAGCACGGCCTCCATGCGCTCGAGGTCGGTGGCGAAGTAGGCGGAGATGTAGCCCTTGTCGAACCGCATGCCCTCGGTCAGCTCGAGGTCCAGCCCGAAGGTGTTGGACTCCTCGACCGTGATGACGCCTTCCTTGCCGACCTTGTCCATCGCCTCGGCGATGATCTCGCCGACGGTGGTGTCAGCCGCGGAGATCGACGCGGTGGACGCGATCTGCTCCTTGGTCTCCACGTCCTTGGCCATGGCGAGCAGCTGCTCGGACACGGCGGACACTGCGGCCTCGATGCCGCGCTTGAGACCCATCGGGTTCGCGCCGGCCGCGACGTTGCGCAGACCCTCGCGGACCATGGCCTGGGCCAGGACGGTGGCCGTCGTCGTGCCGTCGCCGGCGACGTCGTCGGTCTTCTTGGCGACCTCCTTGACCAGCTCGGCGCCGATCTTCTCGTAGGGGTCCTCCAGCTCGATCTCCTTGGCGATCGAGACACCGTCGTTGGTGATCGTGGGGGCGCCCCACTTCTTCTCCAGGACGACGTTGCGGCCCTTGGGGCCGAGGGTGACCTTGACCGCGTCGGCGAGGGTGTTCATACCCCGCTCGAGGCCGCGGCGGGCCTCCTCGTTGAAAGCAATCAGCTTCGGCATAACTCTTCGCGATTCCTGTCGACGTGAGTTCTGTGGGCACGACACCTGGCGGGCTGCCCGCGACGGACGATCCGCTCCGCCGGCGATCCATTCACGCCGCCTTCGCAGACCTCAGCGTCGCCTGGGTCGTTGTCACTCTCGTGACGAGAGTGCCAACCTCATGTTTAGCACTCGACCCCGGAGAGTGCAAACGCCGCCCCGGTTGACCCGGGGCGGCGTTCGACAGCGTGCGCCCCTACGGCAACCTGACGAGCTTGACGCCCTTGCTGACCTGCGAGAGCGCCGTGAGGAAGATGTTCCGGAAGTCCGAGCCACGGGCTGAGCAGAAGAAGTAGTCTCCGTCGGCATTCTCTAGAGGAGCGTCGGTGGACGAGCACGAGTTGGCCGTGCTCGGCCCCGAAGGTCCATGCGATGCCGCCTCAGCGAGAACGTCCCGCGTCAAGCGACCGCCGCTCTCGCATCGCGCTGTGGTCGCATCCCCGAACCCGATCGTCATGACCAGGATGCCGTGGTCCTTGGCGCTCTGGGCAGCCTTGACGAGGTTCGCGCAGGCATCTCCTCCGTCGGTCTTTCGCGGGTCCCCCGAGACCGTCACCGAATTGCTGGCGCTGGTCGAGACCTTCTCGTTGGGCTGGCCGTCGGTCTCGAAGATGATGACCTTCCGGACCTCCCCAGGCCGCGGGTTGGACGAGCTCAGACTCGCCAGGTTGCTCGAGCTGAAGCCGAGGAGCTTGCGCGCCGCCTCCTTCATCGGTGCCGCCAAGTGAGTGCCGTAGTCGGCGTCCGATGAGGTGAGGCAGTCGATGGCCTTGTAGACCGGGTCCGTTGTCTTCCACGCTCGGGCGCCGGGAGCCCCGGTGACGTAGTCGTTGCTGAAGTCCGTGGGCACCCAGGTGCCACGATTCATGTCGGCCTCGTCGAGCGGGTTCCGCCGGTCCGGCGTGGGGATGCTGTAGGCGCCCGAGACGCAGCCCGAGACCGTCTCGCTCTTGTGAATCGTGCCCAGCGCCAGGAAGTGCATGCTGGGATCCATCTCCTTGAGCATGTCCTTGATGGCCGTCTTCATGGCTGAGCGGTCCCCGCTGGACAGGCTCAGCGTGCGGTCAGCCACGACGACGACGTCCAAGGGGTTCGGCGACTCGGCTCCGCAGGACCCCTTGCACGCCGCAGATGCCACCGACCCGGTCGAGCCGAAGCTCCGGTCGAAGATGTTGGCGAAGCCGAAGGGCACCTTCTTCTCCGCCACCACCTCCACGGTGTTGCAGTGGGTGGTCGTGCTCGGTGCGCACGGGATCTTGCAGATGGCGCCGTTGCAGCGCAGGTCGGGGTACTTGGAGGTTGTGTAGGGGGCGGGTCCGGGGTTGCAGGTGCTTGGGATCTGCGAGGTCTGCACGGCCGGAGGCGTCGTGCCCGTCGAGGCCACGACGCACCACAGCCGCACTTCGGGGTTGTGCTCCGTCATGTCGTAGGTGAGGTCCGGATCGTTGGAGAGCGCCATGTCGCGAGCCGCCTTGATCGCGGTGGCTCCGTCACCAGGCATGGCGTACGCCCCCGCGTGCGCCGCCGAGTCAACGGCGTCGTGCAGCTTCTGCCGCTCCATCGCCAGCATGCCGATGTCGATGGCGAGAGCCGCCATGCCGAAGATCACCACCGTCAGAAGCGCGGTCATCACCGCGATGGCCCCGTCGTCGCCACGCTCACGAACTGCGCGCATCATTCGATCCTCATCCGGTTGGTCTTGGAGATCTGGAGGACGTCGTCGGCATCGATGAGCTCCGCGACCGGCGTCAGCCATTCATGGGTGAAGGTCACGGACACGATGGCGATGCCGCCGGACTCCTGCCCGCCGGTCCAGCTGGTGCAGTTCGTCGTACCGTCGGGCTTCTTGCAGCCGACCGTGATCGTGAAGGTGCCGCCGAGGTCGGACATGCCTCGCGTCACCGCGGCGCGGATCTCCGCCTCCGAAGCACCGAGGCTCGCCTCGCGCACACCTTCGCGGGCGGCGTTGTTGACGATGGCGTAGCGGTTGATGGCGAACCCGAAGTCGATGATGCCGAACAGCATCACCAGCAGGATCGGCACGACCAGCGCGAACTCCACCGCCGCAACGCCTCGGTCGTCGCGCCGCTTGCGCAAAGCCCCCACTGATGTCCCCTCGTGTTGCCCGCTGAGCGAAACTGCCCGGCGATTCCGGCAGCCGGCACTCGCGTCCGTCGAGCGCAGGGCGCCCGACCGTGACGAACGCTAGACGCCGGCCGACCAAGGATGCCTCGACCCGACGGCCGGACTTAATAGCCCGAAATGACCAGTTGCCCGTAGGCCATGACGCGCTAGGAGCGCAGTCTCGCCTCGACCACGCCGGCGAACGGAGCCGCGTTGGCCGGCGACACGTCGAGGTAGAGCCCGGGCTCGATCAGCTCGAGCTCGCTCACGACCCACCCGCCCTCCCACTGCAGGAGGTCGACGCGCAGGTAGTCCATCGGTCGTCCGAACCGCTCACCCATGGCGTCGTACGCCTGGAGGACGAGGTCGCCGACGTCGCCCAGCTCGGCGGGCCGGACCTGTCCGCCGAACTCCTCGTTCACGCGTACGTCGTCCGCACCCGGCCGCTTGTCGAAGCGCTGGGTGATCCGTCCGCCGAGCACGTAGACGGAGACCTCGCCGGAGGTGCGGATCGACTCCACGAGGGGCTGCACCACCCAGGGGCCACCGACCTCGGGATAGTCGGGATGACTGCGCACGGGGCGGCCCAGCCGAGGGTCGTCGGGATCGGTGACCACGACCAGGCCGGCGCCCCCGGCGCCGACCCGCGGCTTGACCACGGCCGTGCCGAAGCGCCGGACCGCCTCGGCCAGCGCCGGCCGGTCGTCGGCGAGCAGCGTCGGCACCGAGGGGAGCTCACCGAGGTTGGTGAGGTAGCGCTTGTCGTGGTTCCAGGCGAACACGTCGGCGCCGTTGAGCAGCCGGGACTGGTCGAGGGAGCCCGCCCACGCGAGGAACTCGGCGTGCCGCGTCACGTAGTCCCACGTCGAGCGCACGGCGACGAGGTCGGCCGCCGACCAGTCGACGGCGGGGTCGTCCCACCGCGCCCACGCGGCGTCGATCCCCCGCTCGGCCAGCACGGCGTCCAGCACGGCGGCGCCGGGCTCGCCGTACGGCAGGTCGCCGCAGGTGGCCAGCAGGACGGTCATGCCCTGGGAAGCTCCGAGGAGCCGTGGAAGGAGTGGGCGGCGTGGTCGCGGTTGGTGCCCTCGCGGTTGTCGCCCTTCTCGATGATCACGAGGTTGTGGTAGCAGTGCACAGCCTTGACCCACTGGTCGGTGTAGGTGGGCTCGTAGCCCTCGACGAGGAACTCCTCGTGGTTGAGGCCGTCGATGAGGTCCTTGACCAGGTCCATCGAGGTGCCGGGCGCACGCGGGTCGAGCTGGCCGCCCCACGCCGGCCAGTAGGACGTCTGGGTGTCCTCGATGCAGTAGATCGCGCCGTCGGGCAGGAGCGGGAACAGGATGCGGAACGACTCGCGCACGTGCGCCGGGATGTGGCTGCCGTCGTCGATGACGACCAGCGGCGCGCCCTGCTCCTCGATGATCCGGTGGAGGATCTCCGGGTCGGTCTGGTCGCCGAGGTAGGTGTGGATGTGACCTCGGGTCAGCCAGGTCTTGTCCTCGATGTCGAGGCCGACGATCCTCGCCTTGGGGAAGAACCAGCGCCACATCTTCATCGACGCCCCGCTGCGACGGCGCTTCTTGTAGCCGCCGATGCCGAGCTCGAGCAGCGTGAACGACTCGCCCCGCAGGTGCTGCAGGTGCCGCTCGTAGTGGGGGGTGTACTTGTGGACCCCCCACTTGTCGGTGCGGAACTCGATGGCCAGCTCGGTGAGGTTGCTGGCCAGCAACCGACGCCGACGCTCGACCTTGGGGTCGGCGGGTGCCGGCTCGGCCTCGGGGACGGGCGGCGGCGCCTGCACCCGGCCTGCCTTCTGGGCTGCCTTCTTGACGGCCTGGCCGGCTCGTCGAGCAGTGGTGCGCACCCGCGAACCCTAGCCTGACCGTCCCACCAGGGGCGCGTGGTGCCCGAATGGCACGACGTCCACCACCCCCAGGGCCGCGAGCACCGAGGGCAGCATCGCCTTGGCGGTGCGCTTGTAGCCGTGGGCGCTGGGGTGGAAGCGGTCCAGGCTGAACATCTCCTCGGGGTTGGAGATGAAGAACGGCCCGACCACGTGAGCGAGCGAGACCACCCACGCCCCGCGCTCGAGCGCCGTCACGCGCTGGGCGTCGGCGAGCTGCCGGGACGCGCGCGAGCCGAGCGCGCGCAGGGGCTGCGGCACCGGGCGCAACGCCCCCAGGTCGGGGCAGGTCCCCACGACGACGGCCGCCCCGCGCTCGCGCAGCGCATCGATCGCCTCGGCGAGGTGACGCACGGAGTCCGCGACCGGGACCCGATGGGTGACGTCGTTGCCGCCGACGATGATCACGGCGACGTCGGGCCGGTAGGACTCCGGCAGGGAGGCGAGCTGGGTGGCGAGCATGCTGCTCTCCGAGCCCACCACCGCGGCCGTGCGCAGGCGCACCGAGCGCCCCGCGTGCGTGGCCACCCCCCGCGCCAGCCGACTGCCAAGCGTCTGCTTCGGCCGCTCAGCGCCCAGCCCCGCTGCGATGGAGTCGCCGAGCACGAGCAGGTCGACGGGGTCGCCGTACTTCTTCTTGTAGTGCCGGTCCGCCAACGGCGCCTGGTCCCCCAGCGGCTTGCCGATGGCCCGGCGGGCCTGGGCGGCCTGACGCGTCAGCAGCTCGCGGGCGCCGTACGCCGTCCCGCCCGCCAGGCCGCTGAGGACGGCCAGCGCGACGCCGGCCCGGGTCAGGTGCTTGGTCGACACGGCACACGTTGAACCACACCGACGTGAACGCACCCGCAACCCCGGGCGTCGCCCTGCCGAACGGCGCGACCGGATCCCGGCCGCCGCGCTCGCGAGGAGACGTGGATCACCCGCCGGCGACCGCCGGGATCACCGAGATTTGGGTGCCGTCGGGGGTGGCGGTGTCCAGCTCGTCGAGGAAGCGCACGTCGTCGTTGCCGACGTAGACGTTGACGAAGCGGCGCAGCTTGCCGGCCTCGTCGAGGATGCGGCCCTTGATGCCGGCGTAGCGGGAGTCGAGGTCGTCGAGCACCGCGGCGAGGGTGTCGCCCTCGGCGGTGACCTCGGACTCGCCGCCGGTGTAGGTGCGGAGGATGGTGGGGATCCGGACGGACACGCTCATGTGCTGGTGCTCCTCAGAGGACGCCGGACGCGACGAACGCGTCGTAGGACGGGGCGATGGTGGCGGCGGGCCCGACGCGGTCCGCGACGGCGTCGAGGGTCTTGAGGCCCATGCCGGTGTTGATGACGACGGTCTCGAGCGACGGGTCGAGCTGACCGGTCTCGACGAGCTTCTTCAGCACGCCCACGGTCGTGCCGCCGGCGGTCTCGGTGAAGATGCCCTCGGTGCGCGCGAGCAGCAGGATGCCCTCGCGCACCTCGTCGTCGGTGATGTCCTCCACGGCACCGCCCGAGCGGCGGCAGATGTCGAGCACGTAGATCCCGTCCGCGGGGTTGCCGATGGCCAGGCTCTTGGCGATGGTGTCGGGCTTGACCGGCCGGATCGCGTCGGTGCCGGCCTTGTAGGCCACCGAGACCGGTGAGCAGCCGCTCGCCTGGGCGCCGAAGACCTTGTAGGGCTTGTCCTCGACGAGGCCGAGGCTGATCAGCTCGCGGAACGCCTTGTCGACCTTGGTCAGCTGCGAGCCCGACGCGACCGGGATGACGATCTGATCCGGCAGCCGCCAGCCCAGCTGCTCGGCGATCTCGTAGCCGAGCGTCTTGGATCCCTCGGCGTAGAAGGGGCGCACGTTGACGTTGACGAACGCCCACCCCTCCTCCTCGCCGGCGATCTCGGAGGCGAGCTTGTTGACGTCGTCGTAGTTGCCCTCCACCGCCACGAGCCGCTCGGTGTAGACGGCGGAGTTGACCTGCTTCGGCTTCTCGAGGTCGCTCGGGATGAACACGACGGTCGGAATGCCGGCCCGGGCACCCGCGGCGGCGACGGCGTTGGCCAGGTTGCCGGTCGAGGGGCACGCGAAGACCTTGGCGTCGAGCTCGCGCGCCGCGCTGAGCGCGCAGGCCACCACGCGGTCCTTGAAGGAGTTCGTCGGGTTGGTGGAGTCGTCCTTCACCCACAGCTTCTCGATGCCCAGCTCGCGGCCGAGGTTGCGCGCCTGGAGCAGCCGGGTGAACCCCGGCTCGGTGTTCGGGCTCTGCTCGATGTCCGACGGAACGGGCAGGAGCGCCTTGTAGCGCCAGATGTTGGCGGGGCCGGCCGCGATCTCCTCGCGGGTCACGGCCGGGAACTCGTAGGCCACCTCGAGCGGCCCGAAGCACTCCGGACAGGCGTACGACGGCCCGAGCTCGACCTCGTGGCCGCACTCGCGGCAGGCCAGGGCGCGGGCGTTGCCGAAGGCGCCCTCGCGCAGGGTGTGCGTGGTGGTCTCGTCCAGCAGGGTGCTCATGAAGTCCTCCTTCTCATCTGTCCCCGCGACTCTCGCGTGGGCCGGATTTGGCACCTGCTCCCGTGACTGCCGGACGGAGTCCGGACAGGAGGCTCACGGGTGGTTGCCGGGACTTCGACGGGCCGTTCCCTCAGTCCCTCGTGATGAGCACGCTCAGCCTAGGCAGCGGTCTCACGATGTGCACACCGAGTCCACGATGTGGTCGGAAGCGCGCCGGTCGAGGCTTCGGCTTCGTCGACGCCGGTGCGGTACGGTCCGTGGCGCCCTGCTGGCCTGCCGGTGCTCGCGGGCCCGGCCGACCTGAGTGAGTGATCGACGAGCATGACCGAACCACCTGCCGCCCGCAGGAAGATCGCCTACCTGCTGCCCGTCTACAACGAGGAGCAGAGCGTCGCGGCGTTCCACCGCGCCCTGGTCGAGGCGACCGAGCCGCTGCGCGACCGCTACGACCTGCAGTTCCTCTACGTCGACGACGGCTCCCAGGACCGGTCCTTCGAGCACCTCGTCGCGCTGCACGAGGCGGATTCGCGGGTCGTCGTGCTCCGGCTCTCGCGCAACTTCGGCCACCAGAAGGCGGTGACGGCCGCGCTCGACGCGTGCCACGCGGACGCGGCCATCATCATGGACACCGACCTGCAGGACCCGCCGGCGGTCAGCCTCGAGCTCGTCGAGCGATGGGAGGCCGGCGCCGAGGTGGTCTACGCGCAGCGCCGCACGCGCGATGACTCGTGGTTCAAGCGCACCACCGCGCACGCCTTCTACCGGGTCCTGTCGAAGGCAGCCTCCATCGACATCCCGCGCGACACCGGCGACTTCCGGCTGCTCGACCGCCGGGTCGTCGAGGAGCTGACCAAGTACCGCGAGCACAACCGGTTCCTGCGCGGCATGGTCAGCCACGTCGGGTTCACCCAGGAGGCCGTCCTCTTCGACCGGGCGCGCCGGCACGGCGGCACGAGCGGCTACCCCCTCGCCAAGATGCTCAAGCTCGCCGGCGACGGCATCTTCGGCTTCTCCACCGCTCCCCTGCAGCTGATCAGCCGCGTGGGCCTCGTCTTCTCGCTGCTGAGCCTCATCGGCATCGCGTACGCCGTCGTGGTCCGGTTCGCCTATCCCGAGAACGCCGTGCCCGGGTGGGCGTTCCTCGCCATCACGCTCTTCCTCATCGGCGGCGTGCAGATCTCCATGCTGGGCATCCTGGGCAGCTACCTCGGCCGGGTCTACGTCGAGGTCCAGGACCGCCCCCTCTACAGCGTCGCCACAGTCCTGGGCGACCCGTGGTGAGCTCGACCGCGGCGCGCTTCGCGCTGGTGGGCGTCGTCAACACCGCGATCGACCTCGTCCTGTTCGCCGTGCTGAGCACCGCCGGATGCGGGCTGCTGCTGGCCAACACGGTGTCGACCTCAGCCGGCATGGCGTTCAGCTTCGCGGCCAACCGCGCCTTCTCGTTCCGCTCGACCGCCTCGGTCCGCTCGACCCTGGGCCCCTTCCTCGCGGTGACCCTCGTCGGGCTGTGGGTCCTGCACCCCCTGGTCATCTGGGCCGCCGCCGCAGTCCTCGGTGGGCTGGGCGTTCCGGCTGTGCCGGCCCTCCTGCTCGGCAAGGTGGCAGCTGTCGCGGTCGGGCTGGTGTGGAACTACACCTGGTACGGCCGCGTGGTGTTCGCCGAGCGCGAGGCGGCCCGATGAGGCTGCTTGCGCGCGCCACCGCGCTCGTGCTGGGTGCGCTGCTGCTCGTCGTCGTCGTCCACACCGTCCTCTCGCCGCTCTACGGCGCGTACCGCTACGACACGTCCCCGGTCCTCGCGGTGCTCGTGGTCCTCGCGGTCGCGCTGGTGCCCCTCACGCTGGCGGTGTCCCGGGTCGCGCCCTGGCTCGAGGCGCGTCCGTGGCGACGTCGGCTGCTCGTGGCGGCCGTCCTGGCCGGCCTCTTCGTCCTCCAGCTGCAGATCGGCTGGGCGATCCGGGTCGCGCCGGGCTGGGACGCGAGCATGGTCGCGGGCATCGCGGAGCGGATGGCGCTCGGCCTCCCCGACGATCCCGGCCAGCAGCTGTACGTCGCCACGTACCCCAACAACGCCCTGATCGTGGCCGTGCTGCACGTCTGGTACGGCCTCGCGCTGGCGACCGGCCACCCCGATCTCTGGTCGGCAGGCGTCGTGCTGGTGGCGCTGTGCATGACCGGCGCCGTCGCCCTGGCCCACCTCGCGGCCCGCCGCCTCGGCGGCCCGGTGGCCGCCTACCTCACCCTGGGCCTGGCCCTGGTGTTCGTGGGGCTGTCCCCGTGGAGCGCCGTGCCGTACTCCGACACGCTGACGATGCCGTTCCCGGCGCTGGTGCTCTACCTGTTCAGCCTCGAGCGGGACCGGCGCGGCACCGCGGCCCGGGCAGCCCTGTGGGCGGCCATGGGTGCGGCGACCTACGTCGGCTACGCCCTCAAGCCGACCGCCGTCTTCGCCTCCGCGGCGGCCGTGGTCGTGGCCCTCGTCCTCGGCGCGCGCGCATGGCGTCGCTCGTGGCGGGTCCTCGTCGCGTCCGGCGCAGCGGTGGTGGGCGGCGTCGTCGCCGGCGCGCTGCTGGCCGGCCAGCTCGTGGCCTGGCAGGGCATGGAGCCGGCGGCCGGCGCCGCCGAGCAGAGGCTCGATGTCACCCACTTCCTCAAGATGGGCGCCCAGCAGGGCCCCGGGGTGCACAACGACTACTTCGGGGCCTACCGCGAGGAGGACGCCGCCGAGAGCCGTGCCACCCCCCTCGAGGACCGCACCCGGGCCAATCTCGAGCGTTTCGGGCAGCGCGTGGCCGACATGGGGCCGCTCGGATATGCCCGGTTCCTGGAGCGCAAGGCCGCGTGGACGCTGGGCGACGGCTCCTTCT
Source organism: Nocardioides sp. SYSU D00065 (assembly GCF_017916425.1). Lineage (GTDB taxonomy): Bacteria > Actinomycetota > Actinomycetes > Propionibacteriales > Nocardioidaceae > Nocardioides. The sequence goes on along the minus strand of NZ_JAFMSX010000002.1, from coordinate 369,109 downwards.
TCGCCTGGAGCGAGGGGCAGATGGCGGTGGAGCCGACCCCGTTCCTCGTCTCCGATCCGGCGAGCGTCCGGGTCCAGCGCTGGTTCGGGCTCCACGGCGACCGTTACGGCGCCACCTTCTCCCTGTGGCAGGGGACCTGGTTGCTCGTGCTGCTGCTGGTCGCTGGGGCTGCGCTTCCGCGTCGTGGAACCCAGCTCCAGGCGGTGCCGACGATGGCGCGGCTGAGCCTGCTGATGCTGGCCGCGTTCCTGCTGCTCTTCGAGGCCCGCTCGCGCTACGTCTACCTCTACCTGCCCTACTTCCTGGTGCTGGCCGCAGCGACGGCAGCCGTCCTCGCGCCGGCGGTCAGCCGGCGGGTGCGGGACCGCGTGCGACCAGGGCGGTGAGCAGCTCCACCACCCCGGCCGGGCCGTCTACGACGACGTCGGCGAGCTCCACGAGGCTGGGCTGCTCGGTGGAGGCGGAGCACACGACCAAGCCGGGCAGGCCGTCGGCGCGCAGCGCCCGCACCGCCTCGAACGCCTCCACGTCGCCGAGGTCGTCGCCGCCGAAGACGACCCCGGTGGCCTCCTGCTCGGCGACGAAGGCGCGCAGCGCGTGACCCTTGTGCATCTGGCCGGAGCGGACCTCGATGACGTTGCGTCCCGGCTCGAGCGTGAGGTGGTGCCGCTCGGCGAGCTCCGACAGCGGGCCGGTCAGGCGCTGGAGGGCGCCGGCGGGGTCCTGCATGCGGCGCGTGTGCACGGCCACCGCGAGACCCTTCTCCTCGACGTACGCGTCGGCGGCGCCGGCCTTGCGCAGCACCGACGGGAGCTCGCGCTCGAAGCTGGCCAGCCCGGCGGGCGGGCGTGGTGACCGGATCCGCTGCTCGGTCGCCGACCAGCGCTCGTTGCCGTACTGCCCGAGGACGAAGAGCTCGGCGCCGCGGTCGAGCATCGCGTTGCCGAGCGCGTCGAGGTCGCCCATCGCGATCGCCTGGCGCGCGGGACGGCCGGTGATCACGGCGACCGCGCGGACCGCCTCGGCGAGCTCGAGCATCGCGCCGGGCGCGCCCGGGTGCAGCCGGGCCGCCTCGGGGTCGTCCACCATCGGCGACAGCGTGCCGTCGAAGTCGAGGCCGACCACCGCACCGTCGAGGACGTCGCGTACGGCGTCGAAGTGGGCGCGTGCGTCGTCGGAGGTGAACTCCATGGCTGAAGCCAACCACGCAGGGTTGATCGCGGGCGAACCGGCCGGGTGGCCGCTCCCGATGTCGGCCTACTGCGGGGCGTCGGCGGTCAGGATGACGGTGAGCCGGTCACGCTTCATCACCCCGACGGCAGGAGCGGTGCGCTCGATGCCGAGGTCGAGCGCCAACTGCTTGGCGGCAGCCTCGAGCCGCGGCGGGAAGTACACCGTCGTGGTCGGGATGACGCCGTACCAGTTGTCCTCGCCCACCACGGCCCAGCCGACGCCGGTGGCCTTGGCCGCGGTGGTGGCGGCCAGCCCCTTGATGCCGGAGTTGTTGAACACCTCGACGTAGACCTCGCCGCGCTGGACCTGGGGCTTCGGCTTGGGCTCGGGCGTCCTGGTGGCGCTCGGGGCGGGCTCGGCACTCGGGGACCGGTCGGCGCTGGCGATGGTGGCGGTGTCGATCCGACGCTCGGTGGGCGCCTGGTCGCGCGTGGCGACGAAGGTGACGGCGGCCATCGCGACTGCGATGACCGAGAGCATCACCAGCGGCGAGGGGAAGGCCACGCCGCGGTCGTCGTGACGACGCGCGGACCCGGTGGTCCTGTGGGAGGTCGTGCGGGTCGTGAAGGTCATGGGGAAGGTGACCGATCGTGAGTGGGTGTCAGATCTCGAAGCCGAGGCGTCGCGCGGAGCGCTGACGCTGGCGGGAGGCGCGGAGCCGACGCAGGCGGCGCACCAGGAGCGGGTCGGCCTCGAGCGCCTCCGGGCGGTCGATGAGCGCGTTGAGGACCTGGTAGTAGCGGGTCGAGGACATGTCGAACTTGTCGCGGACGGCCTGCTCCTTGGCGCCGGCGTACTTCCACCAGTGCCGCTCGAACTCGAGGATCTCGCGGTCGCGCTGGCTCAACCCCGCCGCGGCCTCCCGCTCGGCTGCGATGTGCTCGGCTGCGTCCATTGCCTTGTCCTCCTCGACCCCACCTCCACCCGCGGCCGGGTGGACTCCGGTCAGTCTAGGCGACGAACGACAACGATGTCATTCGTCCACGGCGAGTCGTCTGGACACAGACCGGCGAACAGCCGGTCGTCCGGCGCCGGGGCGCCGCGGAACACTGTGGGGTGGTCTGCGGCAGGGTCCACGTCGTTAGGGTGGCGCTCGTGAGCCCAGCCCCGCAGGCAGACCTCGTGATCGTGGCCAACCGACTGCCCGTGGACCGCGTCCACGCCGACGACGGATCGGTGTCGTGGCGACCGTCCCCCGGCGGGCTGGTGACCGCGCTGGAGCCGGTGCTCCGGGCCAACGACGGAGCGTGGATCGGCTGGCCGGGCTCGGCCGACGACGGCGACTTCGAGCCGTTCGTCGAGAACGGACTCTCCCTGGTGCCGGTCTCGATGAGCGCACGCGAGGTCGAGGAGTTCTACGAGGGCTTCTCCAACGGCACGCTGTGGCCGCTCTACCACGACGTGGTGGCCAAGCCGGAGTTCCACCGTGAGTGGTGGGACGCCTACGTCGCGATCAACCGGCGCTTCGCCGACAAGGCTGCCGAGGTCTCGGCGGAGGGGGCGACGGTGTGGGTGCAGGACTACCAGCTGCAGCTCGTGCCGCAGATGCTGCGCTCCCAGCGACCCGACCTCCGCATCGGGTTCTACCTGCACATCCCGTTCCCGCCCGCCGAGCTGTTCTCCCAGCTGCCGTGGCGCCGCCAGATCCTCGAGGGCCTGCTGGGCGCCGACCTGATCGGCTTCCAGCTGCCGGGCGCGGCCGCCAACTTCGTACGACTCGTGCGCAGCCGGGTGGGCCACAAGACGCACCGCGACACCATCTACCTCCCCGACGGTCGGCCGGTGAAGGCGATGGCGTTCCCGATCTCCATCGACACCGCGGGCTTCGAGGAGCTGGCACGCTCCGAGAGCGTCGAGCGGCGCGCTGCCGAGATCCGCGAGGCGCTCGGCAATCCCCGCTGCATCTTCCTCGGCGTGGATCGCCTCGACTACACCAAGGGCATCTACTCGCGGCTGCGCGCCTTCGGCGAGCTGGTCCGCGACGGCAAGCTCGACGTGGAGGACGCCGTCTTCGTCCAGGTCGCCACGCCCTCACGCGAGCGCGTCGAGCAGTACCGCATCCTGCGCGACGACATCGAGCGGCTCGTGGGACGCATCAACGGCGACCACGGGCTGATCGGGCGTCCGGCGATCTCCTACCTGCACAACTCCTACCCTCGCGAGGAGATGGCGGCCTTCTACCGCGCCGCGGACGTCATGGTCGTCACGCCGTTCCGCGACGGCATGAACCTCGTCGCCAAGGAGTACGTCGCCTGCCGCTTCGAGGACGACGGCGCCCTGGTGCTCTCGGAGTTCGCCGGCGCCGCCGCGGAGCTCCGGCAGGCGTGGCTGGTCAACCCCTACGACATCGACGGGATGAAGGCGGCCCTGCTCGAGGCCTACGCCGCCGGCCCCAAGGAGACGAGCCGTCGGATGCGGGCCATGCGCAAGACCGTCGTGCAGAACGACGTCGCCAAGTGGGCGCGCACCTTCCTCAGCGAGCTCGAGCGGCTGCCCGACCACCACGACAAGACCGTCCGCAGCCCCGCCTCGACCTGAGCCGGGGGCCGCGGACGCTCAGGGGTTGGCGTCGACGGCCGTCCCGTGCGTGGCGGCCTGCGCCCGCATGATCGTCTCGACCTCCGCCACGAGCCCGGGCCCCAGTCGCTGCCACGACGGGTCGTAGCCGTAGACCTCGCCGAGACCGACCGCCGAGCGGGTGCCGTCGAGGAGGTCGACGTCGCGCGGCGCGATCAGGCCGGGATGGACGACGCCCACGGCCTCGGAGACCTTGAGCAGGTCGCGTCGCAGCGAGCGGATGTAGTTGGCGGCCCGCACGCTCTTGAGCCCCACGTCCAGGCCGCGCGTGTAGCGGGGGTCCTGCGTGGCGACGCCGACCGGACAGTGGTCGGTGTGGCACTTCTGGGCCTGGATGCAGCCGATGGCCATCATCGCCTCGCGCCCGACCTGCACCATGTCGGCGCCGAGGGCGAAGGCGACGATCGCGTTCTCGGGGATGCCGAGCTTGCCGGCGCCGAGGAAGACCACGTCGTCGGTGAGCCCGGCCGCGGCGAAGCGCTTGTAGACCTCGGCGAAGCCGATCCGGAACGGGTAGGCCACCGAGTCGGCGAAGATCATCGGCGCCGCACCGGTCCCGCCCTCTCCCCCGTCGATGTTGACAAAGTCGACCCCGCGGCCACCGCGTGCCATCTCCTCGGTCAGCTCGTCCCACATCGTGAGGTTGCCGACGGCCGACTTGATGCCGACCGGCAGGCCGGTCGCCTGCGCGACGTCCTCGACGAAGTCGAGCATCGAGTCGACGTCGCCGAAGACCGCGTGCCGGCTGGGCGAGGCACAGTCCTTGCCCTCGGGGATCCCGCGGATCTCGGCGATCTCGCGGCTGACCTTCTCGCCCGGCAGCATGCCGCCGAGGCCCGGCTTGGCCCCCTGGCTCAGCTTGATCTCGATCGCCCGCACCGGCGCGGACGCGACGAGGTCGACCAGGCGCGCCATGTCGAACCGACCGTGCTCGTCGCGGCACCCGAAGTACGCGGTGCCGATCTGGAAGACGATGTCACCGCCGTGCCGGTGGTGGGACGAGAGCGCGCCCTCGCCCGTGTTCTGCAGGCAGCCGGCCAGCGCCGCCCCTTTGTTGAGCGCCTCGATGGCCTTGCCCGACAGCGAGCCGAAGCTCATCCCGGAGATGTTGACCACCGACGTCGGGCGGAAGGCGTGCGTACGGCCTCGCGCGGCGCCCATGACCTTGGCGCACGGCAGCTCGACCTCCTCCTGCGCGTGCGGCATGGTGGCCGCTCCGGGACCGGTGAAGGTGCGGTGCTTGATGATCGGGTAGCCCTCGACCCGCTCGACGTCGTTGTCGGTGCCGAAGCCGAAGTAGTTGTTCTCCAGCTTGGAGCTGGCATAGACCCAGCGCCGCTGGTCGCGGCTGAAGGGCCGCTCCTCGTCGTTGCTGGTGACGATGTACTGCCGCAGCTCCGGGCCGAACCGCTCGACCAGGAACCGGGCATGGCCCACGAGGGGGTAGTTGCGCAGGATCGCGTGCCTCTTCTGCACCAGGTCGTGGACCGACGTGGCGGCAGCCGCAGCCGCGGCGCCGCCGAGGATCGCGTTCCTCCACCTCATGCACCGTTCCTAGTCCTGTAGGGGCGCGATGTCGAGGACGCCCGCCCGAAGGGCTGGGTCAGGCGAGCTCGCCGCGGGCGAGGCTCACGCCGGAGTGCGTGGGGTCACCGTCCTCGGGCTCCACGGAGATGTCAACGATGCGGTATCCGTCGTCGATGAGGCCCCGCGGGACCTGGAACTGACCCTCGTCGCCCGCGGCAAGGACGCCGAGGGCGACCATGCGCGTGCCGTCGACGTTGATCAGCCAGACCTCGTGGAAGCCGTCCTCGCCCCCCAGCTGTTCGGCGCTGACCCGCAGCGTGACGGTCTCGCCCGACCGCACGACCCGGGCCACACCGCGGGGGGCGTCGCTGTCGAGGGCGGTGAGGTCGGCGGCGGCCACGACGGTGCCCGGGTCGGACTCCTCCGGCGTCGGGTCGCCCGCCGTCAGTTGGCCCAGTCCGAGTCCTGCGGCCAAGGCGACCGCGGCCGCGATCCCGGCGGCCCACGCCGGGATGCGGGCCGCGGCGCGCAGAGGCGCGCGCGGAGCCAGCCGCACCGTGTCCGCAGCGGCGGCCAGGCCGGGCGTGCCAGCCGGTGTCGTAGCACTGGTGACGTCGTTCGGTCCGTCCGGTCGACGCACCTCCGCCAGCACCGCGGCGCGCACCCGGTCGGCGGCGGGAACCATCGGCTCGGCACCGGTGAGCCGGCGTACGTCGGACAGTGCGGCCAGCGTCTCCGCGCAGTCCGCGCAGGACTCGACGTGGCGGCGCACCTCGGGAGAGGCGTCGGCGGGGTCGAGCGCGAAGCCGGCGAGGTCCTCGTCGTCAACGTGCTTCACGGCGCGCCCCCTCGAGCTGTTCGTGGATCTTCAGCAGGCCACGACGGACGTGGCTCTTGACCGTACCGAGAGGGAGGCCGACGGACTCGGCGATCTCGGCGTGGCTGAGCCCCTCCCAGAAGGCGAGGAGCACGATCGTGCGACGCGGGTCGGGGAGGTCGTCGACGGCCTGTCGTACGACCAGTCGCTCGGCGACCTCGTCGTCCGCGGACTGGACCACGGCGTCACGGCCCTCCCCGAGCGCCGCCGCCGACTCCACCCGGTGCGCGTCACGGGCTCGTGCAGCCCGGACGTCCGCCACCTTGTGCCGGGCGATGCCGACCAGCCACGCCGGCAGGGCGGATGGGCTGGGGTTCAGCGTGTGCCGGCTGCGCCAGGCGCTGACGAACACCTGCTGGGTGACGTCCTCGGCGTCGTGGGCGTCGCCGAGGGCACGCAGCGCGTAGGTGTGCACGAGCGCGGACCACCGGTCGTAGATCGTCTCGAGTGCGGTCTCGTCACCGGCGACCAGGCGGGTGGCGAGCGACACGACGTCGTCCTGCGCGTTTTCCTGCAACCCGGTCACCACGGCGCCACCGTAGTCCGGCGGCGTGCGGGTGGGGAACGCGATGCTGCTCATCTGCGCTCCCCACCCGGCGCACCTGTCGCGGACCTGGGTCAGACCGTCCGGATCAGAGGTCGATCGGGCGAAGCACCCGGTCGATGCCGTGCGCGACCTGCTTGTTGCCCTTGTTGAGGTCGAGGGCCTTCAACACGGCCCTCGGGTTTCGAGCGTCCGTGTCCTTGTCTTGCAGGGTCACCGAGACGCGCGGCTTCATTCTGACGTCGACCTTGACCGTCCCGCCGGCGGCGGTCCCGAGCCGGGCGCCGTCGGCCTTGAGGACCTTCTTGCTGGTCAGGGTCTTGCCCGGGACGACGTGGTAGAGCAGCACGGTCTCGATGGTGTCGACACCGGCGAGCTCGACGAGGGCCTCGAAGACCTTCTTCTCGCTCCGGATGGTCGTGCCGGTGAGGTCCTCGGCGAGGCGGCGGAACGCCTGGTCGGTCGGAGCGAAGACCGTCAGGCGCTGCGTGCCGTCGGCCAGCAGCGCGACGGGCGAGTCGGGCTTCGCGCCGACGACCGCCAGGGCGGCCTCGGTGACGATGTCGAAGTCGCCCTTCTTCTTGTCGAACGTGTTGCCGTCCGAGGTCAGCAGGGCGGCGAGGCTGTCCTCGCCGACCGCCCGGGCGTGGGCCGCGGGAGCGGTCGCCGAGACGGTGCCCAGCGCGAGGGCCGAGGCCGCCAGGAGTGCGGGTACGCGTCGCAACATGTGCGTTCCTTCCGTCGGGGGCGCCCGTCGCGCCCGTCACCCTCTTCTCCGCTCGCGGGGCCCCACCGGATGCAGCTGGCCGTAGATTCCTCGCATGGACCTCATCCCCAGCCCCGGCCAGGTGGTCGCCGCGGCGGGCAACGTGGCGCAGTCCCTGCTGCACGGGGGGCTGGCCGACCTGCGGCCGATGCCGCGCATCCTCGTCGACGAGGGAGACCTGCGCGAGGTCCACCACTACCGGCCGGCTGCCGACGTCGTACCGGAGGGCGACCCGGTCCTGCTGGTGGCGCCGCTGGGCGCACCGGCGCTGTGCTACGACCTGCGCCGCGGGTGCTCGCTGGTCGAGCACCTGGTGACGCGGGGCCGTCCCACGTACCTGCTCGACTACGGCCAGGTGCCGTTGCACGACCGGGCGCTCGAGGTCGACCGCTGGGTCGACGACGTACTGCCGCGGGCGGTGGAGGCGGTGCACCAGCACGCCGGCGGACGCGGGATCCACCTGCTGGGCTGGAGCCTCGGCGGCATCTTCGCGATGCTCGTCGCCGCGGACCGCCAGGACCTCCCCATCGCCTCGCTGACGGTGCTCGGGTCACCGGTCGACGTCACCTCGGTCCCGCTCGTCGCGCCGGCACGCCCACTCGTCGACCCGACCATCGGGGGCGGCCGCACGCGTGGGCGCCGCGCGCTGGGGGGCGTACCGGTGCCGCTGCTCGACTGGGCCCTCGCCACGGTGTCGGCGCAGCAGCTGGTGGCCAAGCCGCTCGCAGTGCTCACGCACCTCGACGACACCGACTACCTGGCACAGCTGGAGGCGGTCAGTCGCCTCACGTCCACCATGACGGCCTACCGGGGCCGCACGTTCGGGCAGCTGTACCACCGCTTCGCCAAGGGCAACACCCTCGCCGCCGGCCGGATGGAGGTGCTGGGGCGGACCGTCGACCTCGCCGACATCGCCGTCCCGGTGCTCGTCTTCGCGGGCACCACCGACGCCATCGCGCCGCTGCCGGCCGTACGTGCGGTGGTGCCGCTGCTGACGGGGTCGCCACAGGTTCGGTTCGAGATCGTGCCCGGCGGGCACCTCGGCACGCTCACCGGCCGGGAGGCCCGACGTACGACGTGGCCGGTCCTCGACGAGTGGCTGGCCCAGTGGTCCGCGGGCTCTCCGGCGCCGGGGCGTTCGTGACGACGACGCTCGGGCGCGCGCGGCTCCCCCGCGGCGTACGCATCGGCTACGGCAGCGGGTCGGTGGCGACGGGCGCCTTCGGCACGGTGCCCGGCTTGATGCTGCTGCCCTACCTGACCGACGAGCTGGGGATCGCCGCACTCTGGGCCGGTGTCATCGTCTTCGTGCCGAAGGCCTGGGACGTCGTCCTCAACCCGGTCGCCGGTCGCGTCAGCGACCGCACGGTGGACGCCGCCGGGCCGCGTCGGCCGTGGCTGCTCCGCGCGGGACTGATGCTGGCCGGGGCGTTCGCGCTGATCTTCGCCGCACCGGACCTCGGCAGCCCGGCGCTCGAGGCCGGCTGGGTGCTGCTGTTCTTCGTGCTCGCCGCGTCGGCGTACGCGTTCTTCCAGGTGCCCTACGTCGCGATGCCGGCGGAGATCACCTCGTCCTACGACGAGCGCACCCGGTTGATGACCTGGCGCGTGGCGATCCTCGCGTTGACGATCATGCTGGCCGGCGCGACCGCCCCGGTGATCCGCGACGCGGTCGGCGGGCGCGACGGCTACCGGGTGATGGGCGTGGTGATGGCGGCCCTGATCGTCGTCGGCGTGGTCAGCGCCTGGTGGGGCACCCGGTCGGCGCCGGTCGGCGCGGTCGCGGCGGGTGCCGGGTCGCTGCGTGAGCAGCTGCGCGTCGTGGCCCGCGCCCGCGACTTCCGGGTGCTGCTGACCACGTTCGTCCTGCAGGCGCTGGCCACCGGCTGCATGCTCGCCGGGGTGGACTACCTCGCCGGCGACGTGCTGGGCAGCTCGGGTGCGTCGACCGTCCTGTTCGTCTGCTTCGTCGGGCCGGCCCTCCTGCTCACCCCCGTCTGGGCCTCGGTCGGCACGCGCATCGGCAAGCGGCGCGGCTACGTCCTGGCGTCCCTGGTGCTCGCCGCCGGCGCGGTGCTGGCTGTCACGGCCCGAGTGGCGCCGCCCGCCGTCGTGTTCGCTGCCACCGCGCTCGTCGGGGTCGGCTACGCCGGCTGCCAGGTCTTCCCCATGGCGATGCTGCCGGACGCCGCCGCCGTGGACTCCGCCCGGACCGGCGAGAACCGCGCCGGTGTCTACACCGGGGTCTGGACGGCCGGCGAGACCCTCGGGCTGGCCCTCGGCCCAGCCGTGTTCGCCGTGGTGCTGGCCCTCGGCGGCTACCTGTCCAGCGAGGGCCGCGAGATCACCCAGCCCGACTCCGCCCTGACGGCGATCACGCTCGGGTTCTCGGTGCTGCCGGCAGCCCTGACCCTGCTCAGCCTGTGGTGGCTGCGGCAGTACACGCTCGATGCCGCCGAGGTGGCGGCTGCGGAAGGAGCCCTCGATGCCTGACCCGCTGGAACGCCTCCGCGCGCTGCAGGGCGCCGACCTGCCCGTGCACGGGGGCCGCACGCTCGCCTACGTCTACGACGCCGGCGACCCGGCGGTCGATCGGGTCGCGCGCGAGGCGGTGGCCGCCTACTCCGCGTCCAACGCGCTGGACCCGACGGCGTTCCCGTCGCTGCTGCGGATGGAGAACGAGCTCGTCGGCTTCACCTGCCGGCTCCTCGACGCCCCGGAGACCGCGGTCGGCACCGTGACGTCGGGCGGGACCGAGTCGATCCTGCTGGCCGTGCAGGGCGCCCGGGACAGTCGGCCCGAGGTGGCGCGCCCCCGGATGGTGCTGCCGCAGACGGCGCACGCGGCGTTCCACAAGGCGGCCCACTACTTCGGCGTCGAGCCCGTGCTGGTGCCGGTCGGACCCGACTTCCGCGCCGACCCGGCGGCGATGGCGGCGGCCGTCGACGACGACACGGTGCTGGTCGTGGCCAGCGCGCCGTCGTACGCGCACGGGGTGGTCGACCCGGTGACCGAGATCGCCGCGGCGGCCGCGGCTCGCGGGATCCGCTGCCACGTCGACGCCTGCATCGGCGGGTGGGTGCTGCCCTACGCCGCCCGGATCGGCCGTGACGTGCCTCCGTGGACCTTCGCCGTCGACGGGGTCACCTCCATCTCGCTCGACACGCACAAGTACGCCTACGCACCCAAGGGCACCTCGATCCTGCTGCACCGCGACCCCGCCCTGCGCCGGCCGCAGTACTTCGCCTCGGCGGCCTGGCCCGGCTACACGATGCTCAACGCGACCACGCAGTCGACGCGGTCGGGCGGTCCGGTCGCGGGGACGTGGGCGGTCGTCGAGCACATCGGCGACGCGGGGTACCTCGAGCTGGCCGGGCAGGCCCTGGCGGCCGTCGACGCGATCGTGCGGTGCGTCGAGGCCGAGCCCGCGCTGCGCCTGGTCGCCGACCCGGACTCGACGTTGGTGGCCGTGGCGACCGACGACTCGTGTGACCCGTTCACGGTGACCGACGAGCTCCTCGAGCGCGGCTGGTACGTCCAGCCCCAGCTGTCCTTCGGCGCGGGCGGGCCGACGATCCACCTCTCGGTGAGCGCCGGCACCCTGCCCCACGTCGGGGAGCTCGCGACGGCGTTGCGCGACTCCGTCGCCGCGGCCCGGGCGGCCGGCCCGGTCACGGTGGACCCGGACGTGGTGGCCGTCATCGAGGCGCTCGACCCGGCGGCCCTCACCGACGCCGACTTCAACGGCCTGCTGGCAGCCTCCGGCCTGGTCGCAGCCTCAGCCGCGGGCGATCTCGAGCTGCCGACCCGGATGGCGGAGGTCAACGCGATGCTCGACGTCGCGTCACCGGCGATGCGCGAGGCACTCCTCGTGGCGTTCCTCGACCGGCTCCAGCGGCCGGTGCGATGAGCGCGCTCGCGGGGCTCGTGGCCCGGGGCATCGTCGCCCCCGACTGGGCCGAGGCGCTGGCACCGGTGGACGACCGGGTCGCCGCCATGGGCCGGTTCCTGCGCGACGAGCTGGCGGCCGGACGCGGCTACCAGCCGGCTGGCGACCTGGTGTTCCGGGCGTTCCGGCGCCCGCTGGCCGACGTACGCGTGCTGGTGGTCGGCCAGGACCCCTACCCCAACCCCACCCACCCGATCGGCCTGAGCTTCGCCGTCGAGCGGCACGTGTGGCCACTGCCGCCGAGCCTGGTGAACATCTACGTCGAGCTGAGGGACGACCTCGGCATCGTCCCTCCTCGGCACGGCGACCTCTCCGCCTGGGCCGACCAGGGTGTGATGCTGCTCAACCGGGTCCTGACCGTGCGGCCCCACGAGTCGGGCAGCCACCAGGGCAAGGGCTGGGAAGCGGTCACCGAGCGGGCGCTCGCGGCGATTGCGGAGCGCGGCGGACCCTGCGCCGCGATCCTGTGGGGCCGGCACGCGCAGTCGCTCAAGCCGCTGCTCGGCCCGGTCCCGGCGGTCGAGTCGGCGCACCCCTCGCCGCTGAGCGCGCGGCGCGGTTTCTTCGGGTCCAGGCCGTTCAGCCGGGTCAACCGGCTGCTGGAGGAGCAGGGCGCCGCACCGGTCGACTGGACGCTCCCGGAATATAATTGAATCTCGTACTATTGAGGTCGTCATGACGTCGATGCCCGCGCTCTACATCGGCCACGGCGCCCCGCCGCTGCTGGACGACCCCACCTGGTCGGGGCAGCTCTCGGCCTGGGCGCGGGACCTGCCTCGGCCCAGCGCGATCCTGATCGTCAGCGCGCACTGGGAGTCGGCGCCGGTGAGCCTGTCCGCGAGCGGCGCACCGCTCGTCTACGACTTCGGCGGGTTCGCGCCGAAGTACTACGAGATGACCTACGCGACGCCGGACGCCTCGGCACTGGCGCAGCGGGTGGCGGCGATGATGCCGCGCACCGAGCCGGTCCACCAGCACACCTCGCGGGGCCTCGACCACGGCGCCTGGGTGCCGCTCAAGGTCATGTACCCCGACGCCGACGTCCCCGTGCTGCAGATGTCGCTGCCCACCGACGACCCCCAGCGCCTGCTGCGCCTCGGCGAGCGCCTGCGCCCACTGCGCGACGAGGGCGTGCTGATCATCGGCTCCGGCTTCCTCACCCACGGCCTGCCCTTCCTCACCGACTGGCGCACCGACGCCGCCGCGCCGGGGTGGTCCAGCGACTTCGACCTGTGGGCTGCCGAGGCGCTGGCCCGCGGCGACCTGGACACGCTGTCCGACTTCCGCTTCGCGCCCGGCATGCCGTACGCCCACCCGACCGTCGAGCACTACACGCCGCTCTTCGTCGCGCTGGGTGCGGCGACGACCCCGGGCGAGCCCGGCGCCCAGGTCATCGACGGCTACTGGCTGGGACTCTCCAAGCGGTCGCTCCAGCTCGCCTGACGTCCCGGCTCGCCGGGGACAGGACTAGTCTCGGCGTGTGCGCGTCCTCTCGATCCAGTCCCACGTCGCCTACGGCCACGTCGGCAACTCAGCTGCGGTGTTCCCCCTCCAGCGGCTCGGCCACGAGGTGTGGCCGGTCCTCACCGTGAACTTCTCCAACCACACCGGCTACGGCGCGTGGCGCGGGCCCCTCATCGCGGCCGAGGACGTGGCCGCCGTGATCACCGGCATCGGCGAGCGCGGCGCCTTCGAGACCTGCGACGCCGTGCTCTCGGGCTACCAGGGGTCGCCGGAGATCGCCGACGTCATCGTCGACGCCGTGGCGCAGGTCAAGGCCGCCAACCCGGCGGCGACGTACACCTGCGACCCGGTCATGGGCAACGCGACGTCCGGCTGCTTCGTCAATCCCGCGATTCCGCCGAAGTACCGCTCCACGGTGATCCCGGTCGCCGACGTGCTGACCCCCAACCAGTTCGAGCTCGGGTTCATCACCGACCGCGACGCGCTGAGCGGGCCCTCGTCCCTGGACGACGTCCTCGCGGCCGTCGACGAGGTGCGCGCGCTCGGTCCGTCGACGGTGCTGGTGACCTCCGTCGACCGGGCCGGTGCCGAGGAGGACGTCATCGAGATGCTCGCCGTCACCGCCGACGGGGCATGGCTCGTGACGACCCCGCGCCTGCCGATGAAGGCCAACGGCTCCGGCGACATCACGGCGGCGCTGTTCACCGCGCACCTCGCGACGACGGGGTCGGCGGCCGACGCCCTCGCCCGGACCGCCTCGTCGGTCTTCGCGGTGCTCAAGGCGACCCTCGACTCCGGTGAGCGCGAGCTCCGGCTGATCGCCGCCCAGGACGCCATCGCCTCGCCGGCGTGCGAGTTCGAGGTGCGGCAGGTCCGCTGACCTGCTCCATCAAGGTACGTCGCCGAACGGGCACTTCCCCGGGTCAACTCCGCACGGGAAGTGCCTGTTCACCGACATACCGTGATGGACAGGCGGGGGGCCGGGCGGCCCGACCCGGAACGGCGGCCCGCAACGCCGAGAGCCGGTGACAGGAGTCGAACCCGCGACATCCATATTACAAGTATGGCGCTCTACCAACTGAGCTACACCGGCCTGCGCCCGAGGGCGCGGCGGCCATCCTAGGCGAGGGGCGACGAGGCGCGTGAGTCGGAGTAGCGTCGGCGCATGGCCATGCGGATCGTCGCGAGCCGGCCCGACCCGGCCATCCTGACCCTGCCCTGGGACACCTGCCTCGAGCAGTGGCCCGAGGACGTCGTCGTCCCGCTGCCGCGGGGGCTGTCGCGCCACGTGGTGCGCATCGTCCGGCTCGGGGACCGGGTCTACGCGGTCAAGGAGACCAACGACGACATCGCCTTCCGCGAGTACCGGATGCTGCGCGACCTGCAGCGGCTGGGGCTGCCGGCGGTCACGCCGCAGGGCGTGGTCACCGGTCGGGTGGACCGCGACGGCGAGGAGCTCCCTGCCGCGCTGATCACCCGGCACCTGAAGTTCTCCCTGCCCTACCGCAGCCTCTTCAGCCGAGGCATGACCGCCGAGCACGTGCCGGTGCTCATCGATGCGATCGTGGTGCTTCTCGTGCGGCTGCACCTCGCCGGCTTCTACTGGGGCGACGTGTCGCTCTCCAACGTCCTGTTCCGCCGCAACGCCGGCGAGTTCGCGGCCTACCTCGTCGACGCGGAGACGGGCGAGCTGCACGACACGGTGGGCGACCGGATGCGCGAGCACGACATCACGGTCGGGTGCGAGAACATCTTCGCCGAGCTCATGGACCTCAACGCCAGCGGAGCCGTCGCCAAGCCGATCGACGGGTTCGCGATCGTGAGCCACCTGCGCGAGCGCTACGAGACGCTCTGGAGCGAGCTCACGGGGCTCGAGGAGTTCCGGGCCGACGAGATGTGGCGCATCGAGCGGCGGGTGGAGCGCCTCAACGACCTCGGCTTCGACGTCGACGAGCTCGACATCGTCACCGACCTCGGCGGCGACACGATCCGCATCCAGCCCAAGGTCGTCGACCTGGGCCACCACACGCGCGAGATCCAGGCGCTGACCGGCATGACGGTGGAGGACAACCAGGCCCGGCGCCTGCTCAACGACCTGGCGTCCTTCACCGCGCACCACGACCTGGGGCGCGAGGACCGCCACGTGGTGGCGTCGCGGTGGATGCACGAGATCTTCGAGCCGATCATGGCGATGATCCCGCCCGACGCCACGGGCAAGCTGGAGCCGGCCGAGGTCTTCCACGAGATCCTCGAGCACCGCTGGTACCTCTCCGAGCAGGCCGGACACGAGGTCGGCATCCACGAGACGGCCCGCGACTACATCGACCGCTTCCTCACCACCAGGCCGGACGAGGCGATCACGGGGCAGGAGTGACGGGCTCCCAGTCGCCGACCACCCACGACCCGTCGCTGCGCAGGCGCACCCACTGCAGGCCCACCGGTCGTCCGTCGGCGTAGGTGACCAGGCTGACGTCGGCGTCGCGGCGCGGCTTGCTGCCGAGCGCGATGGCGTACGCCGCCCCGCCGGTCGTGCCGTTCGTCCAGCTGTAACCGACGGCGCCGTCCTCGCCCTCGACGGCCTCCGGGCCGCGCTGCACGTGGGTGTGCCCGCCCACCACGAGGTCGACGCAGCCGCGGGCGAGCGCCTCGCGCCCGAGGTTGGCGTCGTGGACCAGCACGGTGCTGACGCGCTCGCCGTCCTCGGCCGCGGCGCACGCGGCGTCGGCCAGCCGCTCGCCGACCTCGCTGAAGCTCAGACCGGACTCGTCGCGCCAGCTGCCCAACCCGCTGCTGCGCGGGTCGTCGACCCCCAGCAGGGTCCCGCCCCACGGTGCGTCGACCACCTCGCCGTCGAGCATCGTCCACCCCTGGTCGGCCAGGTACGTGCTCACGAACGTGCCGTGGTCGTGGTTGCCGGCGACGCCGAACCGCTCCCAGTCCTCGAAGGCCGTGGCCAGCGAGTCGAGGCTGAAGGCCTCCCACGGCTGGCCGGTCGAGGTGTCGTCGCCCCCGTCGAGGATCACCGTCGCGCCTGCCGCGTCGCCGATCGCGCGCGCGACGCGGTCCATCCCGATGTTGTCGTGCCGGTCGCTGACCAGCAGGGCGACCGTCTCGCCCTCGCCGGGTTGGCGGAGGGTCAGGTCCGCAGCACCTGCCGCAGCGTCGGAGTAGAACTCCTTGCTCTTGTCGTAGGTGTCGATCGCGCTGAGCACCAGTCGCTTGCTCTCGGTGGTGACGGGGCCCGTGCGCACCTCCAGGCCGCGCACCTCCTCGGGCAGGACGACGCCGGGCCCGGCCAGCTCGGCGAGCGTCTGCCAGCTGCCCTGCTCCTCCTGCGTGCGCTCCCGCGACTCCCAGGGCTGCCAGATCAGCAGGGGCAGGACCAGCAGCAGGACGAGGGCGAGCAGGCCCTGCCTGGTGCGCAGACCGCGGAACAGCTCGCCGCGGCGGTGCCGGCCGAGCAGGAGGAAGAGGGCGACCGGCACCAGCCCCACCCCCACTCCGCGCACCGCCGCCGAGACCGCCATGTCCACCACAACGTCGCGCACCTTGTCCACCTGCGCGGTGGGGTCACCGGCGATGTAGGCGTAGCGCTCGACGAGCTCCTCGACCGAGCCCACCTCGGTCTTGCCGAGCGTCAGGGTGACCCCGACGGGGCCGACGTCGCGGATCCGCAGGTCCGGGAGCAGCGGTCCCGTCTGCACGACCGCGTCGTGACCCTGCGTGGGGCGTACGACCGTGTCGTGGCCCACCAGCACCACCGTCCGGCTGCTGGTGAGGAACAGCGACACCGCGACGGCCAGGCCGAGCGCGATGCTCAAGCCGGCCAGCGCCACGCCGACTAGCAGCCGCCGTGGGGTGGTCATCCCACGCGGGCCTGCGAGATGGCGTAGAGGGCGACCGACGCGGCCACGCCGGCGTTGAGCGACTCGAGCTGGCCGGCCATCGGGATCGAGACGATCTGGTCGCACGTCTCGGCGACCAGCCGGCCCAGGCCCTTGCCCTCGGACCCGACGACCACGACCAGCGGCCCCTCGGCCAGCCCGCCGGGGGCGACCAGCTCCGGGAGCGAGATGTCGCCGTCGGCGGCCAGGCCGACGACCATGCAGCCGGCGTCCTGGTACGCCTTGAGCTGACGGGTGAGGTTGACGGTCTGCGCGACGGGGAGCCGGGCCGCGGCGCCGGCGCTGGTCTTCCACGCCGACGCCGTCATGCCGGCCGCGCGGCGCTCGGGGATCAGCACGCCGTGTGCGCCGAAGCCGGCCGCGGAGCGGATGACCGCGCCGAGGTTGCGCGGGTCGGTCACCTGGTCGAGGGCGACGACGAGCGCCGGCTCCTTGAGCTCGGCGGCGCGCTCGAGCAGGTCGTCCGCGTGCGCGTACTCGTAGGCCGGCAGGCGCACCGCCAGTCCCTGGTGCACTGCGCCGCCGGTCATCCGGTCCATCTCGTTGCGAGTGACCTCGAGCAGCGTCAGGCCGCGTTCGGCCGCGAGCTTGAACGCCTCGCGCATCCGGCCGTCGCGCTCGGCGCCCTCGGCGACGTAGATCGCGGCCACCGGAACGCCCGCTTGGAGCAGCTCGACGACGGAGTTGCGCCCGGCTGCCCACTCGGCGTCCGACGACGTACGCCGCCTGGGCTTCGTGGACTTGTCCCGCTCGGCACGCTTGGCCGCCTTGTGCGCCTGGTGGTAGGGCCGGTCCTTGGCCTTGGGGGTCGGCCCCCGGCCCTCGAGGCCCCGGCGCACGCGGCCGCCGGAGCCGGCGGTGGGGTTGCCCTTGCCGGTCTTCTTGATGGCGCCCTTGCGCTGGGAGTTGCCGGGCATGTCACACGCTCCACTTCGGGCCGGACGGGGTGTCCTCCACCTCGATGCCGGCCGCCTTGATCTGGTCCCTGATGGCGTCCGCACGCGCCCAGTCCTTCGCCTCGCGCGCCGCCGTCCGCTCGGCCAGCAGGCCCTGCACGAGCGCGTCGACGACCTCGGTCATCCGGTCGTCGGAGCCGCTGGGTGCCCACGCCTCGTCTGAGGGGTTGAGCCCCAGCACGTCGAGCATCGCGATCACCTCGCCGAACCTCTGCCCCAGGGCCTCCGAGGGTCCGTCGGCGAGCAACCGGTTGCCCTCGCGCACGGATTCGTGCACCACGGCGACGGCGGCGGGGGTGCCGAGATCGTCGTCCATGGCGGCGACGAAGGCCTCCGGGAGCGCGGCGAACCAGGTGCCCACCGCGGGCGCCGCCCGGTCGAGGAAGTCCTCGATGCGGCGGAACGCCTTGGCGGCCTCCTCCAGCGCCTCGAAGCTGAACTCGACGTGCGAGCGGTAGTGCGCCGAGACCATGTAGTAGCGCAGCTCGATGCCGCGCACGCGCTTGAGGACCTCCGGAATCAGCAGCGAGTTGCCGAGCGACTTGCTCATCTTCTCGCCCGCGGTGGTGATCCAGGCGTTGTGCAGCCAGTACGACGCGAACGGGCGACCGGCTGCCCGGGACTGGGCCTGCTCGTTCTCGTGGTGGGGGAAGCGCAGGTCGACGCCGCCGCCATGGACGTCGAAGGCGGGGCCGAGGTACTTCCCGGCCATGGCCGAGCACTCGATGTGCCAACCGGGACGCCCGCGCCCCCACGGGGAGGGCCAGGCCGCGGTGCTCGGCTCGGTCTCCTTCCACCCCTTCCACAGGGCGAAGTCGCGCGGGT
The DNA here is from genome assembly GCF_017916425.1 of Nocardioides sp. SYSU D00065. GTDB lineage: Bacteria > Actinomycetota > Actinomycetes > Propionibacteriales > Nocardioidaceae > Nocardioides. The sequence continues at coordinate 350,486 of NZ_JAFMSX010000002.1, read as the reverse complement.
CGCGCTTGCCGCGCGGGTCCGCGTCGCCCGCGGGCTCCATGTCCTCGACGCGCTGGCGGGTCAGCTCGCCGTAGGCCGGCCAGCTGCGGACGTCGAAGTACACGTCCCCGCTGCCGTCCTCGGCGGCGTAGGCGTGCCCGCGGTCGATGAGCTGCTCGACGAGCTCGACGATCTCCGGGACGTGGCCGGTGGCGCCCGGCTCGTACGTCGGCGGCAGCACGTTGATCGCCGCGAGCGCCTTGTCCAGCTCGCGCTTCATCGCGGCGGCCAGCGCGTACCAGTGCACGCCCTGCTCCGCGGACTTGGTGAGGATCTTGTCGTCGATGTCGGTGACGTTGCGGATGAAGTCGACGTCGTAGCCGCTCGCGGAGAGCCAGCGGCGCAGCACGTCGAAGTTCACCGCCGAGCGCACGTGGCCGACGTGCGGCTCCGACTGCACCGTGAGCCCACAGACGTAGATGCCGGCCCTGCCCGGGACGAGGGGGACGAAGTCGCGGGTCTCGCGCGTCGCGGTGTCGTGGAGCCTCAGGGTCACCCGGCCCAGTCTAGGGCGCCGCGCGCCAACACCCGCCTTCGCGAGCAGCGACCGCGGACCCGGGCGATCGCTGTGACTCCTGGGACGTGTGGGATCCGCCGGGTTATCGTCGTCGGGTGCTCCGACGCCGCGCCGCCCTCCTGCTGACCCTCCTCGTCCTGCTGACCGGGAGCCTGGTCGCGCCGCCCGCCGCCACCGCGCACGCCGAGTCGAGGCGCGCCACTCCGCACGTGCAGCTGACCTCGTGGAGCAGCTACGCCGACTTCAAGGCCGGCACCCGCTCCGGGCTCAAGCTGGGCCGCGGACACGTCTCCCTCCTCCGCGCGAAGCGCCGCACCGTCGCCGGCCGCGCCTACGAGGCCGGCACCTGGACCTCGCCCTGGGCCACGCCCGGCTTCGGGGCCACGGACCTCGTCCCCTCGTGGGAGGCCACGACGCCGGGCCGGTCCCTGGTGCGCGTCGAGGTGCGCGGACGCGGGGCGGACGGCAGGACCGGCACCTGGGACACCGTCGCCGACTGGGGGCTGACCAACCGCCCCGTCGCGCGCACGACGTACTCCGGGCAGGCCGACGACCTCGGTGCAGTCAGCGTCGACACATGGCGCGCGGCGAGCACGGTGACGTCGTGGCAGGTCCGGGTGACGCTGATGCGACCGCGGGGCTCCCGCCTGGCCGTGAGCCTCGAGCGCGTCGGCGCGGTGGCCTCGGCCGACGCCTCCGCACCGCGGCCCACCTCCGCACCCGGACCGGCCGCCGGCACCGTGCTGCCCGTGCCGGTCTACTCCCAGATGGTGCACAGCGGGCACTACCCACAGTGGGGCGGCGGCGGCGAGGCCTGGTGCTCGCCGACCTCGACGGCGATGGTGCTCGCCTACTACGGCATCTCCCCCACGCCGACCGGCATCGCGGCCGGTCACGCCGACCCGGTGGTCGACCACACCGCCAAGATGGTCTACGACCACGGCTACGACGGCACCGGCAACTGGGCGTTCAACACCGCCTACGCCGCCACGCTGGTCGGCGGCGACTCCTACGTCACCCGGATGCGTGACCTGCGCGAGGCCGAGGACCACATCGCCGCCGGGGTGCCGCTCATCGTGTCGATCGCCTTCGGCCGCAACCAGCTCGCCGGTGCCCCGATCAGCGCCAGCAACGGGCACCTGCTGGTGGTCGTCGGCTTCGAGGCTGATGGCGACGTGGTCGTCAACGACCCCGCCGGCGCGACCAACGGCGAGGTCCGGCGTGTCTACGACCGCGCGCAGTTCGAACGGCTGTGGATCGCCGCCTCGGGCGGCACGGCGTACGTCATCCGCGGCTGAGGTCCACCGCGGGCCTCACCCCGCACTGATCTCGATGGTGTGCAGCCCGGTCGAGCCGTCCGGGTCGGGCGCTCGCACGATGCTGGTCTGGGTCTCCCCGTCCCGGCCGATCGCGCGGACCCGCACCTCGTGGTCGCCCGCGCCCACGTCGAGCGTCAGCGCCCACTGCACCCACGTGTCGACCGACGGCACCTCGCCGAGCTCGGCCGGCTCCCACTCGCCGCCGTCGACCTGCACCTCGACCGACGCGATGCCCGTGTGCTGGTGCCAGGCGACGCCGCCGAACGTCACCGGTCCCGCCTCGACCTCGTCACCGGAACGGGGCACGTCGATGCGCGAGGCGATCTTGACCGGGCCCTCGGCCGACCAGCCCCGCGTCGTCCAGTAGCCCACCGCGTCCGCGAACCTGGTGACCTCCAGGTCGACCACCCACTTGGTGGCCGACACGTAGCCGTAGAGCCCGGGGACGATGGTGCGCACGGGGAAGCCGTGCTCGATGGGCAGGGGGCGACCGTTCATCGCCACGGCCAGCATCGCGTCGCGGTCGTCGGTGAGGGTCTCGAGCGGTGTCGCGCAGGTCCATCCGTCGTGCGACGTCTGCAGGACGCAGTCGGCGTCCTCGCTGACACCGAGGCCCGCGAGGAGGTCGGCGAGCCGTACGCCGCTCCAGCGCGCGTTGCCGACCAGCTCGCCGCCGACCTCGTTGCTGACGCAGCTGAGGGTGATCCACGACTCCGTCATCTGCCGCGCCACGAGGTCGGCGAAGCTCAGCGTCAGCTCGCGCTCGACCAGCCCGTGGATGCGCAGCGACCAGTCCTCGGGCTCGATCGTGGGCAGCGCGATGGTGGTGTCGATGCGGTAGAAGTCCGCGTTGGGCGTCTGCCACGGCGCGATGCCCGGCAGCCCCAGCGAGGTCGCCGCCGGCGCCTGGCGCCGCGTGACGCCGGGGATGCGCAGCAGTCGCCGGCTCACCTCGACGTGCCTGCGGCCCGCGCCGACGAACCGGCCGAGCACGGCGATGCCCACCGACGCCACCGCGACGGCCCCGGCCACCATGACGAACACGCGGCGCTCGTGCGACTCCAGCTCCGGGCGGCGTCGCCCCCGGTGGAGCGCGTCGTTCAGGGCCGAGTGGACGGTGACCCAGGTGAGCAGGCCGACGGCCACGGGCAGCACGTCCACCATGCCCGCCCCGCGCTGGACGAGGACCGCGACCGCACCGACCGCGGCGAGCGGGACCCACACGAGCAGCGGGCGCCACCAGGCCCTGCGAGCAAGCGACCCGGCACCGGCGAAGCAGGCGACCAGCAGCACCAGGATGCCGGCCACCAGCGCCGGCTTGTCGGCCTGGCCCAGGATCGAGATGGCCCGCTCGGCCACCGCGCCCGGCGTCAACCTGATGACGAGCTCGGCGACCGCGACCACGGGCGCCTCCCGGATGGTGAGCACCATCGCCGTGGCATAGCTGGTCGCCAGCCCGGCGAACCCCGCGAGGATCCCGGCCAGCTGCCACGGGGGGCGGCGAGTGGTCACCGACCCATTGTGGCGCGCCCTCAGGCACAATGCCGACGTGACCTCACCCGGCCCTGACGCGCGCGCCGGGTTCCGCACCGGCATCGGCACCGACGTTCACCGCCTGGTCCCCGGCGTGCCGATGCACCTCGCCGGTCTCGCGTGGCCGGACGAGCCCGCAGGCCTCGAGGGACACTCCGACGCCGACGTCGCCGCCCATGCCGCGTGCGACGCGCTGCTCTCCGCCGCCGGGCTGGGCGACCTGGGCAGCAACTTCGGCACGTCGGCGCCGGAGTGGGCGGGCGCCTCCGGTGCCACCTTGCTGGCCGAGACCGCGCGACGGGTGCGGGCCGCGGGCTGGGAGATCGGCAACGTCGCGGTCCAGGTGATCGGCAACGCGCCGCGGCTCGGCCCGCGCCGCGACGAGGCCGTGGCGGCGCTCTCGGCCGCCGTCGGCGCGCCCGTCAGCGTGTCGGCCACGACCACCGACGGCCTGGGCCTGACCGGACGCGGCGAGGGCGTGGCGGCGATCGCCACCGCGCTGGTCACCGGCTGAGTCTTCCGTCCGCGCCCTCCTCGGCGCTCGCCCTCGCCGTACGCCCCTCCGCGCCTCGTCGGGAGGGGCGTCCTGCGTCCTCTTGTGCCCCGTGACGTCGGTCACCTACAGTCTGAACATACGTGACGACCATAAGCACATTTGTGCATAGGAGACTCCATGTCTGCCACCCCTGGGACCGACCACGACACCGCCCGGCATGCGCTGCTGACGATGTGGACCATTCGCCGCTTCGAGGAGGCGGTGGACGACCTGTTCGCGCGCGGCCTGATGCACGGGACGATGCATCTCTCCATCGGGCAGGAGGCGTCCGCCACCGGTGCGTGCCTGGCCCTGCGCACCGACGACGCCATCACCTCCACCCACCGCGGCCACGGGCACTGCATCGCGAAGGGCGCCGACCTGACTCGGATGATGGCCGAGCTGCTCGCCAAGGAGACCGGCTACTGCCGCGGTCGCGGTGGCTCGATGCACATCGCGGACACCGCCACCGGCAACCTCGGTGCCAACGGCATCGTCGCGGGCGGCATCCCGATCGCCGCCGGCGCCGCCCTGGCCTTCAAGATGCGCGCCGAGGACCGTGTGGTCGCCTGCTTCTTCGGCGACGGCGCCGCCAACGAGGGCGCCTTCCACGAAGCGGTCAACCTCGCGGCGATCTGGAAGCTCCCGGTCGTCTTCATCTGCGAGAACAACAAGTACGGCATGTCCTTCTCCACCGAGAAGTCCTTCGCCATCGAGAACATCTCCGAGCGAGCCGCTGCCTACGGCATCCCCGGCACCACCGTCGACGGCAACGACCTCGACGAGGTGTACGGCGCGGTCAGCGCGGCCGTCGACCGGGCCCGAGCCGGCGAGGGCCCGACCCTCGTGGAGAACGTGACCTACCGCTGGAAGGGCCACAGCAAGTCCGACAAGAACCTCTACCGCACCAAGGAGGAGATCGCGGAGTGGCGCGCGAAGGACCCCATCCTCCGGTTCGAGGCGCGGGTCAAGGAGTCGGGCCTGCTGACCGAGGAGGAGGTCCAGCTCATCCGCACCCAGGCGATGGAGGACATGCGCGCGGCCGTGCGCGAAGCCAACGCCGCCCCCGACGCCGACCCGTCCGACCTTCTCGACGCGGTCTTCGCCCGAGCGTGAACAGGAGCCTTCCCGTGAGCAGCACCCAGACCAGCACTTCCGCCGACCTCGGCACCGACCGCGTCATCACCTACTCGGAGGCGGTGCGCGAAGCCATCGGCCAGGCCATGGAGGCCGACGACCGCGTCTTCATGCTCGGTGAGGACATCGGGGTCTACGGCGGCGCCTTCGGCGTGAGCGGCGACCTCTACCACCGCTTCGGCGCCGAGCGGATCCGGGACACCCCCATCTCCGAGCTCGGCATCGTCGGCGCCGCCGTCGGCGCTGCCCTCGTCGGCATGCGCCCCATCGTGGAGATCCAGTTCTCCGACTTCACCAACCAGGCGATGGACCAGATCGTCAACCAGGCCGCCAAGATCCACTACATGCTCGGCGGCGCCATGTCCGTGCCGATGGTGCTGCGTGCCCCGCTCGGCTCCGGCACCGGCGCCGCAGCCCAGCACTCGCAGAGCCTCGAGGCGTGGTTCGCCCACGTCCCGGGCCTCAAGGTCGTCATGCCCGCGACGGCTGCCGACGCCAAGGGGTTGCTGCTCTCCGCGATCGACGACCCCAACCCGGTCATCGTCCTCGAGCACAAGCTGCTCTACCGCACCTCCGGCCCCGTTCCGGAGGAGGCAGTGCGCGTCCCCCTCGGCCAGAGCGCCGTACGTCGCCGCGGCGAGCACCTCACCATCGTCGGCACCGGGGTGATGGTCTCGCGGGCGCTGGAGGCGGCCGAGGTCCTCGCGGCCGACGGCATCGACGTCTCGGTGATCGACCCGCGCACGTTGACCCCGCTCGACGACGCGCCCATCCACGAGGACGTCTCCCGCACCGGCCGCGCCCTGCTCGTCCAGGAGGCGCCCGGTCACGTGGGCTTCACCGCCGAGCTGTCGGCCCGGATTGCGGAGTCGCCCACGATCTACCGCCTCCTCGCGCCCGTACGCCGCCTCAGCGGGCTCGACGCCCCGATCCCTTACGCGCCGCAGCTCGAGACGGCCTCCGTCCCCCAGGTGGCGGACATCGTCGAGTCCGCCAAGACGCTCGTGAAGGAGTCGTGATGGCCCGGCTAGCGATCCGGATGCCCAAGATGTCGATGACCATGACCGAGGGCGAGGTCAGCGAGTGGCTGGTCAGCGTCGGTGACGAGGTCGCCGAGGGCGATGTCGTCTGCGAGGTGATGACCGACAAGGTCGACATGGAGGTCGAGAGCACCGTCTCCGGCACCCTCGTCGAGATCGTGGTCGAGTCGGGCATCGCCGAGGTGGGCGCGCCGATCGGCTGGGTCGAGGGCGAGGACACCGGCGGCGGCTTCGGCGACCTGCTGGCCGAGCCAGTGCCCGACGCCGACGTGACGGCGACCGAGCCGCAGACCGCCGCCGCCCAGCCGGAGGCCACTCCAGAGCAGGAGCCCGACGCTGCCCCACCCTCGACCGGACCGGTGGCGGCTGTGCCGCGCGCCCGCGCACTGGCACACGAGCGGGGCATCGACCTGCGGACGGTCACGGGCACCGGTCCCGACGGCCTGGTCCGGGTGGAGGACGTGGAGGCGCTCCTGCCCCGGGCCGCCGCGGAGCCGGCGTCCCCGACCCCGAGTCCCGCCCCGTCTCCCGCCCCGAGTCCCGCCCCGAGTCCCGCCCCGAGTCCCGCCCCGAGTCCCGCTCCGGCGCCTGCGGCCGCACCACCTGCAGCGAGTGCCTCACGCCCCAGCACCGACCGACGGATCGCGGTCCGGCGCGCCGTGGCCCGCACGATGGTGCCGACCGCGGCCATCCCGCAGTTCACCGTCTGGCGCCAGGTGCACCTGGACACCGCCAACGCGATTCGCAACGGCGTCTCGTGGACCACCGTCCTGCTGCGGGCGTACGCCGCCGCGCTCCGCGACGTGCCCGAGCTGCTGTCGCGGTGGGAGGACGACGCGCCGACCGAGGCCGGACCGCCGGCGATCGCGCTGGCCGTGGCGACCGAGCGCGGCCTCATGGTGCCGACGTTCACCGAGCCCGACGCCCGCCCGATCGCCGAGGTCGACGCCGAGGTGCGCTCGGTCGTCGCACAGGTCCAGAAGGGCAGGCTCGACCCGGCGTACATGGGCGTGGCCAACGGCTCGCTGTCGAACCTCGGCGGCCTCGGCGTCGACCAGTTCCAGGCCCTGCTCACCCCGCCGCAGGCCAGCGTGCTCTCGCTCGGGACCATCACGCAGCGCCCCGTCGCCGTGCCCGGTGGCCTGGGTGTCGCGCTGACGGTCAACGCCGGGCTGACGGTGGACCACCGCGTGGCCGACGGCGCCCATGGAGCGCAGCTGCTCGAGGCCTTCTCGCGCCGGCTGGCCGGCGGTCTCTGAGCCCTCCTGAGTTACGGGTGGGCGTGCGGCCGAGTCGCACGCCCACCCGGGACCTTTGACTGTGACCCCTGTCACATCTACTGTTCGCGGATCGGCACGGTCGTGCCGTCGACAAGCACGGAGGTGCCGATGCCCGCTCCCCGCGACCCAGCCGTCCTGATGCGGGTCGCCGAGCTCTACTACCTCGAGGACAAGTCGCAGGCCGAGATCGCCGAGATCCTGTCCACGGGACGACCCAATGTGTCGCGGATGCTCAAGGAGGCGCAGCGCCAGGGCATCGTCGAGATCAAGGTTCACGACCCCAGCGGACGCGCGCGCGACCTGGAGCGCCGCCTGGCCGACGTCTTCGGGTTGAGCGACGTGCGCGTCTCGGCGCGCAACCCCCACGGCGGCGACGTCTCGGCGCGGGTCGGCGCACTCGTCGCCGCCCTCCTCCTCGAGTCGCTCGGCGAGACCACGACCGTCGGGATCTCCTGGGGCCGGGCCCTGCACGCGTCGGTCGAGGCGCTCCACACCGACCGCGACCACGACGTGACCGTCGTCCAGCTGCTGGGCGGCATGTCGGCGATCGGCAACGAGGTCAGCGGGCAGGAGCTCGCCCGGTCCCTCGCCCTGGCGCTCGGGGGCGGCTACCGCCTCATGCACGCACCGGCCACCCTCGGCTCGGCGGACGCGGCCCGGGCTCTCCGGGAGGAGCCGAGCGTCGCCGAGGCGCTCGACGCGGCACGCCGCTGCGACATCGCGCTCGTCGGCATCGGGACGCCCACCTCGGGCTCGTCCGCGGCCGTGGTGGACTCGATCGGCCTCGACGAGGCCGACGCCCGTACCTTCTGGGACCAGGAACCGGTCGGCGACCTGGCCGGCCGCTACTTCACCGCCACCGGCGCCCCCGTCGGCGGCCCGGTCGACGACCGCGTCATCGCAGTCGGCCTCCGCGACCTCGCCGCGATCCCCCTCGTCGTGGGTGTAGCGATCGGTCGCGACAAGACCGCCGCCGTGCACGGCGCCCTGCTCGGCCACCACGTCGACACCCTCGTCTGCGACGAGAGCCTCGCCCGCAGCCTGCTCACCCACCAGAACTCCAGCCCGGAAGGCACCCCATGAAGAAGATCCTCGTCATCTGCGGCACCGGCGTCGCCACGTCCACGATGGTCGCCAGCAGCATCCGGGACCACCTCACCGGACAGGGCATCGACGCGCAGATCAGCCAGGGCAAGGTCATGGACCTCGTCAACGGCACCCCGGACGTCGATCTCATCGTCGCCACCACCACGGTCCCCGACACGGTGACCGTCCCCGTCGTCGCAGGCCTGGCGTTCCTCACCGGCATCGGCCAGGACGTCGCGCTCGCGGAGATCGTCTCCCACCTGCAGTAGCCCCGCCACCGGCCGGACCGCCACGGTCCTCGTCAGAACAGGTTCACCCCATGGAAGCCTTCTCGTCCTACATCACCGACCTCGGCGCAGCCGTCGTGCTCCCGGTCCTGATCACGCTCTTCGCGATCGCGATCGGCCAGAAGCCCGGTCGTGCACTCCGGTCGGGCATCCTCATCGGCGTCGGCTTCATCGGCGTCAACCTCGTGATCGGACTCCTCGGCAGCTCGATCGGGCCGGCCGCCACGGAGCTCGCCAACCGGCTTAGCGTCGATCTCGACGTGGTCGACGTCGGCTGGCCGTCCAGCGCCGCCATCGCGTTCGGCTCCAAGGTGGGCGCGGTCATCATCCCGTTCTGCCTCGCCCTCAACGTGGTGCTGCTGCTCACGGGCCTGACCCGCACCTTCGACATCGACCTCTGGAACTACTGGCACTTCGCCCTCGGCGGCGCCTTGGTGGCCGTCGTGATGGACAGCTTCTGGTGGGGCCTGCTCGGCGCCGCGATCGCGATGATCGTCACTTTGGCGCTCGCCGACCTCTCGGCACCGATGATCCAGAAGTACTTCGGCTTCCCCGACATCTCCTTCCCGCACATGACCTCGGCGCCGTACGCCCTGCTCGCCCTCCCGCTCAACCGGCTGATGGACAAGATCCCCGGGCTCAACAGGTTGGAGGCCGACCCGGCCGCGATCCAGAGGCGCTTCGGCCTGTTCGGCGAGACGATGTTTCTCGGCCTGGGCATCGGCCTGGTGATCGGCGTCGCGGGCTTCGGCTTCGACGACCCGCGCGCCGACTCGATCGCGATCCTCACCCTCGGCATCACCGTCGCGGCGGTCATGGTCATCCTCCCCCGCATGGTCGCGATCCTCATGGAGGGCCTGGTCCCGGTCTCGGAGTCCGCCCGCACCTTCATGCAGAAGCGCTTCCCCGGACGTCGCTACTACATCGGCCTGGACTCCGCGATCGCCGCCGGTCAGCCGGCGGTCGTCGCGACCTCGCTCATCCTCGTCCCGGTCACGCTGCTGGTCGCCATCGCCCTCGCGCCGCTGGGCAACCGCGTGCTCCCCCTCGTCGACCTCGCGACCATCCCGTTCATCGTCGCCGTGATGGTGCCCCTGTTCGGCGGCAACATCATCCGCTCGGTCGTCGGCGGCGCCATCGCGATCGGCGGCGGCCTCTTCATCGCCACCGCCATCTCCGGCACCTTCACGGCGGTCGCGCTGGCCTCGGGCTTCGACAACGCCTCGGGCGCGAGCCGCATCTCCTCGCTGGTGGACGGCGCCAACCCGCTGACCGGCCTCCTCGTGGGCATGGGCGAGCTGGGCCCGGCGGCAGCAGTCGTCCTCCTGCTCGCGTCCCTCGCCTTCGCGTTCGTCGTACGCCGCATCGTCGCGCGGCGCGACGTCGCAGCCGAGGAGACCGCCGGAGCGAGCGCATGACGACTCCGGTCCTCCACCCGGCGCTCCGCCCCGACCTCTGCGTCCTCGACAGCGACGCCCCCGACGCGCGGACCGCGATCCGTCACCTCGCCGGGCGAGCCGTCGCGCAGGGCATCGCCCGCGAGAGCTACGTCGACGCGGTGCTGGCGCGCGAGCAGGAGCACCCCACCGGGCTGCCCCTGCCCGTGCCTGCGGCGATCCCCCACGTCGGCGCCGAGCATGTCGTGGCGCCGGCACTGGCCGCGCTGGTCCCGCGCACCCCGCTCGTCTTCGGCGAGATGGGGAGCCGGGACCGCACGGTCGAGGCGCGCCTGGTGCTGATGCTCTTCGTCGACGACCCGCAGGCGCAGGTGCCGCTGCTCGGCCGGCTGATCGCCGTGCTCCGCGCCCCCGACCTGGAGCAGAGCCTCCTCACCGGGCTGACCGGTCCCGACGACCTCGCCACGCGCTTCAACGCTCTGCTGGGCTAGCCCACCGCCGACGCGGGCGCCGGACGCCCCCGCGCCCCGACCGGGGTGCGGGGGCGTCCGGCGTTCGCGCAGGCCACGAGATCGGCACAAGGCCTTGACGTGACGCACGCCACAAGGTTTCATGGCTCAACCCGGTCATATGTGACGATCTATCTGCACGGAAGTGACGATGCCTGCCCCACGTGATCCCGCCACCCTGCTCGCCGCAGCGCGGCTCTACTACCAGCAGAACCGGTCGCAGGCCGAGATCGCCACCACCCTCGGCACGAGCCGGTCCAACGTCTCGCGGATGCTCACCGAGGCGCAGCGGCAGGGCATCGTCGAGATCCGGATCAACGACCCGGAGGGACGCGTCCACGAGCTCGAGGACGAGCTGCGCACCACCTTCGGCCTCGGCGAGGTGCGGGTGGCCCACACCCGCAACGTCCCGGGCCTGAGGATGGAGGACGCCGTCGGCACGCAGGCAGCGCGACTCCTCCTCGACGAGCTCAAGGACTCGATGACGGTCGCGCTGTCGTGGGGTCACGCGCTCCAGGCGATGGTCTACGCGACCACCGCGGAGCAGGAGCACCACCGCCTCACGCTGGTGCAGCTGGTCGGGGGCCTGTCGTCCATCAGCAACGAGATCAGCGGCCAGGAGCTGGTCCGCGAGCTCGCGGTCCGCCTCGGCGCGGAGTACCGCTTCCTGCACGCCCCCGCCACGCTCGAGAGCGTCACCTCCCGCGACGCACTGCTCGCCGAGCCCTCGATCCGGACGGCACTCGAGGACGCCAACCGCGCCGACATCGCCTTCGTCGGGATCGGCACCCCGACCCACGGCTCGTCCTCGGCGATCCTGGAGTCCCTCAACCTCAGCAAGGCCGAGCACGACGAGTTCTGGGCGCACGAGCCCGCCGGCGACGTCGCCGCCCGCTACTACAACGCGCAGGGCAGCCCGATCCGCGGCGTGGTGGACGACCGGGTCCTCGGCATCAGCCTCGATGGCCTGCTGGAGATCCCCAACGTGGTCGGCGTCGCTTCGGGCCGCGCGAAGACGCCCGGCGTCCTCGGCGCCCTGCGCGGCCGCATCATCGACTCCCTCGTCTGCGACGAGGCCCTCGCCCGCAGCGTGCTCAGCGCCGCGGGCTCCAGCACCGGAGGGAAGCACGCATGAACCCTGGGATCATCATCATCGCGGCCGTGGTGGCCGGCTGGCTGGTGCAGATCTTCCTCACCTACCGGCAGTCGATGGCGTTCAACGACGACGTGCGCGCTCTGCGCACCTCCGGCACGGTGAGCGTCGGCGTCGGCGGCAACCGCTACAAGGGCCGTCGCTCGTTCGTCGCCATCGCCGTCGACGCCGACGGCGTCGTCCGCGACGCGATCACCCTCGGCGGCCTCACCACCTTCGCTCGGGCCAGGCCGGTCCCCGGGCTTCTCGACCTCAAGGTCTCCACCCTGCGCGGCGACCGCGCGCTGGCCGACGTCTCGCCGTCGCAGCGCCTGGCCGCACGCCAGGCGGCAGACCTCTACGACGCAGCACGCACGACGGTCCGGGCCGACGTGTAGGAGCACGACCACGGACCGACCCCGGGGTGGAGCCCGGGGCCGGTCAGTGGGTCAGACATCGAGCGGGCATGTCCGCCGGTGAAACAGATGCCGGGCAAGCATCACGACCAGGTTCAACACAGAGCCGACTCGACAGGAGCAATCATGCCATTCACACCCATGGCGCCAGCGGGGCCGCCGCTTGCCGCCGAGACCCCCACGGTGGACCCGCCGACCGGGCTGTTCGGCGCCCTCGCCGACGCCGCCGACTGGTTCATCGGCCTCTTCGAAGCCGGTGGCGAGACCTTCCTCGGCCTCGTCACGGGCATCATCCCGACCCTGATCGTGCTGCTGACCTTCGTCAACGCGCTGATCCGGATGATCGGACCCGAGCGCATCGACAAGCTCGGCGAGTACGCCGCCCGCCCGGGCCTGCAGTGGTACCCCGTGCGGTACCTCGTGCTGCCGGTCCTCGCGGTCTTCTTCCTCACCAACCCGATGGCGTACACCATGGGCCGCTTCCTGCCCGAGAAGTACAAGCCGGCCTTCTACGACTCGGCGGTGAGCTTCGTGCACCCGATCACCGGGATCTTCCCCCACGCCAACGCGGGCGAGCTCTTCGTCTACCTCGGCATCGCCGCCGGCATCACCACGCTGGGCCTCAACACCAGCGACCTCGCCGTCCGCTACCTGCTCGTCGGCCTGCTGGTGATCATGATCCGCGGTGTCCTCACCGAGATCATCACCACGCGCATGCTGGCTCGGCGCTCCGCCGCTGCCAAGGAGGTCGCAGCATGAGCACCACGACCCAGACCAGCCCCGGTCGCGGCGGGATGAAAGGCATCAACAAGGTCCTGGTCACGATCGGCACGGCCGTCGGTGGCGTCGTCGGCACGCTCTACCAGGCCGGCCGCGACACCATCGACACGGTCATCCGCAACATCCTGCCCTTCATGGCCTTCATCGCGGTGCTCATCGGCATCATCACCGAGACCGGTCTCGGTGACGCGCTGGCGCACCTCATCGAGCCGCTCGCCGGCAGCCTGGTCGGCCTCCTCGCGATCAGCATCTTCTGCGCCCTGCCGGTGCTCTCGCCCGTCCTGGGCCCCGGCGCCGTCATCGCGCAGGTCGTCGGCGTGCTGCTCGGCACCCGCATCGGCGAGGGCGACATCCCCCCGCAGTACGCCCTCCCGGCCCTGTTCGCGATCGACCCGCAGGTCGGCTGCGACTTCATCCCCGTGGGACTGGCACTCGGCGAGGCCGAGCCCGAGACGGTCGAGGTCGGCGTCCCAGCCGTCCTGATGTCGCGTCTCATCACCGGTCCGCTGTCGGTCGTCATCGCCTACTTCGCGAGCTTCGGCCTTTACAGCAGCAGCAACTGAGCCACGTGGTCCGGCCGGCGGGCTCGCCGGCCGGACCTCACTCCCCCCTCCCCTCCATCGAGCACTGGAGAAGTCATGAGCGAGTACAAGCCCGTCATCGTCAGCAAGGGCCGCGGCGGCTGGGGCGGTCCACTGACCGTCCTCCCGACCGACGAACGCCCCCTGGTCGCGTCCATCACCGGCGGCGGCATCCACCCGGTCGCGCAGCGCATCGCCGACCTCACCGGCGGCGAGGCCTTCGACGGCTTCAAGTCGTCCGCGCCGTTCGACAAGATCGCCGTCGCGGTCATCGACTGCGGTGGCACCGCCCGCGTCGGCGTCTACCCCATGAAGAAGGTGCTCACCGTCGACGTGCACGCCACCAGCCCGGCCGGGCCGCTGGCGCAGTTCATCACCGAGGACCTCTTCGTGTCCGGCGTGAAGCCCGAGGACGTGCAAGAGACGTGAGCACCGCGATGACCACGGTCTACGACACCACGGTGACCGCGGTCGGCAGCCAGGTCCCTGCGTTCATCGAGCACGGGATCCTCATCTTCTTCGGCGAGCAGGCGCCCGCCGAGCTGCACGACATCTCGGTCCTGCACCGCGTCGACGTCGCCGACGACGGTCCGCGTCCCGGCGACGTCGTCCACCTCGGCGAGGAGTCCCTCGAGGTCCTCGCCGTGGGCGACGTCGTGCGCGACAACCTGCTGAACCTCGGCCATCTCGACATCAAGGCCGACGGCCTCACCGAGGCGAAGCTGCCCGGGGACGTCTGCGTACGCAAGGGACCCATCCCCCTCCTGGCCACGGGTGACGCGTTCCGCATCACCCGGCCAGCCACTACCGCCGAACAGGATCTCTCATGAGCTACCGAGACAGGCTCCAGCAACGCCTGGACGAGACCGGCCGCCCACTGCGGGTCGGCCTCGTCGGGGCCGGCCAGATGGGCCGCGGCTTCGCCGCCCAGCTGCTCCGGATGCCGGGCATCACCCTGTCCGCCGTGCTGGACGTCCAGCACCAGCGGGCGGTCGAGGCCCTGACCCAGGCGGGCATCACGCCGAACGACGCCGCCGACACCGCCGCGGCGGTCGCCGCCATCGAGGCCGGCGGGAGTGTCGCCCTCACCGGTGTCGACGAGCTCGCCGGGCTGCCGCTCGACGTGGTCGTCGAGGCCACCGGCGTCCCGGAGGTCGCCGTCGCGGTGGCGGTCCGGGCCCTGGCCGCCGGGATCAACGTCGCCACCTTGACCGTCGAGGCCGACGTCACGGTCGGCCGCTACCTCGCCCTGCTGGCCGAGCAGTCCGGTGCCATCTACTCGATCTGCCGCGGCGACGAGCCGGTCGAGACCAAGATCCTCGTGGACTACGCACGCGACCTGAACTTCGAGGTGATCTGCGCCGGCAAGGGCAAGAACAACCCGCTCGATCCCTACGCGACCCCGGAGACGCTGGCCGAGCGCGCCGCACAGAAGCAGATGAACCCCAAGATGCTCACCAGCTTCGTCGACGGGTCCAAGGCCATGATCGAGATGGCGTCGCTGGCCAACACCACAGGTCTCGGCGTCAGCAAGCGCGGCATGCACGGTCCCGCGTCGACGGTCCCGACCCTTCACGAGACGTTCGCGCTCGCCGAGGACGGCGGCGTCATCGAGAAGGCGGGCGTCGTCGACTACTGCACCGGTCCGGTCGCCCCCGGCGTCTTCGTGGTCATCCGCACCGACGACCCGTACGTCCACCACGAGATGACCTACCTCCAGATGGGCGACGGGCCCTACTTCGCCCTCTACCGCCCCTACCACCTGGCCAGCATCGAGGCTCCGCTCACGGTCTACGAGATGGTTCTCGACCAGCGCCCCAGCCTCACCTCGGAACACTGGACGGCCGAGGTGGGTGCGCAGGCCAAACGACCGCTTCGAGCCGGTGAGCGGATCGACGGCATCGGCGGGACGATGGTGCGCGGCCTGATCGATCCGGCCGAGGACTTCGCCCGCGACGGCCTGGTTCCTCTCGGCGTGCTCGCCGGCGCGACGCTCAAGCACGACGTGCCCGTCGACCACACCTTGACCTACGACGACGTCGAGCTCGACGAGTCGTCGCTCATCGTCCGGATGCGGGGCATCCAGGAGTCGATGGAGAAGGACCCGAGCCAGGCCCCCAGCCTGGCCGAGCTGGCGGCGTCGATCAGCCGATGAGCGCAGGCGGCGGGAGGTGGCACGGCGCGCACGCCGATGACCTAGGCTCGCGCGGTGCCCCTCCCCCCGTCCGCCCGCGCCGCAGTCGTGATGCTCGCCGCGGGAGAGGGACGACGCAGCGGCCACCACACGAACAAGGTCCTGCTCCCGCTGGCCGGCCGCGGCGTGTTCACCTGGTCGATCGAGTCGGCACGCCGGCTCCCCGCCGTCACCCAGACCGTGCTCGTGATCCGCGAGGAGGACAGGGAGGCCGTGATGAGCATGCTCGAGCGTGAGGTCGGCCCGCCCGACGTCACGGTCGTCGTCGGTGGCGACAGCCGGCACAGCTCGGAGTGGCAGGCGCTCCAGGCGCTCGCACCCGCCATCGAGGCCGGCGAGGTCGACGTCGTGGTCATCCACGATGCCGCTCGTCCGCTCGCCGTGACCACGATGTTCGCCTCGGTCATCGAGGCCGCGCTCGAGCACGGCGGCGCCATCCCGGTCCGCGACCAGGCGCACCTGGCCTCCCTCACCGAGGACGGCGAGCAGCCTCCCGACCGCGTCGTGGCGGTGCAGACGCCGCAGGCCTTCCGGGCAGGTCCGGTGCTGGAGGCCTACCGCCTGGCCGAGGCCGACGGCTTCGTCGGCACGGACACCGCTTCCTGCATGGAGCGCTACACCGACGTGCCGGTGTTGTGCGTACCCGGCGACGCGGGCAACATCAAGATCACGTTCCCCGAGGACCTGTTCCTCGCCGAGCGCCTCCTCGCCAAGACCGACTGGGACCTCTCCGGCCGGCAGCGTCACCGACGGGAGTCTGCGATGTCGCACCTGCGGGATCTGTTCGCCCATGGGGACAAGCCGTGAGCACCACCGAGGCCGAGCTGCACTGCGAGGTCTGCAACCAGCTCACCGACCACGAGCTCCACTACACGGGCCGCCTGCTCGACTCGGTGCGCTGCACGCGCTGTGGGACCCACGTCGAGCTGTCCTCGCGCGCCCTCATCCCGGCGTACGCGATGGATCTCGAGCACCGCCTGGTCAGCAAGCCGCGGCGGATGATGCGGCGCATCGCCCGCGACCCGGTCGGCTACCTGCGCCAGCTGCCCGGCTCGGCACTGCGCCAACCGCGGAAGTTCCTCAACGAGTTCCGCGAGCTGCTGCGTCGCTGACGACTGTCTCGGCCGGCTCGCGGCGCACGCGCCGAGCCAGCTCGTCGACGCACTCGAGCAGGTTGACCGACGAGGCGTCGTCGACCCGCCGGCCCAGCGACGGTGCTCGCACCAGCTCCACGTCGCCGCGCGCGCGCAGCCAGGTGGCGAGCCGGGCGAAGTCGTCGATCGGTGGCCGCTCGTCGGCGCTCAGCGCCGCCTTCAGCACGCGCGGAGCGATCACGGCGGGCGAGACCAGCGCGGCCAGTCCCTCGCGGTCGATCGTGCCCTGGATGCGGGAGTCGACGACGGTCTTCACCGTGTCGGTGACGGGCCGGAACGCCATCACCGAGGCGTACGGGCGCGCAGCGGCGCCAGTCCGCACCTCCCGCAGGAAGTCGGAGGCGGCCAGCGGGCAGAGTGCGTCGTGCACGAGCAGTCCGCTCCCGGCGCCGACGTCGCGCACGCGTTCCCACCAGCTCGCGCCGGCGAGCACGTCCGCTCGCATCCCGGCGCTGCGCAGCTCCCGGCGTACGCGGTCGAGATCGGTCGCGTCCACGGCGACCACCAGGTCGTCGACGCCGGACGCGGCCAGCGCCCGGAAGGCGTGCAGGTAGACCGGCGCGCGGTGCAGCGAGGCGAACGGCAGGCCGTCACGGCCAGCCATCGCGAGCACCGCCGTCATCGCCGGGGCGCTCATGCGCTCTCGGGGGCGGTCAGGCGCTCCAGCGCAGCGACGTCCGCGGCGCTCGACACCCGCGCGGCGGAGAGCGGCGCGACCACGCGGTCGACGGCACCGAGCGATTCCAGCTCGCGGACCAGCTCCGCGACGTCGCTCGAGGGCAGCGCCGCGAGCTCGGCCGCGACGGCTGCGGGGAGAACGACCGGCGAGAGCGCCGTACCCGCCTCGCCCACACCGACCACGGCGACGCCCCCGGCGACCGCCCGCTCGACGCACCCGGCGATGAAGGGTGCCGGTGTCATCGGGCACAGGGAGTCGTGGACCACGAACGGCTCGCCGCTGTCGACGACCACCGACCAGGACGTCCCGAGATCGAGCGTCCTCACGCCCGCCTCGCCGAGCGCCCAGGCGGCGCACGCCACGAGCGACTCCCCGTGGATCAGCTGGTAGGGAAGCGCCCCGCGGTCCTCGTCGAGGACCGTGCCGAGGGCGGAGGCGGGGTCGTCTGTGCTCGCTGCGGAAGTCATCGCGGAGTCACGCTATCCCCCGAGCCCTGGTACGACACGACCCCCGGCCACGGGGGAGTGTGCCGGGGGTCGTGTCGGAGTCGATGCTGCTCAGGAGGCGAGAACCTCGTCGAGCATGGCCTCGGCCTTGTCCTCGTTGGTCTTCTCCGCCAGGGCGAGCTCGGAGACCAGGATCTGGCGCGCCTTGGCCAGCATGCGCTTCTCGCCGGCCGACAGGCCCCGGTCGCGCTCGCGGCGCCACAGGTCGCGCACGACCTCCGAGACCTTCATGACGTCGCCGGAGTGCAGCTTCTCCAGGTTGGCCTTGTAGCGGCGCGACCAGTTGGTCGGCTCCTCGACGTGAGCCGCGCGCAGCACGTCGAAGACGCGGTCGAGGCCCTCCCGGTCCACGACGTCGCGGACGCCGACCAGGTCGAGGTTGCAGGCCGGCACGCGCACGACCAGGTCCTGCTGCGCGACAATCCTGAGGACGAGGTACTGCCGGTCCTCTCCCTTGATCTTCCGCATCTCGATGTCCTCGATGACTGCGGCCCCGTGATTGGGATAGACGACCGTTTCGCCGACGGTGAAAGTCATATGTTCAGTTCCCCTTCCTAGGCGTCCATTCTAACACGGTTCCGAATCGCCCTCCGACGCGTTTGCGCAGGTCAGAGGCCACTTCGGGGCTTGACAGATCACCGGTTCCTGTGGTGCGCCGCATCCCGGGAGCGGCCTGCGACATACTGCGGCCCATGCCGACGCCCCCGGCCCTGCTCCTCCTCCGCGCAGCGCGACCGCGCCAGGCCCTGGTCACGGCGCTCGCGCTGGCTGCCGCGGCGGCGGCCGCCGGACGGCCGCTGCGCGAGGTAGGGCTGGTGGCCGCCACGGTGCTCACGGGGCAGTCGGCGCTGGGGTGGGCCGCGGACCTCGCCGATCGCCGCCGCGAAGCCCGGCACCGTCCGCACCCGGACCAGACCCGGGACGGGGACGCGCTCGACGCCGGCACCGTCTGGTTCGCGCTGACCTGCGCGGTGCTGCTCGTCGTACCGCTCGCCGTGGCCAACGGGCGGCGCGCGGCCGCGGCGTATCTCGTCCTGCTGGCGGTGTCGGCGATCGGCGACCGCCTGCTGCGCGGCCGCGTGCTGTCGTTCCTGCCCTGGATGGCCGGCTTCGCCCTCTATCCCGCGTTCTTGGCCTACGGCGGCTGGAACGGCGTCGGCACCGACACGCCGCCCACCGTGGCGATGACGGTCCTCGCCGCGGCCCTCGGCCTGGGGGTGCACGTGCTGCTCTCGCTGCCCGGCGTCGCTCGCGACCACGAGGAGGGCCGGCGACCCTTGCCACTGGTGCTGGCGCTGCGGACCGGCACCCCTCGGCTGCTGCTGCTCGCCGGCGTGTGGACCGGCCTGGTCGCCGTCGGCATCCTGATCGCAGGGCGGACCGTCGGCCTGACGTGAGCCGACGCTAGGCTGTCGCCATGAGGCTTCGATCCACCCCTGCGGCCGCCGCGGTCCTCCTCGTGTCGTGCGCCGCGCTCTCCTCCTGCGGCTTCAGCTACTCGACCGATCGCGAGTACACCGTGAACAGCTCCACGGACAACCGCGAGGGCGAGGTCGACGTGCTCAACGCCGTCGTGGTCTCGGCCGCCGAGGGCTCGGGCACCTTCGTGGCCTCGTTCGCCAACAACGACGTCGACGAGGAGCAGTCCCTCACCGGCGTGTCCGGCGACGACGGCACCTCGATCACCGCGCCCGAGTTCGAGCCGGTCACCATCCCGGCCGACGGGCTGGTCAACCTCGCCGACCCCCCGGCCGACATCGTCCTGACCGGCGACTTCTCCGCGGGCGACTTCGTCCCGCTGGCCCTCGACTTCGGCAACGGCGAGCGGATCGCGATCAAGGTCCCGGTCGTCTCCAACGACTCCGGCTACTGGGAAGGCCTCGACGCCTCATGACGTACACCCTCGTGCTGCTCCGCCACGGCGAGAGCGAGTGGAACGCCAAGAACCTCTTCACCGGCTGGGTCGACGTCCCGCTGACCGAGAAGGGCGAGGCCGAGGCGGTCCGCGGCGGCCGGCTCATCCGCGAGGCCGGGCTCGAGCCCGACATCGTCCACACCTCGCTGCAGCGGCGCGCCATCAACACCGCGGCCCTGGCGCTCGACGCCGCCGACCGGCACTGGATCCCGGTCAAGCGCAGCTGGCGCCTCAACGAGCGTCACTACGGTGCGCTGCAGGGCAAGGACAAGAAGCAGACCCTCGAGGAGTACGGCGAGGAGCAGTTCATGCTCTGGCGCCGCTCGTTCGACACTCCCCCGCCGCCGCTCGACGACTCCGACGAGTACTCGCAGGCCGGTGACCCGCGCTACGCCGACCTCGGCGACGACCTGCCCCGCACCGAGTGCCTCAAGGACGTGATCGCCCGGTTCCTGCCCTGGTGGGACGCCGAGATCGTCCCCGACCTCCGCAGCGGCCGGACGGTGCTGGTGGCCGCCCACGGCAACAGCCTGCGGGCACTGGTCAAGCACCTGGACCAGATCAGCGACGAGGACATCGCCGGGCTCAACATCCCGACCGGGATGCCGCTGGTCTACCGCCTCGACGAGGACCTGCGCCCCACGATCGCCGGCGGGGAGTACCTCGACCCCAAGGCCGCTGCCGCCGCGGCGGCCGCCGTCGCCAACCAGGGTCGCTGAGCGTACGAGCGAGCGTACGAGCTCGGGCGCGGCGTCGCCGGCTCGGGTTGGGTACGCGCTCGGGTGCGGCTCCGCCGGCCCTGGTGCTTCATCACGGTATGTCGATCAACAGGCACTTCCCTAGGCGAGCTCGCCCAGGGAAGTGCCTGTTCGTCGACGTACCTTGATGAAGCAGGGACAGGAGGGGCGGATGAGCCCGGAGGACCCAGAGGCCGATCGAGCCCCGGACCGGGGCAGCTACCTGTGCCCGGGCGGTCAGCGACGACGGGTCAGGGGCGAACCGGCTGCTCGCCGGTGACCACGAAGACGACGCGGTTGGCGACCGTCACGGCGTGGTCGGCGATGCGCTCGTAGTAGCGACCGAGCAGGGCGATGTCGACGGCCGCCTCCACGCCGTGGGCCCAGTCGGTGGAGAGCAGCTCGGTGAAGCTGCGGCGTCGCAGCTGGTCCATCACCTCGTCGTCGCGACCGAGCTCGATCGCGGCCTCGACGTCACGGTCGACGATGATGTCGCGCACCCGCCGGACCATGTCCTCGGCGGTCGCGGCCATGCGCTCCATCGTCGGGCGGAGCTCGTCGGGGACGGCCACCGCCGGGACGCGCAGGCGCGCGATCTTGGCGACGTGGACCGACAGGTCCCCCATCCGCTCGAGCTCGCTGACCATCCGGAGCGCGGAGACGATCATCCGCAGGTCGCCGGCGACGGGCTGCTGGAGGGACAGCAGCGCGAAGGCCATGTCGTCCACGCGCTCACGGGCGGCGTCGATCGCCTTGTCCCCGCTGATGACCTGGTCGGCGGTGTGGACGTCGCCGGTCATCAGGGCCTTGGTGGCCTCGCGGACCGCCACCTCGACCTGCCCGCAGATCTCGGACAGGTCGGCGAAGATGCCGTCGAGCTGGTCGTGGAAAGCCTCACGCATGCCCCCCAGCCTAGGCAGCGGAAGCGAACAACTGTGCGCGCGCGATGAACGCGGGGTGAACACTCGGCGCCCCTCGTCCACTGGGACTGGCCAAGGGTGGGCGGTGCGTACGATGGTGGGCGTGGATCCGACGACGCAGGCTGGTCTGGCCGCGATCATCGGGGCCATCGTGGCGGGTGGCGCCGTGCTCGCCTGGCACATCAGCGACCGCCAGAGACACACGCTGCCGCAGGTCGAGGAGCCCGTCGTCCAGGCCGGCGTCGCCGCGGTCCTGAGCATCCTGCGCTCGAGCGCGGTCGTGGTCGACGAGTCCGACCAGGTGCTGAAGGCGTCCGCGCCGGCGTACGCCTTCGGGCTGGTGCGCGGCAACTCCGTGGTGGTGCCCGAGCTGCTCGACGTCATCTCGCAGGTGCGGCGCGACGGGCAGATCCGCGAGAGCGACCTCGACATGCCGGCGACCGACGGCGGGTTCGCCCGCACCCTCACCGCTCGAGTGGCGCCGCTGGGCGCGCGGCTGGTGCTGGCACTGGTCGAGGACCGCACCCGCGAGCGCCGCGTCGAGGCGGTGCGCCGCGACTTCGTCGCCAACGTCAGCCACGAGCTCAAGACCCCGGTCGGCGCGATCCGGCTGCTCGCCGAGGCGGTCACCGACGCCGCCGACGACCCCGAGGCGGTCCAGCGCTTCGCCAACCGGATGCTGGTCGAGAGCGACCGCCTCGCCAAGCTGGTCCAGCAGATCATCGAGCTGTCCCGCCTGCAGGGCCACGACCCGCTGGAGATGCCGGTGATGGTCGACCTCGACGCCGCGGTCGCCACCGCGGTCGACACCAGCGCCATGGAGGCGGCGGCCAAGCAGATCACCGTCGAGTCGCGCGGGGAGCCCGGGCTGGAGGTCTTCGGCTCCCAGGAGCAGATCGGCGCGGCGATCAGCAACCTCGTCGCCAACGCGGTCGCCTACTCCGACGCGGGCTCCCGCGTCGTGGTCACCACCCGCTCCGAGGGCGAGCAGGTGCAGGTCTCCGTGGTCGACCAGGGCATCGGCATCCCGGCCGAGGACATCGACCGCATCTTCGAGCGCTTCTACCGCGTCGACCCGGCCCGCCACCGTTCCACCGGCGGCACCGGACTCGGGCTGTCCATCGTCAAGCACGTCGCAGCCACCCACGGCGGCGACATCTCCGTGTGGTCGGTCCAGGGCCAGGGCTCGACCTTCACGCTCACGCTTCCCCGCAACTCCGACCCCGGGCAGGGCCCGAGCCGCACCAGCCCGGTCGAGGTCGTCGTACCTGCGACGCCCGCGACCGTCACCCGCACCGTCACCCAGAGAACACAGCAGGAGGAGCCCGCATGACCCGGGTACTCGTCGTCGAGGACGAAGAGAGCTACAGCGACGCGCTGGCCTACATGCTCCGCAAGGAGGGCTACGAGGTCGCCATCGCCGCCGACGGCAACACGGCGCTGACGGAGTTCGACCGGTTCGGGCCCGACATCGTGCTCCTCGACCTGATGCTGCCCGGCGTGCCCGGCACCGAGGTGTGCCGGCAGATCCGGCAGTCGTCGTCGGTGCCCGTGATCATGGTCAGCGCCAAGGACGACGAGGTCGACAAGGTGGTCGGGCTGGAGCTCGGCGCCGACGACTACGTCACCAAGCCGTACTCCCCCCGCGAGCTGGTCGCCCGGATCCGGGCGGTGCTGCGGCGCGGCCAGGAGCAGGACCTGATGCCCGACACGCTCGAGGCCGGCCCGGTGCGGATGGACGTGGAGCGCCACGTCGTCACCGTCGACGGCTCGGAGCAGCGCCTGCCGCTCAAGGAGTTCGAGCTGCTGGAGATGTTCCTGCGCAACCCCGGCCGGGTGCTCACCCGGGGACAGCTGATCGACCGCGTGTGGGGCTCGGACTACGTCGGGGACACCAAGACGCTCGACGTCCACGTCAAGCGGCTGCGAGCCAAGCTCGAGCCCGACCCCAGCGAGCCGAAGTACCTGGTCACGGTGCGCGGCCTGGGTTACAAGCTCGACCTCTGACACCCGGCGGGATCTCGCCGTTCGGCGTCCGAAAAGCGCTGGCGGGCCGGTCATGACCGTACCTAGCCTTGACCCGTGACGACGACGACCGAGCCCCGTTCCGCCGAGACCGCGGCACCGCCCGCCTGGCTGCCCGTGGCGGCCGGCGGGATCACGCTGGCGATGTGGGCCTCGGCCTTCGTCGTGATCCGGCACGTCGCGCACGACGTCAGCCCGGGCGCGCTGGGCGCCGGCCGGCTCCTGGTCGCTGCGCTGGTCGTGCTGCCGCTGGTCCTGCGTCGCGGGTGGGTGCGTCCCACGCCGCGGGAGTGGCTGCTGCTCGCCGTCGGCGGCATCGGCTGGTTCGGGGTGTACAACCTCACCCTCAACGCCGGGGAGCGGCACGTCGACGCCGGCACGGCGGCGATGATCATCCAGATCGGCCCGGTGATCGTGGCGCTCATGGCGGTGCCGCTCTTCGGCGAGCGGCTGCACGGCTGGCTGCTGGGCGGCATGGTGGTCGGGTTCGCCGGGGTCGCGGTGATCGCGCGCGGCTCGTCGACCGACGCCGACGCCAGCCTGCTGGGGGTGCTCCTGGTGCTCGTCGCGGCGGCCATGTACGCCGTCGGCGTGCTGACGCAGAAGGTGCTGCTGCGCCGCCTCCCGTCGGTCCAGGTCGTCCTGGTGTCGTTCCTGATGGGCGCGGCCACCTGCCTGCCGTTCTCCGCCGACCTGCCGGGCATCGTGGCCGGCGGCGGCGCCGAGCTGTGGTGGATCGTGTACCTCGGCGTGCTGCCGACGGCGGTCGCGTTCACCACCTGGGCCTACGCGCTGACCCACACCGACGCGGGGGCGCTCTCGCTGACGACCTTCCTGGTGCCCGGCATCGCGACGCTGATCGCGTGGCTGACCATCGACGAGGTGCCGCCCACGCTGACCTTCGTCGGTGGCGCGCTGGCGATCGTCGGCGTGCTGATGACGCGGCGCAAGCCGGCAGCCTCAGCCGGCTGAGCGTTGATCAGGAGCGGCGGGGAGAGCTCAGGCGCGGGTCAGGACGACTCGAGCCAGCCGCGGAACGCCTCGAGGTTGCGGGTCGACTCGCCGCGCGAGATGCGCCACTCCCACTCCTTGCGGATCGAGGAGGCGAAGCCGAGCTCGAGGATGGCGTTGAAGGACTCGTCGGCGTTGGCGAGCACCGAGCCCAGGACCCGGTCGAGCTCCTCGGCGTCCACCGAGGCCAGCGGCAGCCTGGCCTCGAGGTAGATGTCCCCGTCGCGGTCGACGGCGAAGGAGACGGCGTACATCCGCAGGTTGCGCTCGAGCAGCCATCGGTAGACGCGGGCGTGGTTCTCGTCGGGGTTGCGGCACACGAAGGCGTGCACGCCCAGCGCGTGCGGCCCGACGTCGAGGCGCACGGGGGTCTGCAGCTTCTTCTCCCCCGGCAGGGTCAGTGAGAAGCTCGCGCCTTCGACGCCCTCACGCGAGGTCTCCTGGTGCTCGATGCCGTTGTCGCGGAGGTAGGCGCGCACGGTGTCGACGGCGGTCATGCGCTCATCCCACCACGGAGCCGGCCTCGAGCATCCGGCTGCCGGCCCGCTCGTAGGCGGCGAGGGTGCGCTCGGCGGTGCGCTCCCAGGAGAACTCCTGCGCGTGCGCGACCGCGCCACGGCCGAGCCGCTCGGCGAGCGCCGGGTCGTCGACCAGACGGCGCAGGCTGGCTGCCCAGTCGCGGGGCTCGTGGGTGGCGACGAGCAGTCCGCTCACCTCGTCGCGCACCACCGTGGTCAGACCGCCGACCGAGGCGGCCACGACGGGCGTCCCGGTGGCCTGCGCCTCGACCGCGACCAGGCCGAAGGACTCGTTGTACGACGGCACCGCCACGGCCGTGGCCGCCGCCGCCCACACGGCCAGCTCGGGCTGGGTGACGGGCGGGACGAAGCGGACGACGTCCTCGATGCCGAGGTCGGCGGCGAGGTCGGCCAGGGCGGTCGGGTGCTCCAGGCCGGATCCGGAGGGCCCGCCCACGACGGGTACGACGAGCCGGTGGCGCAGCGACGGGTCCTGCTCCAGCAGGACAGCGACCGCGCGCAGCAGCACGTCGGGCGCCTTGAGCGGCTGGATGCGACCGGCGAAGAGCAGCACGACCGCGTCCTCGGGCAGGCCCAGCTCACGGCGGGCCTCGGCGCGGCTGCGCGGGGTGAAGACCGAGAGGTCGACCCCGGGGTGGATCACCTCGACGGCGTCCGGGCTGGCACCGTAGAGCTCGACGAGCTGGCGTGCCTCGGTGTCGGTGTTGGCCACGAGCAGGTCCGCGGCCTCGACCACCTGCTCCTCACCGATGACCCGCGAGACCGGCTCGGGGGCGTCGCCTCGGGCGAGCGCCTCGTTCTTGACCTTGGCCATCGTGTGCATCGAGTGCACCAGCGGCACGTTCCACCGGTCGCGGGCCAGCGCGCCGACCTGCCCGGACAGCCAGTAGTGGGAGTGCACCGCGTCGTAGTGGCCGAGCGGCTGCATGGCCTCGGTGCGCAGCACCTCGCGCGCGAAGGTGCACAGCTGGCCCGGCAGCTCGGCCTTGCTCAACCCCTCGAACGGGCCGGCGGCGACGTGTCGCACGAGCACGCCGTCCGCGGCCTCGACGACCTGCGGCAGCGCGGAGGAGGTGGCCCGGGTGAACACGTCGACGTCGATCCCCTGCGCCGCCAGCCGCTTGGACAGCTCGATGACGTAGACGTTCATGCCCCCGGCGTCCCCCGTGCCCGGCTGGTCCAGGGGGGAGGTGTGGAGGCTGATCATCGCCACCCGCTCACCCAACGGCGTTCCCTTCGTCCTCGTGCCTCCAGCAGGCACCCCGGCACAACGCGGCGGCACCACCCGGGATTCCCGGACGCGACGCCGGGGCGTCCCCAGGGGTGAGGTCAGCGTGCGTGCGCGCCGGTGGCGGTACGTCGAGAGCCGCCACGCGTGCGCCGCAGGCCGTAGCCGCCGAGCAGGACCGCCGCGATGCCCCAGCAGCCGTCGTACCACGCGTTGTCGGGCTGGCGGAACGCCTCGACGAGCGACAGCGCCAGCAGCGCGGAGGCGAAGCCGACGAAGATGCGCATCGCCAGGGCGTCGCTCCTGACCAGGGTCGTGCCGAAGGCACCGGCGGCGACGAGCAGGCAGCCCAACCCGAGGAGGTGCAGCGCGCTGGGGACGGGGTCGTCGCCACCGCCGAGCAGGGCGTACAGGATCCACAGCGCACCGCCCAGGAGCGCTGCAGCTGCGGCGAGCTTCGCGGGAGGCATCGGGGAAGTGTGCCACGGCCCGGATGGGCGGTCCCAGCTCAGGCCTCGTCGGTCTCCTGGTGGAACCGCGCCTGCCACCGGCCACCGGTGCGCACCCACACGGTGCTGTGCACCGTCGACCGCCCGTCGCCCGCCGTGCGCCACAGCAGCAGGATCGTGTCGTCGCGGAGCCGGTCGGCGGACAGCACCTCCACGTCGACCCTGCCCACCGGCGCGGCCTCGTCGAGGAGCTCCTCGCGGGTCCGCAGCCGTCCCGAGCGCCCGACCTCGCGCCAGTCGGGGTGGAGCAGCGCGGCGAGGGCGGCCGGGTCCGCGCGCACCTCGTCGGTGAGCAGCGCCCGCTCCATCGCGACGACGTGCTCCTCGTCGGTGGGCGTGGCCGCCGTCTCCTCGACTCCGAGCGCTCCCGTGAACAGGTCGGGCTCCGCCTCGACCTGACCGACGCTCGCCGCCGGGTGGGCCACCGTGCTGTCCGGCATGCCCGGCCCCGGCTCGGGCGAGCGACCCTCGCGGAAGGCGACGGCGGCGGCGTTGGCGAGCCGGTCGGCGGCCTCGTTGAGGGGGTGACCGGCGTGGCCCTTGACCCAGACGAAGTCGACGCGGCGGCCCTGCATCGCCGCGTCGAGGCCCTTGACCAGCTCGACGTTCATCACCGGCTTGCCGTCGCCCTTGCGCCAGCCGCGCCGCTTCCACCCGGCCATCCACTTGGTGACGGTGTTGATGACGTAGGTGCTGTCGCAGTAGACGCGCAGCTCGTCGTCGAGGTGTGCGGTCTGCTGGAGCAGGTCGAGCACCGCCATCAGCTCACCCATGTTGTTGGTGCCGTGCGGCCAGCCGCCGGAGGCCCAGCAGTCGTCGTCGACGTACCACGCCCAGCCCGCCGGGCCGGGGTTGCCGAGTGCCGAGCCGTCAGCCGCCGCGATGATCACCGGGACATCTTGGCAGGATGGGCGCATGACCCAGGACCAGCCCCAGGACAGCACCCAGGACAGCACCCAGCTCCGCACCGCCGTCGTCACCGGCGCGTCCAGCGGCATCGGCGCCGCGACCGCGCGGGCGCTGGCGGCGCGCGGCTTCCACGTCGTGTGTGCCGCCCGGCGCACCGACCGGATCGAGGAGCTGGCCGCGGAGATCGGCGGCCAGGCCGTCACCTGCGACGTCACAGACTCCGACTCCGTCGACGCCCTGGCCGCGGCGGTGCCGACCCTGCACGTGCTCGTCAACAACGCCGGCGGCGCCGTCGGGGTCGACCGGGTGGACTCCGCCGACATCGAGGCCTGGCGCTCGATGTACGACCTCAACGTGCTGGGCCTGGTGCGCGTCACCAAGGCGCTGCTGCCCGCCCTGCGCGCCAGCGGGGACGGGCTGGTCGTCAATGTCGGCTCGACGGCCGGTCGCTGGGCGTACGAGGGCGGGGGCGGGTACACCGCGGCCAAGCACGCCGTGCGAGTCGTGACGGAGACGCTGCGGCTCGAGCTGAACGGCGAGCCGATCCGGATCAGCGAGGTGGCCCCCGGCATGGTGCAGACCGAGGAGTTCTCCCTCGTGCGCTACGGCGGGGACCGCGACAAGGCCGCCGCCGTGTACGCCGGCGTGGACCAGCCCCTGCTGGCCGAGGACGTGGCGGACGCCATCGCGTGGGTGGCCACCCGGCCCTCGCACGTCGACATCGACGAGCTGGTCATCAAGCCGCGTGCCCAGGCAGCGGCACACAAGGTCCACCGGTCCTGACGTGTGGGAGACCTCCGAGGACGACGCGGCGCTCGCCTAGAACGGGAGCCCGCGAGCGGTCGCGAGCCAGCGCAGGGCGGTCCACGCGGGCGAGCGCAGGTCGGCCGCCACGGCCGCGTCGGGCAGGTCGACCCGCAGCACCTGCGAGCGCGCCCCCTCCGTGCTGACCAGCAGCTCGCCCGCGTCCAGCGCGACGCCCTCGCCCTGGTCCTGCTCGGGCAGGTCCCACGACGTCAGCGGCTGCCAGGACGGGAACGACACGAGGTGGGCGCTGGAGTAGGTGCGCAGCACGACACCTCCGCCGCCCGCGGAGAAGACGGCGTCGGTCACCATCCCCGGGGCGCCGGCGACCTCCGTCAGCCGGTTCACGCGCCCGGGCTGGAGACGTGGCGGGGCGGCGTACACCGTGCCGGAGAAGACGCCCTTGGTGATCACGTACAGCCGGCCCGTCAGGGGGTGAGCCACCAGCGCCTCGGCGTCCCGCGCTCCGTCGGGATAGGCGAGCTCGTACGACGCCGGCGTGGCGTGGAGGTCGCCGGCGCCTACCGGGACCCGCAGCACCTGCACCGACTCGCGGGCGTGCCGGTTGTCGCCGATGTCGGCGACCCACACGTGTCCGGGTCCCGCCGGCGCGAGGGCCTCCACGTCGGTCGTCTCGCCGGCCCAGGTGGTGACCCCGACCGTGTCACCGGTGCCCGGATCGACGGTGAACACCCGCGCCGAGTCGCCGGAGTCGTTGGTCGTGACCACGTGCCGGCCGGTCACGACGAGGCCGCTCGACTCGACGATCTCGGGATCGTTGAAGCGGAAGGCCGGGCGGTCGTCGGGCCCGGGTCCGCCGGCCGCCGCGCCGAGCAGGAACGGCAGCGCGACGCACGCACCGACGGCGAGCCGGCGCGCGTCAGCCACGGTGCAGCAGCTCCCCGAGGCGCGGGCGCACGCCCCACTGCGCCAGCAGGTCGTCGTACTCCCGCGCCGCGTCCGCGCCAGCGGCGCCGGTCCGCACGGCGCGCAGGAGGGTGTTGCGGGGCGTGTGCGCGCTCTCGACGAACTCGACCACGTCGACGCGGTAGCCCTCGCGCCGCAGGAGCGAGGCGCGCAGGGCGTCGGTGAGGGTGTCGGCGAACCGTTCGCGCAGGATGCCGTAGCGCGTCAGCAGCGCGTACGGCTCCGGCGCCGGGGCCGCGCGCAGCTGGGCCGCGATGTCGTGGTGGCAGCACGGCGCCGCCAGCACGAGCGAGGCCTGCCAGTCCAGCGCCCGAGCCAGCGCGTCGTCGGTGGCGGTGTCGCAGGCGTGCAGGGCCAGCACGACGTCGGGCGGACGCTCCAGCCGCGCGTCCTGGATGGTGCCGACCACGAAGTCGGCGTCGATGCCCAGGCCGGCTGCGACCTCGGAGTTGTGGTCGGCGGACTGCTGCTTGACGTCCACGCCGGTCATCCGCACCGGGAGCCGGCGGCTGAGGAACGCGTGGGCGGCGAAGGTCAGGTAGGCGTTGCCGCAGCCGAGGTCGACGACCCGCAGCGGATCCTGCTCGGAGGGCGTGCGCACGAGTCCCTGCGACATCGCCTCGGTGAGACTGGCGTCGAGGAGCCGCAGGAACTCCTCGACCTGGCGGTACTTGGCCTGCCGGGTCGGTTTCACCCGTCCGTGCGCGTCGCTGATGCCCAGCGCGACCAGCACCGGGTCGTCCTCGGCGAGCAGCCGGTCCTTGGCGCGGTCGTGGTCACGCGACACCTCGGCCGGCACCGTGCGGGCCGAGGTGTGCAGCAGCGCCGCGCCTTTCTTCGTCACCCGCAGCTGGAGGGTCTCGGTGGCGGTGTCGACGTGCCAGTTGGCGAAGGGCTGCGCGAGCAGGGCGTCCACCGCGGCGTCGGCGGCGTCACCGATCAGGTGGTTGGCGGTGTGTGCCTGGGTGTCGTCGTACGACGTCACCTGCAGGTGGCGTCCGGCGCGCAGGTCGACGACCCGTGCCTCGACGCGCCGGACCTCACGGCCCGCCACCACCGGCGCCGGCTGCCCCTTGCGGCGACCGCTGGCCAGTGCGCGCACCAGGCGGTCCGCGTCGAGCACCGCGGCTCGCAACCGCGCCCACTCGTCGCCCTCCAGCCGGTCCGCGCTCACAGGACCGAGGCGAGGACGACGATGAGGATGAGTGTCCCCAGCGCCACCGGGATCACGAGTCGGCGGTGGCGGGGGTTCATGCGGCGAGTCTAGGTGGAGCGGTCACGACTGCGGCCCTGGACCACCCGGAAGGGCCCGCCCGGACCGGTGCCGAACCGCCGGCCGTCCTGACCGTCGAACCACGGGCCCGGATCGCCCAGCACGAATGCCCGCGCGTTGCGGGAGTACGACTCACCGAGCGGCGAGGCAGACCGGCGGGCACTGCTCATCTCGAGCCCGGCTGCGGCCACCGCGTGGTCGACTCCCCTGATCTCGGCACCGAGCACGATGATGCCTCCGCACGTGACGACGAAGGGCACCCCCTTCGCGGATCCGACGCCGCCGATGAGCGCGTCCATCCGAGCGCCCAGGTGCCACCACGCGCGGGCCGCGTCGAGCTGCTCCGCCCGTGGCGCCAGCACGTCGGCGCCGCGCCACGACCGCCACGGCGTGCGCTCGTCCGGCTCGCGTGGCGCGACCCTGGCGACGAACACGGGCCGGCTCGTGCGCTGCCGGATCTCGCAGGGCGGATCCATCCGGTCGAGCACGTCGCGCACCTCCCGGGCGTCGTAGAGCAGGCCCGTGCTCACCTCGACCGGTCGCCCGGCCACACCGGCCTTCAAGGCGCTGCGCGCCGCGTCGCGGCCGATGCCGGGCACCATGAG
Organism: Nocardioides sp. SYSU D00065; assembly: GCF_017916425.1. Lineage (GTDB taxonomy): Bacteria > Actinomycetota > Actinomycetes > Propionibacteriales > Nocardioidaceae > Nocardioides. The sequence continues at coordinate 318,963 of NZ_JAFMSX010000002.1, read as the reverse complement.
GTGGCGGGTCGCCTGGCGTTCGGTCCACAGCTCCATCCTCCCGACGCTAGGCCGCAGGGCGCCCCCGTGGGCGGCCATCCACAGCCCCGCCGACGCAGATCCGCTGACTGCCTGGCCGCCCGGCCAACGAAGGCCGTGAGCAGTTCATGTTCGCCACCACGTGTACGCGAGTGCCGCCCACCACTCCCGTACATCTGGCGGGGAACATGAACTGACCCGTGCGGCCGGACCGGCTCACCAGTGCTCGAGCGAGTCCCGGAAGACGGCGGCGAGGTGGTCGGCGGTGACCTCGAGGGGGGCAGTCGCGAGCAGGCGCTGCTGCTTGAGGGCACCCTCGACCAGGTCGTCGACGTCGGCGGGGCCGTAGCCGAGCTCCGCGAGCCCGCTCGGCAGGCCCACGTCGCGCATGAGGCCGCGCACGACCTCGGGCAGCGGGTCGGTGCCGCCGCCGAGCAGCTCCGCCGCCCGGCGGTGCCGATCGGGCGAGGCCTCGAAGGTCAACGCGAAGGCCGCCGGAGCGGTCATCGCCACCGCCATGCCGTGCGGCACGATCGGATCGTCGGCGGGATAGCCCTCGGGCCGGTAGTCGCGCACGCGGCCGGCGATCGGGTAGGCGCAGGCGTGCGGCACGTGGACGCCTGCGTTGCCGAAGCCGAGGCCGGCGAAGGTGGCCGCCAGCGCCATCTGCTCGCGTGCCTCACGGTCCTCGCCGTCGCGCACTGCCCGACGGAAGGAGCCGGCCAGGAGGGACAGCGACTTCTCGGCCCACATGTCGGCGATGGGGTTGGCGCCGCAGTAGGGGACGCGCTGCTCGGGCCGCTTTGCGTCGAAGTCGGCGTACCAGCGGGCGGTATAGCTCTCCAGCGCGTGGCAGAGGATGTCCATGCCGGCCGACGCGGTCACCATCGCCGGCTGCGTGGCGGTGAGGTCGGGGTCGACCACCGCCAGGGTGGGGCGGAGCCGGGCGTGGGAGATGCCGGTCTTGACCTGGAGGGCGAGCACGTCGAGGACGCAGATGGTGGTCGACTCGGCGCCGGTGCCGGTCGTCGTGGGGACGGCGACCAGCGGGAGCAGCGGATGGTCCGGAGCCCGGCCGCCGCCCACGGGGGCGTTGACGTAGTCCATCAGCGAGCCGCTGTTGGTCAGCAGCAGGTTCACCGCCTTGGCGGTGTCGATCGCCGAGCCGCCGCCGACCGCCACCACGGCGTCGTAGGGGCCGCCGTCGCGCGCGAAGGCGATGGCGTCCTCCAGGGACGCGTCGGTGGGCTCCACGCGGGCGCCGGCGAACACCGTGACGTCGAGCCCTGCGGACCGGAGCCGCTGCGCGATCCGCTCCGGGTGCCCGGTCGCGGCGACGCCGGGGTCCGTGACGAGCAGCACCCGACGCCCGCCCTCGGTCCGCCCGTCGGCAGCGGGCAGCAGCTGGCGGACGTCCCAGCCGATCTCGCCGCTGGCGCCGCGACCGAACTTGAGTCCCGGCGCCGCGTAGGTGAAGACGCTCTCGGTCATCTCACGTCCCCCCGTTCGGAGACAGCCGCGCCGCGTGGCGGACGAGGTCGAGCACCTCGACCCGGCCGTCCTCGACGTCGACGAGGGGCACCCAGGCGACGGCGTCGGTGGTGCCGTCGACCTCCTGCACGCGTGGGGCGCCGGGCCCGACCGTCGCCGCGTAGACCAGGTGGATGCCGTGGTAGTCCTCGATCCGCCCCGACGGCGCGGTGCCGGAGAAGTGGGTGTCGTGCACGCCGAGCAGGCCGCCCACCTCGCAGGGCAGCCCGCACTCCTCCTCGACCTCCCGGGCGAGCGCGTCGGACGGGTGCTCTCCGTGGTCCACGCCGCCGCCGGGGAGGGTCCACCGTCCCGGGTGGGCCGCGCGCGGCGACAGCCGGGTCAGCAGGACCGCGCCGTCGCGCAGCACCAGCGCGTACGCCGCGACCCGCTGCAGCCGGAACGGCTGGTGGTCCACCAGCGCGTCGGTCACCTGCGCGGCGACGGGCACCGCGCCCGAGGCCACGTCGTCGAGCCGGTGCCACGCCGACTCGATCGTGGAGCCGTCCACCTCGACCACGCGCGGACTGGGGGCGTCGGGGGCGACCCAGGCGTCGTAGACGATGCGGATGGCGTGCGCGTCGACGAGCCGGCCGTCCCGCGAGGCACGCGGCAGGTGCGCGCTGTAGACCCGCGCGGTCTCCCCCACCGTCGCGGCGAGTCCGGTCTCCTCGTGGATCTCCCGCACCAGCGCGGCCCGCGGGTCCTCACCGTGGTCGACCCCGCCTCCCGGGAGGGTCCACAGCTCGGTGCGCGAGACCCGCGGTGCGAGGCGGCACAGGAGGATCTCCACGGCGCCCGAGCGCTCGCGCAGCATGACGGCGTACGCCGCCACCCGCTGTCGCCTCGGCAGGGAGCTCATGCCCCCAACCTAGTGAAGTACGGTGAGCGCCGTGTCTCCCACGTCCCGAGATCCGTGGCTCGACAACGTCAAGATGGTGCTGGTCACCCTCGTCGTCGTCGGACACTCGATCGGGCTGGTGGAGGAGACGACCGGCAGCCACTGGGTCTACGACTTCATCTACCTGTGGCACATCCCGGCCTTCGTGTTCGTCAGCGGCTACCTCTCGAAGTCCTTCGAGTGGGACCGGCGCCGGTTGAAGAGCCTCGTCTACACCCTCGCCATCCCCTACCTGCTGTTCGAGCCCGCGCTGGTGTACTTCCGCCGCACCGTGGCCGACGAGCAGGTGACGGGCCCGCTGTGGCTCCAGCCGCACTGGACGATGTGGTACCTCATCGTGCTGCTCATGTGGCGCCTGGTCACGCCGGTCCTCAAGCGGCACTGGCTCTTCCTGCCCCTGTCGGTGATCGTGAGCCTCCTCGGCGGCCTGTGGGACGACGACTCGCTGATGATCCCGCGCTTCCTGGGCCTGCTGCCGTTCTTCGTGCTCGGCCTCCACCTCCAGCCTCGCCACCTCAAGCACCTCGACGACGTCTGGGTCCGGGTCGCGGCGGTGCCGCTGCTGGTCGGGATCGGCGTCATGGCGCTCTACACCGACACGTGGGCGGAGACCGCGCTGCTCTGGTACGACACCGGCTACGACGAGCTGCCGATCGACAACGAGATCGCCTTCCAGACGCGGCTGACCGTGATGATGGTCGGTTTGGTGGGAGCGTTCTCCGCCATGGCGCTGGTGCCGCGCCGCTCCCTCGGGTGGTTCACGACGATGGGCACCGCGACGATGGTGGTCTACCTGTTCCACGGCTTCGTCATCAAGACCGTCAAGGCGCTCGGGTGGCCCGACTTCACCGCGGCCGAGCCGACGCTGGGGCTGGTGCTGACCGTGCTGGGCGCGGTGGCGCTGTCGCTGGTGCTGGCCGCCCCGCCCGTACGCCGCGCGCTCGAGCCGTTCACCAATCCGCTCGGCTGGGCGGAGCGGCGGCGGTCGCGTCGCGACGCTGCGGCGGCACCGCTCAGCTGAACGGCGCCCGCGTGTCGCGGGCCATGGAACGCCGCCCCGCCCAGCGCCACACGCGGGCGGCGCGGTCGCGGTCGGCGTCGTCGACGAGGTTGCCCATCCAGCGCAGCGCGAGCGTCATCAGCCATTCCGAGCGCATCCCGGCCGGCCCCAGTGCGGCCACCACCCGCGGCTGCGTGGCGATCCCCGCGAGCCGGCGGGCGATCGAGAACGCCTCGCCGTAGTGGCCGACCAGCGTCGAGCGCCACGCCTCCCCGAGTCCGGCGCCGCTCGCGATGTGGTCGGCGACCAGGCGGCCGGTCTCGAGGCCGTAGTCGATGCCCTCGCCGTTGAGCGGGTTCACGCAGGCCGCGGCGTCACCGATCAGCGCCCAGTTGGGCCCGGCCACGTTGCTCACCGCGCCACCCATGGGCAGCAGCGCCGAGGTCGGCATCCGCAGCTCGCCGGAGAGCCCGAAGTCCTTGCCGATCGCGTCCGCGTAGGTCTGCATCAGCGGCTTGATGGCCACCTCGGCCGGCCGCCGGCTGGTGGCGAGGGTGCCCGCCCCCAGGTTCACGGTGCCGTCGCCGAGGGGGAAGATCCAGCCGTAGCCGGACACCAGCGCGCCCTGCTCGTCGCGCAGCTCGAGGTGGGAGCTGATCCAGGGGTCGTCGGAGGCGTCGGAGTCGACGTAGGAGCGGCCGGCCACGGCGTAGACGGTGTCGCGGTGCCACTCGCGGCCGAGCAGCTTGCCGAGCGGGGAGCGTACGCCGTCGGCGACGACCAGCCAGCGGCACGCGACCTCGAAGGTGCCGTCGGCGTCGCGGAGCTCCACCGCGGCCACCCGCTCGCCGTCGCGGCGCACGCCGACCGCCCGTAGGCCGTCGACGGCCCTGGCGCCGCTCGCGACCGCGGTCGTGCGCAGGTGGTCGTCGAGCTCGGTGCGTGCCACGGCCGAGCCCCAGTCCGGGAGCGAGCCGCCCGGCCAGGGCAGCTCGAGGACCTGACCGAACCCGTGCGCACGCAGTCCGCGGTTGACGGTGTGGGCACGCAGCCAGTCCTCGAGGCCGAGTCTCTCCATCTCGCCGATGGCCCGCGGGGTGAGACCGTCACCGCACGTCTTGTCGCGCGGGAAGGTGGCCGCGTCGACGAGGAGCACGTCCAGCCCGGCGCGTGCCGCCCAAGCGGCCGCAGCCGAGCCGGCGGGCCCTGCGCCGACGACCAGCACGTCCGCCGAGGTCGGGCGCGTTGAGGCGGTGGTCACGGCGCGATCCTCTCAGACCGACGGGACGCGGCCCCGGCCGGTACGCGCCGAGCCCCGGCCTCCCATGCGGGAGACCGGGGCTCGGCAGGTGGTGCGGACGACCTCGGATCAGTTCTGGTAGGAGCCGAAGTCGAAGTCGTCGAGCGCGACGGCCTGCGACGACGGACCGAAGTCGTAGTCGTAGGAGTCGTAGCCGGTGACCGAGTAGGCCGCGGCACGCGCCTCCTCGGTGGGCTCCACGCGGATGTTGCGGTAGCGCTCGAGGCCGGTGCCGGCCGGGATGAGCTTGCCGATGATCACGTTCTCCTTCAGGCCACGCAGGCTGTCGGAGCGCCCGTTGATGGCGGCGTCGGTGAGCACCCGGGTGGTCTCCTGGAAGGAGGCCGCCGACAGCCACGACTCGGTCGCGAGCGAGGCCTTGGTGATGCCCATCAGCACCGGGCGACCCGAGGCCGGCTTGCCGCCCTCGGAGACCACGCGACGGTTCTCCTCCTCGAACCGCACCCGGTCGACCAGGTCGGACGGGAGCAGGTTGGTGTCACCGGACTCGATGACCGTCACGCGACGCAGCATCTGCCGCACGATGATCTCGATGTGCTTGTCGTGGATCGACACGCCCTGCGAGCGGTAGACCTCCTGCACCTCGTTGACGAGGTGCTCCTGGGCCTTGCGGACACCGAGGATGCGCAGCACGTCCTGCGGGTCGGGCGTACCGGAGGTGATGTGGTGACCCACCTCGATGTGGTCGCCGTCCTCGACGTTGAGGCGCGAGCGCTTCGACACGGGGATCTCCTGGACCTCCGAGCCGTCGTCGGGGGTGACCACGACGACGCGCGCCTTGTCGGTCTCCTCGATCTTCACGCGACCCGCGGACTCCGAGATCGGCGTACGACCCTTGGGCGAGCGGGCCTCGAAGAGCTCGACCACGCGGGGCAGACCCTGCGTGATGTCGTCCGCGGAGGCCACACCACCGGTGTGGAAGGTGCGCATGGTCAGCTGCGTGCCGGGCTCACCGATCGACTGGGCGGCGATGATGCCGACCGCCTCGCCGATGTCGACCAGCTTGCCGGTGGCCAGCGAGCGGCCGTAGCACTTGGCGCAGGTGCCGGTGCGGGCGTCGCAGGTCAGGACCGAGCGGACCTTGACCTCGCTGATGCCGGCCGCGACGAGCTCGCCGATCTTGACGTCGCCGAGGTCCTCCCCGGCGGCAGCGAGGACCTCGCCCGTCTCGGGGTGGGTGATCTCGACCGCGGCGGCCCGGGCGTAGGCCGAGGTCTCCACGTGCTCGTCGTCGATCCGCTTGGGCAGGCCGCGCTCGGTGCCGCAGTCGTCCTCACGGATGATCACGTCCTGCGAGACGTCCACCAGTCGACGGGTCAGGTAGCCCGAGTCGGCGGTGCGCAGCGCGGTGTCGGCGAGACCCTTGCGGGCACCGTGGGTCGAGATGAAGTACTCGAGCACCGACAGGCCCTCGCGGAAGTTGGCCTTGATCGGGCGCGGGATGATCTCGCCCTTCGGGTTGGCCACCAGACCACGCATGGCCGCGACCTGCCGGATCTGGTTCATGTTTCCGGAGGCACCCGAGTCGACCATCATGTAGATCGGGTTCGTGCGGTCGAAGTTGGTCTCCATCGCGCGACCGACCTCGGCAGCAGCCTGGGTCCACAGCTCGATGAGCTCCTGACGACGCTCGTCGTCGGTCATCACACCGCGCTCGTAGTTCTTCTGGACCTTCTCGGCCTGGGCCTCGTAGCGACCGAGGATCTCGGCCTTGCTGTCCGGCGTGGTGACGTCGTCGATCGAGACGGTCACGCCCGAGCGCGTGGCCCAGTGGAAGCCGGCGTCCTTGAGGGCGTCGAGCGACGCGGCGACCTGGACCTTGGTGTAGCGCTCGGCCAGGTCGTTGACGATCGCGCCGAGGCGCTTCTTGCCGACCTCCTCGTTGACGAAGGGGTAGTCGGCCGGCAGCGTGTCGTTGAAGTACACGCGGCCCAGCGTCGTGTCGAGCAGGAGAGCGGTCTGCTCCTCCCAGTCCGCGCCGACCTCGTGGTCGAGCGGGGCGACGACGTCGGTGAGGCGGATGCGGATCCGGCTCTGCAGCGTGATCTCGCCGCGGTCGAAGGCCATGATGGCCTCGGCCGGGGACGAGAAGACGCGACCCTCGCCGATCTCACCCTCGCGGTCGGCGGTCAGCCAGAACAGACCGATGATCATGTCCTGCGAGGGCATGGTCACCGGACGGCCGTCCGACGGCTTGAGGATGTTGTTGGTCGACAGCATCAGGATGCGGGCCTCGGCCTGCGCCTCGGCGGACAGCGGCAGGTGCACGGCCATCTGGTCACCGTCGAAGTCGGCGTTGAACGCGCCGCACACGAGCGGGTGGATCTGGATGGCCTTGCCCTCGATCAGCTGCGGCTCGAAGGCCTGGATGCCGAGGCGGTGCAGGGTGGGCGCACGGTTGAGCAGCACGGGGTGCTCGGTGATGACCTCTTCGAGGACGTCCCACACGACCGGGCGAGCGCGCTCGACCATCCGCTTGGCGGACTTGATGTTCTGCGCGTGCGAGAGGTCGACGAGGCGCTTCATCACGAACGGCTTGAACAGCTCGAGCGCCATCTGCTTGGGCAGACCGCACTGGTGGAGCTTGAGCTGCGGGCCGGACACGATGACCGAACGGCCCGAGTAGTCCACGCGCTTGCCGAGCAGGTTCTGCCGGAAGCGACCCTGCTTGCCCTTGAGCATGTCGGACAGCGACTTGAGCGGGCGGTTGCCCGGTCCGGTGACCGGACGGCCGCGACGACCGTTGTCGAAGAGGCTGTCGACGGCCTCCTGCAGCATCCGCTTCTCGTTGTTGACGATGATCTCGGGAGCGCCGAGGTCGAGCAGTCGCTTGAGGCGGTTGTTGCGGTTGATGACGCGGCGGTAGAGGTCGTTGAGGTCGGAGGTGGCGAAGCGGCCACCGTCGAGCTGGACCATCGGGCGCAGGTCCGGCGGGATCACCGGGACGGCGTCGAGCACCATGCCGATGGGCTGGTTGCCCGTCTTGCGGAACGCGTCGACGACCTTGAGGCGCTTGAGGGCGCGGACCTTGCGCTGGCCCTTGCCGTTGGCGATCGTGTCGCGCAGCGACTCGACCTCGGCCTCGATGTCGAAGTCCTGGAGGCGCTTCTGGATCGCCGTGGCGCCCATGTGGCCCTCGAAGTACTTGCCGAACCAGGTCTTCATCTCGCGGTAGAGCAGCTCGTCGCCGAGCAGGTCCTGCACCTTGAGGTTCTTGAAGGTGTCCCAGACCTCCTCCAGCCGCGCGATCTCACGGTTGGCGCGGTCCCGGAGCTGGTTCATCTCGCGGTCGGCACCGTCGCGCACCTTGCGCTTGGCGTCGGCCTTGGCACCCTCGGCCTCGAGGGTGGCGAGGTCCTCCTCGAGCTTCTTGGCGCGGTCCTCGACGGAGGCGTCGCGGCGCTTCTCGAGGCGCTCGCGCTCCAGGCTGACCTTGTTCTCCAGGGAGTCCTGGTCGCGGTGGCGCGCGTCCTCGTCGACCGAGGTGATCATGTAGGCGGCGAAGTAGATGACCTTCTCGAGGTCCTTCGGCGCCAGGTCGAGCAGGTAGCCCAGGCGCGACGGGACGCCCTTGAAGTACCAGATGTGGGTCACGGGGGCGGCCAGCTCGATGTGGCCCATGCGCTCGCGACGCACCTTGGAGCGAGTCACCTCGACGCCGCAGCGCTCGCAGATGATGCCCTTGAAGCGCACGCGCTTGTACTTGCCGCAGTAGCACTCCCAGTCCCGGGTGGGACCGAAGATCTTCTCGCAGAAGAGGCCGTCACGCTCGGGCTTGAGCGTGCGGTAGTTGATGGTCTCCGGCTTCTTGACCTCGCCGTGGCTCCACGTGCGGATGTCGTCCGCGGTGGCCAGGCCGATCTGAAGCTGGTCGAAGAAGTTAACGTCGAGCACGATGGCTGCAGTCCTTCGTTAGGTACGTGGAAAAAGCTGGGGACTGAGGTGGTACGGCGACCGCGGACGGCCGCCGTACCGACGACTCAGACTTCCTCGACGGAGCTGGGCTCGCGGCGGGACAGGTCGATGCCGAGCTCCTCGGCCGCCCGGAAGACGTCTTCCTCGGCGTCCTTCATCTCGATGGTGGAGCCGTCCTGCGACAGCACCTCCACGTTGAGGCAGAGCGACTGCATCTCCTTGACGAGCACCTTGAACGACTCGGGGATGCCCGAGTCGGGGATGTTCTCGCCCTTGACGATGGCCTCGTAGACCTTCACGCGGCCCGGCACGTCGTCGGACTTGATCGTGAGCAGCTCCTGCAGGGCGTAGGCGGCGCCGTAGGCCTCCATCGCCCAGACCTCCATCTCGCCGAACCGCTGGCCGCCGAACTGGGCCTTACCGCCCAGGGGCTGCTGCGTGATCATCGAGTAGGGGCCGGTCGAGCGCGCGTGGATCTTGTCGTCGACGAGGTGGTGCAGCTTGAGGATGTACATGTAGCCGACCGCCACCGGCTCCGGGAACGGCTCGCCCGAGCGACCGTCGAAGAGGTTGGCCTTGCCGTCCTCCTTGACCATGCGCTCACCGTCACGGTTGGGCAGCGTGGAGCCGAGCAGGCCGGTGATCTCGTCCTCGCGGGCACCGTCGAACACCGGGGTGGCGACCTTGGTGTCGGGGTCGGCCTTGTCGGCGCCGATGGAGATCAGGCGCTGCTTCCACTCGGCCTCGCCCTGCTCGCCGGAGAGGTTGAGGTCCCAGCCCTGCTTGGCCAGCCAGCCGAGGTGCAGCTCGAGGATCTGGCCGATGTTCATGCGTCGCGGCACACCCAGCGGGTTGAGCACGACGTCGACCGGCGTGCCGTCCTCCATGAACGGCATGTCCTCGACGGGCAGGATCTTGGCGATGACGCCCTTGTTGCCGTGGCGTCCGGCGAGCTTGTCGCCGACCGAGATCTTGCGCTTCTGCGCGACGTAGACGCGCACCAGCTGGTTGACACCCGGGGGAAGGTCGTCGCCGTCCTCGCGGTCGAAGACCCGCACGCCGATGACCGTGCCGGACTCGCCGTGCGGCACCTTCATCGAGGTGTCGCGCACCTCGCGCGCCTTCTCGCCGAAGATCGCGCGGAGCAGGCGCTCCTCGGGGGTCAGCTCGGTCTCGCCCTTGGGCGTGACCTTGCCGACCAGGATGTCGCCGGTGGTGACCTCGGCGCCGATGCGGATGATGCCGCGCTCGTCGAGGTCTGCCAGGCCCTCCTCGGAGACGTTCGGGATGTCCCGGGTGATCTCCTCGGGGCCGAGCTTGGTGTCGCGGGCGTCGACCTCGTGCTCCTCGATGTGGATCGAGGTCAGGATGTCCTCCTGCACCAGGCGCTGGCTGAGGATGATCGCGTCCTCGTAGTTGTGACCCTGCCACGGCATGAAGGCGACGAGCAGGTTGGTGCCCAGCGCCATCTCGGCGTCGTCGGTGCAGGGACCGTCGGCGATCGGGGTGCCGACCTCGAGACGGTCACCGGCCTTCACCAGCGGACGCTGGTTGATGCAGGTGCCCTGGTTGGAGCGACGGAACTTGGCCAGCCGGTACGTCTGGTAGGTGCCGTCGTCGTTCATCGTCTCGATGGCGTCGGCGGACACCTCCTTGACCACGCCGGCGTTCTCCGCGACGACCACGTCACCGGCGTCGACGGCGGCGCGGTACTCCATGCCGGTGCCGACGAGCGGGCTGTCGCTGGTGATCAGCGGGACGGCCTGACGCTGCATGTTGGCGCCCATGAGCGCGCGGTTGGCGTCGTCGTGCTCGAGGAACGGGATCAGGGCCGTCGCGACCGACACCATCTGGCGCGGCGAGACGTCCATGTAGTCGACCTCTTCGGCCAGGATCGCGTCGACCTCGCCGTTCTTCTGGCGGACGAGCACGCGCTCCTCGACGAACTTCATGTTCTCGTCGAGCGGAGCGTTGGCCTGCGCGATGACGTAGCGGTCCTCGTCGTCGGCGGTGAGGTAGTCGATCTCGTCGGTGACGACACCCTTGACCACGCGGCGGTAGGGCGTCTCGACGAAGCCGAACGGGTTGATCCGGCCGTAGGAGGCCAGCGAGCCGATCAGGCCGATGTTGGGGCCCTCAGGGGTCTCGATGGGGCACATGCGGCCGTAGTGCGACGGGTGGACGTCACGGACCTCCATGCCGGCGCGGTCGCGCGAGAGACCGCCGGGACCGAGCGCGGACAGGCGACGCTTGTGCGTCAGTCCGGCGATCGGGTTGGTCTGGTCCATGAACTGGCTCAGCTGCGAGGTGCCGAAGAACTCCTTCAGCGCCGCGACCACGGGGCGGATGTTGATCAGGGACTGCGGCGTGATGGCCTCGACGTCCTGGGTCGTCATCCGCTCGCGGACCACGCGCTCCATGCGGGCCAGGCCCGTGCGGAGCTGGTTCTGGATCAGCTCGCCGACCGTGCGCATGCGGCGGTTGCCGAAGTGGTCGATGTCGTCGGCCTGCACCTTGACGGGGGCGCCGTCGGGGCCCTCGACCACGTTGCCGGCAGCGTCGACCAGGTCCGGCGCCTCGCCCTGCACGCCTGCGGCGTGCAGCTGCACGACGTAGCGGATGGCGGCCACGACGTCGTCGATGGTCAGCGTCTGCTGGTCGAAGGCCTCGTGGAGGCCGAGCTTCTTGTTGATCTTGTAGCGCCCCACCTTGGCCAGGTCGTAGCGCTTGGGGTTGAAGTAGTAGTTGTTGAGCAGCGTCTGCGCGGCCTCGGCCGTCGGCGGCTCGCCCGGGCGGAGCTTGCGGTAGATGTCGAGCAGCGCGAGGCGGGTGACCTCGTCGTTGACCTGCTCGGCGGTCGGAGCCTCGCCGCGCGCCTTCTTCTGCAGCTCCTCGTAGACGACCTCGTAGCGGACGCTGTCCTTCTCGAGGGTCAGCATCATCGACTCGTACTGGCCGAACTCCTCGCGGATCTGCTCGGTGGTCCAGCCGAGCGCCTTGAGCAGGACGGTGACGTTCTGCTTGCGCTTGCGGTCCAGGCGCACGCCCACCAGGTCGCGCTTGTCGATCTCGAACTCCAGCCACGCGCCGCGGCTCGGGATGAGCTTGGCGGTGAAGATGTCCTTGTCGGAGGTCTTGTCCGGGGTCGACTCGAAGTAAACGCCGGGCGAGCGCACGAGCTGCGACACGACGACGCGCTCGGTGCCGTTGATGATGAAGGTGCCCTTCTTGGTCATCATGGGGAAGTCGCCCATGAAGACCGTCTGGCCCTTGATCTCACCGGTCTCGTGGTTCATGAACTCGGCCGAGACGTAGAGGGGGCGGGAGTAGGTGAAGTCCTTCTCCTTGCACTCCTCCTCGGTGTACTTCTCGTCCAGGAAGACGGGGTTGTCGAAGGAGAGCATCATCGTCTCGGAGAAGTCCTCGATCGGGGAGATCTCCTCGAAGATCTCCTGCAGACCGGTCTTCTCGGAGACGTCCTCACCGGCAGCCCTGCGGGCAGCCACCGTCTCCTCCCAGCGCTCGTTGCCGACCAGCCAGTCGAAGCTGTCGGTCTGGAGCGAGATGAGGGCGGGAACCTCGAGAGGTTCGGTGATCTTTGCGAAAGAGGTGCGACGGTGATTACCAGCGGAGCTGCGCGCGGCCAAGAGGTGTCCTCACAAATGATCAAGTGATCTCGGCGCCGGCCGACCACCGCAACAGCCGTCCGGAAGGCGTCGGGCATCTGAGGGCAGGCGCAAAGACCAACGATAGCGCAAGTCAGCACACGCCTCAAACGCGGGGGCGATCTCCCGAAGGGACGAGTGCCACGCGTTGCCACGACTATGAACGCCACAGCGCCCGGGGTCAAGCAGGGCGCGCCGCGCCCACCCCTGCGGGGGTCCGCCCGTCAGCCCTGGACCGGAGAGGTGACGAGGTCGTCGACGAGCCACTCGCCGTCCACGAGCTGCATCGACAGCGTGACCTGGTCCTTGTAGACGACCGGCTCGGCGCTGAGCCGGTTGGTCGTCGGCCGGTCGACGAAGACCAGCACCTGCACCCGCTCGTCGGTGGCGCGGACGATGCCGGACGCGACCACCGTGGCGGTGACCTTGGTCCGCGTGCGCGGCGCGTTCTCCTCCAGCACCGCGAACAGCCGGTCGTACTCCTCGCGATAGCTGCCGGTCATCAGTGCCTGCGCTGCGCGCTGGTCGGCCTCGAGGTCCTCGTAGTCGTAGGAGAGCACGGGCACGACGGCGCGCTCCGCGGCGACCTGGGCCTCGCGAGCGGCCGACGAGCCGCCGTCGCCACCCGAGGTCGTCCACACCCACACCGTCGCCGCGACCAGCCCCGCGGCGAGGATGCCGAGACCGGCCAGGAGCCAGGACGGCACGCCGCGGCCCCCGGCGCGGTCCCCGACCACGGCGCTCGCGGGGTCCTCGGTCGGCCCAGCCTCGGCCGGCTCCGCCGGCTGCTCCGCCGACTCCTCCTCCGAGGGCGGCAGGGAGGCGTCGTACGCCGCGCGCGAGGCCGGGTCGAGCAGCACCTTCGCGGCGCGGTTGGAGGCGTCGAAGCGCCGGTCGCCGGGCTCGAGGTCGGCGATCTGGCTCTTCCAGGCCGTGCGCACCTCCTCGGTCGTGGCGTCGCGGGGCACGTCGAGCAGGTCGTACCAGGTGGGGGCGTCGCTCACGGGGCGGTCCCCTCCTCGGGGCTGCTCACCGGCGCGAAGTCGTCGACGAGCCACTCCCCCTCGATCGTCACCAGGTCCACGGTGAACCGGAACGGCAGCGGCTCCTGGTCGACCGTGCGCGCGTCGTCCCCCTTGCCCTGGGTGTAGCTGTCCGTGAACGCACCGGCGACCAGGACCCGCGCGGAGTCGTCGTCGATCGAGGACACCCCGGTCGCGAACACGTCGGCGGTGCGGGTGATCCCGCCCTGCGCGACGAGCTGCTCGGCCGTGGCGACCTGCTCGTCGAAGTCGGCGGCGAACTTCGGCGTGATCACCTCGCGCACCTGCTCGCGGTAGGCCGGCATCCGGCCCGAGGCGTCGAGCATGTCGGGACTGTAGGTCCCCAGCCGACGCACGAACTGGTCGGTCAGGCTCATCACCCGCTCGCGCTCCTCGGGCAGCTCGAGCCCACCGGCGGCCGAGGCGCGGTCGGCGAGGGCGGAGCGGACCAGCAGCGCGATGCAGGCCACCACGACCAGCACCAGCGCGACGGCCGTCGCGGAGCGCACCCGCGGCGTCACTCGCGCGCCAGCAGGGGCTGGAGGTAGAGCCACTTCCACGTCTCCTCTCCCAGGGTGGGCGGCGCCACGCTACCGGCCCGCTCCAGGCGCCTGACCTCCGCGGGATCCGAGGTGAGCGTGCCCGTCTCCGGGTCGTAGGCGAAGTCGGCGGGGCCCCACCCGGTAGCTGCGCGCGGCGCCTGGATGTTCTGCGCTCCGCGGGCGTTGGTCTGCGAGGCCGGGGCGGTGCAGCCCGCGTCCTCCTTCATCGGGCGGTTGCTGCCGTCGAGCGGGGAGCGCCGGTCGGTGTCCTCGTAGCCCGCGTGGCACACGTGCGGCTCCGGGGTCAGGACCATCCCGAAGTGCGCGTCGTACAGTCCCGTGCCGGGCGACTTGGACACCACGGTGAAGCCGCCCTCGACGACGTGGGGATAGATCACCAGCAGCTGCTCGATGCCGTCGAGGTGCCGGACGACGACCTCCCCGGTCGTGACGAGGTTGTTGATCAGGTCGCCGAGCTCGACCTCGTTGTCCTCGAGGAAGACGCGCAGCTCGTTGGCGCCGAGGGAGCCGTCCTCGATGAGTCGGCGCAGGTCCTTGTCGGCACCGGCGACGGTCGTGGAGAACGCCGACAGGTCGCGGGCGAAGCGGCGGAACGCACGCTCGGAGTCGATCTGTCCCTCGAGCACCGTGTTGCTGTCGCGGATCAGGTCCACGGTGACGTCGAAGTTCTGCTCGGCGGCGGTGATGAACTCGGTGCTGCTGTCGAGGATCGTCTGCAGGTCCTCGCCCGCACCGTTGAACGCCAGTCCGAACTCCGAGGTGACCGTGCGCAGGTCCTCCTCGTCGACGCTGCGCACCGTCTCGTCGAGGTGCGTCAGCAGGGTGTCGGTCTGGATCGGCGTCGTCGTGCGGTCCCGGGCGATCTCGGAGTCCTCGCGCAGGAACGGCTCCCCGTCGCTCTGCGGCTGCAGCTCGACGTACTGCTCGCCGACGGCCGAGCGGTTGCCGACCAGCGCGTGGGCGTCGGCGGGGATGTCGTCGAACTCGTCGTCGATGGAGAGCAGGAGGTCGACGCCGTCGTCGGTCAGGACGAGCTGGCTGACCTCCCCCACCCGCACCCCGCGGTAGGAGACCTCCGCGCCCTCGAAGGCGCCGCCGGAGTCCGCGAAGTGCGCCACCACGGTGTAGCTGCGGTCGACGAGGAGCCGGTCGAGGCCGGCGTAGCGGGCGCCGACGAAGCTCACGCCGACCATCGTGATGACCGCGAAGACGAGGAGCTGGACCTTGGTGCGGCGGGTGATCATCGCTGCACCACCATCCCGGGGACGAGCAGGCTCACGAGATCGGGGTCGTAGAGCTCGACGAGCTGTCCCACCGTGGGCCCGCGCGCCGGGTCGGGTGGATCGTCGTACGCCGCCGGGCGCGGCAGGCCGGGCAGCCCGGGCAGGGTGATGGTCGGCAGCGTCGGCAGCGGGACGGTCGGCAGGCTCGGCGTCGGCAGCGGGGTCGGGTTGCCGGTGGTGCTGCACAGGCCGGGGACCGGGAACTGCTGGCACACCACGGTGATCACCGAGCCCGGCAGGCCGAGGCAGGCGGCGACGTCGCCGCGGCGCAGCCCGGCCAGGCAGTCGTTGATGGCGTCGAGGGCGTCCTGGCACAGGCGGCTGGTGTCGGGCAGCGGCCCGTCCTGGGGCAGCGCGCTGAGCGGGATGCACGCCTGCGTGGGCAGCGTCGTCGGGATCGTGGTGGGGACGGCGGTGAGGTCGACGTCGAGGGTGATCGAGAGGTTCGTGTAGTCGCCCATGTGCAGGTTGCGCGCCACCTGCGGGTCACGGCCGACCACCTCGTCGACGAACGGGTAGGTCAAGAACACGTGGAAGGCGTTGGTGAAGTCGTCACCGGACGCCGCGAGCTGCGACAAGACGGGGTGGAGCCGCTCGAGGGAGGTGATGGTGGCTCCCTTCGAGCGGGCGATCACGTCGACCGCCACCGAGGACAGCTCGTCGAGGGCCGTGAGCATCTCGACGAGGTCGTCGCGCTGGCGGTCGATGGAGTGCAGCGCGCTGGGCAGCTCCTCCAGTGCCCGGTCGATGGTCGGGAGCTGCTTCTCGGCCGCGATGGCCAGCCGGTTGAGCGACTCGATCGCGGCGACGATGTCGGCCTTGTTCTCGTCCAGCTGCCCGGTGAGCCCGCGCAGGTTGCGCAGCACCGACCTCGCGGAGTCCTCGCGGCCCTCGAGGGCCGAGTTGAGCTCCTGGGTGATGGTCTTGAGCTGGGCCACGCCACCGCCGTTGAGGAGCAGGCTCAGCGCGCCGAGCACCTCCTCGACCTCGGGGTTGCGACCGGCGCGCTCGATCGGGATCACCTCGCCGTCCTCGAGCCGGTCGGCGACCGCACCCTCCTCCGGTGCGCGCAGCTCCACGAACTTCTCGCCGAGCAGGCTGGTCTGCCGCAGCTCGGCCACCGCGTTGCCCGGCAGGTCGACGTCGCGGCGCAGCTCGAGCGTCACCAGGGCCTGGTAGCCCTGCAGGTCGATCGCGGTCACCTTGCCGACGTTGACGTCGTTGACCTTGACGGTGGACTGCGGCACCAGGTCGAGGACGTCGGCGAACTCGACCTTCACCGTGATCGGGTCCTCGCCGACGTCGGGACCGCCGGGCAGCGGCAGGGAGTACACGCTCGCGTCGCACGCCGAGAGCCACATCGCCGCCCACACGGCCAGCACGAGGACCTTCACCCGCGTCATCGCTCCACCTCCACGAGTCCGCCGAGGGTGGGGTCGAAGACGTCCTGCGCGGGGAGCACGTCGCGCTGCAGCGCACCGGGACGCGGCCGGTCGAGGAGCCGGGTGATCGTGCTGCACGCCTGACCGGAGCGCTCGACCTGCGACACGAAGCCGCAGAGCATCGCGGCGGGGTCGAACTCGAGCTGGTTGACCGACTCGCCGAAGTTGGACCGGGTGTCGAGGGTGCCGGCCTGCGGGTTGTACGTCATCGCCAGGTTGTTGAGCGTCGCCGGGGCCACGTGCAGGATCTCGTCGAGCGCGGCGCGCTGGCGCACCAGCACCTTGGCCACCCGGTTGATGCCCGTGATGTTGCGGCTGAGCGAGTCCTTGTTCTCCTCCACGAAGCCCTTCACCGCCGTCAGGGCCACCGACAGGTTGCGCGTGGCCGCGACCAGCTCCTCGCGCTCGCCCTCGAGCATCGTCGAGACGTCGGCGAGGGACTGGTTGAACTGGCGCACCGTCTGGTCGTTCTCGGCCAGGGTCTGCAGAAAGCCCTCCAGCGCCTCCACGGAGCCGAACAGCTCCTCCTTGTTGCCCGCGAGGGTCTCGCTGAGCCGCGAGAAGTCCGCGATCGTCTGACGGAAGGTCGTGCCCTGGCCGCCGAAGTTGTCCGCTGTCACCGACAACAGGTCGGACAGCGCGCCACCCCGGTTGGCGCCGCGCGGACCGAGTGCCACGTTGAGGCGGTCCAGGCTGTCGTAGATCTGGTCCAGCTCGAGCGGTTCGGCGGTCCGGTCCACGTCGAGCTCGGCGCCGTCGGGCAGCACCTCCCCGCTCCCGTCGTAGGCCGGCGTGAGCTGGACGTAGCGATCGCCGACCACCGACGGGGCGATGATCACCGCGCGTGCGTCGGCCGGCAGCCGCACCTCGCTGTCGTACGTCATCGTGACCGCCACGTCGGTGCCGGTGGGCTCGACGCGGGTGACCGTGCCCACCGGCACGCCGAGGACGCGCACGTCGCTGCCCTCGTAGACCGACACGGTGCGCGGGAAGCGGGCCACGACGCTGCGGCCGGGATCGCCGCCGAGGACGGTGACGGCGGCTGCGACGACGAAGCCGAGCACGACGAGGGGGACGAGGAGTCGCCTGACGAGGTCCATGGCTCAGCCCACCTGCGGGACGGGAGGGAAGTTGGCGATCCACGTGTCGAACCACGGCCCGGTGCCGAGCGTGTTGGCGAAGACCCGGTAGAACGGCGCCATCAGCCGCAGGCTGCTGTCGAGGTTGTCCTCGTTCTTGTTGAGCACCGCCACCACGTTCTCGAGGTGCGCGAGGGCGGGCTTCAGGTCGGCACGCGACTGGCGGACCAGCGCGGTCAGCTCCTTGGAGAGCCGGCTGCTGGACACGAGCAGGTCGTGCACCGCCTCACGCCGCGCGACCAACGCCCGGAAGAGGACGTCGCTGTCCTCCATCAGCTCGATGATGTCCTCGTCGCGCGCGTCGAGGACCTTCGAGACCCGCTCGAGGTTCACCAGCAGGGTGTTGAGCTGCTCGTCCTTGGCGGCGATGTTGGCCGAGAGCCGGCTCAGCCCGGTCAGCGCGCCGCGGAACTCGTCGGGGGTGTTGCGGGTCAGGTCGGCGAGCGTCGTGAGCGACTCGGCGAGCTGGTCGGTGTCGATCTGCTCCGTGGTCGAGGCGAGCCCCTCGAACGCCTCGACCACGTCGTAGGGCGAGGAGGTCCGGTCGGCAGGGATGGTGGCGCCCTCGTCGAGCCGCCCTCCGCCCGCGGGCTCCAGCGCGAGGAACATCGAGCCGAGGATCGTCTTCACCTTGATCGCCGCGCGGGTCTCGGCGCCGAAGGCGGCCGTGTCATCGACCTTGAAGCTCACCTTGACCTGGTCGCCGTCGAGCTCGATCTCGTCCACCTGGCCCACTCGCACCCCGGCGATGCGGACCTCGTCGTCGACCTTCAGTCCGCCGGCCTCGGTGAACATCGCGTGGTAGGTGTCGCCGCCCCCGATCACCGGCAGGTCGTCGGCGCGCAGCGCGGCGACCAGCAGCACCGCCAGGACGACCAGGCTGACGGCGCCGACGACGACGGGGTTGCGCTCGCGGAAGGGCTTCATCCCAGGTCACACCTGTCCGATCCGGTGTGGTACTTCACCGGCAGCGAGACGTCGCCGGGCAGGTTGACCCGACCCTGGAACTCGCAGAGGTAGAAGTTGAAGAACGAGCCGTAGATCGCGGTGCGCCCGATCTTGTTGAGCTTGATCGGCAGCACCTGGATGGCCCGGTCCAGCTCGGCCTTGTTCCTGTCGAGATTGGCGGCCACGGCACGCAGCTCCTCGATGTCCCGGACGAACGGCTCGCGGATCCCGTCGATCAACGAGGCGGTCTCGACGGACAGGGCCGAGACGTCCTCCAGCGAGTCGAGGATCGCGTTGCGGTCCCGCTTCAGGCCACCGACGAGCGTGCGGAAGGAGTCGATGAGCCGGGTCAGCTGCTCGTCGCGGTCGGCGACGTGGTCGAGGACGACGGAGAGGTTGTCGATCAGGTCGCCGATCACCTGGTCGCGGTCGGCCAGCGTCGAGGTGACCGACGCGGTGTGGGCCAGCAGGCCCTCGAGCGTGCCGCCCTCGCCTTGGAAGACCTGCACCAGCTCGTAGGAGAGCTTGTTGACGTCCTCCGGCGACAACGCCTGGAAGAGCGGCTTGAAGCCGTTGAAGAGCACCGTCAGGTCGAGCGCAGGCCGGGTCCGCGAGACCGGGATGGTGGTGCCCTCCGGGAGCCGCTCGGTGGCACCGACCTCCTGGGTCAGGGAGATGTAGCGCTGGCCCACGAGGTTGCGGTAGCGGATCGAGGCGTGCGTGCCGCCGTTGACCGACGTGCCCTCGTCGACGGAGAAGGTGACGAGCGCGCGCGTGCGGTCGACGATCTCGACGTCGTCGACGGTGCCGACGCGTACGCCGGCCACGCGGATGTCGTCGCCCTTGGTGACGCCGGTCGCGTCGGTGAACTCGGCGCGGTACTTCCGCGAGTCGCCGAACCCGAGGTTGCCGATGGTCACCACCAGCACCGCCGTGGCCAGGGAGGTGACCACGACGAAGACCAGGAGCTTGACCAGGTCGACGGAGGTTCTGGCGTCGAGGAGCCGGCTCATCGCAGCGACACCTCCGCTCCGCGTGCCATCGGCCCCACCAGCAGCACACCGAGGTCCGGCACGTCGTCCGGGCCCATCCCCAGGCCGGGCGCGAGCAGCGCCTTGAGCAGGGCGCTCTCGTCCCGACCGCCGGCGTAGCCCGCCGCGGTTCCGGACCACCCCGGCCCGACCCGGCTCGTGCCCTTGCCGGTCGGCTCGTCGATGCCGTCGACGAAATCCGGCTGGCTGGTGACCGGGTTGCTCTGCGACCACGGCGGGTCGGGCAGCTGCCCGCAGGAGTAGCCGCTCTTGTCGCCGTAGACAGGGGCGTCCTGCGGCCCGTAGGCACGCGGCTGGTTGGGCAGTGTCTCGAGGACGATGTGGAGGGTGAAGCCGCGGAACGCCTCGCCCTGGAGCTTGCCGGCGCCCACGATGCCGCCGAGCAGGCAGGGATACCCGGGGGCGTAGCGGGCGAACACCTCGAGCTGGGTCGCGCCGAGCTCGGCGAGGTGCACGAGGTTGTCGCCGTTGGCCCGGGAGAAGCGCTCCGCCACGGCTGCGAACCTCGAGACGTCGTTGAACAGCGCCTGCAGCCTGTCCTCGCGGTCCTCCAGCGTGGAGGTGGTCGTGATCGTGTTGCGCAGGATCGTGGCGACCTCCGGCAGCACGTCGGCGTAGGTGTCGGAGACCTCGGCGGTCAGCCGCAGGTCCTCGATCAGGCCGGGCAGCTCGGGGTTGAAGCGGGTCAGGTAGCCGTCGAGCGTCTCCAGGCTCGCGCCGAGCTGCTCCCCGCGGCCCTCGAGCGCGGTGGCGATCGCGTTGAGGGTGGTGTTGAGGTCTGCGGGCTGGACGGCGCGCAGCAGTGGGTAGAGGTCGCTGAGCACCTGCTCGACCTCGATGGACAGGTCGGTCCGCTCGATGACGTCGCCGTCGGCCAGCGGCCGGGCCGAGGACGTGTCGCCGGGCACGATCAAGGAGACGAACTTCTCGCCGAACAGCGTCTTGGGCAGGATCGAGGCGGTGACGTCGGCAGGGATCTGTGCCGTGCGGTCCTGGTAGAGGCCGAGGGTGATGTCGGCGCCCTCGGCGGTGGGATCGAAGCCCAGCACCTCGCCGACGATGACGCCCCTGATCTTGACGTCCGCGCGGTGCGGTAGCTGGAGGCCGATGCGGGAGGCGTGGACGGTCACCTCGTCGTAGTCGGAGAACTTCTGGGTGAACACGCCGTACGTCACCCACACCGCCGCCAGCATGAGGGCGAGGAACAACACGCCCAGGGACCTGGTCCTCAGCACCCGATCACCCCGCCAGCCGGACGGTCGTGGCCGCGCCCCAGATGGCCATGGACAGGAGCAGGTCGAGCACGTTGATGGCCACGATGCTCGTGCGCACCGCGCGACCGACGGCGACGCCCACCCCGGCGGGTCCGCCGGAGGCGTGGTAGCCGTGGTAGCAGTGGATGAGGATCACCGTCACGGCGAACACGAGCACCTTGCCGAAGGACCACAGGACGTCGCCCGGAGGCAGGAAGGCGTTGAAGTAGTGGTCGTAGGTGCCCGGCGACTGGCCGTAGATCTGCGTCACCACGAGCCGGCTGGCGAAGTACGACGACAGCAGGCCGACGACGTACAGCGGGATGATCGCGACGAGCCCGCCGACCACCCGCGTCGCGACCAGGAAGTGCATCGACGGGATCGCCATCACCTCGAGCGCGTCGACCTCCTCGGAGATCCGCATCGCGCCGAGCTGGGCGGTGAACCCGCAGCCCACGGTGGCTGCGAGCGCGATCCCGGCCACCAGGGGCGCGATCTCACGGGTGTTGAAGTAGGCCGAGACGAAGCCCGAGAACGCGGCGGTCCCGAGCTGGTCGAGCGCGGCGTAGCCGGACAGGCCGACCTGCGCCCCGGTGAAGAACGTCATGCCGACGATGACCCCGACGGTCCCGCCGATCACCGCCAGCGCGCCCGAGCCCAAGGTGACCTCGGCGAGGATCCGCATGATCTCGCGGGGGTAGCGGGTCACCGCGCGGGGCACCGCCCTGAGCACGGCGAGGTGGAAGGCCAGCTGGCCTCCGAGGTCGTCCAGGGAGGCGAGGGGCTTGGCGTAGACGTCCCTGAGGGCCCACTTCGAGGACATCGTCATCCGCCCCTGGGGGGCACGACCTGCAGGTAGATCATGCTCAGGACGAAGTTGGCCACGAAGAGCAGCAGGAACGTGATGACCACGGACTCGTTGACCGCGTCGCCGACGCCCTTGGGGCCGCCCTTGGCGTTCATGCCCTTGTAGGACGCGACGATCGCGGCGATCAGGCCGAAGACGAGCGCCTTGATCAGGCCGATCCACAGGTCGGGGAGCTGGGCGAGGGCGGTGAAGCTGGCGAGGTAGGCGCCCGGAGTGCCGTCCTGCAGGATGACGTTGAAGACGTAGCCACCGGCCACGCCCACGACGCTGACCATGCCGTTGAGGAAGAACGCCACGAGCATGCAGGCGAGCACCCGCGGGACGACGAGGCGCTGGATGGGGTCGATGCCCAGCACCATCATCGCGTCCAGCTCCTCGCGGATCTTCCGCGCGCCGAGGTCGGCGGCGATGGCGGAGCCGCCGGCGCCGGCGATCAGCAGGGCGGTGCCGATCGGCGCGGCCTGCTGGACCACGGCCAGCACCGAGGCCGAGCCGGTGAAGGACTGCGCACCGAACTGCTTGATCAGCCCGCCGACCTGCAGCGCGATGACGGCACCGAACGGGATGGCGACCAGGGCCGTGGGGACGATGGTCACCGAGGCGATGAACCAGGCCTGCTGGATGAACTCGCGCAGCTGGAAGGGCCGCCGGAACAATCCGCGCCCCACGTCGAGGGCGAAGGCGAACAGGTTGCCCGCGACCCCGATGGGCGCGAGGGCGCGCGAGGACGTCGACATGGCCACGGCGCCTCAGGCTCCCGGGGCGAGGCCGGCGTTGCTGGACTCGAACGATCCGGGCGGCGGCGTGACGCCGTTCTCCCGGCACCACTGTCCCGCCGGGCGCTGGCTGCGCCGCGGGATGCCGTTGGAGGGATCGAGCTGCAGCGGGATCGGCGGCAGCGGCGGCAGCTCCTGGCCCGCCTCGGCGGCGAGCTCGTCGGCGTCCTTCTCCTCCGACATGCCGATGGGGCCGACCCGCTGGGCGTTGAGGAACTGCCGCACCACGGGCTCCTCGGAGCTCAGGAGCTGCTCGCGCGGGCCGAACATGGCCAGGTGCCGGTGGTAGAGCAGGCCGATGTTGTCCGGCACCGTCCGCGCGGTGTTGATGTCGTGGGTGACGATCAGGAACGTCGCGTCGATCTGGGCGTTGAGGTCGACGATGAGCTGGTTGAGGAACGCCGTGCGCACGGGGTCGAGCCCGGAGTCGGGCTCGTCGAAGAGCACGATCTCGGGATCCAGCACCAGCGCACGGGCCAGGCCGGCCCGCTTGCGCATGCCGCCGGAGATCTCGCCGGGCAGCTTGTCCTCGGCCCCGAGGAGCCCGACGAGGTCCATCTTCTCCATGACGATCTCGCGGATCTCGGACTCGGTCTTGCGGGTGTGCTCACGCAGCGGGAACGCGACGTTGTCGTAGAGGTTCATCGAGCCGAACATCGCGCCGTCCTGGAACAGCACGCCGAACAGCTTGCGGATCTCGTAGAGCTCGCGCTCGGAGCAGCTCGCGATGTCGGTGCCCTCGATGACGATCGAGCCCTTGTCGGGCTTGAGCAGGCCGATGAGGGTCTTGAGGAACACCGACTTGCCCGTGCCGGACGGACCGAGCATCACGCAGATCTCGCCCGCAGGGACGGTGAGGGTCACGTCGCCCCAGATCAGCTGCTTGCCGAACGACTTGGTGAGGTCCTCGACCTTGATCTCCACACCCACGCGCGCGGCCCCTTCCTCCCCGTCGCTACTCCTGAGTAGTCCAACGCGGGACTGCGCGGCAGGTTACGCCGGGATGCGACGGTCGTCACACGGATGCCCGAACGAGCACAGGGCGGTCACCCCCGAACGAGGGTGACCGCCCTGGGCGGTCGACGACCGGGCCGCGAGGGCCCGGCCGTCAGCGGGTCACTTGACGGTGACGGTGGCGCCGGCGGCCTCGAGGGCCTCCTTCGCCTTGTCCGCGGTCTCCTTGTTGGCGTTCTCGAGGATCGTCTTGGGGGCGGCCTCGACGAGGTCCTTGGCCTCCTTCAGACCGAGGGAGGTCAGGGCGCGCACCTCCTTGATGACGTTGATCTTCTTGTCGCCGGCGGCCTCGAGGACGACCTCGAAGTCGTCCTTCTCCTCGGCGGCGGCGGCGTCGCCACCAGCGGCACCACCGGCGGCCGGGGCGGCGGCCACGGCGACGGGGGCGGCGGCGGTGACGCCGAAGGTGTCCTCGAACTGCTTCACGAACTCGGAGAGCTCGATCAGGGTCATCTCCTTGAACGCGTCAAGGAGCTCGTCGGTGCTGAGCTTCGCCATGGTGGCGGTTCCTTCCGTGTGTGGCGCGACCGCGGTGGTGCGGGTCGTGCCGGGTTTCAGGTGGTGTACGTCGGCCTGGGCTCAGGCGTCGGTGGACTCGGCGGCCGGCTCGGCAGCCTCGTCGGTCGCCTCGGGCTCGGCGGCCGCGGGGGCCTCCTCGACCGGGGCGTCCTCGGCAGCGGGAGCAGCCGGCGTACCGGCACCACCTGCGAGGATCGAGGGGTCCTGCTGCGCCTTGGCCTCCAGGGCACCCGCGAGACGGGCGGCCTGGGCGATCGGGGCGTTGAGCAGGTAGACGGCCTGGGAGAGCGAGGCGAGCATCGCGCCCGCCAGCTTGCCCAGCAGCACCTCGCGCGACTCGAGGTCGGCCAGCTTGGCCACCTCGGACGCGTCGAGCGGCTTGCCGTCGAGGACGCCACCCTTGATCACAAGGGCGGGGTTCGCCTTGGCAAAGTCACGCAGACCCTTGGCGGCCTCGACCACGTCTCCATTGATGAAGGCGATGGCGGTGGGGCCGGTCAGCAGGTCGTCGAAGCCGTCGATGCCCACCTCGGTGGCGGCGATCTTGGCCAGCGTGTTCTTGACCACGGCGTAGTTGGCGTTCTCGCCGAGGGAGCGCCGCAGGTCCTGCAGCTGCTTCACGGTGAGCCCGCGGTACTCGGTCAGCACAGCGCCGGCGGAGTCGTTGAAGGACTCAACGATCTCTGCGACGGCGGCAGTCTTCTCTGGCCGCGCCATGGGTCTCCTTCCGGGGTTGACCACCGGCGTCCGGCCCACAGACGACGAACGCCCCGAGCGCAGGCTCAGGGCGTGGGTGCGGCGCGAGGCCGCTGCTCTGTCACCTGCGCCGGCCGTCCGCTCCTGCGAACCTTCGGCCACGGGCGAGGAGCCCGTGACAACCTGCGGTCTTTGGTTTCGAAGAAGGAGACTACGCCGGCCGGCCGGACGGGCCAAATCGGCGCCGCGGGCCGTTCGCGGCATTACCCCCACGCGGAGCTCGTCGGACTGGTTCGATGGGCGGCGTGGATCACCAGCTCACGACGGTCGGGGCCTCGCTGGCTCGCAGCGACGAACGCATGCTCACCGGGCGCAACGCCGCCGGAAGGGTGTGGAAGACGGGTTTCGAGGGGCTCGACCCGCTGATCGGCGGCGGCATGCGCGCCGGCTCGCTCGTCCTGCTCGCCGGCCCGCAGGGTCTCGGCAAGTCGACGTTCGCCCTTCAGGTGGCGCGCAACAACGCCGCCACCGGGCGGCCCGTCGTGTACTTCTCCTACGAGCACGACGCCGAGGACCTCACGCAGAAGCTGCTCGCCATGGAGGCCGGGGAGCTCGACGACTCCGACCAGGTGCGCATCACCCACGTGCGCGCGATCTTCGACGACCTGTGGGTCAGCTCGCTCGAGCGCCGCCTCGAGTCCGTGCCGGCGGGCACCGAGGCGCTGGCCCGGGTCGCGCACTACTCCGAGCAGCTCTTCGTGCACCGCTCCACCGGCACCCGCACCGACCTCGCCGCCATCCATGCGGCCGTCGAGGCGGTGCGCGAGATGGCCGGCAGCGCGCCGCTCGTGGTTGTGGACTACCTGCAGAAGGTCAAGTCGCACCACGACGACGACGAGGCGCGCTCCACCGAGGTCGTCGAGGGCCTCAAGGACCTCGCCATCGACCTCGGCGCGCCGGTGCTGGCCGTCGCCGCGGCCGACAAGGAGGCGCTGCGCTCGGGGAAGCGGATGCGTGCCAACGACCTGCGGGGGTCCAGCGCGCTGGCCTACGAGGCCGACGTGGTGCTGGTGCTCAACAACAAGTTCGACATCGTCGCGCGCCACCACCTGACCTACGACCTCACCAATGCCGAGCGGTTCCGCGACTACGCGGTCCTCACGGTCGAGAAGAACCGCTTCGGCCGCGACGGCGTGGCCCTGCAGTTCCGTACGCGCTTCGACCAGGGCCGCTACGAGCCCGAGGGAGCCCCGGTCAAGGAGCAGCTCATCGACGAGCGGGTCTTCCGGGAGTGACCCCTCAGGCGCCGGGGGCGTCCTGGGTGACCTCGCTGGCCGGGGGCGCCTGGATGTCGACCTCGGTGCCGAAGTCGGAGTAGGTGCCCTCGCTGGTCGTGGTGGTGGGCTGCCCGCCGCCGACGGCCGGGATCTCGATCGTCTGGGAGAACTTGCGCGGCAGGTCGTCGGCGTCGACCCACATCTCGGTCACCAGCTCCTCGGGGAGCATGTCCGCCATCGCCGGCGGGAACTCCATCGCCTCGAGGTACTGAGTGGGGTCGAGGGTGATCCGGTAGTGGTTGGTCTCCACGCCGTCGACCTCCTCGGTGCCCACGAGCTCCAGCTTCTTGGGAGCCTCCATGGCCTGGAACATCACCTCGGGGTCGGTGGCCTTGCCGATCATCCCGAACAGCGAGTTGGGGTCGCTCAGGTCGACCTCGAGCCACTTGTCACCGGTGCCGAGGTCGGGCGACTTCAGGTACATCGTCTTGCCGAGGAGGATCAGCTCCATCGCCTGAGCGCCGGTGCTCGAGGCCTTCATCTCGACGCCGTCGTCGCCGAACCTGGCCTGGCCGGTCATCGTCTGGGCCTGGCCGGCCGCGCCGGTGGCGGTCTCGAAGGCGAACGTCTCCGCCTCGCGCATCGCGGCCATCACCGACGGGTAGAAGTCCTCGCTCGTCAGCTCCGCCAGCGAGGCCTCCGCGGGCTCCTCCGACGGCTCCTCAGCGGGCTCCTCCGACGACTCGTCGGCGGCACCCTCGCTCGACTCGCTGGTGCTCTCGTCGGTGGCGGAGCTCGACGAGTCCCCGGACCCGTCCTCTCCGCTGCAGGCGGCGAGCCCGACCCCGAGGGTCAGCACCAAGGTGGCGGTGCCGAGGCGGCGGGTGAGGGACGTGCGGCGCATGGGATCTCCTGGGACGAGGACGGGAACGGACGAGGTGGGACGCGATGCGCCCGCCTCGTTCCTACCCGATGGTTCCACATCGAAACGGCGGCCCGGACAGCAGTTCGGTGCGGACAGCAGTTCGGCCCGGCCGCCCCAACAGGGCGACCGGGCCGAGCACGACTGCCGCGGATCAGGCCTGGACGGCCTCGTCCTCCGAAGCCACGTTCTTGATGCGGTTGGGGTCGACCTGGATGCCGGGGCCCATCGTCGTGGAGACGGTGACCTTCTTGATGTAGCGGCCCTTGGAGCTGGCCGGCTTGAGGCGGAGCACCTCGTCGAGGGCGGCCGCGTAGTTCTCGGCGAGCTGGACCTCGGAGAAGGACGCCTTGCCGATGATGAAGTGCAGGTTGGCGTGCCGGTCGACGCGGAACTCGATCTTGCCGCCCTTGATGTCGGAGACGGCCTTGGCGACGTCGGGGGTCACCGTGCCGGTCTTCGGGTTGGGCATGAGCGAGCGGGGGCCCAGGACACGACCGAGGCGGCCGACCTTGCCCATCATGTCGGGCGTCGCGACGACGGCGTCGAAGTCGAGCCAGCCGCCGGCGACCTTCTCGATCAGCTCGTCGCCGCCGACGAACTCCGCACCGGCCTCACGGGCGGCCTCGGCCTTGTCGCCGTTGGCGAAGACCAGGACGCGGGCGGTCTTGCCGGTGCCGTGCGGGAGGTTGACGGTGCCGCGGACCATCTGGTCCGCCTTGCGCGGGTCGACGCCGAGTCGCATCACGACGTCGACGGTCTCGTCGAACTTCTTCTTCGAGCCGCCCTTGGCGATCGAGATGGCTGCCAGCGGGGCGTAGAGCTCGTCCTTGTCGAACGTCTCGGCCGCCGCGCGGTAGGTCTTGCTGCGCTGCATGAGTCTTCTCTTTCGTTGGCCGGGGCGCGGCGAGCGCGCTCCGAGAGTGGAGTGGTCGGCGAGCCAGCGCGGCTCTCCCACATGCCCCTGACGGGGCGCTGTCAGTCGGTCGTGATGCCCATCGAGCGCGCAGTGCCCTCGACGATCTTCATGGCCGCGTCGATGTCGTTGGCGTTGAGGTCGGGCAGCTTGGTCGCCGCGATCTCGCGCACCTGGTCCTTGGTCAGCTTGCCGACCTTCTCCTTGTGCGGGACGCCCGAGCCCTTGGACAGCCCGGCAGCCTTCTTGATGAGCTCGGCGGCCGGCGGCGTCTTGGTGATGAAGTCGAACGAGCGGTCCTCGTAGATGGTGATCTCGACGGGGATCACGTTGCCGCGCATGGACTCGGTCTGGGCGTTGTAGGCCTTGCAGAAGTCCATGATGTTGACGCCGTGCGGGCCGAGCGCCGTACCGACCGGCGGAGCCGGGGTGGCCGAACCGGCCTGCAGCTGCACCTTGACCAGTGCGGCGATCTTCTTCTTGGGAGGCATTGCCTTCTCTCTCTCTTGTGGTCCTGACGAGGGCGGACGCCCCCTGCCACGGGTTGTTGCTCGTCCATTGTCGGTCCGCCGGGCGGACCGGGTGAAATCGTCAGACCCGCTGGATCTGGGAGAACGACAGCTCGACCGGGGTCTCGCGCCCGAAGATCTCGACGAGAGCCTTGACGCGCTGCGACTCGGCGTTGATCTCGGTGATCGTCGCGTGCAGCGTGGCGAACGGGCCGTCGACCACCATGACCGAGTCCGAGACGCTGAAGTCGGCCACCTCGACCGGCTTGCGCGGGGTGGTGGCGGAGCCCTTGTCGCCGGCGGCGGCGGCCTCGGCCTCGGCGACGGCCACGACGGCCGGCGCGAGCATGTCCTCGACCTCGCTCATGCTCAGCGGGACCGGCTGGTGGCTGTGCCCCACGAACCCGGTGACCGACGGCGTGTGCCGCACGGCCGACCAGGACTCGTCGGTGAGGTCCATGCGGACCAGCACGTAGCCGGGCAGGACGGTGCGGGTGACCATCTTGCGCTGGCCGTTCTTGATCTCCGCGACCTCCTCGGTGGGGACCACGATCTCGTGGATGTAGTCCTCCATGTTGAGGGAGATGATGCGGTTCTCGAGGTTGTGCTTGACCCGCTTCTCCATGCCCGAGTAGGTGTGCACGACGAACCAGTCGCCGGGCTTGGCCCACAGCTCGCGGCGGAACGCCTCGAGCGGATCGCTCGCCTCGGCGTCGGCGTCGGCGTCCTCGGCCGTGCCGTCCGCGTCGGCCGCGCCCTCGGCGTCGTCCTCCGCGTCGTCCTCGACCGAGTCCTCAGCGCCCTCGACGGAGTCCACGACGGGGTCCTGCGAGGTGACCTCGTCGGCGGACTCGACCTGGTCCTCGACCCGGTCGTCGTCATAGTTGTCAGACACGTCTCACTCCGTACGTCGTTGCTGGTGCCGGTCGCTGCGGACCGGGGGCCGGGCTGAGCCGGCGGATGTCGGTGCGGTGGAGCTCACTGCCCCGTCGTCACTGGGTGTTGCTGCCGGTGAAGATCTCGAAGACGAGCTTCCCGAAGGCCAGGTCGAGGACCGAGACCAGCAGCATCACGGCGAGGACGAAGACCAGCACCACGAGGAAGTAGGTGATCAGCTGCTGCTGGGTGGGCCAGACCACCTTGCGGAGCTCGGCCACCACCTGGCGCAGGAACGTGACGGGGCTGGTGCGCCCACGGTCGTCGCCGCGCGAGGCGCGCCGGTCCTGAACCGCGTTGCCGTCGGCCACGTTTCCCACCTTCTCGCTGTTGCTGTGTGCAGTGATTCCTCGCAGGGCACGAGGGACTTGAACCCCCAACCTTCGGTTTTGGAGACCGATGCTCTGCCAGTTGAGCTAGTGCCCTCCGATGGCCGCGCGCCCTATGCGGGGCATGCCGAAGCATGGGGTGCGAACCACCAGTCGAGAAGCATACGGGGCCGGTCCAGCCCCCGTCGAACCGGCGCGGCCGACCGGACCGCCCGACCGGACCGCCCGACCGGCCGACGCGCCCCCGGAGCGTCCCCCTACGATGCCTCGCATGTCAGGGGCCGACCGGGTGCGCGACGTCTCCGCGCTGCCGAAGGCGCACCTGCACCTGCACTTCACCGGCTCCATGCGTCACGGCACCCTCCTCGAGCTCGCCGAGCGCGACGGGATCGCGTTGCCCGACTCGCTGGTCGAGGACTGGCCGCCGCGGCTCAGCGCCGCCGACGAGAAGGGCTGGTTCCGGTTCCAGCGGCTCTACGACGTGGCCCGCTCGGTCCTGCGCACGCCCGACGACGTACGCCGCCTGGTGCGCGAGGCCGCCGAGGACGACGTGCGCGACGGCGGCCGGTGGCTGGAGATCCAGGTGGACCCCAGCGGCTACGCGGCGCGCTTCGGCGGCGTCACGGCGTTCACCGACCTGGTGCTCGACTGCGTGCGCGACGCCTCGGAGCGCACCGGTCTCGGCATGGCGGTGGTGATCGCGGCCAACCGCACCCGGCACCCGCTCGACGCGCGGACGCTGGCTCGGCTGGCGGCGCAGTACGCCGGCCGCGGCGTGGTCGGGTTCGGGCTGTCCAACGACGAGCGGCGCGGTCGGACCGAGGACTTCGCCGGCGCGTTCCGGATCGCGGCGCGCGCCGACCTGCTGCTGGTGCCGCACGGCGGCGAGCTGCGCGGGGCCGACCACGTGCGTGCGTGCCTCGACCAGCTCGGGGCCCAGCGGCTGGGTCACGGCGTCCGCAGCGTCGAGGACCCCGCGCTGCTGGACCGGATCGTCGCTGCCGGTGTCGCGCTGGAGGTGTGCCCGGTCTCCAACGTCTCGCTCGGCGTCTACTCCGACCTCACCTCGGTGCCCCTGCCGCAGCTGCTCGCCGCCGGCGCCACGGTGGCCCTGGGGGCCGACGACCCGCTCCTGTTCGGGTCCCGGCTCGCCGGCCAGTACGCCACGATGCGCGCG
Source organism: Nocardioides sp. SYSU D00065 (assembly GCF_017916425.1). GTDB lineage: Bacteria > Actinomycetota > Actinomycetes > Propionibacteriales > Nocardioidaceae > Nocardioides. The sequence goes on along the minus strand of NZ_JAFMSX010000002.1, from coordinate 287,951 downwards.
GCGCACGAGCTCGACGACGCGACCCTGGCCCGGCTGGCCGAGATGTCCTTCGCGGCCTCGCGGGCGCCCTCCGACGTCGTGGCGGCGGCCCGGCGCGACATCGCTGCCTGGCTGGGCTGACGGGGCTGCCTCAGAGCGAGCAGCCCACCGTCACCGGCTCGTTGACGAGCGTGACGCCGAACGCCTCGCGCACCCCGTCACGCACCTCGCGGGCGAGCGTGAGCAGCTCCGCGCTGGTGGCGTCGCCGCGGTTGGTCAGCGCGAGGGTGTGCTTGGTGGACAGCCCGACCCGCTGCCCCGCGGCGGCGCTGGTGTGGCCCCGGTGGAACCCGGCGTGCTCGATGAGCCACGCGGCGCTCGTCTTGACCGTGCCGTCGGGCTGCTCCCAGCGTGGGGCCTCGGCGGGCAGGCCGGCGGCCTGCTCGGGGGTCAGGACGGGGTTGGTGAAGAACGATCCCGCGCTCCAGGTGTCGTGGTCCTCCGCGTCGAGCACCATCCCCTTGCCGGCCCGCAGCGCCAGCACGGCGTCGCGCACGGCGGTGAGCCGGGCGCGCTCCCCGAGCTCCACCCCGAGGTGACGGGCGAGCTCGGGGTACGTCACCGGCTCGCCCAGGTCGCCCTGACGGAGCTGGAAGGCCACCTCGAGGACGACGTAGCGACCCGGCTCGGCCTTGAAGCGCGAGTGTCGGTAGCCGAAGCCGCAGTCGGCGGCGGCGAAGGTGCGCTGGGTCCGGTCGACCCGGTCCCAGGTGCGCACCCGGGCGATCGTCTGCGACACGTCCTGGCCGTAGGCGCCGACGTTCTGGATCGGGGTGGCGCCGACGGAGCCGGGGATGCCCGACAGGGCCTCGAGGCCCGCCCAGCCGCGGGCGACGGCGTGGGCGACCAGGCCGTCCCAGTCCTCGCCGGCCGCGACGGTGAGCACCACTCCCCCGCACTGGGCGGGGGTGTCCACGTCGCACGCGTCCGTGTCGGCCCGGACGCCGGTCGTCGCGACCTGCACGACCCGGCCGTCGAAGCCGTCGTCGCCGACGACGAGGTTGGACCCGCCGCCCAGCACGAGCACCGGCGTGCCGGTTGCGTCGGCCTCGGCGACCGCCGCGACGAGGTCCGCCTCGGTGGTGGCTCGCACCCACTCGCGGGCCGGGCCGCCCAGGCGCAGCGTGGTGTGCTGGCGCAGGTCAGGCACGGCCACCGGCCTGCCGCACGACCGCGCGCGGCATGCCGAGCACCTTGGTGCCCCCGCTGGTGACCTCGAGCGCGAGGGTGACCAGGCCGTCGGCGACTGACTTCACGGTGCCGCCGACCACGACCTCCGCGCCGCCGTCGGCGGGCACGACGACCGGGCTGGTGAACTTCGCGCCGAGGTCGACGACCTCGGCGCCGCCGGTCCACTCCGCGACGGCGCGCCCGACCAGGGCGAGGGTGTACATGCCGTGCGCGATGACGCCGGGCAGGCCGACTGCGAGCGCGACCTCCTCGTCCTGGTGGATCGGGTTGTGGTCACCGCTCGCGTCGGCGTAGGCGACGAGGTCGGCGCGGGTGATCGTGAACGTGCGCGGCTCCAGCGTGTCGCCGGCGGCGAGGATCGCGGTCATGCGGCACCTCCCGGTGCGGCCGAGTGGACGAGGGTCGCCTTGCCCGTGCAGACCACGGCCCCGGTCTCGTCGGTGATCTCGCTGGTCGTGGCGATGATGTCGGCACCGCCGATCTGGCGCAGCCCGGTGACGGTCAGCGTCGCGGTGAGCTCGTCGCCGACCTCGGGCGGACGGACGTAGGCGAAGCGCTGCTCGCCGTGGACGATGCGGTGCAGGTCGATCCGCTCGGCGTCGAGGAAGGCCTGCATGGCCCCGAAGGCCAGCACGATGGGGAACGTCGGCGGCAGCGGCTCGCCGGGGCTCTGCGGGTGGCCGACGGCGGCGGCGAACGCGCTGACCCGCTCGGCGGTCACGGTCAGGGACGCCGGGGCGGGGAACTCGCGTCCCACGAGGGAGGGGTCGACGGGCATGGCTCCAACCTAGAACACACAGCGACCCGCCCGAGTGTCTCGGACGGGTCGGTGGTGACGAGCAGGCGTCAGCGGGTCTCGCGGTGCGCGGTGTGGTTGCGGCAGCGCGGGCAGAACTTCTTCAGCTCGATCCGGTCGGGATCGTTGCGACGGTTCTTCTTGGTGATGTAGTTGCGCTCCTTGCACTCGGTGCACGCGAGCGTGATCTTGGGGCGAACGTCAGAAGACTTGCTGGCCATGGGAGATCCTTGGGTTGCAGGGTGGTGCGGTGTGAGCGGGTGGTAGCGGGGGCGGGACTCGAACCCGCGACACCACGATTATGAGCCGTGTGCTCTAACCACCTGAGCTACCCCGCCGCGGAGGAAGGACGCCCCCGGAGGAGGTCCGACCCAGAGCCCCTTTACGGAATCGAACCGTAGACCTTCTCCTTACCATGGAGACGCTCTGCCGACTGAGCTAAAGGGGCAACGACGGAGAACTGTACACACGCCCCGCCACGATGAGAAATCGGCTCGGACCGACCCTCAGACCGCCTGTCCGGCCGCCTGTCCGGCCGCCTGTCCGGCCTCCTGGATCCGGGGCCAGCCGACGGCTTCCTCGAGCTCGTAGGCCAGGCCCAGCAGGCGTGCCTCGCGCCCCACGCCGGCGCCGAGCATCATGCCGTGCGGGAGTCCGCTCGCGGTGGTGGCGAGGGGCAGGGAGATGGCGGGTTCGCCGGTGGCGTTCTGCAGCGGGGTGAAGGCCACCCAGTCCATCAGCCGGCTCATGATCTCCTCGTAGTCCTGGTCGGGGCGCAGGTGCCCGACCCGGGGGGTCTCGGTGGCCAGCGTCGGCGTCAGGGTGACGTCGTACGACGCCCGGTGGCGCGCGGCGAGCCGCTGCGAGGCGCGGAGCACCGCGATCGAGAGCGGCTGCTTGTGCAGGTTGCGTGCCGCGTGCCGGGCCAGCCCGAGGGTGAGGTTGTCGAGCCGCGCGGGGTCGAACGTCGGTCCGAAGTCGCGGCGTCCGCGGCGGGCGATGACGAGCGCGAGCATCGACCAGAACCGCACGAAGTGGTCGGGGAAGCCGGCCGGGACGGGGTTGTCGATCTCCTCGACGTGGTGGCCGAGCGACTCCAGCAGCGCCGCGGTCCGCAGCGTCAGCTCGCGTACCTCGGGGCTGCTGTCGCGCCCGATGCCGCGGGTCACGACCGCGATGCGCAGCCGTGCCCGGCTGGGACGGGTGACGTCGCCGACCGGTACGAGCAGGGGGTTGCGCCAGACCTTCTCGGCCTCGCGGTAGAAGGCCGCGGTGTCGCGCACGCTGCGGGTCAGCACGCCGTCGGAGACGATGCGCACCGGCATGTCGCGCAGCCTCCGGTCCTGGGCCAGCCGGCCGCGTGTGGGCTTGAGCCCGACCAGGCCGTTGACAGCCGCCGGGATCCGGATCGAGCCACCGCCGTCGTTGGCGTGGGCGATGGGAACCGCACCCGCGCCGACGAGCGCGGCCGAGCCCGCCGACGAGGCGCCGGCGTAGTGCTCGGGGTTCCACGGCGAGCGCACCGGCCCCAGCCGCACGTGGTCGGCCGCCCCGGAGAAGCCGAACTCGGAGAGCTGGGTCTTGCCCAGGGCGATGAGCCCGGTCGCGAGGTACATGCGGGCGAAGTCGCCGTCGGCCGGCGCCGGCTCGGCCGTGAACGCGTCGGCGCCGTGCTGGGTCGGCATCCCGGCCACGTCGACGTTGTCCTTGACGAAGGTCGGCACCCCGGCGAACCAGCCGCCGCGCGGGTGGCGAGCCTGCTCGCGGGCGCGGTCGTAGGCGGCGTACGCCACCGCACCGAGCGTCGGGTCGACCCGCTCGGTGCGAGCGATCGCCGCCTCGACCACCTCGGGGATCGAGACCTGGCCGGCCCGCAGCGCGGCCACCAGCGCGGTGGCGTCGAGGTCACCCAGGGCGTCGTCGGCGAAGGCGTGCACGCGCGTCATGGCGCGAGGCTAGTCCGCGCAGCCGCGGCGGTGGCAGCCCTCCAGGTGGTCGTCGACGAGGCCGACGGCCTCCATGAGGGCGTACATCGTCGTGGGCCCGACGTGGGCGAAGCCCGCCTTCTTGAGCGCCTTCGACAGAGCGAGGGACTCCGGCGACGCGGTCGGCACGTCGGCGCTCGTGCGGGGCGCGGGCGCCGGCGCGGGCCGGAACGACCAGATGAACGCCTCCAGCCCGCCGCTGTCGCGCAGCGCCACGGTCGCGCGGGCGTTGGCGATCGCAGCGTCCACCTTGCGGCGGTTGCGCACGATGCCGGCGTCGCCCATCAGCCGCTCGACCTCGGCGGGACCGTAGGCGGCGACCACGTCGGCATCGAAGCCGGCGAAGGCGGCGCGGAAGCGCTCCCGCTTGTCGAGGATGGTCCGCCAGGAGAGCCCGGACTGGAACGCCTCGAGGGTGAGGCGCTCGAGGTGGGCGGCCTCGCCGTGGACGCGCAGTCCCCACTCGGTGTCGTGGTAGGCCTGCATGACCGGGTCGCCGGCGCCCCAGGGGCACCGGGCCAGGCCGTCGTCGCCGAGCACCGCGCCCTCAGCACCCACGCCGGTCAGCGCCTGAGCTTGAGCCGGACGTGGGGCAGCTCGGGGGCGGGGATGGGCGCGAGGTCGAGGTCCACCACGCCGAAGCGCCCGTCGGCCACCGCCGTGCCGGTGTCCACGACCGCGCCGTCGGCGGTGATCTGCTGCTGCCACTCGTCGCGGTAGCCCACGATCTCGTCGTGGGTGCGGCCGATGAAGTTCCACCACATGACGATGGCCTCGCCGAAGGGCGGTCCGCCGAGCAGCAGCAGGCGCGCCTCCTCGTGGGCGGTGATCGTGAGCGTGGTCCGCCCGGCGGGGACGAAGGCGAGGTCGCTGGGCTTGATCTCCTCGCCCTCGACGGCGACCAGGCCGACGTCGAGCAGGACGCCGTGCTCGAAGGACTCGTCGACCTCGATCTCGAGACTCCTGCCGGTGGCCAGCATGAGCTCGGCCCCGAGCAGCGGCGTGTGGGTGGTCACCGGGGAGCTGGCGCCCAGCAGCGAGCCCAGGAACACCCGTGCCTCCCAACCGGGTCCGCGCACCGGCCGGGGCGCGAAGTGCTCGAACCCCGGCTCGCAGTGGCGGGTCGCGTCGGGCAGCGCGATCCACAGCTGAGCGCCGTGCAGCACGTCGGTGTCGGGCGTGGAGACCTCGGTGTGGCTGATCCCGCGCCCCGCGGTCATCAGGTTGAGCTCGCCGGGACGCACGGTGGCGAGGCTGCCTACCGAGTCGCGGTGCTCGAGCGCGCCGCCGAAGAGCCAGCTCGCGGTCTGCAGGCCCGTGTGCGGGTGTGCGGGCAGCACCATGCCGCCGGTGTCGCCGACCCTGTCGGGGCCGTAGTGGTCCACGAAGCACCACGCGCCGATCAGGGACCGGTGGCGCTGCGGGAGCGTCCGTCGTACGCGCATGGCCCGGGGACCTCCCAGCGGCACCTCGCGCGGGGTGAGCACGTCGATCTGCGTCATCGTCGGCCACGGTACCCGCAGGGGTGAACGCGCGGGCCGGAGTCACACCACGCCCGACTTAAGTCGCAGGCGTGCCGGCGTGGGTTCGAGGCCTGTGGGGGTAATCGCGTCGTGCCGACGGCGTGCGGCCCCTTAGTGTCGACCACGACATGCAGGACTTCCCACCCCGGATCGCGACGTTCTTCCCCGATCCAGACGACGCCCCCACGCCCGTTCCCGACACCCGGTCGCCGGTGGCGTTCCTGCGGTGGGTCATCGGCCAGCAGAAGGCGCTGGTCGCGCTCTCGACGCTGTGCTACTCGCTGTGGTTCCTGCCGATGACGCTCGGCCCGTGGATCTTCGGCCGGGCCGTCGACGACGGCATCGTGGGCGACGACACGGCCGCCCTGGTGGGCTGGGCGGCACTGCTGCTCGGCGTCGTGGCGATCGGCGCCGTGTTCGGCATCGTCTCGCACACGCTGGTGGTGCGCAGCTGGCTCATCGCCCTCTACGGCACGCTCGAGATGGTCACCCGCAAGGTGGCGCAGATGGGCCACGTGCTCCCCCGCCGCTCGCCGACCGGCGAGGTGCTGAGCGTGGCCTCCAGCGACTCCGACGAGTTCGGCGCGCTGACCGAGATCGCGTCGCGCACCGCCGGTCAGCTCGTGTCCTACCTGACCGTGGCCTTCATCGTGCTGACGATGTCGTGGCAGCTCGGACTGCTCACGCTGGTCGCGGCGCCGGTGCTGGTGGGCGCTGCCCTGCCGCTGCTGCGTCCGCTGCACCGTCGCCAGCAGCTCGAGCGCTCGCGCACCTCCGACCTCACCTCACTGGCCACCGACATCGTCGCCGGACTGCGCATCCTGCGCGGGATCGGCGGCGAGCAGACCTTCGGCGCGAACTACGACCGCCAGTCGCAGTCGGCCAAGCAGGCGGGCGTGGCCGCCGGCATCTGGCAGGCGGTGGTCGAGGCCGTCGGCGTGCTGCTGTCGGGCATCTTCCTGGTGACGCTCGTGTGGCTCGGGACGCGGCAGGTGGAGGCCGGGACGCTCAGCGTCGGCGAGCTCATCACCTTCCTCGGCTACGGCCTGTTCATGGTCGGACCGATCCGCACCTTCTTCGAGTTCGCGCAGAAGGGCGTCCGCTCGCTGGTGAGCGCGCGCAAGGCCATCGCGATCTTCGAGCAGCGGCCGCCGTGGCGCGACCCCGCCGAGCCCGTTGCGCTCGACGGCTCCGCGGCCCTGCACGACGAGGCCAGCGGGCTCACCGTGCAGCCGGGCGTCCTCACCGTGGTCGTGAGCGCGGTGCCGGAGCAGAGCTCCGCACTGGCCGACCGCCTGGGCCGCTACCTGCCCGCCGACACCGACCCCGTCCCCGCGGTCGACGACGACGGCGCCAAGGGCCGCGCGGCCCGCCGGGCCCGCGCGGAGCGGGCCCGCGAGCGCGCCCGCATCGCCGCGCTGGACGAGGAGAAGGCGCGCCGCGACTGGGGCGTCACCCTGGGCGGCGTCGACCTGGCCCGCGCCGGCCTGGCCGAGGTACGGCGCCAGGTGCTGGTCAGCGACACCAGCAGCCAGCTGTTCGCGGGCACGTTGCAGGACGCCGTCGACCCGCACGGCCGGCTGACCCGCGAGCAGGCCGAGCACGCCCTGCGGGTCGCCAGCGCCGAGGACGTGTACGACGCGCTGCCCGAGGGCTGGCAGGGCCAGCTCGAGGAGCGCGGCCGTGGGCTCTCCGGCGGGCAGCGGCAACGCGTCGTGCTGGCCCGGGCGATCGCGGCGGACCCGCCCGTGCTGGTGCTGGTCGAGCCCACGTCGGCGGTGGACGCCCACACCGAGGCCCGCGTCGCGGCGCGGGTCGCGCAGACCCGGCGCGGTCGCACCACCGTGGTCACGACGGTCTCCCCGCTCTGGCTGCACCACGCCGACCGCGTGGCGCTCCTCCACGACGGCACCGTCGTGGCCGAGGGAGACCACGCCGACCTGCTGGCCGCGAGCGAGGAGTACCGGCGCGTGGTCGCCCGTGCGCTCGACGAGGAGGAGATCGTCCGATGAGCACCGACCTCCTCGCGACCTCCGCCGACACCTGGCGCGACCGAGCCGACGACCCGCCCGCGATCCCCCCGGAGCTGCGCCCGCCGGTGGGCGCCGGCCTCCGTGAGCGCAACCGCGCCCTCTGGCAGCGCCACGAGTTGCGCCGCCAGCGTGCCGAGGACGTCTACGACGCCTCGCGCAACCCGGTGCGGGGCTGGCCGGTGTCGGGCAACCGCGCGGTCCTCGCGTTCTTCGCCGACCTCGTGCGCCGTCGCCGGCGCTCCTTCGTCGTCCTCGTCGCCCTCAACGCGCTCGCCGCCGGCTCCGCGCTCGTGGTGCCGCGCCTGCTCGGCGAGCTCGTCAACCGCGTCGAGTCGCAGGGCACCGCCGTCCAGGGACTCGACGCGCTGGCCCTCACCGTCGTGGGCGTCGTGGTGCTGCAGGCGCTGTTCACCTTCGGCGCCCAGCGGACCTCGACGCACTTCGGCCAGGACCTGCTGGCCTCGGCGCGCGAGTACGTCGTGGGCACGATCCTGCGCCTGCCGGTGGGCCGGGTCGAGGGCGCCAGCACCGGCGACCTCGTCACCCGGGTCACCCGCGACGTCGGCACCATGGCCCGCTCGGTGCAGTGGGGCGTGCCGCGGCTGCTGATCTCGCTGCTCACCGTCGTGCTCTCGGTCGTGGCGATGCTGCTCAACTCGCTCGTGCTCGCGGTGCCGGCGCTGGTGGTGTTCGCACTCTGCACACCGGCCGTGCGCACCTACCTGCGTCGCGCGCCCAAGGCGTACATCACCGAGGGCGCGACGTACTCGCGGATCAACACCACCCTGACCGAGACCGTCGAGGGCGCGCGCACCGTCGAGGCGCTCGGCCTCTCGCACGCCCGGGTGCGCGCGGGCGCCGACGACATCGAGGTGTCGGCGCAGGCCGAGCGCTACGGGATGACGCTGCGCAACGTGCTCTTCGCCGCCCTCAACGGCGCCTTCCAGGTGCCGCAGGTCGTCACGTTGCTGGTGGGCGCCTACGGCTACAGCCGGGGCTGGGTCGACCTGGGCCAGATCACCGCCGCGATGCTCTACGTCGTCGCGCTGGCCGAGCCGCTCGACGCGGTGATCGGCGAGGTCGACCGGCTGCAGGTCGGCGCGGCCTCGACGAGCCGGCTGCTCGGCATCGCCGAGGTGCCGCCCGACCGCGAGCCGGGCGACCGGCTCCCCGAGGGCAGCGAGCTGGTCGGCGAGGACCTCCGCTTCGCCTACCGCGAGGGCCACGACGTGCTGCACGGCGTCGACCTGCGGCTGCGTACGGGCGAGCGGCTGGCCGTGGTCGGCCCGAGCGGCTCGGGCAAGTCGACCCTGGGCCGGCTGCTGGCGGGCATCAACCGCCCGCGCACCGGGACGGCCCGCGTCGGCGGCGTCGACCTGGTCGACCTGCCCCTGGAGGTGCTGCGCACCGAGGTCGCGCTGGTCACCCAGGAGCACCACGTCTTCATCGGCACCGTGCGCGACAACATCGTGCTCGCCCGCGAGGACTCCACCGACGACGCCGTACGCGAGGCGCTGCGGGCCGTCGGGTCCCTCGCCTGGGTCGAGCGGCTGCCCGACGGGCTGGACACGATGATCGGGTCGGGGCGCTACGCGCTGACCCCGGCGCAGGCCCAGCAGGTCGCGCTGGCGCGGCTGATCATCGCCGACCCGCACACGCTGGTGCTCGACGAGGCCACCTCCCTCATCGACCCCCGTACCGCTCGCACGCTCGAGGGCTCGATGAACAACCTGCTGGAGGGCCGTACGGTCGTGGCGATCGCGCACCGGCTGCACACGGCGCACGACGCCGACCGCATCGCGGTGGTCATCGACGGGCGCATCGCCGAGCTCGGCAGCCACGACGAGCTGGTCGACCTCGACGGGGAGTACGCCGCGCTCTGGCGCGCCTGGTCGTCCTGACCGGCGGCCTGGTGTGGCCGGCCCGTACGGCCGAGCGCCCCGTTCGGATCCGGCGGACATCGTGGAGGATCCGCGTCACCTGGTGACTCGGATCCTCCACGATCCCGGTGATTTCCCCGGCTAGCCGGGGATCGCAACGTCCGGAGGCCGGCCCCGCCCGGCCCCGCCGCGCTCAGCCCGCCGGCGCCGGGGTTGACGCGCGGTGCCAGCGCCAGCACAGCCAGCCGAGCGCGACGCAGGCGGCCGCGGTGAGCGCGAAGCCGAGCACGGAGCGCCCGGCGTACGGCGCGAGGACGGCGGCGCTGACCGCGTTGAACACCAGGGTGAGGAAGGCTCCGGCCGACACCACCGCGCCGCGGCGGGTGGGCACCAGGTCGAGCATGAGCAGCTGGATGTTGGGGTAGGCCAGGCCGTTGCCGAAGGCGATGAGGGCCACGCCGGCGACCGCCCAGGGGAGCACCTCGCCCGCGGGCGTGAGCGCCACGACGACGCCGAGGACCGCGCCCGCAGCGCTGGCGGCGTAGCCGACCGAGACCAGGCGCGTGCTGGTCACCAGCCGACCGACGCGCCCGCTCACCATCGAGCCGACGACCATGGACCCGATCATCGGGACGAAGAGCTTCCAGAAGTCGAGCTCGCCCTCGCCCAGCAGGTCGACGACGAAGATCGAGGCGCCGCCGATGTAGAGGAACTGGGCACCGAAGACGAGCGTGCCGGCCCACGCCATCCGGTGGAACGCCGGCACGGCCAGGACGGTCGTGAGGCCCCGGACCACCTCGCCCACCCGCAGCGGCACCCGGCGCTCGGGCGGGTGACTCTCGGGGAGCAGCGCGAGGGTGGCCGCCACGAGGAGCAGGGCCAGGCCGGCCATGAACCAGAAGACCGTCTGCCACGGACCCGCCTGGATGAGCAGACCGCCCACGATCGGCGCGAGGGCCGGCGCCACCCCGAAGATGACCGCGACCTGGCTCATCATCCGCTGCGCCTCGGCGCCCTCGAACAGGTCGCGGATGACCGTGCGGCTCACGATGGTGGAGCCGCCGGCGGCGAGTCCCTGCACCACGCGGCCCACGAGCAGCCACTCCAGCGTCGGGGCGAACGCGCACGCCACCGACGCGACGGCGTACGCCAGCAGTGAGCCGAGGATCACCGGGCGCCGCCCGACGGCGTCGGACAGCGGTCCGTGGAACAGGCTCATGGCGGCGAACGACAGCATGTACGCCGTCACCACCAGCTGCAGCTCGGCCGAGGTCACGTCGTAGGCCTCGCCCATCTCGGCGAAGGCGGGGAACGGCGTGTCGATGCTGAACGGACCGATCATGGACAGCGTCGCCAGCACGACCGGGATCAGGGCGACGGCGCGCGCCGTCGACCGAGCAGACGACGGGGCGCTCACGCGTCGAGGCTGCGGTCGAGGTTGATCACGGCGCTGATCAGGCTCAGGTGGGTGAACCCCTGTGGGAAGTTGCCCAGCTGCTCGCCGTTGAGGCCGACCTGCTCGGCGTAGTGGCCCAGGTGGTTGGCGTAGGTGAACATCTTCTCCAGGGCCAGTCGCGCGTCGTCGTAGCGGCCCGCGCGGGTGAGTGCCTCGACGTACCAGAACGAGCAGAGCGAGAAGGTGCCCTCGCCGTCGGGCGCGCTGTCGTCCCCGGCCCCGATGCCGTCCTCGTAGGCCGACGGGTCGTAGCGCAGGACCAGGCTGTCGGTGACCAGCCGCTCCTCGACGTGGGCCAGTGTGGACAGGAACCGCGGGTCGTCGGGGGCGACCATCTTGACCATCGGCATCAGCAGCGCGCCGGCGTCCAGCACGTCACCTCCGGCGAAGGCGGTGAAGGCGCCGAGGTCGTCGTTCCAGCACTCGGTCATGACGCGGTCGTAGATCGCGTCGCGGGTCGCCGCGAGCTCGGTGAGGTCGCCGGGGAGCCCGCGGCGTCGCGCGATGCGCATCATCCGCTCGACGGCGACCCAGCACATGACGAGGGAGGTGGTGTGGGTGCGCGGCTCGGCACGCATCTCCCACATGCCGGCGTCGGGTCGCTGCCAGTTGTCCATGAGCCACGACACGATGCGGCGCAGGTCGCTCCAGGCGTCGTGGCTGATGCCGCGACCGTGCTTGTCGAAGAGGTAGACGGAGTCGATGAGCTCCCCGTAGACGTCGAGCTGCAGCTGGTCCACGGCGGCGTTGCCCACCCGCACCGGCCGCGAGCCGCGGTGGCCCGCCAGGTGGTCGAGCTCGCGCTCGTGCGGGATCGCTCCGTCGAGGTCGTAGAGCACCCGCAGCGGGCCCAGGCGCTCGAGCGCCTCGCCGTCGTCCGCTGCCTCCCCCAGCCGCTCGGAGAGGAAGCGCACGAAGGCGGACGCCTCGTCGGTGAAGCCGAGGCGGAGCAGGGCGTAGACGCTGAAGGCGGCGTCCCGCACCCAGACGTAGCGGTAGTCCCAGTTGCGCGAGCCGCCGATCCGCTCGGGCAGGCTGGTGGTCGGCGCGGCGACGATCCCGCCGGTCGGCTCGTGGCACAGCAGCTTGAGCGTGAGCGCCGAACGGTCGACCCACTCGCGCCAACGGCCCGTGTAGGTGCTCTGCGACAGCCAGCCGCGCCAGAACGCGGCCGTCGCGTCGAAGAGCTCGTCGACGTCGGCCTCGCGGCAACCGCGCGCCGGCTCGTCCGGAGCCAATACCTCGAGGACGAAGAGGGCGGTCTCGCCCGCCTCCAGGCTCACCTGCGCGGTGACGGTGGGGCCGTCGAGGTGGAGAGGCACCGTGCTCGACAGGACCAGCTGCACGTCGCCGTCGGCGAACCGCGCGAGGCCCTCCTCGAGCGTGAGGTCCGCCGCGACGGTGCCGTAGTCGGGCCGAGGCGTCATCGCCATGGCGAGGTCCACCCGCCCGCGCAGCCCCACCACCCGGCGCACGAGCCGCTGCCGGTGGTCGGGGTCGTGGGCGCGCATCACGGGCATGAAGTCCTGGACCTCCACCACGCCCCGCTCGGTCATGAAGCGGGTGACGAGGATGTTGGTCTCGGGGTGGTAGTACTGCTGGCTGCGCGCCTCCGCGCTCTCGGGGCCCAGCCGCCACGAGCCGGCGTCCGGGTCGAGGATGGAGGCGAACACGCTCGGCGCGTCGAACCGGCCCGGGCAGAACCAGTCGATGGTGCCGTCGGTCGCGACCAGCGCCGCGGTGCGCAGGTCGCCCACCAGTCCGTGGTCGGCGATCGTGGGCACGGCGTCGTGCTGGGCCTCAGTCGCCATCGGTGGCGTCCCGCCCCAGCCGCCAGCCGCCCTCGGGGAGGTCGAGCGCCGCCTGCGGTCCCCAGGACTCCCGGGCGTAGGCCTGCGGGGTCGGACGGTCGTCGAGGACGGGCTGGCAGACCTCCCAGAGCCGGCGCGTCTCCTCGGCGTGGGCGAACAGGGTGTGGTCGCCGTGCAGGACGTCGAGGAGGAGCCGCTCGTAGGCCTCGAGCGGCTCGTCGCCCGGCAGCTCCTCGCCCAGGTCGAGGCGCATGGTCGCCGGGGCGAGCTCCATCTCCGGCCCCGGACGCTTGCCCAGCAGGTCGACCTGGACCGTCGCCTCGTCGGTGAGCTCCAGGACGATCTCGTCGGGGTCCAGGCCGGCACCGAAGACCGACGACTCCGGCGGTCGCAGGCGCAGGGTGACGGTGCGCCGGGTCTGCGCCATCGCCTTCCCGGTGCGCAGGTGGAAGGGGACGCCGCGCCACCGGTCGTTGTCGACCCACGCCTCCAGCGCGACGAACGTCTCCACGGTGGAGTCCTCGGCGACGTCGTCCTCGTCGCGGTAGCCGTCGTACTGGCCGAGCACGACGCGCGCGGGGTCGAGCGGCCGAACCGCGTGGAACACGTCGGCGCGGGCGCGGCGCACGGCGTCGGCGGACCACTCCCCCGGGTCCTCCAGCGCCACCGCGCCGAGGATCTGGAACAGGTGCGTGGACACCATGTCGCGCAGGGCGCCCGTCGACTCGTAGAACGAGCCGCGGCCCTCCATGGCGAGGGTCTCCGGCACGTCGACCTGCACCGAGGCGATGGTGCGGCGATCCCAGGCGGGCTCGAAGAGCGCGTTGGCGAACCGGAGCGCGAGCAGGTTCTGCACCGCCTCCTTGCCCAGGAAGTGGTCGATGCGGAAGACCTGGTCCTCCTCGAACACCTCGCGCACGTCGCGGTCGAGGTCCTCGAAGGACGCCAGGTCGAGCCCGAACGGCTTCTCGATCACCAGCCGTGCCCGCTCGGCCAGACCCTCGCGCCCGAGCATCGCAACCATCCCGGACATCGCGGTCGGCGGCACCGAGAGGTAGAGCAGCCGCCGCACCTCGCCGCCGCCGAGGGACTCCTCGACCTCGCGCACCCGCGCGGCCAGGTCGGCGCCGTCGTCGGCGTCGGAGGTCTGGAAGCCGACGCGGTCGAGCAGGTCGCGGGCGATCGACTCGTCGAGGTCGTCCACGCTCTCGCGCAGGCCGGCCAGCACCTCGTCGCGGAAGTCCTCGTCCGAGCCGGGCGAGTGCCGCCCACTGCCGATGACGGCGTACTCCTCCGGCAGGCGTCCCGCGCGGGCCAGGCGGTACAGCCCGGGGAAGAGCTTGCGCGCGGCGAGGTCGCCGCGGGCTCCGAAGAGCAGGAAGACGTGGGGCGGCAGCGCGGCGCTGGTCATGCCCGCCACGCTAACGAGCACCCGAAGGGGCGACCGCGGTGGGCGTCAGGTGTTGCTGTAGACCGCCGGTCCGCCGTCGTCGCCGGGAGCCTGGGGACCGCGCCCGGCCCAGGTCCAGGCGTACGCCGGGTCCTCCACCGCCAGGCCACCCTCGCCGAGCTCGAGCGGGGCGAACGTGTCGACCATGACGGCCGACTCCTCGAAGTACTGCACGCCGAGGCTCGCCTCGATCGCGCTGGGCTGCGGGCCGTGGGCGTGCCCGCCCGGGTGCAGACTGATCGAGCCGATGCCGATCCCCGAGCCCTTGCGGGCCTCGTAGTCGCCGCCGACGTAGAACATGACCTCGTCGGAGTCGACGTTGGAGTGGTAGTAGGGCACCGGGATGGCGAGCTCGTGGTAGTCGACCTTGCGGGGCAGGAAGTTGCAGATGACGAAGTTCCAGCCCTCGAAGACCTGGTGCACCGGCGGCGGCTGGTGCACCTTGCCGGTGATCGGCATGTAGTCCTCGATGTTGAACGTGTAGGGATACAGGCAGCCGTCCCAGCCCACCACGTCGAAGGGGTGGGTCGCGTACGTCAGCCGGGTGCCGACGACGCCGGCGCTGGTGCGGTGCTTGACCAGCACCTCCACGTCGGTCCCCTCCACCTGGAGGGTCTCGGTGGGCCCGTGCAGGTCGCGCTCGCAGTAGGGGGCGTGCTCGAGGAACTGCCCGAAGCGGGAGAGGTAGCGCTTGGGCGGATGGATGTGGCTGTTGGCCTCGATCGCGTACAGCCGGGACGGCTCGGCCGGCACCCAACGGTGGTCCGTGGCGCGCGGGACGACGACGTAGTCGCCTGGGCGGTAGCCGATGGCGCCGAAGACGGTCTCGACGGTGCCGGTGCCGTCCTCGACGAAGACGCACTCGTCGCCGATCGCGTTGCGGTACAGCGGCGAGGGGTCGGTGCCGGTGACGACGTAGCCGATGCGCACGTCGTTGTTGCCCAGCACCAGGCGCCGGCCCTCGACCGGGCACGTGCCGGTCGCGAGGTCGTGCAGCTTGAGGTGGCGGGGCTTGAGCGGATGGTTGGGGGTGCGCGACTGGTCGGGCAGCTCCCAGACCCGGCTGTCCGTGATCGCGCTGGGCACGCCGCGGTGGTAGAGCAGGGAGGAGTCCGAGGAGAACCCCTCCTCGCCCATCAGCTCCTCGCGGAACAGGTGGCCGTCGTCGTCGCGCAGCTGCGTGTGGCGCTGCCGGGGCAGCCGGCCGAGTGCTCGGTAGTGGGCCATCCGTGCGCTCCCGTCGTCCGATCATCGGACACTCGCGTCCGCTATCTGGTGGCTAGAGTAGCCCCGTGGTACGCCTCCCTGCACCTGCCGATCCTGCCGAGTGGCCCATCCAGTGGCGTGCGCTCGTCGACGACGCCGCCGTCTTCCCGCCCGGTGACGCCGACCTGCCCGATGCCCTGCGGGCCTGGGACGAGCGCGGCCGGGAGTGGTACGCCGACCTGGTGGGCTCCTTCGTGGTCCCCGACACCGAGCTCGGCTCCGTGCCTGCGCACGTGCCGGTCTCGGTCGTGCTGACCACCGGCGCCGGGGCCGTCGAGGGCGTGGCGTCGCTCGTCGCGCGTCGAGGTCTGCGCCTGGCCGGCCTCGAGGTGGCGGTGCGTGACGCCGGCGACCCGGCGGGCAACGTCCGCCGCATCGACGCCGCCGTGCGGGCGGCCGAGGTCACCGCCCCCGTGTACGTCGAGGTCCCGGGACCGGCCACCGCCACCTGGCTGGCCGCCGCCGACGAGGTCGCCGCGTGCGGCCACCGGCTCAAGCTGCGCCTCGGCAACGTCGACCACGACCTCGTCCCCGACGCCGCCACGGTCGCGACCTGGATCGACGCGGCCCTCGACCGCGAGACCCCCTTCAAGGCCACGGCCGGCCTGCACCGGGCGGTTCGCCACGACCCCGAGGGCGGAGGCGCGCACGGCTTCCTCAACGTGATGGCCGCCACCCAGGCGCTGTGGGACGGCGCCTCCGTCGCCGACGCGACCGACGCCCTCGAGCAGCGCGACGGTGCCGCGTTGGCAGCCGCGGACCTCTCCTCGTCCCGCCGGTGGTTCATCTCGTTCGGGTCGTGCTCGGTGACCGAGCCGCGCGACGACCTGGTCGCCCTCGGCCTCCTCCACCCTCGGGAGCAGTCATGACAGCAGCGTCCTGGGTCGACGGCTCGGCCGGCTCCGGCTTCGGCCTCGACCACCTCCCCTACGGCGTCTTCTCCCGCGCCGGCGAGCCGGCGCGCGTCGGCGTCCGGATCGGGGACCACGTGCTCGACCTCGCCCCGGTCGCCGAGCTCGGCGACCCGGCGTCCGCGCTGGCCGAGGCGTGGCGCGCGCCGAGCCTCAACACGTTCATGGCGATGGGTCCCGAGCACTGGCGCACCGCCCGCCGGTGGATCACCGAGGTGCTCGGCGACGAGGCGCACCGCGAGCGCACGGCACCTCACCTGCACCCGGTGGCCGACGTCGAGCTGCACCTGCCGGTCGAGGTCGGCGACTACGTCGACTTCTACGCCTCCGAGCACCACGCCTCCAACGTCGGGCGCATCTTCCGCCCCGACCAGGAGCCGCTGCTGCCCAACTGGAAGCACCTGCCGGTCGGCTACCACGGCCGCTCGGGCACCGTCGTCGTCTCGGGCACCGACGTCGTACGACCCTGCGGCCAGCGCAAGGCACCCACCGACGACCGGCCCACCTACGGCCCGTCCCAGCGCCTCGACATCGAGGCGGAGCTGGGCTTCGTCGTCGGCGTCGGGTCACCCATGGGCCGGCGCGTCGCCACCGCCGACCTCGCCCGGCACACCTTCGGCGTGGTGGGCCTCAACGACTGGTCGGCTCGCGACATCCAGGCGTGGGAGTACGTCCCGCTCGGGCCGTTCCTGGGCAAGTCGTTCGCGACCACGATCAGCGCCTGGGTCACCCCTCTGGCAGCGCTCGACGCGGCGTGGACCGAGCTGCCGGGCCAGGACGATCCCGAGGTGCTCGACTACCTGCGCGTCGACGGACCGGCCGGCCTCGACATCGAGGTCGAGGTGGTCCTCGACGGCGAGGTCGTCGCGCGCCCGCCCTACCGCACCATGTACTGGTCGCCCGCCCAGATGCTCGCGCACACCACGGTCAACGGGGCCGGCCTCCGCACCGGCGACCTGTGGGGGTCGGGCACCGTGTCGGGACCCGAGCGCCACCAGCGCGGCTCGCTGCTCGAGCTCAGCTGGGGCGGCAAGGAGCCGTTCACCGCGGCCGGGCGCGAGCGCACGTTCCTCGAGGACGGCGACGAGGTCACGCTGCGCTACACCGCGCCGGGCACCGGTGGCGGCCGCATCAGGCTCGGCGACGTCACCGGCCGCATCCTCCCGGCCCCCTGACGGCCGGCCCCCCTTCGGCATCCGTTCACCTGGCTGCGCCAGCGTGCGCCCCATGCGCATCGCCCAGCTCGCCAACTTCGTCGGACCGGCCTCGGGGGGCATGCGCACCGCACTGCGCGCCCTCGGCGCCGGCTACGTGGACGCGGGCTGCCGCCGCCTGCTGGTCGTGCCCGGACCGGAGGACTCCCGCACCTCCACCCCCCTCGGCGACGTCGTCCAGCTCCGCGCGCCGCGGGTGGGCGGCGGCTACCGGCTGATCGTGGAGCCGTGGCGCGTCACCGAGGTCCTGGAGCAGTGGGGGCCCACCTCGATCGAGCTGAGCGACAAGCTGACGCTCATGCCGGTGGCGAGGTGGGCGCGGCGCAGCGGGGTGGGGTCGGTGCTGCTGTCCCACGAGCGGCTCGACGACATGCTCGCCCTGCGCACCGGCCTGGACGCGCCGTCCAAGGTGTCCGTCGGCCTCCTCAACCGCCTGCTCGTGCGCAGCGTGGACACCGTGGTGGTGACCTCCGCCTACGCGCAGCGCGAGTTCCAGCACGTCGCCGACGCCGCGCGCTGCCCCGTCGTACGCGTCCCGCTCGGGGTCGACCTCGAGACCTTCCGCCCGCACCCGCGCGGTCCGGTGGACGGGCTCCGGCTGGTCCACGCCGGCCGGTTGTCGCGCGAGAAGAGCCCGCACCTGGCGGTCGCCACGGCCGTCGAGCTGCACCGGCGCGGCGTACCGGTGCGGCTGGACGTCTACGGCGTCGGTCCGCACCGTGACGAGCTCGTCGAGCTCGCCGCCGACGCGCCGGTCCGGTTCCGCGGCTACGTCGACTCCCCCGCCCGGCTGAGCCGGGCGCTGGCCCACGCCGACGTCGCGCTCAGCGTCTGCCCCGGCGAGACCTTCGGCCTCGCCGTGCTGGAGGCGCTGGCCTCCGGCACCCCGGTGGTGACCGCGGACCGGGGCGGGGCGCGCGAGTTGGTGGACGAGACGGCAGGCGCCTGGGCCAGCCCCGAGCCGGCGGCCCTCGCGGACGCGGTGCTCGAGGTCGCCGCGCGGGCGCCGGCGACCCGCCGGGCGGCTGCGCGGCGCCGCGCCGAGCGCTATCCCTGGTCGGCGACCGTCGAGTCGATGCTCGAGGTCCACTCGACCGTGGCGATGCCGTCGAGCCGCTCGCGGGCGCGCCGGGTGATCAGCAGCAGCACGGCCACGCCGGCCACGACGAGGGACCCGATCACGATCGCCAGGTAGGCGCCGTGCAGTGAGGAGTCCATCGGCGCCACCAGCCCGGAGACCAGCGACACCGCGACGAGCGCCGCCATGGCGCTGCGGCCCAGCCGCTGCACGGCGATGAACGGGACCACCCACAGGAAGTACCAGAGGTGGACCACGGGGCTGAGCGCGACCGTGCCCGCCATCACCAGGGCCACCGCCCAGACGGCGCGTCGCGGGTCGCCCGTGGCGACGCGGAGCAGCGCCCATCCCGCGACGACCACGATGCCGGCCTGGGCCACGAGCCGCACCAGGTCGAGGAAGGTCTCGGGCGGCGTGCCCAGTCCGACGAGCCGGGCGAGGAGGTCCAGCCACCCGCCCACGAGCGTCGGCAGGGACAGCGGGGTGTTGACCGTGCCCGGCACCGACAGCGCGCCGAGCCAGCCGATGCCGAGCCCCCAGACGACACCCGGCACCACGAGTGCAGCGACCGACACCGCGCCCACCCGCACCGCGTGCCGCAGGCGGGCCGCCGCGGCCGCCGCGGGCGGCAGCGTCAGCAGCACGATGCCCACGCACACCAGGCCCCCGGGCAGCTTCACGCCGGCCGCGAGGCCGCCGAGCACCGCACCGGCCGCCCAGCCGTGCTCGCGCGCCACGACCAGGGCAGCGGCCATGAGGCCCACCATCAGCAGGTCGTTGTGGAGCCCGGCGACCCCGTTGGACACCATCAGCGGGGACGCCAGCACCAGGCACGCGGCCAGGGCCGGGTTGGCTCCGCACCAGATCGCCAGCCGCGGCACCGCCCAGGCGAGCAGCACGAGCCCCACCAGGGCGATCACGCGGTGCGCGACCACCAGCAGCCAGGGGTCGGCGGTCAGGCCCGCGGCGAGGTCGCCGCCGATGAGGGGCACGGGGCCGTAGGGGGCGGGGGTGGCCATCCACCGGGGATCGACCCCCTCGACGATCGGCCCGGGGACCGAGCGCGGGCCCACCAGGCTCCAGGGACCGTACTCGTAGGGCGAGATCCCACGGTGCGCCAGCGTGCCCTGGGCGGCGTACGACCAGCCGTCGCGGGAGAACAGCGGCGGGGCGAGCAGCAGCGGCAGCGTCCACGCGACCGTCGCGGCTCGCACCCGGGCCAGCACGGCAACCTGGTCGCGCCGGTCCGCGCGCGCCGCGACGCGGCAGAGGTGGAGCCATGCGGAGGCGAGCATGCCGAGCCCCGCCAGGACGACCACCAGTCCCGTCATCCGCCCGAACGCCGAGCCGCGCAACAGCTGGAGGGTCTCCACCTCGGCCACGGCCGCGCTGGGCGGGATGGTCGCGACGACCAGGCCGCCGAGCAGGACGAGCACGCTGCCGAACACACCCCTGGACACCACGCAGCGGACGGTAGGGGCCGCTTCCGACCGCGACCTGACGCGCGGGTGAACGACCGGCCAACCGCCGTCCCGCGGTGGTCCCCGGCTCGCGGGCGGGTCCTAGGCTCTCCTCGTGCGACTGCTGCTGATGCGACACGGCCAGACCCATGCCAACGTGTCGGGCGAGCTCGACACCGCCCACCCGGGTGCGGACCTCACGGACCTCGGCCGGGCCCAGGCCGCCGCGGCGAGCCGGGCGATCGCCGGGGAGGACCTGGACGCGATCTACGTCTCCAGCCGGGTGCGCACCCACCAGACCGCGGCGCCCACGGCGCGCGAGCGCGGCATCGAGCCCACGCAGCTCGACGGCCTGGAGGAGATCCAGGCCGGCGACTTCGAGATGCGCAGCGACCACGACGCGGTGGCCGGCTACATCGGCACCGTCGCCGCGTGGCTGGAGGGCGACCTGGCCCGTCGGATGCCCGGCGGCGAGACCGGGGAGGAGTTCCTGGCGCGCTTCGACACCGCGGTGCGCACCATCGTCGACGCCGGGCACGACGCGGCGCTGGTCGTCAGCCACGGCGCGGCGCTGCGCACCTGGGTCGCCACGCGGATGGAGCCGCACCCCGACGCCCCACCTGCCACGCAGCCGCTGCACAACACCGCGCTGATCGTCCTGGAGGGCGACCCCGACGGCGGCTGGCGGATGGTGTCGTGGCAGGGGCACCCGGTGGGCGGCACCGCTCCCGGCGCGCCCGACCTCGAGGACCCGAGCGCCGAGGACCCGACCGGCGACCTGGACGCCGACGGCGACGGACGGGTCGGCTAGGGCCCGACCGGGGCTTCCGGACCGACGTGGGCGGCGGCTGCGGCCGGCTACGTGCGGCGGCGCTCGACGACGATCTCGGCGCCGCGGCGTACGGCGTGCGCGACCCGCAGCTTGAGCACCTTGCTGTAGCCGCGCACGAGCTGGGCGTATCCCGGGGCACGCCCGTGGTAGCCGAGGAAGCCGCGCGGCCCCTGGACCATCTCGCCGGTGGTGACGTCGTAGCGGGACTGGTGCCACGGGCAGACCAGGCAGCCGTCGGCGTCGATGCTGCCCTTCGACAGGTCGGCCAGCTGGTGGCGGCAGCGGCGCGACACGGCGAACAGCTCGCCGTCGCGGTTGCCGACCGCCCAGGGCCCGGCGCGGCGTACCTGGCCGGGGGCCAGCTGGTCGCTGGGGACGCTCGGGGTCTTGGTCATGCCTCCAGACTGCCTGCCGACCGAGGGTCTGCACACGCCCCGCGGGGTGGGGGTGCCGCTACACGCCCTCGGTCCCGATGCCCGGATGCACGAACGGCTGCCCCGCGCGCATCTGCTCGACCGCCCCGGGGTGGACCCGGGTGAGGTGGGCGATGCCGCGGCGACGGTAGCGCAGGACCTGGTAGACCCCCAGCGCCCAGAAGACGTACTGCACGGCCATCGCGAGCTTGTAGTCGTCGAGGGTGTACGAGGCCATCCCGCCGGGCGCGGACAGGTCCAGCACGACGCCGATCAGCGCCATGGTGAGCAGCGAGGCGGTGAAGCCGCCGACGTTCACCAGCCCGTTGGCGCGACCGGTCTCGTGGGCCGGGGTGAAGGAGCGGGCCAGGTCGAAGCCGACCATCGCGGCCGGGCCGCCGCTCGCCGTGGCGAAGGCCATCACCACCACCAGCCAGCCCGGCGCCGCGCCGGGCCACAGCAGCACCGCGGTCCAGGGCACGACCATCCCCACCACGATCGCCACCACGATCCACGAGCGGTAGTAGGGCAGTCGGGCCACCAGCCGGGCCAGGACCAGCCCGCTCACCACCGCCCACGCCGTCATCGCCATGAGGAGGGTGCTGGCACCACCCGACGACCAGCCGAGGCCCTGCACCAGGAAGGGGTAACCCCACAGCAGCGCGAACACGGTGCCGGAGAACTGCGAGGTGAAGTGGGACCACATCCCCAGGCGGGTCCCGGGGTTGCCCCAGACGGTGCGGACCGACTGCGCCAGGGCGCGCAGCTTGATCGCCACCACGTCGTCGCGCCGGTAGGGCGAGTCCTTGACCAGCGCCACGACCGCCACCAGCAGCACGAGGCCCAGGCTGGAGGTGAACGCGAAGGCGCGCGTCCAGCCGAGCTCGTGGAGGAGGTACGACAGCGGTCCGGCGGCCGCGATGGCGCCGAGCTGGCCGGTGAGGCCGGTGAGCTGGGTGACCATCGGCGCCTGCCGCACCAGGAACCACACCGTGACGAGGCGGATGACGCTGACGAACACCATGGCGTCGCCGGCACCGACCACCGCGCGCGCCACGACGGCGGCGGCGAAGGACTCGGAGAAGGCGAAGGCGAACTGGCCGAGGGTCATCAGCACGAGCCCCCACAGCAGCATCGCGCGCGAGCCGAACCGGTCGAGCAGCACGCCGACCGGGACCTGCATGCCCGCGTAGACCACGAGCTGGAGCACCGTGAACGTCGCCAGGCTGGTGGCGGTGATGTCGAAGCGGTCGGCGGCGATGATCCCGGCGACGCCGAGGGAGCTGCGGTGGAAGACCGCCAGGACGTAGACCGCGAGCGCCACCAGCCAGATCACCCAGGCTCGCCGCCGGCCGATGTCGTGGACCTGCTCGGCGCTCACTCCGGGCCCGCTCCGCGGCGGCCGTCCCGACCGAGCGCGGTGGTGAGCTCGTCGCGCGACGGCGGGTCCGCTCCGGGGCGCGATACGTTGATCGCCGCACCGATGGCCGCGGTGGTGACCGCCTCGAGGACGTCGCGGTCGCTCAGCGCGCGCAGCGCCCGGGTGCTGCCGGGCCCGTGCACGCCCAGCCCGACGAGGGAGTCGAGGAGGACGCCGCTGAAGGTGTCCCCGGCACCGACCGTGTCGGCGACGCTCACCGGCACCCCGGGCACCTCCAGCCGGGTGCCGTCGGGGCGTACGGCGACCGCGCCGTCGCCGCCGCGGGTGACGACGACCAGGCCGGGCCCGCTCGCGGCCCACCGAGTCGCGGTGGCGACGGGATCGTCGCCGGGGTGGAGCCACGCGAGGTCCTCGTCGCTCACCTTGACGACGTCGGCGAGGCCGACGAGCTCCTCCACCCGGGCGAGAGGGCCGCTGCGGTCCGGAGTGATGGCCGGGCGGGCGTTGGGGTCGAAGGACACCAGCGCCTGACCCCGGTGGCGGCGCACCGCCGCCAGCACCGCCGCGGCGCCCGGCTCGAGCACCGTCGCGATCGACCCGACGTGGAGGACGTCGCAGTGCTCGACCGGCACGTCGGCCAGGTCCCAGGCCAGGTCGAAGTCGTAGGTCGCCGCGCCGGACGCGTCGAGGCTGACGGCGGCGCTGGACGTACGTCCGCTGCCCGGCGCGCCCGCCAGGACCGTCACGCCGCTCGCCTGCAGCCACGAGCGCACCAGCGTCCCGCGAGCGTCGTCGCCGAGCAGGGTCACCAACCGGACGTCGCGCCCGAGGCGGCCGAGCGCGATGGCCACGTTGGCGGGGCTGCCGCCGGGCCGGTCGCGGACCCGCCCGTCGGGGTCCGGGACGACGTCCACGAGCGCCTCCCCGACGACGAGGACTGTCGGTCGCGCGTCCGTCATGGGCTCATCATGCCGCTCGCTCAGCGCCACTCGTAGGAGGCCACCGCCCGGACGAGACCGGCGGCCAGGCTCGGCGCGAGCGGGAGCCGCGGCAGGAGCGTCGCCTGGACCGAGTGGTAGAGGTCGGGCTTGCCCGACCAGACCGACGCCTGCGGGCGGTTGGCCGGGTCGAGCTCGTGGTGCCACGAGCCGCGCTCGACGTCGCGCACGTGCGCGACGACGTAGTCCCACCACTCGGCGTAGCGCTGGGCGTACGCCGGTTCGCCCGTACGCCGGTGCAGCGCGGCGGCCGCGGCGATGGCCTCGGCCACCACCCAGTGCATCCGGTCGCGCACGACCGGCGTCCCGGACCAGTCGGTGGTGTAGACGAAGCCGGGCGCACCGTCGACGTGCCACCCGTCGGCGACGGCGCGGTCGAACAGGCGGCGCGAGGTGTCGAGCAGCCCCGCCGGCGCCTCGTCCCCGAGGGTGGCCTCGACGTGGAGCAGCAGTCGCGCCCACTCCAGGGCGTGGCCGACCGTCGCGCCGAAGGGCTTGAAGGGGTCGTCGGGACGGTCGCGGTTGAGCTCGAGGTCGACCGACCAGTCCGGGCCGAAGTGCTCGGGCAGCCGGCCGTCGTACGCCGCCGCGAGCTCGACCGCCAGCTCCGCCAGGCGCGCCGCCCGCTGGTGCCAGGCCGGGACCCCGGTGACGTCACCCACCGCGAGCATCGCCTCCACGGAGTGCATGGCGGCGTTGAGCCCCCGGTAGGGCACGGGCGCGGTCCACGCGCCGTCCCACTCGTCGACGACGCGGCCCGCCGCCTCGTCCCAGAAGTGCTCCTCGAAGACCGCTGTCGCGTCGGCGAGCAGCTCGTCGCCACCCGGCAGTCCCGCGACCACCGCGGTCGAGCCGGCGAGCATCACGAAGGCATGGTCGTAGCACGACTTGCCGGTGCCGCCGACGGGTGCGCCGCCGGCGTCGACCGCTCCGAACCACCCGCCGTGCGCCTCGTCCCGCAGCCGCGTGCGCAGCCCGGCGATGGCCGCGGCGGCGATCGTGGCGCACCCCTCCACCCCGAGGAGGGCGCCGAGGCCGAAGACGTGGACCGTGCGGCTCGTGATCCAGGTGTGCACCGGACGGTCGAGGTCGGGGTTGCCGTCCTCGTCGAGCCAGGCCGCGCCGCCGGCCGGGTGCCCGACCCGCAGGCCGAAACCCAGGAGACGGCGGCACTCCCCGTCCAGCCACGCGTCGTCGGGACCGGGTCTCACCGTCGTCTGCTCGCTCACCCGCGAAGTCACGCAGACCGGGGCGCCCGGGTCAAGAAACGACCACTCCCGGACCCGCAGCAACGGATCCGGGAGTGAAGCGTGGCAGGTAGAGGATTCGAACCTCTGTAGGCAATGCCGGCTGATTTACAGTCAGCTCCCTTTGGCCGCTCGGGCAACCTGCCGGGCCGTGCGGAACAATAGCAAGGCACGGACATCACCACGAATCGCCGGGGCACCCCTCAGGAGGCCCCCAAGGAGGCACAGAATGGCTGACTCGAGCTTCGACATCGTGAGCAAGCTGGACCGCCAGGAGGTCGACAACGCCCTCAGCCAGGCGGCCCGCGAGATCGCCACCCGGTTCGACTTCAAGGGCACGGGGGCGAGCATCGAGTGGAAGGGCGAGAAGGCCATCGAGATCACCGCGTCGGCCGACGAGCGCGCCAGCGCGGTGCTGGGCGTCTTCCAGGACAAGCTCATCAAGCGCAACCAGAGCCTGAAGATCCTCGACGCCTCCGAGCCGCGTCAGTCCGGGCAGGTGTCCAAGATCGACATCGTGCTCAAGGAGGGGATCACCTCCGAGGACGCCAAGAAGATCTCCAAGCTGATCCGCGACGAGGGCCCCAAGGGCGTCAAGGCGCAGGTGCAGGGCGAGGAGCTGCGCGTCTCGTCGAAGAAGCGCGACGACCTGCAGGCCGTGCAGCAGCTGGTGAAGGCGCAGGACTACGACTTCGCGGTGCAGTTCACCAACTACCGCTGATCTACGCGCCTCTGAGCGTGGAAGCCGCTCGTTCATCGCACAGCAAGAGACACGCCGCTAGCCGGGATCGTGGAGGATCCGGGTCACTAGGTGACTCGGATCCTCCACGATTCCGCCGGGGCCCGAACCCGCCGAGCTCGGGTCAGCGCGGGTGGCGATCATGCGCGCCCCGACTGGTCAGACTACCCATCGGAAGCCGGTCTCCGGCAGGTGTGGCACCGGGCGGACGATGACCTTGGCCTTGTCCTTGTTGTTGGCGCGGACGGTGTCGCCGGCGACACTGACCGTGGCCACGTTGACCAGACCCTTGCGCGTGGCGGCCTTGGTCGTCCTGGCGACGATGTGGACCGCCGGCGCCTTCGCGCCGGACCGGAGCTCGGCCGTGGTGACGCACGTGACGGTGTCGGTGGCCTTGCGCGCCTTGCAGCTCCACCCCGAGCCCTTCGCCGAGACCAGCTCGAGTCCGTTCGGAAGCCGGTCGACCAACGTGATCGGGCCACGCGTGGCGTCAGGCCCCTTGTTGGCGACCTGCAGGCGGTACCGCACCCTGTCGCCCACCGTGGCACGCGGACCACTGACCACGCTCTTGGCCAGCGACAGGTCGAACTGCCTGACCGGGTTGCAGGTCGAGTCCTCGCCGGCCGTGCCCGCGGCGTCGCACTCTCCCAGGGGCGGGAGCGGGGCACCCGGCTCGAGGAGGTGGTTGACGAGCATCCCGTCGCCCTGCTTGCCGGCCTTCTTGACCTCGAGGCCGTACGTCACCGTCACGGTCTGCCCGGCACGCAGGGTGCCGGTGACCGAGAACCGGCTGCCGCCGATCGCCGAGACGCTCAGCGCCGGGTCCGAGGACCTCGGGGCCGTGACGACGACGGCGTCGTCGAGGACGTGGGTGAGGTCGTCGACCTTGTCCACCGCGCCGGGACCGGCGCCGCGGTTGGTGAAGGTGAGCGTGTACGTCAGCTGCTGACCAGCGTCCACCAGGGTGCCGTCCCGGGGGTCCACCGACTTGTGGTCGACGATCTCGGGCACCGGGTTGCTCGTGCAGTCCTCCGCTCCCGACGGACAGCCCGGCGTCGGCGGCGTCGGCTGCCCGGGGTCGAGCAGGTGGTTGCCGAGCAGGTTGTCGCCACGGCCGCCGTCGGCCTTCACCGTCACGACGTACGTCACCGTGACCTCCTGGCCCGCAGCGAGCCGGCCGGTGACCGCGAACCGTCCGTCCGCGACCTCGGACACGGCGAGGGCTGGGTCCGAGGCGACGGGCGCCGTGGTCAGGGTGGCGTCGTCGAGCAGGTGCGTCAGGTCGTCGACCCGGTGCACCGTTCCCGCGGCGGCACCGACGCTGAGGAACGTCAGGGTGTACGTCAGGTGCTGGCCGGCCAGCACGGTCGTGCCCGACGCGGGGTCCACGGTCTTGGTGTCCACGATCTGCGACACGGGGTTGCGGGTGCAGTCCTCCGAGCCGGGCTCACAGGTCGGGGTCGTCGGGTTGGGCGCGTCGCGGTCGAGAAGGAAGTTGGCCAGCACGTGGTCGCCCGCCTGGCCCGGACCGTTGACGCGCACGGTGTAGGACACCGTGACCGTCTGACCGGCCGCGAGCCGACCGGTGATCGCGAAGCGTCCACCGGAGACAGCGCTCACGGCGAGCGCGGTGTCCGAGGCAGCAGGCGCCGTGATGATCCTCGCGTCGTCGAGGACGTGGCTCAGGTCGTCCACCCGGTCCACCGTCCCCGCTGCTGCACCGATGTTGCGGAACGTCAGCGTGTACGTCAGCTCCTGACCCGCCACCACCGTCGTGTGCGAGGCCGGGTCCACCGACTTCGAGTCCACGATCTCCGGCACCGGGTTGCGCGTGCAGTCCTCCGAGCCCGCCTCGCACGTGTCCGGCAGGGGCTGCTGGGGACGCAGGAGGTGGTTCTCGAGCACGTTGTCGCCACGCGCAGCATCACCCAGCACCCGGACCACGTACGTCACCGTCACCGTCTGGCCCGCAGCCAGCTCACCCGTGACGCTGAACCGCCCGCCGCTGATCGGCGACACCGTCAACGCCGGCGCCGACGACCTCGGACCCGTCACCACCGTGGCGTCGTCGAGCACCCGGCTCAAGTCGTCGACCCGGTCCACCGTCCCAGCCGCAGCGCCCGTGTTGCGGAACGTCAACGTGTACGTCAGCTCCTGACCCGCCACCACCGTGGTGTGCGAGGCCGGGTCCACCGACTTCGAGTCCACGATCTCCGGCACCGGGTTGCGCGTGCAGTCCTCCGAGCCCGGCGCGCACGCCGGGGTCGTCGGCGTCGGCGCGTCCGGGTCGAGCAGGAAGTTCGCCAGCACGTCGTCGCCACGAGCACCGTCAGCGCCCACCCGCACGACGTACGTCACCGTCACCGTCTGACCCGCCGCCAGACTCCCGGTGATCGCGAACCTGCCGTCCGCGACCGCCGACACGCTCAGCGCCGCGTCCGAGACCACCGGCTGCGAGATGACCGAGCCGTCGTCCAGCACGTGGCTCAGGTCGTCGACCCGGTCCACCGCCCCCGCTGCTGCACCGATGTTGCGGAACGTCAGCGTGTACGTCAGCTCCTG
The DNA here is from genome assembly GCF_017916425.1 of Nocardioides sp. SYSU D00065. Taxonomy (GTDB): domain Bacteria; phylum Actinomycetota; class Actinomycetes; order Propionibacteriales; family Nocardioidaceae; genus Nocardioides. Next base: position 259,686 of record NZ_JAFMSX010000002.1, on the reverse strand, counting down.
ACCCGCCACCACCGTCGTGTGCGAGGCCGGGTCCACCGACTTCGAGTCCACGATCTCCGGCACCGGGTTGCGCGTGCAGTCCTCCGAGCCCGCCTCGCACGTGTCCGGCAGGGGCTGCTGGGGACGCAGGAGGTGGTTCTCGAGCACGTTGTCGCCACGAGCAGCATCACCCAGCACCCGGACCACGTACGTCACCGTCACCGTCTGGCCCGCAGCCAGCTCACCCGTGACGCTGAACCGCCCGCCGCTGATCGGCGACACCGTCAACGCCGGCGCCGACGACCTCGGACCCGTCACCACCGTGGCGTCGTCGAGCACCCGGCTCAGGTCGTCGACCCGGTCCACCGTCCCAGCCGCAGCGCCCGTGTTGCGGAACGTCAACGTGTACGTCAGCTCCTGACCCGCCACCACCGTGGTGTGCGAGGCCGGGTCCACCGACTTCGAGTCCACGATCTCCGGCACCGGGTTGCGCGTGCAGTCCTCCGAGCCCGGCGCGCACGCCGGGGTCGACGGCGTCGGCGCGTCCGGGTCGAGCAGGAAGTTCGCCAGCACGTCGTCGCCACGAGCACCGTCAGCGCCCACCCGCACGACGTACGTCACCGTCACCGTCTGACCCGCCGCCAGACTCCCGGTGATCGCGAACCTGCCGTCCGCGACCGCCGACACGCTCAGCGCCGCGTCCGAGACCACCGGCTGCGAGATGACCGAGCCGTCGTCCAGCACGTGGCTCAGGTCGTCGACCCGGTCCACCGCCCCCGCTGCTGCACCGATGTTGCGGAACGTCAGCGTGTACGTCAGCTCCTGACCCGCCACCACCGTCGTGTGCGAGGCCGGGTCCACCGACTTCGAGTCCACGATCTCCGGCACCGGGTTGCGCGTGCAGTCCTCCGAGCCCTCGGCGCAGTCAGGGGACAGCGGCGGGTCCTGCGTCCGGTTCAGCAGGAAGTTCGCCAGGACGTTGTCGCCACGGTCGCCGTCGGGACGGACGCGCACGACGTAGGTCACCGTCACCGTCTGCCCCGCACCCAGCTCACCCGTGATGCTGAACCGTCCGCCGGCGACCGGCGTCACGCTGAGCGCGGCGTCCGAGGCGACGGGCTGCGAGGTGACGGCACCGTCGTCGAGAACGTGGGTGAGGTCGTCGACCCGGTCCACCGTCCCGGGCGCTGCGCCGTTGTTGGTGAACGTCAGCGTGTACGTCAGCTCCTGACCGGCCACCACCGTGGTGTGCGAGGCCGGGTCCACCGACTTCGAGTCCACGATCTCCGGCACCGGGTTGCGCGTGCAGTCCTCCGAGCCCGGCGCACACGCCGGGGTCGTGGGCGTCGGCGCGTCCGGGTCGAGCAGGAAGTTCGCCAGCACGTCGTCGCCACGATCGCCGTCGGCGCCCACCGTGACCACGTACGTCACCGTCACCGTCTGACCCGCCGCCAGACTCCCGGTGATCGCGAACCGACCGTCCGCGATCGCCGACACACTGAGCGCCGCGTCCGAGGCGACGGGCTGCGAGGTGACCGAGCCGTCGTCGAGCACGTGGCTCAGGTCGTCGACCCGGTCCACCGTGCCGGCCGCCGCGCCCGTGTTGGTGAACGTCAGCGTGTACGTCAGCTCCTGACCCGCCACCACCGTCGTGTGCGAGGCCGGGTCCACCGACTTCGAGTCCACGATCTCCGGCACCGGGTTGCGCGTGCAGTCCTCCGAGCCGACGGCGCACACCGGCCGGCTGGGCGGCGCGACGTCCGGGTCGAGCAGGTAGTTGGCGAGGACGTCGTCGCCACGGTCGCCGTCGGGACGGACGCGCACGACGTAGGTGACCGTCACGGTCTGGTCCGGCGCGAGCGTCCCGCTGATGGAGAACCTGCCGTCGACGATCCCCGACACCGTCAGCGCCGGGTCCGAGGATGCGGGGGCGCTCACCACGACGCCGTCGTCGAGCAGGTGGGTCAGGTCGTCCTCGCGGTCGATCGCACCGGGCGCGGCGCCGTTGTTGGCGAACGTCAGCGTGTACGTCAGCTCCTGACCCGCCACCACGGTGGTGTGGGAGGCCGGGTCCACCGTCTTGGAGTCCACGAGCTGCGGAACGGGGTGCACCGTGCAGAGGAGCTCGGTCGGCACGCACTCGGCGGGGACAGGGGCGTCGCCCGGCACCAGGTGGTTGACGAGCACGTCGTCGCCACGCTGGCCGTCGGCGAGGACTCGCACCCGGTAGGTCACCGTCACGGTGTCGCCCGCCGGCACCGTGCCGGTCACGGTGAACCGGCCGCCGGCGATCGGCGAGGCCGTGAGCGAGGGGGCCGAGGACGTCGGGCCGTCGATCACGGCCGCGTCGTCCAGCACCCCCGCCAGGTCGTCGGTCCAGTCGACCGCGGCCGCGGCCGCGCCGTCGTTCTCGAAGGACAGGGTGTACGTCACCGCCTCGCCGGCGGCCACCGTGGTGCCGGTCGGGGGCGAGGCCGTCTTGGCGACGGTGAGCTCGGCACCCGGGATCTGGTTGCGGTCACAGGGAGCGCCGGTCGCCGGGTCGACCCCGTTCAGCGGCGGGTTGCACACCGGCGTGGGGTCGGCGGGGTCCGGCGGCCCGAACGCCACGTTGACCAGCCGGTTGTCGCCGGCCGCGTCGTAGACGACCGAGTAGGTCAGCCGCACGGACTCACCGGGCGCGAGGGCACCACTCCAGGTGATGCGCGTGCCGGAGACCACCGGTGCGGCTCCACGGTTGGCGGCCACGGACCCCGCCACGAGGTCGGCGTCGTCGAGCACGTCCGTCAGGTCGTCGACGACGTACGCCGGGGCGTCGGCGGTGTAGGTGCCGGGACCGGGGTTGGTGGCCACCACGGTGTAGGTGACCGGCTGCCCCACCGCCGGGAGCTCGGTGGTGTCCGCACTCTTGTTCACCGTCAGTCGCGGCAGCAGATAGACGTGTGCCGCACAGGCCAGCCCGGTGGCCGGGTCGACGCCGTTCACGCACTGTGCCGGCGGCGCCGGGTCGCACGTCGCGGCGGCGGGGTTGCACGGGGGGACGAACGCCACGTTGCGCACGGTCGAGTCGCCGCCCCGGTGCAGGGTGACGCTGTAGGTCAGTGTCACCGAGGCGCCGGCTGCCAGCGCGCCGCTCCACGAGAGGACCGGCTCGTCGTAGGCCCGGGCGCCCGGCTGGCTGGCGGCCAGGTCGCCGTTGTAGTCGCCGTCGTCGAGTACTCCCGCGAGGCTGTCCATCACCACGGCGGGGTAGGCCGCGGTGAAGGGGACGGCCGCGGTGTTCGTGGCGGTCACGGTGTAGGTGACGGTGTCGCCGACGCGGGTCGCGGTCGTGGCGTCGGAGGTCTTGGTCAGGCGCAGGGTCGGGAGGACGAGGTTGACGGCGTAGTCCTCGACCTCGCCTGCCGTGGTGATCCCGGTCGGCGAACCGGCCGTCGCCGCGGTCGGGCCGATGCGCAGCCGGGCGAACGATGCTCCGGCTCGCGCGTCCGCCGGGACGGTCCAGGTGAGGCTCGTGACGCCGCTGGCAGGACAGCTCACCGGAGCACCGGAGCGCTCGCCGGCGTCGAAGACGCCGTTGCGGTTCCAGTCGATCCAGCCGGACACGAAGCCCGGCCCGGTGCAGCGGACGTTCGGCAGGGTGTAGGGGTTGCCGGGCGTCACCGCTGTCTGCGCCGGCATCACGACGCCATCGTCGCCACCGTCGGAGCTCGCCGTCGCGCTGGGCTGGGGAGCGGGCTCGGCGTCGACCGTGGCGCCGAGCCGGGTCGCGGGCTGGGTGGGCGTGGCGAGTGCGGTGCCGAACAGCGACGAGTTGCCCTGCGGCACCACCCCGCCGGCGAAGGCCGGCGAGTACAGCGAGCCGGCCTGGCCGTACGTCGCCGGCGCGTCTCCGAAGTCGGTGAACAGCATGACGCCGAGGGCGATGGCGGAGACCCCGCCGCCGCGGATGGTGACCGTCGCCGAGCTGGCCCGCTCCATGAAGGCGACGGTGGTCGGGTAGGTGGGACACGCGGCGGTGGGGCCCGTGGCGCGCAGGGTCTGTCCCGTGCGGGTCAGCGTGGCCGTCTGGGTGCAGCCGGGCGACCGGTACCGGTCGATCACGCGCCAGTCGGCGCCCGCCGGGATCGTGGCCTGGATGAACTCGTTGCTCCCGCTGGCCTCGGCGTCCGCCATGACCAGTCCCGCCAGCGGGACGGCAACGCCCCCGAGCGTCACCGAGCAGCTGAGGGTGAACGTGATGGTCGTGCCGTTCGCGCCCGCGAGGCCCGTGACCAGCTGGTTGGCGCCCCCGGTGCCGCCGATGTTGTACATGTCGTCGAGGCCGTCGCCGGTGTAGGACCCGGGGCGGTACGCCCTGAGGGCACCGCCGCTCGGCGCGCCGATCCGGCACGTGGTCACGAGGGCCTGGCCCGCGACGGTGCGGGTGTTGGTGCGGGTGAGCCCGGCGGCCGGGATCGCCTGCCCGGCGGTGCCCCACTCGAACCAGTCGATGGATCCCCGGTAGGCGCCGGTGCCGCCGGTGGCGTACCTCGCCTCGGCGGGCTCCACCCCCGACACCGCCGTCATGGTGGACACCAGCAGCGTGATCAGGCACAGCGCCCGCACCAGGACCTGCGTCCGGCCTCCGCGTGTGCGGGCGGACGTGGCCTGCTGCCTTCGACCGATGGGCATCCCGGGCATCTCCTCAAGCGGAAGCCCGCGGACCGCCGGGGACGCGCGGGGACCCCTGGGACGCGAGCACCGCGAGGCTCACACGGGGAGAGGGTGGCACAGCGCAGGTGCGAATACAGACGTTCGAGTAAAAAGCCGGACACCGGCGGGCCACAGCCGGGAAACACCCGGACCGGGAGCGGTCGACCGCTCCCGGTCCGGGCGTGCGCGCCGTACACGCGGGCGCCGAGGGATCAGCGCAGGCCGCTGCTCACGGCCGTGATCAGCTCACCGTTCGCAGTGTCTCCGGACAGCTCCCAGAAGAACGCGCCGGCCAGGCCCTGCTGCTTGGCGTAGGCCATCTTGGTGCCGATCGTCGCCGGGGTGTCGTAGCTCCACCACTGGTCGCCGCACTTGGCGTACGCCGTACCGCCGACCGTGCCCGTCGCTGGACACCGCTGCTTGAGCACCTTGTAGTCCTCGATGCCCTGCTCGTAGGTGCCGGGCGCGGGACCGGTCGCCGATCCGCCCGGCGCGTCCTGGGTGACGCCCGCCCAGCCGCGACCGTAGAAGCCGAGGCCGAGGAGCAACTTGGACGACGGCACGCCCAGCGCCTTGAGCTTGGCGATCGCGGTGCTGGAGTCGAAGCCCTGGGTCGGGATGCCGGGGTAGGACGTCAGCGGCGAGTGCGGAGCCGTGGGGCCCTGCGCGGCGAACGCGCCGAAGTAGTCGTAGGTCATCGGCATGTACCAGTCGACGTACTGCGCCGCCTGGCCGTAGCCACCGGCCTCGATCTTGCCGCCGCTGGTGCCGTCGGCGGTGATCGCGGCGGTGACCAAGTCGGTGCCGAACGCGCCGCGCAGCGCCTGCATGAGCCGCGGGAAGGCCTGCGTCCCGCTGGCGTCGCAGCTCAGCCCGCACGCATTGGGGTACTCCCAGTCGATGTCGATGCCGTCGAAGACGTCGGCCCAGCGCGGGTCCTCGACGAGCGCACGGCACGAGGAGGCGAAGGCCTGCGGGTTCTGGGCCGCCTGGGTGAAGCCGCCGGACCAGGTCCAGCCGCCGAAGGACCACAGGACCTTGAGGTGGGGGTACTTGGCCTTGAGCTTGCGCAGCTGGTTGAAGTTGCCGCGCAGGCTCTGGTCCCAGGTGTCGGCGACGCCGTCGACGCTCTGCGCGGCGGTGTAGGCGCGGTCGTGGTCGGCGTAGGAGTCGCCGATCGTGCAGCGGCCGTTCTGGACGTTGCCGAAGGCGTAGAGGATGTGGGTCAGCTTGCCCGCCGACCCGGAGGTGTCGAGGTCCTTGACGTGGAAGTTGCGGCCGTACGTGCCCCAGTTGGTGAAGTAGCCGATGACCTTCTTGCCGCCCGGGGCCGGCGGGTTCGTCGTCGGCGGCGGGTCCGTGGGGGGCGGGTCCGTGGGACCGGTGCCGCAGGCGCCGAGGTCGGCCCACACGCCCCACTCACCGGTGGTGCCCGGCGTCTCGTTCTGCGTCCACCACTTGGCCCGCCACGTGTGGCCGGCGTGGGTGACCTGGGCGCCGCTGGTGTAGACGGCGCTCGCGCTCCAAGCGGGGGCGGTGCAGGCCGCGAGGGCGGACGAGCCGGCCGGGGCGAGCGTGGAGGCCGGCGCGGCGAGCGCGAACGGCAGCAGTGCGGCGGTGACGACGAGCGCGGCCAGCAGGCCGACGATGCGTCGCCACCCCGGACGTGGGATGTGCGTGGACAGCATGGATCCTCCCGAGTGGATGGGGCGCGGACGGCGCCCGTTGCCACGAACGTAGGGAGCGGCGACACCCGGCGGCAAGGGGTTCGTAAGCCGGACTAACAAATCGCGTCCGTTTTTACGTCAAGCGGACTAACAAACCTGCTGGTCACCGGCAGAATGTGACCGGCGTCACGTATCGTCGTAGCCAGTGAGAGGCGTCTCACATCCTGGGACCCGTGCGGATGGCGGACGCCACGTCCACGGGTCAGGAAGCGGCTGGGGACCGCCCAGGCGGCCGGTAAAGTCGAACCTTGTGGTAGCCCCCGACAAGCAGGTCAAGCAGCTCGACCGCGTCATCATCCGGTTCGCCGGCGACTCCGGCGACGGCATGCAGCTCACCGGTGACCGGTTCACGCAGGAGACCGCCGCCTTCGGCAACGACCTGGTCACCCTGCCCAACTTCCCTGCCGAGATCCGCGCTCCCCAGGGGACCCTGCCCGGCGTCTCGTCCTTCCAGGTGCACTTCGCCGACCACGACATCCTCACTGCAGGCGACGCGCCCGACGTGCTCGTCGCGATGAACCCGGCGGCCCTCCGCGCCAACCTCGGCGACCTCGCCAAGGGCGCCACCGTCATCGTGGACACTCACGACTTCACCGCGCGCAACCTGACCAAGGCCGGCTACTCCGAGAACCCCCTCGAGGACGACTCGCTGGCCGAGTACGCCGTCCACACCGTCGACCTCACCGGCATGACGATCGAGGCGGTCAAGGAGTTCGGCCTCTCGCGCAAGGACGCCTCGCGCGCCAAGAACATGTTCGCGCTCGGCCTGCTGTCGTGGATGTACGGCCGCCCGACCGAGACGACCGACGCGTTCCTCGCGCGCCGCTTCGCCAAGGTCCCCGACATCCGTGACGCGAACATCGCGGCGTTCAAGGCCGGCTGGAACTTCGGCGAGACGACCGAGGCCTTCGTGGTGCGCTACGAGGTCAAGCCGGCCCGGCTGGCGCCCGGCACCTACCGCAACATCACCGGCAACCTGGCGCTGGCGTACGGGCTCGTCGCCGGTGGCGTGCAGTCGGGGCTGCCGCTCTTCCTCGGCACGTACCCGATCACGCCGGCCTCCGACATCCTCCACGAGCTGTCGAAGCACAAGAGCTTCGGCGTGACCACCTTCCAGGCCGAGGACGAGATCGCCGGCGTCGGCGCCGCCATCGGTGCCTCCTTCGCCGGCCAGCTCGGTGTGACCACCACGTCGGGCCCGGGCGTCGCTCTGAAGTCCGAGGCGATCGGTCTCGCCGTGATGACCGAGCTGCCGCTCGTCGTCGTCGACGTCCAGCGCGGCGGCCCGTCCACCGGTCTGCCGACCAAGACGGAGCAGGCGGACCTGATGCAGGCGATGTTCGGCCGCAACGGCGAGGCCCCGCTGCCGATCGTGGCCCCCCGCTCCCCCGGCGACTGCTTCGACGCCGCGGTGGAGGCGGTCCGCATCGCGATCACCTACCGCACCCCGGTGATGCTGCTGTCCGACGGCTACCTGGCCAACGGCTCCGAGCCGTGGCGGATCCCCGCCATCGACGAGCTGCCCACGATCGACCCCGACTTCGCCACGACGACCAACCACGGCGAGGGCGACGACGCCGAGTTCTGGCCCTACGTCCGCGACGAGGCGACCCTGGCCCGCCCGTGGGCGATCCCGGGCACCCCTGGTCTCGAGCACCGCATCGGCGGCCTCGAGAAGGGCGACGGGCACGGCAACATCTCCTACGACCCGGCCAACCACGACTTCATGGTCCGCACCCGCCAGGCCAAGGTCGACCGGGTCGCCGACTCGCTGCCCCCGCTCGAGGTCGACGACCCCAGCGGCGAGGCCAAGGTGCTCGTCCTCGGCTGGGGATCGACGTACGGCCCCATCGGCGCCGGCGTACGGCGCGTGCGCAAGGCCGGCTACTCCGTCGCCCAGGCGCACCTGCGCCACCTCAACCCGTTCCCCCGCGACCTGGGCGACGTGCTGCGTCGCTACGACCGCGTCCTCGTGCCCGAGATGAACCTCGGCCAGCTCTCGCTGCTGCTGCGCGCGAGGTACCTCGTCGACGTGGTCGGCTACAACGAGGTCCGTGGCCTCCCCCTCAAGGCAGCCGTCCTCGCCGACGTCATCGGCGGGCTGGTGGCCGAGGCCGAGGGCATCGACGTGGACATCACCCCCAAGGAGACGATCGATGACTGAGCTCGGCATCCCCGCCTTCCGGTCCGGCACCGAGGCGGTCCCGACCAGCGACCTGCCGCTGACCGGCAAGGACTTCACCTCCGACCAGGAGGTGCGCTGGTGCCCGGGCTGCGGCGACTACGCGGTGCTCAAGGCCGTCCAGTCGTTCCTGCCCGACCTGGGCCTGCGCCGCGAGAACATCGTGTTCGTCTCCGGCATCGGCTGCTCGTCGCGGTTCCCGTACTACCTCGACACCTACGGCATGCACTCGATCCACGGCCGTGCGCCGACGATCGCGACCGGCATCGCCACCGCGCGCGAGGACCTGTCGGTGTGGGTCGTCACCGGCGACGGCGACGCACTGTCGATCGGCGGCAACCACCTGATCCATGCGCTGCGCCGCAACGTCAACATGACGATCCTGCTGTTCAACAACCGGATCTACGGCCTGACCAAGGGTCAGTACTCCCCCACCTCGGAGACCGGCAAGGTCACCAAGTCGACGCCGATGGGGTCGGTGGACCACCCCTTCAACCCGGTGTCGCTGGCACTCGGCGCCGAGGCGACGTTCGTGGCTCGCACGATCGACTCCGACCGCAAGCACCTCACCTCGGTGCTGGCCGCGGCGGCCGCGCACCGCGGCACGTCGCTGGTGGAGATCTACCAGAACTGCCCGATCTTCAACGACGGGGCGTTCGACGCCATCAAGTCGCCCGACACCAAGGCCGACGCCATCATCCCGCTCGTGCACGGCGAGCCGGTCGTCTTCGGTGTCGAGGGCTCCAAGGCGCTGGTGCGCGACGACCAGACCGGCGGGGTCAAGGTCGTCGCGACGGCCGACGTCGCGGCGTCGGACATCGTGGTCCACGACGCGCACAACCCGGACCCGACGATGGCCTTCGCGATCTCGCGGCTCACCGACTCGGGCTACCTCAACACCTCGCCGATCGGCATCTTCCGGCAGGTGGAACGAGCGACGTACGACGACGCCGCCCGCGACCAGGTCGTGACCGCCCAGGGCGGTCCCCGCAACGACGACACCGCCGACCGCGCCGACCGGTTGGCGGCGCTGATCGGCGGTGGCGACACCTGGACGATCCTCTGATCCCCCGGCTCTGATCCTCCGGTGGGGTCAGGGACCGTCCAGGAGAGGGCTCAGCGGAAGTAGAGCGTCCAGACCTTGCCCTTGGTGTTGCCGTAGCCGTTGGAGTGGTCGACCTTGGAGCGCCACTTCCAGCGGCCCCGCTCCGGGGCGAAGATGCGGGTCTTGAAGACGCCGCGGTCGTTGGTCTTGATCTTCTTGACGGTCTTCCACTTGCAGGAGCCGCACGCCTTCTTGAGGATCTTCACCTTCTGGTTGGCGTAGGGCAGCAGGGTGCCGTCGGCCTGGGGCTCGCTCACCGTGCCCTTGAGCTTGAACGCGTTGTAGGAGACCTGCTGGTCCCCCGGCGGGATCTCCTCGATGACGCGCTTGGGCAGGCTGCCGGCGGTCGCGCTCACGCTGAACGCGCCTGCGACGAGCAGTGCGGCCACGAAGGCCGCGAGGACAGCGCGGAAGGTCCGCATGGTGTTTTCCCCCTCGAGAAACGGTGTTTCGGGTGAGCCGTCCGGGTCGGACCGGGACCCGTCCATCGTAGGCGAACGGCCACGCCTAGACTCCCGGAGTGCCAGAAAGCCGCCGCGGCCTGATCTTCGGCGCCCTGGCCTACACGATGTGGGGCACGTTCCCGCTCTACTGGACGCTGCTGGAGCCGGGCGGCGCGGTCGAGATCCTGGCGCACCGCATCGCGTGGTCGCTCCTCACGATGCTGCTGGTCCTCGTGGTCTGGCGTCGGGTCGGGCACCTGCGGAGACTGCTCGACGATCGCCGCAAGGTGCTCATCATCAGTGGGGCGGCGGTGGTGATCACCGTGAACTGGGGCGCCTACATCTGGGGCGTGAACAACGGACGCGTGGTCGAGACGTCGCTCGGCTACTTCATCAACCCCCTCGTCACGGTGCTCATGGGGGTGCTCGTCCTCGGTGAGCGCCTGCGCCGGCTGCAGTGGGTGGCCATGGCCATCGCGCTCGTGGCGGTCGTCGTGCTGGCCGTCGACTACGGCCGGCCGCCCTGGGTGGCGCTCGTCCTCGCGTTCTCGTTCGGGACGTACGGCCTGGCGAAGAAGCAGGCCGACGTCGGGGCGGTGGAGAGCATCACCTTGGAGACGCTCGTGCTGGCGCCGCTCGCCGTGGCGTACGTCGCGTGGCTGATGGCGACGGGGCAGTCGAGCTTCGGCTCACACGGACTCGGCCACGCCGCGCTCTTCACGACCACCGGCGTCATCACCGCCGTGCCGCTGATGCTGTTCGGAGCGGCCGCGATCCGGGTGTCGATGGTGTCCCTCGGCCTGCTGCAGTACCTGGCGCCGACGATCCAGTTCGTGCTCGGCATCGCGGTGTTCCGCGAGGCGATGCCACCCAGCCGGTGGGTCGGCTTCGCGCTCGTGTGGCTGGCGCTGGTGATCTTCACCGTCGAGGCCGTCAACCACCGGCGCCGGCAGCTGCGGCTGGTGGCACAGGCCAGCGCCTGCTGACCGGCCACCGCCGCCTCGGACGCCGCCGTCGCGGTCGCCGTCGCTGTCGCCCTCTCGATCAAGCCATCAGGACGTAGTCGATCGTCAGGGCGGGGAGGGATCGTCGTCGGATCGTCGCCACGGGCGGCGGTCGGGTGCGGTAGCGCTGGCCGGTCGGGGTGGCGGTCTCGATGCTCCCGTCCGGCTGGGGTCTGGATCGCCACCGTGGCGCGTCCTTGGCGTAGTTGCACGACTCGCACAGACCCTGGCCGTTGGGCCCTCCAGTCGGTCCGCCGTCGGCCCGAGGTCGTACGTGGTCGATGTGCCGGACCGGAGCGTCGCACCACGGCGTGCGGCAGGTCCGGTCGCGCAGCTTGACGAACCGGGCCAGGCTGCCGCGGAAGAAGCGTCCCCTGACGTCCATGGACACCAGCTCCCCGGTGGTGGGGCTGGCGTAGAGCCGGCGCAGCCACACCTCCTCATCGCCGGTGCAGGCGCCCGCCACGATCTCGCGGGCGAGCTCGGCCGGGATGGGCCCGAAGTCCTCGATGTGAGCGGGGTCGTCGGCGCCGCCGAGGAGGGCGGCGTCGGTCATCACCAGCCCGAGCTCGACGCGGGGTGCCGCTGCTCCCCGGTCAGCATCGTCTGGCGGCCGCCTGAGCGCGGCGACGAGCTCGTCGGCCATCACCTGGCCCCGGCTGCGCTCGTCTCCTGCCGCCCGGGCGGAGGCGGCGCGTGCGGCGAGGACGGCATAGGCGGCGACCCCGTCCTTCACCGGCAGCAGGGCCGTCAGGTACGTCATGGTGTCGGGGGCCGCGCGAAGCGTCACGCCTCGCTCGGACTCGGCTCGGCGCCGTCGTGCCGTCACCGAGGCCGGATCGATGCGCGCGGCCCAGCTGGCGCAGGCGGCGGCGAGCTCGCGGTCGCCCATCCTCTCCAGCCTGCCGGCGTCCGCCGCGACCTCGCGATCGACCTCGAGCCGGTGCTCGACGTTCAGGCAGGCCGTCTCCCGAGCGACGAGGGTCGCCTTCCACTCGGTGATCCGGCCGGCGCGCCACGCGGCCCACGTGTGGGGCAGCTCGTCCGCCACGACGGCGGCGAGTCCTAGGTGCCGCTGTGCGCGGTGCGGTGCCTCCCGCCGCGCCAACGCGACCTGGTGGGCGACTCCCCTGCCCCGTTGCGCAGCACGTACGCCGGCCGCGGCCTGCTCCGCCCGCTGGGACGCGTCCAGCTCCCTGGTGAGCTGCGCCTGGGCGGCCGTGGCCACGCACACCAGCTCCTCGAGGGCGCGGATGCTCTCGACGCGGTCCGCGTCCGAAAGGTCGCTCGGTGCGGCGAGCGAGGCCGCCACGGCGTCCTTCCAGCCGCGCACCGAGCTCGCGCCTAGCACGGGCGGGACGCAGGGCTGCGTCCCTACCAACGGCGTCTCGACATCGAACATGTGCTCGAATCTAGACGAAGCCACCGACATCGACGCGGTCGCGCTCCGCCCTACCTCCGTTCGTACGGATGCTGGAGGAGGACAGTCGCGCGCAGGGATGGTCGTCGCAGACATATGGGTCGGACCTCCAACCTCACGAGGTGTGACAGCGTTCAGTGATCATGAAGCACGGGGGAGCCGACTACGAGTCGTTCACGGCGTGGGCGACCGCGCGCCGTTCCGCACTGATGCGCACAGCCACCTTCCTCACCGGCGACAGCGCACGGGCCGAGGATCTGGTGCAAGAAGCCCTGACCAAGGTGGCCCAGCGCTGGCCCCGGCTTCGGGACCAGAACCCGGATGCCTACGCGCGCCAGATCCTCGCGCGCGACAACATCTCGTGGTGGCGCCGCAATCGACACGAGATCTCCTCGCACGTCCCCGAGCCGGCTCGGACGCCGTCGATCGAGGCTCGCGTCGAGCGTCGTCTCGTCCTGCTGGACGCCTTGGGCCGACTCACTGAGCGGCAACGGAGCGTCCTTGTGCTGCGCTACTTCGACGACCTCAGCGAGGCCGACATCGCCGAAGCGCTGGGTGTCTCGACGGGGACCGTCAAGAGCACCGCCCACCTCGCGCTGCGCCGGCTGCGCGAGCTCGCTCCCGAACTGAGCGACCTGCTGCCATTGGAGATCTCATGACCGACCGCGACCTCCGCGACCTCTTCCGGGAAGCGGCACCCGAGCACGAGCGACCCGACCCAGCGGCCGTCGACCGTGCCTGGCGCGACGGACTGCGGCGTCGTGCCGGCCATCGTGTCGTGTTCGTCGGCGCGGTCGCCGCGACCGTCGCCACCGTGGCTGGGTTTGTCGTACTGGGCCGTCCCTCGAGCCAGGTGGCTCCAGCGCCGACCGGTCCGACCTCGACGCCGTCGACCCAATCCCCGGCGACGAAGGACGTCGAAGACGACGGTCCTGACGCGACAATCGGCGGAGCGCCGGTGTGGATCTCCCCACATGAGGGCGAGGACCCGAGCGATCTGCCGCTGTTCAGCGGCACCGGCCTGCCCGAGGAGATCGACCTGTCTGCCGACATGCCAGGAGTCGGCGAGCTGTCCCGGGCCATAGGCGTGATCGGTGTCGTCGGGAACGACGGCGAGCTGTCCCGCGTGGTGGCGATCGGACCAGATGGGAGCGCGTACTCCCTCGACATCGACGGCCGCGTCGAACGTGTGACGGACCAGGGCGGCAACGCCATGTCGCCGTTGTCGGACGAGGGGCTCTCGCCCGACGGCACCCGCGTCTTCTTCCGACAGGAACGTGCGCTGGTCGTGTACGACTTCAGCGCTAGGGCGTGGAGCGAGATGACCACTCCGCAGTGGACAGCTGAGACAGCACGATGGCTCGACGGGGGCATCTTCGTTCCCACCGAGCCCTGGGGGTCTGTCGGGACCGTCTACTCGATCGACGGCGCGAGGTCCGAGTTGCGCACGCTGCGGACGGCCGAGTGGGACGGCGGCGAGGCGTACGGACCGAAGCGCTCGTCCTCCGCAGGCGACGTCGCGCAGAGCTACTTCCTTTCGACCGACTCGGGCGACGACCGGTTCGCAGGCGTGAACGCAGTGGTCGTCACCGTCGAGGGTCGACCGAGGATCTTGGCCCACGACACCTACGACCTCCGCGGGAAGATGTGCTGTCCGGTCGCGGGCTGGCTGGCGCCGACCGTAGTGGCCTTCCAAGCAGGGCCGCAGCTACTGGCGTGGTCGGTACCGCACGAAGGCGTCCGACGCGTCACAGAGCTCACCGGTCTGTCGTTCGGCGAGGAGAGTCACGTCGCCTCCTGGGCGCTGCCGCCGCGGTGAAGTCGCCGTCGCCTGCCCAGCCCTGCCCGGGCGGGTCCGCCAAGCGGCCCGGCAGCAGCCTCAGCCGCCCAGCTGCGGTGGCGGAGCGCCGGTGAGCCTCACCTCCGTGATCGTGCGCCGGGTCAGGGCGACGGCGGCGACCAGCACGGCGAGGGCGAAGCAGCCGAGCTCGACGCTGCCCGTGCCGAAGGCGAGGGCGAGTGGACCGACCGCGACCTGTCCGATCGGCATCGCCACGAAGGAGAAGAAGCCGTCGATCGCCATGATGCGCGACAGCATCGCCTCGGGCACCTTCTCCTGCACGAGCAGGTTCCACGAGAGGTCCAGCAGGCTCAGCGCGGCTCCGGCCACGACGAAGGACGCGGCGAGCAGCCACACCTCGACGCGCGTGCCGAGGACCAGCATCGGCACGCACCACACGACGAAGGCGACCATGATCGTCTTCATCGGCGCGGTCACCGTCACCTTGGCGAGGAAGAACGCGGCGACGAACACCCCGACCGCCTGCGCCGACCTCGCCAGTCCCCACCCTTCGCTGCCGATGGTGTCGTCGGCGATCACCGGGCCCAGCACGTCGATGGCGCCGCTGACGAGTGCGTTGAACACCAGCGCCGCCGATGCGGCCGGAATGACCCAGCCGAGCTCGCGGGCGAACGCCCAGCCGGCGACGAAGTCCCCGATGACGCTCGGCTTGGCCTTGCTGCGGTCGCCCGGCGGCAGGCGTACGAGCACGAGGAGTGCCGCTGCGACCAGGTACGTCGCGGCGTCGACCGCCAGCGCCAGGCCCGGCCCGGCCGTCGCCACCAGGAGTCCCGACACCGCCGGGCCGAGGATGCCAACCGCGCTCGTGGCCTGCCCGATGAGCAGGAACGCCGGCTGGCGCTCCTCGACCGGCAGCAGGATGGGGACCATCCCGAGGAACGCCGGATAGCTGACCGCGAACACCGTGCCCGCCACGGCCTGCAGGACCACGAGGTGCCAGATCTCGGCGTACCCGCTGATGACCAGGCCCGCGGTGGCCGCCTGGGCGACGCCCTGGACGAGGTTGCACCCGCGCAGGACGACCGCCCTCGGCAGGCGGTCCGCGATTGCGCCGCCGAGGAGCATGAACACGACGGTCGGCACGCTCGACGCTGCGACCACCCAGCCGAGGGCCGAGGCGGAGTCCTCGATGTCGAGGACGGCGAACGCCAGCGCCACGCCCGCCATCGACGAGCCGACCCGGTTCACGACCTGGCCGATGAAGAAGTAGCGGAAGGCCGGTGTGGCGAGCGGCGAGAGTCGGCTGGTCACCGACGCAGTGAAGCGGTTCGACCGTTGCGGCACAAGGAACGACAGGCGCTAGCGTGCAGTCAGCGCCGCCGCGGTCAGTGACGGGAGCAGCAGGGGATCTGGTGCCGCGACTCGAACGGCACGAGCCCGGAGTGCCCCGGCTGGACGAGGAGGACCGCCCTGCCGCCCCGCCAGGTGGGACGCGCCCACTCGGTGAGGTCGAGGAGGGTGGTCGGCTCGACCTCGGTCCCCGCGAGGGCCTCGACGGCGTCGACCGCGCTCAGGGCGAGGACCTCGGCGACCGTGCAACGGCGTTCCACATCGGCACGCCCGGGGAAGCGCGCAAGGCGACCGGCACTGCGGTCGCGGTGCTCGCCGCTGGCGCGCAGCGCGCCGGCGACCAGGTCGTCGGCACCCCTGGAGACGGTGCCCTCCGGCCCGTGGACCACCACCCCGGCCTCGTCGAGCCCGGGGAGCTCGTCGACCTGATCGGCCACGAGCTCGAGGAGCTGCTCGCTCGTGAGGGCAGGATCTGCAATCGACGGCCACGACGCGGCGACCGCGGTGTGCGGCGCCTCGCCGGGGACGACGTGCGTCGAGGCGACGTACCCGGGACCGGCGGCGGGCAGCACGGTGTCGAGCAGGTGGACGAGGTGCTCAGCGCCGGCGTGGTCCCGGGTGCGGGCGTCCACGGCCACGCAGGTCGTGGACGCCCGCGAGGGGTCGGTCGTCACCGGGTCGGCACGACCCAGATCGGGTTGGTGTAGAACCACAGGTCCACCCACGGGTCGGCCGAGCCGACGACGTCGATCGCCGGACCGGCCGGGTCGATGTCGGCGCCGAGGTACCCGGGCTGCGACCGGTTGCCGTCGGTGCCACGCAGGCGGACGTAGAACGGCTCCTCGACGCGACCGAGGTCGTAGGTCAGCGTGTAGCGGCCGGTGCGGCCCGAGGTGTCGGTCTGGGCGATCACCCTGGTGTCCGGAGCGGTGAACCGGTCCCGGTCGCTGGCCGCGGAGGTCGGGTCGACCTTGCCGCGGATGACGTCGACGCGGTTGAGCTGCGGCACGAACTGCGACCAGTTGGGCACGTCCTGGGCCTCGATGGTCACGACGAGCTCGAGGCGGGTGCCACGGCGCGCCGAGAGGGTGCCGCCGAGCGTCTCGGAGTCGCCCCGGCCCCAGCCGCCGCTCGCGCGGACCGAGACGTCGACGGACTTCACCAGGCCGCCGTGGTCGACCCAGATGCGGCCGTCGCGCATGCCGCGCATCACCGAGCGGTAGTCGCGGCTGGTCGCGCCCACGTGGGTGCGGCTGTAGAAGCCCGGCCAGAAGTCGCCCGCCGTCAGGTTGATCTGGCCGGCGTACACCGGGTCGCCGTAGCGTCCGTCGCGGTTGAACTGCGCCGAGTCGGACCCGTCGGGCCGCCGGGAGGTGTCGGTCCAGTTGACGTGCGAGTCGGAGTTCGCCGTGATCGACCACGGCTTGCCCTCGGCGAGCAGCGAGTCCCACAGGCCGCCCACCGTCGACGTCATCCAGTCGAACCCGCCCCAGGTGCGGTAGCTCTCCGGCGGGTACGCCGCGAACGACGCCGCGCCCGGCGCGTTGCCGTAGTAGCCGCGGGCCGAGCCCGGCCCGTAGCCCGCGGGGAGCCCGGCGGCCTGGTGGCCCGGAGCGCCCTCGAACCCGATGGCGATGCGCGGGTCGGCATCGCGCCAGTTGCGGATCTCGTGCGGGCTGTCGATGCCGTTGCGGGCCGGGTGGTTGGCCAGGAACAGCGCGTCGTCGACGCGTCGCCGGTCGACCTGCTGGCCGAGCCACTGGACGGCGGTGACGGCCAGCGCCTCGTTGGCGGGCGAGTTGCCGCTCGCGCCCTTCACCGAGCCGTCGTAGGCGTTCTCGAACTGCTTGAGGACGGCGACCTCCCCGGGGCCGGGGGCGACGAAGACCGTGCCGTGCTCGGCGGCCGGGATGTTCCACTCCAGGCCCTGGAAGATCAGCGTGTCGGGCAGCTCCGCGCGCGCAGCGACGATGTCGGGATTGACCAGGTCGACGCCGATGCGGGCGTGGGTCGCGCCACCGTGGTCGGTGATCACCAGCCAGTCCAGGCCGTACGCCGCCGCGTGCTGCGCCTGGTCGATGACGCGGTACTGCCCGTCGGAGGAGTACTGGGTGTGGATGTGGTGGTCGCCGGCCAGCCAGTAGCGCGCCGGCCGGTGCGGCCCTCGGCCGCGGTGGTGGGCCGGTGCCGGGGCGGCTGCCGCAGCGGGCGTGACGCCCTGCATCCCGGACATGCCGGCGACGAGCGCGCCGGTGATCCCCGCCGCGCGGAGCATGCCGCGACGCGTCATCTCGGCCGGGGAGAGCTCGCTGTCGGGGATCGACAGGTCGTGGGCCACCGCGGTCACGTCGTCGTGCCCGTGCCCGTGCGAGTGCCCGTGTGAGTGGTGGTGCCCGTCAGCACCGTGGTCGTGCGCGTGGTCGTGCGAGTGGTCTGCGTCGTGGGGGTGGCTCACGTCGGTCCTTCCGAGGGTGTGGGCGGGGTGGTCGTCTCCCGCTCCGTTCCACGGTCCCCCGCTCGGGCGGCCGGGTCCATGAACGCCGGATGTGGATCTGATGAACACGCCCCGGATCAGCACGAGGTGCTCGCGAGCCCCCCTGACCAACCGTGACGACGATCGCAGCGCGCCTGCGTCTGAACGCCCACCAGGTGGGTACCAGCGAGGCATGACCAGCGACTTGGAGACCACGACCGACGACCTCTACGAGACGATCCGCGAGCTGTGGCAGGAGGCCCAGCCGGGGATGACCGACAACGACGCCTCCGGGTTCGGCCAGTCGGTCGTCTCGATCCAGGACACGGCCATCGCCGAGCGCACCGGCCTCGAGCTGGCAGCCGTGCGTGACTTCCTCGACAACGCCGACGGCGTGAAGTTCGAGGTCGGGCGCGACGGCGAGACGCGGACCGTGAAGGCCCTGATCGACCTCTGACGCACGCGTCCCGCACGCGACGTGCCGGCCCCGCGACGAGCGCGGGCCGGCCTCAGGAGGAGCGCGTGGCCACCACGTCGGCGAAGGCCTCCAGCGCCGTGCGCACCGGTCCGGGGTCGAGCACCTCCAGGTGCTTCTTGGCCTGGGTCGCCTGGCCGACGACGTAGTCGCGGGCCTGCTGCATCGCGGGGTGCCGGCGCAGCAGGTCGAGCGCCTCGGCACGGAGCGCGTCGTCGCTCAGCGGCTGGCCGAGGAGCTCCAGCAGCCGCGCGTCGGCGGGGTCGGTGGATGCCTGGGCCATCAGCACCGGCAGCGTAGGAACGCCCTCGCGCAGGTCGGTGCCGGGGGTCTTGCCGGAGTCGGCGGACTCCGCGGCGATGTCGAGGATGTCGTCGGAGAGCTGGAAGGCCGAGCCCACGAGCTCGCCGTAGGCCCGCAGCGCCTCGACCACCTCCGGGCTGGCGCCGGAGAACATCGCGCCGTAGCGCGCCGAGGTCGCGATCAGCGACCCGGTCTTGCCGGCGACGACCTCGAGGTAGTGCGACAGCCGGTCCTCCCCCGGGCCGGGATCGACCGTCTCGAGGATCTGGCCCTCGACGAGCCGGGAGAACGTCCGCGCCTGGATGCGTACGGCGTCGGGGCCCAGGTCGGCGGTCAGCTCGGAGGAGCGGCCGAAGAGGAAGTCGCCGGTGAGGATCGCGACGTGGTTGTCCCAGCGGGCGTTGGCCGTGTCGGCGCCGCGCCGCATGACCGCCTCGTCCATCACGTCGTCGTGGTAGAGCGAGGCGACGTGGGTCAGCTCCACCACGCACGCGGCGGTGTCGACCTCCGGGGCGTCGGGGTGCGGTCCCGCCTCCGCAGCCAGCAGCACCAGGAGGGGGCGGAACCGCCGGCCGCCGGCCTCCATGAGGTGGGAGGCGGCGCGCGTCACGTAGGGCGTGCGGCCACGGCAGTGCTCGGCGAGCTGCTCCTCGATGCGCGCCAGCCGCTCGACGAGTCGCTGCTCGAGCTCGGCGTCGACGACAGGCAGTGCGAGGGGCGATTCGGTCACCTGATGAATTCTCCCGCAACCGCCGCCAGGTCGAGCACCGGGCCCGGCAGGACGCCCAGGACGAGGGTGACGGCGGCGCCGACGGCGATGGTGGTCGCGGTGAGCACCGACGGGTACGCCACGCTCGGACCGGTCCCGACCGGCTCGTCGAAGTACATGACCTTGATGACGCGCACGTAGAGGAACGCCGCCACGATGCTCGCGATCACGGCCGCCACGACGACCGGCCAGGCACCGGCCGCGAGCGCGACGGAGAAGACCGCGAGCTTGCCGACGAAGCCCGACGTCAGCGGGATGCCGGCCATCGCCAGCAGGAAGAACGCGAAGACCGCGGCCACCACGGGCGACTCCTTGCCGAGGCCGGCCCACCGCTCGATCGCGGTGGTCTCGCCGCCGCTGTCGCGGACCAGGCTGACCACGGCGAAGGCGCCGATCGTCGCGAACCCGTAGGTGGCGAGGTAGAAGAGCACGGCCTGGACCGAGGAGATCTCGCCGCCGGCGAGCTCGTCGGCGGCCTGGATGCCCAGCACGCCGGTGAGGATGAAGCCGGTGTGCGCGACCGAGGAGTAGGCCAGCAGCCGCTTGATGTCGGTCTGGGTGATGGCCAGAGCGGCACCGACGAACATCGAGAGGATGGCGACGATCCACATCATCGGCTGCCAGGACCAGCGGTCCGCGCCGAGGGCGACGTAGAACAGGCGCATGAGCGCGCCGAAGGCCGCCACCTTGGTGCCGGCGGCCATGAAGGCGGTCACCGGGGTCGGGGCGCCCTGGTAGACGTCGGGCGTCCAGGCCTGGAACGGGACCGCGCCGACCTTGAACAGCAGGCCGACCGAGAGCAGGCCGGTGCCGATCAGCAGCAGGGTCGAGCCGCCGACGTCGTTGCGCACGGCCTCGTTGATCGCGGCGAACTCCATCGAGCCGGCGAAGCCGTAGAGCAGTGCCGCGCCGTAGAGGAAGAACCCGGAGGAGAACGACCCGAGCAGGAAGTACTTGAGCGCCGCCTCCTGGCTGAGCAGCCGGCGACGACGCGCCAGCCCGGTGAGCAGGTAGAGCGGCAGCGAGAGGACCTCGAGGCCGACGAACATGGTCAGCAGGTCGTTGGCCGCGGGGAACAGCATCATGCCGAAGACCGCGAACATCATCAGCGGATAGATCTCGGTGTGCTCGCGGTGCGCCGCGATCGCCGCGCTCTCCGCGTCGGTGCCCGGCACGGCGGCGGCCTGGCCGGCGAACGCCGACGCCCCGCCGTCGAGGTGCCGCTCGGCGAAGAGCAGGACGCCCGCGATCGCCAGCGCCAGCACCAGCCCCCAGATGAACAGGCTCGGGCCGTCGACGGCGATCGTGCCGCCCACCGCCAGCACGCCGCGCGCCGCGCCGTCGTCGTGGGTCTGCACCCGCTGGGCCACCAGCACGACACCGACCAGGGCGCCGACGAGGCCGGCGAGGGACAGCACGACCTGCACGCGGTAGCGCAGCTCGCGGGGAGCGAACGCCTCGACGACCACGCCGACGCAGGCGACGCCGAAGACGGCCAGCAGGGGCCAGAGCTCGAAGTAGTCGATGCTCGGCTTCACGAACTCGATCACTGGGGACCACCCTCCTGGCCGATGCCCACGTTGGCGAGGGTGTCGTGGACGACGGGATTGATGACGTCGAGCAGCGGCATCGGGTAGAAGCCGAACAGCACGAGCGCGAGCAGCAGCGGAGCGACGATGCCGACCTCACGCCGGTCGAGGTCGACCACCGGCGCCGCGCCGACCCGGCCGGGCCCGGTCATGGTGCGCTGGTACATCCACAGCGCGTAGAACGCGGCGAGGACGATCGCCAGCACCGCGACCGCGCCGACCGCCCAGTGGTGGTCGAAGGCGGCGATGATGACCATCATCTCCGAGACGAACGGCGACAGGCCCGGCAGGCCGCACGCGGCGAGACCGGCGACGAGGAAGACGCCGGCGAGCACCGGGGCGGTCCGCTCCACCCCTCCCATCTCACGGATGGAGGCGGTGCCGGTGCGGTGGATGAGGAAGCCGGCGACCAGGAACATCAGCGCCGTGGCGATGCCGTGGTTGACCATGTAGAGGATGGCGCCCGCACCGCCGGTGGAGCTGAACACGAAGATACCCAGCACGATGAAGCCGAAGTGCGACAGCGACGTGAGGCCGATCAGGCGCAGGACGTCGTCCTGGCCGATCGCCACCAGCGCGCCGTAGATGATCGAGACGAGCGCGAGCACCACCACCACCGGCGTGGCCCACTGCGAGGCGTCGGGCAGCAGGCCGAGGCAGAACCGCAGCATGCCGAAGGTGCCGATCTTGTCGAGGATGCACACCAGCAGCACCGACGTGCCGGTGGTCGCCTTCTCGGTGGTGTCGGCCAGCCAGGTGTGGACCGGGAACATCGGCGCCTTGATCGCGAAGGCGATGAAGAAGCCGACGAACAGCCAGCGCTGGGTGGT
The DNA here is from genome assembly GCF_017916425.1 of Nocardioides sp. SYSU D00065. Classification (GTDB taxonomy): domain Bacteria; phylum Actinomycetota; class Actinomycetes; order Propionibacteriales; family Nocardioidaceae; genus Nocardioides. The sequence continues at coordinate 237,541 of NZ_JAFMSX010000002.1, read as the reverse complement.
CTCGTCGATGTCGATGGCCGCGAGGTCGCTGAGCAGGAAGCTCGGGCTGCCGGCGTTGGCGGAGACGACGTAGAGGCCGATCACCGAGGCGAGCATGATGAGCCCGCCGGCGAGCTGGTAGATCAGGAACTTGGTCGCCGCCCGGCCGCGGCCGGCGCGGCCGAAGCCGCCGATGAGGAAGTACGCCGGGATCAGCGTCGCCTCGAACACGACGTAGAACAGCAGCACGTCGGTCGCGGTGAAGACCGCCAGCGACATCGCCTCCAGGGCGAGGGTCCAGGCGAAGAACGCCCGGGCGCCGCCGTTGCCGGGGGCGTCGGACTCGCGCCAGCCGGCCAGCAGCACGATCGGCACGAGGACGACGGTGAGCAGGACCATCAGCAGGCCGAGGCCGTCGACTCCCAGGGCGTAGTGCACCCCGAGGGACTCGATCCACGTGTGGGTCTCGGTGAGCTGCATGCCACCGCCGACGTCGTACCGGAGGGCGGCGACGATGCCGGTGACGAGCGTCGCGGCCGCGAAGCCGAGGCCGACGAGCCGGGCGAGCGCGTCGGGCACGAAGGCCGTGACGAGCGCGCCGACCAGCGGCAGCAGGACGAGGATCGTGAGGATCATCCGAGGTTCACCGCCAGGAGAGCGAGGACGACCAGCAGGGCGCCACCGAGGAGGGACAGGGCGTAGGAGCGGACGAACCCGTTCTGGAGGCGCCGCATGCTGTTCGACAGCCCGCCGACCGCGGCCGAGCCACCCTCGACGGCACCGTCGACGCCGACGCGGTCGAACAGGGCCAGGCCGCCGACGAGCCCGGCAGCGGGCCGGACGACGACCGCGTCGTTGATGGCGTCGCCGTAGAGGTCGGCGCGGGCCGCCCGGGTCGCGAAGGACACGTCGCGCGGGGCCTCGCGCGGCACCTCACGCTTGCCGACGAGGAACCAGGCGGCTGCGACGCCCAGGGCCACGACGGCGGTGATGATGAGCGTGATGGCGATGGCCGGCAGCGGCGGCTCGTGGTGCTCGGCGTGACCGGTGACCGGCTCGAGCCACGTCACGATCCAGTCCCCGAGCAGCAGCACGCCTCCGAGCACCGACAGCGCTGCCAGCACGACCAGCGGGACCGTCATCACCTTGGGCGACTCGTGCGGGTGCACGCCGGTCTCCCAGCGCTTGGCGGTGAAGAACGTCAGGAGCATCAGCCGGGTCATGTAGAACGCGGTGATGCCGGCGCCGAGCACGGCCAGCACTCCGACGACGAGGTTCTCCGACAGCGCCGACTCGATGATCTTGTCCTTGGACCAGAACCCCGAGAACCCGGGGAACCCGATGATCGCCAGGTAGCCCATCGCGAAGGTCAGGAACGTCACGGGCATGGCCTTGTTGAGCGCGCCGTAGTGGCGCATGTCCACGTCGTCGTTCATCCCGTGCATGACGGACCCGGCCCCGAGGAACATGTTGGCCTTGAAGAAGCCGTGGGTCAGCAGGTGGAAGATCGCGAACGGGTAGCCGACCGGACCGAGACCGGCCGCGAGCATCATGTAGCCGATCTGGCTCATCGTCGACCCGGCCAGCGCCTTCTTGATGTCGTCCTTGGCGCACCCGAGGATCGCGCCCCAGAGCAGCGTCACGGTGGCGACGACCACGACCGCGGTCTGGGCGATGGGCGCCAGCTCGAAGATGAAGTTGGCGCGGACCACGAGGTAGACCCCGGCGGTGACCATGGTCGCCGCGTGGATGAGCGCGGAGACTGGCGTGGGGCCCTCCATCGCGTCGAGCAGCCACGCCTGCAGCGGCACCTGCGCCGACTTCCCGCAGGCACCGAGCAGGAGCAGCAGGCCGAGGGTGGTCAACGTCGCCTGCTCCGCCTCGCCGGCGAGCTCGCTGACGGCGCCGAAGTCGGTGGTGCCGAAGGTGGCGAACATCAGCGCGATGGCCAGCGAGAGGCCGATGTCGCCGACGCGGTTGATCACGAACGCCTTCTTGGCCGCAGCGGCGGCCGAGGGCTTGTGCTGCCAGAAGCCGATGAGGAGGTACGACGCGAGGCCGACGCCCTCCCAGCCCAGGAACAGGCCGACGAAGTTGGCGGACAGGATCAGCGTGAGCATCGCCGCGACGAAGAGGTTGAGGTAGCCGAAGAACCTGCGTCGCCGCGGGTCGTGCGCCATGTAGCCGATCGCGTAGACGTGGATCAGCGAGCCGACCCCGGTGATCAACAGCAGGAACAGCGCGGCCAGCTGGTCGTAGAGCAGGTCCATGCCGACCGTGATCGACCCCGTCTCGAACCACGTCCACAGCTGCTGGCCGACCTGCCGCTGGTCGGCGTCGCGGCCGAGCAGGGCGAGGAACAGCACCAGGCTGAGCACGAAGGAGGCGACGGCGGTGGCGGTGCCGAGCAGGTGGCCGTGCTTGTCGACCGCCGCGCGCGCGGGGGCCGGCAGGAACGGGGTGACGCCGAGCAGCAGCACGGCGCCGAGCAGCGGCAGGCCGATGACCAGCCAGAGCAGGTCGAAGACGCCTCCAAAGCCCATGTCGGGGGCCACGACGGGCGCATGGTGACCGCCCTCGGCCATCGGCAGGGCAGCCAGAAGGACCGTGTGGGACAACAGGTTCACGAGCTCTCCCTCAGTACTTCAGCAGGCTGGCGTCGTCGACCGAGGCCGAGCGTCGGGTGCGGAAGATGGTCATGATGATCGCGAGCCCGATCACGACCTCGGCGGCGGCCACCACCATCACGAAGAAGGCGGCGATCTGGCCGTCGAGGTTGCCGTGCTGGTGGGCGAAGGCCACGAACGCCAGGTTGCAGGCGTTGAGCATCAGCTCGACGCACATGAACACCACGATGGCGTTGCGGCGGACGAGGACGCCCACGCAGCCGATCGTGAAGAGGATCGCGGAGAGCACGACGTACTGGGTCACTTCACGTCCTCTTCGGTGTTGGCCGGGGCGTCGGCCTTGCCGGAGGTCTCCGGCATCGTGGCCGGGTCCCCGATCTGGCGGCGCACGTCGTCGATGTCGTCGGCGAAGGCCGGGGCCGAGCGGACCGTGCCGCGGGCGGCGAGCACCCGGGAGACCGAGGACTCCGCCGCGGTCCCGTCGGGCAGCAGGGCCGGGGTGTCGACCGCGTTGTGCCGGGCGTAGACGCCGGGCGAGGGCAGCGGGCCGGGGTGCACGCCATGCTCGGCGTAGTCGCGGATCCGCTTGGCGGCCAGGTCGGCCTGGGACGCCTTGGGCGTGAGGCGCTCACGGTGCGCGAGCACCATCGCTCCGAGCGCGGCGGTGATGAGCAGCGCGCTGGTGGCCTCGAAAGCGAAGACGTAGCGGGAGAACAGGATGTTGGCGATGGCCGGCACGTTGCCGCCGGCGTTGGCACGGTCGAGGCCGACGACGGCACCGAGGGTGACCTGGCTGATGCCGATCACCAGGACGGCGCCGAAGGCCAGGCCGAGCAGCACGGCCAGCGCCCGCTGGCCGCGGATCGTCTCCACGATGGAGTCGGACGCGTCCACGCCGATGAGCATCATCACGAAGAGGAACAGCATCAAGATGGCGCCGGTGTAGACGATGATCTGCACCGCGAAGAGGAACGGCGCGTCCAGCACGGCGTAGAGGAACGCGAGGCTGATCATCACCACGGCGAGCAGCAGCGCGGCGTGCACGGCCTTGCGGACGAACAGGATGCCGAGCGCCGCGAGCACCATCACCGGGGCCAGGAGCCAGAAGGTCATCGGGTGGTCCCCCTGTAGTAGTCGCCCTCGTCGTCACCCAGGCGCATCGGGTGCGGCGGCTGCTCCATGCCGGGCAGCAGCGGGGCCAGCAGGTCGGACTTCTCGTAGATGAGGTCGGCGCGGTTGTCGTCGGCGAGCTCGTACTCGTTGGTCATCGTCAGCGCGCGGGTCGGGCAGGCCTCGATGCACAGCCCGCACAGGATGCAGCGCAGGTAGTTGATCTGGTAGACGCGGCCGTAGCGCTCGCCGGGACTGAACCGACCCGAGCCGTCGGGCAGGTCGCTGTTGTCGGCACCCTCGACGTAGATCGCGTCCGCCGGGCAGGCCCACGCGCACAGCTCGCAGCCGACGCACTTCTCGAGCCCGTCGGGCCAGCGGTTGAGCTGGTGGCGGCCGTGGAAGCGCGGCGCCGTCGGGAGCTTCTCGAACGGGTACTGCTCGGTGACGACCTTCTTGAACATCGTCCGGAAGGTGACGCCGAACCCGGCGATCGGGTCCCACAGGCTCTCCTTGACGCCCTTGGACGTCCGCGAGGACTCACTCATGGTTCTCCTCCGCTGCAGCGGTGACGGTGGTGCGGCCTGTGGCGAACGTCAGCGGCGCGGCGCCGCCGCGTACGGCACCGCCGGCGGGCATCGGCGGGACGGGGAAGCCGCCGGCGAACGCGTCGTGCGGCTCGTCGGCCGCCTCCAGGGGAGCCGGCGCGTCGTCCTTCTTCTCACCGACGAACATCAGCGCGACGGTGAGCACGAGCAGCACGGCGATGGCGCCCACGAGGTAGGTGCGGTCGATGTTGCCCTCGTTGGAGATGACCCGGATGGTGGCCACGGCCACGATCCAGGCCAGCGACACCGGAATGAGGACCTTCCAGCCCAGCGCCATGAACTGGTCGTAGCGCATGCGGGGCAGCGAGCCGCGCAGCCACACGAACAGGAAGATGAAGAGGAAGACCTTGCCGAAGAACCACAGCAGGGGCCAGTAGCCGCTGTTGGCGCCCGCCCACACGTGCTCGACGCCCCACGGCGCGGCCCAGCCGCCGAGGAACAGCGTGGTCGCGATGGCGGACACGGTGGCGAGGTTGATGTACTCGGCGAGGAAGAACAGCGCGAACTTCAGGCTGGAGTACTCGGTGTGGAACCCCCCGACCAGCTCGCCCTCGGCCTCGGGCAGGTCGAAGGGCGCGCGGTTGGTCTCCCCCACCATGGAGATCACGTAGATGACGAACGACGGCAGCAGGATCAGGCCGAACCAGAGGCGGTCCTGGGCGGCGACGATCTCGGAGGTCGACATGGAGCCGGCGTAGAGGAACACCGCGACGAGGGCGAGGCCCATCGCGACCTCGTAGGAGATCATCTGCGCGCTGGAGCGGAGCCCGCCGAGCAGGGAGTACGTCGAGCCGGAGGACCAGCCGCCGAGGACGATGCCGTAGATGCCGATCGAGGCGATGGCGAGCATGAACAGCACGGCCACGGGCATGTCGGTGAGCTGCAGCGGGGTGCGGTGACCGAAGAAGTTCACCTCCGGGCCGAGCGGGATCACCGCCCAGGTGACGAACGCCGGCACGGTGGCGATGATCGGCGCGAGCAGGAAGACGACCTTGTCGGCCGCCTTGGGGATGATGTCCTCCTTGAGCGCGAGCTTCACGCCGTCGGCCAGCGACTGCAGCAGGCCGAAGGGACCGTGCACGTTGGGTCCCACGCGGTGCTGCATGCGGGCCACGACACGGCGCTCGAACCAGATGTTGAACAGCGTGAGCAGCACCAGGATCACGAAGATGAGGACCGCCTTGAGGGCGATCACCCACCACGGGTCCTGGCCGAAGGCCGCCAGCCCGGGGTCGGGCAGGTCGGCGGCGAGGATGCTCATCACGTGACGGCTCCCTTCAGGGCGTGTCCGGGGCTGTCGGGGGACGGGGCGTCGCGCAGGAGCACCCTGCTGCCCGGCGAGGCGAGGTCGGCGAGCACGCCCCGGCCGAAGGACCGGGCCGGCACCCACACCACGCCGTCCGGCAGGTCCGCGACCTCGACCGGCAGCGTGACGCTGCCGCGATCGCCGGAGACAGTGGCGAGCCGGCTGTGGCCGGGCTCGCCCTCCGGCGTCCCGAACACCGACTCGTACGTCGCCGGGCTCACCCGCGCGACCGGCGGGCGTGCGGTGGCCCGCAGGTGCGCCTCGCCGTCCTGCATCGAACCCAGGTCGACCAGCTGCTTCCAGGTGGCCAGCGCGAGCGAGCCCGCCTTGGCCCTCGGCGCGCGCGGCGGCTTGCCGGCGTCCATCGCAGGACGGGCGCCGTCCCAGGGGCCGAGGGCGCGCATCTCCGCGCGCACGTCGGCGACCGTGCGGAACCCGAGCGACGACCCCTGGCCCAGGCGGGCGAGCTCCTCGCCGATGCCGGCGAGGACGCGGAGGTCGGGCAGCGACGAGGGGTTGCTGAGCACGGCGTCGAAGTCGCGCGGGCGCCCGTCCCAGGTCACGAACGTGCCGGCCTTGTCGGTCACCGGAGCCACCGGCAGCACGACGTCGGCCGCGGCCGTCACGTCGGTCGCGCGCAGCTCGAGGCTGACCACGAACCGGGCAGCCGCGAGCGCCGCCCGGAAGGCGGCGGGATCGCTGGTGTCGTCGGGGTCCACACCGCCGACCACGACGCCGCCGAGGTCGCCCTTGGTCAGTGCCGCGACGATCGCGTTGCCGTCGCGCCCGACCTTGGCCGGGAGGGCCTCCACGCCCCAGGCGGCGGCCAGGTCGACGCGGGCGGCGGCCTCGGTGACGGGTCGGCCGCCGGGCAGCAGGTTGGGCAGCGCGCCGGCCTCGACCGCACCGCGGTCACCGGCCCGGCGCGGCACCCAGGCGAGCCGGGCGCCGGTGGTGGCGGCGAGCTCGACGGCGGCGCTGAGGGCACCGTGGGTGGCGGCCAGCCGCTCGCCCACGAGGATCACCGCGTCCTTGGTCACGCCGTGTGCGGCGTCCTTGAGCGAGCCGATGGCCTCGACCTCGGCGCCCGGGACGGCCGGCACGAGGCGGCCGTTCATCTTGCGCAGCCCGCGCGAGCTGTAGGGCGCGACCGAGACCACCTGCGTACGTCCGCGCCTCGCGGCCCGGCGCAGCCGCAGGAAGATGGTCGCGGCCTCGTCCTCCGGCTCGAGGCCGAGGAGCACGACGACCGGCGCGGCCTCCAGGTCGGCGTACGTCACGCCGCCGGAGAGGGCGACGTGGGAGGCGAGGAAGCTGGCCTCCTCCGCGCTGTGCGGACGGGCCCGGAAGTCGATGTCGTTGGTGCTGAGGGCGACGCGGGCGAACTTCGCGTAGGCGTAGGCGTCCTCCGCGGTGACCCGGCCGCCGGTGAGCACGGCCGCCGCGCCGGCCTCGCGGAGCCCGCGGGCGGCGACGGCGAAGGCCTCGGGCCACGAGGCGGGTCGGAGCACGCCGTCCTCGCGGACCTGCGGGTAGGTGATCCGGTCGGCGACCTGGGTGTAGCGGAAGGCGAAGCGGTCCTTGTCGCTGATCCACTCCTCGTTGACCTCGGGGTCGTTGCCGGCCAGGCGGCGCATGACCTTGCCGCGCCGGTGGTCGATGCGGATCGCGGCGCCACAGGAGTCGTGCTCGGCCACGCCCGGGGTGGAGACCAGGTCGAAGGGCCGCGAGCGGAAGCGGTAGTCGGCGGAGGTGAGAGCGCCGACGGGGCAGATCTGGATCGCGTTGCCGGAGAAGTAGCTCTGGTAGGGCTCGCGCTCGTAGATCGCGACCTGCTGCAGCGCACCGCGCTCGGCCAGCGCGATGAACGGGTCGCCGGCGATCTGCTCGGAGAAGCGCGTGCAGCGCGCGCACAGAACGCAGCGCTCGCGGTCGAGCAGGACCTGCGCGGAGATGTTGATCGGCTTGGGGAAGGTGCGCTTGATGCCGCCGGACGCGGCGAACCGGCTCTCGCCGCGGCCGTTGCTCATCGCCTGGTTCTGCAGCGGGCACTCGCCGCCCTTGTCGCAGACCGGGCAGTCGAGCGGGTGGTTGATGAGCAGGAACTCCATGACGCCCTGCTGGGCCTTGTCGGCCACCTCGCTGGTCGCCTGCGTGTTGACCACCATGCCCTCAGCCACCGGCAGCGTGCAGGAGGCCTGCGGCTTGGGGAAGCCCCGGCCGTTGCCGGCGTCGGGGATGTCGACCAGGCACTGGCGGCAGGCGCCGACCGGATCGAGCAGCGGGTGGTCGCAGAAGCGCGGGATCTGTACGCCGACCTGCTCGGCGGCGCGGATCACCAAGGTGTCCTTGGGGACGCTGACCTGCACACCGTCGATGGTGAGGGTGACCAGGTCCGTGGCGAGGTCCGGCGCCTTGTCCGTGGTGCTCATGCGGAGGCTCCAGCGGGTGCGAATGCGGTGGAGGCGACCGGGTCGAAGGGGCAGCCGCCGTTGGTCAGGTGGGCGAGGTACTCGTCGCGGAAGTGCTTGATCGAGCTCGAGATCGGGCTGGTGGCACCGTCGCCGAGCGCGCAGAACGAGCGGCCCAGGATGTTGTCGCACTGGTCGAGGAGCAGGTCGAGGTCGGCCTCGGTGCCCTGTCCCTTCTCGAGCCGCGCCAGGGTCTGGGTCAGCCACCAGGTGCCCTCGCGGCACGGGGTGCACTTGCCGCAGGACTCGTGCTTGTAGAACTCGGTCCACCGCAGCACCGCGCGGACCACGCAGGTGGTCTCGTCGAACAGCTGCAGGGCGCGCGTGCCCAGCATGGACCCCGCAGCCCCGACCGACTCGAAGTCGAGAGGCACGTCGAGGTGCTCGGGCGTCAGGAGCGGGGTGCTCGAGCCGCCGGGCGTCCAGAACTTCAGCTCGTGGCCCTCGCGGATGCCGCCGGCCAGGTCGATCAGCTCGCGCAGCGTGATGCCCAGCGGCGCCTCGTACTGGCCGGGGTTGCGCACGTGCCCGGAGAGGCTGAAGATCCCGAAGCCCTTGGACTTCTCCGTGCCCATGCCGGCGAACCAGGCGGGCCCGTTGGCGATGATGCTGGGGACCGAGGCGATCGACTCGACGTTGTTGATGACCGTCGGGCTCGCGTAGAGGCCGGCGACCGCCGGGAACGGCGGACGCAGGCGGGGCTGCCCGCGCCGACCCTCGAGGCCCTCGAGCAGCGCCGTCTCCTCGCCGCAGATGTAGGCCCCGGCGCCGGCGTGCACGATGAGGTCGAGGTGGTAGCCCGAACCGTGGATGTCGGTGCCGAGGTGACCGGCCAGGTAGGCCTCCTGCACCGCGCGCTGGAGGCGGCGGATCACGTGGAGGACCTCGCCGCGCACGTAGATGAACGCGGTGTTGGCGCGGATGGCGTAGGCGCTGAGGATGACGCCCTCGACCAGCGTGTGCGGGCTGGCCATCATCAGCGGGATGTCCTTGCAGGTGCCCGGCTCGGACTCGTCGGCGTTGACGACGAGGTACTTGGGCCGGGGGTTGTCCTGCGGGATGAACCCCCACTTCATGCCCGTCGGGAAGCCGGCTCCGCCGCGCCCGCGCAGGCCGGACTCCTTGACGGCGTCGATGACGTCGTCGGGCGCCATCGCGAAGGCCTTGTCGAGGGCGGCGTAGCCGCCGCGCTCCTCGTAGGCAGCCAGCGTCCAGGCGCGCTCGGCGTCCCAGTTGTCGGTCAGGACCGGGGTCAGGGCGTCAGTCACGGTCGGTCTCCTCACCACTGCTCGCAAGCGTGCTCGCGGGCGCCGTCCAGCCCTTCTCGCGGGCGATCCTCAGTCCGGCCAGCGACGCGGGGCCCGCGGTCGGTCCCTCGTCGGCGCGGTCGTCCGGGAAGCCGGCGAGCACGCGCTCGGCCTCGCGCCAGGTGCACAGCCGCGGGCCGCGGGTCGAGTGGACCGGCTTGCCGGCGCGCAGGTCGTCGACGACCTGGACGGCCGACTCCGGCGTCTGGTTGTCCATGAACTCCCAGTTGACCATCATCACCGGGGCGTAGTCGCAGGCCGCGTTGCACTCGATGTGCTCGAGGGTGATCGAGCCGTCCTCGGTCGTCTCGTCGTTGCCGACCTCGAGGTGCTCCTTGAGCCGCTCGAAGATGAGGTCGCCGCCCATCACCGCGCACAGCGTGTTGGTGCACACCCCGACGTGGTAGTCGCCGACGGGCCGGCGCTTGTACATGGTGTAGAAGGTCGCGACGCCGTTGACCTCCGCGGCGCTGATGCCGAGCACCTCGGCGCACGCCTCGATGCCCTCGGGCGTGATCCGGCCCTGGGCGGACTGCACGAGGTGGAGCATCGGGAGGAGGCCGGAGCGGGGCTCGGGATAGCGGGCGGCGATCTCGCGCAGCTCGGCGAGCGTCGTGGCGTCCAGCACGTCGCTCGGCGCCGCAGCCTCGGCCTGCGCCTGGCCCTGGGCGACCGGGTACTCGGTGCTCATCGGTCGACTCCTCCCATCACGGGGTCGATGGAGGCGATGGCGACGATCACGTCGGCGACCATGCCGCCCTCGCTCATCACGCTCGTCGCCTGCAGGTTGGTGAACGACGGGTCCCGGAAGTGCGCGCGGAAGGGACGCGTACCGCCGTCGGAGACGACGTGCGCCCCCAGCTCGCCGCGCGGCGACTCGATCGGCACGTAGGCCTGGCCGGCCGGGACCCGGAAGCCCTCGGTGACCAGCTTGAAGTGGTGGATCAGCGCCTCCATCGACTCACCCATGATGTGGCGGATGTGGTCGAGGCTGTTGCCCATGCCGTCGCTGCCGATGGCGAGCTGGCTGGGCCAGGCGATCTTGCGGTCGCCCACCATCACCGGAGCACCCTCGAGCCCGGCGAGCCGGTCGGCGCACTGCTCGACGATCTTGAGCGACTCAGACATCTCGTTGAGCCGGATCCGGAAGCGCCCGTAGGAGTCGCAGGTGTCCCAGGTCTGGACCTCGAAGTCGTAGTCCTCGTAGCCGCAGTAGGGCTGCGTCTTGCGCAGGTCCCACGCGTAGCCGGTGGAGCGGAGCACCGGTCCGGTGATGCCGAGCGCCAGGCAGCCGGCGAGGTCGAGGTGGCCGATGCCCTCGAGGCGACCCTTGAAGATGGGGTTGGCGTTGCAGAGCGCGGCGTACTCGGGCAGCCGCTTCTTCATCAGCGCGATGAAGTCGCGGATCTCGTCGAGGGCGCCGGGCGGCAGGTCCTGCGCGACGCCGCCGGGACGGATGAACGCGTGGTTCATCCGCAGGCCGGTGATGAGCTCGAACAGGTCCAGCACCAGCTCGCGCTCGCGGAAGCCGATCGTCATCACGGTGAGCGCGCCGATCTCCATGCCTCCGGTCGCGATGGCGACGAGGTGGGAGGAGATCCGGTTGAGCTCCATCAGGAGCACGCGCATGACCTGCGCCTTCTCGGGGATGTCGTCCTCGATGTCGAGCAGTCGCTCCACGCCCAGGCAGTAGGTGGCCTCGTTGTAGAACGGCGAGAGGTAGTCCATCCGCGTGCAGAACGTGACGCCCTGCACCCAGGAGCGGTACTCCATGTTCTTCTCGATGCCGGTGTGCAGGTAGCCGATGCCGCAGCGCGCCTCGGTGACCGTCTCGCCCTCGAGCTCGAGGATCAGCCGGAGCACGCCGTGGGTGGACGGGTGCTGCGGGCCCATGTTGACCACGACCCGCTCCTCGGCGGACTCGCCGATGCTCTGGGCGATGGAGTCCCAGTCCTGTCCCGTGACGGTGAAGACGCGGCCCTGGCTCGTCTCGCCGGGGGTGGCGTAGAGGTCCTGCTGCTGGCTCGTGTCGGTGCTCATCAGTTGTACGACCTTCGCTGGTCCGGCGGCGGGATGCTGCCGCCCTTGTACTCCACGGGGATGCCCCCGAGCGGGTAGTCCTTGCGCTGCGGGTGGCCCGGCCAGTCGTCGGGCATCAGCACGCGGGTCAGAGCGGGGTGGCCGTCGAAGACCAGCCCGAACATGTCGTAGGTCTCGCGCTCGTGCCAGTCGAGCGTGGGGTAGACGCTGACCAGGCTCGGGACGTGCGGATCGCTGTCGGGGGCGGTGACCTCGACCCGGATGCGCCGGTTGTGGGTCATCGAGGTCAGGTGGTAGACGGCGTGCAGCTCGCGACCGGTGTCCTCGGGGTAGTGCACGCCGCTGACGCCCGAGCAGAACTCGAAGCGGAGCGCCTCGTCGTCGCGCAGCATCTGCGCCACGAAGGGGAGGTCGTCGCGTCGGACGTGGAACGTGATCTCGCCGCGGTGGACCACGACGCTCTCGATCGCCGTGGTGAGCCCGGTGGCGTGCAGCCGGGCCTCGAGGGCGTCGGCGACCTCGTCGAACCAGCCGCCGTAGGGCCGCTGCGCCGGAGCCGGGAACACCTTGGCGCTGACCAGGCCGCCGTAGCCGGAGGTGTCGCCGGTGCCCGACGTGCCGAACATGCCGTGGCGCACGCCGACCGCGCGCACCTCCCCGGTGGGAGCCGGGACGTTGACCGGGGACTGGTCGACGGCGGGTTGCTCGACCGCGCCGCCCGTGCCGGTGCGCGACTTGGCCGCACCGAGGTTGCGCTCCTCGGACGGCCGGGCCGACTCGTTGGCGTCGGCCTTGTCGTCGGACGTGTCGCTCGCCTCGCCCGCGGCCTTCTCGTCGACCTTCTCCGCGTCGGCGTTCCCGCTCGCGCGGTCGTTGCGCTCCTCGCCGCTCATCGCAGCAGGCCCTTCATCTCCGAGGTGGGCAGCGCGCGCAGGGCCTCGGTCTCGAGCTCGGCGACCTCCTTGCGGCGGTTGGCGCCCAGCTTGGTGTGCTGCACCTGGTCGTGCAGCTTGAGGATCGCGTCGATGAGCATCTCCGGCCGCGGCGGGCAGCCGGGGAGGTACATGTCGACCGGCACCACGTGGTCGACGCCCTGGACGATCGCGTAGTTGTTGAACATCCCGCCCGACGAGGCGCACACGCCCATCGCGAGCACCCACTTGGGCTCGGGCATCTGGTCGTAGATCTGGCGCAGCACCGGAGCCATCTTCTGGCTGACCCGGCCGGCGACGATCATCAGGTCGGCCTGGCGGGGGCTGGCCCGGAAGACCTCCATGCCGAAGCGCGCGAGGTCGTACTTGGGGGCGCCGGTCGTCATCATCTCGATGGCGCAGCAGGCCAGGCCGAAGGTCGCAGGCCAGAACGATGCCTTGCGCATGTAGCCGGCGACACCCTCGACCGTGGTGAGCAGGACGCCGCTGGGCAGCTTCTCCTCGAGTCCCATGTCAGTCCCAATCCAGTCCGCCGCGACGCCAGACGTAGGCGTAGGCGATGAACACTGTGGCGATGAAGAGCACCATCTCCACCAGCCCGAAGAGCGCCATCGCGTCGAAGTGGACGGCCCAGGGGTAGAGGAAGATGATCTCGATGTCGAAGACGATGAAGAGCATCGCCGTGATGAAGTACTTCACCGGGAACCGGCCGCCGCCGGCGGGCTGCGGGGTCGGCTCGATGCCGCACTCGTAGGAGTCGAGCTTCGCCCGGTTGTAGCGCTTGGGACCGACGACGGCGCTCATGATCACGGAGAAGACCGCGAAGCCCGTCGCGAGAAGTGCCAGGGCCAGGACCGGCGTGTAGAGCTCCATCGCTTCCCTCTCGGTGTGCGTGCGCCCGGGTCGTGCATGTGGGTTTGTGAAGAACTTCACGAGTGGCGCGCGCCACAGTGTAGGACTCCGGTGCGGCCTACGTCACGTCGGGGTGAGGGCGACGCGCGGCGCGCTGACCTGCGGATTTACGCCACGACGGCGTCACCTAATTGACAGGCGGTGTCCGGCAGCGTCAGGCGGTGGCGCGGTGCAGCGCGACGATGCCGCCGGTGAGGTTGCGCCACTCGGGCCGCTGCCAGCCGGCGTCCGCGATCATCCCGGCGAGCCCGGCCTGGTCGGGCCACGCGCGGATGGACTCGGCGAGGTACACGTAGGCGTCGGCCGCGCTCGCGGTCAGGGAGGCGATCCTCGGCAGGGCCTGCATGAAGCCGTCCAGGTAGAGCGCGCGGAGGGCACCGTTGACCGGGCGGCTGAACTCGCACACGACGAGACGACCGCCGGGGCGGGTGACGCGGTGCATCTCCCGCAGCCCCGCGACCGGGTCGACGAAGTTGCGCAGGCCGTAGGAGATGGTCACCGCGTCGAAGGTGTCGTCGAGGAAGGGCAGCCGGGTGCCGTCCCCCGCCACGAAGGGGAGCGTGGGGCGGTCCTTCTTGCCCTGCCGCAGCATCCCGACGGAGAAGTCGCACGGGACGGCCGTCGCCCCGCGGGCGGCGAACGGCTCGCTGGAGCACCCGGTGCCGGCTGCGAGGTCGAGGACCAGGTCGCCGCGGCGCGGGGCGACGGCCTCGACCATCGCGCGGCGCCAGCTGCGCTGGATGCCCGCGGTCATGAGGTCGTTCGTCAGGTCGTAGCGCCGGGCGACGGTGTCGAACATCCGGCGTACGTCGGAGGGTTGCTTGTCCAGGTCAGCGCGAGCCACGCCGCGAGCGTAGGCGGCCGGGGCACGCGACGCCCACTGCGGGGTGTCGGTGTGCTCAGCCGACCGGGTCAGGATCGGCGACGTGAGGACCGGTCGCCGACCCTGACCGCCTCGGCGCTCAGATCTCGAGCTGGGCCGAGAGCGTGGACAGCTTGTGGCGTGCCATCGCGAGGTTGGCGCGGCCCTTGTCCAGCACGAGGTAGATGAACAGGCCGGGGTGGTCCTTGGGCAGGTTGATCAGGTGGTAGGCCTTGCCCAGGGTGATCAGGATGTCGTCGATGGTGTCGTCGAGGCCGAGGCTCTCCATGGTGCGCATCTTCGAGCGCACCACGTCGGTGTTGCCCGCCGCGGCGACATCGAGGTTCATCACCGACGCATCGCCCGCCTGGCCGAGCGCCATGCCCGACTGGTAGTCCACGAGCAGGGCGGCGACGGCACCGTCGATGCTCACCGCTTCCTTGAGGATGACGTCAACGTTCGTCATGTCTGTGGTTCCTTCTTGTTCTTCCCGGCCACTGCGGTCGGGAGGGGTCTGGGGAGGTCGCCGGAGGCGGAGGATGCCGCGGGACCGCCGAGCTCGGTGCTCGGTCATGCCCGGCCCTCTCGGGCCTGGGCCATCAGGAGCTTGTCGAGGAACGACTCGCCACCGAAGAGCGGGAGGGACGGCAGCTCGAACGCCGACTCCTCGGGCGCGACGGCGACCGGACGGCGGTCGACGTCGAACTGGAAGTCGCGCCCGGGCTCGCGTGGCGACCGGCGCGGCAGCGTCGACGGGTCGCCTCGGAGGACCGGCGGCGGCAGCGGCAGGTCCGCGGGCGCGACCGGCACGTCGGAGCCGCGCACCACGCGTACGCCGCGCTCGAGCGCCAGCCGCGCCGCCGTGGCGGGCAGCGCCGTGCTCGCCGCGCCGGGGAGCGCGGCCACGGTGGGCACGAGCGTCTCGGCCAGCTCGCCGAGCGAGGTCTCGTCCGGCGTGAGGCACAGTGTCCCGCCCGAGACCAGGTGCGCCTCGCGCATGGCCTGCACGACCGGGTCGGACCGGTGGCCCACGGCGATGGTGACGTCGTCGGGGGTCAGCGCCGGCAGCCACGCGTCACCGCGCGCCAGCCTGGTGAGCCGCCCGCCGGGGCCGAGGAGGCGGGGAGCGGCGCCCTCGTGGTCGACGACCGCGTCCAGCCGCGACACCGCGTCGGGATCCATGGTCAGCCGCTCTGCGCCGAGCGTCAGCAGCCGTCGCCACCCGGCACCGCCGGCGACGGCGAAGAGCTCCGAGGAGGTGAACTGCAGGCCGTCGAGGCGGTCGAGGTCGGCCTCGGACTCCGCGACCACGAGCCGCACCTTCGCCTCGCCGAGCCCGCGGGCGACGTCGTCCGCGGTGGCCTCGGGCGAGACGTGCACGACCACCGATCCGATGAGGCGCAGCGCGAGGTCCAGCTCGGGATAGGCGGAAGTGGCCGGGAGCAGGTCGAGGACCACCTGGTCCGCGCGCAGGCCGCTGCGCACCAGGCCGGCCGCCGCCCGCTCGACGGTGTCGGCCACGGTCGACCAGGACCGCGCGCGCAGCCCGGTGCCGTCGTGCACGACGTACGCCGTGGTCTCGCCCCGCTCGAGCCCCTGCCGCCGCAGCCACCGGTGCGGCGACGCGGCGACGTCCTCAGTGGGCACCGCGCCGGACGGCAGGGCCGGCGCCCGGGTGACCGGGATGTGTGCCATGCGTGCCCCCTCGACGCCGCGACGATTCCGTTGATCGATCAACAGATTTCGCCAGGCCGCGCGCGACCGTCCGCGGTTTTACCTCCGCGTGGCGCGACCGTGGGGCGTGCGTGTCCGTGATGTGTGACCGGTCTCACGCACTGGGACGAGGGCCGGCGTCAGGCGGGGCCCGCCAGCGAGAAGGCGGGATCGATGCCGACACCCGCTCGGCCGCGCCGCGGCAGCGTGTCGGCGGCGCCGACCGCGACCGGCGCCGGGGCTGGTACCGGCGGCAGGCCGGGCTCCGCAGCCAGGTCGACCCGGACGGCCGGGTGGTGCGCGATCCGGCCCAGCTTGAGCTCCAGCGCGGTGGCCAGGGCGCTCACGGTGTGGTTGACCCGGGCGTCGAGGACGAGCACGCGCAGCCGGCCACCCCACCACGGGGCGAGCGCCGCGATCTCGGCGGCGAGCTTCCTGGGGCGCGACCCCAGGCGGGCCCCGGCGACGCGCGCCGAGGTGGCCTGAAGCACCTCCCGCGGCGCCTCGTGCCACGGCGCGCCGTCGACGCGAGCGTCCGCCACCAGGTCCTCGAGGACCCTGGACGCGGCGTGGTCGAGAAGGACGTGCGTCGGGGAGACGTGCGCCAGCGCCTCCTCCAGCTGGGCCGGCGACTCCACCCAGGCCAGCGTGCACCCCGCGGTGAGCTGCGCGTCGCGCACCACGGTGGTGAACCGGTCGGGCGCCTCGCCGGTGAGCAGGACGACGTCGTCGGCCTTGAGCTCGGACAGCACCCCGGAGGCCTCGGGCCGGAACAGCCAGGCCTCGCTCTTCTCCCGCGGCAGCCCGAGCACGGCACCGGTCGGCGCGCCGACGCGGACGGAGTCGACCCAGGTGAGCACGTCGGGCTGTCGCTTGCGGCGCTCGAGGCCGATCGCGCGCAGCCGCTCCCAGGAGCGGTCGTCGCACTCGAAGAGCTGGGCCTCGGCCAGCGCGGCCTGCCGCAGCAGGGCCAGCCGGCTCTCCCGGTCGACGACCACGAGGCGCACGTCCACCTCGTCCAGCAGGCGCGCGACCTCGGCGGGGTCCAGATGCTCGGGAAGCAGGAGGGGCACCGCGCCGGCGACCCGGGTGGCGAGCTCGAGCTCGAGCTGACGGATGCCGGTGGGCACGCGCAGCACCACGACCTGCCCCGGGTCGACCCCGGCGTCGATCATGCCGGCCGCGCCGTCGATCACGCGGCGGTACAGCTCGTTCCAGGTGATCGTCGCCCACGCGTGACCGCGCTGCTCCACGACAGCGACCTCGAGGGCACGGTTGCGCGCGTGACGCTCCAACCGGGCGAGGGGGGAATCCTGACCAGGCACGTGGCGCTCCTCGGTGCTTCGTGTGTCGCCGCACCGTAGGACAGGACCGGTCCCGCTGTTCACGGTTTGGCGCATCTGCGCGCGGGCGGCTCGGGGTCCCCTCGGCGCCCCGGCGTAGGCTGCCGCCTCGTGACACCCCCCTCGTCGGCACCCGCCGCGCCCCTCGTCGTGCGCACCGTCGCGGTGGACCTGGCCGACCTCCCCCTCCTCGACCTGCTGCCCGAGCAGTCACCGGTGAGCTGGCTGCGCCGGGGCG
This sequence comes from Nocardioides sp. SYSU D00065, assembly GCF_017916425.1. Taxonomy (GTDB): domain Bacteria; phylum Actinomycetota; class Actinomycetes; order Propionibacteriales; family Nocardioidaceae; genus Nocardioides. The sequence goes on along the minus strand of NZ_JAFMSX010000002.1, from coordinate 220,093 downwards.
AGGGCCTGGTCGGCTGGGGCGTCGCCGCCCGGCTGGAGACCGCCGGGCACACCCGCTTCAGCGACGCCGTCAAGTGGTGGTCGGAGACCGTCGCCCGCGCGCGCGTGGAGGACCACGTCGGCGAGCCGGGCACCGGCCTGGTCTGCTTCGGTGCGTTCGCCTTCGCCGACGAGCCCGGCGACTCCGTGCTCGTCGTCCCGCAGGTCGTGGTCGGGCGCCGGGGCGACCGCACCTGGCTCACCACCGTCTCCGTCGACGCGCCGGCGCTGTCCCCCGCCCCCGTTCCCGAGCCGCCGGTCAACCTCGTCTTCTCCGACGGCGCGCGCAACGGCGAGGAGTGGATGTCGGTGGTGGCCGAGGCCGTCGCCCGGATCTCGGCGGGCGAGCTGGAGAAGGTCGTGCTGGCACGCGACCTCATGGCGACCACGGACGAGCCGGTCGACGTGCGCTGGCCGCTGCACCGCCTGGCCGAGCAGTACGAGATGTGCTGGACCTTCCACGTCGAGGGCCTGTTCGGCGCCACGCCCGAGATGCTGGTGCGGCGCGAGCGCGGCCTGGTGACCTCACGGGTGCTCGCCGGCACGATCCGGCGTACGGGGGACGACGAGCGCGACCTGGCGCTGGCCGCCACCTTGGCGCGGTCCTCCAAGGACCTCGAGGAGCACGAGTACGCCGTGCGCTCGGTCGCCGACGCCCTCGAGCCGCACTGCTCATCGATGAACGTGCCCGAGGCGCCGTTCGTCCTGCACCTGCCCAACGTCATGCACCTGGCCACCGACGTCAACGGCGTCGTCCACGATGCCGCGACCTCGCTGCAGCTGGCCGAGTCCCTGCACCCCTCGGCAGCGGTGGGCGGCACGCCGACCGCGGCCGCGACCCGGCTGATCGCCGAGATCGAGGGGATGGCGCGCGATCGCTACGCCGGCCCCGTCGGCTGGATGGACGCCTCCGGCGACGGCGAGTGGGGCATCGCGCTGCGCTCGGCCATGCTCACCGACAGCGGCGTGCGCCTGTTCGCCGGGTGCGGGATCGTCGCGAGCTCCGACCCGGAGGCCGAGCTGGCCGAGTCGCAGGCGAAGTTCGTGCCGGTGCGCGACGCGCTGGCCGCCGACTGAGCCGGCCGCCCGTCACAGCTGCTGGCCGGGCTCGCGCCGCTCGAAGGTCAGCGCCGCGGGAAGCAGGTTGCCCATGTGGGCCGCCACCATGTCCAGGCCGACGTCGCTGTAGACCTTGTCGTGGATCGCCAGCGACGTCGGCGCGGCCACCTCACGCACGAAGTCGACGGCCTCGGCGACCTTGAGCCACGGCGCGCTCACCGGGGCGAGCAGCACGTCGACCGCCCGCCCTGGCGGGGTCAGTGCGTCCCCGGGGTGGTAGACGCTGGTGCCGCCCGACTCCAGGACGTAGCCGGAGTTGTCGAAGCGGTCGTAGTCGGGGTGGATCACCGCGTGCTTCTCCCCCACCACCTCCACCGCGGTCCCGGCCACCTCGAGCCGGTCGCCGGGGCGGACCACGGTGACGCGCTCGGCGACCTCGGGAGCCTCCCGGCGCAGCAGTCGCTCGACCGCGGCGATCGTCCAGATCGGCACGTCGAGGCCGCGCAGGTGGTCGGGATGCACGTGGTCGGGGTGCTCGTGGGTGATGAGGACGGCGTCGGCGCCCTCCAGCGCAGCAGCATCGGTGAAGACTCCCGGGTCGAGCACGACGACGCCGCCGTCGCCCTGCACCCGCACGCAGGCGTGGCCGAACTTGGTGATCCGCATGACGACAGACTAGGCGCGACGCGGGTGCGGGGAATCGTCGTACGGATGGGGCGCGAGGTTAAGGTGGTGCCGCCTCCGACGGGTGGAGCGCCCTGGGGGAAACACCGATCGCACCCGAGACGAAGAGAGTTCACATGTCTGCACGCCGCGTGCTCGCAGGCAGCGCCGCCGCGCTGCTCCTGCCCGCGTCCCTGCTCCTGACGACCGAGACCGGCTCCGCCACCGACTCCGCGGCTCGACCCGCGTTGACGTCGCTGTCGAAGGCCGGCCAGAAGATCTCGCTGGAGGTGCTCCCGCAGATCGTCCAGCAGGGCCGCGGCGCGGCCAGCGCGAGCTCGGCCAAGGCTGCCGTCACCGCCACCATCAAGCCGGTGAAGGTCGGCCGCCCGGTGGTCCTCGAGCAGCTCGAGGGCACCGCGTGGAAGAAGGTCGCGACCGCCAAGCAGGACAAGGCCGGCCGCGCCGAGTTCGCCGCCGCGATCTCCAAGGGCGGGCTGCCGCTGACCTACCGCGTCACCGCCCAGAAGTTCAAGGGCCTCAAGGCGGAGTCCAGCGAGGGCCAGGACACCTCCCGCTGGCTGACCCCGACGTTCTCCGACGAGTTCTCGGGCAGCTCGCTGAGCTCCACGTGGGGCATGCGCGGCCAGGACTACGAGCCGGCCAGCAAGCGCAAGTGCTCCAAGGGCAGCCCGAAGGCCGTCAAGGTCGGCGGCGGCGCCCTGCGCCTCAGCGTGATCAAGGACCGCTCGGCCAAGGGCAAGTGCAAGGCCAGCTCGCGCAAGCAGACCAAGAAGATCAGCTACCGCCTCAACGGCCACGTCGGCACGCAGGGCAACTTCAGCTTCCGCTACGGCGTGGCCGCGGCCCGCATCAAGATGCAGAAGGCCCAGGGCCAGCACGCCAGCTTCTGGTCGCAGCCCGTCGGCGAGAACGGCCCCGGCAGCGACGGCCACGAGATCGACATCATCGAGTACTTCGGTGACAAGCACCCGCAGGGCGGCCTCACCAGCTTCATCCACTGGTACAAGGGCAAGCGCCTGATCAAGACCGGGTCGTGGATCAAGAACTCGGAGTCGTTCCTCAAGAACAAGCGCGACGGCTGGTCGAAGAACTACCACGTGTTCTCCGTGCAGTGGACGCCGAAGACGCTCATCTTCCGCATCGACGGCAAGGAGACCTGGCGCACCTCGGCCCGCGTGTCGAAGGCCCAGCAGTACCTCATCCTGAGCCTGCTCGCCTCGGACTACGAGGCGCTGGAGCTGCCGGACAGCAAGCTGCCGCAGCACATGTACGTCGACTGGGTGCGCGTGTGGGAGACCCCGCAGGCCTGATCGGCAACGCCTGAACCACAACGATCCGCGCGTTGGTCCCTCACGGGACCAGCGCGCGGATTCGTCTGTCCAGGTCCGCGCGGTTGTCCCGGCGCACCCGTGCCTCGATGACCTCGATGCCGCCGTTGGGCGAGGCGAGCGCCTGCTCCAGCTCCGGGAGGCTGGTCACGGCGAGGTGCGGGACGCGCGCGGCAGCGCAGAGGCTGGCGAGGTCCGCCCCGTGCGGGGTGGCGAAGAGGGTGTCGAAGCGGTCGGCGTACTCCGGCGCCCCCTGCTCCAGGGTCGCGAAGATCGAGCCGCCGTCGTCGTTGACCACGACGATCGTCAGGTCCGGTCGCGCCTCCCGGGGGCTCAGGAACAGCCCCGTGGTGTCGTGCAGGAACGTCACGTCGCCCATCAGGGCGAGCGCGCGGGTCGACCACGGCCGGCCGAGTGCGGCGCCGACCGCCGAGCTGATGGTGCCGTCGATGCCGGCCAGTCCCCGGTTGGCCACGACCTTGCGACGACCGCCCACCTCGTAGCGCGCGACCATCAGGTCCAGGTCGCGGATCGGGTTGGACGCCCCGACGAGCAGCAGCCCACCGGGCGGGAGGGTCCGGCTCACGGCACCGGCCACCTCGTGCGGGGTCAGGTCCGGCTCGGTCGCCAGCAGGCGGTCGAGGTCGCGCGAGGTCGTCCGATCGGCGTCGCGCCAGGCGTCGAGCCACGCCCGGTCGCCGGTCCCGTCGACGTCGACGCGGTCGACCTCGTGGGCGACCGCGAACGGTCGAGCCGCCCAGGTGCCGCGATGGCGCACGGAGACCACCTCGACGTCCTCGCGTGCCAGCAGGCGCGAGACCGGGCGGGACAGCGTGGGGTGGCCGAGGACGACCACCCGCTCCACCCGACGGCCCAGCTCGCCGGCGAGCAGCAGCCGGTACGTGCGGATCGCGTGGTCGCCGGTGCGGCACCCGCTCGACGGCTCGGCCAGCAGCGGCCAGCCGGCCTGCTCCGCGAGCACCCGGGCGGGAGGTCCCGCGTCGTCGCCGGCGACCACCACGGTGCGCGGCCCGGGCTCGAGCACCAGCCGGGTGCCAGGTGCCCGGTCGACGACCCGCTCGGTGACGGTGGCGGGTGCCGGACGCCACGTCCCCGCTGGCATGAGCGGCTCGTCGAGCTGGACGTTGAGGTGGGCCGGCCCCGGGGCACCGGCGAGCAGGTCGTACACGTCCTGCGCCGTCGTCGCTGCGGTGGCGTCGAGGAAGTCCACCGGGCCGAACACCTCGACCTGGTCCGTGGTCTGGTTGGCTCCGGTGCCGCGCAGCCGCCCGGGCCGGTCAGCGGTGACGGCCACGAGGCGCACGCCGGCGTGCGCTGCCTCCAGCACGGCGGGATGGAGGTTGGCGACCGCCGTGCCGCTGGTGCAGACCACGGCCGCGCGGGCGCCGACCTTGCTCAGGCCGAGCGCCAGGAACGCGCCGGTCCGCTCGTCGAGCCGCGTGTGCAGCCGCAGCAGGCCGGCCGCAGCGGCCTCGTGGACGGCGAAGGAGAGCGGCGCGTTGCGCGAGCCGGGGGACAGCACGACCTCGCGGACGTCGTCGGCGAGCAGTGCCGCGACCACGTCGCGGGCCAGCCGGGTCGAGTCGTTCACGAGGGCCGATCCTGCCCTACCGCCTCCACGCGCCGTCGCCAGTGCGCCACCCGGTCGTGCGCGGCTGCGAGGCGGTCGAGGGCCCGCGGGTCCACCTCGGGCCGCGCGACCCGCAGCAGGCCGTCGACGGGCAGCAGCGGCTCGGCCACGACGTCGTCGGTGAGCAGCTGGACGGTGGCCAGGCCGCACGCGTGGCGCAGCTCGGGCAGGGCCGCGGCGAGCGCCACGCCGGCCGCGATGCCGACGCTCGACTCCACGGCGCTGGAGACCACCACCGGCAGCCCGATGTCCTCGGCGATCCGCAGGCAGGCGCGCACCCCGCCCAACGGCTGCACCTTCAGGACCGCGATGTCGGCGGCCTCGAGGTCGCGCACGCGGTACGGGTCCTCGGCGCGCCGGATCGACTCGTCGGCCGCGACCGGGACGTCGACGCGGCGGCGCACGACGGCGAGGTTTTCCACCGCTGCGACCGGCTGCTCGGCGTACTCCAGTCCGCCCGCGGCGCGGTCGAGGGCCGTGATCGCACGGACCGCCTCGTCGACGTCCCAGGCGCCGTTGGCGTCCACCCGGACCAGCCCCTCGGGACCCAGCGCGTCGCGCACGGCCTCCACCCGCGCCACGTCGTCGGCCAGGGTCTGCCCCCGCTCGGCGACCTTGACCTTGGCGGTGGAGCAGCCCCCCGCGGTGACGATGGCGTGGGCGCGCTCGGGGTCGGTCGCGGGGACGGTGACGTTGACCGGGACGGCGTCGCGCACCGGCTCCGGCCAGCCGACGTCGGCGGCTTCCCGGGCGCAGGCCAGCCAGGGCCGGGACGTGGCGTCGTCGTACTCCAGGAAGGGCGAGAACTCACCCCAGCCCGCGTCGCCGCGCAGCAGGACGCCCTCGCGGACGGTGATGCCACGGAAGCGGGTGCGCAGGGGGATCGCGAAGACGTGCGTCACAGGCCGCTCCTCAGCGCCTGGCGGTCGACCTTGCCGTTGGGGAGCAGCGGAAGCGCGCCGACCCGCCGGAACTGGCGCGGCGCCCAGGAGCGCGGGTGGACCGCGCCGACCCAGTCGCGCAGCTCGGCGTCGCCGGCGGTGCCGACCACGACCGCCACGAGCCGCTGCCCCCACTCCTCGTCCGGCACGCCGAGCACCTCGGCCTCGTGGACGCCGGGATGCTCCCGGAGCCGCTCGGCCACGGCCGGCAGCGGGATCTTGACGCCACCGCTGACGACGACGTCGTCGATGCGGCCGATCACCTCCAACCGCCCGTCGTCGTCGAGGCGGCCGGCGTCGGAGGTGAGGAACCAGCCGTCGACCAGCACCTCGGCCGTCAGGTCGGGGTCGCCGGTGTAGTGGCTGAACAGCGTGGGGCCGGCGATCCGGATCCGCCCGTCGGCGCCGAGGGTGACCGCGACGCCGTCGAGCGGCACGCCGTCGTAGACGCACCCGCCGGCGGTCTCGGAGGAGCCGTAGGTCGCCACGACGTGCACGCCGTGCTGCTCGGCGCGACGGCGCAGCTCGGCGTCGAGACCGCCGCCGCCGACCAGGACGGTGTGGCAGCGGGCCAGCGCGGCCCGCTGGTCGGGCTGGTCGAGGATCCGGTGCAGCTGGGTGGGGACCAGGGAGACGAACGTCGGCACGTCGGGATCGACGGCGCCGGCCAGGTCGAGGCCGGTCACGACGACCGGCTCGTGGCCGGCGAGGAGGGACCGGACGACGACCTGTACCCCGGCGACGTACGCCGGCGGGAGCGCGAGCAGCCAGCGTCCGGTCGCTCCGAGCCGCCGAGCGGACGCCTCGGCGCTGGCCAGCACGGCGGGCCTCGGCAGGACGACCCCCTTGGGCCGGCCCGTCGAGCCGGAGGTCTCGATCAGGAGCGGCGCGGGACTGTCGGCCTCGAGCCACCGCGACAGCTCGCGGACGGCGACGGACGGCTCGCCCGGGGGCCGCAGGAAATCCACACGACGAACGCTAACGGCTCTGCCAGCATGGCGACGGGCCGGACCCGGCCGGGACCGCGGTCGATGGCAGCGGCCGCCTGACCGAGCGCGGCGCCGTAGGGTCGGGACCATGAGCGCCTACTGGATCACCACCTACCAGGCCGTCCACGACCCCGCCAAGGTGGCCGCGTACGCCGAGCTCGCCGGGCCCGCGCTGCGCGCCGCCGGCGGCACGTTCCTGGTCCGCGGCACCCCCGAGGTGACGTTCGAGAAGGGCGAGGCGACCCGCACCGTCGTCATCGAGTTCGCGTCGGTGGAGGCGGCCGTCGCCGCGCACGACAGCGAGGCGTACCAGGAGGCGCTGCGGGCCCTCGACGGCGGCGCGGACCGCGACATGCGCGTGGTGCCCGGAGCCTGACCCGTGCGGCCGGACGACGTGCGCGCCTCGAAGCGGCTGTCGTACGTCCTGCGGCACCGGCCGGACTCGGTCGGGCTGACGCTGGACGCCTCCGGATGGGTTGGGGTGGACGACCTGCTGGCCGCGCTGGCCGACGCCGGCACGCCGCTGGCGCGCGAGGACGTCGAGCGGATCGTCGCGACCAACGACAAGCAGCGCTTCGAGGTCGACCGCGCGGCGGGCCGCATCCGAGCGCGACAGGGCCACTCCGTGCCGGTCGACCTCGCCCTGGACCCCGCCGAGCCACCGGCCGTGCTGTACCACGGCACGCCCGCGCGGAACCTGACGTCCGTGCTCGCCACGGGGCTCGACCGCCGCGGTCGCCACCACGTGCACCTGTCCGGCGACGTCGACACGGCCCGCCGGGTGGGGCGGCGGCGCGGTGAGGCGGTCGTGCTCGAGGTGGACGCCGCCGCCATGGCCCGGGACGGGGCGACGTTCTGGCGGACCGGGAACGGCGTCTGGCTCACCGACCACGTGCCGCCCGAGCACCTCTCGGTGCACGGGTAGGGGCCGCGGCCTCCGGATCGCCCGCAGCGCCGCGCCGCCCACCCGTGCCATGGTGGGGTGGTGGACACCTACCGGCTCGTGCTCACCCTCGTCGTCACGGCCGCCGTCGTCCTGGCGATCCTCTTCTTCGAGCGGCGGCGGGCCGAGCGCATCACGCGCGACACCCGCGACCTCGCGCGTGGCGTCCCGCGGCCGGACGAGCGGCCCAGCGGCCGCCCCGGCGGGGACGACGCGTCCGGCGGGGACGAGTCGCCCGGCGGGGACGGGCAGGTGCGCTGAGCGGTGGCGGGGCTGCGCGGACTCCTGGGACTGGCCCTGCTGCTGGCCGTCGCGGTGGCGCTGTCGAAGCACCGGCGCGGCATCTCGTGGCGCACCGTCGGCGTCGCGCTCGCGCTGCAGGTCGGGTTCGCGGCCCTGGTGCTGCGCTGGGGGCCCGGCAACGACGCACTGAAGTGGGTCTCCGACCGCGTCGCGACGCTGATCGGCTACACCGACGAGGGCACGTCGTTCGTCTTCGGGCCGCTGCTCGGGGTGGCCGAGGAGGGCGAGACGATCTTCGCCCTGCAGGTCCTGCCGGTCATCGTGTTCCTCGGGGCGCTGATCGGGCTGCTCTACTACCTCCGGGTGGTCCAGTGGGCCACGTGGCTGCTCGGCGGCGCCCTCGCGCGGCTGCTCGGGATCAGCAAGGTCGAGTCGATGTACGGCGCGACGGTGATCTTCCTCGGACAGAGCGAGGCGCCGCTGATGATCGCGCCGTACCTCCGCTCGCTGCGGCGCGGCCAGCTGTTCACGATCATGACCGCCGGCTTCGCGGCCGCGGCCGGGTCCACCCTGGTCGGCTACTCCCTGCTCGGTGCGCCGCTGGAGTACCTGCTCGCGGCGACCGTCATGAACGCACCGGCGTCGCTCCTCATGGCGAAGGTGATGTGGCCGGACAGCACGCCCGAGGACGGCGAGCTGGACGGTGCCACGCCGATCGACGCGCCGGAGCAGGTCGACGTACGCGCGGTGCGGGACGAGGAGTCCACCAACCTCATCGACGCGGTCGGTCGCGGCGCGATCGCCGGAGGCCGGATCGCGGTGACGGTCGGCGGGCTGCTGATCGCCTTCGTCGCGCTCATCGCCCTCGCCGACGGCATCCTCGGCGGCATCGGCGGCTGGTTCGGCGCTGACGACCTCACCTTCGGCGGCGTGCTGGGGTCGGCGTTGGCACCGCTCGCGTGGCTGCTCGGGGTGCCGTGGTCGGAGGCCGTGCAGGCCGGCGGCTGGATCGGCGAGAAGACCGTGCTCAACGAGTTCGTGGCCTTCGCCAACTTCGGTCCCGAGGTCGACGCCCTCAGCCCCGTCACGGTCGCCGTGGTCACCTTCGCCCTCGCCGGCTTCGCCAACTTCGCCTCGATCGCCATCCAGATCGGCACCCTCGGCTCGCTCCTGCCGGAGCGGCGCGGCGTCGTGGCGCAGCTCGGGATGCGCGCGCTCCTCGCGGGCGCCCTCGCCAACCTCGCGAACGCCGCGATCGCCGGCGTCGTGGTCTCGCTGTAGCGCCGGCCCGCTCGCCTGCTGCGGCTCTGCTGCCGCCAGCCCCGCCTCCTACGGCACGCAGCCACCCTGACCGGGGCTTACCCGGCGGGTGGCTGCGTGGTGTGGCTCGCTGGTCCGTCAGCCGCCTCTCGGCGAGTGGCCGCTCGCAGCGGCAAGGGGTGAGGCCCGGGGGCATGATGCGGAACCAGCTGTCCTGCACAACGAAGCGGCTGGCGGCGGCATTCCGCTCGCGGCGCGGTCATGGGGTGACGCCGACCACGGGGTTCGTGGCGGCCACACGATCGGCGAGACGTTCCGCGCCCGCGAGCATCCGCCACTCGCCCGCACTCGCCACCCGGCACACGCCGGTGGCCCGATCACCGGGCGGTGGTCGGGCTCAGCGGGGCGGGGTGGGTCGTCGACGTGGTGGGTCGGAGGTGACGCGGGCGCCGGTGGGCAGCGTCCACTCGTAGCAGCCGTCCGGCAGGCGCTGGTAGGTGAACCTGCTGAAGGTCTTGGCTCGGTGGTGCCGCCGGCACAGCGGGGCGAGGTTGTCCGGGCGGGTCTGACCGGGTGGTCCGCCCTGGTTCATGGGGACGTACTCGTCGATGTGGTCGAGGTCGCACCGGCCCGAGATCCGGGTGCAGCCGGGGTAGACACAGGTGGCGTCGCGGTGCCGCACCGCGGCGGCCATCCGCGCTGGTGGGTCGTGCTGGTCCACCGGCGGGATCGAGGCTGCGTGGGGGTCCAGGTCGAGGACCGGCTGCACGGTGACCTTGCCTGCGGTGAGCAGCCAGGCGCGGAGCCGGCCGAGCAGCATCGGCCCCAGCTCGGGTGACCGGGCGACGCCGTGCCTGTCCGGGGACTCGAGGAGGTCCGTGTCGGTCACGTGGACCACCAGCCGCACCTCACCGCTCTCGCTCCAGGCCTCGTCTCCCGAGTGGGGGCAGGTGGGTCGGCGGAACGGGCTCGCGGGCCTGTACGCGACGTCCTCCGCGACGCACACGGCCGGATCGTCGCCAGGGTCGACGGGCCGGTCGGGGTCGGCGAGGTCGCCGGCGGCGAGGAGGTCGAGTGTCTTCTGCGGGTCGGCGAGCACCCCGACCGCGTGCGCGCGGCGAACCCCCAGGTCGCCCGGATGTCCGAGGGACCTCATGGTGGCTGCCATCGTGGTGACGGTGTGGTCGAACGCGACCGCGTCGGCGGTGTCGAGGGTCATGAAGACCTCCGAGGTCCCCGGCGCCCCCAGCTCGTGGCACACCTCCACGCGCCGCGTGCTGAGTGCTTCGTCGTGGTCGGCGATCGCCCGGTCGGGGTCGGCGTACAACCGGGCCTCGTGGACCAGCACCCCGATGCGATGCGGGTTCAGACGGCGCGGCTGCCACACCAGCAGCCGGTCCGCGTGCGCTGCCGCGATCGGCGACAGGTCGCGGGACTGCCGAGCGGCCTCGCGTGCGAGCCGCACCGGCACCTGCAGCTCACGCACCAGGGCCCACAGCCGCGGCAGCCGGTGGACCAGGTCGAGGACGTCACCGACCAGCGCGAGCGTCGCCTCGTGCGACTGCTCCAGCACCCCGGCGAGCTCCGTCACCGCGAACTCGGCCACCAAGGGCGCACCCGCTCCTGCGATCGGGACCGCCTGCTCACCGAACAGCGCCGCCTTCGACCCGGGAGCTGCAGGCGAGTCGGCACGCCAAGCCGCCACCGCACCGGGATCGCGGTCCGCATCCTCGGCCGGGACCACGTGCGCGTGCGCCCACGCCAGCGCCGCCTCCAGCAGCTCGACCTCGACGCGCCGCCTCGCGGTCATCGCCGCCACCGCCCGATCCAGCACCGCACGCTCCGACACCGGCGCGACGCCGGCGACAGGAGGAGCATCGGCGGTGGGGGACATGCGTCCATCCTCCCAGCCACCACCGACACTCCGACGAGCCGGAACACGAGTGTGGACAACAGTTTTCGAGCGCCTGTTCCCAGCATCGCTGCAGCGCCGCTCCGGGAATTCGGGAGACGACTGTCGGTGCCGCGGGTGACAATGGTCGGCGATGTTCGCCGCCTTGATCCGATACGCCACCCCGCCCTCCAGCCTCGCGGGACGCTTGTCCGTCCAGTCGCTGCTCTTCGCGTCGGGCGAGGGCACCTTCCTCGCCGGCTCGGCGGTGTTCTTCACCGTCATCGTGGGCCTGTCGCTGGCGGAGGTCGGCATCGGCCTGACCATCGGCGCCATCGCGAGCTTCTGCGTCGCGATGCCGATGGGCAAGCTCGTCGACCGCTTCGGCCCCAAGCGGATGTGGTCGCTCAGCGCGGTCGTCCAGGGCGCGCTGTTCCTCGCGTGGCCGTTCATCGAGGGCTTCCCCCAATACGTCGCCCTCGCCGTGGTGATGGAGGTCGCCGGCACGCTGGCCGGCACCGCTCACGGCGCGTACGTCATCGACGTGCTGCCGCCGTCGGAGCGGGTGGAGTCGCGCGCCTACATGTACTCCGCGCTGAACGTCGGCTTCAGCCTGGGCGCGTTCCTCGGCGGCGGCGCGATCGCCTTCGGCAACGACGTGCTGCGGTGGGCGCCGCTGTTGAGCGCGGCACTGTTCATCGCCAACAGCGCCGCGATCCTCAGGCTGCCCGACGCCACCCACGACGTCCGTGGTGGCGAGCCGCGCGCCAAGCCGGAAGGCATCCCCGCCATCCGCAACCGCAGCTGGATCGCGGTGACCTTCTTCACCGGCGTGCTGTGGACCAACCAGGTCCTGCTGCACACGGTGATCCCGGTCTGGCTGGTGACCGAGACCGATGCCCCGCGGGTGCTCGTCGCGGTGCTCTTCGCCACCAACACGGTGATGTGCATCGTGCTGCCACGCCTGACCTCGCGCGGCATCCGCGACGTCACCACGGCGCTGCGCGCCGTGCGGATCTCGACGGTGTTCTTCGTGCTCACGTGCCTCATCACGCTGGCCACGCACGAGACGGTCGGGTGGGTGACGATCGTGATGTTCTTCCTCGGCCACGTCGTGCTGACCTGGGCCGAGCTGTTCCTGTCGGCGTCGGGCTGGACGTTCGAGGCAGAGCTGATGGACCCGCGTCGCCGCGGCGACTACCAGGGCGTCTCCGAGCTCGGCAACACGCTGGGTCGGTTCTGGGCACCGGCGGTGTACGGCTTCCTGGCGATGCAGTGGGGCGCCTTCGGGTGGCTCACGATCGCTGCGATCGTCTCCGCCGCTGCGGTCGGCATCCACTTCGCCGCGAACTCCGGGCGACGCTGGCTCGAGCACCACGTGCCGGCCGACGTCCTCGCCGACGCGCGGGTCGGCACCCCCGACACCGAGGAGCTGGCCGCGTCCGGGCCGCCGCCGCTGGTCGAGCCGGACACCCCTGACACAATCCCCCGGTGACCTCCCCGGTGACCTCCCCCGCTGACTGGCTCGCCGGCGCGCGGCCCCGCACCCTGCCCGCCGCCGTCGCGCCCGTCCTCGCCGGCACCGCGGTGGCGGCGTACGTCGACCAGGCCGTGTGGTGGAAGGCCCTGCTCGCCCTCGTGGTGAGCCTCGCGCTGCAGGTCGCGGTCAACTACGCCAACGACTACTCCGACGGCATCCGCGGCACCGACGCCGACCGCGTCGGCCCGATGCGCCTGGTCGGGTCGGGTGCCGCGACACCGGGCGCCGTCAAGACCGCCGCCTTCGCGGCGTTCGGGGTGGCTGCCGTGGCCGGGCTGGTCCTGGCGGCGACGACGGCCTGGTGGCTGGTGGCGGTCGGCGCGGTCTGCGTCGTCGCCGCGTGGTTCTACACCGGCGGCGACAAGCCCTACGGCTACCTCGGCCTGGGCGAGGTCATGGTGTTCGTCTTCTTCGGCCTCGTGGCGGTGATCGGCACGACGTACGTGCAGACGCAAGCGTGGGAGTGGCCGGCGCTCTACGCCGGCGTCGGCATCGGGGCCCTCGCGTGCGCGATCCTCGTGGCCAACAACCTGCGCGACATCCCCACCGACACGGTGGCGGGCAAGCGGACCCTGGCCGTCCGGCTGGGCGACGAACGCACCCGCTACCTGTACGCCTTCCTCGTGCTGGTCGCCGCGGCCGCTGTGGTCGCGGTGGCGGCCGCCACCACGTGGTGGGCGCTGCTCGGCCTGGTCTTCCTGGGCCGCGCCGTCGCGCCCACGCGCGCCGTGCTCGGCGGGGCGGCCGGTCCCGCTCTCATCCCGGTGCTCGCCGGCACCGGCGCAGCCGAGCTCGCCTGGGCTGTCCTGGTGGCCGCGCCGCTCCTCGTCCTCGGCTGAGCCCGGTCGCCGGGCGCGTCCGGGCGATAACCCGTGGCCCGACGTCGGCCCTGCTCACTAGCGTGACCGCGTGGACTACGACGTGGCGATCCTCGACCTGTTCGACGACTCCGAGGAGGCCACCGCCCGCCGGCGGGGCTGGGTCGGCGCGGTGCAGCGCGGCTTCCGCGCGGACCGTCCCGAGGACGAGCTCGTCGACCGGTGGGTGACCCACTACCGTGCCGAGCGGGCCACCGTCCGTGGCGCCTGGCTGCCCGCTGGCGAGTTCGGCGCGGGCCCGATGCCGGTGGCGACGTACGCCAGCTTCGACAAGACCCTCAACGCGGGTCGCGAGGTGCTGCCGCTGCGGATGGTCACCGACGTGACCACCAGCGCGAGCCACCGACGCCGGGGTCTGCTCCGCCAGCTCATCGAGGCCGACCTGGCCGACGCGGTGACCTCGGGCGTCCCGGTCGCCGCGCTGACCGCGTCGGAGGCCACGATCTACGGCCGCTGGGGGTTCGGGCCGGCGACGTTCCGCCACGGCGTCGAGGTCGACACCTCGGCCGGCTTCGGGTTCCGGTCCTTCACCGACCCCGGACGCGTCGAGCTGGTCGAGCCGGTGGACGCGTGGCCGCACGTGCGTGCCGTCTTCGACGCCTTCCACGCCAGGCAGCGCGGCTCCGTGGAGTGGCCGGCGCCGTACGAGGACATCCACACCGGCGCCTACGACTTCGACGGCGGCGGCGCCAACCGCAAGATCCGCGCCGCCGTCCACCTCGGCGCCGCCGGCGCGGTCGACGGCTTCGTCATCTTCAAGCACGGCGAGAAGAACACCGTCGCGGTGACCGAGATGATCGCCCTCTCCCCTGAGGCCCAGCTCGGGCTCTGGTCCTTCCTCGGCAACATGGACCGCGTCACGACCGTGACCCACAAGCTGAGCCATCCTCGCGACCCACTGCAGTGGGCGCTCACCGACCTCAACCGGGTGCGGTCCACCGAGATCGAGGAGTTCCTCTGGCTGCGCGTGCTCGACGTGCCGCGGGCGCTGGCCGCGCGGCCGTGGAGCGGGAACGGCACGGTGGTGCTCGAGGTGGATGACGCCCAGGGCCACGCGGCGGGCCGCTTCGAGGTGACCGCCTCGGCCGGCGGCGCGGAGGTCGTCCGCACCGAACGGGCCCCCGAGGTCCGGCTCACCGCCGAGACCCTCGGCGCGCTCTACCTCGGCGGCGTGCCCGTGGCGCAGCTGCACCGTGCCGGCCGGCTCGACGGCGAGGAGGATGCCGTACGCCGGTTCGCCGAGATGGCCGACCTGGCGGAGCCGCCGTACTGCCTCACCGGCTTCTGAGCGGGGCCCGACTCCCAGCAGGGAGCCTCAGTCGGTGTCCTCGCGCGCCCGGCGCTCCTCGAAGGCGGCCGCGGCCTTGGCGGCCCGCGCCTCCACGCGGCGGGCGAAGGCCTCGCGCTGCCGCTCGAGGATGTAGTAGGACGACACCCCGGAGACGAGGAAGGCGGCGACGACCGCCCAGAAGAGGTTGATCCGTCCGTCGAAGAGCAGGGCCATGACTCCGGCGACGACGCCGAACGAGGCGAGGAACAGCACGATCCGCAGGGCGGTGTAGACGGCGAACTCCTTCACGCCACCAGCCTAGGCGCCGCGGACTACATTGGAGGAATGCTCAAGGTGCTGCTCCTGGTCGCAGCGATCGCCCTCGTCGTGTGGCTGCTGGTGAGGCTCACCCTGCGACGGCTCGACGGTGGTGCGGCCTCACGCCCCCGCGTGATCGGACCCGACGACGACCCCGACTTCCTGCGCGGGCTCGACCGTCGCAGCGACCCCGACGACTGAGCGGACCTCGGCGGCACCCTCCGCGTAGGAGTGCTGGCTGGTGGAGCTGAAGAAGTTGATGCCGATGAAGTTGAACCACAGCGTCGCGGCTCCGACCAGCGCCAGCACGGCCGCGTTGCGACCGCGCCAGCCCGCGGTGGCCCGGGCGTGCAGGTAGGCGGCGTACACCACCCAGGTGATGAACGCCCACACCTCCTTGGGGTCCCAGTTCCAGTACGCGCCCCACGCCTGGTGCGCCCAAATGGGGCCGGTGATGAGCACGGCGAAGGTCCACACCGGGAAGCCGAAGGCGTGCATGCGGTAGGACAGCCGGTCCAGCACCTTGGGCTCGGGGACGCGGGCGAGGTAGCCCGTCGTCGCGGTCGAGCGCTGCTTGACCAGGTAGAGCACCGACAGCAGCGCGCCGAGCGTGAACGCACCGGTCGAGATCACCGCGGAGACCACGTGGATCACCAGCCACGGAGAGTTGAGCGCGTCGGGCAGCGGCAGGAGGGTGTCGTCGAGCCCCAGGAACGCCGCCATCAGGGCGGCCACGACGAACGTGATCACCAGCGGGCCGAGCCACTCGATGTCCACCCGCAGCGTGGCCAGCACGAAGATCAGCGCGACCACGAACGTGCCCGCCACGGTGAACTCGTACATGTTGCCCCACGGCACCCGGTTGGGGTCGGCGGCCAGGCCGCGGGCGACGAGTGCCACGAGGTGTACCGCGACCGCGAAGACCGTCAGCACCAGCGCCAGCCGGCGCGCCATCGCGGTGCGGTGGCTGTCGACGTCCTCGCCGGCCGGGACGCTGCGCAGCGAGGCCAGCTCGAAGAAGTAGGCCAGCATGGCGAGGAAGTAGAGCACCGCGGCGCCGATGACGCCCTCGTAGCTGAACACCTCCCACTGTGCGTCCGTCATGACTGCTCCTCCTTCTCCGCCTCGAGGGCGGCCACGATGTCAGCGAGCTCGGCGGCGCCGTCCTCGGGGTCGCCGGCCGACGACCGGTCGAGCCGCGCCAGCTCGACGAGCGTGGTGCCGTCGTCCTGCCGGCGCGCGCGGACCCACAGCCGGCGCGGCCGGACGAACAGCGAGGCCAGCAGGCCCAGCAGGGCCAGCACCACGC
Source organism: Nocardioides sp. SYSU D00065 (assembly GCF_017916425.1). GTDB lineage: Bacteria > Actinomycetota > Actinomycetes > Propionibacteriales > Nocardioidaceae > Nocardioides. The sequence goes on along the minus strand of NZ_JAFMSX010000002.1, from coordinate 203,748 downwards.
CGGTGAGGGCGACGACCTTGCCGGGGCTGCGGCTGATCTGGATCTTGTTCCACCGCTGCAGGCCCTCGAACGTCACGCTGCCGAGCCCGTCGGGCAGCTCGACGGTGTCGCCGGGACGCAGGTCCGCGCGGAACGGCTGGCCGTTGTCCTTGACGACCTGGGTGGCCTTGCTCTTGTCGAGCACGTAGACCGACGAGCTGGCACCGTCGTCGAGACCCACATCGCCGGTCCACAGGCCGAGCGACACGAGCGGCTCGAGGGCGTCGCCCCAGATCGAGGCCGGCATGGAGAGGTTGCCCTCGGCGTCGCGACCCATCGCGAAGGTGGGGTAGAACGTGCCCTCGAGCGCGATCTGCTCAGGCTGCGCGTCGGGGGCCTTGATCACGCCGAACGACTCGAAGGTCTGCGCGTTGGTCGGCAGGAACACGGTCGGCCCGGACTGCACGACGTTGCCGTCGCCGTCGCGCACCGTGACGACCGGGGCGTAGCCGTGACCGATGAGGAAGACGTCGGTGCCGCCGATGGTCAGCGGGTGGTTGACCTTGAGGTCGTACTCACGGGGCTCGGCCCCTGGCTCGGTGGTGTAGTCGAGGTGGGCGACGAACTCGCGGGCCATCCCGGCCCGCTCCCCCTCGGTGACCCACTCGACGTCGAAGTCGGTGATCTCGAAGGAGAACGGCTCCATCACCGCCGGGTCGAAGAGGTTGCCCGGGGCGAACTCGTCGTACTGGGTGAGGTTGTTGGAGAACCCGAACTCCTCGCCGTTGAAGAGGATCACGCCGCCCTTGTAGCCGAACAGGCTCCCGACCGCGACGCCCACCAGCACGATGATCACGGACAGGTGGAACAGCAGGTTGCCGGCCTCTCGCAGGTGCCCGCGCTCGGCGGCGACCGCGTCGGTCCCCTCCGGCCACTCGACGCGGAAGCGACGCCGCCTGATCACCCGCGCCGCCCGCGCCAGCACGACGTCGGGGGCGTCGGTGGTGACGTACGACGTGCTCTGCGGGAGGCGGGAGAGGTGGCGGGGCGCCCGCGGGGGCCGGGCTCGCACCGCGCGGGCGTAGACGAGCAGCCGGGGCACGATGCAGCCGACGAGCGAGATCATCAGCAGGATGTAGATCGCGGAGAACCACGCCGAGCCGTAGACGGAGAACAGGTCGAGTCGGTCCCAGATCGGCGCCAGGCGCGGGTGGTCCTCGCGCCACTGGGACACCGCCAGCGAGTCGATGTCTTCCTGCGGGATGACCGAGCCGGGGATCGCGGCCAGCGCGAGGAGGAGCAGCAGCACCAGCGCCGTACGCATCGAGGTGAGCTGGCGCCAGCTCCACCGCACGAGGCCCCGAGCGTCGAGGTCGGCCGGCAGGGGCGTGGCCTGGCGGTCGTCGGACGGCCGCTGCTGCAGGTCGGTCACACCGGCATCCAGTACCCGTTGACGACGGCGCCCTGCAGCCACTGGACGATGCGGTCCCACCAACCGGTCACCAGGAGGAGCCCGACGACGATCATCATCACGCCGCCGAGCCGGGTGATGAGCACCTGGTGGCGCCGGATCGCCGCGAACGCGCCGATCATCCGGCGGTAGGCCAGCGCGGCGGCGATGAAGGGCAACCCGAGGCCGAGGGCGTACACGGCGGACAGCACGGCCCCGCGGCCGGCGGTGGCCTCGTTGACGGACAGGACGTTGATGGCGGCCAGGGTCGGGCCCACGCACGGGGCCCACCCGACGCCGAACAGGAAGCCGAGCAGGGGCGCGGCGGCGAGGCCGACGGCCGGCACCTTGTGGATGCGCCAGTCCCGCTGGAGGAAGCCGATGCCGCCGAGGAACGCGACGCCGAGCAGGATCGTCAGGACCCCCAGGACCACGTTGAGCTGGCGGGTGTGGCTGAACAGCCAGGCGCCCGCGGCGCCGGTGAGGCTGCCGAGCAGCACGAACACGACGGCGAAGCCGAGGACGAACAGCACCGCGCCGGTCACCATCCGGCTGCGCCGCGCGGCCTCGAGGTCCGCGCCGGACAGCCCGGTGGCGTAGGACAGGTAGCCGGGCAGCAGCGGGATCACGCAGGGACTGAAGAAGGAGACCAGGCCGGCGAGGAGGGCGACCGGCAGGGCCAGGATCAGCGACCCCGACATCGCGGTCTCCTGGAAGAAGTCACTCATCCAGCACCACGTCGACGAGGGACAGGAGGGTCTGGGTCGTGGGGATCCGTCCCTGGACGGACGCGGCCACGCGGCCCTTCTTGTCGAGCACGACGGTGCTCGGGATGGAGCGCGGGTTGAGCGTGCCGGCGAACGAGAGCAGGGCGGACCCGTCCGGCGAGTAGACCGAGGGGTAGGGGACGTCGAAGTTGCGTACGTAGGCGAGTCCCTGGTCGGCCGAGGCGTCCCGGATGTTGAGCCCCAGGAACGTGACGTCGTCGCCGAGCTCGGCCGCCGCCTCGTTGAGGTCGGGCTGCTCCACCCGGCAGGGGTCGCACTGGGACCACCACACGTTGACGACGACCGGCTTGCCGCGGGTGTCGGCGAGGTCGACGGGCTTGCCCTCGAGGTCGGTGCCGGTCAGCTCGAGCGGTGCGCCACGATCCTTCGCCGACACCTCGACCGGCACGCCCGTGCCGGTGATGTAGCCCTTGTCGCCGGTCCCGGACAGGCTCGAGCAGCCGGCCAGCACGAGCAGGCAGGCGACAGCGGCGAGCGCGCGGAGAGAGCTCAGGGCCGCTCCTCCTCCGCGGCCCCGCCGGCCGAGAACGGCGCGGAGCGGTCGCCCACCGGGATGAGGTCGCCGGCCGGCTCGGAGTAGCGCACCTGCACCATGCGGTCGCCGTCGAAGACCACGCTGGTCAGCGAGCACAGCGTGCACTGGCGGCTCCTGGGGTGGTGCACGTAGCTGCGCTTCTCCAGGAACAGCCGCGTCGTCCAGATCGGCAGCTGGTGGGACACGATGACCGCCTCGTGGCCCCGTGCGGCGTCCCGCGCGTCGTGGATGGCGGCGATCATCCGGCCCGCGATCTCGTCGTAGGGCTCTCCCCACGACGGCTGGAGCGGGTTGTAGAGGTGGCGCCACAGGTGCGGCCGCTTGATGATCGTCCACGCGCCGTCGCCGAAGCTGAGCCCCTCGAAGACGTTGGTCGACTCGATCACCCGCGGGTCGACGACCGGCGTGAGGCCGCGCACGGCGGCGAGCGGCGCCCCGGTCTCGCGGGCGCGCTCGAGGGGCGAGGTGCGCATGTGCACGATGTCCCGCTCGCCGACGGCCTCCGCGATGCGCTGCGCCATCGCGTTGCCGAGGTCGGAGAGGTGGTAGCCGTCACGACGGCCGTAGAGCACGCCCTGGGGGTTGTGGACCTCGCCGTGGCGCAGCAGGTGGACCGTGGTCGTCTCGCCCATGTCAGTGGCCTCCCGCGGTGGCGGCTGCGGCGGCGGCCGCCGGCAGCGCGTCGAGGACGGTGGAGACCGCTCGGTCGTCGTGGGCCGCGGAGACGAACCACGCCTCGTAGGCCGAGGGCGGCAGGTAGACCCCCTGGTCGAGCATCGAGTGGAAGAACGCCGCGTAGGCGGCGGTGTCCTGCCTGCTCGCCTCGGCGAAGTCGCGCACCGCCCCCTCGCTGAAGAACACCGAGAACATCGTGCCCGCCACTTGGACGGTGTGCGGCACGCCGGCCGCCTCGAGCGCCTCGGCGACGGCCGTGCGGATGGTCAGCGCGGTGGCGTCCAGGTGGGCGTACACCTCCGGTGTCGCCAGCCGCAGCGTGGCGAGCCCGGCGGTCGTGGCGACGGGGTTACCGGACAGGGTGCCTGCCTGGTAGACCGGCCCCTCGGGCGCGAGGTGCGACATCAGGTCGGCCCGTCCGCCGAAGGCCGCCGCGGGGAAGCCGCCGCCCATCACCTTGCCGAAGGTCATCAGGTCCGGCGTCCATCCCTCGACCGCGCCGTCGAGGCCCCAGCCGCCCTGCGCGGTGGCACGGAACCCGGTCATCACCTCGTCGCTGATGAACAGCGCACCGTGGTCGCGACAGGTCTGCGCCAGGAAGGCGTTGAAGCCGGGCGCCGGCGGGACGACGCCCATGTTGCCCGGCGAGGCCTCCGTGATCAGGCAAGCGATCCGCGGCCCGTGGGCCGCGAAGGCGGCCAGCACGGCCTCCCGGTCGTTGTAGGGCAGGACCAGGGTCTCGGCGGCGGACGTCGCGGGCACGCCGCTGGTGCCCGGGACCGCCAGCGTCGCGACGCCCGAGCCGGCCTCGGCCAGGAGCGGGTCGACGTGGCCGTGGTAGCAGCCGGCGAACTTCACGACGAGGTCGCGACCGGTGGCACCGCGCGCGAGCCGGATGGCCGACATCGTCGCCTCGGTGCCCGAGGACACGAAACGGACGCGGTCCACGGGGGTGCGCGCCACGATCTCCTCGGCCAGCTCCACCTCCGGCTCGGTGGGGGTGCCGTACGACGTGCCGCGGGCGACCGCGCTGGCGACCGCGGCCTGCACCTCGGGGTGTGCGTGGCCCAGCAGCATCGGCCCCCACGAGCAGATGAGGTCGACGTAGTCGTTGCCGTCGGCGTCGGTGAGCCACGCCCCGGAGGCGGAGGTGATGAAGCGCGGCGTGCCACCGACCGCGTTGAAGGCACGCACGGGCGAGTTCACGCCCCCCGGGGTCACCGCCCGGGCGCGCGCGAAGAGCGCTTCGCTGGCAGCGGTGCTGCCGGTGGTCGTCGCGGTGGTCGTCGCGGGGGTCACCTGTTCATTGTCCAGCAACCGGGCAAGGATCCCCAGCCGGTGGGTACGGGGACGGCGCCCATGTGCCTTGGCACACAGCCCAGGCGCCCGTAACGTGGCCCCGGAACACCTCGTTGAGCGGTGCAGGGTGGGCCCGGAGCGGGCATCATGGCACCACAGCGACCAGGGGGAGATGCGAGACATGTCGAGCTTCGGCCGGCTCCACCGAGCCACCGCGATCATCCCGCTGGCCGTGCTCTCCGCTGCCTGGACCGCGAGCCTGGCCGGTGTCGGCGTCGGCTCCGCAAGCGCTGACCCCGACGGCCCCCGGACGCTCCCCGACGGCACCGTCCTGCCCGCCGCGGCCATCGAGGCCCCCGCCAGCGTGGGCGACGCCGTCACCCGCGCCGCGGCACTCACCCCCGGGTCGGCCGGCGACATCCCCCAGGCCGCGCTGGCCGCCTACCAGCGCGCCGAGGCGGTGATCAACCGCGCCGACCGCGGCTGCAACGTCTCCTGGGAGCTGATCGCCGCGATCGGCCGGGTGGAGTCCGACCACGGTCGCTTCGGCGGCAACAGGCTCGACGACCGGGGGGTGGCCCGGCCCGGGATCTACGGCATCGCCCTCAACGGCCGCAACAACACCCAGGACATCGCCGACACCGACGGCGGGCAGTACGACAACGACACCCGGCACGACCGCGCGGTCGGGCCGATGCAGTTCATCCCCTCGACCTGGTCCGTGGTCGGGGTCGACGGCGACAGCGACGGCACGCGCAACCCCCAGGACATCGACGACGCCGCGCTCGCGACGGCCGTCTACCTCTGCTCCGGCGACGAGGACCTGTCGACCGAGCAGGGCCAGCGCGCCTCGGTCTACCGCTACAACCACTCCAACGACTACGTCGACCTGGTGCTGGAGATCATGCAGGCCTACCTGGACGGCGACTTCAGCGCCGTCCCGACCTCGACCCTGACCACCGGCGTGATCCTCCCCGACCCCACGACCTCCGCTGCCACCGACGGCCCGGGCAAGCAGGGTGGCGGCAAGGGCACGAGCGACGGCGACCGCGGCGGCGACAAGGGAGACGGCGACAAGGGGGACCAGTCGCCGACCTCGAAGCCGACGCCCAAGCCGACCCGCACGCCCACGCCGACCTCCACCCAGACACCCACGCCCACGCAGTCGCCGACTTCCACGCAGGCTCCGACGCAGACGCCCACGCAGACGCCCACGCAGGCGCCGACTCAGCTGCCCACCACGGTGCCGACGCTCCCGCTGCCGACCGTCGTGCCCACCCTGCTCTCCCCACTGCAGGCCCAGGCCCAGTGCCTGAGCGATCTCGGCCTCAACGGTCTCGTGAGCGGCGTACTGGGCCTCGCCGCACTCTCGCAGAGCCAGAGCGCGGCGCTGACGGCCTGCGTCAACGACCTGCTGCACCCCTGAGTCCGGCCAGCGCGCCGCGCCGGCGCGCTAGCGACCGAGCAGGCGAGCGGCCTCGGAGGCCCAGTACGTCAGCACGATGTCCGCGCCGGCGCGGCGGATCGAGGTGAGGGTCTCCAAGATCGCGGACTCCCGGTCGATCCAGCCGTTGGCGGCCGCGGCCTCGACCATGGCGTACTCGCCGGAGATGTTGTAGGCGGCGACGGGTACGTCGACCGCGTCGCGCACGCGGCGCACGACGTCGAGGTAGGCCAGGGCCGGCTTCACCATCACGATGTCCGCGCCCTGCTCGACGTCGAGGAGCGCCTCGCGCACCCCCTCGACCGCGTTGGCCGGGTCCTGCTGGTAGGTGCGCCGGTCGCCGACCAGCGAGGAGTCGACGGCCTCGCGGAAGGGGCCGAAGAACGCGGAGGCGTACTTCGCGGAGTAGGCGAGCACAGAGACCTGGTGGTGCCCGACGGAGTCGAGCGCCTGGCGCACCACCGCGACCTGGCCGTCCATCATGCCGCTGGGCCCGACCATGTCGACGCCCGCTGCGGCGTGGGCGAGCGCCATCTCGGCGTACGCCGCCAGCGTCCGGTCGTTGTCGACCTCGCCGTCCGGCGTGAGCAGGCCGCAGTGCCCGTGGTCGGTGAACTCGTCGAGGCACAGGTCCGACATCACGGTGAGCTGGTCGCCGACCTCGGCGACCACGTCGGTGATCGCGAGGTTGAGGACGCCGCCGGGGTCGATCGCACCCGAGCCGGTCGCGTCCTTGTGCTCGGGGATGCCGAAGAGCATCACGCCGCCGAGGCCCAGCTCGGCGGCCTCGGCCGCAGCGCGCTTGAGCGAGTCGCGCGAGTGCTGCACGACGCCGGGCATCGAGCTGATCGGCCGCGGCTCGGACAGGCCTTCGCGGACGAAGACGGGCAGCACCAGCGAGCTGGGCACCACGTGGGTCTCCGCCACCATCCGGCGCAGCGCCGGCGTACGCCGCAGCCGGCGGGGCCGGATGAGCGGGGTCTCGAGCGGCATCTCCTCGGTCACGCGTCGATCCTCTCCTCGGGGTGTGGGCCCTGCGGCCCGGTGCCTACTTGACGCGTGCCTTGCGGCGCCCCGACGCGGTGCGCTCGCTGGGCCGGGTGACGGGCTCCCCCGCCTCCAGCATCGCCAGGCGCCGGGTCGCGCCGAAGTCGGCGAGGGCGTCGACCAGGACCTCCACGTCGGGCGTGGGGGCGAGCACGTCGACCCGCAGGCCGTGCTCCTCGGCGGTCTTGGCGGTCTGCGGCCCGATCACCGCGATGACCGTCGAGGGGTGCGGCTTGCCGGCGATGCCGACCAGGTTGCGCACGGTCGAGGACGAGGTGAAGACGACGGCGTCGAACTTGCCGGTCTTGATCGCGTCGCGCACCGGAGCGGGCGGCGGCGTGGCGCGCACCGTGCGGTAGGCGGTGACGTCGTCGCACTCCCAGCCCAGGTCGACCAGGCCGGCGACGAGGTTCTCCGTCGCGATGTCGGCGCGGGGCAGGAAGACCCGGTTGATCGGGTCGAGCACCTCGTCGTAGGGCGGCCACTCCTCGAGCAGCCCGGCGGCGGACTGCTCACCCGCGGGCACCAGGTCGGCGCGCAGGCCCCAGTCGGCGATGGCCGCTGCGGTCTTGTCGCCCACCGCGGCGATCTTGAGGCCGGAGAACGCCCGCGCGTCCAGGCCGTACTCCTCGAACTTCTCCCGCACGGCCCTGACCGCGTTGACCGAGGTGAAGGCGATCCACTCGTAGCGGCCCTCGACCAGGCCCCGGACGGCCTTGTCCATCTGCAGCGGGTTGCGCGGCGGCTCCACCGAGATGGTCGGCACCTCCTCGGGCACCGCGCCGTACTCGCGCAGGCGGCGCGACAGGGAGCCGGCCTGCTCCTTGGTGCGCGGCACCAGGGCACGCCAGCCGAACAGCGGCTTGGTCTCGAACCACGACAGCGTCTGGCGCAGGTCGACGACCTCGCCGATGACCGTGATCGCCGGCGGGGCGACCCGGGCGGCGCGGGCGTCGGCGGCGACGTTCGCGAGCGTGGAGATCAGCGTCTGCTGCTCGGTCGTCGTGCCGACCTGCGTCATCGCGACCGGCGTCTCGGGCGAGCGACCGGCCTCGATGAGCGCGGCCGCGGTCTCGCCGATGGTGCCGACGCCGGAGAGGAGGACCAGCGTGCGGTCGTCGGCGTAGGCGCTCCAGTCGATCTTCTCTCCGCACGTGACGACGGCCATCTCGCGGTGGCGCTTGGTGGTCAGCGGGATGCCGGCGTAGGCGGGGACCGCGCTCACGGACGAGACGCCGGGCACGACCTCGAAGCCGACGCCGGCCTTGACGCACGCCTGCGCCTCCTCGGGGCCCGACGCGTAGAGGAACGGGTCGCCGGTCATCAGGCGCACCACCCGCTGCTTCTTGCCGTGGCGTACGACGACCTTGGCGCGCGCCGCGTGCGTCATCGGCTGGCCGTCCTCACCGAAGCCGCCGTCGACGATCTCCGGGCCGTCCCAGGATCCGTCGGGGCCCTCGGCGAGGCCGAGGACGGAGCGGACCAGGTCGACGTGCTCGGGCGCCTCGGTCACGACGACCTCGGCGGCCTGCAGGAGCTCCACCGCACGCACCGTCAGCAGCCCGGGGTCACCGGGTCCGCTGCCGACGAAGGACACCCAGCCCTGGACCGGGGTCGCGGGGGTGCTGGGGGTGCTGGCCTGCGGGGTCTGTACTCGCGTCATGCCTGCTGCTTCCTCACTGGTGGTGCTTCCATCAGGTCTGCTGCTCCCTCGTCGAGCATGTCGCTCGCGAGGCGGGTCCCGAGCTGCGCTGCGTCGTCGACGGCGCCGCTCGCGCTCATCCGCACGGACAGTCCGCCGTCCTCCGACAGGGCCACGGCGCGCAGCCACAGCTCCTCGCCGTCCTCGCCCTCGACGACCTCCGCGAGCGCGCCCAGCGGCGCTGCGCAGCCGGCCTCGAGCGTAGACAGGACCGCCCGCTCGGCGGTCACCGCGGCGCGGGTCGCCGGGTCGTCGAGGCGGGCCAGCGCGGCGACCAGGTCGGTGTCGTCGGAGCGGCACTCGATCGCGAGCGCGCCCTGGCCGGGCGCGGGGAGCATCTGGAGGGGGTCGAGCACCTCGGTGACCTCGTCGAGCCGGCCCAGCCGCGCGAGACCCGCACGAGCGAGGACGACCGCGTCGACCTCGCCGTCGCGCACCTTGCGGATGCGGGTGTCGACGTTGCCGCGGATGTCCTGCAGCTCCAGGCCCAGGCCGAGCGCGGCGAGCTGGCTCACCCGACGGGGCGACCCGGTGCCGAGACGGCTGCCGACGGGCAGCTCGCCCAGGGTCAGGCCGTCGCGGGCGACCACGACGTCGCGCGGGTCCTCGCGCGGCGGGATCGCAGCCAGCGCGATGCCGTCGGCGGGCGTGGTGGGCAGGTCCTTGAGCGAGTGGACGGCCAGGTCGACGCGACCGGCGAGGAGCGCGTCGCGCAGGGCGCTGACGAACACGCCGGTGCCGCCCATCGAGGCGAGCGGGGCCGCGTTGCGGTCGCCCTCGGTCGACACCTCCACCAGCTCGACCTCGCGTCCCAGCCGCTCGCGCACCATGTCGGCGACGAGGCCGGACTGGGTGGTGGCCAGGGCCGACGCGCGGGTGCCGAGGCGCAGCGGTGCTGTGGTGCTCACTGCTGTCCCTCCGCCCGGGAGATCGCGCCGACCGCGTCGGGGTCGAGCCGGAACAGCTCGGCCAGCGCGGCGGTGTAGGAGGCGGCGGGCTCCGCGTCGGCCAGCTCCTTGACCCGCACGGTGGGCTCGTGGAGCAGCTTGTCGGCGACCCGGCGCACGGTGTGGAGCACCTCGGCCCGGGTGGCGTCGTCGAGCTGCGGGAGGCGCGCCGCGAGCCGCTCCATCTCGGCGTCCACCACGGAGGTGGCCATCGAGCGCAGCGCCACGACGGTCGGGGTGACGCTCGCCTGCCGGCGCACGGCGAGGAAGGCGGCGATCTCCTGCCCGACGATCGTGCGTACGTCGTCGACGCCGGCGGTCGCCTCGAGGCCGCGCAGCTCCTGGGAGAGCCCGGCGAGGTTCACCAGCTCGACACCGGGCAGGTCGGCCACGGACGGGTCGACGTCGTGGGGCAGGGCGAGGTCGATGACCGTCAGCGGACGGTCGCTGCTGCCGCGGGCGGTGACGACGTCGGCCAGGCGCACCTGCGGCTCGCGCGCGCCGGTGCAGGACAGGACCAGGTCGGCCGAGGGCAGCTCGTCGGCGAGCGCGGTCAACGGCAGCGAGCGGGCGTCGTACTCGGCGGCGAGCCGCTCGGCCCGCGCCGCGGTGCGGTTGAGCACGACGATGCTCGCGGCACCGCTGCGCGAGAGGTGGGCGACGGCGAGGGAGGCCATCGCGCCGGCGCCGATGACGACGGCGCGGGCGCCCGCGACCGGGACGCTGCTGCGCTCGAGGGCGGCACTGACGAGCGAGGGGGCCGCGCGGTCGATGTCGGTCTCGGCGTGAGCGCGCTTGCCGACCCGCAGGGCCTGCTGGAACAGCGCGTTGAGGGCCGGCCCGACGGTGCCGTGCTCCTGCCCGATGCGCAGCGCCTCGCGGGTCTGGCCCAGGATCTGCCCCTCGCCGACGACCATCGAGTCGAGGCCCGCGGCCACCTGGAACAGGTGGGAGACGGCGCCCTCGTCGTAGTGGACGTAGAGGTGCGGGAGCAGCGCCTCGGTGGACTGCTCGGCGCGCGCCACGAGGAGCCCGGAGACGTCCTCCACGCTGCCGTGGAACCGGTCGACCTCGGCGTACACCTCGAGGCGGTTGCAGGTGACGATCGCGGTGGCCTCGGAGACGTGCTCACCGCCCAGCACGTCGGCGACGAGCTTCGCCGTGCCGTCGGCGTCGAGCGCGAGCTTCTCGAGGAGCTCGACGGGTGCGGACTTGTGGGAGATGCCCACGACCAGGACGCTCACGACACGACCTCCGTCGCCGGAGCGACCGACTTGCGCTGCTCGTGGTAGGCGAGGATCTGCAGCTCGATGGAGAGGTCCACCTTCCGTACGTCGACGCCGTCCGGCACCGACAGCACCGTGGGGGCGAAGTTGAGGATGCTCGTGATGCCGGCCTCCACCATCCGGTCCGCGACCGCCTGGGCGGCCACCGCGGGGGTGGCGATCACGCCGATGGAGACGTCGTGCTCGGTGACGATGACCTCGAGCTCCTCGAACGAGCGGACCTCGAGCCCGGCGACGGCCTCGCCGTGGCGCTGCGGGTCGGCGTCGAGCAGCGCCACGACCCGGAAGCCGCGGCTGCGGAAGCCGGAGTAGTTGGCGAGCGCGTGACCGAGGTTGCCGATGCCGACGATGACCACCCGCAGGTCCTGGGTCACGCCGATCTCGCGGGCGATCTGGTAGCGGAGGTACTCCACGTCGTAGCCCACGCCGCGGGTGCCGTAGCTGCCGAGGTAAGAGAGGTCCTTGCGCAGCTTGGCGCTGTTGACGCCGGCGGCGGCGGCCAGCTCCTCACTGGAGCAGGTGGTGGTGCCGCCCTCGGCCAAGCCGGTCAGGGCACGCAGGTACACGGGAAGCCTGGCGACGGTCGCCTCGGGGATGTCCCGGGCAGAGTCGGCGGTCCGTGCGGTCACAGCTGCTTCTTTCCAGTCCCGCGAACCTCGCGTGACCCCGCCACTGTAGGAGTTTGTGAAGGGGAGAACAAAACGGGAACGGCACCGGCTAGCACATGTGAGAAGACCCACCTCAGGCGGGGGTCGCCCGACTTGCGTTCGCGGTGTCTGAAGGCGTAAAGCCGGGCGTCGTCCTCGCGCCCTGGCCCGCTTGGGACCCCGCCCCCGGACGTCATACGGACGGGGTCGGCGGGTGCCCCGTCCGTATGACGTCCGCATGTCGCTGGCGACGCCGCCCGCCTCAGGCCAGGACCTCCCGCAGCAGCCGGTCGGACTCGAGCAACGCGACGCGGTCGTGGGTGGAGGAGCTCGCGAGCAGCTCGTCGGCACCGGTCCGCTCCGCCAGGGCGTCGAGACGACGGCGCACCGTCGCGGGACTGCCCGCGACCGCCCGGTCCAGCGAGGCCTCGACGCGGCGGCGCACCTGGTTCGACCACGCCGTGCCCCGGATGGCCGCGACGCTCTCCAGCGGCGGGAACTCGCCGGTCTGGCGCGACACCGCCATCGCCCACGCCTCGGGCAGCGCGAGCTCGCGAGCAGTGGTGTCGTCGGTCGCGACGAGCACGTCCAGGGAGACCGTCACCCGCGGGGAGCTGCCGCGGTGCGGGCGGAAGTCGCGACGGTACGTCGCCAGCGCCGCTGGAAGCTCGTCGGAGTCGAGGATCGGTCCACCGACGACCACGGGCAGGCCCAGGCGGGCGGCGACCTCGAGCCCGCGCCCGGTGGCCAACAGGTGCATGGGCACCGCCCGACCCGTCGCGGGACGCGCTGTCACCTCGGCGGTGCGCTCGAGGTACGCGCGGAGCTCGGTCAGGTCGTCCTCGAAGGTGTCGCCGTCCTCGTGGTCGCGTCGCAGCGCGCGACGCACCGGCGCGGTGAAGCCGAGCGACCGGCCCAGCCCGAGATCGACCCGTCCCGGGTGGAGCGCGTCGAGCACGAGGAACTGCTCGGCGACCACCAGCGGCTGGTGCAGCGGGAGCATGACGCCGCCGGACCCGATGCGGATCCGCGTCGTGCGGGCGCCGATCGCCGCCAGCAGGACGGCCGGCGAGCCCGACGCGATCCCCGCCACCGCGTGGTGCTCGGCGACCCAGAAGCGCTCGTAGCCGAGACGCTCAGCCGCCGCCGCCCGCTCGAGCGTCGCGGCGAGGGCCTCCGCATCGGATGCCTGACGCCGGGTCCTGGAGCGGTCGAGGAGGGAGAGCTTCACTCCTCCTCCAACGCGCGACGGCCCGATCGGCATCCCGTCAGGACGACGACGGCCTCACGACCCCAGCGCCGCCCGCAGCCGCGCCTCGTCCACCCGCCAGAAGCCGTGCTGGCGACCGTCGACGAAGGTCACGGGGATCTCCTCGCGGAACCGGTCCTCGAGGTCGTCGTCGGTGGTGATGTCGACCTCGGTGAAGGACTCGCCGAGGTCCTCGCAGACGCGGGCGACGACCGTGCGGGCGTCGTCGCACAGGTGGCACCCCGGGCGGGTGTAGAGCGTGACCCGGGCGCTCACTCGAGCAACCCCAGGTGCCGGCGGCGCTCGATCCCGCGCAAGCGCCCCTTCTGGACCTTGCCGGTGACGGTGACCGGCAGGGAGTCGACGACCTCGACGCGGGTCGGCTGCTTGAACCGGGCCAGCCGCCGCGCCGCGTGGTCGCGTACGGCGTCCGCGACGGCCGCGGCGTCGTCCTCGCGCGCCACCACGTAGGCCACCACCGCCTCGCCGGTCTCCTCGTCCGGGACCCCGATCACGGCGGCGTCCGCGACGCCGTCGACCCCGCGGAGCACCTCCTCGACCTCGGTGGGGTAGACGTTGAAGCCGCTGACGATGACCAGCTCCTTGACCCGGTCGAGCAGGTACAGGTCGCCGCTCGCGTCGAGGAACCCGACGTCCCCGGTGCCGTACCAGCCGTCGGCTCCGGGCCCGTCGGAGGCGTCGGGCCAGTAGCCGCTGAACAGGTTGTCTCCCCGGACCTGGATCTGGCCCGGGTCCTCGCCCTCGACCGGGCCCCACGTCTCGTCGACGAGCCGCAGCTCGATGCCGGGCAGGGCGGCGCCCACCGATCCCGGCTGCGGCTCCCGGCTGCACAGCGTGCTGGTCACCACCGGCGCTGCCTCGGTCAGCCCGTAGCCCTGGTGCACCGGGATGCCGGTGACCGCGGTGAACTGCTCGATCACCTCGGGCTCGAGCGGCGCGGAGCCCGACAGCACGAGCCGAACGGGACCGAGGCGCTCGCGCAGGTGCTCGTCGGGCAGCCAGTGCGCGAAGACCGGCGGGGCGATCGGCACGACGCTGCAGGCCTCGTCGTCGATGAGGTCGAGCACCGCCTGCGGCTCGTAGTGCTCGACCAGCAGCAGTCGCGAGCGGTGCCGCAGCACGCCGCCGAGCACGGCGTTGAGGCCGTAGACGTGGAAGAGGGGGAGGACGCCGAGGACCACGTCGTCGCCGTGCATCATCGGCGGCTCGACCGCGGCGACCTGCTCGATGTTGGCCAGCAGCGCGCGGTGGCTGAGCATCGCGGCGCGAGGTCGGCCCGAGGTGCCGCTGGTGTAGAGCAGGGCGGCGAGCTTCTCCGGGTCCGGCAGCGGCGGCACGGGACGTACGACGTCCGCGCGGAGGTCGTCGAACGCGATCTCGCCCGCGGCGGGCTCCGTCCCGGTCACCACGACGGTGGGCGCAGGTGCGTCACCCAGCTCGGCGAGCGCGGCGCGTACGCCGTCGACGGCGGTCTCGTCGACCACCACCAGCCGGGCGCCGGAGTCGAGGAGCATCCGGGCGACCTCGCCGGGAGCCGAGCGCGGGTTGACCGGCACCGCCACCACCTGTGCCCGCAGCACGCCGAGGTAGGCGGTCACGAACTCGATCCGGTTGCCGGCGACGATCATCACGCGCTGTCCGGCACGCACCCCGCGCGCGCCCAGGCCGGTCGCGATGCGGGCCACCTCGTCCTCCAGCCGGGCCCAGGTCAGGGAGCGGCCACCGCTCTCCACCAGTGCCTGGCGCTCGGGCACGTCGAGGGCGGCCTCGGCAACGAACGCGGAGACGTCGTTGCGCGGCATGCAGCGATCCTTCCACAGCTACGCTGAGCCGGTGGCGCCGACGGACCGACCCCGCAGACTCGACCTGCAGCAGCGTTCGGTGCTCGCCGGCGAGGCAGCGGCGGCGTCCGCCGAGGTCGAGCACGCCCTCGTCACGCCCAGCGACCTGAGCGCCGCTGCGTTCTTCGACGTGGACAACACGGTGATGCAGGGCGCGAGCATCTTCCACCTGGCCCGCGGCCTGCACCGCCGCAAGTTCTTCACCACGCGCGAGATCGCCTCGGCCGCCTGGAAGCAGGCGTACTTCCGCGTCGTCGGCGTCGAGGACCCCGAGCACGTGGCCGAGGCGCGGCAGGCGGCGCTGTCCTTCATCGCCGGGCACACCACCGCCGAGCTCGAGGAGCTCGGCGAGGCGATCTTCGACGAGGCGATGGCGCACCGCATCTGGCCGGGCACCCGCGCCCTGGCCCAGCTCCACCTCGACGAGGGCCAGCGCGTGTGGCTGGTGACGGCCGCCCCGATCGAGATCGCCGGCATCATCGCGCGCCGCCTCGGGCTCACCGGGGCGATGGGCACCGTCGCCGAGCACGTCGACGGCGTCTACACCGGCCGGCTGGTCGGCGACCTCCTGCACGGCGTCGCCAAGGCCGAGGCGATCAAGGCGCTGGCCGCCCGCGAGGGCCTCGACCTCGCCCGGTGCTCGGCGTACTCCGACTCGGTCAACGACCTCCCGATGCTCTCCCTGGTGGGCGACCCGTGCGCGATCAACCCCGACTCGCGGCTGCGCGCCCATGCGCGCGCCCACGGGTGGCGGGTCCGTGACTACCGCACCGGACGCCGGGCCGCCCGCGCCGGGCTGGTCGCGGCCGCCGTCGCCGGTGCTGCGACGGGCGCGGTGGCCGCCGGCGCCAGCCTGCGGGGACGGCAGCCCCCCTCCGAGGGGTGAGACGAGTGACGTCCGGTTCACAGGACGACCGGCGCCACTTATCGTGAGCACGGCTGCTACCGGGAGGGACCGGGAGGGGAGCACAGCATGCGGGCACCGCGAGACCACGAGCCTGCCTTCGCCGAAGGCATGGCGGCGCTGCGGCGCGCCGTGTGGGCCGCTCTCGCGCCGCGGCCGGCCGGCCGGCTCGCCGGCCACCTCCTCCTCGCCGAGGCCACCGTGTCCGGCTCCCCGTCGCTGTCGGGCGGCCACGGCCCCACCGGGGCGTCCGGATCCAGCCCGGTCGGGGACGAGGACCGGGCGACGTCGTCCGAGCTCGACGAGGGCGAGCGCGGACGGCTGATCGCCCTGGTCGAGCTCGCCCGCACCGGCGACAAGGAGGCCTTCGGCCTCCTCTACGACCACTACCAGGCCTCGGTCTACCGCTTCCTCTACTACCGCACCCGCTCGCAGGCACTCGCAGAGGACCTCACCTCGGAGACGTTCTTCCGGGCGCTGCGCAGCATGAACAACTTCCGGTGGCAGGGCAAGGACTTCGGCGCCTGGCTGATGACGATCGCGCGCAACCTCACCACCGACCACTTCAAGGCGGGTCGGACCCGTCTGGAGATGACCACCGAGGACATGACGCCGCACGACGACACCACCGAGGGTCCGGAGGACGTCGTGCTGGCCGGCCTCACCAACGAGGCGCTGCTCGAGGCGCTGACCCGGCTGCCCGCCGAGCAGCGCGAGTGCCTCATCATGC
Source organism: Nocardioides sp. SYSU D00065 (assembly GCF_017916425.1). Taxonomy (GTDB): domain Bacteria; phylum Actinomycetota; class Actinomycetes; order Propionibacteriales; family Nocardioidaceae; genus Nocardioides. The sequence goes on along the minus strand of NZ_JAFMSX010000002.1, from coordinate 187,204 downwards.
GGTTCCTCCAGGGTCTGTCGATCGCCGAGACGGCGCTCGCACTGCGGCGCTCGGACGGCGCCGTGAAGCAGCTCCAGCTGCGCGGGGTACGCAACCTCGCCAAGCTGCTGCCGGAGGGGTTGAGGGACGCATGAGCCGACCCGTAACCCGCTCGTCGGGTCCGTCGTTCGCCTGTGTGGGAGGACCCACCCGCAGTGAGACAGGACCCGTTCCATGACACCCCCGTTCTCGGCGCGACGCCGTGCCGACGAGTTCGAGGCGCTTCTCTCCCGGCGTCCGGGCACGCCGCTGTCCGAGCGTGACTCGGCGCAGTTCGCCGCGCTCCTCGACGTCGTCGCCGACCTGCGGTCGCTGCCGGAGCTCTCGCCGCGGCCGGAGTTCGTGAGCTCCCTGCGCGAGCGCCTGATGGCCGAGGCCGACACCGCGCTGGTCCCCCAGCCCGCCACCCCCGCGCGCCTCGCGATGCCGGCGTCGACGCGCACGCCCGACCGTCGCCTGGCCGCCGTGCTGGGCGGCGCCGCCCTCGTCGGCGCCGCTGCCACCATGGCCGTGGCCGCGCAGTCGGCACTGCCGGGCGAGTCGCTGTACGGCGTCAAGCGGGGCATCGAGTCCGCGCAGGTGCGGCTGGCCGACGACGAGGCCGCTCGCGGCCGTACGCTCCTGGCCCAGGCCGAGACCCGCCTGGCCGAGCTCGAGGAGCTGGCCGGCGGCGACGGCGGCACCGAGCAGCTCATCCCGCAGACCCTCGACACCTTCACCGAGCAGTCGGGCGACGGCGTGCGCAGCCTGCTCGTCGCCTACGACGCCGGCGGCGCCGAGACCGATGTCGCGGCTGCGCGGCTGTTCACCGCCACCAGCCTCGAGCGCCTCGAGGCGCTCGAGCCCGAGCTGCCGACCAGCGCCCGCGACGAGCTGCTGGCGGCGGGCCAGACGCTCTCGGACCTCGACATCGAGGTCAGCACCGCCTGCGCGGCATGCACCGGCGGCATCACCAGCACGCCCGAGTTCCTGCTCACCAGCTCCCCGCCCGACCTGCTCGCCGGCCTCGACCCCGACGAGCTGACCCTCGAGACCGCTCCGGTCTCGGCACAGGACCTCGAGGGCATCACCGTTCCCGAGGAGCTGCAGGCCCCGGAGGTGCTGCCGGCGAGGCCGAGCACGCCGCTGGCTCCGCCGCAAGACCCGACGACGCCGCTGTCGCCGACCACCCCCAGCCCGATCACTCCGACGAAGCCGAACCCGACGTCGCCGCCCACGACCCCGGTCACGCCCCTCGAGGACGTCACCGACCTCACCGGGGACCTCACCGACGGGCTCACCGACACCACGAGCAACCTGGTCGACGGCGTGGACGGCCTCACCGGCGGGGCCCTGGGTGGCCTGACCAGCGGACTGGACGACGCCACCAGCGGCCTGATCGGCGAGGTGACCGGCACCGTCGACGGGCTCACCGGCGGCACGCTCGGCAACGTGACCGGCGGCCTGCTGCCGGGCCGCGACCGCTGAGCCGGCCGGGCGGCTAGCCGAAGACCCCGCCGCGGTCGCGCAGCAGGTCGAACAGCGTGTGCTGGATGGTCTCGCGCACCTGGTCGGTGACGTTGAAGACGAGCATCGGGTCGTCGGCCTCGGCGGCCGCGTAGGCGTCGGTGCGGATCGGCTCGCCGAACTCGAGGATCCACTTCGACGGCAGCGGCACCAGGCCGAGCGGGCCGAGCCACGGGAAGAACGGCGTGATGGGGATGTAGGGGACCCCGAGCAGCCGCGCCAGCGACGGCACGTTGCCCACGAGCGGGTAGATCTCCTCGGCGCCGACCACCGAGAGCGGGATGATCGGTACGCCGGTGCGCAGGGCCGCCGACACGAAGCCGCCGCGGCCGAAGCGCTGCAGCTTGTAGCGCTCGCTGAACGGCTTGCCGATGCCCTTGAAGCCCTCGGGCCACACGCCGACGAGGTCACCGCCCGAGAGCATGCGCTCCGCGTCCTCGGTGCAGGCCAGCGTGGCGCCGCTCTTGCGCGCCAGCGAGCTGACGACCGGCAGCTTGAACACCAGGTCGGCGCCGAGCGGGCGCAGGAAGCGACCGGTGTGGTCGTGGACGGCCAGCATCGTCATCAGGCCGTCGACCGGCACGGTGCCGGAGTGGTTGGAGACCACCAGCGCCCCGCCCTCGGCCGGGATGTTCTCAAGCCCGCGCACCTCGAGGCGGAACCACTTCTCCGCGATCGGGCGCAGCGCCGCCATGAAGAAGCGCTCGGTCAACTCGCGGTCGAAGCCGTAGTCGTCGATCTCGTAGTCGCCCTCGAGCCGGCGTCGCAGGAACGCCAGCAGCTCGGCCAGGCGTCGCTCCCAGTCGTCGCCGAAGACCTCGCCGGCGGCGTCCTGGACGGCAGTGAGCCACTCGGCGGCGGGGATCCCGGCGGTGGGAGGCTCAGCGGCGGTGGGAGGCTCGGCGGTGGCCTCGGGCTCGGTCTCGCGCTCGCTCTTGGGGTCGGTGGTGTGCCGGGCGCCGCGGGACCCGCGTCCGGAGCGGGCGCCGCTGGCGATCGGGATGACCACCGCGTCCTCGCTGGCCTCCTCAGCCACGACCGGCTCCGTCGAGCGGTGCGCCGGTCACCTCGCGGCAGAAGTCGGCGAACGCCTCCGCGGTGGAGTACGTCGGCTCGAAGCCGAGCTCGGTGCGCATGCGGGTGGTGTCCACCCCTCGACCGTAGGTCAAGAACCCCAGCTGCTCGGGCGAGAAGTCCGAGAGGCGGGCCTGGCGCATGGTGGCGCCGAGCCGGCCGACCGCGAAGCGGGGCATCGCGACCGACGGCCGGCCGAGGCGGCGTACGGCCTGGCTCAGGGTCAGCAGCCCGTCACCGGCCACGTTGAAGGTGCCCGGCGTGCCCGTGACGACCGCGTGGTGCAGCACCCGGAGCAGGTCGTCGACGTGCAGGAACTGCAGGCGGGGGTCGTAGCCGAGCACCCGCGGGATCACCGGGAGCCGGAAGTAGTTGGTCAGCGGGCTCGAGACGTGGGGGCCGATGACGTTGGCGGCGCGGATCATCGTCACGGCGACGTCGGAGCGTCGGCGTGCGAAGCCACGCACGTAGCCCTCGATCTCGTAGACGTCCTTGGCGTAGCCCGACGAGGGCAGGCGCTTGGGACCCATGTCCTCGGTGAACATCGCGGGGTCGCGCGGGCTGGAGCCGTAGACGGTGGTCGTCGACTTCACGACCAGGCGCTCGATCGTCGCCGACTTCTGGCACGCAGCGAGCAGCTGCATGGAGCCGATGACGTTGAGCTCCTTCATCATGCCGCGACCGCCGGCCGAGCCGGGCGTGGCGATCACGCTCATGTGGACGACGGTGTCGACGTCCTCCTTGGCCAGGACCTTGGCGATGACCGGGTTGCGGATGTCGGCGCGGACGAACGACACCTCACCGAGGTCGCCCCTCGGCGGGACGACGTCCACCCCGATGACTCGCTCGACGGACGGGTCGGCGGCCGCGGCGCGCGCGAATCGTCGCCCTGTGTCCCGGGAGACCCCGGTGACCAGCACGACCCGTCCCATGGTCGAGGGGGTGCTACTTCCCGAGCTTGCGGCGCTGGACGCGCGTCTTCTTCAGCAGCTTGCGGTGCTTCTTCTTGGCCATGCGCTTGCGCCGCTTCTTGATGACAGAACCCACGTGGATCAGACCCTTCCTTTCGGCCGACGCTCGTCGGCCGGACCCGCACACCCTACTTGCCGGGTGCGGAGAGCGAGGAATCGCGTCGGACCCGCGGATCCGGGGGCTCAGCCCGCGTTGTAGAAGCTCTTGCGCAGGTACTCGTTGACGTCGTCCTCGGTGACCCGGAAGGAGCGGCCGACGCGTACGGCGGGCAGCTCGCCGCCGTGCACGAGCCGGTAGACCGTCATCTTCGAGACGCGCATCTTCGCCGCGACCTCGGCAATGGTCAGGAACTGCGCCTCGGACATGTCGCCAGGGGTGTTCTCAGCCATGGTGTGCACCGATCCTTCTGCGCGGCGACGGCGCCGGCATCCGCGCCGGCGTCACAGGCGTGCCGCTCTCGGTGAGAATAGGGCTCGCGTGACGGGTGGGGAAGAGGAATGCCAGAGAAACTTGTGGGACGGCGGCGTGTCGGGTTGCTTCTCCACCGCGGGCACGTCGATCAGGGCAGCGGGTCGAGGCCGTGCAGCGGGAAGACGGCGGTCCGGGTGGCGTTGATGGCTCGGTCCAGCCCGGCATCGGGGTCGTAGCCGGAGGACCAGTCGCGGTAGGCCGGGGTGCGCCCGTCGGTCATCCGGTGCGGGGCGGTCGCACCCAGCACCTCCTCGACGTGGGCGCGCCAGCGCGGGGGCGTCTCGACGGCGGGGTCGAGCGGCCGGCCGGCAGCGATCGCCAGCAGGTGCGACCACGCCCGGGGGACGACGTCGACGACCGAGTAGCCCCCGCCCCCGGTGACCACCCAGCGGCCGCCGGCGACCTCGTGCGCGAGCTCGTGCAGGGCGAGGTACGCCGCGCGCTGTCCGTCGACGCTGAGCATCATGTGAGCCAGCGGGTCGTCCATGTGGGAGTCGCAGCCGTGCTGGGTGACGAGCACCTCGGGGTCGAACGCGCGCAGCAGGGGCGGCACGACCGCGTGGAAGGCGCGCAGCCACCCGGCGTCGGACGTCCCCGGGGGCAGGGCGACGTTGACCGCCGCGCCCTCGGCGCCCGCACCCCCGGTGTCGCCCGGGAAGCCGGTCCCAGGGAAGAGCACCTGGCCGGTCTCGTGCAAGGAGATCGTCAGGACCCGCGGGTCGTCCCAGAAGACCTTCTCGACCCCGTCGCCGTGGTGGACGTCGATGTCGACGTACGCCACCCGCTGCGCGCCGTCGGCCAGCAGCTGCTTGATGCCGACGGCGACGTCGTTGTAGATGCAGAAGCCGCTGGCACGCTCGGGCATCGCATGGTGGAGGCCACCGGCGATGTTGACCGAGTGCAGGGACTCCCCGCTCCACACCTGCCGGAAGGCCTCCAGGCTGGCGCCCACCACGTGGGCGCTGGCCACGTGCATGTCCTTGAAGACGGGGTCGTCCTCGGTCCCCAGCCCGCGCGCGACGTCCTCGAAGCCGGGCGTCGAGCCGGCCTCGATGACGGCCGCGATCAGGCCCGGCTCGTGGACGGTCGCGATCTGCTCCTCGGTGGCGATCGGCGCATCGACCCGCTTGACCTGGTCGAGGATCCCGAGCTCCTCGGCGAGCCGCATCGTCAGGTCGACCCGGATCGGCGACATCGGGTGCGTGGGCCCGAAGTCGTACTGCGTCAGCGTCGGATCGAACACGACCGACGTGGGACCCGCGCACTCCATGTCGCGGACGTTACCCGTCCCGGTCCGCTCAGCTGCCCTCGGCCAGCTCGCGGGACCGGTTGCGCGCGGCCTCCATCGCGGCCAGGAAGGCCGCGCGGACGCGGTGCACCTCCAGCTCGCGCAGGGCCGAGGCGGTCGTCCCGCTGGGCGAGGTCACCTGCTCGCGCAGCACCACCGGGTGCGTGCCGGTCTCGCGCAGCATCGCGGCGGAGCCGACGAGGGTCTGCACCACCAGGTCGGTGGCCGTGGCGCGCGGCAGGCCGAGGTGGACGCCGGCCTCGATCATCGACTCGACGACGAAGAAGATGTAGGCCGGTCCGGACCCGGAGATGGCGGTGACCGCGTCCATCTGCTTCTCCGGGATGCGCAGCACCCGGCCGGTGGAGGCCATCAGCGACTCGACCTCGGCCAGGTGTGCCTCGTCGCAGTGCGAGCCTGGCGAGATGGCGGCCATCCCCTCGTCGACGAGGGCCGGCGTGTTGGGCATGACGCGGACGACCGCGACGCCCGCGGGCACGCGCGACTCGATGTAGCCGGTGGTGATGCCTGCAGCGAGCGAGACGAGGAGCTGCCCCGAGCGAAGGTCGGGCGCGATCTCCGCGAGCACGTCGCCCATGTCCTGGGGCTTGACCACGAGCGCCACCGTGTCGGCCTTGGCGGCCGCCTCGCGGTTGGACACGACCGCTACGCCGTAGCGCTCCTCGAGCTCGCGGGCCCGCTCGGCGCGCTTCTCGCCGACCATCAGCCGATCCACCCGACGTCCGGCACGCACCAGTCCGGAGAGGAGGGTCTCCCCCATGACCCCGGCGCCGATGATGGCCGTGCTCATCGCCTCCGCCGGCTGCTCGTGTCCGACCGTCGGGGTGCTCATGGCGTCAACCTACTTCTTGGACACGAGCGAACGCGCGAAGAAGCCGAGGTTCTGCGGCTTCTCGGCGAGGCGGCGCATCAGGTAGCCGTACCACTCGGTGCCGTAGGGGATGTACACGCGGACCGTCTCGCCGGCGGCGGCGAGGCGCTTCTGCTCCTCGGGCCGGATGCCGTAGAGCATCTGGAACTCGTAGGTCCCCGGCTGACGGCCGAAGCGGCTGGCGAGCGAGGCGGCGATGGTGACCATCCGGGGGTCGTGGGTGGCGATCATCGGGTAGCCCTGCCCGCCCAGCAGCACCTTGAGGCAGCGGACGTAGGACTTGTCGATGTCGATCCGGTCCTGGAAGGCGACGGTGTCCGGCTCCATGTAGGCGCCCTTGCACAGCCGGACGCGCGAGCCCTCGTAGGCCAGCTCGCGGCAGTCGGCCTCGGTGCGGCGCAGCATCGCCTGGAGCACCGCGCCGGTCTCGGGGAAGTCCTTGCGCAGCTCGCGCAGGATGGCCAGCGTGGAGTCCGTGGTGGTGTGGTCCTCCATGTCGAGGGTCACCGTGGTGCCGGCGTTGCGGGCGGCGTGGCAGATCTCGCGCGCGTTCTCAAGCGCCACCGTGCGGCCGTCGCCGGGCAGCATCTGGCCGATGGCGCTCAGCTTGACCGACACCTCCGCGTGGGCGGCCAGGCCGCGGGAGCTCAGGTCGGCCAGGAGCTCCTTGTAGGCCGCGACGGTGGCATCGGCGCGGGCCGCGTCCGTGGTGTCCTCACCGAGGTGGTCCAGCGTCACCCGCAGGCCGTCGGCGACCAGTGCGGCGGTCGCGTCGACGGCGTCCGCGGTGGTCTCCCCGGGCACGTAGCTGGTGACGATCCCGCTGGACACCGGCATCGTCGAGACGAGCCGCTTGACCCCCTGGCTGCGGGCGAGGAGCAGGATCGGCTGGCGGAGCAACGACATGGCCAGAAGGCTACGCGGCGACCTCCACCGAACCTTCACAGGTCCTCCACCCCTTCCGGGCGGTCATCTCCCTAGCGTCGTAGGCATGATCACTGCTCGCGGTCTCACCAAGCTCTACGGCAGCATCCGCGCCGTCGACGACCTCACCTTCGACGTCGTGCCCGGCACCGTCACCGGCTTCCTCGGCCCCAACGGCGCCGGCAAGTCCACCACCATGCGGATGATGCTCGGCCTGGACCGTCCCACGTCCGGCACGGCCACGATCGCCGGCAAGCCGTACGCCGCGCTCGCGGCGCCGCTGCGCGAGGTCGGGGCCCTCCTCGACGCCGCGGCCATGCACCCGGGCCGCACCGGACGGGCGCACCTGCGCGTCGCCGCCCGCACCCACGGGATCCCGCTCGCGCGGGTCGACGAGGTGCTGGAGGAGGTGGGCCTCGCGGCCGCGTCCCGTCGCCGGATCAAGGGCTACTCCCTCGGCATGCGGCAGCGGCTCGGGATCGCCGGCGCCCTGCTCGGCGACCCGGGGGTGCTGCTCTTCGACGAGCCGGTCAACGGGCTGGACCTCGACGGTGTGCGCTGGATCCGATCCCTGCTGCGCGGCTTCGCCGACGAGGGCCGCACGGTGCTCGTCTCCAGCCACCTCATGAGCGAGGTGCAGCTCGTCGCGGACCGGGTCGTGGTCATCGGCGGCGGGCGCCTGGTGGCCGACACCGAGACCTCCGCCCTCCTCACCGGCGCGGGCGGCCCCCGGGTCCGGGTCCGGACCCCGTCGCCCGACGAGCTGCTGCGGAGCCTGCCGGCGCACGCCGTCGCCGAGCGGACCGGTGACCACGAGATCGAGGTCGCCGGGGTGGCGGCGCGCGAGATCGGCGACCTCGCCCACGGGATCGGCGTACGCATCCACCACCTGGCCGAGGTCGAGCAGTCCCTCGAGCACGCCTACCTCTCCCTCACCGGCCCCGCGTCCGCCGCCGACGCTGCCGTCGCCACGGAGGGAGCAGCGCGATGAGCCCCGTCCTCGCGCTGGCGCGCGCCGGGCGCGCCGAGTGGTCGCGCATCTGGTCGGTCAGGTCGAGCTGGGCCTTCGCGCTCGCGCTGACCGCGGTCGTGCTCGGCTTCGGCGTCGTCATCGGCAGTGAGGCCGCCGGCGACCCGTCCGGTGTCACGCCCGGCTCCACCGCCTGGGACGGCGCCCGGTTCACCGGCATGTTCGCCCTCTTCGGCATCGTCGCCATGTCCGTCGTCATCGCCACCGCCGACCACGCGACGGGCGGCATCGTGCCCACCCTGCAGTGGACGCCGCGGCGCGGGATCCTGCTCACCGCGCGCACCGTCGTCGTCGTCGCGACGACGACCCTCCTCGGGCTGGTGCTGGTGCTGGGCGCGGCGACGCTCATCTGGACGTTCGTGCCGCACCTCGGCCTCCCGTTCGGCGCCGGGGCGGAGATGGCCGGCGACCTCGGCTTCATCCTCGGCTCGGGCGCGCTGCTGGGGGTCGGCATCGGACTGGCCACGCGCAGCACCGCCGCCTCGCTGGTCCTCGCCCTGGCTCTGATGCTGGTCGGTCCGCTGCTCCTGGCGCAGCTGCCGTACGACTGGACCCTGCAGCTGGCCACGCACCTGCCCGGCTCCGGTGCCCTGTTCCTCATCTTCGGCGAGGGGCCGAGCGACGACATGACGACGACCTCGGCCCGCCTCACCCTCGCGGCCTGGGGACTGGCCGCCCTCGCCGCGGGCGGCTGGCGGCTGCTCGCCACCGACGCGGACCGCTGAAGCCCCGCACCTCACCCTGACCCATCCACACCCCGTCCAGACCTGGAGGACATCGTGACCACAGCCCTCGACAGAGCCCTCGCCACCCCCCGCGCCCGCTACGGGCTCGCGCTCGCCGTGTCGCTCGGCACCGCGTGCTTCCTGCTGCTCGGCATCGGAGCCCTGGGCATCGTGGGCGACGGCGACCGCGACCTGGTGTACCTCGCAGCGCCGGCGCTCGCGCTCCTCGTCGCCGTGGTGACCCGGTTCCGGCCCGCCGGCATGGCCCTGGCCCTCGGCCTCGCGGCCCTGAGCACGTTGGCCGCCGGCGCGTGGTCGGTCGGGACCGTGGTCGCCGACGACCTCGACGCCTCGATCGCCGACGTGGTGATGCTGACCGCGATGTACGCCGGGCTGTTCGCGGTCGCCGCCTGGCTGTTCGCCCGGGTCAGGGCGTCCGGCGCCTGAGCGTGGCGGCGCCCAGGCCGAGCGCGGCCAGCGTGAAGCAGGCCACGACCGCGACGGAGCGCCAGACCTCCACCGCGTCGGCCCCGGCGCCGAGCTCCTGCATGGCGTCGACGGCGTACGACAGCGGCAGCACGTCGCTGACCGCCTCCAGCAGCCCGGGCATCGACTCGCGCGGCACGAACAGACCGCACAGCAGGACCTGCGGCAGCACGAGCGCCGGCATGAACTGCACCGCCTGGAACTCGGTGGTCGCGAACGCGCTGACCAGGAGACCGAGGGCGGTGCCCAGGACGGCGTCCGCGACCGCGACCACGCCCAGCAGCCACACCGACCCCTCGACGTCGAGGCCGAGGACCCCCACCCCGAGTGCGACCGCCAGCGCCGACTGGACCGTCGCGACCAGGCCGAACGCGAGGGCGTAGCCGAGCAGGAAGTCGAGCCTGCCGAGCGGCATGGTGAGGAGCCGCTCGAGCGTGCCCGACGACCGCTCGCGCAGGGTCGTCACGCTGGTCACCAAGAACATGACGATGAACGGGAACATCGCCAGCAGGCCGGGCCCGAAGCGGTCGAACGGGTCGCCTGGCAGCTCCTCGAACATCCACCAGAGCAGGCTGATGAGCAGGCACGGGACGACGAGCAGCATCGCCAGCGTGCGGTGGTCGCGTCGCACCTGGGTGAGCACGCGAGCGGCGACGGCGAGCGTGACCCGGGGGCTCATGCCGCGTCCTCGCGACCCTCGACCAGGCGCAGGAACGCTTCCTCGACGTCGGCGGCACCGGTTCGCGAGCGGATCTCCTCCGGCGGGCCGTCGGCGATGATCCGGCCCTCGCGCATCAGCAGCAGGCGGTGGCAGCGCTCGGCCTCGTCCATCACGTGGCTCGAGACCAGCACCGCCGCGCCGGCCTCGGCGATGCCGTGGAACAGCTCCCAGAGGTCGCGGCGCAGCACCGGGTCCAGCCCGACCGTCGGCTCGTCGAGCACCAGCAGGTCGGGCTCGCCGAGCAGTGCCACAGCCAGGCCGACCCGGTTGCGCTGGCCGCCGGAGAGCCGGCCCACCACCTGGTGGCGGTGCTCACCCAGTGCGACGGCGTCGACGGCGCGGTCGACCGCCGACCGGTCGGCGCCCAGAACCCGTGCGAAGAACCCGAGGTTCTCGTTCACGGTCAGGTCGTCGTACACGCTCGCGGCCTGCGTGACGTAGCCGACCCGGGTGCGCAGCGGCGCGCTGCCGGCCGGCAGGCCCAGCACCTCGACCGTGCCCGACCGCACCCGCTGCGCGCCGACGAGGCTGCGCATGAGCGTGCTCTTCCCGCAGCCGCTGGGCCCGAGCAGCCCGGTGACGCCGGACGACACGTCCAGCGAGACGCCGGGCAGCACCTCCCGCCCGCCTCGTACGACGACGAGGTCCCGCACTTCCACGACGTTTTTCATCATGTGTTGAATTGTGCGCGCACGTGCCTGCGCGGTCAACCCCTCGAGCGGTGCGTCAGCCACCTCGTCGGCCGCTGGGATGTGGCTCACTCACCGCCGGTCGTCGCGGCTGCCGTACGAGCGGTGCGCCAGCCACCTCGTCGACCGCCGGGATGTGGCTCACTCACCGCCGGCCGCACGAGCGCCGGCCGTACGAGCGGCTGCCGCACGAGCGGTGCGTCAGCCACCTCGTCGGCCGCCGGGATGTGGCTCACTCACCGCCGGCAGTCTCGGCCGCCATAGAAGCGGTGCGTCAGCCACCTCGTCGGCCGCCGGGATGTGGCTCACACACCGCCACAGCGAGGGCCCGACGCCGGACCCCCCCGAGCGCCCGAGTCAGCGCCAGCCCGAGCGAGTCCGCGTACGACGGTCAGGCCAGGTCGCCGGTGAGGTAGTGCTGCAGCACCGGCCCGATCCGGGCGACCACGTCGTCGGCCGGCATCTGGGCCATCGGCGGGAGCGCCACGACGTAGCGGGCGACGATGAGCCCGAGGACCTGGCTGGCGACGAGCGGGATGCGTACGTCGGCGCGGTCGGCGACGAGCCCGGCGAGCACCGGCCCGACCACGACGGGGACGAAAGCCTCGCGCAGCCGCCCGCCCGCGTCGTCGACGAGCAGCGACCGCACCATCGCGAGCAGACCCGGCTGGACCGCGGGGTCGTCCCACACGCCGAGGAACGCGCGCAGGAGCCGCTCGCCCGCGCCGTCGGGACCCGCCGCGACCACGGGCGCCAGCACCGCGCGCGGGTCGACGGGGATCTCGAGGGCGGCCACGAACAGGTCGTCCTTGGAGCCGAAGTAGTGGTGCACCAGGGCCGGGTCGACGCCTGCGGCCGCGGCGACCGCGCGGATGGTCGTGCCGCGGAAGCCCTTCTCGGCGAACGACGCCCGGGCGGCGGCGAGCACCTCGGCGCGGGTGTCCGGCGCCCCCGGGCGCCGGCCGCGGGACGTACGCGCCGTCACGGGCGGTTCACGGCGTCGGCACCGCGAGGTGGGCGCGCGCGAACGCCAGCGACTCCGCCAGGTCCGCCTCGCGCTCGGCGCGGTCGGCGGCACGGCGCGTGTTGATCTCGAGGACGACGTGACCGCCGAAGCCGGTGCCCGCGAGGTGCTCGAGGAGCTCGCGGGCGCGCATGATGCCGCGACCGGGCACGAGGTGCTCGTCCTTGGCTGAGCCGCTGCCGTCGGTGAGGTGCACGTGGCGCAGCCGGTCGCCCATCCGCTTGGCCATCTCGATCACGTCACTGCGGGCGATGGCGGCGTGCGACAGGTCGATCGTGGTGTTGGCGTACGCCTCGTCGCTGGGATCCCAGCCGGGAAGGTACATCTCCATCCCGCGGCGCGACGACGCGCGCCAGGGGTACATGTTCTCGACCGCGAAGGCGATGCCGGTCCTGGCCTCCAACGACGCGATGCCCTCCACGAAGCCAGCGGCGTAGTCCTTCTGCCAGCGGAACGGCGGGTGCACGACGACCACGTCGGCGCCCACGGCGTGCGCCATCTCCGCCGACTTCTCCAGCTTGACCCACGGGTCGGTCCCCCAGACGCGCTGGGTGAACAGCAGGCACGGCGCGTGCACCGCACAGATCGGCACCTCGTGGTGCTCGCTCAGCTTCTTGACGGTGTCGACCTGCTGGCTCAGCGCGTCGATGCCCACCATCACCTCGACGGCGTCGTAGCCGAGCGACGCCGCCCAGCCGAAGGCGTGCGCGGTCGACTCGGGGTAGACCGACGCGGTGGACAGGCCGATCTGCGGAGCGGGAGGGGAAGCCATGCTCAGTGGTGCCTCGCGACGACGGAGATCTGGTCGAGCCGCTGCAGGATGACGCCCTCGCGCAGCGCCCAGGGGCAGATCTCGAGCTCGGGGAGGTCGAAGATGTCCATGCACGCCTCGGCGACCAGCGCGCCGGGCACGATCTGGTGCGTACGGCTCGGGGAGACGCCGGGCAGCGCGGCGAGCTCGTCGGGGGCCAGCTCCATCAGCTTGGGGATCCAGCCGGAGAGGGTGGCCAGCTCCAGCACGCGGGGCACGAGCGGCCCGTCGGCGCTGGGCGCGGCGCCGCAGATGCGGGCCAGCGAGCGGAACGTCTTGGAGGTCGCGGCCGCGCGGTCCGGTACGCCCGGGCGCAGCAGGTGGCCGGCGTCGCGGGCGATGTCGGCGCGGATCTGCCGGCGCAGGTCGCGGAACTCCGCCTCCGACGGCGGACCGCCCTGGAACCACGACCGCGCGACCCGGGCGGCTCCCAGGGGCAGGGACCACGCGACGTCGGGCGCCTCGTCGGTCCCGCCGGCGATCTCGAGCGAGCCGCCGCCGATGTCGAAGACCGCCAGCCGGCCGGCCGACCAGCCGAACCACCGGCGTACGGCCAGGAACGTCAGCCGCGCCTCGTCCTCCCCGGAGAGCACCTCGAGCCGTACGCCGGTGCGGTCCTCGACGTGAGCCAGCACCTCGTCGGAGTTGACCGCGTCACGCACCGCCGAGGTGGCGAACCCCAGCATCTCCTCGCAGCCCTTGTCCTCGGCGATCGCCGTCGCGGAGGCACAGAACTCGGTCAGGGCGTCGATGCCCTTCGCCGTGACCGCCCCGTCGGCGTCGAGGTGCTCGGCCAGCCGCAGCGGCTGCTTGTGCGAGGAGGCGGGCAGCGGGGCCGCGCCACCGTGGGCGTCGACCACCAGCAGGTGGCCGGTGTTGGAGCCGATGTCGAGGACGCCCAGGCGCATGCCCGCCACGCTACTAGGCTTCCCGAGTGCCCGAAGTCGACCTCGTCTTCCCCCGCGCGTTCGTCGAGTTCGCCGATCCGGCCGACGACACCCAGGTCTTCCGCTGCGACCTGACGTGGCTGACGTCCGCCTACACCTGCATCTTCGGCCGGGGCTGCCAAGGCATCTACGCGGACGCCCCCGACGTCGGCTGCTGCACCCTCGGCGCCCACTTCTCCGACTCCGACGACGAGGCGCGGGTCGCCGCGTTCGTCGCCGAGCTCACCCCCGACGACTGGCAGATGCACCCGCGTCGCGCGGTGGGCACCTCCGACTGGGTCGAGACCGACGAGGACGGCGAGCGCAAGACGCTCGTGGTGGAGTACGACGGCCAGCGGGCCTGCGTGTTCCAGAACCGTCCGGACTTCGGGCCCGAGGTCGGCCCGGGCGGAGCCGGCTGCGCGCTGCACGGCCTGGCGCTGCGCTCGGGCCGCAACCCGCTCGAGACCAAGCCCGACGTGTGCTGGCAGCTGCCGCTGCGCCGGCAGTACCGCAACGTGGAGCGGCAGGACGGGACGTCGTACACCGAGGTCTCCATCGGCGAGTACGACCGTCGCGGCTGGGGTCCGGGCGGGCACGACCTCGACTGGTACTGCTCGGGCAACACCGAGGCGCACGTGGCGCCGGAGCCGGTCTACCTCACCCACGAGGCCGAGCTCGTGGAGATGATGGGTGCGGAGGCGTACGCCGAGCTGGTGCGCCACTGCGAGGCGCACGTGACTTCTCGCTCCGCGCTCGCCCTGCACCCGGCGTCGGCGCGCCACTTTTGAGCGACCGGCACACAAAAGTGGCGGGGGCGGCGTTGAAAGGGGTTGTGACGTGCATTACCTTCGGCAGGTGGCCCCCTCCCCCAACACAAAGCCCGCCGAGCACGTTCCCGGCGGCACCCTCGGCATCTGGTTCATCGGCGCGCGCGGATCGCTGGCGACCACCGCGACCCTCGGCCTGAGCGCGCTCGCCGCGCACCTGACCGACGAGACCGGCTGCGTCTGCGCGCACCCCGACCTCGACGCGCGCGGCCTCCCGGCCTACACCGACATCGTCGTGGGCGGCCACGACGTCGGCACCATCCCGCTGGTCAAGCAGGCCGAGCGCCTCGTGGCGGGCGGCGTGGTGCCGGGCGTGCTGGCACAGCAGGTGACCGCCGACCTCGAGGCCACCGAGGCCCGCCTGCGGCCGGGTGTGCGCCACGGGGAGTCGACCGACCAGCGTGCCGACGTCGAGCGCCTGGCAGCCGACATCCGCGAGTTCGGCGCTGCCCTCGACCGGGTCGTCGTCGTCGACGTGTCGAGCACCGAGCCGCCGCACGACGCCGGCGCCGACGCGGCCACCTGGGCCGACCTCGAGGCGGCCTGGTCGGCCGGCCGCGCGCCCCTGTCGCCGAGCTCGGTCTACGCCTGCGCCGCCGTGCTGGCCGGCGCGGCGTACGTCGCGTTCACCCCGAGCCCCGGCATCGACGTCCCGGCGCTTCACGAGCTCGCCGCGGCGCGGGCGATCCCCTACGCCGGCAGCGACGGCAAGACCGGCGAGACCCTGGTGAAGTCCGCCCTGGCTCCGATGTTCTCGACCCGGTCGCTGGCCGTGCGGTCGTGGACCTCGATCAACCTCCTGGGCGGCGGCGACGGCTCGACCCTGTCCGACCCCGCGGCCCGCGAGAGCAAGACCAGCACGAAGCGCTCGGGCGTGGAGTCGATGCTCGGACACCCCGTGCCCGGCCCGATGCACATCGACTACGTCGAGGACCTCGGCGACTGGAAGACCGCCTGGGACCACGTCCGCTTCGACGGCTTCCTCGGCACCCGGATGACCATGCAGTTCACCTGGCAGGGCTGCGACTCCGCCCTGGCTGCGCCGCTCGTCCTCGACCTCGCGCGCCTCACCGCGCGCGCCGCGGCCGTCGGCGAGACCGGCCCGCTGGCGGCGCTCGGCTTCTTCTTCAAGCAGCCGCTGGGCTCGCAGGAGCACCGCCTCGCGCAGCAGTGGGAGGCCCTGCTCGCCTGGTCGACGGAGTGCGCCGACCGGGTGACGACGTGAGGCTCGGCGACCTCGTCGAGCTGACCCGGGCCCCCGCCGCGTTCTCCATCCCCGGCGACGCGTGGTCGGGCGCCGCCCACGCCGCCGCGGACGGGAGGAGCTGGGCGATGCCGCTGGCCTCCACGTGCCTGTACTGGTCCGGCATGGCCTTCAACGACTGGTGCGACCGGCACGTCGACGCCGAGGAGCGGCCCGAGCGGCCGATCCCGTCGGGCCGGGTGAGCCCGGCTGCCGCGCTGGGCGTCGCAGCCGGTCTCGGCGCGGCGGGCGTCGGGCTCGCAGCCGCCCTCGGCGGCCGCTCGGCCGTCGCCGTGGCAGCACCGCTCGCGCTGATGGTGGTGACCTACGACGCCGCCGCGAAGGACGCGCCGATCGGGCCGCTCGCCATGGCCTCGACCCGGGGACTCGACGTGCTGCTCGGCGCCCACTCCTCCCCCGCCGGCGCCTGGCAGCCCGCCCTCGCCATGACCGCGCACACGGCGGGCCTCACCTGGCTCAGCAGGGGCGAGGTGCACGGCACCCGTCGCGAGGTCGCCGCCACGGTGACGGCGGGCACGCTCGCGGTGGCCGCGGCGACGGCACACGCCGCCCACCACGACCCGGACGCCGGTCGCCTCGCGCGCCTCACCGGGGTCGGCCTGTCGGCGGCGTACGCCCTCGTCGTCGGCCGCGCCCAGGCGCGGGCCGCGCAGGACCCCACCGCCGACGCGGCACGCACCGCGACCCGCACGGGCATCGGCGGGTTCTCCCTCCTCCAGGGCGCCTGGCTCGCGCGGCGCGGCCGGCTGGTCGCCGCCGCGACCGTCGTGGGCGCCGGTCCCGCCTACCGCGCGCTGTCGCGGCGCTGGAGCCCGACGTGAGCGCGCCGACGCCCGGCTCGCCGCAGACCCCGCTGCGCCTCGGCTACGGCAGCAACGGCTTCTCCGGCCACCGGTTCCCCGACGCCTGCGCGGTGATCGCGGGACTCGGCTACGACGGCGTCGCGCTCACGCTCGACCAGCCCCACCTCGACCCCTTCGCCGACGACGCGGTCGCCCAGACCGCGCGCGCCGCGAAGTCGCTCGCCGACCACGACCTGGCCGTCGTCATCGAGACCGGCTCGCGCTACGTCCTCGACCCGTGGCACAAGCACGAGCCCACGCTGGTCAGCGACGGCGACCGGGCTCCGCGCATCGAGCTGCTCACCCGTGCCGTGCGGATCGCGGCCGAGCTGGGCGCCGAGGCGATGTCGTGCTGGTCCGGGGTGCTGCCGGAGGGGACCAGCACGGAGGTGGGATGGCGACGCCTCACCGACGGCCTGGGCCCGGTCCTCGACCTCGCCCACGACCTCGGCGTGACCGTGTGCTTCGAGCCGGAGCCCGGCATGCTCGTCGACACCGTCGACGAGGCGCTCGAGCTGCGTCGCCGGCTCGGCGAGCCCGACCACCTCCGGCTGACCCTGGACCTCGGGCACCTCGTGTGCAACGAGCCGCGCAGCCCGGAGGCGTCCGTCGCCGCCGCCGGCGACCTCATCGGCAACGTGCAGGTCGACGACATGGTCCGCGACGTGCACGAGCACCTCGAGCTCGGCGCCGGCATCCTCGACCTCGACGCCGTCCTGCGGGCCCTGCTGGCCACCGGCTTCACCGGCCTGGCCAGCGTGGAGCTCCCCCGGCACTCCCACGCGGCGCCGACGGTCGCCGCGCGACAGATCGCCGCCCTGCGCGCCTCCCTGACCCGCCTCGACGAGGAAGGATCCACGCCGTGACCGAGATCCGGCCGCTGGCCGAGCACGACATCATCCGCGACGCGCTCGACGAGCGCGCGCAGGCCCAGTGGGAGGCGATCACCGCCGAGGTGGCCGAGGAGCCCACCCGGCTCGGACGGACCTTCCCCGCCGCGGCGCGCAAGACCGGACGCGGGCCGCTACCCGGCACCGACGGCGTACTGGTGGAGGACGCGGTGCGCGTCTCCCTCGTGCAGGCAGCGGCGCGGTCACTCGAGCCCGCGGCCCTGCTCGCCGAGCTGCGCGAGGTCTACCGCTACGGCGACAACGACGAGAAGCGGGCGGTCCTCCACGCCCTGTCCGGCGCGCCCGAGGATCTCGACGGCAGCGACCTGCTGCTCGACGCGCTGCGCACCAACGACACCCGCCTCGTCGCCGCCGCCATGGGGCCGCACAGCGACCGGCTCGACGACGACGCCTGGCGCCAGGGCGTCCTCAAGTGCCTGTTCACCGGCGTCCCGGTCACCTCCGTGACCGGGCTCGCGCGCCGCGCCGACCACCGGCTGGCGGAGATGGTGCAGCGCTACCAGCGCGAGCGCGAGGCCGCCGGACGCGACGTACCCTCCGACGTGCAGGTCGTCCTCGACGCCTGCCGCGCCTCCCTCGAGCAGCCCGAGCAGCACCGGCAGAAGGACTCCTGATGCGCATCTTCGACCCGCACATCCACATGACCTCGCGCACCACCGACGACTACGAGGCGATGTACGCCGCCGGCGTCCGCGCGCTCGTCGAGCCGGCCTTCTGGCTGGGCCAGCCGCGCACCTCCGTCGGCTCGTTCACCGACTACTTCGACGCCCTCGTGGGCTGGGAGCGGTTCCGCGCCTCGCAGTTCGGCATCGCCCACCACTGCACCATCGCGCTGAACCCCAAGGAGGCCAACGACCCCCGCTGCGCGGAGGTGCTCGACGTGCTGCCGCGCTACCTCGCCAAGGACGGCGTGGTGGCCGTCGGCGAGGTCGGGTTCGACTCGATGACCGTCGAGGAGGAGAAGGCGTTCGTGCGGCAGCTGGAGCTGGCCGTCGAGTTCGAGCTGCCGGCAATGGTGCACACCCCGCACCGCGACAAGGAGCAGGGCACCCGCCGCACCCTCGAGCTCGTCGCCGAGTCGGGGCTCGCCCCCGGCATGGTGGTGGTCGACCACCTCAACGAGGTCACCGTCGACCAGGTCGACGAGGCCGGCTGCTGGATGGGCTTCTCGATCTACCCGGACACCAAGATGGACGAGCACCGCATGGTCGCCATCCTCCAGCGCCGCGGACTGGACCGCGTGCTGATCAACTCCGCCGCCGACTGGGGCCGCAGCGACCCGCTGAAGACCGCGAAGACCGGGGCGGCGATGCTCGCGGCCGGCTTCACCGAGGACGACGTCGACCGGGTGCTGTGGCGCAACCCGATCGAGTTCTTCGGCCAGAGCGGGCGGCTGCTGGTCGACCCCGATGCCACCGACGCAGCGAGCGCCTCCGCCGACGCCTCGGCGACCTTCGAGGGCAACTCGATCCTGCGCGGCTCGCGGGACTGACGATGAGGCTGCGGCATCGCGACGGCACCGTCGTCCACCTCGGCTACGGCACCAACGTCCTGCCGGCCGAGGACGTCGACGGGCTGATCGCCCAGGTGAGCACGTACGGCGACCGGCTGCGCCAGCACCTCGGGACCGACCGCGTCGGGCTGGGGATGTGGCTCCCGGCCGCAGCCGCGCGACGTCTCGCGTCCGACCTCGACGCCGTCGCCCGGCTGCGCGAGGCGATCGACGCGCACGGCGTGGAGATCGTCACCCTCAACGCCTTCCCCTACGCCGCCTTCCAGGGCGACGTGGTCAAGAAGAAGGTCTACCACCCGACGTGGGCCGAGCGTGCCCGGCTCGACTACACCCTCGACGTGGCCCACGTGCTCGCCGCCCTGCTGCCCGAGGACGCCGCCCGCGGCAGCATCTCGACGCTCCCGCTCGCCTGGCGCGCGCCCTGGCTCGCCGACCGCCAGTCCCAGGCGGAGCTGCACCTCAAGGCCTTGGCCGAGGGGCTGGCCGAGGTCGAGGCGAAGACCGGGCGCACCGTACGGGTGGCCTTCGAGCCCGAGCCGGGCTGCGTGATCGAGTCGATCGCCGAGGCGGTCGACCGCCTGGACGCGGCCGACCGGCAGCGGCTCGGCGTCTGCCTGGACCTCTGCCACCTCGCCGTGGGGTTCGAGGACGCGACCGACGCGATCGCCCGCCTCGACGCCGCCGGCCTCGACGTCGTCAAGGTGCAGCCGGCCGCGGCCCTCGTCGTGGACGATCCGGCCGACCCGGACGCCCGCGCCGCGCTGACGTCGTACTCCGAGGACCGCTTCCTGCACCAGGTGCGCCAGCGCGTCGGCCAGCGGCTCGCGTCGCGCGACGACCTCCCCGAGGCGCTCGAGGGCCGCCGGCCGCTCGACGACCGCTCACCGTGGCGGGTGCACTTCCACGTGCCGGTCCACGCCGATCCCGCTCCTCCGCTGCGCAACAGCCGCGAGGACCTGCGTGCCTCGCTGGCCGCCCTCCTCGGCGGCGACACCGCCCGCGCCGACCACCTCGAGGTCGAGACCTACACCTGGTCCGTCCTGCCCGACGGCGCCCCCGCCGACGACGACGCCCTCGCCGCCGGGCTCGCCGCCGAGCTGGCGTGGGTGCGCGACGAGCTGGTCGGCCTCGGTCTCACCCCGCTCGACTGAACACTCCATCGTTCCCCCGCACCCAGGACAGGACAGGACGCCACCGTGGCCCACCCCAAGCTTCTCGTCGTCGACCTCGTCGGCCTCACCCCCGACCTGCTCCAGCACATGCCGCGGCTGCGCCGCCTCGCCGAGCAGGGGTCCCAGGCCACCCTCGAGCCGATCCTGCCCGCCGTGACGTGCTCGGTGCAGTCGACCTTCCTCACCGGCCTGCCGCCGTCGGGGCACGGCGCGGTGGGCAACGGGTGGTACTTCCGCGAGCTCGGCGAGGTGTTCCTGTGGCGCCAGCACAACAAGCTGGTCGAGGGCGAGAAGGTCTGGGAGACGATCCGACGCGAGCGCCCCGACTACACCGTCGCCAACGTCTGCTGGTGGTACGCCATGGGCGCCACCACCGACTACACCGTCACGCCGCGGCCGATCTACTACGCGGACGGCAAGAAGGCACCCGACTGCTACACCCGCCCGCCCGAGCTGCACGACGAGCTCGTCGGCGCCCTCGGCGAGTTCCCGCTGTTCACCTACTGGGGCCCCACCGCGGCGATCGCCTCGAGCGAGTGGATCATCGCCGCCACCCGGCGGCTCCTGCCGCGCAGCGACCTCACCCTCTGCTACGTCCCGCACCTCGACTACGACCTCCAGCGCTTCGGTCCCGACTCGCCCGAGGCGGTCAAGGCCGCCCGCGACGTCGACGCCGCGCTCGCGCCGCTCCTCGACGACGCCGAGCGGGCCGGCGCCACCACGCTGGTGCTCTCGGAGTACGGCATCACCGACGCCGACCAGCCCGTGGACGTCAACCGGATGCTGCGCCGCAGCGGGCTGCTCGAGGTCTACACCCAGGACGGCATGGAGTACCTCGACCCCTGGACCTCGCGGGCCTTCGCCGTCGCCGACCACCAGGTCGCCCACGTCTACGTCGACGACCCGGCCGACCTCGAGACGGTGCGCGCGCTGTGTGCCGACCTGCCCGGCGTCGACCAGGTGCTCGACCGCAGCGCGCAGGCGGCGTACGGCCTCGACCACGAGCGCTCCGGCGACCTGGTGCTCGTCGCGGACGAGACCGCGTGGTTCACCTACTACTACTGGCTCGACGACGCGCGGGCGCCCGACTTCGCCCGCGGCGTGGAGATCCACCGCAAGCCCGGCTACGACCCCGCCGAGCTGTTCTTCGACCCCGAGGACAAGGCGGTGAAGCTCAAGGCCGGACTCACCCTCGCCAAGAAGATGGCAGGGCTGCGCTACGCGATGAAGGTGGTGCCGCTCGACCCGTCGCCGGTGCGCGGCACCCACGGCCGGCTGCCGAAGGACCCCACGCTCGGCCCGATGCTCGTGTGCAGCACGCCGGGCGCTGTCACCGGCTCGGTGGCCGCCACGGACGTGCGCGACCTTATGCTGAGGCTCGCCGGCACGTCTTGACGTCAAGAAACCACCACCCCGGTGTGGCGGACGCGGAGCGGTCGGACCAGAATCTGGACATGCGCCTGGACCACGTCAGCTTCGCCGCCGGACCTGATGGACTCGCCAGCACCGCCCAGCGCATCGGGGGGCTGCTCGGCACGGAGTTCGTCGACGGAGGCGTGCACCCTCGCTTCGGAACCCGCAACATGATCCTCCCGCTGGCCGGCGGCACCTACGTGGAGGTGGTCGAGGTGCTCGACCACCCCGCCAGCGACAAAGCCCCCTTCGGCCAGGCCGTCCGCGCCCGCTCCGCACTGGGCGGGGGCTGGATGGGCTGGGTCGTCGCCGTCGACGACATCGCCCTCATCGAGTCCCGCCTGGGCCGCGAAGCGGTCAAGGGCAACCGGCACCGCCCCGACGGCACCGAGCTGCTGTGGCGCCAGATCGGCGTCAACGGCTTGATCTCCGACCCGCAGCTGCCGTTCTTCATCGAGTGGCACTCGCCGGCCGACCTGCACCCCAGCAGCGGCGCCACCGGCGAGTTCTCGCTGGCCTGCCTGGAGATCGCCGGTGACCCCCAGCGGGTCAGCGAGTGGCTCGGCGAGACCGTGGAGGCACCGCTGGAGGACGTCAAGGTCGAGTGGGTCGCCCCCAACGGCACCCCCGGCATCGTGGCGGTGCAGATCCAGACCCCGCAGGGCCTGGTCCGGATCTGAAGCCCCGGCCCTCCCCCAACATCTGGAACACCCCCGAGCTCTACGAGCTCGAGAACCGCGCTGCCGACCCGCACGGCCGCATCACCGCCGCCATGCGCGAGATCGGCGACTGGGCCGGGCGCATGATGCTCGACATCGGCTGCGGCAGCGGCTTCCACCTGCCGCTGTGGGCCGGCTCCGCGCAGCGGGTGGTCGGCGTGGAGCCGCACCCGCCCCTCGCGGCCCTCGCGCGCCGTCGTACGCGCGTGCTCGCCAACGTCACCGTTCTCGACGGGGCGGCCGAGGAGCTGCCCGTCCCGGACGCGTCGGTCGACGTCGCGCACGCGCGCTGGGCGTACTTCTTCGGGCCGGGTTGCGAGCCGGGCCTGCGTGAGCTGGACCGGGTCGTGCGCCGCGGTGGCACCGCGTTCGTGATCGACAACGACCCCACCCGCTCGACGTTCGGCGAGTGGTTCCGGCGCGGGTTCCCCGAGGTGGACCCGGACGCCGTCGAGCGCTTCTGGTCGATGCACGGCTGGCAGCGCCGACGCATCGACATGGGCTGGTCGTTCGCGTCCCGCACGGACCTCGAGGCCGTCGTCCGCATCGAGCTGCCGCCCGCGGCGGCCGAGCAGGCACTGGACTCGCACACCGGGACGTCGGTCGACTACGCCGTCAACCTCTGGTGGCGCCACTTCTAGCCGCTCCAGCCGCCGGGCGTCCCGGAGGGCCGGCGCTCACGGCTTCGGCAGGGGCTCCGGCTGGCTGGACTCGCGGATCGCCAGCGTCGGCTCGAGGAGCACGCCTCGCGACTCGACCGGCTGGTGCGACAGCAGCGCCCGCAGGCTGCGGACGATCTCGACCGCCACGTCCTCGAGCGGCTGGCGTACGGACGTGAGCCCCACCGGGTAGACCTGGGCCACCTGGGAGTCGTCGAAGCCGACCACCGCGATGTCCCGGCCCGGGGCGAGCTGGCGGATCCAGAGCGTGTGCAGCACGCCCATCGCCAGCGTGTCGGACGCGCAGACGAACGCGGTCGGGCGCGACTCGTCGAGGAGCACGGCCGCAGCCTCGGCGCCGCTGTGGACGACGTCCTCGACCCGCGACGCCAGGCCGGTCGTGGACAGGCCGTTCTCGTGCATCGTCGAGACCCAGCCCGAGCGGCGGTCCTCCCCGATCGGGGAGTCCTTGCGCCAGCCGATCCAGGCGATGCGGGTGTGGCCGCGGTCGATGAGGTGCTGGGTGGCGAGCCGGATGCCGGCCGCGCCGTCCACGTCGACCCACACGTGACGCGCCTGCTCGTCGTCCCACGGCCGGCCGAACGCGACGAACGGGGCCCGCTGCTGGCTCAGCCACGCCGCCTGCGGATTGCCGAGGTAGGTGTCGGTGACGACGAACGCGTCCACCGCGGTGGAGCGGAGCAGGTTGTCGTAGCCCCCGATCGGGTCCTCGTCGTCGCCGGGGAAGAGCAGGACGTGGTAGCCGGCCTCCTCGCTGGCCTCGACCAGCGAGTGCACGAAGCGGTCCATCGCCGCGTTGGCCGTGCCCTCCTGCATGGGCGTGAAACGCAGGCCGATGAGCGACGACGTACGGGTGCGCAGGTTGCGCGCCGCCCGGTTGGGCGAGTAGCCGAGCTCCGCGATCGTCTGCCGGACCCGCTCGAGGGTGTCGGGACGCAGCAGGTCGGGGTTGTTCACGGCGTTGGAGACGGTCTGTCGCGAGACCCCGGCGCGCTCCGCGACGTCGGCCAGGGTCGGCGGCGTGACGGGCAGCTGGCTGCCCGCCCGGTGGTCGCTGCGCCCCATGCGTTCCCTCCGCCTCGCCGCGACCGTCGTCTCCGGTGAGGCGATCGCGTTGCCGCAGCATAAGCCTTGCCCGTCGGCGAGGATGCCTGCCCGCCGGACGAGGTCCGGCGCGCTGCCCTGCCGGACCGCCGTCCCCAACGCCCGGTCGCTGTCCACAGGCTGCGACCGATCTCCACAGGATGCGAGGACGTTCTGTGGACAACGGTCCGTACGCACCTGCCTCTACCGGAGCCCGTCCCGCTCCGCACGGCGCCGTGGGCGTGCCGCCACGGGCGCTGTCGGTGCCCTCGCCTAGCGTGGCGAGCATGCCCGCCCCCGCCCGTCCCGCCAAGACCCGCCCCTCCTACCGCTGCTCCGAGTGCGGATGGGAGACGGGCAAGTGGGTCGGTCGCTGCGGCGAGTGCCAGGCCTGGGGATCAGTGGCGGAGGCCGGCGCGCCCGCCCTGCGCGCGGCGGCCGGTCCGGTGTCGACGCCGGCCGTCCCGATCGGTCAGGTCGCGATCACCGAGTCCGTCGCGCGCTCGAGCGGTGTGCCGGAGCTCGACCGCGTGCTCGGGGGCGGGCTGGTCCCCGGCGCGGCGATCCTGCTGGCCGGTGAGCCCGGGGTCGGCAAGAGCACGCTGCTGCTCGAGGTGGCCGCGCAGACCGCGCGCGTGCACCAGCGCACGCTCTACGTCACCGGCGAGGAGTCGGCGGCCCAGGTGCGGCTGCGCGCCGACCGCACCGGCGGGGTCCACGACGAGCTGTTCCTGGCCGCGGAGACCGACCTGGGCGCCGTGCTCACGCACATCGAGGAGGTGCGGCCCACGCTCCTGGTGGTCGACTCGATCCAGACGATCGGCGCCTCCGGCATCGACGGGGTCCCCGGCGGCGTCACGCAGGTCAAGGAGGTCGCCGCCGCACTCATCCGCGTCGCCAAGACGCGCAACATCACGACCGTGCTGGTGGGCCACGTGACCAAGGACGGCTCCATCGCGGGACCGCGCGTGCTGGAGCACCTCGTCGACGTGGTCCTGCACTTCGAGGGCGAGCGCAACTCGCGCTTCCGGATGGTCCGGGCGATGAAGAACCGCTACGGCCCGGTCGACGAGGTCGGGTGCTTCGACCTGTCCTCCGAGGGGATCTCGGCCGTCACCGACCCGACGGGTCTGTTCGTCGAGCACCACACCCAGGACGTCTCCGGCACCTGCGTCGCGGTCACGATGGAGGGACGCCGGCCGCTGCTGGCGGAGGTGCAGGCGCTGCTGTCGCCCTCGCCCCTCGAGCGCCCGCGCCGCACCGTCTCCGGCGTGGAGTCCTCGCGCGTCGACATCGTCCTCGCGGTCCTGCAGCGCCACGCCCGCCTGCGCATCGCGGGCAGCGACACCTTCGTCGCCACCGTCGGCGGCGCCCGGTTGCACGATCCCGCCGCGGACCTCGCCGTCGCCGTCGCCGTCGCCAGCTCCCACCTCGGCGTGCCGCCGCCGCGCGGCGCGGTGGCCATCGGCGAGATCGGGCTGGCGGGCGAGCTGCGACGCGTGCGCGACCTGCCCCAGCGCATCGCCGAGGCGGCCCGGCTGGGCTTCAAGGTGGCCGTCGTGCCCCGCGGACGCAGCCTCGCCGGCGAGCGCGGCATTCCCACCCGGCGGATGGTCGACGGGCTCCGCGTGATCGAGGTCGACGACATCGTCGGGGCGCTGCTCACCCTCGAGCTCACGCCTCCGCTCTGACCTGCCGGCGTCCGCAACGACAATGGATCGGTGGATCGGGCCCTGACGCCCCTACACTTCACCCGACGGCGCACGGGCGGCCGCCGAGGAGCACGTGGAGGACCGGGTGGCAGACCGCATCGACGAGCAGCTGAGGCTGCGCGCCACTCTCGCCTCCATCGCGCCCGGCACGCCGCTGCGCGACGGCCTGGAGCGGATCCTGCGCGGTCGCACCGGGGCCCTGATCGTGCTGGGCCAGGACAGGACCGTCGACTCGATCTCCACCGGCGGCTTCACGCTGGACGTGCCGTTCAGCGCCACCGGTCTGCGTGAGCTGGCGAAGATGGACGGCGCGATCATCCTCGACAAGGACATCACCCGCGTGCACCGCGCCGCGGTCCACCTGATGCCCGACCACACGATCCCGTCGGAGGAGACCGGCACGCGCCACCGCACCGCCGAGCGCGTCGCCAAGCAGACCGGGCACCCGGTCATCTCGGTGTCGCAGTCGATGCAGATCATCGCGGCGTACGTCGGCGACATCCGGCACGTGCTCGAGGACTCCGGCAAGATCCTGTCGCGTGCCAACCAGGCGCTGGCGACGCTGGAGCGCTACAAGCTCCGCCTCGACGAGGTGTCCGCGACGCTGTCAGCCCTGGAGATCGAGGACCTGGTCACCGTGCGCGACGTCGCCGTGGTCGCCCAGCGCCTGGAGATGGTCATCCGCATCGCCCGGGAGATCGAGGACTACGTCCTGGAGCTGGGCACCGACGGCCGCCTGCTCTCCCTCCAGCTCGAGGAGCTCGTCACGGGCGTGGACGCCGAGCGCGAGCTCGTCGTGCGCGACTACCTGCCGGGCGGCAAGCGCCGCCAGGCCAGCCCGGAGTCCCACTTGGCCGAGCTCGAGGGGTTGCTGCCGACCGAGCTGGTCGACCCGGCTGCGGTCGCCCGCGCCATCGGTCTCGGCGGCGCCGAGCACCTCGACGCGGCCGTCGCGCCCCGGGGCTACCGGCTCCTCGCCAAGGTCCCTCGCCTGCCGGCGGCGGTCGTCGACCGCCTCGTCGACCACTTCGGTGGCCTGCAGCAGCTCCTCTCGGCCGGCATCGAGGACCTTCAGGCCGTGGACGGCGTCGGCGAGCTCCGCGCCCGCAGCGTCCGCGAGGGCCTGTCCCGCCTCGCCGAGTCCAGCATCACCGAGCGCTACATCTGACCTTCTCGGGCCGGCCGCGCGTCCCCCGAGCGGTGCGTGAGCCACATGGCGAGCCTGGTGGATGTGGCTGAGCCACCGCCACACCGGCCGCTGTCGTACGAACACCCCCAGCGGTGCGCCAGCCACATCCCGAGCCCCGGACATGTGGCTCAGCCACCGCCACACCGGCCACGGCGCGTACTTCCGCCCAGCGGTGCGCCAGCCACATCCCGAGCCGCGTGAATGTGGCTGAGCCACCGCCACGCCCGGCCACCGCCGTACGAACACCCCTCAGCGGTGCGCCAGCCACATCCCGAGCCCCGGACATGTGGCTCAGCCACCGCCACACCCGGACACGGCCGTACGAACACCCCTCAGCGGTGCGCCAACGACATCCCGAGCCCGGGGAATGTCGCTCACTCACCGCCCCCACGAGGGCGCGCGCGGAATCACCCCGCGCTGTTGCCGTTGCCGTCCTCGCCGGGTACGTGCGCGGTGTCGCCGTTCGTGCCGCGGGACTTCCCGCCCGACGCCCCGTCGGACGCCCCGCCCTGCGGCTGCGGGTCGGCGGTCTTGGTGACGACGCCCGGCTGCGGCGCGACCAGCTCGAACTGCACGTCCGTCGGCTCGCCACCGAGCGCGGCCGCCTGGACGTGGTAGAAGCCGGGCATGGCCCAGGCGGCGAAGCGGGAGCAGGTCTCGTCGGAGCGCCGCCCCGACCAGGTGACCACGACAGGCGTGTCGACGCCTTGTCGCACCACGAGGTCCTGGACCGGGATCGCGGCCGGGCACTCGCGCGTGCTCCAGATGAAGTCGCTGCCGGACGTGATGGTGACCGTCATGGACTCGGGCGACGCCTGCCACGTGCAGGCCTCGGTGACGGCGGTGCGCAGGTTGATGGTGATCGGGATGTCGGCGCCGCCGGGGACCGAGGTGATCGCCGGGGTCGCGACGATGTCGGAGTCCGCGCAGGGACCCGACGGCTCGGCCAGGACGGGCTCGGGGGGAGCGACCTCCTGCTGCTGGCCACCCTTGCCGGCGGGCACCTCGGCGGTCGGCCCGGCGGAGGGGGCCGTCGTCGTGACGGTGGCGCCGGCCTGCGTGGCCCGGTCGCCGGCTGCCTCCCGGCCCTCGGAGGTCCCGCCGAGGACCCGAGCGAGCACGACCACGAGCAGCAGGGGGACGCCGAGCACGACGAGGCGACGGGTCCAGTAGACCCGGGCCGGGAGCGGCCCACGAGGTCGTACGGTCGTCGGCATGGGGTCAGGGTAGGCAGCGGCGGACCGGTCTCGGGGGAGGCGCACCGGCTCACCTACGATCGCCCGCGATGGACGCCCCCGACCCCACCGTGCTGCACGAGCGCGTGCTCGACTGGTACGACGAGCACGCCCGGGACCTGCCCTGGCGGCGCCCGGAGGCCACGCCGTGGTCGGTCATGGTCAGCGAGCTCATGCTGCAGCAGACGCCTGTCGTCCGCGTGCTGCCTGTGCACGCCGCCTGGCTCGAGCGTTGGCCGACGCCCACCGCCCTCGCGTCCGCACCCACCGGCGAAGCCGTACGCATGTGGGGCCGGCTCGGCTACCCGCGCCGGGCACTGCGCCTGCACGCCGCGGCCACCGTCATCGTGGAGCGTCACGGCGGCGAGGTGCCGGCGGCCTACGACGACCTGCTCGCCCTGCCGGGAGTCGGCGACTACACCGCTGCCGCGATCGCCAGCTTCGCGTTCGGCCGGCGCCACGTCGTCCTCGACACCAACGTACGGCGCGTCCTGGCGCGGGCCGTGTCCGGGCGGGAGCTGCCCCCGCCCGCCGTCACGCGTGCCGAGCGGGACGTGGCGACGAGCCTGCTGCCCGACGATCCCGCCACCGCCGCGACCTGGGCGGTCGCGACGATGGAGCTGGGCGCGCTCGTCTGCACGGCGCGCCAGCCCGCCTGCGACGCCTGCCCCGTCGCCGACCTGTGCGCATGGCGCCTCGCCGGCTTCCCGGCGTACGACGGACCGCCGCGGCGCGGGCAGGCGTGGGCCGGGACCGACCGCCAGTGCCGCGGCCGGATCATGGCGCTGGCCCGGGAGACCCAGGGGTCCGTCGGCCGCGACCGCATCGAGGCGGCGTGGCCGGGCGCCGAGCAGCGGGAGAGGTGCCTGGCCGGGCTGGTGGCCGACGGCCTCCTGACGCAGGTCACCCCGGGGCGCTGGGCGCTCCCGGGGTGACCAGGTGAGGCGGGCTCGCCTCGTGAACTCAGGCCTGGATCAGGCCTCGTTGGCCTTCGGCACGTCCGTGGGACCGGCCGTGTCGTCCGGGCCCTCGAGCGGAACGCCCTCGGCGTCGACCGTCTCCAGCGGAGGCATGTCGGGCACCGTGGAGTTCTTCTGGCCACGGAAGGTGAACCTCGCGCCGGGGCCCTCGCCCTCGACGTCGACCAGCACGATCTGGCCGGGGCCCACCTCGCCGAACAGCATCTTCTCGGCCAGCACGTCCTCGATCTCGCGCTGCACCGTGCGACGCAGCGGCCGGGCACCGAGCACCGGGTCGAAGCCGCGCTCGGCCAGGAGGTCCTTGGCCGACTGGGTGAGCTCGAGGGACATGTCGCGGTCCTTGAGCCGCAGCTCCACCGCGTCGACCATGTTGTCGACCATCGCGATGATCTGCTCGCGCGAGAGCGGCGGGAAGACGACGATCTCGTCGACACGGTTGAGGAACTCGGGGCGGAAGTGCTGCTTGAGCTCCTCCGAGACCTTGCTCTTCATCCGGTCGTAGGAGCCGGCGGCGTCGCCGGTCTGACCGAAGCCGAGGTTGACGCTCTTGGAGATGTCGCGCGTGCCGAGGTTGGTGGTCATGATGATGACGGTGTTCTTGAAGTCGACCACCCGACCCTGCGAATCGGTCAGGCGTCCCTCCTCGAGGATCTGCAACAGGCTGTTGAAGATGTCGGGGTGGGCCTTCTCGACCTCGTCGAACAGCACGACCGAGAACGGCTTGCGGCGCACCTTCTCGGTGAGCTGGCCGCCCTCCTCGTAGCCGACGTATCCGGGCGGCGAGCCGAACAGGCGCGAGACCGTGTGCTTCTCGGAGAACTCGCTCATGTCGAGCTGGATGAGCGCGTCCTCGTCACCGAAGAGGAACTCGGCGAGCGTCTTGGACAGCCACGTCTTGCCGACGCCCGAGGGCCCGGCGAAGATGAACGAGCCACCGGGGCGCTTGGGGTCCTTGAGGCCGGCACGCGTACGACGGATGGCCCGGCTGAGCGCCTTGACGGCCTCCTCCTGGCCGATGACGCGCTTGTGCAGCTCGTCCTCCATCTTGAGCAGCCGGGTGGACTCCTCCTCGGAGAGCTTGACGATCGGGATGCCCGTGGCCACGGCCAGGACCTCGGCGATCAGCTCCTCGTCGACCTCGGCGATCTCGTCGAGGTCACCGGCGCGCCACTGCTTCTCGCGCTCGGCACGGCGGGCGGCGAGCTGCTTCTCCTCGTCGCGCAGGCGGGCCGCGGCCTCGAAGTCCTGCCCGTCGATCGCCGCCTCCTTGCGGTGGCGCACGTCGGCGATCTTCTCGTCGTACTCGCGCAGGTCCGGCGGCGCGGTCATCCGGCGGATGCGCAGTCGCGAACCGGCCTCGTCGATGAGGTCGATGGCCTTGTCCGGCAGGAACCGGTCGGAGATGTAGCGGTCGGCCAGGGTCGCGGCCGAGACGAGCGCCTCGTCGGTGATGGTCACCCGGTGGTGCGCCTCGTAGCGGTCGCGCAGGCCTTTGAGCATCTCGATGGTGTGCGCGATCGAGGGCTCCTGCACCTGGATCGGCTGGAAGCGGCGCTCGAGGGCCGCGTCCTTCTCGAGGTACTTGCGGTACTCGTCGAGCGTGGTGGCACCGATGGTCTGCAGCTCGCCGCGGGCGAGCATCGGCTTGAGGATGCTGGCGGCGTCGATGGCGCCCTCGGCTGCACCGGCACCGACGAGGGTGTGGATCTCGTCGATGAACAGCACGATGTCCCCGCGGGTGCGGATCTCCTTGAGCACCTTCTTGAGGCGCTCCTCGAAGTCACCGCGGTAGCGCGAGCCGGCGACCAGCGCACCGAGGTCGAGGGTGTAGATCTGCTTGTCCTTGAGCGTCTCGGGCACGTTGCCCTTGACGATGTCCTGCGCCAGGCCGGCCACGATCGTGGTCTTGCCGACGCCCGGCTCGCCGATCAGCACGGGGTTGTTCTTCGTGCGGCGCGACAGGATCTGCATCACGCGCTCGATCTCCTGCTCGCGCCCGATGACCGGGTCGAGCTTGCCCTCGCGGGCGGCCTGGGTGAGGTTCTGCCCGAACTGGTCGAGGACCAGCGAGCTCGAGGGAGCCTCGCCGCTGGAGCCGGCGGTCTGGGCGCCGGCGGTCGCCGACTCCTTGCCCTGGAACCCGCTGAGCAGCTGGATGACCTGCTGGCGGACCCGGTTGAGGTCGGCGCCGAGCTTCTGCAGCACCTGGGCGGCGACGCCCTCGCCCTCGCGGATCAGGCCGAGCAGGATGTGCTCGGTGCCGATGTAGGAGTGGCCGAGCTGGAGCGCCTCGCGCAGCGAGAGCTCGAGCACCTTCTTGGCGCGGGGCGTGAAGGGGATGTGGCCCGACGGCGCCTGCTGGCCCTGGCCGATGATCTCCTCGACCTGGGCGCGCACGGCCTCCAGGGAGATGTCGAGGGACTCCAGCGCCTTCGCGGCGACGCCTTCGCCCTCGTGGATGAGGCCGAGCAGGATGTGCTCGGTCCCGATGTAGTTGTGGGAGAGCATGCGGGCCTCTTCCTGGGCCAGCACGACAACTCTCCGGGCTCGGTCGGTGAACCGCTCGAACATGTGCGCTCCTCTACGTCTGCGTGATCCGCCGGCCTCCCACCGGGGCGGGACTGCGGACACTGGGCTCAACGCCCGCCATCAGCCTACGTGTTCCCCTCTCGATGACGAGGGCGTCCGCTGACAGCGAACGTCGGTCCACCCATTGGGCGGGTCGCCACAAAGTCAAGTAAGTAACTATTGTTATTGTCCTCGGGCTCGTGCTCCTGCCACCTGAAGGACCTCCGTTGAGCATCACCTCGACCGTCCAGCGCGCCCCCGCGCCGGACCTCACGGCCGCCGACACCCGTCGCCGGGCCGCGCGCCGCACCCGCGTACGCCGTCTCGCGCTGCACGCCGCGACGTTCGCGCTGCTCCTCGCCACCTGGTGGCTGGTCACCCGCACCGGTCTCGTACGTCCCCTGTTCCTGCCGTCGCCCGGAGCCGTCTGGGACGCGTTCGTGCGCGCCAACTCCGACCACCCGGTCAGCGCCGGCTCGAGCCGGGTCGTGCGCGGCGAGCAGAACTACTACCTGTGGGAGCACCTGCTGGCGAGCCTGCAGCGCATCGCCGCGGGGGTGGGGGGCGGCATCGCCGTGGGTGTCCCCCTCGGGTTGGTCATGGGCACGACGTTCCTCGGCACGCTGCTCGAGCCGTACCTCAACTTCCTGCGCTCGCTCCCCCCACTGGCCTACATCGGCCTGCTGATCGTGTGGTTCGGCATCGGCGACACCTCCAAGGTGTGGCTGTTGTTCCTGGCCGCCTTCCCGCCGATCACGATGGCGACGATGGCCAGCGTCCGCGGCGTGCGGGAGGACCAGGTCAACGCCGCCCTCAGCCTCGGCGCGCGCCGCGTGCAGACCGTGTGGGCGGTGGTCCTGCCCTCGACGCTGCCCGACGTCCTCACCGGCATCCGGGTGGCCACCGGCTTCGCCTGGACGACGGTGGTGGCCGCGGAGATCGCCAACGGCATCCCGGGCATCGGCGGGCTCGCCTACCTCGCCGGCGAGCAGCTGCGCAGCGACCTGGTCGTCGCCTGCATCTTCGTCATCGGCCTCGCCGCCATCGTCCTCGACCTCGGCCTCAAGTCGCTCGAACGGGCTCTCGTCCCGTGGCGCGGCAAGGCCTGAGCCGCATCCCGACCGCAACCCCTCGCGCGCCCCCCACCTCGTAACGCCCCCGCCACCGAACCAGGAGATCAGATGCACCACCGCACCCTCGCCGCCGCCGCGACCGCAGCATGCCTCGCCCTGGGGGTGTCCGGCTGTGTCGAGTCCGGCCGCACCGCCACGACTGCCCCGGCCGAGGGCTCGGCGTGCCCGTGGACGCCGGAGGAGTCCATCGACACCACCGCCCGGATCGCCTGGCAGCCCATCCCCAACGCCGACGTCGTCGTCAAGGACCTCGGCCTGCTCGAGGCGTGCATGCCCAACGCCGACATCAGCTGGGTCCAGGCCGCGTCCGGCGGCGACGTGGTGGCGTACTACGGCGCCGGCGAGGTCGACCTCGGCCTGATGGGCTCGTCCCCGGCCACCATCGCCTCCTCCGCCCCGACCAACGCCGACGTCGACCTCGACGTGGTGTGGATCCACGACGTCATCGGCGACGCGGAGTCGCTCGTCGCCAAGGACCCGGCCGTCACCGACCTCGAGGGCCTGCGCGGCGGAACCATCGCAGTGCCGTTCAGCAGCACCGCGCACTACTCGCTCCTGCAGGCGCTCCTCGACGCCGGACTCGACCCCGACAAGGACGTCAAGGTCATCAACCTCGACCCCGAGAAGATGGCCGGCGCCTGGCAGGGCGACCAGATCGACGCCGCCTGGGTCTGGGACCCGACCCAGAGCCAGCTCATCGAGGACGGCGGCACGCGCATCCTCTCCAGCGCCGACACGGCCGAGGCCGGGCGACCGACGTTCGACGTGGGCACGGTCGACGCCGAGTTCGCCGCCCAGAACACCGAGTTCATGGAGCAGTGGGCCAAGGTGCAGGACCATGCCGTGACGATGATCCAGGACGACCCGCAGACCGCCGCCGAGTCGGTCGCGGTCGTGCTGGGCATCGACCCCGAGGACGTCCTCCCGCAGTTCGAGGGACTCACCTTCCTCGACGCCGCCACCCAGGCCGGGCCGGACTACCTCGGTGGCAAGCTCGCCGAGGACCTCCGCACCACGGCCTCCTTCCTGCTCGAGCAGGGCGGCATCGACGCGGTGGGCACGGCCCAGGACTACGCCGGGCACGTCGACGCCGGGCCGGCCGCGTCGGTGGGCCGGTGAGCGCCGTCGGCGGACACGACCGGGGCATCGCCCTCGCCGGGGTCTCCAAGAGCTTCGACGTCGGAGGCGAGTCGCTGCCGGCGCTCGCCCCCACCACCCTCGACATCGCTCCCGGCGAGTTCGTCACCCTCGCGGGGCCGTCCGGGTGCGGCAAGACGACGCTGCTACGGATCCTGGCCGGCTTCACCGTGCCGAGCGAAGGAACCGTCACGGTCTCCGGGGAGCCCGTCCGTGGTCCGGGGCACGAGCGCGGCGTGGTCTTCCAACAGCCCACCCTCTTCCCCTGGATGAGCGTGCGGCGCAACGTCGAGGTGGGCCCGCGCTTCCAGGGGGTCCCGGCGGCCGAGCGGCGGGCCCGGGTCGACCGCTACCTCGACATGGTGGGCCTGGCAGCCTTCGGCGAGCACCGCCCCTACGAGCTGTCCGGCGGCATGCAGCAGCGCTGCCAGATCGCCCGCGTGCTGGCCGGCGACCCCGACATCGTGCTGATGGACGAGCCGTTCGGCGCCCTGGACGCCCTGACCCGCGAGCGGCTCCAGGGCGAGCTGCTGCAGATCTGGCGCGAGACCGGGAAGACCGTGCTGTTCATCACCCACAGCGTGGACGAGGCGGTCTACCTCGGCTCGCGGGTCCTGGTGATGAGCCCGCGGCCGGGCCGCATCGTCTTCGACGCACCGGCACGCTTCGGCCGAGCGGGCGAGCGGGTGCCCGTCGAGGAGATCCGCTCGCTGCCGGAGTACGCCGACCTCACCTCGCAGGTGCGCCGGGCGATCCACGCCGACGTCGCGTGAGGGGCAGGTCCCTCACGCCACGCTGGCCGGGTCAGTGGGCGGCGTCGTAGGCCTGCTGCACCTCGGCGGAGATCCGGCCGCGCTCGGAGACCTCCATGCCCTGCTCCTTGGCCCACTCGCGCACGTCCTTGGTGTTCGACGACGAGGAGCCGCTCGTGGAACCCGACGAACGGCGAGCGCCGCGACGCGAGCCGCCGGCGACCTTGCGCGCGTGGCCGACGTAGCCGCTGAGCGCCTCACGCAGCGCGGCCGCGTTGGCGTCGTTGAGGTCGATCTCGTAGGTCGTCCCGTCGAGGCCGAACGTGACGGTCTCGGTGGCCTCGGTGCCGTCGAGGTCGTCGACGAGGACGATGTTGACCTTCTGCGCCATGGTAATTCCTTCGCATTCTCTGCATTCGGGGGAAAGAGCTGGAATGCATTGTTGCAGGAATGCAATTTGACGGCCAAAAGGCGTCACGAATTGCGTTCGAAGACCAATCGCAAACCGTGCAGGGTCAGCCACGGAGAATGCACGGTGAAACAGCCGCAGTCGTCGAGCAGGAGCGGCGCGAGGTGGCCGGTCGAGATCACCGCCACGTCCTCGGCAGGGACGTCGAGCTCCTCGATCATCCTGGCCACCAGGCCCTCCACCTGCGCGGCGACGCCGAAAAGCATCCCGCTCTGCAGCGCCTCGACGGTGTTCTTGGCGATCACCGACCGCGGGCGGGCGAGCTCGACCTTGCGCAGCTGCGCACCGCGGCGCCCGAGCGCGTCGAGGGAGATCTCGACCCCCGGCACGATCGCGCCGCCGACGTACTGGCCCCTGGCGTTGACCACGTCGAACGTCGTCGCGGTGCCGAAGTCGACGACGATGGCCGGACCGCCGTGCAGCGCGGCCGCGGCGAGGGCGTTGACGATCCGGTCCGCGCCGACCTCGCGCGGGTTGTCCGTCAGCACCGCGATCCCGGTGCGCACACCCGGCTCGACCACGATCGCGGGCACGTGCGCGAGGTGACGCTCGAGCATCTCGCGCCACTCGTGCAGGACGGCCGGCACCGTCGAGCAGACTGCGACCCCCTCGACGTCGTCGACGCGGTCGGCCAGGAGTCCGCGCAGGAGCAGCGACCACTCGTCGGCCGTGCGCCGCTCGTCGGTGGCCAGCCGCCAGTGACCGGTGACGTCCTCCCCGTCGAGCAGGCCGAGGAAGGTGTGGGTGTTGCGGATGTCGACCGCCAGCAGGCTCATCCGAGCAGGTCCATCCCGAGGTCGAACACCCGCACCGAGTGGGTGAGCGCCCCGACCGACACGAAGTCGACCCCCGTCGCACCGATCCGCGCCGCGCGCTCGAGGGTGATGCCGCCGCTCGCCTCGAGGGGCACCCGCCCGGCCGTACGCCGCACCGCCTCGGTCATCAGCTCGTCGCTCATGTTGTCGAGCAGGATCCGCTCCGGAGGCGCGGGCAGCGCCAGCAGCTCGTCGAGCTGGTCGAGGGTGGTGACCTCCACCTCGACCGGCAGTCCCGGGTGGGCGGACCGGATGGCGGCCAGCGCCGGCAGCACCCCGCCGGCCGCGACGACGTGGTTGTCCTTGACCATCGCCATGTCGGTGAGCCCGAAGCGGTGGTTGACCCCGCCGCCGCAGCGCACGGCGTACTTCTGCAGCGCGCGCAGGCCCGGCAGCGTCTTGCGGGTGTCGAGCACCCGGGTCGGCGAGCCGGCGAGCGCCTCGACCCACTGCGCGGTGGCGGTGGCGACGCCGGAGAGGTGGCAGGCGAGGTTGAGCGCGGTGCGCTCGGCGACGAGCAGCTGGCGGGTGCGGCCGGCGACGCGCATGACGACGTCGCCCTGCTCCACGCGCGTGCCGTCGGGGACGCGGTCGGTGATCGTGGCGTCGGCGCCGACCATGGAGAACGCCACCGCGGCAACGGCGAGGCCGGCGACCACGCCCGGTTCGCGCGCGGCGACGACCGCCTCGCCCCGCGCGTCGACGGGGATGGTGGCGGAGCTGGTCGGGTCGTCCGCCCACGCCGGGGTCAGGTCCTCCGACAGCGCGCGGCTGACGACGTCCCAGACGTGCTCGGGGTCGAGTCCGGCCGCGGTCAGGTCGTCGAGGACGTCGGGTGGGACGTCGCGCAGACTCGTCATGCGGGCACCTCCGTGGTGGAAGGGTCGGTGGAGGGGGCGTACGTCCACTCGGCGCGGACGGCGCCGTCGACGTCGAGCCAGGTGTCGACGTGCCCGGCGCGCGACTCGTCGCGGTCGGGGAAGTCCTCGCGCCAGTGCGACCCGCGGGTCTCCGTGCGCATCGCCGCCGCCTCGGCGAGCGCGGTGCTGACGGTCAGCACGTTGCTCGTCTCCCAGGCGGCCGGCCCCACCTCGGCGTCCGCGCGGTCGAGGGCGCCCAGGAGGTCCAGCGCCTCCGCGAGGCCGTCGGCCTCGCGCAGCACGCCCGCACGACGGGTCATCACCTCCTGGATCGCGCGGCGATCCCCGCCGCCCACCAGGGCGGCGGGGCGGGGGTCCGCCACAGGGTCGCTCCAGTCGCGCAGCTCGCCGGGCAGCACGTCGGCGATCCGCCGCGAGAACACGAGCCCCTCGAGCAGCGAGTTCGACGCCAGGCGGTTGGCGCCGTGCACGCCCGAGCACGCCACCTCACCCGTCGCGTAGAGACCGGGCACGGTCGTACGGCCCCACAGGTCGGTGGCGACGCCGCCGGAGACGTAGTGCTGGGCGGGCGCGACCGGGATCAGCTCGGTCGCCGGGTCCACGCCGTGCCGGCGGCACACGCCCAGGATGGTGGGGAACCGCCTGCGCCAGAACGCCTCGCCGAGGTGGCGCGCGTCGAGCCACACGTGCGGCTGACCGGTCTCGGTCATCCGGCGGGTGATGGCCTTGGCGACCACGTCGCGCGGAGCGAGGTCGGCCAGCTCGTGCTCGCCGCGCATGAAGCGGCGTCCGTCGTGGTCGACGAGGAAGGCACCCTCGCCGCGCACGGCCTCGGAGATGAGCGGCTGCTGCCCCTGCGAGTCCGGTCCCAGCCACATCACCGTCGGGTGGAACTGGACGAACTCGAGGTCGCGCAGCCGGGCACCCGCGCGCAGCGCCAGCGCCATCCCGTCACCCGTGGACACGCTCGGGTTGGTCGACTGGCTGAACACCTGGCCGAGCCCGCCCGAGGCCAGCACGACCGCGCGGCAGTGCACCGCACCGACGCCGTCGCGCCGACCCTCGCCCAGCACGTGGAGGGTGAGTCCGGCGACGCCTCCGTCGGCGGCGCGCAGCAGGTCGACGGCGAGCGCGTGCTCGACGACCTCGATCTCGGGTGCGCGCTCGACGGCTGCGATGAGCGCGCGCTGGATCTCCGCACCCGTGGCGTCACCGCCGGCGTGCGCGATCCGGTCGCGGTGGTGCCCGCCCTCGCGGGTCAGCGAGAGCTCGCCGTCGGGGTGCAGGTCGAACTCGGTGCCGAGCGCGATCAGCTCGTGCACCGCGGCGGGACCCTCGGTCACGAGGACCCGCACGGCGTCGACGTCGCAGGCGCCCGCCCCCGCGACCAGGGTGTCGCGCTGGTGCTGCTCGGGTGTGTCCCCGGGGCCCAGCGCCGCGGCGATGCCGCCCTGAGCCCACTGCGTGGAGCCTGCCGCCAGGACGTCCTTGGTGACCACGATGAGGCGCAGGGACGGATCGGCGGCATGGATGCGGAGCGCGGCGGTGAGCCCGGCGATGCCGGAGCCCACCACCACGACGTCGGCGCGGATCGTCCAACCGGGGGCCGGCGCGCGGAGGCGTCCCGGGACCGGCCGGCGTGCAGTCATCCGCGCAGGCTAGCGAGTCACGACGTCGCCACGCGTCAGCGCCTCGTCGCCGAACGTCTCCGCCGGGTCGAAACCGGTGCCCATCACCTTGTTGTCGGCGTCGACGAAGACGACGTGCGGCTTGAGCTCCCTGGCCTCGGCGGTGTCCATCTGGCCGTAGCCGATGAGGATGACCGTGTCGCCGGGGTGCACCAGCCGGGCCGCCGCGCCGTTGATGCCGATGACGCCGGAGCCTCGCTCGCCGGCGATGGTGTACGTCTCGAGGCGGGCGCCGTTGGTGACGTCGACGATGTGGACGAGCTCGCCGGCCAGCAGGTCCGCGGCGTCGAGCAGGTCCTCGTCGACGGTGACGGAGCCGACGTAGTGCAGGTCGGCCTGGGTCACCGTGGCGCGGTGGATCTTGGACTTCATCATGGTGCGCAGCACGGGCTGCTCCTTTCAGGGGGTGGTCGAGGCCGCTGGAGCGGTCCCCGCCTGCTCGGCCGGTGGGACCCGGTCGAAGGTGATCGGCATGTTGTCGATCAGGCGTGTGGCGCCGACCCGGGCGGCCACCAGGATCCGGCCCTCGCCGGTCTCCGGTGCGTCGCCGAGGTCGGGCGAGGTGAGCGCGAGGTAGTCGAGCTCGATGCCCGGCTCGGCCTTGAGGACCGACATCGCGGCCCACCGCGCGGCGGGCACGCCGTACGGTGCGCGCTCCTGCGCCGCGCGCAGCGCCCGGCTCAGCGTCACCGCAGCCTGCCGCTCGCCGGCGTCGAGGTAGCGGTTGCGGCTGGACAGTGCCAGGCCGTCAGCCTCGCGGACGGTCTCGGCGCCGACGACGTCTACGCCGAGACAGAGGTCGCGGACCATCCGGCGGATCAGCGTGAGCTGTTGGTAGTCCTTCTCGCCGAACACCGCGACGTCGGGGCGGACCAGGCCGAACAGCTTGGCGACCACGGTGAGCACCCCGTCGAAGTGGCCGGGCCGCGAGGCGCCCTCGAGGATCGTGGCGAGGGCACCGGGGGCGACGGTGACGCCGTCGTGGACCGAGTCGTGGCGGAAGCCGCCGGGGTACATCTCCTCGACGGCCGGGGCGAAGACGACGTCCACGCCCTCCGCCGCGCACACCTGGAGGTCGGCGTCGAGGGTGCGCGGGTAGCGGTCGAGGTCCTCGCCGGGCGCGAACTGCATCGGGTTGACGAAGATGCTGACCACGAGCGGGCCGTCGGTGTTCGCGCGGGCAGTGCGCAT
This sequence comes from Nocardioides sp. SYSU D00065, assembly GCF_017916425.1. Classification (GTDB taxonomy): domain Bacteria; phylum Actinomycetota; class Actinomycetes; order Propionibacteriales; family Nocardioidaceae; genus Nocardioides. Next base: position 147,449 of record NZ_JAFMSX010000002.1, on the reverse strand, counting down.
CAGGCTGGCGTGGCCCTCGTGCAGGGCGCCCATCGTCGGCACGAGCGCGATGCGCTCACCTGAGCGGCGCGCGTCGGCGAGCAGGCCGGACAGCTCCTCGCGGGTCGACGCGAGGACGGGGCTGGAGGTCATCGGGGCGCGTCGCCCGTCCGGGCGGAGGGAGGTCCGGGCACCGGACCGGCCCCGACCGACGCCTCGGCGGCGGCGAGCACCTGCAGCATCTTCGAGGCCCGGATCGGCAGCAGCCGACCGTCGGTGACGGCCCGGTCGAGCGTGGCGTGCGCCATCGCGACGTACGACGGCAGCGTCTGCGGCGCGTCGGCCACCAGGCCGGCGACGTGGGCGCGCACCGTCTCGACGTCCCCACGCACGATGGGACCGGTCAGGGCCGCGTCGCCATGCTGCAGCGAGTTGTCCAGGGCGGCGGTCAGCAGCGGGCGCAAGGTCGCGGCGGGGTCCTCGGCGCCCGCGGCCGACAGGATCTCCATCGCCTCGGCCACGAGGGTGACGAGGTGGTTGGCGCCGTGCGCCAGGCCGGCGTGGTACAGCGTGCGGCGCTCCTCCGGCACCCACATCGCGCGACCGCCCAGGTCGGCGACCAGCTGCTCGGTGAGCGCACGGTCGACGTCGTCGGTGGTGACGCCGAAGACGCAGCCGGACAGCCGCGGCAGGTCGACCGCGGTGCCCGTGAAGGTCATCGCCGGGTGCACTGCGACGGTGTGCGCGCCGGCGGCACGGGCCGGGGCCAGGACGGCGAGCCCGTGGCGCCCGCTGGTGTGCACCACGACCTGGCCCTCGTGGATCGCGCCGCTCGCGGACAGCATGGTGACGACGTTGTCGAGCATGTCGTCGGGCACCGTCAGCAGCAGCAGGTCGCAGGCGCGGGCCACGTCGGTGGGCTTGGCGACGCGCACGCCGGGCAGCAGCGCCTCGATGCGCGAGCGGGACGCGTCGGACTCGCCGGCGGCGGCCACGACCTCGTGCCCGGCGGCACGCAGCGCAGCAGCCAGGACCGCGCCCACGCGGCCGGCTCCGACCACGCCGATGGACAGCTTCGTCATGTCGACCTCTTCGTTTCAGTCCCTCGCGGGTACCGATCTACTGCGATCTACCGTGCTCAACGCGAGCCTACGCCCGCCGATTCCGCGGCGGAACGACGGTGGGCGTGACGCACGCCACGCGCCCGGCAACCTCCGGGCGTGCGCGCTCAGCTGCACACCTAGCGGCGCAGCACCCGCCGGGCGACCGTGTTCCCGAGCAGCTGCACCACCTGCACCAGCGCGACGATGATGAGGACCGCGGTCCACGTGACCACCGCGTCGAACTGGCGGAACCCGTACTGCAGGGCGAAGTTGCCGAGCCCGCCGCCGCCGACGACGCCAGCGACGGCGGTCATGTCGACGATGGCCACGAACACGAAGGTGTAGCCCAGCACGAGGGGTCCGAGCGCCTCCGGCAGCACGACGGTGCGGATGATCCGGGCCCGGCTGGCGCCGACCGAGCGCGCCGCCTCGATGACACCGGGATCGACCGTGACGAGGTTCTGCTCGACGATGCGGCTGATGCCGAAGGTGGCGGCGAGGGTCAGGGCGAAGATGATCGCCGGATTGCCGATCCCGGTCCCCACCACGACGCGAGCCAGCGGCTGCACGGCGGCGATGAAGATGACGAAGGGGATCGGCCGGAAGAAGTTCACCACGACGTTGAGCACGAGGTACGTGGTCCGGCTGGCGTAGAGACCGCCGCGCCGGGTGACGTACAGCGCCAGGCCGAGCAGCAGCCCGAAGAGGCCGCCGAGGCCGAGGGTGAAGGCGACGATGTAGAGGGTCTCGTACGTCGCCTGCCACACGAGGGGCCACAGCTCGGTGAGGTTGGAGTCGTTCATCGCGGCAGCTCCGTGGTCGGGACGAGGGCGCCGACGGCCGCCACGGCGGAGTCCACCGCGCGGGGCTCGCCGTCGAGGGCCAAGGTGAGGTTGCCGAACGTCTCGCCCTGCACCTCCTCGATGCCTCCGTAGACGAGCTCGAAGCGCACGCCGTGGCCCAGGAGCTCGGCGAAGACGTCGCTCTGGCGCACCTCGTCGCCGCGGAAGGCCAGCTTGACGAAGCGACCGGTGTGGCGTGCGTGCAGCGCGGCCAGGGCCTCGGCGTCGGGCTCGTCGTCGACGATGGTGGCGACGAAGCGCCGGGTCACCGGCTGCTGCGGGTCGGACAGGACCTGCAGGACCGGACCCTCCTCCACGATCCGGCCGGCCTCCATCACCACCACGCGGTGGGCCAGGCTGCGCACGACGTCCATCTCGTGGGTGATGACGAGAATCGTGATCCCGAGCTCGCGGTTGACCCGGCGCAGCAGCGCCAGCACCTCCTGGGTGGTCTCCGGGTCCAGCGCGCTCGTCGCCTCGTCGGCCAGCAGCAGGCTCGGGTTGGTCGCGAGCGCGCGGGCGATGCCGACGCGCTGCTTCTGCCCGCCGGACAGCTCCTCGATGTGGCTGTGGGCCTTGTCGGCGAGCCCCACGAAGTGGAGCAGGTCGGAGATCCGCCTGTCCCGCTCCGGCTTGGCGACCCCGGCCACCTCGAGCGGGTAGGCGATGTTGCCCCACACGGTGCGTGAGCCGAACAGGTTGAACTGCTGGAAGATCATGCCGATCCCCAGCCGCACCTGTCGCAGCTCGCGCTCCTTGAGGCGGGTGATCTCGCGTCCGTCGATCCGCACGCTGCCGGACGTGGTCGTCTCGAGGGCGTTGATCAGGCGCACGAGGGTCGACTTGCCGGCTCCGGAGTAGCCGACGATGCCGACGATCTCGCCGGCCTCGACGGTGAGGTCGACGCCGCGGATCGCCTCCACGCCCGTCTGGCCGCGAGGACCGGGGAAGGTCTTGTGGACGTCGGTCATCTCGACGAGCGCCATCGTCGGCTCCTGTCGTTGCTCGTACGCGTGGCTGCTGCGGTGGACTACTGGCGCGCCTCGGTGTCGGCCACGACCTTGTCGAGCGCCTCCTGCAGGTCCTCCTGCGGGATCTTCACGAGCTCGGCCGTGCCGCCCGAGACGTCCTGCACCCCGTCGAGGACGGCCTGGGTCTCCTGGTAGACCTCGACGAGCTCGAGCAGCGTCGGGTCGTCCCGGTCCTCGGCGCGGACCGCGAACACGTTGACGTACGGCAGCGCGTTGGGGTCGTCGGCGTCATCGGTCGCGAGGGCGTCCTCGAACTCCAGGCCGGCCTTCTCCACGAAGTCGTTGTTGACGATCGCCGCAGCGACGTCCGGCAGCGAGGTGGGCGTCAGGTCGGCCTTGATCGCCTTGACCTCGACGCGCGAGGCGCTCTCGTCGATGTCGGCCAGGGTCGAGTAGATGCTGCCGCCGTCCTCGAGCGTGATCAGGCCGGCCGACTGCAGGATCAGCAGCGCGCGAGCCTGGTTGCTGTCGTCGTCCGGCACGACGACGGTGTCGCCGTCCTGGATGTCCTCGACGGAGTCGACCTTCGAGGAGTAGAGGCCCAGGGGGTAGATCGCGGTCGACCCCAGCGGGACCAGGTCGTCGTCGTTGGCGACGTTGTACTCGGCGAGGTAGACCAAGTGCTGGAACTGGTTGACGTCCAGCTCGCCCTCGCTGAGGGCCGGGTTGGGCTGGGTGTAGTCGGCGAAGTCCTTGACCTCGAGGTCGATGCCGCGCTCGGCGGCCGCGTCGACGAGCACCTGCCAGTAGGGGTCGCTCGCCCCGACCGTGCCGAGGACGACCTTCTCGCGCTCGGCGCCACCGGCGGCGGCGTCGTCGCCGCTGCGCGACCACACGATGCCGGCGACGACGGCGGCGATCACCAGGACGGCGATCGCGACGAGGAGGGGTGTACGCCGCGAGGAGGGCGGCGCGATCTGCGGCTGCTCGGACATGGTGGGGCCTTTCGCGTGCGGGGCGCGGCGCCGAACGGCGCCGATGGACGGTCGTCGCATCCCGCCTGAACGTGACAATCTCAGTAGGCAGAGTCGACTAAGGTCTGGACGACCGTAGTCGGTGCAACCGCCGGGGCCCCGACGCCTATGCCGGATCCGCCTGTGAACCCGGTCACGACGTGGCGGGCCGTCCAGCGCCGAGGGGGACTCCGGACGCGGTCAGGCACGCAGGTGGAGCTTGGCGTGGTCGGGGTCGTCGACCACGAACGGCCGCGGGGCGCGCGGCAGCCAGGTGTGGGTGACGTGGTCGACCACGTGCACGCCGTCGGGGGCGACGATCTCGACGACGCCCTCGGGCACCTCGCCTGCGTGCAGCGCGTTCCAGACCAGCCACTCGCGCCGCTTGCGGCGGTTGCGGATCGAGGTCGCGAACGACGTGGGGTCGGTCCAGTGCGCGAACTCGTCTCCGTCGAGCCACTTCAGCTCCACGCACAGCCCCTGCGGCAGCGCGAACTGCTCGATCCGGTCGGGCGTCGTGCGGATCTCCCACTCCGGCGCCTTGGTGTAGACGTAGTCCGGGCTCATCGGGAAGCCCCACTCCTCGATGTTGCGCAGCCCCAGGTCCAAGAACGCGCGCCGCTCGGACTCGATGTAGAGCCCGTGGCGGGGGAAGCGGATGACCGCCTCCGCCGTGCCGACCTGCCACGACAGGTCGCGCATCGACACCTCGCCCTCGGTGGTGAGGACCATGTCGCCGTCCCACTTCCACGAGTAGCGGGTGCGGACGTGGGAGAAGCACCAGTTGTAGAAGTAGGCGAGGGAGTGCACCGAGCGCTCGTTGACCGCCAGGTGCTCGGCTCCGGCCCGCGCGACTTGGAAGGGGTAGACCTCGAGGGTGAACCGGTCGGCCAGGCCGTGCTCGGCGGCCACCCGGAGCGCCTCCTCGCCCGTCCCGTCGTCGGAGCCGTTGTCGACCAGCAGCACGTGGTCGCACGCGCGCAGCAGCGGAGGCAGCACGAAGCGCAGCCCCGGCGCCTCGTTCTTCACCCGCAGCACCGCGGTGGCGCCCCGGCGCAGTCCGCCCGGCCGGTTCCACGGCCAGACGATGTCGAAGTCCTCGTGGCCCTCGAGGTTGGTGAGGCCGTGGCCCGCGCCGATGGGGACGCTCACTGCGGGTCCCGCTCGCGGCCCAGCGCCTTGCGGACCCCGCGCCGCACCGACGGCGGGATCGCGGCGCGTACGTCGTGGGGCACCCGGTCGGCCAGCGAGCGCGGCGCCGCCGCCGGGCGCGCCTCGGCCAGCGCCTGGCGGCGGCCCTGGAGGCGGGCATGGACCGCCGAGGAGCGGCTGATCGCCTCGGCCTCCTCGTAGAGGTCGACGTACTCCTCGCGCAGCTGGTCGAAGGTGGCGTGGGCCGCAGGGGTGTCACCGCCCTCGTCGGCGAGCTTGTTGAGCTCCTCCCACGTCTGCCCGGTGAGGTCGTGCAGCCGCCGCGGCAGCTCGAGGTCGGCGAGGCTGGCGCTCACCCGGCGCAGGCCGGGGTCGATGAAGCGGTGCACCTCGCGGATCTGGTCGCTGCGGGTGTGGATGATCGTCTGGAGGCCAAGCGCGTGCCCGAGCGCCGTCGTGGTGCGCACCCAGTCGGTGAGCAGGTCCTCGTAGCGGACGAACACGCGCCCGCCGTCACCCTCGGCCGGACGGGTCGCGCGCTCGGTGTGCAGCAGCATGTTGACCCAGCTGGCGGCGAGGTGGGACGAGCCGAGCTTGTTGGCGTAGTACTTCTGCTTGGAGCCGACGACCTCGGCCGGAGGGCGGAGCATCGTCGCGAAGACCGGCGTCGCACCCGTGCGGATCGCGGCGACCCGCCACAGGCCGAGGAACCAGCTGAGCCGCGGGTCCTTGACGACCAGCTCGGGGTGTTCGGCGAAGTGCGGCTCGAGCCACTCGCTCACCCGGATGCGGGCGGGCTCGCGGCTGCAGATGCGGCCGGTGTCGAACCACGCGTTCGGGCGGCTGTCGCTGACCTGGACCAGCGCCTCGGCGAGCCACTCGTCGTGGACGTCGACGGCCCACTGCGGCTCGCTGAACCCTCGGGGGTTGGAGTCGTCGGGCGGCACCTCCGGCAGCGGGACGTGCATGCCGAGCCGGGAGACGATGCCCGCCAGGGTGCTGGTGCCGCTGCGCCCGGCGCCGGCGACGAAGAGGACCTTGCGCGGCACTCCGTCGGGGTTCATCTCGTCGATCGCTCTGGGCTGCTCGGTCACGGCGGGCAGCCTACCGGCGGCGGTCGCGGCGACCGGTGTCCTAGGGTCGTCGCCCATGAAGCGGCTCTTCTCCAGGGCTCCCCTCCTCGGCGTGGTGATCCCGGCGTGGGGGGTCGAGGACTACCTCGGCGACTGCGTCCGCTCCCTGCTCGCCCAGACGCACCGGCGCTGGGAGGCGGTCATCGTCGACGACGGGTCGACCGACCGCACCGGCGAGCTCGCCGACGAGTGGGCCCGCCGCGACAACCGGATTCGCGTGGTCCACTCGGTCAACGGCGGGCTCGGAGCCGCTCGCAACCTCGGCGTGCAGCACGTCCGCGGCGACTACCTGGCGTTCCTCGACTCCGACGACGTCCTGCCCACCACGGCGTACGCCGACCTGGTCGGGTCGCTGGAGGCCTCCGGCTCCGACTTCGCGACCGGCTCGGTCGTGCGCTGGGAGGGCGAGCGGCTGGTCGAGCCGCCGTGGATGCGGCGGCTGCACCGGCCGCTGCGCCGCGCTCGCATCGAGGACCGGCCCGAGGTCCTGGGCGACGTCTTCGCGTGGAACAAGGTGTGGCGACGCTCGTTCTGGGACCGCGCCGGGCTGTCCTGGCCGGAGGGCGTGCGCTACGAGGACCAGCCGACGACGACGCGGGCGTTCCTCGACGGGTCCTTCGACGTGCTCGACGAGGTGGTCTACCACTGGCGGATCCGGGACGGGTCGATCACCCAGAGCCGCGCCTCATCGGTGCGAGACCTCGCCGACCGGTGGGAGACCAAGCGGATGGCGCTCGCCTCGGTGCGGGCGCACGGCTCCGCCGAGGTGGAGGAGATCTTCCTCGACCGGGTGCTGGCCGGGGACCTGTGGGGCTACTTCCTGCTCGTCCCGGGAGCCTCGGACGAGTGGTGGCGTCTCTTGCGCGCCGGCGTGCTCGAGCTGTGGGGCCGCCGCACCCTCGTGCACAGCGGGCTGCCGCCGGTCCACCGGCTCGCGGGCTGGCTGGTGGCCGAGGACCGGCGCGCCGACGTCGTCGCGCTCATGGAGTGGGCGGCCACCCTCGACGGCCCGGCGCCGCAGGTGCAGGACGTCGCGACCGGTGCGTGGCGGCTGTCCGTGCCGCACACGGTGCTCGACGAGTCGACCGTGCCGCCCGAGGCGCTGGCGCTGCGGGCGTACGAGGTCTGAGGTCTCGGGCGTCCGTCGCTCGTCGTCGCCCGGTCGCCAGTCGTCGCCCAGTCGCCAGTCATCGCCCGGTCGCCAGTCATCCCTCGTGCACCACTGGTCCCTCGGCCACCACGGTACGTCGGCCAATGGGCACTTCCCGGGGCGAGCTCACCGCGGGAAGTGCCCATCCGGCTACATACCGTGATGAAGCATCAGCGGGCCTCAGCCAGGGTCAGAGCAGGCCCTCGGACTCCAGGAACTCCGTGGCCACGTCCTCCGGCTTGGCGCGGTCGACGGAGACCTGGCCGTTGAGCTCGGTGAGCTTCTCCGTGGTCAGCGCGGCCATGAGGTCGTTGAGGATGCCCTCGACGTCCTGGTTGTCGGCCAGCCACTCGGTGGACACCGCGGGAACGAGGTTCTGCGCCGGCTGGATCTGCTTGTCGTCCTCGAGCAGCACCATGCCCTGCGACTCCAGCGTGCCGTCGGTGGTGGAGGTCAGGCCGAGCTGCGACTCGCCGTCGGCGACCGACTTGAAGACGTCGGCCGAGGCGAAGCCCAGGGGCAGGAACTCGGTGACGTCGATGCCGTAGTCCTCGGTCAGGCCCTTGCCGCAGTCGGTGCGGTCGGCGCAGTCCGGGGCGCCCGCCACGACGACGGACATGCCCTCGAGGTCGGAGAGCTTCGTGACGCCCTCGGCCTCGGAGAACTCCTCGGTCACGAAGAAGCCGTTGGTGTCGACAGCCGCCGACGGGTCGAGCAGGGTGATGCCGCGCTCCTCCAGGAGCGAGGACGCCGCCTCGATGGACTCCTCGGCGTCGGGCGTGGTCAGCGGCTCGGCCTCGGGGCCGTTGGCGGTGACGTTGAGGAAGTCGACGATGCCGCCGACGTACTCCGGCACCAGCTGCACGGACTCGGGGAACTGCCCGTCCTCCATGTAGACGTCGCGGGTGCCGACCAGCTGCACCGAGGCGTCGTACCCCTCGGCGTCGAGCAGCTGCTCGTACATTGAGGCCACGATCTGCACCTCGCCGAAGTCCTGGCCCGAGATCTTCACCGTGCCCTTGTCACCGCTCCCGCCCGAGGCGGAGTCGCCGTCACTGGCGAGGTCGTCGCCGGCGCACGCCGCTCCGAGGAGGATCGTGCTGATCGCCAGCGCACTGGCAGCGAGTCGTCGTACCTGCATGTCGTGTCACCTTCTGTGTCCCGTGGCGAGGCCACGCGTGTCCGGTCGCTGCTCACGTGGTCGTGGGCAGAGTCGTGGGGGGTACGTCCGTTCGTCGCCGAGCCGTCCGGGGGATGGGGTCGACCGCACGCTGCGCGAGCGCCGCCAGCACCTCCAGCGCCAGGGCCACGACGGCGACAACGACGGCGCCGGCGATTCCCTTCCCGTAGTCGCTGTTAACGAAGCCATCGGTGATGATCCGCCCGAGTCCCGGGCCCGCGACGAGCGCCGCGATGGTGGCGGTGGCCCAGACCTGCACGAGCGCCAGCCGTACGCCGCCGGCGACGAGGTGCGTGGCCAGCGGCAGCTCGACGCGGCGGAACTGCTGCCATCCGGTCATGCCCATCCCCCGGGCCGCCTCCTTGACGTCGTCGGCGACCTCGCGGACGGCGACGTAGGTGGTGGTGATGATGGGTGGCAGGGCGAACAGGGTCAGCGCGATGAGGGTGGCGATGCCGGCTCGGCCGAACGGCCCGAAGGTCGCGATGCCGGGCCAGTCGGCGGCCACCAGCAGGGCCAAAAGCGCGAAGGTCGGCACGGCCCGCCCCACGTTGGAGATGTTGACCGCGAGGAAGCCGCCGCGGCCGAGGTGCCCCAGCCACAGGGCGGCCGGGAGGCCGAGGAGCACCGCGAGGCTCAGCGCCGTGCCGGTGAGCAGCAGCTGCTGGACGAGGTAGTCGAGGATGCCGCCCCTGCCGGTCCAGCTATCCGCGGTGGCGAGGTGGTTCCACACGTCGGCGAAGACGTTCACGACGCCGCCCGGGTGCGGGTCCACGGGGTCACCAGCCGCTGGACGCCGACGATCAGCACGTCCAGCAGCACCGCGATGGCGACACACAGCAGGCAGGCCGCCAGCAGCTCGGCCCGGAAGTCGGTGAAGACGCCGTCGGCGATGAGGTTGCCCAGACCGCCGTGGGCGACGAGGGCACCGACCGTCGTGAGCGCGACCGTCGACACGGTGGCGACCCGCAGGCCGGCCATCATCACCGGCAGCGCCAGCGGCAGCTCGATGCGCAGCAGCTGGCTCGCGGGGCCGTAGCCCAGGCCGCGGGCCGACTCGCGTACGTCGTCGGGGACCGAGGCGAGCCCGTCGAGGATGCTGCGCACGAGGATCGTCAGCGCGTAGAGCGCCAGGCCGATGACCACGGTGATCGGGGTGATCCCGGTGAAGGGCACCAGCAGCGGGAACAGGGCCAGCGACGGCACGGTGTAGAGCGCGGTCGACACGCCCGTGATCGCCGTCTCGAGGCGGCCGAACCGGCGCGCGAGAAGCGCCAGCGGGAAGGCGAGGACGATGCCCAGCAGCACCGCGCTCACCGTGAGGACGACGTGCTGCGTAGTCGCGTCGACCAGCTCCTGACGGTAGTCGGCGAGGTAGGCGGTGCACCACCACTCGTTGACCGCGCGGTTGTAGCAGCTCGGCTCGGCCGCCTCCACCAGTAGGGTCACGGACATGGACGCTACCGCCTCCCCGCAGCCGTCGGCAGCACCTGCGACCGCGCAGCCGGAGGCGATGATCCGGCTCGAGGAAGTGGGCAAGACGTACCCGGACGGCACGGTCGCCGTCCACGAGCTGGACCTCGAGGTCGGGCGAGGAGAGATGGTCTGCCTCGTCGGGCCGTCGGGCTGCGGCAAGTCGACCACCCTCAAGATGATCAACCGGCTGATCGAGCCGACCACCGGTCGGATCTGGCTGGACGGCACCGACGTCACGGGCGTGGACCCGGTCGAGCTGCGCCGCGGGATCGGCTACGTCATCCAGCAGATCGGGCTCTTCCCCCACCAGCGCATCGAGCAGAACGTGATGACCGTGCCGCTGCTCTACGGCGAGTCGCGCGCGACCGCCCGGGAGCGCGCGCACGAGCTGCTCGCCACCGTCGGCCTCGATCCCGAGACGTACGCCCGGCGCTACCCTCACGAGCTCTCGGGCGGCCAGCGTCAGCGCGTCGGGGTCGCCCGGGCGCTCGCCGCCAACCCGCCGGTGCTGCTCATGGACGAGCCCTTCGGCGCCGTCGACCCGGTCGTGCGGCACCGGCTGCAGGCCGAGTTCCGCCGCCTGCAGGCCGAGCTCGGCAAGACCGTGGTCCTCGTGACGCACGACATCGACGAGGCCATCCGGATGGGCGACCGCGTCGCCGTCATGGCCGTGGGCGGTCACCTCGTGCAGTACGCCACCCCCGCCGAGCTGCTGGCGCACCCGGCCGACGAGCGGGTCGCGGCCTTCGTCGGCGCCGGCGGCCTGCGGGCGCTGACCGTGACCCGGCTGCGCGAGGAGCACCTCGAGCCGCTCGACGGCGTCGCCGCCGGCGACCTCGGCGCGGCGATCGACATCGACTCCTCGCTGGAGGACGCGCTGGCCCTCATGCTGCGCCACGACAAGGCCGTGGTCGGCGTCCGGCGCGGACCGACGTTCCTCGGCGTGCTGACGCCCGCCGGGGTGCACCGCGCGCTGCGCGAGTCGCTGCGCTGAGCCCCGGTCAGGTGACGGGTACGTCGCGGTGCCAGGACTCCGTCACGTACTTCGTGCTCCACCCCATCGCGGTGTAGAGACCTTCCGCCCCGGTGGGTGAGTCGGCGTCGACCTCGAGCCCGACGCGGTCACGCCCGCGGGAGGCGGCGTCGGCGATGATCGTGCGCAGCAGCCCGGTCGCCACCCCGCGGCCGCGGGCCGACTCCAGGACGCCCAGGTAGGAGACGTAGGACCCGTCCGGACCGGTGGCGGACTCGCTCACCGTGCCGACGAGCGCCCCCGCGGCCTCGACCCGGCCGTCCTCGCCGGTGACCTCGGCCAGCCACCAGTGGTCCCAGCGGTGCCCCGGGTCCTCGCGCAGCCGGTGGATGAACTCGTCGAAGGTCTCCTCCGCGGAGTTGAAGTGGTCGGTGAACGCGCCCTCGAGCACGTCGTGGACCGCGCGCAGGTCCGCCTCGTCGGGCAGGCCGTCCGATCCCGGACCCTCCTGCCGCCGGACCAACCGGAACACCACTCCCTTGCGCTCCCAGCGCGCCGGGTCGGGGACCAGGTCGGCCTCCTCGGCCTGCACCGGACGGCTCATCTGCCACCAGCGGCGCACCCGCTCGAAGCCGGCCGCGGCCAGCCAGGCGTGCTGTCGCTCGTCGTCGGCGAACGCGCCGGTGTCGACTTGCTGCACCGTGAGTCCGCGTGCCGCGCCGACCGCCTTGGCCTGGGCCTCGGACCAGGCGAACAGGACGTCGCTGCACCGGTCGGCGACCTGCTGGTCGATCTCGCGGTCGACCACGTGGACGAGCAGCATCCGCCCCTCGGCACGGTCGTGCACGCTGCCCCAGGCCCGGATCCGCCCGTCGGGGTCACGCACCACGAGGTTCTCGCGCATCGCCAGGCCGTGCTCGGACACCTCGACCAGGACGTCGTCCTCGCTGGCGCCGGCCCACCCGCGACCGGCGCGCTCGTGGTCGCGCAGCAGCTCGGTGAGGCGTTCGACGGTGGCCGCGTCGGTCCCGTCGGGAGTGTCGGCGACCCAGCCCGCCGGCAGTCCCGGCTCCTCAGGCAGCGCCTCGGCGGGGTCGCTCTCGAACCGGTTGTCCTCGGGGATCACGAGAGGTCATTCTTCCGCACCGCGCTGCGTCTGCCGTGGGGGCGGTGCGTGAGCCACAATCCTGACCGCTGGCATGTGGCTCGGCCACCGCTGGGGCGGCGTACGGCCCGGCCGCGGCTGTGGGCGGTGCGTGAGCCACATCCCCAACCGCGCACATGTGGCTCAGCCACCGCTGGGGCGGCGTACGGCGGCGGCCGCGGCCGTGGGCGGTGCGTGAGCCACATCCCCAACCGCGCACATGTGGCTCAGCCACCGCTGGGCGGCGTACGGCCCGGTCGTCTCCGCGGGCGGTGCGTGAGCCACATCCCCGGCCGCTCGCACGTGGCTCAGCCACCGCTCGGGCGGCGTACGGCCCGGGGGCCTCCACGGGCGGTGCGTGAGCCACATCCTCAACCGCTCACATGTGGCTCAGCCACCGCTCGAGCGAGCGGCGGGCGACCGGCGTACGTCCGAAGGTCAGGCGCTGCGGTGGGCGCCGCGGGCCGCGGAGGCGCGCAGCGCGTCGAGCTCGGCGCGGACGACGTCGATCTCCGCCTCGAGCTCGGCGACGCGGACGATGGCCTCCGCGGCGCGGCTCTCGGCCTCGTCGCGGCCGCGCTCGGCCGCGTCACGGCCGCGCTCGGCGGCGTCGGCGCGGCGGGCCTCCTGGCCGCGCTTGAGCGACTGGTCGGCGGCCGCCCGCTGCGCGGTGGACAACGCCCGCTCCAGCACGTCGATGGCCTCCTCGCGGTCGGCGATCTTGCGCTTCATGTCGGCGGCGAAGGCGGCCGACTCGGCGGTACGACGCTCGGTAAGGGCGCGGTACTCCTGCGCCTGCACGGCACGGTCCCGGGCGGCCTCGCGGCGAGCCTGGACCAGCTCGGAGTGGGTGATGCGGGTCGCGGCAGCACCGGCCAGCACGGCGACGACAGCGGCGACCGCGGTCAGCGCGGACGACGACGAGACGAGGGCGCCCGCCACGAGCGCGGCGCCGACGACGAGGAGCGCGACGGCGACGACCAGGCGCGTGCTGCGCTGGCGGCGACGCGCCGGCGTGCGGGACGCCTGTGACTGCTGTGACTGCTGGGAGGGCATGGGGGTCAGACTAGGCCTGCGGCCGACCGCCGTCGGTGCGACACGCACGCTCCAGCGCGAGCGAGGCCAGCATCACGGCAGTGGCGCCGAGCGCCGCGACCACCGAGCGCAGGATCCAGCGGTCCGCGAACTGTGACTCGTCGCCGAGCCAGCTGATCGCGTAGCCGGCGTAGCCCGCTGCGACCAGGGCGCCGCCGATCGCGCACGCGCGCGCCAGCACCAGGCGGTTCACCGCCTGGTGGACCTCGAGCCGTTCACCGCGCACCTGCACCGTCTGCCACGTGTGCCAGGCGAGGAAGGCCATGATGACCGCGACCAGCACCAGCGCGAGGGCCTGCGCCCACGACACCAGCGGCGGCCGGCCGCCCAGGCGGCTGAGCAGCGGGTGCACCCCCCACCCGAGCACGAGACCCACCACCGCGCACACCGTCAGGGCGCGCGCAGAGGTCGGGCGGAGCGTGCCGCGCGGCTCCGGCGGCTCGTCCTCCGGGCCGGTGAGGCTCACTCGACCTCGAGCGAGAGGTCGTCGCGCCGCTTCACTCCCGTCGAGTCCGCAGCCAGGAGCAGGTCGGCGATGGGGCCACGGTCCGGGAACACCGCGTCCGGCTCCAGGTCGTGCCACGGCTGCAGCACGAAGGCACGCTCGTGGGCCCGCGGGTGCGGGAGCCGCAGGAAGTCCTCGTTGGAGCGGCGGTCGCCCACGACGATGAGGTCGATGTCGAGCGTGCGGGGCGCGTTGCGGTCGCCGCCGCGCTCGCGCTCGTAGGCGTCCTCGATGGCCAGCGCGCGCTCCATCAGGCGGGCTGCGGGCAGCGTGGTGTCGGCCAGGAGCACCGCGTTGAGGTAGGGGCCGGCGCCGTCGGGCGAGTCCACCGGCTCGGTCTCGTAGACGGGCGAGACGCCGGTGACGTAGAAGTCGGGGGTGTCGGCCAGCGCGTCGACAGCGCCCTGCAGCGAGGAGAGCCGCTCACCGAGGTTCGAGCCCAAGGCGACGACGACCCGGCGGATCGGGTGCATCTCCCCGGTGAGGGAGTCGGCGTCCACGATGTTGGGGTTCGGGGTCTCAGTCATGTGCGTTGCCTCGCGTTCTGGTGATCGTCAGCGCGACGTCCGAGTACGTCGCGTCGATGGGCGCATCAGGTTTGTGCAGCGTGACTCGCGCCCATTGAACACGACCGTCCAACAGGCACACATCGGCGATGCGTTGCGCGACGGTTTCTATCAGGTCGACGGGATCACGCTCCACGGCGGCCTTCACGTCGGCCACCAGCGTGCCGTAGTTCACGGTCTCGGCGAGGTCGTCGGAGGCGGCCGCGGGCCGGGTGTCGAGGCCGAGGACCAGGTCGACGACGAAGGTCTGCCCCTGCCTCCGCTCGAAGTCGAAGACGCCGTGGTGGGCGAAGCACTCCACCCCGGTCACCGACAGCTCGTCGCTCGTCGCGCCGACCGTCATCTCGTTGCCCGTCGTCTCGTTGCCCGTCATCTCGTCCCCTCCATCGCAGCAACCACGGCGAGGGCGTCGCGCGTGGCTCGTACGTCGTGCACGCGCACGTAGTCGACCCCGCTCCGGGCCAGCAGCGCGACGAGGGCCGCGTGGGCGTGCTCGCGCTCCTCGACCGGGCGGGGGCCCGCGGCGTCGGCGAGCAGCCGGCCGAGGAAGGACTTGCGACTCGCCCCGACCAGCAACGGGCAGCCCAGCTCGCGCAGCACGTCGAGCGAGGCGAGCAGCTCCCAGTTGTGCCGACCCTCCTTGGCGAAGCCGAGCCCCGGATCGAGCACGACCCGCTCGCGCGGCACCCCGGCGGCCTCGATCGCCGCGAGGCGCTCACCCAGCTCACGACGTACGGTCTGCACCACGCCGTCCGGCGAGTAGTCGGCGAAGTCGCGCATCCGGTCGGCGTGGGCGCGCCAGTGCATCGCGACGTACGTGGCGTCGCTGTCCGCGACCACGTGGAGGATGCGCGGGTCGGCGAGGCCCCCGGAGACGTCGTTGACGACCGCGGCACCGGCAGCCAGCGCGGCCTCGGCGACCTCGGCGCGCATCGTGTCGACCGACACGATGGCACCGTCGCCGGCGAGCTCGCCGATGACCGGCACGACGCGGTCCAGCTCCTCGGCGACCAGCGGTCGCGTGGCGCCGGGACGGGTGGACTCCCCACCGATGTCCAGCAGGTCGGCGCCGTGCTCGAGCAGCAGCCGGCCGTGGGCGACGGCGGTCTCCGTGGTGTCCCAGCGGCCGCCGTCGGAGAAGGAGTCGGGCGTGACGTTGACGATCCCCATCACCCGGGGGACGTCGACGAGGCGGGGGGCGACGCCCACGCTCACCTGCGGCCCGAGTGGATCAGCGTCATCGCCTCGGCACGCGTGGCCTGCTGGGTGAGGAACGCACCGCGGACCGCCGAGGTGATCGTGCGGGCACCGGCCTTCTTGACGCCGCGCATGGTCATGCAGAGGTGCTCGGCCTCGATGACCACGATCACTCCGCGCGCCTCGAGGATCTCCATCAGCGAGTCGGCCACCTGGGTGGTCAGCCGCTCCTGCACCTGCGGACGCTTCGCGTAGACGTCGACGAGGCGGGCGAGCTTGGACAGTCCGGTGATCTTGCCGGACTCGGCCGGGATGTAGCCGACGTGGGCGACGCCGGTGAAGGGCACCAGGTGGTGCTCGCACATCGACCACAGCTCGATGTCCTTGACCAGCACCATCTCCTCGTGGCCGAGGTCGAAGGTGGTGGTCAGGACGTCGCGAGCGGTCTGGCGCAGCCCCTGGGTCAGCTCGGCGTACGCCCGGGCCACCCGCGCCGGCGTCTCCCGCAGCCCCTCGCGCGCGGGGTCCTCCCCCATGGCGGCCAGCAGCTCTCGCACCGCGGCCTCGGCGCGGGCGTGGTCGAAGTCGGGTACGTCCTCGGGCGCCCGCTCCGGAACCGAGATCGGGTCGGTCACGGTGCGTCCGGGGTGGGCGGGGTCGGCGTCGGGGAGGCGACGCCAGGCCCCCCGTGCACGTCACCGCTCGCGCCGGGCGGCGTCAGGATGGCGCCGGACTCCGGCTCGTCGGCGCTCGCGCCGGCGTGGACCCGGTCGCGGATCTCCTGCGGGATGTCGACGGGCGGGATCGCCGAGGGCAACCGCTGCGGAGAACCGGTCCAGGCGGGACGCGCGGACCGGCGGTTGAGCGGCTCGAAGATCTGCGCGATCTCCCCCTTGTCGAGGGTCTCCTTGTCGAGCAGCGCCAGCACGAGGGCGTCCAGGACGTCGCGGTTGGTCTCGAGGATCTCGAAGGCCTCCTGGTGCGCCTGGCCCAGCAACTTCTTGATCTCCTCGTCGACCGCGGCGGCGGTCTCCTCGGAGTAGTTGCGGGTGTGGCCCATGTCGCGGCCCAGGAACGGCTCGGAGTTGCTGTCACCGAGCCTGACCGCGCCGAGGCGCTCGGTCATGCCGTACTGGGTCACCATCGCCCGGGCCAGGTTGGTGGCCTTCTCGATGTCGTTGCCGGCGCCGGAGGTGACGTCGTGGAAGATCAGCGCCTCCGCGGCCATGCCGCCGAGCATGTAGGCCAGCGAGTCGAGCATCTCGCTGCGCGTCTGGGAGTACTTGTCGCGGTCGGGCAGGACCATCGTGTAGCCCAGCGCCCGGCCGCGCGGCAGGATCGTCACCTTGTGCACCGGGTCGGTGCCGGGCAGCGCGGCGGCCACCAGTGCGTGTCCGCCCTCGTGGTAGGCGGTGACGAGCTTCTCGCGCTCGCTCATCAGGCGCGTACGGCGCTGGGGGCCCGCGATGACGCGGTCGATCGCCTCGTCGAGAGCCTCGTTGTCGATGAGCTTGGCGTTGCTGCGTGCGGTGAGCAGAGCGGCCTCGTTGAGCACGTTGGCCAGGTCGGCACCGGTGAAGCCGGGCGTGCGGCGCGCGATGCTCAGCAGGTCGATGTCCTGCGCGATCGGCTTGCCGCGCGAGTGCACCTTGAGGATCTGGTGGCGACCGTTGAGGTCGGGGGCGTCGACCTGGATCTGCCGGTCGAAGCGGCCCGGGCGCAGCAGCGCGGGGTCGAGCACGTCGGGACGGTTGGTGGCGGCGATGAGGATGACGCCGCCGCGCACGTCGAAGCCGTCCATCTCGACGAGCAGCTGGTTGAGAGTCTGCTCGCGCTCGTCGTGACCGCCGCCCATGCCGGCGCCGCGGTGGCGGCCGACGGCGTCGATCTCGTCGATGAACACGATGGCGGGGGCGTTCTCCTTGGCCTGCTCGAACAGGTCGCGCACGCGGGAGGCACCGACGCCGACGAACATCTCCACGAAGTCGGAGCCGGAGATGGAGTAGAAGGGCGTACCGGCCTCGCCGGCGACCGCCCGGGCGAGCAGGGTCTTGCCGGTGCCGGGCGGCCCGTAGAGCAGGACGCCCTTCGGGATCTTGGCCCCGACGGCCTGGAACTTGGCCGGGTCGGTGAGGAACTCCTTGATCTCGCCGAGCTCCTCGATCGCCTCCTCGCAGCCGGCGACGTCGCTGAAGGTGGTCTTCGGCATGTCCTTGGTGATGAGCTTGGCCTTGGACTTGGCGAACTGCATGACGCCGCGTCCGCCACCGCCCTGGGCCTGGTTCATCAAGAAGATGAACAGCAAGATGATCAGCGCGAAGGGCAGGAGGGTGGCCAGCAGCGAGCCGAGGAAGCTCGGCTGCGGGTTCTCCTGGTTGTAGCTGTCGATCGTGCCGGCCTCGAACTCCCGGTCCACGGCGGCGAGGAGCGTCTCCTGCTGGCCCTGGATGTAGTAGGCCACGACCTTGTCGCCCTCGTCGCGGACGCCGTCGTCGAGCGTCGCCTGGATCTCCTGGTCGCCGTCGATGAAGGTGATCTCCTCGACCTGGCCCTCGTCGATGTAGCGCGACAGGGTCGAGGTCTTCACCTCGTCGTAGCCGTCACTGGGCGCGAGGTACTGGATCGCGAGAAGCACCGCGAAGGCGGACAGGACGATCCAGAGCCAGGGACCCTTGAATATGCGCTTCACAGGCAACTTTCACCGGTTGGGAGTTGAGACCGCGACGCTACACGCCGCTCGGGCACTCATTCTTTCAGGCGGGGTGAAGCGGGGCCGACCCGCGCCGTCCCCGCGCCGGACCTGATCGGTCCCGATCAGGAGTAGACGTGCGGCGCGAGGGTGCCGATGTCGCGCAGGTTGCGGTAGCGCTCGCGGTAGTCGAGGCCGTAGCCGACGACGAACTCGTTGGGGATGTCCCAGCCGACGTACTTGGGCTCCACCGGCATGGACAGCGCCTCCGGCTTGCGCAGCAGCGTGGCGATCTCGACGCTCGCGGGGTTGCGGCTGGACAGGTTGTTGACCAGCCAGCTGAGGGTGAGGCCGGTGTCGATGATCTCGTCGACGATGAGCACGTCGCGGCCGCTGATGTCGGTGTCGAGGTCCTTGAGGATGCGCACCACCCCACTCGACTTGGTGCCCGAGCCGTAGGAGGTCACCGCCATCCAGTCCATCTCGAGGTGGCCCGGCATGGCGCGCGCCAGGTCGGCCATCACCATGACCGCGCCGCGCAGCACGCCCACGACCAGCAGGTCGCGACCCGCGTAGTCCTCGGTGATCTGGACCGCCATCTCGGCCAGTCGCTGCTGGATCTGCGCCTCGGTGAAGAGGACGTTGACGAGGTCGTGCTCGACGTGGGACGAGTCCATGGCTGCAGCCTAGGGCGTACCAGGGGCGCCGTCGGCGCCGGTCGTCGCGAGCCGCGGCTGGCTCGATCGGCGGGTCGGTCCGTCCACGCGGCCGAGCGGGATGCGGGCGACGAACGTGCTGCCCGCTCCGGGTTCGCTCGTCACCGTGAGCTCGCCGCCCATGGACGTCACGAGCTGCCGGGAGATGGCCAGTCCCAGCCCGCTGCCGCCGTAGCGGCGCGTGGTGGACCCGTCGACCTGGCGGAACGAGTCGAAGACGGCGTCGAGGTCCTCCTCCCGGATGCCGATGCCGGTGTCCGACACGACGAGCTCCACCTCGCTGTTCGCGCCCGTGCCGGCACCGCCCGCGCTCGGTCCGGGGCGGACCTCGAGCCGGACGGAGCCCTCGGGGGTGAACTTCACGGCGTTGTCGAGCAGGTTGCTCAGCACCTGCAGGAGCCGGTCGCGGTCGCCCACCACCTCGTCGGGTACGCCGGGAGCGACCCGGTGCTCGAACCGGATGCCGGCGCGCGCAGCGCGCGGCGCGTAGGCCTGAGCCAGGTCCTCCACGACGGACGCCAGGTGGAACCGGGACTGTGCGAGCTCGACCTGCCCGGCCTCGATCCGCGAGAAGTCCAAGATGTCGTCGACCAGTCCGCTGAGCAGGTCGCCCGAGCGGCGCATCCGGGCGACCAGCTCGCGCTGGACGTCGTCCAGCTGGGTGTCCTGGAGGAGCTCGGCGGTGCCCAGCACCATCGTCAACGGAGTGCGGATCTCGTGGCTCATGGTGGCCAGGAACATCGACTTGGCACGCGAGGCCGCCAGCGCCGCGTCCCGCGCCACCTCGAGCTCACGGTGCGCCTGCTCCTCGGACCGCATCAGCCTGGCGGTGCGCACGAGAGCGAGCAGCGTCAGCGTCGCGGTGCCCACGACGAGCAGCACGGGCTGGGCCGGCTCGTCGCGCACGTGGGCCAGGACCACGAGGGCCGGCGGCACGACCAGCGGGACGATGGCGACCAGCACCTGTCCCACCCAGCCGTTGGGACCGGCGGCGACGGGTTCGCCCGACGGGGCCGGGCTGCTGCGCCACGCCGTCCGGGCCAGCAGGACGGGGGCGACCATCCACGCCGCCTCCATCAGCACTCCCGCGGTGCCGCCCTCGCCGAAGCGCAGGTAGCCGATGTCGGCGGCGAGCCAGAGACAGACGCCGACGGCGAACTCGGCGTCGATCGCGGCGCGCGCTCCCCTGCTCATCAGCACCCGGACGACCAGGGCGAGCAGGACCGCGTCCGCCACGGGGTAGGCCGCCCACACGAGCCGGACGTGGGGGTCCAGGCCCTCGTCGGTCACGATCGCCTCGATGGAGATGCTCCAGAAGAGCAGGATGCTCACCGTCACGACGGTGACGGCGTCGATCACCACCGAGCAGCGGTCACGTGCGGTGTCGCCGCCGCTCAGCACGGTCCACACGGCGACGCAGAGGACCGCATAGCTGGCGAACCACAGCGGGTCGGCGACCGACACGTCGGTCGCGGCACCGCGCCAGTCGAGCACCTCCCAGACGGCGTCGCCGAGAGCGGTCAGGGTCAGCCCGGCGGCGATCAGCCTGCGGACGAGCCGGTGCCCGGCGCGGGCACGCTGAGCGCCCACCCATGCGGCCAGGCTGGCCGCGACCAGGACGCCGACGTAGAGGAACCGGTCGACCACGTCGTCGACGCCGTAGGAGTAGGCGCCCACCGCCGCTGCGACGAGCGCGCCCACGCACAGCTCCACACGTGCCCGCTTCCCCACGGTCGGGACCCTATGTCCCATGGCAGGTCCGGGTCCGGCACTTCCGCGCATCGTTCACGGCCGACCCGGCGCGGCGCTTCAGCGCGAGGGTGCGAGGAGCTCCTCCATGACCGCTGCGAGGTGCTTGAGCGAGAACGGCTTGGTGATGTAGCGCGTGGCGCCGGCGGCGAAGGCCTGGTCACGAGTCGCGGAGTCTGCGTGCGCGGTGAGGATGACGATCGGGGCCTCGCGCAGGTCCGACAGCTCCCGCAACCGCGTGCACAGCTCTCCGCCGTCCATCGTCGGCATGCTCCAGTCCAGCACCGCCGCGTCGCAGCGCGTGGTCGTGGCGAACGCCAGGGCCGAGAGCGGGTCCGCGAAGCTGCGCACCTCGAAACCGTGCCTGCTCAGCGCGACCACGATCAGGTCACGGATGTCGTCGTCGTCGTCGACGACCAGCACTGTGCCCATGCCCACTCCTGTCCCGCTCGACGCGTGGACGCGCCCGACCACGCCGTACCCAAACATGGCCCCTTCGAGCCGCCTGCGCCGGCACCGCCTCGCCGTGGCGGGCGGATCAGGCGGGCTCGAGGACCAGCACCCCGTCACGGCGCAGGGCGCGCCGGTGCCCGGGCAGGTCGATCCACTTCTGCCCCCGCCAGCTGGTGACCAGCGCGTCGACGGCCACCACGTGGTCGCGGGTCAGCTCCGAGGCCGGTACGCCGGCCGCGAGCGCGACCCGGTGCAGGACCCGGTGGCGCAGGGCCCGGGGCTCGAGAGCCAGGGCGGCGACGTCGAGGCCGGCGCCGCGCTCCGCGCGGGCGAGCGCCTCGTCGGCGAGCCGGTCGAGCAGTGCGGTGTCGTCACGCAGCTGGTCAGCGGTGCGCGCGAGCGTCTCGGCGATGCCCGGACCGAGCTCGTCCTCGAGCACCGGCAGCACCCGCCGGCGCACCCGCACGCGCGCGTAGCCCGGGTCGTGGTTGTGGGGGTCGTCCCAGACGTCGAGGCCCTCGACCTGGCACGCGGTGACCGTGTCGGCACGGCGTACGCCCAGCAGCGGGCGCACGAACACGTCGAAGGCCGGCCGCATGCCCTGCAGCGACCGGGCGCCGGAGCCTCTCGCGAGGCCGAGGAGCACCGTCTCGGCCTGGTCGTCGAGCGTGTGGCCGAGCAGCACCGCCCGTGCGCGGAGGTGGGCGGCGACCTGCTCGAGGACGGCGTACCTCGCCTCGCGGGCCGCCGCCTCCGGGCCCAGCCCGGAGGCGACGTCGACCTCCACGCGGGCCGTCAGCGTCTCGTCGACCCCGAGCCGCGCGAGCTGCGCCACGACCCGGTCGGCCTGCTCGTGCGAACCGGGCTGGAGACTGTGGTCGACGGTCACGCCCACGATCCGAAGGCCGAGCTTGTGACCCTCGAAGACCGCGGCCGACGCCAGCGCCAGGGAGTCCGCGCCGCCGCTGCACGCCACCGCGACGACGTCGCCGGGCGCCAGCTCGGACAGCGACCGCCGGACCGGGAGCCGGACGGCGGCGAGCGAGGGGTGCAGCGTCACAGCACCCGGGCGACCCACGCGTCGGGGTCGCCGATCTCGGCCTTGGACGGCAGCGTCTCCGGGCCGCTCCAGACGGCGTTGAAGTCGTCCATGCCGACCTTGTCGACGACGTGGCGGACGAAGGCGGCACCGTCGCGGTACTGCGCCATCTTGGCGTCGAGGCCGAGCAGCCGACGCAGCAGCTTGTCGAGGGAGCCGAGGCCCTGCCGGCGCTGGTTGAACTTGCGACGGATCTGCTCGACGGAGGGGATCACCGTGGGCCCGACACCGTCCATCACCACGTCGGCGTGGCCCTCGAGCAACGACATCACGCCGGTGACCCGGTCGAGGATCTCCTTCTGCTCCGGTGAGGAGACGAGGTCGAGGACGCTGCCGTTGCCACCCCGGATCGCCTCGGCACCGCGGCGCAGGCCGTCGAGCAGCGCGCTCGGCTCGATGCTGTCGGCGACGGCATGCATCTGGGCGAGCAGGTGGTCGCCCAGCCACGGGTTGGCGGTGAACTGGACGCGGTGGGTCTCCTCGTGCAGGCACACCCACAGCCGGAAGTCGGCGGGGTCGGCGTGGATCTCTCGCTCGACGTGGACGATGTTGGGAGCCACGAGCAGCAGCCGGCCGTGCGGGGAGTAGAACGGGTCGAACTGGCCGAGCACCTTGGAGCCGAGGAACCCGAGCAGCAGCCCGACCTCGGCTCCGGTGACCCGGGACCCGACGGCCTCGGCGAAGGCGGACGGCTGGCCCTTCCTCTCGGCCAGCTTGTCGACGATGGGCCCGAGGATCGTGGCGAACCCGTCGGCGTTGGCGCGCACCCACCCACGGCGGTCGACGACCAGCACGGGGGCGGTGCCGCCCTCGGTGTGCAGCCCGGTGAACTCGCGCACCAGGGGCGTCGAGCGGGCCGCACCCTCTCGCAGCTCCAGCACGACGGCGGCCGCCTCGTCAGGTGACACGTCCGGTCCGGGCCCTGCCACCCGGGACCCGACGTTGACGGCGAGATCCCAGTCGACGAGGTTCATGTCACGACACTAGCGGGGCACGAGCAACCGCCACGGCGCGTGCGGGGTCGCTCAGCCGGACGAGCAGCGGCAGGCCGCGAGCGCGGCGGCGGCCCGGTCGATGGCGTCCTGGGCGTCGTACCTGTCCTCGGCCGCCACCTTGTCCGCGGCGAGCACGAACGCCATGGGTGCCCCGTCGCGGCCGATCGCGATCCCGGCGAGGGCGTGGACCCCGGTGAGCGTGCCCGTCTTGGCCCGCACCAGCCCGCGGGCGAGCGCCGGGCCTTCGGCGAAGCGGTAGGTCAGCGAGCCGGTGAAGCCGGCGACCGGCAGCCCGGTGACGACGCTGCGCATCGCCTCCCCCTCGGGACCGGCCGCGTGCTGCAGCACGGCGAGGACCGTCGCGGGGGACACTCGGTTGCGCCGCGAGAGGCCGGAGCCGTCGTACACCTCGTCGCCCGTGACATCGACGCCCAGGCCGGCCAGGGTCGCCAGCACCCCGGCGGCGCCCGCCTCGAACGAACCGGTGCCCGACGTGGCCAGGCCGACGTGGTGGGCCACCACCTCCGAGCCCTCGTTGTCGCTGACGTCGAGGATGCGCTCGGCGATCTGGGCCAGCGGCGCGCTCTCGACCGAGGCCAGCTCCTCCGCGTCGGGGCGTACGACGACCCGCTGCGGCTCGCCGACCACCCGCACGCCGGCGGCGCGGAGGGCGTCGGCGAAGGCGCGGGCGGCGGCCAGGGACGGGTCGTCGGAGCGTGAGAACCCGTCGGGCTCGACCCCGCTGTCGACCATGAGCGCGGTGATGGGGCTGACGATGTCGTCGGGGACGTAGTCGCGGCGCCAGGCGGGGTTGTCGCTCGGGCCGGAGAAGAGGCTGTCGTCGAAGCGGACCCGGACCCGGCCCGTACCGGCGAGCGAGTCGGCGGCGTCGAGGGCGAGCGAGGTGACGTCGGCGCGCGCCGGGTAGCTCGACGCGGCCTCGGCGACCGCTGTCGGCTTGCTGGCCAGCAGCGGGTCTCCCCCGCCGACCAGCACGACCTCGCGCGGCGACTGCCCGCGCACGACCCTCGTGGTGAACGTGCGGTCGGGGCCCAGCGTCGCCAGCGCCGCACCGACGGTGAGCAGCTTGGTGGTCGAGGCCGGCAGGTACCGGCCCCCGCCGGAGGTCCAGGTCGGCGACCCCGGTGTCAGCGACGTCACCGCGCCGACGACGTGGCGTCCCAGGTCGCGGTCCGCCAGCGCTCTCGCGACGGCGGCGCCGACCCGGTCCGGTGCCACGTCCGCGGAGGTGTCGACGGCGACCGCGTCGAGCGCCGGGGGCGTCCAGTCGGGCAGCTCGAGCCCCGCCGGCGGCAGCACCGCCTCCGGCTCGGTCGCCGGGTCGGCAGCCAGCCACGGGAGGTAGCGCTGGCCCCACTCGAACCGGTAGGCACCGACCCCGGCGGCGAGCAGAGCCAGCACCAGCAGCGTGGGCAGCCAGGTGCGCGCCGACCACCGGGACGCGTGGCGTACCTCACGTCTCGGGTCCCGGGGGGTTCTCGCTTCGCGCATCGGGACCATTGTGCGCGAGACTGCCCCTACAGGTGCGCGTCGGCTCGGCCGGACGCGCCGCAGAGGCCCGATGGCGTGCCGGAGAGTGTGGAGGAAGACGTGCTGAGTTTCGACGTGGTCGTGGAGATCCCCAAGGGTGAGCGCAACAAGTACGAGGTGGACCACGAGACCGGGCGGATCCGCCTCGACCGGATGCTCTTCACCTCCACGGCCTACCCGGCCGACTACGGCTTCATCGAGAACACCCTCGGCCAGGACGGCGACCCGCTGGACGCGCTGGTGATCCTGCAGCAGCCGACGTTCCCGGGCTGCATCATCGAGTGCCGCGCGATCGGCATGTTCCGCATGACCGACGAGGCTGGCGGCGACGACAAGGTCCTGTGCGTCCCGAGCCACGACCCGCGCCTGGAGCACCTGCGCGACATCAACCACGTCTCCAAGTACGACCGCCTGGAGATCCAGCACTTCTTCGAGGTCTACAAGGACCTCGAGCCGGGCAAGTCCGTCGAGGGCGCCGACTGGGTCGGGCGCACCGAGGCCGAGGCCGAGGTCGAGGCCTCCTTCGAGCGGTTCAGGACCGAGGGCCACGGCAACGACCTCGACAACCTCGCCGACGACAGCCTCGGCGAGGACGCCTGACCCCAGCCGGTCAGGCGGCCTCGCTGCCGCCGTGCGTCGCCGCGGACCCCGCTCCTGCGATCGGCTCGAGCGCCTCGGCGAGGATCTCGGTCACCCGTCCGACCGGGCGCACGTCGAGAGCGCTGAGCAGCTCGGCCGGTACGTCGTCGAGGTCGGCGCGGTTGCGCTCGGGGATGTAGACCGTCCTCAGCCCCGCCCGCTGTGCAGCCAGCAGCTTCTGCTTTACGCCGCCGATCGGCAGCACGCGACCCGACAGCGTGACCTCGCCGGTCATGCCGACGTCCGAGCGCACGGGCCGGCCGGTGAGCAGCGAGACCAGCGCGGTCACCATCGTCACACCCGCGGACGGACCGTCCTTCGGGATCGCGCCCGCGGGGAAGTGCACGTGGATCGACCGCTCCAGCGAGGCCGGCTCGAGGCCGAGCTCCGAGGCGTGGGCCCGGACCCACGACAGCGCGATCGAGGCCGACTCCTTCATCACGTCGCCGAGCTGCCCGGTGATGGTCAGGCCCGCCTGGCCCTCGGCGACCGACGTCTCGACGTAGAGCACGTCGCCGCCGAGGCCGGTCACGGCCAGGCCGGTGGCGACGCCGGGCACGTCGGTGCGCTCGTGGCTGTCCGGCATGAAGCGCGGGCGGCCGACCAGGCCGGCGAGAGCGTCCCGGTCGATGTCGACCCGGTCCACCTCGCCCGTGGCGAGCCGCGTCGCCGCCTTGCGGAACGCCTTGGCCAGCAACCGCTCGAGCTGGCGTACGCCGGCCTCGCGGGTGTAGTTCGCGGCGAGCTCGCCCAGGGCGTCGTCCGACACCGTGACCTCCTCGGACGTGAGCGCGGCCCGCTTTAGCTGGCGGGGGATGAGGAAGTCGCGCGCGATGGCGACCTTGTCGTCCTCGGTGTAGCCGTCGAGGGTGACGAGCTCCATCCGGTCCAGCAGCGCCGAGGGGATCTGCTCCACGACGTTGGCGGTGGCCACGAACAGCACGTCGGAGAGGTCGAGGTCGAGCTCGAGGTAGTGGTCGCGGAAGGTGTGGTTCTGCGCCGGGTCGAGGACCTCGAGCAGGGCCGCGGCCGGGTCCCCGCGGTGGTCCGCGCCGACCTTGTCGACCTCGTCGAGGAGGACGACCGGGTTCATCGAGCCCGCCTCCTTCATCGCGCGCACGATGCGGCCCGGGAGGGCGCCGACGTACGTGCGCCGGTGCCCCCGGATCTCCGCCTCGTCGCGGACGCCACCGAGGGCGACCCGGACGAACTTCCGGCCCAGGGCGCGGGCCACCGACTCGCCCAGCGAGGTCTTGCCGACGCCGGGAGGACCGGCGAGGAGGATCACCGCGCCGGACCCGCGACCGCCGACCACCTCGAGGCCGCGCTCGGCCCGGCGGGCGCGCACCGCGAGGTACTCGGTGATGCGCTCCTTGACCTCGTCGAGGCCGTGGTGGTCGGCATCGAGCACCGCGCGGGCGGCGACGACGTCGTGCGAGTCGTCGGTGCGCACCGTCCACGGCAGCTCGAGGACGGTGTCGAGCCAGGTGCGGATCCACCCGGCCTCGGGGTTCTGCTCGCTCGCGCGCTCGAGCTTGTC
Organism: Nocardioides sp. SYSU D00065; assembly: GCF_017916425.1. GTDB lineage: Bacteria > Actinomycetota > Actinomycetes > Propionibacteriales > Nocardioidaceae > Nocardioides. The sequence continues at coordinate 120,539 of NZ_JAFMSX010000002.1, read as the reverse complement.
CACCTCCCGCAGCGCGGCGTCGCGGACGTGCTCGGGCAGGTCGGCGGCCTCGACTTGAGCGCGGTAGTCGTCGGAGCCGTCCGGCTCCCCCTCGCCGAACTCCTTGCGGATCGCCGCGAGCTGCTGGCGCAGCAGGAACTCCCGCTGGCTCTGCTCGAGCCCCTCGCGGACGTCCTGGCTGATCTTGTCGTTGACGTCGTCCTCCGCGTCGTACGCGCGGGTCCACTCGACCAGCGCGCGGAGCCGGTCACCCACGTCGGGGGTCTCGAGCACCTGGCGCTTCTGGTCGTCGGAGAGGTACGGGGCGTAGCCGGAGGTGTCGGCGAGAGCATCGGGATCGCTGATGCGGCGCACGTTGTCGATCACCTGCCACGCCTCGCGCCGCTCGAGGATCGCCACGACGAGCGCGCGGTACTCCTCGGCGAGCTCGCGGAGCTCGTCGGTGACCGGGGTCGTCGCGACGGGCTCGGCCTCGACCCAAAGGGCGGCGCCCGGTCCGGTGACGCCGGCGCCGATGGCGACCCGGCGCTCGGCGCGCAGCACCGCGGCGGGCCTGCCGCCGGCGAAGCGGCCGACCCTGTCCACGACGGCGACCACGCCGTGGGTGGCGTAGCGGTCCTCGAGCCGCGGAGCGACCAGCACCCGGGTCGGCTCGGAGTCCGTCTCGGCCTGGGCCAGGCGCGCGGCGTCGATGGCGGCGCGCGCGGAGTCGTCGAGCTCGATGGGCACGACCATGCCGGGAAGCACGACCGTGTCGTGAAGGAACACCACGGGGAGGGAGAGGTTCTGCGTCATGCCGGTGGAACGTCCGGCGGGACGGGGACGATTCCGGCCGTGGTTCCGCTCAGCGCGAACGTCCGGGGCCCGCTCGGGTCACCGCCGCGAGAGGTCCACCTCCTCGCTCACCGCCCGGAGCTTGTCGGGGTTGCGCACCAGGAACAGCCGGGTCACGACACCGTGCTCCACGAGCATCGTCCCGACGCCGTCACGCTGACCGGCGACGACGAACTGGATCGCCGGCGACCCGTTGAGCCAGACCGGCACCAGCTCGAGCGCGTCGGGAGCGACGGCGGTGAGGAAGCGGAACACCTTGTCCCGCCCGGAGATCGGGTTGAGCGCCGCCTTCACCTTGCCGCCTCCGTCGGTCATCAGCACCACGTCGGGCGCGAGGACGTCCATGAGTCCCTGGAGGTCGCCGGTCTCGGTCGCGACCCGGAACCGCTCGATCACCGCGTCCCGCTCCGCCGCCGTGACCGACGCTCGCGGGCGGCGCTCGGCCACGTGCGCTCTGGCGCGGGCGGCGATCTGCCGCACCGCCGGCTCGGACTTCTCGACGGCCGCGGCGACCTCGGCGTACGGCACGTCGAAGACCTCGCGCAGGACGAACACCGCGCGCTCGGTCGGCGGCAGCGTCTCGAGCACCAGCAGCATGGCCGTGGAGACGCTGTCGGCCAGCTCGACGTCGTCCGCCACGTCGGGAGCGGTCAGCAACGGCTCCGGCAGCCACGTGCCGACGTAGTCCTCGCGCCGGCGCGACAGCGTGCGCAGGCGGTTGAGCGAGAGCCGGGTGACCATCCGGACGAGGTAGGCGCGGGAGTCCACGACGTCGGAGCGGTCGCCGTCGGCCCACCGCAGCCAGACCTCCTGCAGCACGTCCTCGGCGTCAGCGGCGGAGCCGAGCATCTCGTAGGCGACCGTGAAGAGCAGGTTGCGGTGCGCGACGAACGCCGACGTGGCCAGGTCCGCACTCACGTCGTCGCCGCTCCCGCCGCTCCCGCCGGGGCGGCGAGCGGCAGCTCGCAGACGTCGCTGAAGCCCTGCGAGGCCAGCCCCATCGCGGCGTTGAACCGGGAGCGCTCGTTCTCCACCGCGATCATCATGGTCAGCTCGACGACGGCGGCGTGACCGAGCTGACGGTCCAGGCTGGCAACCATCTCGTCGGTCACGGCGGGCGGGGTCACGGTCATCGCCTCGGCGTACGCCATCACCTCGCGCTCGAGGTCGGTGAAGACCTCCGACTCGCGCCAGCGCGGCACTTCGCGGACCTTCGCCTCGTCGAGCCCCTTGGTGTGGGCGAGGAAGTAGCCGAAGTCGAGGCACCACGAGCACCCGATGACGCCCGCGCTCGCCATCTCGGCGTACGCCTTGAGGTGCGGGTCCAGCGCCTTCCAGCGCCCCACCCTCTGCTCGAAGGCGAAGACCGACCGGAGGACCGGCTTGTTGTGCCACAGGACGTGAGCGTTGTCGGGCACCTGGCCCCACATGCGCTGCGCGAGGCGGGTCATGACGGCACCGTAGGCGCCGTCGAGGTGTGCCTTCGGGATGCGGAACTGGCTGGGCATGTCATCTCCTGATGCGAGAGTGCGGGCGTCGATGACATGGAGACACCGCCGGGACCCCGTGTGTGACACGGCGGCCGCGACGACGGCTCCTGGGGCCCTGGGCGCCCGGGTCAGATGCGGCTGGACGTCACGCCGCACGCAGGAAGGCGTCGACGGCCCGGGCCACCTCCAGGTGGATCTCGGCGGTGCGCACCGCGTCGGAGGTGGCCATGCCGTGGTCGGCGTCGGGCACCTCCAGCACGTCGCAGCCCGTGGCCGCCAGCTCGCGGGCGACGCCGGCGTTCCACAGCTGGTCGGCCAGGCCCCCGACGAGCAGCTGCCGGCCGGGATTGGCGGCCACCGCCTCGGCGAGCCGGGGCTCGACCAGGAGCGGGGTCAGCCAGATCGCGTCGAGCCCGTGCTCGGCGGCGTACGACGCGGCGTGGGTGCCCAGCGACTTGCCGACCACGAGCACGCGGGCGGCGTCCTCTCCGGCGAGCGCTGCGGCCACCTGTCGGCGTACCCACGCCTCGGGATCCTCCTCGCCGCGGGTGGTCGAGTCCCACCAGAGCTGCTGGACCGTGAAGCCGTGCTGCTGCAGCGCGATGCGGGCGAAGTCGAGCAGCGGGGCGTCGGGCGAGTAGGCACGGCCGGGTGCGACGAGCGCGAGCCCGCGGGCGGCGCCCGCCGGCTCCCACCTCGTGGACCGTCCCCCGAAGGTCATCTAGTCACCCCAGGTCAGCAGCTCGCGGCTGCGCAGCATCTCATCCGGCACGGCGAACGCGTCGACGAGGTCGACGGCGAGCGGCCGGACCTTGCGGCACAGGTCGTTGATCTCGCGACTGATCGCCTTGGAGCGGGCGCTGGACAGGCGCCCGTGCTCCATGAACCAGGCGCGGTCGGACTCGATGGTGCTCAGCGCGTGAAGGTCGCAGAGCAGGTTGAGCGCGACCTTGAGGTCACCGTCGGGCAGCGCGGCGGTCCGGGCGACGAACGCCTCCAGCACCAGGCGCTCGGCGTGCGCCCGTGCGGCGGCGATGACGTGGTCCTGCACGCGGGAGAAGACCGCGCCCGCGTCGAGCCCCTGGTCGACGCCCCGCTTGAGGCGGCGTGCGACGCCGCCGATCATGTGCTCCTCGCGGAAGCGCAGCATGGCGAGCTGGTAGTTGGGGTCGAGCAGGCCCGCCTCCTGGTCCCACGTGTCGCCACCGGGCAGCAGGTCGCGCACCGACTGCACGAGCTTGTGCACGGCCGTGCGCTCGACGACGGTCTCCACCGCGAGGCCCGCCACGAAGCGGGCCATCCCGAGCTGGTCCATGTCCTCGAACTCGCCGGCGTAGTCGGTGAGCAGGCCCTTGGCGACCAGCTGGAGCAGCACGTGGTTGTCGCCCTCGAAGGTCGTGAACACGTCGGTGTCGGCCTTGAGCGCGGCGAAGCGGTTCTCGCTGAGGTAGCCGGCACCGCCGCACGCCTCGCGGCACTCCTGGATCGTGCGGGTGGCGTGCCAGGTGCCGAGCGCCTTGGTGGCCGCGGCACGCGACTCCAGCGTGCGCCGGGCGTGCTCGTCGCTGCCCGGCTCGGTGGGGCCGGGCCCGGAGAAGACGTCGTGGAGCTGGCCGGCGACGACCTCCTGCGCGAAGTGCAGGGCGTACGTCCGGGCCAGCAGGGGCAGCAGCCGGCGCTGGTGCATGCCGTAGTCCAGGAGCACCTGCTCCTCCTCGCTCGACGACGCCTCGAACTGCCGGCGGCGATCGGCGTAGCGGGTGGCGATGGTGAGCGCGACCTTGGCGGCGTTGATGCCCGCGCCCCCGACGCACACGCGCCCCTGCACCAGAGTGCCCAGCATGGTGAAGAAGCGCTTGTTGGGGTTGTCGATCGGCGAGAGGTAGCGGCCCTCCGGGGTGACCTCGGCGAACTGGTTGAGCAGCGCGGTGCGCGGCACCCGCACGCCGTCGAACCAGATCCGGCCGTTGTCGACGCCGTTGAGGCCCATCTTGGGACCGCAGTCCTCGATGCGCACGCCGTCGCGGACGTGGCCGCCCTCGCGCACCGGGACGACGAAGGCGTGCACGCCGTGACGCTCGCCGGCGACCTCGAGCTGCGCGAAGACGACCGCGAGCTCGGCGTGGGCGGCGGCGTTGCCGATGTAGTCCTTGCGGCTGGCGTCGTCGGGGGTCGTGATCACGAACTCCTGGGCCTCGACGTCGTACGTCGCCACGGTGCCGAGCGCCTGCACGTTGGAGCCGTGACCGCTCTCGGTCATCGCGAAGCAGCCCATCGTCCGGCCGCTGACGAGGTCCGCGAGGTAGGCGTCGTGGTGCGTCTTGGTGCCGAGCTGGAGGATCGCGCCGCCGAAGAGGCCGAACTGCACCCCCACCTTGACCAGCACCGACAGGTCGCCGTAGGCGAGGGTCTCGAAGGCCGCGACGGACGCACCGATGTCGCCGCCACCGCCGTACTCCTGGGGGAACCCCATGCCGGTCTGGCCGGTGCTCGCCATCTTCAGCACGACGTCCTTGACCCGCTCGCGGAAGTCGGCGGTGCTCAGCTGCTCCTCGTCGAGCAGGACCTGCGCGTGCTCGGCGAGGTTGGCGCGCACCAGGTCGCGGACCTCGTGGTAGCGGCCGTCGAGGAGCCTGCGCAGCGCCGCGACGTCGACCGCCGGCTGCCGGTAGCCCCTGTCCGTGGCGTGGACCCCGGCGTCCTCGACCCGCTGCACCGCGGGCGCCTCCGGCTCGACGGTGGGCACCTGCTCGACGCGGGAGGGGACCTGCTCGGTGGTCATGGCCCCAACCTAGCCAGAGCGGTAGGTTCGCCGCGATGAACGTGTCGGACGCCACCCCCTGGGGGGAGATGGCCTACAACTACGCGATCGTCGGCGTGCAGAAGGGCGGTACGTCGACGCTGGCGGTGACGCTGAACCAGCACCGGCTGGTCTGCCAGCCGCCGGACAAGGAGCGGCACTACTTCGACGACGAGAGCGTCGACTGGTCCGCGCCCGACCACGCCCGCGACTACACCGCACCGCGCCGCAGCCCGGTGCACCTGATGCTCGGCGACGCCAGCCCCACCTACCTCTACTGGCCGCACGCGCTGGAGCGGATGCGGGCCTACCTGCCCGAGATGCCGCTCATCGCGGTGTTCCGCGACCCGCTCGAGCGGTTGTTCTCGCACTGGGTGATGCTGCGCTCGCGCAACCTGGCCTGGCCCGACTGGCCCGACTTCCTGACCGAGTGGCCGCACACCTCACTGCCCGACGAGGTGCCCGACGGCGTACGCCCGATGCGGTGGCGCCACATGACCGGGATCGCCCGCGGGTTCTACGGCGAGCAGCTCCAGCGCGGCTTCGAGCTGTTCGAGCGGCGCCAGTGGCTGCTGCTCGAGCTGCGCGAGATGCTCGGCGACTTCGAGCGGACCGTCCACCGCACGACCGACTTCCTCGACCTCCCTCGCTTCGAGCGCGTACCGCCGCTGAAGAACTGGCACGCCGGCGCCGAGCAGGTTCCGGGGACCGCGCCGACCGCTGACGACGTGGCCGGGCTGGCGGAGGTCTACGCCCGGGACCTGGCACTGTTCGAGGAGCTGTCGGGCATCGACACCTCGGCCTGGCCCACGCGGCAGGTGCTCGACGGCGACCTGGACCCCGGGGAGCTGGCAGCGCGGTTCGCCCGCAAGGTGCGGTGAGCCGACCGGTCAGGGCCGGGCGAAGAAGTCCGGGGCTCGCCAGGAGTACATCGACTCCTGGGTGACGTCGCGACCGGTGCGGGGTGCGTGCACGATCTGGCCGTCGCCGACGTAGATCGCGACGTGGTAGATCGAGCTGGGACTGCTCGAGGAGCCCCAGAACACCAGGTCGCCGGGTACGAGCTGGGCGGGGGAGATCCTCGTGGACTGGGTGTACTGGGCGACCGAGTAGTGCGGCAGCCTCTTGCCACCGCGCGCCCAAGCCGCGGACGTCAGGCCGGAGCAGTCCCACGAGTCCGGGCCGGCGGCGCCGTAGCGGTAGGGCTTGCCGATCTGCGACTGCGCGAACGCGATCGCCGCCTGCGCTCCGGCGCCCTGGGGCGCCGGGGTCGAGGTCGGGGTCGGGGTCGGGGTGGGCGTCGGGGTGGGGGTCGCGCTCGGCGTGGGCGTGACGGTGGGGGTCGGCGTGGGGGTCGCGCTGGGCGTGGGCGTGACGGTGGGGGTCGGCGTGGGGGTCGCGCTGGGCGTGGGGAGCGGGGTCGGCTGCTCCTGCTCCTGTGCCGCCTCGGCCTCCGCCTGCGCCTCGGCCTGCGCCTCTGCTCGTGCCGCCGCGGCTGCGGCCTCGGCCGCGGCCTCCTCCAGCGCCTGCTGACGCCGCTCGGCCAGCCGCACGCTGATGCCCTGCAGCTCGGCGAGCTCGGCGAGGAGCTCGGACTTGGTCGCCGCGACGGCCGCGGCCTGCGCGCTCGCGTCAGCTTCCGCGGCCGCGGCGGCGGCGTGCGCCTGCCGGGCCTCGCGCTCCGCGGCGACGGCTCGCTCGGAGGCGCTCGAGGCCGTGGCGGCCGTGACGTCGGCGACGGCGGACGACGCGACGAAGGCGTCGTACTGCTCGTCCAGCGCCTCGGAGGTGTTGCCCATCGTGACGCTGCGGTCGATGAGCGACTCGAGGCCGTCGGCCTCGACGACCGCGGAGAGGCCCTGCACCTGCGAGGCCTCCTCGTAGGACGTCACGACGGCGTCGGCGTACAGCTCGCGCTGCGCCTCGACGTCCTCGCGTGCGTTCCGCGCGGCGGCCTCGGCCCGCCTGGCCTCCTTGCGGGCCTCCTGGGCGCGCCATCGGGCGCCGTTCCAGGCCTCGGCGGCCTGCGCGGCGCTCTGCCCCGCGGCCTCGAGGGCCAGGTCGGCGCGGATGAGTTCGGCCTGCACCGCCGCGACGTCGCGGCCCTTGTCGGCCGCCCGCTGCTCGGCCGCGGCGACGTCGGACTCGCTGGGTACGCCGTCGCGACGCCCGTCGGCGTCGTCCGCGAACGCGATGCCGTGCCCGCCGACGACCGCCAGGCCGGCGACCAGGACGACCGCGCTCGCCCAGCGCGACGTCGTACGACGCGGCGCGGGCTCGTGGTCCGGTGGTGGCGTGAAGGGCACGGGGGCTCCCAGGGGTCTCGGATCCCGCGTGACTTCCCCATCACACGGGCAACCCGAGGCACGCTAATCAACTTTCGTCACACGCGGAACACTTTCCCCAACTTTTTCACGGGCGCCCGGCGTGTCGCCTTGACGAACTACACCGATGTAATTCGAGCGCGGCCGTGTTGCGTTCCCCGGCTAGCCGCTCAAACTCGAGCCTCACACGCGAAGTTTCGCACCGGAACCTCGAGTTTCCCCGGCTCGCCGGGGATCGCAACCTGGGCGCCCGCTCCCACCCGGGGGCGGCGAGGCGCGGGCGGGCAGGAGGTACGCCGCTCAGTCGGCGTCGACGGGCACCTGGCGCGTCGTGGAGGTGGGGTGGGAGGCCAGCCCGCGCCGGTCGAACTTCTGTCCGCTGGCGAGCCCGCCGAGCCAGAACGCGAAGAGGGCGATGACGACCCCCGCCAGGTCGTCGGCGATGTAGTGCCAGCCGAAGTAGAGGGTGGCGACGACCGTGATCGCGAAGTTGGCCCAGAACACGATGTGCAGCACGCGGTTGCGCAGCGTGTACTGCACCATCAGCGCGACGAGCAGGGTGATCGCGACGTGGAGCGAGGCGAAGCCGGCCACGGACTGCACCGCCCCCTCCGTCCCGTCGCGCAGCACTCCCATGCGTCCGTAGGACAGCGACTCCATCAGCGCGCTCGAGCCGGTGGCGGGAAGGTCGGTGTAGAGGTAGCTGTACTGGAAGCCGGGGCCCAGGGTCGGCAGCGCGTAGTAGGACGCGGTCCCGATGGACCAGGCGAGGCACTGCGAGGTGGCGAACCAGTAGCCGAAGGTGATGTTGCGCGACCACACCAGCCACGCGGCGAGCGCCAGCGGCACCAGCGGCAGGAACCACAGGTAGATGGTCGACAGGAAGTGCGCGGAGATGCCGGTGCCGAAGACCGTGTGCAGGATGGTCGCCGGCTCGTGGCCGAACATCATCGCGCGGTCGATCAGGTGCAGCTCACGGTCGTACTTGTCCTCGCCCATGATGAAGGGCAGGAAGGACTTGAGGTTCCGGTAGCAGACGTAGGTGATGTAGAAGCAGACCAGCCCGAGCACGACCAGGACGATCCGCTCGCGGTCCCAGTGGGTGCGGATCCGCTCGCGGACGATGTCGGGCATCAGCCCGGGCTTCATCCGCGAGTACCACAGCGTCCGCGGAAGCAGGTCGAGGAGGAACGCGCCGAAGACGAGCAGCGGCAGGCGGGCCCACGAGGGGCCGAGGAAACCCTCCGGGTCCACGAGCGGCCGGTCCAGCCACAGGGCGGCAGTGACAGCCAGCGCGCCCATGGTGGCGGCGACTCCCACGAGCAGGGCATAGGCCGGTCTGTACACGGGGGTCAGTGTAGGGAGACGTCAAGGGTGGGCCGCGACCGGCAGGACGGAGAGCCTGGTGGCGTCCGTGCGGACCGTGACCTCGTCGCCCGGCGAGACCCTGGTGCCCAGTGGCGCCACCGCGTCGAGCACGCCGATCCCGTCCGCCCGGACCAGCAGCCGCACCTGCTCGGGCGTCACGCGTGCGGACTCGACCGCGGCGCGGAGCGTGCCGCTCGCGTCGACCACCAGGGCGGAGCGCCGCAGCGCGACGGCCGGCGCGCCCGGCAGCCCGGCGGCGGCCAGCACCCGGCGGGCCGCGTCCTCGCGGAGCACGCGCGCATAGCCGAGGAAGAGGGCGGTCTCCTCGTCGACCGGGCGCCGCCAGACCTCGTCGATCGCCCCGTCCTGCACCAGGCGGCCCGAGCGCATCACCGCCAGCCGGTCCGCGAGCGCGAACGCCTCCTCGTGGTCGTGGGTGACCAGCAGCGCGGTGGTCCCGGCCTTCTGCAGGATCTCTCGCAGGTCGCCGGCCAGTCGCTCGCGCAGCGTGGCGTCGAGCGCGGACAGCGGCTCGTCGAGCAGGATCAGCCGCGGCTCGACGGCCAGCGCCCGGGCCAGCGCGACCCGCTGGCGCTCGCCCCCGGACAGGGTGCCGGGCAGCCGGTCGCCGTAGCCGGAGAGCCCGACCAGCGCGAGCAGCTCCCGCACCCGGGCGGCCACCCGCGCCGAGGGCGTACGCCGCAGCCGGAGGGCGTAGGCGACGTTGCGCGCGACCGTGAGGTGGGCGAAGAGCTGGCCGTCCTGGAACATCAGCGCGAAGCCGCGCTTGTGCGTCGGTACGCCGGCCAGGTCGGCGCCGGCCCACGAGATCGAGCCGCCGGAGAGCGGCTCGAGCCCCGCGACGGCTCGCAGCAGCGTCGACTTCCCGCACCCAGAGGGCCCGAGCACGGCGAGCACGTGGCCGGGCGCGAGGTCGAGTGAGACCTGGTCGACCGCCGGGGTGTCCCCGTAGCGGACCGTGACGTCGCGCAGCCCCAGCATCGTCAGAACGCTCCCACACCGGGCACGCGCAGCCGCTCCACCGCGAGCATGACCACGGCGGTGGCGCTGGCGAGGACGACGGAGGCGGCCAGCGCCATGCCGTAGTTCATCTCCCCCGGGTGGCCGATGAGCCGGAAGATGACGACCGGCAGCGTCGGGCTCTCGTCGCGGGCCAGGAACGACGTCGCGCCGAACTCGCCGAGCGAGGCGGCGAACGCGAACCCGCCGGCCGCGAGCATCGGCTTCCACACCACGGGGAGGTCGACCGTGAGGAGGGTCCGCCAGGCCGACGCCCCGAGCGAGGCGGCCGCCTGGCGCTGGCGGTCGTCGATGCCGCCCAGCACCGGGGTCAGCGTCCGCACCACCAGCGGGAGCGCCACCAGTGCCTGCGCCATCGGCACGAGCAGGGGCGAGTCGCGCAGGTCGAGCGGCGGCTGGTCGAGGGTGATGAGGAACCCGAACCCCAGGGTGACGGCGCTGACGCCCAGCGGCAGCATGAAGAAGCCGTCGAGCGCGGAGCGGACCCGCCGCTCACCGACCGAGTGCGAGCGGCGGGTGACGACCACGGAGACGAGGACGCCGACGAGCAGCGCCATCCACGTGGCGTCGACGGCGGTGCGCAGGCTGGTCACCAGCGCCGTGGTGACCGGCACGAGCAGGGCCCGGTCGTCACCGGCCGTGCCGAGCGCGCGGTAGTTGTCCAGGCCCCACCCCTCGCCCACGCTGAGGGAGCCGAGCACGAGGGTGAGGATCGGGAGCGCCATCGCGGCGAGCACGAGCGCCGTCGCGACGACCACCGGGACGTCCGCGCGGCGGGGCGCGCGCGCCGGCGTCACGGCGCGCTGGGCGGTCGGGTCCGGCGTCGCGCGCAGCCGCGCGGCGAGCGCCAGCAGCACCACCACGACCACGATCTGCAGCACCGACAGCGCGGCTGCCGCCTGGAGGTCGAAGACCGTCGTGGTGAGCAGGTAGATCTCGGTCTCGACGGTCGCGTGGCGTACGCCGCCCAGGGTATGCACGATCCCGAACGCGGTGGCGCAGAACAGGAAGACGACGCTGGCGGCGCCGACGATCGCCGGACGCAGCGAGGGCAGGGTCACGGTGCGCAGCACCTGCCACGGCGACGCGCCGAGGGCAGCCGCGGCCTGGCCCGGACGCGGGTCGAGCGCCTCCCAGGCGACCCCGACCGTGCGGACGACGACCGCGACGTTGAAGAACACGAGTCCGCACACGATGGCCGCCGGCGTCTGGTCGAGCCCGAGGAACCCGAGCGGCCCGCCCTCTCCGAGCAGCTGGCGGAACGCGACACCCACCACCACCGTGGGGAGCACGAACGGCACCAGCAGGGCTGCGCGCACCGCTGCGCGACCCGGCAGCGCGAGCCGGTGCAGCGCGTACGCCGCCGGCAGGCCGAGGCCGAGGGCCAGCAGCGTCGCGGTGGCCGAGGTCCACACGGTGAACCACGCGACCCGGTGCACCCGGGGGCGGGCCAGGACGTCGAGGACCGCGCCCGGGGCGAACCGCCCGTCCACGACGAACCCCTGGGCGACCATGCCGGTCACCGGCAGGACGAACAGGACCCCCAGCACCAGCACCGGACCGGCGGCCAGCGCCAGGAGGCCGGCGACGCGCCTCATCGCGACACGACGTCGGTCCACTCGGTCAGCCACTGCTCGCGGTTCGCGGCGATCTCCTCGGGCGCGACCTCGTAGGGGTCGGTGGGCTGCGGGGCGAAGTCGGCCCAGTCGGTGGGGACGGTGGCGCCGGGCATGACGGGATAGACGTACATCGACTCCGGCAGCGCGCTCTGCACCTCCTCGGACAGCAGCCAGTCGACGAGCGCCTCGGCGCCCGCGGGGTTGTCGGCGCCCTCGAGCACGCCGACGTACTCGACCTGGCGGAAGCAGGTGTCGAGCAGCGCCGCCGTGGTGGACCGGTCGCCGCTCACGGTGAACGCCGGCGAGGAGTCGTAGGAGACGACGACCGGCCGGGTGCCGTTGTCCGAGGCGGCGGTGAAGTCGCCGTAGTAGGCGTCCTCCCAGCCGTCGACGACCTTGGCGCCGTTGGCGAGCAGGTCGGTCCAGTAGTCCGGCCAGTCGTCGCCGTGCTCGGCGACGGTGGCGAGGAAGAACGCCATGCCCGGGCTGCTCGTCGACGCCCCCGGCACCACCAGCAGGTCGGCGTACGCCGGGTCGGTGAGGTCGTCGAGCGTGCGCGGCGGCTCCAGGCCCTCCTGCTCGAACCACGCCGTGTCGACGTTGACGCAGACGCTGGCGGTGTCGACGGGGACGAGCCGGTCGCCGCCGTCGGCGAGGGCGTACTCCTCCGGCGGGGCGGTCGTCGGCGCGAACGGCGCGAAGACGCCCTCGCCCAGCGGCCGCGAGGCGAAGGTGTTGTCGATGCCGAACGCGGCGTCCGCGATCGGGTTGTCGGCGGTGAGGCTGAGCTTCGTCGCGAGCGTCCCGGCGTCGCCGGCCGCGCGCACCTCGAGGGTGTAGCCGGAGTCCTCCTCGAAGGCCCGCACCAGCTTCTTGGGCAGGTGGAAGGACTCATGGGTGGCCAGGACGACCGTGCCTCCGCCCTCGCCCTCGCCCTCGCCCGCCGAGGTGGCCGGCTCCGAGGGCTCACCGCCACCGGCGAGGCTGCAGCCGCTCAGCACGAGGACGGCGGTGCTCGCCGCCAGGGCAGCGCGGACGGGTGCATGCATCATGTGGACTCCCTATCGCCGGTGCTAACCGGATCAGGTTCGTAGGGTCTGCGGCTGGTCCGCACTCTCAGCACGCCTGCACGTGCTCCCCTGTCTTCGGCGCCCACCCTACTCGCACGCCCGTAGGCTGCCGCGCATGCCCAGCCTGCGTCACGAGCTCCTCGCCCTGGCGATCCCCCGGCTGCGCCGGGCGCGCGAGCTCGACTCGGAACCGGCGGAGCGAGCCCGGGTCGAGGCGTGGCACCGCACCCTCGACCGCACCCTGCCCACGCGCGCGACCCCGGGGTTCGCGAGGCGGTGGGAGGTGTCGGTGACCGACATCGGGTTCCCCTCCTACGTCCTCACGCCGAGGAGTCGGCGGGTGCACCGCACCCTGTACTACGTCCACGGCGGCGCGTTCATGGCACCGATCGACACCTTCCACGTCCGCTACGCCACCCGCCTGGCCGACGCCCTGGGTGCGCGGGTCGTGCTCCCCGACTACCCGCTCGCGCCGGAGCACACCTGGGCCGACTCCCACGACGCGATCGTCGCGGACGCGGCGCACTGTGCCGGTGCGGACGGAGGAGCGGTGCTCGCCGGGGACTCCGCGGGAGGGGGGCTGGCGCTCGCGACGGCGCTGTCGATGCGCGACCGGGGGCTGCCGGCCGCCTCGCACCTCGTCCTGCACGCGCCGTGGGTGGACCTCACGACCTCCACGCCGGAGACGCGCGCGGCCGACGCGATCGACCCGTGGCTTTTCATCGGCAAGCTGGAGGCGTACGCCGGCTGGTGGGCAGGCACGCCGGAGGACCTGTCGCGCCCCGAGGTCTCACCTGCCCTGGCGGACCTCGCCGGCCTGCCGCGCGCCCTCATGCTCTACGGCACCCGCGACCTGCTGCATCCCGGCTGCCGGTTGCTGGCCCGACGCGCGGCGGACGCCGGCTGGGACCTCACCGCGGTCGAGGAGGCGGACCTCATCCACGTCTACGGGCTGCTGCCCGCCACGCCGGAGGCCGCGCGCGCCTTCGCCCGCGTCGTGGAGTTCGTCCGGTGAAGGTGTTGATCGCCGGCTTCGACGACCTCGCCCCGCGGACGGCGTACGACGTGTGGCGGCTGCGTCAGGAGGTGTTCGTCGTCGAGCAGGACTGCCCCTACCCGGACCTGGACGGGCGCGACCTGGAGGAGGCGACCCGCCACGTCGTGCTGCTCGAGGACGAGCAGGTGGTCGGCACCCTGCGCGTGCTCGACGACGGCGAGTGGTCGCGCATCGGCCGGGTGGTGGTCGCCCCGTCGGCGCGCGGGCGCGGGCTCGCGGGACTGATGATGGACGAGGCGCTGACCCTGTGCGGCAGCCGCGAGGTGCGGCTCGACGCGCAGGCGCCGCTCGCCGGGTTCTACGCGGGGTGGGGCTTCGAGGTGGCCGGGCCGGAGTTCGACGAGGACGGCATCAGGCATGTCCCGATGACTCGGCCACGACCGTGAGGACGGGGCCGAGCACCTCCTCGCGCACCACCCGCGACTCGCGGTCCAGCCCGCCGATGACCGTCGGCGCCAGCCACCAGCCGTCCCGGTCGAGCACGTGCCCGCCCAGGACGACGTCACCGCCCTCGGCCCGCGCCAGCGAGAGGTAGCGCAGCACGCGGTCACGGGCGACACGCGAGCGCAGGGGCCCGCACCACGTCGGGGCGTCGAGCGGGTCACCGACGACGACGTCCTCCATCGCGGCCATCGCGGCACGGAGCGCGTCGGGGTAGCGGTCGATCGGCACGACCACGCTGCTCGGCAGCCGGCACCCCTGGCCGGCGTTCGCCGCGACGGCGGCGGCGGCCTCGGCGACGACCGCCTCGAGCCGGTCGTCGTCGGTGGCGTGCAGCTGCACCGGGGCGCCGACGTCGAGGCGTACGCGCTTGCCGGCGCCCGCCGCGGCCACACGGACGCGCTCCCCGGCGACCGCGGAGCCGGTGAAGGACACCTCGTCGACGCGGCGGTCGAGGGTGAGGGCGATGGCGACGTCCACGTCCCGGGTGGTGACGACGTTGAGCACGCCGCGGGGCAGGAAGTCCAAGGCGAGGCGGCCCACCGCGAGGGCGGCGCTCGCCGTCTCGGGCGCCGGCTTGAGCACGACCGCCCCGCCGGCGCTCAGCACGCGGCCGATCTCGGGCAGGGCGACCGACAGCGGCGCCGTCGCGGGGGTGACGAGGACGGTCACGCCCGGCTGTCCGTCCTCGTGGCTGCCGCGCAGCTCGGCGATCGGCGCGTCGACGTGTGCGTCGCGGAGGGCGACCGGCACGCCGGTCTCGGCGGCGAGGAGCGTGGTCAGCTCGTCGGCGGCGTCCGCCAGCGCCTCCTGGAAGCGGCGCACGCCGTCGAGGCGCAGCCCGGGGTCGGTGCTCCAGCCGGTCGCGTGCACCGCTCGCCACGCCGCCTCGACCGCCACCTCCACGTCGTCGGTGCCGGCGTCGGGCACGTCCCAGAGCAGCTCCCCGGTGGCGGGACTGTGCACGGGGAAGGTCCACCCCTGTGCCGGGGGACGCTCCGCGCCATCGATCGGCAGGCCCGGGAGGGCGGCGTGCTTACCCATGGGGAGAACTCCACCACGCCGGCCCGGACGCACCAACCGCCCCTCACCCCGAAGATCCGGGCCGGCGCCCGCGACCCCTAGGCTCGCGCCGTGGTGCGTGACGACCTCGGAGCCGACGTCCCCCTCGCCGGGGCGGCTCGGCGCGTGGTCTCGCTGGTCCCGTCGCTGACCGAGGCGCTGGCCGCCTCGGTCCCGGACCGGCTCGTCGGGGCGACCGACTGGTGCACCCACCCGCGGGACCTCGACGTGAGCCGGGTCCGGGGCACCAAGAACCCCGACCTCGCCGCGATCCGACGGCTGCGCCCCGACCTCGTCGTGGCCAACCAGGAGGAGAACCGCGAGCTCGACGTACGCCGCCTGCGCGAGGCCGGCGTGAGCGTCTGGGTGACCCGGATCGAGACGGTGCCGCAGTCGCTCGACTCGATGTCGCGCCTCTTCGCGGAGGGCCTCGGCATCATCGACCCGGGGTGGCTGGTCGAGGCACGCGTCCTGTGGTCACCGCCCGCCCCGCGGCGGCTGGCCGTGGCCGTGCCGATCTGGCGGGACCCGTGGATGGTCGTCGGGGCGCAGACCTACACCCACGACCTCCTCGCCCGCGCCGGCCTCGTCAACGTCCTCGGCGGCCGCGAGGGCCGCTACCCGGCCGTGCCCGTCGAGGAGATCGACGGCGCGGGCGCGGACCTCGTGCTGCTTCCGGACGAGCCCTACGTCTTCACCGCCGACGACGGCCCCGAGGCGTTCGCCACCACGCCCACCCGGCTCGTGTCGGGACGGCTGCTGACCTGGTACGGGCCGGCCATGGTCGAGGCGCACGCGATGCTCTCGGCGCTGGCTGGCTAACCTCCAGCCATGACGCGCGACCCGATCCGTGAAGCACACCGCCAGTGGGTGGCGCACGGCTGGGCGCAGGCCGCCGACGGCATGGCGATGGTGACCTCCGTCGTGCGCGCGCAGCAGCTGCTGATGGAGCGGATCGACGCCGTGCTCCGCCCGCGCGGGCTGACGTTCGCCCGCTACGAGGTGCTGCGGCTGTTGTCGTTCGCCCGCAGGTCGGCGATGCCGATGTCACGACTGGGCTCACTGCTGCAGGTGCACCCGACCAGCGTCACCAGTGCCGTCGACCGGCTCGTCGCCCAGGGGTACGTCGAGCGCGTACGCAGCGACGAGGACAAGCGGGTGGTGCGCGCGGTCCTCACCGATGCCGGGCGCGACGCGGTGGAGGAGGCGACCGCCGCGCTCAACGACGAGGTGTTCGCGGTGCCCGGGCTGCCCGGTGGCGAGGTGCGCGGGCTGACCGACCTGCTGACCGCGCTGCGCACCGGCCTCGGCGACCGGCTCTGAGCGCCCGCCTTCGCTGCCGCCCGCGCCCGCCCCGCGCCGCCCCGCCCCGCCCCGCGCCGCCCGTCCCGCCCCACGCCGCCGCGGCGGCTATCTAGGGACGTTCTGGTAGGTCCCGAGCCGGCCACACCCCCATTTCGTCCCTAGATAGCCAGGGTCGGGCCCGATAGTCGCGGGAAGTTAGTAGGAAGTCCTACTATCGCCACATGGCCGACCTCGCCCGTCCCGCTCTGCACGTCCCGTCGAACCCGGTGCGGCTCGTCACCGCCTCGAGCCTGTTCGACGGCCACGACGCCTCGATCAACATCATGCGGCGCATCCTGATGAGCCAGGGGTGCGAGGTGATCCACCTCGGGCACAACCGCTCGGTGCAGGAGGTCGTCGACGCCGCGCTGGAGGAGGACGTCCAGGGCGTCGCCGTCTCGTCCTACCAGGGCGGGCACGTGGAGTACTTCGAGTACCTCGTCGAGTCGCTGCGGGCGGCCGGGGCCGCTCACGTGCGGGTCGTTGGCGGCGGCGGCGGCGTGATCGTGCCCTCCGAGATCGCCCGCCTGCGCGAGTCGGGGGTCACCATCTTCTCCCCCGAGGACGGCCAGCGGATGGGCCTGGTCGGGATGATCAACTCCGTCGTCGCCGACTGCGACGTCGACCTGTGGGCCGACCGGCAGGTCACGGCCGAGCAGGTGCTCTCCGGCGACCGGTTCGCGGTCGCCCGCGCCATCACCGGAGCCGAGGGCGGCCGGCTCGACGAGGCGCTGCTCGCCGAGGTGCGGGCCGCCGCCGGACGCCGTGTCGTGCCCGTGCTGGGCATCACCGGCACCGGTGGCTCGGGCAAGTCCTCGCTCACCGACGAGGTCGTACGCCGCTTCCGCACCGACCAGCAGGACAAGCTGCGCATCGCGGTGGTCGCCGTCGACCCCACCCGGCGCAAGGGCGGCGGCGCGCTGCTCGGCGACCGGATCCGCGCCAACTCCCTCGACGGCGACCGGGTCTTCTTCCGCTCCCTGGCCACCCGGGGCGCGCACGAGGTGCCCGACCACCTCGCCGACGTCATCGACGTCCTCAAGGCCGCCGGCAACGACCTGGTGATCGTCGAGACCCCCGGCATCGGCCAGGGCGACGCCGGCATCGTGCCCCTCGTCGACCACTCGCTCTACGTCATGACGCCGGAGTTCGGCGCCGCCTCGCAGCTGGAGAAGATCGACATGCTCGACTTCGCCGACACGGTGGCGATCAACAAGTTCGAGCGGCGCGGCGCCAAGGACGCGCTGCGCGACGTCGGGCGCCAGCTGGTGCGCAACCGGGAGGCGTTCGGCAAGCAGCCGCACGACATGCCGGTGTTCGGCACCAGCGCGGCGACGTTCAACGACGACGGCGTCACCGCGCTCTACCAGCACCTACGCGGGGAGCTCGCCGCCGCCGGCCTGCCGGTGAGCCAGGGCACGCTGCCCGTGGTCGACGTACGCCACTCCTCCGGCATCCGGCAGGTCGTTCCCGCCGAGCGCGTGCGCTACCTCTCCGAGATCACCGAGACCGTGCGCGGCTACCACGAGCAGACCGAGCGGCTCGTCGAGGCCGCCCGCCGGCTGCAGCGCATCGAGGCCGTCGCCGCCGAGCTCGAGGACGACGCCGGCCTCCGGGCGCTCCTGGAGTCGGCCCGCAAGGACGTGCCGCAGGAGGTCGCCGACCAGATCGCGAGCTGGCCCGCGGTGGTGGAGTCCTACTCCGGCGACGAGCAGGTGGTGAAGGTGCGCGACAAGGAGATCACCACCCGCCTCACCCGCGAGTCCCTGAGCGGCAACAAGATCCCGCGCGTGGCCCTGCCGCGCTTCACTGACCACGGCGAGCTCGTCCGCTTCTGGCGCAACGAGAACCTGCCCGGCTACTTCCCCTTCACCGCCGGCGTCTTCCCGTTCAAGCGCGACAACGAGGACCCCGCGCGGATGTTCGCCGGCGAGGGCGACCCGGCGCGCACCAACCGCCGGTTCAAGATCCTCTCCGCGGGCCAGCCCGCGACCCGCCTCTCCACCGCGTTCGACTCCGTCACCCTCTACGGCCGCGACCCCGACCCACGGCCCGACGTCTACGGCAAGGTCGGCACCTCGGGCGTCTCCGTCGCGACGCTCGACGACATGAAGGCGCTGTACGACGGCTTCGACCTGGTCGCGCCCACGACCTCGGTCAGCATGACGATCAACGGGCCGGCGCCCACCGTGCTGGCGTTCTTCCTCAACACCGCCATCGACCAGCAGGTCGACGCCTTCCGCGAGCGGGAGGGCCGCGAGCCCGACGACGACGAGCGCGCCCAGCTGGCGGCGTACGCCCTCGCCAACGTCCGCGGCACCGTGCAGGCCGACATCCTCAAGGAGGACCAGGGCCAGAACACGTGCCTGTTCTCCACCGAGTTCAGCCTGCGGATGATGGCCGACATCCAGGAGTGGTTCATCGCCCACGGCGTGCGCAACTTCTACTCGGTGTCCATCTCCGGCTACCACATCGCCGAGGCCGGGGCGAACCCCATCAGCCAGCTCGCGTTCACGCTCGCCAACGGCTTCACCTACGTCGAGGCGTACCTCGCGCGCGGCATGGCGATCGACGACTTCGCGCCCAACCTGTCGTTCTTCTTCTCCAACGGCATGGACCCCGAGTACACCGTGCTCGGCCGGGTCGCGCGCCGCATCTGGGCGGTGACGATGCGGGAGAAGTACGGCGCCTCGGAGCGCTCGCAGAAGCTGAAGTACCACGTCCAGACCAGCGGTCGGTCGCTGCACGCGCAGGAGATGGACTTCAACGACATCCGCACCACGCTGCAGGCGCTCATCGCGATCTACGACAACGCCAACAGCCTGCACACCAACGCCTACGACGAGGCGGTCACGACCCCGACCGAGGACTCCGTGCGCCGCGCGCTGGCCATCCAGCTCATCATCAACCGCGAGTGGGGCCTGGCGATGAACGAGAACCCGCTCCAGGGCTCGTACATCGTCGACGACCTCACCGACCTGGTGGAGGCGGCCGTGCTGGAGGAGTTCGACCGGATCAACGAGCGCGGCGGCGTGCTGGGGGCGATGGAGACCGGCTACCAGCGGGGCCGGATCCAGGACGAGTCGATGCTCTACGAGCACCGCAAGCACGACGGCTCGCTGCCGATCATCGGCGTGAACACGTTCGTCAAGGAGTCGGCCGCCGACGCGCAGCCGCAGGAGATCGAGCTGGCGCGGGCGACCGAGGAGGAGAAGTCGTCGCAGCTCGAGCGGGTCCGGTCGTTCCAGGCGGCGCACGCCGCCGAGGCGCAGGAGGCGCTGGCCCGGCTCAAGGACGCAGCCGTCCTGGGCGAGAACGTCTTCGCGGTGCTCATGGACGCCGCCCGCGTCTGCTCGCTGCAGCAGGTGACCGAGGCGTTCTTCGAGGTGGGCGGGCAGTACCGGCGCAACGTCTGAGCCTGGCCCGGCGCCCTTGGTCCCACGCGCCCCGGCTTCATCACGGTACGTCGCTGGATGGGCACTTCCCTCGCGGAGTTCGCCTGAGGAAGTGCCTGTTCGCCGACATCCCTTGATGGACAGCCGGGGCCCGTCGAGCAGGCCCCACGCGCCTCAGCTTCATCACGGTACGTCGCTGAATGGGCACTTCCCTCGCCGAGTTCGCCCGGGGAAGTGCCTGTTCACCGACATCCCTTGATGGACAGGCGAGCGCCCCCAGGCCGAACCAGGAAAAGGCCGGCTCAGAGATGGATGGTGATGTCCGCGTCCTTGCGCAGCCCCGTCAGGAGCGTCCCGGCGGCCTGGCCGACCTCCTGCGCCCGCGCCTGCTCCTCGATCTGGTCACGAACGTCCTCGAAGGCGGGCAGCTCCTGGCCGCCCTGCGTCGCCTGCTGCTGCTTGGCCTGCGCGTAGATCTTGCGCAGGTCCTTCTCGGTCGGCTCGAACGGTCCGTTTTCGTCGGCGACGAGCTCCTCGACCATCACCTGGGTCTGGACCTGCGAGCGCGCCTGCTCCTCGGTGACGCCCTGCTGGGCGATCGCCTCGAGGAAGGCGTCCGCAGACTCCATCCCGTTCTGCTGGGCCAGCGCGTCGAGCTCGGCGTCGACGTCCTCGTCGCTGACCTCGATGCCGCGCGAGTCCGCCTCCTGGGTGAGCAGCTCGGTGTCGACGAGGTTGTCGACGGTCTGCTTCTGCAGCGCCTCCTCGTCGGGCTCGGCGCCGCCCATCTCGGCCTGCGAGGCGGCCTGCTCGAGCTGCGCCTCGTAGAGCGGGGCGAACTCGTCCTTGGTCACCGCCTCGCCGTTGACCTCGGCGACGACGTCCGGGATGCCGGTGAGGTCAGAGCCGGCGGCGTCGGCCTGCGACGACTCGCTCTTCGCGGGCGCGTCGTCGGCGCTGCCGGAGTCGCCGCCGCCTCCGCAGGCCGAGAGGGTGAGCAGGGCGGCGGTCGCGAGGACGAGAGCGGTGCGGGTGCGGTGGGTACGTGTCGTGGTCATCCTCATCGACGGTACGCACCGAACCTGAGCGCCATCCTCAGGATCTGCCCGGAGCGCGGATCAGAGCGAGTCCGGCACCTGCAGGGCGTCGGGGTCCTGGCGCACGGGCAGCTGCGCCAGTGCCGTACGCACGAGGGTGACGCGGGCGGCCACGGCGACCTTCTGCCGCAACCGGCCCACCCCGCTCTCGCCCAGGGTCTCCTCCACGGCCGTGGCGATCTGCTGGTCGCTGAACGTCGGCCGCGTGCCGGCCGGCACCTCGACGTCGGGCAGCGCCAGGAGCACGGGCAGCACCTGGCCGCCGACCGCCTCGAGCAGGTGGTAGCGCTCGATCTTGCTCATCGCCTCCCACGCCGCCTCGCCCTTCGCGCGGCGGCCGACCCTGCCGGCCGCCACCACCTTGGCGGCGGCGGTCACGGCGAGGGTCAGCTCGTGCTCGGTGAAACGCATGCGTTCAGCATGCCCGACGCGGCTCAGGCCGCCGTGACGGCTCCCGCGAGGAGGGTGCGCAGCTCGTCGAGGATGCGGCTCAGCACCCGGGACACCTGCGCCTGGGTGAGCCCGACGTCCTCGGCGATCTCCTGCTGCGTGCGCTCCTCGTAGAAGCGCAGCTGCACGATGCGCCGGTCCCGTTCGGACAGCATCCGGATGACGGGCTCGAGGACGATCCGAGCCTCGGCAGCCCGCATCGACCGGTCGTCGTAGCCGATCAGGTCGCCCAGCGACGACGTGCCGTCGCCGATGTTCGCGTCGAGCGAGGTGGGCGTGAAGCACCCGTCGGCCGCCAGAGCCTCGACGACGTCGTCCAGCTCCTCCCCGAGGTGGGCGGCGACCTCGGTCGGGCGCGGCGAGCGGCCGAGCTGCGACTCGAGCTCCTCCTGGGCGTTGGCGATGCGGGCCTGGAGGTCCTGCACGCGCCGAGGGGGTCGGATCATCCAGCCGGAGTCGCGGAAGTGGCGGCGCAGCTCCCCGCGCACGGTCGGCACGGCGAAGGACAGGAAGTCATGACCTGCGTCGGGGTCGAAGCGTTGGGCGGCCTTCGTGAGACCGAGGAGCGCGACCTGCTCGAGGTCGGCGAGGTCGATGCCTCGGTTGCGGTAGCGGGCCGCCATCGACCGGGCGACCCCGGCGTTGGTCTCGATGAGCCGGTCGGTGAGGGCTCGGCGCCTCAGGGTGCCGGGTTCGGCGTCGCGCAGGTCGGCGACGATCGCGCCGGTGCGACGGGAGCGCTCCTTGCCGTCGGCAGGGGGCACAGCGTGGGTGAGGACGGGTTGGTCGGGGACGATCGACACGGTGACCACGTGATCGCTTCCTTCCGAGTGGGGGGTGGCGCTCGCCGTGGTCTCCAGCAAGTCGACTTTCCCAATGTGCCACGAACTCGGCAGGAGTCAACAGCCGCAAAGCGAAGCGGCACCTCCCTCAGGAGGTGACACGAGACAAAGTTTGTCCAGGGTTCTCGTCGAAGACACGCCGGTACTCGGCCGCCAGGCGGCCTGGGTTGAAGAAGCCGAAGCGCGCCGCAGCGTCGCTGACGGACGGCGACGAGCCGTCGCGCAGCGCCTGCCGGACGAGGTCGAGGCGCACGCGTCGCAGGTACGCCATGGGGGTGCAGGCCAGGTGCCGCCGGAAGGCGTACTGCAGTGCTCGCGGGCTGACCCGGCACTCGCGCGCGAGCGCGGCCAGCGTCAGGTCCTCGTGGGCGCGTGCCTCGATGATGCGCTGCGCCCGTCGCACGGTGGACGGACTGGCGTCGCGGGAGTCGCGGCGCCACTCGGCGGGGCGCTGGTCGCGCAGGACGTTGTTGGGGAACGTGTCCAGCAGCGTGTGCCCGAGCAGGCGCGAGGCCGCCGAGCGGGCGAGCGGCGCCTCGGCGCCCGGGAAGCTCGCGCCCAGCTGGTCGACGGTGGCCCGCCACCGCGCTCCCGCGGCCGGCGAGCGGGGAACGTAGGAGTCGAAGGAGATGTGCTCCCACGGGTGGTCGGGGGCGACGTCCGCGACGGCCGCCATCACCACCTGCGCCGTGATGCTGGTGTTGCGCACCGCGTAGCCGTCGCCTCGGCCGGCGAAGGGCATGTCCCACCCGGCGGCAAGGACCGTGGCGCCGTCGTGCCCGCGGTCGGTCACCCCGGCGCGCTCGTACTCGATGGAGCCGCTGAGGACGTCGACGACCACGAGGAACGGCATGGCGTCGGAGTCGAAGCCGACCGGGGCGTCGAACCTGAGGTGGTCGATGGCGACGTCGCCGTGGTCGGCACGGCTGTGCCGCACCGTGCCCATCCTCCCGCTCAGGCGCAGCGGGGTCCCGTAGGCGGCGTCGAGCCAGTCACGCGCAGCATCGCCGACCCCCTCGAAGTCGAAGGCGTCGGGCGAACCGCGCCGAGCACGGGTTTGCGGCACAGCGCACCTGCCGGAGGTGAGTACGGTGACCCGTTGGCTGGAGCCGAGTCGACGATAGCCCACATCGGCACGATCCACCCCCACGGGTGGATCCGGGCAAGGTCTGTAGAGTCCTGTGCCATCCACCGCAAGCCGCCCTGTGTCCGCGGACTCGCGTCATTGAGAGGTGACGGATGTCTGGGACACCCATGTCTTCACGCGGCTCCGCGTCGAGCGCCGAGTCACTGCGTGACCAGATCGCGCAGCTGCAGGAGGCGCTGCCGTCGCAACGCGACATCGGGATCGCCATCGGCCTGATCTCGGCGCGGTTCGGCTGCAGCACCGACCAGGCCTGGCGGCTGCTCCTGCGCGTCTCCCACAACAGCAACACCAAGGTGCGCACGGTCGCTCGCGTGCTCGTCGCCACCCATGACGGGTCCGCCGACGCTGCCGAGCTCGGCCTCCTCGACGTCCTCCGCGAGCACCTGCCCGCATCCGGGTGGCCGACGCGGCCGGAGACGGAGGAGGATGCCGCTCCATGAGCATCGACGACGCCGCCCTCGCCGAGAGCCTGCGCCGGCTCGCAGCCTCCGGCAACCACTCCACCGTCGTCGAGGCCCTCCGGCAGGTCGTGACCGCCTGCGTCGACCTCTTCGGGGTCAGCGGCGCAGGCCTGCTCGTCGCCGAGGACCAGGACATGCTGCGCTACGTCGTGGCCAGTGACGACGTCGGCCGGGCACTGGAGACGGCGGAGGCGGCGACCGGCCAGGGGCCCTGCACCGAGGCGTTCGTCGACTCACGGGTGGTCACGACCAGCGACCTGCGCGCCGACGCCGAGCGCTGGCCGGAGCTGGCTCGCGCCGTCGCCGCGCAGCCCGTACGCGCCGTGCTGGGCGTGCCGGTCCGGCTCGGCGGCATCCCGGTCGGCACCCTGGACGTCTATCGCGACCACCGCCACGACTGGGACGACAGCGAGTGCGCGGCCCTGGCCCGCTACGCGGAGGTCATCGCCACGACCATGGCCGCTGCACTGCAGGCCCACACGGCCGGCGAGCTCGCGCGCCAGCTCCAGTACGCGCTGGACTACCGCGTCGTCATCGAGCGTGCCGTGGGGTTCTTGATGTCCCGGGACTCCACCGACGCCGTGGCCGCCTTCAACGCCCTGCGGGCGGCGGCTCGCAGCCGCCGGACGAAGATCGGCGAGGTCGCCCAGGGCGTCCTGGACGACGGGCACCTGACTGCCTGACGACGTCAGTCGTCGCTGTCCTGCCCGGAGCGCTCGTGAGGGATGGAACGCGTCTCCACGATCTCCGCGGCCACGTCGCGCAGCTTGACGTTCGTGGTCGAGGAGAGCCGGCGCAGCAGCTCGAAGCTCTGGTGCCGGTCGATCCCGTAGCGCTCCATCGCGATGCCCTGTGCCATGCCGATCACGTGCCGCGAGCTCACCGCGGCCTGCAGGGTGCTCGCCCGGCGCACCGACGACAGGGCCGCGCCGGCGAGCACGGCGTACGCCACGACCACGTCGACGACGTCGCGCTCCGCGAAGCCGCCCGACGTGCCGCTGTAGAGGGTGAGCGCCCCCAGCGGCTCGTCGTTCTCGGCGACGGCCACCGCGAGCAACGACCGGAGCCCGAGCTCGTCGGCCGGGCCGCGCCAGACCGGCCAGCGGGAGTCGGCGCGAATGTCGCCGCTGCGCAGCCAGCCGGCGTCGGCGACGCTCAGGCACGGCCCCTCACCCAGGACGTGCTGGAGGGCGTCGGCCTCCTCGGCCACCGGATCGCTGCTCGCCAGGGTCCGGTGGCCTCGCGAGGTGCGCACGGTGAGGCTCACCCAGTCCGCCTCGGGAACCAGGTCGTGCACTCTCGTGACGATCGAGCGCGTGGCCAGGGTCTCGTCCGGTTGGCGCTGCAGCTGGGCGGACAGGGCCGCGAACACGGCCAGGGAGTCGTGCGACGACATGCACATCCTCGGGGACAACGCACTGAGACCCGTGTTCTGGAGCCGGGACAAAAGTTATCCAACCGACCTCCCGAGGTTCAACGCGACACCACCACGCGGTCGATCCGGCCTCGGCGCGCATGCGCGGGCGGATCCGGGGTACTACGGGCCGTGACCTCCGACGCGATCACCAGTGTGCCCCCTGCCCTGCCACTGCCCCGTCGGCGCAGCGCGGGACCCGTCATCGCCTCCGTCCCCGCGAACCACGTCTACGTGCGCCACCTGTCCCCGGAGACCGGCGCTGGCCCGCACCGCCTGCCCGACCCCGACCCCGGCGGCGGCGCGGCGGCCACCCAGCGGTGGTGGCCGCCGGTGATGCTGGACCCGGACTGGGTGGCGGCGAACGACTTCGACGTCTTCCACGTGCACTTCGGGTTCGACTCCCGCAGCGTCGCCGACCTCGAGGCCCTCGTCGAGGCGCTGCGCCGCAAGGGCACGCCGCTGGTCTTCACCGTCCACGACCTGCGCAACCCGCACCACCCCGACCGCGAGGCCCACGACCGCCAGCTCGACGTCCTCGTGCCCGCCGCCGATGCGCTCATCACGCTGACCCGCGGCGCCGCCGCGGAGATCCGCGAGCGGTGGGGTCGCGAGGCGCTCGTGCTGCCGCACCCGCACGTCGTGCCGTTGGACCTGATGCGCCGTGTGTCCTCCATGCGCGACGTACGACGCCGCGGATCGCGAGCGCGCGAGTTCCGCGTCGGCATGCACGTCAAGAGCCTGCGCGCCGGCATGCACCCCCACCCGCTGCTTCCCATCCTGGTCGACACTGTCCGCGAGCTGCCCGGAGCGGTGCTCCAGGTCAACGGCCACCGCGACGTGCTCCTCCCCGACGGCGCGAGGTACGACGCCGCGCTCGCCGAGGCGCTGCGCGAGCACGCGAGGCGGGGCGAGGTCGACCTCCGGATCCACGACTACCTCGACGACGACGGCCTCTGGGCCTACCTGTCCTCGCTCGACGTGTCGGTGCTGCCGTACCGCTTCGGCACGCACAGCGGCTGGCTCGAGGCCTGCCGAGACCTGGGTACGGCGGTCATCGCCCCCTCGTGCGGCTACTTCGCCGACCAGGCGCCGGTCCTTGGCTACCGCCACGACGAGCAGGGCTTCGACGCCGACAGCCTCGCGGCGGCCGTCCGCGCGGCCCACGCCGGCCAGGTCGCGCCCGGCCCGAGCGTGGAGGACCGACGGCGCCAGCGCGCCGCCGTCGCGGCCGCGCACGCCCGCCTCTACGCCTCCCTCCTCGGAGGCGGGCGGTGAGGGTCTGCCTCATCGCCTCGAGCCGCTTCCCCATCCGTGAGCCCTTCGCCGGCGGCCTGGAGTCGATGACGGGGACGATGGCGCGTGGACTGGCCGAGCGCGGGCACGAGGTGACCCTGTTCGCCGGGCCCGGGTCGGACACGTCCCTGCCGGTGCGGCTCCTGCCGCTCGCCAGCCTCGACCCCAGTCCGGCCGCGATGGAGGACCGCTTCGCCCCCGGCCCCGGGTGGCTGGCCGAGCACCACGCCTACCTCGACCTGATGCTGTCGCTGGCGCGGAGTGGACCCGAGGACTACGACGTCGTCCACAACAACAGCCTGCACCACCTCCCGGTCGCGATGGCGCCCGCCGTCGAGGTGCCGATGCTGACCACGCTGCACACGCCGCCGCTGCCGATGCTCGAGTCGGCGCTCGCGCTCTGCCCCGAGCCGCCGCGCTTCGTCTCGGTCAGCGAGTGGACCTCGCGCGCCTGGCGCCACGTCGTCGACAGCGACGTCGTCCTCAACGGGCTGGACCTGCGCCAGTGGCCCGTCGGCGACGGCGGCGGCCCGGCGGTCTGGTCGGGACGCATCGTGGAGGAGAAGGCACCGCACCTGGCCATCGACGCCTGTCGTGCCGCGGGCGTACCCCTCGTGCTGGCCGGACCGGTCCAGGACCCGTCGTACCACGCCCGCGAGGTCGTCCCGCGCCTCGGCGACGGAGCGCGCTACGTCGGACACCTGGCCGGGTCGGAGCTGTCGGCGCTGCTGCGCGCGGCGTCCGTGGCGGTGGTGACGCCCATGTGGGACGAGCCCTACGGCCTGGTCGCCGCCGAGGCGATGGCCAGCGGCACGCCGGTCGCGACCTTCGCGCGCGGCGGGCTGAGCCAGGTGGTGGCGCCGCAGGCCGGCGTGCTGACGCCTCCCGGTGACGTCGAGGCGCTGGCGGCCGCCGTCCTCACCGCAGCAACCTTCGACCGCGGCGAGGTGCGGGCCCACGCCGAGGCGACGTGCAGCGCCGACGCCATGGTCGAGGGCTACCTCCGCCTCTACGACGAGATCGGCCGGCGGGACGACGCGGCATGACGGGCGTGGCATGACGGGCGTGGCATGACGGGCGCGGCATGACCGGCGTGGTCGGCTACTACGTCCACCACGTCGGCAGCGGGCACCGACACCGCGCCCACGTGCTCGCCGAGCGCCTGGCGAGCGAGGGCGTCTCGGTCACCGGGCTGTCGTCCCTGCCCCGGCCCGCGGGGTGGGCCGGGGACTGGGTCCGACTGCCGCGCGACGACGACGGGTCGCCGCGCGAGGTGACGGCCCGCGGTCACCTGCACTGGGCCCCCCTCCTGCACGACGGGACACGCGCCCGGGCGGCCGCGATCTCCGCCTGGATCGACGCGGCGCGGCCCGACCTGGTCGTGGTCGACGTGTCGGTCGAGGTGCTGCTGCTCACCCGCCTCCACGGGATCCCGGCCGTGGCGGTCGTGCTGCCGGGCCGGCGCGACGACGCCGTCCACCGGTTGGGCCTCGGGGTCGCGGAGGCGCTGGTGGGGTTCTGGCCCGAGGCGGCGACCGGCATGACGCCGGGGCTTCCTGACGAGATCCGCAGCCGGCTCGTCCCGGTCGGTGCGCTCTCGCGCCACCCCGTGCTGCAGTTGCGTGCCGAGCGGGCCGGCGGCGAGCGGCGTACGGTCGTGCTCATGCTCGGCTCGGGCGGACACGACATCTCGGCCGCCGACGTGGCCGCCGCCCGCGCGGCCACACCGGACTGGCGCTGGCGCATCCTCGGCGCCGACCGCAGCACGTGGGTCGAGGACCCGTCGTCGGTCCTGGCCGACGCCGATGTCGTCGTCACCCACGCCGGCCAGAACGCCCTCGCCGAGACCGCGGCCGCCCGGCGCCCGGCCGTCGTCCTGCCCCAGGACCGTCCGCACCTCGAGCAGCTCACCACCGCCGAGGAGCTCGCCACCGGCTGGCCCGCCGTGGTCTGCCGGACGTGGCCCGGGCAGGAGTGGTCGCAGGTCCTGGAGCGCGCCTCCTCCCTCGACCCCGACGGATGGACCGCGTGGTGCGACGGCCGCGCCGCCGACCGGTTCGCCGACGTCGTCCTGGAGACCCGCAGACGCACGCGGGGCGGTGCAAGATGACCCACGTCGCCGTCGTCAGCATCGCCCACGGCCGCCACGACCACCTTGCGGCGCAGCACCGCTCCCTCGCACGCGGGACCGCGCTCCCCGACCGCTACCTCGTGGTCGCCATGGACGACGCCGAGATCCGCGAGCAGCGGGTCGGCGCCCTCGAGCGCACCGTCGTGTCCGTGGAGCGAGCACCCGGCGGGGCGCTGCCGCTCGCCGCCGCCCGCAACCTCGGCGTCCGCACGGCCATCGACGACGGCGCCGACGTCGTCGTGCTGCTCGACGTCGACTGCCTCGCCGGCGCCGAGCTGGTGTCGTCGTACGCCGAGGTCGTGGCCGCACGTCCCGAGCGGATCTGGTCGGGACCGGTCACCTACCTGCCCCCGCCGCCGCCGAGCGGCTACCCCGAGGACCCGTGGGCCCTGGCGGACTGGGACGACCCGCACCCGGCACGTCCGTGCCCAGCCCCGGGCGAGCTGGTGCTCGACGCCGACCCCGACCTGTTCTGGTCCCTGTCCTTCGCCGTGGACCGGGACGCCTGGGGGCGCATCGGCGGCTTCTGCGAGGACTACGTCGGCTACGGCGGCGAGGACACCGACCTCGCCCGCACGGCGCTCGCCGCGGGGGTCGGGCTGGGCTGGGTCGGTGGCGCCCGCGCCTACCACCAGCACCACGCCGTCAGCAGCCCGCCGGTCGAGCACCTCGACGACATCCTGCGCAACGGCCGACTGTTCCGCGACCGATGGGGGCACTGGCCCATGAGCGGATGGCTGGAGGCGTTCGAGGCACGGGGCCTGGTCCGCCGCCGGCAGGACGCACAGGGGGACGACTGGGTCCGGTGCGTCCCGCCCGACACGACACCGAAGGAGACAGCATGAGCACGACGAGTCGAACGATCGCCGCCAGCCCCGAGCGGGTGTGGGAGGTCCTGTCCGACGGCTGGCTCTACCCGCTCTTCGTCGTCGGCGCGTCACGGATGCGCGACGTCGACGAGGCGTGGCCGGCCGTCGGGTCCATGCTCCACCACAGCGTCGGCACCTGGCCGCTGCTCATCGACGACACCACCGAGGTGCTTGAGATGGAGGAGCGGCGCCGCCTGCTGCTGCTGGCCCGCGGCTGGCCGGCCGGGCAGGCGCACGTCGACATCTCCCTGCGGCCCGAGGGCGACTCGACCGTCGTGACCATCACCGAGGACGCCACGGCCGGGCCGGGCACGCTGGTGCCCAAGCCGCTGCGAGACGTGCAGCTGCACGCCCGCAACGTGGAAACGCTGCGGCGCCTGGCCTTCGTGGTGGAGGGCCGGACGAAGTGACCGCCCGGGCCGGAGGAACCTACGACGCAGTGGTCGTGGGCGCAGGCCCCAACGGCCTGGTCGGCGCCAACCTCCTCGCCGACGCCGGGTGGGACGTGCTCCTGCTCGAGGCCCAGCCCACGCCGGGCGGGGCGGTCCGCAGCGACCGCGAGGTGCACCCCGACTTCGTGCACGACACCTTCAGCGCGTTCTACCCCCTGGCGCTCGCCTCCCGGACGATCGCGTCGCTGCGCCTGGAGGAGCACGGACTGGCCTGGGAGCACGCCCCCGCAGTGCTCGGGCACCCGTTCGGCGACGGTCAGTGGGCGCTGCTGCACCGCGACCGACACGACACCGCCGCGGGACTCGATGCGCTCCAGCCCGGCGACGGCGACGTCTGGCTCGAGCTGTGCCGCACCTGGGACCGCATCGGCCCCGCCATGGTCGACGCGCTCATCTCACCCTTCCCCCCGGTGCGCGCCGGTGCCCGCCTGCTGCCCGCGCTGGCCCGAGCGGGGGGCCTCGACACCGTCCGGCGGCTGGCCACACCCGTGGCCTCGCTCGGTCGTGAGCTCTTCGAGGGGCCGGCCGCCGCGCTGCTCCTGGCGGGCAACGCCGGGCACGCCGACTTCCCGCTCGCCTCGCCGGGCTCCGGTGTCTTCGGCGTGCTGATGACCATGCTCGGCCAGAGCGTCGGCTTCCCGGTCCCGCGCGGAGGCGCCCAGTCCCTCACCGACGCCCTGGTCCGCCGCTTCACCAGCCTGGGTGGCCGGCTGGAGACGAACGCGGAGGTCACGGCCATCGACGTGCGCGACGGGCGCGTGCGCGGCGTACGCACCCGCGACGGCGACGCGTACGCCGCCCGCGCGGTGCTGGCCGACGTCTCCGCCACGCACCTCTTCGGCGGGCTGGTGCCGGAGGAGGAGCTGCCGCCGCGCCTCGTGCGCGGGATGCGCGACTTCGAGCTCGACCCGGGGACCGTCAAGGTGGACTGGGCGCTGTCTGGCCCCATCCCGTGGACCAACCGCCCCGCCAAGGTGCCCGGCACCGTGCACGTCGCCGCGTCGGTGGAGGAGATGACCCAGACGCTGGCTCAGGTGTCGTCGGGCGTGGTGCCGGACCGGCCGTTCCTCCTGACCGGCCAGATGACCGCCAGCGACCCGACCCGCTCCCCCGCGGGCACCGAGTCCTTCTGGGCCTACACGCACGTGCCCCAGCCGGGCATGACCCGTCGCGACGCGGGACCCGACGGCATCACCGGCCGGTGGGACCACGACGAGAGCGAGCGGTTCGCCGACCGGATGCAGGCCAGGATCGAGGCGGTGGCGCCCGGCTTCGGCGACCTCGTGCAGGCCCGGCGGGTGCTGGGTCCGCACGAGCTCGAGGAGCGCAACGCCAACCTGATCGGCGGCGCGGTCAACGGGGGTACCTCCCAGCTGCACCAGGAGCTCGTCTTCCGCCCGGTGCCGGCCATGCGAGGGCGGGCCGCCACCGGGGTCCCGGGGCTGTTCCTCGCCTCGGCATCGGCGCACCCGGGGGGCGGCGTGCACGGGGCTGCAGGCGCCAACGCCGCGCGCGCGGCGATCTGGCAGGATCGCACCGCCCGGCTGCGCCCGTCCCGCCTGACCGGTCTGACCGGCCTGCGACGAGGAGCCGCCCCGTGACCGTGACCGAACGCATCGACTTCGGTTCCCTGACCATCGCCTTCGACGACCGGGTCCTGCGACCGCGGGAGTGGACCGCGGCCCAGTCGCGGTGGGCTGCCGACCTGATCGCCACCGCGGCGGACGGGCCGGTCCTCGAGCTGTGCGCCGGCGCGGGCCACATCGGCCTGCTCGCGGTGGCGGCCTCCGAGCGCCGGCTCGTGTGCGTCGACGCCAGCGCCGTCGCGTGCGACTACGCCCGCGCCAACGCTCAAGCGGCCGGGATGGCCGAGCGGGTCGAGGTCCGCGAGTCCCGGTTGGAGGAGGCCCTGCGCCCCGACGAGCAGTTCCCGGTCGTCATCGCCGACCCGCCGTGGGTGCCCCGAGAGGAGACCGGCCGCTATCCCGAGGACCCGCTCACCGCCATCGACGGCGGGGACGACGGGCTCGACGTGGCGCGAGCCTGTCTGGCCGTCATCGCCGACCATCTGTCGCCCGGCGGCTCGGCGGTGCTGCAGGTCGGCACCCGCGAGCAGACCGACGTGCTCCGGGCCGAGCCGTGCTTCGCGGACGGTCGGCTCGCCATGATCGAGGTGCGCCAGGAGGCGCGCGGCGTGCTGGCCCGGATCGACCGGGTGGGCTGACGGGGTCCTTCCTGCGTCTCGCCGTGTCGTCGTGCGGCGGGGGCGGCGTACGGCTGACGGGTCCGCGGTCCGGCGGACGGCTCGGCGGGTCGGGGAGCGGTGAGTCAGCCACATCCGCCGCCCGCGCGATGTGGCTCAGCCACCGCCCCGGGAGCGCACCCCCGTACGACCCCCGCCAGCGGTGCGCCAGCCACATCCACCGCCCGCACCATGTGGCTCAGCCACCGCCCCGGGAGCGCACCGCCGTACGACCCCCGCCAGCGGTGCGCCAGCCACATCCACCGCCCGCACCATGTGGCTCAGCCACCGCCCAGGGAGCGCACCGCCGTACGACCCCCAGCGGTGCGCCAGCCACATCCACCGCCCGCACCATGTGGCTCAGCCACCGCCCAGGGAGCGCACCGCCGTACGCCCCCGCCAGCGGTGCGCCAGCCACATCCACCGCCCGCCCGATGTGGCTCAGCCACCGCCCGGACCCGAGCCCGCGCCAGCCCAGACAGCCCCGGCGCGTCAGCCGCGCGGGATGACCTTGTGCGTCCCGTCGCACCAGGGCAGGCGGCTCGACTTCTCGCACCGGCACAGCGCGACGACCGGACGGCGTACGTCATGCACCACACCGTCTGCGTCCTGCACCGACGTGGCGTTGCGCAGGAGCAGGGGTCCGTCGGGGCAGATCACCACGTCGGGGTGGTCGTAGTCACGCTCCGGCACGCCTACGCCTCCCAGCTGGCGAGCAGGACGGTGGCGAAGCGCGTCTCGAGGTCGAGGCAGGTGAAGGCGCCGAACAGGATCTCGTCCGCCTGCTCCGGCTCGTCCTCGGCCAGGGTGCCGCAGATGTCGCGAGCCGCGAGGTGCTCGTGGATCGCGTCCGCCTCGACGTGCTCGTCGTAGTAGGCCGCCATCGGACCGCCGAGGTCGAGGCGCTCCAGGCCCTGCACCATCTTGCGCGAGGGCAGGGAGCTGGTCATCTCGAACGCGGCCAGGTGTCCCATCGCCGCACCGCGCAGCCGCCGGTGCAGCCCGAACAGCGACACGGCGTTGTTCATCTCGAGGGTCTCGGGCAGTGCGTCGTCGACGTAGGCGCCGTACTCCGACCGCAAGCCGATCGCGTCCAGGCCGCGCGCGAAGAGGTGGGAGTGCAGCCGGTTGGGGTCGCCGTCACCGTACTCGTCGTACTGCAGCTCCATCAGCGCGGCCTTGGCCCGCACCGGGAGCCGCGGGACGACCCAGGCGACCGGGTCGGACTCCTTGAGGTGGTAGACCGAGCGCTGGCGCAGCAGCTCCAGCACCTGGTCGCGGTCGGCGCGACGGCGTACGTGGTCGGCGAGCGAGGGCCCGTCGTCCTCGGCGACCAGCGCCTCGAGCGCGGACGGGACCTCCGACGGCACCCCGACCGACACCGGCCCCGCCTGCTCCCAGCGCGAGCGCAGCCGCTCCTCCAGGGCGGTCTCGAGCCGGTGCCGGACGTGCAGGACTTCGGGGTCCCACTCGGCGCGCTCGTCGGCGTCCTCGAATCCGCGGTACGACAGCTCGTGCAGCGTCCACAGCGCCAACGACTCGTCGTCCCACGCGTCGGCAGCGGGGGCGGCGGCGGCGCTCGGGCGCGCGTCGGCGAGCCGGGACACCACCCACTCGCTCAGCACGCCGCGCGGCTTGGGCAGCCTCACGGAGTGAACACCACCTTGACCATGCCGTCCTCCTTGTCGCGGAACTGACGGTAGGCCTCGGGCGCGTCCTCGAGCGGCAGGTGGTGGGTGGCGAACGACTCGACGCCGAGGACGTCCTCCTCCTGCTGCAGCAGCGCGAGGATGTCGTCGCTCCAGCGGTGGACGTTGGCCTGGCCCATCCGCAGCTGCACCTGCTTGTCGAACAGCTCGAACATCGGCAGCGGGTCGGTCGGCGCGCCGTAGACGCCCGAGATGCTGATGGTGCCGCCCCGGCGGACGGCGTCGATGGCGCTCAGCAACGCGGCCAGGCGGTCCGAGCCCACGTTGAGCATCACCTTCTCCTGCACCTTCTTGGGCAGCAGGCCGAGTGCCTTCTGGGCGGTCTCGGCGACCGGCGAGCCGTGTGCCTCCATGCCCACGGCGTCGATCACCGCGTCCGCGCCGCGCCCGTCGGTCAGCTCGCGCACGGTGTCGCCGACGCCGTCGACCTCGGTGTGGTCGATCGTCTCGGCGCCGCGCGCGTGGACGCGGGCGAGCCGCTCGCGCACGGAGTCGACGACGATGACGCGCAGCCCACGGTGCAGTCCGATGCGGGCGGCCATGTCGCCGATCGGCCCCGCGCCGACGACCAGGAGCGTGCCGCCGTCCTCGACGTCGGCGTACTCCACCGCCTGCCACGCGGTGGGCAGCACGTCGGAGAGGTAGAGGAACCGGTCGTCCGGCGGGCCGTCCGGCACCTTGATGGGCAGGGTGTCGCCGAACGGCACGCGGAGCAGCTCGGCCTGTCCGCCCGGGACCCGGCCGTAGAGCTTGCTGTAGCCGAACAGGCTCGCGCCGGTGCCGGTGTCGCGGTTCTGGGTGGTCTCGCACTGGCTGTAGAGCCCGCGGGTGCACATCCAGCACGTGCCGCAACTGATGTTGAACGGCACCACGACCCGGTCGCCGGCCTGCAGCGTCGTCACGGCCGAACCGACCTCGCGGACGATGCCCATGGGCTCGTGGCCGACGATGTCCCCGGGCGACATGAAGGGCGACAGCGGGTCGTAGAGGTGCAGGTCGGAGCCACAGAGCCCGGTCGAGGTGATCTCGACAACGACGTCGGTGCGCTCCTCGATGACGGGGTCGGGGACCTCGACGACCTGCATGTCCTGCTTTCCCTGCCAGGTGACGGCCTTCATGTTCCGGTGACCTCCTCGGTCTGTCGCGCCGCGAGCTTCGCGGCGATCGGGTCGGGCGTCAGGTGTGCGCCCGCTGCGGCCACGTTGTTGAGCCTCGAGCCTGCCACGACGTGGTCGCGCCCGGCTACCAGCGCCTCCCAGCCGTCGCGGGCCACCTCCTCGGGCGAGTCCTTGGGGCCCTGGCCGATGCGGGTGTCCTCCATGTCGGCCCGGTCGAAGAAGTCGGTGTCGGTCGGACCCGGCATGAGCGAGGTCACCGTGACGCCGGTGTCGGCCAGCTCGTGGCGGGCGGCCTCGGCATAGGAGTGCACGAATGCCTTGGAGGCGGCGTACGCCGCGTGGCCGGGGCCGGGCCCGGCCGCCGCGATGGAGGACACCAGCAGCAGCCGTCCCTCCTGCTGGGCGACCATGTCGCGGGCCAGCAGCACGCACAGGTGGACCGTGGAGCGGACGTTGAGGTCGACGAGCCGGAGCTGGTCGTCGAGGGGGGCCTCGTCGAGGCGTCCGTGCACGCCGATGCCGGCGTTGAGGATGCCGACGCGCACCGGCGAGGGGTGGACCGCCACCGCCTCGTGGAGCTGCTCGACACCCTCGCGGGTGGCGAGGTCGACCTCGAGCGCGACGACGCTGCGCCCGGCGGCCTGCAGCTCCTGGGCCACCGTGTGGA
The DNA here is from genome assembly GCF_017916425.1 of Nocardioides sp. SYSU D00065. Lineage (GTDB taxonomy): Bacteria > Actinomycetota > Actinomycetes > Propionibacteriales > Nocardioidaceae > Nocardioides. The sequence continues at coordinate 84,799 of NZ_JAFMSX010000002.1, read as the reverse complement.
TCGCCGGCTCGTCGGCGGCGAGCACGAGGTCGTAGCCCTCGTCCGCCAGCAGGTGCGCGAAGGCGCGGCCGATGCCCGTGGATGCTCCAGTCACCACGGCCAGGCCGGCTCGGTCCGTGCCAAGGGTCGTCATGGCCCGCCAGTGCCCTCGCGCGCCCCTGAGCATGCGTGCGGCCGACGGCCGTATGGGGAGGACCGCCCTGGGTAACGTGGGCGTCCACGAGGAGGTTGCCGCATGACTCACACGACACCGTCGACGGACCCGAGCACGGAGGAGGACCGCGCCGAGCTGGTCGCGCACCTGGCTCAGGAGCAGGGCGCCCGGATCGCGGTCGCGGAGTCCCTCACCGCGGGACGCATCTCGTCGATGCTGGGACGCGGTGAGGCCGCCTCGGAGTGGTACCGCGGCGGGGTGGTGGCCTACGACGAGGACGTGAAGTTCCGGGTGCTGGGCGTGACGCCCGGCCCAGTCGTCACCGACTCGTGCGCCCGGGAGATGGCCGAGGGGGTACGCCGGCTGCTCGAGGCCGACGTGGCGCTCGGCATCACCGGCGTCGGCGGGCCCGGGCCCCAGGAGGACCGTCCCGCCGGGACGGTGCACCTGGCGGTGGCCACCCGCGAGGGGACCCGGTCGGTGGAGGCGCTCCTGCCCGGCGAGCCCCCCGAGGTGGTCGCCGAGGCGACAGCACTCGCGCTGGACGAGCTCGTCCGCACGCTGCGAGGCGCCGACGCCGGCTGACCGGCGCGCGACGCCGCCGACACACCCCGCGCGGACCACAGAGGACGCGTCGGAGCCGTGGTAGGACTCGGGCATGACTCGACGCGCCCGGTGGGCTGCGCTGGCCGGCGCCGGCTGCGCCCTCGTGCTCGCGGGCTGCGCCGGCGCCCAGGACGACGCCGCGCTGTCGGCTGCCCGTCAGCTGCTGGCCGCCGCCCGCGACTCCGACGGGACGGCCGCCTGCGCCCTGCTCGCGCCCGCGACCCGCTCCGAGCTGGAGCAGACCAGCGGTCGGCCGTGCGAGCGCGCGATCCTCGAGGAGGACCTGGGCCAGGGTGGGGACCCGGAGGAGGGCGCGGAGGAAGGCAGGGTCGAGGTCTTCGACTCGATGGCGCAGGCGGTCGTCGGACGCGACCGGGTGTTCCTCTCGCGCTTCGACGGGCGCTGGCTGGTCGTCGCGGCCGCCTGCACGCCCGTCGCCGACCGGCCCTACGACTGCAGCATCGCGATGCCGTGATGCGCACGATGTTCGTCGCCTACCTGGCCGTGGTCTGCCTGGGCCTCGCCGTCCTGCTCGCGCTGGCGCTGAGGCACTCGTGAGGCGCGGCTTCGTCCGGCACAACGCGCTCAGCCTCTTCTTCGGCGCGCTGTTCCTGCTCAGCCTGGCCGGCCAGTCCGTCGCCGGTTGGCTCCAGTTCAACGACCGACAGGTGGCCGAGCACCTCGACGCGGTGCCGTGGGCCGGCTATGTCTCCTCGTCCGACTTCGCCGTCGACGTCGCCGAGAACTGGCAGAGCGAGTTCCTGCAGTTCTGGGTCTACCTGATGGCGACGGTGTGGCTTCTGCAGAAGGGCTCGCCGGAGTCCAAGGAGCTCGACAAGGCCGGCCGGGAGTCCGACGAGGACCAGAAGATCGGCCGTTTCGCCGAGCCGGGCTCCCCCGCCTGGGCCAAGGTGGGCGGCTGGCGCACGCGCCTCTACTCCTCCTCCCTCGCGGCGGTCATGGGGGCCATCTTCTTGATGTCGTGGTTCGTCCAGTCCGTCGCCGGGTGGGCCGCGTTCAACGAGGAACGGCTCCAGCAGCTGCGCGACCCGCTCGCGTGGTCGGAGTACCTTCGCGCCGCGGACTTCTGGGCCAGGACGCTGCAGAACTGGCAGAGCGAGTTCCTCGCCGTGGGCACGCTGGCCGTCCTGGCCATCTACCTGCGCCAGCGCGGCTCCCCGCAGAGCAAGCCTGTGGGCGAGCCTCACGACTCCACCGGCGTGGAGGGCTAGCAGCGCCGAACGCGCACACCGCCCTTTTGCATGTGGCGCGCCGCTCCCGGACCTGTGAGCCTCCTGCCATGACCGACCAGCGCGACGCCGAGCACCGGCGGCCCGAAGGAGTCAGCGACGAGACCGTCGAGGCGGTGGGCAAGCTGTCCGCCGCGCTCGACCACATCGAGGACGCCCGTGGCCACATGTACGCCTTCCACCGGCTGATGGGCAGTGCGGAGCGGACGATGGAGGAGGCCACGCAGCTGATGCGCGAGGCGGGGCACGGCGAGATCGCCGACGCCCTGGACCGCGACGTGCTGGGCGGCAACCCGCTGCCGGGCATGTGGTCGTTCCAGATGGTCGAGGCCTACGACGACGGCTTCTACGCCCGCGCCAAGGGTCTGCACCAGCGGGCCCTCGACGAGCTCCTCGAGGGCCGGCGCCACGTCTTCGAGGCGGAGATGAAGGAGCTGCGCCGTACCCACGGTCGCGAGGGGCACGAGGCGACGCCCGCCGTGAGCGAGGGCGTCGAGCCCAACGAGTGAGGGCTCAGCCGCGCCGGCGCAGCTCGGGCAGCACGTCGGAGCCGTAGGCGGCGAGCATGTCGGCGTAGTGGGGACCCATGTTGGCGACGTAGACCTCGCTGAAGCCGGCGTCCACGAAGGGCGCGTAGGCCTCGACGTGCTCGGCGACGTCGGGACCGAACGCGCCGTTCTCGGCGAACTTCTCGCGCGTCACCAGCTCGCTGACCTGCTCGAAGTGCTGGGGGCTGGGCAGCACCTGGGCGAGCTCGCCCGGGACACCGGCGTTGGGCCACAGCTCGAAGGCCCGGTCGATCGCCTCCTCGCGCGTCGGTCCCCACGCCACCTTGAACCCGGCCTGGGTCGGGGCGTCGGCACCCTTGGCGGCGCGGAAGGTCCGCACGCCGTCAGCGTCGGGCTGGGTGGTGACGAAGCCGTCGGCGATCCGGCAGGCGACGTCGAGCGCCTTCGGGCCGAACGCGCTCATGTAGATGGGCGGCGGCTCGTCGGGCAGCGTGTAGATCCGCGCGGTGTCGACGACGTAGTGACGACCCTCGTGCGAGACGACCTCGCCGGTCCACAGCTGCCGGATGACGTCGACGGCCTCCTCGAGCATCTCGAGCCGGACGTCGGTGCGCGGCCACGCGTCACCGAGGACGTGCTCGTTGAGCGCCTCGCCGGTGCCGACGCCGAGGGTGAAGCGGCCCTCGCCGAGCAGCACCGCGGAGGTGGCGGCCGCCTGGGCGACGATCGCCGGGTGGACCCGCACGGTCGGACAGGTGACCGCCGTCGTCACCGGCAGGTCGCAGACCTGCGCGACGGCGCCGATCATCGACCACACGAACGGCGACTGGCCCTGCGCGTTGTTCCAGGGATGGAAGTGGTCGCTGATCCACAGGCTGTCGAAGCCGGCACGCTCCGCGAGACGAGCCTGGTCCAGCAGCTGCTCCGGCGAGTACTCCTCGCAGGAGAGGAAGTAGCCGAAGCGGGTCACGGCCGGCCGGCGGGCGTCGCCGCGCGGGGAGCGGGGATCGAGCCCGTCGCGCGCAGGCCGGACGGCGCCGTACGCACGCCGCCCGGGGGCGTGCGCACGCCGGCCGGGGTCGTGCGGAGGCCGGACGGCGCCGTACGCGGGCCGGAGGGGGCCGTGCTCACCCGCGGCCCCGACACGTCGGCGTCGCCGGAGACCAGCAGCCCGTGCTGGATGGCCCACAGGACCGCCTGCGAGCGGGAGGTGACCTCGATCTTGGCGTAGGCGCCGCGGATGTAGGACTTCACCGAGTTGATGCTGAGGTTGGTCTCCTCGGCGATCTCGCGGTTGGCCCGACCGGCGGCGATCATCGAGAGCACCTCGGTCTCGCGCTGGGTCAGCGGCCACTTCTCCGCCGGTGCCGGCTGCGCGTCGGCCTGGCCGGTCCAGGCGTCGACCACGACCCGGCCGTCGGCGATCTGCAGCAGGTTCCAGACCAGACGACGGCTCGGCAGCCACTTGCTGACGAAGCCGGCAGCGCCACGCGACATCTCGGTCGAGACCGCCTCCGGGCTGCAGTCCCAGCCGAAGGCGACCATGCGCGTCGGGAAGCGCTGCGGCGCCGGGCGTACGCCGGCCGTGCGGCGGTGCGGCTCGTAGAGGGTCAGGTCGCACAGGGGCGCGGGGCCGTCGGGGCGGTGGGGCACGACGGAGACCAGTGCCGCGTGCGGCTCGAGCATTGCTCGCAGGCCGTGCACGACAAGCTCGCTCTCCTCCATCAACGCGACCTTGACGTGGCGGTGGCCGGGGGCGGCGGTGGGTCGGTCCATGCCCGCAAGTACCCCGAAGGGCGGGGCGCATACGGGACGTCCGCAGCGCACTCGCGGGACTCAGCCGAGCAGCACCTGCGCCGCGTGGGCGGCCTGTGCCTCGCTGATGCCGGCGCATTCGGCCGCCTCGCGCAGCCGCAGGAGGGCGTCGTCGGTGGTGAGCCCGACGCGTGCAGCGACCAGGCCGACGGCGACGTCCTGGAGCCGCTGCTCGCGCAGTCGCTGGGGCGCGGCCTCGGCCCGGCGGCGGGTCTCGAAGCCGAGGTCGGCGTTGGTGACCGCCCCGGCCTGCCACGCTCCCAGCGCCTCGACCAGGCCGTCGAGGCGGTCGTGGAAGGCGTGGGCGGTCGAGGCGTAGAGGTCGATCGTCAGGACCGCGCGGCCCTCCTCGACCACCGGCAGCGAGACGGTGCTGGCGATCCCCCCGAAGGCGCCCTCGCGGGCCATCTCCGCCCACCGGTCCTCGTCGAGCGCCTCGGCGCGCCTGCCGGGGTCGCCGGCGCGGCCCGATCCCCGCTGCTCGTGCTGCTCGCGGCTCGACGGCTCGACGAGCGTGAAGGTCAGGTCCTCGTCGAGCAGCGTCACGCTGAGCGCCACGCAGTCGGGGACGGCGCGCACGGCCCACCCCTCGATCACGCGCAGCAGCCCCTCGACGTCGTCCACGGTCGGCGTGACGTACTCGTCCAGGGCCTCTCGGCTCTGCGGCAGCAGCTCCATGCGATCCTCTCGATGTCCGCGGCCGTTCCTCGCAGCCTCGATGGTGCTCCTGCCCCCAGCCCCCCACCACACCCGACCGGGCGGTCGCTGCGCGCATGCACCCGGGCGGGTGAGGGTACGAACCTGCGTGTCCTCCGAGCAGTCACCGCCCCCCGTCGTCGTCCTGGACCTCGACGGCACCCTGGTGGACTCCGTCTACCAGCACGTCGTCGCGTGGCAGGCGGCCTTCCACGACGTCGGCCTGCACACCAGTGCCGTCCGGGTCCACGAGGCGATCGGGATGGGCAGCGACCGGCTCGTGGCGCACGTGGCCGGCGATCCGGCCGAGGCGGCCGTGGGCGGCGACGTCCGGGCGCTGCACGACAAGTACTTCCAGGCGACGCTGCGCACGGTGTGCCCCCTCGACGGCGCCTCGGAGCTCGTCGACGCGCTGGCGCGACACGGCCACCGAGTCGTGCTCGCCTCGTCGTCGGAGACCGAGCTCGTCGAGGAGATGCTCGAGCTGCTCGACGTGCGACAACACCTCGAGGCGATGGTCACGGGCTCGGACGAGGTGCCGACCAAGCCGGCTCCCGACCTGATCGAGACGGCTGTGGGCAAGGGCGGCGGTGGTCCCGCGATCGCCGTCGGCGATGCCGTGTGGGACGCCCGATCCGCCGCGGCTGCCGGCGTGCCGAGCATCGGCCTGCGCAGCGGCGGCGTGACCGCCGAACAGCTGCGCTCGGCGGGCGCGTCCTGGGTCTACGACGGTCCGCGCGAGCTGCTCCAGCGGCTCGCGGACGGTCCGCTGCGCACGGACTGAGGCGTCGGCCCCGACGGCGCAGGCACGTTCCCGCGAGGTACGGTCATGCACAAGGCCCGTCGGGGACCCCTCACACGGCGTACGGGAGAAGGTCCTCGGCGGGCCTCGTGGGTGGTGGCGTGGGTCCGACAGACCTTGCCGACCGTCAAGTACCCCCTGTCGCGTCGTGCATACGCCCGGTTCCAAACGAATTACTGCGGTTCCTGACGGCTACTGAAACGGGCGGGGGCGGGTACGGACGTCGCGCACCGCCGCCCCTGCCACCCGAGGACAGCAGATGAGCCCATCCGACGAGTCGGCGCTCGACCGCGAGGCCGGGTCGGGCACCGTGGCGTCGGCCCGGCGCGAGGGGTGCGCGTGATCTCGCTCTGGCTGGACGGCGCGCCGCGGCTGGCGGACGACCCCCTGCCCGACCCGCGGAAGCACCTCGACGTCCTCGTCGTCGGCGCCGGCCTCACAGGGCTCACCACCAGCCTGTTGCTCGCCCGGGCCGGGTTGCGGGTCGCGTGCGTCGAGGCTCGCGCGGCCGGGGCCGTCACGACCGGACGGACGACCGGCAAGGTCTCGCTCCTGCAGGGGACCCGGCTGTCGCGGATCCGTCGCCACCGGTCCGAGGCGGTCGCCGCTGCCTACGTGGACGCCAACCTCGAGGGCCGGGAGTGGCTGCTGCGCTTCTGCGACGCCCACGGCGTGGGCTACCAGCGGCGCGCGGCGGTGACGTACGCCGCCCACGACGACGAGCTGGACGCGGTGCAGCAGGAGCACCTGGAGGCCGCCGCACGCGGACTGCCGGTGCAGTGGCGCGACCAGCTCGACGTGCCGTTCCCCCATGTCGGGGCGACCGTGCTCGCCGACCAGGCGCAGCTCGACGCCATGGAGGTGCTCGGGGCGCTGGCGGCACAGCTGCGCCACCACGGCGGGACGCTGCACCAGGGCCACCGCATGCGCTCGGCGTCCACGGACGTGCCACCGGCGGTCCGGCTGGACGGTGGCGAGACGCTCGAGGCCGACCACCTGGTCCTGGCCACCGGCATGCCGATCCTCGATCGCGGTCTCTACTTCGCCAAGCTGGAGCCGCAGCGCTCCTACGTCCTGGCCCTCGACGGCGCCGACCCGGTGGGCGGCATGTACCTCTCGGCCGGGCCGGACGCCCGCTCGGTGCGCGACGCCCCGGGCGGCAGGCTGCTGGTCGGCGGAGCCGGTCACGTCGTCGGGCGCACCGAGCGCCACGTCGCGCACCTCGAGGCGCTGCGCTCGTGGGCCGCGACGTGGTATCCGAGCACCGCCGAGACCCACCACTGGTCCGCGCAGGACTACAGCAGCCCCGATGGGGTCCCCTTCGTCGGCCCCATGCCGCGCAGCGGTGGTCGCATCCACGTCGCCAGCGGCTACGAGAAGTGGGGCATGACCAACGCCGTGGCGGCTGCGCGCACCATCTCCGCGACCATCCTGGGCGAGCCTCCGCCCTGGGCCCAGGTGCTCAGCGATCGCAGCACCTCCCCCTCTGCGGCGGCGGAGGTGGCTCGCATCAACCTCGGCGTCGGTGCGGCCCAGGTGGCGGGTGCGGCGCGCACCCTGCGCGAGCGACTGCCCGGCACCGCGGGGCCGGCCCAGGCCAACACGTGCGGGATCATCGGCGTCTGCACGCACCTCGGCGGGCTGCTGAAGTGGAACGACGCGGAGCAGACGTGGGACTGCCCGCTCCACGGCTCGCGGTTCAGTCCGGACGGTGAGGTGCTGGAAGGGCCGGCGACCCGGCCACTGGTGAAGCGCTCGGGCTCGCTGCCCGAGTAGCCGGGCCGGCGGTGTCGCCCGCCGGTCCCGTCTCCGCTCAGTACGTGACGCTGGCCTCGGCGCGGCGCGTGGTGAGCAGTCGAGCCGCGACGAAGCCGCCGATCGCGCCGAACAGGTGGCCCTGCCACGACACCTTGGGCTGGCCGGGCAGCACGCCCAGCAGCGCCCCGCTGTAGAGCAGGAAGACGGCGACGCCGATGAGGATCTCGGTCGAGCTGCGGTTGAGGAAGCCGCGGACGACGAGGTAGACGATCCACCCGAAGATCAGCACCGAGGCACCCGCGTGGTTGCTGCCGGGCTGGGCGAAGAGCCACACGCCGAGACCGCCGACCACCCAGATGATCGCGGTCGCCGCGACGCCGCGCGCGATCCCGGTGGCGAGCGCGAGGAAGCCGAGGACGAGCACCGGGACGGTGTTGCCGACGAGGTGGTCGAAGCCGAAGTGCAGCAGCGGCGCGAGCGCGATGCCGACGAGTCCGTCCTCCGAGCGGGGCCGGACGCCGTACGCGTCGAGCGGATGGCCGGACGCGGCGTCGAAGATCTCCAGGGCCCACAGCAGGAGCACGAACGCGCCGGTCACCACCGCAGCCTGCTGCCAGGAGGAACGACGCTGGGTGGGCTGCATGCCCTTCATCGTGACATCTCGGGCGAAGTGGGCGCCTGCCGAGCGCCGGTGCGGCCGGCCGGGGGTCAGCGCGCGCTGGACCCGTCCGGCAGCATCTCGGGACACGTGCCGCCGGGTGCGGTGAGCAGCTCGAAGTGCCACGGCTCGTTGGCGTAGGTCTGGCACAGCCCGTACGCCGCTCCGTGCTGGCCGAGCCAGTACGCGCCGTCCGTCGGGCCGATGTCGACCGCGTCCCCCGTGACGTGGGCCGACTCGTCCGGCAGCGCCACCCAGCGCCGCGCCTCCTCCTCGCTGCCGTAGGACTCCACCGCCTCGGCGAAGAGCCGCTCCTGGTGCGCCCGGCTGCGCCAGCCGCTGGTGACGACCAGCCGGACCCCGTCCCGCTCGGCGTCGCGCGTGGCCGCCCTGACCGCGGCGCGCAGCTCGGGGTCGAGACCGGCCACGGACGGGTCGATCCCGGGGTCGGCCGGAGGGCCCGTCCCAGGGCTCGCGGCAGGACGAGGGGTCGCGGGGTCCCGCTCGGCCGCCCGGCAGGCGAGCAGGGTGAGCGTCAGCACGAGCAGGGCGGCGACGAGGCGGGCGGAGCGGCGGGTGGTGTCCATCCCGGCACGCTAGGAACTCCCGCAGCGCCGCGACCTCCCACTCAGGTGCCGTTCGACCGGTCTGCGGTGCCGACGACGTCGGACCTCGGGTCGGTCGGCAGCACCCGGCGCAGGAGCGGGAGCACGGCGTACGTCGACACGGCGAGCAGGGAGCCGAGGAGCGACCCGGCGACCACGTCGCTGAGGTAGTGCACGCCCAGGAAGACCCGGCTCGCGGCCACCGACACGGCGAGCACCAGCGCTGCGCAGGCGGCCGCGCGGTGACGCACGACGAGCACCAGGGCAACCGCCGCTGTTGCCGCGGCCGTCGCGTGGCCGGAGGGATAGGACAGCGAGGACAGCTCGACGACGGGCTCGGCCCACGACGGCCGGGGCCGGTCGAGGACGTGCTTGGACGCCGGCGCGACGACGCCCTCCACGAACGACAGCGCCGCCAGCCACACGGCGAGGTCGACCCGCCGGCGTACGAGCGCGAGCACCGCGGCGACGAGCAGCGCCAGCCGCACGGGATGGGGCGCGGCCCCGTCCGTGATCGCGGTCCACACCGCGATGCGTCCGTCGTGGCCACTGGTCGCCTCGAAGGCGCGGCCGGCGACCCAGCGGTCGAGTCGCATCAGTGGCGACCACTCCACGGCCACGGCGATGCTCAGCACCAGCAGCGCCGTGGCGAGGACGGCCGGCAGGATCCAGGGGGCGCGGCGGGCTGGGGGCGGCGTCACCGTCCTTGTCTACCGCGCCGGATGGTCCGGCGCAGCGCCGCGGTGCTGTGCGCGAGATGTCCTGCGGACGAACGGACGGCGCGCCCGTCCCGGGCGCCCGCGTGCTCCGGGCGTTGCCCCCTCTCGGCTAGGCTCGGTGGGTCCCCGCAGCCGCTGGGTGACGTCACCGGCCGAGCGCGAGGGAGTGGTTGTCGTGAGCGCGACAGAGCAGCGGTCCGCCGCTCCGCAGCGGTCGACCCGGCAGCGCCGCGCCCTGGCCGCGCTCCTCAACGAGAGCGACGACTTCCACAGCGCGCAGGAGATCCACGAGATCCTGCGCGAGCGCGGCGAGGCCATGGGCATCGCGACGGTCTACCGCACTCTCAGCTCGATGGCGGAGGCCGGCGACGTCGACGTCCTCAACCACTCCGGCGAGGCGATCTACCGCCGGTGCAGCACCGAGCACCACCACCACCTGGTCTGCCGCCAGTGCGGACGCACGGTCGAGATCGCCGGCCCCGCGGTGGAGCGCTGGACGCAGTCGGTGTCGCGCGAGCACGGCTTCACCGACGTCAGCCACAGCCTCGAGCTTTTCGGCCTCTGTCCCGTCTGCCAGCAGGCCTGACACCCCCTCCTCGTCAGCGTTCGAGCGACGGCCGGCGACGGGCTCGCTGTGAACGATCCTCGCCGACGAGAACGAGATCGATTATCGTCGCGTCCGTGAGCGACACGTCCCGGGGCCCGTCATGACCGCGCGCACCCGTCCGGAGACCCGCCCCGCCCCCGAGGACGCGCGCGCCTCCGGCCGGGCCGGTCTGCAGATCTACGTCGTGCTCGCGGTCCTGGCAGCGCTGCTGCTGTCGCAGCAGTGGCTGGTGCCACGTCTGGACCACCCGGCCGTCGCGACGTGGAGCACGATCTTCGTGGCCATCGTCGTGCAGTCCGTCCCGTTCCTGGTGGGCGGCGTGCTCCTGGCAGCGGTCATCGCCACCCTGCTCTCCGAACGGGCCCTGCGGCGCCTGGTGCCCGCCAACCCCACCCTGGGCGTGCCCGTGGCGGGTTTGGCGGGGGTGGCCCTGCCGGGGTGCGAGTGCGCCTCGGTGCCCGTGGCCAGCAGCCTGATGCGCCGCGGCGTGGCGCCGTCCGTGGCCCTGACCTTCCTGCTGGCCGCGCCGGCCGTGAACCCGGTCGTGCTGGTCTCGACAGCGGTCGCGTTCCCCGGGCGTCCCGAGGTGGTGCTCGCCCGCTTCCTGGCCTCCCTGGTCACCGCCGTCGCCGTCGGCTGGCTGTGGCTCCGCTTCGCCGGCCGGGTCCCCCTGCTCCACCGGCAGCGCTCGCACGACCACGGTGAGGGCGCGGCGCGGGCCTTCCTCGGCAGCGTCCGCCACGACTTCATCCATGCCGCCGGGTTCCTCGTGCTGGGCGCGATGATCGCCGCCGCGATCAACACCTTCGTGCCGCGCGAGATCATCGACAGCGTCGCCGGCAACGCGCTTCTGGCCGTGGTGTCGATGGCGCTGTTCGCCTTCGTCGTCGCCCTCTGCTCGGAGGCCGACGCCTTCGTGGCGGCGAGCCTGAGCGCCTTCTCCGACACGGCCAAGCTGGTCTTCATGGTGGTCGGGCCGGCCATGGACGTGAAGCTGGCGTCGATGGAGTCCGGCCAGTTCGGCGGCGCCTTCGCGGTCCGCTTCGTCCCGCTGGTGCTCGTCGTCGCCGTACTCTCCGCCTGCGGCATGGGATGGTGGCTGCTGTGACCCGTGGAACGCAGACCCTGCTGCTGACCGTCACCGGCGCCGTGCTCGTGCGGATGGCCGTCGGCGACACCTACCTGCGCTACGTGAACTCCTGGATGCGCTGGCCGCTCATCGCCTGCGGCGTCCTCCTGGTCGTCCTGGCCCTGGTGGACCTGTGGAGCCAGGACGACGCGCCGGCCGACGACCACTCCGAGGGCTCGCACGTGCCCCGGGCGGCGTGGCTGCTCTTCGTCCCCTCGCTCGTCTTCTTCCTGATCGCGCCCCCGGCGCTCGGCGCGCACTTCGCCGAGCGCGCCCAGACCGCGGCGCTGCCGACGGAGCCCAGCTCCGAGGTCGTGCTGCCCGACCTGCCCGAGGGCGACCCCGTGCCGCTGCTGATGGACGATCTGGTGATGCGCGCCTTCTACGGCGGCGACACCCTCGAGGGACGGCGGATCGAGCTGACCGGTTTCGTGAGCAAGGGCCCCGGCGACGGGTGGTACGTCACGCAGTTCGGCATGAACTGCTGCGCCGCCGACGCCACGGTCATGCGGGTGACGGCCAGCGGCGTCGAGGCGCCGCCCGTCGACCAGTGGGTCGAGGTCGTGGGCACCTACGTCGCCGGCACCGGCGCCGACGGCCGGACGCCGCCGGAGCTGGCGGTCGAGCAGCTCGAGCTCGTCGAGGCGCCGAAGAACCAGTACCGCTGAGGCAGCACCGCACCGGGTGGCACCGGACCGGGCGGGGGCGGACCGGGCGGGGGGCTCACGCGGAGCCGGTCGACCGCTCCCGAGCGGCGGCCAGCGCCGCGAGGCCGGTGGTCACCGGAACGGCGGCGACCAGGCCGAGGGTGGCCACCGCGCTGCGCACGAGCTCCTGGGCGATGACCTGGTCGGTGAGCACGCCTCCGAGCGGGTCGCTGCTCGCCACGATGAGGATCAGCAGCGGAAGCGACGAGCCGGCGTAGGCCAGGATGATCGTGTTGACCACCGAGGCGATGTGGGAGCGGCCGACGCGGCTCGCGGCCCGGTAGAGCTGCAGCGCCCCGTAGCGGGGGTTCGCGTGCGCCACCTCCGTCACCGTGACGGCCTGCGTCACCGTGACGTCGTCGAGCACGCCGAGGGAGCCGATGACGATCCCGGCGAGGAGCAGGCCCTGGGTGTTGACCTGCTGGGTGGTGCCGACGGCCGCCGACAGGTCGTCGGTGACCCCGGTCAGGTGCAGGCCGGCGACCGCGACGGCCGACAGCACGCCGGTCAGGGCCAGGCTGACGAGCGTGCCGAGCACCGCCACCGTGGTGGACATGGCCAGACCGTGGGTCAGGTAGAGGACGGACAGCATGATGGCCGCGGAACCGACCACCGCGACCAGCAGTGGCGGCCGGCCGTCGAGGATGGCCGGCACGACGAACGCCACCAGCACGAGGAACGTCAGGCCGAGCCCGGCAAGTGCGGTGACCCCGCGCCACCGCCCGAAGGCCACCAGCGCCAGGACGAACGCCACCGCGAGCAGCCACAGCCCGGCCGCGCGTTGGTGGTCGACGATCGAGTGGACCTGCCCGTCCGGGGTGCTGCTGCTGATCAGCACGACGTGGTCGCCCTCCGCGACCTCGGGGGCCCCGGTGCCGTTGGGCAGGGCGACCTCGACCGTCTCGCCGTCGTCAGCTCCGGCCGTGAGCCGCACCTGGGCGGTGCCGCACCCGTTCACGTCGTCGGACAGCTCCTCGGCGCACTGCTCGCGCTGGATCGAGTCGATGGTGCCCTCGACCTGCTGAGCCGACACCCCCTCCACGGACGGGGTGTCCTGGGGCCACAGCCAGAGCATCGCCACCAGGGTGACCAGCCCGAACGGGACGATCACCGCCAGCGCGGCACGACGTGCCGCGCGCGTCACCGGCTCCGCGCGCCGCCGGCCGTGGGCGCCGCCCATGCCTCGCACCACCTCACCGGATCGGGGCCACCTGGGGTCGTACACGTCGGCTCGGCCGACGCCGGGCGATGCTACCCAAGGCGGTCGGGGGCCCGCGGGCTCAGCCCACCAGGCGCCCCTCCTCGAGCCGGATGACCCGGTCCGCGGCGGCGATGCTCTGCTCGTCGTGCGTCACGCACGCCACGGCAGCGCCCCGCTGGCCCGCCTCGGCCGCGAGGATGCGACGCACCGCCTCCCGGCTCTCGGCGTCGAGCCCGGCCGCCGCCTCGTCGAGCAGGAGCACGTCGCAGCCCTGCACGATCCCCTGGCCCAGCAGCGCGCGCTGGCGCTGACCACCCGAGAGCTCGGTGAGCCGGCGGTGGGCGAGCCCACTGAGTCCGACGCGGTCGATCGCCTCCGCCACCGCGCGGCGTACGTCAGCGCGCGGGCGCCGGCGACTCCAGGTCCCCATCGCCACGACGTCGGCCACCGTCACGGGCAGGTTGTCCGACACCTGCGGACGCTGGACGACGAGGGCCGTGGTGCCGCGACGATGAACGGTACCGGCGCGCGGGCGGCGTACCCCCGCGAGCAGCTCGAGCAGCGTCGACTTGCCGGCGCCGTTGGGTCCCACGATCGCCGTGACGGTGCCTCGCGGCAGCTCCGCGGAGACGTCGTGGAGCACGTCGCGCCCGTCGTGGGCGAAGCAGAGGGCGCGGGCGGACACGGGGTGCTCCGGGGTGGTCATGGCCACAAGATAGCAAGTTGGTAACCGTTCTCATCATCATCTAGGGTCGGTCGCCATGAGCGTGCTGACCGAGCCCTTCGGCGTCGACTTCGTGCAGCGTGCGCTGCTGGGCGGCGCCCTGGTCGCGGTGATCTGCGGCGTGGTGGGCACCTGGGTGGTCATCCGCGGCATGGCCTTCCTCGGCGAGGCGATCGGGCACGGGATGCTGCCCGGGGTCGCGATCGCCACGCTGCTGGGTCTGCCGGTGATGCTCGGCGGTGCGGCCAGTGCCGTGCTGATGAGCGCGACCATCGGCGCGCTGCACCGCCGCGGCCGGCTGTCCTACGACACGGCGATCGGGCTGCTCTTCGTCGCCATGCTGTCGCTCGGCGTCATCATCGTGTCGCACTCCGGCAGCTTCGCCACCGACGCGACGGTCATGCTCTTCGGCGACGTGCTGGCGATCCGCACCCCGGACATCGTGATGCTCGCCGTCGCGCTGGTGGTGACCCTCGCACTCGCGGCGTCCTTCCACCGTGCCTTCGTCGCAGCGGCGTTCGACCGCCGGGTGGCGCAGACCCTCGGGCTGCGCCCGGCCCTCGCGCAGGTCGTGCTCGTCGGCCTCGTCACGCTCGCCGTCGTCGCCTCCTACCAGGCGGTGGGCTCGCTGCTGGTGATGGGACTGCTGCTGGCACCGGCGGTCGCCGCCGGACAGTGGACCCGCCGGATCCCCAGCACGATGGCCCTCGCGGCCGCGCTCGGCGTGCTCGCCGTGGTGGCCGGACTCCTCGTCTCGTGGCACGCGGGCACGGCCGCCGGCTCGTCCATCGCCTACAGCGCGGTCATGGTCGCGGCGCTCTCCGCCGCGACGCGCCTCGCGCACGACCACCTGGTGCGCGCCCGCGACCCGCACCTCGCGTACGACGCCCCCGCGCCCCGCACCGCCGTACGCGCCCGCGCGACCTCCGACGCCCGCTGATCGCCCCCCGACCCCCGACTTCGACCTGACAGGAAGCCATGTCCGTGCACCTCCGCGCCGCTCTCGCGGTGCCCGTCCTCCTCCTCGCCTCCGCGTGCGCCGCGGACCGCGGCCCGACGTCCTCGGACGAGGACAGCGCCGACGTCCCCGCCGCCAGCGCTGACGACGACCACGGCGCCGTCGAGGGCGCACGGGAGGTCGCCGAGCCGCAGCTGCACCTGGTCACGGTCGGCGCCGACGGCGAGACGGGCCTCCTCGACCTGCTGAGCGAGGAGTCCCGTCCGCTCGACCGCATCGCGCCGCCCTCCGCCCTGACCACGGACGGCCGATACGTCCTCGCCACGGTCGACGACGGGCTCGCCGTCCTCGACAGCGGCGCGTGGACGTGGGACCACGGCGACCACTTCCACTACTACCGCGCCGAGCCGCGCTCGCCGGGCACGGTGCCGGGCCGGGGACGAGCCACGGTCTCGACCGGACCGTTGTCGACCGCCGGGGGCACCGGCGTGTACTTCGCGGGGTCCGGGGAGATGGTGCTGCTCGACAACGAGGCGCTGGCCGACGGCGAGCTGCGCGAGTCGTTCCGTCTCCAGTCGCCGCCTCACCGCGGCCTGGTCGCGCCCTTCGCGGGCGGAGCCGTCGTGACGGTGCCCGACGAGCGCGGCGTCGTGCGGGCGGTCGAGCGCGTGGACGGGTCCGGCGAGCCGGTGGAGGGCAGCCGTGAGCGGTGCGCCGATGCCGCCGGCACCATCACCACCGCCGTGGGCCTGGTCGTCGGGTGCGCGGACGGCGCCCTGCTGTGGACCGAGCAGGACGACCGGGTCGAGGTCGAGCGCATCCCCTACCCCCGCGGGACCGACGCCCCACCGGCCACCGCGTTCAGTGCGCGCAAGGCGCGCCCCACCGTCGCTGCCCTCGCCGGGCCCACCTCGTACTGGCTGCTCGACACGCGCGAGCGCACCTGGCAGCTGCACGACGCGGGCGTGCCGCTGCTGCGGGTCTCCGCCTCCGACGACGACGAGGGCCACGTCGTCGCGCTCGACCGGCGCGGTCGGGTGCGGGTGTACGCCGCGGACTCCGGCGAGCAGCTCGGCGCCAGCGCCCCGGTGCTCGCCCGCACCGTGCGCGACTCCGGGTCCCTCGCCGGGGTGGACCTCGTCGTCGACCAGGAGCGCGCCTACGTCAACGCGCCTGCCGAGGGCGTGGTGCTGGAGGTCGACTACGCCGACTCGGCCCGCGTGGCGCGTACCCTCCGCACGACCCCGGCACCCGCCTTCTTCGCGGAGACGGGCCGATGAGGCGCGTACGCCGGACCCTCGCCGCAGCGGTCGTCGCCCTCGCCACGGCCGGCTCCGCGGGCTGCTCGGCGGGCAGCGACGACGGGCGGCCGGACGTCGTGGTCACCACCAACATCCTCGGGGACGTCGTCCGGGCCGTGGTCGGCGAGCAGGCCGACGTCACCGTGCTGATGCGTCCGAACGCGGACCCCCACTCCTTCGAGATCTCCGCGCAGGAGGCAGCGCTGCTCCGCAGCGCCGACCTGGTCGTCTCCAACGGCCTGGGGCTCGAGGAGGGTCTCCAGCGCCACCTCGACGCAGCAGCGGACGACGGCAGGAAGATGTTCGTGGCCGGCGACCACGTCGACGTCCTCGAGTACTCCGCCGAGGAGGGCGTCGAGGGCGGCGCGCCCGACCCGCACTTCTGGACCGACCCGGCGCGGATGCTGGACGTCGTCGACGGCCTCGCGGCCGCGCTCGGCGACGTCGAGGGCCTCGACGCCGACGAGCTCGAGCAGCGCACCGCCGACTACCGCTCGGAGCTGGAGGAGCTGGACGCGGAGATGGCGCGGGCGTTCGCCGGCATCCCCGACGAGCGGCGCAGCCTGGTGACGAACCACCACGTGTTCGGCTACCTGGCCGACCGCTTCGACTTCCGCGTCGTCGGGGCCGTGGTGCCGGGCGGGACGACGCTCGCCTCCCCCAGCGCCGCCGACCTCGACGACCTCGCCGGCGCCATCGAGGACGCCGGCGTGCCGACGATCTTCGCGGAGTCCTCCCAGCCGGACCGCCTCGTGCAGGTGCTCGCCGACGAGGCGGGCGTCGACGTGCAGGTGGTGGAGCTCTTCACCGAGTCCCTCACCGGCCCCGGCGAGGGCGCGGAGACGTACCTCGACATGCAGCGCGCCAACACCGAGCGCATCACATCAGGGCTCTCCGCATGAGGCCCGTCACCGAGAGGAACACCATGGCACACCGACACACCCGAGGGCTGCGCGGCACCGCGTCGCTCGCCGTCCTGGCGCTCGCCCTCACCGCCTGCGGCTCCGAGGACGAGCCGGCGGACCCGCCCGCGACCTCGACCGCCGCGCAGACCTCGATCGGCACCCGCCTCGCGGTGTCGTACGAAGGGGGCGTCGCGGTCCTCGACGGCGAGTCCCTCGAGGTCGTCGACGAGTTCGAGTCCGAGGAGTTCACCCGGCTCAACGCGGCTGGGGACGGCCGACACGTCCTCGTGACGACCAGCAAGGGCTTCCAGGTGCTCGACACCGAGGCCCCGGAGCTGACCGACTCGGTCTTCGAGGCCGAGGCCGCTGGGCACGTGGTGCGCCACGGCGGCAACACGGTCCTCTTCGACGACGGCACCGGCAAGACGACGGTCTTCGAGACCGACGCCCTGGCCGCGGCCGACGGCGAGCTGCCCGAAGGCACGACGTACACGGCACCGGAGCCGCACCACGGCGTCTCCATCGTGCTCGAGGACGGCACCCTCGTCACCACCGAGGGCGACGAGGAGTCCCGGTCCGGCGCGGTCGCGCTGGAGCCGGACGGCGACGACTGGACCGAGGTCGCGAGCAACGACCAGTGCCCCGGGATCCACGGCGAGGGGACCGCGGCGGGCGAGGTCGTCGTTTTCGGCTGCGAGGACGGCGCCCTGCTCTACCGCGACGGCGCCTTCGAGAAGCTCCAGGCGCCCGACGAGTTCGGCCGGATGGGCAACGCCTACGTCTCGGAGACGAGCCCGATCGTCGTCGGCGACTACAACTCCGACCCGGACTCCGAGGGCTACCTCCTCGACACCGTCGCCCTCATCGACACCGAGGCCGGCACGCTGGAGCCGGTGACCCTGCCCGAGGGTGTCGAGTACACCTGGCGCGGGGTGGTCCGCGGCCCCGAGGACCTGGCGTACGTCCTGGGGACGGACGGGGCGATCCACGTGCTCGACCCCGCCACTGGTGAGGTCACCGACGACTTCCCCGTCGTCGACCCGTGGGAGGGGCCCGAGGAGTGGCAGAACCCCCACCCCGCCCTGACCGTGCACGACGGCACGGCCTACGTCGTCGAGCCGGCCTCGCAGCAGGTCCACGCCGTCGACCTGACGACCGGCGAGGTGACGGCGTCGGTCGAGCTCGACCACGTGCCCAACGAGATGGCCGTTGCCCTCGGGTGAGCACGCAGCGGCCCGGGGTGGCGACGCCCCGGGCCGCCCGGGCTCGGTGACGGGCCTCGTGGTGCGCCACGCCAGCCACGAGGACGTCGCAGCCCTGGTGCGCATCCGCACGCACTACGTGCTGCACACGCACTCGGCCTTCGACACGGTGCCGCCGAGCCGGGCCGACCTCGACGACTGGTTGACGCAGTTCGACGAGGCCACGGCCCACCAGCTGGTGGTCGCCGTACGGGACGGCGAGGTGCTGGGGTACGCCGCGACCCTGCGCTACCGACCCAAGCCGGCCTTCGACGGCACCGTCGAGATGTCGGTCTACCTCGCCCCCGGCCGTACGGCTGCCGGCGTGGGCTCCGCCCTCTACCGCGAGCTCCTCGCGCGCTCCGCCGCGCACGGCACGCGCACCTGGCTCGCCGGCGTCGCGCTGCCCAACGACGCCTCCCTCGCCTTCCACCGCAAGCACGGCTTCGAGGTGGTGGGCACGTTCGTCGACTACGCGCGCAAGTGGGACCGCGACATCAGCACGACGTGGCTGCAGCGCAGGCTCCCCGCCCCCGCGCGCTGACGGAGGACGTCCCCCGGACGTCATACGGAGGGGGCCGACGCCTGCCCCGTCCGTATGACGTCCGGGGCGGGCGCGGATCAGCGAGACGCGAGCCGGAAGCCGATCCCCCGGACGTTCTCGATGCGCTCCGGCGCGCCGGCCGTCGCGAGCCGCTCGCGGATGCGCGCGATGGCGCTGGGCAGCACCATCGGTGACCCCGACCAGTCGCTGCCCCACACCTCGTCCATGAACCGTTCGCGGGTCACGACCTGACCGCGGTGGGCGACCAGCAGGGCCAGGACGTCGTACTCGCGGCCGCTGGTCACGACCTCGCGCCCGCCGTAGGTGATCTGGTGCTCGGTGATCTCGAGCGACGGCGTGCCGGGCGTGCTCCCCGGCGGGCGGTCGTACGAGCGGTGGATCCGGCGCAGCACCGAGCGGACCCGGGACTGCAGCTCGGCGACCGAGACGGGCTTGGCGAGGTAGTCGTCGGCGCCGGCATCGAGCCCGGCCACGACGTCGAGCTCGTCGCCGCGGGCGGTCACCATGATCAGGCCGCCGCTGAACCCGCTCTCGCGCAGGGTGCCGCAGACCTCGACGCCGTCCATGTCCGGCAGCACGAGGTCGAGGATGACCATGTCGGTGTCGACGTCCCCGACGTGGGTGATGGCGTCCTCACCGCGCGCGACGACGGAGGCCTCGAACCCCGCCGCCTCGAAGAGGTGGGCCAACGGGACTGCGAGGTCCTCGTCGTCCTCGACCACCAGCACGTGCTGCACCATCGCAGCATAGGAAGGCGGGGGCCACGACGTCGATACCGAGACGCAACAGGACATCCACCGGTGGTATCGCTCGCAGACGTGAGGACCGCCGGAGCGTCGTCAGTCCTCGGGGATGTCGAGGATCGTCGCGTGCCACGCCTTGGCGACCGCCGGTACGCCACGCCGGTCCCCCACGGCGGTCGAGGTCCCACCTAGGGTGGGCAGCGTGACATCGCATCCCGCCGAGGTGCTGGACCGCCTCGTGGCCGCCGGCCGGGAGGCGGGGGCGGCTGTCGCGGTCGTCCGCAACGGCGTCCTGGAGGTCGACCACGCCGCAGGCACGCAGGACGGCGCCCGGCCCTGGACGTCCGACACCTTGGCCATGACGTACTCCGTCGCCAAGCCGTTCGCCGCCCTGGCGTTCCTGGACGCGGTGGCCGAGGGTCACCTCGGCCTCGACCAGAGGGTCGCCTCGCTGTGGCCCGCCTACGCCCAGGCGGGCAAGCAGGACACGACGATGCGGCACCTGCTCTCGCACCAGGCCGGACTTCCGGCGTTCCCGGAGGCGGCGCTCGACGTCGCGTACGACGACCGCGAGGCGCTGGTGGAGCTGCTGGCCGCGGCCGTGCCGGCGCACCCGCCCGGCGGCGGCGTGGCCGAGCACGCCCTCACCTACGGCCACCTGCTCGACGAGGTCCTCCGCAGGGCCACCGGCGAGCCGCTGGCCGACCGCTTCGCCCGGCTGGCTCGAGCCGGCGGCTGGGACCTCCACCTGCGGGTCGAGGACGACGACCTGCCCCGGGTCGCGACGATGGTCGAGCCGCCCGGGACCTGGAGCTCGGGATACTTGAGCGATCCTCGCTGGGGCCCGGCGCTCGGCCGGCCCGACGGGCTGCTGGACCCGGCGGTGCTGAACTCCGACCGCTTCCGGCGCACGTCGTTCCCCGCCGTCGCGCTCCACGCCACGGCGCGTGCCCTGGCGTTCTTCTACGACGACGTGGTCCGGCCCGACGGCTTCGTCGCGAGCCGGTTGGGCCGCGACCTGTGGCGGGCCTATGTCGAGCCCGCGGCCTCCGGCCACGACCTCGTGCTGGACCGGTCCGTCACCTGGACCCTGGGCTTCCAGGTCAGCGACGAGGACGGTCGCGTCGAGCTCGGCATGGGCGGGGCCGGCGGGTGCTCGGCCTGGGGCGAGCCGGCCGCCGGGTACGGCGCCGCGTACGTGACCAGGCAGCTCGGTGGACACGACCGCGCGGAGCTGGTGTGGGAGGCGATCGCCGCGACCGGGTGAGCGTCGAGCGGCGCCACCGCCACGGGCGCGTTGGTCGTCGGTCCGACGTGCGGCGTGCGGGTCGCGGTCCTCAGGCGGTGCGACGCCTCCTGGCCAGACCCACCAGGACCGCGCCCAGCAGCAGCAGGCCGCCTGCCAGCCCCGGCATCCACGAAGCGAGCGGGCTGCCGGTGTCGGGAAGCACGCCGGTCGCGTCCGGACCGTCCGGGTCGCCCCCGGGCCCGCCTGATCCGGCGACGGGGTGCCGCGTGCACTGGGGCGAGTCGGCGCTGCAGTCGATCGCCTCGACCCCGGCCACGGCGACCGCGTTGCCGATGCGGTCGTCGCCGCCACCCGTCACCCGCACCGCGTAGGTGATGCGGGCGACCTCGCCCGGCTCGAGACGGCCGGTGACCCGGATCGTGGCTCCAGCGCGGTCGGCCCGGACCGAGTCGTTGTCGGACCGGGGACCCGAGACGAGCTCGGCGTCGTCGAGGACGTCGGCGAGCCGGTCGACCAGCTCGACGCGCTCCGCGCCGGCGGACCCCTCGCGTGCCTCGTTGCGCAGGGTGACGGTGTAGGTGAGGACGTCACCCGGCGCGACCGCGGTGCCGTCGGCGGGGTCGGCCGTCTTCACCACGCTGACGCGAGAGCGCGGGTTGCTGGTGCAGTCGGGACGGGTGGAGGAGCTCGGCCGGCAGTGCGCGGGAACCGTGTCGCCCGGGTCGAGCAGGTGGTTCGTCAGGTCGCCGTCACCGGTCGCCTGGTCCCGGTCGAGCACCCGGACGGTGTAGCGGACGCGTTCGCGCGCCCCTGGCGCGAGGGTGCCGACGACCCGCAACCGGCCGTCGTCCGGTCCGGTGACGACCAGGTCGTCGCTGCTCGTGCGCGGTCGGCCGACGAGTCTCGCGTCGTCCAGCACGCCGGAGAGGTCGTCGATGCGATCGACGGAGACGGGGACAACACCGCCGCTGTGGAAGTGCAGCGTGTAGGTCACCAGCCGACCGGGCTGGACCGAGGACCCCGACGCCGGGTCCGCGCTCTTCCAGTCCACGAGCTCGGCGACGCGGTTGGAGGTGGTCGGCGGGTCGACGGGCGCGCAAGCGCCTTCACCGCCGCAGGTCACCTGGGGGACGTCCGGGCGCAGCACGTTGGCGAGCTCGCGGTCGCCGCCGTCGCGCCCGTGCACCCTGACCTGGTAGCTGACGCTGACCCGCTCTCCGGGTCCAACGGTCCCCGTGACCCGGAGCCGGTCGCCGGTGAGCACGGCCGAGATGCCGGGCTGTGCGCTGGACGGCGGCCGGGACAGGTCCGCGTCGTCGAGCACGTCCGACAGGTCGTCGACGGCGTCGATCCGTCCGCCGGCCGCGCCGTCGTTGGTCCAGGACAGCACGTAGGTGAGGGTGTCCCCCGGCTGTACGGACGTCCCGTTCGGCGGGTCGACGACCTTGCGGGGGACCACGTGGGGCAGTGCGGTGACGACGCTGGCCGAGCAGGCCGGGTCCGCGCAACCGGGGACCGCGACGGCGTTGACGAGCCGGTGGTCGCCGCGGTTGGTGATCCGCACGCTGTAGGTCACCGTCGCGCTGCTCCCGGCGGTGAGGGCGCCGGTCCACGTCAGCCGGTCACCGCTGAGGACGGCCTCGCCCGAGGTGGCGCTGGGCGCACCGACGAGCACGGCGTCGTCCAGCACGGCGGAGAGGTCGTCGACCGCCACCGCCGGGGCGTCCGGGCCGGCGTCGGCACCACCGTCGTTGGTGATCGTGACGGTGTAGTCGACCCGGTCGCCGGTGTCCGGCGTCGCGTCGGTGGCCACCGCCTTGGCGACGCTGAGGTGGCGCACCGGGTTCACCGTCGTGGCCGGCTCGCAGTCCCCGGGGTTGCCGGACGGGCAGGCCAGCACGTTGGTGAGCACGTGGTCGCCCTGTCGCTCGTGGGGGCGCACGCGCACCCGGTAGACCACCCGCAGCGTCTCCCCCACCGGCACCGCGCCGGCGACCGCGATCCGGTCACCGACGACCTCGGCGGTGAGTCCCGGGTCGGCGCTCGGCGTGCCCTCGAGCACGGCGTCGTCCAGGACGTCGACGAGGTCGTCGCTCGTGTCGACCGCTGCCGGCGCCCCGCCGACGTTGGTGAAGGCGAGCGTGTAGGTGAGCACCTGCCCTGCCGTGACCGGCGTACCGGACGCGGGGTCGACGCTCTTGGCCTGGCGCAGGCCCGACCCGGGCACGGCGACGGCGGCGCAGGCAGCACTCCCGGGCGCCGCGCTCGCGGCTGGCACGCAGGCGCGGTTGTCGACGTCGTGGTCGCCCTCCCCGGTGTAGCGGACCGTGTAGTGGATGGTCGCGCTCGCGCCGGCGGGCAGCGCGCCGCTCCAGCGTAGGACGGCGCCGTCGACGTCGGCCTCGCCGCGGGTCGCGCTCAGCGTTCCGGGGACGAGGCGGGCGTCGTCGAGCACGTCGGACAGGTCGTCGGAGACCGTGGCCGGGACGGCGTCCGTCCAGTCCCCCGGGCCGGGGTTGCGGACGGTGATCGTGTACGTCACGGGGTCGCCGACCCTGGGCAGGCTGGTGCGGTCGGCGGCCTTGCCCACCTCCAGCCGGGGAAGCTCGAAGGACACCGAGTCGCACGGCACCGCGCCGCCGGCGTCACACGCCGGGGTGGGCGCCGGACCGGGTCCGCCCGGGACGAACGCGGTGTTCGTGACGACGCCGTCACCGCCCCCCGCGAGCCGCACCGCGTAGGTGACGACCGCCGACTCGCCGGCCGCCAGCGGGCCCGACCAGACCAGTCGGGACCCGTCCCGGACCGCCGGCGGTCCCGGTCGGCCGCCCACCTCCACGGTCGCCTCGCCGACGAGCTCGCCGTCGTCCAACACCGCCGTGAGGTCGTCGACGAGCCGGGCCGGGTCGGCGGCGCTGTGGTCGCCGGTGCCGGTGTTGCGCAGCGTCACCGTGTAGGTCACCGTGTCGCCCGGGCGGGTCCGCGCGGTCGCCGTCGACGTCTTGTCCACGGTGAGTCGCGGCGTGCGCACCTCGACGGGGTGGTCCTCCACCTCTCCGCCGGCGGCCGGCCCGGTGGGCAGGGGGTCGGCCACGACCTCGGGGAAGATGCGCAGCCGTGCGTACGTGCCGCCGGCAGCGGTGGGAGCCGGGAACGTCAGCGCGTACGTCGCCGTCCCCGACGAGGCGGGCACCTCGACCGTGGCGCGCTCGTCCGGCGAGAAGGTGCCGTCGCGGTCGGCGTCGAGCCAGCCCGCCAGCGTCACGGGCACGGCCGTGTCGTTGGTGGCGGAGACCTCCACCCGGGTCGGCTGTCCGGCCCGCGCGACGATCGGCGCGGCCAGTGCGTCCTCGTCGTCGGTGCCGGCCACGTCGTCGCCGTCGGCCGAGCCGCTCGGCTGTCCGTCGCCCTCGTAGTCCACCGCGTCGCCCAGGCGCGGTCCGCCGCGGGCGTGCACCGGACCGTCGGAGGCTCGCCGCGTGCCGTAGCTGTCCGGGGCGTCGCCGTACTCGCACACGGCTTCCAGCGCGATGTCGTCGAGGGCGAGGTCGTTGCCGCTGCCACCGCGCGCGTTGTTGACCAGCTCCAGACGGGCGGTCGCCTGGGTGGCGGTGAAGCCCAGCGCGAACCGGCGCCACACCGGCGTCGTCGTGGAGGGCAAGGCGCCGGTCGAGGTCTCCGCGAGCGTGGCGCCGGTGCGCGGGTCCACGACGCGGAAGGTGACGTTGGGCTGGATGCCCACGGTGCGGTTCAGCGCGTTGACGATCCAGGCCGAGAAGTCGTAGCGGGTGCCGGGGGTCAGCCCGACGAAGGTCTTGCTGAAGAAGCGTCCGGGCTCGAATGCCGCGTTGACGACCATCATCCGGCCGTCGGCGTCCCCGGGAGTGTGGTTCTCCAGGGTGTGCCACCAGTTCCCCTGGGCGGTGCCCAGGCGGGAGAGCAGGGCGTACTCCCCGTCGGTGACGGTCCCGGCGGTCCGGTGGAGGTACGTCGTCTGCCCGGCCGGCAGCGGCGGTCCGTAGCCGGTGCCGGTGCCGAAGGACTCGACGAACGGGTCGGTGCACGAGGTGGGTGGCCGGACGCCGGCGGTGACCCGGTGGTCCTCGACCTCCCCGTCCGGCGCCGCGCCGCGCGAGCGCTCGTCGACCGCCGTCGCCGGGTCGTCCACGAGCGTCGCGGACGTGAGGCGGAGCCGGACGACCGGGGCCGCGCCGTCGGCGAGCGGCGCCAGTCCGGTCCAGGTCAGCCGGGCGCTGGTCGCGCCGTCCGGCACGGCGGCGCTGGCGACCTCGTCCGCCTGGAAGACGCCGTCGGCGTCGGCGTCGATCCACCCATGGAGCGTGGCCGGCTGACCGGTGTCGTTGCGCAGCGGGACGTCGACCTGCGCACCCGTCGCCCCCGGCTGCAGGGACATGGCGTCGAGGGCGTCCTCGTCGTCCGTGCCGTCGAGGTCGTCGCCGTCCGCGTCGGGCCCGGCGAGCTCCTCGGCGTCGTGGTCGACGCGGGAGCCGAGCATGAGCGCCGACGTCCGAGCAGCGGGGTCGTGCAGCGTCAGCCGGTGCACCGCGCCGTCGGCTCCGGCTCCGTAGGACGCGGGCGCGTCGCCGCGGTCGGTGTAGCGCGAGCGGTTGGTGACCGTGCACACCACCTGGTCGGTCGCCTCGGTGTCGACCACGACGGAGGTGGCCTCGCCGGAGGGCAGGTCGGGGTCCGCCAGCCCGTTGCGCGTGCATGCCCAGGTGTGCGTGTAGTCGTCGAGCGCGGCTCCCGACCCGGGGGTGACCGCATCGGTCAGGGTGACGGACGCGCCCTCGCCCCCACCGGCCACGACGACGGGACCGGTGCTCGCCCGGTCAGACGTCCCCGTGCTCGCGCTGCCCATGACCGCGCCGGAGGGCGACGCGACCGACACGTCGAAGGAGTCGTCGGCGCGCACGCGCCCGTCCACCACCTTGACCACCTCGACCGAGGAGGTCTGGACGCCGAAGGCGATGCCGGATCGGGCGTTGGTGAGCCATCGCAGCGAGAACGTGCTCGGAGCGTCGGCCGAGACCAGCACGGACGTCGACTTCTCCGCCAGCGTGCTCGCGCCGCCGGCGCCTGTGCAGGACACCGAGGTGGTGCCGAGACCGGTCATCGCGGCCGGCTTGCAGCCCTTCGAGCCGCGGTCGTACAGCACGTCGAGCAGCTCGAGCGACTTGTCCGAGGTCCACCGGAGGGACTCCCCGGCAGCGGCGACGTTGTCCTCGGTGTCGGTGGCGACGAAGGCGTAGGAGGACAGCCGCGCCCCGGACGCGTCGCGGACCGTGATGTCGTCGAGGGTGACGTCGAGGCCCACGTTGGCCCCGCTGAAGCTGTACAGCGAAGGACGCCCCGGGATACCGGCGTAGCCCTCGGTCGCGAAGGCGAACCTCGTCTCGATGGGCGTGGCCCGCGCCTCGATCGCCGCGTCGGCCCGGCCGGACACCCGCTGGGTCCTGATGGTGTAGCTGATCGTGTAGCCGCCCGGGAGGGACGCCGTCATCGGGTGGCCCTCGGGCGTGCGCGCCGCCCGGTCGTCGTAGCCGGCCATGTCGAGCCAGCAGATGGAGTCGGCGAAGCGCCCGGTCGTGGCGTACCCGCAGCCCTCCGCGTCCGCGGCTGCGGACGCCGACGCGGGAACGGGGGCCGACGCGGGAACGGGTGCCGACGCGGGAACGGGGGCCGCGGCGGCCCGTGGTGCCGCGGGCGCCGCGGCGCCGTTGGAGGCGCCCGACGGCACGGTCACGAGGCTCGACAGCAGGAGTGCCGCTGCGGTTCGCAGGAGCGTGGTGCGAGCGTGCCTTCGGTGGCGCATGTGCTTCTTCCGGTCGGTGGACTCAGCCCCGGAGGGGGCCGCCGTGACGCGCGGAGACGGTGCCGGACCGGCCGTGCGAGGGGAGGTCGGGGACCACCTTCGCAGAACCGCGCCGCGACGTCACGCGCCCTCGGAGCCGGGCCGCGCCGGCTCGGCGTACCAGATCGTGCGGTGGCTCCAGTCTCCCGGGCCACGGCGCACGCCCGAGCACACCAGGATCGCCAGGCGCGACGGCCCGGTGGTGTCGTAGTAGCCCGAGAGCGACCCGCTGGCCCGGACCTGCTGGCGGCGGGTGACCCGGTAGCACAGCCGCTCGCCCGACGCGCCCGAGACCTCGAGCACGGCGCCGACGCGCAGCCGATCGAGCAGCAGGTTGCCCAGTGCCGGCGGACGCGACCCGGCACGCGGGTAGGTGTGGGCGGTCAGTCGCACGACCCCACTGCTGCCGCCTGGACTCACCCCGACCGCCTTGTCCCACGCGAACTGCCACTTGCCGCGCTCGGTGAGCGGCGGCGGCTTCGGAACCCCGTGCCGGTCCTGCCCGAGGGCCAGGACCCGGGTCGGCTCGACCAGGCCGTCGACGGCGAGCGTCGTCGGCCGGAACTCGTGGTCGACGTGTGCGCAGGCCGAGCCGTCCTCGCGAGCCGACGCGTGCGCCGGCGCGACCCACGGGGCCGCACCGGACGCCGCAAGCGCGACGCCCAGCACGACCCCGTGGACGAGGACGGAACGGAGGGACCCGTGGAGCCGTCCTGCGAGTGTCACTGCATCACATCCCCGGGGACCGCAGGCGGAACCCGGTCGCGGGCAGCTGGGCGGGGACCACGGTGATGGCCGCCTTGCCCTTGTTGTTCGACCGGACGGACTCCCCGGCGACGCGGACGTCGGCGACGTTCACGACCCGGCCGACGGCGGTCCTGGTCGCCTCGGCGACCACGATCACCGGCGACGCCTTGCGGTGCGCGCCCAGACCCTTGCGGAGCACACACTTGACGGTGTCCGAGCCCTTGCGGACCTTGCACGTCCAGCCCTTGCCCGTGGCCGAGACCAGCTCGAGTCCTCGCGGCAGCGGGTCGGTCAGCGTGATCGGCCCAGGAGCGGCCTCCGTGCCCTTGTTGCGGACCGTGAGCTTGTAGCGCACGGTGTCGCCCACCTTGACCTGGGTCCCGCCGACCGCACGCTTGTTCAGCACGAGGTCGAACGCGGGGTCCTCGTCCACCGGGGGGTCCACGGTGATCGTGACCGTCGAGCGGACCGTGTTGCCGTTGCTGTCGGTCACCGCGTACTCCACGGGGGTGGCGCGTCCCGTGAACCCCGGCTCGGGGTCGAAGGTGATCGCGCCGGTCGCCGGGTCGATCGTGTAGACGCCCTCGCCGGGCACGACCAGCGTGCGTCCGCCGTTGGTGGCGTTCGGCGAGGTGAAGACGACCGTCGGGACGTCCCAGCTGCCGGGGGTCCCGTCGACCCGCGGGCCGGGGACGTCGTTGGCGAGCGGCGGCACCGCGACGTTGGTGTCGTGCGGCGTGGTCTCGGCGTCGGGCTGGGCCTGCGGACCAGGTCGCACGGTCACCGTGAGCTCAGCGGTGTCGGTGGCGCCGTTGTCGTCGGTGATCCGGTACTCCACCGCCGGGGTCGTGCCGGTGTAGCCC